>NZ_DJKE01000007.1 GCF_002434505.1 Brevundimonas sp. UBA6550
CAGCCAGGCCGGATCGACCAGGGACAGGTCCGTGCCGTCCACCATGACCCGGCCGCTTTCGGGTACATAGAGGCGTTGGACCAGCTTGGTCAGGGTCGATTTGCCCGAGCCCGACGGGCCCACGATGCCGATGATCTCGCCCGGCTTCACGTCCAGCGACACCCGGCGCAGCACCTCGCGTCCGCCGGGGCGATAGCGGAAGGTCACGTCGTCGAAGGCCACGGCCCCCTTCACCGGCGGCAGGGCGGCGCGCGAGGCCGAGAATTGGGATTCCGTCGGTGCGTTCAGCACGTCGCCCAGGCGATCGACGCCGACGCGGGCTTCCTGGAACTGCTGCCACAGCCCGGCGAGGCGCAACACCGGCTCCGCCACTCGACCGGCCAGCATGTTGAACGCCACCAATTCGCCGACGGACAGGTTGCCGCCGATAACCAGGCGCGCGCCGACATAGAGGATCAGGGCCGTGGAGACCTTGTTGACCAGTTGGATGGCCTGACCGCCCCAGATATTCAGTTGGGCCGCCTTGAAGCCGGCCTTGACGTAGGCCGCCAGCAGCTTCTCCCACCGGCTCTGCATCTGCGGCTCGACGGCGGCGGCCTTCAGCGTCTGAACGCCGGTCACGCTCTCGACCAGGAAGGCCTGGCTCTCAGCGCCGCGCTGGAACCGCTCCTCGATCCGACGCCGCAACGGCGGCGTGATGACGAAACAGATGATCGCGTAGAGAACGATGGTCCCAACCACGATCGCCAGCAGGAAGGGCGAGTAGAACCACATCACCACCAGGAAGATGACGGTGAACAACAGGTCCACGAACAGGGTCACCGACGAGGAGGTCAGGAACTCCCGGATCGTCTCGAGCTCGCGCACTCGGGCGATGGTGTCGCCGACCCGCCGGGATTCGAAATAGGCCAGCGGGAGGTTGAGCAGGTGGCGATAGAGTTTTGCGCCCAGCTCGACGTCGACGCGGCTGGTCGTGTGCGAGAAGACATAGGCCCTCAGGCCGCCGAGGAAGCTCTCGAACACCACGACGGTGATCAGGCCGATGGCCAGCACATCCAGCGTGGTCAGCCCTTGGTGCACCAACACCTTGTCGATGACGACCTGAAATATCATCGGTGTCGCCAGGGCGAACAGTTGCAGCGCCAGCGAAGCGGCCAGCACGTCGCCCAGCATCCAGCGGTACTTGACCAAGGCTGGGATGAACCAGGTCACATCGAACTTGGCGGACGCCGCACCGGCAACGCGCGTGGTGATGAAGACCGCCTTGCCGGACCACAGTTGTTGGAACGCCTCCAGCGTCAGCGCGGTGGGCGCCTCGGCGGGACGCTGGATCAGAACCTGACCATCGCGGAAGGCGCCGACGATGAGATACAGACCCTGCCGATCGCGCACGATCGCCGGCAGGGGCGAGTTCTCAAGCGCGGCGATATCCAGGGTCGCTGTCTTGGCCTTAGCCCCGACTCGCTTGGCAAGACGGACGAGATCGGCGTCGTCGGCTGGCGCCGCATGCCCGAGATCGTGCCGAAGCTGGCTCTGATCGGCCGGAATTTGATGAAAACCGAGCAACAGTGTCAGGCAAGCCAGACCCGTATCCTGCTCGACGGGAGCCTGCGCCCCCAACTCCCCCAACGCCACTCAAAGCCCCCGCTCAACTCGCGCGAGAGGTGTATGGCGGCGTCGGATCAAACGAAAGCGAATTTATCGCGACGCGAGTCTACATCAGCTCATCCGGCCCTGTGACGTCGATCCGACGCCGCGCATTGCGGTCACCAGATGTAAGGCCAACCTTCGTTCTGACAAACGCAGCATTGCCCACCAGCGCCACGACCAAGCTTCTCATCCGCAAGCATTGGCGCCAAGCAACGACAAGCCCACTCTCGTGTGAGTGAGCCAGCCACTAGCCACAAGTGCGACGCTCCCAGCTAGCTTCAGGACTCATTGATCCAGAAGATCATTATTGCTGCGATGGTTATTGCGGCCATGAACGTGTGGGCGCACCGGTCGTAACGCATGGCGATGCGCCGCCAGTCCTTGAGGCGGGCGAAGAGGTTCTCGACCTTGTGGCGACGTTGGTAGATGGCCGGATCGTGGGGGATCGGGACTTTTCGGCTGCGGCTTGAGGGGATGCAGGCGGCGGTTCCCCGGGCAGCGAGGGCGTCGCGGAAGGCGCGGCTGTCGTAGCCTCTGTCGCCGATGAGGACGCGGGCGCGCGGCAGGGCCTCGAGCAGGAGGGCGGCGCCCTTGTGGTCGCTCATCTGTCCTTCGGACAGCAGCATGACCAGGGGTCGTCCCCGGTCGTCGCAGACGATGTGCAGCTTGGAGTTCAGACCGCCCCTGGTCCGCCCGATACGACGGGGAACATCCCCTTTTTGAGCAGGCTGGCCGCCGTGCGGTGCGCCTTCAGGTGGGTGCTGTCGATAATGATCGCGTCCGGCTCGCCCGCCTGAGCGGCCAGGGCCGCGAAGATGCGGTCGAATACCCCCAGGCGGCTCCAGCGGACGAAGCGATTGTAGAGGGTCTTGTGCGGGCCGTAGGCCGGCGGCGCGTCGCGCCAGCGCAGGCCGTTTCGGATCACGAACACGATCCCCGACAGCACCCGCCGGTCATCCACCCGAGGCACGCCGTGCGCCAAGGGGAAGAACGGCTCGATCACCGCCATCTGCCTGTCCGACAACCACAAAAGATCGCTCATCAAATACCTCCCTGATCCCACGTCGGAATCAGAGCGACGCCGATCATGCAAGCGATTTAATAGGTCCTGAACCTAGCGATGCTAGGAGTTATGCCGCCGCTGGCGGAGTTCTCAGTTTTAAACCGAAGTGGCGCACCCGACAGGATTCGAACCTGTGACCTCTGCCTTCGGAGGGCAGCACTCTATCCAGCTGAGCTACGGGTGCGTGTGCGGCGTGACGCCGGAAAGGGCCGCTTACAGCATGGCGCGGGCGGCCTCAATCCTGAATAAGCGTCCGGCGGGCTTATTGCGCCGTCATGCCGCCGTCGATCTTGAACTCGGAGCCGGTGACGAACTTGGATTCGTCCGACGCCAGATAGAGGACGCAGTAGGCGACGTCGTCGGGCTCGCCGATCCGCTTCAGCGGAATGCCGCGCGCCAGGCGTTCGTGGGCCTTGTCCTGGTCGCCGCCGGCCATGGCGATGAAGGGGTCCAGGATCGGGGTCTTGATGAAGACCGGATGGACCGAGTTGCAGCGCACGTTCCAGTCGGCCTTGGCCGCCTCCAGCGCCAGGGTCTTGGTGTACATCCAGACGGCGGCCTTGGTGGCGTTGTAGGCGCCCATGCCGGGGGCGGCGGCCAGGCCGGCGATGGACGAGATGTTGACGATCGAAGCGGGGGCCGAGGCGCGAAGATGCGGCATGGCGTGTTTTGCGCCCAGCATGATCGAGCGCAGATTGATCTCGTACTGACGTTGCCAGTTCTCGACCGTGTCCTGTTCGACGAAGGCCAAGGGGCCGCCGACGCCGGCGTTGTTGACCAGAACCGACAGGCCGCCGAGGTCGGCGACGGCGGCGGTGATGACCCGCTCCCAGTCGGCTTCGCTGGCCACGTCGTGAGCATAGGCGAAGGCGGCGCCGGCGATTTCCGCATTGATCCGCGCGGCCAGGGCCTCGGCGCGGGGGCCGTCGATGTCGGTCACGGCGACGCGGGCGCCTTCGCGAGCCATTATCAGAGCCATGGCCTCGCCGAGGCCGCCGGCGGCGCCGGTGATCAGGACGGTCTTGCCGGCGACGCGGCCGGGGCGATGCGCGCTCACGACCGCACCCCCATGCCGGCGGCTGCGGCGTCGATGAAGCGGGCCAGGGTCACGTCGCGCTGGGTGACGCCGTCCGCGTCGTGCGTGGTCAGCAGGATGTCGACGCGATTGTAGACATTGGACCATTCGGGATGATGGTCCATCTTGTCCGCCATCAACGCCACGCGCGCCATGAAGCCGAATGCGGCGTTGAAATCGTCGAAAGCGAGGCTGCGCCGAATGGCCTGGCGATCCCCGTCCGCCGCGCGCCAGGCGGGCAGACCAGGCAGGATTTCCCCAACGTCAAGGCGGGTGTCTGTCATCGCGTTTCCTCTTTTTCTTTGGCGTAAGGCGCCCGCGACCGGGCGGCAAGCGCCGGGAACATCTGGTCAAGCTTGGGCGTTAGGTTCCCGGTTCGGGCGATAGGGAGACGATGATGGACAATCTGTGGATCGCCGCCCTGAACGCGGCCGACCGCAAGCGGATCGAACCCCACCTGAAGCAGGGCGAGATCACGCGCGGCCAGATGCTGTACGACGCCGGCGAGGCCGTCGACCGGGTGTGGTTCCCGATCAGGGGCGTGGTGTCGCTGATGACCGTCCTGCCCGACGACAAGATGGTCGAGACCGCCGCCATCGGGCGCGAAGGCCTGATCGGCGTGACGTGCGGCCCCTTCAACGCCCGCGCCGCCAGCCGCGCCATCTCCCAGCGCGACGGCCTGGCCGCCTATTGTTCGTCCGAGGTGTTCGGCGAGGCGCTGGACAAGAGCGAAAGCCTGCGCCTGGCCCTGTCGCGGTTCACCGAGGGGCTGATGGCACAGGTCCAGCAGGCGGCGGCCTGCAACGCCCAGCACCGGCTGGACGAGCGGCTGGCGCGCTGGCTGCTGACGCTGCACGACCGGGCCGAGGACGACCGTTTCGACCTGACCCAGGCCGATATCGCCGGCATGTTGGGCGTGCGGCGCGCCACCGTGTCCGAGGTCGGTTCGGTGCTGGAGGGCAAGTCGCTGATCCAGCGCGGACGGGGCTGGGTCAAGGTTCTGGATCGCGACGGGCTGGAGGCCGCCTCGTGCGGTTGCTACGGCCTGATGCGCGACGTGATGAAGGATCTGGAGCTGCCTCAGCCGGAAGCCGCCTGATCGCCCGTCTGATCGGGTGACGGCGGCGCGGCGACGCGCTAGACGATGGGCATGACCGACGCCTCCTCCCACGGCCCGCATTCGCAGGGCGATCGTTCCTCCTTCGGCTTTCGCGACGTGGATGCGCGCGAGAAGGTGAAGATGGTGCGCGGGGTCTTCGATTCCGTCGCCTCCAACTACGACGTGATGAACGACCTGATGAGCGTGGGCGTCCACCGCATCTGGAAGGACATCGCCGCCGCCAAGCTGAACCCCCGTCCGGGCGAGACCATCCTGGACGTGGCGGGCGGCACCGGCGACATGGCCCGGCGCTATTCGAAGATGGCGCGCGCGGCGCAAGAGCGGCGCGGCGGCGACGACGCCAATATCATCGTCATGGACTACAACGCCGAGATGATTCTGGCGGGCGTCCACAAGGGCGGCGAGCCGGAGATGAGTTGGTCGGTCGGGGACGCCATGAACCTGCCGCTGCCGGACGCCTCGGTCGACGCCTATTCGATCAGCTTCGGCATTCGCAACGTGGCCCATATCGACAAGGCCCTGGCCGAGGCGCGGCGCGTGCTGAAGCCGGGCGGGCGGTTCCTGTGCCTGGAGTTTTCGCGCCCCACGACCACGCCGATCCGCAAGGTCTATGACGCCTGGTCCTTCCACGCCATTCCGCGCATCGGCGGCTGGGTGGCCAAGGATCGAGACAGCTATCAGTATCTGGTCGAGAGCATCCGCCGCTTCCCCGACCAGCAGGCGTTCAAGGGCCTGATCGAGGACGCCGGGTTCCGCCGCGTGTCCGTGACCAATCTGTCGGGCGGGATCGCCGCCATCCACCACGGGTGGGCGATCTGACCAGCCGCATCTATCGCACGGCCCCGCCGCCGCCCGCGACCGTGGCGGTGCAGAACCCGGCGGCGTCCTTCCTGCGGCTGATGGGGTGGCTGTGGGTTCTGGCGCGCCATGACGCCCTGGTCCCGCGCGAGGTCACGCCGCTGCTGCCGGCCTGGACGCGGCCGTTCGCGCGGTTCGTGCAGCTGTTCTCCGGCCGCGCCGGACGTCAGGGGCGGCCGGGCCAGCGACTGGGCGCCGCCTTCGAACATCTGGGGCCGGTGGCGATCAAACTGGGGCAGGTTCTGGCGACCCGCGCCGACATCTTCGGCCTGGAGTTCGCGCGCGACCTGGGTCGGTTGAAGGATCGGCTGCCGCCGTTCCCGCTGGAGGACGCGCGGCGCGAGATCGAACGTTCGCTGGGTCGGCCGGTCGAAAGCCTGTTCACCGACCTGGGGCCGGCGGTCGCCGCCGCCTCCCTGGCCCAGGCGCACCGCGCCGCCCTGGCCGACGGGCGAGCCGTCGCGGTCAAGGTGCTGCGGCCGGGGGTGGAGCGCCGGGTCGCCAATGGGCTGGATTCCATGCGGCTGGCCGCGCGGCTGGTCTGGCGGCTGGTTCCGATGGCGCGGCGGCTGGAGCCGTCCGCCTTCGTCGAGACCATCGCCAACTCGCTGGATCTGGAGCTGGACATGCGGCTGGAGGCCGCCGCCGCCAGCGAGATGGCCGAGGTCATGGCCAAGGACGGCTATATGTCGGCCCCCGCCGTGATCTGGGACGGGGTGGGCAAGCGGGTGCTGACGCTGGAATGGGCGCAAGGCGTGCCCATGACCGATCCGGCCCTGCTGGACCTGCCCGGCCTCGACAAGGACCAGTTGGCCGACAATGTCGTGCGCGCCTTCCTGGTCCAGGCGCTGGACCACGGCACGTTCCACGCCGACCTGCACGAGGGCAATCTGTTCGCCAGCGCGCCCGCCCATCTGACGGCCATCGACTTCGGCATCGTCGGGCGGCTGGGGCCGGCCGAGCGACGCTATCTGGCCGAGATCCTGTGGGGCTTCATCAGCCGCGACTACGACCGCATTTCGCGCGTCCATTTCGAGGCCGGCTATGTGCCGCCGCACCACTCGGTGGAGACCTTCGCCCAGGCCTTGCGCGCCGTGGGCGAGCCGGTCATCGGCCGCGCCGCCAGCCAGGTGTCGATGGGCCGGCTCTTGGGCCAGTTGTTCGAGATCACCGCCCTGTTCGACATGCGGCTGCGGCCCGAACTGATCCTGCTGCAGAAGACCATGGTCTCGGTCGAGGGGGTGGCGCGCCGCCTGCAGCCCGACCACGACCTGTGGAAGGCCGCCCAGCCGGTGGTCGAACGCTGGATCCGGCGCGAACTGGGCCCGCAGGCCCAGGCCCGGGACGCCCTGAACGACATGATCGCGGCGGCGCGCGCCATCTCGCGTCTGGTGCAGGAGCCGCCGCGTCCGACCACGGTGGTCATGGAAAAGTCGGGAACTCCGGCTTGGCTGACGGCTTCCGTCACCGTCGCGGTCATCGCGGCCCTGACGGCCCTGGGCCTTTCGCTCTGGCCCTATCTGACCTGACCGGAGCCTTTTTCATGACGACGATCCTGACCAAGACCCTGCTGGGCGCCGCCCTGATCCTGGCGCCCGCGCCGGCCCTGGCCCAGGCGGCCGCGGCCTCGGTGCCGAACGCCTTCGACCGCCCCGCCCAGACGCAGTCCCAGCCGCAGGCGGCCCCGACGCGCCCGGCGCCGGCCGGCCCCCCTGCGACTTCGGCGGCGACGCCGGCCGCAGCGCCGGACATCGCCCGGGCCGAAGAGGCGCTGCGCGGCGTGATCGCCGACGTTCAGGGCGGCGGCTTCGACTATTCCGACTTCACCCCCAATCTGGCGGCCCAGATTCGCCAGCAGGCCGAACAGGTCGGGTCGCTGATCAAGGGCTTCGGCGCGGTGAAGACCGTCGAATACAAGCGTCAGGAAGGCGAGGCCCAGCTTTTCAAGGTCACGTTCGACAACCAGGCGACCGAATGGATGATCGGCTTCGACGCCGAGGACAAGATCGCCGCCCTGCTGTTCCGCCCGGCGGAAAGCTGATCCCTCAGGCCTCCGTCGCGGGCGGCGCGTCGTCGTCCGGGATGGGGCCGGTCTGGTGGTACAGACGCGCCGCCGCATAGCAGGGCGCCACGGTGCAGGTCTTCATGATCACCCGCGCGGTATAGGTTCCATCGGCGGCCGGCCGGATGTTTATGACGGGCGCCGAGTCCGGCAGGGTGTCGCGTTCGACGATCTTGCCCGCCGGATCGACCAGTTCCATGTCCAGGTCCGAGCATTCGGCATCGCATTCGGCGATGATGCGATAGGTCTCGCCGCGTTTGAGGGGCACGGACCAGGGGTGAACCTGGGTGGGCTGGAGGGCGACCACGATGTCCTGCACGCCCGGCATGGGCGAGAAGCCCTTGGCCAGTTCCTTGGCGGCGTCATCCAGATAGTTGCGGGCCACGTCCTCGATCTGCCGCCGATCCTTTTCCGAAAGCGAGACCTGGGGCGTGGCGGCGATGACGGCCTTGTCCTGCTCGGACTGGGCCGGCGCAGGCGCCGGAGCCGCCGGGGCGGGCTCGGCGTCGTCCTTCTTGCGGATTTCGTACTGGCCGCAGGCGCCGAGCGTCCCGGCAACCGCCAGCCCCATCGTCATCGCCCGAAATCGCTGCATCCGCGCCTCTTCCAACCGTTGCCGTAAGGGGTGAACGATAACGCACCGAAGATGTTCCGCGCGCGTCAGTCGTCGTGGCGGGGCCTTCCCCGGCCGGACTTGATGGCGCTGCGGCTGGTCTTGGCCTTCAGCCGTCGCTCCTTGGACGCCTTGGTGGGGCGGGTCGGCACGCGAAAGACAGGTCGGACCGAGGCGGCGTCCACCATCTCCTGAAGCCGGGCCATGGCGTCGGCGCGGTTGCGCTCCTGGGTGCGGAACCGCACGGCGTTGATCAGGATCACGCCTTCCTGCGTCAGACGGCTGCCCGCCAGCTTCATCAGCCGCGTCTTGACCGGCTCGGTCAGGGAGGGCGAGTTTCTGACGTCGAACCGCATCTGGACGGCGGTGGCCACCTTGTTGACGTTCTGCCCGCCCGGCCCGCCGGCGCGGTAGAAGTGAAACGCCAACTCGTCCTCGGGGATGACGGTGGTCATCGGGCGGCCTTGCCCGCCTTGACCACGGCCTGTTCCAGCGCCTGAAGGAACCGCGAACGGTCGGCGGCCGAGAACGGCGGCGGGCCGGACGTCGCCACGCCCATCGACCGCAGATGCTCGCCCACCATCCGCCCGGCCAGGGCCGATCCAATGGAATCCGGCGTGAAGGGCTGGCCGTTGGATTTCAGCGCCTGGGCGCCCGACTTCAGGCAACGGTCGGCCAAGGGGATGTCGGCGGTGATCACCACGTCGCCCACGGTCGCCCGTTCGGCGATCCAGTCGTCTGCGATGTCGGGCCCGGCGTCCACCACCACCTGTTCGATCAGCGCCTCGCGCGGGACCTGCATCCAGGTGTTGGAGACGACATAGGTCTTCAGCCCGTAGCGGCGGGCGACGCGATAGACCTCCTCCTTTACGGGGCAGGCGTCGGCGTCGATGTAGAGAACCGTAGGCATGGGCGTGACCTAGCGCGGACGCGGCGAATGAAAAAGGGCGGGACCGTGCGGCCCCGCCCTTTCCGTCTCTCATCAAAGAAGACGCACAGTCATTTGTGGCCTGCAATATAAGCGGCTGATAGTTCCTCCATCGTAGGAGGCACAATGTCGAACCAGTTGCATCCGAAGACGGCTTCGCGTCCTGCATGAAGGTCTGTCGAAGTACTAAACCCCTCGCCTGGCAAGCCGGTGGTTTGGTTGACGATCAGAGTGGTCAACGCGGGGTGTCGTTCTTGGTCACACCAATGCTTGATGTGGTCGAGAATGCCAGCAAACACGCCGGCGCCTTCATACTCCAGTATTTTTGCCACCTGACCATAGGTCATGGTCTGTCGGTTGTAAGCGAGTCCAATGAGAACTTGATACACCTGAAGGGCGCGAGCTGGCCTTGTTCTGATTTCACTGAAGAGCTTGGCGTTCATGTTGGCCCTCAGTTCCGATAGGCCGGCGGCATCGGCGTCTGCTGGCGATAGCGGTCGCGCAGCATCAGCGGGCGGCTGGTCAGCGGCTGTTCGACGCCGTTGACGAAGATGGCCGAGGGCTGGCTCAGCGGCTCCAGCGGATCGCCGGACCAGACCACAACGTCGCCGGCGGCGCCCGGCGCGATCTGGCCGAACTGTCCCGCCATGCCGAAGATCCTGGCGGGATTGACCGTCAAGGCCGCGATGGCGGCCTGGTAGGGCAGGCCGTGCGACACCGCATTGCCGGCGTTGTAGCGGGCGTCGCGCGCGCGGTGGGTCGAGCCTTCGTTGCCCTTGATGGCGATCAGCACGCCGGCCGCGTTCAGGGCCGCCGCATTCTCCATCCGCGCCGCCCGCATCTCGAAGTCGGAGGGCAGGTTGTCGATGGGGTTCAGCAGCACCGGCACGCCGGCCGAGGCGATGTCGCCCGCCACCAGCCAGCCTTCCTCGGCGCCGTCCAGGATCAGCCTGATCCCTTCCTCGCGCGCCAGACGCAGCACCTGCTGGATGTCCGACGCCCGGTGGACGGTGACGATCAGCGGCAGGGTCCCGTTGGCGACCGGGATCAGGGCCTCCAGGTCCGCGCGCGACAGGCTGAGATTGCGCAGGGCCGCCCGGTCGTAGGCGGCCTTGTTGCGGGCATAGAGCCGAACCTCGGCCATCGTCTCCTTGAACAGGACGAACTGGGCCCCGCGCGCCCCGCCGGCGACCGCCGCCCCCGCCTCGCCGAACGGGGCGACCATGGCCACGCGCGGCTTGACCAGGATGTCGGACCCGCCGCCGGCCAGATTGGGACCCAGGTTGATGATGGCGGCCTGGCCGGCGAACAGGCCGGGCGTCTGATAGCCGCCGTCGCCGGCGCCGGCCGTCTCGTCCTCATGCACATGACCGCCCGACGAGCCGGGATGCTGGGGCACGACGACGGCGCGGGTGATGCCGCCCAGCCGCGCGACCGGCAGGGTGAAGGACCAGGGGTCCAGCCCATAGGAGATGTCGAAGGCGGCGCTGAGCGTATTGGCGCTGTTTCTCAGTTCGTTGGTGCCGCGCACAGACCCGACCTCTGTGCCCGCAAGGCCCGAATCCACAGCCACGAAGCCAGGGGCTACGGTCTTGCCGGCCGCGTCGATGACGCGCGCGCCCGATGGGGCGGCGCCGGTTCCGACCGAGACGATCTTGCCGTCGCGCAGCACGACCGTGCCGCTTTCGATCACCGAGGTTCCGGTCAGGATGCGGCCGCCGACGATGGCTACGGTCTCCTGGGCCAAGGCGGGCGCGGCGAGCGCAAGCGCCGCTGCGGCGCCGGCGAGAATGGACGAGAGACGCATCAGCGGGCTCCTTCCCGGACGTTGGCGGCGGTCAGACCATAGCCGGGCTGGCCCAGTTCGAAGTCGCTGGTCGGCTGATAGGCGGGGTTGGAACGGTCGAAGGCCAGGGCGCCGTCGATGAAGACCTGATCGGCGCGGGCGTAGATGGAAAACGGATCGGCGCTCCAGATCACCACATCGGCCCGCAGGCCCGGCGTCAGCGATCCGGTCTGGTCGGCGATGCCGATGGCCTTGGCGGCGTTGGAGGTGAACCAGCCGATGGCGTGTTCTTCCGAAATGTTCAGCCCGGCGCGGCGACCGGCCGACAGGGCGGCGGCGGCCTCCTGGTTCAGGCGCTGGGTCAGAAGGGCGTCGTCGGAGTGGATGACGGCGCACGATCCGGGTTGCGCGTCGACCAGGGCGGCGTTCTCCTCGATGGCGTCCAGCGCCTCCATCTTGAAGCCCCACCAGCCGGTCCACATGGCCGCGCATATGCCGTTCTGGGCCAGTTGCGGCGCCAGTTTGTAGGCCTCGGTGGCGTGGTGGAAGGTCGAGATGCGGTAGCCGAACTCCCTGGCCATATCCATCATCAGCGCCATCTCGTCGGCGCGGTAGCAGTGGTTCTGGATCAGGATCGAGCCGTCCAGAACGCCCGCCAGCGTCTCGTTCTGCAGATTGCGGGTCGGGGCCGTTCCCTCGCCGGTCTCATGCCACTTGTCCCACTTGGCCTTGTATTCGCGCGCGGCGATGAAGGCGGCGCGATAGCCGGCCATATTGCCCATGCCGGTCGCCGGGCTCTGGTTCCTGCCGCCATAGACGCGCGAGGGGTTCTCGCCGCAGGCCATCTTGACCGTATAGGGGGCGGCCGGGAACTTCATGCCCTGCATGGTGATCGAGGGCACGTTGCGGATGGTCACGCCGCGCCCGCCGAACAGATTGGCCGATCCGGGCAGGATGTGCATGGTCGTCACGCCGCCCGCCCGGGCGGTGTTGAAGCCGGGGTCCTGGGGCCAGAGCGAGTGTTCGGCCCAGACCTGGGCGGTGTTCGGATTGGTCGCCTCGTTGCCGTCGCTCATGCCCGAGACGCCGGGCGACGGATAGACGCCGAGGTGGCTGTGCACGTCGATGACGCCGGGGGTGACGTAGCGGCCGCGCGCGTCCACCACCTTGTAGCCGGCGGGGACCGGGGTCGAGGCGTCGCCGACGGCGGCGATCCTGCCGTCCGTGACCACGACCACGCCGTTGTCGATCTTGCGGTCCGTGCCGGTCAGCACGGTGGCGCCGACCACGGCGAAATTCTCGCGCGGCAGAGGCCGATAGGTCGAGGGATAGGGGTCCAGCGTCGTCGCCGGATCGAGGCCCGCATCCAGGGTGCGATCCCGCGCAGGCTTGGCCGCCGCGTTCTGGTCCGACGGCTGGCCGGTGGTCGCGCAGGCCGACAACCCCAGCACCGCGCACATTATGGCCGCGAGGCTGACGCCCCGCAGATGATGTCCGATCATCGTTTCCCCTTTTCCCGATGACGCGACAGCCCGACGCGCCTTGCGACCGTCATAGAAGGGTGTTCGGTCCGCACCGTCAAAAGGTTTTCCGCCTTCGCCGGACGGCCCGCCTAGACGCTTGGCGGCGCGACCGCTAACGGCAGGCGCATGAGCGCCGACCTGCCCCCCGAAGACGGAAACCCGCATCTGGACCGCCCGCTGCGGTCGTTCGGCCGCATCAAGGCCCGCCCGATCAAGCCGCGTCAGGCGGCGCTGATGGACACCCTGCTGCCCGCCATCGCCGTGCCCGATCCCAAGGCCGGGCCGCTGGACCCCAGGGCGATGATGCCCGAGGCGGCCGAGGTCTGGCTGGAGATCGGTTTCGGCGGCGGCGAGCATATGGCGGCCCAGGCGGCGAGGCGGCCCGACGCCTTGGTGATCGGTTGCGAACCCTTCCTGAACGGCGTGGCCTCGGCCCTGCGCCATGTCGAGGACGGCGATCTGAAGAATGTCCGCATCCACGCCGACGATGCGCGCGACGTGGTGGACGCCCTGCCGGACGCCTCGGTCGATCGGGTGCTGATCCTGTTTCCCGACCCCTGGCACAAGGCGCGCCACAACAAGCGCCGTCTGCTGCAGGACGAGACGGCCCAGGCCTTCGCCCGCATCCTGAAGCCCGGCGGGACCCTGCGTTTCGTCACCGACTGGCTGGATTACGCCGAATGGGCGCTTGAGCGGTTGGAACGCACGCCCGGCCTGGATCGGATCGGCCCGGCCGACCAGGACTGGTTCGTCCCGCCCACGGATCACGTCGTGACCCGCTATGAAGAGAAACGCCTGGGCGACACTCGACCGATCTTCTTGGAGTATCGCCGGGTCGGTTGACCTCGCGGCATACGCAATCCTACGCAGCGCCGTCTTTGACTGGCCTTTAACTCCCTTCGTTATCCAGCGGCGATGCAAATCGAAGTGGGGCGGACATGAAGGCGTTGACGATCGGTGGGCGGATCAATCTGCTCGCTCTTGTGACCATGGCGGGCCTGCTTCTGGTTACAGGTCTATCCCTTATGCGGCTGGATGCGGTGATGCGCGGCGACATCGCCGACCGCACCCAAAAGGCGGTTGAGATCGCCTCCAGCGTGGTCGCCCATTATCATTCGGAAGAGATCGCCGGGCGGATGACCCGCGCCGAAGCTCAAGGCGCAGCCAAGGCCGCAGTCGGCGCCATGCGCTATGGCGCCGACGACTATTTCTGGATCAACGACATGCATCCCCTCATGGTGATGCACCCGATGAAGCCGGCGCTTGATGGTACGGACTTAAGCCTGAACAAGGATGCGAACGGCGTCCTGATGTTCAAGGAATTCGTCGCGGTGGTCGAACGGCGCGGCGAAGGCTTCGTCTCCTATGATTGGGACAAGCCGGGCCAGGATACGCCGGCCCCCAAGATTTCCTATGTAAAGGGTTTCGCGCCGTGGGGTTGGGTGATCGGCTCTGGTGTCTATACCGACCAGATCGCGGCGATGGTGGGCAAGGCCGCGGTGACGCTGGGCGGCATGGCGCTGCTGGTGGCTCTGGCCGTCGGGACGGCGGGCTGGTTCATTGGTCGGTCGGTGTCGGGGCCGGTGGTGGCTCTTGGTCGGCGGATGCGGGATCTCGCCGACGGCGACACGACCAGCAACATCCCCTATGCGTCGCGTCGCGACGAAGTCGGCCAGATGGCGGCCGCGCTGGTCATTTTTCGGGACGCGGCGATCGATAAGGATCGGCTTGAGGCCGAAGCCCTGGCCCAGCGTTCTCTGTCCGAGCAGGAGCGTGCGGCCAACGAGGCGGAGAAGGCCCGGGTCGCGGCCGAGGACAAGGCGGCGCTGGAGGCCCTGGCCACCGGCCTGTCGGCCATGGCGAACGGGGATCTGACGCACCGCTTCACCCTGGAGGTGGCGCCGCGCGCCGAGCGGTTGAAGTCCGATTTCAACGCCGCCATCGCCCAGCTTCAGGACGCGGTGTCGGTCGTGGTGGCCAACGTCTCGGGCATTCGCTCGGGCGCGGACGAGATCAGCCAGGCTGCCGACGAGCTGTCGCGCCGCACCGAACACCAGGCCGCCAGCCTGGAAGAGACCGCCGCCGCGCTGGATCAGATCACC
>NZ_DJKE01000004.1 GCF_002434505.1 Brevundimonas sp. UBA6550
GCGCGAGAAAGAGTTTCTGCCTGCCGCGCTGGAGATCTCCGAGACGCCGCCGTCGCCGATCGGCCGGGCCATCCTGTGGACAATCATCGCCGCCGCCCTGACCGCCCTCGCCTGGAGCATCTTCAGTTTCGTGGATGTGGTCGCGGTAGGTGAGGGGCGCTTGGTGCCGACCGGGCGCCTGCGCAGCGTAGAGGCGGCCGAGGCGGGCGTCATTCGCGCCATCGACGTGCGGGAGGGCCAGCATGTCACCGCCGGTCAGCCACTGATCGAGCTGGATCCGACCCTCGCCGACGCCGATGTGGACACCGCGCGCGCGGAACTGGCCTCGGCTCGCCTGACCCGGGCCCGTGCCGACGCCATCCTGGGCTACCTTGCTACAGGGCGCATCCAGTTCGTGGCCCCCGACGGCGCTGAGCCCGCCGCCGTCGCCGCTGAGCGTCAGGTGGTGGACGCCCGCATCCGCGAGCATCAGGCTAATCTGGCGGCCCTCAGCGCACGCCGCTCGGGCGCCGCGTCAGCCGCCCTGACCTCGGCCGAGAACATCGCTCGTTACGAGGAAGTCCAGCCCCTGGCCCGCCAGCAGCTCACGGCCAGACAGGATCTGGAACGCCGGGGCTACGGCGCCCGGCTGCGCGTGCTGGAACAGGAGGAGCGCTACATCTCGGTCAGCCGCGAACTTGCGGCAGAACGTCACAGGGCGGCGGAAGCTCGGTCGCAGGTCTCGATGATCGACCGCGAACGCGCCCAGGCCCAGGAGCAGTTCCGGGGACAGGCGGCGCAGGAGAAGGCCGAGGCCGAGGCCGTGGTCGCCACCCGCACCGAAAGCCTGACCAAGGCCGACCAGCGTCAGTCGCTGCAACGGCTGAAAGCGCCGGTTTCCGGCACGATCAACGAGGTTTCCGTGACGACCCTGGGCGAAGTGGCTGAGGCCGGCCAGGCCTTGGTCACTCTGGTCCCGGACGGCGAGGCCCTGATCGTCGAGGCGCTGATCCTGAATCGCGACGTCGGCTTCGTGCGGCCGGGCATGCGCACCATCGTAAAGCTCGAGGCCTATCCCTTCACTCGCCATGGCAGTCTAACGGGCGTCGTTGAGCATGTTTCGCCGGACGCTACGGTAGACGAAACGCGCGGACTGGTGTTCCCTGCGCGCATACGACTGGTTGCGTCGAGGTTGCGCACCGGAACGGGGGAACAAGCCGTGATGCAGCCGGGCATGGCCGCGACCGTGGAGATCGTCACCGGACGCCGGCGGGTGATCGACTATGTGCTGTCACCGATCGCGCGGGCAGTCGGGACGGCGGGGAGGGAACGATAGTGAGAGATCGCAACGAGTGTTTGTCGCTACATCGCTTCAGTTACGGCAACGGTTTCCGAACAAAACCCGGCGGCAGAAGGCGCTTCTTCCTCGCTGTTTTGGCGGCATCGACAACTTCCATCACTGCTTCGTGTGACAATCGCGCAAACGAATTCGAAGGCCGAATTATCTACATAGCTACAACCTCAAGTGATGGGGTCGTCTTAAATCCGATCGGGCTAATATGTATTGAAGGACCGCAACCCCGTGATCTTATCGTGACGCCAGACAACAACACCCCGGAAGAGTTTTTGGAAGTTGTTTCAGACGTAAGGCGCCACAACAAGAGGCAGGCTTCTTCGATTAAAAAATATCAATGCAAAGTTGTGGAAGGGTAGTTTATGCCTAATGCGCCTGTCAGGCCGAACGGCCCGAACAACATTGTTACCTATCCGTTCACCGGCACCTCTCCTCGCTTGGGCCGGATGCCTCCAATCACTATCATGTCGAATAGCTTCGACGCGGCTGAAGTGGGAGCAACGATCGGACGTCTTGGCCAACGAGCAAATAGGGAAATGCTTGCCTGGTGGAATAAGCTTGGAGCTAAGGGCACCCGAGTTCTAATATATGTGAATTACGACCCGTTGTTGACCCCGTACTACTATAACGGAACATGGCTTCATAGATCCGCAGAAACTGTACTAGGGTCTGCAAACTATGTGAATGGGCCTCAAAGCGCGGCGAATGGCGCTCCGTTAGACGTGGGCGCTAACTATGATGCTGTGATTGTACTCAATTATCACCAGATTGCTGCGAACGGAGGGTGGGGCGGGTTCTTCGCTACCACCGTGCTTGGTCATGAAGCTGGACATTTGGCTTTCCCTATCGCTTCAACTGATACATGGGAGTACGGACGACAAGTCGAGATCCAGCATCGAGAAATCATTGCTCCTGTCATGGCCCGAAGGCTTTGGGAAGCGGGAACAACCCTAAAGTTTACTGATCCAAAAACGGGAGAGACATTTGTTGCGGGATTGAATGCTGCTGGATGGGCGCGCGACAATCTCACAGGTCAATATACCGTGTTACGAGGACTCACGGAGCTTGAGAAGGTTTTGGCCAAAGGGACTCCGAAGTTTGTCGATGGTGTCCCCCCTAATGAATACGATGGATTGGAGATAATACCCACATCAAATGTATCAAATATTTCCCAAATTGGAGATATAGTCGGATCCTCACTTGGAAACTATATAGCTGGAAATAATTTAGTCGCTGGTATTGGATATAGTAGCTTACTTGGTGAAATCGGTGAGCGGATCGGTGCTGCAATCAATGCTGGTTTGAACGGAGATTCTGCTGTCGCCAACGCAACGGTTGGTGGGCTCGAATCTCTTAGCCACGAAGTGGCAGTTCGAGCAGGTCAAGCTGCCATTGGCACTGTCAGCAGTTGGTTGACGATGGAGCTAGGCGAGTCTCTCGGCCTGAAGGGATTTGGAGCTGAGCTGTTTAACACGGTCGGTTCCACAGTTACTCAGCACGTTATTGGAAATCTACTGAATAACCCCCAGCTTCCATTCCATGCATTGAATGTAGGGGGGGTCGCCGACGGAATGGGGGGTGGCGTAGGAAATCTTGTTTCCGCCCTGTCGAGTGCTGTGGGTGCGTTCCTAGGGGCTAAGCTTGGCGCGATGGTCGTCAGTCCTCAGACTCAGGCGGCAGTTGTACTATCTTCGATCGGTAGCGCGGCTGGTGCCTTCGTAGCGGGGAAAGTTCTGGGCGCAGTTGGCAGTTGGGCTACCTCCAAATTTGGGAGCATGCTTGGGAACATGATCGTTCCCGGAATAGGTGCTTTCGTGGGCTTTGTTTTGGGCGCATTGATCGGCAATTTGTTCGGTCGCAAGAAACCCAAGACGCCGACGGCCAACGCCGAGGTCTATCTCGACTACACCAGCGACCAGTTCCAACTCGGCGCATCCTCAGCGCAGAACGGCGGCAATCTGCAGCTCGTCCGCAACATGGCGGAATCGGCGCGCGATACGCTGAACGGCTTCCTGACCGTTCTGGCCGGCGACATGCCCTATGAGGCGACCAGCTGGGGCAATGGTCTGTGGCGGAACGGGAAATACATCGCCTCGGACGCCGGGCTGCAGAGCTTCTACGGCCACACCGGGGGGCAGCTCTGGGTCAAGCTAGGTAGTCCCAGTGCGGCCCAGCAGAATGTGAGCTCGGCCGACGACGCCGTGTCCAAGGGCGTCATGTGGTCGATCAAACAGACCCAGATCATCGGCGGCGACATCTTCGCCAAGCGGGCACTGGCCAATTCGGCCGCGACGGACCTGACGGCCCTGCTGGGCGACCTGCAGATCGCCTCGGACTATCGCTTCTATGCGAACAATCGCGATTTGATCAACGGCTACATCACCGGCGCCTACAACAGCCTGAATCAGGGCGAGAAGGATTATTACGCCGCCCACAAGGCCGTAATCGACAAGGCGCACACGAAGGGCGTCAGTGCTCTGGATGGAAATGAGCTCGCCTTCTACAACGGCAATAAGGCGACGATCGACAAGATCATCTCGGCCCTTGAAGACCAGGCTATCGCCAACCCTTGGATCATCACGCTCCAGCGCATCAACGAACTGAAGCTTGACCAGTGGAACAGCGCTGACTTCAACGGCGGCCTTCAGGGCTTCCTGACCAGCATGGGCCTGTCGGCGTATGGCGCGAACTTTGAGGATGTGCGGGTCAGCGATCTTCTTGGCGGCATGACCCTGTCGGTGAAGGGTCCGACCGTCCAGGACGGCGTCTTCTCCATCCTGCCCCAGGCGCTGGAGAAGCCTTTAGGCAACGACCTGCTGAACCCGCATTGGGCGCAGAACTCGGCCGGGTGGTGGATGGCGACATGGCAGGCGCCGTCTGCCGAACACGGTGTTAATCTGAATTCGGACTGGTCCGGTTCCGGCAACGATGTGTTCTGGTCGCGCATGAATGGAGCGACGACGAATGGCGCACTCGTCGATGTCCGCTCGGAAATGATCGCGTCGGTTGGCGGGGCCACCTACGAGTTCAGCGTCAAGGCGGCGCAGCATCGTGGCACGGCGCAAATGTTCGTCGAGTTCTACGATGCGAACCAGAACTGGCTCGGCTCGCAAATTATCAATGGGTCAGCCAGGGTCTACGGCGGCTGGCATGGCGATCTCGCCAACTTTGATACGATCAGCGGCCAGGTCACTGCTCCGGCGGGTACCGCTTATCGCCGGATCGGCCTGCGGCTCGTGGCAAATGGCGAGAACGACCCCTACGCCTTCTTCACCCAGCCCGTGACGCGAGAAGTCGGCGGCGCCGCCATCGACTGGAGCGCCGACGGCAACGCGATCCGCATCGATGACCTAGCGAAGATCGGCTACACCAAGCTGACCAACGGCAATACGGCGGGTAGAGACTTCCTGGACTTCTCGCAACGCACGGCGGCGGTGGGTTGGAGCGACTGGAGCCAGACCACCCAGTGGGAATGGCGTACAGACTACGAAGGCTACGAATATCAGGAAGAGGTGACGGTCACCCAAACCGGCGGCGACGACATCGTGGTCGGCAGCCGCTACGGCGACTATCTCGCGGGCGCCGCGGGCTGGGACTGGATCGACGGCGGCGACGGCAATGACACGATCGAGGGCGGAGAAGGCAATGACGTCCTCTTGGGCGGCGCGGGCGCTGACCGTCTGATCGGGGGCACTGGCGACGATTATCTCGTCGGCGGCGCGGGCGACGACAATCCTTGGGATGGCAACCCGAATGCCGGCATGTGGGGCGGGACTGGTAACGACACCTTCGTCTTCGCGGGTGGTCGCGATGCCGCGTTCGGGGAAGATGGAGATGATGTATTCCTGATGGAACAGGACGGTTACGCGCCAGGCCTTGAAGCGAGCGGTAATCATGATTGGTCCAAGATGGACTACGTCGACGCCGGCGCAGGCTCGGACACCATCTCCTATGAACGATTCACAGCTCCGTTCGCCCATAATCTGGATGTGAACTTTTGGCCTTGGGCGACCAACGCAAATGCGATGCCAGTCGGTGGCATCAACGGGGTTGTCGTCTATCTCGGTAATCACCCCGCGAGCTGGAATAATGGCGACGGATACTGGGCCGACGCCAAATACATCATGGGCGACTGGATCAAGGGCGTCGAGAATGTCACCGGCAGCCGTTTCAACGACTATCTCTGGGGCGACGCCGGAAGCAACATCATCAAAGGCGGCGACGGCGACGACTTTCTCGACGGACATGACGGCGCTGACATCCTGGAAGGCGGTGCGGGTGCGGACTACCTGTTCGGCGGCGGTACTGGCAACGACACGGCGTCCTATGAAGGTTCGAACGCCGGCGTGTACATCGACTACACCACGGGCGAAGCCTTTGGCGGCCACGCGACCGGCGACAAGTTCAACAGCATCCAGCATCTTCGGGGGTCGCGCTTCGCCGATGAGCTGAAGGGCGATGCTCAGAACAACCGTATCGAGGGCCTAGCCGGCGACGACTGGATCGTGGCGACCAAGGGCGCCGACATCTACGACGGCGGGGAGGGGCTCGACACCGTCGACTATTCCGAAGGCTTCACGACGGGAACCTCTACCTATCAGGTTCAGATGGGTGGTGGCCATTGGGAGTGGGACGACTGGCTGCAACAGGGCGTTTGGATCGAAGAGCCTGTCTACTATGAAACCGTCACCTCGACTCGTATCGGGCTGAACGTGATGGGCGGCGTAGCCGAATGGCGCGCCACAGATGGGACGGCCGGCACGCACAGTCTTATCGGCGTGGAGCACATCATCGGCACCGCGGGCGATGATTATATCGGCATGACCGAGACCGACGATTACATCACCGGCGGTAAGGGTAACGATACGCTATCTGGCGGCGGTGGCGGCGATACCTACTACTTCAACGTGGGTGATGGCGTCGATACGATCAACGACAACAACGCCGGCGGGAACGTCGTGTCGTTCGGCGCGGGCATTGGATTCAATCAACTGACCTTCTCTGCTCAGGATGGATCCGGCGGCCATCTGACGATCTATTATACCGCGACGGACTCGGTCCGCATCAACGGCAACATCCCGTCGGTGAAGCAGGGCAAGCTGGCCTCGGAAGAAGACAACCGTATCAAGACCCTCGACATGAACGGGTCTGGCCAGTTGGATATTTCACAGTTCGAGATTTATCGCGGCGGCACCGCCTGGGGTGATACGATCAGCGGCATTCGGACGCTTGGCGATTTCATCGCCGGCTTCGGCGGCAATGACATCATTTACGGCATGCAGCCCGGCCAGTGGGAAGACCACGGCAACATCATCATCGGCGGCGCTGGCGACGATACGATCTATACCTCGGCCGGCGACGACCAGTTCGCCTTCGAGCGCGGATCCGGGCGTGATACGATCAATGATAGCGGCGGCGAAGACGTGCTTGTCTTCGGTCCCAATGTCGCGGCCGACGATGTGATCTACAAGGTGGTCGGCAACGACCTCTATATCGGCATCCGCGAGGCGGGTTCGCCCGGTCTGGAAGCGCATCAGGTCACCGATTACGTTCGCGTGGTGAATGGCGGCGTGAAGTGGGAGGATGTCTACGGCGGCGGTTCCTCGTTCAATACCGTCGAGTTCATCAATGCCGGTGGAACCTGGATCGATCTGCGCAAGCTCGATCTGAACTGGACGGTCCAGTATTCCTACAACGGCGGCGTGATGCCGATCGTGTTCGACCTAGGCGGGGACGGTCTTGAGTTGACCGGCGTCGAGTCGTCCATGGTGGTCTCGCGTCTGTCTTCTGGCGAATACGCGCGCACGTCCTGGGTCGGCCCGACCAACGGCATCCTCGCCTTCGACCGCAATGGCGATGGTCAGATCAATAATCTGTCGGAGATCTCGTTCGTTCAGGATCGCGAGGGCGCCAAGACCGACCTCGAAGGCCTTCAGGCTTGGGACACGAATGGCGACGGCAAGCTCAACGCCTTGGATACGAACTGGTCCAAGCTGCTTATTTGGGTCGATCGCAATCAGAATGGTCGATCGACCGAGCAGGAACTGCGCACGCTCGAACAGGTCGGGATCACCGAAATCGATCTGAAGGGCGTCGCGACCGGCAATACCGCCGACACCACGCGCGACAGCTTCGTGCACAACACCCTGTCCTTCACCTGGGCCTCCGGTGAGAAGGGAACGGCCTACGACGTCCAACTGGCGCGTCGTCTGCTCAACGAATTGGGCCTGTCCGCAGAACAGGTGCGCGCAGCCTGGGGCGATGGTTCCGCCACGGGCGAACTTGGGCGGCTTGCGTCCAATCCAACCGTCGCTGCTGCAGCGCGTGTAGTGTTGGGTGCTCCGACCGATCCGATCAGCCCTTGGTCGAACTTCGGATCCGGTCGCCAAAACATGGCGGTGCTTCGCGACGATGCTGAATGGGGTGCAGGGTTCGTTGCTGACCCTGCCCTGGATGACGGTGATCAGAGCGTGGATGTTTCCGTCGACTTCAGCGATCACGACGGTCTTTATGCGGACGATGAGGTCCGTTGGTCCGATGTCCTGAACGGCACGGTGTCAAACGGCGGAACCATCAACGACACCGACGCGCGTGTTCGGGCGACGCTTGAAGCGCTGCAGCAGTCCGCGGGCCGCGGGGCTTTCGGCCAGGCCTTCAGTCGGCCGGAGATCGAAGACCCCTCGGCTGCCATGGTCCCTGTCGGCGGTCAGTCTGGGGGGCAACGCACCTTTGCTCCCTCTTCCATTTCAAACGCCCAGATTGGAGCGGCGGAACGCGTCGATGCCTTTGGCGTCGACGGGCGGCCGTCGAGCTATGGCCAGCTTTTCGACGTCGACGAAGCCGCAAACCTGCTGAACGCCGCATCAGATGATCCCGATGTCTGGGCGCCGGCGGAGTTCAGCCGGGCGTCGGTTGCGCAGGGTCGCGAGTGGTGGCGGTCCGCAGTCGTGTCGCCAGAGGGCCTGCCGATGGTGACGCCCTTCGCCACGCTTGATCAGGCTTCCGAGATCGAAGGCGGAAGTCGCCCGTCGTCGGCGTCGCAGCACCAGCAACTCGTCCAGGCGCTGGCGGCCTTCGGTCCGAAGAACGGAGGCGGAAGCTCAGCGATCTGGAAACGTTCCGGTGAAGTCGATGGGGACGCCCTGACCGGCGTTGCATCTGACAACCGCTGGCGGTTCGCCGGACCGTCGCGTATCCACGCCTAAGCCTTCTGTTCGAGTAGCCGTATGACCGACACCAACCCCGCCTCCAAGACCGTCGCTCAGATGCTGGGCGAGATCACCTGGCTGATGACCCAGTCGCCGATCCACAAGCAGCTGTTCATCGGCGATCTGGAATGGTTCGCCATGCCGGCCATCCTGGTCGAGCAGTTCCGCATCTTCTATGGCCCCAACAGTCCCGCGGCCGTGGCGCTTTGGGCGATGGTGTCCGAGGACACCGAGGAGCGATTGAAGGCTGGCGCGCACAAGCTTCGCGCCGACGAATGGCAAGGCGGGGATCGGCCGTGGCTCATTGAGTTGATCGCCCCATTCGGCGCGCAGGACGAAATCCTCGCCGATCTTTCCAAAACCGTTTTCGGGGGCAAGCCGTTTAGCTTCCATACGGCGACGCCGGACGGTCAGCGCGTGGTGAAAGTCTATGAAGCCCCCGAAGTCTCGACGCTCAACTAGGGTCTGGGCCTCCGTCGGATTGGCGGCGGCCGCAGGCTTGGCCGCCTGCCAGAGCCTGGTGACGACCGTCCCCTTATCGGAACAGCTGGCGCCACTCGACATGGCGTTGTCCGAGGCCCCTGACGCCGTGGAAGCGCGCGCCAACAGCGGCGACGGACAGGCGCAACTGGCGATGTTGATCGTGTCTATGTACGGGTTGCATGGCCGAACGCCAGATATTCTCGCCGCGGGCCGCTGGCGGGATCAGGCGTTGGCCAACCGGCGCTTTATGCCGATCACTCAGTACACAGCCGCCTTCAACGGCTCGCCGTCGCGGGTGAACATCATCAATGTTCCGGTTCAGACCATCTCGGCCGCGCAGTGGCAGGCCGTTGATCGATGCTCGGACTTCTTATCCGGTGTTGAATTTGGAGACGCAGCTGCGTGCGGTGACGCCGATGACACTCGCCAGCGACAAGCACAGTGGCGCTTGTCACTCGGTCAATAACGTCTACGCAGATGCGTAATCGAAGTGATGCGCTACAATCCGCTTATCGCCGGCGGTTCTCATCGGCTGCTCTCTCCGGATCCGTGTCAACACGTGAGCCCAACACTCGCAAGATAGTTCTCGGTTTCAACCACGGCGGCGCGCCATCTACACTCATTGATGTTGTCGGGTTTCAGGAAATCTGACTCGTGTTTCACTGAAACGACTCAAAGCCCATGATGGCGCAGAGCCGCGGATCGCTTCAGCTTGTCTCCATTGAGCTGCGATCCGGAGATCCGCCCTCTCAAACGGCTGAATTCCGGTCATTTTTTGCCGTCACAAGTTGGACTCCGTCTAAGTAAAGTCGGATGCATCGGCTCCTATCGCGTGCCCGAAGCCGGTTCCTCTGACTTTGTGATTCCAAGCCTCCCGAAGGGCTGGGCGCTGAGAGACGCGAAAGCTGCTTCTGACTCCTCGCCGTCTTTCGGAACGTCTGCTTTGCGGCCCACAGGTCGATACTTACTTCGGCTGCCCGACAAGCCAGGTCGAGTTAAAGGGTAAGCAGCGGTCCTCATGGCGCCGACGACCGCTATTTAACCTTCGTGGTGAACGATCCGGTTCACGCTCTGACCGCGTCTTCTGGGGCATGGCTAGATGGTGTCGGCTCTGAGGTTTGGTATTACCGTCGATGACGAACACGCCCGTCATCTACTGGGAGAACCACCGTTGAGATCGCAAAGAAGCGCGTGCGGCGACCGTCCTGTTCTTTCCCCCCGATAGGGCGGTCTACGCCCCACAGGGCGCCCACGCCATCGAACGCCCTCGCAGCTGGGGCTACTCGCCGGCCCAGACCTTCCAGACTGACGGGCCCGAGTGGCGGGACAGTATCGACAATCTCCTGGTCTGGCTTGATTGGCTTGGCGACGGCCGACTGAATGACCTGTTGGAGTTCGTGAATCCCAAGCTGTTCATGACAGACGGCAAGTTCCTGCGGCCGCCTCAACGCGAGAGCCTGATAACCTCCGTGCAGACGCCGACCGGTCCCCATCCCCTCTCGGGATTGAGCCATGGCGAACGCGCCATCCTGCAGCTTTTCGTTCGGGTGGCATATGACAGGCAATACGATCATCCTGATTGACGAGATCGAAACCCATCTGCACACGAAATACATGAACCGGATGTTCCAGGCCCTGAAGGCGCTGGTGATCGGGAACCGAAGGCTCTCGATCGTCTTCACCACCCACAACCGTGAACTCATTCAAGTCTTCGATCACCTCAGGCGCGAGCCCGGGATCACGAAGGGCGGGGATCTCATCGAGGATGATAAGAGCTGATGGCGAAGCTGTCAGAGTTCGGCGACGCGGACGCACTGGAGAATCGTTACGTCGACAAGGTCATCGTCTATGTCGAGGGAGACGGCGACCAGCGTCTCTTCACAAATGTGGTCGGCCCGGATGTTGCCGACCGACTTGAGTTCAAGACCCCCGCGGAATCCACGGGCGGCTGCGGATTCGTTGTCGCGCGTGTGAAGGCGGAGCGGCAATCCAACGAGAAGATTTTCGGGCTGGTGGATGGCGAAACCGCGGCGAGCCATGGCGGGACCGATGCGCCGCTCGAGTGTCGACGGCTGATGTTCGCCCTGCCCGGAGAGCCGGGCCTGGACGGCGTGTTTTTCCTGTCCGCCCACGAGGTCGAGAATCTCATTCTGCTGTATGGCGGGATTTACGAGCTCATTCCCAAGAATGTCAGGCTGGCGTCCCAAGGAGAGTTCGACGGGGCGCAGGTGCGCGAAAGCGTGCTGAAACTCACCAAGCGGTTCTTCGTCGCCGCCCTGTTGAAATACGCGAGCCTCCACGTCGCGGCCGTGGGAGGTCCCATGATCACCGTGAAGGGTGGAAAGTTCGTCGACAATCCGCCCAGCACCACGGCTCTCCTTCTCGAACTGAAAGCGCGCGTGAAGGCGGAAGGCGGCGACTGGGAGGTCTATCGCGATGAAATGAGACGGATCATCAAGGCGCTCAGGCTGCAGTTTCGCGCCGAGGCCTTGTCTGCCGAAGCGCGGGCCGATCATTTCATCCGGCTCACGGACGGCAAGAACCTGCTGCTCGGCCTGCGTAAGATCTATAAACAGGCGCCCCATGACGCCCTGCTGGCGGACGCCCTTACCCAGCCGCCCTATTCAGACCGATTCCGCACCGAGTTGCTCGAGCTGACCCAAGCCGCGTGAACCACAGCCGAGACCGACGTGCGCCTGCGGAAGGCCAGCGTTCCAAACGCCCGGGTCAAGTGCGGCTGGCCGATCAGCCGAGCCGTTCTGCGCTAGTGAGGTTCAGGCCCACGACCTGCCCATGGCGGCCGGTAACGAGCGAGCCCCGGAACAGTAGGCCTCCCCGTCCTCCAGCCCGGCATGGCGACCGCTGTCGATGGGCACCAGCAACCTCTGCCCCTCGACCAGGCGAGCGTACCACTCGCCATGGACCAGCAGAGCGGCCCCGTGGACGCCGGGGCCTCTCAGTGCGGGCGCGAGGGCGGACGGAAGCGTATTCGTCTCCGATCTCGGCCGAACCGGGGACTGGCCGGAGGCATCGACCTTGCCGGACAAGACCTCTGTCAGGATGCGAGCGGCCTCGGCGTCAAAGACGACCGTCGCGTGATCGGAAACCATGATGTTGATCTGACGGGCGTGGCCCTTGGCCACCGGCCCCGCCATGGCCTGAAGCATTTTACGCTCGGGCGCGCGTTTCAGGACGGAGTACGCATTGGCAAAGGAGGGGGCGAGCCAACTGGGTATCGCGCCGATGTACTTCGCTGAGGAAATGCGCAGTCGCGGTTACAAGCCCGCCGGCAACGCGCACCACTGCATCGTGTGGCGAAAGGCCGATGTGGAGCGAGCGGTAGCTGAGTCGCGAATCTGAAAAATCAGAGGACTTGAATCGGCGACTGCGAAAGTTGAGTCGCTCCGCGCGGACCAGCCTCTTGAAAAGCGCAGCGATTACAGCGCCTATAACTTCGCCAGAGTCAGGCTGAACGAAACCTCACAGCTCCTCGCTGTGGAGTTTTGCTCCTGAGTCGGCGATGAGTCGGATCCCCCCCAGAGAGCGCCGGCCCTCTTCCGGCGACCTGTGAGCGCTGGGGTTCGCATACATCTCATGCGAATTCGGGTTCGCTCGGTCAGGGCGCCGCACGCTTCATCGCCTAAACCAACCCTTAACCAGGAAGAACTACAACCATAACGAGCATTCTGGAGCCCGAAATGCGGGTGTGTCGCGCCATGATGAAAGGACGACGGAGGCCGTCTCGCGAGGGCGCGGCGGCGGTGGAGTTCGCGCTTGTGGGGCCGATCCTGATCCTGCTGTTGATCGGCATCGTGGTTTACGGCGGTTGGTTCCTGACGGCGCAGACGGTTCAGGCGGTGGCGTCGGAGGGCGCGCGGGCCGCCGTCGGGGGGCTGGATGCGGCCGAGCGCGAGGGGCTGGTGCGCGGCGAGGTGGCGGGCGCCGTGCGCGGCGTGGGGCTGAAGCCGGACCGCACGACCGTCCTGATGGCGGAGGAGGCGGGGCGGCTGCGCGTCGTCGTGGCCTATGACGTCAGCGACAGTCCCTTGATGCTGATGGGCGGCATGCTGCCCCGGCCGCCGGCGGTCATCCGCCGCGTCGCCGTGATCCAGGTCGGCGACCCGTCGTGATCCGCTTCGCCGCCCGTTTCGCTCAGGATCGGCGTGGCGCGGTCGCGGTGATGGCGGCGGTCGCGGGCGGGCTGTTGTGTCTGTTCACCGCCGCCGTGATCGATCTGGGGGTTCTGGTGCTGCACACCCGCCGGGTGCAGGGGGCGGCGGATCTGGCGGCCCTGTCGGCGGTGCGCGTTCTGGATCGGGGCGAGGTCGCCGCGCGCGTCGCGGCGGACCGAACGGTCCAGGCCAATGTCTCGCCCGAGGCGGTGGTTTCCGTCTCCACCACGCTTGGCGTCTATACGCCCGATCCGAAGATCGACCGCGCCCGGCGCTTTCAGCCCGGCGGGGCGGCGAACGCCGCGCGGGTGGAGGCGATCAGTCCCGCGCCGCTGTTCTTCGCCCATCTGCTGCTGGGCCGCGACAAGGTCGTGGTCACGCGCCGCGCCGTGGCTGCGCGTATGGGCGGGGCGCCGCCCAAGGCCATGTTCTCGATCGGCGCGCGCCTGGCGCGCCTGGACGGGGGCGTGGCGAACCAGCTGCTCAGCGGCCTGACCGGCTCCAAGGTCTCGCTCAGCGTCATGGACTATCGTCGACTGGTCGATCTGGACGTCAATCTGCTGGGCTTCACCGACGCCCTGGCGACCGATCTGGGGGTCAAGGTCGGCGACTACGATCGGCTGCTGACCACCGAGGTCGATGCCGGACGTGTCCTGAAGGTGCTGGAGGGGCTGGCGGGCGGCTCCGACGGCGGGGCGCTGGGTCGTCTGGCCTCGGTTTCGGCGGGGGTGAAGGTCGAACTGGGCGATCTGATCGGCGTCGAGGCGCAGGCCCCGGACGGCTTGCGCCAGGGACTGGACGCCTCCGTTTCGGCCATGGACCTGATCTTCGCGATGCTGGAGATCGGCGGGGGCGAGCGCCAGGTGGCGCTGAACCTGGACGTGCCGGCCGGTCTGGCCGACCTAAAGACGACGCTGGCGATCGGCGAGCGGCCCAATCGATCCCCGTGGCTGACGGTCACGTCCGGCGGTCAGCCGGTCATTCGAACCGCGCAGACGCGGCTCTATGTCCGTGCACGGACGGCTCAGGCCCTGTCGGGCCTGGCCCGGGTCGAACTGCCGATACTGGTCGAGTTGGCGCCGTCCGAGGCGCGGCTGAAGTCCCTGGCGTGCGATCCGGCGCGGCGCGTCGATGTCGACGTGCGGCCGGGGCTGGCGCGCGCCTCGGTCGGGGTGGTGGACGAGGCGCAGGTCTCGGACTTCAAGACCCCCCTGACGCCGCGTCCGGCGACCCTGCTGTCCGTGCTGGGCCTGGTGTCGATCACCGCCAGGGCGGATATCGAAATCGCCGATGTCGGGTTCCGTCCTCTGCGGTTCGATGCCGCCGACATCCAGGCCCAGCGGACCAAGACCATGACCTCGCGCAGTCTGGCGACCGGCCTGGTGTCCAGCCTGTTGCAGCGGCTGGAGGTGACGGTGAACCTGGCCGGACTGGGCCTGGGACTGGGCGACCTGACCAAGGCCCTGGGTCCGTTGCTGACCCCGTTAGGGCCGGTGCTGGACGGGGTGCTGAACCCGGTCCTGGATCTGCTGGGCCTGAAGCTGGGCGAGGCGGACGTCACCGTCCACGGCCTCTCCTGCCCGGATCAGCAGAGGTCCACGCCGCGCCTGGTGGGCTGAGGCGCAGGCCTAGCCGCGCGCGGGACGCAGACCCTCGGCCGAGGCCTGCTGCAGCGCCGGACGCTTCTGGCCGCCCGAGGCGATGATGCGGTCGATGCGGCTCTTTTCCGCGCGGAAGGCGGCCAGGTCGGCGCCGGCCAGTTCGGTGCCTTCCTGGGTGCGCACGCCGGCCGGATTGATCCGCTGGCCGTTGCGCCACAGTTCATAGTGCAGGTGCGGGCCGGTCGACGCGCCGGTGGAGCCGACATAGGCCACGATCTGGCCCTGGCTGACCCGCTGGCCGGCGCGAATGCCCGAGCCATAGCGCGACAGGTGGCCGTAGCCGCTTTCCAGCCCGTTGTTGTGGCGGATGCGCAGCCAGTTGCCGTAACCGCCCCAGCGGCGCGCCTCCACCACCACGCCGTCGGCGGGGGCCACGACCGGCGTGCCCGTGCCGGCCGCGAAGTCGATGCCCTGGTGCATCTTCTTGTAGCCCGAGATCGGGTGGGTGCGGAAACCGAAGTTGGAACTGACCCGGCGGAAGCTCTGCAGCGGGGTGCGCATCATGGCCGAGCGCAGGTTCTTGCCGTTGGCGTCGAAGAACTGGGGCTCCTTGGCGCCCGCCGGCTTGAACCGATAGAAGGTCACGCCGCGCAGTTCGGCGTACATCAGGTCGCCCACGTTCACCGTGCGGCCGGCCTCGGTCACGTCGCGGTCGAACACCATGGTGAATTCGTCGGTGGCGCGGATGTCGCGCTGCATGTCGAACTTGGTGGCGAACAGGCGGCTGGCCGAGCGGACGATGGAGGCGGTGGCGCCCAGTTCGCGCGCGCTGGCCGACAGGCTGCGTTCCACGTCGCCCTTCAGCACCACGGTCTCGTGGGTGACCTTTTCCTCCAGCGAGCGCAGGCGAAGCGCGCCGTCGAAGCTGCGCGAGACGGTCAGCTGGCTGGCCGGGCCGGTGCGCATGGTCAGGCCGATCAGGCGGGCGTCGCCCCGGCCGTCGCGAGGGCGGGCGATGGCGGTCTCGAACTTCAGCCCGGCGCGCAGATCGGCCAGGTCGAAGGCGTTGGCCACGGTGGCGGCGACGGCGCTGGCTTCGGCGGGGGCGACCCCGGTGCGGCGCACGGCCTGTTCGAATGTTTCGCCGCGACGGATCTGGACGGGAACGGCTTCCGGCGCGGTCAGGCCGGCGGGGGCGTTGGCGGCGGCGAAGGCCCTGGCCTCCATGGCGGCCATCTGGGCCGAGCTCATGGCGGGAACTTCTTCGGCCTGCGCGGGTTGATAGGCTCTGCCGGCGATCATCGCCACCGAGATCGCAGCTGCGGCCGTAAGCGCATGCGGCGCCAAGCGCATAGGCTGGCGGCGTGGGTCGAACTGAGCCATCGGTCCCCGTCGTATTGCGACGCCCAGCGGCGCCAAAGCTTTACTCGTTCTCGAAGTCCGCGCCCATCGCCCGTGGCGCGAAAGGCGGTCGTATAGCGTGCTCGTCTCACTTTGGGAAGCAGACTGTTACAAAGGGTTAACGCGGCGCTTACCGTGTTCGGTTTTCCTGGCGGGCCCCAAGCGTGGCCGCGCCCCTTTCTCGCCCAGCTTGACGGCCATGGATCGGCGGCTTTCGACCAACGGTCGCGCTTTGACCTTGTGCTTGGGGTCAGGATGACGATGGTGGTCGCAACGCCGTTATCAAAAGCTGCCGATCGACCCGTTTGACCGACGCCACGACATCCTCCGCCGATCCGTCGCCCCATCCCGCGCCCAGGCGCGGTCCCGGGCCGCGTCGCCCGCGCCGGGTCGTGCGCGTCGCCGCGACCGTGGCGCTGATCCTGATCCTGCTGATCGGCGTGGCGGCGGCCCTGCTGTATCTGAACCGCCGGGCGGTGGCGCGCGACGTGCTGGTCGGCTGGCTGGACCAGCGCGGCATCCCCGCCGACGTCGAGTTCGAAAGGGTGGAACTGGACGGCTTCGTCGGCCGCATCCGCATCGGCGATCCCGACAATCCCGACGTGACGGTGGAGCGGGCCGAGGTCGATTACGCCGTCGCCCTGCCGTGGTCCAAGACCGGCCTGGGCGTCACCCCCAGCCGCATCCGTCTGGTCCGCCCGGTGGTCCGCGCCAGCTGGAAGGGCGGAAAGCTGTCCCTGGGGTCGCTGGACCCCTTGGTGAAGGAGTTCACCGGCGGTCCGCCCCGCCCGGATTCGCGCAGCCCCCTGGTCATCGTCGAGGGCGGGCGCGGGCGGCTGTCGACCGAATACGGGACGGTGGATCTGCTGGCCGACGCGCGGATCGACAACGGCAAGCTGATGCGTCTGGCCGCGCGCCTGCCGACCAGCGCCCTGAAGAGCGGGCAGGTGGAGGCGTCCGGTCTGGCCGCCGCCCTGGATCTGACCACCACCGGCGACCGCGTCGCCGTGCGGTTGAACGCGACCGCCGACCGGTTCCGCACCCCCGCCGCCGCCGGCCAGACGGCCGCCCTGGCCGTGACCGGCGACCTGCCCTATCCCGATCTGAAGACCCGACGCGGCGACGGGCGCGCGGTGCTGGACGCGCGTCTGACCGGCGATGTGCTGGGCGCGCCGTCCGCCCGGGCGCGCGGCGCCGATCTGAGCGCGCGGTTCCAGGGCCTCGTGTCCGGCTGGATCGAGACCTTCCGCCTGGAGGGCGCCGCCGATGCGCGCCTGAACGCCCGCGCGGTCGAGGGGGCGGACCTGGGCGCCGGCGCCGTTTCGGCGACGGTCTCCAAGGCGCGCGTCGAGATTTCCCGCGACGACGCCCTGCGCTGGAGCGTTCGGGCGCCGCTGACCCTGACCGCCGCCTCGGCCCGTTCGGGCCAGACCCAGGTGCGGAACCTGGCCCTGTCGTCCGGCGGCCTGACCCTGGGCGGCAAGGATGCGGCCTTCGAAGCGACCGGCCCCGTCACCGCCGCCTTCGACCGTTTCGGCTTCGGCGACCTGGCCCTGAAGCGCGGCCGCGCCGATCTGGACCTGGATGTCGTCAGCGACGGCGCCGTGCGCATCGACGCGCAAGGATCGCTGCGCGCCGCCGACGGCGCCTGGCCCCTGTTCGGCCCGGCCGCCCGCGACGACATCGTGGAGCTGGGCGAGATGAAGCGCGCCCTGTCCGCCTTCGCCCTGAACGCCCCGTCCGTGCGGTTCTCGACCGGCTCGGGCGGAACGTCGGTGCAGCTGCCGCGTCCCGTGACCCTGGCGCCGGCCAACGGCGGCGTGCTGACCATCGCCCAGGCGGGGCAGGGCGTCTATCAGGCCGAGCCGGGCCAACTGGGCGGCGGCGCCCTGACGCTGACGGCGACGCGCGGCAAGGGCCTGCCGGAACTGGCCGTCGCCGTGCCGGACTGGCGCCTGACCCAGGGCGGGTTCGAGGCGACGCTGGACGGCCGGGCGCGGCTGGACTTCGACCTGGCGCGCGGCGTCGACGCCCGCACGCGCGGCGTCCTGGCCCTGACCGACGGCCGCCTGACCTATGTGGCCAGCGACTGCGTGGACCTGACCGTGGAACGGCTGGAGATGGACGAGAACGACGTCCATCAGGTCGCGGGCCGGCTGTGTCCCGACGCCGGGCCCTTGCTGACGTCCAGAGACGGGGTCTGGCGCGTCTCGGCCGGTTTCGACCGGCTGTCGGCCCAGGCGCCCTTCCTGGGGATGCGGTTCGCCGACGCCGCCGGCCGTCTGACCGTGGACGGGGCCAGGTCCGGCGTCGGCCTGCGCGCCAGCGTCGCGGACGGGCGGGTGATCGACGCCGAGACGCCCGAACGGTTCGAACCGCTGGCCGCCAGCGGCGAGGTGGCCCTGGCCAACGAACGCTGGAGCGGCGCCTTCGACCTGAAGGGCACGGGCAAGGCCGCCGCCTATAGGCTGGGGCGGCTGACCCTGGCGCATGACGGACGCATCGGCGCGGGCGGCATCGTCATCTCCGCCCCGAACGTGGTCTTCGCCGAACACGGCCTGCAGCCCGCCATGCTCAGCCCCCTGGTCGCGGACTTCATCCAGTCGCCGGTTCAGGGCTCGGTCGGGTTCGAAGGGCGCTTCGACTGGACCAAGGACGCCGAGCCGACCTCCAGCGGGCGCCTGACCACGACCGGCCTGGATTTCGTCAGCCCGGCCGGCGCGGTGAAGGGGCTGAAGGGCGATGTCGCCTTCACCAGCCTGACGCCGCTGATCACGGCCCCGAACCAGCGTCTGACCGCCGACAGCCTGTCGGTCGGCGCCGAGGTCACGGCCCTGGACCTGACCTTCTCCATCGACCAGGCGGGCATCGTCATCGACGGCGCCCGGATCGTCGCCGGGGGCGGGTCCATCTCGATCGAGCCCCTGACCATCCCGCTGGACGCGACCCAGGCCTACAGCGGCGTGATCGTGCTGGACCGGGTGCAGCTTGGCGACCTGATCGCCGACACCGGCTTCGACGACAAGGTTCTGCTGGACGCCGTGGTCTCGGGCCGGCTGCCCTTCATCATGGACCCCAAGCGCGGCCTGAAGATCACGGCCGGCAAGCTGGAGGCCGTTCAGCCCGGCCGCCTGTCGATCAAGCGCGAGGTGCTGACCGATGTCGCGGCCAGCGGCGGCGGCGAGGAGGTGTCGGAAAACATGGTCGAGGACCTGGCCTATCAGGCCATGGAGAACCTGTCCTTCGACCAGCTCAGCGCCGATGTGAACAGCCTGGACGGCGGCCGGATCGCGGTCCTGTTCCACATTCGCGGCCGTCACGATCCGCCCCAACGCCAGGAACTGCGCCTGACCCTGTCCGAACTGATCAGCCGCAGCTTCCTGAACCGCAAACTGCCCCTGCCGTCCAACACCCAGATCGACCTGACGCTGGACACGACCCTGAACGCCAACCAGCTGATCTCGGACCTGATGGCGGTCAATCGCGCCCGCCAGGGCCAGCAGGAGGGCCAGCAGCAGGCCCAGCCCGACGCGCCCGCGCCCGTCCCTGCGGGTCGGCCATGATCGTCGTGCGGGATCGTCGCCATTCAGCGCGCGTTCACCCCTCGGCGTGCTATTCAGCTTCATCAACCTTGGCCGAACCGGAGCCTATGTCATGATCAACAAGCGCCAGTTGGCGGGCCTTGGCTTTGGAGCCGTCGTCGTCGCCGTCTCGGCCTGCGCCCCCACCATCCGTCTGGAGGTCGCGCCGATCCAGATCTACGCCAAGCTGGACGCCGACGTGCGCGTCCGCCTGGACCAGGAGCTGCAGCAGCTGCTGCAGCAGAACCCCAACCTCTTCTGATCGCCGCTTTTTCTTGAAAGGACAGGCTGACATGACCTTCCGCAAAATCTTCGTCGTCGGCGCCGCCCTGGCCGCCCTCGGTTTCGCCAGCGCCGCCATCGCCCAGACCAGCGCCCAGAAGGCCCAGATCGACCAGGCCAAGGCCGCCGGCGTCGTGGGCGAACAGGCCGACGGCTATCTGGGCTTCCGCACCTCGACCTCGGACGCCGGCCTGCGCGCCGCCGTGGACGCCACCAACGCCGGCCGCCGCGCCGCCTACGCCCGCAGCGCGACCGACGCCGGCACCTCGGCCGACGTGGCCGGCGCCCGGATGTTCGAGGCCCAGCTGCTGCCGCGCATCTCGTCCGGCCAATGGTATCGCAACGCCCAGGGCCAGTGGGTCCAGCGCTAAAACCGAAAACCCGTCACCCTCGGGCTCGTCCCGAGGGGCCACGTCCGGTTCGGTTATTCCCTTCGTCCGCTCATCCCGGCGAAAGCCGGGACGGGCGGAGAAGAGCGAGAGGGTGGGGCGCACATAGCCGCCGCAGCTCCAGCCATCCTATTTGACGAAAGAGACAGCCGCCTTGTCAGACAGTTGGGCCGCCGGATCGTCATCTTTCCCGCCGCACCGTCAGGCCGGGTTATAATCCCCGCCCGGTCTTTGACATCGCCATCCGCACGACTTGGACTCTTGGACTCGTTGGACTGTTTTTTTCGGAGTCCAACTTTCCGGGTGAAACTGCACCCTCTTGCACCTGAGCAATTCAGGTCTGGAAATTATCCAGCAAAAGCAATGCGCTGTCGTGAGATTGCACCCATTGCACTCTCTTTTTTAAAGGGTGCGATCTCACCGTCGTCGCCGGATCAGGCCGCCGCCGGACGTCCCGCCAGCGCGGGCGCCAGCAGCCCCTCGGTCAGGGCGCGCACCACCGGCACGGCCACCGCATCGCCCATCAGCTTCAGCGCCGCGCTTTCGCTGGCCGGCAGGCGATAGGCGTCCGACACTCCCATCAGCCGCGCCGCCTCGCGTCCCGTCAGGCGTCGCACCCTGACCCGGCCGTGGTCGCACACCACGACATATTGCCGCGACGATCCGCCCGCCGGCGTCCGCAGGCACCCCGCCAACCCGTCGAAGCGGATCTCCAGCCGCTGAACCTTGCGGCCGTCCTCCATGCGAACCCGGCGATAGGCGGCGCCGACCGTGCGCCGGCCCGACGCCAGGGCCGCCGCGATCCGCGCCCGGTGCAGGGGTGCGGCCAGCGCCAGAATCGCCTCGGCATCGTCCAGCCAGGCGACCGCCGCGTCCGGCTCCAGCACGGCGGCCAGATCCAGGTTGCGCCGGGGCGGCTGGGGCAGGGACCACCAGGCCCAGGCCGCTCTGACCGCCTCGGGCAGGCGGGCGTGGGCGGCGACCAGACGGGCCGAATGGAACGGGGCGACAGGCCCTGACGCGCGCGGCGCCTCGCCCTTGACCGCCACCACGAACAGGCGCGGCCGCGACTGGGGCAGCCAGTGGGCCGCGTCCATCTCCAGCGCCCCGACCGTATAGCCCCCCTCGACCATGGCCGCGCAGACGGCGGCGAAGTCCCGACCCTGGCCGGACGTCAACAGGCCGATCACATTCTCCAGCACCACGACGCGGGCCCCGCGCCCCTCGGCCGCCAACCCCTGCATCAGCCGCCAGAACCCCCAGAAGGCGCCGGACCGTCCCGCCTCCAGCCCGCCGCGCGCGCCCGCCAGGCTGACGTCCTGACAGGGCGAGGAGGCCCAGGCCAGGTCCGGCCGTCCGGGCAGGTCATCGACCGTCAGGCCCCAGACGTCGCCCTGCCGGAACGGCGTCCCCGGATGGTTGGCCGTGAAGGCCCTCGCCTTGGCCGGGTCCATGTCGTTGGCGAAGATCGTGTCGAACCCGCCCATCCCCAGGCCGGCCAGGCCGCCCCCGGCGAAGAACTCATATGCGGTCGGGCGAATCGACATGGCGGCACCATAACCCAGCGGCGCCCCTTGACCGAGGCCGTCCGGCTGCTCACCTGCGGCCTTGCTCCCAACCGTTGGTCGTTCGTCGAGGAGACCGCCATGCGCCCCATCCCGCTCGCCCTCGCCCTATCCGCCGTCCTTGGCGGCCTGACCCTGGCGGGCTGCTACGACCGCGACGACGCCAGGCCCAAGGCCGCGCCAGAACCTCAGGCCGCCGCCGTCCTGGCCGGGGTGGACCTGGGCAAGCCGGTCCGCGCCCTGGGCACGGAGCCCTTCTGGGGGGGGGAGATCACCCCCGACGCCCTGATCTACACCCGCGTCGATCAACCCACCCAGCGCGCCCCCAATCGCGGCGCGACGGTCCAGGGGACGGTGGCGACCTTCGCCAGTTCGACCGATCTGAACCAGGCGCTGAACGTCACCCTGATCGCCACCGAATGTTCGGACGGGATGAGCGACCGCACCTATCCGCTGACCGCGCGGGTCGAGATCGGCGCCGACACCCTGACCGGCTGCGCGGCCCCGGCCTCTGTCATCGCCGCGCAGGGCGGCGCGGTCGGTTAGACCGGCCCCGCTACGGCGGTCTTCAACCAGGCCCTGACCGCGCTCACGCCTTCGGTCGCCATGGCCCCGGGCGTCGCGACGATATGATAGACTTCGCCTGGCAGGATCGGCCCGAACGGGTTGACCAACAGTCCGGCCTCGAGTTCGGGCCGCGCCAGTTCCAGCGACCCGATCGCCGCGCCATAACCCGCGATCGCCGCCTGAAGCGCATGGCTGTCATCGGTGAAACGCGCACCCTTCCCGACCGCAAGCTCCGTCATCCCCGCCATCCTGGCCCACCGCTCCCAGTCTGGATCGTCGCCGCGTCGCCGCCAGTCGATGTGCAGCAGGGGCGTCGACAGAAGGTCCCGGGGATGTGACAGGCCCAGCCTGGGATCGCACAACACGCCGAAACGCTCGGCGAACAAGGGCTCGGCGACCAAGGCGTCGAAGGGTCCCGACGCATAGCGCACCGCGATGTCCGCCTTGCCCGACGCCAGATCGACCACGTCGTCGCTGGCGTGCAGCTTTAGGTCCAGATCCGGGTTGGCGCGCCCAAAGGCGTCCAGGACGGGCAGAAGCCGCCGCGCCGTGAACAGGGTCGTCGCCGTCAGTGTGACCGAGCGACGTCGGGCTTCAGGGCGGATGGTCTCCACGGCCCGTTCGAAGGCGTCCAGTCCGTCACGCAGCGTCGGATACAGGCTCAGCCCGGCTTCCGTCAGGGTCACCCCTCGCACCCGCCGCACGAACAGGGGCTGCGACAGGGTGTCCTCCAACAGTCGGATCTGATGGCTGACAGCGGTTGGGGTGACCGAAAGCTCTTCGGCCGCGCGCTGAAAGCTCAGATGCCGCGCCGCCGCCTCGAAGGCCCGCAGCGCACCCAAGGGCGGGAGTTTTCGACGTCTGATCATGGATGAGCTGAAGTTGTCCATCGGGTGAGGAGTCCGCATTAGTCGCCGGCCGCAGCGAGAGTTAGCAAGATCACATCTCCAATCGACCTGATCGCGATTACGCCATGCAAAACCCTGTGTCCGGCTCTCTGCGCCTTCTTCACATCGACGCCAGCGCCCGCCTGGGGGAATCCGGCCGCGATCCGCACGGCTCCCACACCCGTCGATTGGGTCGGCGCCTGACGGAACGTTGGTCCGCCGCTCGCCCGCACGATATCGTGTCTCATCTGGACGTGGGGCGAAAGCCGCCGCGCCCGGTCGACGCGGCCTGGATCGCCGCCGCCTTCTGTCCGCCTGAGCGGCGCACTCTCGAGCAAAGGGCGGTTTTGGCCGAAAGCGACGCCCTGACGGCCGCCGTGCTCGCCGCCGATCTGATCGTGATTGGCGCGCCCATGTACAACTTCGGCCTGCCCGCGCCGCTCAAGGCCTGGATCGACAACGTCGTGCGGGTCGGCCTGACCTTTGGGTTCGACCGGTCGCGAGCCGGCGAGCCCTATTGGCCCCTGTTGGCGCCGGGCAAGCGCCTGATCATCCTGACGGCGCGCGGCGATTACGGCTATGACGCCGACGGTCGGCTCGCCTCCATGAACCTGGTCGAGGCTGGGCTGAAGACGCCGCTGGCCTATATAGGCATGCACGACAGCGACACCGTCGCCATCGAATACGACGAATTCGCGGACGAGCGCTTGGCGCGGTCCATCGCCGCCGCCGAGACCGCCGTCGACAGGCTGGTTGACCGGTTGGCGTCGTCGATGGCCGGCGGGTGACCCTTCACCACCAGTCGGCGTCGCGCAGCATCCGGGCGTAGCGGCGGCTGACCGGGGCCGACAGGCCGCCGTCCAGCGTCAGGGTGGCCCGGCCGTCGCCGCGCTCCACCCCGCGCACCGCGTCCCTGGCCACCCACCAGCTGCGGTGCGTCTGGGCGCCCTCCAGCCCCTCCAGCTCCTCCACCGCGTCCGACAGCCGCATCAGGATCAGGTCCGATCCCCGGTCGGTGTGGATGCGCAGATAGTGGTCCTCGGCCTGGACCGCGCGGATCGTCGCCCCCTTCAGCCGCAACGGCAGTCGATCCAGGAACCGGGCGGGACGCGCCGGTTCGCTGGTCGGCGGGGCATGGGTCTGCACCGGATGGGCGCGCCCCAGAAAGACGTTCAGCGTCGTCACCGCCGCCGTCACGATCAGAACCGGCAGGACCAGTTGCGGCAGGGCGGCCAGCGGATACAGGCGCTGGGCGAAAAACAGTCCCGTCGCCGCCCAGACCAGCACGCTCAAGGGGCCGGTGATGACCGCCGTCATCACCGCGATGTTCAGCCAGGGCCGCTCGTCCATGTCCAGGAACCGGCTGACCAGCCCCCCGCACAGGTGGCCCCACAGGCCGCCCGTCACCATCACCAGCACCCAATAGGCCAGGCGCGGCCCGAACGGCGCGCCCGAGGTGCCGAACGCTCCGGTCACGGCCAGAAAGGCGCCGCCCGCCACCGCGACGATCAGCCCCCTGACGAAGGTGCGGCGACGGTCTGCGGCGGCGGATGGCATGGCGGGCGGGCGGCTTTCGCAAACGACGGTCGATGGCGCCTTGAGACCATGATTTCCCGTCGGACGAAAGCGGCGGGACGAAAGCGGGTGGGCGTTGGCGCAAGCGCCGTGGCCGTTGGCGAAAGCCGGGATGCGGCCCGTCGCCCGGCCTGACAGGACGGCGGAAAGACAAGGACCGCCGCCATGACCCGCCTGACCCGTTTCGTCCCCTCCGCCCTGGCCCTCATGCTTTTGGGCGTGCCGCTGGTCGGCTATCTGGTCCGCGACGGCGGTCGGCTGATGGGGCAGGGGGGCTGGGGCCTTCACGCCCCGCGCTGGCCGCTATTCCTCGCCGCCCCCAGCGCGATCCAGATCCACGTGGCGGCCGCCCTGACCGCCCTGGCCATCGGCGTCGTGCTTCTGGCGGGCGTAAAGGGCGACCGGCTGCACCGGACGCTGGGCTGGCTGTGGGTCCTGGCCATGGCGACGACGGCGGTCAGCTCCTTCTTCATCCACCAGATCAATCCGGGCGGGCCGGCCGGGCTGTCGCTGATCCATCTGCTCAGCGGCTGGACCGTGGTCGGCCTGCCGATGGCCGTCTATGCCGCGCGGCGCCATCGGGTGGCGGATCACAGGCGCGCCATGACCGGCATGTTCGTCGGCGGCCTGATCGTGGCGGGTCTTCTGACCTTTCTGCCCGGCCGGCTGATGTGGGCGATCTTCTTCGGCCCGGCCTGACGGATCAGCCCTTTTCGACCGACATCCCCGCCACGGCGCGGAAGCCGGCGGCGGCGAACCGGACCATATAGTCGCCCGCCGTCTCCAGATCGCCCGACCGCGCCCGCCCGTTCGACAGCCGGTCCAGCCGCCCCGTCTCGCCCAGCGTCAGGGTCAGGGCGCCCGACAGATTGTGATAGCCCCAGTACAGATCGACCTGACTGGCGCCCGGCAGCACCCGCGCGATCAGCTCGATCAGCCGATGGATGGCCGGGTCGAAATACCGCGCCATGGTCTCGCCGCCGAAGCTGGGGTTGGCGTTGGTCTGGGCCACCAGGGCGGCGTAGTGTTTCCATCCCGGCCCGCCCTTCAGCGACCATTCGAACGGCGGCCGCAGGAAGGCTTCCAGCAGGCCCTCCAGCGTCATCGCCTCGCCCGCGCCGTCGGCGTATCGGTCGATGGCGGCGACCCGGTCGGCGTTCCACACCTCGGCCCGGCGCAGGAAGACCGCGTCGAACAGGTCGCGCTTGGCCCCGAAATAGTAGTGGACGAGGGCGGTATCCACGCCCGCTTCGCGCGCCACCTCGCGGATGGTGACGCCGTAGAAGCCGTGTTTGGAAAACAGGTCCTCGGCCGCGTCCAGGATCAGGTCGCGCGTCTCGCCCGCCGCCTGGGCCTTGGCCTTGGGCGGGCGGCCGCGTCTGGCCGGCGCCGCGCCCGCCGCCTTGCGACGCGCGGCGGCGACGGGGCGGGGGACGGGCAGGGCGGCGTCGGTCTTGCTCATCCGCAAAGGCTAGGCGCGCCCCGGCGACGGCGCAACGACCATGGTGCAACGGCGCCACGCTCGACCGCGCAGATGACGTGACGTCAGCACGGCGTTTGACAGCCGGGCGAAACCGGGTCAGTTTCCATGAAAATCATTGAACGCTGAATAAAAGCGTCCACGGGCTGGAAACGACAAAAGGGGTTGAGATCATGAACCGTCATGTGAAGTGCGCGCTGCTGGCCGGCGCGGCGTGGGGCGTGCTTGCCGGGGCCTCGGTCGCCCAGGACGCCGAAACGGCCGCCCAAGCGGCCAACGCCAATCAGGACACGGCGACCGTGGACGACATCGTCGTCACCGCGCGCCGCCGCGACGAACAGTTGAAGGACGTGCCGATCGCGGTGTCGGCTCTCAGCGCCGAACGTCTGGAACAGACGGGCGCGGTCAACATCACCGCGCTTCAGCAGCAGACGCCCAACGCCACGGTCCAGATCGCGCGGGGCTCCAACTCGACCCTGATCAGCTTCATCCGCGGCGTGGGCCAGCAGGATCCGCTGTGGGGCTTCGAGCCCGGCGTGGGTCTCTATGTCGACGACGTCTATGTGGCGCGTCCGCAGGGCGCGGTGCTGGATATCTTCGACATCTCGCGCATCGAGGTGCTGCGGGGGCCGCAGGGCACCCTGTATGGCCGCAACACCATCGGCGGCGCGATCAAATATGTCACCAAACGTCTGGGGAACGACCCCAGCCTGACCGCCCGCGCCGAGGTCGGCGCCTATAACGAGCACAACTTCCTGCTGTCGGGCTCGGTCCCGGTCGGTCAGACCTTCGCCATCGGCGGGGCGGTCGCCACCTATCAGCACGACGGTTACGGCAAGAACCTGAACACCGGCCAGGATCAGTACGACAAGGACGTCACCGCCTATCGCGCCAGCGCCGAGTGGACGCCGAACGACAACCTGTTCTTCCGCCTGGCCTGGGACAGGGTCGAGGATGACTCCAGCCCCCGGCACGGTCACCGCGAGGTCACCTCGTCCGATGGCCTGTGGCGCGCGCCGGCCGGCAAATACGACACCTATGCCGGCATCACCGGCGAGCAGAAGGTCGTGACCGAGGGTGTGGCCCTGACCGGAGAATACCGCGTCAACGACAGGCTGACGCTGAAGTCGATCACCGCCTATCGCTCGGGCGACACGGCGACGATCATCGACTTCGACCAGACGCCGAACCCGACCCTGGACGTGCCGGCCATCTATGCCGACCACCAGTTCACCCAGGAATTCCAGGCCCTGTTCACCGGCGAGCGCTGGTCCGGCGTGGCCGGCGTCTATTATCTGGACGGAACCTCGTCGGGCGTATTCGACACCATCGCCGGCAATTTGGGCCTGTCGATCGCGGCGGCCGGTTCGGTGGACACCAAGTCCTTCTCGATCTTCGGCGACTTCAGCTACGATCTGACGGACCGCCTGCACCTGTCGCTGGGCGGCCGCTACACCCGCGACGACAAGGACGCCTCGGTTCTGCGCCAGTTCTATCTGGGCGCGACCCGCAGCCCGCTGACCGGCGGCACGCCGCGCGCGGTCTTGGCGACCCGCACCAACTATACGGCGTCCGACACCTTCGAGAAGTTCACGCCCCGCGCCAGCCTTTCGTATGATTTCTCCGAGCAGATGACGGGCTACGCCTCGATCAGCCAGGGCTTCAAGTCGGGCGGCTGGGACATGCGCGGCGACGCCGCCCTGGTGCCCCAGACGGTCAATGGCTACCAACCCGAGATGGTCACGACCTATGAGGTCGGCCTGAAGGGGTCGGCCTTCGACCGGCGCATGAACTTCGCCTCGGCCATCTTCTATTCCGACTACAAGGACCAGCAGATCACGACCCAGCAGGTGGCCACGCCGCCCGCCGTCGGCATCGCCTCGGTGGTCGACAACGCCGGCGCCTCGACCATCTACGGGTTCGAACTGGAAGGCTCGGCCTTCCTGACCAGCGACATCACCGCCAACTTCTCGCTGGGCTATCTGAAGAACGAGTTCGACGAGTTCATCACGCTGGTCACGGGCGCGCCGGTCGATATCTCGGATCAGCGCAAGCCGCAGAACTCGCCGGAATGGTCGGCCTATTACGGCATGACCTGGCGCGGCGACGTCCTGGGCGGCGAGATCCGCGTCACCCCGTCGCTGTCCTATCGCTCGGACTATCATCTGTTCGATGCGCCCGATCCGATCCTGGACCAGAAGGGCTATGTCCTGGCCGACGCCAGCGTGGTCTGGACCGCGCCCAGCAAGCGTTGGGAAGTGGGTCTGTTCGGCCGCAACCTGACCGACGTCCGCTACAAGGTCGGCGGCTACAGCTTCCCGGGCGCGACCTACAACAACTCGATCAGCGCCTTCTACGGCCCGCCGACCACCTATTCGGCGCGCTTGACCTATCGGTTCTGATCCCGACCGCAGACGCCTGACGACGAGGGGCGGCGGTTTGCGGGCCGCCGCCCCTTTGCTTTGCAGGGGGCGGAGTTATCGCTAGGCTCGCCTCAACGAACAAGAAGATGCCCAGGGAAACGCCGATGACGACGGATACGCTGACGGTCCAGGACAAGGCCGGCCAGGACGAGGCGCGGCCTGAGCGGCCCGGCTACCGCTACTATGTGCTGGCGGTCCTGATCCTGATCTACATGCTGAACTTCCTGGATCGCCAGATCATCGGCATCCTGGCCGCGCCGCTGAAGGCCGAATTCGGCATGTCCGACAGCCAGTTCGGCCTGTTGGGCGGCATCGCCTTCGCCTCGGTCTATTCGACCCTGGCCATTCCCCTGGCCTGGCTGGCGGATCGGTTCAGCCGGGTGTGGATCATGACGGGCGCCCTGGCCGTCTGGTCGGGCTTCACCGCCCTGTGCGGCATGGCGGGCTCGTTCGGCCAGCTGTTCCTGTGCCGGATGGGCGTCGGTATCGGCGAGGCGGGCGGAGTGGCCCCGGCCTATTCGCTGATCGCCGACTTTTTCCCGCCGCATCAGCGGGCGCGGGCCATGGCAGCCTTCGCCTTCGGCATTCCGCTGGGCATGGCGGCGGGCACCCTGGTCGGCGGGCTGCTGGCGGCGACCTATGGCTGGCGAACGGCCTTCATTGTCGTCGGCCTGCTGGGTGTGCTGGTCGCGCCGCTGCTGCGCCTGACGGTGCGCGATCCCAGGCGCGGCGGGACGGATGCGATCAAGACCCCGGCCCAGGTCGCGGCCCTGGCCGCCGCGCCGGTCGGCACGGACCGGGCCGGCAGGATCGCCGCCCAGATCATGCTGGGTCTCGGCGCCGGCCTGCTGATCCTGGCCGCCCTGAACTGGCTGATGGGGATGTCGCTGGGCAATCCGCTGGTGCTGGCCTTTGGCGGCCTGCTGGCCGTGGTGATCGGCGTCTCGCTGATGATCGCGCGGCGCACGGCTTCGCTGGTGATCAGGAAACCCAGCTTCTGGCTGCTGGCCCTGGGCGCGGCCTCGTCGTCGGTGTGCGGCTACGGCGTCGCCGGCTGGTTGCCTCTGTTCTTCATGCGCAGCTTCGACCTGACCCTGCGCCAGACCAGCGTCTACTATTCCGGCATCGCCCTGATCGGCGGCATCCTGGGCATCTGGCTGGGCGGGATGATCGCCGACAAGCTGTCCAAAAAAGGCAAGGGCGCCTATCCGCTGACGCCCGCCGTGGCCTTCCTGATCTCGGCGCCCTGTTTCATCCTGGCGATGAACTCGCCGTGGCTGATCGGCCTGGTTCTGCCCGGCGGCGGCAGCCATGCTCAGCAGCTGACCCTGGCCTTCTTCATCTTCCTGCTGCCGACGGGTCTGAACCTGGCATGGCTGGGTCCGATCACGGCGGCGGTCCAGCATCTGGTGCCGGCGGCCATGCGTTCGACGGCCTCGGCTCTGTTCCTGCTGCTGAACAACCTGCTGGGGATCGCGGTCGGCTTCTACTATTTCGGCTGGATGAGCGACCTTCTGGCGCCGCGCTTCGGCGAGGAGAGCCTGCGCTGGGCCATCTACACCGGCATGGGCTTCTATGTGCTGGCCGCGATCCTGCTGATCGGGGCGTCGCGCACCCTCAAGAAGGACTGGGTCGACTAAAGGGGGCCTGTGGACGGTTGCACCTGCGAAGGGGTGGGGCCTATAAGCCCCGCAACTCTCCCAGCAGCGGTTGCGACGGTCCCCCATGAACATTCACGAATATCAGGCCAAGCAGGTCCTCAAAGGCTTCGGCGCACCCGTAGCCGAAGGCGTCGCGGTGACGTCGGTCGATCAGGTCGAGGCGGCCGCCAAGTCGCTGCCCGGCCCGCTCTATGTCGTGAAGTCGCAAATCCACGCCGGCGGCCGCGGCAAGGGCAAGTTCAAGGAACTGCCGGCCGACGCCAAGGGCGGCGTTCGCCTGGCCTTCTCGGTCGAGGAAGCCGTCGCTCACGCCAAGGAAATGCTGGGCAACACCCTGGTCACCGCCCAGACGGGCGACGCCGGCAAGCAGGTCAACCGCCTCTATATCGAGGACGGCGCCGACATCGAGCGTGAACTGTACTGCTCGCTGCTGGTCGACCGCGCCTATGGCCGTATCGCCTTCGTCGTCTCGACCGAAGGCGGCATGGACATCGAAACCGTCGCCCACGACACGCCCGAGAAGATCCAGAACATCGTGATCGACCCGAGCGCGGGCGTGACCGACGCCGACGTCGCCGCCATCACCGCCGCCTATGGGCTGACGGGCGCCGCCGCCGAAGACGCCAAGTCGCTGTTCCCCGCCCTGTATAAGGCCTTCGTCGAGAAGGACATGGACATGCTGGAGGTGAACCCCCTGATCGTCATGAAGAACGGCCATCTGCGCGTCCTGGACGCCAAGGTCAGCTTCGACGGCAACGCCCTGTTCCGCCACGACGACATCAAGGCCCTGCGCGACGAAACCGAGGAAGACGCCAAGGAAATCGAGGCGTCCAAGTGGGACCTGGCCTATGTCTCGCTGGACGGCAACATCGGCTGCATGGTCAACGGCGCGGGCCTCGCCATGGCGACGATGGACATCATCAAGCTGTACGGCAAGGAGCCGGCCAACTTCTGCGACGTCGGCGGCGGCGCCGGCAAGGAGAAGGTCGCGGCGGCCTTCAAGATCATCACCGCCGACCCGAACGTCCAGGGCATTCTGGTCAACATCTTCGGCGGCATCATGAAATGCGACGTCATCGCTGAGGGCGTGGTCGCGGCCGTGAAGGAAGTGGGCCTGAAGGTGCCGCTGGTCGTGCGTCTGGAAGGCACCAACGCCGAACTGGGCAAGAAAATCCTGAACGAATCGGGCCTGACCATCAAGGCCGCCGACGATCTGGACGACGCCGCCCAGAAGATCGTCGCGGCGGTCGGCTGACCCTCCGATAACTGGCGGTCGGGGCCAAGGGGACGATGACACGGTTCGACGTCGTCGCCATGGCCCTGGCCCCGGAACGGCATATCGGCGTCTTCGTCGATCATTACCGGGCCAGGGGCGCCCAGCGTGTGCGGGTCTATTTCGACGGACCCGCCTCCGCCGCCCCCCAGCCGAACGCCGTCGGCCTGTCCGACGATGAACTGACCCTGTGCGACGACGCCTTCTGGGGCGCGCGCGGTGGTCGCCCCGTCTCGGTCGAGGCCCGCCAGCGCATCGTCTACGCCGACGCCTATCGCGATCTGCAGGCCGACTGGCTGGTGGTCGTGGATATCGACGAACTGATCTTCGGGCCGGTCGATCTGGCCGCCGCGCTTCAGGCCGTGCCCGCCGGGCGCGACCTGGCGATCTTTCCCACCGTCGAGGCGGTGTGGCGCGCGGGCGACGACCTGAACCGCGAATACGGCGCCGTTCTGGCGCGCAAGTCCTACAGCGGGCCGGGCTGGTCCGAGCTTGGCCATCTGCTTTATCCGGGCGCGGGCGCCTTCTTCGTGCGCGGCCTGCTGGGTCACCACATGGGCAAATATGCGGTGCGGCGCGGCCTGGACTGCACCACGCCTTGCATCCACGAAGCCAAGCGGAACGAGGTTCCTTTGAAGGCCGCGCGACCCCGCGACCCGCGCACGGGCCGGCCGGTGCGTCTGTTGCACTATGACGCCATCGGCCTGGACGCCTGGCGGGCCAAGTGGGATCGCCGCCTGGCCGTAGGCGACACGGTCGAGATCGGACGCCGCCGCCGCCGCCAGCAGGCGACCTATGCCGCCGCACGCGAGATCGGCGCAGAGCGCGCCCTGTTCGCCAGGCTCTACAGCCTGAACCGCGTGCAGGAAGCGATCCTGCGCCGGCTGGGGCTGCTGCTGGACATCGCGCCCGCTCTAAGGTCGGCGCGGGACTGACTTGCCTGCAAAGGCTCCACGGCCTATGTGCTCCACATAACCCGTGTAAGCCCATGACCCGCAACATCACCCTCGCCATCGACGACGCCCTGCTCGACAAGGTGCGGGTGCTCGCCGCCATGAAGCGGACCAGCGTCAACGAGATGGTGCGCGGCTTTCTGACCCGGCTGGTGGAGGAAGAGGCGGAATACGACGAGGCGACCGAGGCCCTGTTGAAACTGGCGCGTGAGAGCCAGGGGCGGATGGGCGACTGGCGTCCCACGCGCGAAGAAACCTACAGCGGCGAGCCTCGTTTTGATCGCTGGCGCTGAAGTCTTTCTAGACACCAATATTCTGATCTATGCCGCGCTCGGTTCTGTCGATGAACCGGCGAAGTACGAACGTGCGCTCGAGTTGCTGACCACGCGCTTCGGCACCTCCGGGCAGGTGCTGGCCGAGTTCTATGTGAACGCTCAGCGCAGGGGCAGTCGCCCGCTGACGTCCGAGGAGGCCCAGGAATGGGTGTCTCGGCTGTCGAAAAAACCGTTCCAGCCGGTCGACTACAGGGTCGTCCGCAAGGGCATCGACAACGCCCGCCGCTACCAAATCTCCTATTGGGACGGCGCGATCATCGCCGCCGCCGAGCGTCTCGGCGCCAAGGTGCTTTATTCCGAAGATCTCAGTCACGGCCAGACCTATGGGTCGGTGCGTGTCGAAAACCCCTTCCTTCCCGCCTAACCCAACCAGCGAGACCTCATGTCCATCCTCGTCGACAAGAACACCAAGATCATCGTCCAGGGCCTGACCGGCAAGACCGGCGGCTTCCACACCGAACAGGCCCTGGCCTATCACGGCACCCAGATGGTCGCCGGCGTGCACCCGACCAAGGGCGGCACGAACTGGACCGGCTCGCACGGCGAAACCCTGCCGATCTACGCCTCGGTCGCCGAAGCCAAGGACGCCACGGGCGCAGACGCCTCGGTCATCTATGTGCCGCCGTCGGGCGCGGCGGCCGCCATCATCGAAGCCATCGACGCCGAAATCCCCTTCATCACCTGCATCACCGAAGGCATTCCGGTGATGGACATGGTCAAGGTCAAGCGCCGCCTGGAAGGCTCCAAATCGCGCCTCCTGGGCCCGAACTGCCCGGGCATCCTGACGCCGGACGAGTGCAAGATCGGCATCATGCCGGGCAACATCTTCAAGAAGGGCTCGGTCGGCATCGTGTCGCGTTCGGGCACCCTGACCTATGAGGCCGTGTTCCAGACCACCAACGAAGGCCTGGGCCAGACCACGGCCGTCGGCATCGGCGGCGACCCGGTCAAGGGCACCGAGTTCATCGACGTGCTGGAGCTGTTCCTGGCCGACGAAGAGACGACCTCGATCATCATGATCGGCGAAATCGGCGGCGGCGCGGAAGAAGACGCCGCCCAGTTCCTGATCGACGAGGCCAAGAAGGGCCGCAAGAAGCCGATGGCCGGTTTCATCGCGGGCCGTACGGCGCCCAAGGGCCGCACCATGGGCCACGCCGGCGCCGTCGTCTCGGGCGGCAAGGGCGATGCGGAATCCAAGATCGCGGCGATGGAAGCCGCCGGCATCCGCATGTCGGAATCGCCGGCCCGCCTGGGCAAGACCCTGGTGGACGTGCTGAAGGGCTGATGCTCTCTGCTTGATCGCGTTTCGGCATCAAAAATGCCGTGTGACTCATCAAAGGACGCCCTCGGCTCAGGCCGGGGGCGTTTTTTCTTGGGCCTGCGACCAATTTCCTACCAAAATGCCCCGTTTCGGTCATGACCCATAAGGAAACGACGCCTATATGACGGGCGCGCCCCTCACGGAGATGTGTCCGTCGGGGCCCAGGGATTGCGAAACGATGGCGGACGATGCCGGTCGGCTGAACCAGGTCTTTGCCGAGACCTCCTTCCTCTACGGGTCCAATGCGGCCTATATCGAGGAACTTCACGAGAAATGGGCCAATGATCCCGGCTCGGTCTCGGCGGAGTGGAAGGCCTTCTTCGACCAGCTTCGCGACAACGCCGCCAGCGTGAAGGCCTCGGCCGAGGCCGGCGCCTGGGGCCGTGACGTCGCAACGGAGCCCAGCGAAGCGACCGCCGTCTTCGACGGCCGCTGGCCGGCCCCCAAGCCCGATCCCAAGAAGCCCGGCGCCGCCGCTGCGCCCGCCGCCGGCAAGCCGGCCGCGCCCGCCGAGGTTTCGGCCGACGCCATCCGCGCCGCCGCCCACGATTCCATCCGCGCCCTGATGCTGATCCGCAGCTATCGCGTGCGGGGGCACCTGCAGGCCAAGCTGGACCCGCTGGGCATCGAACAGCCGGTCGAGAACCCCGAGCTGACCCCTGAATTCTACGGTTTCACCGGCGCCGACCTGGACCGTCCGATCTTCTTGGACGGCGTCCTGGGCCTGCAGACCGGCACGATCCGAGAAGTCCTGGACATCCTGAAGCGCACCTATTGCGGCACGGTCGGCATCCAGTTCATGCACATCGCCGAGCCGGAAGAGAAGTCCTGGCTGCAGCAGCGGTTCGAGGGCGCCGACAAGTTCGAGCAGAACGCCTTCTCCAAGGAAGGCAAGCTGGCCATCCTGTCCAAGCTGGTCGAGGCGGAAGGCTTCGAACGCTTCCTGCACAAGCGCTTCCCCGGCACCAAGCGGTTCGGCCTGGACGGCGGCGAGGCCATGGTCCCGGCGCTGGAGCAGGTCATCAAGCGCGGCGGTTCGTTAGGCGTCGACGAGGTCGTGCTGGGCATGGCCCACCGCGGCCGCCTGAACGTGCTCGCCGCCGTGATGGGCAAGCCCTACAAGGTCATCTTCCACGAGTTCCAGGGCGGCTCGGCCGTGCCCAGCGACATCGAGGGTTCGGGCGACGTCAAATACCACATGGGCGCCTCGTCGAACCGCGAGTTCGACGGCAACCACGTCCACCTGTCGCTGACCGCCAACCCGTCCCACCTGGAGATCGTCAATCCGGTCGTGCTGGGCAAGGCGCGCGCCAAACAGGCGTTCGACATCCGCGAGGCCAACGAGGGCGTGCCGGAAGGCCAGTGGGCGCTGGACCGTTCCAAGGTCGTGCCGCTGCTGATCCACGGCGACGCCGCCTTCGCCGGCCAGGGCGTGGTCGCGGAGTGCTTCGCCCTGATGGGGCTGAAGGGTTACCGCACCGGCGGCACGCTGCATTTCGTCATCAACAACCAGATCGGCTTCACCACCAGCCCGCGCAACTCGCGCTCGTCGCCCTATCCGTCGGACGTGGCCCTGATGGTCCAGGCGCCGATCTTCCACGTGAACGGCGACGATCCCGAGGCGGTCGTCTTCGCCTCCAAGGTGGCCACCGAATACCGCCAGAAGTTCCACAAGGACGTGGTGGTGGACATGTTCTGCTACCGCCGCTTCGGCCACAACGAAGGTGACGACCCCACCTTCACCCAGCCGCTGATGTATTCGAAGATCCGCGCCCAGCCCTCGACGCGCGAACTGTATTCGCAGCGTCTGGTCGCCGAAGGCGTGATCACCCAGGCCGAGGTGGACGCCGAGGTCGAGCGGTTCGAGAAATTCCTCGACGAACAGTTCGAGGCGGGCAAGACCTGGACCGCCGAGAAGGCCGACTGGCTGGACGGCCAGTGGCAGGGCTTCCAGGCGCCCAAGGACGAGCTGCGCGGCGACACCGCCGTGCCGCTGGCCAAGCTGACCGACCTGGGTCACCGCCTGACCACCATTCCCAACAGCGTCGACATGCACAAGACGCTGAAGCGCGTCATAGACGGCCGCCGCGAAGCCATCGCCTCGGGCCAGGGTCTGGACTGGGCCACGGCCGAGAGCCTGGCCTTCGCCTCGCTGGTCGACGAAGGCTTCCCGATCCGCCTGTCGGGTCAGGATTCGGTGCGCGGCACCTTCTCGCAGCGTCACTCGGGCATCATCGATCAGACGACCGAAGAGCGCTACATCCCGCTGAACAACCTGCGCGAAGGCCAGGCTAACTTCGAGGTGATCGACTCGGCCCTGTCCGAAGAGGCGGTGCTGGGCTTCGAGTACGGCTACTCGCTGGCCGACCCCAATACGCTGGTCATGTGGGAGGCCCAGTTCGGCGACTTCGTGAACGGCGCCCAGGTGGTGATCGACCAGTTCATCAGCTCCGGCGAACGCAAGTGGCTGCGCATGAGCGGCCTGACCATGCTGCTGCCGCACGGCTATGAAGGCCAGGGACCCGAACACTCCTCGGCCCGTCTGGAGCGCTTCCTGCAACAGTGCGCCGAAGACAATATGCAGGTCGCCAACTGCACCACGCCAGCCAACTATTTCCACATCCTGCGTCGCCAGATGCACCGGCCGTTCAGGAAGCCGCTGATCCTGATGACGCCCAAGTCGCTGCTGCGTCACAAGAAGGCGGTCTCCTCCATGGCGGACCTGGCGGAGGGCTCGGCCTTCCACCGCGTGCTGCACGACGACGCCCAGACGCGGCCCGAGATCGCCGGCGTCACGATCAAGGCGGACAAGGACATCCGCCGCGTCATCCTCTGCTCGGGCAAGGTCTATTACGACCTCCTGGACGCGCGCGAGAAGAAGGCCAAGGACGGCCAGGCCGTGGACGACGTCTACATCCTGCGTCTGGAGCAGTTCTATCCGTGGCCGATCCAGTCCCTGCGCAAGGAACTGGCCCGCTTCCCGAAGGCCGAGGTCGTCTGGTGCCAGGAAGAGCCCAAGAACATGGGCGGCTGGACCTTCGTCGATCCGTGGCTGGAGCTGACGCTGGACAAGCTGAACGTCGCCTCCAAGCGCGCCCGCTACGTCGGCCGTCCCGGCTCCGCCTCGACGGCGGCGGGCCTGATGAGCCGACACCTGAAGGAACTGGAAGCCTTCACCACCGAAGCCTTCGCCTGATACACATACAAAAGACCGACCTAGAGACGAGCTGGACCTGACATGGCCGACATCCTGACCCCCGCCCTCGGTGAATCCGTCACCGAAGCCACCATCGCCAAATGGACCAAGAAGGTCGGAGATGCGGTCAAGAAGGACGAACTGCTGGTCGAGCTGGAAACCGACAAGGTCTCGCTGGAAGTCGTCTCGCCCGCCGACGGCGTGCTGGGCGACATCAAGGCGGCCGAGGGCGACAACGTCGTGCCCGGCACGGTCCTGGGGTCGGTGACGGAAGGCGCGTCCGCTGCTGCGGCTCCGGCCGCCGCGCCGGCAAAGGCCGCCAAGGCTGACACCAAGGCGGCGCCGGCCGCCGCCGCTCCGGCCGCCGCCGCGATCGACATCACCGTGCCGGTCATGGGCGAAAGTGTCGCCGAAGGCTCGATGGGCAAGTGGGTCAAGAAGAACGGCGATGCGGTCAAGAAGGACGAACTGCTGGTCGAGATCGAGACCGACAAGGTCGCGGTCGAGGTTTCAGCGCCCGCTGACGGCGTTCTGAGCATCGCCGCCGACGAAGGCGCGACCGTCACCCCGGGCCAGAAGATCGGCTCCATCTCGGGTTCGGGCGCCGCCTCGGCTCCGGCCGCTTCCGCTCCGGTCACAGCGGCTGCTCCGGCCAACACCGGCTCGGCCCAAGTCTCTGGCCAGGCTTCGGGCGCCAAGAACGAAACCCTGTCGCCCGCCGTCCAGCGCGTGGTCGGCGAAAACAATCTGGATCCCAAAGCCATCGCCGCCACGGGTCCGAAGGGCAACATCACCAAGGCCGACGCCATCGCCGCCATCGGCCAGGCCTCGGCTCCGGCCCCCGCCGCCGCCGCAGCGCCGGCCGCCCCGCGCGCCGACCAGCCGCGCGAAGAGCGGGTCAAGATGACGCGCCTGCGTCAGACCATCGCCCGTCGCCTGAAGGAATCCCAGAACACGGCCGCCCAGCTGACCACCTTCAACGAGGTGGACATGACCAACGTCATGGCCCTGCGCGCCCAGTACAAGGAAGTGTTCGAAAAGCGCCACGGCGTGAAGCTGGGCTTCATGTCCTTCTTCACCAAGGCGGTGGTCGCGGCCCTGCACGAAATCCCGGCCGTCAACGCCGAGATCGACGGCACGGACATCATCTACAAGAACCACTACGACATCGGCGTCGCCGTCGGCACCGACAAGGGTCTGGTGGTTCCGGTCCTGCGCGACGCTGACACCCTGTCGCTGGCCGGCATCGAAAAGGGCATCGGCGCCCTGGGCAAGGCCGCCCGTGACGGCGCCCTGACCATGGATCAGATGCAGGGCGGCACCTTCACCATCACCAATGGCGGCACCTACGGCTCGCTGATGTCCACGCCGATCCTGAACGCGCCGCAGTCGGGCATCCTGGGGATGCACAACATCGTCCAGCGCCCGATGGCCATCAACGGCGAGGTCAAGATCCGCCCGATGATGTATCTGGCCCTCAGCTACGATCACCGCATCGTGGACGGCAAGGAGGCGGTGACCTTCCTGGTTCGCATCAAGGAACTGCTGGAAGATCCGCAACGGGCCCTTTTGGACCTGTAAGACACGAAGGGGCGGCCGGTTCGGTCGCCCCTTTTTCGTTCGCGCAAGGGGCCTCGCCGATGCTGACGCTGCACACCACTCCCGGCTCCTGCAGCCGCGCCAGCCATATCGCGCTGGAGGAGGCGGGGCTGGATTACCAGGCCCGCTTTGTCGATTTCGCCAAGGCGGACCAGCGTCAGCCCGACTTTCTGGCCATCAATCCCAAGGAGCGCGTGCCCGCCCTGGTCACCGATCGCGGCGTCCTGACCGAGGGCCCAGCCATACTGGCCTATGTCGCGGGCCTGGCGCCCCAGGCGCGGCTGGCGCCGACCGACCCGTTCGATTTCGCGCGGATGCAGGCGTTCAACCTCTATCTGGCGTCCACCATCCACGTCGCTCACGCCCATGGCCGTCGCGCCGCCCGCTGGAGCGACGATCCCGCCGCCCAGGCCAGCATGGCCGCCAAGGTGAGCGAGAACATGCGCACAGGCTTTGACCTGATCGAGGCGGACCTGACGGGCGACTGGGTGATGGGCGACGCCTATTCGGTCGCCGATCCCTATCTGTTCGTCTTCTCGGGCTGGCTGGCCGGCGACGGCGTCGACATCACTCAATTTCCGAGAGTGGCGGACCATTTCGAACGGATGTCCCGGCGGCCCGCCGTCCAGCGCGTCCTGGCCTGGGAGGCCGCGCGGGCGGGCTGAGAGACCAACGGTTGTGTCTTGAATGCGTCGGTTTGCCCGTATCAACCATCCGGCATGAATTATCGGATTTCGGACCGCCGGATTTCATGGCCATATTCTCGCCATGGAGTGGGCAGCACGCGCGATCGGGGTGTTTTACGTCTTGGGCGGGCTGATGCTTCTGTATCAGGCCTGGCTCAACTGGCGGCTCCAGCAGGCCCTGTCGGGTCTGGTGTCGACATCTTTCAGCGATCAGTTGGCGGACGGCGTGATCGCGCTCGCTGGGCTGCTGGTTCTGGCCTCGGGCCTGGCCCTGACGGCGCTCAGCGCCTGGGCGGTCATCGCCTTCCTGGCGGGCTGGACGATCCAGGCCGGCTATCTTCTGTGGGCCAACCGCTCAAATCTGGACGATCCCCCCGCTGCGGGGCGCAGACGCACGGTCCACGCCTTCGCGGGCTACACGGCCGCCACGGCGCTTGTCCTCGTACTGCCCCTGACCGGCGTCCTGGCCTGAGGCGTCAGCCGAACTCGGCTTCCAGATCGGCCAGTCGCGCGGCCTGATCCTCGGCGATCAGGGCGTTCAGCAGTGGGTCGATGTCGCCTTCCAGAATCTGCGGCAGGCTGTGCAGGGTCAGGCCGATCCGGTGGTCGGTCACCCGCCCCTGCGGGAAGTTGTAGGTGCGGATGCGTTCCGAACGATCCCCCGATCCCACCTGCGACTTGCGCGAATCCGCCCGCGCCAGATCCTTGGCCTGCCGCTGCATGTCGTACAGGCGCACCCGCAGGTTCCTCATCGCCTTGTCGCGATTCACGTGCTGGGATTTCTCGGAACTGGTGGCCACGATCCCGGTCGGAATGTGGGTGATGCGCACCGCCGAATCCGTCTTGTTGACGTGCTGCCCGCCGGAGCCTGAGGCGCGGAAGGTGTCGATGCGGATGTCCTTGTCCAGGATTTCGATCTCGACGTCCTCGACCTCGGGCAGGACGGCGACCGTGGCTGCCGAGGTGTGGATGCGACCCCCGGCTTCGGTGGTCGGCACCCGTTGCACGCGGTGGACGCCGCTTTCGAACTTCAGTCGGCCGAACACGCCCTCGCCGGTGACGGTGGCGATGATTTCCTTGTAGCCGCCCGCATCGCCCTCGGTCGCGGAATCCAGCTCGATCCGCCAGCCGCGCGTGGAGGCGTAGCGCGAATACATCCGAAACAGGTCGCCGGCGAACAGGGCCGCCTCGTCGCCGCCGGTGCCGGCGCGCACTTCCAGCACGGCCGAGGCGTTCTCGTCGGCGTCGCGCGGCGCCAGCAGCAGGGCGACCTCGCGCTCCAGCCCCGGCAGGGCGTCGTTCAGAAGCTGCAGCTCGTCCTGGGCCATCGCCGCCATTTCGGGGTCGGCCGTCATGGCCTCCAGATCCGCCATCTCGGCGCGGGCGCGGGCCAGGCCCTGAACCGCGTCGGCCACCGGCTTCAGCTCGGCGTGCTCCTTGGACAGGCGCACGATCTCGGCCCCGTCGGTCGCGGCGCCCATGCGGGCCTCGACCTCGTGGAAACGGTCGAGCACCTGATCGAGACGGGCCTGGGGCAGACGCAAAAGACGGTATCCTGGAAGCGGGCGACAGGGGGCCTGTCCTTACCCGCCGGGCGCGGTCGTGTCGATTGCAAGCCGCCTCCGCCGCAGAGCGCCCGTCGATGAGGCGTTCGTGATCGGCGATAACGGCGCGGTCACGATGGCGTCAGGCGCGGTTACCAAACCCGCCTCGGCCGTTTAGCTGGTTCGAAGGCAAGGCTGTAAGGAGGACTTCTCATGTTCGATCGCCCGCCCGTAACCGAACCCGATCACGCCCGCGCCCAAACCGATCCGGTGGCCGACAGCGTGGAGCGGCTGTGCCGGCTGTACGACACGCGGCTGGCCGACACCGGCGGCGACCTGTCGCCCGAGGACGCGAGGGAGCTGAAGGCCATGGCCGCCATCTACGATCTGGAAACCGACCGGCCCTCGGCCGAGGTCTGGCGCGATCTTCGGGCCGTGGTGACGCGACAGGCGCCGGCCGCGTCGGAGACCGCGGCGCCGCGCGCGGCCGCCGAGGCCCTGACGCTTCTGGTGGTCGAGGACGATGCGGACGCCGCCGCCAGCCTGACGGAAATGCTGACCGAGGCCGGGCACAGCGTCGTCGGTCCCTTCCACAGCGCCGCCGCCGCCGAGGCCGCCGCCGCGCTGCACGCCATCGACGCGGCCCTGTTGGACATCAATCTGTCGGGCGAGATGACCGGCGTCGAACTGGCCGAGGTCCTGACCTCGCGCTGGGACGTTCGGGTCATCTTCATCTCCGGCGATGTCACCGCCGCCGCGCGCCACGCCGATCTGGCCGAGGCCCTGGTGCTGAAACCCTACAACGGCGCCCAGATTCTGGAGGCCGTCGCCCGTCTGGGGCGGACCGGGTGACGACGACCTTGCGCCCGTCGCGGCGGCGCGCGATCACAGGCCATGCTTTCGAACCGATCCCGCTATGCGTTGCGCGCCATGGTCCATCTGGCGGGCCTGCCGGGCGGCGGGCCGGCGACCATCGCCGAGATCGCAGAGGCGTCGGCGGCCCCGCGCAAGTTTCTGGAGGCCATTCTCCTGAATCTGCGCCGACATCATCTTTTGGTGTCCCGGCGTGGTCGGTCGGGCGGTTACGCCCTGGCGGCGCCGGCCGACGCCATCAGTTTCGCCGACGTGATCCGCGCCTTGGAAGGACCGCTGGCGCTGACGCCCTGCGCCTCGCGCACCGCCTACGGCGCGTGCGAGACCTGTCCCGATGTCGAGACCTGTCCGCTGCAGCCCGTGCTGCGCGACGGCCGCGACGCCCTGGCGGCGGTGTTCGAGGCGCGAACGCTCCTGCAAGCGGCCGCCAATTCTTCTCCTATTGACCCGCTAGGGAAATAGACCGCACCGTTCGCGCGTCTTTGGGGCCGCCATGCAAGATTTCCTTCTCTTCCTCGCCGTCGGATTCCTGGCCCAGATCGTCGATGGCGCCCTGGGCATGGCCTATGGGGTGATCTCCTCGACCGTGCTGCTGTCGTTCGGCGTGCCGCCAGCGACGGCCTCGGCCAGCGTCCACGCCGCGGAGGTCTTCACCACCGCCGCCTCCGCCGGGTCGCACACGGTCAACAAGAACGTGAACTGGAAGCTCTTCGTGCCCCTGGCCTTGGGCGGGGTCGTCGGCGGCGGGATCGGGGCTTTCGTCCTGACCAGCATCGACGGCGACGTGATGCGGCCCTTCATCACCGCCTATCTGGCCGTCATGGGGCTGGTGATCATCTGGCGCGCCACCCGTCAGACGCGCGAGCGGATATTCCCGAGAAAATTCGCCGCGCCCCTGGGCCTGTTCGGCGGCTTCTTCGACGCCATCGGCGGCGGCGGGTGGGGGCCGACGGTCACCACCACCCTGGTCGGCACGGGCCAGGACCCGCGCGCCTCCATCGGCACGACCAATACGGCCGAGTTTTTCGTCACCTCCGCCATTTCGGCCACCTTCCTGGTCGCCCTGCTGACCGGCCATTGGCAGGAGGCCGAGGGCATCTCCAGCCACGCCATGGCCGTGCTGGGTCTGGTGGCCGGGGGCCTGATCGCCGCGCCCCTGGCCGGCGTCATCGCCCGCATCGCCCCCCGCCGCGTCCTGACCTACGGCGTCGGCACGGTGGTCCTGCTCTCGGCCGGCTATCAGGCGCTTCGCCTGTTCAAGGTGATCTGAAACGAGAAACGGCGCCGGGTCGAAAACCCGGCGCCGTCGCTTTGGTGCTGGCGACCGCGTCAGTGAGCGCGGGCGCGGAACCGCGTCAGGAACGCCTTGATGTTTTCGCGAATGGACGCCTCGTTGGCCATACGCAGCCGTTCGGTCGCCATCAACGACTGCCCCATGCTCGCCGTGCCGGTCGCCGCGACCGTCTCGTCGAAAACGGTTTGGCTGTCGCGGGTGACGGTGTAGCGAACGCGGCTCGTCACCGTCAGGTCGAAGCCAGCCAGCGGCTGCTTCAGATCGATCAGCGAGGCCGAAACCCGCATCGGTTGGCCTTCCGTTCCCATATAGCCGGCAGCGGTCAGAGAGGCTTCGAGCGCCGTCTTGAAGTCCGCGTTCGACACCTGCGAGGTCCACAAGGGGTTGGTGCCCTGGCCTCCCGAAACCGCCACGCTGGTCACCGAGCGATAGCCGACATCGCCGCGCGCAGCCGTCAGTCCGGCCGTTGCGGGCAGGGTCATGTTCGCCGGATTGGACGGCGTTGCGCAGGCCGCCACGCCCATCACGGCCGCGACCAGTCCGGTCGCCGCAAGACGCCGCATCATTTGTCGGCGCCCGCAGGCGTCGGAGCCGGAGCCGCCGCCCGCGCCGCCGCTTCTTCCGCCGGGGTGCGCAGAACCACCATCAGCGGGTTGGGCTTCAGGTCGTTCAGCGCGCCAGACGAGGCGTCGACGGCCCCGCCGATGATCCCGCCGACCAGGACGTTGCCGGCCAGGGCCGCGCCGCCGGCGCCGGACATGCTGCTGGTGATCTCATGGGTCTGCGAGACATAGCCTTCCTTCGACACGGTGATGTTGAAGGCGTCCTTGCGCGACATGCGGAAGGTGCAGGGCGTGGACACGCACTCGAAGCCGTTGGAGGTGGTCGCCTGCGCGCCGGGCGGCGTGCTCTCGACGGTGAACTCCTGCGTCGTGCCGCGCGTCATGGTCGCGCACGCAGGCAGAGAAAGCGCCACGCCGACCAGCGTGAACGCACGCGCGCCAAGGCGCGCGACAGTCTTGGAAATCATTGAAGTCCCCGATGAAACAGGGCCCGCCTCCCCCGGCGGACCTATAGCCTAGGTTGCACTTTCACTATCGAGCGTCAATCACGGAACGGTGAAGGTTGAGCGCTGACTTGCGGCGAGATGACGCAGGTCTATTCCGCCGCCTGAAGCTCCGACAAACGCGCCGCATCCAGCTCGGCCGCCTTCTCCTCGACCAGGGCGACGATGTGGTCGATCATGCCGTCGTTGGCCTGTTTGTGGGCGATCTTGCCGTTCAGATAGATCATGCCCGCGCCCTTGCCGCCGCCGGTGAAGCCGACGTCGGTGTAGAGGGCCTCGCCCGGTCCGTTCACGACGCAGCCGATCACAGACAGGCTCATCGGCGTCGAGATATGGGCCAGCTTCTCCTCCAGCACCGCCACCGTCTCGATGACGTTGAAACCCTGGCGCGCGCAGGACGGGCAGGCGATGATGTTGACGCCGCGGTGGCGCAGGCCCAGCGACTTCAGGATGTCGAAGCCGACCTTGATCTCCTCCACCGGATCGGCGGCCAACGACACGCGGATGGTATCGCCGATCCCGGCCCACAGCATGGACCCCATGCCGATGGCCGACTTGATCGTGCCGGTGCGCAAGGGCCCTGCCTCGGTCACGCCTAGATGCAGGGGGCAGTCGATGGCCTCGGCCAGCTGCTGATAGGCGGCGACGGTCAGGAAGGGGTCGGACGCCTTCACCGAAATCTTGAACTCGTGGAAGTCGTTGTCCTGCAGGATGCGGGCGTGGTTCAGCGCGCTTTCGACCATGGCGTCGGGGCAGGGCTCGCCGTACTTCTCCAGAAGTTCCTTCTCCAGCGAGCCCGCGTTGACGCCGATCCGCATGGAGCAGCCGTTGTCGCGGGCGGCCTGGATGACGTCGCGCACCCTGTCGGGACTGCCGATATTGCCGGGATTGATCCGCAGGCAGGCGGCGCCGGCCTCGGCCGCCTCGATGCCGCGCTTGTAGTGGAAATGGATGTCGGCGACCAAGGGGACCTTGGCTTCGCGCGCGATGGTCCTGAAGGCCTGGGTGGATTCCACATCGGGGCAGGAGACGCGCACGATGTCGGCCCCGGCCTCTTCCAGTTGGCGGATCTGGTCGATGGTCGCGCCGGCGTCCGAGGTCGGCGTATTGGTCATGGACTGGACGCTGATGGGCGCGTCGCCGCCGACCAGCACAGAGCCGACGCGGATCTGGCGGCTCTTGCGACGCTCGATGTGGCGCCAGGGACGGATGTGAGAATGGTCGCTCATCGTGTGCTCATATAGGCCGATGATGACGGCGGGACCACGGCGAACCGATCAGTTCGGCGCCGTCGGGACGGTCGGGGATGCGGCGGGTGCTGTGGTCGGCGGCGAAGGCGGCGCGGCCGCACCGGGCTGGCCGCCGGCCTGGGCGCGGGCTTGGGCCGCCTGGGCGTGCGTCTGGGCCTGGGCCTGAGCGCGCGCCTGGACCGCCGCCAGGGCTCTGGCCGCCTGGTCGGCGCGGCTGTTCAACTGGGCCAGCGGCGTCAGAACCCCGGCCAGCGGCCCGCCGTATTCCCCGTTCAGATAGACGTCGAAGGCCGCCGGATCGGACACGTCCACGGTGGCGGCGACGCCGGTCGGGGCGCGCCAGGCCTCGCCCGGCGCCATCTGGCGCGCGAACAGAGCCTGTCCGTCGCCCAGCCGCACGACCAGGGCGCCGGCGGTGCGGGCCTGGATCACCACCATCGAGGCGTTGGCCGGCGCCCCATAGACGGCGCCGCGTGGATTGAAGGCCTTCTGCACCGGGGCGGCGTTGGCGGCGGCGGCGGCCAGGGCGGCGGGATCGGCGGGATCGACGCCGGTCAGCTCGGCCTCCAGGCCGCGGGTGATATAGGGCGCCGGCGTGGTCTGGTCGGGCGGGGCCGCCATCGGCGCGCTGAGGGCGAAGCGGGGATCGGTGGTGTCGCCGTTGGCCCAGGTCTTGGGCGCGACCGCGATGTCGGACGGGTGGGCGGTCTGGCGCAGGCTGATGCGCTGAAACACGTTCCAGCCGATCACGGCGATGGCCACCACGGCGATCCCGGCGACGATGCGCGGCGAATGGCGGCGCACGTCCTCGAACGCGATGCCGATGGGCGCCTTCAGCGGCACGGAGGTGTCCGGGCTTTCGCGCTTGAACCGCTCGACCGCCAGCTGTTCGTCCAGCGCCAGGGCCGAGGCGTAGGCGCGCACATAGCCCAGGGCGAACACGCGCGAGGGCAGGGACGACCAGTCCCCCTGCTCCAAGGCGGTCAGGAAGCGACGATGCACCTTGGTCTCGGCGGCCAGTTCGGCCAGCGACTTGCCCGAGCGTTCGCGGGCGTGGCGCAGACCCTCGCCGAAGGTGGCGGCGTCGGCGAAGGCGGCGGTGGGGTCCGCCGCGTCAGCATGGGTCTTCAACGCATCGGGGGCGATCCCCGCATTCGACGCCATCAGGCCTGAACCCCCGTCCGGGAAGGACCGCTTTCGAGCGGTCGTGCAACAGCCGCCGAGATAGACGATTGCGCCATCGCCAGCAACGCCGCCGATGCGGCCCAGGCCGTGTTCAGACCGCCACGTTCAGCTTGCGCGCCAGGGATTCGATCTCGTTCCTGACCGAGCCGGTGGACAGGTTCAGAAGATTGCTCATGCCGCGCCGCGCCGCCGTCAGGTCGGCCGACAGGATCATCCGCTTGACCGGCCCCACTCCGCCGGCCGGGGCCGACAGACGGGTGAAGCCCAGGGTGATCAGGGCGAAGGCCTCCAGCGGCCGCCCGGCCAGTTCGCCGCAGATCGAGACCGGCGTGCCGGTGTCGGCGCACGCCTTCTGAATGGTCTGCAGCGCGCGCAGGGTCGGCGGCGACAGGGGGTCGTAACGGTCCGACACCAGCGGATTGGTCCGGTCGGCGGCGTACATATATTGGAACAGGTCGTTGGTCCCGATGGAGACGAAATCCGTCAGCGGCAGCAGGGCGTCCAGGTGCCACAGCAGCGACGGGCATTCGACCATGGCCCCGACGCGCAGCAGGGCCGGCAGCGCCCGCCCCCGACGCCGCGCCCAGGCGCATTCGATATCCACCAGTTCGCGCGCGGCCCGGAACTCGTCCACCGTGGCGATCATCGGGAACATGACGCGCAGTTCGCGCCCGGCGCCGGCCGCCAGAAGCGCGCGCAGCTGCATCCGCAGCAGGGACGGTCGGTCCAGGCCCAGGCGGATGGCGCGCCGCCCCAGGGCGGGGTTCTCTTCCCGCTCGGCCTCCAGATAGGGCAGCACCTTGTCGCCGCCGATGTCCAGGGTGCGGAAGGTGACGGGCCGGTCGCCAGCCGCGTCCAGCACCAGCTTGTACAGCGCCGTCTGGGCGTCCAGCCGGGGCAGTTCATCCGACACCATGAACTGGAACTCGGTTCGGAACAGGCCGATGCCCTCGGCGCCCGTTTCGTTTAGGTTCTCCAGGTCCACCGCCAGGCCGGCGTTGGTCAGAAGGCTGATGCGCTGGCCGTCCAGGGTGACGGCGGGGGTGTCGCGCAGCTGGGCGAACTCGGCCTGGCGCTGCTGGCGCACGGCCATGCGCGACTGCACCGCCTCCAGCATGTCGGGGCGCGGGCGCAGATAGGTCTCGCCGGTCTCGCCGTCGGCGATGACCATGTCGCCTTCGGACAGCCGGTCGCGCAGGCCCATCAGGCGCCCGACGCAGGGGATCTGCAGCGCGCGGGCCACGATGGCGGCGTGGCTGGCGGCCGAGCCTTCCTCCAGCAACAGCCCCTTCAGCTTGTCGCGCGGATATTCCAGCAGGTCGGCGGGCCCCAGGTTGCGCGCCACCAGAATGGCGTCGTCGGGCAGCTCCCGCTCGCCCGGCTTGTCGCCCGCCAGCACCCGCAGCAGCCGGTTGGCCAGATCCTCGAAATCGTGCAGGCGCTCGCGGATATAGGGGTCGCGCGCCTGGGCGAAGCGGGCGCGGTGTTCGTTCCTGACCCGGTCCACCGCCGCCTCGGCGGTCAGGCCGTTGCGCACGGCCTCTTCCAGCGACCGGTTCCAGCCCCGGTCGTCGGCGAACATCCGATAGGTCTCCAGCACCTCGAACGAGGGACCGGCCAGGCCCTGGCCCTTGTCCAGCATGACGTCCAGTCCGGTCTTGAGCGTGGCCAGGGCCAGCTTCAGCCGCGCCTCCTCCATCGCCGGATCGTCGGACAGCAGGCGCTCGGGGGCCAGCGGCGCCTCGTGCAGCACCACATGGCCGAAGGCCAGGCCGTCGGCGAACTTCTGGCCCTTCAGCCGCTCGGGCCGATGGGGCGCCAGCTCCACGTCGCGCAGTTCGTCCTGGGCCAGCAGTTCGCCCGACGCCACCGTTTCGGACAGGACCATGGCGATGGTCTGGATGTCCTCGACCTCTTCCTCGTCATAGCGCCGCTCGGTGCGGTTCTGGACGACCAGGACGCCGATGGCCCGTCCGCCGCGCAGCAGGGGGGCGCCCAGGAAGGCGTGATAGGGGTCTTCGCCGGTCTCCGGGCGGTAGGAGAAGGCGGGGTGCGACGGCGCGTCCGACAGGCTGATCGGCTGGGCCATGCGCGCCACTTCGCCTACCAGGCCCTCGCCGGGGCGCAGACGGGTGGTGTGCACGGCCTCGGGGTTCAGGCCCTCGGTGGCGAACAGCTCCAACTCGCCCGAGGCGCGGCGCAGATAGATGGAGCAGACCTCGGCGACCATCGAGCGGGCGATGATGCGAACGACCATGTTCAGCCGGTCCTGCGCCGGCGTGGCGCCCGCGCCGGCCCCGCCCAGAGCCTCGCGGATCTGGCGCAGGAGGATCCGAGGTCCCCTGGTCATCGCGCCGCCTGCCGGCATCATGTCTCCCGCGCCCTTTGGTCTGATGTAGGCGCTTTCTTCAGATCACCTATAGCGCGTCCAGGCCGTAGGCCGAATGCAGGGCGCGCACGGCCAGTTCGGCGTAGGCGGCGTCGATCAGGACGCTGATCTTGATTTCCGAGGTCGAGATGGCCTGGAACTTGACCCCCTTGTCGGCCAGGGCCTTGAACATGGTCTGGGCCACGCCCGCATGGCTTCTCATGCCTACGCCCACGACCGACACCTTGGCCACGTCCTCGTCGACGCGGATTTCCTCGAAGGCCAGGTCGCCCTGGGCCGCCTTCATGATGTCGGCGGCGCGCACGGCGTCGCGGCGGCCGGTGGTGAAGGTCAGGTTGACCGTATTGGCTGTGCGGGCCTGGCTCTGGACGATCATGTCCACGTTCACATTGGCCTCGGCCAGGCGGGTGAAGACGTCGGCGGGGGCGTCGACCCGATCCGACAGTCCAAGCAGGGTGATGCGGGCCTCGTCGCGGCTCATGGTCACGCCGGACACGATGCGTTTTTCCACGATCTCCTCCTCGTCGCAGATCAGGGTGCCGGCCTCGTGGGGCAGGGCGCCGTTTTCGTCAGGTTCGATAAAGCTGGACAGCACGCGCACCGGCACCTGTTTGGCCATGGCGAGCTCGACCGAGCGGGTTTGAAGCACCTTGGCCCCCAGGGAGGCCATCTCCAGCATCTCCTCGAAGGAGACGCGGTTCAGCCGGCGGGCGCGGCTCTCGATGCGCGGGTCGGTCGTATAGACGCCGTCCACGTCGGTATAGATGTCGCACGGGCATTCCAGCGCCGCCGCCACCGCCACCGCCGAGGTGTCCGAGCCGCCGCGGCCCAGGGTGGTGATCTTGCCGTCGGTCGTCACGCCCTGGAAGCCGGGGATGACGGCGATCTCGCCCGCATCCACGGCGGCGCCCAGCTTTTCGCCGGGAATGTCGATGATGCGGGCGCGGGCGTGGGCGTCGTCGGTGACGATCGGCACCTGCCAGCCCATCCAGGAGCGGGCGTTCAGCCCCATGTTGCGCAGGGTCATGGCCAGAAGGCCCGACGTCACCTGCTCGCCCGAGGCGACCACCACGTCATATTCGTCGTCCGACATCGGCAGCCCCGCGCCGGCCGGGCCGGCCCCGTCGGTCCAGGCGACCAGTTCGTTGGTCTTGCCCGCCATGGCCGAGACGACGACGGCCACCTTCTTGCCGGTCGCGGCCTCTGCGGCGACAATGCGCGCCGCACGACGAATGCGTTCGAGGTCGCCCATGGAGGTGCCGCCGAACTTCATCACCAGTCGTGTCGTATCGGGCCGCGTCATCGTGGCGTTCCGCCCCCTGCTTGCGTGAAAGGCCGCAAAGGTTCATCCCTCGCGTCATGACCGCTTCTAACGGCGCCGCCTCGCCTCGCCTACCCCGTTCGGGGCAGGGTTTTTCGCAAAATTCGTCCGAAGGCGCGTTCGGCGCATCGATCGACCCCGCCGACGTGGCCCGCTTCTCGGCCCAGGCGGCGGAATGGTGGGATGCGAAGGGGCCGTTCGCGCCGCTGCATCGGTTCAATCCGGCCCGGCTGAAGCTGATCCGCGAACAGCTGTGCGCCCGGCTGGGCCGCGACGCCGGCGCGATCCGCCCGTTCGAGGGGCTGACCCTGCTGGACGTGGGCTGCGGCGGCGGCCTGATCGCCGAACCGATGCGGAGGATGGGTTTCGACGTCTCGGCCATCGACGCCTCCAGCGAGAACATCGGCACCGCCCGCGCCCACGCCGACATGGTCGGGCTGGACATCGCCTATCGCGCCGCCACGGTCGAACAGATCGAGGCCGAGGGCGCAGGCCCCTTCGACGTCGTGCTGACCATGGAGGTGATCGAACACGTCGCCGACCCGGAAAGCTTCGTGCGCGCCTGTTCGCGCCTGGTCCGGCCGGGCGGGGTCATGATGGTCGCCACCCTGAACCGCACGCTGAAGTCTCTGGCCCTGGGCAAGGTGGCGGCCGAATACATCCTGCGCTGGGTGCCGGCCGGGACGCACGACTGGCGCCAGTTCCTGAAGCCCGACGAGATCCGCGCCATGCTGGCCGCCGAGCCGGTGACGGTCGAAGGCCCCTATGGCCTGAACTACGACCCGCTGAACGACCGCTGGAGCCAGTCGGACGAAGCAAGCATCAACTATATGATGGTCGTGACCCCAGCCGCATGACCGGCGTGGTTCTGACCGGCGGGCCGGGGTCGGGCAAGACCACCTTGCTGGAGGCCTTGGCGCAGGCGGGATATGCGGTCGAACCCGAGGCCGGACGCGCCATCATCCGCCAGGAACAGGACAGGGGCGGCGACGCCCTGCCGTGGCGGGATCGCGCCCTGTTCGCCCGAAAGATGCTCGATCACGACATCGCCGCCCATGGTCGCAGCCGGACAGGCGGCAGGCTGACCTTTCATGATCGCGGCGTGCCGGATGTGGTCGGCTATTTGACGCTGTGCGACCTGCCGATCCCGGAGGACATGGATAGGGCGGCCCGCACGCTGCGCTATCATCGCAAGGTCTTCATCGCCCCGCCCTGGGCCGAAATCTTCGGCCAGGATGCGGAACGTCGGCAGGATTTCGATGAGGCGAAACGCACCTTCGCCGCCATGGCCGCCGTCTATCCACGCTACGGATACGACCTCGTGGAATTGCCGAAGGCGACCCTCGTCGAGCGGGTCGCCTTCGTTCTGGATCAGCTTGACGCGGACCTGACCTAAACCTTCTCGGCCCGGCTGCGGGTCCAGGCGTAGAGGCCGAACACCGCAACGGCGAAGCCGACGACGCCCGCCAACATGGCCGGCCAGGCCGAACCGGCCGGCAGCATGGCGAAGGGCGCGTCGTCCCGGGTGGCCACGATGACGCCGGCGGTGAAGACGCCGAACAGGCTTTCGCCCACGATCAGGCCCGACGCCAGCAGCACGCCCATCCGACGCGCCACGTCGGCGTAGCGCGTGCTGGAGACGGCCTTGTCGTAGATCCAGCCGCAGACCGCGCCGATCACCAGCATGGTGGTGACGGCGGCGGGCAGATAGAAGCCGATGCCGACGGCCAGCGGCGGTAGCTTGACCTTGCCGTTCGTGGCCTTGGAGACCACGGCGTCCAGTACGATGATGACCGCGCCGATCACCGCGCCCAGGCCGATCAGGTCCCAGCGCAGGTCGCCGCCGATGACGCCGCGCGCCAGGGCCGAGATCAGGGTGGCCTGGGGCGCCGCCAGGGTCTTGGCGCCTTCCACGATGGCGGGCGGGCCGCCTTCGAAGCCGAAGGCCTGGTTCAGCAGGTTCAGGATGAAGGGGATCACCAGGGCCCCGGCGGCGACGCCGACGATCAGCGCCACCTGCTGGCGCCACGGCGTGGCTTCGACCAACTGGCCGGTCTTCAGGTCCTGAAGGTTGTCGTTGGCGATGACGGCGACGGCGAAGACCACCGCCGTCACGATCAGGGCGAAGGCGATGATCGACGGATCGGCCGGCACGCCGGCGATGGCCATGACGCCCAGCATCAGCAAGGACGCGATCACCACGGCCAGGATGCCGACGCCCGAGACCGGGCTGTTGGACGAGCCGATCAGACCGGCCATGTAGCCGCAGATGGCCGCCACGGCGAAGCCGATCAGCACCACATAGACCAGGCCGCCGATCACCAGCAGCGGGGTCGAGGAGGCCAGCGCCGGGGCGCTCTGGGCGAACCAGGCCAGGAGGCCGGCGATGCCGACCAGGCAGGCGACCGAAACCGCGCCGACCAGCTTGATCGGCAGGTCCTGTTCGGTCCGGTCCAGCACTTCGCCGTGCGAGCGGCGGGCGTTGGCGGCCAGCGCCGAGGTCAGGCCGCCGATCAGCGGGCCTGCCAGCTTGATCAGGGTCCAGATCGCCGCCACGCCGATGACGCCGGCGCCCATGAAGCGGACCTCGCGCGCCCAGACGGTGGTCGCCAGCTCCTCGGCCGGGACGCCGGCGGGCAGGGTGGACGCGATGGAGGGGATGCCGTGCGCCGTCAGCCAGGCGATGGTGTCCGGGCTGGTCAGGATCGGCACGGCGATGGCCCAGGCCAGCACCAGACCGAACAGCTGCGCCAGACCCACGGTCAGACCGATCAGGTGGCCGGCGCCGAGAAGGGCGAACTGCATGCCGAAGCCCATGCCGGTCGCGCCGCCGCCCAACGCGGCGGGCAGCTTGAAGAACTTGGCCGCCTCGCCGGCGAACACCCGGCCGGCCACCAGCAGGGCGTAACCGGCCGAGACCACGGCCCCGGCGACCACGACCCACAGGCCGGACTTGTTCTCGCGCACCGCGCTCTCGGTCTGTTCGGCCCCGCGCGAGCCGACCTTCAGCACCTCGGCGGCCGCGACGCCTTCGGGGTAGGGCAGGCCGCCGTTCACGACCAGCGCCCGGCGCAGCGGGATGGAGAAGGTGACGCCCAGCACGCCGCCAAGGATGCAGATGGCGACCGACTGCCAGAACGGAAACTCCAGCCACCAGCCGATCATCACCAGCCCCGGCAGGACGAAGATGATCGAACTCATGGCCCCGCCGACCGAGGCCACGGTCTGGACGGTCATGTTCTCCCAGATGGTCGAGGTGCGGAAGGCCCGCAGCACCGCCATGGAGATCACCGCCGCCGGAATGGCGGAGGCGAAGGTCAGGCCGACCAGCAGGCCCAGATAGGTGTTGGCGGCGGTGAACACCACCGCCAGCAGGCAGCCCAGCACCAGGGCGCGGAGCGTCAGTTCAAGCCGGCCCTTCGGGGCGGCGGAGGCGTCTGTCATCGAAGGGTTCCCACGTTCGGCGGGACCGTAAGCGCATTATGTCGCAGGCGGCAACAGGGCGCACGACGGCGCGATGCGAAACCCGACCTCAGGCCGGCAGGGCCTGGATGCTCCACACCCGCCTTCGATCCAGGCTGCGCGCGGCGAAGGTCATGCGGTGCAGCGCCAGGATGACCATGGCCGTCAGCCCCCAGGACAGAAGAATGTCCGAAAGGAAATGACCGCCGAAGACCAGGCGGTTCATCGACAGGGCGACGGCGTAGGCGAGCGTCACGGGGACGGCGATCGGCCGCCACCGCGCCGGCGTCAGAACCAGGATGGCGGCGACCATCCAGGCCGCCCCGGCGCCTTCGCCCGAGACGAAGGAGCAGTTGGCGCGGCAGGCGTCGCTGAACATCCAGACGGGGGTGAAGACGGCCTGGCCGCCGAAGGCTTCGATCTGGATCGGGCGGGCGCGGCCCCACAGATCCTTGAACACCAGATTGATCGTCAGGCCCGGCCCCATCGCCAGGGCCGAGACGACGAACAGCGCGCGTCGGGCGGCGTCGCCCCAGGGCCTGCCCCGGCCCCAGGTCCAGAGCATCCGCCCCAGGGCGCCCAGCAGCATCAGGCCGATGACCAGGGTCGAACTTCTGCGCAGCGCCTTCAGCACCGGGTCGCCGCCCAGAAAGAAGCCCGCCTCGGGCCGATAGAACAGGCGGCTGACCGCGATGTCGACGCCCGGAAACAGCAGGAAGCCGACGCTGAGCGCCAGCACCGCCGTCGCGGCCAAGATGGCGCCTTCGTCCGGGCCCAGACGCCAGCGGCGCGCACCGTTTCGCACCAGTGGCGCGCGGGCGCGGGGCGGCGCGTGGACCGGACGGGCCAGGGCGGTGTCGGACATGGTTCCCCCGAACGCAATATCCCCCGATTGCCCCAGAGACGTGTCGCCGCGATGTGAAATCGGTGGCGACGAAACGGCCTTATGGTGAAGCTTTGTTGACGGCGTTGACAGCGCCGCTTGGCCTGGGCCTGCGGAGCGATTAGGACCACGGCCATGCCTGAACTTCCCGAGGTCGAAACCGTCCGACGCGGCCTGACGCCGGTGCTGGAGGGCGCGCGTCTGTCGCGCGTCAGGATCAACCGGCCGGACCTGCGCTTTCCCTTTCCCGAGCGGTTCGTGGAGCGGCTGGAGGGCGCGACGGTGCTGCGGATCGACCGGCGGGCCAAATATCTGATGATGCCCCTGTCCACCGGCGAGACCTGGATCACGCACCTGGGCATGACCGGCCGCTTCACCCTGGACGGGACGCAGTTGGGCGAGTTCGAGGAGGCGGCGCCCATCGCCGGCAAGCACGAGCATTTCAGCGGTTGCGCCATCCGCGATGGGGCGGCGACCCGCATCGGCTACGCCGACGCGCGCCGGTTCGGCTTCATGGGGCTGATCGCGACCGACCAGATCGAAACCCACCCCTGGTTCTTGGGCCTGGGGCCTGAGCCCCTAGGCAACGGCTTTTCCGGGGCCCATCTGGTGGAGGCCTTCGCGGGCAAGAAACAGAACATCAAGGTCAGTCTGCTGGACCAGCGGATCGTCGCGGGCCTGGGCAATATCTATGTGTGCGAGGCCCTGTACCGCGCCCGCATCTCGCCCCTGGTCGCTGCCGGATCGGTGTCGAAGGCGCGGCTGGAACGACTGGCGAGCGAGGTCCGCAACGTCCTGAACGACGCCATCGCGGCGGGCGGCTCCACCTTGCGCGACTTCGCCAACGCCGAGGGCGGCCAGGGCTATTTCCAGCACCGGTTCGACGTCTATGGCCGCGAGGGCGAGCCGTGTCGGGGCGAGGGCTGCACCGGCGTCGTCGCCCGCATCGTCCAAGGCGGCCGCTCCACCTTCTACTGCCCCAGCTGTCAGAAAAAATAGGCCCGACCCATGCGCAAGATTCACCTCTGGATCAGTCTGGTGGTCGGCGTCCTGGTCTGGGGCGCCTATTTCGTCCACTTCGTCCAAGGCTTGCGGGCCGGCGACCTGAGCGGCCTGATCTGGTGGTTCGCGGCGGCCTTGGTCGTCGCCGCCGTCGCGGAGGCGGCCGCCACGGGCCTGATCGCGCGTCTGTTGCGCCGTCGCGCCCGCGTGCTGGACGACGGGCCGACGCTTCAGGCGGCGTTGAAGGCCGGTCATGTCGCCCTGATGCTGCTGGTCGGCCTGGTCCTGATCTCGGCCCTGACCCTGGCCCTGTCTTCCGTATTCGGCTGGACGCTGGACCTGTCGGGCGCGCGGGGTCAGGTGATCGCCGCCAATCTTCTGCTGGCCATGGTCGTCGTCGTCGAACTGGCGCGCGCCGCCCTGACCCTGGCCCTGATGCCCCGACGCTGATTCTAACTCTTTCGTCATTCCGGGCGAAGCGCAGCGGAGACCCGGAACCCAGCGTCGCGCGCGAGCGCGAACCTGTCGCGGACACCGGGCTTGCCGCCCTAACGGCGCTTGCGGCTGAATCATTTCGCCTTCGGCGCCGCTGGGTTCCGGGGCTTCGGGCCAAGCGGCCCTTCGCCCGGAATGACGAAAGAGGCGGTCTCCGCTATGACCTGACAAACGAAGGAGACCGACCATGGCCGACGCCTATTCCAACCTGCTGATCGAACGCCACGCCGACGGCTATGCGGTGGTGACCCTGAACCGGCCGGAGGCGCTGAACGCCTTGAACTCGGCCCTGTTCAAGGACCTCGCCGACTTCCTCGACGGCGTCGAGCATGACGACGGCGTGCGCTGCCTGATCCTGACCGGCTCGGGCGAAAAGGCCTTCGCCGCCGGCGCCGACATCAAGGAGATGGCGGATCAGACCTATGCCCAGATGTACACGGGCAACTATTTCGCCCTCGGCCACGACCGCATCACCCGGTTCAGAAAGCCGATCATCGCGGCGGTCAACGGCTTCGCCCTGGGGGGCGGCTGCGAACTGGCCATGTTGTGCGACTTCATCGTGGCCTCGGACAAGGCGAAGTTCGGCCAGCCCGAGATCAATCTCGGCGTCGCGCCCGGCATTGGCGGCTCCCAGCGCCTGACCCGTCTGGTGGGCAAGTCCAAGGCCATGGACATGGTCCTGACGGCCCGCATGATGGACGCGGCCGAAGCGGAACGCGCCGGTCTGGCCTCGCGCGTCTTCCCGCAAGAGACCCTGCTGGAAGAGACCCGCAAGATCGCGGCCCGGATCGCCGCGCAAAGCCCGCTGGCGGTCATGGCCAACAAGGAGATGGTCAACGCCGCGCTGGAAACCACCCTGACCCAGGGCGTCCAGTTCGAACGCCGCCTGTTCCACTCCCTGTTCGCCTTCGAGGATCAGAAGGAGGGGATGTCCGCCTTCGTCGAAAAGCGCAAACCCGAGTTCAAGGGGCGCTAGGCCGTCAACCGATCGCCGTGATCGGGCGTTAGGCGGGAATGATGAGCCGTCTGTTCGCCGCCTTCGCCGCCTGTCTGTTCCTGTTCGCCCCCGTCGTCGTCCAGGCTCAGCCGCAGACGGCGCCGCCCGCGCCGGCCTTCGTCTCCGACCGGATCATCGTGGAGACGCGCGGGTCGGGGCCGGACGTGGTCTTCATTCCAGGACTGGGATCGACGGGCGCGGCCTGGCGGTCGACGGCGGATCGGTTGGACGATCGCTACCGGGTGCATCTGGTCACGCTGCGCGGCTTCGGCGGCACGGACATCCAGGGCAACGCCAGCGGCGGCCTGGCCGGCCCTGCCGCCGCCGAGATCGAACGCTACATCCGTCAGCAGGGGCTGGTGCGTCCGGCCCTGATCGGTCACTCGCTGGGCGGCCAGATCGCCCTGCGCGTCGCCGCCGGCATGGGCGACGGCGTCAGCCGGGTGATGGTGGTCGATTCCTCGCCCTTCTTCCCGTCCCTGGTCGATTCGCGCGCCACCTCGGCCCAGGTCGAGCCGCTGGCCCGGCTGGGCTATCAGGCCCTGCTGCTGTTCGGCGACAAGGCCCTGAATAGCCAGGCGGCGACGCTGGGCGTGGACATGGGCCTGGCCGGGGACATGGTGTTCCAGGGGCTGGGGCTTCAGGGCGGAGATCGCCGCGTCCTGGCCCAGGGACTGTACGAAGCCCTGACCGTGGATCTGCGGCCGCGCCTGTCGCAGATCACGGCGCCGGTGACGGTGGTCTATGGCTGGACCCGCGATCCCGAGAACCCGCGCAACCGGCTGGAGGGCCTATACCGCTACGGCTTCCAGGGTTTGCGCCAGCCGCCCCGGTTCGAGCGGATCGAGGGTGCGGGCCACCAGGTCATGATCGAACAGCCGGGGCCGTTCCTGGCGGCGGTACGGCGCTTCCTGGCCTGATCCTCAGGGTTTCAGGGCGTCGATCACCACGCCCTCGGTCAGCAGTTGCGGCAGGATGTCCGGCTCGGCGCGACCCGGCCGATAGACCAGATAGAGCGGCACTCCCGACCGGCCGTGCGCCTGAAGCTCGCGCGTGATGGCGTCGTCACGGCGGGTCCAATCCCCGACCAGATAGACGGCGTTCGCCTGTTTCACCGCCTGGGCCACGCGCGGCGACGACAGGGCGGCGCGCTCGTTGATCTTGCAGGTCACGCACCAGTCGGCCGTCAGATTGACCAGAACCGGCCGGCCCGCCGACGTCGCTTCAGCGACCGCCGCCGCCGACCACGGCTGGGCGTCCAGCGCGCCGCTTTCGCTGCGAGGCCCGGCGTCCGCCGTGCGCGCCGCGCCGGCGGCGACCCCGGCCAGTCCCACCGCCAGCAACCCGGCGACGGTCGCGCAGAGCGCCGCCATCACAGGCCGTCGCCCGTTCTGACGCGCGTCCTGAGCCAGACCCGCCAGCCAGGCGGTGAAGGCCAGCATCAGCGCCGCCGTCAGCAACAGCCCCACGGCGTCCACGCCGCCCTGTTTGGCGAACACCCAGACCAGCCACAGGGCCGCGCCATACATCGGAAAGGCCAGCACGCCCTTCAGCCGCGCCATCCAGACGCCGGGCCGAGGCAGGCGCGCCAGCAGTCCGGGCGACAGGCTGACCGCCAGATAGGGCAGGGCCAGGCCCAGCCCCAGCATCAGAAACACCGCCAGCGCCAGGGGCCAGGCCAGCACCAGGGCCGCGCCCAGGGCCGCGGCCATGAAGGGGGCGGTGCAGGGCGCCGCCACCACCACGGCCAGAACGCCGGTGAAGAAGGCGCCGGCCGCGCCCGGCAGGCGCGACAGCGGCCCCGACCCCGCGCTCTGCAACCCGGCCCCGACATGGAAGACGCCCGACAGGTTCAGCCCGACCAGCAGCATGATCAGGGCCAGGGCCGCCACCACGCCCGGCGACTGAAGCTGGAAGCCCCAGCCGATGGCCTGACCCGCCGCCCGCAGCGCCAGAAGCCCGCCGGCCAGCGCCAGGAAGCTGACCAGCACCCCGGCGGTGAAGGCCAGGCCGTCCCGGCGCGCGCGTCGCGGATCGTGCGCCGCCGCCGACAGCGAGGCCGCTTTCATGGCCAGCACCGGGAAGACGCACGGCATCAGGTTCAGAACCAGCCCGCCCAGCAGGGCCAGCCCCAGGGCCTGGACGAATGTCCAGACGCCGCCGCCCGCCGGCCTGGCGTCGGCGTCCGCCAGCGGGGACAGGCCGCCGCGCCCCTGGGCGCTGGGCAGGGGCGGGCCGGGAACGGCCTTGATTTCCCACGCGCCCCTGTCGGTCGCCAGCACGCCCGACAGGGCGGCGTCCGCCCCGCGCTTTCCGGGCGCCAGGATCAGGGTCAGGCCATCGGGGCCGACCTGCCCCGTCTGGGCCGCCGCATGGTCGATGCGGTCGCCGTCATAGGGAAAGAAATAGGCCTGGCCGACGTCGCCGTCCGCCAGCGGCCCCCCGGTCGCGGTCAGGGTCAGCCGGTCCCCCTGTGCGGTCAGCCGGGCCTCGATCCCGGCCGGGCGCGGCGCGGTCTCGATCAGCCGTTCGATCTGCGCGCCCCACGGCCGGGCCAGGGGAGCGGCGCCGTCGCGCACCGGCAGGGCCAGCGACAAGGTCATCGGCTGCGGCACGCACATCTGGTCGCTGCACACCAGAAACAGCGCGTCCGTCGTCAGGGTCAGGATTTCGCCGGGTCGGGCCGAGGCGGGCGCATGGATCGGCACGGGCAGCAGCACCTCGCCCGAATAGCCGTAGTTCATCAGGCTCATCAGCCGCTGGCGGCTGGGCAGGGGCCACAGGATCGGATCGGCCGTGACGCCCTGGGGCAGGGTCCAGGTCAGGCTGGTGGCCCCGCCGGAATCGCCGGGATTGCGCCAATAGGTGTGCCAGCCGGGCGCGATCTTCTGGCGCACCGCCACGACGGTGGTGGAACCCGGCGCGACCCATTGCGACATCGGGACCAGTTCGGCCTCGATCCGCTCGGTCCGCTGCGGGCCGAAGGCGACCTGGCCGGACGCCGGCCCGGCCACGGGCTGAGCCTGGGCCGAGACGGCCGTCAAAAGCAGAACAAGGCCAAGGACGAAGGCGAAGGGGCGCACGTTTGGTTTCCGACAGGGGAGAAGGCGCGCAACCTAACGTCTTGCGCGCCGCTCGGCCATCGCTGGTCCGTCCTCCGCGTCGATCAGCGCGGATAGGCCTCGTAAACGATCTCGGCGCGACGGCGCAGCGGCTCGTCCTTGCCCGAAGCCGTCACGGCGCCCGCATCCCCCGCCGCGCTCAGTTCGAAGATCGGCGCCGGCAGCCCTGCCTCGGTCAGGGCCGCGACCACCGCCCGCGCGCGACGCTGCGACAGGGTCAGATTGGCCTCGGCCGCGCCCGTGGCGTCGGCCAGGCCCATCACGCGGACGTGGCGCACGTCGCAATCCTTGGCCTTGGCCGCCGCCGCGCGCAGGACCATGGCCGCCGGCTCGGTCAGCCGCGCCTGGTTCTCGACGAAATAGATGTCGAACCGACCCGGAGCGCACAGCGATTCGCCCACCACCAGGGCGGTGCGTTTCGGCGTCGGCGCGCACGCCGCCACCATCCCCGTCGCCAGGATCGCCGCAGCCGTCAGTCCTTTTGCAAATCCGATAGGTCGCATCATCAGCCCTCCCGCCGGCGAACCGGCCCTTCTACGCAAAAGAGGCGGCCTGTCCGTGGACAAGCCGCCTCTTCAACCTAGCGCCGGTCGGCGAGTTCCGCGACCGACAAGTTTTCAACAGCGATCAATAACGACGCTGACCGTTGTCCCAGTAGCACTCGTCCTGGCGGTTGTCGTAGCAGTAGTAGTAGCGACCTTGGCTGTCGCGATAGCGCTGCTGGTTGTTGCGGTCTTGGTTGGAGCCGCGGATCGCGCCGGCTGCGCCGCCCAGGGCGCCGCCGATCAGGGCGCCGGTGGCTGCGTTGCCGCCGCCGACGTTGTTGCCGATGATGGCGCCGGCGACCGCGCCGAGGCCGGCGCCGACGGCGCCTTGGCGGACAGTCTGGTTCGGGCCGCTGCTGTACGGGTCGCTGGCGCAGGCCGAAGCCAGCAGACCGGCGCCTGCAATCGCGATGATCGCCTTGTTCATTGTGAAATCCTCTGTGCCTGGGTGTCGCCCCTAGGTCCCGAAACGTGATGTCCCGGCATAGGTTCCGCAGGGAAAGCGAAATATGGCCACGCTTGTTCGGAACGGGCGGGGCCACCGGACGTTCGGCCGACATGACCTCAGACCTGACAGACGCCTCGACCCCGCCGCCCGACGCCGTCGAGCGGCGCGCCCTGACCCCGCACGCGCCGCTGCGCCATGCGGTGGTGCTGGTCAATCCGCTGTCCGGCAGCGTGGGACCGCGCGCGGCCGCCGAGGTCGAGGCCATCATGGCCGACTACGATCTGAAGGCCCAGGTCGTCACTCTGGAGGGCGGCGGCTTCGACGAGGCCATCGCGGAGGCTTTCGCGGCCAAGCCCGACGTGATCTTCGTGCTGGCCGGGGACGGTACGGCGCGGTCGGTCGCGTCCAAGGCCCGGCCCGACGGCCCAATGATCGCCCCCCTGCCGGGCGGGACCATGAACATGCTGCCCAAGGCGCTTTACGGCACCGCCGACTGGAAGCTGGCGCTGAAGCGGGCGCTGGAGGAGGGCGAGGCCCAGCCGGTTTCGGGCGGCGAGGTACAGGGCGAATACTTCTATTGCGCCGCCATCCTGGGCTCGCCCGCCCTATGGGCGCCGGCGCGCGAGGCCATGCGGACCGGCAAGATAAAGCTGGCCTGGCAATACGGGCGACGCGCGCTGAAACGCGCCTTCTCGGGGAGGTTGCGCTTCACCCTGGACGGCGGCGAGAAGCGCCGGACCGAGGCGCTGGTGCTGATCAGCCCGATGATCTCCAAGGCGATGGAGGACCCTATCGGGCTGGAGGCGGCCGCCATGGACCCCAGCGATACGACCCAGGCCTTTCGGCTGGCTGCGACGGCTCTGTTCAGCGACTGGCGTCAGGACCCGGCGGTTTCGACCCGGCCGGCCAAGCTGATCGAGGTGCGGGCGCGCTCCAAGATTCCGGCGGTCATCGACGGCGAGCCCCTGCTGCTGAAACCCGACGCCGTGATCCGCTTCGTACCCAAGGCCTTCAAGGCGCTGGCGCCCAAGCCGCCGTCGGCCGAGGACAGCATCTGATGGGCCGCGTTCTCCAGTTCTCTGACGTCCATTTCGGCTGCGAGCACAAGCACGCCTGCGCCGCCGCCCTGGATTACGCTCACGCCACGCCCAACGACCTGGTGCTGATCACCGGCGACATCACCCAGAAGGGTTATCCCGACGAGTTCACGGCCGCCGGCGAATGGATGCGGGCCATGCCCGAGCCGCGCTTCGTCATCGTCGGCAATCACGACGTGCCCTATTGGGACGCGGTGGCGCGGGTGCTTCACCCCTGGCGCGCGTTCGAAACGGCGACCGGCTTTCCCGCCCACGACGGCCAGTTCCGCAGCGATGCGGTCATGGTGCGGGGCGTGGTCACGGCGCGCGGCTGGCAGGCGCGGCCCAACTGGTCCAAGGGCGTCATCGACCTGGACCAGACGCGCCGCGCGGCCGAGGCCCTGCGTCAGGCGCCCATCGGCGCTCTGCGTATCCTGGCTTGCCACCATCCGCTGATCGAGATGGTCGGCACGCCGATGACCGGCGACGTCAAGCGCGGCGACGAGGCGGCCCTGATCTTCGCCGAGGCCGGGGTCGATCTGATCATGACCGGCCATGTTCATGTGCCCTTCGCCATGCCGATTCCGCTGGCGGACCACTGCTCCTATGCGGTGGGCTGCGGAACCCTGTCGCATCGCGAGCGGGGCGCGCCGCCAGGCTTCAACCAGATCGACTGGGACGCCAAAACCATCACCGTCACGGCCCTCGCCTGGGACGGAGCCAGCTATCGCTCGCACCAGGTGTGGCGCTTGCCGCGACGTCAGGACACCCGCAAGGCCGCGACGGCGCCCAGCCCGGTCGAGCCGGGCGCATTGGAGAAGGCGGCGGTTTAAGCGTGTCTTCTCCCCATTTCATGGGGAGGTGGCGCGGCGCGCCTTCGCGCCGTGACGGAGGGGGTCTTTGCCGCATCGCGGGCGCCTGTTGAACGTCAAGAGCCCCTCCACCGCGCTTCGCGCGGCCCCCTCCCCACACGTGGGGAGGAGACTTGTCCCTACCGGAACGGCGGCTCGTCGAAGGCGCGAAGCTTGCGCGAATGCAGACGAGAGCCCTCGCTGCGCATCAGATCGACGGCCTGAATGCCGATCTGCAGGTGTTCGGAAATCGAGCCTTCATAGAAGCGGTTGGCCTGGCCCGGCAGTTTGATCTCGCCGTGCAGCGGCTTGTCCGACACGCACAGCAGGGTGCCGTAGGGCACGCGGAAGCGATAGCCCTGGGCGGCGATGGTGGCGCTTTCCATATCGATGGCGACGGCGCGGCTCTGGTTGAAGCGCAGGGCTGACTTGGAATAGCGCAGCTCCCAGTTCCGGTCGTCGGTGGTCACGACGGTGCCGGTGCGCAGGCGCAGCTTGACCTCGTCGCCCGGCATGCCGCTGACCGACTTGGTGGCGTCGTACAGGGCGCGCTGGACCTCGGCGATCGAGGGGATGGGGATGTCCGGCGGCAGGACCGCGTCCAGCACGTGATCGTCGCGCAGATAGGCGTGGGCCAGCACATAGTCGCCGATGGTCTGGCTGGCGCGCAAGCCGCCGCAGTGACCGATCATCAGCCAGACGTGCGGACGGGTGACGGCCAGGTGGTCGGTGATGGTCTTGGCGTTGGACGGACCGACGCCGATGTTGACCAGGGTCACGCCCTTATGGCCCGGCGCGGTCAGGTGATAGGCCGGCATCTGGTGCTTCTTCCAGGCCGTGTCGCTGATCGCCGCCTCGGGGTTGGGCGTGTCGCGCGTGATGATCACGCCGCCGGCGCAGGACAGGGTTTCGTAGGGGCTGCCCGGCGTCTGAAGCTGTTCGATGGCCCAGCGCACGAACTCGTCGACATAGCGGTTGTAGTTGGTGAACAGGACGTAGGACTGAACGTCGTCGACCGGCGTGCCGGTGTAGTGTTTCAGCCGCGCCAGCGAGAAGTCGGTCCTGAGGCCGTCGAAGTGCGACAGGGGGAAGTCCCCGCCCATTTCGAACAGGCCGTCGGCGATCTCGTCGCCGATATGGGCCAGGTCCGTGGTCGGGAACCAGCGCGCAAGAGCCGCCGTCATCGACCGGTCCAGCGCGACCTCCAGCCCGTCCGTCACATAGGGGAAGGGGATTTCCTGACGCGAGACGCCGACCTCGAAGGTCGCATTATATTCCTGCTCCAGCAGGCCCAGTTGTTCGGTCAGATAGGGGCGGAACAGGTCCGGCCGGGTGATGGTGGTGGCGTAGCTGCCCTGTTTCGACAGCCGGGCGTAGGCGCGCGGCTCCAGGTCCTGGGGGCGATCCCCATCCCAGCGGATGCGAAGTTCGGGATAGGCGAACACCCCTTCGGCGCGTTTCAGCGGATCGGGCCGCTCGCCGGTGTTGACGAAATCCCGCACGGCGTCGCGCAGGTTGGTCACGGATTGGGTGTAGAGGGTTTCGAGGCGGTCCAGCGCCGCCTGTGCTGTCATCTGTTCTGTCATGACTTCCTCTAGCGAAGCTTCTTGGCTTTGGCGAGGCGCCCGCCGTTCAAACCCGATTTCGCTGCATTGCAGCAATTTATGACAGGGCTGCGGTTGCGGATCGGGGCGTGGGGGCGCATCTGGCCCGGATGTCTTCTTCCCTCGCGTCAGCGCCCGCCAAGAAGGAGCTCGGCTTCGTCGAGTTCGTCTGCCTCATCGCCCTGATGATGGCGCTGAACGCCCTGGCCATCGATTCCATGCTGCCGGCCCTGCCGCACATCGGCGACGACCTGGGGGTGGCCAACGCCAACAGTCGCCAGTGGGTGGTGACGGCCTATCTGCTGGGCTTCGGCGGGGCGCAGCTGATCTATGGCCCGCTGGCGGATCGGTTCGGGAGGAAGCCCGTGCTGCTGGTGGGCGTGGGCCTCTATGTGGTGTTCAGCCTTCTGGCGACCCTGGCGCCGACATTCGACATGCTGATCCTGGCCCGCATCGGCCAGGGGCTGGGCAGCGCCTGCACCCGCGTTCTGGCCGTCTCCATCGTGCGCGACAGGTTCGAGGGGCGCACCATGGCGAGGGTCATGTCCTTCAGCTTCCTGGTCTTCCTGGGCGTGCCGATCCTTGCGCCCTCCATCGGCCAGATGATCATGCTGGTCGGCCCGTGGCGCTGGATATTCGCCGGACTGGGCCTGGTCGGCGTCGGCCTGATCGTCTGGGCCAGCTTGCGTTTGCCCGAGACGCTGAAACCCGAGGACCGGCTGCCGATCCAGGTGCGTCGCCTGGCCTCGGCCTATCGGGTCGCCGTCACCGACCGCACGGCCGTCGGCTATACGCTGGCCATGACGGCGATCACCGGGGCGCTGTTCGGTTTCATCAACTCGTCCCAGCAGATCTTCGCCGACGTGTTCGACGCCGAGGCGGCGTTTCCGGCCATCTTCGCCCTGATCGCGGGCGGCATCGCCGTGGCTTCGCTGGTCAACGCCCGGCTGGTGGTCAAGCTGGGGTCGCGCAGGATTTCGCACACCGCCCTGATCGGCTTCACCGCCATATCCGCCATCCACGCCGCCGTGGCGATCAGCGGCCATGAATCGATCTGGACCTTCGCGGTGCTGCAGACCCTGACCATGTTCTGCTTTGGCCTGATCGCCGGCAATTTCGGCGCCATGGCCATGGAGACGATGGGCCATATCGCCGGCACCGCCGCCTCGATCCAGGGGTTCGTCTCCACCATCGCCGGCTCGCTGCTGGGCTTTGCGGTGGGTCAGCAGTTCAACGGCACCACGGTTCCGATGGCGGCGGGCTTCACCGTCTTCGGACTGATCGCCCTGGTCTGCGTCCTGTTCGCCGAGCGCGGGCGGCTGTTCCGGGCGCACCACCTGCCGCCAGTCGGGAGCGCTTAGGACCGAGACTTGATCTTTTCGGCGTTTCCGCGCGTTGTCCGGCCAATCGTTACGGTCAGCCTAGGAAAACCCCGATGAAGCGCAAAGCGCTCGGCCTCGTCTCCGCCCTCGCCCTCGCCGCCGCCCTGGGGGTCAGCGCCTGCTCCACCACCCCTGGCGGCGCGTCCTTGGCCCCGCCCGCCATCGCCCCGGCGCCCGGCCCGGAAGCGGTCGACAGCCATACCTACGCCCGGCCCGAGATCGCGCGCGTCGTCGATGTGGCGCTGGACCTGAGAGCCGACTTCCAGGCCAGGACCCTGGCGGGGACGGCGACCCTGGACATCCTGGCCGTTCCCGGCGCCAACGAGGTGATCCTGGACATCCGCAACCTGGACATCCAGGACGTGCGCGACGCGACGGGACAGCCGCTGCGCTTCGTGGTCGGCGAGAACGACGCCATCAAGGGTCAGCCCCTGACCGTCTATTTCCCGGCCTTCGCCGCCAATGAGCGCCGCAAGATCACGGTCCGCTATTCGACCCGGCCGGACGCCGCCGCCCTGCAATGGCTCAGCCCGGCCCAGACGGCGGGCGGCCAGAAGCCCTATCTGTTCAGCCAGGGCCAGGCGATCCTGACTCGCACCTGGGTGCCGACTCAGGACAGCCCCGGCATCCGCCAGACCTATTCGGCCCGCATCACCGCGCCCGAAGACCTGACGGTGGTCATGAGTGCCGATCATCTGACGCCGAACGGCGAGCGGGCCGCAAACGGGATGAAGACCTGGCGCTTCCGGATGAACAATCCGATCCCGCCCTATCTGATCGCGCTGGGCGTCGGCGATATCGCCTTCGCCCCGTTCGACGGCCGCACCGGGGTCTGGACCGAGCCCAGCCGCCTGCGCGCCGCCCAGTGGGAGCTGGAGCCGACCGCCCAGATGGTGACGGCGGCCGAGAAGCTGTACGGCCCGTATCGCTGGGGCCGCTACGACCTCTTGGTCCTGCCCCCCTCCTTCCCGTTCGGCGGCATGGAGAACCCCAAGCTGACCTTCGCCACCCCGACCATCATCGCCGGCGACCGTTCGCTGGTGTCGCTGGTCGCGCACGAACTGGCGCACTCCTGGTCGGGCAATCTGGTGACCAACGCGACCTGGAACGACTTCTGGCTGAACGAGGGGTTCACCGTCTATTTCGAGAACCGGATCATGGAATCCGTCTATGGCCATGACCGCGCCATGCAGGAGCAGGTGCTGGGCTGGGACAGCCTTCAGGACACGCTGAAATCCCTGCCGGCGGCGGACACCCGCCTGCATCTGGACCTGAAGGGTCGCGACCCCGACGACGGCATGAACGACATCGCCTATGAAAAGGGCGCCCTGTTCCTGCGGACCATCGAGCGCACCGTCGGGCGGGATCGGTTCGACGCCTGGCTGCGCGGCTATTTCGACCGCAACGCCTATCGCCCGATGACGACCGCCATGTTCCTACAGGACATCCGCGACAACCTGATCAAGGGCGACGCCGCGCTGGAAGGCCAGTTGCAGATGGACGCCTGGGTCTATCAGCCCGGCCTGCCGTCCAACGCCGTGGCGCCCGTCTCCCACGCCTTCGAGCCGGTGGACGCGGCCGCCGTGGCCTTCTTCAAGGACAAGGGCCCGGCCTCGGCCATTCCGTGGGCGGACTGGAACACCCAGCAGCGCCAGCGCTTCCTGGGCTGGCGTCCCGACGGTCTGCGCACCGGCGCCGACTGGCTGACCAATGCGCAGCTGGCCGATCTGGAGCGCACGCTGAACCTGGCGAACGAAGGCAATGCCGAACTGACCTTCGCCTGGCTGCAGATCGCCCTGGCCCATCGCTATCAGCCGGCGGTCGCCACGGCCGAGAAGTTCCTGACCAGCCAGGGCCGCCGCAAGTTCGTCCTGCCCCTGTTCCAGACCCTCTGGAGCGAAGGCGACTGGGGCCGCCCGATCGCCCGCCGCATTTACGCCGAGGCCCGTCCGCTGTATCATCCGGTCACCAGCGGTTCGGTCGATCAGCTGGTCGGACGGCCGTAACATCAAAAGTCTCCTCCCCACTCGTGGGGAGGGGAACCGCGAAGCGGTGGAGGGCCGTAGAAATCCCGCAGGCATAAAATAGCCCCTCCGTCACGGCGCGAAGGCGCGCCGCGCCACCTCCCCATTTCATGGGGAGGAGACAAGTCATTGGCGCTACAGGTCCACGACCGCCACGCCGGTTTCCTCCGACAGCCGTTCCGCAAGGACGGCGCGGTGGCAGCCGGCGTGGTCGGCCTCGAAACACAGCAGGGCGACGCGCGTTTCGGCCGCCAGCGCCTTCAGCCGTTCGTATTCGATCTGCGCCTGCGGCTCGGCCAAATGATCGGCGAAGATGGCGCGCATCTCGCCGACGCGCCCTTTGCGCGCCGCGTCACGTCCCGCCTTGGGCGTGCCCAGGCCGCGCAGGTGGACATAGTCGATCCCCTCGGCCTTCAGGCTTTCGCCCAGGATCGTCTTGGAAAAGCCGGCGCGGCGCGAGGCGGCGACGGCGCGGACATCGACCAGGGTCTGGACCCCGGCCGTCTTCAACCGCGCGATCACCTCCGCCTGGGTCGCGCCTTCGTAACCGATGGTGAAAAGCTTCATTCGCATCAGATGGGCGACGGCGCACGGATCGCCAGCGTCACGGTGAACGCCTGCGTTGCGGTGCGGCGCCCTATCGTCTATCCCGCCGACACGGATTTCGACTGGAGCTTTCCCCATGGCTGACCTCGCCCCCGGCGTCGTGACTCTCTTCGGAGGGTCGGGCTTCATCGGGTCGCAGGCGGTGCGCGCCCTGGCGCGGCGCGGCTGGCGCATCCGCATCGCCGTGCGCAACCCGGTCCTGGCCATCGAGATCCAGCCGCTGGGCGATCCCGGCCAGATCCAGTTCATGCGCTGCGACATCACCGATGCGGCCGACGTGGCCGCCGCCGTGCGTGGCGCGGACGCCGTGGTCAATCTGGTCGGCGTGCTGCACGACGCGGGCGGCAAGCGCGGTTTCGACGCCGTTCACACCCAGGCGGCCAAGACCATCGCCGAAGCCGCCAAGGCTGCGGGCGTGAAGCGTCTGGTCCAGATGTCGGCCATCGGCGCCGACGCAAACAGCCGTTCGGCCTACGGCCGCACCAAGGCCCAGGCCGAGGCGGCCGTGCGCGCCGTCTATTCCGACGCGGTGATCCTGCGTCCATCGTTGGTGTTCGGCGCGGGCGACGGCTTCCTGAACCGCTTTGCCTCCATGGCCACCCTGTCGCCCTTCCTGCCCCTGATCGGCGGCGGCGACACCCGGTTCCAGCCGGTCTATGTCGGCGACGTGGCCGAGGCGATCGCGCGCGCCGTGATCCGCGTGGACGCGGCGGGCCGCACCTATGAGTTGGGCGGGCCGAGCGTCTTCACCTTCCGCGAGGTGCTGGAGCTGGTGCGGCGCGAGACGGGTCGTGACCGGATGCTGGTCTCCGTGCCCTTCGCGGTCGCCAAGCCGCTGGGGTCGCTGCTGCAGCTGAGCCGGTTCGTCGGCGTCACGCCGCCGCTGACGCGCGATCAGGTGCTGATGCTGGAGCGCGACAATGTCGTGGCGCCCGAGGCCCTGGGTCTGGCGGCGCTGGGTGTGGATCACGCCACGGGCATGGCCGCCATCGCCCCCTCCTATCTGTGGCGCTACCGCGTCGGCGGCCAGTTCGCCGAAGCCCCGGCGCACTGAGCCGGCTGCGGATCAATCCCCATCAGATAGGACCGCAGGCCGCGTTTCGCCGCCTGCGGGGCTTCGCTTGCGGGAACAAAGAGTGCACAGCTTAAGGATGCCGGCCACGCAGCCCCAATTCTCTCCGACCCGGACGCCTGACCTGAACGACGCGAGGGCCCTGCTGTCGCGCGTCTGGGGCCATGCGGATTTCCGGGGGCTGCAGGGGCAGGTGGTCGAACAGATCCTGTCCGGCGGCGACGTTCTGGCGGTCCTGCCGACCGGCGGCGGAAAGAGCGTCTGCTATCAGATCCCGGCCATCCTGCGCCCCGGCCTGGGTCTGGTGGTGTCGCCCCTGATCGCCCTGATGACCGATCAGGTCGAGGCGCTGAAGCAGCAGGGCGTCGCGGCGGCCCGTCTGGATTCCGGCGTGTCGCTGGACGAGCGTTCGGCCATCTGGGCGGCCGCGCGGTCCGGCGAGTTGGACCTGCTCTATGTCTCGCCCGAAGGTCTGGCGGCGGGCGCCATGATGGATCGTCTGGCCGAACTGCCGCTCAGCCTGATCGCCATCGACGAAGCCCACTGTGTCTCGCAATGGGGCCACGACTTCCGCCCCGACTATCGCAATCTGGGTCTGCTGGCCGAGCGGTTTCCGAACACGCCCCGCATCGCGGTGACGGCGACCGCCGACGCCCGCACGCGCGACGACATCCTGCGCTCGCTGCGGCTGGAGGAGGCCAGGGTCTTCGTCGACAGTTTCGCGCGCCCGAACCTGCAACTGTCGGCCGAGCGCAAGGAGAGCGCCTCGCGCGCCAAGACCGACGCGCGGGTCATCGAACTGGTGCGCGAACGGCGGGGCAAGTCGGGCGTGGTCTATTGCGGCAGTCGTGACGGCTGCGACCGTGTGGCCCAGGCTTTGCGCGACGCCGGGACCAACGCCATCGCCTATCACGCCGGCATGGACACGCGCGAACGCGACCGGCGGCTGGAGCGGTTTCTGGCCGAGGAGGGCGCCGTCATGGTCGCCACCATCGCCTTCGGCATGGGGGTGGACAAGGCCGATGTGCGCTTCGTCATCCACGCCGATCCGCCCGGCAGCCTGGAGGCCTATTGGCAGGAGATCGGCCGGGGCGGGCGCGACGGCGAACCGGCCGAGGGCATCACCCTGTACGGCCCGTCCGACATCGCCTGGTCGCTGCGTCGGCTGGACAGCCGTCCGATGGCGGAAGAGGTCAAACAGGTCCAGGTGCGCAAGACCCGCCAACTGTTCGCCATGCTGGACGGCGCCGTCTGTCGCGCCCAGGCCGTGCGGCGATACTTCGGCGAGCATGACGCCCAGCCGTGCGGCGTCTGCGACATCTGCGGCGACCCGCCCCAGCTTTATGACGCCACCGTCCCGGCGCAGAAGGCGCTGGCGGCGGTTCAGCGTCTGGGCGGACGCTTCGGGCGCAACCGCGTCGTCGATCACCTGACCGCCCGCACCAAGGACGTTCAGCCGTGGGAGCAGCAACTGTCCACCTGGGGCATCGGACGCGACATCTCGCTGACTTCGTGGCGAGAGATCGTCGATCACCTGCTGTTCGAGGGGCTGCTGGCCGAGGATCCCAACGACGGCAAGCCGCTGGTGGGGTTAGGCGACCCCGAGGCCGTGCGCGCCGTCTACAAGTCCGAACGCCAGATCGAGGTGCGCCGCGCCCCGTTGCGGGCCGATACGACGCCGCGCCGCCGCGACCGCACGGGCGAGGGGCGCAATGCGGCGCTGGAGACGATGGACGCCGACGTCCGCGCCCGGTTCGAAGCTCTGCGCGCCTGGCGCCGCGATCGCGCCTCGGAGCAGCATGTCCCGCCCTATGTCATCTTCCAGGACAAGAAATTGCTGGAGATCGCCCATGCCGAGCCGGGCGACCTGAACAGCCTGGGCGCCATTTCCGGCGTTGGTCAGTCGAAACTGGATCGCTACGGCAAAGGGGTGCTGGAGACGCTGGGCGCTCTGTAGCGGACGCTTTTCGGCGTCATTCCCGGGCTGAGCGCAGCGAGGAACCCGGAAGTCATGGCCAGAGGCGCGTCGTCGAGACGGCAGGCGTCCAGGTCCGCCTCCAGGGTTCCGGGTTCGTCCTTCGGACGCCCCGGAATGACGGATCGTGACGGTCGGATCAGACGGCCGGCTTGGGCGGGGCGGTGATGACCTCGACATTGTCGTTCAGCAGATAGGACAGTTCCGACAGGGCGACGGCGCGGTCCGCCGGGGTGGCGGCGGCCTGCACCGCCAGAACCTTCTTGGGCATGTCCTCGGAAATGCCGCGCAGGATGCATTTCAGATCGCCGTCCGTGCCGCGTTCCTTCAGGATCAGGTGGCCCTGCATGTCCAGAGCGGCCAACTGCTCGGCCTGGGCCTTGAAGCCGGTGAAGGCCTGGCTGGTGAAGAAGGCGGCGTCGTCGGCGGCCTTGGCGGCGGCCCAGCCGTCGACCACGGCCTTCAGGCTGGTCGAGCGCGAGATGATGTCGGCGAACAGCGGCTCGCCCGCCACCGAGATCGGCGCGCCGGGCACGACCGCCGGCTGCTCGGCGGCCAGGGCCACCGAGGGATTGGACATCGCCAGGGCGATCGTGAGAGCAAGGCCGCAGGACATGGAGGTGACTTCCTGTTTCAGCGTCCGCTGGGACGTTGAACCTGAATACGCCCCAGCCGTAAACGAGTGTTTACCCTGTCATTCCCGATGGAGACGACGATGACCCGCGATGCCGCCTGGACCGCCTTCGACCAAGCCGCCGCCGAGGCCGCCTCTGCGCGGATCGTCGATCAGTTCGCCGCCGATCCCGACCGGCTGGGGCGAATGTCGGTCGAGGCGGCGGGGCTTTATGTCGATCTGTCGAAACAGAGCTGGACCCGCGCGGCTTTCGACGCCTGTCTGGACCTGGCCCGCGCCAGCGACGTCGAGGGGCGGCGCGCGGCCCTGTTCGCCGGTGAGGCCGTCAACCTGACCGAGGGGCGGGCCGTGCTGCACCCCGCCCTGCGCGCCGCGCCCGGCGCCGGCTTCAAGGCCCTGGGGCAGCCGGTCTCTGCCGAGGTGGACGCCGTGCGGGCGGACATGAAGGCGTATGCCGATGCGGTGCGGTCGGGCGCCGAGGTGGGCGCGACAGGACGCAGGTTCGAGGCCATCGTCCATGTCGGCATCGGCGGATCGGACCTGGGGCCGCGCGTGGTCTGGGATGCGCTGCGCCCGCTGGACCCGGCCATCGACCTCAGGTTCGTCGCCAATATCGACCCGCGCGACATGGCCGAGGCCCTGACCGGGCTGGACCCCGAGACGACGCTGGTCGTGGTCGTATCCAAGACCTTCACCACCCAGGAAACCCTGGCCAACGCCGAGGCGGCCAAGGCGTGGCTGGCGGCGGCCCTGCCGTCGGAGGGGATGACGAAACACTTCATCGGGGTGACGGCGGCGCCCGATAAGGCGGCGGCCTTCGGCTGTGGTCGAACTTTCGCGTTCCGGGACTGGGTCGGCGGGCGCTATTCGCTGTGGTCGGCGGTCAGCCTGTCGTGCGCCATCGCCCTGGGCTGGGAGGTGTTCGAAGAAATGTTGGCCGGGGCGGCCGCCATGGACGATCACTTCGTCTCGGCGCCGCTGGAGCGGAACGCGCCGATCCTGCTGGCCCTGGCCCAGGTGTTCAACGTCGATGGCCTGAATCGCCCGGCGCGGACGGTGGCGCCCTATGCCCATGCGCTTCGCCGCCTGCCGTCCTTCCTGCAGCAGCTGGAGATGGAATCGAACGGCAAGCGGGTGCATCGCGACGGAAGCCCGGTCACGCGCCAGACCTGCCCCGTCGTGTTCGGCGAGCCGGGCACCAACGGCCAGCACGCCTTCTTCCAGCAGATACACCAGGGGCCGGACGTCGTGCCGGCCGAGTTCGTGATCGTGGCCCGCACCCATGAGGACGCGCCGGAATCGCCGCTGTGGTCCAACGCCCTGGCCCAGGGACAGGCGCTGATGGTCGGCAAGACGACCGAGGCGGCCAGGGCCGAAGGTCTGGCGCAAGGTTTGTCGGAAGACGAGGCCGCGCGCCTGGCGCCCCACCGCACCTTCACCGGCAACCGCCCCTCGACCGCCATCGTCATGGACCGGCTGACACCCCGGACGCTGGGCGCCCTGCTGGCCCTCTACGAGCACAAGACCTTCGTCGAGGGCGTGATCTGGGACATCAACAGCTTCGACCAATGGGGCGTCGAACTGGGCAAGGTGCTGGCCAAGGCCATCTTGAAGGACGTCGATGCAGGCGGTCCGTCCGCCGATCTGGACCCGTCCACGGCGGCGCTGATGAAACGCCTGATGGGCTGACGCGAAAAAGGCCCGACCGGGCGGTCGGGCCTTCATCTGGATCTGACGATCGCTTACCAGCGACGGTCGTAGCGATAGTCTCGGCGGTCGTCCCGGCGATAATCGCGACGGTCGTAACGCGAATCGTAGCGGCGGCCGTCGTAGCGATAGTCATAGCCCGAGCGGTTGCGGTCGATGCCGTGCTCGCGTTCCCAATGACCCTGGTTCCGGTAGCACTGGCCGCCGCGATAGTATTCGCAGCTGGAGCCGCGGTTCGAGGCCACCGCCCCCACCGCCGCGCCGGCCAGGGCGCCGCCCGCGATATAGTTGCCGTCGCCGTTGCCGTAGATGGCGCCGGCTAGGCCGCCCACCGCCGCGCCGATCAGGGCGTTGCGGCCGGTGTTGTCGCGATCCCGCGACTGGGCCGAGGCGGGGGCCGCCATCAGGGTCATGGCGACGATCGGGGCGGCGACGACGGCGGTGATCTTCAGCAGCTTGGACATATCCGTCTCCTTTGTTTCGTGGTCGATGCTGTTGGAAAGCGCATCGACGTTGAGACGGTTTTAGCGCGCCGCGTCTGAACGCACCGCCAGACGGTCGTTCATCCTGGGTTCACCCTGCGGAACAGGCGTCAGGCGCCGGCGGCTACTGCATGGCCACGCTGACCGTCGCCGCACGGGTCGCGGGCACGCCGTCGGCAAGGCGCAATTCTTCGCATTTGTTTCACCGGCCTCGCCTTGACGCTTTCCCCGCCCGCCCCTACTTGCGCGGGGTGTTGGCACTCTTGCCGGTCGGCTGCCAAAACGGCGATCGCGAGAGGGTCGGCTCACCGTTTCAGAACGCCCCGATCCGGGGGTTTTTAAGGGAGAAGTCCGATGGCGTTCCGTCCGCTCGGCGACCGCGTGCTGGTCAAGCGCGTTGAAGAAGAATCCAAGACCAAGGGTGGGATCATCATCCCCGACACCGCCAAGGAAAAGCCGCAGGAAGGCGAAGTCGTCTCCGTCGGCCCCGGCGCCCGTGACGAGTCCGGCAAGGTCAATGCTCTGGAGCTGAAGGCCGGCGACCGCATCCTGTTCGGCAAGTGGTCGGGCACGGAAGTGAAGATCGACGGCGACGACCTGATCATCATGAAAGAGTCGGACGTCCTGGGCGTCCTCAGCTGAGCTCGTGAGTCGTGAAGCGTGACTCGTGAATGGCGCGACCTCAGGTCAGCCGCCGATCAGGTCACATAATCACGATTCACCAATCACCATTCACGCTTCAAAGGAGCAGCCCGCATGGCCGCTAAAATCGTACACTTCAACACCGACGCGCGCGACAAGATGCTGCGCGGCGTCAACGTGCTCGCCAACGCCGTCAAGGTGACCCTGGGCCCCAAGGGCCGCAACGTCGTGATCCAGAAGTCCTTCGGCGCTCCGCGCTCGACCAAGGACGGCGTGTCGGTCGCCAAGGAAATCGAGCTGGAAGACGCCTTCGAGAACATGGGCGCCCAGATGATCCGCGAAGTCGCGTCGAAGACGAACGACAAGGCGGGCGACGGCACCACCACCGCCACCGTTCTGGCCCAGGCCATCGTGCAAGAGGGCCTGAAGGCCGTCGCCGCCGGCATGAACCCGATGGATCTGAAGCGCGGCATCGACAAGGCCGTCGGCCTGGTGCTGGAAGAGATCAAGTCGAACTCCAAGCCGGTTTCCAACAACTCGGAAATCGCCCAGGTCGGCACCATCTCGGCCAACGGCGATTCGGAAATCGGTGAACTGATCGCCCAGGCCATGGCCAAGGTCGGCAACGAAGGTGTCATCACCGTCGAGGAAGCCAAGACCGCCGACACCACCGTCGACGTCGTCGAAGGCATGCAGTTCGACCGCGGCTACCTGTCGCCTTACTTCATCACCAACGCCGACAAGATGGAGGCTCAACTCGAAGAGCCGCTCATCCTGCTGTTCGAGAAGAAGCTGACCTCGCTGCAGGCCATGCTGCCGATCCTGGAAGCCGTGGTTCAGTCGGGCCGTCCGCTGCTGATCATCGCCGAGGACATCGAAGGCGAAGCCCTGGCGACCCTGGTCGTCAACAAGCTGCGTGGCGGCCTGCGCGTCGCCGCCGTCAAGGCTCCGGGCTTCGGCGACCGCCGCAAGGCCATGCTGGAAGACATCGCCATCCTGACGGGCGGCCAGGTCATCTCGGAAGACCTGGGCATCAAGCTTGAGAGCGTCACGCTCGACATGCTTGGCAAGGCCAAGAAGGTCTCGATCACCAAGGACGACACCACCATCGTCGAAGGCGTCGGCGGCAAGGAAGAGATCGAAGCCCGCGTGGCCCAGATCAAGCGCCAGATCGAAGACACCACCTCCGACTACGACAAGGAAAAGCTGCAGGAACGTCTGGCCAAGCTGGCCGGCGGCGTCGCGGTTCTGCGCGTCGGCGGTTCGACCGAAGTCGAAGTGAAGGAAAAGAAGGACCGCGTCGACGACGCCCTGAACGCCACGCGCGCCGCGGCTGACGAAGGCATCGTTCCCGGCGGCGGCATTGCGCTGCTGAAGGCGTCGAAGATCCTGGCCGAGGTCAAGGGCGACAACGCCGACCAGAACGCCGGCATCGCCATCATCCGTCGCGCCCTGCAGGCTCCGATCCGTCAGATCGCCGAAAACTCCGGCGTCGAAGGCTCGATCGTGGTCGGCAAGGTGCTGGAGAACGGCGACGCTTCGTTCGGCTTCAACGCCCAGACCGAAGAGTACGGCGACCTGGTGCAGATGGGCGTCATCGACCCGGCCAAGGTCGTCCGCACGGCCCTGCAAGACGCCGCTTCGGTGGCCGGCATCCTGATCACCACGGAAGCCGCCGTCGCCGACGCCCCCAAGAAGTCGGGCGGCGCCGCCGCTCCCGACATGGGCGGCATGGGCGGCATGGGCGGCATGGACTTCTAAGTCCAAGCTGACCACTGCTGAAATGCAGAAGGGCGGGGCCGCAAGGTCCCGCCCTTTTTCTTTTCCTCCCCGCTCAAAGGGAAAGGGGACCGCCCCCGGGTCTCGCCAAAGGCGAGCCCGAGGACAGGCTAGGCGGTGGAGGGGCGGCTGAAGTCCCACAGGCGTCTGCGATGCGGCGCCAGCCCCTCCGTCACGACGCGAAGAGGCGTCGCGCCACCTCCCCATGAAATGGGGAGGAGACAGACTGCTTTAGAACTCCGAGATCGCGCCCGGTCGGCGCGAGCGGGTCTTCAGCCACATGACGCCCAACAGGTCCGAGAAGGACGCGCGTAGACGACCCCAGTTGGTGTATTTCGAGCGGCCGACTTCGCGGTGTCGATGGTCCACGTCGAGGTATTGGTTCTTGAACCCTTCGCGGATCATCAGCGCCGGCAAATAGCGGTGGATGTGATCGAAGTAGGGCAGGCGCAGGAAGACGTCCCGGCGGAAGGCCTTCAGGCCGCAGCCGGTGTCGTCGGCGTCGTCGCCGAGCAGTTTGCGGCGGATGCGGTTGGCCCAGATCGAGGCCTGGCGCTTGGCCTGGGTGTCCTGGCGCTTGGCGCGGCGGCCGCCGACCAAGCCGACGTCGGCGGGCGCCGCCATCAGGGCGTCGACCAGGCGCGGGGCGTCGGCGGGCGGGTTCTGGCCGTCGCCGTCCATCGTCACCACGACAGGACCGCGCGCCGCCAGGACGCCGGTGCGCACCGCGCGGCTCTGACCCGCATTGGTGCCATGCGACAGGACGCGCAAGGCGGGCAGTTCGGCCATGGCCGCCTTCAACTCGGCCAGGGTCGTGTCCTTCGAGGCGTCGTCGACGAAGATCATCTCGTAGGACCGCCCCGCGAAGGCGGCGGCGATCTCGCGCGCCAGGGGCACGGCGGCGCCGGCCTCGTCATGGACGGGCACGACGACGGAAATGTCGGGGGCGGAGGCGGCGCGGTCGATCATTCGTGGCTCCTTAGCGCATCCGCGGGCGCGAGTGAAACGGGCGGTGCGACCTTGCGTCTCATGGCGCGGGCGAGGGGCGCGGGCGCGCGGCCAAGCCGCCTCTCCGTCGTTCGGATGCCAGATGGTGGGCGGTCCTGCGACGGAGCGCTTTCGGCGACCGTCGTGGGCGTGATACGACGCTCGGATGAACCGCCCGAACCTGGATCACCTTATCGCCGGTTGGAGGGGGCCGCTGTTCGCCGCCCTGCTGACGCTGATCGCCGGCCTGCCGGGCCTGTTGCTGATGCCGCCGCTGGACCGCGACGAGAGCCGCTTCGCCCAGGCCACGGCCCAAATGGTCGAGAGCGGCGACTATGTCGACATCCGCTTTCAGGACGAACCGCGCTGGAAAAAGCCGGTCGGCATCTACTGGCTGCAGGCGGCGGCCGTGGCCCTGACCTCGGACGTCGAGGATCGCCAGATCGCGCCCTATCGGATTCCGTCGCTGCTGGGCGCCATGCTGGCGGCCTGGGCGGTGGCCTGGGCCGGGTCGGCCATGCTGGGAAGCCGCGTCGGCTTCCTCGGCGGGGCGATCATGGGGGCGACCTTCCTGTTGTCCACCGAGGCGGGCATCGCCAAGACCGACGCCATGCTGTGCGGGGCGACCACCCTGGCCATGGCGGCCCTGGCCCGCATCTATATGGCGACGCGGGCGGGAGAGCGGCCCGAACGGCTGCACAAATTCCTGTTCTGGGCGGGCATGGGCCTGTCGATCCTGATCAAGGGGCCGATCGGGTTCCTGGTCATCGCCCTGGCGGTCATCGCCGTGTCGATCTGGGATCGGAACGTCAAATGGCTGTACCGGCTGGGCTGGGGCTGGGGCCTGCCGCTGGTGGCGCTGATGGTCGGGCCGTGGGCTATCGCCATCACCATCGCCACAGACGGCGGCTTCTGGCGCGAGGCCATCGGCGGCGATCTGGCGCCTAAGATCGCGGGCGCGCACGAAAGCCATTCGGGCTTCCCTGGCATGTATCTGTTGCTGGCGCCCCTGCTGTTCTTTCCCTCGACCCTGCTGCTGCCCGCCGCCGTCTCGACGGGATGGAGCCGGCGGGCAGAGCCGGCGATCCGGTTTCTGGTGTGCTGGGTGCTGCCGGGCTGGCTGATGTTCGAACTGGCGCCGACCAAGCTGTGGCACTACACCCTGCCGACCTTCGGCGGGCTGGCGCTTCTGGCCGCCGCCGCCCTGGCCCGGCCCATCGGCAAGGTGTCGCGCATCACGGGCGCGGCCCTGGCGGTGTTCGCGGCGATCCTGATCATCGGCATCACGGTCTATGGGCTGACGGTTTATGGCACCTCGACGGCCCAGACGTGGGCGGCGCTGACGGTGGTCATGGCCCTGGCTGCCGGGGCCATGGGGGGCTTCCTGCTGCTGAACCGGGCGCCGGTCGCGGCCCTGATCGCCTCGCTGGCCTTCGGGATCGTGGCGCACGCGGCCCTGGCCGGCACCATTCGCCAGCTGCGCCCCCTGGCCATCGCGCCCCGGCTGGAGCGGACGCTGGAGGCCGCCGACCTGCATCCGCGTCAGGGTCGCACGCCGGGGCCCGTTGCCATCACCGGCTTCCATGAGCCCAGCTTCGTCTTCCTGACCGGGCGCGACACCGATCTGACGGACGCGCAAGGGGCCGCCGAGGCCCTGGCCGAGGGGCGGCCCGCCATCGTCGAAGGCCGCGACGCCGACGCCTTCCGCGCCGCCGCCGCGCGCCTGGGCGTGTCGGGCCGGGCGGTCGGGGTGGTCAACGGCTACAACTATTCCGCCGGGGACGAGGTCAGTCTGACGGTCTATGCGCCGCCGCCCAGAAACGGGACGGGGAACGGCGCGTCGCAGGACGATGCGGATGGGGCTTCCTGATGGCCCGCTTCATCCAGATCGTCGAGGTCGGGCCCCGCGACGGCCTGCAGAACGAAAAGGCCGTGCTGGACCCCGCCGTCCGCGCCGATCTGGTGCGGCGGCTGGAGGCGGCGGGCGCCAAACGGATCGAGGCCGTCTCCTTCGTCCATCCCAAATATGTGCCGCAAATGGCCGGCGCCGAGGACGTCATGGCCGTCTTGCCGCGCGAGGTTGGCCGCAGCCGGATCGGCCTGGTTCTCAACGGCAAGGGCTATGATCGGGCGCTGGCGACCGGGGTGGACGAGGTCAATGTCTCGGTCGCCGCCACGGACGGTTTCGGCCTGAAGAACCAGGGCCTGGCGGTGAAGGACCAACTGGCGATGCTGGCCGACATCGTGGCCCGGCGGCACAATGCCGAGGCGTCCGAGGGCGCGCCGTCGCTGTCGGCCATGATCTCCTGCGTCTGGGGCTGTCCGTTCGACGGCGAGGTTTCGGTCGATCAGGTCGCGGACATGGTGGGGGCCATCGCGGCGATGGGGGTCCGGGAGATCGGTCTGGCCGACACCATCGGCGTGGGCGACCCCTGGGCGGTGACGCAGAAGGTCGAGGCGGCCCGGGCGGCGGCGCCCGATGCGACCCTGCGCCTGCATTTCCACGACACGCGAAACACGGGCCTGGCCAACGCCTATGCAGGGGTTCAGGCCGGGATCGACGTGCTGGACGCCTCGGTCGGCGGCATCGGCGGCTGTCCGTTCGCACCCGGCGCCACGGGCAATATCGCGACCGAAGACCTGGTCTATATGCTGGAGCGCGGCGGGTTCCAGACAGGCTATGACTTGGACGCTCTGATCGACACGGCGCGGTGGATCGGCCAGGCCATCGGCCGGCCCGCGCCCTCTGCGCTCAGTCGGGCAGGCGGCTTCCCCCGGTCCTGACGGAGCGAGGGCGTTGCGGCGGCCCTGTGGCGGCGTGTCGCAAACGGAGCTATTCATGATGAATGGACGCGAACATCCCGGGGGCGGGTCGCGTAGAGGACCGACCATGCTGATCGCCATTCCGCTGCTGCTGATCCCGGTGGTCCTCTACAATATCGTGGTGCTGTTCGGCGGATCGGGCGACGCGGGCGTGGCGCAGGCGGACGTGCTGCTGCGCGATCCGCTGTTCGCGGTCACAATGACGTCCGGCGCGCAATGGACCATCGGTTCGGGCGATCTGATCCTGTTTCTGGGGCTGATCCTGCTGTTCTTCGAACTCTTGAAATCGACGTCCAGCCAGCGGGTCGCCATCATCAATCACGCCCTGTCGATGATCCTGTTCATCGGCGTGTTGATCGAGTTCCTGCTGCTGCCGGGCTTCGCTACTTCGACCTTCTTCCTGATCGTGACGATGATCCTGCTGGACGTGCTGGCCGGCTTCATCGTCACCATCATCGCCTCGCGCAAGGATTTCGACTTCGGCGGCGCGTGAGGCCAGGCGGCCTCAAACAGGCCGACCTTAGGAGAAGACCGAGAAGATCAGGGCCACCACGGCGACATCGAAGAGTTTGGCGGCGAGGCTGAAGGCGGCGGGCATGATCGGGTCCGGCATGAGGCGTCTGACGACGCTTCCAGCAAACCCCGTGCCGTCCGGTCAGATGTCGGTCTTGGTCGTCTTGCCGGTGATCGGGCGACGCTCGGCCGCGCCGGAATACTCGGCCCCGAGATAGGCGGAGCGGGCCGCGTCCAGCACGGGCGGGCCGCCGCGCAGGCCGCGCTTCTGGCCGCTCTGGCCCATCTGCTGGGCGACGAAGGCGGCCGGGCCCGGTTCGATGGCCGGCTGCACGGCAGCTCTTGCCGGGCGGTCCTGCGCCTGGGCCTGCGGTTCGGGCGCGTCCAGCGGGACCAGATCGCGCGACGGCGGACGCGCGCGCCGCTCGCGCTCGCGGCGTTCGCCCTCGCGCCGCTCGATGCGCTCTGGCCCGCCGATGGCGCCGATGCGGTCGGTCATTTGGGCTTGGCGCCGGCCAGCTTGTCGATCTGGCGGCGCATCTCGTCCATCTGCCGGCGCATGTCGTCCAGGGCGTCAGGCGCGTTCGCAGCCGGCTCCGCAGCCGCTGGTTCCGGCCGCGCCTCGGCGCTCGCCTCGGTCCGGGCGTAGCCGAAACCGGGGAACATCTGCATGGCCCGTTCGAACATGGCGATGTTGGCGCGGGCCGCGTCCTCCATCAGGCTGGCGCCCGCGCCGGTTCCGAAGGCGCGGCTCATCTGGCTGGCGAACTGTTCCTGCTGCTTGCCGAAATTGGCCAGCGACATTTCCAGATAGGAGGGCAGAACCCCCTGCATCTGACCGCCGTAAAAGCCGATCAGCTGACGCAGGAACTGAACCGGCAGCAGGGCCTCGCCCCGGCTTTCCTCCTCGAAGATGATCTGGGTTAGGATCTGGCGGGTCAGGTCGTCATTGGTCTTGGCGTCATAGACGACGAAATCGACCCCCTCGCGCACCATGGTCGCCAGGTCCTCCAGCGTCACATAGGCGCTGGTTCGCGTATTGTAGAGGCGTCGGTTCGCATACTTCTTGATGACGACCGTCTCGGTCGCATCCCTGTTTCCGCCCTTGGTTTTTTCGTCAGCCACGCTTGTTCTCGCGATGTTGCAACGCATCACTATCCCCCCTTGCGCGCTCAAGCGCCAGAGGGGGCGACGATGCGCCGGGTGCGGAGCGTTTTCTCAGTGCGTCAAGGCGGGGGCCAGAACGACGCCGACCAGCACCGCCGCCCAGTGGACGGTGGCGCCGGTCACGACGAAACCATGCCAGATGGCGCGGCGGAAGCGGACCTTTGGGCTGATGAAGACGAAGACCCCGGCGGTGTAGATCAGCCCGCCGATCACCAGCAGGGCCAGGGCGATCGGATGCACCGTCTCGACCATCGGCTTAAGGGCGGCGACCGCCAGCCAGCCGAACACGACATAGACCCCGCTCCAGAACCTGTCCGAGATGCGCGGCGCGAACAGCTTCACGCCCGCGCCCATGAAGGCCAAGGTCCAGATCAGGGTGGTGAAGCCCACGGCCCACACCCCCTCGAACCGCTGGGTGGTGAAGGGGGTGTAGCTGCCGGCGATCATCAGGAAGATGGCCGCCTCGTCCAGCCGCCGCAGCACGGGTCGCGCCGCGCAGGGGTTGGTCCAGTTGTAGATGGTCGAGGCCGTCAGCATCCCGACCAGACACAGCGCATAGATGGCGGTGGCCAGCACGCCGCCGATGCCGGTGTAGACCCCCGCCAGGCCCGCCAGGATGATCCCGCCGACCGCCGCCAGCATCAGTCCGACGACATGGACCCACAGGTCCGCCAGCTTTTCCGCGCGCGTGGGGTAGTGTTCGATCATGTCCAACTCGTCCGGCGTGCAGACGTGGGCGACAAGACGTTTGATCGTGCGCAGCATGGCCAATCCAATCCCAGATCGCGCTTATCGTTCCGCCACAATGCGCCGACAGGGTGACGAAGCCCTGAATCCGCCGCCGATCGCGTCGTCGCAGGTGACGAAGCCGCCCCGATGCGGCAAAACGGCCACGCACCTTTATTCCGCAGAGAGTGAAATCCCATGACCGAGGTCGTCATCGTCTCCGCCGCCCGCACGCCGGTCGGTTCGTTCATGGGCGGTCTGGCCGCCCTGCCGGCGTCAAAGCTGGGCGAGATCGCCATCAAGGCGGCGCTGGAGCGGGCCGGCGTCTCGGGCGAGGAGGTGGACGAGGTGATCCTGGGCCATGTGCTGCAGGCCGCCGCGGGCCAAGGCCCTGCGCGTCAGGCCGCCGTGGGCGCCGGGGTGCGCAAGGAGGCGGCCGCCTGGAGCCTGAACCAGATCTGCGGCTCGGGCCTGCGCGCCGTCGCCATCGCCGCCCAGCAGATCGCGCTGGGCGACGCCCGGATCGTCGTCGCCGGCGGTCAGGAAAGCATGAGCCAGGCGCCCCACGCCCAACAGCTTCGCAACGGCCACAAGATGGGCGACGTGGCCTTCGTCGACACCATGATCAAGGACGGCCTGTGGGACGCCTTCAACGGCTATCACATGGGCCAGACCGCCGAGAACATCGCCGAAAAGTGGTCGATCAGCCGCGAGGCCCAGGATGAGTTCGCCGTCGCCAGCCAGCACAAGGCCGAGGCCGCCCAGACCGCCGGCAAGTTCGCCGACGAGATCGTTCCCGTCGTCATCCCCGGCAAGAAGGCCGACGTCACGGTCGACAGGGACGAATACATCCGTCACGGCGCGACCATCGAGGCCATGCAGAAACTGCGTCCGGCCTTCGTCAAGGACGGCAGCGTCACCGCCGCCAACGCCTCGGGCCTGAACGACGGGGCGGCGGCTCTGGTGCTGATGAGCGCGAATGAAGCCAAGGCGCGCGGTCTGGAGCCGCTGGCCCGCATCGCCTCCTACGCCACGGCGGGCGTCGATCCGTCAATCATGGGCACGGGGCCGATCCCGGCGTCCAGGAAGGCGCTGGAGAAGGCGGGCTGGAGCGTCGCCGATCTGGATCTGGTCGAATCCAACGAGGCCTTCGCCGCCCAGAGCCTGTGCGTGGTCAAGGAGCTGGGCCTCGATCCGGCCAAGGTCAATGTCAACGGCGGCGCCATCGCCATCGGCCACCCCATCGGCGCCTCGGGCGCGCGCATCCTGACGACCCTGCTGTTCGAGATGAAGCGGTCGGGCGCCAAGAAGGGCCTGGCGACCCTGTGCATCGGCGGCGGCATGGGCGTGGCCCTGTGCGTCGAGCGGGGGTGAAGCGTTAGGTCAAAAGCGCCTTCAGCACGCCGTCCAGAACGGGGCGGCCCCGGTCGGTGGCGATCAGCCGGCCTTGGCGCAGCGTCAGGAACCCGTCCGCGATCAGGTCCGCGACCGGCGCGGCCTCGGGCGACAGGTCCAGCGCCGATAACAGGGTCGCTGGCGCGCCTTCGGTGGTGCGCAGCGCCAGAAGGAACCGTTCCTCCGCCGCGTCCGCGGGCGACAGGGTTTCGCGGTCCGACCAGGGCGCCGAGGCCTCCACGCCCGCCAGATAGTCGGCGATGCGGCGGTGGGCGACGGTGGCGGTCCTGGCGCCGTTCAGCGTCAACCGCCCGTGGGCGCCGGGGCCCAGGCCCAGATAGTCGCCGCCGCGCCAGACGTGCAGATTGTGCGCCGAGCGCGCGGCCGGGCCGCGCGCATGGTTGGACACCTCATAGGCGTCGAAACCGGCCGCCGACAGAACCGCCTGGGTCGTCTCGTAAAGGGCGGCGGCGACATCCTCGTCCGGCGGGGTCAGGGTTCCCCGCGCCAAGGCCCGGCCGAAGGCGGTGGTCGGCTCTATGGTCAGTTGATAGGGCGAGACGTGTTCGAACCCCAGGTCCAGCGCGGTCGTCAGTTCGGCGGCCCAGGCCCGAGGCGTCTGGTCCGGTCGGGCGTAGATCAGGTCGATGGACAGCCGGTCGAAGGCCTGGCGCGCCAGATCGACAGCGCGATAGGCCTCAGCCGCCGAATGATCCCGGCCCAGAAAGCGAAGGGCGTCGTCGTCCAGCGCCTGAACCCCCATCGACAGGCGATTGACCCCGGCCTGGGCCAGGGCGGCGAAGCGGGCGGCCTCGGCGTCGGTGGGATTGGCCTCCAGTGTGATCTCGATCCGGCCGGCGGGCGGATAGAGGCGTTCGGCCGTCTCCACGATACGGGCCACCGCCTCGGGCGCCATCAGCGAAGGGGTGCCGCCGCCGAAGAAAATGGAGGCCAGCCGCCGGGGTCCAGTCAGGGCCCGCTGGGCCTGAAAATCCTGAAGGATGGCGGCGACCAGCCCTGCCTGCTCGGCCGCCCGCCCCCGGTCGCGCACCACGTTGAAGTCGCAATAGGGGCAGATGCGCGAACAATAGGGCCAGTGGACATAGAGGGCGACGTCCGACCCCGGATCGGGCGGCGGCATATCAGTCAATCAGGACGGCCCTCAGCTTCTCGAAGGCGCGGGTGCGGTGGCTGATCGCGTCCTTGGCCGCCGGCTCCATCTCGCCGAAGGTCAGGTCGCCACCCTGGGGAATGAAGAGGGGGTCGTAACCGAAGCCCCGGTCGCCGCGCGGCGGGAAGGTCAGATGGCCGTCGACCACCCCTTCCACCACGATGCAGGGACCGTCGGGCCAGGCGACGGCCAGGGCCGAGGTGAACCAGGCGGTGCGGTCGGTCGCGCCGATCTCCTCCAGACGCTGCTCCACCTTGGTCATGGCCACGGCGAAATCCTTGCCCGGCCCGGCCCAGCGCGCGGAGAAGATGCCCGGCGCCCCGTCAAGCGCCGCGACCGACAGGCCGGAATCGTCGGCCAGCGCCACCGCGCCCGACCGTTCCGCCGCATGGCGCGCCTTCAGCATGGCGTTGCCGGCGAAGGTGGTTTCGGTCTCGTCCGGCTCGGGCAGGTTCAGTTGGCCCGCCGTGACGATCTCGTAATCTCCGCCCAGCAGGGCCGAGATTTCCGGCACCTTGCCCGGATTGTGGGTCGCGACGACGATCCGCATCCCCTTGATAAGCTTGAGAGTCATGGGCGCTCCTGCCGCTGAAACAGTCTATTGCCAAAGTTTAATATCGTTAAACGATATGTAACGTGCTTTTCCGCATCGCACGGCCTATCTCTTGATCATCGAGAACGAGGTCGCAGCGTTCTTGATTTCGGTCAAAGCCGAAACGTTCGTGCGATCAGAAAACAAACCGGGCGATAATCGTCCCTCATGAAAGACGGAGAACTACGATGCATACGATGAACACCTCGATGTGGCTGGACAAGGTCGGCGCTGCTTTCGTCAGCACGGTTCTGATCGCCGCCCTGCCGACCGCCCTCGTCACCGTGCTGATGCAAGCCTTCTGATCCTTACGTCATTTCTATCACGAGAGTTTTGACGATCTGCATGAAGACCGCGATGTATAGAGCCGCGCGCGGGTTCTTCGCACCCCGCGCGGCCGCCGCCCGCCCTCTTCAGACCTGAGACCAGAACCGCCATGCGCCTGCCGACGCCGCGACATCCGACGAAGCGAGGCGAGGCGCGATCCCTGACATGGCTGAAGGCCATGGGGCCGGGATCGGTGTCCAGCGTGCTGAAGATGGTGCTGGACGTGGCCTATGTGCTGTTGTGGCTGATCACCGGGCTTCTGCTGCTGCTGGTGATCGCGGCCATATTCATTCCCCTGGACAATGTGAACATCACCGTCAGCGGCGACGCCGGCGGCAAGCAACTGCCGCTGACGCGCACCCTGTTGCTGTTCGGCCTGGGCGCCGCGACGGCCTATTTCGGCGGTTTCATGCTGATCTTGCGCAGCCTGCGCCGCATCATCCGCACCCTGACCATGGGCGACCCTTTCCAGCCGGACAATGTGCGCCGCCTGCGCCAGATCGGCCTGACCCTGGCGGTGGTGACCGGCGGCGTCTGGCTGGCGCAAGGGTTCGTGGCCAAGCGGCTGGCGCCGGGGGTCATGGACCCGCAGGGCCTGGGCGAACTGCTGACCCCCATATTCTCCGTCCTGATCGTCTTCGTGCTGGCGGAGGTGTTCCGCGAGGGCGCGCGCCTGCGCCGCGAATCCGAACTGACGATCTGAGCCGTTTCGACTAGGATTTCCGCATGGCCATTCGCGTCCAGCTCGATCGCGTTCTCGTGGAACGCCGCATGTCCCTGACCGAACTGGCGGATCGGGTGGGCGTGACGGTGGCCAATCTGTCGATCCTGAAGACGGGCAAGGCGCGGGCGGTGCGGTTTTCGACCCTGGACGCCCTGTGCCGCGAACTGGACTGCCAGCCCGGCGACCTGTTGGCGCACGAGCCGGGTCCGGGCGACGTGTTCGAGGACGACGAGGCGGCATGAGGCGAAAGGGGCCGGGGCGCGACGAAAACGGGCTGACGCCCGAGGACCGTCGCATCTGGACCCGGGTGTCCAACTCGGTCGCCCCGCCGCGCACGCGAAAGGCCGCGCGCGTCACGCCGGGCGCGGAGACGCCGCCGCCCGTGATCGCGCCGACGTCGCCAGGACCCTTGCGACCGGCGCCGAAGCCGCCGCGCCCGGCGCCGGCCTCGCCCATCGACAAGCCGCGCGTTTTGCCCACACGCCCCAAGCCGGCGCCGGAAGCGCTGGAGCCGCGCCGCAAGCAGCGGCTGTCGCGCGAACGCGACCCCATCGAGGCGCGCATCGACCTGCACGGCTTTGGCCGTTTCGAGGCCGAGGACCAGTTGCGCGGCTTTCTGATCTCGTGTCAGGCGCGCGGGATGCGGGCGGTTCTGGTCATCACCGGCCAGGGCCGGATGGGCGGCGGCGTGATTCGTTCGGCCTTCGCCGAATGGATGCACTCGCCCGCCTTGCGCGGCGTGGTGTCCGGCTTCACCACGGCCCACCAGAGGCACGGGGGAAACGGCGCCTTCTACGTCACCCTGAAGCGCCGCGTCTGAGCCATGGAAAAAGGCCGGACCCGCGCTGGCGGACCCGGCCTTTCGAAGCGGTCTGTCGTCGACCTATTTGGCGGCGAGCGCGCCGGCCAGGATCACGTCGATCTGCTTGCCCATATGGTCCGACAGGGCCTGCGCGCCCCATTCGTCATAGGCGGCGCGGCGATAGTTGGACAGATAGGCGTCCCAGATCAGCTCGACCAACAGGCGGATGTCGGCGTCCTTGCTGAGCTCGTTCTTGGCCACGGCGTCCTGAAGAATGCCGCCGATGGCCAACAGCAGATTCTTGGTCGCGGCGCGGGCGCGCATCTCGGCGGCCAGGGGCTGGAACCACGAGCGGGCGACGATGGCCTGGAACAGCGGCAAATGCTCCAGCGACGACTTATAGCCGGCGGTCAGGGCGCTGAGCAGACGCTGGCGGACGGGCTCGCCCGCCGGGGCGGCGGCCTCGACCACCTCGGCCAGGCGCGTCATGTCCTCGGTCAGGACGGCTTCGAACAGTTCGGCCTTGTCCTGGAAGTTGGCGAAGACGGCGCCGGTGGACATGCCCGCGCCCTTGGCGATGTCGCGGATGGTGGCGGGCTCGTAGCCCCGCTCGGCGAACAGCGAGCGGGCGGCGTCCAGAACCTTTTGCCGTGTGCGGATCTTGGCGGCCTGGCGGCGGTTCAAGCGAGGTTCGACGGCGAGGGTTGCGACGGTATCAGTCATGAAATCAGGCTTTTACTCTACTTTAAGTCTCGGACGCCGCAGGCGGGCCCGAAGGCGACTTGAGGTGAAGATCGCGGCCCGGTGCCGGGACGGACAGGCGCTTTCCGCCCTATCGGCGCAGAAATAGCAATGTCGCGCTTGCATCACGGAACCATGACGAAAATGGGTCCGCCAGACGACGCTAGGTATCGACCCTTAGCTGACGTTGGGTTCGGGGCGGGCGGGCCGCGCCGTGCGGCGCAGGGCGCGGCTGGGGCGATTGCGACGCTCGACCGGCGTCGCGGCCTGGAAGGCCTTTCTGAACTGGTCGCGCCGTTCGTGGATCGAGGCCAGGACCAGACCCATCGGCACGCCCAGGTCGACCAGGGTGTTCTCGGCCAGCTGCAGGCTGGCCTCGGTCGTCTCCGGCACGGCGTCGGTGACGCCCAAGGCATACAGGCGCATGGCGTGCTGGTCGTCGCGGGCGCGGGCGATCAGGATCAGGTCGTCGCGCATGGCCCGCGCGGTCTGCACCACCTCGTCCACCTTGGCCGGGGCGTCCATGGTCACGATCAGGGCGCGCGTCGACTGGACGCCGCAGTGCTGCAGCATCTCGCGCCGACCGGCGTCGCCATAGAAGACCTCGAACCCGTCGCGACGGCCGGCGGCGACGGCGGCGGCGTCGGTGTCCAGGGCGATGAACGGCTGGTCGTGTTCCTTCAGCATCTCGCCGATCAGACGGCCCACTCGGCCGAAGCCGACGATGATGACCGCGCCGTCGGCCGCCGCCGGGGCGGGGATATCGGGCAGAGCCGTGGCGTTCGGTCCGGTCCGCTTCGTCAGCGTCTGGCCGATCATGGCCAGCAGCGGAATGGAGAAGATGCTGAGGGTGGCCGACAGGGCGACGGTGTTGGTCAGGCCGGCCGGGGCCAGGCCCTCGACCATGCCGGTGGCGAAGACGACGAAGGCGAACTCGCCCGCCGGGGCCAGGACCAGGGCCGTCTCCAGCGCAGGCCGCGCGCCCAGTCCCCACAGCCGCGCCAGGGCGAAGATCACGCCGGTCTTGACCGCCGTCAGGGCCAGGGCCAGGCCGAATACGCCGATGGGATCGGCGGCGATGGCGTCCAGGTCCAGCCCCAGGCCGACGCCGACGAAGAAGACGCCGAGCAGCAGCCCCTTGAATGGTTCGATCGACACCTCGACCTCGCGCCGGAACTCGGTCTCGGCCAGAAGGACTCCGGCGACCAGGGCGCCGATGCTCATGGACAGACCGCTGGCCTGGGCCGCCAGCCCGGCGCCGACGACGACCAGCAGACTGGCGGCGACGAACAGCTCCCCGCCCTGGGCCGCCTTGCGCGCCTTGGCCACCGACCGGAACATGGGCCGCAGCACCACACGTCCCAGGAGGACCAGAAGACCCAGCCCGACCGCCGCCGGGATCAGGGTGAACAGCGACCGCCCCAGGATGGCGGCGTCCAGCGCCCCGCCCTGCTGGGCTACGGCCGCCAGAACGGTGACGGTGATCAGAATGGGGGCCACCGACAGGTCCTGGGCCAGCAGGATGGCGAAGGTCGAACGGCCGACCACGCCCTTCAGCCGTCCGCGTTCGGCCAGGACCGGCATGACCACGGCGGTCGAAGACAGGGCCAGGCCCATGCCCAAAACCACGGCGCTGGCCAGGGTCTGGCCCATCAGCATGAAACCGCCTGCCAGGACCGCGGTGCAGGCCGCCACCTGCATCAGCCCCAGGCCGAACACCAGCCGGCGCATGGCCCGCAGCCGCTCCCAAGACAGCTCCAGCCCGATCATGAACAGGAGGAAGGCCACGCCTAGTTCCGACAGCTGCGCCAGCTGGCCCGGATCGTTGATGGTGAAATAGGACAGGAAGGGCAGGGCGTGGGCGAACCGGGCCAGACCGTCCGGCCCCAGAACCACGCCCGCCGCCAGGAAACCCAGCACCGGGCTGATCTTCAGCCGGTTGACCAGGGGCACCATGACCCCGGCGGCGGCCAGGAAGACCACCAAATCCTTATAGTCCGCGCCGTGTCCGTGCATCGCCCCTCCGTCGTCGGCGCATCTGACCCCGAACCGGCGACCGTGGCGAGACGTCGCAGCGCTTTCATGAATTTTTTTTAAGGCGACAGACCCCCAACCGGGTCTAGGGTCCGCGCCGAACCGCCCATTTCCGGGGCGGAGCCTAGGATCCAGTGATGAAACGACTGCTTATCGGCGCCGCCGTCGGCGCCCTTCTGCTGCCCGCCAGCGCCGCCTTCGCTCAAGACGCCGACCACGACCACGCCTGCATCGACGAGACCTGCTCCATCGTCTCCCTGTTCTCGGGCGAAGAGACCGCCGCCGGCTGGCAGGGCACGCAGGCGCCGCGCTACGGAACCTGGGGCTTCGACATGGCGGGCCGCGACACGGCGGTGAAGCCGGGCGACGACTTCTTCCAGTTCGCCAACGGCAAGGCGCTGGAGAAGCTGGTCATTCCGTCGGACCGCACCAGCTACGGCTCCTTCGCCCTGCTGCGCGAACTGTCCGACAACCGCATGAAGGAGCTGGTGACGGGTCTGGCCGCGCGCCGCGATCTGGCCCCCGGTTCGGACGAGGCCAAGATCGCCGACGCCTATCGCTCCTACAGCGACGAGGCGCGTATCGAGCAGCTGGACGCTCAGCCGCTGCAACCCTATCTGGCCGCGATCCGCGCCGCCGACAGCCATGAGAAGATGGCCGTCTATATGGGTCAGACGGTCGGCCGTTTCGGCGGCTCCTTCTTCGGCACCGGCATCACCATCGATGCGAAACAGCCGACCCGCTACGTCGTCTCGACCGGCCAGTCGGGCCTGGGGCTGCCCAACCGCGACTACTATCTGGACGCCCGCTATGCGGACAAGAAGGAGAAGTATCAGGCCTATGTGGGCCGGATGCTGACGATGATCGGCTGGGAGAACCCGACCGAGACCGCCGCCCAGATCGTCGCCCTGGAACAGAAGATCGCCGAGGCCCACTGGAGCCCGGTCGAGAACCGCAATCGCGACAAGACCTATAACGAGTTCACCATCGCCCAGCTGGCCCAGCAGGCGCCCGGCTTCGAATGGCAGGACTATTACGACGCCGCCAAGCTGGGCGGCGTGCCGCGCCTGATCGTGCGTCAGGACACGGCCATGCCCAAGATCGCGGCCATCTACGCCGAGACGCCGGTCGCCCTGTTGCAGGCGTGGGAAGCCTTCCACACCGCCGACGACATGGCGCCGCTGATGTCCAAGCGGTTCTCGGACGCCCAGTGGGAGTTCCGCTCGCGCGACCTGTCGGGCCAGCCCGAACAGCGTACCCGCGAAAAGCGCGCCATCTCCTTCGCCGAGGGTTCGCTGGGCGAAGCGACGGGCCGTCTCTACGTCGCCCAGTATTTCCCGGCCGAATCCAAGGCCAAGATGGAAGAGCTGGTCGCCAATCTGCGCACCGCCCTGTCGCACCGCATCGAGAACCTGACCTGGATGGGGGCCGAGACCAAGGCGGCGGCGCAGGAGAAGCTGCGCAAATTCACCGTCAAGATCGGCTATCCCGAGAAGTGGCGCGACTATTCCGGTCTGGACATCCGCGCCGACGACCTGGTCGGCAACGCCGAGCGTCGCGGCCTGTTCGAATGGAACTACGACCTGTCGCGTTTGAACGAGCCGGTCGACAAGTCCGAGTGGGGCATGACCCCCCAGACGGTCAACGCCTATTACAACTCGGCCAATAACGAGATCGTCTTCCCGGCCGCCATCCTGCAGCCGCCCTTCTTCGACCCGAACGGCGATGCGGCGGTCAACTATGGCGGCATCGGCGGGGTGATCGGCCACGAGATCGGCCACGGCTTCGACGACCAGGGCTCCAAGTCCGACGGCGACGGCGTGCTGCGCAACTGGTGGACCGCCGAGGACAAGGCCCGGTTCGAGGCCCTGACCGCGCGCCTGGGCGAACAATACGCCACCTATGAGCCGATCGCCGGCTATCACATCAACCCTGGCCTGACGATGGGCGAGAACATCGGCGACGCCTCGGGCGTGGCCGTGGGGCTGGAGGCCTATCACCTGTCGCTGAACGGCCAGCCGGCGCCGGTGATCGACGGCACGACCGGCGACCAGCGCTTCTTCTACGGCTGGGCCCAGGTCTGGCAGTCGAAATATCGCGACGAGGCGCTGAAGCAGCAGGTCGCCACCGATCCGCACTCGGCCGCCCAGTTCCGCGTCATCGGCCCGCTGCGCAACGTCGACGCCTGGTACGACGCCTTCGACGTTCAGCCCGGCACGAAATACTATCTGACGCCGGACCAGCGCGTTCGCATCTGGTAAGACGACGGGTCTTCGATAGACGGAAGAGGCCGGGATTCGCCCCGGCCTTTTTCATGGCCGACGCGCGGCCCCATTGCGCGGCGTGCGCGGGCGGCAAAGCCAAGGGGAACATGGATTTCAGGCATAGAAAAGCCCGCTGCGGGGGATACATCGCAGCGGGCTATCTTGCTCTTTAAAGAGCGGACGTTTCCTCCCCGAAACGCCTTCGAGTGCTGCGCGCTTGAGCAACGCTTGCCCTCGAGTGAGTTCATTTGACGCAAGGGCCGGTCGGTCGTCAACGGCCCGTTTCGCCAGAGTCGAACTTTCTTCGACTTATCGCTGATAACTCATTTTAGCGCCCACATATTATCGAAGCTTATTCGATAATGCCCTTGATGGCGGCGACCAGGCCGTCGCGGGCGATCTTCATCTGGCCGGGGCGTTCGGCCTTCCAGGCGTCGTTGTCGGCGATGGCGGCGGCGGCGGCGCGTCCGGCGTCCAGATCCTTGATGGTCACTTCGCCCGCCGCGATCTCGTCGCCGCCCAGAATGACGACGGCGGGGGCGCCGCGTCGGTCGGCATATTTCATCTGGGCCTTCATGCCCGCGCGACCCAGATAAAGCTCGGCCGCAATGCCTGCCGCACGCAGTTCGGCGACGGCGTTCAGATAGTGGCCCATGTCATCCTCGGAGAAGACGATGACCACGACCGGGCCACGCACCGCGTCCTCGGCGCCGCGTCCCGCCGCCCGCAGGGCCGAGGCCAGACGCGAGACGCCGAAGGAGAAGCCGGTCGCCGGCACGCTCTGGCCCGTGAATCGCGCGACCAGATCGTCGTAGCGCCCGCCGCCGCCGATGGAGCCGAAGCGGACCGGGCGGCCCTTATCGTCCACCGTGTCCAGCAGCAGTTCGGCCTCGAACACGGCGCCGGTGTAGTATTCCAGACCACGCACGATGGTCGGATCGAACTTCACCGCGTCCTGATCGACCCGCATGGCGTTCAGCGCCCGGTCGATGGCGGCCAGTTCGTTCAGCGCCGCCTCGCCCGCTGCGCCCAGATCGCCGGAACGGGCGACGGCGTCCAGGGTCTCGGCCCGCGACAGGCCCGGCGTACTGGCCGAGGCCAGAAAGGCCTCGATGGCCGCCGTCACCTTGGCGGGCAGTTGCGCGCCCTTGGTGTAGTCGCCGGAGTCGTCCAGACGGCCTTCGCCCAGCAGCTGGACCACGCCGTCCCAGCCCAGACGGTCGAACTTGTCGATGGCGCGAAGAGCGGTCAGGCGCTGGCCCGCCTCGTTCACGCCGCCCGCGTCGAACAGGCCGTCGAACAGTTTGCGGTTCGAGACGCGGATCTGGGCCTGTCCGGCATCCAGCCCGGCGCCGCGCAGACCCTCGCAGGCCATGGCGATGATCTCGGCGTCGGCCTCGGGCCGGTCCGAACCGACCGTGTCGGCGTCGCACTGCCAGAACTCGCGGAAGCGGCCGGGGCCGGGCTTTTCGTTGCGCCACACCGGACCATAGGCATAACGGCGGAACGGCTTGGGCAAGGTCTCCCAGGTCTGGGCCGCGAACCGGGCCAGGGGCGCGGTGTGGTCATAGCGCAGCGCCATCCACTCGCCCGGCTCGTCCGACCCGGCGTCGTCCTGCAGCGCGAAGACCCCTTCGTTCGGGCGGTCGGCGTCGGGCAGGAATTTGCCCAGGGCGTCGGCGTATTCGAAGGCCGGGGTCTCCAGCGGCTCGAAGCCCCAGCGCTCATAGACCTCGGACACACGCGCCACGAGGCGGCGTTCGGCGGTCAGGTCGCGGCCGCGCTTGTCGGCGAAACCGCGCGGATTGCGGGCGAGGGGGCGGATCGGGGCGTCTTCGGTCATGGCGCGCGCTTAAGCCAAGGGACGGGCGACCGCAAATTCCATGGCCGGCCGCCGGCCCGCCGCGGGTCCACGAATACCCGAGATCGCACACAGGCGTTTGTTTAGGCGAAGATAAATCGCATTGGGGCGGAACCTGGGCGCATACGTTTCGTTCTTGATCGCCATGACGCCACACGCCGTTCTCGTAGCCCGCACCTGCAACACGTCGGACCGACGCACGATCCGCTGGTGGGAGTGCGAACTGGTCGATACCGAAGGGTCTCGCCGCATTCGCGACCAGGCCTTCTTCTCCATTGGCGAGGCGAAATCCTGGGCCTCCGCACAAGGCTATCCAGTCAGCGAAGACGCCGCCTCGTCGTCCGAAACCTGATGTCGCGTTCCGCCCCGACCGGCGTCCTGACCGCCGAAGCCTTCGACACGCCGCGCATCCTCTTGGCCGGCGCCGTCGATTACGCCATGTACGACCGCTTCCGCGATCAGCTGGCCGAGGCGCCCAAGACCGGGCTGACGGTGATCGAACTGTCGACCCTGGGGGGCGATCCCGAGGTGGCGCGCATGATGGGCGAGGACGTCCGGTTCCAGAGCGACATCAATCCGTCGCGCCGCCTGGTCTTCCTGGGCAAGGCGGCCATCTATTCGGCCGGCGCGACCTTCATGAGCTTCTTCGCCGTCGAGAACCGCTATCTGACGCGCGGCACGCGGGTGATGATCCATGAGCGCAAGATGGACAAGGAACTCCACATCACCGGGCCGCTGACGACCTGCATCGCGTCGGTCAAGGCGGTGCTGCACGAGTTGGAACACTCCATCGCCATCCAGAACGAAGGGTTCGAGAACCTGGTTCGCGGGTCGTCGGTGACGATGGACGAGGTGCTGAAGCGTGCGCCGGAAAACTGGTATGTCGAGGCGCAGGAAGCCAAGACGATGGGCCTGATCGCCGACGTGATCTGACCCGCAGGGTCAGGCGTCCAGCGTCTCGACCGTCAGATTGCCGTTGGTGTAGACGCAGATTTCGGCGGCGATTTTCATCGCCTTGCGGGCGATCTGTTCGGCGTCCAACTCGGTCTCCTCGATCAGGGCGCGAGCGGCCGACAGAGCATAGTTGCCGCCCGAACCCACGGCCGCGACGCCGTATTCCGGCTCCAGCACGTCGCCGACGCCGGTGACGGTGAAGATGGACGACTTGTCCGCCACCAGAAGCATCGCCTCCAGCCGGCGCAGATAGCGGTCGGTGCGCCAGTCCTTGGCCAGGTCGACGCAGGCGCGGGCCAGCTGGTCGGGATACTGCTCCAGCTTGGCTTCCAGACGTTCGATCAGGGTGAAGGCGTCGGCGGTCGCGCCGGCGAAGCCTGCCAGAACCTTGCCGCCCGCCAGGGTCCGCACCTTGCGCGCCGCGCCCTTGACGATGGTCGGTCCCATCGAGACCTGGCCGTCGCCGGCGATCACGGTGCGCCCGTTCTTGCGCACCGCCAGGATGGTGGTGCCATGCCAGTCGGGAAAGGAAGAGGCGGTCGCGTCGAAGGATCGGGTCATGACCGACAGATGGACAGGCGGGGCCGCCCGATCAAGTCCGGCCACGCTTTCATAACAACGTCATATTTCGACCGAAGTCGTCGATATAACGGCAACGTTCTTGCCCAAGCCTTGCATTAAACGGAAAGCTCCTTGCTTTATCGCCTCGTCATAGCGAGAGAATTGGTCGGCGGGATCGCGCCTGACGGTCGCGTTGCGGCTGAACGTCTCGGCGAAGCCATGGCGGACAATCGGCGCGACGAGATCAGCGGCGTGATGCTGATCCACGCCGGATGGCTGGTGCAGATGATCGAAGGCGCGCGGGTCGACGTGGACCGCGCGCTGCGCCGGATGCAGACGGATGGTCAGGGCGAACTGCACATTCTGGGTGACCGCCCGGTCATCCATCGTCGGGCCGCCGAGCCGATGCGGATGTGCGCCCTGGCGCCCCACGAGGTCGAAATGGCGCTGGCCGGCCGGGTGCCGAACACGCTGGACGCGACCGAGCTGGAACGCCTGTTGTGCGGCGAGGTCCGACGTCGGGCCGCCGCCTGATCGGCGCTGCATTCTGTTAACGCTCATGCCCTAGCAGTCGTGGCGGGGCCGTGGCCCGCAGTTGCGTATGAGTTTGGTCCATGCCCTTGTTTCGTATCGTCTATGTCAGCGAGGCCGCCGGGCCGGCCGCATCGGGTCTGATGCCCCTGGTGGACATCATCGGCGTGTCCGACCGCAACAATCGCCGGGACCAGCTGACGGGCGTTCTGATGCGGCATGAGGGGCGTTTCCTGCAGGTTCTGGAAGGCGCGCGGGTCGATCTGGATCGGACGCTGGCGCGCGTGCGGTCCGACGGGCGTCACACCAATCTGGCCGTCCTGTCCGACCGGCGCGTCGAGGCGCGGATGTTCCCCGATTGGGCCATGGCGCGCGTCGAGGCGACGCCGGACGTGGCGCGCTTGCTGAGCGCGGACATCGACCAGGATGATAGGGACGCCGCCCTGGATCGGCTGCTGACCGACCTTTCGCTGACGGCCGCCGGCGCGGTCTGACCGTTCGGCCCTCGCGATCCGCCGTCGGGATCGCTAGATGGGGGCGTGATCTTTTCCGAAGACGAAGTCGAACGCTATGCGCGCCACCTGGTCCTGTCCGAGGTGGGCGGGCCGGGGCAGCAGGCGCTGAAGCGCGCGCGCGTGCTGATCGTCGGCGTGGGCGGGGTCGGCGCGCCGGCGGCCCTGTATCTGGCGGCGGTGGGCGTGGGGACGCTGGGGCTGATCGACGACGATGTCGTGGGCCTGTCCAATCTTCAGCGCCAGATCGCCTTTTCGACATCCGAGGTCGGACGGCCCAAGGTTCAGGCGGCGGCGGATCGTCTGACCGGGCTGAACCCCCATGTCGTGATCGAAGCCCATCCCGAACGCCTGACCCAGGACAACGCCGCCGAGCGCATCGACGCCTATGATCTGGTGCTGGACGGGACCGACGATTTCCAGACCCGGCTGTGGGTCAATGCGGCCTGCGTCGCGACCGGGCGGCCCCTGGTGTCGGGCGCCCTGGGCCGCTGGAGCGGACAGGTCGGGGTGTTCGCGGGCCGACCCTGCTATCGCTGCCTAGTTCCCGAAATCCCGCCCGACGCCGAGACCTGCGCCCGCGTGGGCGTGATCGGCGCGCTGGCAGGCGTGATCGGGGCCATGGCCGCGCTGGAGGCGATCAAGGTGCTGACCGGCGCGGGCGAGGCCCTGACCGGGCGGCTGCTGCTGTATGACGGTCTGGCGGGCGCGGCGCGCACGGTTCGGGTGGCGGCCGATCCGGCTTGTCCAGTGTGCGGCGGGTGACCGCTCAGGCGGCGGTGGCGAAGCGGATGTCGGCCAGATCGAGGTCGGCCAACGGCGCGGCGAAGCCCAGGGCGGGGTTGCTCAACACCTTCACCAGTCGCTCTCCGCAATAGAGATACAGGGTTTCGAACCCGATCCAGTTGCGCGCCACGGCCTCCAGCGCCTGATTGGCGATCTGGTCGTTCGAGGCGTCCAGAACGCAGATGTCCCTGACCGGCACGCCGGGCAGATTGACGATGCAATAGTAGGAGTCCAACGCAACACTTCCTCAGTCAGGACGCCGGAAACGAAGTTCGTCTGCGGCGGTTCCGCTCCTGCCCGTGGTTTTCGACAGCCGTATTAGGCGGGTTCGACAGACTTGTGAAAAAGGAGGCCCGATGGCCCGACGATCCGCCGCGCCGAAACGCCTGAACGCCGCCAATCTGACCGGGCTGGGGGCGGATCGACTGGGCGATCTGCTGATGCAGGCGGCCGATGCGGACCCGATCCTGAAGCGTCGCCTGCGGCTGATCCTGGCGGCGGAGGCCGGGGCCGACGCCCTGGCGCTGGAGCTGAACAAGCGGCTGACGGCCGTGGCGGCCAGCCGGGCGCGGGTGTCGTGGCGAAAGCGGCCGGACCTGATGCGCGACCTGGCGGTGCTGAGCGAAGGCGTCGAGACCCTGAGCCGCCTGGCGCCCGCCGAAGGGGTGATCCGGCGCATGGCCTGGTTCGACCTGTTTCGCGGCCTGACGCTGCGGGTCAAGGATCCGCGCGGCGAGGTTGCGGACCTGTTCGAGACGGCGGCGCCCACCCTGTGGCAGGCGGCCGATGCGGCGGTCCAGGCCGATCCCGCCTTCGCCGAAACCCTGGCCGAGGCCATTCAGGCCCATCCGCTGGACTACGCCCGCTGGATCGGCGCGGCGGGCGAGGCGCTGACGCCCGCCCTGGCGCGACGTCTGCTGGAGCGGCTGGATGCGACGTCTGGCGCACGCGGGATGCGGACGGTGGTGCGGCGGCTGGCCGACCGGGCCGAAGACCTGGACCTGTGGCTGTCGCTGGTCACGCCCGAGGAGCGCGGATCGCCCGATTTCGCCGCCGTGATGGCGCGGCGCCTGCTGAGCGCGGACCGCGTGGCCGAGGCGCGCCAAGCGCTGGAGGCCGCCCTGTCGCCGTCGCCGGCCAATCGGCGCTGGACCTTCGGCCGCTCGCCCCAGGGCGCGCCGCGCCTGACGCCGGCCTGGGAGGCGGCCTCGATCGACCTGATGGAGGCCGAGGGGCGCAAGGACGAGGCGCAGGATCTGCGCTGGGCCCTGTTCGAACGCGATCTGTCGGCGCCGGTGCTGCGGGCCTATCTGGCGCGCCTCCCGGACTTCGACGATGTGGAGGCGCTGGATCGCGCCCTGGCGCACGCGACGGCCCACGCGGACTTCGAGACGGCGCTGGGGTTCCTGATGGACTGGCCCGCCCACCGAGAGGCCGCCGCCCTGGTCAAACGCCGAATCCGGGAGGTCCGCTCGCCCTTGCCGCAGAAGGCCGACTGGGCGGCGCGGCTGGCGCAGAAATACCCGGACGCAGCCGAACGGCTGCTGGCCTCGGCCTGACGCGCCGCCGGCCCTACAGCATCGCGGGGATGACGCGGTCGGGTGGGCGGTGGCCGTTCTGATAGGTCATGACGTTGGCGATGACGCGGTCGCCCATGTCCTGGCGAGCCTCCAGCGTGGCCGAGCCCAGGTGGGGCAGCAGCACCACGTTCGGCTGGCCCAGCAGGCCGGGGTGGATGTCCGGCTCGTTCTCGAACACGTCCAGACCGACGCCCGAGATCGCCCGCATCGCCACCGCCTGGGCCAGGGCGGCCTCGTCGATCAGTTCGCCGCGCGCGGTGTTGACCAGAATGGCGTGGGGCTGGAGCCGGGCCAACCGTTCGGCCGACAGCAGATGGTGGGTGTCCTTCGTCGCCGGGCAGTTCAGCGACACGATGTCCATGCGCGCCAGCATCTGGTCCAGATCGTCCCAATAGGTGGCGCCCAGCTCCTCCTCGATCAGGGCCGAGACGGGCTTTCTGTTGTGATAATGGACCTGAAGGCCAAACGCCTTGGCGCGGCGGGCCAGGGCCTGGCCGATCCGGCCCATGCCGACGACGCCCAGCCGCTTGCCCCACAGTTTGCGGCCGCACATCCAGGTCGGGGTCCAGCCCTCGAATCGGTTGTCGGCGATGACCTGGGCACCCTCGACGATACGGCGGCTGACGGCCAGGATCAGGCTCATGGCCAGGTCGGCGGTGTCCTCGGTCAGGACGCCCGGTGTATTGGTGACGATGATCCCGCGCGCGACGGCCGCGTCGATGTCGATATGGTCCACGCCCGCGCCGAAGTTGGCGATCATCTTCAACTGGTCGCCCGCTCCGTTGATCAGGTCGGCGTCGATGACGTCGGTGATGGTCGGCACCAGAACCTCGGCGCGCTGGACGGCGGCGTGCAGGGCGGCGCGGTCCATCGGCTGGTCCTTCAGGTTCAGCTCGGCGTCGAAAAGCTCGCGCATTCGCGTTTCCACCGCGTCGGGCAGGCGTCTGGTTAATACGACCTTAAGCTTGCGGGCGGACATTCTCGGCCTTGGTTTGCGGGCGGCGGTTCTTCGGGACGAAAGCCCGCGCGACGGGTCGTTCCATCCAGTGTCTAGCAAAGCCGCCGCCATCTTCCAAAGCCTGCGACGCCGCATGGTCGCGGTCCTGGCCCTCATGGGTCTGGCCGTGATGGCCGGGGCGGGGGCCACCATGCCGGACGGCCGCCCCACGCCCACGGGCCTGGAGGTGCCGCGCTGGATCTCGCTTAAGTCCTCGCACGTCCGGGCGCGCCAGGGGCCGGGGCTGGATTACCCCATCCTGTGGGAATATCGCGCGGCCGGCCTGCCGGTGCAGGTGATCGCCGAGACCAGCGAATGGCGAAAGATCTGCGATCCCGACGGGGCCGTGGCCTGGATCCACCGCACGGTGTCGTCGGGCCGCCGCTACGTCTTCAACACGACGGCCGAGGAAATCCCGATCCGTTCGGGCCGATCCGAGACGGCCTCGGTGCGGGCGCGCCTGTCGCCGCGCGCCCTGATCGCCCTGGACGAATGCGAGGACGGCTGGTGCAAGGTGCGGGCGCGCCGGATGCAGGGCTGGACGCCGCAACGCGCCGTGTTCGGAACTCAGGAACGGGCGCTGTGCAACGCCAATCGCCCCGCCGGGACGGGCCGGAGCTGACGCGCCGCTGTTGAGCGAAGCGGCGCGGTCGTGTAACCCGCGCGCAACGCCTTTAAGAAACGGAAGCGCCTTGACCCAGTCCCAATATCCTTCGTCCTTCGATCACGAGGCCCTGCTGGCCTCGGGCCGCGGCGAGCTGTTCGGTCCCGGCAACGCCCAACTGCCCGCCCCGCCGATGCTGATGTTCGACCGCATCGTCACGATCAATGCGGACGGCGGCGACCACGGAAAGGGCTATGTCGAGGCCGAACTCGACATCAATCCCGAGCTCTGGTTCTTCCAGTGCCATTTCATCGGCGACCCGGTCATGCCCGGCTGCCTGGGCCTGGACGCCATGTGGCAGCTGGTCGGCTTCTATCTGGGCTGGATCGGCGGACCGGGACGCGGCCGTGCGCTGGGCGTCGGCGAGGTCAAGTTCACCGGCCAGGTCACGCCGGACATCAAGAAGGTGGTCTACAAGATCCACCTGAAGCGCGTCATCAACCGCAAGCTGGTCATGGGCATCGCCGACGGCGTGCTGGAGGCCGACGGCCAGGTCATCTACACCTGCAACGACATGCGGGTCGGCCTGTTCGGCGCCAAGGATGAGGCGGCGGGCGGCTAAGGCCCCTATATAACCGCGAACAAGGCGGACGGTCCTCGGACCAGGAAGCATTCAGAAGGAAACACCATGCGTCGTGTCGTCGTCACCGGCCTGGGCATCGTCTCCTCCATCGGCCATGGCGCCGAAGAGGTCACCCAATCGCTGCGCGAAGCCCGTTCGGGCGTCGTGGCCGCGCCCGATCATGCCAAATACGGCTTTCGCAGCCAGGTCTGGGCGCCGCCTAAGATCGGCCCGTGGGAGGAGCTTGTGGACCGCCGCGCCGCCCGCTTCCTGGCCAACGGCACGGCCTGGGCGCACATCGCCTTCGAAGAGGCGCTGAAGTCGTCGGGCATGACGGCCGAGGAAATCCGCGACGACCGGATCGGCCTGATCGTCGGCGAGGGCGGCCCCTCGACCCAGGTGATTCTGCAGGCGGCGACCACGACGGTCGAAAAGGGCGCGCCCAAGCGCATCGGCCCCTTCGCGGTGCCGAAAGCCATGGCGTCGGGTCCCTCTGCGGTGCTGTCGACTTGGTTCCAGATGCGCGGCATCAACTATTCGATCAGCTCGGCCTGCGCGACGTCGGCCCACTGCATCGGCGCCGGGGTGGAACAGATTCAGTGGGGCAAGCAGGACGTGATCTTCGCCGGCGGCTGCGAGGACATCGACTGGTCCATGTCGAACATGTTCGACGCCATGGGCGCCATGTCTTCGGACTTCAACGACAATCCGTCGGTCGCCTCGCGCGCCTATGACGCCAATCGCGACGGCTTCGTCATCGCCGGCGGCGCGGGCATCGTGGTGCTGGAGGAATACGAGCGGGCCAAGGCGCGCGGCGCGACCATCTATGCCGAGGTCACCGGCTATGGCGCCAACGCCGACGGCTATGACATGGTCGCCCCCTCGGGCGAGGGCGCCCAGCGCTGCATGAAGATCGCGTTGGAGCAGGCGGGCAATCCCCGGATCGACTATCTGAACCCTCACGGCACCTCGACCCCGGTCGGAGACGCCAAGGAGATGGAGGCGGTCCGCGCCGTCTTCGGCGACAAGATGCCGATGATCTCCTCGACCAAGTCGCTGACGGGCCACTCGCTCGGCGCCGCAGGCGCCCAGGAAGCCATCTACTGCCTGTTGATGATGCAGAACGGCTTCGCCGCCGAGAGCGCCCATATCGAAAATCTCGATCCGGCGTTCGAAGGCATGCCGATCCTGCGCAAGCGTCATGACGGCGAACTGACCCACGTCATGTCCAACAGCTTCGGCTTCGGCGGCACCAACGGCACGCTGATCCTGTCGAAGGTCTGAGGCCTTCTTTTCTCGTCATCCCAGGGCTTGTCCCTGGGATCCACGCCCGGCGTCCAAAATTGGCCCACCCTGCGGCTGGATCGGGAGTATGGATCCTCGCCTCAGGGGGCGAGGATGACGAAATTCTTGCGCGCTGCGCGCTCCCGAGCAGCGCCTGCGCCCGATCATTCCCAACTTGGCTGTTTACACGACCGTTTCTCGCCCTTAGAGAGCGTCGCCGTGTCCATGCTCATGACCAAAGCGATTACCTCGAAAACCACCGGCTTCGGCGGGGCGGTTTCGGGTGTGCGCAAGGTCTAGGCGACAACCCCGATCCCAAGCCCCGCCGACGCGCGGGGCGGTCGATCCGGCTGAACCCCGCGCCTCCATCCTTCCTAGGAGACGCCTTTCATGACCTTTTCCCCATCCAATCCGCCCCACGTCGGTATCGTCGGCGCCACCGGCCTTGTCGGTGAGATGATGCGCGGCCTGCTGGCCGAGCGAAACTTCCCGCTGGCCTCGCTGCGCCTGTTCGCCTCGGCCCGGTCGGCGGGCAAGACCATCCGCTTCCGCGACGCTGACGTGGTGGTCGAGGATGCAGCGACCGCCGATTACGCAGGGCTCGACATCGTCTTCTTTTCGGCAGGCGGCGAAACCTCGCGCGCCCTGGCCCCCAAGGTCGCCGCCGCCGGCGCCGTGGTCATCGACAACTCGTCCGCCTACCGCAGCGATCCGCAGGTGCCGCTGGTCGTCGCCGAGGTGAACCCCCACGCCCTGGCCGACCGCCCCAAGGGCATCATCGCCAACCCCAACTGCACCACCATGGCCGCCATGCCGGTGCTGAAGCCCCTGCATGAGGCCGCGGGTCTGAAGCGTCTGACGGTCTCGACCTATCAGGCCGTGTCGGGCGGCGGGGTCGAGGGCATCCGCGTGCTGGAGACCCAGTCGCGCGCCAGCGTCGATCAGGGCGCGGCCCTGGCCCGGGACGGCGGCGCCGTCGATTTCGGCGCGCCCGAAAAGTGGGTCGTGCCGATCGCCAACAATGTGGTGGCCCTGAACTACACCCTGTCGGAAGACGGCTATACCGACGAAGAGCTGAAGCTGCGGGACGAAAGCCGCAAAATCCTTGAAATCCCCGGCCTGCCGGTGTCCGGCACCTGCGTGCGCGTGCCGGTCTATTCGGGCCATTCCCTGTCGATCAACGCCGAGTTCGACCGCCCGATCTCGGTCGCCGCGGCGCTGGAACTGCTGGGCCAGGCGCCGGGCGTGGTGGTGACGGCGGTGCCGAACCCGCTGGACGCCACCGGCAAGGACCCGGTCTTCGTCGGCCGCGTCCGCCCCGATCCGACGGTCGAGCACGGCCTGGCCCTGTTCGTCTCCAACGATAATCTGAGGAAGGGCGCCGCCCTGAACGCGGTCCAGATCGCGGAAGTTCTGGTGCAGCAGAACGGCTGATCCGCCTCGGTTTTCGTCATTCCGGGGCTGAGCGCGGCGATGAACCCGGAACCCAGGACCATACGTACGACGCCAACTGCAGCAGGCGCTGGCAATGTCCCCCTGGGTTCCGGGTTCGTCCTTCGGACGCCCCGGAATGACGATGAAATCAATCGTAGCGCACGCCGCTGAGATAGAGCCCCGCCGAGGGGGCGACGGGGCCGCACCGGGCGCGGTCCTTCGCCTCCAGCGCCGCCTTGACGTCGTGGGCGCTCCAGCGGCCCAGGCCCACCTCGACCAGGGTCCCGGCCATGGAGCGGACCTGGCGGTGCAGGAAACTGCGCGCCTGAAACACCAGATGCACCTCATCGCCGAAGCGGCTGACGCGGGCCACGTCCAGCGTCCTGACCGGCGACTTGGACTGACAGCCCACGTCGCGGAAGGTGGTGAAGTCGTGATGGCCCACCAGAACCTGGGCCGCACGATGCATGGCCTCGGCGTCCAGCGTCTTCTTGACGTGCCACACCCGGTCGCGCTCCAGCACCGGCTGGGGGCGGCGGTTCAGGATGCGATACAGATATCCCCGCCCCGTCGCCGAGAACCGGGCGTGCCAGTCGGCGTCGGGCGCGTATTCCGCCGACAGGACGCAGACGTCCTGGCGCATCAGATGGGCGTTCATGGCGTTCAGCACCGTGGCGACGGGCCAGTCGCGCTCCAGATCGGCGTGGATGACCTGGGCCGTGGCGTGGACGCCGGTGTCGGTGCGCCCCGCCGCCGCGATGCGGATGCGCTCGCCCGAGAAGGCGGCGATGGCGTCTTCCAGCGCCCCCTGCACCGTCGGCTGGCCGTCCTGGGCCTGAAACCCGTTGTAGGCCGTGCCGTCGTATTCGAGGGTCAGCTTGTAGCGCGGCATCAGCCGAGCACGGTCCCGGCGGGCAGGGGAAAGCCGCGCAGCATCTCGTCGGCGCTCTGCGCCGCCTTGCCCTCGCGCTGAACGCGGATCAGGCGCACGGCGCCGGTTCCGCAGGCGACGGTCAGGGCGTCGTCCAGCACGGCGCCCGGCGCGCCTGAACCCTCCGCCACGGCCGACAGCAGGGCCTTGATTCGGACATGGCCAGCTTCTGACGGAGCTTCGAACCAGGCGCCGGGGAAGGGCGACAGGCCGCGGATATGGGCGTCCACCTCGGCCGCCGGACGGGTCCAGTCTATGCGGGCCTCGGTCGGGGTGATCTTTCTGGCGTAGGTGGGTTCGCCGACCTGTTCGGACGGGGTGACGCCGCCGCGTTCGATGGCGGCCAGGGCACGGGGCCACAGGGCGGCGCCGACGTGGGCCATGCGTTCGGACAGGCTGGCGGCCGTGTCGTCAGGGCGAATGTCCATCAGTTCGCTGAGCAGGATGGGGCCTTCGTCCAGCCCCTCGCCCATCTGCATGATCTGGACGCCGGTCTGGGCGTCGCCTGCCATGATGGCGCGCTGGATCGGCGCGGCGCCCCGCCAGCGCGGCAACAGAGACCCGTGCAGGTTCAGACAGCCCAGACGCGGCGCCTCCAGCACGGCGGGTTTCAGAATCTGGCCATAGGCGACGACGCAGGCGGCATCCAGGTCCAGGCTCTGGAAGTCGGCGATGGCGTCGGACGCCTTCAGACTGTCGGGCGTGAAGACCGGCAGACCCATGGTTTCGGCGAAGGCGTGAACCGGCGACGGCGTGAGCTTCTGGCCCCGGCCCCTGGGGCGCGGCGGCTGCGAATAGACGGCGACGATCTCGTGACCCGAGGCGATGAGCTCGGCCAGAGACGGCACGGCGAAGTCGGGTGTTCCCATGAAGGCAAGGCGCATGGGCACGCCTTTAGAGGTTTACTGCCAGCGGGTGAAGACGCCGCCGCCCTCGTCCCATTCGCCGCCCGCGTCCAGCGCGTCGTCGAAGTCGAGCAGACGATCCAGCAGGAGGCCCGCGACCACGCCGATTAGGGCGACGCCCGCCAGGGTGGCCACGCCGGCGACGCCGACCTTCTGGCTGCGGGTCAGACGGCGGCGGCCCTCGGTGTCGATGACCAGCGACTGACCACGGCGAAGCGGCGGGCGGGCTTGGCGTTTCATCAGGCGGCGATCCTGTCCTTGGCGGCCTTCTTGACCTTGGTCACGGCGCGTTCCCGCTTCAGCCGCGACAGGTGGTCGATGAAGAGCACGCCGTTCAAATGGTCCATCTCGTGCTGGATGCAGACGGCGTAGAGACCCTCGGCCTCCTCCTCCACCGACTGACCGTCACGGTTCAGATAGCGAATGCGGACGCGGGCGGGGCGTTCCACCTTGTCGAAATACTCCGGAATCGACAGGCAGCCCTCCTCGTAGGTGTAGAGGTCGTCCGAGGTCCACAGGATCTCGGGGTTGGCGAAGAAGCGCGGGTTCTTGCGCGCCTCGGCGTTTTCGGCGGCCTCTTCCTCGGTCTCGCAGACCACGCCGTCCTTGTCGCCCAGGTCCATGACGATGACCCGGTCCAGGGCGCCGACCTGTACGGCGGCCAGGCCGATGCCGGGCGCGTCGTACATGGTGTCCAGCATATCGTCCATCAGGGCGCGGACGGCGTCGTCCACCGCCGCGACGGGCGTGGAAACCTGTTTCAGGATCGCCAGGTCGGCGGCGTTGTCGATGGTGAGGATGCGTCGGATGGCCATGGCCGGGACGTAGGCGCGCCCCGGCGTCAGGTCAAGATTTCCGACCGTCGCGGTCGGGCCTGGCGCCCTATGCCTTTCCGGGCAGGGCGCGCGGCTTGCGGTGTTCGTCGATGGCGACATAGGTGAAGACGCCCTGGGTCACGCGAACCGAGGCGGCCTGGGGCTGGCCCCGCGCGCGCTTCCACGCCTCCACCTGGACGCGGATCGAGGTGCGGCCCGAGCCGATGACATGGGCGTAGATGCTGACCTCGTCGCCGACCGAGACGGGCTGGTGAAACACCATGCCGTCCAGGGCCACCGTGGCGCACCGCCCGCAGGCCAGTTCGAACGCCGGGGTGGCGCCCGCCAGGTCCATCTGCGCCAAAAGCCAGCCGCCGAAGATGTCGCCTTCGGGGTTGGTGTCGGCCGGCATGGCGATGATGCGGCCCACGGGCTGGAATTCGGGAGGCTGTTCGGGAGCGTCGGACATGGAGGCGGAACCTGATCGTGGGGGAGGCGGCGTCCTTATCGCGGCTTGCGTCGCTTGTCGCGTGCGACGGCGGGCGGCGCGGCTTCGGGCGCGGACAAGGTCAGGCGCGAGGTGCGCAAGGGCTGGGCGTCGCGCAGGGCCCGCCAGGCGGCGCCCAGCTCCATCGCCGTCAGCAGGTGGTCCTGGGTCAGCACTTCGCGGCGCGAGGCCCTGAGGCGGGCGATGTCGCCCAGCAGTCGAGACGCGGCGCGAAGGTCTTCGCGCTCGGATCGGGCGCCCAGATCCTGCAGCCGGGCGAAGCGCCAGCCCTGTTCCGGCGGATGCTCCAGCGCCAAAGTGAACCGCTCCTGCGGCGTCAAGGTCGCGGCGACGAAGGTCCAGTCGTCGCCGTCGGGGCCGCGCCGGTAATGGCCGGCCTGGGTCGGCAAACCCGCCGCCGCATAGATGGCCAGGGCGCCGGCCTCGATCTCGTCCAGCGCCAGGCTGATCGGATCGGGTTCGGCCGGCGTCGCGTCGTCGGGCCGGTCGAACGGATCGACCGCATCGGCGGCGGAGGCGACGACGGGCCGGCGTCGAAACAGGCCCGGGATCAACGACCGGCCGCCGACCATGACGTCAGCGGTTCAGAGTGCTGGTCACCGACACGTCATAGACGACGCGCGTCACGCTCTGCACGAACTCGAAGAACTTGCGCGCCTCCGCTGCGCCGGCCAGCGGCACATAGATCACGTCCTCGGGCATGACCTGCATGTTGGTGGCGGCGAAGACGTTGGCGGCGTCGTTGAAGTTCAGTTCATAGACCACGGGCACGCCGCGCGGGGTGGCGGGCTGGGTGATGCCCAGGGCCTGGGCCACCTCTGGGCGCTCGAAGCGGAAGATCAGAACGCGGCGGGCGTTCGCGGTCGCCGTATTCAGGCCGCCGACCTTGGACATGGCGCCGGTCAGGGTCATGGGGCCGGCCGGCATGTCCACCTGGGCCACGGCGTTCAGGGCGCCGAAGGTGGAGAAGCGGCGGGGCTTGTACTGGACATTGATGACGTCGCCGCGCTGCAGGCGGACGTTCTCGCCGAACTCCGTCGTCACCGCCGACAGGGGGGCGGTATAGGTCTGGCCGCCGCGCTGGATCGAGATGGTCAGGTCGTCGGTGGTCCGGGCCGAGCCGCCGGCCGCCGCGATGACGTCCAGGATTCGGTCGCTGTTGACGCCCAGCGGCGCGCGGCCGGGCTGGCGCACGTCGCCCAGAACATTGACGGTGTTCGACGCATTGCCGGCGATGGAGACCAGAACCTGGGGATTGGCGACTTTGCCGACCAGAGCGCGGCGGATGGCGGCCGCCGCCTGGGTCGAGGTCAGGCCCTGGACCCGAACCTGGCCGCCGAACGGAATGGTCACCGAGCCCGTGCGATCCACCGTGGCGCCCGGCAGGGCCTGGTTGCCGCCCGACATGGTCGCGGCGTTGCGGCCCGACGACGAGCCGGCCCCGAGAGTTCCGCCGAACAGCGAACCGGACGGATCGAAGATCGAGATGGCCAAGGTGTCGCCTTCGCCGATCACATCGGCTGGCTGGTCGCTGGAGCCGGCGGCCAGGGTGCCGAAGAACTGGGGCGGCACCTGTTTCATCCGCTCGGTGACCTCATAGGTCAGCGGCACCAGGGCGTAGCTGCCCAGGGCCGAGGCGGTGGTGGCCCCGGCGTCGACCGAGGCGCCGGAAGGCCCGTCGCGCGGCAGGGTGGAGCAGCCGCCCAGGATGGCGACGATGGCAAGCGGCAGAATGGTGCGCGTCATGAAGCTGGATAGCCCTTGTTCGCGGATTGATTACAAGCCTTTGGTCGCGCTCGCCAGAGGCGAAGCGCGATCAAGACCTATGGCTTCGGCGACGATGCGGAAATGCCCGGCCCAGTCGGGCGCGGCGTAGGCGTTCGAGGGCACTGCAGGCGTCGCCAAGGTCGCCCTCTCGATGGCGTCCAGCCAGCCCAGGCCGTCCAGCGGGTCGATCAGCTCGGCGCCGGGCGTCAGCTCGCGATGGGGCGGAATGTCCGAGGCGATCAACCGCAATCCCATGGCGCAGGCCTCGACCGCCGGCAGGTCGAACCCCTCGACGGAGGAGGGCGCCAGGACCGCCCGCGCGCCGCGCATCAGTCGCGCCAGTGCCGCGTCGGACAGGTTCGACGCCTGGTGGACCACGCCCTGCAGATTGGGCGAGCGTTGCAGGTGATCCAGAACGGCCTCGTTCTCCCAGCCGTAGCGGCCGACCAGAACCAGCGACGGGGTGCGCGCGCCCAGCCGTTCCTCCAACCGCCGCCACAGAGTCAACAGAAGCGCCAGGTTCTTGCGCGCCTCGATCGTGCCGACGTGGACGAAATAGGGGCGCGGCGCGGCGACCGCCTCGCCGGCGGCGAAGGCCGGCTCCAGCCCCAGATGGGCGACGTGGATCGGGGGCTGGGGCAGGGCTTCGCGCTGGGCGAAGGCGCGCAGTTCGTCGCCCGTATAGGCCGAGTTGACGATGATCCGGCTGGCGTGGCGCAGGGTGTTGGCGACGCGGGCATGATGCTTGTCGCCGTCGCCCGGCCGGCAGAATTCGGGATGGGTGATGGGGATCAGGTCGTGGATCAGAACCACGCGCTCGATCCCGGCCGCCTCCAGATCCTTGAGCGCGGTCGGCTCGTGCAGGGTGGTGTGGCCGACATTCAAATAGAGGTCGGCGTCGGGCAGGGGCGTGGCGTGCCTGGAGCGAAAGAACTGCTTGAACACTCGCGCCTTGTCGGCCGGCTTGTCCTGAACCGGCGCGGGCGGGGCGCCGATCACCGAGGCGGCGGGACGCGCCGACGCCGTCAGCGCCTGTAGCAGCCGCGCCTCGTGGGCGCGGTCGCCGGCGGTGGAGGCCGCGCCGTTCCAGCGGCTGCGAAGGTCGGCGACGAAGCGGCCGAACCAGGCGGGATCGACCGGCACCAGCCGGTTCTTTCGCCCGCGCACCGGCAGGACGGTCACGCCCGGCGTCGTCAGCAGCCATTCCGCATAGGCCAGACAGACCCGGTCCACGCCGGTCGGCGCGGAGCGGTCGGCCCGGCTCATCAGCCGGCTGGCGTCATAAAGGATACGCATGATCAGGCGACGTAACCGGCCTGCATCAGTTCGGCGATATGGACGATGGCCGTGGGCCGACCGTCCTCGACCACGAACAGGTTGGCGATCTTGTTGGCCGTCAGCAGATCGACGACGTCGCTCATCCGCGCGTCCGGTTCGACGGTGATCGGATTGGCGCCCATGATGTCGGACGCCTTCAGATTGGTGGTGTCGCGCTGGAAGGCGCGGCGCAGGTCGCCATCGGTGACGATCCCGGCCAGGGCGCCGGCCTCGTCCAGCACCGCCACGGCGCCCTTGCGGCCCTCGGTGATGGCCGAGACGACCTCGCCGAAATCGGCGTTCAGCGGCACGCTGGCCGGCACGGCGGCGTTGTCGCCCATCCATTCGCGCACGCTCTGCAGGCTCATGCCCAGGGCGCCGCCGGGATGGTGCAGGCCGAAATCCATCGCCGTGAACTGGCGCCGATCCATCAAGACCATGGCCAGGGCGTCGCCCAGCGCCAGGGTCATCAGGGTCGAGGTGGTGGGCGCCAGACCATTGGGGCAGGCCTCGGCCACGCTGGGCATGGTCAGACAGACGGCGGCGTTGCGGCCCAGGAAGCTGGCCGGCCTCTGGGTGATGGCGATGACCGGAATGTTGTTGCGCTGGCAATAGATCAGGGGATCGCGCAGTTCGCGGCTCTCGCCCGAGTTGGAGATGGCCAGAAGCGTGACGTCGGGGCGCAGCATCCCCAGGTCGCCGTGGCTCATCTCCGCCGGGTGGACGAAGAAGGCGTTGGTGCCGGTGGAGGCCAGGGTGGCGGCGATCTTGCCCCCAATGTGGCCGGACTTGCCCATGCCGGTGACCACGACATAGCCCGGGCGGCTCATGATCACGTCGACGGCGCGCGCCAGGGACACGTCGATGGAGCGCTCCAGCGCCTCCAGCGCCTCGATGTTCAACCGCACGACCTCTCGGGCGCGGTCGGTCATGGCGGCGATGTCCTGAGGGGCGGAAGGCGTGATCTCGGTCATTGATCCCAGCGGCCCGCAACCGGGCTCTCCTTATTGTCGAGGCGCGCGCCCCGCGACGGTTGCGCGGGACGGTGCGGCGTCTCCCTTTCAGACGACTTTGTCGGTTTCGGGTCAACCTTTGCCGCGCTGGCGCGTTGTCGTCGCTGGGGAAGTTGAAAAGAGCCTTACGATCCATGCCGTCTCACGCCGGAGCCGCCGAACTGTTGCTTGCGCGCCCGCCTGTCGTCGCCGACGGGATTTCACTGTTTCTGGACATGGACGGGGTGCTGGCGCCGATGGCCCCGACCCCAGACGCCGTGGGGCCCGTCGTGCGCCGCACGGCGGCGCTGAAGGCGGTCGAGGCGCGCCTGGCCGGGCGGGTCGCCATCGTCAGCGGCCGCACCCTCGCCGAGATCGACCGGATTTCCGACAACGCCCTGGTGTCCGGCTCCGGCGTGCATGGTCTGGAGCGCCGGCTGAAGGATGGGTCGGTCCAGCGCCTTGCCGCGGATGCGGGCGTGGCCCGCGCCCTGGCCGCCTTCAAGACCTTCGCCGCCGATCGGCCGGGCGTGATCGTCGAGGACAAGGGCGTCTCGGCCGGCCTGCATTATCGCCTGGCCCCTGACGCGGCCGGTCCCGCCAGGGCGCTGGCGCAGGACCTGGCGGATCAGACCGGCCTGAGCTGCCAGCCCGGCCATATGGTGCTGGAACTGAAAACGCCCGGCGCCGACAAGGGCACCGCCGTCACCGCCTTCATGCGCGAGGCGCCGTTCAAGGGCGCCGTGCCGGTCATGCTGGGCGACGACCTGACCGACGAATACGGGTTTCAGGCCGCCGCCGCCCTGGGCGGTTACGGCGTTCTGGTCGGCCCCGAGCGAGAGACGGCGGCGCGATACCGTCTGAACGATGTGGACGATGTCCTGACCTGGCTCGAAGCCGTTGCAGAGGCCTGAACCGATGACGCCCAATCTGGACCTCTTTCCTATCGGCAACTGCGCGGTCAGCGCGCTGATCGACCGTCAGGGGCGGTTCGTCTGGGCCTGTGCGCCGCGGGTCGATGGCGATCCCGTCTTCTCGGCCCTGATGGACGGATCGAGCCCCGATCACGGCTTCTGGTCGGTCGAGATCGACGGCATGACGTCGATCGAACAGGCCTATGTCCGCAACACGCCGGTCCTGCGCACGGTGATGACGGCCGAGGACGGGGCGTCGTGCGAGATCATAGACTTCGCCCCGCGCCATCCGAAACATTCGCGCACCTATCGGCCGCTGGCCTTCGCGCGCATCGTGCGGCCGCTGTCGGGCACGCCGCGCATTCGGGTGCGCCTGCGGCCCTCGACCGACTGGGGCGCGCGGCCGGCGCCGCATACCTCCGGGTCCAACCACATCCACTATCAATGCGCCGAGGTGACGTTCCGCCTGACCACCGACTGCCCGGTGTCGCACATTCTGGAGGAGCGGGTGTTCCGGCTGGAACGGCCTCACGCCTTCTTCCTGGGGCCGGACGAGGGCTATGACCAGGACGTGGGCCACGGCGTCCAGGCGGCGCTGGATCGCACCGTCGCCTATTGGCAGGACTGGGTGCGCAAACTCTATCTGCCGCTGGATTATCAGGAGGCGGTGATCCGGGCTGCGATCACGCTGAAACTGTGCGCCTACGAGGAGACGGGGGCCATCGTGGCGGCCATGACGACCTCGGTGCCCGAGTTCAAGGAGAGCGGGCGCAACTGGGACTATCGCTACTGCTGGATCCGCGACGCATACTACACGGTGCGGGCGCTGAACCGTCTGGGCGCGGTGGACATTCTGGAGAACTATCTCGTCTATCTGAGAAATCTGGTCGACGATTCCGCCGGCGGCCACGTCCAGCCCGTTTATGGCGTGGGGCTGGAGCCGGGCATCGGCGAGAGCATCGTCGAGACGGTCCAGGGCTATCGCGGCATGAAGCCGGTGCGGATCGGCAATCAGGCGCACGAGCATCTGCAACATGACGTGTACGGACAGATCGTCCTGCCGCTGGTCCAGGCCTTTTACGACCAGCGTCTGCTGCGCCCCGGCACCATCGCGGACTTCCATGCGCTGGAGAAGGTGGGCGAGCGGGCCTTCGCCATGCACGACCAGACCGACGCCGGCCTGTGGGAGTTTCGCACCATCGCGCGGGTCCACACCTATTCCTCGGTCATGTGCTGGGCGGCGTGCGATCGCTTGGCCAAGGCGGCCGACCATCTGAACCTGCCGGATCGGGCCGAGGTCTGGCGCGAACGGGCGCGCCTCATCCGCGAACGGATCGAGGCCGAGGCCTATCTGCCCGACGAGGGCCGGTTCGCCGCCAGCTATGGCGGGCGAGAGCTGGACGCCTCCCTGTTGCAGATGACCGACCTGGGCTTCCTGGAGGCGCACGATCCGCGCCAGGTCGCCACCTTCGACGCCATCGAGCGCGACCTGAAGAAGGGCAGCCACCTGTTCCGCTACGTCGAGCCGGACGACTTCGGCGAACCGGAGACGGCCTTCAACTTCTGCACCTTCTGGTTCATCGAGGCCCTGCACCAGAACGGCCGGATCGAGGAGGCGCGCGCCATCTTCCAGGAGATGCTGAACCGCCGCACCGCCGCCGGCCTGCTCAGCGAGGACATCTCCATCGAGGACGGCGAACTGTGGGGCAACTACCCCCAGACCTATTCGCTGGTCGGCATCATCAATTGTGCCGTGTTGTTGAGCCGATCCTGGACCGACGTGCGTTGATCTGTCTGGTCCCGGGGCTGGGGCCGCCGAACGAAGTGAAATCATGAGCCGACTTATCGTCGTATCCAATCGGGTGTCCGCCCCGACGGACCCTGCCGCCGGGTCGGCCGGCGGGTTGGCCATGGCCCTGTCCGCCGCCCTGCGCAAATACGACGGCCTTTGGTTCGGCTGGTCGGGCGAGACCGTCGAGCATTGGACCGGCGAGGTGAAGATCGAGGATCGCGCCGGGGTGACCGTGGGTCTGGTCGATCTGGAGGCCCAGGACGTCGACGAATACTACAACGGCTACGCCAACAAGACCCTGTGGCCGCTGTTCCACCACCGCATCGACTTGGCGCAATACGAGCGGTCGTATGGCGAGGGCTACGAGCGGGTGAACCGGCGTTTCGCCGAGGTGCTGGCGCCGCTGATCCAGCCGGACGACATCATCTGGGTTCACGACTATCACATGATCCCGATGGCGCGGGACCTGCGCCGCCTGGGCATCCGCAACCGGATCGGCTTCTTCCTGCATACGCCCTGGCCCGCGCGCCAGCTGCTGGTGACCTTGCCGCATCATCGGCGGCTGGTGGAATCGATGTTCGACTTCGACCTGATCGGCTTCCACACCCGCGAATGGAGCGACCTGTTCACCGACTATGTGGTGTCGGAGGCGCAAGGCGAGTTGTTCGGCCATGGGGGGCTGGAGTGTTTCGGGCGGCGCGTCCAGACCGGCGTCTTCCCCATCGGCATCGACGTGGACGGCTTCCTGGCGGCGCGCAACTCGACCCTGGGGACGCGCACCTACGACCGTATGGCGGCGTCGGCTGCATTCCGATCCATGATCGTGGGGGTGGACCGGCTGGACTATTCCAAGGGGCTGGAAGAGCGGCTGCTGGGCTATGAGCAGTTCCTGCACGACAACGCCTCGATGCGGGGTGAGGTCTTCCTGCTGCAGGTCACGCCCATCTCGCGCGACGACGTGGACAGCTATCAGGACATTCGCGCGCGGCTGGACGCTCTGGCGGGGCGGATCAACGGCGCCTTCGGCGACATGGACTGGCAGCCGATCCGCTATCTGAACCGCACCTATCGCCGCGATCAGCTGGCGGGCATCTACCGCGCGGCGCGGGTCGGGCTGGTGACGCCGTTGCGCGACGGCATGAACCTGGTGGCCAAGGAATATGTCGCGGCCCAGAACCCGGACGATCCCGGCGTGCTGATCCTGTCGCGTTTCGCCGGCGCGGCCGAGCAGATGGGCGAGGCCCTGCTGGTCAATCCTTACAGCCGCGAGGAGCTGTCGGATGCGATTCAGAAGGCGCTGACCATGCCCAAGGCCGAGCGGATCCGCAAATGGCAGGCCCTGATGGAGGTGGTGCGCGCCACCGACGTCGGCATCTGGCGCGACGACTTCGTGCGGGCGCTGCGCTCGGATGAGGCGCCGGCCCAATCGACCCAGTGGGCCGGCGCGGCCTGAGGATCAGCGGATGTCGAAGGCCAGCATCAGGGTGCGCTGGGCCGGGCTGAAGTTGTCGTCCGACAGGATGTAGAGCCGGGTCGCCCTATTGCGGCGCTCTGCGGCGATCCCTTCGAAATTGTCGGTGGTGCCGGGCAGTTTCAACTCGATCAGCACCGGCCCCAGCGTCCCGTCCGCCGCCATGTGGCGCACATGGGCGCGGGCGTCGATCGGGGCGCGATAACGGCGTTGAACCACGAACCAGCCGTCGCCGGACGGGTCGCGGTCGATGCCGGTGATGCGGTATTCGCTGTCGGGGATTGGCGCGGACGGCGGGGGCGTGACGACGGCGCAGCGTGCGGGCATACAGTCCCAGACCCCGCCGGCCTCGCCGCCGACGCGCCAGCCGTTCGGCCCGGCCGCCAGCCCCTCCATCCCGTCGTTCTCGGTGAAGGAGAAGTCGGGCGCGCGCATGGGCGTGGGCCGGTCGGTCAGGGCGTTCAGCGGCCCATAATTCCAGATGCGGTGACGCCGTTCGAAACTGACCAGCAGATCGCCGGACGCCGTCAGGGCCAGACCCTCGGCGTCGCCATCCTGCTTGTCGGAGATCGGCCGGCCGTCCGCCAGGGTCAGCCGCCGCGTGCGGAAACGATCCAGGCCGACCAGCCGGCCGCGCGCGTCCAGCCGGATGTCTGCGCGCACCAGGTCGCCCACGTCCGAAACGGTGACGAAGCCGCCGTCGCCGGTCAGCTTCAGGTCCGACAGACTGTGCAGGGGCGACATCGGCGCCGACAGGATGTTCAGCCCGCCCGCGAAACGCACCCCCTGCGCCAGCTGCGCCCCGCCGGGCAGGCCCAGGCCTACGCTGCGCAACTCCGCCACCGCCGGGGTCCAGCCATCCTCCGACAACGGATAGGGGCGGGGCGCGCCCATCGACGCGGCGCAGGCCGTCAGGGACAGGGCGGCCCACAGGACCGCCAGACGGCGAAACCGGGTCATGCCGCGATTTTTCGCCGCGACCGGCGCGCGGGGGCCGCCGCCCCCTCGTTCTCGAACAGTTCGGCCAGTTTCTCGGTCATGGCGCCGGCCAGCTGCTCCACATCGACGATGGTCAGGGCGCGGCGATACCAGCGGGTCACGTCATGGCCGATGCCGATGGCCAGAAGCTCGACCGGCGAGCGATCCTCGATCTCGGCGATCACCTGACGCAGATGCTTGTCCAGATAGAGCGCCGCATTGGCCGACTGGGTCGAATCGTCGACCGGCGAGCCGTCCGAGATGACCATCAGGATGCGGCGCTGTTCGGTGCGCGCCAACAGCCGCCCGTGCGCCCATTGCAGGGCCTCGCCGTCGATATTCTCCTTCAGCAGGCCCTCGCGCATCATCAGGCCCAGGTTCTTCTTGGCCCGGCGCCAGGGCGCGTCGGCGGCCTTGTAGATGATGTGGCGCAGGTCGTTCAGCCGGCCCGGATTGGCGGGTTTGCCGGCGGTGATCCAGGCCTCGCGGCTCTGGCCGCCCTTCCAGGCGCGGGTGGTGAAGCCCAGGATCTCGACCTTGACCCCGCACCGCTCCAGCGTCCGCGCCAGAATGTCGGCGCAGACCGCCGCCACCATGATCGGCCGCCCGCGCATGGAGCCCGAGTTGTCGAGCAACAGGGTGACCACCGTATCGCGGAACGGGCTCTCGCTTTCGGCCTTGAACGACAGGGGGGCGGTCGGGTCGGTGACGATCCGCGTCAGCCGGGCGGTGTCCAGCATGCCCTCTTCCAGATCGAAGACCCAGGATCGGTTCTGCTGCGCCAGCAGCCGGCGTTGCAGCTTGTTGGCCAGGCGCGAGACGACGCTGGACAGGATGGCCAGCTGGCCGTCCAGCAGGGCGCGCAGCCGGTCCAGCTCGACCGGATCGCACAGGTCGGCGGCGTCGATCACTTCGTCGAAGGCGGTGGTGAAGACGCGGTAGAGGTCGGTCACGCGGCCGTCGTCGGCGGTCTGCTGGCGGTTGGGCTGTTGTCCCTCCTGAAGCTCAGGGCCGTCGTCGGAGCCTTCGCCGTCGGGATCGGCGGGCGCACCTTCGGGGCGGCTCTCGCGTTCTTCTTCCGAGGACTGATCGTCGGCGTCGCCCTCCATGGACTGGGAGCCTTCGCCGCCGTCCTCTTCCTCCTCCTGGTCCTGATCCTCGTCGGATGCGGGGTCCTGGGGATCCGGCTCCTCGTCGCCAGGGTCTTCCGAAGCGTCCTCGCCGCGTCCGTCGCCGGGGTCCAGGTCCAGGGCGCGCAGCACCTCGTGCATCTTGCGGGCGAAGGCCTCCTGATCGCCGGCGGTCCCGGCCAGGGCGTCCAGTCGCGCGCCGGCCTTGGCCTCGATATTGACGCGCACCAGATCCAGCATGGCCCTGGCCCCGTCCGGCGCGGGCCGGCCGGTCAGCCGTTCACGCACCAGAAGGGCCACGGCCTCGGACACCGGCACGCGCTCGGCCTCGCTGATGCGCAGGGCGCCGGTCTTTTCCAGCCGCGTCACCAGGGCAGCCCCCAGATTGTCGCGCACCCCGGCCAGATGTTCCGATCCGAACGCCTCGACCCGCGCCTGTTCGACCGCGTCGAACACCTCGGCCGCCTTGGCGTCGGCGGGTCGCATCCGGCCGTCCAGCGCGGGGTCGTGATTGGCCAGCCGCAGGGCCAGCCGGTCGGCCTGACCGCGCAGGGCCGCGCTTTCGGGCCCGGACGGATCGCGCGGCGGATGGGGCAGGGTCAGCACGCCGTTCGACAGGCGCGGCCCGTCCGATCCGAAGGCCACCTCCAGCTCCGGCTGTTCGGCCAGGGCCCGCGCGGCGTGGCCCAGCGCGCGCTTGAAGGTTTCGGCGGGGGTGTCCGGGGCGGCCATGCCCTTCAGTTAGTCGGTTCGCGCCTGCGATAAAAGCATCGTCAGGCCGGTTTTCGCATCGGCAGCCGCCGACCATAGGTCAGACAGCGCCACACCCATTCGGCCGGCCCCATGGCGAAGCGCGACAGCCACAGCGGCGACCAGATCAGCTGCAGCGTCCACACCCCGATCACGACGACCCACAGCATCGGCCGATCCACCTGGCCCATCAGCCCCAGCCCCCGCCCGCCCCAGAACAGGCTGGTCATCAGGATCGACTGGGCTAGATAGTTGCTCAGCGCCATCCGCCCCGCCGCCGCCAGCGGCCTCAGCGCGCCGGCGCGGCCCGCCTTCCACATCAGGATCAGGACGGAGGCGTAGCCCAGGCCGATCAGCGGATTGAGCAGCCCCTCGACCCCGGCGGTCCACATCATCCGGGCATGGGCCATGTCGTCGAGCCAGGTCAGGCCGCCGACGAACGCCAGGGCCACGGCACCCGCCGCCACAACGCCGCGATACAGGCGGACGGACAACGCTCCGCTCAGAAACCCGGTCTTGAACAGGCCCAGGCCGATCATCATCAGCCCGACGGTCGGGAAGACGAAGACCATCAGGCTGGACAGCTGCAGCTCCACCCAGGCGCTGAAGTTCTGGCGATAGGCGCCGGCCAGCGACCCGGCCGCCTCGGCGATGTCGGTCTTAACCTGGGCGATCTGGGCGGCGGTGGGGGTCAGTTCGGCGGCGACGCGGGCCTGCACGTCGGCCGGCGCGAAATACAGGCTCAGCGGCCCCACGATCTGAACCAGCGAGAACAGCCCGAACAGCACCAGCCCGACCCGGAACAGCACGACCGGCCGCCACGACCGCGCCAGCATCACGAACAGACCCGACCAGGCGTAGAGCAGCAGCACGTCGCCCCACCAGATCGCCAGTCCATGGATCAGGGCGATGACCGTCAGCCAGGCCAGCCGACGCCGAACGCGCCGCCCGCGCTGAACATCCGCCCGCTCGCCCCCGACCAGAAACAGCGAGGCCCCGAACAGCATCGAGAACAGGGAGATGAATTTCTGGTGGAACAGGGCGTCCACGACCCACTGGGCCGCCGCCGACGCCCCCGTATCGGGAAAGGGCCACAGCCCCGGACTGCCATAGGCCGACAGGGTCGCGGCGAACCCGCCCGCATTGACGGCCAATATGCCCAGCACCGCCAGGCCGCGCACCAGATCCAGGGTGGCGATGCGCTCGACGGCGGGCGCCGGGGGCGTGTCTGACTGCGGCATCCTGAAGGCCCCGGATCCTCGATGGGGCCAGAGTTCCGCATCCGGGGCGTCGGCGTCAATCCCCGACGCGCGGTCTAACCCCTGGGCATCAGCCCCAGGCGATCCTTGACGGCCGGCTTGGCTTCGAAGGCGATGAAGGCGGCGCACAGGCCGGCCCACAGGGCGTAGCTGACGCCCACCACCATGGCGATGGGCAGGCCGCCGACGCCGAAGATCAGCAGCGTCGTCTCCGTGGCCCCCAGCGCCTGCATGACGTCGGCGGCTTCGAACCAGCCCATCACGCTCATGCCCAGGGCGACGACGATCTGCACCAGGGCCGCCGCCATGCCGCCGTACAGCATGAAGCGCCAGACCACCCCCAGCCGCGTGCCCGGGCGCTCGTCCCGTCGCCGCTCGTTCAGGATGCGATAAAGCGCCAGCGGAACCGCGATCAGCCCGATCAGCAGCACCACCAGCCGCCAGTCCATGTCGCGCCCCGGCATGACCGCATGCGGCCGCCAGACCAGCAGCGTCAGCCACAGCGGCGGCCAGGCCGCGCCCGCCAGACAGGCCAGAACGGGGTACAGCGGCGCCGGGCGCGCCGCGATGGTCGCCTGACCGGGCAGGTCGGAATAGGTCTCGAACCGGCTCATCGCGTCGGCGCCGGCGTGGGGCCGGAATAGTCGTAGAAGCCGCGCCCGCTCTTCCTGCCCAGCCAGCCCGCCTCGACATATTTCACCAGCAGCGGGCATGGGCGGTATTTGCTGTCGGCCAGGCCGTCGTACAGCACGTTCATGATGGCCAGCACGACGTCCAGCCCCATGAAGTCCGCCAGCTCCAGCGGCCCCATCGGATGGTTGGCCCCAAGGCGCAGCGCCTTGTCGATGGAGGCGACGTTGCCGACCCCTTCGTACAGGGCGAAGATCGCCTCGTTCATCATCGGCACCAGGATGCGGTTGACGATGAAGGCCGGGAAATCCTCGGCGTCCGTGGTGGTCTTGCCCAGGCTCTCGGCGAAGGCGACGGCGGCGGAATGGGTCTCGGCCGATGTGGCGATGCCGCGCACGATCTCGACCAGTTTCATGATCGGCGCCGGCTTCATGAAGTGCAGGCCCACGAACCGGTCCGGCCGGTCCGTGGCCGACGCCAGCCGGGTGATGGAAATGGACGAGGTGTTGGACGCGATCAGCGTCTGCGGCCCCAGGTGCGGCACGACCGCGGCGTAGACGGCCTTCTTGACCGCCTCGTCTTCAAGCGTGGCCTCGATCACCAGATCGGCGTCCGCCACCGCCTCGGCGATCCCGGCCGCCGGCGTGATGCGGGCCAGGGCGGCGTCGGCGGCCGCCTGGTCCATCAGGCCGCGCCCGGCCTGTCGCGCCAGGCTGGCGGCGATCTCGCCCTGAGCCATCGGCAGGCGGTCGGCGACGACGTCGTACAGCCGCACCGAATAGCCTCCCAGCGCGACGGCCTGGGCGATGCCTGCGCCCATCTGTCCGGCGCCCAGAATGGCGACTGTGGAAATCGTGCTCATGAACCGTGGTCGAAAGTGGTCGGGCGGGCACCTTAGGAAGGACGGCGCGCGGCGCAAGAGAGGATCGGCGCCTGCGAGCCAGATTCCCGCCGGCCGTGTCGCCTCAGCCCAACAGCTGGATCAGGGCCGGCGCCGCCGTGCGGTTGAACAGCACGCCCATGAACTGCAGCAGCAGGATCACCACGATGGGCGAGATGTCGATGCCGCCCAGGTTCGGAATGATGCGGTGAAACGGCTCCAGCAGCGGCGCGGTGACCCGATCCAGAAAGGTCCCCACCGAATAGACGAAGCGGTTGCGATAGTTGACGACGTCGAACGCCACCAGCCAGCTCAGTATGGCCTGGGCGATGATGAACCAGATCATCAGACTGATGATGGTGTTGATCAACCAGACGATCGCGTAGCCCATGAACCCTGCCTCTATAGCCGAACGGCGCTTCTAGCGGTTCGCCCCCCGCCCGACAACGGCCGTGTCGCGCCTGCGCCGATTGCGCGCACAACCCCGTTGACACCACGCCCGCGCGCCTTCTATGTCCGCCTCGCCTGTGAAACCCGATCCAGCGCCGGAACGGGGCCGTAGCTCAGTTGGTAGAGCGCGTCGTTCGCAATGACGAGGTCAGGGGTTCGACTCCCCTCGGCTCCACCAGGCTTTCTGTTCTAATCGTGTGATGGCGGCGCGGGCGGCTCAGTTGCCGCGATAGGTGCTGTAGCCGTAGGGGCTGACGACGACCGGCACGTGGTAGTGGACGCTGGGGTCGCGGACCTGGAACACGACGTCGATTTCGGGGAAGAAGGGCTGGGCGCCGGCCTCGCCGTACTGGGACATGTCGAACGTCAGCTTGTAGGTGGCGGCGCGGGTGGTGATCTGATCGCCGAACGAGCGCACGCGGCCGTTTTCGTCCGTGCGCGCGGCGGCCAGTTGTCGCCAGCCGCCGTTCTCATCCTTGATCGCCAGAGTGACCGGCACATCGCGTCCGCCGACGCCGCGCGCCAGGTCCAGAATATGGGTCGAGATGGTTTCGGCCGATGCAGCGCCGGCGGACAGGAACATGGCGGGTGCGGCAGCCAGAGCTGCGATGGCGGAATTGCGCATGGGAAATCCTTGAGGTCAGAGGAATATAGAGGAGGGTTCAGGCGTCCGCGCCGCATCAATGCTGGGTCGGTCTGACCAGATTCAGATCGTATCCCAACGCCCGTGTGCGGTTCATGATGACGTCGCGCGTCGCGTCCGAGGGACGGGCCGAGCGGCTGAGCAGCCACAGATAACGACCGGACGGTTCGCCCACGATGGACCAGGAATAGTCGTCCGCGTGATCCAGAACCCAGTAATCCCCGACGTAGAAGGGGCCGAAGAAGGAGACCTTCAGCTTGGCGTTCTGGCTGCCCGGAACGATCTTGGCCTTGCCTTCGGAAGTCTTCTGCGGACCGGAAACACCCCCTTGTCGACAGGTGTTCAGCACGCCGACCCGTCCGTCTTCACGCACGGCATACTGGGCGGTGACGCCTTCACAGCCGCGTTCGAAGCCGTTTTCGTAACGTCCAACCTCATACCAGAGCCCGGCGTAGCGCTGGAGATCGACGGGTTTGGCCGGTTGCGGAACCGCCGTGTTGCCGACCGGCCCGCGTTGCAGGGTGGCGCAGGCCCCCAGGGCCAGGGCGGCGCCGACGAGCAGGAGAGGAAGAAGGGTTCGGCGAAACGTCATGACGCCGCAAACGGCGATCACGGCTGCGAGTTCCTGACGGCGCTTCACCTCAACGCGATATAGCCCCGTTCGATGATGCGGCGCAGCGCTTCGTAGGCTTCGGCGAGTTCGTCGTAGGCGGTGCGGGCCGAGGTCAGGCGGGCGATCTGGTCGGGGGTGACGGCCGAGCCGGAGTGGGCCAGGCGCAGCGATTCCGCCACCCATTTGGCGCGGGCCGTGGCGGTCATGACCGCCAGCTTCTGCAGGGACGCGGCGTCGACGCCGGTCAGGGCCTGACCGATCACCTCCCTGTTGGCGATGTAGGCGGCGTAGTCGATCTGCTCCAGCTGGCCGCGCAGGCGCCGCTGTTCCTGCGGGTCCGTGTCCTGCGGCTCGAAATGGTCGCTGTGGCGGCGGGTGCTGGACGTCATCTTGGTCGACATGGGCTTGAGCCCTCCCCGGCCTGTCCCGGCGGCCTTCGGGGCCGCGAGAGGGAAGGGTTGCGCCGCATCGGTTAACGCCGCGTTTGCATCGCCGGGCCGCGCGTCCGATATCGCGTGCGCCGACTGCGGCGTGGGAGACGACCATGGACCTGAAACTTCAAGGAAAGCGCGCCCTGATCTGCGGCGGCTCGTCGGGTCTGGGGCGGGCGGTGGCGACGGCCCTGGCGGCCGAGGGCGTCCATGTCGTCCTGCTGTCGCGCGACGGCGCCGCCTTGGCCGAGGCGGCGGAGGCGTTGAACGCCATGGGGCCGGGGCGGGCGGGCTTCGTCACGGCGGACCTGGGCGATCATGCGGGCCTGCTGAAGGCCGTCGACCAGGCCGAGATGCTGCTGGGCGGCTCGGTCGAGATCCTGCTGAACAACACCGGCGGGCCGCCGCCGTCCGGCGTCGCGGGGCTGGAGCCGGCCCTCTGGCGCGACCATTTCGAATCCATGGTGCTGTCGATCTTTCGTCTGACGGATCGGGTGCTGCCGGCCATGCGGGCGGCGAGTTGGGGGCGCATCCTGAACGTCGCCTCCATCACCGTGGTCGAACCATCGGCCGCGCTGGGGGTGTCCAATACATTGAGAGCCTCGGTCGCCGCCTGGGCCAAGACCCTGGCGGGCGAGGTCGGGCCGGACGGCGTGACCGTCAACACCCTGTTGCCGGGCCGGATCGACACGCCGCGTATCGCCCGGCTGGACCAGGCGACGGCCGAACGGACGGGCGTGACGCCCCAGCAGGCGCGTGCGGAGTCCGTCAAATCCATCCCCGTCGGCCGCATCGGCGCGCCCGAGGAGTTCGGCGCGACCGCCGCCTTCCTGGCCAGCCCATTGGCGGCCTATATCACCGGCTCGCTGATCCGGCTGGACGGCGGGGCGATCAGGGCGATCTAGGCAATCGGCGGTTGCGGGTGTAGCCTTTCGGCTCAGGCTGGAGGTTTGCGATGCTGCCCTTGTTGATGCGGATCATCGTCGATGGCGCGGCCATCGCCCATTCCGTGCCGGTGGTCGATCCGGCGATGGTTCGGCCGGCGCCGGTCGTGAACCGGACGGCCGTCGGCTGCGACCCCCTGCTGCTGGAGGCGGGGTCAGGCGCCGGGACGACGGATCGGCCCGGCGCGCTTCTGGACCGCTCGCGCGACGCGGGGCAGGCGCGGCGGTATCTGCTGTTCGATCTGCGCGACTGGAACAACTGCCCCAAGCCGATCAGCTACGACGTGCCGGGCCAGGGCCTGGCGCTGGGGCGCAATCTGCTTCGGCCGGACGCAGCGCCTGCTGCGCCCCGACCCTTCGCGCCGCGCCCGCGCTGATCAATCGGGAACCGCACTGACCGGCGGGCGGCCCGACAGGACGGCTTCCAGATTGGCGATCATCAGCGCGGCCATGGCCTGGCGCGTCTCAACGGTGGCCGAGGCGACGTGGGGCGTCAGGACGCAGCGGTCGCTGTCGATCAGGGCCTGGGGCGCGTTCGGCTCGTCGGCGAAGACGTCCAGGCCCGCGCCGCCCAGCCGGCCCGACGTCAGGGCGGCGACCAGGGCGTCCTGATCCACCACCTCGCCGCGCGCCACATTGATCAGCACCCCGTTTGGGCCAAGCGCCGTAAGCACTTCGGCGGAGACCAGGCCGCGCGTCGATGCGCCGCCGGGTACGATGACGATCAGCACATCGACCTGGGCAGCCAGGTCGACCAGATTCGGCACGTGTCGCCAGGGCGCGTCGGCGACGGGGCGGCGGGTGTGATAGGCGATCTCTCCGGCCAGCGGCGCCAGTCGTTCGGCGATGGCCCGGCCGATGCGGCCCAGGCCCAGCAGCCCGTATTTCAGGCCGGATGCGCGGCGCGACAAGGGCGGCGGCCCCTCGGACGCCCAGCGCCCGGTGCGGACATAGGCGTCCATGACGGGCAGTCGGCGCAGCGTCGCCAGCGTCAGCAGCAGGGCCAGGTCCGCCACATCGTCGTTCAGCACGTCGGGCGTATGGGTGACGACCACGCCGCGCGACCGGGCGTGGGCGACGTCGGTCAGATCATAGCCGACGGCGTGGACGGCGATGATCTTCAGCGCCGGCAGGGCGTCGATCAGTCGGGCGTCCACGGTCGCGGCGCCTGAGGCGGCGACGCCGACGATCCGGCCCGCGACCTCGGGCGCAGGCAGACCGTCCGGGCCCGGACGATGCAGGGTCCAGCCCCGCTCGGGCGCCTGTCGGTTCAGCATGTCGTCGGCCAGGGCGGGCAGGCCGATCACCAGGATGTCGATGCTCATCCGACCCTTCTAGGCGCGGGGGTGGGCGGCCGCATAGGCGTTCAAAAGTCTATCCGCGTCGACGCCGGTGTATTTCTGGGTCGTGGACAGGCTGGCGTGGCCCAGCAGTTCCTGAATCGAGCGCAGGTCGGCGCCGGCGCCCAGCAGATGGGTCGCGAAACTGTGGCGCAGGGCATGGGGCGTGGTGCGCTCGGGCAGGCCCAGCCGACCGCGCAATCGCTGGACCGAGGCCTGGACGTGGCGGGGGCTCAAGGGCCCGCCGCGCCGGGCGCGAAACAGGGCGTCGGCGGGCTGGAGCGGGAAGGGCTGGAGCGCCAGATAGGCGTCCACCGCCTGACGCACGGCGGGCAGGACTGGAACGATCCGCGTCTTGGACCCCTTGCCGACGATCCGCAGCGTCTCGCCCAGCGGCGCATCGGCGCGTGTCAGCGACAGCCCCTCCGATATCCGCAGGCCGCAGCCGTAGAGCAGGGTCAGCACGGCGCGGTCGCGGGCCGCCTCCCACGGTTCGGCGTCGGGATCGGCGTCGGGTTCGGCCAGCAGACCGCGCGCCTGATCTTCCGTGACCGGGCGGGGCAGGCTGGGCTTGGCCTTGGGTCCACGCACCAGGGCCAGCTGCGGCGCCGGCGTGTCCAGTCGCCGGTCGAGGAAGGCGTGGAAGCCGCGAACGGCCGACAGGGTCTGGCTCAGCGAACGGGCGGCCAGCGGGTGATCGCCGCTGCGCCGCTCGGCCATATGGGCGCGGACCTCGGCGGCGGTGATGGTTCCCAGGTCGGCCAGAGACAACGCCTCGCCGCGATGGCGCTCCAGAAAGGCGACATACAGCCGGCCGATGTGGCCATAGGCTTCCAGGGTGCGGGGCGACAGCCGCCGCTCATGCGCCAGATGATCCAGCCAGGCGCGCAGGGCGTCGGGAGCGGTCAGTTCAGGATGGGCCATCGCTCGGCCATCCGCTCCACGACTCGCGCCAGGAAGGCGGCCAGTTCGCAGCCCATATTGGGGGTGAAGCCTTCGGGCTCGGGCGAGCCGAAGGCGCACAGGCAGGGACGCGGCGGGCCGCCGGGCGTCAGGTGCGGAGCCATGCGGACCAGGGCGATGGACTTCACCTCGTCCTCGGCCGCGCCGAAAAAGTTCAGCCCGGTGATCATCGGCCCCAGCCAGGTCAGACCGTGCTCGCCCAGCAGATTGTCGACGTCGCCTTCTTCCAGCGCGCGCCAGCCGAAGGGCACGCCGCCGGGCTTTTCCAGGGCGATGGCGGCGCCCGCCAGGCCGAACCTCCCTTGCGCCGCCCCGTCCAGACGCCGCGCCAGGTCGGAGTGATTGCGCGCCTCCATCAGGTCCAGGGTGGCGACGTGGGTCTGTGTCTGGGCGGCGAAGTTGGCGCGGGCGACCATCTCGACCTCGCGCCGGGCGCCGGCCTCGCGCTCGGCGACGGCCTCCAGACGGGTCAGGGCGGCGGCGCCGAAGTCCACAACATTGCGCCCGTGCGGACGCAGGCCGATCTCTTCCAGCAGGGAGCGGTCGTCCAGAAGGGTCTGGGCATGGGTCTGCAGCCAGCCGCGCACCTCGGGCCAATGCAGACCGTCGCCGATGTGGGGCGTTGCGTCCGTTTCAGACGTTTCGAAAAGGTCCAATGAGCCGCTCAAACAGACCTCTCCGGGACGTGAAATGCTACAGAATCGACTGACCCGTCTTGGCCCAGTCCGCCACGAAGGCATCAAGACCCTTGTCGGTTAACGGGTGGTTCACCAGCGCCTTGAAGGTGTCGGCGCCGAAGGTGGCGGCGTCCGATCCGGCGACGGCGGCGGCGGCCACATGGCCGACATTCCGCAGGCTGGCAGCCAGGATCTGGGTCTCGAAACCATGGACGTCGTACAGGACGCGGATTTCCTCCAGCAGGCCGATGCCGTCGGCGCCGTTGTCTTCCAGCCGGCCGACGAAGGGCGAGACGAAGGTCGCGCCGGCCTTGGCGGCCAGCAGGGCCTGGGCGGCCGAGAAGCACAGGGTGACGTTGGTCTTGATCCCCTTGTCGGAGAAGACGCGGCAGGCGCGCAGACCATCCCAGGTCAGGGGCAGTTTAACCACCACGTTCGGGGCGATGGCGGCCAGCTTGTCGCCCTCCTTGACCATGGTCTCGAAATCCAGCGAGACGGCCTCGGCGGAAATCGGCCCCTCGACCAGGGCGCAGATTTCGGCGATGACCTCGGCGATGTTCCGACCCGACTTGGCGATCAGCGACGGATTGGTGGTGACGCCGTCCACCATTCCGGTGGGGACCATGTCCTTGATGACGGCGACGTCGGCGGTATCGAGAAAGAGTTTCATGGGCAGGGCTTTTAGCGTTGCAAAAGCGCCGCGTCGATCCTCCCCCGCAACGCGGGGGAGGGGGACCGCGAAGCGGTGGAGGGGGCGGAACCGAGTTCGGCTCTTCGCCGCTTCGGCTCGGTTCATGCTGGCCGCCGTCAATGCGGCGTCAGCCCCCTCCACCACGCTGCGCGCAGTCCCCCTCCCCCGCGTTGCGGGGGAGGATTTATGAAAGTCGCCTCGGTCCTCATTCCCCTGCCGGTGCCGGAAGCCTTCGACTACGAGGTGCCTGAGGCGCTGACGCTGGCGCGCGGCGATCAGGTCGCCGTGCCGCTGGGGCCACGCCTGATGCGGGGCGTGGTGTCCGACGTGTTCGAGACCACGGGCTCGAACCGGCGGCTGAAGGCGGTGGACAGTCGGCTGGACGACCCGGCCCTGCCGGCGGGCGTGATGGATTTCGTCGAATGGGCCGGGCGCTGGACCCTGTCGCCGCCGGGCGAGATGGCGGCGACGGCGCTGAAGGGGCTGCGCGCGCCGCGTCCCCGGCCGGAACGCCGGGTGCGGCGGGTGGGGGACCGAACCCCGGCGCGGGCGACGCCGGCGCGGACGGGCGTGCTGGAGGCGCTGGGCGATCGAGCGATGACGGCGGCCGACTTGGCCCGGGCGGCGGGGGTCTCGTCCGGCGTGGTCAAGGGCCTGATCGACGAAGGCGTGCTGGAGATCATCGAGATCGCGGCCGAGGCGGCGTTCGACCGGCCCGACCCCGACCATGCGCCCGCCTCGCTGAACGGCGACCAGGCGGCGGCGGCGGCGGCCCTGGCCGACGGCGTGACGGGCGGCGGCTTTCGGCCCTTCCTGCTGGACGGGGTGACGGGGTCGGGCAAGACCGAGGCCTATCTGGAGGCCATCGCGCGGGTGCTGCGCGCCGATCCGGCGGCGCAGATCCTGATCCTGCTGCCCGAGATCGCCCTGACCCAGGCCCTGATCGAGCGGATCACGGCCCGGTTCGGCGCAGGTCCAGCCGAATGGCATTCCGGCGTCGCCCCGCCGCGCCGTCGTCAGGTGTGGGAGGCGGTGGTCGCCGGGCGCTGCAACATCGTGGTCGGGGCGCGGTCGGCCCTCTTTCTGCCCTTCGTTAATCTGCGCCTGATCGTGGTGGACGAGGAGCACGACGGCTCGTTCAAACAGGAGGAAGGCCTGGTCTATCACGGCCGCGACCTTGCGGTGGCGCGGGCGCGGATCGAGGGGGCGGCGGTGGTCCTGGCCTCGGCGACGCCGTCGCTGGAGACGCTGTGGAATGCGCAGAGCGGGCGTTACAACTGGCTGAAGCTGGGCGCGCGGCACGGGACGGCGGTCCTGCCCGACATCGCCCTGCTGGACCTGAGACAGAACACACCCGACCTGCAGACCTGGCTGTCGCAGCCGCTGAGGCTGGCCATCGGCGAGACCCTGCTGCGGGGCGAGCAGACCCTGCTGTTCCTGAACCGGCGCGGCTATGCGCCCGTCGTCCTGTGCCGCGCCTGCGGACATCGGCTGACGGCGCCGGACACCGACAGCTGGCTGGTCGAGCATCGCTATACCGGGCGGCTGGTCTGTCACCTGACCGGCTTCTCCATGGCGCGGCCCAAGCTGTGCCCGTCGTGCGGAGCCGAGGATTCGCTGGTCTCGGTCGGCCCCGGCGTCGAACGGGTCGAGGAAGAGGTGCGCCAACTGTTCCCCGAGGCGCGAACGGCGGTGTTCAGCTCCGACACCGCGCCCGACGCCCGGTCGGCCCGCGCCCTGATCCAGCGCATGACGGACGGGGAGATCGACATTCTGGTGGCGACGCAGGCCGCGGCCAAGGGTCACAACTTCCCGCGCCTGACGCTGGTCGGGGTGGTGGACGCGGACCTGGGGCTACGCGGCGGCGACCTGCGCGCGGCCGAACGGACCTATCAACTGCTGGCTCAGGCGACGGGTCGGGCGGGGCGGGCGGATCGGCCGGGGCGCGCCGTCTTGCAGACCTGGACCCCCGAGCATCCGGTGCTGATGGCCCTGGCGGCCGGCGACCGCGACGCCTTCGTGGAGGCGGAGATGGCCGAGCGCGAGGCGGCGTCCCTGCCGCCCTACGGCCGGCTGGCGGCGATCATCCTGTCCAGCGAGAATGCGGCCGCCGTGGAGAAGACGGCGAACGACCTGGCCCAGGCCATTCCCAACGCCGAACGGCTGGAGGTCTATGGTCCCGCCGATGCACCGCTGGCCCTGGTGCGGGGGCGTCGGCGCAAGCGGTTGCTGGTGCGGGCCGACCGCGACGTGAACATCCAGGCCTTCCTGCGGGCCTGGCTGCAGCGGGTGAAGATTCCGGGCTCGGTGCGGCTGACCGTAGACGTGGATCCCTATTCGTTCCTCTAGGTTCAATCGACATTCAGTCGGTCGAATTATCAGATCGTCATTCCGGGGCTGAGCGAAGCGAAGAACCCGGAACCCAGGGCTGCTGTCGCGCTGCTGAACGCATCCGACGCCGGATGCGCGCCCCCTGGGTTCCGGGTTCGTCCTTCGGACGCCCCGGAATGACGATTTAGAGTTGAACGTCGATTGGTCTTAGGGCCGGCCCGGTCTCAGACGGCCATCACCGTGCCCAGCAGCACGCGGGCGCCGGGGCGGCCCAGGGTGGCGTTGGTGGCGGTCTGGAGATCGGCGGCCAGACGGTCGATGTCGGGCACGGCGCCGGGGCGAAGGCCCGCGCCGAACCGCTGGGCCACAGTGTTGTAGGCGGCGCGCAGGCGCGGGGCCGACTGCTGGGCGCGGGTGCGCAGCGCGGCGTCGGGCACGTCCACCCCGGTCTCGATGGTCAGGACCCCGCGTCGCCCGTCGCCGTGAATGATCGAGGCGGTGATGATCGGCAGGCGGAAATAGGTGTCGGGCGAGGCCGCGCCCCCGCTCGAAGAGGCGCGGGCGGCGGGGGCGGTGGTGGCGGCCGCCGTCGCGGCGACGGCCAGTCCGAGAAGGGCGCGGCGTTCCATGCCGCAAGTCGTAGCCGGAATCCTTTAACCCGCCGTTGCGCCGACCGGCATGGGCGACAGGTCCAGAAGGGCGAACAGGCGGGCGTCCTCGTCCTGTTCGGGATTGGGGGTGGTCAGCAGCTTGCCGCCGACGAAGATGGAGTTGGCGCCCGCCAGGAAGCACAGGGCCTGCATCTCCGGGCTCATGGTCTCGCGCCCGGCCGACAGGCGCACCATCGCCTTGGGGCAGACCAGGCGGGCGACGGCGACGGTGCGGACGAACTCGATGGGGTCGATCTCGCCGGTCTTCAGGATGCGTTCGCCCAGCGGTGTTCCCGTGACGGGGACCAGGGCGTTGACCGGCAGGCTGTCGGGATGGACCGGCAGGGTCGCCAGGGCGTGCAGCAGGCCGGCGCGATCCCGCCGCACCTCGCCCATGCCGACGATGCCGCCGCAGCAGGTGCTCATCCCCGCGTCGCGAACGTGCTCCAGCGTGTCCAGCCGGTCCCGATAGCTGCGGGTGGTGACGACCTCGGCATAGTAGTCGGGGCCGGTGTCGAGGTTGTGGTTATAGTAGTCGAGGCCGGCGTCCTTGAGCTGGCGCGCCTGGTCGGCGGTCAGCATCCCCAGTGTGGCGCAGGTTTCCAGCCCCAGGGCCTTCACGCCCCCGATCATCGCCGCCAGTTTGGGCGTGTCGCGATCCTTCAGCTCGCGCCAGGCCGCGCCCATGCAGAAGCCGCTGGCGCCCCCGGCCTTGGCGGCCAGGGCCTCGGCGATGACGGCGCTCGGCTCCATCAGCTTTTCGGCCTTCAGCCCGGTCTTGAAGCTGGCCGATTGCGAGCAGTAGCCGCAGTTCTCCGCGCAGCCGCCGGTCTTGATGGACAGCAGTTGCGACTTCTGGACCTGGCTGGGGTCGAACCAGCGGCGGTGAACCGTGGCGGCGTCGAACACCAGCTCCATGAACGGACGGGCGAACAGCGCCTCGACCTCCTCCAGCGTCCAGTCGTGGCGGGGTTGCGCCGCGTCGAGGCGGGCGGGAAGCGGGCGGGACAGATCATCGGCCATGCCCCAACGCCTAGCATTCGCCGACCGTTCCAGGAAAGCTGTCGCTAGGCCGCGCGACGCGCCTGGGGGCCTTCGGGCGCGGCGGTCTCGTCGAAGCGGAAGCCGGCGATCTGGCGGGCCAGGGTCTCGGCCTCGTTGGCCAGCTGGCGGCTGGCGGCGGTGGCCTGTTCGGTCATGGCCGCGTTCTGCTGGGTGATCTCGTCCAACTGTCCCAGGGCCTGGCGCACCTCGGCCAGACGATCCGCCTGATGGCGTGAAGCTGAAGCCATGCCGCCGGCCAGGTCGTCGACCGCCGCGACCCGCTGACCGATGCTGTGCAGCGCCTCGCCGGCCCGTTCGACCAGTTCGACCCCGCGCGCCACCTGGGCGGCGGAGGTGGCGATCAGGGTGCGGATCTCGCCCGACGCCTCGGCCGAACGCTGGGCCAGGGCGCGGACCTCGGCGGCGACGACCGCGAAGCCGCGACCGGCGTCGCCCGCCCGGGCCGCCTCGACCCCGGCGTTCAGGGCCAGCAGGTTGGTCTGGAAGGCGATCTCGTCGATCAGGGAGGTGAAGCGGGCGATCTCGTGCGAGGAGTCGCGGATGGCCGTCATGGCCTGGGTGGTCTCGTCTACCACCGACCCGCCGTGTTCGACGTCCCGGCGGACGGCGACGACGGCCTGGGCGGTGTTCTGAGCGGCCGCGGCGGCCTGTTCGACCCCGGCGGCGATCTCCTCGGTGGTGGCGGCGGTGCGCTCCAGTCCGGCGGCCTGGCGTTCGGTGCGCACGGCCAGGTCGTCCGACGCGATGGCCAGTTCGCCCGAACCGGTGCGGACCGCCTCCGCGCTGTCGGCGACGGCGCCGAAGGCGAGGCGCAGGCCGGCGGCGGCGGCGTTGAAGTCGTCTTTCAAGGTCTCGTATTCGCGTGGGAATTCTGCCCGGATCGACACGCCGAGATCGCCCTGGGCCAGCGTCTTCAGGGCCTGACCCAGGGCGGCGACCACCTGGCTCTGGCGCGCCTCGGCCTCGGCCTTTGCGGCGGCGACCTGGTCGCGCTCGGCCTCCAGCGCGTCCAGATAGGTGGAGATGGCAAGGTCCATGTCCAGCAGGGCGCGCTGGTTCAGTTCGGCCAGGGCCTCGCCCGTCTGACGGTCGTGGGCTGCGCCGGCGAAGGGTTTGCGCGGCCGCATCGCCACCGCTTTGATCAGTTCGCCCAGCAGCACGCCGTAGCCGCCGATGTACCAGCGCGGCTCCAGTCCGATGCGGGCGTGGGTGCGGCCGATGATCGCGACGGCCCGGGCGTAGTCGTCGTCGATGCGGCCTGCGATGATGGCGTCCCAGTGTCCGACCTGGGCGGACTTGGCCCGGCCCATATGGGCGTCGTCGTGGAAGAAGCGCCGCGTCTCGGGTGTGGCGCGGATGCGGTCGTAGAAGGCGTCCAAGGCGCCCGGCGCGGCGGCGCGCAGGATGTTCTGCATGGCCCGATAGGCGGCGGACGGCTGGGTCAGACCGGCGAAGGTCGTGCGCTGCTGAATCTCGACGTCGGACATGGCGTTGGAACTCCACTCATACTGGCCGGACGCCCCCGTCGCGGCGATGTCCCCTTAACGAATGTGGGTTTGGCTGACGTTAACGCGGCGTCGGTCGTACGGCGGATCGCATAAGGATATCTTTATACGATCATTGCCCCGACGCCGGTCTCGGGCTAAGAGGCGCCAAATCCCTCTTTCGGCCCACGACAGGCCAGGAGCCCGAGCCATGACCGACTACATCGTCCGCGACATTTCCCTGGCCGACTGGGGCAATAAGGAAATCGCCATCGCCGAAACCGAAATGCCGGGCCTGATGGCGCTGCGCGACGAGTTCGGCGCCGCCAAGCCGCTGAAGGGCGCCCGCATCGCCGGGTCGCTGCACATGACCATCCAGACGGCGGTCCTGATCCAGACGCTGGAAGCCCTGGGCGCCGAAGTGCGCTGGGCCTCGTGCAACATCTTCTCGACCCAGGACCACGCCGCCGCCGCCATCGCCGCCAACGGCACCCCTGTCTTCGCCACCAAGGGCGAGACGCTGGAGGAATACTGGGACTATGCGCACAAGATCTTCGAATGGGCTGACGGCGGCTATCCGAACCTGATCCTGGACGACGGCGGCGACGCCACCCTGCTGACGGTGCTGGGCCCCAAGGCCGAGAAGGACATCTCGGTCCTGGCCAATCCGCAGAACGAAGAGGAAGAAGCCCTCTTCTCGGTCATGAAGCGCTACATCGCCGAGAAGCCCGGCTTCTATTCGGCCATCCGCGACGCCATCGGCGGCGTGTCGGAAGAGACGACCACCGGCGTCCACCGCCTGTACCAGATGGCTGAAAAGGGCGAGCTGCCCTTCCCCGCCATCAACGTCAACGACAGCGTCACCAAGTCCAAGTTCGACAACCTGTACGGCTGCCGTGAATCGCTGGTCGACGCCATCCGTCGCGGCACCGACGTCATGCTGTCGGGCAAGGTCGCCGTGGTCTGCGGCTATGGCGACGTGGGCAAGGGCTCGGCCGCTTCGCTGCGCCAGGGCGGCGCCCGCGTGATCGTGACCGAGATCGACCCGATCTGCGCCCTTCAGGCCGCGATGGAAGGCTATGAGGTCCAGACCCTGGACGACGCCGCCGACCGCGCCGACATCTATGTGACGACCACCGGCAACAAGGACGTCATCACGGTCGAGCACATGCGCCGGATGAAGAACAACGCCATCGTCTGCAACATCGGCCACTTCGACTCGGAAATTCAGGTCGCGGGCCTGAAGAACTTCAAGTGGGACGAGATCAAGCCGCAGGTCCACCACGTCGAGTTCCCGGACGGCAAGAAGATCATCCTGCTGTCGGAAGGCCGTCTGGTGAACCTGGGCAACGCCACGGGCCACCCCAGCTTCGTGATGTCGGCGTCCTTCACCAACCAGACCCTGGCCCAGATCGAACTGTGGACCAACGCCGACAAGTACGAGAACAAGGTCTACACCCTGCCCAAGCATCTGGACGAAAAGGTCGCCTTCCTGCATCTGGCCAAGCTGGGCGCCAAGCTGACGACCCTGACCAAGGACCAGGCGGACTATATCAATGTGCCGGTCGAAGGCCCCTTCAAGGCGGATCACTACCGTTACTAAGCCCCTGTTCGCAGGGGTCGTCCAATGACGAGGGCGTCTTACGACGTCCTCGTCGTGGGGGCGGGCGCGGCCGGCATGATGTGCGCCATCGAGGCCGGGCGGCGCGGACGCCGCGTGCTGGTCGTCGATCATGCCGATCGGCCGGGCGAGAAGATCCGCATCTCGGGCGGCGGACGCTGCAACTTCACCAATCTGGGCTGCGGACCGGCGAATTTCCTGGGCGAGAACCCCCGGTTCGCCACCTCGGCCCTGCGCCGCTACACCCAGCACGACTTCGTCAAACGCATCGACAAGGCCGGGATCGCCTGGCACGAGAAAACGCTGGGCCAGTTGTTCTGCGACGACAGCGCCAGGCAGATCGTCCGTATGCTGACCGATGACATGGCGGCGGCGGGCGTCACCCTGAAAATGAAGACCGGCGTGGATCGTCTGGCCCGCAGCGGCGCCGGCTTCACCGTCAGCCTGTCGGATGGGTCGCAGGCCACGGCGGCTTCGCTGGTCGTGGCGACGGGCGGCAAGTCCATCCCCAAGATGGGCGCGACCGGCTGGGCCTATGAGGTGGCGCGCCAGTTCGACATCCGCGTCACCGACACCCGCCCCGCGCTTGTCCCCCTGACCTTCGAGGCGGGTCTGCTGGAGACGCTAACCCCGCTGGCGGGCGTGGCGGTGGACACAGTGGTCGCCTCATCCCCGGAAACCAAGGCCGAGGCAAAGGCGCGCAAGACCAGCTTCACCGAGGCCATGCTGTTCACCCATCGGGGTCTCAGCGGTCCGGCCATTCTTCAGATCAGTTCCTACTGGCGCGAGGGCGAGGCCATCGTCGCCTCCATGGCGCCGGGGCGGAACATCTTCGACGAGCTGAAGGCGGCCAAGGCCGCGAACGGCCGCCAGGCCATTCACACGGCGCTCAGCCACATCATCCCCCGCCGTCTGGCCGAGACCCTGTGCGTACGAGAAGGGGCGGCGGGCAATCTGGCCGACCTGTCGGACAAGGTGCTGCGTCGGCTGGATCAGGCCGTGAACGGCTGGAGCGTCAAACCCGTGGGCTCAGAGGGTTACCGCACCGCAGAGGTGACGCTTGGCGGCGTCGATACGGCGGCCCTGGACCAGCAGACCATGCAGGCCCGGACGGTTCCGGGCCTCTATTTCATCGGCGAGGCGGTCGATGTGACCGGCTGGCTGGGCGGCTATAATTTCCAGTGGGCCTGGTCCTCGGGCTGGGCGGCCGGGCAGGTCTGCTGATTTTTTCAGGGTGCAATCGGTGCACTTTTCCGGCGACGGGGCCGGGACGGGCGCCGAAAACACCGTCTGAATAGTCTGAATAGTCTGAAATGTGCGGATCGAGCCGGCGCTGTCTTGGCGCGCGACGATGTCAAAGACCGGGGCGGCAGTCTAACCGGACCGGGCGCCGTGACAGGCGGATTGTCGCTGGTCCGCCGCAACCCCTGGAAAAGACGGGTCATCGTCTCGGTCGATAGGATGGGGCGGCGACGAAACGTCCTGCGGCCGCGCGACGCATGGCGGTGCGGACGGGCGGCGCCTAGCTTCAGGAGGCGGAACGGGCCCCTCTGGCGTCACCGCGACCTGGCGTTTTCCCCCTTCCTTTCGCCGGGCCGCCGGGCGCGATGTCGGACCGCACGGGTGCGTCGACGCGGCGGGGCTTTCTCCCCTCCTGGCCTGTCGCGTCGACCGCCCGACCACTCTGGACAGAACGGGAAGCCCGAATGCCGCTTTTGATGTGCCCCAATGACGACGCCGCCATGCAGACGCTGGAGCGAAACGGCGTGCAGTTCGACATGTGCCCCGCCTGTCGCGGGGTCTGGCTGGATCGCGGCGAGCTTGAAAAGCTGATGTCCGCCGCCGTCGACGAGGGTCGCGCCGCCGCCGCCGTGCAGCCGATACCCGCGCCCGCCCCGCAAGCCTATGCGCCGCCCCCTCAGGGTCAGCCATGGGGCCAGAGCCCGCCCTATCGCGACGAACGATACCGGGACGACCGCCACCGCGACGGCGACTATCGCCACAAGAAAAAGAAGCGCGACAGCATCTTCGACATCTTCGACTGAAGTCGTCGGGAGCTTCCCCCTTCCAACGCGCGCTTCAGGCCGCCAGACCCGCCGCCTGCATCAGGCCGCGAAGGGCGGCGACGGTGTCGGGGGCGGCGGACAGGGCGGTGCGGATTTCGGGGGCGCGGAGCAGGCGGACGGCTTCGGCGCGGGCGCGTTCGGCCGACGGCCCCAGGGGGCCGGCCTCGCCGGCGGCCAGTTTCAGCAGGGCGGCGAGTTTTTTCGGCGCAGGGGCGGGCGCGCGCACGATCTGGGCCACCAGACCGGCGTCGGCCTCCAGACGGGCGCCCACCTCGCCGATGGCGTCCGAGATCTGCTTCTGGTCGTGTTCGCCCAGATGGGCGGCGCGCACCGCCCGTTGCAGCCGCGCCAGTATGGTCAGCTTCTGCGACGGGCTGGGACCGCCGGGTGCGGCCTGGCGCATCTCGGTCTCGAAGCGCAGCGAGCCGATGCAGGCGCCCAGCCAGCGGGCCGCCGCGCGCTTGTTGGCTCCGCCAGTCACGTTTTCGCAGAGCCGGGTCAGGTGTTCGGCCTCGGCCAGCACGCTCTGGCAGCCGGCGACATAGGCGGCGACGAAATCGGCCGTGACCAGGCTCTTGGAGCGCTCCACGAAGGCGGTCTGCACCTCCTCCAGCGTCAGCAGCCGCCCGGCCGAGGCCGTCAGGGCCATGGCCAGGAGGCGCAGGATGTCGATCTCGCCCACCGGATCGTTGGGGCGAAGGCGGCGCGGGCTGGTCAGTTCGCCCGTCACCATCCGGGCCAGAGCCGCCGCCAGAAGCGGAAACTCCCCGGCGGCCAGATGCACGCCCAGCCGCGCGGCCGGTCCGTCGATGGCCGGCATCATCAGGTCCAGGCGCGGGTCCAGCTTCAGCAGGCCGTCCATCTCGTCCGGCGCCACCATCCGCACGATGGCGGCCAGATTGGCGCCCTGGTCCAGGGCCGGGCCCAGCACCGCGTGCAGGTTCTGGCGCAGGGCCAGCATCTCGGCGACGATCTGCTCGACCGCCACCACGATCAGGGCGCGCGGCGGGCCGTCCGCCGGGGCGGCGTCCATCAGGTCCATCAGGGTCGACAGACGCGCCCGCGCGCCTTGCTGGTCGGCGAGGGCGCCGGCGACCACCCCGCCCATGCGAAAGGCCCGGTCCGGCGCGCCGCTGAACCGATGGGCCAGGTCGGCGATGGAGCGATCCCGAAGGGTCGGGAACAGGCCGTCGCGCCCGGCCTTGCGCAGCCGCACGATCGCCTGTTCGGTCAGCTTGTGATAGTGGCGGACCAGGGTGTGGACGTCCTGGCCGGTCGACTGGCTTTCGGGAACGGCGACCTTCTGGATGGCGTGCTGAAGCTCGATCCCCGCCGCCTCCAGCCGCTCGGCCACGTCGGGGCGGTGCAGCAGTTCGAAGGCGGTGACGCCCTCGCGCCGCAGCCAGTCCTCCAGCACCCGGCCGATCAGGGCGCGGGCGTGGGGGGAATAGAGTTCGGCCGGGCCGGAGCAGGCCGGGCGATGCGCCGCATCGGCCGCCTTCTTCCTGAGCGGTTCGGGCGCGCCCAGCGTCAGTATGGTGACGGAGGCGAACTCCATCGTCTCGGGGTCCAGCGTCTCTTTGGTGACGCGCGAGGCGACGGCGAATCGGTCGCGCAACTGGTCCTCGGCCGCCTCGATGGCCTGTTTGCGGTTTTCGGTGGCGATCAGCAGGGTCCAGGCCGCCGGGGCGGTCTTGCGGACATAGACTTCGTAATGGATCGGACCGGCCATGCGGCGATCCTTTGACCCGAAGACTTTAAGGCGAGGTTTTCGCGTCGGCGGGCGGCCCTGGCTGCGTCGCGGGCGCCTGTGCGTTGAAATCGCGAGCGGAACCAACCATCTTGGCCAGGACTTGCGCGAGGGCGTTCCGAGCGAATTCCCTTCTGGTCGGGGCGTCATAGCCCTAATGTGACCGTGATCGAACGGTTACGCTTGAAGCGCGTTCCTGCTCGCGGGACCGCAAAGTTCAGGAGAAGACACCCTTGGCGAACATCACCCTGGTCGACGACGACGAGAACATCGTGGCGTCCGTGTCGCTGGCGCTGGAAAGCCATGGCCACAAGATCACCGCCTATCACGACGGGGCCTCCGGCCTCGCCGCGCTGGAATCCACGCCGCCCGACCTGGCCATCCTCGACGTGAAGATGCCGCGCATGGACGGGATGGAGGTGCTGCGTCGCCTGCGCCAGACCTCGCAGATTCCGGTCATCATGCTGACGTCCAAGGACGAGGAGATCGACGAGATCCTGGGCTTCAACCTGGGCGCCGACGACTATATCCACAAACCATTCAGCCAGCGTCTGCTGATCGAACGGGTCAAGGCGCTGCTGCGCCGCACCGGCGCCGACGGCGGAGAGCCGGAAGCCGCCGCCGAGATCTCGGGCCGGGCGATCAAGCGCGGCAAGCTGTCGATGGACCCGGCGCGCCACGAATCGACCTGGGACGGCAAGCCGGTCAAGCTGACGGTGACGGAGTTCCTGCTGCTTCAGGCCCTGGCCCAGCGCCCCGGCTTCGTGAAGAGCCGCGACAACCTGATGGACGCTGCCTACGACGATCAGGTCTATGTCGACGACCGCACCATCGACAGCCATGTGAAGCGGATGCGCAAGAAGTTCCGCGCCGTGGACAACGAGTTCGACGCGATCGAGACCCTGTATGGCGTCGGCTACCGCTACCGCGAGAGCTGATCGACCCGACGGGCGCGAGCCCGACGAGGAGCGCGTGCGCCGGCCGTTGTTCCGCTTCGGCGGATCGCGGCTGGGCGGCTTCATCCTGGCGCTCAATCTGCTCAGCCTTTTGATCCTGTTCGGCGGCGCCCTGCTGCTGAACGAATGGAGCAAGGGGCTGGTCGGGGCGCGTCAGGAATCGCTGACCGTCCAGGCCGAACTGCTGGCCAATGTGCTGCGCGAGGAGGGCGTTACGCGCGGCGAGCCGACGCCCGAGCTGGATCCCATCCGCGCCTCTCTGTGGCTGACCGATCGGTTCATTCCGGCGGGGCAGCGCGTGCGGCTGTACGACATCAACGGCCTGTTGCTGGTGGACAGCTATCAGGTGACGGAGGCCATCGGCGGGCGGCCCCTGCCGGACGCGCATTCGGCCGGATCGCCGACCGACGACGGGGCGGCGGCCAAGCTGGTGTCCGAGCGCCGGATCGCGCGGGCCGACAGCGAACTGGCCGCCGAGGTCAGCGCCGCGCTGGAGGGCGCGCCCCAGGCGACGCTGCGCCGCAACGAATCGGGCGACCGGGTGGTGTCCGTCTCCATCCCCGTGCGCCATGTGCGTCAGGTGCTGGGGGTGCTGACGGTCGAATCCGGCGACGTCGACGAAATCCTGAGCGCCCAGCGCCGCGCTCTGGTGCCCTTCGCCCTGGTGGCCCTGGGGGTCAATCTCTTGGCGTCTCTGCTGCTGCATCTGTTCGTGGCCCGGCCGATCATGCGGCTGTCGGCGGCGGCGGATCAGGTCAAGCTGCAACGGGCGCGGGCCATTTCCCTGCCCGATCTGGAGGATCGCAAGGACGAGATCGGCGATCTGGCCCGGTCGCTGGAATCCATGACCGACACCCTGTCCACCCGCATGGACGCCATCGAACGGTTCGCCGCCGACGTGTCGCACGAGATCAAGAACCCCCTGACCTCGATCCGCTCGGCGCTGGAGACCCTGCCGCTGGTCAAGACCGACGCCCACCGCGAGAAGCTGACGGCCCTGTTGCAGCAGGACGTGCGGCGTCTGGACCGGCTGATCACCGACATCTCCAACGCCTCGCGCCTGGATGCGGAGCTATCGCGCGACCGGCCGCGCCCGATCACGCTGAACCAGTTGCTGACCGACATCGTGGGCGTCTATGACACCACGGCCAAGCCCGGCGACATCCCGGTGCTGTTCCAGGCGCCCCAGACGCCGCTGCGCGTCATGGGCCGCGACGGGCCGCTGGGCCAGGTGTTCCGCAATCTGATCGACAACGCACGCTCCTTCAGCCCGTCGGGCGGGGCGGTCCGGGTCAGTCTGGAGGAGACGGCCGACGACCTGCCGGTGCGCGTGCGGGTCGAGGACCAGGGGCCGGGCATCCCGCCCGAGAACCTGGAGACGGTGTTCGAACGCTTCTACACCTCGCGGCCGCAGGGGGCGAAGTTCGGCTCCAACTCGGGGCTGGGCCTGTCCATCGTGCGCCAGATCGTCGAGGCGCACGGCGGCCGCGTCCACGCCGAGAACCAGATGCAGGACGGCCAGGTCGTCGGCGCCCGGTTCGAAATCCTGTTCCCGGCGGTCGGCCGCCGGGCATGACGCCCGTCGCGCCCATCCACGCCACCACGGTCGCCGTGCGCCAGGGGGGCGGCTGGCGCGGGGTGATGATCCTGGGCGCATCGGGCGCGGGCAAGAGCGACCTGGGCCTTCGGCTGATCGGGCGCGGCTGGCGGCTGGTCAGCGACGACTACACCCATGTCTGGGCGTCGGACGGCGCCCTCTACGCCCGCGCGCCTGCCGCCATAGCGGGCCGGATCGAGGTTCGCGGCCTGGGAATCGTGTCCGCCGCGACACGGCCGCTGGTCAGAGTGGGGCTGGCCGTCGCCTGCACGCACGAGCCGGTCGAACGGCTGCCGGAGGCGCGATCGCGGGCGTTCTGCGGGGTGGACCTGCCCCTCCTGACGCTGGACCCGCGCCCCGCCTCGGCCGTCGATGTGGTCGCAGCGGCGTTGGAGACGCTTTGAAACGCCGAAAGACAGGTCTATGACACCCCCCTTGCGGTCCAGGAAAGGGCGGCGTCCGGCCTCCTCGCCGGGCGGGGGAACGTTCGGGACGGTTCGGGGCGGGATGCGAGTGAAGTCCTCATGATCGGTCTGGTCATCGTCACCCATGGCGGGCTGGCGTCAGAATTTCTTTCGGCGATGGAGCATGTGGTCGGCCCGCAGCGCGGGGTCGCGGCCATCTGCATCGGCCCCGAAGACGATATGGAGCGTCGGCGTCGCGACATCGTGGACGCAGCGGCGGCCGTGGACGACGGCGACGGCGTCATCCTGCTGACCGACATGTTCGGCGGCACGCCGTCGAACCTGGCCATTTCGGTGATGGAGCAGACCCACGCCGAGGTCATCGCCGGCCTGAACCTGCCCATGCTGATCAAACTGGCCAGCGTGCGCAGTCGCGAGACGCTGGAGGCGTGCGTGGCCCATGCTCAGGACGCCGGGCGCAAATATATCTCGGTCGCGTCCTGGGTGCTGGCGGGCGAAAAATGACCGTCGCCGCGACCCTGAACATCTGCAACACGCGCGGCCTGCACGCCCGCGCCTCGGCCAAGTTCGTCAAACTGGCCTCCAGCTTCGAAAGCGAAATCCACGTCACCCGCGACGGGGTGACGGTGGACGCCCGCTCGATCATGGGCCTGTTGATGCTGGGCGCCGGCATCGGCTGCAGCATCGACGTCTCCGCCGAAGGCCCGGACGCCGAAGAGGCGATGGAGGCCCTGACCGACCTGGTGGCCAGGAAGTTCGACGAGGATCAGTAGCCGGTCGTCACCCTCGGATTTGATCCGAGGGCGGCCCGGGTCTTCAGCCGGATTGCGCCTCATGTGATTGCACTCTCGATGCCGGGCGGCCGCTGCGCCGGACAGCGGAGACTCCGATCATCTGCTCGGGTTAGTCAGCGGACCCTTCGGGTTTTCGGCGTCACGCCCAGCGAGGTGCCCGCAGAGCATAGGTCTTGTAGGCGTCGCCGAGCGCGGCGCTCAGATGCTGTTCTTCCAGACGAACCTGCACCTGCATCAGCACTTCGCCAGTCAGGAGCGCAGCAAACGTCACCGCATTCGGCAGCACCATGAAAAGGCCCACCAGATTTGCGCGCATGCCCAGGAAGATTGGGTTTCGAGACAGCCGGAACAGCCCCCCCTGCACCAGCGGCGGCTGCTCACGCCTGTCGATCCCGATCCGCCAGGACCTGCCCATCTGCAACTGCGCCGCCACGATCCAGACCATCGATATCGTCAATATTGTCCAGCCGCCGACCTTGACAGGCTGCAAGCTTAGCCAGTCGAGCGGTGCGATCAGGCGCTCCGGGACACCGAACGCCAGACCGCCCAGCATGGCGAGCAGCGCCAGCATCAGGACTTTGAACCAGGCTCCGATCAGCCCGTAGGCGCTGTCGTCACGGGGCAGCACGAGCGGATTGACGCCATGCCGCTTCCAGACGCGCCACGTAGGCCAGGCGAACGCCGCAGCGAAGAACAGCAGGTAGTAGAGGAACAGGGCGGTGGGCATCGATTATCTCCTTCACGTCCGTGCTAACTCCTCTAGCGATTAGAGGGTCAAGGCGTTACTTTCGAAGAATGCCCATCCCCGGTCCGGCCCTCAGCATAGGCAAGCTCGCCCGCCTCACGGAGGTGAAGGTCCCCACCATCCGGTTCTACGAGCAGATCGGCCTGCTGCCGGAACCCGACCGCACGGACAGCGACCGGCGTCTGTACGGTGAGCCCTCGGTTCGGCGGCTATCCTTCATCCGGCACGCCCGCCAACTCGGCTTCTCCGTCCAGGCGATTCGCACTCTGCTGGCTTTGGCGGACGACCCAGACAGGCCTTGCGAGGAGGCGAACGCTCTGGCCTCCGAACAACTCGCTGACGTGGAGGCGAAGATCGCTCGTCTGGCGGCGCTACGAACTGAGTTGCAGCGGATGGTGGCGGCCAACTGTCAGGGGCGCGCGGGCGACTGCCGCGTCATCGAAGTCCTTGGCGACCACGCCCTGTGCGAGCACGAACACCAGCGGCCGATCACTCTGGCTGAAATTTGACGTCGGTAATGGGTCGCTCCATCGCCGGGCGCATCGCACTGGCCCGCCACCGATTTCCGGCCTCAGATCTCCGCCGTACGCAATGCCGATCTTGGTGAACCCTCGCCCGAGAGGGAAGCGGAATCTATAGCCCCAGTGTCGTGCGCACGTCGCGCCAATCGACATATTTGAAGTTCTGGGCGCCGCCGTCGTTGAGGTCGTCCTGGATCACCAAGACGCCTTCGGGGAAGGGGCCGGCCGGGCCGCTGGCGGCCGCCAGGCCGTCCGTGCCGGTGACGCCGTCCACCGCGCCGTCGACGACCTTGAATCGGCCCTTGTATTGCGGCGCGGCGCCGTCGATGCGCCAGACGGGGAAGGTGGAATCGCCCTGGCTGGAGGCGATCAGATAGCGGCCCGAGGCGTCGGTTATGGTGGTCAGGCCTTCGGCGTCGGCGACCAGGATGTCCTTGGCGATGGGCTGGATCAGGGTGCGGGCCGCGCCGGACGCCGGGTCCAGGCCATAGCGCCACAGGCCGACGTTTTCCTCGTTGATATAGAGGGCGTCGCCCGCCTCGTCGGCGGCGCAGCCTTCCGAGATGGAGCCGATCTCGGCCGTGCGGACCAGGCGGGCGGTCGGGCGGCCGGCGGCGTCGGCGCTAAGGACGAACTGGCGCAGTTCGCCTTCGTGCCCGACCAGGATGGCGTGAACCTCTGGACCGCGACGGGCGAAGCAGAAGCCGTAGGGCTCGACCACGTCGGTCGCCACATGGCCCCAGTAGCGCACCGCGTTTGGACCCGTCCCGGCCGGGTCGAAGACATAGAGCGAAATGCCCGTCCGTCCAGGCGTGCGGTCGCTGGCGCCCAGCACCAGCTGCGGGCGGCCATCGATGGACAGGCCCTCGACCGCATCGACATTGTTCAGCAGCCCCTCGGGCAGGAACTGAAGGATGCGGCCGTCGAAGCCGTAGATATGGAGGCCCGACTTCTTGTCCGTGCCGGCGACGAAGCCGGGCGTGGTCTGGCCCATCACCATGACGGGCGTGGCGTTGGCCCAGACGGCCGGGTCGTCGGCGGCGTCCTGGCCGGGGGCGCCGACGGGCGGGGTCTCCAGCACGGCGTGGACCGGCGCGCCGGGGCCGACGAGGCCGGCGCCTTCGCCCTGGAAATCGACTTCATGCGCGGCGCAGCCGGACAGCAGCGACAATAGGGCGCAGGCGGTCGGCAGGCGAAGGCGAGGGCGGCGCATGGCGGGCTCCGAAACGGTGTGCGGGCGTCCTGTCGCCACGACGCCGGCCCGGTCAACGGCGACGTCGTGACGGTTCGACGTCGATTCGATGACCAATGATCCGACAAGGGATCAATCGTCGCGGTGCTGTCGGACAATCGCGAAACGGGCGTCGCGCAACCGTCGCTTTCGCGTCGTCGCCAAAGGTTAAGGGCCGCCCCCATCGGCCGAAGCGAAACGTCGCGGACCGAGGGGGACAAGAGATGAAGCTGAACCTGCTGATGAGCGCTGCGCTGAAGCCTGTGCTGATGGCGCCGATGATCCTGGCGCCGATGGCCGTCGCCGCCCACGCCGAGACCGCCGACGCCGTGGCCGTCTCCGCCGCCGTCGCGGGCGACGTGATCTACGGCCGGGTGACGAACGCCTCGGGCGCGCCCCTGCCGGGCGCCGAGGTCGTGGTGCGCGGGTCGGGCCAGCGGGTCGTGACCAACACCCAGGGCGAGTTCACCCTGCCGACCGCGGCGGGCCAGATGGTTCTGGACGTCCGCTACCTGGGCCTGCCGTCGGCCAGCCAGACGGTCGTCACCACGCCCGGCGAAGACGCCAATGTGGCCATCGTCCTGGGGTCCGCCTCAGCGACCGACGTGGCGGACGTGATCGTGACCGGCGTGATCACCGACGGCGTGGCCCGCTCGCTGAACCAGCAGAAGAACGCCGAGGGCACGGTCAACGTCCTGTCGGCCGACGCCATCGGCCGCTATCCCGACCCGAACGTGGCCGAATCGCTGCAGCGCGTTCAGGGCATCGCCATCCAGCGCGACCAGGGCGAAGGCCGCTACATCAATGTGCGCGGCGCGCCGTCGTCCTTCACCGCCGTGTCGGTGGACGGGGTCGCCATTCCCGCCGTCTCGCCCTCGACCCGGGCGGTCGATCTGGACACCCTGCCGTCCGACATCGTCTCGACCGTGGAGGTCTCCAAGACCCTGCGCCCCAGCCAGGACGCGGACTCCATCGCCGGCGCCGTGGACATCAAGACCCGTTCGCCCTTCGACAAGCGCCGCCTGGCCATCAGCGGCTATGCGGGCGGAAGCTATAACGACTACGGCGGCTCGGACACCCGCGCGGGCGCCACGGCGTCCAACGTCTTCGGCCCGAACGAGACCTTCGGCGCCCTGCTGTCGGTCAGCTATTCCGAGACCAACCGCCGGCCGGACAATGTCGAAAACGCATGGATCTTCGATGATCGGGCGACCATCGGCAGCGGTTCGTCCGCCAGGGCCAACCCCGCATTCAATCACTATGTGCTCGAAGAATCCCTGTTCAAGGATTACGAGACCCAACGCACGCGCAAGGCCGTGACCGGCGCTCTGGAATGGCGTCCCAGCGACGCGCTCAAGGCCTGGGTGCGCGGCTCGTTCGCCGAGTTCAACGACGACGAATATCGCGACACCCTGCGCTTCACCTACTCCGATGGCACGGCCAGCGGCGCGGTGACGGACCAGGCGGCGACCTACACCGGGGCCCGCATCTACAAGGCCCTGCGTCACCGCGAGCAGAACAACCAGATCACGACCCTGAACGCGGGCGGCGAATACACCTTCGGCAACGGCGCCGTCTGGGACGCGACCCTGGCCTGGGCCAGGAGCGAGCAGACCTATCCGCATCGCGACGAGCTGGTCTATCGCTCGGGGTCTCAGACCCTGAGCTACAATACCGCAGACCACTACGCCCCGACCTATTCCGCCTTCACGGAACCCACCGGCTATTATCTGAACGCGGCCAACTACAGCTTCCGCGAAAACACCTTCCGCACGAACACGACCGAGCAGGAAGACGTGTCGTTCAAGACGAACTACGAACTGCCGACCGTCATCGGCGGCCGCGACGTGACTCTCAAGTTCGGCGCCAAATACAGCACCCGCGACGTCAGCGCCGACGAAGAGCGCTTCCGTCATCGGAGCACCGACACCAATCCGGCGCCGCTGGATCCGGGTTCTCTAGCTTCGCTGCTCAGCGACCGCGTGTCCCAGAACTACGACTACAATCTGGGCTTCAAACTGGATCATAATCTGGTTTCCGACTATCTCGGCCGCGCGGCCGAGGCGGGGTCCAAGGGCGTCACCGCACGCCGCACGCCCCAGTCGATCACGGCCGACTACACCGCCAACGAGGACATCCTGTCGGGGTACGGCCAGGCGCGCTTCGACATCGGCGCGACCAATGTCCTGATCGGCCTGCGCGTCGAAAAGACGAGCTTCGAAGGTTCGGCGGTCAATGTGGCGCTGTCCAACGCGCAGACGACGGTCAACGTCGACCGCGACCAGACGGACTTCTTCCCCAATCTGACGATCCGTCACAGCTTCAGCGATCAACTGGTCGGCCGTTTCGCCCTGACGCGCGCCATCTCGCGCCCCGACTACACCGACATCGTGCCGCGCGTGCTTGAGACGACGGAAAACACGCGCCCGACCGTCGCTCGTGGCAACCCCGATCTGCGTCCGACCCTGTCCAACAACATCGACGCCGGCCTGGAATATTATCTGCGTCCGCTGGGCGTGATTTCGGCCAACGCCTTCTACAAGGATCTTTCGAACTACCGCTTCACCCTGATCACCAATAACGCCGTCTATGCGCCTTCGCCCACGGGCTTCGCCGACATCACCGAGGCCCGCAACGCGCGTGATGGGCATCTGGCCGGAATCGAGTTCAACTGGCAGCAGACGTTCGACTTCCTGCCGGGCTGGGCGTCAGGCTTTGGCGTCTTCGCCAACTACACGCTGACGGATGCGGAGATCAAAACCAGCCGCGCCTTCGCCGGGCGGGACACGTTCGCCCTGCCGGGTCAGTCGGACGAGACCTACAACGCCGCCCTGTTCTACGAGCAGTACGGTTTCAGCGCCCGCGTCTCCTACACGCATCGCGGCGACTTCCTGGAGGCGATCAACGCCAAGACGCCGGGCCTCGATCTCTACGTCGAGGGTCGCGGTCAGCTGGACTTCACCGCCAGCTACGACTTCGGCAACGGGGTGGAGGTGTTCGGCGAGGCCAAGAACCTGACCGACAGCGCGGGCGTGCGCTACTACGGCGTCAAGGAGCGGACCTACGAGTACGAGAAGTTCGGCTACAACGTCTTCGTGGGCGTGCGCTTCAAGCTGTAGGCGCGCCGACCGAAGGTGATCGAAGGGGCCGGGCGGCGACGTCCGGCCCTTTTTCGTCGTCCGACCCTCTGCAATTGGTCGAAAGGCGGCCCCATATGGCGGGCAGCGGTTGACCCGTGCGGGGTCGGCGCTAGTGTCCGCGCGCCTTTTCCCGCGCGCCAGAAGACCAGAGGATACCATGGCCGAAGCCACCGCCGCCTACGACGTCGTCATCATCGGTGGAGGCCCTGGCGGCTATAACGCCGCGATCCGCGCCGGCCAGCTGGGCCTTAAGGTCGCCTGCGTGGAGATGCGTTCGACCCTGGGCGGCACCTGCCTGAACGTCGGCTGCATGCCGTCCAAGGCCTTGCTGCACGCCTCGGAACTGTGGGACGCCGCCAACGGCGAGTTCGCCAAGATCGGCATCGAGGTCGAGCCCAAGCTGAACCTGGGCCAGATGCACAAGGCCAAGGACGACAGCGTCACCGCCCTGACCAAGGGGATCGAGTTCCTGTTCAAGAAGAACAAGGTCGAGTGGATCAAGGGCAAGGGCAAGATCGTCGGCAAGGGCAAGGTCGAGGTGACCGCCGCCGACGGCGCCGTTCAGACGCTGGACGCCAAGAACATCGTCATCGCCACCGGCTCCGAGCCGACCCCGCTGCCGGGCGTGGCGTTCGAGGACGGCAAGGTCATCGATTCCACCGGCGCCCTGTCGCTGCCGGCCGTGCCGAAAAAGCTGATCGTGGTCGGCGCGGGCATCATCGGTCTGGAGCTGGGCTCGGTCTGGCGCCGCCTGGGCGCCGAGGTCACGGTGGTCGAGTTCCTGGACCGGGTCACGCCCGGCATGGACACCGAGGTCGCCACCGCCTTCCAGCGCACCCTGACCAAACAGGGCATGGTCTTCAAACTGGGCGCCAAGGTCACGGCCGCCAAGTCGGGCAAGGACGGCGTTGAACTGACGGTCGAGCCGTCGGCGGGCGGCGCGGCCGAAACGCTCAAGGGCGACGTGGTCCTGATCGCCATCGGCCGTCGTCCCTATACGGACGGCCTGGGTCTGGAGAGCGTGGGCGTGACGCCGGACAAGCGCGGCTTCATCGACCACGACCACTTCAAGGTGGCGGATGGCGTCTGGGTGATCGGGGACGTGACCCACGGCCCGATGCTGGCGCACAAGGCCGAAGAAGACGCGGTCGCCGTGATCGACACCATCGCCGGAAAATACGGCCACGTCGATTACGCCCTGGTGCCCAGCGTCGTCTACACCTTCCCCGAAGTGGCCTGGGTCGGTCAGACCGAGGACCAGCTGAAGGCCGCCGGCGTCGCCTACAAGAAGGGCAAATTCCCCTTCGCCGCCAATAGCCGCGCCAAGATCAACCACGAGACCGACGGCTTCGTGAAGGTTCTGGCCGATGCGGCGACGGACAAGGTGCTGGGCGTTCACATCATGGGCCCGCAGGCCGGCGAAATGATCCACGAGGCCGCCATCACCATGAGCTTCGGCGGCGCATCGGAAGACATCGCCCGCACCTGCCACGCCCACCCGACCCGTTCGGAAGCCGTCCGCCAGGCGGCCATGGATGTCGAAGGCTGGATGATGCAGGCCTGATTTTGATGATCCTCCCCCGCCTAGGCGGGGGAGGGGGACCGCGAAGCGGTGGAGGGGGCGAACGCATCTCCGCTACCGATGCTAGATTTGCAGTCGCCGCCTAAGCGATTGGTGCGGCGTCCGCCCCCTCCACCATGCTGCGCATGGTCCTCCTCCCCCGTTTCGCTGCGCTGCTCGGGGGAGGATCTTCAGGTCAGCCCCTTAAGCCGATAGAGCGCCTCCAGCGCCTCGCGCGGGGTCAGTTCGTCGGGATCGACGGCCTGCATGGCCTTTTCCAGCGGCGAGGGGCCGCGCGCCGGCTCAGGCTCGGCGACGGCGAACAGCGGCAGGTCGTCCAGACGCGCGGCGGCGGCCTTTTCGCCCTCCAGCCGCTCCAGCACCGAACGGGCGCGGGCGACCACGGCGCCGGGCACGCCGGCCAGTTTGGCCACCTGCACCCCATAGGAGCGATCAGCCGCCCCGGGCGCCGCCTCGTGCAGGAAGACCAGATCGCCGTTCCATTCCTTGGCGACCATCGACAGGTTGCAGACGTGGTCAAGCCGCGTCTCCAGCTGGGCCAGCTCGTGATAGTGGGTGGCGAACAGGGTGCGGGCGCGGTTGGTCTCGTGCAGGGCCTCGGCCGTGGCCCAGGCGATGGCCAGACCGTCGTAGGTGGCGGTGCCGCGTCCGATCTCGTCCAGCACGACGAAGCTGCGGGGCGTGGCCTGGGTCAGGATGGCGGCGGTCTCGACCATCTCCATCATGAAGGTGGAGCGGCCGCGCGCCAGGTCGTCGCCCGCGCCCACGCGGCTGAACAGCCGGTCCACCACGCCCAGCCGCATCGACCGCGCCGGCACGAAGGCGCCCGCCTGGGCCAGGATCACCAGCAGTGCGTTCTGGCGCAGGAAGGTCGACTTACCCGCCATGTTCGGCCCGGTGACGATGGCCAGACGCGATCCGTCCTGGCCCGATCCGTCCAGCCGGGCGTTGTTGGGGGTGTACGGATCGCCCGCCGCCTTGACCGCCGCCTCGACCACCGGATGGCGACCGGCCTCGACGCAGAAGGTCAGGGTGTCGTCCACGGCGGGACGGACGGCGCCGACTTCCTGCGCCCATTCGGCCAGGGCGGCGTGGGCGTCCAGTTCGGCGAGCGCCTCGGCCACCGCCTGCAGCGGCTGGGCCAGACGCGCCACCTCGCGCCGCCAGGTCTCGAAGGTCTCGGCCTCGATGGCCAGGGCGCGGTGACCGGCCTGGCTGATCCTGGCGTCAAGCTCCGACAGTTCGACGGTGGTGAAACGGACCTGGTTGGCCAGGGTCTGGCGGTGAATGAAGGGGCTGTCGGGACCGGCGCGCAGCAGGCCTTCCGCCGCCTTGGCCGACGTCTCCAGGAAATAGCCAAGGACGGCGTTGTGCTTGACCTTGAACGGCACGCCGGATTCGGCGACGGCGCGGGCCTCCAGATCGGCGACCACACGGCGGCTGTCGTCGCGCAGGGTGCGGGCGGCGTCCAGTTCGGGACGATAGTCGGGTCTGACGAAGCCGCCGTCGCGGGCCAGATGGGACGGCTCGTCCACCAGACCGTCGACCAGATCGGCCATCAGGCGCGACAGGTCGGGCGACAGGCTGAGGCGGTCCAGCGCCAGCGCAATGCGGCGCGGCTGGCCGGTCAGCGGATCGACCTGGCCCACGAACAGGCCGGCGATCCCCTGGGCGACCGACAGGCCGATGCGCGCCGCCGCCAGATCGCGCGGGCCGCCGCGCCCCAGGGCCAGCCGCCCGACCGCGCGGGCGATATCGGCGGACGACTTGAGGTTTTCGCGCAAGTCGCGGCGCAGATCGCGCCGCTCCAGCATCCATTCGACGGCGTCGAGCTGTTCGTTGATGGCCAGGGGATCGCGCAACGGCCGGGCGATCCGTTCCGCCAGCGCCCGCGCGCCGCCCGAGGTGACGGTGCGGTCGATGCAGGCGAGCAAAGACCCTTCGCGCTCGCCCCTCTGGGTCCGGTCGATCTCCAGACTGGCGCGGGTCGCCGGGTCGATGGCCAGGAAGCCGCTTTCGCCCAGCCGGTGCGGCGGGGCCAGGGCCGGAACCTTGCCCGCCTGGGTCGTCTCCAGATAGGCGGCGATCAGGCCCAGCGCCGAGACCTCGGCCTCCTCGAAGGCCCCGAAGCCGTCCAGGGCCGCCACGCCATACAGCCGCTCGACCCGCGCCCGCGCCGCCTGGGGCTCGGCGATGGCGCTGGCCAGGGCCTGCACCACCCCGCCCGAACCGTTCAGGGCGTCGCGGGTCGTCTCGTCGGAATACATCCGGTCGGTGACGAGCACTTCGGACGGGCGGAAGGCGGCCAGGGCCGCGCCCAAATCCTCGACTGCGCAGGCGACGGAATCGACCGCGCCGGACGACAGTTCGACCACGGCGACCGCCGCGCGACCTTTACGCACCGCCACCGCCGCCAGACGGTTGGCGCCGCGCGCGTCCAGCAGCGAATCCTCGGTCAGGGTGCCGGGGGTGACCACGCGGACCACGCCGCGATGGACGACCGCCTTGCCGCCGCGCTTCTTGGCCTCGGCGGGGTCTTCCAACTGTTCGCAGATGGCGACCTTGTGGCCGATGCGGATCAGGCGGGCCAGATAGCCCTCCATGGCGTGGACCGGCACGCCCGCCATGGGAATGTCCTCGCCCTGGTGCTTGCCGCGCTTGGTCAGTGTGATGCCGAGCGCCGCCGCCGCGACCTCGGCGTCTTTGAAGAACAGCTCGTAGAAGTCGCCCATGCGAAAGAACAGGATGGCGTCCGGCTGACCCGCCTTGGCCGTCAGATACTGGGCCATGAACGGCGTCGCGCCCTCCAGCGAAGCGGCGATTTCGGGGGGATGGGAGACGGGCGCGTTCATGTGGCCCTAGGGTGACGGATCGGAACCGACGCCTCAAGCCCGTTCCGGCAGCCTTGCACAGGCTTGTCCCCCCTGCGATAGGCCCTGTCAGGCGGTTTAGGGAACGTGGTCGGACGCCACGGCTGTTCCCGCAACTGTAGGCGGCGAGAGCGTCGTCCGTCCGGGGTCCGTGATCCCGGCGCCACTGGCCCCAGGGCTGGGAAGGCGAGGGCGATGTTTGATGAACCGCAAGCCAGGAGACCTGGCCGCCCAAAGTCGCTCGCCCCTGTCCGGGAACAGGCAGAGGCGCGGTTTCCATCCGTCGCAGCGACCCGATCTTGCGCCGTCCAGCCCCTCGCGGTCTGGCGGGTCGGCTCGCTCATGACGGTCTCTCGCGCGCATTCGCGGGACCGGAAACGGGGATATCGCTCAATGAAGCGTTCCATTCTTCTCTCGACGGCGGCGATGACCGCCGCCTTCGCCGCGCCCGCCTTCGCCGCCCCCTCCGACTCTGGCGACGCGACCCAGCTGGACGAAGTCGTTGTCACCGCCACCCGCCTGCCCGCCGTCGTCGCCGACACGCCCGGCGCCCGCGTCATCGACGGCAAGACCATCGAACAGCGCGGGGCGATCTTTGCCGCCGACATCCTGGCTGACGTTCCGGGTCTGTCGGTGACGCGCACGGGCGCGTTCGGCGGCGTAGCCCAGGTCCGCATGCGCGGCGCGACGCCGGGCAAGACCCTGGTGCTGGTCGACGGCGCGCCGGTCAATGACGCGGCCGAGCCCAACGGCGCCTATGACTTCTCCAGCTTCGAGCTGGCGGACATCGAGCGCATCGAAATCCTGAGCGGCCCGCAGTCGTCGCTGTGGGGCTCCGACGCCATCGGCGGCGTGATCTCCTTCACCACCAAGGAGATCGACGGCCTGCGCGCCGAGGCCGAGGCTGGCAGCTTCGACACCGTGCGCGGTCGCGTATCGGCCGGCGTGGCCAATGAGACCTATGCCTTCAGCGCCTATGCCTCGCGCTTCCAGACCGACGGCATCTCGGCAGCGGACAAGGCGAACGGCAATCCCGAGGCCGACGGCTTCCGCAGCACCACCCTCGGCGCCAAGGGCCGTTACGCCTTCTCAGACGCGGTCAAGATCGACGGCGCGGTGCGCTGGAACAAATCGAAGGCCGACATCGACGGTTTCCCGGCGCCGACCTATGCCCTGGCCGACACCGACGACACCCAGAACAGCGAGCAGTGGTCGGGCTATGGCCGGGTCACCGCCCAGGCGTTCGGCCTGAACCACCAGTTCAGCGTCTCGGCGTCGGATGTGGACCGCACCTCCTACAGCGGCGGCTTCGGCTCGACCTTCAGCGGCGACCGCCAAGCCTACCGCTGGCAGGCGGACGGCAAGGCGCAGGACGTCGACTACGCCTTCGGCGTCGAACGCAATGAAGCCTCGGCCCACCTGTCGTCGGGCCTGTCGCGCGACCTGTCGATCACCTCGGTCTTCGGTGTCGCCCAATACGATGTCGGCGCGCTGAACCTGAGCGGCGGCCTGCGTTACGACGACACCGACGATTTCGGCTCCAAGACGACGGGCCGAGTTTCGGCGGCCTACGACCTGACCGGCGGCTTCATCGTGTCGGGCGCTTACGGCACGGGCTTCAAGGCGCCCACCGTCAGCCAGGCGGTCTGCGACTTCTGCTTTGCGCCGCTGCCCTGGCCCGAACTCAAGCCGGAAACGGCCGACAGCGTCGAGGTCGCTCTGGGCTGGGCCTCGGCCGACGGCCGGTTCGACGGTCGCGCGACCCTGTATCGCCTGAACGTCGAGGATCAGATCACCTATTCCGCCGGTCGCTACATCAACGTGGCCAAGACCCGTTCTGACGGGTTCGAGTTGGAAGGCCGGGCGCTGCTGGGCGGCGGCTTCGACCTGACGCTGGCCTATGCCTGGACCGACGCCAAGGACCGCACGACGGGCGCCCGCCTGTTGCGCGTGCCGGAACACGCAGGTTCGGCGACCCTGGGTTGGACGGGCGACCGGGTTTCGGGCGCGCTGACGGTGCGGGCCGAGGGCGATCAGGACGACTCGGGCGGCTTCTCGACCGTGGTGCGCAAGGGTTTCGTCACGGCCAATCTGAACGCGGCCTATCAACTGACGGATCAGGTCACGCTGACGGCGCGCATCGAGAACCTGGCCGACGAACACTATCAGCAGGTGTTCGGCTACGGCGAGCCGGGACGGTCCGGCTATGTCGGGATCAGGCTGCGCTACTGATCCGGGCGCGGGCGTCGGCGGCGAAGGCCGCCGGCGCCGCAAGCGCCAGGGCCGACCAGTCCAGATTGGGGCAGGGGGCGTGGGCGGCGGCCAGGATGGCGCGCAGTTCGGCGGCCGAGGCGACGCTGGCCACCACCTTGTCCACGCCCTTCAGCGACAGGGCGTAAGCCAGGGCGGCCTGCATCGGGTCGCAGCGTTGCTCGGCCAGACGCCGGCGGGTGCGCGACAGGGCCTGGGCGTGGCTGGCCAGTTCGGGCGGCAGATCCTCGCCCCCCGCGAACAGCAGGCCGTCGGCGAAGACGGACGACAGATGCACGCTCGCGCCGGTGTCGGCGATGGCCTCCAGCACGCCGTCCTGGGCCGCGCGCTGATCCAGCAGGCTGCACGGCACCTGGACCACGTCGGCTTCCAGGCGGCGGGCCAGAAGGGCGGGACCGTCCTCGATCGCGGCGCAAAAGCCGATGCGGCGGAACAGGCCGCGATCCTTCAGATTGCGGGCGCGGTCCCACAGGGCGCGGCCCTCCGCGCCGGCCAGATCGGCGGCGTTGGAGATCAGAAGCACGTCGCCGCGCGGCAGGCCCATCCGTTCCAGCGAGCGGCGGGCGCGCGCCTCGACCCGATCCAGCCCTTCGCTGAGGGCCACGGTGCGGACCGTGACCTGGAAGGGCGAAGGGAAGGGCCAGGCTTGGCCCAGCAGCCGCTCGCCGTCGCCGTCGGGCCGGGTGGCGATCAGTTTGACGCCCGCATCCGCCCCGGTCTGCAGCAGGAAGCGCATCGCATCCTCGCGCGCGCCGGACGGGGCGCTCATGAAGGCGCCCGGCGCGCGCTCGGGCGCGGTCACCACGGCCAGGGCCAGGCGATGGATGGGCGACGACGCCGAAGGTGTGGCGGGGGAATACGACACCCCCGCACTTTGACGCGCAATGCTTAAGGGACGCTGAGCGAGACCTTAAGCGAACCCTACTTATCCACCGCTGATATGCGTCGGCGCCGAAGTTTTCAGTCGGCGTCGGGCTGGCGATCCGGGTGGGCGGCGTGGAAGGCGGGGTGATCCAACGCCTGGGCCTCTATGGCCAGAAGGCCCGGCCAGGGCGACAGGTCCATGTTGAAGCGGCGGGCCGAATAAAGCTGCGGGATCAGATAGCAGTCCGCCAGGGTCGGGGCGCCGCCGAAGCTCCAGCCGGCGCCATGGCGCGCGACCAGGGCCTGCAGCGCGTCGAAGCCCGGCGCGATCCAGCCGGCGGCCCAGGCGTCGATCGCGGCCTGGTCCGCGCCGAACTCGGCCCGCAACGCCTTCAGCACCCGCAGATTGTTCAGCGGATGGATGTCGCAGCCGATCAGGGCGCACATGGCGCGCACCACGGCGCGGTCGTCGGGGGCGGACGGCAGCAAGGGCGGGGCGGGATGGGTCTCCTCCAGCCACTCCAGAATGGCGGGGCTCTGGATCAGGACGCGGTCGCCGTCCTGCAGGGCCGGCACCATGCCCTGCGGGTTCAGGGCCAGATAGTCCGGCGTCTTCTGCTCGCCCTTCCTCAAGTCGTGGGCCGCCAGGTCGTAGCCGACGCCCTTCAGCGCCAGGGCGATCCGCACCCGGTAGCTGGCCCCCGAACGCCAATAGCCGTGCAGGATCACGGCCGAACCTCGAAACGCAGCGTCTCCAGCCCAGCGATGGTGACGACAACCCGCTCGCCCGGCTTGACGGAGCCGACGCCGGACGGCGTGCCGGTGAAGATCAGATCGCCGGGCTGAAGCGACCACAGGGCGCCGGCCGCCTCGACGATGCGGTCGGGGTTCAGGATCATGTCGTCCAGAACGCTGTCCTGTTTGACCTCGCCATTGACGGTCAGGCGGATGGCGCCGGCGGGATCGGGCAGGGCGCCCAGGGTGACGGGGCCGCACGGCGCCGACTGGTCGAACCCCTTGGCGGCGTCCCACGGCCGGCCGGTCTTCTTGGCCTCGGCCTGCAGGTCGCGGCGGGTCAGGTCGCAGCCGACCGCCCAGCCGACCACGCCGATCCGGCCGTCCTGCATCGGGCCGAGGGCGGCGACCAGTTCGGCCTCGTAATGCAGATTCTCCGTCGCCGTCGGATAGGCCGGGTCGGCGCCGTCCGACACCAGGGCGTCGCCGGGCTTGGAGAAGAAGAAGGGCGTCTGCTTGTCCGGGTCCGATCCCATCTCGCGCGCATGGGCGGCGTAGTTCTGGCCCACGCACAGGATGCGGCGCACGGGAAACCGCGCGTCACGGCCGACGATGGGCAGGGAGGGCGTCGGGCGGGGCGGGAACAGCCATTGGGTCATTGCCTCGTTCTTAATGCGCCGTTCTGGGGCTGACGAGAGGTTTGGCGCGACGCCGAAGCAATGAGGAGGCTGGAACCTCGCGGGGGGAGTGGCGTTGGCATACGGGGTTCTCTATTCTTTACCGTCAAGCTTTCAACGGAGCGCGCATCATGGCCAGCACCAAGGCCCGAGAAGACATCAAGGCCGACCTGAAGACCCTCAAGGAGGATCTGAAGACCGGCGCCCGCGAGGAAACCCAGCGCCTGCGCGAAAAGGCCGCCGAGGCCGAGGCCAAGCTGCGCGCCAAGAGCGACGAAGTGCGCGAACAGGCGCGCGGCTATTACGACACCGCCCGCACGCGCGGTCGCGAATATTACGACGACGCCGCCGAACGCCTGGACGAGGCGCAGCGCTATGTGGTCGAGCGGGTGCAGGAGCGTCCGCTGCAATCGACCGCCGTGGCGCTGGGCGTCGGCGTCATCCTTGGGATGCTGCTGGCCGGTCGTCGCCGCTGATGTTCAAGGGCCTCGTCAAAAAGCTGGTTGCGACCGCCGTTGTCGCGGCCAGCGCCTTTCTGGCAGTCATATTCCTGGGGCTGTCCATCTTCTATGCGCTCAGCCTCAAGCTGACGCCGCTGGGCGCCGCCGCCGTCACCTTCGGCCTGTTCGCCGTGGTCGCCCTGATCGTGATCCTGGTCTTCCTGCGCAGCGGGAACGACGAGGAGGACGACGAAGAGGAAGAACCGTCCGGCCTGCTGGGCAAGGTGATCCACATCGTTCGCGAACGCCCCATCGTGGGCGCGGTGGGCGGTCTGGGCGCCGCCTTCCTGCTGCTGCGCAATCCGGCGCTTGCGGCCATCGTCGCCAGCATGGTTGCAGACCGCAAGATGGATCAGGGCGGCTATTCGCGCCGTCGCCGCCGTTGACGGGAATCTCAGCGAACGAGGGAACGGCCAAGCCGCCACGACGTTGATGCAGCGGACCGACGAAGGCTCTAGGGTCGCCGACGGCAACATCAACTCAGGAGAGCTAAACCCATGATGCGCTGGGCAATTATCTTCCTGGTCGTGGCCTTGGTCGCGGCCGTTCTCGGCTTCGGCGGCATTGCGAACTTCTCGTTCGAAATCGCCAAATTCGTAGCCGTCGTCGCTATCATCCTGTTCGTCATCGCCCTGGTGGCCGGCGGACTTCGCGGACGCGGCGGCACGCCCCGACTATAAGGGCGCGACCGATCGGAAATCGGGGGACGAGGCTTCGGCTTCGTCCCCATTTTCATGCGTTGAAACCTGCGTTCGAAAAAGAACTTTACATCACAAAGTTTATGCGTGATCTTCCCTAATCGATCTAGGGAGGAGACCACCATGACCCGCGACACCCAGGCCATTCAGGACGACATCGCCTATATGCGCAACCTCGCGCACGCGGGTCGCCACGCGCCCCTGCTGGCGGGGCCGATCCTGGTCACAGCCGCCATCGTGTTCGGATCGACCAGCCTGATCCAATGGGCCATTCAATCGGGTCTGATCCGGCTGAACCCCTGGTCGCAGCTTTGGATCTGGGTCGTCGCAGGCGCGGTGTTCGCCGTCGCCCTGACCGTTCTGATCGGTCGCATCAAGAAGAAGTCCGGCTTCAATTCGGCGGGCAACAAGGCCGTCGGGTCGGCGTGGGAGGCGGTCGGTTACGGCATCTTCGTCACCTGGCTGGCCCTGGTCGCCCTGTCGGTGAAGACGGGAAACTGGTCGTGGATGGCGGTGATGCCGACGGCGGTGCTGGTCGCCTATGGCTCGGCCTGGATGATCGGCGCGGCCATGACCCGAACGCGCTGGATGTCGATGACCGCGATCTGCGCCTACGTCGGCGCCGTGGCGGTGGCCTGGTTCATCGACAGCCCGCTGATCTATCTGGTGTTCACCGCCATTCTGATCGCCGTCGCCCTGGTTCCCGGTCTGATCCTCATGCGTCAGGAACCGGCGGGGGTTGTCTGAGCATGGCGGACGATTTCGACATCGGCCGCATCGACGAGGTCATTCATGGGCGCATCCGCCTGGGGATCATGGCCTTCCTGTCGGGAGCCGACACGGCGGATTTCGCCACGCTGAAGGCGCGACTGCAGACCACGGACGGCAATCTGTCGGTCCATCTGCGCAAGCTGGAGGAGGCGGGCTTCGTCGCCGTGACCAAGAGTTTCAGGGGTCGAAAGCCCCTCACGGAGGCCAGTCTGACCGAGGAAGGCCGCGCCGCCTTCGTGGCCTATCTGGATGCGATGGCGGGCCTGCTGCCCGCGCGGTGAAAACAGGGTAGAAGGCGGCGCATGAGCGACCGCCTTCACGCCTTCGAGGCCATCGACAACTTTCGCGACTATGGCGACTACGCCACGGCGGCGGGGCGCCGCGTGCGGCACGGGCGGCTGTTCCGGTCGGCCCACCATGGGCGGGCGAGCGCGGCGGACCTGGAGCGGCTGGCGGCGCTGGACATCGGCGCGGTGGTCGACCTGCGCCGGCCCGGCGAGCGTCGCGACCAGCCGTCGCGCCGGCCGGACGGCTGGTCGGGCCTGGTGATCGAGGGCGGGATCGACGACGGGGTGGAGGCGCCCCACATCACCTTTCTGAAAACCCAGGACCTGACGCCGGCGTCCGGTCGGCGGTTCATGCAGGACACCTATCGCCGCCTGCCGTTCGACGCGGCGCACAGGGATGTGTTCAGCCGCTATTTCCAGGCCCTGGCCGATCAGGACCGACCTGTGCTGATCCACTGTGCGGCGGGCAAGGATCGGACGGGGTTCCTGGCCGCCCTGACCCATCATCTGCTGGGCGTGTCGCGCGACGACATGGTCGAGGACTATCTGCTGACCAATGCGGCGGTGGACCTGGCCGGACGGGCGCCGTCGATCGCGCGGCAACTGCACAAGATGACCGGCCGTGTCGCCGCCGACGATGCGGTGGTGGCGTTCCTGGGCGTCGAGGCCGCCTATCTGGACGCAGCCTTGGCGGAGGTCGAGGCGCGACATGGCTCGGTCGAGGCCTATCTGCGCGACGCCTTGGGTGTCGACGCCGCCCGGCGCGACCGGATCGTGGAGCGGCTGTCGGCGTGAACGATGTGCTGAGCCATCGGGTGGTGCGCAACGCCGGTTGGGTCGAGCCGGTTATGGTGGCGGCGGGATTGGCGGCGGACGGGACGGACGGGCTGCTGGCCTTGATTTCCGGCGGGGGTTCGGGCGAGCGCTGGTCGCACGTGGCGGCGCAGCCGGATCGGCTTCAGGTCGGGCCGGTTGGAGAGGCGGCGCTTTTCGATGCTCTGCGCGACCCCGCGTTCTCGGCGGGGACGGTGGGCCTGGCGGCCTATGACGCCGGGGCGCGGGCGGCGACGGGACCGCGCGGGGCGGTGTGGCCCGATCTGATGCTGGCCCGCTATCCGGCGATGCTGACCTTCGATCACCAGGCCCGCCGGGTTCAGGCGACCGGGCGAGGGGCGACGGCTGCGCAGGCCGAGGCGGCGGCGGATCGCGCGCTGGGCTGGCTGACCACCCCGCGCGCCGACCCGAAACCTGTCCCGCCAGCCGAAACCTTTCAGGCAGAGGCGTCGCCCGAAGCCTATCGCGCGGCCGTGGCCGATGTGGTGGACCGGATTGCGGCCGGCGAACTGTTCCAGGCCAATGTGGCGCGCGCCTGGTCGGGACGGCTGAGGCCGCAGGCCGATCCGTTCGACGTCTTTATGCGGCTGCAACAGGATCGTGCCTCGCCCTTCGGCGCCTATTGGCGGGTCGGGGATCGGGCGCTGGTGTCCAACTCGCCCGAACTGTTTTTGAGCTTCGATCCGGCCAGCCGCCGCATCGAGGCCCGGCCGATCAAGGGCACCCGGCCGCGCGATCCCGATCCGGCGCGCGACGCCGCCAATGCTGCGGACCTTTTGGCCAGCGCCAAGGACCGGGCCGAGAACCTGATGATCGTGGACCTGATGCGCAACGATCTGGCGCGCGCGTCCGAGCCGGGATCGGTGCAGGTGCAGGCCCTGTTCGCGGTCGAGCGGCATCCGACCGTGCATCATCTGGTCTCGACCGTGACGGCGACGGCGCGGGCGGGGGCCGGCGCGGCGGAGCTTCTGGAGGCCACCTTTCCGCCCGGCTCGATCACCGGCGCGCCCAAACATCAGGCGATGAAGGTGATCGCCGCCCATGAACCGCCGCGCGGCCCCTGGTGCGGATCGCTGTTCCTGATCGGCGAGGGCGGATCGCTGACCGCCTCGGTGCTGATCCGCACGGCCGGGTTCGAGCGGACGGACGGGGTCTGGCGCTATCGCACCCTGGCCGGCGCCGGCATCGTCGCCGACAGCGATCCGGCCGCCGAGGAGGCCGAGACCGACGTCAAGATCTCGGCGATGCGCGAGGCCCTGATCGGGCGTTGAGCCTGCGGATCAGCAGGTGCTGCAGGCGATGACGTCGGCCGTGCGCGGGCGCAAGTAGGCCATTCGCTCGAACCGCGTGAAATAGGGCGCGACCATATCGAACGGCGACGAATAGTCATAGTTGGCCTCGGCCACGATGACGGACTCCCCGGCCGCCAGCATATCGGACGGGATCTTGGCGTCGGCTACCGTCAGTTTGCCGGCGACGCCCCGGCTCACGCTCCAATCGACCCTGTAGGTGGTCGTATCGACGCGGGTGACGCTGCTGACCCTCTGCGTCAGGGGCGTGTTGGAGAACGGCCTGATGATCTGATCGCCGATGGCGAAGATGTCTGTGATCTGCGTCTTGGTCACCGTGTCGTTCTGCGACACCAGGTCCGCGACCATGGAGGCCACGTGGCCTGTGCGCTTCAGCGCCATATAGCCCTGACAGTATTCCACCATGCCGAAGTACAAAAGGATCAGAACGGGGGCCAGGAAGGCGAACTCCACCGCCGCGGCGCCGCGCGTGTTTTTCGCCAGTTGTCCAAGACACATCATGTGGCGGCCGACTTCGTCCAGGGCTCGTTGCGGAAGGCCGTCGCCGACATCAGCAGCACCTTGCCCGCCCCGACGCGGGAGGTGGCCTGGTTGAGCAGGGGCGTGATCAGCGGATGGACGTACCAGACGCGCACCAGCACAAGATCGCCCGGATTGCCCCCGTCGTAGATGGCCTTGGTCGGGTCGATCTGGCCGTTGGTGATCGGCTCGGGCGGATCGGGCGCGGCGAACTGAGGGATGACGCGCACATCGACGGTGGCGCGGCTGGCGCAATCGGTCTTGAACAGCGTCATCCGGTCGCAAAGTTCTGACTTGAAACGGGCGGCCGTGAACTTCTGCTGATCGGCCTGACCCGTCCGCACCAGGCGGCCTGACTGTGTCGTCGCCGTTTCCAGCATGGAATCGATCACGAACACCATGCCCAGTTCCAGGATGGCGAAAATCATCATCAGGAAGGGGATCGCCACCATGGCGAACTCGATCGCGGCGACGCCCTCGCGCCCCTGACGGCGGCGTGCGCGCCGCATCCAGGCCGCCAGAAGGGTGCGCGCGATCATGGCCGGCGGATCAGGGCGCGATCGGGGCGGCGGCGGGCGCGCTGCGGACGCTGGGCGAGCAGGAGGCGCCGCAGGTCATTTCCGTCGCCTGGGCGCCGCGCCAGACACGCACCGAGCCGGTCGCGCCGCCCGAGACCACGATTTCGCGCTGGAACAGGGTGCGGCCCACGCCGTCGACGGCGACCACCTCGGTCACCCCATAGCCCTTGCCGACGATGAACAGAGTGTTGGCGTCCACCATGGAGACGTCGGCGATCTGGGGGTTGGCGACGATGATGGAGGCGGCGGCCCCGCGCAGCTGAACGCGGGCGGAGCGGTCGATCTCGACGTTCAGCGCCCCGTCCTGGGCGTTGGCGAGGACAGGGGCGGCCAACAGGGCGGCGGCCAGAAGAACGGCGGGGATGCGAGACATCGGCGGCTCTGAAACAACGGCGCGTGCGGACGCGGACACGCGCATGATGGCCCAGCGATCCTCAACAAAGGCTGAAGCCCGAGAATGAGAATTTTCTTTGGTGAATCCGCGCGTAACCAAACCTCGTGACTCAGATTTAACGGGGGTGCGGCATTGTGATCCTGCGTTTGGGGGTCAAGCGGGCTACCGGCTCCCCCCGCCAAGTTGCTCGCTGGACCATTTGAAAAGGACTATCCCCATGACCAAGTTCATCTCGCGCTTCGCCAAAGACGAATCGGGCGCCACCGCCATCGAATACGGCCTGATCGCCGCCCTGGTCGCCGTCGCCCTGATCGGCGTTCTGGGCACGATGAGCGGCAAGATCAGCGCTCTGTTCGGACGTATCGGCACCGCTCTGGATGGCGCGGCGAAGTAACGTCTGAAATATCCTTTGTGGGAGGGCCGGAACTGAAAAGCTCCGGCCCTTTTCGCATGGCGGAAACCCAACCTTAAGTCATGTCCGACAGTATGGCGGTCATGGACATTCTGCTGCTCATCCTGCTGGGCGTCTTTCCGGCCCTGATCATCGTCGGGGGTCTGCACGACCTGATCACGATGAAGATTCCAAACTGGATTTCGCTGGCCCTGATCGGCGCCTTCTTCCCGACGGCGCTTCTGGTCGGCGTGGGGCCGATGGACATCGCCATTCACCTCGGCGTCGGCGTCGTCGCGCTGATGATCGGGATGGGGATGTTCGCCCTGAACTGGATCGGAGGCGGCGACGCCAAGCTGCTGGCGGCCAGCTGTCTATGGATGGGGCTGAGCGGCGTGGCGCCCTTCCTGTTGTGGACGGGGGTGGCGGGCGGGCTGTTCTGTCTGTTGCTGATCATGGCGCGCCAATATTTCCCCATGGTCGCGCCCTCGGTGTCGCAAGGATGGGTCGTCAATCTGATGCAGCCCAAGGGCGACATCCCCTACGGCGTCGCCATCGCCATCGGCGCCTTGATGGCCCTGCCCGAGAGCGGACTGGTTCTGGCTTATGCATCAGGACGTTAAGGCCAAGCTGACCGGCGTTCTGCGCTTAGGAAGCGTTAACCGATAGGCGGCATGATCGTTAACGGTAGGCGTCGGGGACTGAATCCGCGACTCAGGGCGCCAGCCGGAGACATCCTGGATGAAGCCCGCCCGTATCGTCGTTCTGTGCATCGCCGCCGTATCGGCCATCGGCCTGGCCTTGGTGGTCCGGGCCATGGGATCGTCGTCCAATGCGCCATCCGCGCCCGCCGCCGCCGCGCCCGTCGAGGTTCGGCCGATGGCCAAGGTTCTGGTCGCCGCCACGGATCTGCAGCCCGGCAAACGCATCACCGAGGCCGATCTGTCCTGGAAGGACTGGCCCGTAGACGAGGTTGCGCCGGTCTTCATCACCGATGGCGCGACGCCCGTTTCAGCCCGTCCCGCCGCCGACAACGCCGCTCAGAAGGCCGCCGGGGCGGTGGAACGGGTCGCCAAGGCGGCGACCGAAATCGCCGGGACCGGCGCCAAGTCCGACTATATCGGCGCCGTGGTCCGCGAACCCATCCTGGCCGGAGAACCGATCCTGGCGCGCAAGATCGTGCGCGCCGGCGACAGCGGCTATATGGCCGCCTATCTGGAGCCTGGAATGCGGGCCATGGCCATCGCCGTGACGGTGGAATCGGCGGCAGGCGGCTTCATCCTGCCCGGTGATCGGGTCGATGTGGTCATGACCGCCGAAGTTAATCGCGACGGCGGCGTCGAGGGCGGCTCCAAGTCCAAATACGTATCCGGCGTCGTTCTGCAGAACATCAAGGTCCTGGCGATCGACCAGGCCACGCGGGTCGGCGACGACGCCCAGGCCGTGGTCGGCGCGACCGCCACCCTGGAGGTTCGTCCGCAGGACGCCGTCCTGGTGGCGCAGGCCAAGTCGGAAGGCGAACTGTCCCTGTCGCTGAGGTCCTACGCCGACACCGCCGGTCCGTCCGGCGCCACGCGCAGACCTGCAGCCGGCCAGTCCCGCCCTCAGGCCGTGCGCATCTATCGCGGCGGCGCGCCGGAAGTGGTGGCCGTGCCATGAAAGTCGATCCGATGCGCCGCTTCTCCAGGCACAAGACCGCCGCCATCGTCTGCGCCGTTCTGGCCGGCCTGGCCGTCGCGCCGGCCGGCGTGGCCCAGACCCGCGCGGCCTTGTCGATGGGGGCGGCCCCGCAACTGATCAATCTGCCGCGCGGGACCTCCTTCGCCGTGGATCTGCCGGCGGACGCGCGCGACGTGATCGTCTCCAACCCGCAGGTGGCCGAGGCCATGCTGCATTCGCCGCGCCGCATCACCGTCATCGGCGTCGCGCCGGGCGAAACCGATGCGGTCTTCCTCGACGCCGCCGGACGCACCATCCTGAGCCTGCGGGTGCGGGTGGACGCCGGCACCAGCGCGCTTCAGGACACGCTGAACCGCATGATGCCCGGCAGCCAGGTCAGGGCCGAGGCCGTCAACGACAGCATCATCCTAAGCGGCGTGGCGGAAAACCCGGCCGTCTCGGCGCAGGCGACGCGCATCGCCACCGCCTTCGTCTCCGCCCCCGAAAAGGTGCTGAACCTGATCACGGTGCCGGGTTCCGACCAGGTGACGCTGAAGGTCCGCGTGGTCGAGGTGCAGCGCAACGTCATCAAACAGCTGGGTTTCAACACCTCGGCCGTGGTCGGGCGGCTGGGCGACACCCAATGGCTGCTGGGCAGCGCCGCCACCTGGGGCATCAACGGGAGCCTGCTGGGTGGGATCAGCGCCGGCACGTCGATCGACACGACAAAGAACTATCAGCTGCAGGTTCCCTGCGTCGGCCCCGGCTGGCAGCCTGGGGCGCTTTGCCCGGTGACTGTGAATGGCGGCGCGCCTGGAGACCCGGCGAACTGGAACACCGCCCAGCCCGGCACGGGCCCTGGCTCCGATGGGCTGAACAAGGGCGAGGCCATGCTCAAGGCGTTCGAGCGGGTCGGCCTGCTGCGCACCCTGGCCGAACCGAACCTGACCTCGGTCAACGGCGAGGCCGCCAGCTTCCTGGCCGGCGGCGAGTTCCCCGTGCCGACCAGCCGCGACGCTCAAGGCCAGATCACCGTCGAATACAAGCCATATGGCGTCGGTCTGGCCTTCCGTCCGATCGTGCTTTCGGGCGGCCGCATCAGCCTGCAGGTCAAGGTCGAGGTGTCCGAACTGTCGTCCCAGGGCGGCCTGACCATCGGCGCGGGCACGGCGTCGTCCATCACCCTGCCAGGGCTGACGGTCCGGCGCAGCGAGAACACCATCGAAATCCCCTCGGGCGGCTCCATGATGATCGCCGGCCTGCTTCAGGAAAACAGCCGTCAGGCCATCGATTCCCTGCCTGGCGTCACCAATCTGCCGGTCCTGGGCCAGCTGTTCCGGTCGCGCGACTATCTGATGGGCGAGACCGAGCTTGTGGTGATCGTGGAGCCTTATATCGTCAGTCCGACGTCGCCCGATCGGATGCAGACGCCTGCGGACGGCCTGCGCATCGCGTCGGACAGCCAGACCATTCTCTTTGGCCAGTTGAACCAGGTCTATGGGCTGCCGAACGCGCCCCCGGCCGGTTCGGTCGGCTATGTGATCGAGTGAGCGCCCGCATGATCCGCACCCCGATTATCGCTCTTGCGACCCTTTCCGCCCTGGCCCTGGGCGCCTGCGTCGGCGGGCCGGCCAGCCTTGGCGGCGAGCCGCCGCTGACGCCGACCTCGCGCTATGCGCTGCAGGTGGAGCCGAACCTGGATCGGATCGCCCTGGCCGTTCATGACGCCGGTCTGTCGGCCACCCAGAACGCCGCGCTTCGGGCCCTGATCGACCGCTACGCCCGGGCCGAGGGCGGGCCGCTGGTGATCGAAACGCCGGCCGGCGCCGATCCCGTCGCCCTCAGCCAGGCCTACGCCGTCCAGGCGGCCCTGTCCGCCTGGGGCGTGCCCGCCGACAGCATCCGCCTGGTCAGCTACGCCGCGCCCGATCCTCGCGCGCCGGTGGTCGTGGGTTTCGAGACCCTGCGCGCCGTGGTGCCCCAGTGCGGGCGCAACTGGGGCAATCTGAGCCGGTCTGGCGACAACCAGTCCGCCTCCAACTTCGGCTGTGCGATCACCGCCAATCTGGCCGCCCAGATCGCCGATCCGCGCGACATCCAGCAGCCGCGCGCCATGACGCCCGCCGACGCCAGCCGCCGCACCGTGGTCTTCGACCAGTACCGCGCCGGCAAGCAGACTGCGGCCGAGGCGGAAACCCTGGTGCGTGAGACCGCCGTCTCCCGCGCGGTGAACTGAAACCATGAGCATAGCGCCCGCCCCCCGCCCCTTCGAAGCGTTCGACGACGGTTTCGACGCGGACATGGCGTTCGACGACATGCCCGCGACCCAGGTCGGTCCGACGCGCGCGCCCCTGCCGTTCGCCGATGTCCACGAGGCCACGCCGGCCGTCGGTTACAACCCGGTCGGCGAGGTGATGGCCCAGGCCGAGGCCAGCCTGGCCGAATCCTATCCGGCGACGGATCTGACGCCGGCGGCCCTGGCGCCGACCGGCCTAGCGCCCGCCGCCGCCATCGGCGAGGTGTCGGTGCCGCGCATCGCCATCCATGTCTTCGCCGAGCGTCAGGACACCCTGGCGGCCGCCGAACGCGCGGCCCAGGACCGGCGCCTGTCGCGCGCCACGACCCAGATCCGCATCGGCGGCGTCGCCGCGGCGGTCGAGACCTATCAGCACGAGCCCACGCCGCCGCTGATCATCGTCGAATGCCTGAAGGACCCCCAGACCCTGCTCTGGGAGGTCGATCAGCTGGCCGAGGTCTGCGACGCCGGGACCAAGGTCGTCGTCGTCGGGGCGACCAACGACATCATCCTGTTCCGTGAACTGATGCGGCGCGGCGTCAGCGAATATCTGGTCGCGCCCTTGCAGCCGCTGCAGCTGATCGCGGCCATCGGCGGCCTGTTCAACGATCCGGCCCAGCCGTTTGTCGGACGCACCATCGCCTTCGTCGGCGCGCGCGGCGGGGCGGGGGCCTCGGCCGTGGCGCACAACACCGCCTATGCGATTTCGGAACGGATCGGGGCCAACACCGTCATCGTCGACTACGACCTGCCGTTCGGCACGGCGGGTCTGGACTTCAATCAGGATCCGCTGAGCGGCGTCGCCGACGCCCTGGGCCAACCCGACCGGCTGGACTCCACGCTGCTGGACAGGATGATGGTCCGCTGCACGGACAAGCTGAGCCTGTTCGCCGCGCCGGCCAGTCTGGACACGGACTGGGACATCTCGACCGAGGCGTTCGAAGAGGTCACGAACCAGATTCGCGCCACCGCGCCGTTCGTGGTGCTGGACCTGCCGCACCTGTGGTCGCCGTGGATGCGCCGCACCCTGATCAGCGCCGACGAGGTGGTGGTGGTGGCGACCCCCGATCTGGCCAGCCTGCGCAACGCCAAGAACATGATCGACCTGATCCGTCAGGGACGACCCAACGATGCGCCGCCGCGTCTGGTGCTGAACCAGATCGGCGTGCCGGGCCGACCCGAGATCCCGGCCAAGGACTTCGGCGCGGCGCTGGGCGTTCACGCCAGCCTGATGATCCCGTTCGACGCCAAGACCTTCGGGGCGGCGGCCAACAACGGCCAGATGATCCTGGACGCGGGGGCCAAGACCAAGGCGGCCGAGGCCTTCCAGACCCTGGCCCAGATCGTGTCGCGTCGCGAACTGCCCGCCGTCGCCGGACCCAAGGGCAAGGTTGCGAAACCGGCCAAGCCCGCCGACGGCGGCTCCAAGTCGCTGTTCGCCGCCATGTTCAAGAAGCGCTGACGGATGTTCGGCAAGCGCACAGGCCAGCCCGGCGTCGCCCCGGCGCCCCCGCGACCCGCCCCGGCGGCCGCGCCGGTCGCGGCCGCGCCCGTGTCGGTGTTCAGGACGGAAAGCGCGCCCCTTGCGCCGACGCAAACTGCCGCGCCCGCCTATGCCTTCGCCGACGACGACTTCGAACCGGCGGCCGAGGCCTTCGCGCGCGCCGACGCGCCATCGGCCGCTGGCGCTTCGGCGTCTATCGATCGATTGGACGCCCTGGCGTCCCGCCCGCGTCCCAAGCCCGAGGCGCCGCGCCCGGCCACGAGCGGCGCGGGCCCCAAGCCCACCGCCGGGCTGGAGCAGCTGAAAAAGGCACAGGCGGTCGCCGAGATCGTCCGCGAACAGAGCGACTACTATCACGCCACGAAGACGACCATCTTCAACGCCCTGATGAACACCATCGACCTGTCTCAGCTGGCGCAGCTGGACCAGAAGGCGGCGTCCGAGGAAATCCGCGACATCGTCTCCGAACTGGTGGCGATCAAGAACGTCTCCATGTCGGTCGCCGAGCAGGAACATCTGGTCCAGGACATCGTCAACGACGTCCTGGGCTACGGGCCGCTGGAGCCGCTGCTGAGCCGCGACGACATCGCCGACATCATGGTCAATGGCGCCGGCCGGGTCTTCATCGAGGTCGCCGGCAAGGTCCAGCTGACCAACGTCCGCTTCCGCGACAACACCCAGCTGATGAACATCTGTCAGCGGATCGTGTCGCAAGTCGGCCGCCGCGTGGATGAATCCAGCCCCATCTGCGACGCCCGTCTGCCGGACGGGTCGCGCGTCAACGTCATCGCTCCGCCGCTGGCGATCGACGGCCCGACGCTGACGATCCGAAAGTTCAAAAAGGACAAGCTGACGATGAAGAACCTGGTGGAGTACGCCTCCATCAGTCCCGAGGGCGCGCGCGTCCTCGGCGTCATCGGCGCCTCGCGATGCAATCTGGTCATCTCGGGCGGCACGGGGTCGGGCAAGACGACCCTGCTGAACACCCTGACCGCCTTCATCGACCCGACCGAGCGCGTCATCACCTGCGAAGACGCCGCCGAACTGCAACTGCAGCAGCCGCACGTCGTGCGCCTGGAGACCCGTCCGCCCAACCTGGAAGGGCAGGGCACGATCACCATGCGCGATCTGGTCAAGAACTGCCTGCGGATGCGCCCGGAGCGGATCATCGTCGGCGAGGTGCGCGGACCCGAGGCCTTCGACCTGCTGCAGGCGATGAACACGGGCCACGACGGCTCCATGGGCACGCTGCACGCCAACAGCCCGCGCGAAGCCATCAGCCGGATGGAATCGATGATCACCATGGGCGGATACGGCCTGCCGTCGCGCACCATCCGCGAGATGATCGTGGGCTCGGTGGACGTCATCATCCAGGCCGCCCGCCTGCGCGACGGCTCGCGCCGGATCACCCACATCACCGAGGTCGTGGGCCTGGAAGGCGATGTGATCGTGACCCAGGACCTGTTCGTCTACGACATCACCGGGGAGGACGAGCACGGCAAGATCGTCGGCCGACACCGTTCGACCGGCATCGCCCGCCCGCGCTTCTGGGACCGCGCCCGCTATTATGGGCTGGAGCGTGAACTGGCCGACGCCCTGGACTCGGCGGAATAGATCATGCTGCCGATCCTCGCCGCCGTTCTGGCCTTCATCACCATCGGCGGCCTGGGCTGGGTCTTCGTCGGCGGCGAGGATTCCTCGTCCCAGGCGGTCAAGCGCGCCCAGGCCATCGGCGACGGCAAGAAGAACCCCGCCATCGCCCGCAAGGCCGCCGCCGCCAATACGCCCGAAGCGCGCCGCAAGCAGATACTGGTCCAGCTTCAGGAGGCGGATCGGCGCGACCGCAAGGCGCGCACGACCCTGGACGCGCGCCTGAAACAGGCGGGCCTGAGGATGGGGGCGCGCGCCTTCTACATCGTCTCGGCCGTCGTCGGGGTGATCGCCCTTCTGGTCGCCCTGGTGCTGGGCCTGCCGATCCTGGTGGTGATCGGCGTGGGGCTGATCTTCGGCCTGGGCGTGCCGCGCTGGGTCATCGGCTTCCTGGCCAAGCGGCGGACAAAGAAGTTTTCGCTGGAGTTTCCCAACGCGGTCGACATCATCGTGCGCGGCATCAAGTCGGGTCTGCCGGTCCACGAGTGTTTCAAGATCATCGGCCGGGAAAGCCCCCTGCCGCTGGGACCGGAGTTCCAGACGCTGGTGGAGGGCCTGGGCGTGGGCATGACGCTGGAGCAGGCGTTGGACAGGATGTACCAGCGGATGCCGACGCCCGAACTGCGTTTCTTCACCATCGTCATCGCCATCCAGCAGAAGACCGGCGGCAATCTGGCCGAGGCGCTGAGCAATCTGTCGTCGGTTCTGCGCGCGCGCCGGATGATGGGCGAGAAGATCAAGGCCCTGTCGTCCGAGGCCCTGGCCTCGGCCGGCATCATCGCCTCCCTGCCGCCGGCGGTCATGCTGATGGTCATGCTGACGACCCCGGCCTATATGATGCCGCTGTTCAACGACGTCCGCGGCAATTTCATGCTGCTGATGGCGGCGGTGCTGATGGCCACAGGCGTCTTCGTGATGAAGCGCATGATCTCGTTCAAGTTCTGAGGCGGGCGGCATGGAAGGTTTCATCCGCTTCATCACCGATCCGCAGAACCTGCTCAGCATCGGCGTGGGGGCGCTGGTCTTCGCCACCGTCCTGACCCTGCTGTCGTCGATGACCGGCGGGGTGAAGCTGGACAAGCGGATGAAGGCGGTCGCCGAACGCCGCGACGACCTGAAGCGCCGTTCGCGCGCCAGTATGGCCGCCGGCCAGGGCGGGCTGCGTCACACCGACGAGGGGTTCAAGAAGCGGGTCGTGGACCGGCTGAACCTGACCAAGCTGCTGGAAGACCCCAAGGTCGCCGGACAGATGATCCAGGCCGGCTTTCGCGGCCCCAAACCGCTGACCACCTTCTACTTCTTCCGCTTCGCCTCGCCGATCCTCTTCATGATCGTGGCGGCCTTCTACATGTTCGTCATCAAGGTCGTGGACTGGCCCACGATGAACAAGCTGACGCTGGTGATGGCGGCGGCGGTGGCGGGCTTCTATGCGCCCAACCTCTATTTGAAGAACCGCATCGACAAGCGCCGCACCTCGATCATGCAGGCCTTTCCCGACGCCCTGGACCTGATGCTGATCTGCGTGGAGGCCGGGATGTCGATCGAGGCGGCGATCACCAAGGTCAGCCAGGAGATGGGGCCGTCGTCCATCGACCTGGCCGAGGAACTGTCGCTGCTGTCGGCCGAGTTATCCTATCTGCCCGACCGACGGATGGCCTATGAAAACTTGGGCAAACGGACCAACCACCCGGGCGTGAAGGCGGTGGCCACCGCCATGACCCAGGCCGAGACCTATGGCACGCCGCTGGCCAATGCGCTGCGCGTCATGGCTAAGGAAAACCGCGACCTGCGTCTGTCGGCGGCCGAGAAGAAGGCGGCGGCGCTTCCGGCCAAACTGACCGTGCCGATGATCCTGTTCTTCCTGCCGGTGCTGTTCATCGTCATCCTGGGCCCGGCGGTCCTGAACGTCATCGACATGATGAAGGCCGGAAACTAGGCCGTTTCGGCGGCGGTCTTCAGCCCCTCGGCGATGGCCTCGTGGGCCTTGCGGATCGCGGGGCGGTGCTTGTCGTGGAACAGTTCGCCGCGCAGGCCGGAGAAGCGCACGCCGGCCGCGACGATGCAGTTGCCGGGCGCCAGTTCCTCGATCTGGATGTAGCGCAGGCTCTGGAACAGGAAACCGCGCCGTTCCGCCCAGACCAGCCGCCCGCGCGGTTGCCATTCGACGATCTGCGCCAGGGCCTGATGCGGCGCCATCTCGGGCCAGGCCTCGGTCATGGTCAGACGGCCGCCATAGGCGATGACGCCCTCGACCTCGGTGTCGACCGGATTCCAGGCGCTCCAGCCGGCCAGGTCCGCGACCAGATCCCAGATCCGGTCCGAGGTCGCCTGAACCCCGACGCGCTTTTCGATGCGTGTGTCATCCATGGTTTCGCTCTGGCACGGCTTGCCGCTCGAAGAAAGGCGCCAGTTCGACGCCCGCCTAGTTCGGCTCGGCCGCCTTCAGCCGTCGTCCGTCGTCCAGCCCCAGCCGCGTCTTGACCTCGAACAGATCGGCGCCGGCCGGCACGATCAGCAGCTTCTTGGGCTCGGCCGTATTGACCGCCACCACCGCCCCCTTGGGGCAGACGTCGAAACAGTCGGCGCCGGTGACGACCAGTTCGCCCTTGCGGCCCGACTTTCCCTTCTTGAGGCGAAGGTATTTCCGCAGCGCCTTCTTCAGCGTCAGATCGCCGTCGGGGCCGAAGCCGCCGTCCAGCTTCTTGGAGCATTTGCGGCACACCAGGACCACGTCCCGCCACTGCGTCTTCGCGCTCTTGAAGTCCTTCTCGGCCATGCGGACAGAAATCGCCGTTCGCGACGCCTTGCACAAGCGGTCGCGGCGCCGTCACCTGCGAACGGGCTGAAAATTTCACGGGACCTTCACATGCGCCGACTGTCCGCCGTCTCTACCCTGGCGTTGCTGCTCGCGGCCGGCGCAGCCCGGGCGCAAGCTGTCGATGCGGCCAGCGTCGACGCCGCCGTGCAGCGTGTCCTGCCCGAGGTCGTGACCTGGCGTCGAGACTTTCACCAGCATCCCGAACTGGGCTTCGCCGAGACCCGTTCGGCTGGAGTGATCGCCGAGCATCTGCGGTCGCTGGGGCTTGAGGTCCGCACCGGCGTCGGCAAGACCGGGGTGATCGGCATATTGCGCGGCACCCGGCCGGGCCGGACGGTCGCCCTGCGCGCCGACATGGACGCCCTGCCGGTGAAGGAGGCGACGGGTTTGCCCTTCGCCTCGACCGCGATCGGGAACTACATGGGCAATACGGTTCCGGTGGCCCACGCCTGCGGCCACGACATGCATATGGCCATGCTGATGGGGGCGGCCGAGGTGCTGGCGGGGATGAAGGACCGGATCGCCGGCACGGTGGTCTTCGTCTTCCAGCCGGCCGAGGAGGGCGCGCCTCCGGGCGAGCCCAAGGGCGGGGCGGCCCTGATGATCGCCGAAGGGGCGCTGAACGATCCCAAGCCCGAGGCCATCTTCGGCCTGCACGTCGTGCCGGGGCGTCCGGGCAGCGTCTTCTATCGGCCGGAAGGGTTCATGGCCGCCTCCGACCGCGTGGACATCAGCTTGAAGGGGAAACAGACGCACGGCGCCTGGCCCTGGCGCGGGGTCGATGTGATCGCGGTGGCGGGCCAGGTGGTCGAGACGGTCAACACCCTGACCGCGCGCACGGTCGATCCGACCACGACCCCGACCGTCTTCACCATCGCCACGATCAACGCCGGCGTCCGCTACAACATCATCCCCGACAGCGCCTGGCTGGCCCCGGTCCTGACCGAGGCGGCGGGCGAGGGGAACGTCAACCCCGCCACGCCCCCGACCACGGTGGCCGAGGACTTCAGCTATTTCCAGCAGGTCATCCCCGGCGTCTTCTACCACCTGGGCGCCAGCCCCGACGGCGTGGACCCCGCGACCTCCGCGCCCAACCACTCGCCGGAGTTCTCGCCGAACGAAAAGGTCCTGCCGCTGGGGGTGAAGACGCACGTCCTGACGGCGCTGCGGTTTCTGGAGCAGAGCTGACTACGGCATGAACAGGCGATCGCGAAGCTTCATGGGCTTTGCCGAGCCCAATCATCGGAGTTGCGCCTTGAACCAGACCGAACTCCCCTTCGAACCTTGGCGGTTCGTGCCGATGCAGGGCACGATCAATACGCGCGACGTCGGCGGCTATCCCACGACCGATGGTCGGGTCGTGGTGCGGGGGCGAATCTACAGAAGCGCGAATCTGGCGCAGTTGAGCGACGCTGACGTCGAACGGCTAGCCGATCTGGACATCACCACGGTGGTCGATTTCCGCGGTCCAAAGGAAGCTTCCGACGATCCGGACCATCTTCCCGCAGGCGCCGATTATGTGAACAGTCCCATCATCGGCAGCACCAGGGGCGACGAGATCGACGACGCAGCCATCGCCAGGATGATCGCCGCCGCCGGGCTTCCGCCGACCATGCTGGATCGCGCCAGGGTCACGCCGCATGGCCCCTTCTACAGAATGCTCTATCTGGTCGACAGCTATGGGACCGAACAGCATGTGCTGCGTCTTAGAGGCTATCGCGCCTTGTTCGAGAAGCTGCTGGCCTTGCCGGCCGGCGAGAACCTGCTGTTTCACTGCACCGGCGGCCGGGATCGGACAGGCGTGGGGGCAGCCCTGCTGCTAAGGACCCTCGGCGTGTCGGTTCAGTTGATCGACGCGGATTTCGTGGCCACCAACCGCTATCTTCAAGTTGATCGCGACGATCCCGACGCGGTGGCCTTCCTGAAGTTCAAGTCGGCGAATGTTTTTCTCCAGCCCTCGTCGAACCGCTACTTCGCCGACGTCGCCCGGCAGTTGGGGGCGACGCCCGATGTCCTTCGCGGGGCGGTGGAGTTGAAGGCGGTTCTGCTGCACAGGATGTACGCCGCCATCGACCGGCTGTACGGCGACTTCGACGCCTTCTCGCATCAAGAACTGGGTGTCGGCCGCGAAGAGCGCAACCGTTTGAGAGCTTTGTACACCCAGCCGTGACAAGCGCCGCCCTTCTCGTGGCGCCTTTTGTCCCAATGGCGGCTAATGGGCCGAGTTGGCGATCAGCGTCTGGATGTCCCTGGGCTTGGCCAAGGTCGCGCCCTGCGTCGAATAGGTGGTCAGCTTGCCGTTTTCCCACAGGCCCACTTCCAGGGCCCTCTGCGTCGGGTCGATCAGGATATAGGCGGCGTTCGTCCCGCCTTCGTGCGCCTTGTTTCCCGAGGTGTAGAGAACCGATCCCTCGCGCTCCAGCGGCGATTGGGTCTGCATATGGGTCGCCAGCGTCTCATATTTCGCGCCGAGCAGGGTCTTGAGTTCGGGCGTGACGGCGCTGTCCTCGATCAGCTTGCTGGCGTTGGGATACTGGCCGACCAGGGCGTTCAGCGAGGACCAGTCGGCCTGCGCCGGTGCGGCGGGCGGAGGGGCGACATCGGTCGGCGCGGTCTGCGGCGGTGCGGCGGATGGCGCGGATTTGTCGGACCGCTCGGGGGAGCCGCAGGCCGCGATGGAAAGGGTCAGGGCGGAGACGAGGGCGAGGGGCGTGGCGCGCGGCGACATGGCGATCATCCTTCCAGCGGTTTCGGATCAAACGTGAAGGGCGAGCGGCCCGTTCCGTCAGACGCGCAGTCTGTCCATCGCCGTCTCGATCACCCGGCGATAGACCGCCGTCAGCGCCTCCAGCTCCGCCGTTGGAACCCGTTCGTCGACCTGGTGCATGGTCTGGCCGACAAGGCCCAGTTCCAGCACCGGGCACAGGGCGCGGATGAAGCGGGCGTCGGAGGTGCCGCCGGTGGTGGAGGCTTCGGGGCGGCGGCCCAGTTCGGCCTCGACCGCGTCCTGCACGGCGCTGACAAAGGCGCCGGGCTGGGTCAGGAAGGCCTCGCCCGAACACAGATGCTCCAGCGTGATCTGAAGCCCGGTCTCGGCTTGCATGGCGCCGGCCTCGCGGTTCAGCCAGTCGATCAGGCCATCGCCGGTATGGGTCGGGTTGAAGCGGATGTTCAGCCGCGCGGTCGCCTGGGCCGGAATGATGTTGGTCGCCGGATTGGCGATGTCGATGGTGGTGATCTCCAGGTTCGACGGGGGGAAACCCTCATAGCCGTCGTCCAGCACATGGTCGTTCAGCCGGGTCATCAGCCGGGCGATCACCGGCGCCGGATTGGCCGCTCGCTCGGGATAGGCGACGTGGCCCTGCTTGCCCTGGACCGTGATCCAGCTGTTCAGCGAGCCGCGCCGCCCGACCTTGATCATGTCGCCGAGATGTTGCGACGACGACGGCTCGCCGACCACGCAGGCGTCGATGACCTCGCCCTCGGCGGCCAGGGCCTCGACCACGCGCTTTGTGCCGTGAAGGGCCGGGCCTTCCTCGTCGCCAGTAATCAGGAAGGAGAGGGAGCCTTCGGGTTCGCCGTCCGCCAGCACGTGCGATACGGCCGCGACCCAGGCGGCGATTCCGCCCTTCATGTCCACCGCGCCCCGGCCATAAAGGACGCCGTCCTTCACCTCGGCGTTGAAGGGTTGCGACGTCCATTGATCCGACGGCCCGGTCGGAACCACGTCCGTATGGCCCGCAAAGCACAGGTTGGGCGAGGATGTTCCGCGCCGGGCGTACAGGTTCTCGATCCGGGCATCGACTCCGACGCCGCTGGGCCCTTCGAAAGCCAGACGACGGCAGGTGAAGCCCAGCGCCGTCAGATGGCGCTCCAGCACATCCATCGCCCCCTCGTCGGCGGGCGTGACGGACGGGCGGCGGATCAGCGCCTGGGTCAGTTCGACAGGATCGATAACGGGAGTTGATGCGCGGCTCATGCGCCTATGCTTTAGGGAAATCGTGCGAAGGCGAGAAGGCGTAATGCTCAGGTTCGGCGCAGACCGGCCCCGATGGGTTTCCGCCGCCGCCATTGCGAAATAGGTTCGACCGACCGTGACCATAGAATCCATCGACACCGGCCCCGCCGCCCCGCCCGTTCCGCCGCCTCCGCCAGAAGGCCCGTCCAGCCCGTGGGGCATTCGCGACTTCCGCCTGCTTTGGTTCGGGCGCGTGGTCGCCGTGCTGGCGATCCAGATTCAGTCCTCGGCCCTGTTGTGGCAGGTTTATGAGATCGCGCGGCGGGACCATCCGGTTGAGGAGGCCAGCCTGTATCTGGGCCTTGTCGGTCTGTGTCAGTTCCTGCCGCTTCTGGCCTTCACCCTGCCGGCCGGGGCGATGGCGGATCGGCGCGACCGGAAGCGGACCGTGTGGATCTCCATCCTGGTCGAGGCGGCCTGCGCGGGGTCGTTCCTGGCCATGGCGCTGCACGGCGCGCCGCCGCTGTGGGGGCTGCTGGCCGTCGCGGCCCTGTTCGGCGCGGCGCGGGCCTTCCTGGCGCCGGCCAGCCAGGCCTTCCTGCCGATGGTGGTGGGTCGCAAGGCCCTGCCGCCCGCCATCGCGGCCCAGTCCATCGCGTTCCAGACCGGCGCCATCGCCGGACCGGCCCTGGGCGGGGTGATCGTGGGGGTCAATGTGCCCCTGGCCTATGCCGTGTCGCTGGGGATGTTCCTGTTGGCGGTCGCCGCCTTCATCCTGATCCGCACCAGCGGCAAGCCCGCGCCCCAGACCAACCCGCTGTCGCCGGTGGATTCGGTCAAGGAGGGGCTGGCCTATGTGTGGAAGACCAAGATCGTGCTGGGCGCCATATCGCTGGATCTGGTGGTGGTGCTGCTGGCGGGCGTGGCCCTGCTGACGCCGATCTTCGCGCGCGACATCCTGCACGTCGGCCCGCAAGGGTTCGGCCTGCTGCGGGCGTCGTTCGGGGTGGGCGCCATGGTCATGGCCATCTATCTGAGCCGCTATCCGATCGTGCGGCATGGGGGCGTGTGGATGTTCGCGGCGGTGGCGGTGTTCGGCATCTGCACCATCACCTTCGGCCTGTCGCGCATCGTCTGGCTGTCGGGCCTGGTCCTGTTCATCGGCGGGGCGGCGGACATGATCAGCGTCAATGTGCGCCAGACCCTGATCCAGTTGGCCACGCCCGACCACATGCGCGGGCGGGTGTCGTCGGTGTCCATGCTGTTCATCGGCGCCTCGAACGAACTGGGCGAGGCCTATTCCGGGGTCATGGTGCGCCTGCTGGGCGCGGTGGGCGCGGCGGTCTTCGGCGGCTTCGGCGCGCTGGCGGCGACCGGCGCCTGGTCGGCGATGTTCCCGGGGCTGAGGAAGGCGGATCGATTAACGTGAGCCGTGACGGGTGAATCGCGAGCCGTGACTGAGCCCGGCTCCAATCACGATTCACGCTTCACCACTCACGCTTCACCACACCCTGAAATGCTTCGACAGCTTCAGGCCCTGGTTCTGATAGTGGCTGCCGCTTTCGCCATACAGGCGGCTGGGGCGTTCCGTCAGGGGTTCATACACCAGCCGGGCGACGATCTGGCCGTGTTCCAGCAGGAAGGGGGTGTCGTGGGTGCGGACCTCCAGCACGCCCTTGGAGCCCGCGCCATGCGCTTCGTCCGTGCCGAAGCCGGGGTCGAAGAAGCCGGCGTAGTGGACGCGGAACTCGCCCACAGACGGGTCGATGGGGGTCATTTCGGCGGCCTGATCGACCGGGATCTCCACGTCGTCGGACGAGGCCAGGATGTAGAACTCGCCCGGATCCAAGAGCAGCTCGCCACGACGTAGGCTCAGCGGCTCCCAGAAGTCGCGCGGATCGTGGCCGTCGATATGGTCCAGATCGACCACCCCGGCATGGCGGCGGCCGCGGAAGCCGACGATGTCGCCGCCCTGCAGATCGACGCCGACCGAGCGGGTCTCCAGCTTCGGCGGATCGCCAGCCTTCAGCCGCAGCTGGTTCAGGCGGGTGCCGGGGCGGACCAGGATGGAGAAGGTCTGGGGCGCGACCTCCAGATAGAGCGGGCCGTCGTAGCCTTCGTCCACGTCGTCGAAACTGGCGCCGCGATCGGTCAGCAGGCGCACGAAGACATCGACCCGGCCGGTCGAGCTTTTCGGATTGGCGCGGGCGATCAGGCCCTGGGGCAGTTTCAGCCGCTCCTGCAGGCGCACGATATAGACGCAGCCCTTTTCCAGCACGACGCCGGCGTCGGTGATCGCGATGGCGTGCATGGCCACGTCGGCGATCCGTTCCTCGACCTTGCGCTTGCCGGGCAGGAAGGAGGCGCGCACGCGCCACGCCTGGTCCGACAGGCGCAGGTCCAGGCTGGCGGGCTGGACCTGATCGTGATCGAACGGCGTGTCGGACGTGACGGCGCCGGTGGCGATCAGCGTCTCGATGGACTGGGCGGGAAGGATGCCGGGGCGCGGCGCCTGGAAAATGCTCATGGCGTCTGTCTCACACGGTTTTCACGACTTGTCTTCAAGTCGCGCTTGCAGCCCGCGCGCGGCGGGGCGAGCATATAGCCCATGCACGATGGTCCTGCCTATAGCGCCGAAACGAACGGCATCCTGATCCGGGTGCGGCCCAGCTATCTGGCGGGTCAGTCCGATCCCGAGGCGGGGCGCTGGGTCTGGGCCTATCAGGTCGAGATCGTGAACCTGTCAGGATCGACGGTTCAGCTGATGGCGCGCCGTTGGACCATCACCGACGGCCACGGCCATGTCGAGCAGGTCGCCGGGCCGGGGGTGGTGGGAGAGCAGCCGGTGATCGAAGCCGGCGCCAGCTATTCGTATGCGTCGGGCTGTCCGCTGAGCACCGACAGCGGGTCCATGGTCGGCGCCTATTCCATGACGGATGCCGAGGGGCGCAGTTTCGAGGCGGAGATTCCGGCCTTTTCGCTGGATACGCCGGATGCGCGGCGAGTGTTGAACTAGCGGAAAGGCGGAAGGGGCTGCGTCAACCCGGATGAACCGCAGCCCCGCCCCTAAGATCTCGCCGGCTTGCTTGCGCGAGCCGGCGAGGGGGATCTGCGCGAAGCGTCGCGCTTAAGTCGTGCGAAGCGCGATAGCGCGCTTAGATGTAGCGACGCAGGCTGCGGGCCAGGTCGGACGAACCGTCCTTGCCGCGCTTGACTTGGGGCTGATAGGCGACGCGGGCGTGTTCGACGCAATAGACGCCTTCCGAGGCGCGGCGGCCGCAGAAGCTGAACTCGCGCGACGACGGGTCGCCGATCGGCCATTTGCACATGTGGGCCCCCAGGGTCATGACCGTGGCGGTGCCCGGCAGGTCCGGCATCGGGGCGGGGACGGGCGCGGCCGGCTGGACCGGCTTGGGCTGGACGGCTTCCAGACGGCGCGGGGCCGAAGGCTGGGTCGGCGCCGGGGCCGGCGCGGCGGCGGCCGGACGCGGGCGGGTGGTGCGGAAGGTCGCGGCGACGGTGCGCGCCGGCTGCGACGGGGCGGCCCGGCCCGACAGGCCCAGACGGTGCACCTTGCCGATCACGGCGTTGCGGGTGACCCCGCCGCCCAGTTGCTTGGCGATCTGGCTCGCGGACTGGCCCTCAAGCCAGAGCTTCTTCAGCGCGCCTACGCGGTCGTCGGTCCAGCCTGCGGTCATGCCACCCTCCAGCGAGTTTGGATTCAATATCTAGGGTCAGGCTTCCCCTCCGGGGGCTTGACCTACAACTAATCGTAAACCAGCCGTTAAGAACCGCAAGATGTGCGAATCATCCTGTCCACAGAAACCAGATGTTGAATCATCGTTAAGGTTAAGGCGGGGTCGTGAGGGGTGACGCGGGAATCGTGAACGGGGCGATTGCATCGAGACAGTCACGCTTCACCACTCGCCACTCACGACGCCCTTGCGAAGCGAGGCCCCGGAGCGCATCTGGCGGGCCATGACTGAGACGACACCCGACCTGATCGCAACCCGTCCCTCCGGCCTGCCGCAGCCGCGTCGCTATCCGGGGATCAACTGGATCGGGGTGCAGACCCTGTATCTGCGCGAGGTGCGGCGGTTCTGGAAGGTGGGGGCCCAGACGGTGGCGGCGCCGGTGGTGACGACCCTGCTCTATATGCTGGTGTTCGTGGTGGCGTTGCAGAACGCCCGGCCGCCGCTGCACGGCACGCCGTTTGCCTTGTTCGTCGCGCCCGGCCTGATCATGATGGCCATGCTGAACAACGCCTTCGCCAACGCCTCGTCCAGCCTGATCCAGGCCAAGATCATGGGCACGGCGACGGACTTCCTGACCCCGCCGCTCAGCCCGCTGGAGCTGACGCTCGGCTTTACGCTGGGGGCCGCGACGCGGGGTCTGGCGGTCGGCCTGGTCACGGCGATCTGCGTCCTGCCGTTCGCGCCGCTGGGGATCGCCAACATCCTGGCGGTCGTCTGGTTCGCCCTGGCGGCCAGCTTCATCATGGGCATGACCGGCGTTCTGGCCGGTCTGTGGAGCGAGAAGTTCGACCATCTGGCGGCGGTCCAGAACTTCATCGTCATGCCGATGACCTTCCTGTCGGGCACCTTCTATCTGGTCGACAACCTGCCCGAGCCGTTCCGGTCGATCAGCCACTACAACCCCTTCTTCTATCTGATCGACGGCTTCCGCTACGGCTTCATCGGCCATGCCGAGAGCAATCTGACGGTCGGCGTGGTCGGGTCGGCGGTTCTGATGGCCGCCATGGGCGCGGCCTGCTGGTTGGTGTTCCGCTCGGGCTGGCGCCTGAAGAGCTAGATCGCTACCTGTTGCGGATCGCTCCTCCCAGGAAGGTCCGCCAATGCTGTTCCGTTCGCTCGTCGCCGCCACGGCCCTGTTGGCCGCTGTCCCCGCCTTCGCCCAGGAAGCCACGCCCCAGGCCGGGGACCGGCCCGACATCGCCGCCGGCGCCGCCCAGTTCGTCAAGCCCACCAACGCCGAGCGGACCCAGGTCCTGGTCGGGTTTCTGACCACCCTGGGCTTCACGCCCGAAGTTCAGACCTTCGAGGGCGGCAATCGCACGACCGGCCCGATGCAGGGCTCCAACGTGGTCGTCACCGTGGGGCAGGGCGACAAGGACATCGTGATGACCGCCCACTACGATGCGGTCAAACTGCGCGACGGAACCCTGTCGCAGGGCATCGTCGACAACGTCGGCTCGGTCATGGCCATGATGGAGGCAGCCAAGACCCTGGACATGGCGCTGGAAGGCCAGCCGGTCGCCCACCGCTTCGTCTTCGTCTTCACCGACCAAGAGGAGCTGGGCCTCTTGGGCGCCAAGGCCTTCCTTGAGACGCACGGCAAGGACCGCATCGCCGCCGTCGTCAACGCCGACGTCGCCGCCTATGGCCAGACCATCATGTACGGCGAGAACAACGGCGAGCAGTCGCGCTTCGTGCTAGAAACGCTGCGCAGCCTGTGCGCCGAGCGCAACTTCGACTGCATGCCCTATCCCACCTATCCGCCCAGCGACGACCGCGCCTTCTCGGCCGCCGGCGTGCCGGTGGTGTCGCTGGGAACCCAGGACGCGATCGGCGCCCACCAGATGTGGCTGGCCTTCAACGGCGGCGAGAACAACGGCCTGAAGGAGGGCTTCGTCCCGCCGGTGTTCCAGCGCATCCACTCGACCGAGGACAGGCTGTCTTATCTTAAAGGCGTGGACGTCGCCCGGTTCGGCCTGTTCATCGCCGACCTGGGCCTGGCCCTGGACAAGCGGCTGGTCGAGAACCAGGCCAAGGCCGACGCCGTCGCCGCCGAAACCGCGCCTGCGCCAGGCGGCGAAGACTGATGATCGTCGTCGAGGCGGCGGGCGTCCAGCCGACGCCGCGCGAGGGCCGGGCCGCCGTCAAGGCGTGGCCTGGGGTGCGGCGCTGGACGACCCTGCCCACCCTGTTCGTGGGCGTCGTCATGATGTCGACCATGGTGCTCTGCTTCGGTCTGTCGTCCGACCGTGTCGGCTGGATTCTCGGCTTGCAGCTCGTCGGGATTTACGGCTTCGTCGGCCTGTCGATCCTGGCGAACCTCAAGGTCATGGCGGCGGGTCGTTCGACGCCGCTCGGTCAAAGACCCAGCGACTGGCGCATCGACGGTCAGGGGTTGACGATTTCGGGGCCGGATTTCGAGAGCCGCATCGGCTGGCGCAGCCTGATCGCCGTGGTGGAGGAAAAGGATCGAATGGTCTTTGCGGCCACGCCCAACACCAACTTCGTCCTGCCCCTGCGCGTGTTGGACGCCGATCAGGTCCAGGCGGTGCGGACCCTCGTCGCGGATGTCCGCGCGCGGGGCCTGCTCGGCGCCGGTGTTGACTAACACCTTCACTAATCCGACAACGCCTTTCCGTATCAATCCGGCTCCGTCGCTCGCGGCGGAGCCGTCTCGCTTTTGGAGGTCTTGGTCCCGTGTCCACTGAACATCTGATGGGTGTCTACAATCGCGCGCCGCTGGAAGTGGAACGCGGCCGAGGCGCGCGTCTGTGGGCGACCGACGGGACCGAATATCTCGATTGCGTCGCCGGCATCTCGACCAACGGCCTGGGCCACGCCCATCCCGAACTGGTCCAGGCGGTCAAGGATCAGGCCGAGAAGCTGTGGCACGTGTCCAACATCTTCCGCATTCCGGGCCAGGAAGCGCTGGCCGACGCCCTGTGCGACTCGAGCTTCGCCGACGTGGTCTTCTTCACCAACTCGGGCACGGAAGCGGTCGAATGCGCGCTGAAGACGGCGCGCAAATATCATTCGGCCAATGGAAGCCCTGAGCGGATCGACATCTACGGCTTCGACGGCTCGTTCCACGGTCGGACCTATGGCGCCATCAATGCGGCGGCCAACCCCAGCTACACCGAGGGCTTCGGTCCGCCGATGCAGGGCTTCCACCAACTGACCTGGGGCGACAAGGAGGCGCTGAAGGCCGCCTTCGAAAACCCGACCACTGCGGCCGTCATCCTGGAGCCGGTTCAGGGCGAGGGCGGATGCCGCGAGACGCCGGTCGAGGATCTGCGCTGGATGCGCCAGATGGCCGACGACAACGGCGTGCTGTTGATCTTCGACGAGGTTCAGTGCGGCATGGGCCGGACGGGCAGGCTGTGGGCGCACGAATGGGCCGGCATGGCGCCGGACATCATGGCGGTGGCCAAGGCGCTCGGCGGCGGTTTCCCCATCGGCGCCTGCCTGGCCTCGGCCAAGGCGGCCAAGGGCATGACGGTCGGCGTCCATGGCTCCACCTTCGGCGGCAATCCGCTGGCCATGGCCGTGGGTCAGAAGGCCCTGTCGCTTATCAATACGCCCGAGACCCTGAGCAACGTCGCCGAGATCGCCGGCTATCTGAAGCAGCAGCTGGCGGGCCTTCAGGCGCGCTTCCCCGACGTGATCGTGGACGTGCGCGGCAAGGGCCTGCTGATCGGGGTCAAGCTGGTCCCGAACAATCGCGAATTCATGGCTCTGGCGCGCGATACCCAGCAGTTGCTGATCGCCGGCGGCGGCGACAACTGCGTGCGCCTGCTGCCGCCGCTGAACCTGACGCTGGACGAGGCGCGCGAAGCCATCGCCCGCTTCGAAGGCGCCTGCGAGGCGGCGCGCGAGACGCTGGCGGCATGAGGTTCCCTCTCCCGTCGGGAGGGGGCTTGAGCCTCGCAGAGCGCAGCGATGCGTCAAGGCGAAAGGGTGAGGGTCGCACCTCGCCGGCCAAGACCGAACCCTCACCCTTTCGCGCAAGTCCGAGCGCCTGCGGCTCTCGGGCGCTTAAGCCCTCTCCCAACGGGAGAGGGTGGAGGATGCAATGACCCGCCACTTCCTCGACATCCACCGGCTCGACGCGGCCGATCTGCGCGCCATTCTGGACGACGCCCATTCCCGCAAGGCCGCCCGCAAGGGGTGGCCCCAGGGGCGCGCCGACGCCGACGCGCCGGGCCGGGATCGGGTTCTGGCCATGATCTTCGAGAAGAACTCGACCCGCACCCGCTTCAGCTTCGACGCGGCCATCCGCCAGCTGGGCGGCGGCTCGATCATCGCCACCGCCTCGGACATGCAGCTGGGGCGCGGCGAGCCGGTCGAGGACACCGCCCGCGTCCTGTCGCGAATGGTGGATGCGGTGATGATCCGCGCCAACAACCACGAGGATGTCGAACGCTTCGCCCGCGTCTCCACCGTGCCGGTCATCAACGGCCTGACCGACCGTTCGCACCCCTGCCAGATCCTGGCCGATCTGCAGACCATCGAGGAGCATTCCGGCCCGGTCGCCGGCAAGACGATCGCCTGGATCGGCGACGGCAACAACGTCTGCCACAGCTTCATGCACGCGGCGCCCAAGTTCGGCTTCCACCTGAACGTCGCCTGTCCGGCGGAATACCACCCCGACCTGCGCGATCTGGAAAAGGGCGGCGCGGCCGTCACCCTGACCAGCGATCCCAAGGACGCGGTCAAGGGCGCCGATGTCGTCGTCACCGACACCTGGGTGTCGATGGGCGATCAGGATTACGAGGCGCGCCTCGCCGCCTTCGAACCCTATACGGTCGACGAGGCCCTGATGGACACGGCCGCGCCCGGCGCCGTCTTCCTGCACTGTCTGCCCGCCCACCGCGGCGAGGAGGTCACCGACGCCGTCATCGACGGTCCGAAGTCGCTGGTCTGGGACGAGGCCGAAAACCGCATCCACGCCCAGAAGGCCGTCCTGGCCTGGTGCTTCGGGGGATGACTCTGGAGGACTGGAAGGCGATGTCGACCGCATCGTGCTTCTGGTTTGTCGTTGTAATGCTTCTGGCGGTTTCGGTCGTCGCCTTTGCGTTCTTCACCGTGTCGGCGCCGACGCTTGATCCCGGCAAGTTCTCATACGAAGCCTTCACCCTTGAAGGGCGCGTCAGCGTATCGTCTTACAAGGGGCAGCCGGTGCTCGTGATCACTGACGGAGAAGGCCGCAATCATGCGTCGCGATGCAACCCTTATGATCGTGACCAGGCCTGCGTTGATTTGGCGCTGGTCAGAGGGCTGCGCCAAGACCAGCAGGTCAAAGTCGGATTTATAAGGGCGAAGTTCTGGCCGTTAGCTGACGACACGATCATCCGCCTGGCCTCGAACGATCATGTCTTTCTGGACTGTGCTGATCGGCTTGGTGCGTTGGGAGTGGACCGCTCGCGAATATCGGGGGTCGAGCGTATAGCTGGCTGCTGACAGTCAAAAGCCGGGGATCACTCCCCGGCCTTTCCAGATCGCCACGGATTAGTGACCAGTCTGCTACAGCTTCACGTCCGATACGCCGCCGGCGTCGGGGATGGACTTGGTCATATTGGCCTTGAGGACTTCGTAGGCGAAGCCGATGGCGCCCTTGTCGGACACCCAGACGCGGCCGTCGTCGGCGTCGAAGCGGACCATGGTCAGGTGCGGGTCATCCTTGCCGTCTGGATACCAGGCGGCGACGACCGGGTTCCAATACTTGTCGATCCGGGCGCGGTCCTGATCGATACCGAGGGCGCCGTGGATGCAGGCCTGAACCTTCTGGTCCTTGGCTTGATAGCAGAACATGCCCTTTTGGCCGCCGGCGGCCACGTCGCGGGCGAAGTCGGTGTCGTCGCGGGTGAAGAACCAGATCGTGCCGGTTTCGTCCTCGCCAAAGCCGGTCATGGGCTGGTGGTGATAGCCGGGGCGGTCGATGCCCAACATGCCGGTGTTGGACTCCTTCAGGCTCTTCCAGAATTCCTTCTCGGCCTCGGCGGGGGTCAGTTGGTCGCTCATGCGGCGTCTCCGTTGATGGGTCGCACCATCAACCGCCCGGCCCATGTCGGGTTCCTAAGGCCAAGCTTTCGGATCTAGCGACCGGGGATCCAGGGCGCGCGTTCCGCCCCGAACAGGGTCGCCAGATGGATCAGCAGCAGCAGGGCCACGGCGGCGGCCCCGATCATCAGGAACCGCCAGGGCATCAGGCGCGGCCCTTTCATCGGATCGGGGGGCAGGGCGCCGCGCCAGCCGGTGAAGACCATGACGGCCAGGGCCAGGCCCAGCAGGATGACGGTGACGGTCAGGCTCATGGTTTCGCAGGTGGCGAAAGCCGCCGCGCTTGGCAAGCGAAACCCTTGCCCGGAGGTTAATCTTCACCGCGCGTTAACCGTGGTGTTTCACTAATCCGAGGCTCTTACGGCGCTGTCCACAGGATTGGCGGATCGTCGCTAGATATTGCGGTTAACCATCAGTTTACACCCTCGATATTGACGGTATAGCCTTCGTCGCATGGGCCGGGAGACGAATCAGTGAGCGCAGCGGCGCCGTGGAGCGTTAAGGGGATCGATCCGAAGGCGCGCGAAGTCGCCAAGGATCTGGCGCGTCGTTCCGGCATGACGCTGGGCGAGTGGCTGAACTCCATGATCATGGAAGACGAGGAGGAGGGCTACGCCACCCTGCCGCGTCGCGGACCGATTTCCGAAAGCTACGAGCGCCGCAATCGCAGTCGCCGGCTGGACGACGCCTATGATCTGCCCGAGAGCGACGGTCATCGGATCAGCGCCTCCATCGACGTGATCGCCGCGCGGCTGGAAGCCGCCGAGCGTCGCTCGACCGTGGCCATCCAGGGCGTGGACCAGGCGGTCGCCGGCCTGATGCGCCGGCTGGACGGTCAGGACGTGGAGACGCAAGGCCACGCCCGCCGCATCGACGACATCGCCGAGGAACTGCGCGAGGGGCATCGCCGCCTGCGCGCCTTCGAACGCGACACCGGCCCGATGACGCAGGAGGGCTTCGCCAAGGTCGAGACCTCGCTGGGCGCCCTGTCGGGACGGCTGTACGAGATCGAGGAGCGCCAGCGCCTGGGCGTCAACGACCTGCGCGAACGGATGGAGGCGGTCGAGAAGGCCGCCGGTCCCGGCGTCGGCTCAGAACTGATGACCCAGGTCGGCGCGCGGCTGGACGCGGCCCAGAACCGCACGACCGAGGCCCTGAAGACGCTGGAACGCTCGTTCGCCGAGCTGGATCTGCGGATGCGCGCGGCCGAGAGCCGGGTCGAACCGGAAGGCGCGCGCGACGCCGCCCGTTTCGAAAAGCTGGCCGAAAGCCTGTCGCGTCAGATCGAGAACAATCGCGCGGAAATGATGCAGCGGCTGGACGCCGCCGAGACCGGCGCGCGGATCGACCGCATCGAACGCGCGGTCCAGGCCGTGGGCGACCAGTTGAAGGCCTCGGAACAGAAGGCGGCCGTGGGTCTGGAGGCCATGGGCCGCGAGGTCATGCGGATCGCCCGCAATCTGAGCGCCCGTGTTCAGAAGGTGGAAGGCGAGAGCGCGGGACGCGCCGACGCCATCGGTCGCGCCGTCACCGAGGCGGTCGGTCAGACCATCGAGGGCGAGGTCGCGCGCCGCGCCGCCCGCCTGGACCAGGACTTCGCCCGCCACCTGGATCGCGTCGATCAGCGGCTGACGGCCAGCGACGACCGCCACGCCCTGGCGCTGGAGAAGCTGGGCGGCGAGATCACCCGCATCTCGGACCAGCTGAGCGACCGCATCGCCCAGTCCGAACGCCGCTCGCAACAGGCGCTGGAAGACATCGGCCGTCGCCTGTCGGAAAGCTCGGACAAGATCGAGCAGCGCTACGACCGCGCCTCGGGCGAACTGGCCGAGCGGATGCGGATGAGCGAGGAGCGCACCGCGCGCCTGCTGGCCGAGGCGCGCGAGAGCATGGAGACGCGCACGCCCACGCCGATCCGCGACAAGCCCCTGGACAGCGCCCAGTCGCGGGCGGTGGCCGAACGCGCTGCGCCCGCGCCGATCCAGTCCGCCTCGATCGAGAGCGACTGGCGCGCCGCCGCCTTCCCCGACGAGACCTTCACCGAACAGGGCGACTGGTCCAGCGATCCGGTGACGACGGCCGCGGCCGCCGCCGCGCCCTTCCCGGCCGGCGTGTTCCTGGAGCCCGAGCCGAAGGCTGAAGCCGTCGAGGCGCCGACCGCCGAGACCGAGCCCGTCATCCAGCCGTTCAGCGGTTTTGGCGGCGCCGATGTGGACGATGCGCTGGAGGCGACCTCGCCCGGCTTCTCCGCTGCGCCGTCCGCGCCCGAACCCCGTCCGGCCCCCGCGCTGGATGCGGACGAGGACGATTTCGGCGGCGAGACCGAGTTCGTGGATCCGCGCCAGCTGCGCGCCAGCATGGGGGCGGCGGCCGCGGCCGGTCGGGCCTCCTCGACCCGTTCCACCATCGACGCCGCGCGCGCCGCCATCACCGCCCCGCCCGAGCCGGAACCGGTCCCGCGCCAAGGCTTCGGCCTGAAGCGCGGCGGCAAGTCCAAGCTGCAGGAGCGGCTGGACCGACAGGCGGCCCGCGACGGCTCCACCGTCAGGAAGACCCTGCTGGCCTCGGTCACGGCGGTCGCCCTGACCGGCGGCGTCTATGGCTATCTGTCCTTGACGGACGGCGGCGCGCCTGGCTTCGAACTGCCCAACCTTGGGGGCGGGTCTCAACCGGCCGGCGATCAGAAGACGCCGGCGACGCCTCTCGCCGCCTCGGCCGTGACGCCGACCGGACCGCGCGCGGCCTTCGACATCGCCGGTCCCGGCGCCGCCGACTACGAGGCCGCGATCGGCAAGCTGGACGGCGGCGACATGTCGGGCCTGACCGGCATGACCCGCGCCGCCGAACTGGGCTACGCCCCGGCCCAGACCTATCTGGGACAGCTGTATCTGGACGGGGCCGCCGGCGTGCCGGCCGATCCGGCCAAGAGCCGCCAATGGGGCCGCCGCGCGGCCGAAGGCGGCGATCCGCGCGGGATGCATCTTTACGGGATGCAGCTGTACGAAGGCGACGGCGGCGCGACCAATCAGTCCGAGGCCCTGGCCTGGCTGCTGAAGGCGGCCCAGGGCGGCCTGCCCGACAGCCAGTACAACGTCGCCCGCATCTATGAGACCGGGGCCGACGGCGTGGCCAAGAATCCGACCGAGGCGCTGAAATGGTACATGATCGCCGCGCGCGGCGGCGACACCGAGGCCCAGGCCGCCGTGACGCGGCTGCGTCCGCAGGCCAGCGCCGTGGATCAGCGCGCCGCCCGAACCGCCGCCGACGCCTTTGTCGCCCAATCCCGGCCTTTGCCGCAGACAGCGTCGCAGGCTTCAGGCTAAGACACCGCCTCCGCCCCGCCTGACGGCGAACCTGTAACCGCTCCAGCCGAAGGCCCGTCCTTTGGACATCTATCTGCCGATCGCCGAGGTTTCGGTGAACTGGCCGACCCTGGTGATCCTGGGGGCGGTGGTCGGGTTCGTCTCGGGCCTGTTCGGCATCGGCGGCGGCTTCCTGATGGCGCCGATCCTGGTGTTCCTGGGCATTCCCCCGACCGTGGCCGTGGCCAGCCAGGCCAGCCACGTCGTGGCCTCCTCGACCTCGGGCGTGATCCGCTACGCCGGTCAGCGGGCGGTCGATTTCAAGATGGGGTCGGTGATGGCGACCGGGGGGGCGGTCGGCGCCCTGGCGGGGGTGGAGCTGTTCCGCTACCTGCGCCTGCTGGGCCAGGCCGATCTGGTGGTGGCCCTGTCCTATCTGGTCTTCCTGGGCGCCATCGGCTGCCTGATGCTGAACGAGAGTCTGACGGAAATCCTGCGCCGCCGCCGGGGCGTGCCGGCGCCGCGCAAGGAACGTCGCCGCCCGATGTGGCTGTACGGCCTGCCGCTGCGGATGAAGTTCCCCAAGTCGGGTCTCTACATCAGCGCCTTGCCGCCGTTCGGCCTGGGCGTCTTCGCCGGGGTGCTGTCGGCCATCATGGGGGTTGGGGGCGGCTTCATCCTGGTGCCCGCCATGCTCTATATCCTGCGGATGCGGGCGGGCGCGGTGGTGGGCACCAGCCTGTTCCAGATCATCATCACCACCGCCATCACCACCATCCTGCAGGCCGGGCGCAACCAGACGGTCGATATCGTCCTGTCCACCATCCTGCTGTTGGGCGGGGTGGTCGGGGCCCAGATCGGCGCCCGGTTCGCGGGCCGGTTCCGCGCCGAGGAGTTGCGCGCGGCGCTTGGGCTGATCGTGCTGCTGGTCGGGATACAGATGGGGCTGGAGCTGTTCGTGCGGCCGGCCGACATCTTCATGCTGGCGCCGGGGATCCCGGAATGATCCAGGCCCTGCCGCCGCCCGATCCCGCACCGGCCGCCGTCGTCGCGCCCGCGTCCGACCGCTCGGAGGCGACTACAGGCGCCCTGCGCGTCGCCGCCGCCCTGACCGACGCCCAGGTCCATGTCGATTCCAGTTTCCGGGGCGCGTCCATCGTCCTGTACGGCGCGGTGTTCAATCCAACCCCCGATCCGACCGACGTGGTCGTGGTGGTGCGCGGGCCGGACGCCCCGATCCGCCTGGTCAAGAAGACCCGCACCTCCGGCGTCTGGCTGAACAGCCGGCCGGTGCTGTTCGAGGGGGCGCCGGGCTTCTACATGACCGCCTCGACCCGGCCGCTCAGCGACATCGCGGACTTCGGCCAGTTGCGGCGCCTGGGCGTCGGGGTCGATCACCTGCGCATCGACGCGCCGCAGGAAAGCCGGACGGTCTCCCGCTACGGCGTGCGCGACGTCGTGGTCAGCCGTCTGGGCGACGACTATCTGGACTGGCGCCGCGCCGTGATCCGGCTGAAGGAGGCCGCCGCCCTCTACGACACCGATTCCCAAGGGGTCGAGTTCGTGGACAAGGGGCTGTTCCGCGCCGAGGTCAAACTGCCGACCGTGGCGCCGACGGGCAAATACTACGCCGAGGTCTGGCTGTTCCAGGACGGCGAGCCGCAGTCGGTGTCCAACCTGACGCTGACGGTCGAGAAGGTGGGGCTGGAGCGCGACATCTACGAGTTCGCCCATCGCCGCCCGTGGCTGTACGGCGTGCTGTGCGTCGTGCTGGCGGCCCTGACCGGCTACGGCGCCTCGCGCATCTTCAGCCGCCGCGGCTGAACCCCAGTTCGTCGCGCAGCGCCTCGGCCGTCAGTCCGCCGGCGCGCAGCTCGGCCAGGGTGACCGACCGATCCCGCTTGGCGTAGCGCCGCCCGTCCGGTCCCGCCAGCAGCCGATGATGGCGATAGATCGGTGCGGGCCAGCCCATCAGCGTCTGGATCAGCCGCTGGACGTGGGTCGCGGCGAACAGGTCCTGGCCCCGGATCACATGGGTCACGCCCTGCAGGGCGTCGTCATGGGTCACGGCCAGATGATAGGCGACGCCCGTGTCCTTGCGGGCCAGCACCACGTCGCCCGCCGCCGTCGGATCGACGGGCAGGAGGTCGGTCTCTCCGTCGGGGCCTTCGCCCTCTTCGACGAAGGTCATGCCGTTCCAGACCGCCTCGCCCAAGACCTCACGCGCCCGATCCAGCGACAGCCGCCAGGCGAACGGCGCGCCCGAGGCCAGCAGCCGCGCTTCTTCCTCCGCCGGATGCGGGCCGGGCCGCACGGCCTCCATGGGGCCGTGCGGCGCGTCGCCGACGGCGTTCAGGATGTCCTTGCGCGTGCGAAAACAGCGATAGAGCAACCCGCGCGCCCTCAGGCTTTCGATGACGGCGGCGTAGTCGTCCAGATGATCGGATTGCCGCCGAACCGGCGTCTCCCAATCCAGCCCCAGCCAGGCCAGATCCTGCAGAATGCCCGTTTCGTATTCGGGCCTGCACCGTGTCGGGTCGATGTCCTCGATCCGCAACACGAACCGCCCGCCCGCCGCCTTCGCCGCCGACCAGGCCGTCAGGGCCGAAAAGGCATGGCCTTTATGCAGGCGGCCGGTGGGGGAGGGGGCGAAGCGGGTGGCGAACACGGTTCAGTCGTCGTCCATGTCCAGCAGATGCGTCCAGTCGCGGGCGCCATGAAGAATGCGGACGACCTCGACATCGGCCGTCACCCTGTAGAAAACCAGATAGGAACCTGCAGGCCGCTTTCGCAGATAGGCGACGCCCGCCTCGGGATAACGCCGGGGATTTCGGGCGAGTGTTTCGCACCGTTCGAAAAGCATCCTGACCAATCGCCGCGCTGCGTTCGGGCTGTCCAACGCCACATGGCTCTCGATCGCGGTCAGGTCGCGCAAGGCGGCGTCGGCGAGCCGAACCCTCATTCGCCCTCGGCGGCCCAGCGCGCCTCGAAAGCGGCGCGGGCGTCGTCCAAAGAGGTCAGCCGACCGGCGTCGGCGTCGGCTATGCCTTCCTCCAGCTTGCCCAGCAGGGCCGCCAGCCGCGCCTCATGCTCCTGGACCAGCCGGACGCCGGTGCGCAGCACTTCGCTCTTGGAGCCGTAGCGGCCATCGCGAACCAGCCGCTCCACGACCTGCTCCAATGCGCCCAGTTCGACGGTCATGGTCATGGCGGCCTCCTCGATACAGTAGGCAATAATAGTTATTGTCCCGATCTATCGCCAGCCGAAATCCGCCATCGTCTGCATTTCCTTGCGCCCCCTGGCGCGTCATAGATAGGCCATGCCGCTTCAACCCACGCCCGATGACATCGCCGCCGCGCGCGAGGCGCTGGTCGCCGCCGATCCAGCGCTGGCGCGCGTTCACGCCCAGACGCCGGCGTTCGAATGGCGGCTCAGGGTCGGCGGGTTCGAGGGGCTGTTCCGCATGATCGTGGAGCAGCAGGTGTCGGTGGCCTCGGCCGCCTCGGTCTGGGCGCGGCTGCGCGAAGGGCTGGGCGAGATCACGCCCCAGCGTCTGCTGGCCCACGACCTGGATCAGTTGAGGGGCATGGGCCTGTCGCGGCAGAAGGCGACCTATGGCCAGGGCATGGCCCGCGCCCAGATGGCCGGAGAGATCGATCTGGAGCATCTTTCGAACCTGGACGACGCGGCGGCCATCGCGGCCTTGACCGCGCTGAAAGGCGTAGGCCTGTGGACGGCCGAGGCCTATCTGCTGATGTGCGAGGGGCGGCTGGACGTGTTTCCGGGCGGGGACGTGGCCTTGCAGGAGGCGATCCGCTGGGCCGACGGCGGCGAGGTTCGGCCGGATCAGAAGGCGGCCTATGCCCGCGCCGAGGTCTGGCGGCCCTATCGCGCGGTGGCGACCCATCTGCTGTGGGCCTGGTACACGGGCGTCAAGCGCGGCGAGATCGTGCTGGAGACGCCCGCATGAGCCCGCTCGATCCCGTCCTGACCGAACCGCTGCGCAACGCCCAGACCGTGTTGTCGGCGCTGGATTTCGCGGGCGTGGCCGTCTTCGCCGCCACCGGCGCCCTGGCCGCCGCGCGCGAGAAGCACGACGTGGTCACCTTCGCCTTCTTTGGCGCCATCACCGGGGTCGGCGGCGGCACCCTGCGCGACCTGTTGCTGGGGCTGCCGGTCTTCTGGGTTCAGGACTGGCGCTATCTGGCCGTCTGCCTGTTCGCCTCGACGGCCCTGTGGCTGGTGGGGCAGCGCGACTGGCGCTTCCGCGCCTTGCTGTGGCTGGATGCGACGGGCCTGGCGGCCTACGGCGTCATGGGGGCGGCCAAGGCCGAGGCGGCCGGCGCGCCCGCCCTGATCTGCATCGTCATGGGCACGCTGACCGCCTGTTTCGGCGGGGTGGTGCGCGACACCCTGGCGGGGCAGCCGTCGATCCTGCTGCGGCGAGAGATCAACGTCACGGCGGCGATATTGGCGGCGACCGTCTATATGGCGCTGCGGGCGCCGGGCGTCGGCGTGTGGCCCGCCGCCATCCTGGCCGCCCTCTGCGGCTTCCTGTTGCGGGCGGCGGCCCTGCGGTGGGGCTGGACCCTGCCGGGCTTCCCCACCCATGCCGCACGGGGCTGAGGCGGGGCGTCACGAAAACGCTGCACGTCGGTCATGGCGATGAACGGGAATCACGGGTAGGCTGGCGGCATAAGACTAGGGAAGGAGACGTGTCCTCACTCCTGTCGCCTCCACATCCCCCCGTCCGCGCGGGAGGGCCTGATGCAGGTTCTCCATCGACCGCCGTCCGGTTTCCCCGCGCTGGTGCTGAACGCCGATTTTCGGCCCCTGTCCTACTATCCGCTGTCGCTGTGGCCGTGGGAGGAGGCGGTCAAGGCGGTCTATCAGGACCGCGTCGACGTCGTGTCCCTGTACGACAAGGTCGTTCGCTCCCCGTCCATGGAGATGCAGTTGCCCAGCGTGATCGCGCTGAAATCCTATGTGGATCAGGATCGCAGCCCCGCCTTCACCCGCTTCAACGTCTTCCTGCGCGACGGTTTCGCCTGCCAGTATTGCGGGCAATCGACCGAGCTGACCTTCGATCACGTCGTCCCCCGCTCCCAGGGCGGGCGCACGACCTGGGACAATATCGTCGCCGCCTGCAGCCCCTGCAACCTGGCCAAGGGCGGCCGCACCCCGCGCCAGGCCATGATGCCGATCCGCCGAGAGCCCTATCGTCCCAACGCCTGGCAGCTCCAGGACGCCGGCCGCCGCTTCCCGCCCCACTATCTGCACCAGAGCTGGCTCGACTACCTGTACTGGGACATTGAGCTCGAACCTTAGGGTTCTTTTCAGTTGCTCGAAATGGCTCAAACACCCTTGTGGTGGGCAGGTTCAGGGTTCGTTCTTTTGCCGCTGATTTCTCGATTATCCTCCGAAATCCTCCCGGCTGGTGACCATGTGGTGACCAAAACCGGGACCAGAAACGGGACCCATCGTGGGCCCGAGGAGAGATCGAATGGTTCAGAACCCGAGGTCCGGAAAGATCACCAAACGCCTGGTCGATGCCCTGACGTCCGAAGGGGTGCGCTTCACGCTTTGGGACACGCAGCTCAAGGGTTTCGGGGTGCGCGTCGCCGTCAGCGACACCAAAACCTACGTCGTTCGATACAGGACGATCGGCGGCGCCGACCGCCTCCTTCACATCGCTCGCCATGGCGTTGTGACCGCCGAAGAAGCCCGGGAAAGAGCGGCCGCTGTGCTGGCCGAAGTCGCGTCAGGTGGTGACCCTCAAGGGACCAAAGTCGAACGACGTGAAGAACTGACGATGTCGGAGCTCTGCGACCTCTACATGAAAGAGGGCGTAACGATGAAGAAGGAGACGACTCTGCGCATCGATCGCATCCGCATCGCGCGCCACATCAAGCCCCGCCTGGGCAGGATGAAAATCACCGATATCGGGCGAGCAGACATCGAGCGGCTGATGGTGGACGTTGGCTCCGGACGCATCCGTGGAGAGGCGACGCCGCATACGCGCGGCGGCATTCACGCGGCTTCGCGCACGGTCGGTCTCCTGGGTGGGATTTTCACGTTCGCCGTCGAGCGGGAGTTCGTGAAGACCAACCCGACCCGCGGCGTGAAGCGCTACAAGGACAACCGCCGGGATCGCTTCCTCTCGCCGGCCGAACTCGCCCGGCTTGGGGACGTCCTGGCGGAGCTCGAGAAGCACGGGGGCGATCCGCGCCACATCAATATCATCCGCCTCCTGGCGCTGACCGGCGCCCGCAAAAACGAGATCGCCAGGCTCAAGTGGTCGGAGATTGACCGCACCATGGGGATGCTCCGGCTTGAGGACTCCAAGACGGGGGCGAAGGTCATTCGCTTGGGGAGCGCGGCGCTGAATCTGATCGAGGGCCTGCTCGCGAACGGGAGCATCTATGTCTTTCCGGATCGGAGGGATCCCAAACGTCCGATCGCCAATCTCGACTGGGCCTGGGTGGGCATCCGCAAACGCGCCGGAATGGAAGATCTCCGGATCCATGACCTCCGGCACAGCTTCGCGAGCGCCGGCCTGGCCGGCGGTGAAGGGCTTCATCTCATCGGCAAGCTGCTCGGCCACAGGCACGTCAGCACCACCAGTCGGTACGCTCATTTGGCCGATGACCCAGTCCGTGCGGCGGCCGACAGAATTAGCGAGAGCGTCGCTGCCTCTCTCGCGGGCTGGTCGGTTGACGAAGGACAGACGGCTCACTGACATACGGCCGCCCGAAGAGACTGCGATAGACCAGAGGGCTAGGCGCCCTCGTGAGGGGCTTCTCCCCATTGCCCGGCCTGGCGCGGCTGGCTTGACGACGACCTAAGTCCCGAAAGCTGGCTCCGCGCCCACTCGTGCAGCAGGCTCTTGGGATAGTAGGGGGTTCGTCCCAGATGGGTGCAGGGTGGTCCGTCCGACCGCGTGCAGAACACCTTCGCCAAGGTCGATGGCGAACGGCGGATGCCCATCCGCAGAAGCTCGGTGGACGCTTCCTTACGGGTCAGTAGCATTTCCTCTGTTCCGTGCAGATTAAGACCGGCCATGTGGCGCTCCTTACCGTGAAAACCAAAGTGGTAATCAAGCAAGCATTGGCTGAAATGAACTTCAACTGGATGATTTGCAACGATTAATGAAACGAGATGAAAATCTTCGTTCAATCTGTTTCGCGCGGTTTCCGAACGTTTCTAGCCTGCGGCGAATATCACGACCTTGTGTGAATCCCGTCGGGTTATGGTCGTCGATGGCCGACCTTTGATGTTGTAGCGACTTCAGGCGAAGGTCTGTGTGATCAGTTGGTCCGTCAGATCCAGATGAGCCCCTAAGGCGGCCGTGGCCTCCGTACGCGCCCGCTCTGCCGCTGATCGATCGCCTGCGGTCAGATGGGCCGCGAACTCCGTGATCTTCGCCGTCATCAGCTGCTCAGCGCCCATGGCGCGCCGCTCCAACGATCCGTCGTTCATACCCTTCCCCAGCGCTGATTGGTGGCCGGGGCGATGAAGTCCTCGCCCGCCCCGGCCGCCTGACACGGTTCGGGCTCGACCCGCGTCACCAGCGGCTTAGCGCATGGAACCTCTCTGTGTCATCTTATCCTGGGCATGCCTGCCAGAGCCAAAGCCGTGGCCCATGCTAGTAGGGTCAGCAAAATCGGCGCGCCTTTTATCCGTTCAGTTTTCATCCACCCCCCAATGGATGGCCGGGGCATTCGCGGAACCCTCGGCCTTAGCTCCCGCTAGAGCGAGTCGCATCTGACTCAACTCGGACGCTGCGTGGCACATCTTGAGCGCGCAATCCCTAACAAACAGAGCCGAAGAAGAGCCGTCAAAACGCGCGAAGTGATCGCGACTACGCCGCAGCAACATATTCGACGACGGGTGGATCATGCTGTTGCAGATGGGGAACGACGATCAACCTTGCATACAGCCGACGCCATCCAGCGTCTCGGACGTCTATCAGTTTATCCGTACGACCTGGACTGAAGAGGGCGATCCCTGTGCCGTCGACGCCAAAGGCAGGGCGACGATGCGCCCAGCGTTCAGCGGGCTGAATCCGTTGTGTGAAGAGCAGCTGGCTCCGGTCATCACCGTCTTTCGGGATGGCGGCGTTTCGCTACACAGAAAAGAACGAGCGCTACCTTAGCTTGGTAGCCACGCCCGGCGCCAGGTACGACAGCGTCAGGAGCGCTAGAAAGATGCCGACGCCCAAGCCATAGAGAGATGGGACGAATTTCAGGCCGAGCTTCGAACTGTTGAGCGGCGGCTTCACGCCCTGAAGCACCTGGGCAATGTCAGTCTGGCCTTGCAGGGCGATCATTCCAGACAAAGCGACCGGCAGGGCGGCCATGATAATCTGACCAGGCGACAAACGTGCACCAAAGACAGTTTCCCCGAGGGTTAGTATGCCTCCGAGTGTCGCCACGCTGAGAGACACCATGCTTTTGAAGTAGTCGTAGGCCAGCGCTGGCTCCTTCAAGCCCTTTGTGACAGCGCTCTTGTCTTCCAAGTGTGGCGGTCCGTCATCCATAATCATGCGCCCCTAACGTCAGCGTCTGCCGGCCGTAGCGTTGCCTGTGATTCAACACGATGTCTAGGCAGGGGTAACTCGCCTCAGATCACGTTGTAATGTCCGGGCTCGTCTCTTCAATATGCAGGCTTTTCGTGCCGTGAAACTGATGCAGGATCGGCAGGTCTCCGGCGAACGGGACGTCCGACTTCAAACGCCGCCCATGATGGCGCAGACGCAGCGCCGGGGTTCTTGCAACTTACTTGCATTCGCGACGGCCAAAAGGTAACTGCGAGGCGCTCGCAAGTTTGCTCGGATCGTCATGCGCCTTCGCCAGTTGTTCATTTCTTCCAGCGCGATGTGCGGGGGTGTAGTCATAGGGCTGATCTCGCCGGATATGGCGGCGGCTCAAACCCAGCCCGCCACCTCACCGCCGGTGGAACCAGCGACAGTGGACGAAATCGTTGTCACCGGTCGCGCCCAGCGCCTTTATCGCACCGATAAGACCACGATCGGCAAGACGGTCGAAAACCCGCTCGACATCCCCCAGGCCCTACAAATCCTGAACGCCGAACTGATTGAGGATCAGGGCGCGCGAGACATCACCGACCTTTACAGAAACATCTCGGGCGTGACCTTCTTCTCCTATGCGGGGGTGACGTTCAGGGGTTTTCGCCAGGACGAGGCCTATTTCGACGGCGTGCGGGGCAATCCCTTCATCGGCTTCGCCGTGCCGCAGTTGTTCAATATCGAGCGGGTCGAGGTTCTGAAGGGACCGGCGGGCATGCTCTATGGTCCCGGCTCGCCCGGCGGCATGATCAACTATGTTTCCAAGACGCCGAGCAATGTGTTCGCGGGAGAGGTCAAGGGCGTGATCGGCGACTATGACCGGGTCGGGGTCTCGGGCGAAGTCACGGGTCCGGTCGATAGGGCAGGGCGGATCACCGCGCGCGCAGGCGTCTTCTACGAAGAGCGTGACAGTTTCCGGGTCAACGCCGGGTCGCGGAACCTGATCGGCGATCTGGGGGGGGGTATCGCCCTGACCAATCGGACCGACCTGACACTTCAGGCCAGCGTCTATGATCAGACCCTGCCGGGCAATCGCCTGCGGGGTGTGCCGGTGGATATGGACGGCAACTTCCTGACCGATATCACCTGGAACCACAACGAACCGACCGATTTCGCAACATTGGAGGCCCAGGTCTATCAGGCGCGGCTGGCGTCCCAGGTGGCGGACAATGTGAGGTTCGACGCGACGGCGCGGTATTCGGAATCGTCGGAACGTCAGAACTATCATGAACCGCGCGGCGTCATCGACACCGATCGCGACGGCCGACTGGACGCCGTACGCCGCCAGTTCCGGGATCAGTACCGCGATGCCGACAGCCTGTCGCTGGCGGCCAATCTGGTCGCCGACGTGCGGGCGGTGGGACTGAATCACCGCATCCTGTTCGGGGCTGACTGGGCGCGAGAGGACCTGCTGTTCAAGAGCCGCACCGCCGCGCAGGCCAACCTCGGGGGACCTGTGCCGAACCTGTCGCTGTTCAACCCCGTCTATGGCCTCACCGGAGCCGCCAACTATAATCTGGACGCCCTGCCGCTTTCACGCTCCGACGACCGCTCCATCCGGGGCGGCGTCTATCTGCAGGATCAGGTGCGCTTCGGAGAGCGTCTTATCGCCCTGGCCGGCGTGCGCTGGGACCGGTTCCAGGACGACAACCGCATCAGCGGCGTCGATTTCGAGGATTCCCAAGCCACCTACCGCCTGGGTCTGATCTTCAAGCCGCGCCAGGACATCTCGACCTATCTAAGCTGGTCCGACACCTTCGAGCCTCAGGCCGCAGGCAGTCAAAACGCTGATGTCGGCGGACCCTTCGCCCCGGTGACCGGGACCCAGGTGGAGGCGGGCGTCAAGACCGCCCTCCAAGGCGGACGGGTCCAGGTCAACGCCGCAGTCTATCGGATCGTGCGCGAGAATATTCTTCAGGCCGATCAAAGCCTGCCCCCGATCAACGGCCGGGATCAGTTGCGCCCCATCGGCGAGGTGACCTCCGACGGTTTCGAGGTCGATGTCTCGACCGATCTTACGGCGAACTGGGTGCTGACCGCCAACTACGGCTACAACGACACGAGCATCACGGGCACCGCGCCAGGCCAGTCCATTACCAATGCGGTCGGCGACCGCTTCGTCAACGCGCCGCGACACCAGGCCGGATTCTGGACGCGCTATCAGGTTCCCAAGCTGCGGACGGCCTTCGCCTTCGGCGGCGAATATGTGGCCGAGCGGGTCGGCTTCAACAACGAACGCGTCAAACCCTACACCGTATTCGACGCCTCGATCACCACGACGATCGATGTCGCCAAGGTTCGGCTGCGTGTCGACAATCTGTTCGACAAGACCTATGCGGCCTCCGGCTTTGGTCTTCAGGGATCCTTCCCCGGCGAACCGCGCACTGTGTTTGTCGAAGTCAGCCACGCCTTCTGAGCCGTCGGATGGCGCGCTTCCCCGTTCAGGCCGGCGGAAAGACGCCCAAGAAGGGGCGCTCGCCCTGGTGGTGGGTGCATCACTGGCTGGGGCTCAAGCTGGCGATCTTCATGACCTTCGTCCTGGCGACAGGCACGCTGGCCACCTTGTCAAACGAGATCGACTGGCTGGTCGATCCGGCCCAGAGGGTCATGCCGCGCGAAACCCCCAAGGCGTCCTGGGGCGACTGGGCGGCGGCGGTGAAGGCCGCCGAGCCCGAGGCGACGCTCCAGTATCTTGTCGCGCCGCTTGAGCCGTGGTTCGCGGCCCGGGTGGTGATCGAGCGGCCGGATGGGGGGCTGCGGATCGCCTATGTCGATCCTTGGACGTCCGAGGTGCGGGGCGTCCACGGCTGGTTCAACGTCAATCGGTTCCTTCGCAACACCCATCGGCACCTGATGATGCCAGTGGCCGTCGGGGTTCCCATCGTCGGTTCGATGGCCCTTGTCCTTCTGGTCTCCCTGATCACGGGCTTGGTGACCTACAAGAAGTTCTGGCGGGGTTTCACGCGCTTGCCCCAATGGCGTAAGGGACGCCAGGGAGAGGCGCGGCGGTTCACCGGCGACCTCCACCGCTTCGTCGGCCTCTGGTCGATCTGGTTTCTGGCTCTCATCATCCTCACCGGCCTCTGGTATGTGGTCGAGGTATTCGGGGGACGGGCGCCGCCTGAGCCGAAGCCCCAGGTCGTGACCGGGGCCGCCCAGCCGATCGGGCCAGAGCTTGACGCCCTGATCGCCCGCGCCCAGGCCGTCGACCCGGACCTGCGTATTTCGGGCGTCAGCTTCCCCGGTGAGAAGGGGCGGGGCGTCTTGGTCGTGGGGCAGGCCAGGGCGATCCTGGTGCGTGATCGGGCCAACGCCATATGGGTCGATCCTCGAGACGGGAAGGTCCTGCTCGCGTCGCGGGGAGAGCAGATGAACCTTCATCAGCGTATCTCGGAAGCGGCCGACCCCCTGCATTTCGGCACCTTCGGCGGGCTTTCCACGCGGTTGATCTGGTTTCTGTTCGGCTTGCTGGTGACGGGCCTCTCCGTGACCGGGGTCATGATCTACAGCCTGCGCATGGCGCGAGCCCAGAATGAAACACGCCCGCGCCATGGGCTACTGCGCCTTTGGGTCAGCTTCGGCCCGGCCGCCTATCCCGCCCTGGGGCTGATCCTCATCAGCATCGCCCTGACTCCGGGCGCTGTCGTCGCGGCGGCGGGAGGCTGATTTTCGATCGGCCTTTCGTTGATAGGAAGCCAGCCCCAAGTCGATAGGTTCGCTTTAGCGGTCCCGGCCGCTGATGGCATGGGGAAGATCGCTGTTCGGGCCGAGCGGCGGGGTCGGCTGATGGCGCAGATCGATCCTTCGTCGACGCTCGCATCGCTTCGGACGGAGCCGCCCGTACAGGTTAGGCCCAGCCGACAGAAGATTAGTGCAGCTTAGCGTCGATCAGCCAGTCGGTCAGCAAGCCTCGCCTTCTGGTACGACGGTGTGTGCCGCGAAGTCGATAGGGACGCGTGGCGCTCGGCGCTTAGCCAGGATTCCCGGAACCTCGACCCGTGTGCCCCGCGGTTCCGCCCAGTTCTCCAAACGCTTCAATCATCGATGTGACCGCTTCGCGTTGTTTTTCACTTAGGTTCGACCACGCTCGGATCAACCGCGCAGTTCCCGGATAATCGGCACGATTTTCGCCGACCAGTTCAGCCACATCGCACTTCAGCGCTTCGGCGGCACGCATCAGCTTGGACGAAGCGATCCGATTTGCGCCGGTTTCATACTTCTGAACCTGCTGGAAGCTGACGCCGATCGCCTGGCCCAGCCCACGTTGCGTCATCCCGATCGCCTCGCGACGGTCGGCGATGGCCTTGCCGATAGCGACGTCGAGCCGTTTTTCATATTCACTCATGATCTGGACTAATTGCCGAAGGTCTGCGGTCTGCAAGCGGTGTTTTCCTGGCAGGGCCGGTCCGCGCCCTCTTATGAACGGCGTCGCTGCCTTGGCGACTACCGAAAATCCCGCGTTCTCGGCCGAATGGTGTCGAGGTGGAGGTCCGGGATATAGATGTCCCGCACCTTGATCGTGCGTGGCGGCGCGTCACGCGCATCAGGCGAGCCGCCGCGATGGAATTCGTCGCCTCGTCCATGGGGCAGCGGGAAGGCCCCGCCGCGATCACCGACCGAGGCGAGCCATGCCGATGCATCGTGCAGCTTGGCGGCCACGATGTGGACCACGTCGCCTTCGCGCTGAACCTTACCGTCCACCACCATCATGCTCGCCGACAGGACGATGCGGCGTCGCGCTTCGTAGAGGCTGGGCCAGATCACCAGATTGGCGACGCCGGTCTCGTCCTCGATGGTGATGAACATCACCCCCTTGGCGCTGCCGGGCTTCTGGCGCACCAGCACGAGGCCCGCTATCCGGGTCAACCGGCCGTCCCGCATGGCCGTCCCGTCGGCGCAGGTCATGACATGCCGGGATTGAAGATCACCACGAAGGAAGCTCAGCGGGTGGTCGCGCAGAGTCAGGCCGATATGGCTGTAGTCCTCGACCACCTCTCGTCCTGGGGTCATCGGTTTGAGGTCCGCGTCGGGCTCGACGAGTTCGGGCTGTTGGTCACGCGCACCCGCCGCGACGAAGAGGGGCAGCGGAGTGTCGCGAAGCCCCTTGATGGCCCAGAGCGCGTCTCGGCGATTAAGCCCCAACGCCGGTCGAAAGGCGTCGGCCTCCGCCAGGCGGACCAGGCTGGCGACCTGGGCGCCGGCACGTCGCCACAGTCCGTCGATCGAACGGAAGGCGCCGTCAGATCGGGCAGCCAGGATCCGGGCGGCGTCGCTGTTGACCAAGCCGCGCACCATCCGCATTCCGAGGCGGACGGCCAGCATGCCATCCGCGCCTGAAGGCTCCAGGGTGCAGTCCCAGCGACTGGCTTCGACACACACCGGACGGATCTCGACCCCGTGTTGTTGGGCGTCACGCACGATCTGGGCCGGGGCGTAGAAGCCCATGGGCTGGGCGTTCAGCAGGGCGGCGCAGAAGACGTCCGGGTGATGGCATTTGAGCCAGGAGGAGGCGTAGGCGATCATGGCGAAGGAAGCGGCGTGGCTCTCGGGGAAGCCGTAGGAGCCAAAGCCCTCCAGCTGGCTGAAAGTCTTTTCGGCGAACTCAGCCGTATAGCCGCGCTCGACCATGCCGCCGACCAGCTTGTCCTTGAAGTGGCTGACGCCGCCCGTGAACTTGAACGTCGCCATGGCCCGCCGCAGTTGGTCGGCTTCGGAGGCGGTGAAGCCGGCGCATTCGATGGCGACCCGCATCGCCTGTTCCTGGAACAGAGGCACGCCGAGCGTCTTGCCCAGCACCCGTTCCAGTTCCGGCTTGGGGTAGTCTACCGGCTCCTTGCCCTCGCGCCGTCGCAGATAAGGATGGACCATGTCGCCTTGCCCCCGCGTCTTTTGCCGAGTGTCAGAAGCCGGCACAGACGCGAATAGGCTGGTCGGTCCTTGGGATAAACCAACACCTCCGCCCCGTCGTCCAACACCAGACGGCAACCGACGATCAGGCGCACGCCCGCGACCTTGGCCGCCTCATGCGCCCGCACGATCCCGGCCAGACTGTTGCGGTCCGTCACCGCCAGCGCTTCCAGCCCGCAGACGGCCGCCTGCGAGAACAGCTCCTCGCAGGAACTGGCGCCCCTCAGGAACGAGAAGTGGGAGGCGCACTGGAGTTCGACGTAGCGCAGCGGCGGGGAGGCGTTCATCCGAAGAGCCCGTGAATGAACCAGGCGTGCGAGCCGGTGCGCTGGTCCTCCCCATTGCCCGCTCGAAACAGCCAGAACCGCCGGCCCGCCTCATCCTCGACCTGGAAATAGTCCCGCACGGCCCAGACCTCTGCATCCCGTCGTCGCCATTCACCGAAGATCCGCTCCGGACCATCGGCGCGGATCACGCGGCGGCGTACGCCCCGCCAGGTGAAGTGGGTCGGCGGATTGTCGGGCAAGAGCGCCATCGTCTCGACGGGCTCGGGTCGCTTCAGCAATCTCGCTGGTCGTGGCCATTCCGGCGTCCAGTCCAGAACCGGCGCGGCGGACAAAGGCGGCGCCTTGCCGACGGAGCGTTCGGGCACGTCGCTCTCGATCGGGATCAGTCGATAGAGCCGCTGCGCGCCGATGCGGTTGGACAGCACATCGACGAGTTCGGAAAGATCTGGGACCTGCGCCTCGCCCAAGGTGCTCTCGCCGGGTCGCCAGTGAAGCGGTTCGGCCTGGACCGCAGACAGGGTCATGCGCTCGATGCCGAACCCGGGATCGATCTTCTCGATCCGGTCGCTCAGCAGACGCGCCAATCTTGAGGCGTCACGCCTGGGCTGGGCCAGTCCGACCCTCTGCGCCTCGATCCGGTTGTCGACCCGGAAACACAGCCAGTCGAGACGCCGGGCGCCGAGACCCGAGGCCTCCAGCGCCGCGCACAGTTCTGAGGTCAGGCTTGTGACGTGGCGGGCCAGGGTTTCCGGCGCGCCGATCGGTTCGTCGAATACCCGCGAGACTGTCGGGGCCTCCGGGGCCTCGACCGGGATAAGCGGCTCCTCCAGCCTACCGTAGGCTTGGTCGATGCGGCGGCCGAGTTCATGGCCGAACCGGAGCGCCAGAGGCGCGCGCGGGCGATGCGCCACATCGGCGATGCGGTCGAAGCCCAGGCGATTCAGATGTGCGATCAGCTGCGACGGCAGGCGAAGACCCGCCAGCGGCAGACCGCCGATGGCCGCGTCGATGGCGTCCGGCGTGATGATCCGGTGCGTGCGCCGAAAACGAACCACGGCGTAGGCGGACCCATAGGTGGGACCGATCGCGGCGTGGGAGGCGATGCCTTGGGCTTCCAATCGCGCGATCATGTCGGCCAGCATGGTCGCCTCTCCACCTTTCAGGTGAGCGGCGCCGGTGGCGTCAATGGCCAGGCCGTCCGGCGGATCCGGCTGGCAGACGGGTGCATATCGGCGCATCGCCCAGACGGCGAGACGGCCGAGTGCGGCTTCGTCGCCCTTCGGATCGGCCTCGCGAACGTCGAGGCCGGGGATCAGGGCCTGGGCCTGGCTTGCGGCCATGCCGACGCGGGCGCCTTGGGCCATGGCCGCCTGGTTGGCGGCGAGCACCGTCCTTCGCCGTCCAGACCGACCCGTGAGGATCAGGGGAAGCTCAGGCGGCGGCGCGACGTCCGCCAATCTGCGTCGCAGACGATCGACGGGCCAGTTCGGCAGGTAGAGCGAGACGACCCGTCTCATCACAAGCTTCCAGGGTGAAATCCGCGGCCTCGGCGCCGCGACAGCGAAGGAGTTCGACGAACCAGCGAGCCCGTCCCACACCGGGGACCGGCAAGGGCGAGGAGGGGGCTGGACTGATGCGCCAGCGGGTGGCGGAGGCGGTGTGGTGACCGAAGTCGGCGGAGTCGGAAGCCCGTCGCCATCGCCGCACTGCCAGACCTAGGCCGCCCGAGCCTTCGGCGGCCAGTTGCAGCCGTCGGGACGCGACCAGACTGAGGCTGGAGGTTTCGGCCACGACGGCGGCCAGACCCGGATGGCGAAGGCTTTCCTCGAAACAGGCGAGGAGGGAAGGCTCGTCCCCGGCCTCGACATAGATGACCCGGTCCGGCCCCAGACCGGCCTGACGCAGGGCTGGGGCGAAGAGGTCGGGGCGGGTCACGCACCAAAGAACCTGACCTGGACGCCGGGCTGCGATTCCGGCCGCGAACAGGGCTGCGGCGGCGCCGTCAACGGCCTCCTCGCCTCCGCCGGCGACCTCGTGAAGGGCGCCCAGCGACAGACCGCCGCCGGGCAGGTGTCGGTCGAGGTCACAAACCCCGAACGGGAGGATGCCCGTGGCGGTTCGACTCCCTTGCTCCAGGGCGCGTATTCGATCGCGTAAACTGTCAAGCCTGGCAGTCAGGCTGGCGTGCATGGGAAGCCTCCTGTTCCAAGGCTGATGAATGTTCTTGTAATGTTCTGGTTCTGGATCGAACGAAGAGTCAACCTTCGCTGATCCCTTATCCCCGTTGCGGGGGGCTCCGTGGACCACCTTCCCGAAACGCCTGGAGACGGTGAGCGCTGGCTTTTCTTTAGGAGTCGGCGATCAATGGAGATCAAAGACGGGGGCCCGCATGTGCAACGAGTATCAGCTCATCCTGCCGGTCGACGAGGTCATCGAGACCTTCGACCGGACCGGCGACCGTCTCATCTTCCCCGGGGGCATGCCTAATTTCGGCCCCATGGCCTCGATCCGTATCGGCGACCGGGCGCCCATCATCACCCGGGGCCCCGACGGTCCGCAGTTGATTGTGTCGCCGTGGGCCTGGAAGTCGCCGCAGGGAAGACCCGTGTTCAACGTCCGATCCGACGGTCGATCCTTCGACGGCGTCACCCGCTGCCTGATCCCCGCCGATGGCTTCTTCGAGTTCACCGACGCCGAGCCGGGTCAGAAGCGTAAGACCAAGTGGCGGTTCATCATGTTCGGTCGAACGCGCGCCTTCCAAACGCCTCTGGTTCAGGGTGCGGATGACGTCCTTCGAAAGCTGGAGACGACGAAGCTTCGCCTCAAGGTCGATGGAGAGCTGAAACCGTCTGCCCGCCCGTATGGCCAACCCGAGACGTTCAAGGTGGCGCAGCCGCCCCCGGGTCAGCGCGGTCCAGGCGTCGGCGCCCCCGATCCCGTCATCGACACACACGTTCGTGTCGGCGGCCGCCAGAAGGCGGCGGTCCAAGGCGGTGAACCGGTCGGCCTCGGTCTCACGCCAGACCCGCCGTTCGGCATCCTGGCGGCTGAGGTCTCCGAGCCGCTCCTGGGCGACTTCCTGGGCGCGGGCGCGAAAGCCGTAGCCGATGTAGTCGCGCGGGATCACGAGGTCCCGGCCATCGCTTCGTCGCCCCCGAACCAGCACATGGGCGTGCGGCTGGTCGGTGTCGAAATGGCAGACGGCGATCCAGTTCAGACCCGGCTCACCGAGGTCGTCGGCGACCCGCGACATGACCTCCCTGGTGAAGCCCTGGAGGTCCAAAATCCGATCGCCGTGCTCGGGTGAAATGATGAAGCGGAAATGGTGTCTGTCCTTCGTCCAACCCTCCGTGGCGCCGGTCGCATCGACCCCCTCACGCACCGGTCCGAAGAAGGCGGCCCGCTCGCCGTCCTCGCCGGCGCCCAACGCCTTCAACTCAGCATCGTAGTCGCGGGGTTTGCGCACGGCAGTCTCCATCGGTGAGGTGATGCACGCAGTGTAATCCTGACCCGACCGGAAGGCTTCAGGGCAGCCGGGACGGTCTGAGACAACCCGGTCCATCCCGAGATTTAATCTTGGGAGGGCGCGCTTATACGTCGTGCCGACGTGCTCTCAGGGGCGTATCTGGTCTGTCGCCATGGCGATCTACCACCTCACCGTCAAAGTCATCAGCCGCGCCGCCGGCTCCAGCGTCCTGGCATCCGCCGCCTATCGCTCGGCTTCGCGCCTGCATGACGAGCGGCTGGATCGCGCTCATGACTTCACCCGCAAGACCGGCGTCGTCCATTCCGAGATCCTGCTGCCGGACGGCGCGCCGGAGCATCTCGGCGACCGTGAGCGCCTGTGGAATGCCGTCGAGGCGGGAGAGAAGCGCAAGGACGCCCAGCTCTCGCGCGAGGTCGAGTTCGCCATCCCGCGAGAGATGATCCAGGCCGACGGCGTCGTGCTGGCGCGGGACTTCGTCCAGCGGGAGATGGTTGATCGCGGCATGATCGCCGACCTCAATGTGCATTGGGATATCGGCGCGGACGGACAAGCCAAACCCCACGCCCATGTCATGCTCACCCTGCGCGAAGCCGGGGACGGCAGGGCAGGGGCGCCCGACTTCGGCGCCAAGGTGCGCGAGTGGAACGCCACGGCCTTGGTCGAGCATTGGCGCGAAGCCTGGGCTGATCACGTCAACGCCCGGCTTGCCGCCCAGGACATCGACGCCAGCATCGATCACCGCACGCTTGAGGCCCAGGGCCTGGACCTGAAGCCCCAGAACAAGATCGGCCCGGCCGCCGCCCGTCGGTTGAGCGAAGGATTGGAGGTCGAACGCCTCACGGATCACGCGCAGATCGCCCGTCGCAATGGCGACAGGATCATCGCTGAGCCGAGCATCGCGCTCGACGCGATGACCCACCAGCAGGCGACCTTCACCCGTCGCGACGTGGCGATGTTCGTGCACCGCCACTCGGATGGGAAAGAGCAGTTCGACCAGGCCATGAGCGCGGTGATGGAAGCGCCGGATCTGGTCGCGCTCGGTCACGACGGCCGCAGCGTCGAGCGGTTCACCTCACGCGACATGATCGCCACCGAGCTGCGGCTTGAGCGGGCTACGGCCCGGCTGGCGACGCAGGCCGGGCGCCCCGTGGATGCGCACCATCGGACGGCCGCCTTACTGCGGTCGCAGGCTGCAGGCCTGACCTTGGCAGGCGAGCAGAGGGCGGCGTTCGATCACGTCACGGACAGCCGGGATCTCGGGGTGGTGGTCGGCTATGCGGGCACAGGCAAGTCCGCGCTGTTGGGCGTCGCCCGCGAGGCTTGGGAGAGCGCGGGCTATACGGTCCGGGGCGCGGCGTTGTCGGGCATTGCGGCGGAAAACCTAGAGAGCGGATCAGGCATCGCCTCGCGCACCCTCGCCAGCCTTGAGCTGGCCTGGAGCCAGGGGCGTGAGCCGTTGCGTGCCCGCGATGTGCTGGTGATCGATGAAGCCGGTCTGGTCGGCACGCGGCAGATGGAACGGGTGGTGTCCGCCGCGCAGGAGGCGGGCGCCAAGGTGGTGCTGGTCGGCGATCCCGAACAGCTCCAGTCCATCGAAGCCGGCGCCGCATTCCGGGCGACGGTCGAACGCCATCCCTATGTCGAGATCACTGAAGTTCGACGTCAGCGCGAAGATTGGCAGCGTGACGCCACGCGGCATCTGGCGATCGGTCGGACGGCCGACGCGCTCCAGGCCTATGCCGACCAGGCCATGGTCCACGCGTGCGAGACGCGGGCGGTCGCCCAGGCCGAATTGATCGACTGTTGGGACAAGGATCGCCTCGAACATCCGGGTCAGACCCGGATCATTGTCACCCATACCAACGAGGCGCGCCATGCCCTGAACGCCGCCGCACGACAGCGACTACGCGACGCCGATCAACTGGGTAAGGACACGACCGTCCGGACCGCAGCAGGCGAGCGCGTGTTCGCGCCGGGCGACCGAGTCATGCTGCTGAAGAACGACCGCGGCCTGGGCGTGAAGAACGGCATGCTCGGCTCAGTCGGCGCCGTCACGCCGACGCGAATGACGGTGGATCTGGATGCTGGCCGGTCGGTGGTGTTCGACCTAAAGGATTATGCGCACGTCGATCACGGCTACGCCGCCACCCTGCACAAGAGCCAGGGCGTCACCGTCGATCGCACGCATGTGCTGGCGACGCCGGGACTGGACCGACATGCGACCTATGTGGCGCTGTCGCGCCATCGCGACCGCGTCGATCTGCATTATGGCAAGGACGACTTCGAAGACGGTCCGAGCCTCGCGCGTCGTCTATCGCGCGAGCGAACCAAGGACATGGCGCTCGATCACCGCGATCCGTCTGACCCTGACGCCGCGCGCCGCTTCGCCGAGCGGCGAGGGATCACCTTCCCGGAGCGGGTGAAGGCGGTGGTGCCGAAGGTGCGCGACATCTTCGCCGGCTTCAAACCGCTCGACCGGTCATCACCTGAAGTGTCGCAACCGGCATCGCCGACCAAGCCGGCCAAGACGCCGTCGCCCGCCACTGACGACATCGGCGATCTGCGCCGTTGCGCAGTACAGGGTCATGCGCGGGCGGTGGGCGAGATCTTCAAGGCGGAGGGGAGGGGATATCCCGCTCTGCCTCATCAGGTGACGGCTTTGCAGAAGGCTCGGACGGCCTTGGACCGCTTCGATCGCAATGCCTCATCCGTCCTAGAGCGGTCATATCGCGCCGATCACGGTCTGGCTGAAGAGGCGGCTGGCGGGCGCACGCAGCGTGCCATCCGCATCCTTCAACTGGAGGCGGAACTGCAAGCCGATCCGGTCAAACGCGCCGATCGCTTCGGCAACGACTGGACGCGTCTGAAGGCGCGCCGCGCCGAGGCTTACGGCGCCGGTGACATGAAGATGATGTCCGACGCGAGGGATCGCATGGCGGCGATGGCCAAGGCGCTGGAGCGCGATCCGCAGATGGAGTCGGTATTGCGCGGTCGGCAGTCGGCGCTCGGCATCGACATGGAGGTGGGGCGCTCTCTGCGTCAGGCGCTGGTGAGAGGTATTGGCGCTTACCGAGGGCGCGGCCGAGGCATGGGCATCTGAGCAGAGGAACTGGTTTGATGGATACGGACGAAAGCGATGTGGGAGGCGAGGGGACCGCCGCTGAGGCATTCGAGGCTTTGCGGCGAGAGGTGGCGCTGATGCGGCTCGGCGTGGAAGCTTTAGCTGGAGAGCGGCGTGCGCAGCCGGACTACACCGAGACCCTCGGACAGCTCGCAGCCGACATGGCGACCAGTTCGGCGGCGATGGGCCGCCTCGCTGAGCGAGGGGCGTTGAGCCTCACGCCCGAGGACGTGGCGCGGGAAATCAGGATTGCTCAAGGGCATGCGCGCAGGAAAGCCACTGAGATGATGCAGGAGGCCGTGAGGCATCTGTCCGGCGCCGCGCGGGAGATTGGACGGTGGGTTGAACAGGCACGCACTGCGGATCTACAAAACCGGCGGCTGCTGCAAGTCGGAGGCGCGGCGCTGTTGTTTGGATGTGCTCTTGGACTGGCAACGGGGATTGTAGTGTCAGGAACCTAGTCTTCAGCGTGTTCTTGCGGGAGGGGCTGCGGCTTGATGACAGCACTAACACGCACAAGGTAGTATGCCGTTTCCTTGTTGAGCAGCCTGGGGTCGCGGCCCAAAAGTGACTGCACATGCTCCGCGAGCCGGCGAAGATAGCGCGCCTCTTTTTCCACCTCGCCTCGCAGCCGCCAGATGAGCGAACTATGCCGGAACAAACGAAGCAAATTTACCTGATCCATCTCGCGAACAAACAGATCCCAAAGGGCTGCGTGGCAGGAATCAAATAGAGATGGCAGACGTTCATTGTACAAAAAATGATAGGCGTCGGTCAGGAGAATTTGGTCTCTCTCATTGACAGGCTCTCCTGCCTCAATAAGCAGCCGGACCTTACGCACGATAGCCCGTACCCGGTTGTAGAAATCCTCCTCATCCTTTCCGCGGATGACGTCGTCGAGCGCTTCGAACGCTTCTTGCCTATTGGTCGTACGCCGCTGGGCACGACTGATGGCGAGATTGTTGGCCGCGATAGTAGCCGAGGATTTACGGCATAATCGCTCCAGTGCTCTGAACTGTTCATCAGTTGAGGCTGCATCCTCCTCGAGAAGGATAGCCTTGGCCTGGAGAGCTGAACCTGACTTGCGCTCTGATTTTAAGATTCTCTTCGCAATTTCTACGGCACCAGCTGAGTCACCCAGCATCTGAAGCGCCAGAGCCTGGGAGAGCTGAAGCGTCCTCTTCATGCCTTGTGGCAGTAGTGCGCTGTCCACTTCAGCAAAAGCTTCCCCGGCTTCCTTGTTCTTTCCGGTCATCCGAAGAGCCCGAGCCATTTCATAGGTAAGAAAGGATCGAACTTTTTCATTGTCTTCAGGCACTCGATCAAGCAAATCGCGCGTGAGGTGCAGCACGGTACGGAAGTGGTCGCCTTTAAAGAGGGCCGCTACGTAACCCTTAGCCACGTCAAGCGAGGTCTCCAGTTCCCGCGCGCTGTCTCCATCGAGGGCTTCGTTAAGAAGACGTAGAAGAATGGAGTTGGCGTTCGCGGTCTCGTAAGTTGAGACCGATGGTTTCGAGAACTTTTCGGTTACTGACCTCTTCAATCCGCTACCGGTAGACCAGCCCTCGCCGAAGTAAAGGTTGGCCGCGGCCTTGGTGAGTTGCACGTGTTCGCGGCGTGTTAAAATGGATCGCACATAATCGCGTACTGGGCGCGGCACGATCAGAAGCTTGTCCCCCTCGCCTTGAGAGCCAACCTGTGCGCCAACCGGCGTCGCGGTCGCTACAAGAGATTTGTCCAGTAACTCTCGGGCTTGCTCGGGGAAGATGCCTTGTGCGTTATAAAAGCGGCGTAACCTGACGATGGTTTCTCCGTAAGGAAAGGCCAGTAAAGCTTTTAAAAGCGCGAACGATCTTTGTCGGTTCGGGTCTTTGGAGCTTGAGAGATCGTCAATGGCTTGCCGCAAAGCGGACGGTGCGTTCTCGATCGCTGCATCAACTCGCACGAGGTCGCGATTCGTAGAGGGCAACTGCCCAATCGGCAGTATCTCGAGGTCACGCAGGGTCGCGTCGAGCCGGGCAGGTACGCCATCAGTATGTCGAAAGATGCCGCTGATGTCGTCGGCGTCGGCGTACTGGTCGCCGCCCTTTTCATGATCCAAAACATATGAGCGAACATCTGCTTCGTCGAGTGCGGCGAGGGAAATACGGCCGTATTGGGGATGATCAGGCGTGCGACGGGAACGTAGGATTACGCGTAGATCCGAACAGAAATTGAGGATCGCTGCCACAACCTGTTCAATATCCGCTTCCGGCGATAGCCGGCCGGATGGCTGCTCACTCAATGAGGTAGGACAGTTGTCGAGAATTAGATAAGCGCAGCCTTCACCGGCAAGGTCAGAACACAGTTGCTCGAATGTTACGCCCAGGACCGACTTGACTCCGTCAAGGAAATCCTCCCGCGTCGTGTATTCAGCAAGATCAATCTTGTAGATAGGGGCTGGTGGATCAGCTGGGTCAAGTATAGATTTGATGAAGCCGTCCGAGCCTGCGCCCCAATCGGAGGATAGCCAAATCGCACGATGTTCGATTAATGCCGCAACAGCTCGGCGCTGTTCGACGCGCCGAACGTTCCGGTGCGCGAGATGTCCAGGGATATGATAGCGGAGCGAGTGAAGGGCTCGGGCGGAGGCGGTGGCCGGATCTCCCGCGAGTCCTATGGTCACTGCTCCGACGGCCCGGTTAGCAGGAACGACGAGGCTCGGCGATACTACTGTTCCTTGGTGAAGGAAGGACTCGTTTTCGTCGAGGTCCATCTCAGCGTCAGCCACCATTCTCCAGCCGCCGCTCTTCATCTTCATATTAATGCGTGGCCAAACCCTCAGGCCTCCATCAAGGTCTAGGGCCGCGACGGAGTAACCATTTATGCGTTCAATATTTTCGTCGTAATGCTCGAGGCCAAATAGCGACGCTGCTTGAATTGATCGTTTCGGTTGGCTTCCTCCCGACACTACCGAAGTTACATCTGGTTCGTGCATATGCCCGTAGAGATGCGCATCGAACCCACCGGCCGGATTGATCTCAGACCACCAGAATTCGAGCGCTCTGGGGTGCAGCCAGTCCGAGGGGTGATGGGTAATGAGGATGCTTCGATCATGCTGCTTTCGCCAAGCGTTGGGGTCGGTGCCCGTGACCTGAAGTAGCTGCTGTACTTCGACTGAGAGTTTGCCGCGGAAGTCACCGCCGTCGAGCTGAAGCCATGCCGAATTGAGGCCAACGATGCCCAGTTTTCCAGAGGGCGTGGAAAGTGTTGCGGAGAAATCTCCAGGGAAAACGCCCGGTGTTTCTTTAATTAACGGCAATCCGGCAGCCGTCGCTTTTATCTTCCACTCCGTGAACCCGGAAAATGCGTCCGTCAGCAGCGTCCGATACTCGCAAGTGGGATCCGAAAGCGTCGCTTTGCGTGCCTCTTTCTGATTCCACCAGTCTTTGAGAACGAGCGCTTGGGATTTTGCGGTGCCCGGCCGTGTGAGGTCGTGGTTGCCCGGCACAGCCAGCAACTGAGGTGAGAAACCCAGCTCCGCCTGTACGGCCCAAATTTCCTGTAAAGCTTCGGTGACTTGGTCGTATTCCGATGTTCCGCCTTTCTGGGTTAGATCTCCGCTGAAGATGACGACGTCCCAAGCGCCCGCCCGACGATGGACGCGTTTCAAATCCTCGAGAAACTTGCCTTTCAAGCCAGGCCAGAGCCAGCTATGGCCCTCCATGCCAGCGTGCAAGTCGCTGAGGTGTAGCCATCGGAATGACTTTGTCATGAGTAGTTCCGTTCAGGGATATTCCAGTCAGCGAAACTGAAATTGACAGCAGATGATGCTGACTAGCGCAACCGGAGGAAAACCTTGCCCTAAAACGAAGGTTGAGGCCAGCGTACGGGTACCCGGGCACGGCTTCGAGATTGTGGACATTTTAATACGCCCACACATTGAGGCTTGGTGGCTCATAAGTGGTTCGCGAAGCCAACGCTGACTATCTTCCGGCTGTTTGGCTAGTCTCCGTATTGAGCCCTTAGTCGCCACCTAACCGCGAACGTTCTCACCCGATATGAATCTGGACAAGAGGGTTCAGATAGACCGCGTGGGAGCAAGGGATGCATCGCTGCTGCTCCACATCATGCGGCCTCAGCATCCGAACTCATGACTTCAGTCAGTTTGCCGCTATTCAAAGTAAAACGGCGTCACGCGGCTTGAATCAATCGAGGCCGGTGGACGACGATGATCCTCGTGATCGGCATTGAGGACACAAGTTTGGCGATGGAATCTTCCGCCGCTTCGTCCAAGTTCGCGGTACCCTCGTCCAGAACGAGCACCTTAGGTTCGGATAGAGTGCTCTAGCAATGAAGAGACGCTGCTTATGTCCGCTGGGCAAGGGCGAGCCCATGTCTCCAACGCGGGTGAGGAATTGCATCGGCATTAACTGAATATCGGCGAGTATGCCGGCCTCCTGAACCGTCTCGAGATGTGGAACCTGAACGTGGGCCAGTCACGCCTTCGGTGGGCCTACGGGCATTGCCTCGCGCCGGAAGCAGCCACCCAGCGCAATGAGTCCGCCGGAACGGAAGAGACGGCGGCGCCCTATCAGGTCAATCGTCACCGCACGCCGGCGCCTCTGCGCGATACCCTGCTTTTGACTGACGGGATCCTGCACCGGGGCGGCCATTGGATGTTTCCTCAAGCCTGAGCCGAATTGAAGCGCTCGGCGTCTACAGGGTAAACCGCTCACGGTGGATGCGAGACACTGTCGAGCGGGTTAGGCCGCCCTCGCTAAAGCGGTCCTTTTCCTTGAGGTGCGGCTTCACAAATGCGACGCGAGTGCTCCCGCGATCTGACAGAATCGAGGCGCCTCGGCGTCATCACGCTTCTAGGGACTGAGGGCAGCCATGAAGGCTTCTGCTACCAGTCGGGTCGGGATCCTTCTCGGTCGTCGTCAGTCATACAGGCAGAGTTTCCCAACCGCCGCTTGGAGTCAAAAAGCGCTGTGCTGTGTCGGTTGCCCACCTCCCGCTGACCTCAGGAGGCTAACCTATCTCGCTCATTCTAGACGTATTTTCACACGGCCTCGACCCCAAGCCGACATGCCTCGCGCTTGGTTCGCGGGTTCCTTTTGAGTGGGCGCGGGCGGTCGTCGATGGCTCAAGTTGAATAAGAGTTTGTGAGAAAAATTCTCCAAGAACCTCGCAAAATTCCGGGAGGTGGCCTACCCTGGCGCCATCGCTGTGATTTTTGCGGCAATGGTCGGCGGAGTTTGGGATGCTGTTACGATTTACTGTCGAGAATTTCCTCGCTTTCCGAGATGAGGCCGAACTCAACTTGCTAGCCTCGCGCGATGATCGTCACGCTTCCCATGTAACGATCACGAGCGGGCTGAAGCAGCACCGCGTAGTGAAGGCGGCCGCAATTTATGGCGCCAATGGTCACGGCAAGACCAAGTTGATTGAAGCCATGTCTTTCGTTCGCGATCTACTTCGGCACGGTACGACTGGCGAGGACCCCATAGCGGTCATGCCGTTCCGCCCGGAGCCGGAGGCTTCGGCGCGTCCAGCCAAGTTCACCTTCGACATTAATGTCGATGGCGTAGACTACGAATATGGCATCGTGGTCGCTTCCGATCGAGTTTGCGAAGAGTGGCTGTTTACGACCCGCAAGGGTAAGAGCATCCCCATGTTTGAGCGCGCCACAACGAAAGCAACTTCTGGCGAATACATCACGGAGGTTCAGGTCGGCCAAGGGTTCAGAAAGTCGGCCGAAGAGGGAAGAAAGAAGGGCTTCGTAGACTTTGTGGCCTTCGGTACGCGCCCCACACAACCCTTCCTAACTGAATCGATAGAGCGCAACATCAAGGAATTTGCGCCCATCCATAATTGGTTCTCGCACCAGCTCGTCATACTGAGCGCCGATGCCACATACGCGTCATTGCCAATCCGCGCTAAGGATGATCAGAAGTTTATTCAGTTCGTATCCGATTTCATGCGGCGGGCGGATATTGGCATTGATCACTTTGAGGCCGAGGAAAAGCCGTTTGAGCTTTCAAAGCTAGATATTCCTGAGGAGTTTCACCGCGAGATCCAGCAGCAATGCGAAAAAGGCGGGATCGTCTTGCTGGGAAATAGCGATCAATCATCCATTGCGGTGAAGCTCGATGATCATGGTAGGTTTGTCAGGGTCGGGCTTACCTCGGTCCATAAGGCGGCAAACGGACGGTTGACGAACTTCGCCTTCGATGAAGAGTCCGCTGGCACCCAAAGGTTGATGCACCTTTTGCCGCTTCTACTTGATATTCGGACCCAAGATAAAACGTACATTGTGGATGAGCTCGACCGTAAGCTTCACCCCCTTCTGGCCTACCGCTTCTTGGACGCCGCGCTCTCTGAAGACACGATTGGGCAACTCGTTTTCACGACACACAATATCCAACTTCTCGATCGGGAATTGCTTCGTCGCGATGAAATTTGGTTCGTCGAGAAGGATCGCGACGGTGCCAGTCATCTGATATCCCTCGCCAACATCAAGGTCCGTCCAGACCTGAGGATTTCCAAGGGCTACTGGGCTGGCCGGTTCGGCGGCGTGCCCGTGGATGGGCGCTTCGCCGAAGCAGCCATCCCAGACACTTACGCCGAGGCTGACAATCATGCTCACTAGCCGCAAACAGCGGCCCCTTGAGCGCGACGAAACCACGCTGCGAGACGCTACCCTGATCGTAATCGCAACCGAGGGGGCCAAAACCGAAGTGGGCTACTTCTCGCGCTTCGGCGGTAGCCGTCTCAAGGTCCGAGTTATTCCAGCCGTCGACAATCGCAGCAGTCCAAAAGACATCCTTCAAAACATCCTAAACTTCCAGACCGAGTATGATCTCGATCAAGACGATCAGCTTTGGGTAGTTATTGATCGGGACCGATGGAAGCTGGATCAGTTGAAGCACGTCGCGCGGGAATGCCACGCGAAGAGTATCGACCTCGCCGTTAGCAACCCCTGCTTCGAGCTTTGGCTGGCTTTGCATTTAGACCAAGAGCTTCCCGAGATGGACCCTGGAGTTGAAGCTCACCATAATGCGAAGTTGCTCGAAACGTTTTTGCGCGACACACTCGGTAGTTACAACAAGGCAAACCCCGACATCGACAAGTTCGCGGATGGGCTGGACCGAGCAATCGTGGCAGCAAAGGCGCTTGATATTGCCCCTGCTGATCGTTGGCCCAATACGATCGCGACTAGGGTGTATCGTCTCATGGAAAAGATTCAACAGCTCAGCCGCTAGGCGACCTTTTCTGTCCGCTGGTAATGCTCGGCCATAACACGGACAGGTTCCGAAGGTCTTCTATTTGGAGATGCGCGAACTTCGGCTTCACTCCTAGCTGAAGGTCAGGGTGTCAGCTCTCGAGAGGCTTCCGGGAGCGCACTCTCACATGCGGCGGCGTAGATCCGATCTCAAATCGATGTAATCAGTCGATGTCGGCTTCGGTGTGCTCGGCCTAGGGCATCACTGGATGTAAGCCCCCGTCACAGCGAATTCGACGTCCGGTGCATCGGGATAAAGCGCGAAGATCACCTGCGTGGCATTGGGTGAGCGCGTGAACTCTCCTTCAAACCATCGTGGCGTATCGATCGTCGCCGCGTCGATGAGCTGATGGCCGACCAGCGCCCCCGTGCTGCTTCGCTGGATGATTTCCACCCTGAGATTGGCCGGCGTCGCGTCTGCAGGCGTCTTCTTCCAAGCGGTAATCCCGAACCGATAGGGGGCCGCGCGCGCCGGCGGGGCGGCGATCTGCTGATAGTAGGCGCCGGCGGGTGTCGCGCTTGATTTGATGGTCCGTACGCAGTTGCCCGCTTCCCAAGGCGCACCCGTCGCCGTGCCCACCTGAACCGTCGTCGGCGTGTTGATGACCTGCCAGTTCGAGTCATTGCAAGGCGCTGCCTGGTGGGTGTTTCGGAGATAGTTCGCGCCTGTATACAAGGGGTCGACGCCCCACCGACGCACATTAGGGTTTGTGGCGGCGGCGCCATCCGGATCCCATGGTTGCCCGTTCAGCGGCGCGATGACGGTCGTCCAGTTCCGACAGTCGTGCATGTAGTAGGTTGCGTTGTGGAATGTGTCTTGATGGGACACGCCAGGGCACCGAGCATTCATGGCTTCCTGCGTCGAAGCACTGGGGACATCCCTCTTCCACGCCTCCCACCGGGTCACGCCGTATTCCTTTGTGAAGAAGTTAATCTCCAGATCGGAAAACGCCGACCCAGCCCGCGCGAAATGGTAGCCCGCAACGGTGTCCAGGGTTCGGTTTTTGGTCGGGTCAGTGGTCGAGACGATGAAGTTGTAGTTCGGGTAAAGGGTCCACTCGAGGGTCGAGTTGTTGGTGGGCACAGACGTCGGGCAATTCGGCGCTGTCGTCAGTCCATGGGTATTGTTGCCATAGCTGAAGGCCGTCGAATTGTTGGGGAACATGCGCCAGCCATTGGTCTGGCAGCCTGCAGCCCACCAAGGAGACCAGTAGCGACTGGGATCAGATGTCCCCCGAAAGAATGCCCAATCGCTGGCCGCGCCGAGGATGTTGTACCCGCCATGCGGTTGGTACTGAAACGGCTGATCGGGGAAGAGCGGATCCTTGTTCAGGTGCTCGGTGAAGAAGTAGGTCTGAACGCCCTTGGTCGCGCCATCTGCGCTGGCGACGGGAAAGGAGTCGCTGATCTGGTAACCGCCCGTGTCGATCTTGTGGTAAGGCAGCGCCTCACCCAGTCGCAACTTGCGGCGGTTGCTAGTGCATAAGGCCGGGTCGCCGAAGATCGCGACGTCGTTCGTATCGACGCAGACCATTTGGATGAGATAGTCCTCTGGCAGCGCGGTTTGAGCGGCGCTTGGCGACGGGATGGACATCGCCAACAGCAGTGCGGAAGCCGCCGCATAAGCCATGGGTAGGGTAGGCCGGATAGTCATTTGCATCTCTTTCAGGACCGCGGGATTGCGGCGCTGATTGAGAGTAAGCGAGCGCCTTCCTCAGGCCGGAAGAAGGCCGAAGCGACGGTCTAACGTGTTGAACGGACATCGAAAGAGTTGGCGAAGTATGTCAGGTGCGGCCGTGTGACCCATCATAATCAACCGACGATATCTGAAGGCTTCTGCGGTCTGGAAGGACGGCTTCGAGCCTCAGGTGGCGATGCCGTCGGAAGTCACGACCTCGACCTTGGCTGCAGCGACCGACGAGGACGGCGCGTTTCGTCGTTACGGATCGCAATTAATTCGCTTTCGTTTGATCCGACGCCACCATACATCTCTTGCGCGAGTTAAGCGGGGGCTTTGAGTGGCGTTGGGGGAGTTGGAGGCTCAGCCTCCCGTCGAGCAGGATACGGGTCTGGCTTGCCTGACCCTGTTGCTTGGTTTTCATCAGATTCCGGCGGATCAGAGCCAGCTTCGGCATGATCTCGGTCACGCGGCGCCGGCCGATGACGCCGACCTGGTCCGTCTGGCCAAGCGGGTCGGCGCCAAGGCCAAGACCGCGACCCTGGACATCGCCGCGCTTGAGAATTCACCCCTGCCGGCGATCGTACGAGATCGGCGGGGTCTGTACTTCCTCGTCGGCGCTTTTCGGGACGACCAGGTTTTGATCCAGCGCCCGGCCGAGGCGCCCACCGCCCTGACGTTGGAAGCGTTCCAGCAGCTGTGGTCCGGCAAGGCGGTCTTCATCACGACCCGCGTCGCCGGCGAGGCGTCGGCCAAGTTCGACGTGACCTGGTTCATACCGGCTCTAGTCAAATACCGCTGGATGCTGGGCGACGTGCTCGCGGCCTCGCTCGCGCTGCAGCTGTTCGCCCTGGCCACGCCGATGATCTTCCAGGTCGTCATCGACAAGGTGCCACCAGGGGCTGACCACGCTGGATGTCCTGGCCATTGGCCTGATCACCGTCGTGGTGTTCGAGAGCTTCCTGGGCGGGTTGAGGGCCTATGTCTTCTCCCACACAACCAGTCGGGTCGATGTCGAGCTGGGCGCCAAGCTTTATCGTCACCTGCTCAACCTGCCGCTGGCCTATTTTGAATCTCGGCGGGTCGGCGACACCATCGCCCGAGTGCGCGAGCTCGAGACGATCCGGGAGTTCCTGACCTCCTCGTCGGTCACCCTGTTCGTGGATCTGTTGTTCACCGTCATCTTTCTGGTGGTGATGTGGTTCTACTCGCCCTTCCTGCTGGCGATCGTGGTCGGGACCATCGTCCTCTACGCCATCATCTGTTTCGTCATCACGCCTCCGCTGCGTCGTCGGATCGAGGAGCGGTTCCAGCGCGGCGCCGAGAGCCAGGCCTTCCTGGTCGAGAGCGTCACCGGCGTTCAGACGTTGAAGGCGGCCGCCGTCGAGCCGCAAATGCAGAGCCGGTGGGAAAAGCTGCTGGCGGCCTACGTCAAGGCCGGCTTCAAGGCCGCCCAGCTAAACATCTGGGGCGGCCAAGCCATCCAGCTGGTCAACAAGGTCTCGACCGCCCTGATCCTTTACGTCGGCGCGCGGCTGGTCATTGGCGGCAATCTGTCCGTCGGCGAACTGGTGGCTTTCAACATGCTGGCCGGTCGCGTGGCCGAACCGGTGCTGCGCCTCGCCGGACTGTGGCAACAGTTTCAGGAGGCCCGCGTCGGCGTGGACCGCCTGGGCGATGTGCTAAACGCACCGACGGAATCCCAGTTCTCGGCCTCGCGCGCGGCGCTGCCGCCGGTAAAAGGGGCTGTGGCCTTCGACGACGTCACCTTCCGCTATCGCCCCGGCGGTCGCGAGGTGCTGCGCAGGGTGTCGCTCGACGTCAAACCGGGCGAGATCATCGGCATCGTCGGCCCGTCGGGCTCGGGCAAGTCGACCCTGACTAAGCTGGTGCAGCGTCTTTATGTGCCCGAGAGCGGCCGGGTCATGGTGGACGGCACGGACCTGTCGCTGGTCGATCCGGCCTGGCTG
>NZ_DJKE01000006.1:0-216950 GCF_002434505.1 Brevundimonas sp. UBA6550
CAACCAGACCGGCGATCCTGAAGATCAGATGTCAAACAACTTTGACGCCGCCTCCGAAAGGAGGCGGCGTTTTTGTTTGCATAGAAGGGTCAGTCTTGGGCGGTGATGGTCAACGGCGGGCTTGGCGCGCTGAACGATTGTCGGCTTAGAACCGCCTCGCCGAGCGCGATCACCACGGTCGCCGTCAGAAGGGCGCAGACCACCGCGACGGCGGCCAGCTTCAGGCCTTGACCAAAATCCCAGTCGTCCGGCGTCACGGCGTCGCTCCTGCGGAGGGCTTTGCTCGGCCTAACCCCGATGTTCGACATAGCGCAAGCGCGACCGGCGGGCAGGGATGCGAAAAGGGCGACGTCTTGCGACGCCGCCCCGATGATCTTTCCTGATGTCGGCCGTGATCAGCCAGTGAAGGGGCGGATCAGGATTTCCACGCGGCGGTTCATCGCCTTGCCTTCCGGCGTGGCGTTGGACGCTACCGGGTTGCGCGAGCTGTTGCCGGCGACATAGAGGCGTTGGGCCAGAACGCCGTTGCGCACCAGTTCCGAGGCGACGCTGCTGGCGCGACGCTCAGACAGGGGCTGGTTGATCGCGTCGCCGCCCGAGGAATCGGTGTTGCCGATCACGTCGACGGTCGACTGGTCATACTGCTGCAGCACGCGGGCCACGTCCTGTAGAACGGGCAGGAAGCGCGGGTCGATGGACGACTGGTTGGTGGCGAAGGTCACGTCCGACGGCATGCGCAGGACCAGGGTGTCGCCCTGACGCGCGACGCCGACGCCCGAGCCGGAAAGCTGCGACTCCATGGCGCGCTGCTGGCGATCCATATACTGGCCGACCGCCGCGCCGCCCAGCGCGCCGACGCCGGCGCCGATCAGGGCGTTCTTGCGGCCCTGTTCGCCATTCGAGGTGTTGGTCAGATAGCCCAGCAGGGCCCCACCCAGAGCGCCGGCGATGGCGCCCGAACCGGTGTTGTTGCGAACGGGGCCCGATTGATAGGGATCGGTGGTGGTGCAGGCGGCGGCGCCCAGCAAGGCGGCGATGGAGACGCTGGCGACGATGAATCTGGCGCGCATGGACGGGTCCTCTTCGTATTTGCGATGTGGCGCGGAAACGTATGCTTACTGTGAAGGTTCCAACCTGTATGTCGCATGAACGGTCGTCGCCCGACCCTTCCGCGAACTGACAATCGCCAGGATTAAGGGTAAGGGAGGCCGCACACCTCTTAGACCGAAGGACGACGCCCGTGAGCGCGACCCAAGACAACCGCCCGCAGGACCGCGCCATCACGCCGGTTTCGATGAAACAGCATGACGCCGATTTTCAGGCGTTCAGCGACGCCCTGGGCGCCTCCTTCACGCGCTACGGCTTCGCCGTGATTGCCGACCATGGCCTGGACGAGGCGCGCATCGCCGCCGCCATCGACGACGCCAAGGCCTTCTTCGCCCTGCCCGAAGAGGTCAAGCGCCAGTATCATCAGCCCGGCACGGGCGGGGCGCGCGGCCTGACGCCCTTCGGCGTCGAGGCGGCCAAGGACGCCAAGACCGTGGACCTGAAGGAGTTCTGGCACGTCGGCCGCGAACTGCCCGAGGGGCATCCCTACCGCCGCTACATGCGCGACAACGTCTGGCCGACCGAGGTCGAGGGTTTCCGCGAGCACCTGTACGGCATGTTCGAGGATCTGGATGCGCTGGGGGCCAAGATCCTGCGCGCCATCGCCCGCTATCTGAAGCTGGGGGACGACTTCTTCGCCGACAAGGTGGAGATGGGCAACAGCGTCCTGCGGATGCTGCACTATCCGCCCGTGCCGGCCGATGCGCCCGGCGTGCGGGCCGGCGCGCATGAAGACATCAACGTCATCACCCTGTTGCTGGGGGCCGAGGAGGCCGGTCTGCAACTGAAGGAGAAGGACGGCAGTTGGCTGGACATCGCCCCGCCGCCAGGCGCCCTGGTCGTCAACATCGGCGACATGCTGCAGCGACTGACCAATCACGTCCTGCCGTCGACCACCCACCGCGTGGTCAATCCGGCGCCGGAGCGTCGCGGTTTCGCGCGCTACTCCACGCCCTTCTTCCTGCACTTCAACCCGGACTTCCCGATCGAGACCCTGCCCAGCGCGATCACGCCGGACAATCCCGACCGCTATGCCGGCAAGACCATCCTGGCCGAGGATTATCTGACCGAACGGCTGCGCGAAATCCGTCTGCTCTGAGCCATTATCGCGAGATCCTGAGCCGGGTGATGTCGCGGCCGATGGCCTGGAAGTTGCTGGACAGGTCCGCGCCCGACTGCGGCAGGAATGCCTTGTCCTTGTCGGTGGCGCAGCTGCTCAGGATCCGCGCCGCGTCGCTGCCCTGGGTGATGGAGAAGCCGACGGTGTAGACGATCACGCCCTTGGCCTTGATGCTGTCGCACAGCTTGGCGGCCTGATCGAACGGATCGCCGTTGGTCGCGTCGCAGGCGATCTTGTCATAGTAATTGCCGGAGCCCGATCCGGCGTCCCGTGCGACGACGCCGCCGCAATAGGGGGTGTTGAACTCGCCGTCGGTCATCAGGATCACGGTCTTCAGCACCTTGGTCGGCGCATAGGCCGCCGCGGTGTTCGACGGCCACAGTCGATTGAACTGATCGGAAACCGCATACCAGCCCCAGGCCAGGCCGATCTGACCCGAGGTCGATCCCGTCACCGTCAGGCCGTTCACCAGATTGGTCAGGGTGTTGATGTTGGAGGTCAGGGGCTGGATCGTGGCCGCAGGACAGGGGTTGCGAGGCGAGGCGTAGTTGCGGCCGACGTAGCTGCCGACCTGCGGAGCAGCATCGGTGTAGGCGGCCGATCCCGTGCGCTCGCTGACGCAGGCGGACTTGTCGAACTCGGTCAGTCGATTGTACTGCGCGTCGCGAAATACGCGAATGGCGCAGCCGTCGCGCCCGCATTGCACCGTGCCGTCGCTCGTATAGTCGGCATAAACCGCGCCGCCCACGGGCAGGACGAAGGTGTCGGTGGTGGGTCGCTCATACACCTCGTAAAGGCCGCCGTTCGTGGTGTTCAGCGCCGTCATGCCGCGGACGTCGGAGATCGCTACGCCCTCGCCCTCCGACAGGCCATGGCTGCGCGAGGTGACGGTCACGAAACAGTCGGACCGCGTGCATTTGCGGATCTGTCCGCCGTAACTGTAGCTGCTGAATCCGTTCCCGCTGGTGGTGTTCAGCGTGTACCAATTGCCGCCCGACTGGTATTGGAGCGACACGCGGTTGGCGTCGACGCGCACCACGCGGTAGGCGCGGTCGTTGATCTGGGTCATGCCGCTGACGCCGCTGATCCAGACGTAGTCGTTGGTCGCCAGGTTATGACCGTTGGCGGTGACGACGCCGTGCGAGGCGCGGGTGATGGCGCTGATGGACTTCGCCGGCGCCGCCGCCCAGGAGGCGTCCGTGATGGCGGTTTCGGCGATTGGCGCACCCCTGGCCCCGTCGGCCCAAGACCCCAGATTGACCCCGATCGAATAGGGGACGATGGCCATGCGCGAATAGTAGGGCGTCTGCTTGTCCGCCGGCTGCACCACCAGTTTGATCAGCTGGTTGGCGGCGTTCTTCAGGTCGCGAATTCGGCTGCCGCTCATCGAGCCGGTGATGTCCAGCACCAAGGACACCTCAATGTCCTTGGACGAGCGATTGACCTCGGAATGGACGCTGACCGGCAGGGTATCGTCCATCAGCTTGCCGTAGGGCGGCAGCACGATGTTGGCCACCAGGGTCTTCACCTGCACCCGCATGTCGGCCACCACCACCTGGTTTTCGGTCAGCACGATCTTGACGTCGCTGTCGGCGATGGGCTCGATGGAGGCGTTGCGCAGATTGGCCTTCAGCGCGACCAGGGCGACCGTCTTCAGATCGTTCGGGTCCGTATAGGATGACCGTGCGGCGGCCAGGGTCGCGGCGTCCAGCGCATCCTGCACCCGCGCCTTGACGGTGGTGATGCGGTTCAGGTCGATCCCGCCCAGAGTGATCATGACCAGGGCGGGCATGACCAGGGCGAAGATCATCACGACATTGCCGCCGCGATCCGAGGCCAGACGCGACGCCAGGAAGCGAAGGCCCCGCAGCGTTCGGCCGATCAGTGTGGAAGCGTTCGCCAAGATCATCCCCGTGGGCGCGGACAGCCGCATGACCGCCCGATTAGCCGACAGTCTGGCGCCGGGCGGTTAAGGGAAGGCTCAAGGGGAAGGGTTAACCGCGTTTGTCGGTCAGGCGGCGCTCCATCCGCACTGATGGCCGCGGTTCTGCTGCTCCAGCCACACGTTGAGCGGCGCGAAATAGTCGGCGATGGCCGAGGCGTCGTTGCCGTCGTCGCCGGTGAAGGCCTTCATCGCCTCCTGCCACGGACGCGACTGTCCCATCTGCAGCATGGCGTTGAAACGCGCGCCCACCTCCTTGTTCCCATAGACCGAGCAGCGGTGCAGCGGCCCGGTCCAGCCGGCCTGTTTGCAGGCGGCCCGCTGGAACTGGAACTGATAGATGGCCGCCAGGAAGTAGCGCGTATAGGGCGTGTTGCCCGGCACATGGTATTTGGCGCCCGGGTCGAAGGCGTTGGCCGGGCGCGGGCCGGGCGGAACCAGCCCCTGATACTGCAGCATGTCGGCGGTCCAGGCGGTGTTGTAGGCGGCCGGCGCCGTCTGGCCCGAGAAGACGTCCCAGCGCCAGCGGTCGACCATCAGGCCGAACGGCAGGAAGGCGATCTTGTCCAGCGCCATTTTCAGCAGGAAGGGGATGTCCTCCTCCGCCCCCGGCGTGGTCTTCAAGAGGCCGATCTGGTTCAGATAGGTCGGGGTCAGGGCCGACAGGCCGACGAAGTCGCCGATGGCCTCGTGGAACCCGTCGTTGGCCCCGTTCCTGAACAGCATCGGCTGGTTCTTGTAGGCCCGCTGGTAGTAGTTGTGACCCAGCTCGTGGTGGACGGTGTAGAAGTCGTCGCCGTTGACGTTGGTGCACATCTTGATGCGGATGTCGTCGGCGTTGTCCAGGTCCCAGGCCGAGGCGTGACAGACGACCTCGCGGTCGCGCGGCCGCGTGATCTGGCTGCGCTCCCAGAAGGTCTGGGGCAGCGGATCAAGGCCCAGCGACACGTAGAAGCCCTCGCCCGTCCTGACCATCTTGGTCGCGTCGTAGTCGGCGGCCTTCAGCAGTTCGGTCAGGTCGTAGCTGGAGGCGCTGCCCGACGCCGGGGCCACCACATCGTAGATATTGCCCCACTGCTGGGACCACATATTGCCCAGAAGGTCGGCGCGGATGGGTCCGTGATCGGGCTGGACGCATCGCCGTATTTAGCGTTCAGCCGGGCGCGGACATAGCAGTGCAGGTTCTCGTAGAAGGGCTTGACCTGGGCCCACAGCCGGTCGGTCTCGGCGGCGAAGTCGTCGGCGGGCATGTCATAGCCCGAGCGCCACAGGGCGCCGGTGTCGGCGAAGCCCAGTTCGCGGGAGCCTTCATTGGCGATCTCGACCATGCGGGCATAGTCGTCGCGCATGACCGGCGAGATGGTGCGCCAGCCTTCGTAAAGGGCCTTGGTCTCCTCGGGGGCGCGGCTGTCGGCCAGGATCAGCGAGGCCTCGTCCAGGGTGATCTGGCGGCCCTTGAAGTCGAACTTGCCGGTCGAATAGGTCGAGTCCAGCCGGGTCGTCAGCTGCGCCAGCTCGTCCGCCGCACCCGGTCGGTTCGGCGCCGGCAGCACCAGCCCCAGCCGCAGCAGGTCCAGCTTGCGTCGCACGACCGGATCGACCTGGACACCATTGAACCTGGCGGCCTGATTGGCCATTCGCACCTGAAGCTCGGTCGCCTCGGCGTTGGCCTTGGATTCCAGCCACATGGTGTCGAAGGTGATGTTGGTGGCGCGCGCCCACTGGATGCGGGCGACATATTCGCTGGTCGCGGCCCATTGGGTCTCGGCGTCCGCGACGAAGGCGGTCGCGCCCTCGGCGGTGATCGGATAGTCGGCCCTGATCCCCGTGGCGGCCGGCGCCGGCGTGGTGGAGGCGGTCTGCTCGGCGCCTGCGGCGCGCGCCTCGGTTTCGGGGGTGCTGGCGCAGCCGGCGGCGAAGGCGAGGGCGCAGACCGCGACGGCGGTCATCATCTGACGCTTCATGATGGATCTCCTGAACAGCACGCGCAGGAGAGGGGAGGCGGCGGCGCCCGTCAAGCGGGACGGTTCAGCCGCCCCGGCCCAGGACGCAGACGTTCAGGCCTTGGTTCCGCACCGCCCCCATCGCCGCCTGGACGCGCGCAGCACGCCTGCGGACATAGGGACCGGGATCGGCCGCCTCGTAGCGGCGCGGGGCGGGCAGGATGGCGGCCAGGCGCGCCGCCTCGCGCGGGCTGAGGTCCGCCGCATCCTTGCCGAACCAGTGGCGCGACGCGGCCTGGGCGCCATAGACGCCGGGCGCCCATTCCACCACGTTCAGATAGACCTCCATGATCCGGCGCTTGGACCACACGGCCTCGATCAGGACAGTGTATCCCGCTTCCAGACCTTTTCGGATCCAGTCGCGTCCGGGCCAGAGGAAGACGTTCTTGGCCGTCTGCTGGCTGATGGTCGATCCGCCGCGCAGACGCCCGCCCTCGGCGTTGTGGTCCAGGGCCTTCTGGATCGCCTCCATGTCGAAGCCGTGGTGGCTGCAGAACCGGGCGTCCTCGGCGGCGATGGCCGCGTTGACCAGATTGGGCGAAATCTGGTTCAGACCGCGCCACTGATAGTCCATGCTGTCGCCCCTCGCGAGTTGGCGCAGCATCAGTATGGTGGGCGGTGGCGGGACGATGGCGACAATCAGCACGCCCGCGACCGGGATCAGGGCCAGGATCAAAAGCGCGGTCAGCACGACGCGGCGCCAGCTCTTGCGGCCCATCGCCATTAGAGGATCAACACCCCGGCGGCGCCGTCTTCGTCGGCCCAGGCCACCTTGTCGGCGGTGGGGCTCAGCGACAGGGCGACGATGGCCGACCCCTTCTCGGCCTTGACGAAGTTCAGGCCTTGCGCCGCCGGATGGGCGACCCAGACCCGCCCGTCCATCAGGCCGGCGGCCAGCAGCCCCTGATCGATGCGGGCCGAGACCAGATTGACCAGGGTCGTGTCGTCATAGCCGATCTCGGTCGCCTCTCGCCCCATCGGCCCGTTCGATCCGACGAAGGGCCACAGCACCGCCCCCTGCGCACCCGAGGTCGCCATCAGCTGGCCATCGGCCAGGAAGGCCATCGACCGCACCTTGCCCGGATAGCCGCCCATCCGCAGGTTCTTGGCGTCCTTGATGCGCCAGCCGTGCATCTGATTGTCCTGCATCGTCGTGACGACGAAGGCGCCGTCGGGCGAGAAGACGACGCCGGTGTGCGATCCGGCCCACGCCAGCTTGACCGGTTGTTGTTTCTCGATCCGCGCATACCACAGCGCCGCCCCGCCATAGGTGGAGGTGGCGATGCGCCGGCCCTTGGGCTCGAAGGCGACGCCGGAAACGGTGCGCTCGTGCTGGAAGTCGCGACGGAAACCCACTTCGTTGGGATCGATCACCGACAGGGTGCGGCCGAAGGAAAAGGCGATCAGGCCCGAGGCTGGCGAGGCGTCGATGGCGTCGATCCACTGGTTCTTGGCCGTGGCCAGGACGACGGCTTCTTCGTCGCGGCGGGTCCAGACCACCTTGCCGTCATCGCCGCCGGTGACGATCCCGTCCCCGGACGGGTGGACACAGGCGCACAGAACGGCGCCGTCGTGCGCCTCGACCCGGGTCCGATCCTCGAACCGGACCGAACCGTCGCCGAGGGCGAAGACGGCGCCGGAGTTGTCGAACAGGGCGGCGGTGACCTGGGCGTCGAAATCGAAGTTCATAGGCCGCATGTAGCGATCCGACCTCGCCGCGTCACCTTCTGCTTGCCCGCTACACCGGATCGGTCGGCTTGGGTTCCACCGGCGCCGGGGCGGATTGCGCCTTGGCGGGTTCGTCGGGCAGGGGAATGAACTCCAGATCGTCGGCGTCGGGCAGTTTCATACGCCCGGCTTGCCAGTCCGCCTTGGCCTGGTCGATGCGGGCCTGGCTGGAAGCGACGAAGTTCCACCAGATCAGCCGCTCGCCCACCGGCTGGCCGCCCAGCACCATGACGGTGGCCTGGGTCAGGGCCTTGACCGTCGGTTCCGCGCTGGACGACAGCACCACCATCTGACCCTCGTGGAAGGTGCGGTCCCCGACCTCGATCGAGCCCTTGGCGACGAAAAGGGCGCGTTCGCTCATGCCGCTGGAGCCCTTGGCGGCGGGCGGCGCGGTGCGCACGCCGGGCTGAAGCTCCCAATGGATGTAGAACAGCGGAGATGACACCGGCGCCTCGGCCTTGGCTCCATAGGCCTCGCCCGCCACCAGCCGCGCGAACAGGCCGCCGTTCTCATAGGCAGGCTGGGCGTCCTCGCCCAGGTGAACGAAGGACGGATCGGTCTCCTCGGCCTCGGTCGGCAGGGCGACCCAGGCCTGCATGCCGTGCATCGGGCCGCCCCGGCTCTTGGTCAGGGGATCGGTGCGTTCGGAATGGACGATGCCCTTGCCGGCCGTCATCCAGTTCACCTCGCCCGGCCGGATCGCCTGGTCGTAGCCCAGATTGTCGTGGTGCATGATCTGACCCTCGAACAGATAGGTCAGGGTCGACAGGCCGATATGGGGGTGCGGCCGCACGTCGATGGCGGTCGCGCCGGCGGCGAACTCGGCCGGTCCCATCTGGTCCAGGAAGATGAAGGGCCCCACCATCCGGCGCGAATGGAAGGGCAGGACGCGCCCGACCTCGAACCCGCCCAGGTCCTTGCGGCGCGCGTCGATCACCAGTTCGATCATGTGTCGGCTCCCAGTGCGGCCCGCGCCGCCTGAGCGACGTTATCCGACGTGAGGCGTGATGATGCCAAGAGGCAGGGCGGTCACATTCTTCACGCCGCGCGTCACGATATGGCTTTCGCAGTCCGACACGATGCCAAGCGCCAGCAGCTTTTCGCGCAGGAACAGGTCGAAGGCGTGCATGTCCGAGGTGATGATGCGCAGCACATAGTCCTCGCGCCCGGTGATGGTGGCGCACTGCACCACCTCGGGCCATTTGGCCACGGCGGCCTCGAAGACGTTCAGATTGTCCGCCGAGGGCAGCATCAGCTTGACGATGGCGTACACCTCGAAGTCCAGGCCCAGCAGCTTGGCGTTCAGCAGGGTGACGCGCTTGGTGATCAGGCCGGAATCCTCCAGCCGCTTGATCCGCCGCCAGCAGGGCGAGGCCGACAATCCGACGCGATCCGCGACCTCGGCGACCGACAGCCCGGCGTCTTGTTGCAGGATATCCAAGATACGGGCGTCGATAGGATCGAGTTCGTCCGCCAAGGCGTTTCTCCGATTATGATTATGGCGAAATAAAATACCCGAAATCGGGATTTAGCAAGGTCAATTTGAGCGAGCGCCTGCTTAGGGGTCGTGTTATCAAACGTCCAGAGGAAACACGGACGGACCCCCGAACGGACATGGACGCCCGCATGAACGACAAAATGAGCCAAAAGAACAGCCAGCCCCTGTCGCTGCGCGTGCCGGAACCGTCCGGGCGCCCCGGCGATGCGCCCGACTTCAGCCATCTGCAGATGGACCCCGCCGGCGCGGTGGATCGGCCCGAGGTCGGGTCGACGCCCTACGCCATGCGCGATCTGGCCTTTCGCCTGATTCGGGTTCTGGACGACGAAGGCAATGCGGTCGGCCCCTGGAACCCGCGCCTGGACCCCGAGACGCTGCGTCGCGGCCTGAAGGCCATGATCCTGACGCGCGCCTTCGACGACCGGATGCACCGCGCCCACCGTCAGGGCAAGACCAGCTTCTATATGAAGTGCACCGGCGAGGAGGCCATCGCGGTCGCCCAAGGCATGCTGCTCAGCCGCGAGGACATGGGCTTTCCCACCTATCGCCAGCAGGGGCTGCTGATCGCGCGCGGCTATCCGCTGGTCGAGATGATGAACCAGATCTATTCGAACGCGGCGGACCCGATCAAAGGCCGCCAGCTGCCGATCATGTATTCGGCCAAGGACTACGGCTTCTTCACCATCTCGGGCAATCTGGGCACCCAGGTGCCCCAGGCCGTCGGCTGGGCCATGGCCAGCGCCTACAAGGGCGACGACAAGATCGCCATCAGCTGGATCGGCGACGGCGCCACGGCCGAAGGCGACTTCCACAACGCCCTGACCTTCGCCTCCGTCTATCGCGCCCCGGTCATCCTGAACGTGGTCAACAACCAGTGGGCCATTTCGTCCTTCCAGGGCATCGCCGGCGGGCTGGAGACCACCTTCGCCTCCAAGGCCATCGGCTATGGGCTTCCGGCCCTGCGTGTGGACGGCAACGACTTCCTGGCCGTCTGGGCCGCGACCCAGTGGGCCGAGGAACGGGCGCGGTCGAACCAGGGCGCGACGGTGATCGAACTGTTCACCTATCGCGGCGCCCCGCATTCGACCTCCGACGACCCCAGCCGCTATCGCCCCGGCGACGAGCACGAGAAATGGCCGCTGGGCGATCCGCTGGAGCGTCTGCGCCAACACCTGACCCTCATCGGCGAATGGGACGACGCGCAACACGCCGAAGCCCTGAAGGCGGCGGTCGAACAGGTCCGCGCGGCCGGCAAGGAATCCGAGGCCATCGGCACCCTGGGCCAGTCGCGCCCCAGCGTGAAGACGATGTTCGAAGAGGTCTATGCGACCGAAGACTGGCGGCTGATCGAACAGCGCCGCGAGGTGGGGGTCTGATCATGGCTGAACAAACCACCTTCACCGAGGCCGACCGCAACGACGGCGTCGAGCCCGACATGGTCGATCAAAACGCCGCTCCGGCCTCACAGGCGACGGGTTCCGGCGTCCAGCCGATGAACATGATCCAGGCTCTGAACTCGGCCATCGACGTCAAGATGGCCGAGGACGCCAATGTCCTGTCGTTCGGCGAGGACGCGGGCTATTTCGGCGGCGTCTTCCGCGTCACCGACAAGCTGCAGCAGAAGCACGGCCTGACCCGCAGCTTCGACGCCCCGATCTCGGAATGCGGCATCGTCGCCGCCGCCATCGGCATGGGCGCCTATGGGCTGCGCCCGGTCGTGGAGATTCAGTTCGCCGACTACATCTATCCGGCCTACGACCAGATCGTCAGTGAGGCGGCCAAGATGCGCTACCGCTCGGGCGGTCAGTTCACCTCGCCGATCACGATCCGCAGCCCCTATGGCGGCGGCATCTTCGGCGGCCAGACCCACAGTCAGTCGCCGGAAAGCCTGTTCACCCATATCGCGGGCCTGAAGGTCGTCATTCCGTCCAACCCCTACGACGCCAAGGGCCTGCTGACCGCGGCCATCGAGGACGACGACCCGGTCGTCTTCTTCGAACCAAAGCGCCTCTACAATGGCCCGTTCGACGGCTGGCACGAGAAGCCGGTCTCGCCGTGGAAGACGCAAGACCTGGCCCAGGTGCCGACCGGCAAATATGTCGAATCCATCGGCAAGGCCCGCATCATGCGCGAGGGGAACGACGTCACCATCCTGGCCTATGGCACCATGGTCTGGGTCGCCCTGGCCGGCGCCGAACACGCCGGCGTGGACGCCGAGGTCATCGATCTGCGCACCCTGGTCCCGCTGGACGTCGAGACCATCGAAGCCTCGGTGAAGAAGACCGGCCGCTGCGTCATCGTTCACGAGGCGCCCAAGACCTCGGGCTTCGGCGGCGAACTGTCGGCCCTGGTGCAGGAACGCTGCTTCTATCACCTGGAGGCGCCGATCGCGCGCGTCACCGGCTGGGACACGCCCTACCCCCACGCCTTCGAATGGGAATATTTCCCCGGACCGCAACGGGTCGCAGACGCCCTGAAGAACGTCATGACGGGCCAAGCAACAGGGATGGGTCGTTAAGATGGGTCGTTTCGTCTTCAAACTGCCCGACGTGGGCGAAGGCACCGCCGAGGCCGAACTGGTCGGCTGGCACGTCAAGGTCGGCGACATCGTCGCCGAGGACCAGATCGTCGCCGACGTCATGACCGACAAGGCCACCGTCGAGATCACCGCCCCCGTCTCGGGCAAGGTCATCGCCCTTCACGGCGAACCCGGCCAGATGATCCCCGTGCGCGGCCCCCTGGTCGAGTTCGAGGTCGAGGGGGCGGGGAATGCCGAAGAGAACCTCTCCGTCTCTCCGTTGCGCTCCGAGCCGCCTCCCCCCGCTGCGCGCGGGGAGGAGACGGCCGTCGCCACATCCTCTCCTCCCCACGTCGGTGGGGAGGGGGACCGCGCAGCGGTGGAGGGGCTCTCCGACGCTGCGCCATCGTCGGGCAACTACGTCTTCAAACTGCCTGACGTGGGCGAGGGCACGGCCGAGGCCGAGCTGGTCGGCTGGCACGTCAAGGTCGGCGACGCGGTCGAGGAAGACCAGATCATCGCCGACATCATGACCGACAAGGCTACGGTGGAGATCACCTCGCCCGTCGCCGGAACCGTCGCCGCCCTGTATGGCGAAGCGGGTCAGCAGGTGCCCGTCGGCGGCCCGCTGGTGTCGTTCAACGTCGAGGGCCGGGGCAATGTCGCCTCTGCTCCCGCCAGCGTCACGACCTCCCCCGCCGCGTCCAAGACGGACACGTCCGCTCTTGCACCGGTCGTCAAGGCCGCGGCCGCGTCAACAGCGTCGTCCGCCAAGCCGGTTCCCGCCCTGACCGGCCGCGCGCCCGGCGAGCGCCCGTCCGCCTCGCCCGCCGTGCGCAACCGCGCCCGCGATCTGGGCGTGGACCTGACCTTCGTGCCCGGCTCCGGCCCGGCGGGTCGGATCACCCACGAGGATCTGGACGGCTTCATCGCCCGGGGCGGATCGGTGCCGGCCTCAGCCCCGGCCGCCGGCGGCTCGGCCTACGCCCGGGCCGAAGGATCCACCGAGGTCCGCATCATCGGCCTGCGCCGCAAGATCGCGGAGAAGATGGCCGAGAGCGTGCGACGCATCCCCCACATCACCTATGTCGAGGAAATCGACATGACGGCGGTGGAGGAGCTTCGCGCCCACCTGAATGCGACCCGAATCCAGGGAATGGGGGCCAAGGACCAGCCCAAGCTGAACCTGCTGCCCTTCATCGCCCGCGCCATCGTGGTGGCTCTGCGGGACCAGCCCCAGATCAACGCCACCTATGACGACGAGGCGGGCGTCCTGACCCAGCACGCCCCGGTCCATCTGGGCATCGCCGCCCAGACGCCGAACGGCCTGATGGTGCCGGTGGTCCGCCACGCCGAGGCGCGCGACCCTTACGACACCGCCTTGGAAATCGCCCGCGTCTCCGGCGCCGCCAAGGACGGCACGGCCAAGCGCGAGGAACTGTCGGGCTCGACCATCACCATCACCTCGCTGGGCACGCTGGGCGGGGTCGTCCACACCCCGATCATCAACCACCCCGAGGTCGCCATCGTCGGTCCCAACAAGATCGCCGAACGGGTCGTGGTCAAGGACGGCCAGATGGTCGTCCGCAAGATGATGAACCTGTCGTCGTCGTTCGATCACCGGATCGTCGATGGGCATGATGCGGCGGTCTTCGTCCAGCGGATCAAGGGGCTGCTGGAGAACCCGGCGACGTTGTGGATGAGTTGAGGTGAGACATGTCGCGGCTATGGTTTTAGCGGTTGCCGCGCTGTTGGCGGCGGGCAGGGTTGAAGCCTGCTCCATGTCAGCACCACGAGACCTAAGCCGGATTGAGATCGCGCGACAGGGAGCAGAATTTTCCCGGGCAGATAGTGTCTATATCGCGCGCGGTCGGCGTGTTGGTGTCAGCATGTGCGGAGCCATGTATATGCAAGCTCCCACAGTTGCATTGAAGAATAGCCTGCCGTCGGGTCCTGTTAGACGGGCGGACGGCTCTCTCTTCAGATATGGAGCTGACTACCGAGGCGATGATCGAATTGTGATCTTCGCTCGCCGCGTTCGATTGACGGAAGATTGGCTTCATTGGGGGCAGTGGCGGGTCATCGCGTCTTATGGGATTGACTCGATCTCCCATCCCCAGGTCGTGCGCGCCCTGAATAGGGTAACGATCCCGACCTTTACTGACACCTCCCCTCCGCCTCCGCCCCCTGCACTAGATGCGACGATGAAATGACCCAGACCCTGAAAACCAAAGTCCTGATCATCGGCGCGGGTACCGGCGGCTATGTCGCGGGTATCCGTTGCGGCCAGCTGGGCCTCGACACCGTGCTGGTGGACGGCGGCGATGGGCTGGGCGGGACCTGCCTGAACGTCGGCTGCATTCCGTCCAAGGCCATCATCCATGCGGCGGGCAAGTTCGAGACGGTGGCCAAGGCGGCGGACGGCGGAACTCTGGGCATCACGGCGGCGACGCCCGCCATCGACCTGAAACAGACGGTCGAGTGGAAAGACGGGATCGTCCGTAAACTGAACGCCGGGGTCGCGGCCCTGCTGAAGAAGGCCAAGGTCAAGGTCATCAAGGGCTGGGCCAAGTTCGAGGACGCCAAGACCTGCATCGTCAAGACCGACGACGGCGATCTGAAGGTCACCGCCGAACACGTCATCCTGGCCACGGGGTCAGAGCCGGTCGAACTGCCCTTCCTGCCGTTCGGCGGCGACGTCATCTCCTCGACCGAGGCGCTGAGCCTGTCCGAGGTTCCCAAGAAGCTGGTCGTGGTCGGCGGCGGCTATATCGGGCTGGAGCTGGGCATCGCCTTCCGCAAACTGGGCGCCCAGGTGGCCATTGTCGAAATGGCCGACCGCATCCTGCCCCTCTACGACAAGGCCCTGACCGATCCGGTCGCCAAATGGCTGGAGAAGCACGGCGTCGAGCTGCACCTCGGCGCCCGCGCGGGCGGGTTCGGTGACGGCAAGCTGAACGTCACGACCAAGGACGGCGAACCGCTGCAATTGGACGCCGACAAGGTGCTGGTCACCGTGGGCCGCAAGCCGCGCACGTCCGGCTGGGGTCTGGAAAACATGGGCGTGGCCATGAGCGGCCCCTTCGTGAAGATCGACCAGCGCTGCGCCACCAGCATGCGGAACGTCTGGGCGGTCGGCGACCTGACCGGGGAACCCATGCTGGCGCACAAGGGCTCGGCCCAGGGCGAGGTGGTCGCGGAGATCATCGCCGGCCATGACCGCGTGTTCGACCCCGTCACCATCGCCGCCGTCTGTTTCACCGAACCCGAGATCGTCTCCGCAGGCGTCGGTCCGCAGGATGTCGCGGGCCGCGACGACGTGATCCAGGCCGTCTTCCCCTTCGCCGCCATCGGTCGGGCGCTGGCCATAGAGGCGGGCGAGGACGGCGGCTTCGTGCGGGTGATCGCGAACAAGGGCGATCATCGCATCCTGGGCATCCAGGCGGTGGGCCAGCACGTGTCGGAACTGTCCAACAGCTTCGCCCAGATGCTGGAGATGGGCGCCGTTCTGGAAGACGTGGCGGGGACCATCCACGTCCACCCGACTCTGGGCGAGGCCTTCCACGAGGCGTCGTTGCGGGCCCTGGGCCATGCGATCCATATTTGAGGCCGCTGCCCAAGTTCAGCGTCTCTCACTACGTCATCCTAGGCCTTGTGCCTAGGATCCATACGCTCGGCATCGAAGGCGTCGCACTCTGTCCCGACACCGGGATTCTGGATCCTAGGCACAAGGCCTAGGATGACGTTGGGTGGAAGGTAGGCCGGATGTAACCGGCAAGCGCCCCTAAAGCCGCTCCAGCCGTTTGGCGTGGTTCGCCACCATGCGTAGCGCCAGCCCGTCCGGCAGGAACCGCGCCAGGCCGGCCATGACGTTATTCATGACGCCGGGGGTCACGCTGGGACGGTCGGCCTCGCAGGCGTCGTAGCCGATGCGGGCGACGCGGGCGGCGTCCATCCACATCCAGGGCAGATAGGCGCTGGAGACCTGCTCGCGCGAGCCGTTGACGTCGTGGAACTCGGTCAGGGTGTAGCCGGGGTTCAGAACCGTGACGTGGACGCCGGTCCCCCGCGTCTCCAGATGAAGCCCCTGGGACGCCTTGATCAGAAAGCTCTTGATCGGTCCGTACAGGGTGTCGCCGCCGGTTGCGGGCATCTGGCCGGCCAGGGAGGCGACGTTCAGCACCCGGCCGAAGCCGCGTTCGATCATGGCGGGCAGTAAAAGGCGCGACAGTTCGACCGGCGCTGTCAGCATGACCTGGATCATGGCGCGGTGCGCGCCAAGGTCCGTGTCCAGAAAGCCGGTGACGCGGCTGAAGCCGGCATTGTTGACCAGGCCGTCGACGGTGAGGCCGCGCTCGGCGGTGGCTGCGACCAGGCGTTCGGGGGCCGCTGGATCGGACAGGTCTTCGGGGATCACGGTCGCGGCGACGACGTGGGTAGTGGTCAGTTCCTCCGCCAGGGCCAGCAGCGGCGCCTCGCGCCGCGCGGTCAGGATCAGGTTCCAGCCTTTGGCCGCATAGACCCGCGCCAGGGACGCGCCAATGCCGGCGGAGGCGCCGGTGATCAGAACGGTGCGGCTCACAGCCGGGTCAGGCCGCGACGGGGCAGGACGTGTGCGGCGCAAACGCCGCCAGCGAGGCAGGGTTCTCGGCCAACAGATCGGCGATGGTGATCTTGGACAGGGCCTCGGTCGCGGCCTCGTCGGCGGCGGTCAGGGCCTTGGCCACCTGGCGCGGGATGTGTTCGCTGATCGGGCAGCCCTTGGCCCCGGCGGGCGGCGAGCCGATGTGGGCGCAGCCGTTCACCGCCTTCAGCACCTCGTCCAGACGGATGTCCTCGGGCTGGCGCAGCAGCCAGGAGCCGCCGGTGGCGCCGGGGCGGGTGGCGATCAGCCCGGCCTTGGCCAGAAGGGCCGTCACGCGGCGCACCACGACGGGATTGGTCGGTATGGACGAGGCCAGCACGCCGCTGGGGGCGGCCTGCGCAGGCCCATAGGCGCCCTTGTGGGCCATATAGGCCAAGGCGTGGGCGGCGACGGGGAAGCGCTGGCTGTCTGACATGATTTTGTTCCTGTGGTGAAAATAGGCGCTCGAGCGCCGAATCACAAATCCGTCGCCGAACGGCGAAACCGAATCCTGCCGGGCGCGATTGAAGACCGCGCGGAATGGGCCTAAAGGCTCGCCGCTTTGAAGGGACCGACAGGGCGTCGGCGCCCCGGAGGATACCAATGGCCGGGGATACTCCCCACGACGCGAGCGCTCCCTCGCCCGCGTCGCACACGCCGGAAACGTCCACCCACGCCACGGGCCCGGAATCTCATGTTCCGGGCGGTCAGGCCGCCAAGCACGGGGGCCTGTGGGCGCTGACGCTGGGCGCGATCGGCGTGGTGTTCGGCGACATCGGCACCAGCCCGCTTTACGCGCTTCGCGAAGCCATCGGCCACGCCCAGCGCGGCGTCGGCGGCGACCTGGCCATCGTCGGCGTGGTGTCACTGGCCTTCTGGGCGCTGATGGTGGTGGTGACGTTCAAATACGTCTTCTTCCTGATGCGCGCCGACAACAAGGGCGAGGGCGGCACCCTGTCGCTGATGGCCCTGGCCCAGTTCGCGGTCGGTCGGCGCAGCGCGTGGATCTTCATTCTGGGCGTCTGCGGCGCGGCGCTGTTCTATGGCGACGGCATCATCACGCCGGCCATTTCTGTGCTGTCGGCGGTCGAGGGGCTGCAGGACGCGCCGGGCCTGTCGGGCAAGCTGGATCCCTTCATCGTGCCGATCTCGGCCGGCATCCTGATCGCCCTGTTCCTGGTCCAGTCGCGCGGCACGGCCCGGCTGGCCAAATATTTCGGGCCGATCACGGCGGTCTGGTTCCTCAGCCTTGGGGCCCTGGGTCTGGTCCACATCTTCGACGACATCACCATCCTGCGCGCCCTGTCGCCCTATTACGGCGTCAGCCTGCTGCTGCACGACGGCTTCCTGGGCTTCGTCATCCTGGGCAGCGTCTTTCTGGCGGTGACGGGGGCCGAGGCCCTCTATGCGGACATGGGCCATTTCGGAAAGGCGCCGATTCGCATGGGCTGGCTGGCCTTCGTCCTGCCGTGCCTGACGCTGAACTATCTGGGTCAGGGCGCCTTGATCCTGGACAATCCCGCCGCCGCCCAGAATCCGTTCTGGAACATGGTGCCCCAGGTCGCCTATTGGCCCATGCTGATCCTGGCGACCGCCGCCACGGTCATCGCGTCCCAGGCCGTCATCACCGGCGCCTTCTCGGTGACGCAACAGGCGGTGCAGTTGGGCCTTCTGCCCCGCATCGACATCAAGAACACGTCCGAGACCCAGGCCGGCCAGATCTTCGTGCCGGCGGTCAACACCTTCCTGATGGTGGGCGTTCTGGTGCTGCTGGTGGTGTTCCAGAGCTCGCATAATCTGACGGCCGCCTATGGCGTCGCGGTGACCGGCACCATGCTGGTCAATACGCTGATGGCCTATTCCGTCATTCGCAAGGGCTGGAAGTGGCCGATGTGGGCGGTGGCGGGAACCCTGATCCCGTTCGCCTTCATCGACAGCGTCTTCCTGACCTCCAACCTGCTGAAGATCCCCGACGGCGCCTGGATGCCGCTGGTCCTGGGCGCCCTTCTGGTCGTGGTCATGTGGACCTGGGTGCGCGGGACCCAGATTCTGACCGCCAAGACGCGCAAGGACAGCCTGCCCCTGACCGACCTGATCGAGATGCTGCAGGCCCGCCCGCCGCACCGCGCGCCCGGCATGGCCATCTTCCTGACTTCGGACCCCGACGTCGCCCCCGTCGCCCTGATGCACAACCTCAAGCACAACAAGGTGCTGCACGAGAAGAACGTGATCCTGACGGTGCGCACGTCCGAACGGCCGCGCGTCAAGGAGGCCGACCGCGTGCGGATGGAGCCGATCAACGACGACTTCAAGAAGGTCACCGTGACCTATGGCTTCATGGAGACGCCCAACGTGCCGCGCGCCTTGGGTCTGTGCCGCAAGAAGGGGCTGAAATTCGACATCATGTCGACCAGCTTCTTCCTGGGTCGGCGCTCGCTGATCCCCTCGGCGCGTCAGGGCATGCCGCTGTGGCAGGATCGGCTGTTCATCTTCCTGATGCGCAACGCCGCCAATCCGACCGACTTCTTCCACATCCCGCCCGGCCGCGTGGTCGAGTTGGGCGCGCAGGTGGCCGTATGAGGCCGGGCGCCCGGCCGGGCCAAAGCTCCGAGGCGCGCGGACGTCGCATGGCGACAAAGGGCAAGCCGCGCAACGCCCCGACGGCGGACGCCGCCGCTCCGTCTCAGGACGACATCGGCGTCGAGGCCCGCGTGGTCGCCGGCCTGTTGCTGAACGCCTCCCTGGAGAAGCGCAACGGCCTGGACGAGGCCCTGTCCCAACCGCCCGCCCGCGCCCTGGCGCCGGTGGACCGCGCCTTCGCCCGCGCGGTGGCCATGGCCGCCCTGCGCCGCCTGGGCGAGATCGACCAGATTCTGGATCGCCGCCTGCAGAAGTCGCCGCCCGAGGCCGTCCGCACCCTGATGCGCATCGCCCTGGCCCAGACCCTGGTGCTGGAGACCCCCGCCTTCGCCGCCGTCTCGACGGCCGTGAAACTGGCCGAACGCGATCCAAAGACCCGACCCTACAAGAATCTGGTCAATGCGGTGCTGCGCGGCGTGGGCCGCGACGGTCCCGGCCTGACGACCGCCGAGAGCAATCTGCCCGACTGGATCGCGGCGCGCTGGAAGGCGGCCTATGGCGAGGCGGCGCTGGTCGGGCTGGCGCTGGCCGCTCGCGAGGAGCCTGCGACCGACCTCAGCCTGAAGCCCGGCGTCGATCCCGCCGCTGTCGCCGCCACCGTAGAGGGGGAAGCCTTGTCCGGGGGCACGGTTCGCACCGGCCGTCGCGGCGACGTGGCGACCTGGCCCGGCTTCGAGGACGGCGACTGGTGGGTCCAGGACGCCGCCGCCGCGGCGCCCGCCCGCCTGCTGGACGTGAAGGCGGGCGAGACCGCTTTGGATATGTGCGCCGCGCCGGGCGGCAAGACCCTGCAACTGGCCGCAGCCGGCGCTTCGGTCGTGGCGCTCGACCGTTCGGCCTCGCGCTTGAAGCGGCTGACGCAGAACCTTGAGCGCACCGGCCTGACCGCCGAGGTCGTCGCCGTCCCCGCCGAGGACTGGGAGGACGCCCGCACCTTCGACGCCGTCCTTCTGGACGCCCCCTGCACCGCCACCGGCACCTTCCGTCGCAATCCCGAGGTTCTGCGCGCCACCCGCCCAGCCGAGATCGCCAAACTGGCCGATGTCCAGCACCGTCTGCTCGACGCCGCCGCCGAACGGGTCAGGCCGGGCGGCCGTCTGGTCTATTGCACCTGCTCGCTGGAGCGCGAGGAGGGCGAGACCCAGATCATCGCCTTCCTGCGCCGCAACCCCGCCTTCCGCACCGCCGCCGCCGACCCCGCCGCCCTCGGCGCCCCGCCCGAGGCCCTGACCCCCGAAGGCTGGCTGCGCATCCTGCCCTCCATGTGGGCCGAAAAAGGCGGCCTGGACGGCTTCTTCGCCGCTAGGCTGGAACGGGTTTCCTGAGCGGCGACGCCTTGCTCCCGCCCGCAACCCGTCCTATCCCGAGGGCCATGGCCGTTACCCCTCTGATCTGTCCGTCGATCCTCGCCAGCGACTTTTCGCGGCTGGGCGAAGAAGTCCGTGCGCTGGAGGCGGCGGGCGCCGACTGGGTCCATGTGGATGTGATGGACGGGCATTTCGTGCCCAACATCACCTTGGGGCCGGACATCGTGAAGGCGATCCGGCCGCATACGACCCTGCCGTTCGACGTGCATCTGATGGTCGCGCCGGTCGATCCGTGGCTGGAGGCGTTCCGTGAGGCGGGCGCCGACGTCCTGACCGTCCATCCTGAGAGTGGGCCGCATCTGCACCGCACCCTGGGTCGCATTCGTCAGTTGGGCGCCAAGGCCGGCGTCGTGTTCAATCCGGCGACGCCGCTGTCGATCCTGGAAGAGGTGGTCGATCTGGTCGATCTGGTGCTGATCATGTCGGTCAATCCGGGCTTCGGCGGTCAGAAGTTCATCGACAGTTCGCTGCGCAAGATCGCCGGCGCGCGCGCCATTCTGGACCGCGCCGGATCGGCGGCGCATCTGCAGGTGGACGGGGGCGTCACCTCGGCCAACGCCGGGGCCTGCGTCGCCGCCGGGGCCGACGCCCTGGTCGCCGGCTCCTTCGTGTTCAAGGGCGATTATGCGGCCAATATCGCCGCCCTGAAGGCCGCCCCGGACCGCGCATGAGCCCGCTCGGTCCCTTCGCCCCGCGCGGCCAGGACGCCGGTCTGGACGTGGCCTCGGGCCAAATTCCTGGCCTGCCCGGCGCGCCCGTCAGGACGCCCGTGCGGTCCGGCGACACCACGGCCGGCCCCGGACTGTGGCCCGCCATCGTCGGGCGGTTGGCGACGCGCCAGCTTTGGATCGAGCTTTACGGCCTGCCGGGCTATGGGCTGACGCTGAAGGGGCGCAAGGTCAGCGCCTTCGCCGCCACGCCGCGTGACTTCCGCCCGCACGATCCCGCGCCGGGCCGCAATGTGCTGGCCGGGCGGTTCATACTGGCCGGCGCCGCCATGGAGGTGGAGGCGTCGGGCGATCCGTGGAACCGGCCCAGCCCGTCCCGGCCGTTCGCGGTGGAACTGCACGCCTTTGCCTGGCTGCCGGCGCTGATGGCTCAAGGGGATCGCGGCGCGCGCGAGGCCCTGCGCCTGACCCTGGCCTGGGCCGACGCCTTCGCCCGCTGGTCGCCCTTCGCCTGGGGGCCGGAAATCCTGGCGCGCCGGGTCGTCAATCTGGCCTGCGCGGCGCGGCGGATGGGGGCGGTCGCGACCGAGACGGAACGCCTGGCCCTGGCCGACAGCCTGGCGCGCCAGACACGACAACTGCTGCGTCCGCCCGGCGGACTGGCCAGTCGGGCCGAGCGGCTGACGGCGGCGGCCATCGGCGGCTGCGTCCTGGCCGGACCGGCGGGGCAGGGCCTGCGTCGTCACGCCCTGGCGTCATTGGACGGCGCGCTCAGGACCACGGTCCAGGACGACGGCGGCCATGCCTCGCGCAGCCCCGAAGCCGGGTTGGAGCTGCTGCTGGACCTGCTGACGCTGGACGACGCCCTGTCGCAGCTGTCCGAGCCGACGCCCGAAGGCGTTTCCGCCGCCATCGCCCGCCTGACCCGGGGCTTGCGCGTTCTGACCCTGCCCGACGGTCGGCTGGCCAGCTTCCAGGGCGGGGGCGCCTCCAGCGCCGAACGGGTCGCGGCCGCCCGCGCTCATGACGAAGAGGCCGAGGAGCCGTCGCCGGTCGGCGAGGTCGCCGGCCTGACCCGTATCGCCAGCCCGCTGCTGACCATCGTCGCCGACACGGCCGCGCCGGCTCAGGGCGCCTGGGGCGCGACGGCCTGCGCCCAGCCGCTGGCGCTGGAGATCGCCTGCGGCAAGGATCGGCTGGTCACCGGCTCGGGCTGGACCCCGGCCGCCACCGACCGCCAGGCCCTGCGCCTGACGCCAGCCCATTCGACCCTGACCCTGGGCGAGCGTTCGCTGAACGAGCCGCTGGGCGGATGGAAGGGCGACCTGTTGGGGCCCCGGCTGGTCGGCCCGCCGATCCATGTCACGGCCGACCGTCGCGAAGGCGACGGCGCCGTCTGGCTGGAGATGGAGCACGACGGCTGGACCGAACTGTTCGGCCTCAATCACCAGCGCCGACTCTATCTGGACCAGCGGCTGGACGAACTGCGCGCCGAGGAGCGGGTGTTCCCCACGCCCGGCCGCAAGGAGATGGTGCGCCAGATCGCGGCCCCCTACGCCATCCGCTTCCAACTGGAGCCGGGGGTGCAGGCCTCGCTGGCGCGCGACCGCCGCTCGATCCTGTTGCGCGGCGCCTCGGGCCGGGGCTGGTGGTTCAGGACCGATGGTCCCGACGTGGCCATCGAACCCAGCGTCCATATCGACGCCGGCCTGACCCGCCGTTCGCTGCAGATCGTGGTGCGCGGCTCGGCCCGCACCGACAGCGAGACCAAGATCCGCTGGAAGCTGAGCCCGGCGGGCGCGAGCGGCGATCCAGGCTGAAACCGTCCGTGGGGTGACGCAGCGCCGGTTTGGGGCTAGAGGGCGCGCCATCCTCCCAGCCTTCCACGGACGCCGCCCATGCCCGCCGCTCCCGACTTTCCGCCCACGCCCGACCAGGTGAAGCCGCAGCGCGCCCTGATCTCCCTGTCCGACAAGGCCGGGCTGGAGGATGCGGCGCGCGCCCTGCATGATCTGGGCGTCGAACTGGTCTCGACCGGCGGCACCAAGGCGGCCATCGAGAAACTCGGCCTGCCGGTCAAGGACGTGGCCGATCTGACGGGCTTCCCCGAGATGATGGACGGCCGGGTCAAGACCCTGCATCCCATCGTCCACGGCGGCCTTCTGGGCGTGCGCAACGCCCCGGCCCATGCGGAGGCGATGGCGACCCACGGCATCGGCGCCATCGATATCGTCTGGATCGACCTCTATCCCTTCGAGAAGACGGTGGAAGCGGGCGGCGGCTTCGAGGCGGCCATCGAGAATATCGACATCGGCGGCCCGGCCATGATCCGTTCGGGCTCCAAGAACCACGGCCATGTGGCGGTCGCCGTGGATGGCGAAAGCATCGCCTTGATCCTTGAGGCGCTGAAATCGCAAGGAGCCACCGATCTGGCCCTGCGCAAACGCTTGGCCGCCCGCGCCTTCGCCCGCACCGCGGCCTATGACGCCGCCGTCTCCGGCTGGTTCGCCGGTCAGGTCGAGGACGCCGCCCCGGCGCGCAAGTCCATCGCCGGTTCGCTGGCCCAGACCCTGCGCTATGGCGAGAACCCCCACCAGACCGGCGCCTTCTATCGCACCGGCGAGCGTCGTCCCGGCGTGGCCTATGCCGAACAAGTGCAGGGCAAGGAGCTGGGCTACAACAACATCGCCGACGCCGACGCCGCCTATGAGCTTGTCGCGGAGTTCGAACAGCCCGCCGTCGTCATCGTCAAACACGCCAATCCGTGCGGCGTGGCGGTCGGCGAGGATTTGTCGCAAGCCTATGCCCGCGCGCTGGAATGCGACGCGGTTTCGGCCTTTGGCGGGGTGATCGCGGTCAACCGTCCGCTGAACGGCGACGACGCCCGCGCCATCACCGGCATCTTCACCGAAGTCGTCATCGCGCCGGGCGCGGATGACGAGGCCAAGGCCGTCTTCGCCGCCAAAAAGAACCTGCGCCTGTTGATCACCGACGGCCTGCCCGATCCCCATGGGGCGGGCGAGGTGTTCCGTTCCGTCGCCGGGGGCTTCCTGGTCCAGTCGCGCGATCGGTCCCTAATCAAGCCGTCCGACCTGAAGATCGTCACCAAACGCCAGCCGACGCCGACCGAGATCCAGGACATGCTGTTCGCCTTCACCGTGGCCAAGCACGTCAAGTCCAACGCCATCGTCTACGCCAAGGACGGCCAGACCGCCGGCATCGGCGCCGGCCAGATGAACCGCCGCGATTCAGCCCGCATCGCCGCCATCCGCGCCAAGGAAGCGGGCGAGGCCAAGGGGCTGACGCAATCGCTGGCCGAAGGTTCGGCCTGTGCGTCGGAAGCCTTCTTCCCCTTCGCCGACGGTCTGTTGGAAGCGGTGGCGGCGGGCGCGACGGCGGTGATCCAGCCGGGCGGCTCCCTGCGCGACGCCGAAGTCATCGCCGCCGCCGACGAAAAGGGCATCGCCATGGCCTTCACCGGCGTGCGGGTCTTCCGGCACTGACTTCTGGGCGGGAAAGGGCGCTGTCGCTCGCGGCTTGAGCGCCCTTCCTCACACGACCGGCGGCCTCGCGTTCGTGACTGGACGCCGACGAAGGGGCGTGATGCTCTGACCGCTCCCCCTTTCCGGAGCGTGCGATGACCACCCTGATCCGTCCCGAAGGCCAGACCGCCGACGATCTGAAGCTGAGCCGACGAAGCCTGGGGGCGCTGGGGGGCTTGCTGTTTTCCGGCTACGCCGTCGCGGCCCTGGCCAGGGAGGCCAAGCCGATCACGACCGATGCAGCGGGCCTGACTGCGGAAACCGTGACCTATGCCGCGCCCGACGGTTTCGACCTGCCCGCCTATGTCGCGCGGCCGCAAGGATCGGGACCGTTTCCGGTGGTGGTCGTGGTGTCGGAGATTTTCGGCGTTCACGAATACATCCGCGACGTCTGCCGCCGGCTGGCCAAACAGGGTTACGCCGCCATCGCGCCGGCCTTCTTCAACCGGGTCGAGGACCCCGCGCCGCTGTCGGACATGCAGCGGATCATGCAGATCGTGGGGGCGGCCGGTTACGAGCAGGTGATGGGCGACCTGTCGGCGACGCTGGAATGGGCCAGCCAGCAGGGCTGGGCAAGGGACGGCAAGGTGGGGATCACCGGCTTCTGCTGGGGCGGCAAGGTGGTTTGGCAGGCGGCGGCCCGGTTCAGCGCCATCGGCGCGGGCGTGGCCTGGTACGGCCGGCTGGCGCCCGCGCCCGACGCGACCCCGGCCCAGGTCTCGGCGGGTCAGCCCTGGCCGGTCGATCTGGCCGACGACCTGAAGGCGCCGGTGCTGGGCCTGTATGGCGGCCAGGACCAGGGCATCCCCGTGGCCAGCGTGGAGCGGATGCGCCAGGCGCTGGCGCGCGCCGGCCAGACCGGCAGCCAGATCGTGGTCTATCCCGACGCGCCGCACGGCTTCCACGCCGACTATCGCGCCAGCTACGCCGAGGCGGATGCGCGCGACGGCTGGTCCAAACTGCTGGCGACCTTCGATAAAGCGTTAAAGAATTAGGGCGTTAGTGAACGACGGGCTGCGGAGGGCGGCCTTGAGGGGAGGGGCGGGCGATGACCGGATTGCGACGCCGGGCGGCGATGATCTTGAGCGTGGGCCTGATGGTCCTGCCGCTGGCGGCCTGTGGCGGCGGCGGTGGGGGAAGCGGAGGCGGCGGCACGATCACCCCACCACCTCCTCCGCCACCACCACCCCCTCCGCCTCCACCCCCTCCGCCTCCTCCGCCGCCCCCGCCGCCGACCGCTTCCTCGAGCGAATATCTGCGCAGCTATGGCCTAGCCAACATCAAGGTTCAGTCGGCCTGGCAGTCGGGCGCGACGGGGGCAGGGGTCACGGTGGCGGTGGTCGATTCCGGCATCGCCAACACCATGCCGGAGTTGGAAGGGCGGATTTCCAGCGCCTCGACCGATGTGGTCGTCGGCCGCAACACGCCCTATGTCGAATCCAGCAGCCACGGCACGCGGGTGTCGGGCGTCATCGCTTCCAACTTCAATGGGTTCGGCACGATCGGCGTGGCCTATCAGTCGACCATCCTGTCGATCCGCACCGACATCTCGGACTGTACGGACAAGGAGAACAAGGTCTGTTTCACCAGTTCGGACCTGGTGCGGGCCCTGGACTACGCCATCGCAAACGGGGTCAAGATCATCAACATGTCGCTGGGCGGCGACGGACGGCTGGGCTCGGCCTTCGAGGCCGCCTTGCTGCGCGCCGTCAATTCCGGGGCGGTGATCGTCGCCTCTTCGGGCAATGACGGAAACGCCAATCCGGGCTGGCCGGCCCGATACGCGGTCGATCCGCGCTATGCCGGCAGCATCATCGCCGTGGGCTCGCATGGCTCGACCAATGTGATGTCCAGCTTCTCCAACAAGGCCGGCGATACGGCCACGGCCTATCTTTCCGCCCCAGGCGAGGACGTCATCACTGGCTGTGAAAACACGTCGTGTTGGCGGGTCAACGGCACCTCCTTTTCGGCCCCGCACGTCTCCGGCGCCCTGGCCCTGCTGATGCAGGCCTTTCCCAATCTGACCGCCAAGGCGGCGCTGGCCATCTTGTTCGATACGGCCCGTGACGCCGGCGATACCGGAACCGACATCGTCTATGGGCGCGGCCTTCTGGATCTCGCCGGCGCCTTCCGGCCGGTGGGAACGACCTCCACCCCCATGGCGGACGGCGGCGCCATCAAGACGTCCACCGAACCGGGCAGCTTCATCGGCGGCGCGTTCGGCGACGCCTTCAACAGGCAGAGCGCGCTGAACACGGTGCTGTACGACGCCTATGACCGGATGTTCGCCGTCCAGCTGGGCGGGGCCTATCCCACGGCGCCCAGCCGGTCGTATCAGCCAGCGCCGTTCGAGCAGAACCAGACGGCGACCACCAGCCTGGCCCTGCCCGGCGGCGGCCGGTTGAATTTGATCGCCGCCCAGCCCGGCCCGACGCCCGAGCCCATCGCGCCGCGCCACGACCTCTATAATGCGCCGTGGATGGGCGACGAGCCGCGCCAGGAGGCCATGCTGAATCTGGATAGCGGGCGGCTGAACTTTTCCGCCTGGCAGGGCAAGGGTGGTGCGGTCTCGCCCTTCGGCGGGACGGCCGGCGACGGATTCGCCGCCCTGGCCCAGGCCGACCACGCCATGCGCGGCGCGATGCGGTTCGGCGCCGTGACCGTCTCGGCCGAAAGCGGGGGCGGCGACCGCCGGATGCCGCTGCGCCGGGTGGAGCAGGACGCCTCGACTTACAACCGGGCCTCGATCGGCTGGCGCGGCGCCGACGGCGGCCTGTCGTTCAGCATCGGCGCCCTGGACGAACGGCTGGGGCCCTTGGGCGCCTTCCTGCCGGGCGGATCGGACTTCGCCCTGCCGTCGCGAACGGCCTTCTATGCGCTGGGCGGCGACTGGACGCTGACGCCGGGCCTGCGCCTGATCGGAGAGGCGGGGCTGGGATCGACCCGGATCGAGGGGCGGTTCCTGTCGATGGATCGGGCGGCGATCAGTTCGAACTGGCGGCTGGGGCTGCTGACCGGCTGTTCGGCCCTGTGCGACCGGATCAGCTTCACCCTGGCCCAACCGCTCAGGATCGAGAGCGGCAGCTTCTCGGCCTATCTCGCCGATGTCCCGGCCGACTATTTCGACCCGCTGACCTATTCGCGGCGCAGCTTCTCGGCGGCGCCCAGCGGTCGCCAGATCGACTTCATCTTGGGCGGCGAACGCTATCTGTGGGACGGCTCCAGCGTGACGCTTCAGGCCGTGGCCAGCCGCGAACCGCGCCACGTCGCCGACGCCGCGCCGGAGTTCGCCCTGATCGGCGGATGGCGGCGCCGGTTCTGACCGACGCCGCCCGCCATTTCCCGGGTCAGGCCTTGCTGTCGAAGGCCTGTCCGTCGGACGCGGGGGCTGCTCCATAGGGATTGGGGGCCTGGCCGCCCGATCCCTTGGCGGCGACCACCACCATGGCGGGGCGCACGGTGCGGCCGAACAGTTCGAAGCCGGACTGCATGGTCTGGATCACCGTGCCCCCGGGCACGGTGTCGGACGGCTGTTCCATCATGGCCTGGTGCAGATGCGGATTGAAGGCTTCGCCCGGTCCCGGCGCCACGCGCTTCAGACCATTGGTGTCGAACGCCTGCAACAAGGCCTTCTGGGTCAGTTCCAGCCCGGTCACCAGACCGGCGGTGGCGCCCTCGGATTCCTTGGGCGCGGCCATCAGGGCGCGTTCCAGATTGTCGGCCACGCCCAGCAGGTCCTTGGCGAAGCGCTGAATGGCGAAGGCGCGGGCGTCGTTCTGCTGCGTCTCGGCGCGGCGCTTCAGATTCTCCATCTCGGCGGCGACGCGCAGGGCGCGATCCTTCCACTCGTCGCGCTCGGCGATCACGGCGTCCAGCGGGGCCATGTCGTCCGCCGGGTGGGCGTCCAGCCCGTGTTCGGCATTGGTCTCGGCCGCCTCGGCGTCCAGGGCGTTGATGTCGTCGTTTAGGGGCTTGTCGCTCACGTCTCGTTCCCGTCCAGCATCCGGCCCAGCACCCGGGCGGTATAGTCCACCAACGGAATGACACGGGCGTAGTTCAGTCGCGCGGGGCCGATGACGCCGATGGCGCCCAGGACCCGCTGTCGGCCGCTCATATAGGGCGCCGCGATCACGGCGGAACCCGAAAGTGAAAACAAGCGCGTTTCGGCCCCGATGAAGATGCGCACGCCCTGCGCCGCATCCACCCCGTCCAACAGGCCGATCAACTGTTCCTTCTGCTCCAGGTCGTCGAACAGAACGCGCACCCGCTCCAGGTCCGCCAGCCCCTCGCGGTCCTGCAGCAGATTGGCGCGGCCCCGCACGATCAGGGCCCGTTCGCGGTCCGGGCCGCCGGACCAGGCGGCCAGACCATCCTCGACCAGGCGGGCGGCGGTCTGGTCCAGTTCACGCCGGGCGGCCTGAAGCTCCTGGGTCATCTCGCGCTTGGCGTCGGCGAAGGGGCGGCCGCGCAGGCGGGCGTTCAGGAAGTTGGACGCCTCGATCAGGGTCGAGGGCGTGACCCCCGCCGATAGGGTCATGATCCGGTTCTCCACCGTGCCATCGTCGGCGACGATGACGGCCAGAGCCTGATCGCCGCCCAGGGCCACGAACTCGACGTGTTTGACGCCCGCGTCGCGCACCGGGCTGGAGACGACGCCGGCCCCGCCCGCCAGGCCGGACAGCAGGTTGGACGCCTCGTCCAGGGCGGATTCGAAGTTGCGTCCTCGCCCGGCCAGACGCCCGTCGATCTCGCGCCGCTCCTCGGCGGTCAGGTCGCCGACCTCCAGCAGGCCGTCGACGAACAGGCGCAGGCCCGCATGGGTCGGGATGCGCCCGGCCGAGGTGTGGGGCGCGGCCAAGAGGCCGGCCAGCGTCAGGTCCTGCATGGTGTTGCGGATCGAGGCGGGCGACAGGGCCACGCCGCCCAGCGACAGGGTGCGCGATCCCACCGGCTCGCCCGTCTCCAGATAGGATTCGACGATGCGCCGGAAGATGTCGCGCGCGCGCGCATCCAGCCCGGCCAGCCCGGCAAGGGACTGGCCCGCGTCGAACGGCGGGCTTTTCGGGGCATACAGGCTCACCGTTTCAGGATAAGCACCGCCGCCACGGCTTCCAAGGCCAGACTTCCCAAGGAGGGCTTTCATGCGCCATTCGCAACGCACCGACGACCAACTGCGTCCCGTGACCATCGAGACCGGCGTCAACCGCTACGCCGAGGGCTCTTGCCTGATCACCTTCGGCAACACCAAGGTCCTGGTGACCGCCTCGATCGAGGACAAGGTTCCGGGCTGGATGCGCAACTCGGGTCAGGGCTGGGTGACCGCTGAATACGGCATGCTGCCGCGCGCCACCCACACGCGCGGACGCCGCGAGGCCGCCGCGGGCAAGCAATCGGGCCGCACCCAGGAAATCCAGCGCCTGATCGGGCGCTCACTGCGCGCCGTGGTCGATCTGAAGGCCCTGGGCGAGCGTCAGGTGCTGATCGACTGCGACGTCATCCAGGCCGACGGCGGCACCCGCACGGCTTCGATCACCGGCGCCTGGGTCGCCATGAGCCTGGCGCTCAACTATCTGCGCGACGAAGGCGTGCTGAAGGCCGATCCGATCACGGACCAGGTGGCGGCGGTGTCGTGCGGCGTCTGCGACGGCGTGCCGGTGCTGGACCTGGACTATGAGGAGGATTCGGAGGCCGAGGCGGATTCCAACTTCGTCCTGACCGGATCGGGCCAGATCGTCGAGGTCCAGGCCACAGGCGAAAAGCGCGGCTTCTCGCGCGCCGAGTTCGACCGTCTGTTCTCCCTGGCCGAGATCGGCTGCACCGAACTGTTCGCCCTGCAGAAGGCGGCGCTGGCGGCGGCGAAACGATAGGGGGTTTCGCAGGGCGGGCGCTTTAGGGCATCGTCGGCGCGTCGATCCCGAACGGAGACAAGTCGATGCGTCGATCCCCCTGGCTTTCGCTGATCGTCTGCGCCCTGGTCGCGGCCGGCTGTCAGCGCGCCGATCCCGCCCAGCCCGCGTCCGCGAGCGATTCGTCGGGCGGCGACATCATCGAGGCGACGCCGATGACGGCGGATGCGCCCGCGCCCCAGGCTCCGACGCCGGCGCCCAAACCTCAGGCTGAAAAGACAGAGACGGAAAAGACAGAGTTGGCCGAGGAGCCTCAAGCCACGATCCCCGAGGGACCGGGGATGGCGGCCCAGCCGGTCCCGGACAGCCCGGCGTCCTGCCGCGACGCCATCGGCTCCGCCGCCGCCGCGCGGCTGGTCGAACGCTGCATCCGCGTCAGCCCTGCGACCCGCCCGCCCTGCAACGCCGCCAATCCCTGCGCCGTGATCCAGGGCGAAATCGAGCGATCCTGCAAGTTGTGGCAGGGCGACGGAAATCCGCCGGCGGAGTGCCGGAACTAGCGGTCGGTCAGCCCGCCGACCGCACCGCGCCCGCCACCTCGGCCACGACCCGCTTGACCAGCGCCTCGTCGTCGCCCTCGGCCATCACGCGGATCAGCTTTTCCGTGCCCGATGGCCGCACCAGCAGGCGGCCCTGGCCGTTCAGCGCGGCTTCGGCCTCGGCGATGGCGGCCTTGACCTTGTCGGTCTCCAGCGGCTTGTCGGCGGTGAAGCGGACGTTCTCCAGCTTTTGCGGCGCGAGGGGACTCGCGGGCTGATGTGCGGCGGCGAAGAGGACGTAATGGGCGGTCATCAGAAGCATTCAGGTCCTTTGCGTGAACACAATGGATCGCGATGCGCGCCAATCAAAGGTGATCAAACGCCGTCAATCGGACGGAATAACTCAGGGCGGGACAGGCGCGATTTTATTCGCAAAGCTGCTCGGCGACCGGTGGACGGTTTGCGGAAAAACCGGTCGCTGACGACAGGTTCCCCATGGCCACACTTCACGATCCAGACGATTTTCCATTCCGTCCGTCAATGAGGGCGCACCGAGATCACTATCCCCACGGGGCTGTTCTGCTCCCCGGACGCGCGACAGCGTCGATGCCCTCCAGAGCGCGGACACGACACTTTGCCGCCAAGACGGTCGCCAAGCGGGTCCGGCCGGCCTTCCGGGGCGCCGGGCCGTCACGACGCGTCTTCATCAGGGTCAAGGTCGTAATGAGGACACCAAAAGCGCGCGCGTCGTTGAAAGCCTGCGTGCGGTACTTCGGACGGGAGGGCGCGGGCGAGGACGGGGCGAGAGCCGTGTTCTTCGGGCCGCTGGAGGACCGGCCTGACGCCAGGGCGGAGGTTGATCGGTGGGCGGATGACCGCCGTCATTATCGGATCGTCGTGAATCCCGAGGATGGACAAGAGCTTGCGGACGTCAGGTCGTTTGCACGGCGGATGATGAAGCAGATTGAGATCGACACCGACACGCCGCTCGAATGGCTTGCCGTTGCGCACTACGATACCGGACGTCCCCATCTCCACATTATCTTACGCGGTGTGCGGGACGATGGACGCGACCTTGTCTTCAGCCGCGGTTATGCGGCGCATGGCCTGCGCAGCCGGTGCGAGGCCCTGACGACGGAGATTCTGGGCCCCAGATCCGACCGGACGGCTTCCTCCCGCGATCTGACGGCGGACCGGCTGACCGCGATGGACGACACGATTCTGCGACGGCAGGACGACGGATGGATCAACCTCGAGGGTCTAGAAAGCGGAGAACGCGCCAACGCACAGCGCCGCCTGGTCCATCTTGAGCGTCGCGGATGGGCAACCCGAGACAGCCAAGGCCTTTGGACTCTTCCTGAAAATCTGCGCGATATCCTGCGAAGTGTGGGCGAACAGGAGGCGCGTGAAGCCGCCGCAACGCGCGCCATATGGGGCGGCTTCTGGTGCGGGCAGACTCATCGCCTTGAACCGCTGAGGCTTTTGGAAGGCGAGGTGATCGTTGGCGCTTACGCCGGCGTTCAGCCGCTTAAGTGGCACAAGAAGGCGGCCCAGTTGCTCGTGCTTGAGACCATGGATGGTCGTCTGGGGCACGTCCGGCTGGCGTCATTGGATCGCGTTATGATCCTGGATCGCGTGCCCGAGCGGGCCCTCATCGAACTGCGGGGAAGGCCGTGGAGGGAGAGGGCTTCAGACCGGACCATCGCTCAGATCGCGCAACTGAGAAATGGCGTCTATTCTAAAGCCGATCATCTCGTCGTCCGGCCCAGAGATCGGCCGGTTTTCATCGAGCGCCATCTTCGACGGCTCGAAGCGATGCGCCGCGAAGGCGCGGTCGAGCCTCGGGGCGACGGCCGGTTTGCCATTCCACCCGACTACGTCTCGCGGGCGTTGGAAGCGGATCAGGCGCGACATGGTCCTGCCGATGCGGAAGTCCGCGTGCTCGACATCAGGCCTCTACACCTCCAGACCGAAGCGCGGGGCGTCACCTGGCTGGACCGGGTGGCCGGCGGCCTCGAACCTGATCCCGGCTTGGGGTCTATGGCGGATGAAGCCAGAAGGTTGGGACAGGAACGGGCGGAGGCTCGCAAGGGGTGGGGGATCGGCGATGGCTCAAAGCTGACCGATAAGGACATGCTCGCCCTCTGGAAAATGGAGATCGAGGCGCAGTTCAAGAGGCTTGGGAAGGACGAGAAGTTGGTCGTAAAGGCCGAGGAGGGACAGCCCTTCTCAGGCGTCTACAACGATAGCGTTCACATGGGCGGTCGAACCTATGCGGCGGTCGAAAGCCGCTCTGTCGTAACGCTAGCGCCGTGGCGTGCCGGTTTGGAGGCCTGCCGTGGCCAAGGTCTCACCGCGGTTCTGCAGGCGGGGCGTGTGGAGTTTCGATTCGGAGAGCGGGGCCGGGGTTTGGGACTAGAGCTTTAGCCTACTTACTCGGGATCCGTGGGGCCCGGGTTGAGTTCCTATCGTCAGCTTCGGGACGCGCTCGCGACGTCCAAGTGCACGGCGGGTGGAACCTCGATCCCCCGCCTCAATCCCGCAGCTGTGCCGCACATTGGGCAAGAGCCTTGGTCATCCGCCATTCGACTGTTTTCGGCCGGATGCCAAGATGATGAGCGATTTCCTGGTTGGTCATGCCGCCGAAACGGCTGAGCAAGAAGACGTCGCGAAGCGGTTTCGGAAGGCCCAGCACAACTTCCTTCAGCAGCAGGGCTGCGTCCTGTGCCGCGGCCTGGCTGGTGGGAAGCGACTGCCATGCGTCCAGTTCCTCTCGCCGGCGATCGCGGCGATAACGGCTCACGAACAGATTGCGGGCGACCCGGAGCAGAAAGGCCTTTGGTTTACGGATTTCGACCGGACGCTTCTGTCGCAGGATATTAAAATAGGTGTCCTGAAGGAGGTCTTCGGCGAGGTCGGCGCCATACCGATGTCGCAACGAGCCGAGCAACCATGCGCCGTGGGTAGCGAAAAGGGTCTCGGCGTCGCTTCCGGTAGAAAGCGCCGGCACGGCTTTCGACTGTCGACCACCAGACGTCACGAATTTGCCTCCGATCAGCGAGACCGCCCGTCTGGATTGACGGAGCCGAGCCTAGGTCGAGGCAAGCGCAAAGGGCGCGGCGCGCTGCAGCCCCCGTGGGCGTACAGGCGCAGGCTGCGGGTTGTTCTCAACCGAGGTTCTCACGCCTCGACGCCGCTCTGCGACGCACCTCCAGGATGAATCATTCACTCGCCGTTGGCAAGTGTGGCGCGATACCCGCTCGACCTTCGCTTGCGTCTTGGTCATGCGCCGGGCGTTGAGAACATGGTTGAGCCACGCGCCGCCGCCTTTAGCCGAAGCCTGGACATGCGCGGGGGCCGCCCGGGCATCTGGATGCTAGCTTATCCGGACGAACCCATAAACCGAGAACTTGCGATTCCTTCTGGGAGCCTTCTGTTCGAGTCGCGTTCGGCAAAGACGGGCGGCGATGCAATATGCCCCAGGCCTTGACCCAAGGGGATACGCAGGCTTCTGTGGCCGCGCTCGTCAGCCTATATCAACACTTCAAACGGCAAACAGTCAGCGCCGCGCTGCCCTTCTAGGTTTTGCCCTCCTGGGGGGTGCGTGGCTCGCGCGATGAGTGACGCACTTCGCTCAACTGAAGCTTGGCCCAATCTCGAAGTTGAAGCCTGGGATAATAAGGGCGCTTACGAATGTGGATGTAAGGCGGACCATTCAAACCGAGGCACAGCATTTTTGCTAAAGTCGAAGGCGCGAGTTGGATGCCCAGGGCGGCGAGTTCACGTGACGCTTCCTTTCGGTTCAGAAGACGGTCTTCGTGTTCGACTGCCGCAGTTGCATCTCTGGCTTCCAAGGCTGCGACCTATCTCGAGCTTTCTGCTTTCACCCGAAGGTCCTCGACGCGCGCCCGACTTGATTCTGCGACCCGATCACGCAGGTGTTTCGCCCTGGCCGTCAGCCAGTCCAGATCCTCGGGCGAGGCATCGTATTGGTCGCTATAGCGCGCTTCGACGTAGGCCCTCTTCAGCAATTCGAACCGGCGGCGATCGAAGCGGCTTTCACGCGGCCAGGCCCCAGCGAGTCCCACATTTACGTCCTCGGCGAGGGAGCGGAGGAATTTGATGTTGTGAGAGCGCGGAAAATAGAAGGTGTGAACGAGAAGGAAGCAGGCGTAGGCCGCTTCAACCGCTTGGTGGAGGTTGAACGCCGCGTTCTTCCGCCAGTCGGGATCGTCTGCGCTTTCGGCGGCAGAGATATTTGCAAGTTTCAAGAAACGATCGACGGCTTTCAGCCAACGATCCATCTCGCGCTCAGCAATCACTACGGCGTCGGCCGATGTCATTGGTTGTGGTGTCGCGAATGGGTGCCCAGGGATTTCGTACAGAGCGATGCCATCGCGGACGATGTCGGTCCAGAAGTATTCTCCCCGCCGCAGGGCGTCGTTCACGTCTTGAAGATCATGGACGATCAGATTGACGGTGCGACCGATGGTCGGGTCACGAAGGATCTCATCCTCGGAATTCCACCAGTAGTCGGCGATGTTCGTCAGCTTCTCGTGGTTGACCACGATCAGGAGGTCGAAGTCCGAGAGATAGCCATTCTCCGGTTCGTCCACCCAGTCCGCTCGTGCGTATGACCCGAACAGGATGATCTTGAGGATCTGGCCGCCGCGTCGCCAACCAGAGTTGGCGCCGCCGCCGCTTGTCCTAGCCGCCTCAAATCCGGCAAGCAGGATGTCGCGAACGCGTTGAAGTTCACGCTGCTGACGCTCCGGCAGATGTTCCAGATCGGACCGCATTGGGTGAGTCTATCGAAAACGCAGACGCTGTGAACCGTGAAGTTGCACGCGTACTTGGTAGAGGCGCGCATATCGTGTTGCGGGTGTCAGCCTGCTATCTTCACAGCCCCGGCCACCTCGGCCACCACCCGCTTCACCAGCGCCTCGTCGTCGCCCTCGGCCATGACGCGGATCAGCTTTTCCGTGCCCGATGGCCGCACCAGCAGACGACCCTGACCGTTCAACGCCGCTTCGGCCTCGGCGATGGCGGCCTTTACCGTGTCGGTCTCCAGCGGCTTGTCGGCGGTGAAGCGGACGTTTTCCAGCAGCTGCGGCACGGGGTCGAACTGGCGGGCCAGTTCGCTCATCGGCTTGGCGGATTCGACCAGGACGGCCAGCACCTGCAGCGCCGCCATCAGACCGTCGCCCGTCGTGGCGTGGTCGTGCAGGATGATGTGGCCCGACTGTTCGCCGCCGATGTTGAAACCGCCCTCTCGCATCCGCTCCATGACGTAGCGGTCGCCGACCTTGGTCCGCTCGAGCGTCAGGCCCTTGGATTTCAGCCGGCGCTCCAGCCCCAGGTTCGACATGACGGTGGCGACGATCCCGCCGCCGGTCAGAATGCCGCGCCTGGCCCAGTCCAGGCCGACCAGGGCCATGATCTGGTCGCCGTCCACCACCTGTCCCTTTTCGTCGCACACGATCAGCCGGTCGGCGTCGCCGTCCAGGGCGATGCCGATGTCGGCGCGGTAGCGTTTGACCGCCGCCGAGAGGGTCTCGGGGTGGGTCGAGCCGCATTCGGCGTTGATGTTGGTTCCGTTAGGCTCCACGCCCACGGAGAAGACCTCGGCGCCCAGTTCGAACAGGGTGGTGGGCGCGACCTTGTAGCCCGCGCCATTGGCGCAATCGACGGCGATCCGCAGCCCCTTCAGGCTGAGCCGTTTGGGAAAGGCCTGTTTGGCGATCTCGATATAGCGGGCCTGCGCGTCGTCGATCCGCTTGACGCGGCCCAGTTTGTTGGACGGCGCCAGACCCTGGTCCAGGCCCTGGTCCATCATGGCCTCGATCTTCAGTTCGATCTCGTCGGACAGCTTGTAACCGTCCGGCCCGAACAGCTTGATCCCGTTGTCGGCATAGTCGTTGTGCGAGGCCGAGATCATGACGCCCAGATCGGCCCGCATCGAGCGGGTCAGCATCGCCACGCCCGGCGTCGGCACGGGACCGAAGGTCCGCACGTCCATGCCGACCGAGGCGAAGCCGGCGACCAGGGCGGGCTCGATCGTATAGCCCGACAGACGGGTGTCCTTGCCGATCACCACCAGATGGCGCCGGTCGTCGCCGGTGCGGAACAGCTTGCCGGCCGCCAGACCGACGCGCAGGGCGACCTCGGCCGTCATCGGATAGGTGTTGGCCCGCCCGCGAATCCCGTCGGTGCCGAAATATTTTCTGTCGCCCAAGGCCTGGTCCTTCACGTATCGGGTAACGATCCGAAACCCCTTGTTTAATGCGGCCGGCTTTGGGATCGCCTAGATGGCCGAAGGGGCAAGACCCACGGCTTAATCCCAGTTCGCCGCCAGTGCAAAGCGGTCTCTTCCTTCCCTCAGCGGAGCGTTCGTATGTGCGGCATCATCGGCGTCACGGGAAACGGTCCCGTCGTTCCCCGTCTGATCGACAGTCTGAAGCGGCTGGAATATCGGGGCTATGATTCCGCCGGGGTCGCCGCCGTGGTCGACGGCCATGTCGAACGGCGCCGCGCCCAGGGCAAGATCCGCAATCTGGAGGCCGTGTTGGCCGAGGATCCGATGAAGGCCACGGTCGGCATCGGCCATACCCGCTGGGCCACCCACGGCGCGCCCACGACCGCCAACGCCCACCCGCACAAGGCCGGTCGGGTGACGCTGGTCCACAACGGCATCATCGAGAACTTCGCCGAGCTGAAGGCGGAACTGGCCGCCGAGGGCCATGTCTTCGAAAGCCAGACCGACACCGAGGTCATCGCCCACCTGCTGGACGCCGAACTGCAAACCGGCCGGCCGCCGCTGGAGGCGTTCAAGGCGACGCTGGATCGGCTGACCGGCGCCTATGCGCTGGCGGTTCTGATCGACGGCGAGAACGACCTGATCCTGGGCGCCCGACGCGGCAGCCCGCTGGTCGTCGGCTGGGGCGAAGACGAGATGTATCTGGGCTCCGACGCCCTGGCGGTCGGCCCCTTCACCCAGAAGATCTCCTATCTGGAAGAGGGCGACTATGTCGCCGTGACCCATCGCGGCGCCCAGATGTTCGACATGACGGGCCAGCCGGTCGAGCTGGCGGTGGTTCAGGTCTCGGCCTCCTCGGCCCTGGTCGAGAAGGGCGAGTATCGCCACTTCATGGAAAAGGAAATCCATGAACAGCCCGACAGCGTTCAGCACACCCTGTCGGAGTATCTGGATCTGGTGACCGGCAAGGCCAAGCCGCAGGGCGTGGATTTCGCCGCCGTCGACCGGATCCAGATCGTGGCCTGCGGCACGGCCTTCTACGCCGGCCAGATCGGCCGTTATGCGTTCGAGAAGCTGGCGGGTCTGCCTTGCGATGTCGAGATCGCGTCGGAGTTCCGCTACCGCTCGCCCGCCGTGTCGCCCCGCACCGTCGCGGTCGCCGTCAGCCAGTCGGGCGAGACCGCCGACACCCTGGCCAGCCTGACCTGGTGCAAGGCGCAAGGGTTGCAGACCGCCGCCGTGGTCAACGTCCATTCCTCGTCCATGGCGCGGGAGGCGGCGGTGCTGTGGCCCACTCACGCCGGACCCGAGATCGGCGTGGCCTCGACCAAGGCCTTCACCGCCCAGGTCGCCGCGCTGCTGGCGCTGGCTGTGGCGGCGGGCGTGGCGCGCGGCCGGATCGATGCAGAGCAGGAGGCCGAACTGGTCAAGGCGCTGTTCGAAAGCCCGCGCCTGATCGCCGAAGCCCTGACCATGGGCGACAGCATCCGGGCGGTGGTCCAGGACCTGTCCAAGGCCGACGACGTGCTGTTCCTCGGGCGGGGCGCCATGTTCCCCTTGGCCATGGAAGGCGCGCTGAAGCTGAAGGAGATCAGCTACATCCATGCCGAGGGCTACGCCGCCGGCGAGTTGAAGCACGGCCCCATCGCCCTGATCGACGAGGCGACCCCGACCATCGCCCTGGCGCCCCTGGACGACGTGTTCGAAAAGACCGCGTCCAACCTGCAGGAGGTCGCCGCGCGCGGCGGGCCGGTCATCATGATCGCCCCGGTCAACGCCCCAGATCCCCACGGCGCCGGCATCAGCCGCATCGGCGCCCCCGACTGCCACCCGCTGATCGCGCCCTTGATCTATGCGGTGCCGGTGCAGCTGCTGGCCTATTACACCGCCGTCCAGAAGGGCACCGACGTCGATCAGCCCCGCAACCTGGCCAAGTCCGTCACCGTGGAGTGAGGTTCTTCGGCCAGTCGGCGCAGGGCGTCTGGGTCGATGACTTGGATCGCGGCGCGGCGCAGTCGGATCGCGCCGGCGGCGCACAGCTCCGTCGAGGCGACCGAGATACTGGCGCGACGGACGGCCATCAGATCCGCCAGATCGCTCTGACGCAGGGATATCTGATCGATCCCGTCTCGCGTTGTTATGTCGAGCAGCAGGGCGGCCAGCCGTTGAGCGACCTTAAGCGTCGCATGGCGAGCCAGTTCCGTCTGCAGCGCGGCGTTGCGGGCGCGCAGATCGGCGAGGGCCGTTGCGGTCAGGACTTCGGCGTCGATATGCCGGATCAGCCACGTCGCCGGCACGGACACGAACCGCCCCGGCGTCAGCCACAGGGCAGTCTCGTCGTCGTTCTCGCCCATCGCGGCGTCGAAGTTGATCAGTTCTCCACTGCCAGCCAACCCCCGGCACAGTCGTTGGTCCGCGCCCAATCGCGCCGCGACACCGACCAGGATCAACGTAACCTGCCGCTCGCCATTTCGAACAGGGGCGGTGTGCTGGCCTGCCTGAGCGGGGATCGCATCGCCCGCATCGACGCCTTGCACCGCCAGCAGCGACAGCAGGGTGGGCGCAAGGGTCGATTGGGGCATTCGGCCTCTTAAGCGCCGCTCGACGCGCCCGGCCATAACATGGGTTAAACGGTCAAACGGGCTCGCTCTGCAGTCGCAGATAGGTGGGGTCGAACTCGGCGATCTGAGCCAGGCGTCGCCAGTCCAGAATTTCGATCCGACCGCCCGCCCAGTTCACCAGGCCCTCGCTCTTCAGTTCGCTGATCAAGCGGCTGACATGAACCGACGAGAGGCCCAATGCGTCGCCCAGCACGCTCTGCGTCAAGGGCAGGTCGAACCGCATCTCGCCCGTCTGACCGACCGCCTGAAGGCGCAGATAAAGCTCGCACACCAAGTGGGCCAGATGGCCCAGGCCGCTGCGCCGCCCCATGGCCACCAGCCACTGGCGATGGATGGCCGCATCGATGATGGTGTCCAGCCATAACAGGCGACCCAGATGCGGATGGCGTTCGGTGATGTCGATCAGCCCGATATGCGGCGCCTCGGCGATCACGCAGTCGCTCAGGGCCAGGACGCCATGATCCATCTGTTTCATGAGGAGGCTGTGCAGGTCGATGAAGTCGCCCGACACATTGATTTCGGTGATCTGCCGGGCCCCGTCCTCCAGCGTCGAATAGCGTGCGGAGAAGCCGGAGATCAGCAGGGTGCTGTGCATTGGGCGGGTGTGTTCGCGCACGATGTCGGCGCCGGCGGCGACGGTCTTGGGCGCATCCAGAACGGCCTCAAGGGCGGCCATCTCCTCGGCCGACACCCGGTCGCGCAGGGACAGTTTGTCGACCAGGGTGCTGACACGCCGAGCTTGTTTGGCGGCGCTCATTGCGATCCCTCCGACAGGGTCCAACCGTCCGGGGCATGGTTCGAAGCAGACGCGGTGATGCTGACCACCGTCTCGCCGTCGTCATCGGTGACGATCACACTGAAGGCGCGCGTCTCCCAGAAGGAGGCCCCACGATAGCGCAGGATTTCACCCAGCACCGCCACCGCCTCCTCGCGCGCGGCCTCCACGCCCTTCAGTTCTTCCCCCTGATCGTCGCGAACGCAGTCGCCGTTCTGAGTGTGGAAAAAATACCGTGGCAAACGATCCTCCCGCCTTGAGGTTTGGGAGGAAGCGACCGGGACGCCGATTGGTTCAGCGTCCCCGTACAGAGAGCTGATCAGTCTCAGATTTCCTGATTGAAGGCGCCGATTTCGGGATAGGCGGCCAGGCGCGGCTTGATCTCTTTGCGGAACAGGTCGCGCATGTCGTCTTCGGAGCGCATGCTTTCGACCACCACGACCAGCTCGGGCTTGTTGGACGAGGCGCGGACCAGGACCCATGAACCGTCGTCCAGATGCACGCGAACGCCGTTGACGGTGATGGCCTCGACGATCTTGCGGCCCAGGATTTCGCCCCCGGCGGCGGCGAGATCGGAATATTCCTTCACGATCCGGTCCAGCACGCCATACTTCAGTTCGTCGTCGCAGTGCGGCGACATGGTCAGGCTGGTCCAGGCGTCGGGCAGGGCGGATTTCAGTTCGCTCAATGTCTTGCCCGGATTGCGGTCCAGCATGGCCAGAACCGCGCCCGCCGCGACCAGACCGTCGTCGTAGCCGTGGCCCAGATCGCCCGCCATGAAGAAGTGACCCGACTTCTCGAACCCGGCCAGGGCGCCCAGTTCGGCGGTCTTGCGCTTGATATAGGAGTGGCCCGTCTTCCAATAGACGACCTCGGCTCCATTCGCCTTGAGGATTTCATCGGTCTTGTAGAGGCCGGTCGATTTCACATCGACGACGAAGGTGCTGTCCGGATAGACCTTTGACAGGTCGCGGGCCAGCATCAGGCCGATCTTGTCGGCGAAGATCTCTTCGCCCGTGTCGTCCACCACGCCGCAGCGGTCGCCGTCGCCATCGAAGCCCAGGGCCAGGTCGGCGCCCGTCTCCTTCACCCGCTGGGCCATCTGCACAAGCATGGCGTGGTCTTCCGGATTTGGATTGTATTTGGGGAAGGTGTAGTCGAGGTCGGTGTCCATCTCGATCACCTCGACACCCATTCGACGCAGAGCCTCGGGCGCGAAGGCGCCGGCCGTGCCGTTGCCGCAGGCGCAGACCACCTTCAGCGGGCGCTTGACCCGGACCTTGGACGCCACATCGGCGATGTAAGTCTCGCGGAAGCCGTCGATGCGCACCAGCTTGCCGCCGTCGCACGCCACGCCCTGTCCGCCCAGAACGATCTCCTTCAGGCGGCCCATCTCTTCGGGGCCGAAGGTCAGGGGCTTGTTCGCGCCCATCTTCACCCCCGTCCAGCCGTTCTCGTTATGGCTGGCGGTGACCATGGCGACGCAAGGGGCGTCCAGTTCGAACTGGCCGAAATAGGCCATGGGCGACAGGGCCAGGCCCACGTCCAGAACCTCCATCCCGCCTTCCAAGAGGCCGATGATCAGGGCCTGTTTCACGCTGAGGCTATAGCCGCGGAAGTCATGGCCGACGACGATCCTGGGCTGGACCCCGATCTCGTGGACAAAGGTGGCCAGGCCCAGGCCCAGGGCTTGGATGCCGAGGAGATTGATCTCCTTCTCCAATATCCAACGCGCGTCGTATTCGCGAAAGCCTGTCGGCTTGACCAGCGCCTGGGTTTCATAGGCGGCGGTGTTAGGCTTCAGGTCCTGGCGCGGCTTGAGCATGAGATGTCCTAAAGGTTTGGTCTGGTGCGAACGCGCGTCGCGACGCCGCGATTTATGGTTCAGGCGGCGGCGCGTTTGCGGATACGGGCGATGCGACGCAGGCGCCGCCAGAACCGCCCGCGCTCCGGCTCGGGATAGGGCTGCAGGTTCTCGACGAACTGTTCGGCCGATGCGCGCCAGCTGAACTTCTCCGCATAGGCGCGCACAGCCTGGCGATCCAGATCCAGACACGCCAGGCAAGCGGTGCGCAAATCCTTGTCGATCGCCCCGGCGTTCGATCCCGGAATGATATCGATCGGGCCATGCGCCGGATAGGCGGCGACGGGCGTGCCGGTGGCCATGGCCTCCAAAATCACCAGGCCGAAGGTGTCGGTCCAGCTGGGGAAGACAAAGACGTCGGCATCGCGGAAGCAGCGGGCCAGGTCGTCGCCGAACTTGGCTCCCAGGAACTTGGCCTCGGGATACTTCTCCTGCAGTTCGGCGCGCGCCGGTCCGTCGCCAACCACGATCTTGGTGCCGGGCAGGTCCAACTGCAAAAAGGCTTCGATGTTCTTTTCGACCGCCACCCGGCCGACGTTGAGGAAGAAGGGGCGTGGCCAGTCTTTCCCGCCCAGTTCGTCATAGATGCGGTCCAGATCGGGATTGAACACCTCGGTGTCCACGCCGCGCGACCAGGGCGAGACGTTCTTGAACCCATGCTCCACCAGTTCGTCGCGCAGGGTCGGCGTGGCCACCATCAACCGACCCGACGGCTTGTGGAACCATTTCATATAGGCGTAGCCCACCTGAACCGGGATCGGGAAACGCGCTGAGACATATTCGGGGAATTTGGTGTGATAGCTGGTCGTGAAGGGCAGCTTCCACTCCACGCAGATGCGCCGCGTGGCGATGCCGATCGGACCCTCGGTGGCGATATGCACGGCCTCGGGCTCGAAGGCCCGCAGCATCTCGCGGATTTCCTCCTCCGCCCCCAGCGCCAGCCGGATCTCGGGATAGGTGGGGCAGGGGATGGTCTTGAACAGACTGGGCTCGATGACCTCGACCTCATGGCCCATGCCGCGGCATTCCGCGACCGTGCGGGTCAGGGTGCGGACGACGCCATTGACCTGAGGTTCCCAGGCGTCGGTGGCCAGAACGATGCGCATTGAGGCGGGCGGACCCTGAGCCGTTGAGTAAGGGGCGAACTTCTAGACGGTTCGAATGACGAAGGCGAGACGGTCTCCGATGTCTCCGGCTCCTATATCAGCCGCAAGTATTGTGCGATGTCAGGCTCCATTACGGTCAGGGTTTCTTTCGCCTGAACGTAAGCCGCCATGATGTGATAGAAGGAACTGGCAGGAGCAGGCTCATCGATGAAATCGCCAGTGGCAAGAAGCTTGTCGTGCCAAAGCCCTTGCGGCGTGAGATATTTCCAAAGTGCGCGCTGCGCATTTGCTGCCTGTTCCAAGCATTGAACGCGTCTGCCCTCATCACTTAACGATGCCAGTATGAGCGATGCCTTCAGCCATTCGGTTTGGGGCCAGAGTCTGGATCTTCCGCTTCTGACGCTTCCATCGGTGTTCATGGCGTCTATGGCGATATTGCGCTTTCTGTCGATACCCGTCAGGCCCGCCTCATAAAGTCCCCAGGCGTCCGCAATGACGGATTCATCTCGCCTGTTGCGGCCATGCCTTGCAAATAGCCAGGCCCACTCAAACTGATGTCCAGGCTCGACCAAACGCCCGTCTTCTCCCGCTGCGGGAGACCAGTCCTCCTGGAAAAACTCCAGCAGATATCCGGACTGGGGATCGATGAACCGGGTTCGGGCTAGGTCTATGATACGGTCAGCGAGACGCCCCCATGCCCCGTCTCCGTTTGCTTCTTCCCAAGCGAGCGCGGATTCCAACAAGTGCATATGAGCATTTGATTGATAGGGGTGGGCCCCACTTTCCGTCACGCCGCCAACAGCATCCCCTCGTTTAAGTAGTTCTTCTCTCACGGCAGCCGCATCGACTTCCAGCGCTGGGTCTCCGGTTGCGACGGAGGCGCGTGCGAGAGCGAAGATGAGGAATGCTTGATCGTAGACCATCGCTGTCTCGTCCATTGGCGAGCCGTCGGCTGCAAGAAGCGTCCGCATCAGCCCGTCAGGACGCAGGTAGAGTGACCTAAGTCGCTCGAGACCCTTCAAAATCACAGGCCTCCAAGGGCCCTGCCAGCCCTGCAAACCTGCTTCAGCATAGACCTGCAACTGCCTTGCCTGGACACGGGCGCGCCGCGGGGCCGAGACGTGTCGACCATCAAGCGCCAGAACTTCTTCAAAAGCTCCAGTGGCGTCTTGGCCCAACCCGGACCAAACCGGTAGTGCGGCTTGCCGCAACCAATTGGTCAACCTGACTGCGCCCTCTTGCAGCCCTTCGGGCTTCGGAAGGGGTGGAAAGTCCAGATGTTGAGGGGAGAGGTTTCGAAGGCGATCAACAACCTTCTTAACATCTTGGCTTTTTCGCAGATCGGTCACTAGGACTGCATCCCGCTCCACGATGATGCCTACGTCCTGCAAGCCGATCGCGGCGACCATTACACCATCGCAGGCCCTGATCAGGCAGCCCTCTGAATCTTCCAGAACATGCAGGCCGACATTGCCCTCGCCTGATGCGTGTACGGAATCCCACGCGCCGAGATCGGTCCAAGAGAAGCGTACCGGCAGCACAGCAGCGAGGCTGGTTTTTTCCATTATCGCATAGTCTATGGAGATTTTTGGCGCCAGTTTGAACTCCGAACCCAGCAAGATGCATGCGTCATCCTGCACGGCGCTTTTCAATGCGCTCGCTACAGCTTCCGCCACAGCGGCGGCGCGCTCTGTTATCTCTTGGACGAGAACCTTGGATTGTACGATGAAGTTGCCGCTATTCCAAAGATAACCTTCGGAGATATAGCGTTGCGCCGTCTTAGCGTCTGGCTTTTCAACAAAGGCGGCGACTGCCGACAAGCCGGGGCCTTCTGGTGCAATATATCCGTAGGCTGAAGAAGGTTCTGTCGGCACGACGCCCAATGTGACGATACGTCCATCTTCAGCGGCGACAGCGGCTTCAAGAACCGCGTTCCTGAATGCTTCTCCGTGGGGGATGTGGTGATCAGAAGCGACAAACAGATTGACCGCGTCAGCATCTTTAGCTGCAGTCCACAGTGCGGCAGCAGCCATAGCGGCTGCAGAATCCCTACCTTCAGGCTCCAAAATTATCGTTGCCGATATCCCTATCTCGTCAAGTTGAGACTGGATCGCGCCGCGATGGGATGCGCCGGCGACGACAATGAGGTCAGCTCCCACCGCCAAAGATATCACTCGTTCGGCCGTCTCTTGAAACAGTGACCGGTTTCCCGCCAGCGGGATGAATTGCTTCGGCAGGGAAGGCCGTGACGCAGGCCACAAACGCGTACCTGAGCCGCCGCACATAACAACCGGGTAAAGCGTCGCCATATCCGCAGGACTGCCATTTTTTGATCGAACTGCCTCCTACGCGAGCTTGGCTGGCACGTCACGTATTGAATGACTCGGAGTTGCATGACCCTTCAGTTGCTTTGACACTTTCGTCAAAGCGGCAACACCGTCGTCGACTTCACCTCTTCCAGCACCGCATAGGTGCGGGTTTCGCGGACACCCGGCATCCGCACCAAAACGTCGCCCAAGAAGGCGCGGTAGGCGTCCATGTCGCCGACGCGGGCCCTGATCAGATAGTCGAACCCGCCGGCGACCATGTGGCACTCCAGCACCTCCGGCTGGCTGCGAACGGCGGCGGCGAAGGCTTCGAAGACGTCGCCGGTGGTGCGGTCCAGCAGGACTTCAACGAAGATCAGCAGGTCCCGACCAACCTGAGCCGGGTCGATCATGGCGGCGTAGCCGGTGATGATCTTTTTTTCGCGCAGCCGTTTGACCCGTTCGAAACAGGCGGCGGGCGACAGGTTGCAGCGTCGCGCCAGTTCGGCGTTGGAGATGCGGGCGTCGGTCTGAAGCACCCGCAGGATGCGGCGGTCGACGGCGTCGATATCGATCATCGGAAATCTGGGCTATGTGCCGAACGATCTTCGGCTCAGGTTTGTATCATACGAAGCACCTTCAATGAACTCCGGCATATATGGCTGAAATCCACAGGATTTGTCGCCGATGACCACTCCCGCCTTCATGCCTTCGCGCCTGGCCGCCTGGGACGGTCTGGATGCGCACAAGTTCCGCGATGAACGCGAGGCCGTCGCCGCCAATCTGGCGCGCATGCCTCTGGATGCGAACGAACGGGCTGATGTGGTCGCCGAGGCGACGGCTTTGGTCGAACACGCCCGCCGCAGCCAGAAGAAGCAGGGTGTCGTCGAAAGCTTCCTGCAGCAATTCTCGCTGGGCACCCGCGAGGGTCTGGCCCTGATGTGTCTGGCCGAAGCCCTGCTGCGTGTGCCGGACGAGGAGACGCGCGATCGCCTGATCGCCGAGAAGATCGGCTCGGCTGACTGGGCCGCCCACCTGGGTCAGTCTGACAGCCTGTTCGTCAACGCCTCGACCTGGGGTCTGATGCTGACCGGCAAGCTGGTCGACGTGGACGACGAGGCGCGCAGCGACCTGCCCGGCTTCCTGAAGCGGATCGCCGGCCGACTGGGCGAGCCGGTCATTCGCCAGGCCGTGGCCACGGCGGTCAAGATCATGGGCGAGCAGTTCGTGGTCGGCCGCACCATCCAGGGCGCGCTCAAACGGTCGAACAAGGAAGGCTGGCTGTGCAGTTTCGACATGCTGGGCGAGGGCGCCCGGACCATGGCCGACGCTGATCGCTATGAGAAGATTTACGCCGACGCCATCGAGGCGGTCGGCAAGACGTCCAAGGGTCAGGGGCCGGAACACGGCCACGGCGTCTCCGTGAAACTGTCGGCCCTGTCCCCCCGCTATGAGGCGACGCACGAGGATGACGTCTGGGCGACCCTGTATCCCCGCATCCTGCGCCTGGCCCAGATCGCGGCCAAATACGACATCAACTATACGATGGACGCAGAGGAGGCGGACCGTCTGGCCCTTTCGCTGAAGCTGCTTGACCGACTGGCGCACGAGCCATCGTTGGGCGACTGGAGGGGCCTCGGTCTGGCGGTTCAGGCCTATCAGAAGCGCGGTCTGGAGACGATCGAACGCGTCGCCGACCTCGCCCGCCGCTCCGGCCGTCGTCTGATGGTGCGCCTGGTCAAGGGCGCCTATTGGGACACCGAGATCAAGCGCGCTCAGGTGTTTGGCCGCGCCGACTATCCCGTCTATACGACAAAGGCGGCGACCGATCTGAACTACCTGGTCTGCGCCAAGGCCATGATCGAGGCCGCGCCGGCCATCTATTCCCAGTTCGCCAGTCACAACGCTCATACGCTGGTGGCCGTGCGGCGTATGGCGCGTGATCACGGCGTCACGGTCGAGCACCAGCGGCTGCATGGCATGGGCGAGGCGCTTTACGACGCCGCTCACGAGGCCTGGGACGACGAAGTCGTCATCGTCCGCGCCTACGCCCCTGTCGGCGGGCACGAAGAACTGCTGCCCTATCTGGTGCGGCGCCTGCTCGAAAACGGCGCCAACTCCTCCTTTGTCCACGCCCTACTGGACGAGCGCGTGCCCGCCTCGGCCGTCGCGGCCGATCCCATTTCCCTGGTCGAGCAGGCGCCCGACCGTCACCCCAAGATTCCGGTTCCGAAAGACATGTATGGCGATCGTCAGAACTCCCTCGGCCGCGATTACTCTCAGGCCGCCGACCGTGAAGCCCACGCCAAGGCGCTGGAACTGGTCGACCGCGAGAAGTTGACCAGCGGCCCGATCATCGGCGGCAAGCTGCGCGCCGGTATAGCCGCCCAGGACGTGACCAATCCCTTCGATCGATCACAGGTGCTGGGCCATGTGTCGGAAGCCGAGACGGCTGACATCGACGCCGCCGTCCAAGCCGCCGCCGAGGCTCAGGTCAAATGGGACCGCCAGGGCGGCGCCAAGCGCGCCATCGTCCTGCGCGCCATGGCCGACGCGCTGGAGGCCGATCTGGATCGGCTGGTCGCCCTGCTCAGCCGCGAGGCGGGCAAGACCCTAAACGACGGCGTGGCCGAGGTGCGCGAGGCCGCCGACTTCTGCCGCTATTACGCCCTGCTGGCCGAGCGCGACTTCACCGCCCCGGAAACGCTGAAGGGCCCGACCGGGGAGACCAACCAGCTGTTCCTGCACGGACGGGGCGTCTTCGCCTGCATCTCGCCGTGGAACTTCCCCCTTGCCATCTTCACCGGCCAGATCGCCGCAGCGCTCGCCGCCGGCAACGCCGTGCTGGCCAAGCCCGCCGAGCAGACGCCGCTGATCGCCGCAGAGGCCGTGCGCCTGTATCATAAGGCCGGCCTGAACCCCGACCTGCTGGCCCTGGTTCCCGGGCGTGGCGAGACGGTTGGCGCGGCCCTCGTCACCCACCCCGGAATCGACGGCGTCGCCTTCACCGGCGGCACCGACACGGCTGCCGCCATCAACCGCTCCATCGCCGCCCGCCCCGGCGCCATCATCCCGTTCATCGCCGAGACTGGCGGCCTGAATGGCATGTTCATCGACACCACGGCGCTGAAGGAGCAGGTCATCGACGACGTGATCCAGTCGGCCTTCGGCTCGGCCGGCCAGCGCTGCTCGGCCCTTCGCGTCCTCTACGTGCCCAAGGATTCGGCCGACGCCCTGATCGAGGGCCTGAAGGGCGCTTTGGCGGTCCAGACCGTCGCCGACCCCGCCGATCCCAAGACAGACATCGGCCCCGTTATCGACCCGGAATCGCGTCGCGCTTTGGAAGCTCACGTCGAGCGTCTGTCAAAAGAGGCGAAGATCATCGCCCGCGCCGCCCTGCCGATGGGCGCTGAAAAGGGCGACCTATTCGCCCCCACCATCGCCGAAATCCCCACACCAGACTTCTTAGAGCGCGAGGTGTTCGGCCCCATCCTGCACATCTACCGCTACGCTCCGTCCGACCTGAAGGCAGTCGCCGGCAAGCTGGCCGCGCGCGGCTACGGCCTGACGCTGGGCGTCCATAGCCGCATCGAAGCCTTCGCCGCCGAAGTGGTCGACCTGGTCCCCGCCGGAAACGTCTACGTCAACCGCTCGATCACGGGCGCGGTGGTCGGCGTCCAACCCTTCGGCGGCGAGGGCCTGTCAGGCACCGGCCCCAAGGCGGGCGGGCCGAACAGCCTGATCCGTTATGCGGCGGAGAAGGCGATCAGCGTGAACATCGCCGCGCAGGGCGGAGATCCGGCGCTGTTGAATTTATCGTGAGAGAATTAAGGCGGGGAAGACAAGGCGGCGATCGTTTGATCGCATATGCTATTATATTAGGGTATTCAAATGGAGCTCATTGTTAGATGATTGTGAGTTCGGTGTCTGGCGGTTTCATTTTGAGGGAGTAAACTTCCAGATCTGTTGTTGGTGAACAAAATTGCATTACCATCGATGGCCTTAGCCTCCGCCGGTCCGGTGCGCCAGCCTCTGCCGTACCGTGGACAGCTGATGAAAAGAATAGTCCAAAGTGTTTGATGGGCGCCGTGGTCGGAATCGGTGGCTTGCCTATCGGAACGATAGCTGTGGTGCCATCCTCCCCGCCCATTGTTGATGTATGCCTAGCCGATGACCCCGCCCCAGACCTCTCCTGCCACGCTTGGTGCTCCGCACGGACGCTTGTGCATCGACGGCTACAATATTGGCCTCTCAAAGGGTACGGGCATTGCGACTTATGGTCGGAACTTGCTAGCGAACGCGCGCGCTCTGGGCTTCAGCCCGTCGCTGCTGGCAGGGCCAGTCACGCGCGGCCATGGCGGCGACGTTGCGGATGAATCCGCCATCGCAGGCTGCGAAACGGTCCGCCGAAAATGGGGCAAGGGCGAACTGTTCGCTCGAACCCTGATCAGCCGCTTCGGTCAGAGCGCATATCCCGTCAAGCCAACCGGACAGGTCGTCTGGCGAGATCAAAATCGCCCGGACGTCGACAACTATTGGATGTCGCCCTCCCTTTATCGGCTCGCCAGCCGGGCATTTGTCCACTACGGGGCGGAAACTCCGGTTACCTTCCGGGGCACAGACGAGATCCCGGTCCCAACAGTCATGCACTGGACCGCAACCCTTCCAGTCCGTGCCGTGGGCATAGCCAATGTCTATACGATCCACGACCTGATCCCCCTCAAGTTACCGCATCTGACAACCGACGATCCTGGCCGGTATATGCAGATGTGTAAAATGATCGTGCGAAACGCCGACCAGATCGCAGTGGTCTCAGAAACGACGCGCCGCGACGTGATCGAGCTTCTCGGCGTCGAGGAGGATCGGGTCATGAACACCTATCAGGCCATCACCTTGCCCGACGAGATCATGAACCGTCCGCAAGATGAAATCTTGGCGGAGCTTGAGGGCATCTTCGGCCTCGACTGGAAAGGCTATATGCTTCATTTCGGAGCCATTGAGCCGAAAAAAAATCTAGGACGGATCATAGAAGCTTATTTGGCCAGCGGCGCGGCGTGCCCACTTATTATCGTGGGCGGTGCTGCTTGGATGTCGGAAGACGAGAGCGCGCTCCTGGACGGAATTCGGCGAAACGGCGGAGCCGAAGCAGAGCGAGTCCGTCAGTACGAGTATCTCCCCTTCCCCTTGTTGATGACGCTGATCCGGGGCGCGAGAGCAACCTTGTTCCCGTCTCTTTACGAAGGCTTTGGCCTGCCGGTGCTGGAATCTATGGCGCTCGGCACCGCAGTGCTGACCTCCACGGCGGGGTCCTTGCCTGAAATTGCGGGAGGCACCGCTCTGCTGGTTGATCCCTACGACACCTCCACCATCGCCCGCGCCATTCTTTCGCTCGACCAGGACCAAGATCTCGCAACCGAGCTCGCGGTCCGGGGGCAAGAGCGGGCGATGGTCTTCAATCCCAAAGCATATCAAAAGCGATTGCAGGAGCTTTATGGCCGCGTGGGACTCTGAAAATAGAGTTTAATAACGCTGCGCTTGTCGGTTTGCCTTTGCGAGCTAAGGTCTTCTTGGACTTTATTGGTACGGTAGGCTAACCATCTTGGATGACGCATTGATCGAAACGGTCCTCGCCGCCCTCACCCTTGACCATTCCAAAAATTTTCTAGTCTGGAGGATAGTTGTGTTTGCGGAATCCGTCGATTGGATGGACTTGGGAAATAGTAGTCCTCTCGCCGTCAGACGTGCCGACATAACCACCACATTCCTCATGCTTGGCGCCGAGCGCAAGAACACTTCAAATTTTGGCGATCTCTGGATGTTCATCTGTCCGCGTCTTGAAACCGGAAGGTTCCTGTCGGCTTGAGCAACCTCTTGGCCCGCCGCGACATCGTCGTCGCATTGACCGGATTGCTGGCAGCCGGTGCTGCTTGCAAGCCGGGAACCAGCGCGGGGTGCGCACGCGTCGCGGCCCAGGGTCGTTTACCGGCTGCCTCTGCGGCTGAGACGGAGCGGTTGTTCCGGGATGCCTACGTCGGCAAGCGGATCGACCTAGGAGGGCTAAACTACACAATCAACCAACCGCTTGTCATCGGCGGTGGCGGGATGCTCAACGGCCCCGGCCGCTTGAGCTTGGCTGCGGAGTTTCAAGGTCAATGGGCGATCGAGTTCGCAGCGGGAAGTGGTAGCGGCGTTAGAGGCGTTGAGGTGGATGGGGTGGCGGCCCGAGCGCACGTGATCTCCGGAATCCGTGCCAACGGATCTACTACCAGTCTAACGGTCCAAAACTGCATCATCAGCAACCTGTCGTTCGACGGCATCGATATCTCGGGGGGAGCAGGCGCTTATAGGCATGTGGGTCCGGCCATCGAAGGAAACGTCATCCGCAATGTCGGTTGGGTGGGCATCAATCTGGAGTCTTCAACCGAAGGCCGTCTTGCAAATAACGTCATCGATCGTACCGGCTACCACGGCCTGTCCGCGATGTTGGGCTGCAAGGGTACGCAGATCACCGGCAACCACGTCACAAAGGCGACTTCTCCCGATCGCATCTTTAATGGGACTGGGTCGCTTGGAGGCGTCGAAGGCGGCTTCATGATTGCTTTCGACCCTTCCAGCGATGAAACCCTCATCGAACACAACGTCTGCGACGACAATCGGCAGGCGGGGTACGATGGCATCGGTGTATCGGAAGACGGCACGCCATTCGGCAGGTCGCGTATCATCGGTAATATTGTGAGACGAGCCGGCCTTTTCGGAATTGATGCGCCAGGCAGTTGTTTGGTGGAGAACAATCTCGTGGAAGAAGCCGCGCAACAGGGCATTCACATCGGGCTGGACCTTGGCGGTCAGATTGAGGCCGTTGTCGTTCGAAACAACATCATCCGCAACACCGGTACGGCGCACCCGGGGGTGGATAGTTTCGGCATCCTGGTGGGAGACACTCTGGGGCCCGCTGTGCGTATCCGAAACATTGCCATCATCGGCAACACCGTTCTTGATAACCGCCCTTCGCCTGCTACAAATTATGGCATAGGCGTGGTTTCGGACGAAGCCCGCTACGAAAACCTTTCGATCAAGGGCAATACGCTGATCCAAGTGAAGACGGCGTCACTGTTATGGATTGGGCGTGCTGGTCCCGGGCGCGATTTCAAGGCACTTGGAAATCGATGCCGGGTGCGGTGTTCAGGCCCTCGTGGCGAGCTGCTGCCCTAGAATGCTGTATCGACTGGCTTGACATGCCAAGGGTTTGGGCGACTTGTCAGTTCGAGATATTCCTGAATTTGCGTCCTAGAGATGTCCCGGAAACCCTCGAACGGCCTTCCCGGCGCGTCACTCCATTGTGGATTGACCGTCGGGTCTTGAAATAGATCTTTACCCCATCGCCGATAAAGATCTGCAAGTTCGCCATCATCCCAAGCGATTTTCTCGGGCGTATTGTTCACCCCGCGAGTAAGGGACTCGTGATGGGTAGCTTCAATGTCCGCCGCGTAGCAGACCTGAAGGCCGACGCTGCGTACCTTGAGACAAAAATCGACGTCGTTGTAGGCGATGGAGAGGCGGGTAGTGAATCCTCCCACCTGCTCGAACACCTCCCGGCGCGTCGCCAGAAAGGCCCCTGTGACCGAGGAAGCGCGTCGCGTTCTGATCCATCGGCCCAATGGGCCTGGCGTGTTCGCTGTGGCGCCGACGCCTTCATGCATCGGCCTGCCGTCATATCCGCCGAGTATAGTGCCACCATGCTGGAGGGTGCCGTTTGCATACAATAACCGCGCGCCTACCACTCCGACATCCGTCGGGCGTAGAGCTTCGCGAAGACGCCGGTCCCATTCCGGTGACAACATTTCTATGTCGTCATTGGCGAAAAGCAGGATATCCCCCTGCAGAGCTGTGGTGGCGAGATTGTTTAGCCGCGACCAGTTGAAAGGCTCGTCCGCCGTCAAAACCTTGATGGCCTGCGAGCGCGAGAGCCTCGCGTATAATTTGTGTGCCTCGGCAGACTGGCTGCGATTGTCGATTACGACGAGTCTGATTGATGTCGGGACGGCTGCTTTTGCGTACAGACTTTCAATAAATTTGGAGAGCACAGCCGGCTGGTCGCGCGTGGGTATGACGACGAGAATGCTCTTTGGTTCCCCAACCGGCGGGCCGTCCGGCGCGGTGGCGGGCGTTGAGGCTGGGCTGAAGGCCGTGGCCTCCGGCAGGCTAATTAGCAGACGAGCCAGACGGCCGACTGTAGTCGTTTGGCGGGCCATCCGGCCCAGAGCCCGGCGCTGTTCGCTTTCATCGCTGAACCGTAAGGCTTCCTCCAGCAACTCCTTCAGTGAGGCATCTACGATCAGCGCGCCCGGCGGAGGACGGGACGGATGGTCGTCGTAAGGCTCTGCCGCGCCTTCGAGCACAGGAGACATAAGGATCAAACCCGTTCGCCAATGCTCTTGGAAATGGTCGTAGTCACAAGTCGCCGCAAGGCCGTGGGAGCGCTCAAGCGCATAACGCATCCACCCGATCGTTTCCGGGTCGAGTACTGCTCCCGTTTGGGTCAGCAGGATCCCACAATCGTCCCATTCCGAGAGCGTAGACATGACCTCTTCGACCGCTTCGCTGACGAAGCGGACGCGATTATCGACCAACTCCATGCTGGCGATGGAATGTGTACGGACTGTCTGCGATGCCCTAACAATCACTACCCAATCGTGATCTCTCTGATCCGTGATGCTCGCCAAGGTTCGGCGGAGGGCAGACGGTGGGGCAGAAGTCGCATCCAGAACAATGACAATGGTTTTGGCCGCCACGGAACCCGGTGGCGGCTGAATCGGAAAGGCCTTCCTGAAGGCTCCATAAGCCTGCTGGGGATATGCTGAAACCGTAAGCCACTGGCGCATCTCGGCCAAAGCGGAATCTAGGTCTGCACTGATGCGCCCTAGTGATTCAGTCGCCGCCGACCGGCCATAAGCCGTTTCGGGGAGGCGATTGCGAGCGCCGGCCGCTATCAGCTCATCTCGGGCAGGCCTGAACCCCGGATTGGTCTCGAGCGCTTGAGCGTAGGCGTCGATGGCCGCGCTAGAATGACCTTGGGCTTTTAGGGTGTGGCCGAGATAGAGGTAGCCTTGGGGATACCCGGGGCGCGTCGCGATAGCTCGACGATAGGTGGCCTCGGCCGCGTGTAGACGCCCCCTCTCCCGCTGCGCGTGACCAAGTTGAAGAATGACGGCAGGCTGCATGGGATCTCGCGCAAGGGCGACTTCATAGTGGCGCTCGGCCTCGCTCCAATCCTGACGGGACCGTGCCTCAGCGGCCGCCAGCAGGGCGATACGAAGTTGGCCGTCGAGGTAGCGGAGCAGCGACTTCCAGTGCTTCATTCGCAATCTTCGCCAATACGATCCAGATTGGCCGATTCCGAAAACGAAATAGACCCGCGCAGGGCGAGACGAACTCGCTCAACCTGCGAATCTCTGATAGATGCGAACCCTCCCCTAGGCAATCTCGGCCGCGAGGCGCGCGCATAAGATATGGTAAGGCTCGCGCTTGGCGATCTCCACGAGACCGCATAAAGGTCAGACGTAGCGTCGCCCCGCTGACGCTCTCGTCCTTCTTTTCAGTGAAAGTTACCATGGGCCGCAGATCGCAAATTTGGCACTGGCGTCAGGAGGATGAGGTCAAGAATTTCGGCGACTATCTAGCCGATTTTCTTAGTCAAGAAATGTTCGAACCGATTTCTTGGCACGATGGACCGGTCCACGTCATCGGCAGCGTCATCGCCGACTTCCTGGTGCCTGAAGCGGATTTGACAGAGGATGGGCAGCAGCAGCCTAAGGTCGTCTTTTGGGGCTGTGGCGTGCGCGATGAAAACGGTCTTAGCGAGGACCGCATCCACCGAGCTAAGATTCTCGCCGTACGCGGCCCCAAGACGGCTTCGGTTCTCAAGCTCGGGGCGGCAACACCCCAGGGCGATATCGCCTTCTTCCTGCCGGCCCTTTATGCGCCGCGGCGGCTTCGTCTGACTGCGGGCAAGTCGATCTGCATCCCCCATTTCTGGGACCGCAGGCCGGACGGCGACTTTGCTGACGCAGGTTGCGATGTGGTTCTGCGGACAAATATCGCCGCCGGCCCCGTGCAAATCCGCCGCGTCATCGACAGCATCGCTTCCGCCGACTTTGTGCTGACTGCTTCCTTGCACGGCGCTGTGGTCGCTGCAGCCTACGGCATTCCGTTTGCCTTTTGGGACAACGGCCACGTCGACTTGCCTTTCAAATGGGAGGACTTCGCCGCCTATCTTTCGATTCCAAACACCTTCTACACCAACCTCTCTGACGCCAAGGCTGGCTATGATGAGGAGATTCGAGATCGGCTGAAGCGACCGCCGCTTTGGGCGTTTCTAGCTTGCGCGCCCTTCCCAATTAAGCCTGTGGCTATGGCCAAGATTGTCGGCCATCTTTGGTCCAGTTCAGGCGCGTCAGAGGCCGAAGCGACTCTTCAAGATTTACTCGACGAGTTTGAACACGCCACAGTAGAAAAGGATGTAGCGGCCAACGCCTTCATGGATCAGGTCGCCGCACTGAACGATGCCGTCGCCTCAGGACGGGCCGAGCTTGCCCGAGCTGAGGAGGAAACGCTGCGCTTGATCCGCCTTAAAGACGATGTGGGCGGCGTCGCCGACGCGCAGGAAAAAAGTCTTCGTGAACGAGATGAGGAAATCGCCGCCCTCAAGGACGGGTTGGCGAAGGTTGAAGCCACCCACGCGGAATTCAGGACGTCCGCAAACGCTAGGGTTGACGCGCTCGAACATGAAAACGCTTCCCTGAATGACGAGGTTGAGGCTCGCGCAGGCGCGCTCGCTGAAGCGAAACAGGCCTTGACCGCGCTTCAGGAGGCGACTTCGTCCGCAAATGCCAGGGTCGCCGCGCTCGAACACGAAAACGCTTCCCTGAACGACGAGGTTGGGGCTCGCGCCGGCGCGCTGGCGGAAGCGCAACAGGACTTGGCCGCACTTCAGGAGGCGGCTTCTTCCGCAAATGCCAGGGTCGCCGCTTTCGAATACGAGAATGCGTGCCTAAAGGACGAGGTGGCGGCTCATGCTAGCGTGTTAGCGGAAACGCAACAGGCCGTAACCGCCCTTCGGGAGGCGACCGACCATGCAGCCGAGCTAGATGCTGCCCTCGGTGCGGCGCAGGATCAACTAACGGAATTTAAAGGCAGGCTGAGCGCCGCAGAGTCTCAAGCGCAAAGCCTCGCCGCCGAGGTTCTGGACGCCCGCGAACAGGCGACAGCGGCCGCCTCCAATCTGGAACGTTTGTCCGAGTTGGCGAGCGGGCTCCGCAACGATCCTGAAGCCTTCGAAGGCGGCGGTTTCGATGATCCGGCGGATATGCAGGCGTTGTTTCAGAACGTCGCTGTGGCCATTGGCGGCTTGAAGCGCCAGAGGGGAATTGATGCAGAAGCCCTCGAACGTCAGAGAGACCAGAATCATAAGCTCATCGAGGACGCCAAAGCCGCTTGGAGTCAGGCTGCGGACGCCCGCGAAAAGCTGCGTCTTCTGTCCACCCAAATTGTGGAAGACAATACGGTTCGGACCTCTCTGACATCGCGTCTCGACGAGACGCGTCGCGATCTGGAGCGCGTGCTCGGTGAACGAAGCGCCCTTGAGACCCTGGCGGTAGAGCAAGATCGTCTGCTTGCGGAGGCGCAGGCCAATGTCGCGGCTCTGTCCCGTCAGGTCCAAATAGCCGGTCATGAAGCCGAAATCCTTCGTCGTCGCGCAGAGGACGCCGAAGCTCTGCGTCAAAGCGCTCAACGTCGCTATGAGAAAATTTCTGGTTCAGTCACATGGACACTGGTCCGTCGGACTCGGAAAATTCGGGAATATTTTTCGCCGCATAGGTTGAAGCAGCGCGGACGGCGGATCATCCGCGTCCTCACTGGCAAGAGAAAGAAACGGCCTTCGGTCTCGACTCAGATCGCGATCACTGCGGCGGCCCCATCGCCACACCCTCCCGCATCAACGCCAGATCTCACGGTTTTCATCGTCACTTTAGAGCGTCAAGCCTCGACGAAGGCGAGCGAAAATGTTGCGCGCATCGCCGAGAGCGGCGCTCAGATCATCCTATGCGGCGACGTGGCGAATTGGGCCGGGTCGCGATACATCACGGTACCGTCCGCGGCCGCAAACGTTATCGACCATATCGATCATCATTTGAGGACCTCCGCCAGCGCCACCACGGTGATCGTCTTTGGAGCCGAAACCCAGGTGTCCGGCGACCTAGGCACCTTCCCTGAACTCTTTAGCGCCAATCCCTTGATGGTGGTGTGCGGCGCTCTTGAGGTAGATCATGAAGACCGGGTCGTCGCGGCAGGTGCAACTCGCAACCAAAACGGCGACCTCGTCCCGCTGAACGTCGGCCAGCCCATGACCGATTTCCGTGTCGCCTCGGTGCATTCCACCGAGTTTCTTTGGCCGCTTGTTGTCGCTGTCGACACGGATGGCTTCCGTCACTTGGGCGGTCTGGGCGTCGGGAGCTCCGGGGAAGCCGCTCTTCTCGCCCTCGCCGTCGAGGCCCGCCGACGCGGACTTGAAGTCGGAGTGAACCCATTCGTCCAGGCCATTCGGAGTGACTCCCTACGGCCTATTCAGTTGAACGCCGGGGTTGAGAAGACCGCCGGAGCCCTGGTTCACACGCACAAACCCAAGGTGCTTTTTACCGATGCATTGACGCCAACGCCCGACCGCGATTCAGGCTCGATCGATATCTATTGGTACATGCGGATCTTCCTTGAGCTGGGATACGAGGTCACCTTCCTGCCGGTTCAGGATCTGAAGCATGCCGGGCGCTACACCAGGGCGCTCCAGATGCTCGGAATTCGATGCCCTCTTGAGGGGGACGTCGACCAACCTTGGATGTTCCTGCGCGATTTTGGTTCGGAGTTCGATTTGGTTATGACCTATCGCGCCTCCTCCGCCTGCCACGTCATCGACCCCATTCGGGAGTTCGCGCCTAACGCGCGGGTTGTGTTTGATACGGTCGATCTACACTTCCTGCGTGAGCATCGGGCTGCGGAGCTTTCTGGATCCCCGGAAGACATGGAGCACGCGTTGCGCACGCGTGTAGAAGAGCTGAAGGTCATGACACTGAGCGATGCGACCATCCTGCTAAGCTCGCTCGAATACGACTATATCGGCGAGATTTCGCCCGAGACCCGCCGTTACCTAATCTCGATCGTCCGTGACGTGCCGGGAGTCGGCGCTCCGGCCGCCGGCCGCCGAGGCGCCATGTTTGTTGGGGGTTTCAAACATGCCCCGAACACCGATGCCGCCGTGTTTCTGTGTTCGGAGATTTGGCCTCGTGTCCGATCACGCGACCCGCTGGCCGAACTAAGCATCATTGGGGCGGACGTCTCCCCGGAAATCCAAGCGCTTCATAATCCCTCGCAGGGCATCAACATCGTCGGGTTCGTCGAGGATCTCGATCCCTTCTACAAGTCTATGCGCGTTAACCTCGCTCCGCTTCGTTATGGCGCTGGCGTCAAGGGAAAGGTAGCGGCCAGTCTGTCGGTTGGGTTGCCGACGGTCGCCACGCCAACTGCCGTGGAAGGCATGTTTCTGGAAGACGGCAGGGACGTGCTTGTGTGCGAGGACCCTGAGGCGTTCGCCGAGGCGGTCGTCAGGCTGTTCCGCGACGACGTCCTTTGGGAGCGGCTTTCATGCAACGCAGTGAAGGCGGCCCAAGACACTTTCTCCATCGACGCCGCCCGATCTCGGCTCAAGACAATGCTGGTGGATCTTGGCCTGCCGACGGAGTAGCTGACCGGATCCGTGACAACATTACCTTTGGGGTCGGGTCAGCTTTGTGGGTCGTCGGAGCGTTTGAGAGCGATCTCGATCTGGTCGATCATTCGTTTGAAGGTGAACTTCCTAGCGAGTGTCCGGGCACGTCGGGATAGTCGGTTCCGCAATTTGCCATCGCGAGCCAGACGAACAATCTTACCCGCCAGATCATCTTCGTCCCGGCTTCGGAACGTCAACCCTGTGCGATCATGATAGACGATCTCGACATTTCCGCAGACGTCGGACGCGACGGTCGGGATTCCGGCGGCTAAGGCCAGTATCAGCGTGAGAGAAAATGGCTCGTAAAGCGACGGGAAGATATAGATGTCGTGCGTGTTCCAAAGTTCCGGTAAATCCTGTTCCGATACCGGGGGCACAATCCGTATTCTCGCGCCCGAGGTGTCGGACGCGATGAGCTGTTCAAACCGACTGAAAAAGGGTGCGTCCTGAACGTCCCCGACGATCAGAAGCTCAACTTGCATTTCGTCGCCGAGCGCGGTCCGGACCTGTTTCAGCGCTCTGACGCAATACTCTGGTCCCTTGATATCGACAATGCGGCCGGCAAATAGGATTCTTAGTGTCCCTGGCGAGTAGAGGGCCGAGCGATCCCTCAGTGGCGTGATCGTCTCCGGGCCCATAGCGACGCCGTTATGCACGGTGGCCTCGCTCTGGAAGCGGTAGCCACACGCGGCGTAGAAGGTTCGAATAAAGTCGGAACCCATGATCGCCGAAGCGCCGATGGTCCTGAGGTCGCCGCCGCTTAGATCGACGCTCGTGTCGAAGCTCTTCTGACCGTGAACATAGTTTTCGAAGTAGTTCCCAACCCTGTCTGGCGTTTGAGCCACTGCTAGCCAATTGTCGGTCAAAAACAGGCTGGCAGGCACTCCGCATTTCTCGATCGCCTCGATCAGCGACCCATCGAAGAAGTATAAGTTCCAAACAAACAGAACATCCGGCTTGATGCGGCTGATCTCTGAGAGAAATCTTTCCACATTATGTTCGTTGCTGCGACGGCGCTCGTCGGCAGAAAGCTCTGGCGTATGATAAATGTTATGATCGTCCGCCAGAATCCGAAGACTGCGCTGAATGGATTGCCCTGGATAGTCCGCGACTTGACCGCCATAGGAGCTGGTCAGGACGTGGATGTCATGCCCACGAGCCGCTAGGGCTTCTGCCACCGAGAAGGCAAGCCGCTCGTAGCCTCCGACGACATTTGGCGGATAAAGGTTGCTGATAATGAGTATTTTCAAGAGATGTTGCTCCTTACTAGAGTCTTGAAATCCTCATCATCATGGTAGGGATGTCTATCTAGTGAGGCTGCTGGATATTTTTGGAAGTATCCAAACAAAAGCATTACGGGGTCCATCAGATTATGGGTTTTGAGAACATCAATGTGGTTGGAGACTCGCCTCCAGCCGTCCTCCTTGCACGCTAGGCGTGCCAGATAGAAGGCGGTTACAGTCGCCCATTCTAGTTTTACCTTAAGGTGACCCTCAGAAATCGTATTTGTTGCATGTATCCTGTAGCTCATCAGCTCACGAGGAAGAATCTGGATTTTTCGTCCCTCCGACACTAAACGAAGGAAGAAATCGAGATCGTGCGCGTACCTGAGATCAGAAAAATGGCCAATTTTTTCAAACACAGATCTCTTCACCACAAGATTGGAAGTCGTGACGAATATATTCCCATTCACCAAGGTCTTTCCGAGATCGTCGCTGTTTCGATGATAATCTATCGCTTGATCATACCACTCGAAGGGAACGGGCGCGCCTTCGCCATTAATGAAATCCATGCCGGTTGCCACGGCGTCCAGGTCTGGATCCTGTGCAAAAGAAGCTGCAACATCTTTTAATCTTTCGGGATGATAAATATCATCCGAGTTCAGTATAGAAACCAAATCCGAAGATGAGCGATGTATTGCAGCATTTATCGTATTGTGTGCGCCACGGTTTGAATGTTTCCAATAAATTATCTCGGGACGATTCTGCGCCAAGGTCTGGACGACGTGCATACCGTCGTCGGAAGATCCGTCATCGACCACAATAATTTCCCGTGCGGGATAGTGCTGCGAAAGAACACTGTAAAGTGTCGAGCTGATGTATCTTTCGTGATTGTATAGCGGTATTACGACCGAAATAGATGGCTGCATGGGCTCCACGACGACGGTATGCGCAGCTCGCGCTTGCGGTGTGTCGGTCTTTAGCGATAAAAGCGGATTCGCCAAAGAGATATAATGTGAGCGTTGGGATTGCCAGATTCGTTGATCCAACAAGCTCAAGGCGTTCATCGATGGTTTGCCGACGGGTTTGTCGGGCTTGCAAGAGAACAGCATTGAGCGCGTCGTTCAACGATCCAGAATGCCGGCTCGCCCCGGCTGCGGCGCGGCCGGCATTGGTGCTTGGAGGAGCGGGCTTCATCGGATCCGCGCTTCGGCGCCGGTTGGCGATGGAAGGCCGTCCGACGACCGTTCTTACCCGCTCGGCCCCTGCCGATAGGACCTTTGCAGGGGAAACTTGGATCCAAGGCGACTTTGGGGAGACTGATCTAGTTGCCGAACTGATGAGTCCGAGCCACGATGTCTATCATCTCGTCAGTAACTCATCGCCGGGAATCGGTAATTGGGATGTTGAGATCGATATCGCCAATACTGTGGTTCCCACGCTACGCCTTATTAAGGCGGCCGTTCGCGTTGGTGTTCGCAAACTAATCTACGTGTCTTCGGGCGGCACCGTCTATGGTATCCCCGAAGTGCTCCCCATCCCGGAGGACGCGCCGACAAATCCGATATCAGCCTATGGAATTGGCAAGCTTGCGCAGGAGAAATACCTGCTGCTTTTCAATAGGCACCATGGCCTTGACTGCCAGATTCTCCGCGTGGCGAATCCCTATGGTCCGGGGCAGAAACCAGGCGGAAGTCAGGGCGTCGTCGCCAATCTCTTGGGCCAGGCCCTGAAGGGTGAGCCATTTCACATTTGGGGCGACGGCAGTGTCGCTAGAGACTTTGTCCACGTCGACGACGTTGCTCACGCTCTAGTTTTGGCTTCCGACTACATGGGAAACCAGCGGGTCTTCAATGTCGGCAGTGGCCAAGCTCGTCAGATCGCTACGATCGCTGTGGACATCGAACGTGTGCTCGGACTGCGCAACCAGCCGCGGATCCACCACGAGTCCCGCGGTTTCGATGTACCAGAAAATTATCTGGACATCACGCGCATAGGTTCAGAAACGGGCTGGGCTCCGACAACGCCTTGGCTGGCGGGATTGGGCGGGACTGCCGAGTGGATACAGCGTATCCATAGTCGTAACGCCATGTGAGCCTTGCATTGTAGATGGCGGAAAACCTCCGCAGATAGCATTGAACGTGGGCCTTAGGACTGTCGTAACAACGAAATACGAGTATAGTCGGGACCACTAGAGAAGCCGAATTTGTTAGAATCGGACAGCCCGATGTGGTGTGAGCTTTGATCTGAAGTTGAACATTTGGAAGCGATCCGGTAGCCGGAACAAGCAAGCAAAGTCCATCACGGGCGCCGAGGCCCAGGACATTGTCAGAATGATCTACGAGGGTGTTCTTCGTCGTCCCCCGGATGAGGTCGGAATGGGCTATTATGTCCAAGAGTTCGAGCGGGGTCGTAGCATTGCGTCTGTAATGCAGGACTTCCTGGACTCGGACGAGTTTAAGGCCAAGAACTCATCGGTGTCCTTATTCGTGCCTCCAGGCCACTTCTATTCTCCGATTGTGGAGCCTCGCGAAGCTGACGCCCACCTCTCTAAGCTGGTGCCCGCCGCCGAAGCGGATCATATCGAGGGTATCGCCATTGATCGCGCCGCGATGGTGGATCTGTGGAATGACCTCCTTCCGTTCATGCTGTCCTCACCTTTCAAGGATGAGCTGGCGGGTGAAAATCGCTATGCCTTTGACAACAGCGCCTATGCATGGGGCGACGGCAGTGTCCTGCACGGCATGCTTCGCTACTTCAGCCCTAAACGGGTTATCGAGATCGGCAGCGGCTGGTCCTCCGCCTGCATGCTAGACACCGTCGACAAGTATCTCGATGGAAACTGCGAAATTCAGTTCATCGAGCCCTATCCTCAGCTTTTGAGAACAATTGTCGGCCCAACCCAGAGCAACGTAAGGATATACGAGAATTTCGTTCAGAGCGTGCCGGTCGATATTTACGACGCTCTTGAGCCAAATGACATTCTTCTGATTGACTCGACCCATATCGTCAAGACCGGCAGCGATTGTTGCTTTGAGATGTTTAATATCCTACCCCGCCTGAAGCCGGGCGTGATCGTTCACATCCACGACATGTTCTGGCCGTTCGAATACCCGCGCCATTGGGTAGTCGACGAGAACCGTTCGTGGAATGAGATCTACGCCATTCGCGCGCTTCTAACCGATAATCCGAACTGGAAGATCATTATGTTTAACGACTACATGGAACGGTTCGAGTCCGATTTGGTGAAGAAGACTTATCCAACATTCCTGAAGGCCGCGGGTGCCGCGCTCTGGCTCCAACGCCTATAAGGTTGTTGAGCCGGCGATCTTTTGTCCTTTGAAACGCTGGCAGGCCGCAGCGGAAAAGTGGAACCCTTCGATGGCAAGCCCAGTCAAACATATCAAAACGCGAAGGTTCGGCGACGCACGGGGCTGGTTTTCCGAGACCTATTCCGTAGGCACGTTGCAGGGGTTGGGCGTGGATTTGACCTTTGTGCAAGATAACCAGTCTTGGTCTGCAGCAGCCGGAACCGTGCGGGGAATCCACTTTCAGGCGCCTCCGCACCCACAAGCCAAGCTCGTACGCTGTGTGGCGGGCAGCGTTATGGATTTCGCGATCGACCTTCGCAAAGGATCTCCGACATTCGGCCGATACGTTGAGGCCCTGTTGTCGCGTGAAAACGGCAATCAGTTGCTGGTTCCTGTAGGGTTTGGTCACGCATTCGTAACGCTCGAACCGGACAGCGAGGTCGCCTACAAGGTTTCGGACGTTTATGCGCCGGAGTGCGAAGGCGGCATCATATGGAATGATCCGGAAATCGGCATCGACTGGCCGCTGCCTGTGACCGGCGCGGTTCTATCGGACAAGGATCGGGCCCTTCCAGGGCTGGCTGAGTTCGACAGTCCGTTTGCCTATGATGGCCAACCCCTGACGTCTCTCTGAGACTTGGTGCAGGTCTCGATGTACGGACTATTGGAGTAAGATATGCGGATTTTTATTACCGGTGCGGCCGGTTTCATCGGGTCGGCGTTGGCTCGCCACCTGATCGCCGACAGCGATCATGAGATTATGGTGTATGACAAACTCACATACGCCGGATTGCTGAGTTCTTTGGCAGAGATTTCCGACAGCCCGCGCTACCGGTTCGTTCAGGGCGACATCTGCGACGCCACCGCCGTTTCCGCGGCCTTGGCTGACTTTCAACCCGACGTTATCGCTCACTTGGCGGCCGAAAGTCACGTCGATCGGTCAATCGACGGCCCGGGCGAGTTCGTGCAGACCAATGTGGTCGGAACCTTCGTTATGCTTCAGCAGGCGCTGCAGCATTTTCGCGGCCTCGACGCCGACCGCCAAAAACGTTTCCGCTTCCACCACATCTCCACAGATGAGGTTTTCGGCTCACTGGGCGCCTCGGGCTTATTCGAAGAGACGACGGCTTATGATCCGCGATCGCCCTACTCCGCGTCCAAGGCGGCATCGGATCACCTTGCTCGAGCCTGGTGGCACACCTACGGACTCCCCGTCCTGGTGACCAACTGCTCAAACAACTACGGACCCTATCACTTCCCGGAAAAGCTGATCCCTCTGATCATTCTCAAAGCGCTAGCGGGCGAGCAGCTTCCAGTCTACGGCGACGGTTCTAACGTGCGGGACTGGCTGTTTGTGGAGGACCATGCCCGTGCCTTGAGGTCGGTTTTCGAACGCGGGGCGCCCGGCGAGACTTACAACGTCGGCGGCAATGCCGAACGTCGGAACATCGACGTCGTGAAGTCGATCTGCACAGTCCTGGACCGGATCCAGCCGCGTGAAGATGGCCTGCCCTACAGCGACCAGATCACGTTCGTTTCCGACCGGCCTGGTCACGACCAGCGCTATGCGATTGACGCGTCCAAGATTCGCCGGGAATTGGGCTGGACACCGGTCGTGACGTTCGAAGAAGGCGTAGAACGGACAGTACGGTGGTTCCTGTCCAACCGGCCATGGTGGGAGGACATTATCGCCCGACGCTATGCTACCCAGCGGTTGGGGCAGGATGGCTAAGCCGATCGATATCCTAATCACGGGCGGCGCAGGTCAAGTCGGGCTTGAACTCGCGGAGATCGTATGGCCTGCAGAGGTGCAGCTGCACACACCCGGCCGCGACCAGCTCGATTTTGCCGATCCCCACAGTGTCGCGGCCCTGTTCGAGAAGCAGCGGTTCGATGCTGTGATCAATAGTGCGGCATACACCGCCGTCGATCGCGCCGAACAGGAGGTGGCTGCCGCTTTCGCAGCCAATGCCCTAGGCCCCGCCTTGCTGGCAGATCACACGCGCCAGGCCGGCATTCCCCTGATCCAGATCTCGACCGACTATGTGTTCGATGGTCGGTCGGACCGCCCCTATGAGGAGAGCGATCCGGTCGATCCCTTAGGTGTATACGGCGCCAGCAAACTGGCCGGAGAGTTGGCGGTCCGAAGAGGAAACCCACGCAGCGTCGTCCTAAGAACCGCATGGGTGCTCAGCCGGCACAGAAGCAACTTTCTGAAGACCATGCTGCGAATCGGCGCTACCCGGCCAATGGTGCGCGTGGTGGATGATCAGTTCGGCTGCCCGACATCAGCGCGAGACATTGCCACAGCGCTCTCAACAGTGACGCTGCGGATGATCGACGATGCGCAGGCGCCGACCGGTGTCTATCATTTCGTCAACAAAGGCGAGACCAGTTGGTGCGGCCTGGCGCAGGAAATCTTTCGCGTGAGCGGGATGCTCGGCGGTCCGACCTCGGTAGTCGAAGGAATTTCGACTAGCGCCTATCCCACGCCGGCCCGACGGCCGGGCCGATCTAGCCTTTCAACTGCAAAGTTGATGGCAGATTTCGGTATTACGCCGCGGGAATGGAAAATGGCAGTGGCGGATATCATCCCGCTCGTCCTCAGCAAGGAAGCGACACAATGAAAGGCATCATTCTAGCTGGCGGGTCAGGCACGCGCCTGCACCCCATGACCCTCGTAACGTCCAAACAACTTATGCCGGTCTACGACAAGCCGATGATCTACTATCCGCTGTCGACTCTCATGCTGGCCGGTATCCGGGAAGTCCTTATTATTTCAACTCCCCGCGATATTCCCTCGTTTCAGGCTCTTCTCGGCGATGGGTCGCGCTGGGGAATGTCGATCGAGTACGCAGTGCAACCCAGCCCGGACGGTTTGGCCCAAGCCTATATCATCGGGGCGGATTTTGTCGGTTCGTCACCGTCCGTTCTGATCCTCGGCGACAACATTTTCTATGGCCATGGCATCACTGATCTGTTTGGCAGTGCCATCTCGCGCCCGACCGGAGCGACAGTGTTCGCTTACCACGTCAACGACCCGGAGCGGTACGGCGTTGTCGAGTTCGACGATCGGATGAAGGCCTTAAGCATTGAGGAGAAGCCTGCTGAGCCGAAATCGCCTTGGGCTGTGACCGGTCTCTATTTTTATGACAGCGACGTCATCGAAATTGCTGCGAACCTTAAGCCGTCCGCAAGGGGTGAGCTCGAAATCACGGACGTCAATCGCGAGTATCTGTCTCGTGGAAGGCTTTCGGTCGAGATAATGGGACGGGGCTTCGCATGGCTTGACACTGGTACACCCGACAGCCTCCTGGAGGCGGGAGAATTCGTCCGCACCCTTGAAAAACGCCAGGGGTTCAAAGTCGCCTGTCCTGAGGAGATCGCATTTGAGCAAGGATTCATCGGTGCCGCCGAGATGGAGGTGCTCATTTCCGCTCTCGGCAAGAGCGACTATGGGCGCTATCTCGCGGCGACTATGACGCGAAAATAGTTGCTCCTTTTGGGGCGGGTGGGTCTCCGGCGCTCAGGCTAGAGAACCGGCTCCGTCAACTCCACCCGCACGCCCTCGAAGAAAAAATCGCCGCCCAACGAACTCTCGGAAATCGCCACCTGAAGTTCCGAGAAGTTCGGATATTTCCATTGATGGGTCGATGACAAACTGTACCGACCCGGTTGTTGCGGCTCAAAGGGGGTCACAGTGTAGGACGTCATGTCTCCCCATTCGACACGGAAGTGATGCCGTGCAGTATCCTTATCGACGGCGAATCGGACTTCAGCCTCCCACCGGCCTGGGGGCAACCAGACATATGGTCCGAGGACCAGCCTCCGAGGGCGCCCTGTTACGTCGATGCGTCCGACAGCTTCGTCGCCGTCGGAACCCGAATCGTAGGTGAATAGCTCGCGCGGCCATTCCATTGCAGCGCCGGCGGTAAAAGGCCTCTGTTCCAATAAGCCTAGAACATCCTGCGCAAGGCGTCTGCGAGCGCTGTCCAGCTTCACAGGCTCCAGTTCTGGTACAGTGATCATGACACCGTCAAAAGCTTCGAATATGCGTGTCCCCGCCAGCAGATCGCTATCGCTGAAGCGCCGAGTGAAGCTCTCGGGAAGCGCGTGCCCGAGGGCCAGAATACTGGATGCGTTTACGAAGCTGCGGGCATGGGGCGCGCCGAACAGGTTAACGGCGGCCTCAGGTGAAGACGCCAACCCCGTCGAGATAATCGCGAACTGGTCGATCGCGAGCCTGTAGGTGCTTTCTGCCTCGAACACCACCGCCAGGGTCTCTGTTGGTCGGGATATCATAATTTCATCGTTGAGATTGATGATCACCACATCCCAACCGAGCGTCCCTGCTGCCGCCTCTAGCGCCCCGAGCCAGGCTGGCGTGTGCAGCGAGGGAGCGATTAGGACGCAACGTGGGACGCACGCGCGAACCTGGCCTGCCGCATCGACCATTGTGGCGGGCGTGGCGGTGGGCTCTGCTGTCGCCATCGAAGTCAAACCGCTTTCAGCCACGAGTAAATTTCCACCGCTTCGTTGACGTCATCAAAAATCTTGGCTTTTCCGCTTTCGATGACGAGTGCGCGATCGCAATGTGCGGCTATGAGGGCGACTTCATGCGAAGCCATGACGAAAGCCCGATCAGCCCGGTGCTCAAACAACTCTTCCTGACATTTTCGCTGGAATCGGGCGTCTCCTACAGCCACCAGCTCGTCGATCAGGTAACAATCGAAATCGATCGCCAGCGAAAGGCCAAAGGCCAAGCGGGCCCGCATCCCAGAAGAATAGTGCTTGACCTGTTGTTTAAGGGCCGAACCCAGCTCGGCAAAATCATCGACGCGTGTGAGCGTGTCCTGAAAATCCCGATCATAGATGCGTGAGAGAAAACGTATGTTGTCCAGTCCTGAAAGGCTGCCTTGAAAACCGCCGCCGAAACCGATCGGCCAAGACGAACTCATGTTCCACCCAATCTGGCCAGCCGAAGCCGGCAATATCCCGCCGAGCATCTTGATCAGGGTGGACTTCCCTTGTCCGTTCCGGCCTAGAAGCGCGAGCCGGTCCGACCGGCCCAAGTCCAGATCAAGACTGTCGAAAATGACTTTCGAAGTGCCGCGGTAGGTCTTTGCCAGACCCCGGACACGAAGGCCTATTGGGTCTGCACTCGGATCAGCCAGCATCAGCCGTGCCTGTGTTCACGGACTCCTGCCCATACGAGCCATCCGATGCCGTAAAGGCCGAAAAGTGTTGCAAAGACAGTCAGAATCGCTAGCCAGCGTTTAGGCTCCTCGGGTTCATCAGGCAGGCTGGGGCTGACGACACGATCCAAATAAAGCTTCTGTTTCTGCGCATCCTGTTCAGCCGAAATCACCACGGCGGATGCCATGGCAAACTCCTTATCCGCCAATTCTCGCTCTAGAACCAAGGCTTCATAGGTGCTCGCCTTAGAGGCTAGGGACTCGGAGCCGCCCGCGAGGCTGCCACGCTCGGCCTCGATCTGACGCTCATAGGCGGCTATGCGGCCATCCAGCATCGGCAATTGTGGACTGGTCGGGGCATCTTGAGCCAACTGCGCTCTTTCCGCGCGCAGTTGTGCAACGCTGGCTCGGAGACCGCCTATCAGTTCCGAACTCTCTCGCGCGTTGATCTGGGGATCGAGAAACTGCTCTTGGGTCTGGAAGGCTAAAAGCTTGCGCCGGCTTTCGTTCGCCGCCGCTGACGCGCTCTCTCTTGCCCGGAGCGCATTCGCTACGGCGTCACGGGAAGCCCGTTCGTTCAGACGGTTTACCAGTTGCTCACCGCCGCTCAGCAGGCCCTCGGCCAATCGATTGGCGTCGCGAGCCGAAAAGGCCTCGACGCGGAGTTTGCTGATGCCCGTGGTGGAGTCGTAGCCTACCACGACGAAGCGCTTGAATGCACTGAAGAGCGCCTCGGAACTGCGGCGTTCCCAAGGTCGCGGATAGGACGTCAATATATCGGAGCCCCGCTGACCCAGCATTTTCTCAATGTCGTTGCGCTTGCTCAGTTCTGTCAGGCTGTCACGCGACCGGATGTATTCATGAACTGCGAAGGCGTCGGTTTGGGTGCTTGCTAGACCAACGCCTTGGAGAGCCACGCCCAAAGACGACGGCTGAGAGCCGCCGCTTGGCGCACGCACGATGAACTGAGCCTCAGAGACGTAGCGGGGCGCGGCGATAAACAGATAGTAGATCGCCGCCAGCAGCGTCGGAATGAGCACAACTACGATGAATGGCCAAGGGGCCCGCCTTAGCAGCGGTGCCTTCATTCGCATCGTTGCCCCTGACGCCGACAGCGGGCCGAGGTATTTGAGAGGATTGTCGGTCATAGAGTATCCATCGAGGCAGGGGCCACGGGTTCAAGGCCGCCGTCATTCCACATCAACATGGTCCTTCGACGAGGCGAGCAAGAGTAAGCCGATCAGATTGAGCAGCCCTGCGCACACAACTGCATAAACTGGATGATAATAGGTCGGTACGAACTCGCCAAACACGCCGTCCCGGATCATCTCGATGGCGTTAGGGTAGGGAACAAGCAAAAACGGTTCACGAAAACGATCAGGTATCCAGCCAACCATGAAGAATGCCCCTGAAACTGGTATGAGCGCGTATGTCAGGACCGGCACAAGTCGCTCCATGAGATCCGATCTCATCGAGGTCGCCGCCATGATGATGGCAGTTCCGTTGCCCATCAGGGCCAGCAGTATCCATCCTGAATAAAGCAGCAGCCAGCTGGCGGGCAAACTAACCTGTCCCAATGCTACGAGGAGGACGTAAACGACCAAAAACGCCGCAGTCCCCCCCGCGAACTCAAGAAGGTTGCGTGCGAGGAACAGGTGCAGGACCGAAATCTGCCGGTGATGCATAAGGCCGATATTGCTCTGAAGTGCATACATGCTGAACCCTATCTGGTGCCTCAGCAACAACAGGCTCATGTAACCCGTCATCACGAACGGGCCCAGGCGGATGCCGTGCTCATAGGCCGGCTTGATCAACGACCACATGACCAGAACGAATAGGCAGAACACCAAAGGTTCGCCAACGACCCAGAGAAAGCCCAAACCTTCACGCCCGAAACGGGTCGTGGTCTCGCGCATCATCAGCGCGCCGATAATTTTAAGGTGACGGCGAAGAGGGCTGATCGATATCAACATTATATAGAAATGCCTCGGTTCCGACAGACATTCCGTCCCGCTGCCGCCTGGAGCCCACATGATTTCGCTGCACCATAGGGAGCCTCGAAGGCGGTGCAAGCACCAATTGTTCAGGAAGGTCACCTGGAAGGATTGGCTTTTGCTCCGGCCCAAGGAGCTTCTGTTCTAAAGCCAAGGCGGCTCGCGGCTTCAAGCAGGTTTCGGCTGTAGGTCTCAATCCCAGTGCCCTGAGACGCGGCAAGATTGAAACCGTCGATGCAGATCGGAGGCCGATCCGATTTCTCGCGCGGCGTTGTGGACATTCAGACTCATCTCGCGAAGCGGAGGCTTGTTGTGTCTGACCGGCCTAACATTGGCTGCGATCGCGTAGCCAGCGGCTCATGTTAGGTTATTCCGCAGCTCTAGCAGACCCTTCCCGCGTGACACCGCCCCCATCCCCCGCTATTTCGCGCGCGTGATGAACGAAACAGAACGCCAGTCGGAAGAACGCAGCTGGGAGACGGCGAAGACGCTCGCCGAGGCCTTGCCGTATATTCAGGTCTATGACCGCGAGACCGTGGTCATCAAATACGGCGGTCACGCCATGGGCGAGAGCGCTGTGGCGCGTCAGTTTGCGGCAGATGTGGTGCTGCTGAAGCTGATGGGGGTGAACCCGGTGGTGGTGCACGGCGGCGGGCCGCAGATCAGCGCCATGTTGGACAAGGCGGGGGTGAAGTCCAGCTTCGTCGACGGGCTGCGGGTTACCGATCCGGCGACGATGGAAGTCGCCGAGATGGTGCTTTCGGGCGCGGTGAACAAGGAGATCGCTCATTGGATCACCATGGCCGGCAAGGAGGCGGACGTGCGCGGCGTCGGCCTGTCGGGCAAGGACGCCGGTTTGCTAACCGTCGAGAAAACGCGCCGGACCAAGCGCGACCCGGACAGCATGATCGAGCATGAGGTCGATCTGGGCTATGTCGGCGAGCCGACCAAGGTGGATCCCAAGCTGATCGCCGGCCTGATCGCCTCGGAGACCGAGGACTGGGTGCCCGTCATCGCCCCGATCGGCGTGGCTGAGGATGGCCAGACCTTCAACGTCAATGCCGACACGGTGGCGGGCGCCATCGCCGGGTCGCTAGACGCCAAGCGGATGCTGCTGCTGACTGACGTCCCGGGGGTCAAGGGCGCGGACGGCGAGATCATCCGCCAGATGACGTTGGACGAGGCGCAGGGTCTGATCGACACCGGCGTCGCCACCGGCGGCATGATCCCCAAGCTGGAAACCGCGATGGCAGCCGTTCGCGCAGGCGTAGAGGCGGTGGTCATTCTGGACGGTCGGCGGCCGCACGCCATGCTGGTCGAGTTGTTCACCGAGTTCGGCGCCGGCACCCTGGTGAAGGCGTCTTGACGGACCTGCGCCATGTAAACGCCTGGGTGTTCGACATGGACGACACCCTGTATCCGCGAGAGCAGGGGCTGATGCGGTTGGTTCAGGCGCGGATCAACGCCTTCGTGGTCGAGGCCGTGGGCCTGGCGCCGGACGAGGCGGCGGTGATGCAGCGCCAGTTTCTGGATGAACATGGCACGACGCTGGCGGGCCTGATGGCCAACTATGCGGTGGATGCCGAACGGTTCCTGCGCGAGGTGCACGATGTGCCGCTGGATTCGGTGGAGCCGAACCCGCGTCTGGCCGAGCGGCTGAAGGCCCTGCCGGGTCGGTGTTTCGTCTTCACCAACGGCGCGCGTGACTATGCGTATCGGGTGCTGGACCGGATCGGTATTTCGGAGTGTTTCGCCGGCGTCTTCGCCATCGAGGACGGCGATCTGACGCCGAAACCCAACCCAGCGACCTTCCGACGGATGCTGGAGCGGTTCGATATCCAGTCCCACCGCGCCGCCTTCTTCGAGGATACGCCCAAGAATCTGGAGCCGGCCAAGGCGCTGGGCATGGCCACCATCCTGATCGGCGACGGGCACGGCAAACCCCAAGTTCCGGGGTGGCGCGACCATATCGACATCGTCGCCCCCGATCTTTTCGACTTCCTCTCCGACCTGAATCTCAAGGACGCCGCATGACCGACCTGTCGCATCTCGAATCCGTCATCGAGGCCGCCTGGGAAGACCGCGCCGAGGTCTCGGCCGCCACAAAGGGCGAGGTCCGCGACGCCGTACAGAGCGCTCTGGCCCTGCTGGATTCCGGCCAGGCGCGTGTCGCCTCGCGCGGGGCGGACGGCGTCTGGACGACCCATCAGTGGTTGAAGAAGGCGGTGCTGCTGTCCTTCCGTCTGAACGACAACCAGATCATGCGCGCGGGGCCGGCGGCGACCATGCCGCTGTCGGTCGATCATCCGGCGGCTTTAGGCCCCTTCTGGGACAAGGTGCCCAACAAGTTCGGCGACTGGGCGGCGGGCGACTATCAGGCGGCGGGCTTCCGCGCCGTGCCGGGGGCCATCGTCCGCCAGGGCGCCCATGTGGCCAGGAACGTGGTGCTGATGCCGTCGTTCGTGAACATCGGCGCCTATGTCGACGAGGGTTCGATGGTGGACGCTTGGGCCACGGTCGGCTCCTGCGCCCAGATCGGCAAGAACGTCCACCTGTCGGGCGGCGCCGGCATCGGCGGCGTGCTGGAGCCGCTGCAGGCCAATCCGACCATCATCGAGGACGGCTGCTTCATCGGCGCCCGCGCCGAGGTGGCCGAGGGCGTGATCGTGCGTGAGGGCGCGGTCCTGGCCATGGGCGTCTATCTGTCGGCTTCGACCAAGATCGTGGACCGGGCGACGGGCGAAGTCTTCCGGGGCGAGGTGCCGGCCTATTCGGTCGTGGTGCCGGGATCGCTGCCGGATGCGAACGGCGGACCGTCGCTGTACTGCGCCGTCATCGTCAAACGGGTGGACGCCCAGACGCGGGCCAAGACCGGCGTCAACGAGTTGCTGCGCGACTGATCAGGCGGCGGTGGGCAGGGTTTCGTCCGTCGTCCATTCCGGGGCGTCGACCACGATCTCCACGGTGAAGGTCGAACCCTGTCCGGGCGTGGAGCGCACGGTGATTCGGCCGTCCATCAGGGCGGCCAGCCGCTGGCAGATGTTCAGGCCCAGGCCCGTGCCGCCGAACCGGCGGGTGGAGGAATCGTCGACCTGGGTGAAGGGCTGGAACAGCCGCGCCTGATCCTCGGGCGCGATGCCGATGCCGCTGTCGCGGATGGCAATGCGCAGGATCATGCGCCCGTCGTGGCCCCGCGCCCCTTCCATCAGAAAGGCGACGTCGCCGGCCGGGGTGAACTTGATCGCATTGCCCAAGAGGTTGTTGCTGATCTGGGCCAGTCTCAGGGGGTCAAGCCGCGCCAGGGCGGGCCATTCGCCGCGCACCTCGCGCGTGAAAGTCAGTCCCTTGGCCTCGGCCTGGGCGCCGAAGGGGCCGATCAGCCGATCCATCAGACCGCGGGGATCCACCAGCACGGGGGCCAGATCCATCTTGCCCGCCTCGATCTTGGTCAGATCCAGAATGTCGTTCAGCAGCACCAGCAGGCCGTCGCCGGACTGTGTGATGATGTCGACGAAGCTGGACTGACGCGGATCGAGATCCGACATCCGCAGAAGCTGGGCGGCGCCCAGCACGCCGTTCATCGGGGTGCGCAGTTCGTGGGAGATGACGCCCAGGAAGTTGGACTTGGCGGCGCTGGCCGCATCGGCCTGGTCGCGGGCGATTTCGAGCTCGGCGATCAGTGCGGCCTGGCGATCGTTGACCGCCTCCAGTTCGGCGTCCTTCATCTGGGTGATGGTGACCTTGATGAGCAGGGCCAGGCCCATGACGGGAACGATGGCCACGACCACCCAGAAGCCGGGCGAGCCCCACTGGTCGATCATCAGCATGAGAATCGCGGCCGAATAGGGCGAAGAGACGATCAGGGCCTCTCGCGGAGCCGCCCGCATCTGGGTGAAGACCAACACATAGCCGGCCAGCAGCAGGGCCACGCCCAGCTCCACCCCGTGCTGGCCGCCTGAGATGAAGGACAACAGGGGCGCCGCCGCCCAGATGGCGCAGGATACGGTCGCCATGGCCAGACGCGGCCAGCCGATGGTGCGTCGGTCGACGAAGGCGCGCGCCAGGCCGGCGGCGGTCGCGACGACGAACCAGCTGCAGGCCGTCTTCGCATCGGTTGTCGTCCACAGAGCCAGGGCCCAGCTGGCGATCAACCAATAACGCAGATGACCCGCCGCGATCAGGCGGTGCAGAAGAGGTCTGGCGGCGAAATCATAAGGGGGCATTGCCGCACCTTAGAGGGGGACGATGCCGAACCCTGGCATGTCATCCTCTAAGATACGGTGAACATTCGATTTTATCGTGTTAAAGCGTACGATGGCGGACATAAGGTCCGGGCGACGATCAGCCTTTGGTCCCAAGGGCTTCGGCGTTTACGGCGGCGTCGGCGATGCCGGTCAGGTCTTCGTCCGTCTGGGATTCCTCTTGCAGGGTTTCGTCCAACAGGGCGGCCGCGTCGTCCATGCCCAGGACCAAGGCCCAGCGCTTCAGCGTGCCGTAACGGGTGATCTCATAGTGTTCGACCGCTTGGGCGGCGGCCAGCAGGCCGGCGTCGAGGGCGGGATTGTCCTTGTATTCGTCCATGATCTCCTCGCCCTCGGCCAGGATGCCTTCGATGGCGTCACAGGTCTTGCCGCGCGGCGCCTTGCCGATGATCTCGAACACCTGCTGCAGGCGTTCGATCTGACCTTCGGTTTGATCCTTGTGCTTTTCGAAGGCGGCCTTCAGCTCCGGCGACTGAGCCGCCCGCGCCATTTTCGGCAAGGACTTCAGAATTTTGCGCTCGGCGTAATAGATGTCCTTGAGCGTGTCGTGGAACAGGGTCTCGAGCGTTTTCTCGGCCATGGGATGTCTCGCTCGTGCTGGGAATGCGGGGATGCGTCCCAGCACAAGCGATCCTGTGGGCTTATGTTCCTGTGTGCGGTTTCAGGCTCAGGCCTGGGCGGCGTCCCGCTTCAGATCCGGCGGGGTCGCCTCGTCGGTCAAGATGCGGATGGCCTCCTCGACCGTGACCAAAGTCTGGGCCTGGGAGCCCAGGCGGCGGATGGCGACCATTCCGTCCTCGGCTTCCTTCCTGCCGACAACGGCGATGACCGGGACCTTGCCGACCGAATGTTCGCGGACCTTGTAGCCGACCTTCTCGTTGCGCAGGTCGATCTCGGTGCGCAGGCCGGCGGCCTTGAACCGGGCCATGACGTCGCGGGCGTAGTCGTCGGCGTCGGAGGTGATGGTGGCCACCACCGCCTGGGTCGGGGCCAGCCACAGGGGGAAGGCGCCGGCGTAGTTCTCGATCATGATGCCGATGAACCGCTCGAAACTGCCCAGGATCGCGCGGTGCAGCATGACCGGCCGGTGCTTCTGGCCGTCCTCGGCGATGTAGGTGGCGTCCAGACGTTCCGGCAGCACATAGTCCAGCTGGATCGTGCCGCAGGTCCATTCGCGGCCGATGGCGTCCTTGACGATGAAGTCCAGCTTGGGCGCATAGAAGGCGCCGTCGCCCTCGGTCACGACCGGCTCGGTCCCGGCGGCGCGTGCGGCCTCGGCCATCAGGGCCTCGGCCTTGTCCCAGAACTCGTCGGTGCCGGCGCGGTTCTCGGGCCGGGTGCCCAGGCTGATATAGGCCGTCTCCATGCCGAGGTCGGCGTGGACGCTGCGGGCCAGCTTGATGAACTCGGCCGCCTCCTCGACGATCTGGTCCTCGCGGCAGAAGATGTGGGCGTCGTCCTGGGTGAAGCCGCGCACCCGCATCAGGCCGTGCAGAGAACCGGACGGCTCATAGCGGTGGCAGGCGCCGAACTCGGCCATGCGCAGCGGCAGTTCGCGATAAGAGCGCTGGCCCTGATCGAAGATCTGGACGTGGCCGGGGCAGTTCATCGGCTTCAGCGACAGGGTCTCGCCCTCGACCGTCTCGCAGACGAACATATTGGGGCGGTATTTGTCCCAGTGGCCGCTCTGTTCCCAGAATTTGCGGTCCAGAACCTGGGGCGTCTTGACCTCGACATAGCCGGCGGCGTCCAGACGGCGGCGCATATAGGCCTCCAGCACGCGCCACAGGACCCAGCCCTTGGGGTGCCAGAAGACCATGCCCCGGCCCTCTTCCTGCATGTGGAAGAGCTCCATGGCCTTGCCGACCTTGCGGTGGTCGCGCTTTTCGGCCTCTTCCAGCCGCTGCATATAGGCGTCCAGATCCTCCCTGGTCGCCCAGGCGGTGCCGTAGATGCGCTGAAGCTGTTCGCGCTTGCTGTCGCCCCGCCAGTAGGCGCCGGCCAGCTTGGTCAGTTTGAACGCCTTGCCGACGTGGCGCGTCGAGGGGAAGTGCGGCCCCCGGCACAGGTCGACCCAGTCGCCCTGCTTGTACAGGGTGATGGTCTCGGTTCCCGGCAGGTCGCGGATCAGTTCGGCCTTGAACTTCTCGCCGCGCGCCTCGAAGAATTTGATGGCCTCGTCGCGCTCCCAGACCTCGCGTTCGAACTTGGCGTCGCGATCGACGATCCGGCCCATCTCCTTTTCGATGGCGGCGAAGTCGTCGGTCGAGAAGGGCTCGTCGCGATAGAAATCGTAATAGAAGCCGTCTTCGATGGCCGGGCCGATGGTGACCTGGGTGCCGGGAAACAGGGTCTGGACCGCCTCGGCCAGGACGTGGGCCGTGTCGTGGCGGATCGTATAGAGGGCGGCGGGATCGTCGCGCATGATCAGGCGGAAGTCGCCGCCCGTCTCCAGCACCCGGCCCATGTCCCGCTGCTCGCCGTTCAATTCGGCCAGCACGGCCTTCTTGGCGAGGGACGGAGAGATGGAGGTCGCGACGTCGCGTGCCGTGGAGCCGGCCGGGTATTGGCGCACCGCGCCGTCGGGGAATTTCAGGTCGATCATGTGTCAGTCTTTATAGGCGGGACCGGGTCGTATCCCGATCCCCCGAAGGGATGGCATTTACAGAGCCTGCGCACGGTGAGCCATCCCCCCTTGACCGGTCCGTGCTGGATCAGGGCGTCGCGCCCGTAATCCGAACAGGTCGGCAGGAACCGGCACTGCTGGCCGATCAGGGGGGACAGCGTCAGCTTGTAGCCCCGATGGGCCGCGCGCACGCCGCGTTCATAGAGAGACATATGTCCCTTCGCCGGGGGCTTGAGAGGTTCGCCGCGCTTATCCCCTGTCATCGCTGGGGGATCAACCGGTCGTCGCCCGTCAGGCCGCGCCGGCGAGACGAGTTCGGGCGACGAGAGCGTTCGTCATGGCCTCCAGCGTCGCCTCCAGAGAGACCAGGGTCGAGGCGTGGCGGGCCGGATAGTCGGCGACCTGTTTCAGCAGGCGCAGATCCTCGAACCGGCCGGCCGGGCCGTCGCCGCCGGATTTCAACATGGCGATCATGGCGTCGCGTGCGTCCTGGATGTCCTGAACCGTTGCGCCCATGACGTGCTGGCCCAGCACCCCGGCGGCGGCCTGGCCCAGGGCGCAGGCCTTCACGTCCTGGGCGAAGCCGGCGATTCGGCCCTGATCGTCCAGCGTCACATCCACCGTCGCCCGCGACCCGCACAGTTTCGCTGTCCGCTCGCCGGTGCCGTCTGGCTGAGGCAGACGGCCCGCGTGCGGCAGGTTCGCCGCCAGCGTCAAGATGCGCGCGCTGTAGAGATCGTCGATCATGGGCGGGAAGATAGGGTGTTCGACGCCGACGCGAAACCTCTCCCTCCCCATGAGAGAAGGGCGAGGGGCTGGGCGGGTTCAGTCGCGGATCGGCAGGAACAGATCGGTGATCGCCTCATGCTCCGCCACGTCGGGGAAGAGGCTGACCCTCTGAGCGAACAACGGGAAGTCGCGCGGTTCGCGACCGCTGTCCGGCAGCCAACGACCATAGAGCCAGTTCGCCGCCGCGCTCAGATCGTCGCTGCGTCCGACCTGACGCAGGACCGCGCACCTTCCCGCCGGTATCACGCCTGCCGTCACGCCGTGATCGTTCGGCGAAATCGCCCGGTTCACAACGGCGCACAGATCGACACGATGAACCTGCGGCGACGCCTCGTCGGGATCGGGATGGAAGACATTGAAGGTCGCGCTGACCTTCGGCGACAGGCCGGCGGCTTTGCGCCAGGCGATGAAGCGACGGATGGTGTCGCCGATCGCTGCGGGATCGCCCGTATGGCTCATGATGGCCACGGGCGTTTCGGGGAAGTCGAGAATGCGGACGTCGGTATGGGTGAAGGTCTGCGACATGGTCTGGCTCCTGGCTTGAACGAGCGGCGTCTGGGCCGCGCGCCAAGGCTCCCAGCGGGGCGCTCTCCTGAAGTCGGTCGGGCTCTGGTCGAAATGACGCCGGAAGGCGCGACTGAACGCCTCCGGCCCCTCAAAACCGCTGTCGAGCGCGATCTCAAGCACGCTGTGCCCGTCCCGAAACGCCAGCCTGTAGGCGGCGCGCTTCAGTCGTGCATGTTGCACGTAGCGGCCCAGGCTGACCCCGAACAACGCAGAGAACTGCCGCTGGAAATGGTGCCGCGAGAAGGCCGCGACGTCGCTGACCGCCACCACGCTCAGATCCTCGTCCAGGTGCGCGTCGATAAAGACGAGCGCCCGGTGCATCCGCGCGTGATAATTGTCCACGATGTTCCGGCCCATCCGCACCTCCTTGGCGCATCCAGGGATAAGGATCGGTCGCTCGGCGCGCCTGACCGAGAATGCTGGATCGAGGCGGGGTCAGGGACGCAAGGCGAACGCCAGCGCCCCGTCGGGCCCGACATCAAGCGTCACGTCCGCATAGTCGGCCAGCTTCGGGTGATCCGTCTCCAGCGGATGGGTCCAGGCGGCGGTGACGACGACCACGTCGGCGCCGGCCGCTTCGCCGGCCTGGACGCCGGCCTTGGCGTCCTCGAACACCAGACAGTGGGCGATGTCGAAGCCCAGGGTCGCGGCGGCCTTCAGATAGCCGGCGGGGTCGGGCTTGCCGCGTTCGACGTCCTCGGCGGTGATCAGGACGGCGGGCGGCGTGACGCCGGCGGCCTTCAGCCGGGCGCGGGCCAGGGGGACCGAGGCGGACGTGACCACGGCCCAGCGGTCGGGCGGCAGGCGTGTGACGAAATCCACGGCGCCGGCGATGGGGGCGACGCCCTCGACATCCTCGATCTCGCCGCGCTCGACCCAGGCGACCTCCGCGTCCAGGTCGATGTCGCGCAGGTTCTGGCGGCGGATGGTGTCGACGGCCCGCACGCCGTGCATGACGGACAGCAGGGCCGCCGCATCCAGACCATGCCGCTCGGCCCAGCGGGTCCAGACCCGTTCGGCGGCGGCGGTAGAGGTGATAAGGGTGCCGTCCATGTCGAACAGGAAGGCTTGGTAGGCGCGGGACGTTGGAAGGGAAGCCATGGCCTCATCCACCACGCGCAGGCGCCCGCCGCAACGGTCGGATCAGCCGCCTTGCAGGGAATTCCAGGTCCGGGCCGTGTCGGTCGTCGCAGTCGGGGCGGGGGCCTGAGCCGACGCGGTGGTCGGCGTCGCGCCCGGCGCGGCGCGGGCGCGCAGCCAGCGCAGGTTCTGCTCGGCCTGTTCCGGCGGCAGTTCGCGACGCAGGATCTGCTCCGCCTCGCCCATCTTGCCCTGCAGGCCCAGCGCCAGGGCCAGGTTCTGGCGCACCTTGGCCGAGGCGGTCGGCTGGGCGGCGGCGCGGCGCAGCAGGGTCTCGGCGCCCGGCGCGTCGCCTTGCGTCAGGGCGGCGGTGGCGGCGTTGGTCAGGACGTCGGGATTGTTTGGCGACAGGACCAGCGCCTGGTTCCAGGCGGCGCGGGCGTCGTCGAAGCGTCGCACCTGCTCATAGGCCACGCCCAGCAGCGAATAGGCCCGCCAATCGCGCGGCGCCAGATCGCGCGCCTTCTCCAGCGGGGCGACGCCGTAAAAGGCCTGGCCGCGCGCGATATGGGCGCGGCCCAGCTCCAGCAGGGCGTCCAGGTCGGTCGGCCTCATGTTCAGCGTGGCCTGGGCCGCCTCGGCGGCCTGGTCGTAGCGGCCCAGTTCGCGCAGGGCCTGGGCCAGTTTGACGCCCGCGACGGCATCGGTGGGATCGGCCTGCTGCTCCGAAGCCCAGAAGACCGACCGCGACAGGGCGTCCATCCGGTCATAGGTGGCCCGCACCTCGGCCGACGACGGACCGCGCTGCTGTTGGGCCGCGACCGGCGTGGGATCGGCGGCGACCGCAGGCGCGGCGGCGAGGGTCGTCGTCAGACCCGTCAGGGCGACGGTTGCGAACAGGGCGGGCATGGGCGACATGGGAAAGGTCCGAACGGTCCTTGGGTCTTTAGCGCGCTCAGGGTCGCCGCTCTGCGTCAACCAATGGTTAACCGCGTTTCGAGGCCGCCCATGTCCGCCCTGCATCCCCTACTGGTCGCCGCCGCCGACGGCGCGGGCGCCGTGCCGATCCGTATCGTGTCGGCCGGTCAGGCGCTGGACGGCGCCGCGGGCCGCTGGGCGACGCTGAACGGGTTCGAGGGCAAGGCGGGACAGCTGCTGGTCGTCGCAGGCGGCGACGGCGCGCCGGCCGAGGTGCTGCTGGGCGCGGGCCAGACCTTCGATCCGATGACGGCGCGGGGCCTGTCGGCGCGGCTGCCCAGCGGCCTGTATCGGCTGGAGATCGAGGCGGCGGACGCGGCCCATCAGGCGGCCCTGGCCTTCCTGCTCGGGACCTATGTGTTCGACCGCTACAAGGTGCGGCCGGATCGGGCGCCGGTCAGGCTGGTCGCGCCCGAGGGGCTGGACGTGGCCGAGGCGTCGCGCATCGTCGCCGCCTGCGCCCTGGCGCGCGAGATGGTCGACACCCCCGCCGCCGACATGGGGCCGCTGCAGATCGAGACCATCGCGCGAGAAATCGCCGAGAGCGCCGGGGCGAGCATTGCGGTGACGGAGGGCGACGCCCTGCTGGACGAAAACTATCCGGCCATCCACGCCGTCGGCCGCGCCGCCGCTCCGCACCGTGCGCCGCGCCTGATCGAGATCGGCTGGAAGCTGGATCAAACCCAGCTGCCGCTGGTCGCCCTAGTCGGCAAGGGGGTGGTGTTCGACACCGGCGGGCTGGACCTGAAAGCGGCCGCCGGAATGCGCAACATGAAGAAAGACATGGGCGGCTCGGCCCACGCCCTGGCGCTGGGGCGGCTGGTGATGCAGGCGGACCTGCCCGCGCGGCTGGTGGTGATCGTGGCGGCGGTGGAGAATGCGGTGTCCGGCGACGCCTTCCGCCCCGGCGACATCCTGAACAGCCGAAAGGGTCTGACCATAGAGGTCGGCAATACGGACGCCGAGGGCCGGCTGATCCTGGCTGACGCCCTGACGCGGGCGGGCGAGTACGGACCGGATCTGACGCTGGACTTCGCCACCCTGACCGGGGCGGCGCGCATCGCCCTGGGGCCGGAGCTTCCGCCGCTCTATACCGACGACGAGACGCTGGCCGGTCAGTTGCTGGCGGCGTCGGCCGCGGTGGGCGATCCGCTGTGGCGGATGCCCCTGTGGGCCGGCTATCGTACGGCGCTGGACGCGGAGATCGCGGACCTCAGGAACGACCCCGCCGGCTGGGCCCAGGCCGGATCGGTCACGGCGGCCCTGTTCCTGCAGAAGTTCGCGCCGACGACCGGCGCCTGGGCGCACATGGACATCTTCGCCTGGAATCCGCGCGCCCGCCCCGGCTGGCCCGAAGGCGGCGAGGCCCAAGCCCTGCGCGCCTGCTACGCCATGCTGAAGCAGCGCTATCCGGGGTAGGGCCGAATACCTTCTCATCGTCATTCCGGGGCGAGCGTAGCGAAGAACCCGGAAGCCAGGGGTAGGCGACAACTCTCGGCATCGGACGGCGAGAGCGCCTTCCTGGGCTCCGGGTTCGTCCTGCGGACGCCCCGGAATGACGACAGGGCTGCGGCCATCTGCAAAACCGAAGAACGCAGTTCTGTTGATTTCCTTCGAAAAAGCGACGGGCGTTAACGGCCCCTAAGCCATCGGGGGATAAGGCTGTGGGCTCAATCACGCGAGTTCACGTTGACCGACGTCCTCGATCTTGTTCCGCCCGGCGACCGCCTCGCCCGCCCCGACCTCGCCGAACAGGCGTTGGAGGGTCTGGTGCGCGCCGGGGCGTATCGCGCGACCGAGGCGATGCATTGCCGCGTGGCGGTGGCGGACGTGCTGTCGGACGCGGAGGCTCGGATCGATCAGCTGCTGCATGGCGAGATTTTCGACGTTCTGGAACGGTCGAACGGCCGGGCCTGGGGCCGGGCGCGACGCGACGGCGTGGTCGGCTGGGTGGTGGCCGACAGTCTGTCGGCCGGCGCGCCCCTGGCGACGCACCGGGTGGCGGCCGTGGACGCGGCCCTGCCGCTGAACGCCCTGGTGGTCGAGGGGCGCGAGGGGCTGGATGCGGGCGATCTCAGCCCCGTCGGCGTCTTCGAGACCGATCTGGGCGCGGTGGCCGAGCGCCTGCTGGGCCGGCCGCACGCCCTGGGCGCGCGATCCTCGATCTCGACCGACTGTTCGGGCCTGGTGCAGCAGGCGCTGCTGGCCTGCGGTCTGGCCGGCCCGCGCCGGTCGGACGCCCAGGCGAAGCTCGGACGGGCGGTCGCCGCCGGCGAGGCCCGGCGCAACGACATCGTCGTCTGGCGCGCGCCTGAAGGCGATCACGACTGGACCGGCCATTCGGCCCTGATGCTGGACGGCGAGCGGATCATCCACGCCACGGGCGGCAAGGGGGTGGTCGTCGAACCCCTGGCCGAGGTCGAGGCGCGCCTGATCGCGGAAGGGTTCGAACCCGCGCTGTTCCGCCGGCTTTAGTCCCGCATCGTCCGCATGGCGCCCAGCCGGGCGAAGGCCAGGGTCAGGGCCTTGCGTCGCGCCGGCGCCAGAGGCGTGACGCCCGCCTCGCGCACCACCGCCCCCCCGAAGCCGTCGGCGACGATCAGACCCGGTTCGTCCGGCAGGATGGTCTGCGGAAACTCCGGCGCCACGGCGAAGTAGAAGGCGTCGCAGAAGGGGCCGTACTCCTGCCATTTGCGGTCGACGCGATAGTCGTCGACGCCGGACTTGACCTCGCAGATCACGATGTCGCCCTTGCGCCCGATCCCCATGACGTCGGCCCGCCGGCCGTTGGGCAGGCAGACCTCCAGCAGCGGCGCATAGCCCATGTCCATCAGCAGCCGCGCGGCGCCCCGCGTCACCGACAGGGTCGTCTCCGGGCGGCTGAAGACCAGTTCGAGATGGACGGCGGCGGACATGCCGACAGCTTATGTTCCGGCTACGTTCCCATCGCAAGCGTCGCCTTTACAGGCCGGTGTGGACCAGCCGCCCGGTCGGAAAGCCCAGGGCGCGGACGCGGCCCAGGATGCGGTCGCGCTCGGCCTGGGAGGCGTTCTGATTGCGGTGCCAGATCCACCAGTTCGACTTGTCCGGCAGGCCCATGATGGCCCAGCTGTAGTCCGGCGCGTGGTCGTAGACCCAGTAGTTCTGGCCCGCCAGGCCGCCGAAACTGAGCAGGCCGGTCAGGCTGAACCGGAACTTGGCGTTGGTCGTGGTGTCGGTGACGCGGGCATTGGCGCGCAGCACCTCCACCTTGCCGTCGTTGCGGCGGGTGCAGGTCACGGCGATGGCGTAGCGGTCGGCGGCGCCCTGCGGCGTGAAGTCGATCTGAGCGCGGCTGCAGTCCTTTTGGACATTGTTGTGATTGCGCTCGATCTCGAACCAGCGGCCGTCGAACCGATCCAAGTCCACGCTGGACGCCTGGGCGAAGGCCGTCGCGGGCAGGAAGGCGAGGGCGGCGGAGGCGGCGATCAGGCTGGCGCGAAACATGGGCGTATCCTCGTTCTGTACGAGGGGAATACGGATCGCAGCCCGGATCGGTTGTCAGCGCGCCAAAGCCTGTCGGTTGATCGCCCATTCCGCGCGCGTCTGGCCCCACAGGTCCACGACCTCGTCCTGCAGCGGCTCGGGCAGGACGCCGGGGCCGCGATTGCGCGATCCCAGCCGCGCGGCGACCGCCGCCGAGGCCGCGTTGTCGGGCGCGACGCAATGGATCACGTCCTCCCAGCCCAGCATGTCGAAGGCGTAGTCCAGGGTCGCGGCGGCGGCCTCGACCGCATAGCCCTTGCCCATGGCGTCGCGGTGCAGGCTCCAGCCTACCTCGCGGCCGGGCCAGCCATAGGGGTGCAGCGGGCCGATCCGCCCGATCCACTGGCCGCTGGACTTCTCCAGGATGGAGAACATCCCCTCGCCGGTCAGGGCCCACATGCCGGCGACGGTGCAGATCAGACGCCAGACCTGGGGCGCCGATTGAGCGCCGCCGATGAAGCGGGTGGTTTCGGCATCGGCCATGAAGTCGGCCCAGCGCGGAAAATCCTCGACCGCCGGCGGACGCAGGACCAGCCGCTCGGTCTCCAGCGTCGGGCCCAGGATCACCCGCGGCGGAACGGCGTAGGCGTCGCTCACAACGGATACTCCCGTTCCAGCTCGTAATGGCTGCCGGCCTCGGTCAGGACGCTGGAATACAGGCCGAAACGGTCGATGCGCATCGGCGGCGAATGCAGCAGATTGTGCCCGGCCATCCAGGCGCCGATGCGGTCGGGATTGGTCTGGGGCTTCAGATAGGCCAGGGTGACATGGGGGCGATAGTCGCGCGCCTCCATGGCCACGCCCGCGCGCTGGCCCGCCGCCTTGCAGCGCCCGGCCAGGACCGACAGCCGGTCGTTGGGCGTCTCCACCCCGGCCCACAGGGTGTGGCTGCGGTGGTCGTCGCCGAAGGCGTCCACGCCCTTCAGCGCGATCTCGAACGGGGCGCCGGCCACGCGCGCCAGTTCCGAGGCCAGATCGTCGGCGCGCCGTTCATCCATCTCTCCATAGAAGGCCAGGGTGACGTGCAGCGCCTCCAGCGGCCGCCAGCGCGCGCCCGGCAGGCCCGACTGGCGGCGCTTCAGCGTGTCGGCGACATCGGGCGGCAGGGTCAGGGCGGCGAACAGACGAACCATGCGACGGAAGGTAGCGGCGGGAACAGGCGGCTCCAAGCCCGGTTTTCCTTGCAGTGAAGGCCTCGGCTCACGATATTCGAGGCCAGTGACCGGAGAAGTCTCTTCGGCCAATCGGAGAAGGTTCGTCGCCATGAGCGATTTCAACAACGGCTACGCCCGTCCTCTGCCGCAGACGGCCGACATGTCGGTGGACGCCGGCCTGCGCAGCTTCATGCTGGGCGTCTACAACAAGCTGGCGCTGGGCCTGGTCGTCGCCGCGGCCCTGGCCTACACGACCGGCAACGTGCCCGCCGTCCAGCAACTGCTCTACACCGTCGGCCCCGACGGGCGGATGGGCATGACGATTCTGGGCATGGCGATCCAGTTCGCCCCGCTGGTGCTGATCTTCGGCTCAATGTTCTTCATGAAGAACCCGACGGCCGGTGCGACCAATGTGCTGTACTGGCTGGTCGTCGCCACCATGGGCGCCTCGCTGGGTTGGGTCTTCCTGATCTACACTGGCGCCAGCGTGGCCTCGACCTTCCTGGTCACGGCGGCGGCCTTCGGCGGTCTCAGCCTGTACGGCTACACCACCAAGCGCGACCTCTCGCCGATGGGCACCTTCCTGATCATGGGCGTGATCGGCCTGATCATCGCCTCGCTGGTCAACATGTTCTGGCCGAACGGCGTCCTGTACTGGATCATCAGCGCCGCCGGCGTGCTGCTGTTCTCGGGCCTGATCGCCTTCGACACCCAGCGCCTGAAGATGAGCTACTATGCGATCGAAGGCGACCGGAACGCCCTGGGCGTCGCCACCAGCTACGGCGCGCTGAGCCTGTTCATCAACTTCGTGAACCTGTTCCTCTTCCTGCTGCGCTTCATGGGCGGCAACCGGAACTAGGCGTCGTCGAAAGACCGATACAGAAAGGGCCCCTCGCGGGGCCCTTTCTTTTTGGTCAAGGGTTATGCAGCGTTAGGGTTGTGTGTCACTCTCCAAAAAGGTTCTGGAAGGAGTTTCCGTAATGGTCCGTCGCGCATTCGGATTGCTGCTCGCCATGTCGGCCTTGTGCGCCGCGCCGGCTCTGGCGCAGGACCGTCCCGCCCAGGTGGAAGCCTTCTCGATCGCCGAAACGGGGCGACTGGGGACGGCCATATGGCGTCAGGACGTGGCGGCCGCCCGCGCGACCGACGCCCTTCTTGCGGCCTCGGGCGGCCAGTCGCCGCAGGGCGTTATCGGTTGGATCGTGACGCCGGAGGGTAGTGGTCAGCGCGTCAGGTTCCTGTCGGGCGAACCTGCGGCGCCGCACGCCTTCAAGGACGTTGTGGTCGATTCCCAGCTCAAGGCCGGTGCTGTCATCGACGTCGCCGAACCTGAGCTGTCAGCGGATGACGTCGCGCAATTCGCGGCGCGCAATACCGCCGCCCAGGCCATCGGTCCGCTCCGCTGCTCGGCGCGCTACAATGCGGTGATGCTGAAGGATCCCGAAGGGTCGGGATGGCTGGTGTGGCTGTTGGCGTCGACCACGCAGCCGAACCTCGTTCCGATGGGCGGCCACTATCGATTTCACATCAGCGCGGACGGCCAAACGGTCGAGAAGCGCGAGCAACTGTCGGGCGGCTGCCTCGACATGGATCGTAGTCAGGCGCAGCGGGGCGGGCAGACGGTGGGCCTTGTGACGAATGTCGTCGTCGCGCCCCAGCCGCTGGAGGTTCACGTCTTCCTGTCGCTGCTTAACCGGCTGCCGATCTACACGATGGCGGGTGACAAGCTGTGGGAGGTGCAGGGTGCGCGGATCCGTGACGTGACGCCGCCCGCCCGACGTTGACCTAATCCACCACCTGAAATTTACGCCCGTCGAACACCCGCAGCACCTGGGCCAGGTCGCGGCCGCGGCGCAGAATCTGGCCGCCTTCGCCGATGACGGCCCACTGGCCCTGGCGGGTCTGGAGGGCGGGGCGCTTTTCGATGCGATAGGCGGGGGCGTCGCCGGTGCGGCGGAAAACGGCGAACTCGGCGAAGTCCTTGTGGCCGACCATGGCGTAGTCGCGCCATTCGCCCTGCGCGACCATCCGGCCATAGACGCGCAGGATGGGGTCCAGTTCGCGACGGTCGAAGAAGACGGGTCCGGCGGCGGGCGTCGCGTCGTGAGGGTTCATGCTCATGTCCTCAACTTAGGCCGCGCCGCGGGCGACGCCAGAGCCCGAGAGGCCACGGGCCGCCCCGCGTCGGGGAAAATCGGTCCAGACACGAAATGGCCCCGTTTCGGTCCTTCGCCCGCCCGTATGGCCGACGAAATATCGATCATCGGCTCGTCGGAGTTCGGAAGCGTCCCGGATCCTGAACAGCCCCCCCAGCCCCCTGGATGTTTCCAGTTTACGGGCTCCGGCGGCCGATGCTTCCTCCAAGCGAGCGCCCGCCCTGCCTTCCCCCTCCCCCTCCCTGGCAAGGCGGGCGTTTCGCTGTCTGGAGCCCGCCGAAACGCCGGCCCCTAGGGGTTCAGCGTCACGGTCTGGGCCTCTCCCCCTCGCGACACCGTCAAGGCCGTGGCGCCGCTTGCGGACTGCAGAGCCGTGGAGACGGCGCGGGCGTCGGCGACGGGGGCGCCGTCCACGGCGGTGATGAGGTCGCCGGCCGTCAGATCGGCCTGAGCCGCCGCAGAGCCGGCCTGGACGCTGACCACCTGGGCGCCGCCATCCTGATTCCGCAGGGCCGCCCCATAGGCCAGGACCGACTGGGCGCCGATCGTCACCGGCTGGTCGGAGGGGGTCTCGACCCTGAGCGAGGTCGTGGCGTCGCGGCCGTCGCGCAGATAGGAGACGCTGAGGTCGGAGCCGGGGGCGGCGATGCCCACCGTGGCGTTGACCGAGCCGGCGTTGGCGACCGGCCGGCCCTGCAGGCGGGTGATGACGTCGTTGTGGCGCAGGCCCGCGCGCTCGGCCGGAGAACCGGGGGCCACATCGGCGACGACCGCGCCGCGCACGATGCCCAGATGCAGGTCGCGCGCCCGTTCGGCGTTCAGGGAGCCGAAGATGGCGCCGGTCTGGCCGCGCTTGACCTCGCCGTTCTTCTTCAACTGGTCGGCGACATACAGCATGATCCGCGTCGGCACGGCGAAGGCGATGCCGTCGTTGCCGCCGCCCAGGCCGCCCGACAGGATCGAGGTGTTGATGCCGATCAGCCGGCCCCGGCTGTCCAGCAGCGGCCCGCCAGAGTTGCCCGAGTTCACGGCCGCGTCGGTCTGGATATAGTCCTCGACCGCATCGCCTAGCCCTGAGCGGTTCAGTCCCGAGATGACGCCCATCGTCAGGGTCTGGTCCAGACCCAGCGGATAGCCGACCGCGAAGGCCAGGTCGCCCGTGCGCAGGGTGTCGGAATCCACCGTCTGGACCTGTTTCAGGTTCAGCGGCCGGCCGTCGGGGGTGATGCGCAGCACGGCGATGTCGGTGGCCTTGTCCGCCCCCACCAGCACCGCGTCGAACAGGCGGCCGTCGGTCAGGTCCACGGTGAACTTTCGCCCGCCCTCGACCACATGGTTGTTGGTGATGACCAGCCCCTCGGCCGCGTCGACGATGACGCCCGAACCGGAGGCGTAGGGTTTGGGATCGGTCGAATCCGAACTGGGGCCGCGCGACTGGCCCAGCGTCGTGACCTGCACCACCGCCGGCAGCGAGCCCTCCAGCCCCGAGGAGAAGCTGAACACCCCGCGGCGCGCGTCATAGGGCAGGCCGGCGGCGGTCGCGCCCGCCTGGGCGACGGACCGGGCCAGGACGGGCGTGGCGGCGGCCGCCAGGGCCAGGGCGAGGGCGACGGAGGAGACGGCCTTGGAGCGGATCGGCATGAGCATTCCCTTGATCGAACCCCGACCCTAGACGGAGTTTTCGCCCCTGACGATGGGTTCGTTGAGGATGGGCGGGACTTGCTTTTGCAGCCTTCCGGCATGACCATGCGGCCGACGCCGAACCAGGAGCCAACCATGAGCCAGACGACGATGGACCGCCGCCGCCCCGCCGCGACCCCGTTCGCCCGGCTGTTCCGCGAGCACCCGCGCGAGGTGGGCGAAACCTATTTTCAGCATATGGCCGCCTCGGCCCGCTTCGGTTTCAAGCTTATGGGTCTGGCCGGCGCCGCCTTCATCCACGCCGTGGTTCCGGGAGTGCACAAGGCCACCGTCTCGACCGCCATTCGCGGCATGGCGCGCGACATGGGCGGCCGGGCCGAAGAGGCGAAGGAGACCCGGATGCGCGACGCGGGCGTCTGGGACGTGGGCCTCTAGAGCGCGCGAATCCGCCCCGGCCATGCAATCGCCGGGATCCGTGCTATATAGGCCGGCTCAACCTCACGCAGGATCGCCGCCTTGAGCATCACGCTCGACCTTTCGCGCGTCTCGAACGCCCCCGCCGTCAAGGCGCCCGTCAACCTCAGCGGCCTGACGCGCGCGGGCCTGCGCCAGGCCCTGATCGACGCCGGCGTCTGCCCGCCCGAAAAGGCCAAGATGCGGGCCAGCCAGGTCTGGAGCTGGATCCACCACTATGGCGTGACCGACTTCGCGGCCATGTCGAACGTCGCCAAGGACATGCAGGCCAAACTGGCCGAGCATTTCACCCTGGCCCGCCCCGAGGTGGTTGAGCGCCAGGTGTCCAAGGACGGCACGCGCAAATGGCTGATCCGCACCGCGCCGGGCATCGAGATCGAGACGGTCTATATCCCCGATGTGGGCCGCGCCGGCGCCCTGTGCGTATCCAGCCAGGTCGGCTGCACCCTGAACTGCACCTTCTGCCACACAGGCACACAGAAGCTGGTGCGCAACCTGACCGCCGCCGAGATCGTGGCCCAGGTTCAGGTGGCGCGCGACGACCTGGGCGAATGGCCGTCGCCCAAGGAAGACCGCCGCCTGTCGAACATCGTCTTCATGGGCATGGGCGAGCCGCTCTACAATCTGGACAACGTCTCGGACGCCATCGACATCATTTCGGACAACGAGGGCATCGCCCTGTCGCGCCGCCGGATCACGGTCTCGACCTCGGGCGTCGTGCCGCAGCTGCAGGCGCTGGGCGACCGCACGGCGGCCATGCTGGCCATAAGCCTGCACGCCACCAACGATCCGCTGCGCGACGTGCTGGTGCCGTTGAACAAGAAGTATCCGCTGGACCAGCTGATGGCGGCCATCCGGGCCTATCCCGGGCTGTCGAACGCGCGGCGGGTGACGTTCGAATACGTCATGCTGAAGGGCGTCAACGACAGCCCCGAGGAGGCGCGCGCCCTGTTGAAGCTGATCGAGGGCATTCCGGCCAAGATCAACCTGATCCCGTTCAACCCCTGGCCGGGCGTCGATTACGAATGCTCGGACTGGAAGACCATCGAACGGTTCGCCGCCATCCTGAACAAGGCCGGCTACGCCAGCCCGATCCGCACGCCGCGCGGCCGCGACATCCTGGCCGCCTGCGGACAGCTGAAGTCCGAAAGCGAGAAGGTGCGGGCCTCGGCGCTCAGGAAGGCGGAGCAGGCGGCGGGAGCCGAAGCGGCCTGACCAACCGTTTCCTCCCCGCTTGCGGGGAGGGCGGCGGCGCGTAGCGTCGGGGCTCCAGACGTCTCACAGACGTTGGTGATGCGGCGCCAGCCTCTCCGTCACGACGCCGAGGGGCGTCGCGCCACCTCCCCATGAAATGGGGAGGAGACACAACCTTTGGATACATATTGTCACCCAGTGTGTCCCGGGCGCGCTTGCGGATTGGGGCCGCAATCGGGCAAGGCGTCTGGCTATGGATCCGTCCCTGTCGAACGTCCTGTCTAGCGCCGAGGTGCAGGCCTTCGCCTCGGGCTTTCCGGTCATGGTGGCGCACCTGATCGTGACCCTGCTGCTGCTCGTGGCGGGGGCGACGGTCTATGCGATGCTGACGCCGTGGAAAGAGGTGGCGCTGATCCGTCAGGGCAATACGGCGGCGGCCATCGCGTTCGCGGGCATATTGGTGGGCCTGGCCGTGCCGCTGGCCGTGTCGCTGGCAGTGTCGAGCTCGGTGCGCGACATCGCCATCTGGGGCGTGGCGACGGTGGTGCTGCAGCTTCTGGCCTTCCGGGTCGTGGACCTGTTGCTGACCGGCCTGCCCGAACGGATCCGGCACGGCGAGATTTCGGCGGCGGTGGTGCTGCTGGGCGCCAAGCTGGCGACGGCGGTGATCCTGTCCGCCGCCCTGACCGGCTGATCGGCCGGCCGACGATCATGCAGTTTCCACGCCTGCCGGACTGGGCCATCTACGGGGCGGTGGCGGCCGTCTTCCTGGCCGTGTCGCTGGGCCGGCGCGAGAACGCCGACGCCCCGCCCGCGCCCGCGGCGACGGACGTCGAGGAGGGGCCGCTGCTGGGGCCGATCACGCCGTTCGACACGGCCGTGACCATCGATGCGGGCGAGGCCCCGTTCCAGCCGTCGTCCGGCACCGCCTTCTCCATCGCCGGACGCGGGCGCTGGATCACCGCGCGCCATGTGGTCGAGGGCTGTCGCAAGCCGGCGCTGGTGGTCGGGCCGGGGCGGGCGGTGGCGGCCGACGTGCGCCTGGCGCCGCGCGCGGACGTGGCGCTGCTGATCACAGACGGCGGTCCGGCGGCCCTGCCCCTGGCGGTGCGCGATCCGCTGAGGAAGGGCCAGAGGGCCTTCCACCCCGGTTTCCCCCAAGGGCGGCCGGGCGAGGTGACGTCGCGGCTGCTGGGCCGCGAGACGCTGAAGGTGTTCGGGCGCGGCGCGCGCGAGGAGCCGGTGCTGGCCTGGGCCGAGGTCGGGCGCACCGACGGGCTGGAGGGGACGCTGTCGGGCCTGTCGGGGGCGCCGGCGCTGGATTCCCAAGGGCGCGTCGTGGGCGTGACCATCGCCGAGGCCCCGCGCCGGGGCCGCATCTACACCACCGCGCCCGAAACCTTCGGCCGCGCCATCCGGGGCGAACAGACCCTGGCGGAGGCCGCGCGCGGACCGGCGGTGACGACCGAGGACTATGGCCAGGTGTCGAACGCTTTGCGGCGCGACCTGCGCGTGGCCCAGGTGGTGTGCCTGGCGGTCTGACCGTCGAACTGCCCATGCTGGGAAACAGACCGAGTTGCGCCGTCCAACTCGGCGCCGTTTCGACGTGAGACTTGGACTCGGAAAAAAACAGTCCAACGAGTCCAACGAGTCCAAGTCGGCGCGTCGCGATGTCAAAGACCACGGGCGATCATAACCCCGTTTGGGGCGGTGTATGGTCGAATGACGCTGCCGGCCGCCAAGCCTTTGAAAAGGCGAGGCGTCGGGGGGCGGATTGCGATGGCTGGCGATGAGACGGCGCTAATCCCTCCTTGAGACGGGGAGGGGTCGAGCGAAGCGCGGTCGGGCGGGGAGGGCAGGTGGGCGCCTCGCCGCCCTGTATTGCAACCGGCAAGGTGCGGCCTTGCGGGACCGCCCCCACCCGGTCGCTGTGCGACCACCCTCCCCCGCAGGGGAGGGAGATCTATCTGCGTCTGATGCGCCTTACTTCAGCGCGCCCGTGTTCAGGTTCAGGGCGCCGGCCTCGATGACTTCCAGGTTCGGGTGTTTGGCCCGCAAGGCGTCCAGGAATTTGGAGCCGTCGCCGACGATGACCAGGCTGGCGCGATTGGCCGGCAGGTGTTCGGCGAAGGCGGCCTGGACCTGATCCGGCGTGACGGCGCGGACGCGGCCGGCGTAGTCGGCCAGATCGCTCATCGGCAGGTCGTAGAGCGCCAGATTGGCGACCAGCGTGCCCAGGCCGTCCACCGTCTCCAGCGAGCGGCCGAAGCCGCCGATCAGGGTGGCGCGGCGCGGGGCCAGGTCGGCCGGGGTCGGGGTCTCGGTTCCCAGCTTGGCGATTTCGGCCAGGATCAGGTCGGCGACCTCGTCGGCGGTCTCGTTCTTGGTCTGGGTCGAGGCGGTGAAGACGCCCGCATCGGCCCGCGCGCCCAAGGACGAGGAGGCGCCGTAGGACAGGCCGCGCTTGATGCGGATTTCCTGGTTCAGCCGCGACGAGAAACCGCCGCCCAACAGGCTGTTGCCCAGGGTCAGGGGGAAGAAGTCCGCATCGGTGCGGGCGACGCCGCGAACGGCGGCGACCACGGCGGCCTGGCCGGCGCCGGGCTGATCCACCACGACGATGCGCGGGGCTAAAGCCTGGCCGGCCGGATCGGCGACGGCGGCCGGGGCGGCGCCGTCGGGGCGCCAGTCGCCGAACGCCTGCTGCGCCAGGGCGCGGGCGGCGTCGGGCGTGATGTCGCCCGAGAAGACCAGGGTCGCCTCCGACGGGCGATAGCGGGCCGCGTGGAAGGCGGCGACGTCGGCGGGCGTGATGGCCGGCACCGTCTGGGGCGTGCCCGATCCCGGGGCGCCATAGGGGGCGTCGCCATAGATGACGCGGCCCACGGTCATGCCGGCGATGGCGGCCGGCTGGCTGAGGGCGACGCGCAGGCCGTCCAGCGTCTGGGCCTGCTGGCGCTCCAGCTCCTCGCCGGCGAAGGCGGGGTTCTTCACCAGATCGGCCATCAGGGCGACGGTCGCGGGGAAGGCGTTGGACGGCGCATTGGCGTAGACGTTGGAGAAGTCCACGCCGGCCGCCGCGCCGACCGCCGCGCCCAGCTGTTCGATCTGGGTGGCGATCTGGGGCGCGGTCCTGGTCTTGGTGCCCTGGGTCAGCAGGGAGGCGGTCAGGGCGGCGACCCCGGCCTTGCCCGCCGGATCGTCTGACGACCCGGCCTTGAAGCCGAGGCGGGCCGAGACCAGCGGCAGGCCGTCGGTCGGGGCGACCAGGACGCGCAGGCCGTTGGACAGGCGGAAGTCGGCCACGGCAGGGGTCGTGGGCGCAACCTCGGGCCCCGGCTGGGGCAGGCGGGCGCGCTCGGCCTCGGGCAGCAGGACGGCGGGCTCGCCGGCGGGGGCCAGGTCCGCGACCTTGACCGGCGCATCCACGTTCATCTTCTGGACCGAGGCCGGGTTCTTGTCGTCGGCGGCCAGGAAGGTGATCGTCGACTGGCGTTGCGACGTCAGATATTTGCGGGCGACGCGCTGGATGTCGGCGGCGGTGACGGCCTGGATCTGGGCCACCTCCTGGTCGGCGGCCTCGGCCGATCCGGTTTTGATCAGCGAGAAGCCCAGGGCGGTGGCGCGGTCGTCCACCGTCTCGCGGCTGCGCAGGGTGTTGGCGACGATCTCGTTCTTGGCCTCGGCCAGCTCCTCGGCGGTGACGGGGGCGTCGCGCAGCTTGGCGATCTCTTCGTTCAGGGCGGCGACGCCCTCCTCGGCCGTGTGACCCTGGGCCATGATGGCCAGGGCCGACAGATTGCCGGCCTGCTGGGCGAAGTCGGGGGTGGAGCCGATCTGGGCCGCGATCTGCTTGTCATAGACCAGCGAGCGATAGAGGCGGCTGGATTCGCCGGTCGACAGCACCCCGTCCAGGACGGTCAGGGCCGCGCGGTCGGCGTCGGCGTATTTGACCGTGGGCCACGCGACGACGGCGGCCGGCAGCGGCACGTTCGGCGCATAATAGGTGACGTTGCGCGGACCCGTCGGCTCGGGCTCGACGACATTGTTGGCCGGGATCGGCGTGGTCGGATTCTTCAGCGGGCCGAAATACTGATCGACCCAGCGGTCCAGCTGGGCCTGGTCGAAGTTGCCCGCCACGATCAGATAGGCGGCGTCGGGGCGATAGTAGGTGGCGTGGAAGCGGCGCACGTCGTCCAGAGACGAGGCCTCCAGCTCCTCGATCGAGCCGATGCCGGGGCGGCGATAGGGGCTGTCCTGATAGATGGTTTCCGGCACGAACAGGCCGAACAGCCGGCCATAGGGATTGGCCAGGATGCGCTGGCGGTATTCCTCCTTGACCACGTCGCGCTCGGCGACGAAGGTCGGTTCGTCCACGACCAGCGAGCCCATGCGCTCGGCCTCGGCGAACAGCATCCGTTCCAGATGGTTGGCGGGCACGGTCTCGAAATAGGCGGTGGTGTCGTCGGCGGTGAAGGCGTTGTTGGAGCCGCCCACGTCCTCGGTCAGCCGGTCGAAGGTCTCGGTCGGAAGGTTCCTGGTGGACTTGAACATCAGGTGTTCGAACAGGTGGGCGAAGCCCGAACGGCCGGCCGGATCGTCCTTGGAGCCGACCTTGTACCAGACCTGGACCGTGACGTTGGACGTGTCGGCGTCGCGCGCCGTATAGACCTCCAGCCCATTGGCCAGCACGCGCTTGGTGAAGCCCAGCGGGGGCACGGTCACGCCCTGCGGCGCCTGCATAATTGCGGCGGCGGGCGCGGTCTCGGCGAAGGCGGGGGCGGCGAGGCCGAGAAGAAGGGCCGAGGCGGCGGCCCCGGCTTTGAGCGTGGCGGTCAGGCGGAATTTCATAGGGGGCTCCGAAGCCCGGAACGCCGGGCGCGGCGACCCTATCAGCGATTGGCCGTCTTGCACCTTACCGAGATGTAATGAAGTCGCGCGGCGATGCGCGGCTGCATGGACAACCGCGAGGCGCCGCTCTAAGCACCGGGGCGCTGCGTCATGCAGCGGCCTGCCCCTGCCGAGGTCAAGTGGCGAGACCCGCCGAAGCGACTGCTGTCTCCGACGAAAAAACCGCCGCCTGGGTCTTCACCCTCAAGAATATGGTTACCCCGCCGGCCGTCCTGTACGGCAGCTGGATCGCGGCCGGGCTGATCCTGGCGGCGCTGGGGCGGCCGGGGCTGGCGCTGGCCTTCACGGGCGCGGGCGTCGTCTTCGACCTGTGGGCGCAGGGGCGGATCGCGCGGCTGAGGACATTGACGTCCCCGCCGGGCGGCGATTGGCCGCCGCTGCTGATGGGGATCGTGGCGGGCCGGTTCGGCCTGGGCGTCGCCGGACCGCTGACCGCCTGGCTGCAGAACCCGCGCGACGACGTGATGCTGGTGGTGCTGCTCACCCAGGTCTGGTCGATCGGGGTGGCGTTCGTGCAGTTCAATGCGGCGCCGCGCCTGCTGGCCCTGGCCGCGGCGCCGATCTTCGCGGCGGTGGCGGCGGTTCTGTATCCGTCCCTGGTCGGACCGCACGGGGCGGCGGTGGGGGCGGCGCTGGCCCTGCTGGTCGCCATCCTGTTCATCATCGCCCGCGCCACCCACGCCATGTGGTGCGAGCTGTTCGTCGCCGACAAGCGCAACAAGGCCCTGCTGGACGAGGTCAAGGCCGCGCATGAGACCGCCGTCCGCCAGCGCGACGCCGCCCAGGCCGCCCGACGCGAGGCCGACCAGGCGAACGCGGCCAAGTCGCAGTTCCTGGCCAATATGAGCCACGAGATCCGCACGCCGTTGAACGGGGTGATCGGCATGGCCCAGCTCATGGCCGCCGATGGGCTGGAGGACCGACAGCGGGCGCGGCTGGAGCTGCTGGATCGCTCGGCCCACACGCTTCTGGACCTCATCAACCAGATCCTGGACCTGTCGCGGATCGAGGAGGGGCGGCTGGAGATCGTGGCCCGACCCACTGACGCCGACGCCCTGATCCATCAGGTGACAGAGACGCTGCGGCCGCTGGCCGACGGCAAGGGGCTGGCGATGCGGGTGTCGGCGCCGGACCTGGGCTGGATCGTCGTCGATCCGGTGCGGCTGCGCCAGATCCTGTTCAACCTGTTGTCCAACGCCATCAAGTTCACGACCGAGGGCGAGGTGGCCTTGAACGTCGTGGCGGGAGACGCGGAGGTCGCCTTTCGCGTGTCCGACACCGGCCGGGGCGTGCCCGCCGACCAGATCGACCGGCTGTTCCGACGCTTCACCCAGATCGAGGCGGCGGACGGGGATCGGCGCGACGGGGCGGGCTTGGGCCTGTCCATCGTGGCCAAGCTGGTCGCGCTGATGGGCGGACGGATCACGGTGGAGAGCCGGCCGGGCCAGGGCGCGACCTTCGTCGTCGTCCTGCCGCTGACCAAGGCCGCGCCGGTCGCGCAGGAAACGACGGCCGCCGCGCCCCGCGCCGACGGGGGCCTGCGGGTTCTGGTGGCCGAGGATCATCCGGTGAATCAGCAGGTGATCCGGGGCCTGCTGGGCCAGGTCGGGCTGGACGTGACCATCGTCGACGACGGTCAGGCGGCGGTGGAGGCCGAACGCGACGCCGACTGGGACCTGATCCTGATGGACGTGCAGATGCCGCGCATGGACGGTCCGACCGCGACCCAGGCCATCCGACGCCGCGAGGCCGAACAGGGGCTGGCCCGCACCCCCATCATCGCCCTGACCGCCAATGCGATGGTCGAGCAGGTCGAGGCCTATCGCGCCGCCGGCATGGATGCGGTGGTCAGCAAGCCCATCGACCTGCGCCAGCTGCTGACCGCCATGTCCGAGGTGACGGGCGGGGCGGGCGGCTAGTCGAACCGATCAGTCGGGAAAGACGCGCACCCCGATCTCGCCGGCGGGGGTCAGCCAGGCGTGCTTCATGCCCTGGCTGTTGAAGGGGGCGGCGATGTTCCCGGCCGCGTCCAGGGCGATCATGCCGCCGTCGCCGCCCATGGCGCCGATCTGGTCGATCACGGCCTGGGTCGCCTCGGCCAGGGTCTGGCCGGCGGCGACGCGCCAGGCGGCCTGGGCGGCGGCGGCGACGCGGATGAAATATTCGCCCTGGCCGGTGCAGGAGGCGGCGGCCCGATCGTCGGCCCAGGTTCCGGCGGCGGGGATGGGGGTGTCGCCCACGCGGCCCGGCATCTTGCCGAAGACGCCTGCGGTCGAGGTGGCGGCGGCGAGACGGCCCTGACTGTCCAGCACGCAGGCGCCGACGGTGCCGTGGCTGAGGGTTCCGGGCGGATGGTTGTCCTCGCCCTTGCCGGCGCCGGTGAACCAGGCGGCCTCGTCGGCGATCATCTCCAGCCCCTGGTCGTGGGCGAACAGGGCCGCGCCCTCGCCCGCCAGCATGACATGCGGCGTCTTGTCCATCACCGCGCGGGCGGCGACGACCGGATTGCGGAAGCCCTGAAGCGCGGCGACCGATCCGGCGCGGCGGGTCGATCCGTCCATGAGGCTGGCGTCCAGCTCATAGGCCCCGGCCAGGTTCGGCGAGGCGCCTTTGCCGGCGACATAGAGGCCCGAATCCTCCAGCAGGACGACGGCGGCCGTGGCGACGTCCAGGGCGCTGTCGCCCGCGTCGAGGCGAACCTTCATGGCCTCGACCACCTGGCGCATATGCACGACCTCGGCGTCGTAGTTGCGTTCGCGCCGGGCGCCGGCGCCGCCGTGGAGGATGAGGGCGGTCATGGGGGCTTTGTGATCCTGCTTTCGTCGCCTCTTTCAATCGGGCGTGGCGCTGTTTAGCGTCGCGATGAAGGCCGCGCCATGTCGGTCGAGGGAAAACGGCCTCAAGCAGCGCAAAGCGCGATAGGCCAAGAAAGGAAACTTTGATGCGCGCTGTTCTGTCCAAGGCTCCCGGTGGTCCTGAAACCCTGGTCGTGGAGGAGGTGCTGGATCCCACGCCCAAGGCCGGCGAGGTGATCGTCGAGGTCAAGGCGGTGGGAATCAACTTCCCCGACACCCTGATCATCGAGGACAAATACCAGTTCCGGCCCGAACGCCCCTTCTCGCCCGGCGGCGAGGTGGCGGGCGTGGTCGAGGCGGTGGGCGAGGGCGTCAAGGGCGTGCGCAAGGGCGACCGGGTGATCGCCGTGCCCGGCTGGGGCGGGCTGGTGGAACGGCTGGCGGTGCGGGCCGAGACGGTCGTCCCCATCCCCGAGGCCATGAGCTTCGAGGAGGCGGCGGCCCTGATCATGACCTATGGCACCAGCTATTATGCGCTGAAGGACCGGGCGCAGCTGAAGGCCGGCGAGACCCTGCTGGTGCTGGGCGCCGCCGGGGGCGTGGGCGCCGCCGCCGTCGAACTGGGCAAGGCGATGGGCGCGCGGGTGGTCGCCGCCGCCTCGACCAACGACAAGGTGCAGTTCGCCCTGGACCTGGGGGCCGACAACGGCCTGATCTATCCGTCCGGCCCGATGGACCGGGCGGCGCAGAAGGAACTGTCGGGCGAGTTCAAGCTGGCGACCGGCCGCGACGGGGCCGACGTGGTCTATGACGCGGTGGGCGGCGACTACGCCGATCCGGCGCTGCGGGCCATGGACTGGAACGGACGGTATCTGGTGGTCGGTTTCCCGGCGGGCATTCCGTCCCTGCCGCTGAACCTGACCCTGCTGAAGTCGGTGTCGGTGATCGGCGTCTTCTGGGGCGCGGCCGTGGCGCGCGATCCCAAGGGCCACGCCGCCAACATGGCCGAGCTGATGCAGATGTACGCCGACGGCAAGATCAAGCCGCGCGTGTCCAGGACCTTCCCGCTGGAAAAGGCCGGAGAGGCGATCAAGGCGCTCGGCGACCGCCAGGCCATGGGCAAGATCGTGGTGACGGTCGAGAGCTAATCCTCCCTCGCGCAGCATGGTGGAGGGGGCGGAAGAGCGCTGGATATAAAACGGCTGGCGCAGCGCGCGCCTTCGCCCCCTCCACCGCTTCGCGGTCCCCCTCCCCCGTTCCGCTACGCTTCTCGGTGGAGGATTTTCATTTCGCCTTCAGCCGCTGCACCGCCTCTTCGGCCTGGTCGCGGTGGCGACGTTTGATGTTGGCGCCCAGGGTGGCGATCAGGGCGGCGATGACGGCGGCGTCGTCGGTGTAGCCGATGCCGGCGAAGATGTCGGGAATGGCGTCGATGGGCATGACGAAATAGGCCAGGCCGGCGAGGATCATGCCCTTGGCGGGCAGGGGCGTCTCAGGATCGCGCGCCGCATACCAGGCGGCCAGGGCCTGGTCCGCGAAGGGGATGCGGGCGGCCGTGCGCCGGATCTTGGGCCAGAAGCCCTTGGTCACGCGCACCTCGTTGACCTTGACCACCGACGGGACCAGGGCCCGGCTGGGGTCCAGGGCGTCGGCGGGATCGGCGGGTTTGGCTTTGGCGGTCATGGCCGCTAAATCCTCAAACGAAACTCAGGTTCAACCTAATATAGGAACGATCAGGATGAAACTCGACAGCAGCATCGCCGCGGTGGTCACGGGCGGGGCCTCGGGCCTGGGCGAGGGCACGGCCCGCGCCATCGCCGCCACCGGCGCCAGGGTCGCCCTGTTCGACCTGAACGAGGAGCGTGGCGAAGAGATCGCCAAGGAGATCGGCGGCGTCTTCTGCAAGGTGGACGTGACCGACGACGCCTCGGTCGCCACGGCCTTCGAAAAGGCCCGCGCCGCCCACGGTCAGGAGCGTCTGACCGTCAACTGCGCCGGCATCGCCACCGGCCAGAAGACCGTGTCGCGCAAGAAGGACACCGGCGAGATCCGCGCCCATGACATGGCGGCGTTCGAGCGCACCGTGCGGGTCAATCTGTTCGGCACCTTCCGCGTCCTGTCGCAGTCGGCGGCGGGCATGGTCACGCTGGAGCCGATGTCGGACGGCGAGCGCGGCCTGATCGTCAACACCGCCTCGGTGGCGGCCCAGGACGGCCAGATCGGCCAGGCGGCCTATTCGGCGTCCAAGGGCGGCGTCTATGCCATGACCCTGCCCATCGCCCGCGACCTGGCCCAGGAAGGGGTGCGCTGCAACACCATCCTGCCCGGCATCATGTGGACGCCGATGATGGCCGGCATGGACCAGAAGGTTCAGGACAGCCTGGCCGCCGCCATCCCCTTCCCCAGCCGCCTGGGCACGCCGGCCGACTATGCCTCGCTGGTGCTGGAGTTGGCGCGCAACGTCTATATCAACGGCGAATGCATCCGCCTGGACGGCGCCATCCGCCTGGCGCCGCGCTGAGGCGCAGGGGGCGTGCGCAGGGCTTGGTCGCTTTTTGCAAATTCACTCTTGCAGGACCGATCAACCCTCCGCTATACGCCCCCTCCTCGACGGGGCGCACACGTAGCGCTTTACGGATTGCGGGCGTAGCTCAGGGGTAGAGCACAACCTTGCCAAGGTTGGGGTCGGGCGTTCGAATCGCCTCGCCCGCTCCATGTCGGGATGCAAATAAAAACGGGTCTGGCCAGTCGGTCAGGCCCGTTTTTGCGTTTGGGCCAGACGCAACGACGAAGCGACGGAGGCGGGCTTGGCGGTTCTGAGGCTGGTGCTGGGCGACCAGCTGTCGGATGGTCTGCGCGCGCTGGACGGGCTGGACCCGGACGCCGACACCCTTTTGATGGCCGAGGTGCGCGACGAGGCGACCTATGTCCGCCACCACAAGCAGAAGATCGCCCTGGTCTTCGCCGCCATGCGAAACCACGCCGAGCGCCTGAGGGCCAAGGGGCTGACGGTGCGATACGTCGCCATCGACGATCCCGACAACACCGGCTCCATCACCGGCGAACTGGCCCGCGCGCTGGACGACGGCGGTTTCGACGCCGTGGCCATGACCGAATGCGGCGAATGGCGGCTGGCCGAGCATTTGGCCGCCTTCGCGCAAGGGGCGGGCCTGCCGGTCGAGATTCGCCCCGACCGCCGTTTCCTCTGCTCGCACGAACGGTTCCGGCGCTGGGCCTCGGGCAAGTCGCAGCTGCGGATGGAGTTCTTCTATCGCGAGATGCGCCGGGCGACCGGGCTGCTGATGGACGGCGACCAGCCCGAGGGCGGACGCTGGAACTATGACGCCGAGAACCGCAAGAAGCTGGCGAAGGGCGTGATCCCGCCCGAGCGGTTGCGCATCCCGCCCAACGCCGTGGCGCGCCAGGCGATGGCGGATGTGGAGCGGCTGTTTCCCGATCATTTCGGCGCGCTGGACGGCTTCGGCTGGCCCACCACGGCCGAGGAGGCGGAAACGGTTCTGGACGACTTCCTGCGCACCGTCCTGCCCGGCTTCGGCGACTGGCAGGATGCGATGGCGGAGGGCCGACCGTGGATGTGGCACGGGCTGATCTCGACCTCGATCAATCTGGGCCTGCTGGACCCGCTGGACGTCTGCAGGCGCGCGGAAGGCGTCTATCGCGCCGGCAAGGCGCCGCTGAACGCCGTCGAAGGGTTCATCCGCCAGATCCTGGGCTGGCGCGAGTTCGTGCGCGGCGTCTACTGGCTGAAGGCGCCGGAATATCGGGTGCGGAACTTCCTGGACGCCGACCGCGCCCTGCCGTGGTTCTACTGGTCGGGCGAGACCGACATGGCCTGCGTCGCCGATGTGGTGAAGAGCACGCGCGACAACGCCTATGCCCACCATATCCAGCGGCTGATGGTGACGGGCAATCTGGCCCTGCTGCTGGGGGTGCATCCCGATCAGGTCGACGACTGGTATCTGTGCGTCTACGCCGACGCCTATGAATGGGTGGAGATGCCCAATACGCGCGGCATGGCCCTGTTCGCGGACGGCGGGATCGTGGGGTCCAAACCCTATGCGGCGTCGGGCGCCTATATCGACCGGATGAGCGACTATTGCGGGGCCTGTCGCTACGACGTGAAGAGCAGGAGCGGCGACGCCGCCTGTCCGTTCAACCGGCTCTATTGGGGCTTTCTGGAGCGCAATCGCCGCCGGCTGAGGGACAATGTGCGCCTGGCCATGCCGTACAAGACTTTGGACGGGTTCGGCGAGGCGAAGCGCGCGGCCTTGGCGGCCGAGGCGGAGGCGTGCCGCACCCTGCTGGGCGCGACGCCGGTCGGGTGAGGTCGGAACCTGGACCGGGGGGACGGGATTTGCTTGGCTGTTGCCCCAACCGTCCAAGAGGCCGCCCCGTGATCCTGCCCCGTCGTTCCGCCCTGATCCTGACCGCCGCCGTGGCGGCCTCGGCCCTGTCGGCCTGCGCCTATAACGAGGCGCTGGGTCGCAATCAGTTTCTGCTGGTGGACAATGCGGCCCTGTCGCAACAGTCGACGCAGGCGTGGCGCGAGGCCATCGCCAAACCGGGCGTGATGACCACGGGCGCCCAGGTGGACCGGATCCGGCGCGTGGGCGACCGGCTGGTGCAGGCGGCGGGTCTGGGGAACCGGACCTGGGACTATGCGGTCTTCACCGAGGCCAGCCCCAACGCCTTCGTCCTGCCGTCCGGCCAGATCGGGGTGACGACCAGCCTGCTGTCGCTGGTCCAGAACGACGACCAGCTGGCCAGCGTGATCGGTCACGAGATCGGCCACGTCGTCGCCAATCACGCCGCCGAGCGGGCGTCCAGCCAGACGGCGACCAGCATCGGCCTGGCGGCGGTCGGGGGCGCGGCGGGGCGCTATGGCGATGCGGTCAACGCCTATGGCGGGCTGGCGGCGCAGTATGGCCTGCTGCTGCCCTATTCGCGCCGGGACGAGCTGGAGGCCGATAAGCTGGGCGTCGACTATATGGCCGGGGCCGGGTTCCGGCCGTCGCAGGCTGTGGCCCTGTGGCGGCTGATGGCGGCGCAGCATCAGACCCAGACGCCGCAGTTCGCCTCGACCCACCCGTCGGATGCGACGCGGATCGAGATGCTGCAGCAATATATCGCCAGCCGCGGCTGGAACTGATCAGACCCGGATGTCGAGGTAGGAGCCGGGGCGCAGGATGCGCGGCTCCTCGCGCTGAGGCGGGGCCGCCGGCGCCTCGACCGGGCGGGCCGGGTTGGCGGTGCGGATCGTGGACATGACGGCGGCGGCCGGGACGGGCGGCTTGGGCGCGGCCGTCTGCTCCATGGCGGCGCGGAAGAAGGCCGCCTGGGCGTTTCGCGCGCTGGGCAGGTCGAGGCCCTGGGCGGGCGTGTTCAGCGGCAGGTCGGGGCGAATCGCGCTCATGCCGGTATGGTTAACGCATAGCGTCGAAAAAGGGTTAACGCCGCCTCACCGCTGGGTCGGCGCGGGGCGGGCGGGAGCCTGCATGGAGGCGACCAGCCGGTCGATGTCGGCGTCGTCCAGCAAGGGGCCGGACTGTTTGGCGGTAATGCGGCCCAGGGCGTCGACGGCGAAGGTCTCGGGCACGCCCGAAATGCCCAGGTCCAGGCCCGCTCGGCCCTCCCGGTCCACCAGAACCATGGAATAGGGGTCGCCCATCTCGTCCAGGAAGGCGCGGGTGGCGACCGGCTCGTCCTTGTAGGCGATGCCGACCACGGCGACGCCGCGCGCCTTCAGCGCCAGCAGCTTCGGATGTTCGATCCGGCACGGGGCGCACCAGGAGGCGAAGACGTTGACCAGCATGGGCCGGCCCACCCCGGCGGTCTTCAGGTCCAGATTGCCCGGACCCGCCTGATCGCCCGACAGCAGGGGCAGGACGGTTTCGGGGACGGCTTGGCCGACCAGGGCGTCAGGCTTGAAGGCGGGGTCGCGCTTCAGCGACCAGCCGATGAATAGGGCCGCCAGCGCGGCCAGGACCGCCAGCGGGATCAGGGCCAGCCAGCGGTTCACGGGCGAAGCCCTGTTTCTTTTGGCCCTATCGCGCTTCGCGCGACTTGAGGGCGAGCCGCCTCACCGGCGGCTGTGTCCATGCGGTCGAGTTCACGCTTCCATTTGCGGGCGGCCATGACGGCGCGGACGGTCAGGGCGGTCAGGACCAGGGCGCTGATCTCCCAGGCGGGCCAGACGAAGGCGGCGTAGGGGGTCATGTCGAGGTCGAGCATCGCTTAAGCCTCCTGGGCCAGACGGGCGCGCAGGGTCATGACGCGGCGGCGGCGGATTTCGGTGCGGATGGCCGTCAGCCACAGGGCCAGGAACAGCACGCCATAGGCCGCCAGCATGGTCAGGAAGGGGGGCAGATAGACGGGATCCAGCCCGGATGAGCCGGGGGTCAGGAAGCTGGCGGGCTGATGCAGGGTGTTCCACCAGTCGACCGAGAATTTGACGATCGGCAGGTTGATCAGCCCGACCAGGCCCAGGACGGCGGCGGCCCGCCCGGCCTTCTGCTCGTCGTCGATCGAGGCCCTCAGCGCCATATAGCCGAGGTAGAAGAGAAACAGCACCAAGACGCTGGTCAGGCGCGCGTCCCACACCCACCAGGTCCCCCACATCGGCTGGCCCCACAGCGAGCCGGTGATCAGGGCCAGGGCCGTGAAGGCGGCGCCCGGCAAGGCGGCGGCGCGGGCGGCGGCGTCGGCCAGGGCGTGGCGGAAGACCAGGGCGAAGAAGCTGGATACGCCCAGCGCCGCATAGGCGCCCAGACCCAAGGTGGCGGCGGGGACGTGGACGAACATGATCCGCACCGTGTCGCCCTGCTGATAATCGGCCGGGACGGAGAAGCTGAGCCAGGCGCCGACGCCTATAAGCACGGCGGCCAGCCCCCACAGGATGGGCGTCAAAGGGCCGGTGAAGGCCATGAAGCGCTGCGGATTGGACAGGCCGAACATCGGTTCAGCGCTTACGCGGCGAAGGGGCGGCGGGCAAGCTCACCCTTGCGCGTTGCGAACGGCGGCGGCCCCGGCGAAGGGGGCGACGACGGCGGCGAACAGGACGTAGGCGCAGAGCAACGCCAGGGCCGGGCCGACGGGCTGGCCAGAGGCGGCGCGCTCCAGCGCTCCGGCGCCGAAGACGACCGGCGGGATGAACAGGGGCAGGACGACCACGGCGATCAACAGGCCGCCGCGCCTGGCGCCCAGGGCGAGGGCGGCGCCCAGCGCCCCGGTGAAGGCGAAGCCCGCGCCGCCGATCAGTGCGGTCAGGGCGACGAGCGGCGTCAGCGACGCGGACAGGCCAAGCGCCAGGGCGGCGACGGGGGCGGTCAGGGCCAGCGGCAGGCCGACCGCGATCCACTGGGCCAGGGCCTTGATCAACACGACCTGCTCCAGCGCCAGATGGCCGAGCGCCAAAAGGTCCAGACCGCCGTCCTCCAGATCGCGCTCGAACAACCGCTCCAGCGACAGGAGGGACGCCAGCGCCAGGGCCAGCCAGGCGACGCCGCCCGCGACGGGGCCCAGGGTGCGCGGATCGCCCCCGGCCGCCAGCGGCAGGATGGCGGTCAGACAGGCGAAGAAGCCGCACGCCAGAAGCGGCCCGCCGCCCCCGCCCCAGGCCAGATCCAGTTCGCGCTCCAGCAGAACGCGGGTGGCGCCGCGCAGGCCGGGCGGGCGAGGTTCCTGATCGGCGGTCGGACGGCTCATGCCAGCCCTCCCAGGTCCAGGCTGCGTGAAGGCAGCGGCAGGGGGTCATGGACGGCGGCGACGATCAGACCGTCCGCGTCGAGATGACGCCGCATCTGTTCGGCGAAGGCGGCGCGCCAGCGGGCGTCCAGCGGCGCCATCGGTTCGTCCAGCAGCCACAGGGCGCGCGGCGATCCGACCAGGCGGCCCATGGCCAGGCGGCGGCGCTGGCCGGCGGACAGGCGGCGCACTTCAAGGTCCAGCAGGGGGGGAAGGCCGAAGACCTGGGCGGCGTGATCGACGCCGTACTGGGTGTGGCCCAGCCAGTCGCATTGAAAGCCCAGCTCTTCACGCGCCGTGCGGCCGCCCTTCAGCCCGTCCAGATGGCCGAGGAAATGGGTTTCGCGGCCGCGCGCCTCTCGGGCGTCCAGCGGATTGCCGTCGCCGTCGTGGAAGGCGACGGTTCCGGCGTCGGAGCGCAGCAGGCCGGCGATGGCGCGCAGCAGGCTGGTCTTGCCCGCGCCGTTGGCGCCCGTCAGGGCCAGGATCTCGCCGGCGCGCAGGGTCAGATCGAGCCCGTGGAACAGCCGCCGCTCGCCGCGCGAGACGGTCAGGCCGGAAAGGGTGAGGGTGTGGATCATGCGTAATTCTCCCTCCCCGCGCCGGGGAGGGTGGTCGCGCAGCGACCGGGTGGGGGCGGCCCGGCAGGGGCGCACTCTTCGACGCAAGGCAGATCGGCGATGCGGCGGGCCGCCGCCCCCACCCGACCTCGCTGCGCTCGGCCACCCTCCCCGGCGCGGGGAGGGAGAAGTCGGGGCGAGAATCTGCGAACCCTTCTCAATGTCCTTGTCGAGGGTGTGGACACATGGACGGTCGGTTCAGGCGGGGCTATAGGCACGATCGCCGCAGCAGGCTTTCGCCGCGCGCGCAGGGGCCCTGTGAGCCGCTGCGTCTGTCGCGCGAAGGCGCAACCGGATTGTCGGGCGGCGCTGACCAGAGGAACTCTCCATGCCGTCGATCGACAGCTTCAAGACCCGCCAGGACCTTTCCGTCGGGCGTAAGAAATACGCCTATTACAGCCTTCCCGCCGCCGAGGAAGCCGGTCTGACCGGGATTTCCCGCCTGCCGCGCTCGATGAAGGTGCTGCTGGAGAACCTGCTGCGCAACGAGGACGGGGTCTCCGTCACCGAGGACGACCTCAAGGCGGTCGCCGCCTGGGTCGAGAACAAGGGCTCGGTCGAGCACGAGATCGCCTTCCGTCCGGCCCGCGTCCTGATGCAGGACTTCACCGGCGTGCCCGCCGTGGTCGACCTGGCCGCCATGCGCGACGCCATGAGCGCCCTGGGCGCCGACGCCGCCAAGATCAACCCGCTGGTGCCGGTCGATCTGGTCATCGACCACTCGGTCATGGTCGACAACTTCGGCACGTCCAAGGCCTTCGGCCAGAACGTCGAGCGCGAATATGAGCGCAACATCGAGCGTTACAACTTCCTGCGCTGGGGCTCGTCGGCCTTCAACAACTTCCGCGTCGTGCCGCCCGGCACCGGCATCTGCCACCAGGTGAACCTGGAGAACCTGGCCCAGACCGTCTGGACCCTGGACGAAGGCAAGAAGACCGTCGCCTATCCCGACACCGTCGTCGGCACCGACAGCCACACCACCATGATCAACGGCCTGGCCGTGCTGGGCTGGGGCGTCGGCGGCATCGAGGCCGAGGCCGCCATGCTGGGCCAGCCGATCCCGATGCTGATCCCCGAAGTCATCGGCTTCAAGCTGACGGGTTCGATGCCCGAAGGCACGACGGCGACCGACCTGGTGCTGACCGTCACCCAGATGCTGCGCAAGAAGGGCGTGGTCGGCAAGTTCGTCGAATTCTTCGGCGACGCCCTGCCGAACATGACGATCGAGGACCAGGCGACCATCGCCAACATGGCCCCGGAATACGGCGCCACCTGCGGCTTCTTCCCCGTCTCGGCCGCCACCATCGGCTATCTGACCGCCACGGGCCGCGACAAGGCGCGCGTCGCCCTGGTCGAAGCCTACGCCAAGGCGCAAGGCCTGTGGATCGACGAGACGTCGGAAGACCCGGTCTTCTCCGACGTGCTGGAACTGGACATCTCGACCGTCGTGCCGTCGCTGGCGGGTCCGAAGCGTCCGCAGGACCGCGTCGAACTGACCACCGCCGCCCCGGCCTTCGAAACCGCCCTGACCGACGTCTTCAGCCGCCCGTCCGACGCCCCGCGCGCCGAGGTGGAAGGCCAGAAGTTCACCGTCGGCGACGGCGACGTGGTCATCGCGGCCATCACCTCCTGCACCAACACCTCCAACCCGTCGGTGCTGATCGCCGCCGGCCTGGTGGCGCGCAAGGCCAATGCGCTGGGTCTGAAGGCCAAGCCGTGGGTCAAGACCTCGCTGGCGCCGGGATCGCAGGTCGTCACCGACTATCTGACCGACGCCGGCCTGCAAAAGGACCTGGATGCTCTGGGCTTCAACCTGGTCGGCTATGGCTGCACCACCTGCATCGGCAACTCGGGCCCGCTGGACCCGGCGATCTCCAAGGCGATCAACGACAACGCCCTGGTCGCGACCAGCGTCCTGTCGGGCAACCGTAACTTCGAAGGTCGCGTGAACCCGGACGTCCAGGCCAACTATCTGGCCTCGCCGCCGCTGGTGGTGGCCTACGCCATCGCCGGTTCGATGCGGATCGACATCACCAAGGACCCGATCGGTCAGGACAAGAAGGGCAATGACGTCTTCCTGAAGGACGTCTGGCCGACCGCGCAGGAAATCTCGGACATCCAGCGCAAGTCCGTCACCCCGGCCATGTTCGCCAAACGCTACAAGGACGTGTTCAAGGGCGACAAGCACTGGCAGGCCATCAAGGTCACCGGCGGCCAGACCTATGAGTGGGACGACGCCTCGACCTATGTCGCCAACCCGCCCTATTTCGACGGCCTGTCGATGGAGCTGACCCCGGTTCAGGACATCGTGGAAGCGCGCGTCCTGGCCATCTTTGGCGACTCGATCACCACCGACCACATCAGCCCGGCCGGTTCGATCAAGAAGACCTCCCCCGCCGGCGTCTATCTGACCAACCACGGCGTCGAGGCGGCCGAGTTCAACAGCTACGGCGCCCGTCGCGGCAACCACGAAGTCATGATGCGCGGCACCTTCGCCAATATCCGCATCAAGAACCGCATTACGCCCGAGATCGAAGGCGGCGTGACCAAACACTTCCCGTCGAACGACACCATGTCGATCTATGACGCGGCCATGCGTTACCAGTCGGAAGGCCGTCCGCTGGTCGTCTTCGCCGGCAAGGAATACGGCACCGGCTCGTCGCGCGACTGGGCGGCCAAGGGCACGCGCCTGCTGGGCGTTCGCGCCGTCATCGCCGAAAGCTTCGAGCGCATCCACCGTTCGAACCTGGTCGGCATGGGCGTGGTGCCGCTGCAGTTCAAGCAGGACGGCTGGCAGAAGCTGGGGCTGACGGGCGAGGAGATCGTCACCATCCGCGGCCTGACCGACGCCAATGTCGGCAAGCTGAAGCCGCGTCAGGATCTGTGGGTCGAGCTGTTCCGTCCGTCGGACGGCAAGATGGCGCGCTTCCCGGTTCGCTGCCGCATCGATAACCAGACCGAGCTGGACTATCTGCTGGCCGGCGGCGTCATGCCCTACGTCCTGCGCAACCTGGCGCGCGGCCCGGAAACCGAGGCGCCGATCGCCGCCGAATAGGTCGCGGTTCGCTGAATTAAAGAGAAAGGGCCGGCGGAGCGATCCGCCGGCCTTTTTTACTTGGCGTTGAAGGTAGCGCCCATGCAGACGGGCACTTTGAAGGACACGCGGTGTGTCAACTGCGACGAACTGCTGCTTTTGGCGGCCTCGCTAGAACCGCCCGAACCGTCGAATTTCACAATAGACGCTACCGTTAGACCTCCTCCTAAGCGACCATCCTTAGACGAAGTGAGCTCTCCCCCGTCGGAGACGACGAGCGAAACGTCGAAATCGATGTAGGTGATCTCTGTAGTTAGTTGCCCATTGATGCGGCCGGGGGCGATTGCGAGAACCTCCCATGATCGTTCCTTGGCTGCACGGACCCCTCTAGCGATTTCGCTTAGGGTTTCATCGATCAGATCGCCTAATTTCATTGTTTCTCTCTCCCACTTGACGGGCTACCGCCGCATGCGGCCGCCAATCGTGCAAGGCAAAAGAGCCGGCGGAGCTATCCGCCGGCCCATTAGCTTTGCCGACAAGCGGCAGGATCAGTCGGCGCTGACGACCACCAGTTTGCGGTTCAGAAACTCCTTGATGCCGACGTCGCCCAGCTCGCGGCCGAAGCCCGAGCGTTTGACGCCGCCGAACGGCAGTTCGGGCATGGAGGTCGTGGTGGTGTTGATGAAGACCATGCCGGTCTCGATCCGCGACGCCAGCTTGCGGGCGCGAGCCGTGTCGCCGGCGAAGATGGAGCCGCCTAGACCGAAGTGGGAATCGTTGGCCAGGTCCACCACCGCATCGTCGTCCTCGACCACGAAGACCTGGGCCACGGGGCCGAAGAACTCCTGGTAGAAGGCCGGGTTGTCGCGGGCCACGTCGGTCAGGACGGTGGGCTCGTAGAAGAAGCCGGTCCGGTCGGCGGGCTTGCCGCCGGTCGCGACCTTGGCGCCGTTCCTGACCGCCGCCTCGACCTGTTCGGTCAGGGTCTTCAGCGCATCCTCGGACGACAGCGGACCCAGGACCGTGGCCTCGTCCAGCGGATCGCCCATGACGGCGCCCTTCATGCCCTCGACGAAGCCGGTGGTGAAGGCGTCGGCGACCGACTTCTGGACGATGAACCGCTTGGAGCCGGTGCAGACCTGGCCCGCGTTGGACAGCCGCCCCTCGACGCCCGCCGCGACGGCCTTTTCGATGTCGGCGTCGTCCAGCACCACGAAGACGTCGCTGCCGCCCAGCTCCAGCGTGGACTTCTTCAGCATCTCCGACGCGCGGGCCGAGACCTTGGAGCCGGCGCCTTCCGATCCGGTCAGGGCCACGCCCTGGATCCGGTCGTCGCCAATCAGCTCGGCGACCTTGTCCGAGGAGATGTAGAGGTTGGCGACGAAGCCCTGGGGCGCGCCGGCCTCGCGCACCAGTTCGGCGAAACGGGCGGCGCAGCGGGGCACGATGCCCGCGTGCTTGTAGAGGACCGGATTGCCGACCGCGATGGCGGGGGCGACGACGCGGATCAGCTGATAGATGGGGAAGTTCCACGGCTCGACGGCCAGCAGGACGCCGACGGGATGGAACTCGACCCACGCCTCGCCCAGCTCGCTGTCGATCTTCTGGGGCTTGAGGAAGTCGGCGGCCTTTTCGGCATAGTAGGCGGCGATGCCGGCGCACAGGTCGATCTCGCCCTGACCCTGGGCCAGGGGCTTGCCCATCTCCTCGGCGATGGTGCGGGCCAGGCTGTCGCGGTTGTCGGTCAGCAGTTTCGACAGGGCCTGAAGCACGGCCAGACGCGGCTGGATGTCGCCCTGCGACCAGTCGGAACGGAAGACCGCGTGGGCCTGGGCCAGGGCGGCCTCGACGGCCTCTTCGGTGTGTTCGGGGTATTCCTGCAGCGTCTGTTCGGTGAAGGGATTGAGGGTGCGGTAGGCCATGGGGCGTCCTGAAGCTTCGGTCGGACGCCCGGGGCGGCGTCGATCCGTTGTCGGGAAGCCAACGCCTGCTGGACGGGGCGGTTGCCCCGCCGACCTCAGTCCGCGTCGCTGAACGGCGGCGGCAGCTGGCCGGACTTGAAGAGGATGGTGGGCTCCTCGTCATAGTCGCCCATCTCGGTGTCGGCCGAGACGGCGAAGGCGACGACGCCCAGACGCAAGGGCGCCAGGCGCTCGGCCTTGCGGCGCGCTTCCTCCGCATCCTTGCAGCCGACCTGGGGCTCGGCGCGAAGGGCCTTGCCACGGCCCTGAACGTAGGTCTGGACGATATAGACGGTTTCGGTTGCCATGCCCTCCCAAGCGGCCTGTTCGGCGCCCAGGTCAACCGATCAATCCAGCGTCAGGGCCTCGGCCAGCAGCCGGGCCTCAGCGGCGCGGCTGGAGCCGGCGCGCCAGGCGACCACGATCTCGCGGTGGGGCGGGGCGCCGTCGGCCTGGTTCTCGAAGGCGCGAATGGCGACGGACGGGTTGTCGGCCAGACCCGCCTGCACCGCCATCCTGGGCAGGAACGAGACGCCGAGCCCCGAGCCGACCATCTGGACCAGGGTGTGCAGGCTGGTGGCGGCGAAGACGTCGTCGCCGCGCGGGGCCTCGATGTCCAGCGCCGCCAGCGCATGGTCGCGCAGGCAATGGCCGTCCTCCAGCAGGATCAGGTCCTCGGCCCGCAACGCGCCGGGGCGGATGGGACCGGGCGCGGCCAGGGCGTGGTCGTGGGGGGCGGCAGCCATGATCTCGTCGTCGCCGATGCGGGCGTGGGCGATGCCGGGCGCGTCATAGGGCAGGGCGATGACGGCGGCGTCGATCTGGCCCGCCTTCAGGGCGGCGATCAGGCGGGGCGTCAGATCCTCGCGGATGAACAGCTTCAGGCTGGGATAGGCGGCCTTCACTGACGGCAGTTTGGCGGGCAGCAGGAAGGGGGCGACGGTCGGGATGACGCCCAGGCGGAAGCGGCCGGACAGCAGGCGGCCGGCGTTCTTGGCCGCCTCGACCAGATCCTCGGTGCGGGCCAGCACGTCCTCGGCCCGGCGCACGGCCTCGGCGCCCACGGCGGTCATGATGACGGCGCCGCGCGCCCGTTCGACCACCGGCGCGCCCAGGATGCGCTCCAGCTCCTGCACCCCGGCGCTGAGGGCGGGCTGGCTGACGTGGGCGGCCTCGGCGGCGCGCGAGAAACTTCCGTGTTCGGCCAGAAGCTTGAGATACTGAAGCTGTCGCAAGGTGGGGAGCATGGGTGCGACATAGGGTCAGTCTATGCGGAAATCAAAGATAATCGATTTGATCTATCTGTCGGCCTGACGCCAAATGCCCCTGTGATCACCAGGGGCAATGCCGCGCAACGCCGCGCCGCCGTCCCGTCCACTCGGGAGAGACAACCATGAGCGACGAAGCCAAATGCCCCTTCTCGGGCCGCACGACAGAATCCGTCGCGGGCGGCGGGACGCAGAACCGCGACTGGTGGCCGGGCCAGCTGCGCACGGATCTGCTGAACCAGCATTCGTCGCGGTCCAACCCGCTGGGGCAGGATTTCAGCTATGCCGAGGCGTTCAAGACGCTGGACTATGAGGCGCTGAAGGCGGACCTGCGCAAGTTGATGACGGAGTCGCAGGACTGGTGGCCCGCCGACTTCGGTCATTACGGGCCGCAGTTCATCCGCATGGCCTGGCACAGCGCCGGCACCTATCGCGTCGGCGACGGGCGGGGCGGCGGCGGTCGGGGCCAGCAGCGGTTCGCGCCGCTGAACTCCTGGCCCGACAACGTCAATATCGACAAGTCGCGCCGCCTGCTGTGGCCGATCAAGCAGAAATACGGCCAGGCCATCTCCTGGGCGGACCTGCTGATCCTGACCGGAAACGTGGCGCTGGAGACCATGGGTTTCCGCACCTTCGGCTTCGCCGGCGGGCGCGAGGATGTCTGGGAGCCGGATCAGGACGTCTATTGGGGGCGCGAGAGCACCTGGCTGGGCGGCGACCTGCGCTACGCCCACGGCTCGCACGGGGTGGAGAAGCCCGCCGACGAGGCCGTGCTGGTCTCGGACGACGACGCGGACGGCCATGAGCATTCGCGCGATCTGGAGAACCCGCTGGCGGCGGTGCAGATGGGGCTGATCTACGTCAACCCGGAAGGGCCGGACGGCAATCCCGATCCGCTGGCGGCGGCGCACGACATCCGCGACACCTTCGCGCGGATGGCCATGGACGACGAGGAGACGGTGGCCCTGATCGCCGGCGGCCATACCTTCGGCAAGACGCACGGCGCCGGGCCGGCCGATCATGTCGGACCCGAACCGGAGGCGGACGGTCTGGAGGCGCAAGGGTTGGGCTGGACCTCCAGCTTCGGCAGCGGTCACGGCGGCGACGCCATCACCAGCGGGCTGGAAGTCACCTGGACCCAGACGCCGGCCCAGTGGAGCAACTTCTTCTTCGAGAACCTGTTCGGCTTCGAATGGGAGCTGGAGAAGTCGCCGGCCGGGGCGCACCAGTGGGTGGCCAAGGATGCGGGCGAGATCATTCCCGACGCCCACGATCCGTCCAGGAAGAAGCGTCCGACCATGCTGACGACCGATCTGTCGCTGCGGTTCGACCCCGAATACGAAAGGATCTCCCGTCGATTCCTGCACAATCCCCAAGCGTTCGCCGAGGCTTTCGCGCGGGCCTGGTTCAAGCTGACGCACCGCGACCTGGGGCCGCGCTCGCGTTACATGGGGCCTGAAATCCCGCGCGAGGAGCTGATCTGGCAGGACCCGATCCCGGCCGTGGATCATCCGCTGATCGATGCGGCGGACGCGGCCGATCTGAAGGCGCGGATCGCCGAGACCGACCTGAGCCCGGCCGAACTGGTGGCGACCGCCTGGGCCTCGGCCTCGACCTTCCGGGGCGGGGACAAGCGCGGCGGGGCGAACGGCGCGCGCATCCGCCTGGCCCCGCAAAAGGACTGGGCCGTCAATCAGCCCGAACGGCTGGACAGGGTGCTGAAGACGCTGGAGCGGGTGCGGTTCGCCTTCAACCAGGACCAGACGGGCGGCAAGGCCGTGTCGTTGGCCGACCTGATCGTGCTGGCCGGCAATCTCGGCGTCGAACAGGCGGCCAAGGCGGCGGGGCAGGATGTGGCCGTGCCGTTCCATCCCGGACGCGCCGACGCCAGCCAGGCGCAGACCGACGTCGAATCCTTCGGCTATCTGGAGCCGGTCGCCGATGGGTTCAGGAACTATCAGAAGGCGCGTTACAGCGTGCCGGCCGAGGCCCTGCTGATCGACCAGGCCCAGCGCCTGACCCTGACGGCGCCGGAGATGACGGTGCTGATCGGGGGCCTGCGCGCCATCAACATCAATGTCGGCGGGGCGACGCACGGCGTGCTGACCGACCGGCCGGGGGCGTTGTCGAACGACGTCTTCGTCAATCTGCTGGACATGGACGTGAAGTGGACGGTGACCTCGGACGCCAAGGATGTGTTCGAGGGCCGCGACCGGCGCACGGGCGAGGCGAAATGGACCGGCACGCGGGTCGATCTGGTGTTCGGCTCCAACGCCGTGCTGCGCGCCCTGGCCGAGGTCTATGCCGGGGCGGACGCCCAGGCCAGGTTCACGACCGACTTCGTGGCGGCCTGGACCAAGGTGATGGAGCTGGATCGGTTCGACCTGCGGGGGTGAGCGAGATCCGCTTCCCATCGTCATTCCGGGGCTGAGCGGAAGCGAGGAACCCGGAATCCAGGGCGGCGGCCTATATGGCTGGCGCTGATCCCCTGGGTTCCAGGTTCGTCCTGCGGACGCCCCGGAATGACGAAAAGACTATTTCAGCCTGATCTCGAACAACTGCGGCCAGCGTTTGCCGGTGACGAACAGGCGTTTGCCGGCGGCGTCCCAGGCGATGCCGTTGGCGACGTCATCGTTGGGGTCCAGGCCGGCGTCCTTGGGGACCAGGGCGGCGAGGTCGATGAAGGCCTTGACCACGCCGGTCTCGGGATCGATGCGGGCGATGCGGCTGTCCTGCCAGATGTTGGCGAAGACCTCGCCGTCGATCCATTCCAGCTCGTTGATCTGGTCCAGCGGCCGGCCGTCGGCGGTGACGGAGACGCGGCCGGTCTCGGCCAGGGTCTCGGGATCGAGGAAGCGCAGCTGGTCGGTGCCGTCGCTCATGATCAGCCGCCGTCCGTCGGTGGTCAGGGCCCAGCCCTCGCCCGGATAGGAGAAGCCGCCCAGCGGCGAGAAGTCGTCCAACGTCCAGATGAAGCCGATGTGGTTGCGCCAGGTCAGGCTGTAGAGCTTGCCGTTCAGCGTGGTCATGCCTTCGCCGAAATAGATGGTCGGCAGGTCGCGCTGGCGCTGCACCGCACCCGTTTCCAGGTCCACCTTGCGGATGAAGGATGGATACAGGCCGGTGCTCTCGTAAAGAGCGCCGTCGTGGAAAAAGAGGCCCTCGGTGAAGGCCGTGCGGTCGTGCGGATAGGCGCGCACGACCTCGTAGGGCTGGACCGGAACCTCGGCGGCGGCGGGACCGGACAGACCGCCCGCCGCCAGCAGCAGGCCGGCGAAAAGACCGGCGAGGCGGGACGACGGACGGATCATGATCCTCAGCCCTGCTCGGCGGCGGCTTCGGCCTCGGCCTTCTGGGCGCGGGCCTCGGCGGCGTTCGCCTCGCTGCGGGCCAGTTCGGCCTTTTCCTTCTTGGACGCGGACCGGCGACCCAGCATGTTCAACGCCTCCACCCCGGCCGAGAAGGCCATGGCCGCATAGATGTAGCCCTTGGGCACATGATAGCCGAAGCCGTCGGCGATCAAGACCATGCCGATCATCAGAAGGAAGCCCAGCGCCAGCATGACCACGCTGGGGTTCTTGTTGATGAAGTTGGCCAGGGGATCGGCGGCCAGCAGCATCACCGTCACGGCCACCAGGACGGCGATCACCATGATCGGCAGATGTTCGGTCATGCCCACGGCGGTCAGGATCGAGTCGATCGAGAAGACGATGTCCAGAAGGATGATCTGGAAGATCGCGGCGCCCGCGTTGGTGATCATGACGTCCTTCTTGTCCAGGACGGCTTCGCTGGGCGTGGGGTCCACCGTGTGGTGGATTTCCTTGGTCGCCTTCCACACCAGGAACAGGCCGCCCGCGATCAGGATCAGGTCCTTCCACGAGAATTCGTTGCCCATGACGGTGAAGACCGGCTGAACCAGGCCCACCAGCCAGGCGATGATCGACAGCAGGGCCAGACGCATGACCAGGGCCAGGCCGATGCCGATGCGCCGCACCTTGGAGCGCTGATGCTCGGGCAGTTTGTTGGACAGGATGGAGATGAAGATCAGGTTGTCGATCCCGAGCACCACCTCCATCACGATGAGGGTCACCAATGCGGCCCAGGCGGCCGGATCGGAGAGAAGCGGGGTTATGCTGTCGAGCATCGGGGTTCCTGAAGGGGACAAAAGCTTGAGCGGAAAGCGCTAGGGCCGACGCCGGTTCCGATCAAGCGGACGGGTGCGGCGTCATGGTCGCACCCCCGGGGGTCGGGGCATAGTCTCCTCCCTGCGGAGCGGAGGTGGCTCGAAGCGCAGCGGAGAGACGGAGGGGCTTTCGCCGCATCGCAGGCCCCCTGCGGCATCGACGCGCCTTCACGGAATGTTGCGACTGGCGAAACCCCGTGCTATCAGGCGCCCGGCTTGAAGGGGGCGTGTTCACGGATACGGCCTCTGTCGTGCTTTCCCTAAGCATTTCAAGCTTTTGACCGTTGTGAACCTTCGCATTCGGTCGCGACCCTGACACAACGACCTCGGACCCTAATCAGTGGCTGATGATTTCAGAACGACGGAAGTCGGCGATCGCTATGCACAGGCGCTGTTTGACCTGGCGCTGGAAACCGGCCGCCTGGACGCCGTTCGGGCCGATGTCGTCTCGCTGAAGACCGCCTGGACCGAGAGCGCCGACCTGCGCCGCCTGGCGACGTCGCCCGTCATTTCGACCGCCGATCAGGCCAAGGGTCTGGTCGCCGTGGCGACCCAGGCGAAGTTCGAGAAGAACACCATCAACTTCCTGGGTCTGCTGGCCCAGAACGGCCGCGCCAGGGACCTGGGCGCCGTGGTCGCCGGTTTCGAGCGCCTTTACGCCAAACACGCCGGGATCGTCGCCGCCGAGGTGGTGTCGGCCCAGCCGCTGGACGCCAAGCAACTGGCCGCCATCAAGACCGCCCTGAACGCCAGCCTGGGCAAGGCGCCGGAGCTGACCACGCGGGTCGACCCGTCGATCCTGGGCGGCCTGAAGGTCAAGGTGGGGTCCAAGCTGTTCGACGCCTCGCTGAAGACCAAGCTCGACCAGATGAAGTTCGCCCTCAAGCGCGCCTGAGCGCTCTGAGCCCCAAAGACTGCAGCGCGCCCGCTCGGCTCGCCCCGAAGAAGACCTAGACAGAGAGATCCCATGGACATCCGCGCCGCTGAAATCTCGGCCATCCTGAAGTCGCAGATCGCCAACTTCGGCGTCGAAGCCGACGTTTCCGACGTCGGCAGCGTGCTGTCCGTCGGCGACGGCATCGCCCGCATCCACGGTCTGGACAATGTCCAGGCCGGCGAAATGGTCGAGTTCACCAAGGCCGGCGTGAAGGGCATGGCCCTGAACCTGGAACGCGACAATGTGGGCGCCGTGATCTTCGGCGCCGACGCCGCCATCGCCGAGGGCGACGACGTGCGCCGCCTGGGCGAGATCGTGGACGTGCCGGTCGGCAAGGGCCTCTTGGGCCGCGTCGTCAACCCGCTGGGCGAGCCGATCGACGGCAAGGGCCCCATCCAGTTCACCGAGCGCCGCCGCGTCGACGTCAAGGCGCCGGGCATCATCCCGCGCAAGTCGGTGCACGAGCCGATGCAGACCGGCCTGAAGGCCATCGACACCCTGATCCCCGTCGGTCGCGGCCAGCGCGAGCTGATCATCGGCGACCGTCAGGTCGGCAAGACGGCCGTCGCCGTCGACACCATCCTGAACCAGAAGAACGTCAACAAGACCGACAACGAGAGCGCCAAGCTCTACTGCATCTACGTCGCCATCGGCCAGAAGCGCTCGACCGTGGCCCAGATCGTCAAGACCCTCGAAGAGTCCGGCGCCCTGGAATACACCATCGTCGTCGCCGCCACGGCGTCCGAGCCGGCTCCGCTGCAGTTCCTGGCCCCGTTCGCCGGCACCGCCATGGGCGAGTTCTTCCGCGACAACGGCATGCACGCCCTGATCGTCTATGACGATCTGTCCAAACAGGCCGTCGCCTATCGCCAGATGTCGCTGCTGCTGCGCCGTCCGCCCGGCCGTGAAGCCTATCCGGGCGACGTCTTCTATCTGCACAGCCGCCTGCTGGAACGTTCGGCCAAGCTGAACGAAGACTACGGCTCGGGCTCGCTGACCGCCCTGCCGATCATCGAAACCCAGGCGAACGACGTTTCGGCCTATATCCCGACCAATGTGATCTCGATCACCGACGGCCAGATCTTCCTGGAATCGGACCTGTTCTATCAGGGCATCCGTCCGGCCGTGAACGTCGGCATCTCGGTGTCGCGCGTGGGTTCGTCGGCCCAGACCAAGGCGATGAAGAAGGTCGCCGGCACCATCAAGGGCGAACTGGCCCAGTACCGGGAAATGGCCGCCTTCGCCAAGTTCGGCTCGGACCTGGACGCCTCGACCCAGAAGCTGCTGGCGCGCGGCGCCCGCCTGACCGAGCTGCTGAAGCAGCCGCAATATTCGCCGCTGGCGATGGAGGAGCAGGTCGTCTCGGTCTACGCCGGCACGCGCGGCTATATCGACGGCATCGCGGTCGGCGACGTCGGTCGCTTCGAGAAGGAGCTGCTGGCCCGCATCCATGCGAACCACGCCGGTCTGCTGGAAGGCATTCGCGCCAAGAAGGACCTAACGCCCGAGCTGGAAGCCGAGCTGAAGGACATCCTGGCCGCCTTCGTGAAGACCTTCGCCTGAGTTCGACCGGATAAGCTGAGAGAGTAGCGCCGGATGGCCAGCCTAAAGGAAATGCGCAATCGGATCGGAACCGTGAAAGCCACGCAGAAGATCACGAAAGCCATGCAGATGGTCGCCGCGGCCAAGCTGAAACGCGCCCAGGATCAGGCCGAGAGCGCCCGGCCCTATGCGCAGAAGATGGCCTCGGTCATCGCCAACCTGGCCGCCGGCGTGTCCGGCGCCGACGCGCCGCGCTTGCTGGCCGGCACGGGCGGCGACCAGCGTCACCTGATCGTGGTCGCCACGGCGGACAAGGGTCTGGCGGGCGGCTTCTCGACCAACGTCATCCGCGCCGCGCGCGAGCGGATCAACAGCCTGATCGCCAACGGCAAGGATGTGAAGATCATCGCCGTCGGCAAGAAGTCGCGGGACCAGCTGTCGCGCCTGTATGGCGACAAGGTGATCCACACCTTCGAACTGTCGGAACACAAGACCATCGGCCTGCCTTCGGCCCAGCCGGTCGCCGAAATGATCGCCACGGCGTTCGAGGACGGCCAGGCCGACGTGGTCACCCTGTTCTACAGCCAGTTCAAGTCGGTGATCCAGCAGGTCCCGACCGGCAAGCAGCTGATCCCGGCCGTGGTGGAGGGCGACGCCCAGCCGATCGACCTGAACGGCGCGGTTTACGAGTACGAGCCCTCGGAAGAGGAAATCCTGGAAACCCTGCTTCCGCGCAACCTGACGACCCAGATCCTGGCCGCTCTGTACGAGAACCAGGCGGGCTTCTTCGGGTCGCAGATGGCGGCGATGGACAACGCCACGCGCAACGCCGGCGACCTCATCAACGCCCTGACGCTGCAGTACAACCGCAAGCGCCAAGCCCAGATCACCACCGAGCTGATCGAGATCATCGCCGGCGCCGAAGCCCTCTGATCCCGAACGCACAGACATTCCGACACGGACCCCAGCCATGACCGACACCGTCGCCCCCAAGAAGCCCGCCGCCCGCAAACCCGCCGCCAGGAAGGCGGCCCCGGACGCCGCGCCCGTCAACGCCGCCGCCACCGGCAAGATCGCCCAGGTCATCGGCGCCGTCGTGGACGTCGAGTTCACCGGCCACCTGCCGGCGATCCTGAACGCCCTGCACACCCAGAACATCGACCAGAAGACGGGCGAGCCCTTCACCCTGGTTCTGGAAGTCGCCCAGCACCTGGGTGAGAACATGGTCCGCACCATCTCGATGGACACGACCGAAGGCCTGACGCGCGGCCAGGCCGTGACCGACACCGGCTCCTCGATCCAGACCCCGGTCGGACCGGGCGTGCTGGGCCGCATCATGAACGTCGTCGGCCAGCCGATCGACGAAGCCGGTCCGATCCAGACCACCGAATACCGCCCGATCCACCGCGAGGCCCCCTCGTTCGAGGAGCAGACCACTTCGTCGGAAATCCTGGTCACGGGCATCAAGGTGATCGACCTGATCTGCCCCTACACCAAGGGCGGCAAGATCGGCCTGTTCGGCGGCGCCGGCGTCGGCAAGACCGTCACCATGCAGGAACTGATCAACAACATCGCCAAGGCTTACGGCGGTTACTCGGTCCTGGCCGGCGTGGGCGAGCGCACCCGCGAAGGCAACGACCTGTATCACGAGATGATCGAGTCCAACGTGAACGTGGACCCGACCAAGAACGACGGCTCGACCGAAGGCTCCAAGTGCGCCCTGGTCTATGGCCAGATGAACGAACCGCCCGGCGCCCGCGCCCGTGTCGCCCTGACCGGCCTGGCCCAGGCCGAGTATTTCCGCGACGAGGAAGGCAAGGACGTCCTGCTGTTCGTCGACAACATCTTCCGCTTCACCCAGGCCGGTTCGGAAGTGTCGGCTCTGTTGGGCCGCATCCCGTCCGCCGTGGGCTATCAGCCGACGCTGGCCACCGAGATGGGCAACCTGCAGGAACGCATCACCTCGACCAAGAAGGGCTCGATCACCTCGGTCCAGGCCATCTACGTCCCCGCCGACGACCCCACCGACCCGGCGCCGGCCGCCTCGTTCGCCCACCTGGACGCAACGACCATGCTGTCGCGCGACATCGCCGCCCAGGCCATCTTCCCCGCCGTCGATCCGCTGGATTCGACCTCGCGGATCATGGACCCGCTGGTCATCGGCGAAGAACACTATCAGGTCGCCCGTTCGGTCCAGGAAGTGCTGCAGCAGTACAAGGGCCTGAAGGACATTATCGCCATCCTGGGCATGGACGAGCTGTCGGAAGAGGACAAGCTGGTCGTGTCGCGCGCCCGCAAGATCCAGCGCTTCCTGTCGCAGCCCTTCTTCGTGGCCGAACAGTTCACCAATTCGCCCGGCAAGTTCGTCGAGCTGGCCGACACGATCCGCTCGTTCAAGGGCATCGTGGCCGGTGAATACGACCACCTGCCGGAAGCCGCCTTCTACATGGTCGGCGCCATCGAAGAGGCCGTCGCCAAGGCCGAGAAGATGGCGGCGGACGCCTGATCATGAGCAAGGCTCTCGTCAGCCTCGTTCTTCTCGCCCTGGCGACGCCAGTGTCGGCGCAAGCCCAGGTCGGTGGAGATTTCGAGGCGATGGCGGGAGCCTGCGAGGCATTCGTGGCGGAAGGTCGTTTTCCGCCCGCGTCGGATGAGGCAAGCTTCTTCCATGGGAAGGGCTACAAGTCAGCCGCGTCGACGGTTCAAACCAACGAAGTGTCACGAACCTATACCTTGTCCGGCACGCCGATTGACCCGGTTCGGATCATGGTGGTTCGAGCCTCGCAGCCGGGCAGCGAGAGCTGTTCGGTACTCGACCTGAATGGGCCTGAGGCCGGTGATGGTTACATCACGAAAGCCAGGACCACACAGGCTTGGACCTTCGATAGCGATTCAAACGACGTGAACGGCAAGGGTGTTCTTTTCACCAAGAGCGTCGCCCAAAGCGTGATTTACATGGCGATATGGGGGACGGGCGGGACTTATCCTATTTCCGTCGCCACCTATCAAATCGGAACATCAGACTGATGGCTGGCAAACTGAACTTCTCCCTCGTCTCGCCGGAACGCGAGGTCTTTTCGGGTCTCGTGGACCAGGTCGATGCACCGGGCGTGGAGGGCGACTTCGGCGTGCTGCCGGACCACGCCCCCTTCATGACCGCCCTGCGCGAAGGCCTGGTCACCGTCTATAACGGCGGGGCCAAGACCCAATACGACGTCCACGGCGGCTTCGCCGACGTCAACGGCGAAGGCCTGACCATCCTGGCCGAACAGGCGACCGAGGTCGTCGGGGGCTGAGCCTTTCGACGGTCGAACGATTTGAGGCCCCGTGCTCCGGCGCGGGGCCTCTTTTCTTTGCGGCATTGACGGGAAGACGTATGCGCGCAACCTTGAGTCCGAGATCAGGGGGCGACAATGCGGTCATCCAACAAGTCGACCGCCATCATCAGTGCGGCGACCATCCTTGTCGGGGGTTGCACGGCGTCGGCGACCCGGCCGACCCGACCCGAGCCTTGGAGCGCCTTGACCTCTCCCACGGCGGCCATGAGCATTGTCTTTTCGGATGTCTGCATGACGGCGGTGCGCGATGGCTCGTCGATCGAGGCGCTGGCGCTGGATCATTGGCTGCGGCCGGTCTCGCCGGCCTCGACCGGATCGCCCATGGCGACGGCGGCATGGCGGCTGGCTTCATACTCCAACGTCTTCGTCATGGCCTTGCCTGACGGCGGTTGTTCGGCGTCCGTCGAAGCAGGCGACCCTCAAGCGCTTCAGGACGCGGCGGCCGCCCTGACCACCCGCCACGGCGTCTTCATCAGGGGCCAGACCGTCGTCGGCGATGACAACCACCGCACCGCATGGTGCACCGGCGAGGCCCAGCGACCGCTTATCGCTGTTCTGGTCAAGCGAACCAATGGCCGTCGTGCGGCCTTTGTCGCCAATGTCTTTCGCGCCGAACGCGACAGGCCGGGGTTCTGCGCGCCTGCGCCCGGCTGACAGATCGGCGGCTGGCGGCTAAGACCGACATATGACCGATCTCATCGACATTCACGGCGTCTGCGCGCCCGGTTTCGAGGCTGTGCGCGAGGCCTTCGCCGCCAACTTCACCGATGCGCCCGAGGGGCTGGACGAACAGGCGGCGCGGTTCAGCGTGGTGATCGAGGGAGAGGCGGTCGTCGATCTGTGGGGTGGTTGGGCCGATACGGCGAAGACGACGCCGTTCACGGACGCGACCCTGACCTCGGTGTTTTCGACCGGCAAGGCGGTGATGGCCCTGTTGATGGCGACCGCGGTCGAGGCGGGGCAGGTGGATTACGACCAGACGGTCGCCTCGCTGTGGCCTGCATTCGGGGCGGCGGGCAAACAGGACGTGACCGTGGCCCAGTTGATGAGCCACCAGGCGGGCCTGCCGGGTTTCTCCGAAGCGGTGGAGCCTTCGATCTGGTTCGATGCGCCGGCCGTGCTGGAGCGGTTGGCGGCCCAGGCGCCGATGTGGGCGCCGGGAACGGCGTCCGGCTATCACCCGATCACGGTCGGCTATCTGGCCAATGAGGTCTATCGCCGGGCGACCGGGCGGACCATGGGCCAGGCGTTGCGTCAGGACTTCTCCGATCTGGACCTGTGGATCGGCCTGCCCGAGAGCGAACACGGGCGCGCAGCCCAGATGAGGAAGCCCACGGCGGCGCCCAGCCTGGGCGTCATCGATCCGATCAAACAGGCCGCCTTCCTGGATCGCGGTTCGGCGCCGGGCGGGCGGGGCTCGACCGAATGGCGCAAGATGGAGATTCCCTCGGCCAATCTGCACGGCACGGCCCTGGGGCTGGCGCGGATGCTGGGCGTGGTCGCCAACGGCGGGGCTCTGGACGGCCGGTCGGTGCTGTCGGCGGGGACGCTGGAGCAGCTGACGCGCGAACGAATCCACGGGCCGGACAAGGTGCTGCCCTATACGATCAGCTGGGCGGCGGGGCTGATGCGCAACGACGGGCTGAAGGTGTTCGGGCCGGGCGAGGCGTTCGGCCACTACGGCTGGGGCGGGTCGATGGCCATGGCCGATCCGTCGCAGCGGCTGTCGGCGGCCTATGTGATGACGCGCCAGTCGCCGCACCTGATCGGCGACCCCCGGCCGCGGCGCCTGCTGGAGGCGCTGTACGGCGCGCTCTAGACGGTTTCGGACAGGGCCACGGCGCGCCGTGCGGTGCGCGAGCGGTTGAGGGCGCCCAGGGCGAAGACGGCCGCGCCGGTCCAGATGAAGACGAAGGAGACGATGCGCAGCGGCGTCAGCGCCTCGCCCGTCAGGACGCCGCAGGCGAACTGAAGCGTCGGAGCCAGGAACTGGATGAAGCCGATGGTCGACAGGGGCAGGCGCCGCGCCGACCAGGCGAACAGGACCAGGGGCACCACCGTGGCCAGGCCGCTGAACAGCGCCCAGGCCAGGCCCTTGGGCGAGGCGAAGCCGGCGGCCTGACCATGGGTGGTCAGCCAGGCCAGGAAGACGGCCCCGATGGGCAGCAGCACCAGGCATTCGACGAACAGGCCGGTCTGGGCCGAGGCCGGGACGCGCTTTCGGATCACCGCATAGGCGCAGAAGGTGACCGCCAGCGTCAGGCCGATGATCGGCACATGACCCAGGGCCACGGTCTGGACCGCGACCCCGACGGCGGCCAAGGCGATGGCGGCGGCGCTCCAGCGGTCGATCTTTTCGCGGAACGGGACCGCGCCCGCCGCCATGTTCAGCAGGGGATTGATATAGTAGCCGAGGCTGGCCTCCAGCGTCGCGTGATGGGTGGTGGCGAAGACATAGAGGCTCCAGTTCGTGCCGATCAGCAGGGCCGACAGGGCCAGCCAGGCCAGGGTGCGCGGGCTGGCCAGCACCTGACGCGCCTCGCCCCATTGGCCCGCCATCAGCAGCACCGCCCCGGCGACGAAGACCGACCAGACCGCCCGGTGGGCCAGGATCTCGGGCGCGCCGAACCCCGCCGCCGCCATGGCCATGAACAGCAGCGGCAACAGACCCCACAGGGTGTAGCAGGCGACGGCCGTGCCGACCGCGCGGGGGTCGTTGGGAGATGGCGTGGCGCTCATTGCGGCGTCCTTTGAGCCCTCGCCGTCATCCTCGGGTCAGGCCCGAGGACGACGGGTGGAGTGATTACACCGTGATCGAACGGTATCCCGACGACGACTTGATGACGCCGGTCTCGTCCAGAAGCTGGGCGATCTGGACGGCGTTCAGGGCGGCGCCCTTGCGCAGGTTGTCGGACACGACCCACAGGTTCAGGCCGTTCTCGACGGTCGGGTCCTTGCGGATGCGCGACACATAGACGGCGTGTTCGCCGGCCGCGTCGACGGGGGTGATATAGCCGTCGTGCTCCTGCTTATCGATGACCAGCACGCCGGGCGCCTCGCGCAGGATGGCGCGGGCTTCGTCCGGGGCGAGGGGGCGGTCGAACTGGACGTTCACGGCCTCGGAGTGGCCGACGAAGACCGGCACGCGCACGCAGGTGACGGTGACCTGGATATTCGGGTCCAGCATCTTATGCGTCTCGTCCGACATCTTCTGCTCCTCGTCGGTCGAACCGTCTTCCAGGAACGCGCCGATGTAGGGGATGACGTTGAAGGCGATCTGTTTGGGGAACTTCTTGGGACGCGCGTCGCCCAGGCCGTAGATGGCCTTGGTCTGGTTCCACAGCTCGTCCATGCCTTCCTTGCCGGCGCCGGAGACCGACTGATAGGTCGAGACGACCACCCGCTTGATCCTGGCCGCATCGTGCAGCGGCTTCAGCGCCGTCACCAGCTGGATGGTCGAGCAGTTGGGGTTGGCGATGATGTTCTTCTTGGTCGCGTCCTTGATGGCGTCGGGGTTCACCTCGGGCACGATCAGGGGCACGTCGGCGTCCTTGCGGAAGGCCGAGGAGTTGTCGATGACGATGGGACCGGCCTTGCCGATCTTTTCCGACCATTCCCTGGACACCGCGCCGCCTGCGGACATCAGCACCACATCGACTTTGGAGAAGTCGAACTGTTCGATGTCCTGGCATTTGATGGTCTTGTCGCCGAAGGAGACCTCCACCCCCTTGGACTTGCGCGAGGCGATGGCGTGGATTTCATCGACGGGGAATTCCAGCTCCTCGAGGATGTTCAGCATTTCGCGGCCCACATTGCCCGTGGCTCCGACGATGGCGACGCGATAACCCATAATGCTTGGTCCTTCGGACGCGCCGACGCTTGGCCGGTGGGGCCGAGCGGCTTGAGCGCTTTTTGGTGTGGCGGTTGGAGACTGCAAATAGGCGTTCGCAGCCGCGAAGCAATCGCTTTTCACTTTGCTGGGCTTTAAGCAGTCCTCCCATGACCTCCCGCATCCGCAACGCCTACGACATCCGCGTGGAAGAGGGCGTTTTGACGCCCGATCCGGCGCAGGAGAACGTCATCACCGCGCTGGAACGGCTGGAGGTCGATCTGGCCAAACGCGGCCTGTTCGGCAAGGCGCCGGAGGTGCGGGGCGTCTATCTGTACGGGCCGCCCGGACGGGGCAAGTCGATGCTGATGGACCTGTTCTATTCGGCGACGCCCGAGCCGCGAAAGACGCGCGCGCACTTCCACGCCTTCATGGCCCGCATCCACGATCTGGTGAAACAGTGGCGCGAGGGGGATGCGAAGACCCGCAAGGCCGTGTTCGGCACTCATAAGGGCGACGACCCCATCCCGCCGATCGCCAAACTGATCGCGTCGGAAGCCCGGCTGTTGTGTTTCGACGAACTGCAGGTCACCGACATCGCCGACGCCATGATCCTGGGGCGGTTGTTCGAGGCCCTGTTCGAGGACCGGGTGGTGCTGGCCATCACCTCGAACCGCGCGCCGGAAGACCTCTACAAGAACGGCATCAACCGCCAGCTGTTCACCCCCTTCATCGACATCATCCGCGAGCGTTGCGTGGTGGTGGAGACGGCAGGGGCGCGGGACTGGCGGCTGGACCGGATGACCTCGGCCCAGGTCTGGCACACGCCCGACGACCGCGCGTCGTTCGAGGACCTGTGGCGCGAACTGAAGGGCGGCGAGCCGGAAGAACCCGCGCACCTGACCGTGCTGGGGCGCGACGTGGTGGTGCAGCGGACCGTCGGCTCGATGGCGCGGGCGACCTTCAACGACCTGTGCGCCAGGCCGCTGGGGCCGCAGGACTATCTGGCCATCGCCCAGCGGTTCCACACCCTCTTCCTGGAGGACGTGCCGATCCTGAGCTCGGCCAACCACCATGAGGCGCGGCGTCTGGTGACGCTGGTGGACGCGCTCTACGAGGCCAGGACCAAGCTGATCGTGCTGGCGGCGGCCAGGCCCGAGGCGCTCTATACCGAAGGGGTGGGGGCGTTCGAGTTCGAGCGCACCGTGTCGCGCTTCAACGAGATGCAGAGCAAGGACTGGCTGGCGCACGTGCGGGATTGACGGTGCGGCCAGGCGCGATGGCGGAGGCATGCGCGACATCACGGAATGAAGCCTCGTCATCCTAGGCCTTGTGCCTAGGATCCATACGCCCGGTGCTTCATGGCTGAATTCGCAAGCCGAACGACGGTGTTTATGGATGCTAGGCACAAGGCCTAGGATGACGTGCAGCAGGTACGAAAAAGGGCCGCGGATTGCTCCGCGGGCCCTTCCGTACCAAAAAAGCGCTCAAGCAGCGCGGCTCCGTGAGCCGCGCGGTAGCGCCCTCGCTGGCCCTTAAGCCAGCGAGGAATCGATGTCCTTGCAGGCCTGCAGCAGGCCCTGGACCGAGGCGACGGACTTTTCGAACATCGCATTTTCTTCGTCGTTGGTGGTGAACTCGACCACCTTCTCGACGCCGCCGGCGCCGATCAGGGCGGGGACGCCGACGTAGAGGTCCGACAGGCCGTATTCGCCCGACAGCCAGACGGCGCAGGGCAGGACGCGCTTCTGGTCCAGCAGGTAAGACTTGGCCATGGCGATGGCGCTTTCAGCCGGCGCGTAGAAGGCCGAGCCGGTCTTCAAGAGGGCCACGATCTCGCCGCCGCCCTTGCGGGTGCGCTCGACGATGGCGTCCAGATCGGCCTGGCTCAGGAAACCGGCGGCCACGGCGTCCGGCAGCGGCAGGCCGCCAATGGTCGAGTGGCGCACCATCGGCACCATGTCGTCGCCGTGACCGCCCAGGGTCCAGGCGTGGATGTCCTGAACCGAGACGCCGGTCTTCTCGGCCAGGAAATAGGCGAAGCGGGCCGAGTCCAGAACGCCGGCCATGCCGACGACCTTCTCCTTGGGCAGACCCGAGAACTTCTGCAGGGCCCAGACCATGGCGTCGAGCGGGTTGGTGATGCAGATGACGAAGGCGTTGGGGGCGTGGGCCTTGATGCCCTCGCCGACGGCCTTCATGACCTTCAGGTTGATGCCGATCAGGTCGTCGCGGCTCATGCCCGGCTTGCGCGGCACGCCGGCGGTGACGATGCAGACGTCGGCGCCCGCGATGTCCGCGTAATCGTTGGCGCCCTTCAGGGCCACGTCCTGGCCGAAGACGGCAGAGGCCTCGGCGATGTCCAGGGCCTTGCCCTGCGGCGTGCCTTCGGCGATGTCGAACAGGATCACGTCGCCCAAGGCTTCGCGCGCGGCCACGTGGGCCAGGGTTCCGCCGATCATGCCGGCGCCGATAAGGGCGATCTTCGCGCGAGCCATGGATGTCTCCGTTTTATTGCGTGTGCGAAAGGGGGATTAATCGTGCGGGCGGTCTAGACCCGTGGCGCGCCCGTCGCAAGAACCTCGCTTTACGGCCTTGGTCAGGCTTGCGAAGGTCCGGCGACAACCGGAGGATTTCGATGCGCCGTTCATTCGCTTTCGCCCTGCTGCTGGCCTCGGTCGCCGCGCCCGCGCTGGCCCAGACGCCGCCCGCGACCATCGGCGACCGCTATATCCCGGCGCCCTGGTGGATGCGCGATCCGGTGATCGCCTCGGTCGGCCAGGTGCGGGTCGAGATCCAGGCCAACCGCGCCTTCGTCTCGGCCAGCTTCCAGTCGGTGGATCGCAGCGTGACGGAGGCCTCGCGCGCCGCCGCCGATCAGGTGCGGGCGCTGAGCCAGGCGCTGTCGGCCTATGGCGCGGACAAGGTGCGGGTCGAGACCAGCGTCACCACCCAGCCCATCTATGACCAGTATCGCGATGGCGACGGGGTGATGCGCGACAACACCCGCGCCGACCGGATCGCCCGCTATCAGGCCGATGCGTCCGTGCGTGTCGCCGTGCGCGACGTGGCGCTGATCGAGCGGGTTTACGCCACCATCGTCGCCTCGCGTCCGACCTCCATCGGCCAGGTCAGCTTCAGCCTGGACCCCGAAAACAGCTGGAAGGCCAATCTTCAGGCCGAGGCGATGAAGGATGCGCGGCGCCGGGCCGAGGCGGCGGCGGCGAATGCGGGCGCCGCCCTGGGCCGGGTCAGGATCATCGATCCGTCGGGCCGGGTGTGCCAGACGGACGTGCTGGCGGGCTGGCCCTCCTACGTCGCAGGAAGCGGTCAGGAGACGACGGTGGACGAGGTGGTGGTGACGGGATCGCGTGCTTCCGGCGGTGCGAACTTTATCCCGCCTCCGCCAGTTAACATCACGCCAGTCCCCAGGGAGTTGCGCGAGTCTGACATCGAGGCGGCGCGATTGACGTTGCAACCGCCGCTGCAGACCCTGACCGACAGCGCCTGCGTCATCTACGGACTGAACTGATGGGGTTTTCCGTCGCGCCGGCCTTCGAGGCCGGATCGGTCGCGGCCGCCGACTGGCCGCTGTGCCATGTGCGGCTGCAGGACGATGCACGGTTTCCCTGGCTGATCCTGATCCCGCGCGTCGAAGGGGCGGTGGAGCTGGAGGATCTGAGCGCGGATCAGCGGGCGATGCTGATGGAGGAGACGGTGCGGGCCGGGGTGCTGGCCAAACGGCTGGGGCCGGTCGAAAAGCTGAACGTCGGCGCCATCGGCAATGTCACCGCCCAACTGCACGTCCATGTGGTGGGGCGCCGCCGCGACGACGATCTGTGGCCCGATCCGGTCTGGGGGCGGGGGCCGGCCGTTCCGTATGCGCAGGATGAGCGGGCGCGGCTGCTTGATGTGATCGCGGGCGGCTGACCCTGTTTACATCGTCATCCTAGGCCTTGTGCCTAGGATCCATACGCCCGGTTTCGACGACGGCGTACTCTATGGGAAACGCCGGGCGTATGGATCCTCGCCACGAGGGCGAGGATGACGGCGAAATACCTCAGATGATATCCAGCGGCATGGCCTGGGTCGGCGGGGGGAAGGCCTGGTCCAGGCGTTCCAGGTCCTCCGGGTCGAACCGGATGTCCAGGGCGTCGGCGTTGGCCTCGACGTGTTCGACGCTGCCGGCCTTGGGGATGGCGATGACGCCGTCGTGGCGCAGGACGGCGGCCAGGGCCACCTGGGCCGGCTCGGCCGAATGGCGGTTGGCGATGTCCAGGATGAGCGGGTGTTCCAGCAGACCGCCGCGCCCCAGCGGCGAATAGGCCATCATCGGCATGTCGCGCGCCTGCATCCACGGCAAGAGGTCGTATTCCACCCCGCGCGAACCCAGGTTGTAGAGCAGCTGGTTGACGGCGCAGTCCTCGGCGCCGTCGATCTGCATCAGCCGCTCCATCGCATCCAGGTCCAGGTTGGACACGCCCCAGCGGGCGATCATCCCCTCGTCCACCAGCTCGCGAAACGCCTCCACCGTCTCCTCCAGCGGGACGTTGCCCTCCCAGTGCAGCAGATAGAGGTCCAGCCGGTCGATCTTGAGCCGCTCCAGCGAACGTTCGCAGGCCAGCATCATCTTCATCTCCGAGGCGTTCTCGGGCCGCACCTTGGAGACGATGAAGACCTCGTCGCGGCGCCCGGCGATCACCTCGCCCACCAGCCGTTCCGAGCGGCCGTCGCCATACAGTTCGGCCGTGTCGATCAGGCTCATGCCCAGGTCGATGCCGCGCGACAGGGCGTGTTGCTCCTGATCGCGCCGGGCGGGGTCGTCGCCGATCTCCCAGGCGCCTTGGCCGAGGGCGGGAACGGTCGTACCGTCGGCGAATGTGACGAGGCGGGTCATGTCCGTCCTGAACGAAGCGTGGTGAGACCACCACTGGAAGGGTTGGAATGCGAACGCGGCTTATCAAGACCGACGGGCTTGTCCAACAGGTGCTGGAAGGCGGGTTCGAGAAGGACAACGCGCCGCTGGTCCTGCTGATCCACGGCTTTCCCGAACTGGGGATCAGCTGGAGGGCGCAGGTCCAGGCGCTGAGCGCAGCGGGCTATCATGTCGTCGCGCCCGACATGCGGGGCTATGGCGGAACCGACAAACCCGAAGGCGCGGCGGCCTATTCGATCCTGAACCTGGTCGGCGACATGGTCGATCTGGTCCGGGCGCTGGGCCAGACGTCCTGCGTCGTCGTCGGCCACGACTGGGGCGCGCCGGTCGCCTGGCATTGCGCCCTGCTGCGGCCGGACGTGTTTCGCGCCGTCGCGGGTCTGTCTGTGCCGTTCCAGCCGCGCCGGACCAAGGGACCGCCCACGGCGGCGATGGCGGCCATCACGAAACGGGCGGGGCTGGGCGACCTCTACATCGTGCGCTTCCAGGCGGCGGACGCGCACCTGGCGCTGGAGGCCGATCCGGCGACGACGCTGAGAAAGCTGTTCTACGCCTATGACGGGGCGACGCCGGCGGCGCGGAAATCGACCGGCTTCATGCCCGAGGGCGTGGCCTTGCTCGACACCATCGCCAACGACGCGACCCTGCCGCCGTGGATGAGCGCGGACCATTTCGCGGAATATGTGCAGGCCTTCTCGGCCGGCGGGTTCGCGGGGCCGTTGAACTGGTATCGGGCGCTGGACCTGAACTGGTCGCAGACGGCCTTCGTGCAGGACCAGAAGATCACGCCGCCCGCCCTGTTCGTGGTCGGCGAGGACGATCCGGTGCGCCACTACGCCGGAAGCGCGGAGGCGGGGCTGAAGGATTGGGTTCCAGGGCTGACCCGGTCGGTGGTCGTGCCCGGCACCGGACACTGGATCCAGCAGGAGCGAGCGGACGCGGTGAACGCGCTGCTGCTGGAGTTCTTGAACGCGCTTCCTTCCACATCATCGTCCTAGCTATCTTCGTGGAAGCGTTTGACGGAGGCCTCCTGGGTCGTGGGGTTCATCCGCTCGCCCTGGCCGTCGGTTCAGGGATGGCTCGGCTTGGTTGTCCGGTGCTCGACGCCTTGTCGGGTTCGCAGACCCAGCATCCCCAGCCATCCCCCGCTGGTCAGCAGGGCCACGTCCAGCAGGGCCAGCGGCAGGGGCGTGGAGACGGGCGCGGCGATGAAGCGCGAGCGCCAGTCTGGCGCGAACTTGGCCTTGTAGCTGCGCAGACCCTGGAAGCCGTAAAGCGCGCCCCCCTCGTCGAACACCAGGGCGCCGACGCGGGCGAACACCGGCGCGATCCGCCGATCCTCCAGCCCCGCCAGCGGCGCCATGCCCAGGTCGAAACTGGCCAGGCCCTGATCTCTGGCCCATTGGGCGCAGCGGATGAACAGATAGTCCATCACCCCGTTCGGCGCCTCCGGGTGATGGCGCATCAGATCCACCGCCGCCTCGTCCGGCGCCGTCAATAGATTGGCGAAGGCCACGATCCGCCCCCCCTGGCGCACCACCGCCAAGGGCGTCAGGTCCAGATAATCGACGTCGAACCGACCCAGGGAGAAGGCCTTCTCCGCCCCCTCGTGCATGGCCAGCCAGGCGTCGGACACCGCCTTCAGCTCGTCGGCGATGGGCCGCGCCGATCCGGGCGGCAGCATCTCGAAGGTCGCGCCCTCGCGTTCCGCCCGGTTGATGGCCGTGCGCAGATTCTGCTTGGGCTTGCCCTCCAGCGAGAAGGCGGCGGTGTCGATCACCGCCGTCTCGCCGACCTTGCGCACCGCCAGCCCCATGGTGGCCAGATCGCCCAGCACCTCTTCGCTGACGGAATAGAAGACCGCCGCCCCGCCGTAGCTGTCGGCCGTCTCGGCGAAAGACCACAACAGTTCGCGGCGCTCGGACCTGAGGCCCGCCGGTTCGCCCATGGCGATCCAGCGCCGCCCGCGCACGCGATAGGCCAAAAAGCTGGCCCCCGACGGACTGAACATCAGCGCCTTGTCGCCCAGCATGGCCAGCCAGGCCTCGGGCGTCGCCGAATCCGCAGCCGCCAGCGCCGCGCGAGCGCGTTCGATGTCGGCGGGCTTGGCCGGGCCATGGCTGTGGGCGCCGGGCGAGCTGAGCAGCGACCGGCCGGCCACCACCAGCGTCAGGATCGCCAGCACCAGGCCCGCGCGCAGGAAGCCCGAGGCCTGGCGGTCGCTGAGGAAACGCCACCACAGCTCGTCGTTATAATCCACGTCGCGATAGGCGAAGAAGCCCAGCCACAGCATGGCCATGACCACCGCCGTCAGCAGCAACAGCCAGCTGGGTCGCAGCGGCTCGCTGAGGCGCGAACGTCGGTTGAAGGCGGTGCGGCACGGCGCCAGCAGGGCCGCCACGATCAGAAGGTCGGTCGCCTGTTGCCAGTCCAGACCCTTCAGCACCGAGAACACCGCCCCGATCCCCAGCACGGCCAGCGCCGCCCAATAGGCGCCGCGTCGCCGCCGCCACAGGCCCGCCGACAGCATCAGCAACAGAAAGCCAGCGATGCTGCCCACGAAGTGCGACAGGTCGACCAGGATCGGGGACACCACGCCGGTCAGCTTGCGCAGGCGGTCGTCGAACTCGGGCGTGACGGCCGAGACCAGCATCAGGGCGCCGGCCCCGAAGGCCAGGACGGCGAAGACCAGCGGCGTCAGCTCATAGGCCAGGCCCAGAAGACGGCGGATCAGGCCGGAGGTGTGCGCGGGGCGGTTGGACAAGCAGAAAGCCTTCGATTCGCGGGCGCCCGACCATAGACCAAGAATCGTCCAACCGGGGCGTTCGCGAGGTCATTTCGGGGCGGATGAAACAATCCGTAACGTGGGGAGTATATTGCGGTGCGGGCGTCGGGCCCGCGTAACAGGGGACAGTTTCCCATGACCATCAAGACCGCTCTTCTGGCCAGCGCCGCCGCCTTCATGTTCGCCGCGCCCGCCCTGGCGCAAGAAACGCCCGCACCCGCTCCGACAGAGGCGCCCGCCGCGGCCGCCGCTTCGCAACAGTCGCTTTCGCTCAACCCCGGCATGACCGTCAGCGGGCCTGACGGCGAGCTCGGCAAGCTGGAAGGCGTTCAGAACAACGCCGAAGGCAAGCAGGAACTGACCGTGCGCGGCGCCGACGGCCAACTTCGCGCGGTGCCGCTGAGCGGCATCCGTCAGGAAAACGGCGGCGTGGCCGTGGCCTATACCAAGGCCGAATACGACGCCGCCGCTGCCATCCCCGGCGCCCCGGCCGCTCCGGCTCCGGCGGCTGATCCCGCTGCTGCTCCGACGGCGCCGGCCGCCGATCCGGCTGCGCAGCCGACCGATCCGTCGGCGACGCCGCCGACCACCGCCCCGGACGCCGCCGAACCGGCCCCGGCGCCGACCGAACCGAACTGATCGGTCGATAGGCCAAGAGAACAAGGGCGGTCGGGCCATCCCGGCCGCCCCTTTTCGTGTCTGAAATCACGCCGCGTCCGCCTCGTGACGCAGCAAAAAGGGGGCGGCTTTCGCAAGCCGCCCCCTTCTTCATGCGACGCCGATGCGATCAGGCGCGACGTTTGACCAGACCCAGCAGGAACAGCAGGATGATGGCGCCGATGGTGGCGATGATGGTCGAACCGATCCAGCCGCCCCAGCTGATGCCCAGGGCGCCGGCGACGAAGCCGCCGATCAGGGCGCCGATGATGCCGACGATCAGATTGGTCAGCAGGCCGTGGTTGCGGCCCATGATCTGTTCCGCGAGCCAGCCCGCGACGATGCCGATGATGATCCAGGCGATAATACCCATGGTGAAAACCCTTCCTGTAAAAGCCAAGCTGTCGCTTTAAATGCGCCTCAATCGATCCGGTTGCGCCGGGCGTTGCACGAATGACGTTTCGCTTGTCGCGCGAACCGGCACGACCATTGCCGCCATGAAGGGGTGTCGTCCCGCATCGGGACAGACGTCGCGACGAGGATCACGTCATGGCCGACGATATCGACCTGCATCTGGGCCGCCGCCTGCGCCGGCGTCGGCGTCTGCTGGGCCTGACCCAGCAGCAGCTGGCCGTTCAGGTCGGCATCCGTTTCCAGCAGATCCAGAAATACGAATGCGGCGCCAATCGCATCTCGGCCGCCCGCCTGTGGCAGCTGTCCGAGGCGCTGGAGACGCCCGTCGCCTATTTCTACGACGGCCTGGCCGAGGCGCTGGATCAGGACGCCGCGCCTCTGAAAGGCGGCGAGGTCTTCTCGCGCAAGGAGACGCTGGACCTGATCCAGGCCTATTACCAGTTGGACGAGCGCCCCCGTCGCCGCCTGCTGGACCTGGCCAAGTCGCTGCATTCCGACAGCGCCCCGGCCTGAAGCGCATCTGGGGCGCCCAAGCCAGCGAAAGCGCGGTAAGGGAGCCGCATGACCGAATACGAAGCCTTCGCCATCGAACTGGCGCGCGAAGCCGCGCGCGTCACCTTGCCCTTTTTCCGCTCGGACATCGGCCATGAGGACAAGGGCGGCGCGGCCGGCTTCGATCCCGTCACCGAGGCGGACAAACAGGCCGAGGCCGCCATCCGTCGCCTGATCGCCGACCGCTATCCCGACCACGGCGTCATCGGCGAGGAATACGGGGCCGACCGTCCCGAGGCGGAACAGGTCTGGGTGCTGGACCCCATCGACGGCACCCGCGCCTTCATCTCGGGCCTGCCGCTGTGGACCACCCTGATCGCGCTGCGTCAGGCGGGAACGCCCTCGGTCGGCGTCATCGCCCAACCCTATCTGGACGAGATTTTCGTCGGCGGCCCGTCCGGCGCCCGCCTGCTGCGCGGCGAGACCGAGACGCCGCTGGCCGTCAGGGCGTGCGAGAAACTGACCGACGCCGTCATCTCCACCACCGACCCCGACATCTTCAACGGCGCGGAACTGGGCGCCTGGACCCAGGTGCGCGCCGCCGCCCGCCTGGCCCGCCTGGGCTGCGACGCCTATGCCTATGCGATGGTGGCGGCCGGCAAGATGGACATGGTCGTCGAGACCAGCCTGAAGCCCTGGGACTGGTCGGCCCTGGTCCCCGTGATCCAGGCCGCCGGCGGCAAGGTCGTCAACTGGCGCGGCGCGGCCCCCGACGACAACGGCCAGATCCTCGCCGTCGGCGACGCCCGCCTGATCGACCAGGCCCTGGTGACGCTGAAACGGGCGGCGATCTAGAGCATTCGGCGGTCGAGTTGGCCTGCAACGCATAGGGGGTCGTCACAACGGCCACAGCGAAGTCACGGCGAACACAGGGGAGACGTGATCCGGTCTGGCAGGTATTGAGGACCTGCGGCGGCGAAGCCGCAGATTGATAATGGCTGGTGGAGACCTGGGCCGACACAGGTTTGGTCTCGCCGTGGTCGTCGTGACCTGGCTGTGTCCGTTGTGATGAACGCCTTTCAGGCCCGCATCACCTCGCACGCCGATTGCTCCAGGCGGCGCTGTTCGTCAGGCCACGGACGGTTCTTCGGCCGTGACGTCCACGGTTCGCGCCGAGGGATCGACTGCCGCATCCGCCGTCGGCGACACCAGATCGGCCATGGCGTCGAACTCGTTCAGGAAGACCGCGCGCATATCGTCGGCCTCCATGATGACCTCGTGCTTGGCGCCGGCGACCTCGACATAGCGGCCGCGCGGCAGGCGTTTGGCGGCCCAGCGGGTGGTCTGTTTCCACACCACGTCGTCGGCGTCGGCCTGGACGATGGCGACCGGGACCCTGACCGCCTTCAGCGCCTTGGGCTTCAGCGCGCGCTCGCCGGCGTCCAGCGCAAAGGCCAGCCAGCCGTAGGTCGGCCCGCCGATGGCCAGGTGCGGGCAGGCGAACAGTTGCTGGCGCCACATCTCGTAGCGGCTGGCGTCCGAGGTCAGGGCGTCCTCGGCGAAGTTATGGTCGAACGGATCGTCCGGGTCGCCCAGGATGTAGTCGCCGGCCTGGCCGTGGCGGATGTTCCAGCGCACCACCAGTTTGACCGACCACATCGACCGCTTGCCGGTCTTGATGCGCAGCATGGGGCTGGACAGGACCGCGCCCGCGAACCGCTCCTCGCCGCCTTCCAGCGTCAGCAGGTTCAGACAGGCGCCCATCGAATGGCCCACCATGATCCACGGCTTGGGACACTGGTCCTCATAGGTGTTCAGCAGGCGATTGTAGTCGTCCAGAAACTCCTCGACCGCGCGGGCGTGGCCCTTCAGACGGTCGGGCAGCAGGCGGGCGGACAGGCCCTGGCCCCGCCAGTCGTGGGTCAGGACGCACCAGCCCCGCGCCAGGAAGTTGCCGATGACCTCGTAGTATTTCTCGATCGGCTCGGTGCGGCCGGGGCTGAGGACCACCGTTCCGCGCACCTTGTCCGCGCTGAGGTGCGACGGCGTCCACAGGCCGGCGCGCAGGCGCATTCCGCCCGCGCCCCGGAACCAGTCCCCCTTGCCGCCAGGGGGCGGATAGGCGCCGGGCACCCCCATCAGGGGGGCGTTGGCGGCGAAGGCTTGGGCGCGGTTCACTCGGGCTTCCTGAACTTCAAGGTCATGCGATCGCTCTCGCCGATCGCCTCGTATTTGGTCCGGTCGAAGGTCGGATCGGCCGGTTGTCCGCGCGGCGCGGTCAGGCGGGTCGGCGCCAGGGTGTCGACCCCGAACGGATGATCCTTGGTGTCCTTGGAATTGGCGTTGATCTCGGACGCCTCGACGAAGACGAAGCCCGCCTCGGCGGCCAGCTGGCGCACGAAGGCTTCCTGGACATAGCCGTTGGCCGCGACCGGGTCCTGATCCTGCGCCGGCGCCAGACGATGCTGTTCGACCCCCAGGACGCCGCCGGGCCGCAGCGCCGCGAAGGCGTCGGCGAAGGCTTTTTCGGCGATCCCCGCCGCCATCCATCCATGCAGGGTGCGCATGAACAGGCACAGGTCCGCCGTGCCGGGCGCCGTCACCGGCCCGGAGGCTGCGCCGAACACGCTGAACTGCGGCTCGCCATACAGTTTCTTGTCGCTGGAGAAGCGGGTGCGGAAGGCCGCGTTCAGGACCGCCTGGGCCGGATCGGCCGTCGGCCCCTCGGGGAACAGGGCCGCCACATAGGCGCCGCCGCCCCTGGCCAGATAGGGGGCCAGGATTTCGGTGTACCAGCCGCTGCCCGGCCAGAACTCGACCACCGCCATCTTGGGCTGAAGCCCGTAGAAGCGCAGCGTCTCCATCGGGTGGCGGAAGGCGTCGCGAGCCTTGTCCTGGGCCGAGCGCCACGATCCCTGGACCGCCCAGTCCAGCGATCCCTCGGGCGGGCCGGAAGGGGCGGGCGGAGCGTTCGGCGCGGCGGGCGCCTTTGGCTCGTCCTTGCGGCCGCAGGCGGCCATGCCGGTCAGCGCCATAGCGGTCGCGCCGCCCAGCAGAAACCGACGCGACACGCCGCGCCCCATCGCCTGACCTTCCGCCATTCCATACTCCCGCGAGGGTGCGGCCCCGCGCCCGACACACCCGGCGGATCGGGCTTAATCGGGTTCGCGGGCCGGGTCAAAACGGAACGGCCTATTCCGGCTTGCGGAATCGCAGGGTCATCCGGTCGCTCTCGCCGACGGCGTCTAAGGCGGCGCGTTCCTCGGCCGTCAGGGTCCGGCCGGACGGATCGTTGCGGGCCGCCGACTGGCGAATGGGCGGCAGGGTCCAGACGCCGAACGGGTGGTCGTGATCGTCCTTGGGATTGGCGTTCAGCTCGCTGCGCGCCTCCAGCACGAAGCCGGCGTTGCGCGCCTCGTGGATCACATAGCTTTCGGGCACATAGCCGGTGGAGGCGACCTCGGCGGCGTTCAGTCCCTCGGCGCTGCGATGCTGTTCGACGGCCAGGACGCCGCCGGGCTTCAGCGCCTTGAAGAAGGCCTGCAGATAGGGCTGGGTGCGGCCGTCGCGCGCCCAGTTGTGGAAGGCCCGCGCCACCAGGACGAAGTCGGCCTGGCCGTCCGCCACGCCCATGCTTTCCAGCGGCTTGTTGACCGGGACATAGCGCCCGCCTGTCGCGGCCGCATAGGGCTCCAGGATGTGGCGCCACCAGCTGGCGCCGCCTGGCTCGATCTCCACCACCGTCATGCCGGGCGTCAGCCCCCAGAAGGTCAGGGCCTCGTAGGGGTGACGATAGACGTCGCGCGCCCGGTCGGCGGCGGGCCGGGTCTCGGCGGCGACGGCGGTCTGAAGCGCCGTGTCCTCGGCGAAGGTCGGCATGGCGCTGGACAGGGCCGAACGCGGCGGCGTCCAGGCGCCTTCGGTCTGGGACGCGGGCGGCGCGGTCTGGGCCATCACGGGCGCGGCGGCCGCTGCAAGGGCGAGAAGGCTGAGGGCGGCGAGACGCATGGGCGGACGATCCTGCTCTAAAGATGGCTTCTCCATAGGCCGCCCGGCTCCCGACGCAAATGACGATGGCGCGACGCCGACGATCGGTCGCAGCCTGTCGCCCCCGCCCCTTGACGCCGCATTCGGGGTTCCCATCTGATCCATCGAGGGCGCCGATTTCGGGCTCTCCAGACTGACGGCGCCGGTTTCGGGTCGTCGATCTGATCTCCAACCGTCCGGGCCAAACCGCCGGGCGGCTCAACCTTGCTGATCCTCAGGAGGATGCTGATGCGTACCTATGATTTCTCGCCGCTGTACCGTTCGGCCGTCGGCTTCGACCGTCTGGCCAATCTGCTGGAAAGCGCCTCGCGCACCAGTTCGGAAGGCGGCTATCCCCCCTACAATATCGAGACGACGGGCGAGAACGCCTATCGCATCGAAATCGCCGTCGCGGGCTTCACCACCGATGAACTGAACATCGAGGTGAAGGAGAACCTGCTGACCGTGACCGGCCGCAAGACCGCCAACGACGACGCCGCCCCGCAGAAGACCTATCTGCATCGCGGCTTGGCCGAGCGCGACTTCGAGCGCCGGTTCCAGCTGGCCGACTATGTCGTCGTCACCGACGCCAACCTGGTCAACGGCCTGCTGTCGATTTCGCTGAAGCGCGAACTGCCCGAGGCGCTGAAACCCCGCCGCGTCGAGATCGGCGCCGGCTCGCCCCTGATCGAGGGCAAGGCCGAGGCGGCCTGAGCCGTCTTTTAGACCGACTATGGAGAGGGCGGCGTTCGCGCCGCCCTTTTTCTTATGCGGCCAGATGGCTGAACGCAGCCACGACCTGTTCATAGGCCGGGCGTTTGAACGGCACGATCAGGTCGCACGCCTCCGACAGATCGCCCCAGCGCCAGGCGTCGAACTCCACGTCCTTGTCGGCGGCCAGATCGATCTCGGTCTCCTCGCCGGTGAAGCGGAAGGCGAACCACTGCTGCTTCTGGCCCTTGAAGCCGCGCCAGGCCTTGGCGTTGTTCATCGCCTCGGGCGGAAAGTCGTAGCGGATCCAGTCCGCCGTCCGGTCCAGCAGCTCGACCGAGGTGACGCCCGTCTCCTCGTGCAGCTCGCGCCGCGCCGCCGCCTCCAAATCCTCGCCCTCGTCCACGCCGCCTTGCGGGAACTGCCAGTTATAGGGGCCGGGCGTGGCGTGGCGACGGCCATACCAGACGCGGCCGTCGCGATTGAACAGCACGACCCCGACATTGGGACGATAGGCGGAGAGATCGGTCACTAGCGGCCCGGCCGCATCGACATGGCCGAGGCGGGGGCCAGTTGCAGGCCGCGCTGCTCCAGGCCGGCCGTCCAGCGGGCGGCGGCCTCGACCGTTACCGGATAGCTGAAGCCGGTTCCCAGGGCCGAGCCGCGCAGCTTGGCCTGGGCCTCCAGCCCGTTCAGGGCGGCGATGATGGCGGCGGGGGACTGGGTGCGGTCGATGATGCGGTCGGCGCTGGCCCGCGACCAGGCGCCGGGGCGGCGCTGGAACGACCCGTCGTCCAGGAAGGCCACGCCCTTCTGGCGCAGCACCGTCAGGAAGGCGTTCATGCCCGTGTCGGAGCTTGCGAAACGGTCGCCGAGATAGTTGGTCACGCCGAAATAGCCGGTCGCGCGGCTCAGCAGCCAATCCATCTTGGCCGCCACGTCGTCGGCGCCGCCGTCGGCCAGCAGTGTATAGGGGCCGGGATCGTTGTCGGGATAGCCGGTCGGCTCCATCGGCATTTCCAGCATGACCTCGTGGCCCTGCGCCCGCGCCTGGTCGATCCAGGATTGCAGATTGTCCGCATAGGGCACGAAGCTGAGCGTCACCTCGGGCGGCAGACGTTCGATGGCGGCGCGGGTCGTCACCGCGTTCAGCCCCAACCCGCCCACGATCAGGGCCACGCGCGGCTTGCCGTTCGGACGGAACGGCCGGGCGTAGGCCTGGGCCGGCACGCGGCCGTCCGGCGCGATCATCGGCAGGGGACCGTTCGATCCGGGCTGGGACAGGCCCGCGATCGGCGCCTTCACCAAGGGCGAGGCGGCATGGACCGGCGCCGTATAGGCCGGCGGCGCGGACCCCGACACGCTGCCGCCGTCCGGCAGGGTGATGACCGCCTCGCCGTTCGCCGCCGGATCGCCGCCGCCCGCCAGATTCTGATAAAGCCCCATCGCCCCCATCGAGAAGGCCTCGAACCCGCTGGGGGCCGGGGCGGCGGGGGCGGGCTTGTCGCGCTCCAGCGCCACATGGGCCGAGGGCGCGCCCGCATTGGGGTCGCCCAGCACGGTCAGGAACAGGGCGCCGGCGCCCAGAAGCAGCAGACCCGCAAGGCCCGCCGCGACCGGCGGCTTCCTCAGCGCATCGACGACGGGCTTGAGCCCAGCGCCGTCCCTGACGCGCGGAGCGGCTCCGGCGGCGGCGGCGAGGGCGGACTGGCGTTTTGCGAACATGGGCACGGGCGGGACCGATCTGGACTCCTACGCCCCATCATCGCCGCGCGCCGGTTAAGAAACCCTAACGGCCGGTTCACCATGATCGCACGGTTTTGGCCTTTGACACGGTTCGTGCGTTGACGCGGCGGTTTGGCATACGTCACATGCGCATCTCCCCGTCAAAGCCCTGGACTGAAGCAATGATGAGCCCTGCCGCCGACGACGCCCTGCGCGACGAAGTCCGTCTGCTGGGGGGCATTCTGGGCGACATCATCCGCCAGGAAGGCGGACAGGCCCTGTTCGATCACGTCGAGGCGGTGCGCCAGGCCTCCATCGCCTATCACCGCGATCCCGCCTCCCATCCGGCCAAGCGGCTGGAGAAGCTGCTGACCGCAATGACGGTGGACCAGGCGGCGGGCCTGGCCCACGGCTTTGCGTTGTTCTCGCTTCTGGCCAATATCGCCGAGGACCGCTCGACCCGCCGGCGCGCGCAGGATCAGGCCGAGGCCGGCGCCCGGCCCGACACGCCCGAAGGCGCGCTGAAGCGTCTGGCGGATCAGGGCGTGGGCCAGGCGGCCGTGCGCGCCCTGCTGGACCAGTCGCTGATCTCGCCCGTCCTGACCGCCCACCCGTCGGAGGTGCGGCGCAAGAGCGTCATCGACCGGATCGCCGCCATCACCGACATACTGGACGCCTGCGACAAGGCCGGCGACGCCTGCACCCCGGCCGCCGTGTCCGAACCGCTGCGCCGCCAGATCGTCATCCTGTGGGCCACCCGCCTGGTCCGCACCCAGGGGCTGGTGGTGCAGGACGAGATCGACACCGTCGTCTCCTTCCTGGACCGCATCTTCCTGCATGTCGCGCCCAGGCAGTTGGCGGCGTGGCGGCGTCTGCTGGACGCGCCGGACCTTCAACCCTTCATGCGGGTCGGCACCTGGGTCGGGGGCGACCGCGACGGCAATCCGAACGTGGACGCCACGGTCATGGCCGCCGCCTTCCGCACCCAGGCGCGGGCCGTGCTGACCTTCTATCTGGACGAGGTTCACGCCCTGGGCGCCGAGCTCAGCCTGGCCGCCGAACTGGCCCAGGTGTCGCCCGAGCTTCAGGCCCTGGCCGACGCCGCGCGCGACCCCTCGCCCCACCGGGCGGACGAACCCTATCGCCGCGCCCTGACCGGCGTCTATGCGCGCCTGGCCGCCACGCACCAGACGCTGGGCGACGCCCCCGCGCCGCGCCGCGCCGCCGTCGAGGCCGAGCCCTATCCCGGCCCCGACGCCTTCGAGGCCGATCTGAAGACCCTGCACGACAGCCTGGTGTCGCACCACGGCGGCGTCTTCGCCGACGACCGGCTCAGCGACCTGATCACGGCGGTCGAGGTGTTCGGCTTCCACATGGCGACCCTGGACATGCGCCAGAACGCCGATGTGCATGAGCGCGTCGTCGCCGACCTGCTGAAGGTCGCCGGCGTCGAACTCGACTATCTGGCGTTGGACGAGGAGGGGCGTCTGAAAGTCCTGGCCGACGAACTGGCGTCGTCGCGCCTGCTGTTCAGCCCCTATGCCGACTACGAGCCGGAAACCCTGAAGGAGCGCGCCATCCTGCAGGCGGCCGCGACCGCGCTCGCCGCCTTCGGGCCTCAGGCGATCCGCACCCATATCGTGTCCAAGACCGATGCGGCCTCGGACCTGCTGGAGGTCTATCTGCTGTTGAAGGAGGTCGGGCTGTATCGGCCCGAGGACCCCGCCGCCTGCCCCATCCAGGCCGCGCCCCTGTTCGAGACCATCGAGGACCTGCGCGCCGCCCGCCCGACGCTGGAGCGTCTGCTTCAGGAACCGTCCGCCCTCGCCGTCGCCAAGGCGCGCGGGGTGCAGGAGGTGATGATCGGCTACTCGGACTCCAACAAGGACGGCTCCTACCTGACCTCGGGCTGGGAGCTGCACGAGGCGTCGCGCGCCCTGGTCGAGGTGACGCAGAACCATGACCTGAAGCTGCAACTGTTCCACGGGCGCGGCGGCACGGTCGGTCGCGGCGGCGGCTCGGCCTTCGCCGGCGTCCTGGCCCAGCCGGAAGGCACGGTTCAGGGCCGCATCCGCACCACCGAACAGGGCGAAGTCATCGCCAACAAATACGGCGAGCCGGAAATCGCCCTGCGCAATCTGGACGCCCTGACCTGCGGCGCCGTCCTGGCCTCGCTGGGCCAGGGGACGGACCACGCCTTCACCGCCGAACATGGCGCAACCCTGTCGGACCTGTCGGCCCGGTCGATGGCCGCCTATCGCAAGCTGGTCTATGAGACGGACGGCTTCGTCGACTATTACCGCGCCGCCACCCCCATCGCCGAGATCGCCGATCTGAAGATCGGCTCGCGCCCGTCGTCGCGCACCGCCTCGACCCGGATCGAGGATTTGCGCGCCATTCCCTGGGTGTTCAGCTGGTCGCAGAGCCGGGTCATGCTGCCCGGCTGGTTCGGCTTCGGCTCGGCGGTTCAGGGCTGCGACATGGGCGAGCTGAAGGCGATGGCCGAGGCCTGGCCCTTCTTCAAGACCCTGGTCCAGAACATGGAGATGGTCATGGCCAAGTCGGACATGACCATCGCCCGGCGCTACGCCACCCTGGTCCCGGACGCCTCGCTGGCGGCCTCCATCTATGGCGAGATCCGCGCCGAATGGGACCGTACCCACGACGCCATCCTGGCCATCACAGGCCACGATCAGCTGCTGGGCGGCCAGCCCGAGCTGGACCGGCTGATCCGTCTGCGGATGCCCTATGTCGAGCCGCTGAACCACGTCCAGATCGAACTGATCCGCCGCCGCCGCGCCGGCGACGACGACCCCCGCGTCCGCGAAGGCATTCTCTTGGCCATCAACGGCGTGGCGGCGGGTTTGAGGAACAGCGGGTAAGGCCCGCGCCGCCGCCGTCGCCCCTCCGTCATCCTCGGGTCAAGTCCGAGGATGACGGCGATTATGGGCTACAGCCACTTCGTCTTCTTGAACGTGATGAACAGGCCCGTGCAGATGGACGCCATCAGGGCCAGCGCGGCGAGGTAGCCATAGCGCCAGTGCAGTTCGGGCATGAACTCGAAATTCATGCCGTAGATTCCGGCGATGGCGGTCGGCACCGCCAGCAGCGCGGCCCAGGAGGCCAGCTTGCGGGTGATGACGCCCTGGCGCTGCTGCTCCAGCAGATTGGCGACCTCGAACACCGACGACAGAATGTCGTTCAGCCCGCCCAGCCGGCTGGCGACGCGGCGCACATGGTCGCCGACGTCGCGGAAATAGAGGCGCACGTCCGGGTCGATGCAGGGCATGTCCAGCGACTGCAGCCGCCCGACCACCTCCTCCATCGGCCCCAGGATGCGGCGGAACTTCAACAGTTCACGGCGCAGGGTGAACAGGCGCCGAATCTCGACCCGCGACAGAAAGGCGTCCAGCGTCCGCTGCTCCATCTCCAGAACGCTGTCCTCGGCGTCGTCGACGATGGGGGCGTAGGCGTCGACGATGAAGTCCAGAATGCCGTGCAGGACGAAATCCGGCCCCTTCTTCAGCTGCAGCGGCGAGGCCTCCAGCTGCGCCCGCAGCAGATTGTGCGACCGCGCCGAGCCGTGACGGATGCTGACCACATGGTCGTCGCCGACGAAGACATGGGTTTCGCCATAGGCGATGCGGTCGTCGATCTTCAACGCCGTGCGCGCCACCACGAACAGTTCGCGGCCATAGACCTCGACCTTGGGCATCTGGTGCGCGGCCAGGGCGTCCTCGACCGCCAGGGGATGCAGCTTGAACCGCTGGACCAGGACGTCGATCTCGGCGTCGGTCGGATCGACCAGACCGACCCAGACGAACTCGTCGCCCGCCAGCGCCAGCCCCTCGGCCGTCAGCGGCGCCTCGCGCACGCGCTGGCCGTCACGATAGACATAAGAGGCGACGACCGGCATGGACGCTCCGTAGGTGATCCGCCTCAGACTTAGAGCGTGCGGCGGCGGAGTTGAAGCGCCCGCATCGCCCCGACGCGCGGCTGGCGGCTGCAACCTGACCGAAATGTCATGACGCCGAATTATGAATGCGCCGTCTTTCGGCCTCGGAAGCTTCGCCGTTTCGATCCGATCCAGCGTCACCGTTCCCTGCCCCGGACGACAAGGGGCGGAAAAATGGAAATAGGATCATGTTCAGCATCGCCTCTCTGACGACCGCCGCTGTCCTCGCCGCAGGCTCGGCCGCCGCCGCCCCGATCGAAGCCCGCATCCCCTATGGCGACCTCGACCTGTCGAGCCGCGCGGGCGCGACGGCGTTCGACACCCGCGTCCAGCGCGTCGCGCGGACGCTCTGCACCGGTCGACAGCCCGTCGAACGGCTAAGCTGCATGGACAAGGTGCGGGACGAAGCCCTGTCGCTTCTGCCCGACCGCGCCCGGACCGACTATGCGCGCGGCCGCGTCGCCTTCGACGCCTGAAACGAAAGGACGCCGCCGGACGGATCGTCCGACGGCGTCCCATTCATGACGCTGAAAACCGCCTGAAGGGCGGCGCCCCCATCAGGAAACGGGGAAGCCGCGCACCTTCAGCAGGGCCGCCACGTCCGGGTCGCGACCGCGGAAGGCGCGATAGGCTTCGGCGCGGTCGGTGGTGTTGCCGGGCGCCAGCATGATCGACTTGAAGCGGCCGGCGATGTCCGGGTTGAACACGTCGCCCGACTCTTCGAAATAGGCCCAGGTGTCGGCGTCCATCGTCTCGGACCACAGATAGCTGTAGTAGCCCGCCGAATAGGCGTCGGACGTGAACAGGTGATTGAACTGCGGCAGGCGGTGCCGCATCACGATCTCCTTGGGCATGCCGATGCGCGCCAGGCTGGCCTTTTCGAAGGCGTCGATGTCGGTCGGCGGCACGGCCTGGGTGTGCAGGTCCATGTCCACGATGGCCGAGGACAGATAGCTGACCGTCGCATAGCCCTGATTGAAGGTGGCGGCGGCCTCGATCTTGTCCACCAGCGCCTGCGGCATGGCCTGGCCCGTCTGATAGTGTTTCAGATAGCCGTCCAGGATCGGGCGGCTCAGCACCCAGTGCTCGTGCACCTGCGACGGATATTCCACGAAGTCGCGCGGCGTGTTGCCGAACGACGGATAGGTCACCACCGACGAGAAATAGTGCAGGGTGTGGCCGAACTCATGGAACAGGGTCTCGGCGTCGTCCAGCGAGATCAGGACGGGCTCGCCCGGCTCCGGCTTGGTGAAGTTGTTGTTGTTCGAGCCCAGGATGATCTTGGAGCCGTCCAGCTGCGAGAACGAGCGATAGGTGGTCATCCAGGCGCCCGAACGCTTGCCCGGACGGGCGTAGTCGTCGGTGTAATACAGGCCGATCAGCTTGCCGGTGGCCTTGTCGTGCAGCTCATAGACCTCGACGTCCGGCTCGAAGGTCGGGACCGAACCCTTGGGCAGTTTGGTGAACTTGAAGCCGTACAGACGCTCGGCCATGGCGAAGGAGCCGGCGCGGACCGCGTTCAGCTCGAAATACGGCTTCAGCTGGTTCTGATCCAGGTCGTACTTTGCCTTGCGGACCTTCTCGGCGAAGTAGAGATAGTCCCACGGCTCGATGTCGAAACCGGCGATCGCCTTCATGTCGGCGACCTCCTCGGCGACGCGGGCCTTGGCCGGCGCCCAGACGCGGTTCATCAGGGCCTCGGCCGCCGCCGGCGTCTTGGCCATGGTGTCCTGCATCCGCAGTTCGGCGTGGTTGCGATAGCCCAGGAGCTTGGCGCGCTGATCGCGCAGCTTCACGATCTCGGCGATGGTGGAGTTGGTGTCGTTGGCGTCGCCGTTGTCGCCGCGATTGACGAACTTCTTCCAGACCTGTTCGCGCAGGGCCCGGTCGTCGGCGAAGGTCAGGAAGGGATCGACCGCCGAACGGGTGTTCAGGATGGCCCAGCCCTGGAGGTTGCGGCTGCGCGCCGCGCCGGCGGCGGCGGCCTTGTTGGACTCGGGCAGACCCGCCAGGCCCGCCTCGTTCGGGATCACGGTCCAGGCGTTCTCGTCGGCGACGACCTTCTGGCCGAAGCGGGTGAAGGCGTTGGAGAGGGCGGTGTTGATCCGGCCCAGTTCGGCCTTGCCGGCCGCGTCCAGATTGGCGCCCGAACGGATGAAGGCGTCGCGACGGCGCTCGGCCAGACGCTTCTGCTGGGCGCTCAGGCCCGCCGCGTCGGCGGTGTCGGCGACCGTCTTGACCCGCTGGAACAGCTTTTCGTTGAAGGTGATCTCGTCAGAGGCGGCCGACAGCAGGGGCGACAGTTCGGTGTCGACCGCGTCATAGGCTTCGCCGCCGATGTTGGAGGTCATGACGCCATAGATGTTGGACGCCCGGTCCAGCGGCTCTCCAGCTAGCTCCAGCGCCGCCATGGTGTTGGCGAAGGTCGGGGCCTCGGGGTTGTCGGCGATGGCGGCGATGTCGGCGCGTTGCAGTTCGATGCCTTCCAGCATGGCCTCGCGCAGCTTGGCCGGCGTCACCTTGTCGAAGGGCGGCACGCCGTCGTACTTGCCGGTCCAGACCTGCAGCAGCTCGGCGCGCGGCGCCTGGGCGGGCAGGACGGCGCGGGCGATGCGCGCTTCCTCGGCGACGCTGGCGGCCGACGGCGCGGCGGCGGACCCGCCAGAGGCGGCGCCGGTGGAGGCGCAGGCCGACAGGGCCATCAGGCTGCCGCCCGCGATGAGAAGCTGGCGTCTATGCATGGAATGCTCCGAAAGAAGATCATGGTCGGTCACACACTTAGGCGCACGAAACGCCCCCGTCACCTGATGGCGGCGTAATCTTCGCTCCAATCCGGTTGGATACGTCGTCGCACTGTTCTAAATGCGGGCCATGGCCATTGGTGTTTTCGACTCCGGCGTGGGCGGCCTGACCGTCCACCGCGAACTGACGCGGCGTTTCCCCCAGCGGGACTTCGTCTATCTGGCCGATCAGGCCCACGCCCCCTATGGCGGGCGCGGCGGCGAGGACATCGTCGAACTGACCAAGGTTGGCTGCGAACGGCTGTTCGACGCCGGCGCCTCGGTCGTGGTCCTGGCCTGCAACACCGCCAGCGCCATCGCGCTTCGCCGACTGCAGCAGACCTGGCTGCCGGGTCTGCGCGAGCGGCTGGGTCGCCCGGTCAACATCCTAGGCATCATCGTGCCGACCATCGAGGCGGCGACCGGCAAGCCCTGGAGCTTCGAGGCCGAGCGCCCGCAGGAGGGCGAGAAGGTCGCCTCCATCGACATCACCGGCGTCTTCTGCACCGCCGCCACCGCCATCAGCCGCGTCTACGAGATCGAGATCGACAAGCGACGCGAGGACATCGCCGTCTTCTGCGAGCCCTGCCCAGGCCTGGCCGGTCTGATCGAGCTGGGCGCCCCGGCCGAGGAGCTGAAGGTGGTGATCGACGACCACGTCGATGCGCTGCGCCGCCGCATCGGCCGTCACCCGGACAAGGCCATCCTGGGCTGCACCCATTATGAGATCGTCGCCGAACTGTTCGCCCAGGCCCTGCCGGCGGGCACGGTGCTGATCGAACAGCCGACGGCGGTGGCCGACGCCCTGGAACGCTATTTCAAGGCGCACCCCGAATACGACCTGGGCGACAGCGGCCGCCGCGACTTCCTGACCACCGGCCAGGCCGGCCCCCAATCCGAACTGGTCGCCCAGTTCTGGGGCGCGCCGGTGACGTTCGAACAGGCGTAGGGGCTGCTCCCCACGCCCCACGCCCGTCATCCTAGGCCTTGCGCCTAGGATCCAGACTCCCGGTGGCAGGCCATCGAGCGAGTGCGTCGCGGCGGCCGCTTTGCGACGACATCCGAGTTTATGGATCCTAGGCACAAGGCCTAGGATGACGAGCTATATAGAGTGGTCGAGCATCAGCACCCCGGACAATCCGGCAGCGGCTCGCTCTCCAGCTGCAGCGTCGTGTGGTTGATGGCGTAGCGCCGCGCCACGGCCTGGGCTTCGCCGATCAGCGCCGCCGAATCCGTCCGGTCGTGGACCAGGTGCGCGGTCAGGGCCGTGTCCGTGGTCGACAGGGCCCAGACGTGCAGGTCGTGCACCGCCCGCACGCCCGGCAGGCCGACCAGCGCCTTCTCCAGCGCGGGCACGTCCACGCCGCTGGGCGCCCCGTCCATGGCCAGATTGACCGAATCCTTCAGCAGTCCCCAGGTGGACCACAGGATCACCACCACGATCGCCAGGCTGACCAGCGGATCGACCACCGACCAGCCGGTGGCCAGTATGACCGCGCCCGCGACCACGACGCCCAGCGACACGCCGGCGTCGGCCATCATGTGCAGATAGGCCCCCTTGGCGTTCAGGTCGTGCTGGGACTTCATGAACAGCAGCGCCGTGCCCAGGTTGATGACGAAGCCGATCCCGGCCACCACCATGATGGTCGCGGACCCCACCGGCGCCGGTTCGTTGAAGCGCCGCACGGCCTCGAAGGCGATGGCCCCGCAGGCGAAGATCAGCAGAAGCGCATTGCCCAGCGCGGCCAGCACCGTCGCCTTGCCGAACCCATAGGTCCGCCGACCGCCCGCCGCCCCGTGCGCCCCGCGCCGCGCCAGCCAGGCCGCCCCGCCCGCCATGGCCAGACCCAGGACGTCGGACAGATTGTGCCCCGCATCGGCCAACAGGGCGGTGGAATCCGCCATCAGCCCGGCGCCGAACTCGCAGGCCACGAAGATCAGATTGACCACCAGCCCGACCGCATAGCGCCAGTCGCCGGTATCGACCGGCCCGTGGCTGTGGCCGCCATGGCCATGGCTGTGACCGTGCGCGTGCGAATGGCCGTGACCATGATCGGCGTGATCGTGGCCATGGTCGGGGTGGGAGCTGTGATCGTGGGCGGCGTTCATGGTTTCGCCTATACGCCCTTTGCCGAAACAGCCAAGCCGATACTTGATAACAGATTGAATGTTATCACATAATGTCAGTGCTGGTGCATGGCCACCACGAGGCCCAGCGCGATCAGGGCCAGGCCCAGCACGGCCCCTTCGTAACGCGCCCACCGCTCCAGCCGCAGGATGGAGGCGCCGGCGCTGGCCAGGGCCGTGAACACCGCCATGCCGGCGACCGTCCCGATCGCGAACATCACCGTCAGCATCGCCAGGGCGCCGATCCCCGCCGAAGCCGAGGACAGATAGATGGGCAGCAGCACCTCGCCCGGCGACACCGCCATCATGGCCACCAGTCCCAGGAAGGCGGCCTTGTCCGACACGGCCGGATCGGGCGTCTCCAGCGCCGGGCCGCCTGCCAGGGCCGGACGCCGCAGGGCCGAACGCGCCAGATAGAAGGCCCCGAATAGGAACAGCAGCACCGCCGCCAGGTGCGGCAACACCCCCTCGATCCATTGGTCCAGCGCCAGGCCCGCCGCCACGATCAGGCCGCCGACCACCGCCGTCGTGGCGATATGGGCTAGGCCCGCCGCCGTCACCGCCAGCAGGATGCGGTGCGGCCGCCAGCCCTGCGCCCGTCCGACCAGGGTGAAGGGCAGCCAGTGGGTCGGCAGGGCGGCGTGCAGAAAGGCCGCCACGAAGCCGCCCCCCAGCAGGGACAAGAGCACGGACTGTTCGGCGCCGGGGGACATGAGCCGGCCTATAGCGTGTTACTTTATAACAGTCGAGCGGAATTCGACTCTTTACAGCCAGTCGGCGAACGGCTCGCGATCCAGCATCTCTTCATAGGTGGGGCGCGGGCGGATCACGGCCCATTGATCCCCGTCCACCAGCACCTCGGGGATCAGCGGCCGGCTGTTGTATTCGCTGGCCATGACCGCGCCATAGGCCCCCGCCCCGGTGAAGACCACCAGATCCTCGGCCTCCAGCGGCGCCAGGTCGCGGTCGCGCGCGAAGGTGTCGCCCGTCTCGCACACCGGCCCCACGACGTCATAGGCCAGGGCCTTGCCGCCGCGCGGCGCCACCGGGCGGATGTCGTGGAAGGCGTCATAGAGGGCCGGCCGCATCAGGTCGTTCATCGCCGCGTCCAGCACCAGGAACCGGCGCCCGTCCGAACGTTCGTTGACCTGGATCACCTGGCTCAGCAACACCCCGGCGTTGGCGGCCAGCAGCCGGCCCGGCTCGAACGCCGCCTCGACGTCCAGCCCGTTCAGCACCCGCGCGGCCATGGCGACGTAATGGGCCGGCGACGGCGGCTCGACGCCGCCCGAATAGGGCACGCCCAGCCCGCCGCCCAGGTCCAGCCGCGTCACCGCATGACCCTGGCCGCGCAGAGCGCGCGTCATCTCCGCCAAAACGGTGAAGGCGGCCTCCAGCGGGGCCAGGTCGGTGATCTGGCTGCCGATATGACAGGCCAGACCGACCGGCTTGACATGGGGCGAGGCCGACGCCTGGGCGTACAGGTCCATCGCCTCCGCGACCGGCACGCCGAACTTGTCGCCCTTGCCGCCGGTCGTGATCTTGGCGTGACCGCCCGCCCCCACATTGGGATTGACCCGGATGGCGATGGCCGGCGCCGCATCCATCATCGCCGCGACGGCGATCAGCCGGTCCAGCTCGGCGCCGGATTCGACATTGATCTGACGCACCCCGACGCTGATGGCGAAGGCCATTTCGACGTCGGTCTTGCCCACGCCGGAAAAGATGATCCGGTCGGCCGGCACGCCCGCCGCCAGCGCGCGCCGGATCTCGCCCTCGGACACGGTGTCGGCGCCGGACCCCAGTTTCGCCAGGGTGGCCAGGACCGAAAGGTTGGAGTTGGCCTTGACCGCAAAGGCGATCAGGGCCTCGCCCAGCGCGTCGCGATGCGCGTCGGCGGCGGCGCGCAGCAGGCCGTAATGCCGCTTCAGCGTCGCGGTCGAATAGACATAGGCGGGCGTGCCCACCTCGTCGGCGATCAACTCCAGCGGCACGCCCTCGGCATGCAGGGCGCCGTCCTTCAGGTCGAAATGGTGCAAGGTCTATCGCGGATCGTTCTGGGCGGCGCCGGCGCCGATGGGATTGGAGGGCCCGCCGTCGATCGGCACGCTGCTGGACGGACGGTTCATCGTCGCCGGCTCGGGCAGATGCGGCGCGCGGCTGTCGCGCGGCGCGCGTTCGGTCTGGCGCACCGGCGATTCCAGATCGGCCATGCGGCCGCAGGCGGCGGTCAGAAGGGCGAGCGCGCCCGCGAGGATCAGGGTCTTTTTCACAGGCGATCTCTCCAGTCGGCGATACGCGCACGGACCTGTTCCGGCGCGGTTCCCCCATAGCTCTGACGACTTTCGCACGAAGCCTGGGCGGTCAGCACCTTGTAAACCGCTTCGGTGATCCCCGGCTCCAGTTTCTGCATCTCTTCCAGCGGCAGTTGCGCCAGATCCACGCCCAGCCCCTCGGCCCGCTTCACCGCAGCGCCCGTGACATGGTGGGCCTTGCGGAACGGCAGGTTCAGTTCGCGCACCAGCCAGTCGGCCAGATCCGTGGCGGTCGAGAAGCCTGCCCCGGCGGCCGCGGCCATACGCTCTGTGTTGGGACGCAGCGCCGCGACCATGGCGGTCATGGCGTTCAGGGCCATGTCCAGGGCGTCGAAAGCCTCGAACACCGGCGGCTTGTCCTCCTGCATGTCCTTGGAATAGGCCAGCGGCAGGCCCTTCATCACGGTGGACAGGGCGACCAGCGAACCCATGATCCGGCCGGTCTTGGCCCGCACCAGTTCGGAGGCGTCGGGATTGCGCTTCTGCGGCATGATCGAAGAGCCGGTGGTCAGATCGTCGGGCAGCGTGGCGAAACCGAACATCGGCGTCATCCAGACCACGATCTCCTCGGCCAGACGCGACAGATGCCCCGCCGTGATCGAGGCGGCGGCCAGGCTTTCCAGCGCGAAATCGCGGTCCGACACGGCGTCCAGGCTGTTGGCCATCGGGCGCTCGAAGCCCAGGTCCCGCGCCGTCATGTGGCGGTCGATGGGGAAGGGCGAACCGGCCAGCGCCGCCGCGCCCAGCGGGCTTTCGTTCATGCGGGCGCGGGCGTCGGCGAACCGACCGGCGTCGCGCCCGAACATCTCGACATAGGCCATCAGATGGTGGCCCAGCGTCACCGGCTGGGCGGTCTGAAGATGGGTGAAGCCCGGCATCAGGTCGCCCGCGTGTTGTTCAGCCCGGTTCAACAGGGCGGCCTGCAAGGCCTTCAACTGGGCGACGGAGCGGTCGCAGGCATCGCGGACCCACAGGCGGAAGTCCAGCGCCACCTGGTCGTTGCGGCTGCGCGCCGTGTGCAGACGGCCCGAGGGTTCGCCGATCAGCTCGTTCAGCCGCGCCTCCACATTCATGTGGATGTCCTCGAACTGGTCGCGGAAGGGGAAGGTCCCGTCCACCATCTCGGATTCGATGGCGTCCAGCCCGCCCAGGATGGCGTCGGCGTCGGCCTGTTGGATGATTCCCTGCTTGGCCAGCATTCGGCAGTGGGCGCGCGAACCGGCCAGATCCTGACGCCACAGACGCTGATCCACGCCGATGGAGACGTTGATCGCCTGCATGATCTCGGCCGGGCGCGACGAAAAGCGTCCGCCCCACATGTCTTGACCCGCCGGCTTCACCGGCGCAGTCGAACCGGCGGATGACGTGGCGTCGGCAGGAGTGGATTGGGTCATGAGCGGCTCTAGAAAGGCGATCTGGGCGATAATCGGCGCGGTCGTGGTGGTCAGCACCATCGCCGGCGCCGGCGGCATGGCGATGTCGCTATACGCCAATCATCGCCAGGACGCGCAAGTGCAAGAGGCCGCAAACGCCAATGCGGCCCCGAAAAGCGACCTGGCGCGCTTCGCCGTCGGCTCGCTTTCCACCCTGTCCACCCCGACCGACCACGCCCCGGCGCCCGAATACGCCTTTCGCGACCGCACCGGCACGGCCGCCCGCTTCTCGGCCTTTCACGGCAAGGTGGTGGTGGTGAACCTGTGGGCCATGTGGTGCGCGCCGTGCAAGGCCGAGATGCCGACGCTCCAGGCGCTGGCCAAAGCCTATGCGGCCAACGAGGATCTGGTGGTCCTGCCGATCAACGTCGACGCCACGCCGGACGCGGCGGCCGAGGCCAGACGCTTCCTCGACGACCACGCGCCTCTGCCCTTCTACAGCGACGCCCAATTCCAGCTGCCGTTCGAGTTTCCCGGCAAGGGCGCCATGCCCCAGACCATCCTGCTCGACCGCGAGGGCCGCATCCGCGCCGTCAAGACGGGCGAGGCCGACTGGTCCGGCCCGGAGGCCCGCGCCCTGATCGACGCCCTGCTGGCGGAAGGCCCCAAGCCGCAATAAGGCCCGCCGCCCGACCGGGCAGGATCAGTTCTTGGCCGGAACCCGCGTGTCGGTCGCCGGGTCGATGGCGCCGGGCTTGCCCTCGGCCGCGGCCTGCGCCTGCTCGTTCTCCAGCTTGTCGGCGACCTTGCCCGCCCCCGTCTCAACCGCCTGAGCGGCCTTCATCGCCCCGCCCTCGATCACCTCGCCGGCCTGGGAGGCAGCGCTGGCGGTCTTGTCGGCGGCCGTCTCGGCATGAACCTCGGCCTTGTCCTGCTCGGCCTGGGTGCAGGCGGCAGCGCCCAACGTCAGAACGGCGGCGGCCGCCATCAGGGCTGTGGTGCGGATCGTCACGGCGTCTCTCCAGTCAAGGTTGAAAGCTCGACCGTAAACGCAGGATGGCGGCGCGGGTTGCAGCGAAAAAGTGGTGACTGGAGGCGGGATCGAACCGCCGACCTGTGGGTTATGAATCCACCGCTCTAACCATCTGAGCTACCCAGTCCCGGGCGTCGCGGGGCCGGGGCCAGCCGCGAAGGAGGCGTGCCTATATCGCCGTCGGGCGTCGTGTTCAAGTCGTCTTGGGCCAGATCGTGCGGCGCCGGATCGTGCGGCGATAGAGCGCATGACTGCCGCCGACCGGAACGGTAACGCTGGAGCGGCCGTTTTCGACCGATACGTCCCACGCCTTTTCGGAGCCTGCGCCATGCGCCTGATCGTCGCCGCCGCGTCCACCTCCCTGCTCGTCCTCGCGGCCGCCTGCGGGGCCAGCGGCGAAAGCGCGTCATCGGCGCCTCAGGCCCGGGCCGGCGCGCCGCTGGAGACGCGGCCAGCCAACAATCCCGACCAGCGACCGGCCTTCGACGGTCAGACCCGCGCGCCGGGCGTCAAGAGCGAACAGGCCATGAGCCACACCGTCGTCGCCTCGGGCCTGGTGCATCCCTGGGGGCTCGCCGCCCTGCCGGACGGTCGCTGGCTGGTGACGGAAAAGCCCGGCCGCCTGCGCATCGTCACCGCCCAGGGTCAGGTGGGCGAACCGGTCGCGGGCCTGCCCGCCGTCGATGCGCGCGGCCAGGGCGGCCTGCTGGACGTCATCGTCGGCCCCGACTTCGCCCAGGACCGGATGATCTACTGGAGCTACGCCGAGCCCCGCCAGGGTGGCAACGCCACCTCGGTCGCGCGCGGGCGGCTGTCGGACGACGGATCGCGGGTGGAGAATGTCCAGGTCATCTTCCGCGCCCTGCCGGTCTATGACGGCGACAAGCATTACGGCTCGTCCCTGGCCTTCGATCTCGCCGGGCATCTGTTCGTCACCCTGGGCGAGCGGTCCGACAAGCCGATGCAGCCCCAGGCCCAGGATCTGGGCTCCCACATGGGCAAGACCATTCGCATCAACGCCGACGGCTCCGTGCCCCAGGACAATCCTTTCGTCGGCCGCGCCGGGGCCCTGCCCGAGATCTGGAGCCTGGGGCACCGCAACGTCCAGGGCGTCGCCGTCCAGCCGGGAACCGGCGCCGTCTGGACCATCGAACACGGCACGCGCGGCGGCGACGAGGTGAATATCGACAAGGCCGGCCTGAACTACGGCTGGCCCGATGCGGCTTACGGCGTCGAGTACGCGGGCGGCCGGATCAACACCGGCGCGACCCAGGCGCCGGGCACGGAGCAGCCCGTCTATTACTGGGATCCGGTGATCGCGCCGGGCGGGGCGACCTTCTATCAGGGCGCCATGTTCCCGGGCTGGGAGGGGAACCTGCTGGTCGCGGGCCTGAAGGAAAAACACATCGCCCGTCTGGTGATCCAGAACGATCGCGTGGTCGGCGAGGAGCGCCTGCTGACCGATCTGGGCGAGCGCATCCGCGACGTGGCGGTCGCCGCCGACGGTTCGGTCTGGGCCATCACCGACGAGCAGAACGGCAAGCTGGTCAGGCTGGCGGCGACGCAGTAGGGTTTCATCGCCAGGGGGCGAAGTCGGGGCGCGCGCGTCCCAAAGGGAGCAACCGAGCCATGCGTATGCTGATCCTCTCCACCGCCCTCGCCCTGCCGCTGCTGGCGGCCTGCGGCACGACCGGCGGGACCAACACCTATCAGCAGGAGCTGGATACGCTGGAGGCGGCCTGCACCCGCGACCAGGGCATCCTGACGCCGACCGGCCTTCAGACGGGTCGGCCCCAGACCGAATACGCCTGCAAGATCACCGGCGGCGCGACCCGGATTCCCCGCGCCAACTAAGCCTTGCGGCCGAAGCGACGTCTTCGGCCCGCCACCCTGTAATGACGGAGAAGTTTTAACCGGGGCTGCCCCTGGCAGGCCTTCACGCGGCTTATTACTTGACGTTGACGTAAACGTAGGGTTTTTGACGTTCACGCTTCGAACCGCCCCTCGCCCTCCAAGCCGCGCGACATCGCGTGTCGCGCATGGGGGCCAAACATGGAGACGCCTCTCATGGCCGACGCCTATATCTACGACGCCGTCCGCACCCCGCGCGGCAAGGGCAAGAAGGACGGCTCGCTGCACGAGATCACCGGCCTCAGCCTGGCGACCCAGGTTCTGGAGGCCCTGCGCGACCGCAACGATCTGGACACCTCCAAGGTCGACGACGTCATCCTGGGCTGTGTGACCCCGGTGGGCGAACTGGGCGCCGACATCGCCCGCACGGCGGTCCTGTCGGCCGGCTGGTCGCAGGATACGGCCGGCGTTCAGGTCAACCGCTTCTGCGCCTCGGGCCTGGAAGCCGTGAACATGGCCACCGCCAAGGTGAAGTCCGGCGAGGCCGATTTCGCCGTCGGCGGCGGGGTCGAGGTCATGAGCCGCGTGCCGATGGGGTCAGACATGGGCGCCTGGCCGACCGACCCGTCCTCGGCCTTCCCGACCTATTTCGTGCCCCAGGGCGTGTCGGCGGACATGATCGCCACCAAATACGGCTTCAGCCGCGACGACGTGGACGCCTATTCGGTCGAAAGCCACAAGCGCGCCGCCAAGGCCTGGGCCGAGGGCAGGTTCAAGAACTCGGTCCTGGCGGTCAAGGACCAGCTGGGCCTGACCATCCTGGACCACGACGAGACCATTCGTCCGAACACGGACATGCAGACCCTGGGCGGCCTGAACCCCTCCTTCGCCATGATGGGCGAAATGGCCTTCGACGGCGTGATCAACCAGCGCTACCCCGAGGTCGAGCGGGTCAACCACGTCCACACGCCGGGCAATTCGTCCGGCATCGTTGATGGTTCGGCCGGCGTGCTGATCGGCTCGCTGGAAGCGGGCCAGGCCCTGGGCCTGAAGCCGCGCGCCAAGATCCTGGGCGGCGCCTCGATCGGCTCGGAGCCGTCGATCATGCTGACCGGCCCGGAATATGTGACGCGCAAGCTGCTGGGCAAGCTGGGCATGACGCCCGACGACATCGACCTGTGGGAGCTGAACGAGGCCTTCGCCGCCGTCGTCCTGTGCTATATGCAGGCCCTGAACATCGACCACGCCAAGATGAACGTGAACGGCGGCGGCATCTCGATGGGCCACCCCCTGGGCGCCACCGGCGCCATGATCACCGGCATCGCCCTGGACGAGCTGGAACGCTCGAACAAGTCGACCGCCCTGGTCACCCTGTGCATCGGCGGCGGCATGGGCACCGCCACCGTCATCGAACGCGTCTGATCCGGGAGCGAATGAATATGGAAAACTTCAAGATCGACGTCGACGCCGACGGCATCGCCCTGGTCACCTTCGACGTGCCGGGCCGTTCGATGAACACCCTGACCGGCAAGGTGATCGCCGAGATTCCGCAACTGGTCGAACGCATCAAGACCGACGACGCCATCAAGGGCGCGGTCATCACCTCGGGCAAGGCGTCGGGCTTCTGCGCCGGCGCGGATCTCGGCGACATGGCCGGCGGCGTCCTGTCGGGGGGCGGCGACCTGCAAAAGGCGTTCGACGCCGGCTGGACGCTGAACGGCGCCTTCCGCGCGCTGGAAACCTCGGGCAAGCCCATCGCGGCGGCCATCAACGGTCTGGCCCTCGGCGGCGGGCTGGAGTTCACTTTGGCGGCCCACTACCGCGTGGTCGAGAACGACAACAAGATTCAGCTGGGTCTGCCCGAAATCAAGGTCGGCCTGTTCCCCGGCGGCGGCGGCACCCAGCGCCTGACGCGCCTGGTCGGCGTTCAGAACGCCATGATGGCCATGAGTGAGGGCAAGTCCTTCCGCCCCAACGACGCCAAGGGCGCCGGCATCGTCCATGAGGTGGTCGAGAAGGGGCAGGCCGTCGAGGCCGCCAAGGCCTGGATCAAGAACGGCGGCAAGGCCGTGCAGCCATGGGACGAGAAGTCCTTCAAACTGCCCGGCGGCGGCCCCTTCCATCCGGCGGGCATCCAGAACTTCATGGTCGGCAACGCCATGCTGCGCAAACAGTCCTACGGCAACTATCCGGCCGTGGTGAACCTGATGAAGGCCGTGTTCGAGGGCACGCAGGTGCCGATGGACGCCGCCCTGCGCATCGAAACGCGCTATTTCATCAAGACCCTGATGACGCCCCAGGCCCAGGCCATGATCCGTTCGTTGTTCCTGTCCAAGCAGGAGCTGGACAAGGGCGCCGTGCGTCCGGCGGGTATTCTCAAGTCCGATCCGAAGAAGGTCACGGTCATCGGCGCCGGCATGATGGGCGCCGGCATCGCCTATGTGCAGGCGCTGGCCGGCATCGAGACCATCCTGATCGACCAGACCCAGGAAGCCGCCGACAAGGGCAAGGCCCATGTCGAGGAACTGCTGAAGAAGCGTCTGTCGCGCGGTCAGCTGACGCAGGAGAAGTATGACGCCCTGCTCGGCTCCGTCACCGCGACCACCGACTATGATCTGATCAAGGGTTCGGACCTGGTCGTCGAGGCCGTGTTCGAGAACCGCGAGATCAAGGCGGACGTGACCAAGCGCGCCGAGGCGCAACTGGCCGAGGGCGCCGTGTTCGGCTCCAACACCTCGACCCTGCCGATCACCGGCCTGGCCGAGGCCTCGGTGCGGCCTGCGGACTTCATCGGCATCCACTTCTTCTCGCCCGTCGACAAGATGATGCTGGTCGAGATCATCCTGGGCGAAAAGACGGGTCAGGCCGCCATCGCCAAGGCGCTGGATTACGTCCTGAAGATCAAGAAGACGCCGATCGTCGTCAACGACAGTCGCGGGTTCTACACCTCGCGCTGCTTCTCCACCTTCCTGATGGAGGGCATGGCGATGCTGGAGGAGGGCTACGGCCCGGCCCTGATCGACAATGTCGGCCGCATGACCGGCATGCCGCGCGGCCCGCTGGAGATGCACGACGACGTCGCCCTGGACCTGTCCTACAAGATCGCCAAACAGACAGCGCTGGACCTAGGCGACAAATATGTCCCGTCGGAAGGCGCCGACATCGTCGCCAAGATGGTCGAGGGCGGACGTTTCGGCCGCAAGAACGGCAAGGGCTTCTACGATTACGACACCAAGCCCAAGACGCTCTGGAAGGGTCTGTCCGACCTGGCCCCCGTCACCAAGGGCATCGACCAGCCGGAAGAGCCGACCGCCTTCGCCCAGATCGACGAGCTGAAGACGCGCCTGCTGTATCGTCAGGCCGTCGAAGTGGCGCGCTGCTGGGAAGAGGGCGTCATCGACGACCCGCGCGAGGCCGACCTGGGCGCCATCCTGGGCTGGGGCTTCGCGCCCTGGACCGGCGGCCCGATCAGCTTCATCGACGGCATCGGTCTGGCCCGGTTCGTCGAGACGGCGGACCGTCTGGCGACGTCGTACGGCGACCGCTTCAAGGTGCCGCAGCTGCTGCGCGACATGGCCGCCAGGAACGAGACCTTCTACGGCAAGTTCGCCCCGGAGAAGGCCGCCGCCTGATCGGCCGCGGACAGCGTTGACCTACGGAACGGGCGGCCTTCGGGTCGCCCGTTTTGGTTTGAGCCATCCCGCTCATCCCGGCGAAAGCCGGCACCCCGTTCTGTCGCTCGGCAATGCGCTGGGTCGATTGCCCGAACCAGAGCCCAAGCCGGATATCCCAAAGCACTGGGTCCCGGCTTTCGCCGGGATGAGCGGGATGGACTGGACATCCAGCAGCCCCAAAGAAAAAAACCCGCCCGACACGAGGTCGAGCGGGTCGCTCCGCCGCCCTTCGCGGGGTCGGTGGCGGGTCGCTAGGGGCGACGGAGTAGCGGTGAAAAGACCGGGCCACAGCAGATGCGAACGCTCAAAGTCCGCCTTACAGCCCAGCCCCTCGTTCTGGCGTCAGCCTTCCAGATCCTGGCCTTCGTCCGGCTCGGGCGTGCCCAGCAGTTCGTCGGCGATCTTGTTGGTGGAGGCGCGCACGGCCTTTTCGATGGAGGCGGCGATGTCGGGGTTCTGTTTCAGAAACTCGCGCACATTCTCGCGGCCCTGGCCGATGCGGGTCGAGTCGTAGCTGAACCAGCTGCCGGCCTTTTCGATCACCCCGGCCTTGACGCCCAGGTCGATCACCTCGCCCAGCTTGGAGATGCCTTCGCCATACATGATGTCGAAGATGACCTCGCGGAACGGCGGGGCGACCTTGTTCTTGACCACCTTGACCCGGGTGGTGTTGCCGACCACCTCGTCGCGATTCTTGATCGCGCCGGTGCGGCGGATGTCCAGACGCACCGAGGCGTAGAACTTGAGCGCATTGCCGCCCGTCGTCGTCTCGGGCGAGCCATACATGACCCCGATCTTGTGACGGATCTGGTTGATGAACAGGACGATGCACTTGGACTTGGAGATGGAAGCCGTCAGCTTGCGCAGCGCCTGGCTCATCAGCCGCGCCTGCAGGCCCGGCAGGCTGTCGCCCATCTCGCCCTCGATTTCGGCGCGGGGCGTCAGGGCGGCGACGGAGTCGATGACCACGATGTCCACGGCCCCCGAACGGACGAGCGTATCCACGATCTCCAACGCCTGCTCGCCGGTGTCCGGTTGCGACACCAGAAGATCGTCCAGGTTGACGCCCAGCTTCTGGGCGTAGACCGGGTCCAGCGCGTGTTCGGCGTCGACGAAGGCGGCGACCCCGCCCTTCTTCTGCACCTCGGCGACCGTGTGCAGGGCCAGGGTGGTCTTGCCCGACGATTCAGGGCCGAACACCTCGATCACCCGCCCGACCGGCAGGCCGCCGATGCCCAGCGCCATGTCCAGACCCAGCGAGCCGGTCGAGACGCTCTCGATCTCGTTCACCACGCCCGCCTTGCCGAGCTTCATCACCGAGCCCTTGCCGAAGGCGCGGTCGATCTGCGCGATCGCCGCCTCCAGGGCGCGCTGCTTGTCGCCGTCGTCCTTGCCCACCAATTTCAATGCCGCCTGCGAAGCCATTGCCTTCGTCTCCCTTGCCATGATTCCCGTCATTAAGCTTGGGAGAGACCCGCCTGGACCCGCCCCCGTTTCGTGAGGGCGACTATGTGCATGGTTTGTTCTGGTTCACAAGATGTTCTCTCGATCAAAACGAGAACATCAGGTCGAATACGACCGTTTCTGACGCATTCCAATCAAGCGATCAGTCGCGCCCCAAGTCCCGCGACCATTGCCGCCACGACCAATCCGCCTGCGATTAGGCTCAACGCCCGGACACCGCCATCGGCGCTGGGCGACAGGGGGCGGGCCAGGAGCAGGATCAGAAGCGCGATGACGCCCAGAACACCCGGCAGGTCCATGCCGACGCCCAGAAACACGCCATGCGCCTGCATCAGCAGCCATCCGCCGACCACCGCCGTCGCCAGGGCAGCGGGGATCAGGGCGGTCCAGGTCGTCAGACGCGCGGAGATCAGGGCGGCGGCCGCTGCCGTCAAGGCGGCGATCACGGCGGGCCAGATCAGAAGGAAGGCCGCCTCGGGCGCCATAGCTTGAACGATGGCGCCCAGAACCAACACCATCCCGATCAGCCCCAGCCACCCGCCCCAGGGCGTCTCCTCCGCCGCACGCGGCCATAGGCCGAGGCCCACGGCGACGGCCGCCGCGCCCAGCACGACCGGATCGACCCCCGACAGGGCGGTCGTCAACGCCGCCGCCGCGACGAGGCCGAACGCGACCGTCCGCCCGCCGGCTCGCCCCGCGATCAGCAGCAGCGCCAGGCCCGACAAGGCAAGCGCCACCCCGATCTCCAGCACCGGCAGGCGGCGCAGCAGGGTGTAATAGGTCTCGGGCGACTGAACCCGTCCCCCCAGCGGCCCGGCCAGCACCCGCACCGCCTGGCCCGCGACCAAGGCGGCGGCCAGCAGCCACACCCCGTCCGCCGCGCCGCGCAGGACCGCGCCCACCTTCAAGACCTGAACGCGACGCACCCGCCAGACCGTAAAGCCGGTCGCCAGGGCGGCGATGGCCAGCAGGGCCCAGCCCGCGACCGGCGGATGCCGCACGACCGTCAGGCCGAACAGATCGGCATAGACGGCGTTCTGCGTCGCCTGAGGCAGGGTCGGCGCGCGCAGCCAGGCGTCCGCGACCTCCAGCGCCTGCGATCCGATATGTTGCAGACTGCCCTGATCCAGGGCGTCCGGCGTGGCCGCGGGCGAATGATACTGATCCGGCCGCCCGATGAAGGCCAGGTTGATCCCGGCCAGTCCCTTGGCCGCCGCCACGGTGAAGTCGGTGCCGTTCGGCATCAGCCGATAGACGAAGACGGCCAGGGCGTTGCTGGACGGGCCGCCCGTCGCGGCGCCGGTCGCCTGGGCATAGTCGGCGATGGTGTTTGCGTTGCCCGGCCCGGTCTCGAACATCATGGCCCGACCGCCGCCGCCCCGCGCTTCCAGATTGACGACGGCGCCGATCCGGTCGCGCCACGGATGGGCGGCGAAGAAGACCCGCGCCCCGTCCAGGTTCAGTTCCTCGGCGTCGGTCAGCAGAACGATCAGGTCGCGGTCCGCCCCGCCCCGCGCCCTGATCGCCCGCACCGCCTCCAGAATGGCCGCAACGCCCGTCGCATCGTCGGCCGCGCCGGGCGAGTTGGGCACGCTGTCGTAATGGGCCATCATCAGGACGGCGGGCCGGTCGGGATCGCGACCGGGCAGGACGCTAACCAGATTGGCGGCCGCCAGTCCCTGCGCGCTGCGACCCTCGCGCTCCATCCGTTGCACGGCGCGCGGCGACAGGGGGCCGGTCTGGATTTGAGGCGCCAGGCCCAGGGCCGTCATCCGCTGCATCAGATAGGCCTGGACCCGCGCGTGGTCGTCGGACCCGACCGGATGGGGCGCGCGGGCGATCTCGCGCACATCGGCCATCGCGCGCGCGGCGGAAAAGACTTCGGCCGGCGTAGAGATCGGTCGGGGCGTTGGCGTCTGGCTGGCCATCACGGCCAGACCCAGGCCGACGGCCAGCGCCGTGAACAACAGGATCAGCCGCATCGTCTTCTCCCCCTGATCGTGATCTGTCCAGTCAGCCCTGCGCGGACGCCGGGCGCAAGGGGCGTCCCGATCAGCGACGCACGCTGTTGCGCGCCGTCAGATTGCCCGTGGCGCCGTCGCCGTCGTCGATGCTGGACCCGAACGGCCAGCCCCGGTCGTCGCCGCAATAGGGTCTGCGCCCCTCGCGCGAGCCGATCACTACCGCGCGCGGCCTGAGCCAGCCGGCCCCGACGAAGACATTGTCCGTAATCTGATTATAGGACGGCGTCTGGTGGCGGATCACCCCGTCCTCGCCGCAGTTGCGATACAGGAAGACCCCGCCGCGCCCGCTCAGGGACAGCCGGTTGCCGACGATGCGATTGGCGCCCGACCCGTCCATGGCGATCTGTTCGCGCCCGGTGCGAATGTCGAAATCGTTGTCCTGGATCAGGGCGCCGGCGCTCTCGGCGTCCAGATAGACGGCGACCGACGTGGACCGGCCGGAAAAGCGAGAGCGGGTCACCGTGGTTCGCGTCACCCCCGGCCCGATATAGAGGGGAATGGTCCCCATGCCCTGAAACCGCACGCGATCCATGACGACCCTGATCGGCGCCGCCGATTGGGCCGCCAGCGTATGTCCGGCCGTGCGGGACGAGGCCAGCAGGTCCCGCATCGATCCGCCCGCCCCCATGCCCCAGATGCGGACATTGCCCGCGACGCCGCATTTGTGGATGGACACATCGCTGGGCCGGGACCAGCCGTCGCCCTGGCGGCGCGACCAGACGGCCACGGTCGGGGCGCTGGTGGTCGCCTGGCCCGGCGCGCGGATGTCGCCTCCGCCGCAGTCCAGCGCCGCGCCTGACGCGGCATGGCCCTCGATCAACACCCGGCGGCGGATGTCGCGCCCGCCTGTGTCGGCCCGGCAGATCAGGCGATACGGCTGGACCGAGGGCGTGGTCAGGTCCGCCATCTCCTGCGTCGTGCAAGGCCGGGCGGCGGGCAGGTCCGGGGCGGACTGGAGCGCGAGCGCCAGGGCGAACCAGCCCGCCATCTCAGGGCAGGACGGTCGCCAGGGCCGCCCGCTCGGCCGCGCATCCGGGATTGGTCAGGCCCGTGCGGCGGGCGGCGGCCAGTTCGGCGCGCGCCGCCGCCATGTCGGCCTGGAAGGCGGGGTCGGCGACGGCCCGGGCCGCGACCTGACGGCCGATCGTCTTGCCCGCCGCCACGTCGCTGGGATAGTGCATGGCGCAGACCAGGCGGCTGATCCCGATCTGATGGCCGATCCGGCGCACGGCCTCGGCGCGATCCGGCTCCAGCGCCGCGAACGCCTCGCCATAGGCGACGCCGACCGCCGCGCCGCCCGACGGATAGGAGCCGCTGCGGCGCGCGGCCGCGTCCAGGGTCTGGCAGGCGCGGCGCTGGGGATCGTCCGCGACCGGACGGGGGCGCATCTGGCGCGCCTTGACCTGTTCGGCGACGCTGGCGGCGTCGTGGAAGAGGCGACCCATCATCCGGTCCAGCACGGGCGTCTCGGCCGAGCCCAGCCGAACCCCCAGGGCGCAATCGAAATGCTGCAACGCCAGCGGCGGCCGCACCTCGGCATGGGAGGTGGCCAGCAGCCAGCGGTCGCCGTCCTCCAGCGCCGCATAGCGGGCTGAAGCCGCCTTGTCCGCCGCATCCTGGGGCGATCCGGGCGTCGGCGGGGCGGGGATGGCGGCGGCCATGTCCGACAGCACGCCGGCCGACAGATAGCCGTCCTTGGGCAGGGTCGCGACGGACTTGGGCGATCCGGCGCAGGCGGCCAGCACGAGGACGGCGCCCGCTCCCGCCGCCAGCCGCGCCGCGCGACCGATCACGACCCGGCGCTCCAGTTCATGTGCACCGAGGTTCCGCCGTCGGGGCTGGGCGCCGCGACGACCTGCAGCGAGGGACCGTCAGCCGTGTCGCCCGCCGCGCCATAGGCCCGCGCCTCGCCCTGGTTCATGCCCGTCACCGACTTCAGCCCGGCGGCCTCGGCCCGCTGGCGATAGAAGGCCACGACCTCGTCCGGCGAGGCGTCCGTGGTGAAGGTGACCAGGCCGCCCGGCCCGGCCGCGCCATTGGCCGTCAGGGGCGCGCCGTCGATCCGGGCGCCGGGATACAGGGGGGCGAACGCCGGCGTAGTCCCCGCGGCCGCGGCGGGCGCAGGCGCATCCACCGGCGCGGCATTACCCGCCGCCGCCGGCTCGGCGGGCACAACCGGCGCGGCCGTTTCCGCCTTTGCGGACGGCCGGGCTGGGGCGTTCGCCCGGTCGCAGCCGGCGAGGCCGAACAGAGCAACGGCGGAAACCGCCGCCAAACGAAGCATCATCGAAGAAGAGTCCCTGGACCGAAGGGTCTAAGCGCCACCGTGGCGCAGGCTTGCGGCGGCGGCAAGGCGTCGCGCGCCTATTCCTTGCGCCCGCCCTCGGCCGGATCGCCGCCGGAGCCTTCGAAATCCCGCCCCGAACCCGCGATTCCGTCAGGTCCGGCGTCCGACGGCGAGTCCGGATCGGCCTCGGCCCGGCCTTCCTCGGCCAGGGTTTGATTGATCTTGCGCGAATCCGGGTCGTCGTCCGAACCGCCGGCCGATCCGCCCCGCAACGAGCCCGCGCGGGTGTCGGAGCCCGAATCGCTGCCGTCCAGGGCGTCGATCAGGGTGTCGGCCTTGTGGCCCAGGTCCGGGCGCTCGCCCATGTCGGCGGCTTCGCGCGCGTCGTCGCACTCGGCCTCGGGCTTGGTGTTTTCGGAGGGTGCGGGGTCGGCGTCCGTCATGGCGCGGCTCTTTCATGGTGGAGACAATTTAAAGCGCCCGACGCCGTTGCGGTTCCGCCGGTCCGCCCTTGAACGCCGCGCGCCAGCCCCGATCTAGGCGTCATGATCCCGTTCTCAGTCCTCGACCTGTCGCCCATCGTCGAAGGCGGCGACGCCCGCCGCGCCCTCGACGAGACCCTGGCCTTCGCCCAAGCCGCCGACCGCCTTGGCTACCGGCGGTTCTGGCTGGCCGAACACCACAACATGCCCGGCATCGCCAGCGCCGCGACCGCCATCGTCATCGGCCATGTGGCGGCGGGGACGCAGCGCATCCGCGTCGGCTCGGGCGGCGTCATGCTGCCCAATCACGCGCCGCTGGTCGTGGCCGAACAGTTCGGCACGCTGGAGACCCTGTTCCCCGACCGGATCGACCTGGGCCTGGGCCGCGCGCCGGGCACGGACGGCGCCACCGCCCGCGCTCTGCGTCGCTATTTCGAAGGCGCCGACCAGTTTCCGCGCGACGTGGTCGAACTGATCCAGTGGTTCGAACCGGCCGCCGAGAACCAGCCCGTCCGCGCCGTGCCGGGCGCCGGCCTGCGCGTGCCGATCTGGCTTCTGGGCTCCAGCCTGTTCAGCGCCCAGCTGGCCGGACAATTGGGCCTGCCTTACGCCTTCGCCAGCCATTTCGCCCCCGAACTGCTGCTGGAGGCCCTGGCGCTGTATCGCCGCAGCTTCACCCCCTCGGACCGGCTGGCCCAGCCCCACGCCATGGCCGCCATCAACGTCTTCGCCGCCGATACGGATGCGGAAGGCGTGCGCCTGTCCACCTCCATGCAGCAAAGCTTCGCCCGCCTCTCGACCGGCAAGCCCGGCAAGCTGCCGCCGCCGGTGGACGACATCGCCACGGTCCTGACGCCCCAACAGATCGAGGCCGCCAGGGGCCGCCTGCTCTATTCCGCCGTCGGCGGGCCCGAGACGGTCAAGCGCCAGCTCGCCGACTTCATCGCCCTGACCGGCGTGGACGAGCTGATGGTCACCGGCATGGCCTTCGACAACGCCGCCCGCATCCGCAGCCTGGAAATCGTCGCCGAGGTGCGCGAGCAGCTGGAACAGGCGCAAGCGGCCTGAAAGCCCATCGTCCTTTCACAGGTCCCCAATCCCAGGGCTTGTCCTAGGTACAGGTTCGTCACGAGCATGCACGATGTCCAAGCGCCGAGACAGCGATCGCAAGCTTCGCTACGCGCCGCTGATCCGGGAGTTGGGGCTCAATCCCATGGCGGTGGCGCAGTGGCCTAAGCGGGCGACAGTCGAGGAAACCGGACCGAAGTCGCCCGGTTCAACGCTTTCGAACCGAAGCCGAACAGGCGATGGCTGTTGCTTTCAGGCGCACGCGGCTGCCGTTGGGTGATTGTTCTACATCTGGCGACCAGCGATCCGCATCTGACGCATTCAAGGCGACCGCGCCTCAATCCGCCGGATATTCGAACGGATCGCTCGGCGTCGGCTGGGTGGGCAGGGGCATCCGGGGCAGGGGCTCGTCGCGGTTGGCGGCGTTCAGCAGGAAGCTGGCCAGGATGATGGCGGCCTGGCGCAGGTCCTCGGCCTTCAGGTGGTCGTAGCTGTCGATGCTGGTGTGGTGGATGCGCGCGGAATAGTCGAGCGGATCCTGGATGAACTGATACCCCGGCACGCCCACCGTCTGCATATAGACGTGATCGGTGCCGCCCGAGTTGCGCAGCGACACGGTGGTCGCCCCCATGCTGGCGAAGGGCGCCAGCCATTCCTGGAAGATCGGGGCGGCGGCGACATTGCCTTCGGCGTTGATGCCGCGAATCTTGCCCGAGCCGTTGTCCAGGTTGAAATAGGCGACCAGATCGCGATAGCCGGCGCGCGGCTCAACGGGCCAGCGGCTGCGCCAGGTGCGGTTGTTGGCCAGGCCCGCCAACGCCGGGTCGTTGGACGGCGCGCGGGTCGCCAGGTGTCGGTCGACATAGGCCAGCGACCCCAGGATGCCCTGCTCCTCGCCGTTCCACAGGGCGAAGCGGATGGTGCGTTTGGGCCGCACGTTCAGGCTTTTCAGAATGCGCGCCGCCTCCATGACGACCGCGCTGCCCGCCGCATTGTCCTGGGCGCCGTCCGAGGCGACCCAGCTGTCCAGATGGGCGCCGGCCATGACGTATTCCGTGCCGCGCGCCGTGCCGGGTATGTCGGCCAGGATGTTGTAGGCGTTGACGTCTTCGTCATGAAACCGAACCTCGCTGTTAAGCTCCAGCGTCGGCGGGGCGTCGGTCAAAGCGAGGCGCGCCAGCCGGCGATAGTCCTCGGCCGCCAGCTCCATCCCCGCCAGTTTCGGCGTGGCGCCGACCTGATAGGTGTAGCCCGTGCCGTGCAGCAGGCCGCCGTCGCGCTGGGAAATCCGCACCCAGGCCAGGGCGCCCTGTTCGACCAGGAAGGCGTCCAGTTTGAAGGCGAAATCGGCGGTCTCCAGCGACTTGCGGATGGCGGCGGGCGAATACTGCGGCTGGTTATAGGTGTTGCGCTCGGCCAATTCGGCGCTGGTCCAGCGGCGGAAGGCCGGCTCGGTCGGTTCCGACCCCGTGCCGGGCTGAGAGATCATGACGATCTTGCCCGACAGCTTGCCGCGCCATTTGTCGAAATCTTCGACCTTGGACAGGGGCGCCACGATCACGCCCGCGCTGATCGTTCCATTGGTGCCGGGCGTCCAGGCCACGGGAATGGCGCGCAGGTCCAGAGGGCGCGGCGCGGTCATGCGGGCGCTGGCGCGGACGATGGACCAGCCGCGTCCGAACTCGAACCCTTCGGCTCGCACGTCGGACAGGCCGTAGTCGCGGAACTGCTGCTGCGCCCAGCGTTCGGCCTCGCGCATCTGGGGCGAGTTGGTCATCCGCCCGCCGATCCGGTCGGTCAGATAGGCGGCGGTCTGCATCACCTGGCTGTGGTTCAGCCCCTGGTCGATGATGCCGTTGATGGCCACCCGGTCAACGGACTGGGCCATGACGGGCGTGGCCAGAAGAGCGGCGGCGGAGACAAAGGCGAGCAGACGCGACATTCAACAAACAGCCCCATGATTCAGATGGGCGGCATCTGACGCGATGACGTCGATTTACGCAAATCCGACGGGGTGTGACGAACCGCCCCGGTCGGAGGTGAATCTATTGGGATCAGCGCCAGGCGCCTGGGTTCCGGGTTCGTCCTTCGGACGCCCCGGAATGACGATCTTGGGTGTGCCCCGAGCGTGCGGCCTCAGCCCCACGGACCTCTTGACGGCGGGGGCGTGGTGGGCACGCCGGTCGTGCTGGCGGTGAAGCCGGCGGCGGGGCGGGGCTGGGTCGGTTCCGGCGGCTGCATTCCCATCTTGGCGCCCAGCTCCAACAGGGCGCGCACGCGGTTGCCGGTCGCCGGGTGGGTGGAGAACAGATTGTCCGCACCGCGGCCCGCCAGCGGATTGATGATGAACAGCTGGCCCGAGGCCGGATTGCGCTCGGCCGTCGTATTGTGGATGCGCTTGGCGTAGGCTTCGATCTTCTGCAGGGCGCTGGCCAAGGCCTGGGGGTCGCCGGCGATCTCGGCGCCGACGCGGTCGGCCTCGTATTCGCGGCCCCGGCTGATGGCCATCTGCACCAGGCCCGCCGCCATGGGCGCCAGCAGCATCAGGGCCAGCGTGCCGATGACGCCGCCGGGACGCTCGCGGTCGTTGCCGCCGAAGAACAGGGCGAAGTTGGCCAGGGCCGCGATGGCGCCGGCGATGGTCGCCGTCACCGTCATGATCAGAGTGTCGCGGTTCTTCACATGGGCCAGTTCGTGCGCCATCACGCCACGCACCTCCTCGCGGGTCAGCATGTCGAGCAGGCCGGTGGTGGCGCAGACGGCGGCGTTCTCGGGGTTGCGGCCGGTGGCGAAGGCGTTGGGCTGGTCGTTCGGAATGATGGCGACCTGGGGTTGGGGCAGGCCGGCGTCCTGGGCCATCTGGCGCACGTCGGCGACATAGTTCCTGACCACGGCGTTGGGGTGCTGCTCGTCGACCGGCTGGGCGCGATACATCTTCAGCACGATCTTGTCGGCGTTCCAGTAGCTGAACAGATTCATCCCGCCCGCGAACAGCAGGGCGACGGCCATGCCCGTCGCGCCGCCGATCAGATAACCCAGGCCCATGAAAAGGGCGGTCATCGCGGCGAGCAGGGCGAAGGTCTTCAGATGGTTCATCGCGGTTCCAGGCCCGATCCGGCCGCAGCGTCTGGCGTCACGGGTTCGATCGTCTATTTGAGGAAAGGCGCACCAAGCCTCAAGGGAGCCGCCCTGTGACCGAACATCCCACCCCCGCGCCTGTCGGCGACGACCAGACGCCGCCGACAGGCCCCGTCTTCAACGCCGAGGTGCCCCACGCCACGCCCGAGCGGCCATTGAGCGAGGCCGCCCGCCGCGCGTTGCAGGAGGCGGCGGATCGCCGCGCGCAGCAGGAGGCGGCCCAGGCGGCGGGCGGCCAGGCCGATCCCGAGCATGGCGGACCCAGGGGGCCGGAGCCGACCCGGTTCGGCGATTGGGAGAAGAAGGGCATCGCCGTGGACTTCTGACGCAGCGGCCGCGGCGCCCCAGCCTGTGTCGTTAACCTTCGCTTAAGAAACAGGCGCCGGTTTTGCCGATGTCGGGACAACTCAGAGGAGTCTGTCTCGTGACGATACAGTCGATGATCACCGCCGCGTCGGCGGCTCTGCTGCTCTCCGCAGCGCCCGCCCTGGCCGGAGGCCCTGGCGGTCACGGAGGCGGCCATGGCGGCGGTTATGGCGGCTGCGGCGGCGGATGTGGCGGCGGCGGCCATTACGGCGGCGGCAATTACAACGCCAACCACAACGTCAATGTGAACGTGAACGGCGGCGCCAACGCCTATTCCAACGCCTACGCCAACTCCGGGGCCTATGCCGGCGCGACCGCCTATTCGGCCATCAACGCCCGGTCCTATTCCAGCTCGTCCAGCTTCCAGCGCGGCTATGTCGGCGGCGGCACGACCTATGTGGGCGGCGGCGGCTATTCGGACGGCTATTACGGCGGCGGCTATGGCGGCGGCTATGTGACCTCGGCCCCGGTGCTGGTCGGTCGTCCGCCCGTCAGCGCCCCGGTCGGCTATCCGGTCTATGGCTTCGGCCGCGACTATATCGGCTGGCGTCCGTATCCGGGCCGTCCGGTCGACTGCAACTGCCGCCCGCCCGTTCGCCCGCCGGTCCGCTACGAACAACGCTATGAGCAGCGTTACGACCAGGGCTATGTCGAACAGCCTCCCGTCTATGTTCAGGGTCCGCCGGTTCAGGTCGCGCCGCAGCGCATCTATGTCGCCCCGTCCCAGGTGAACATTGCGCCGCCCCAGGTCGAGATGGGGCCGCCCACCTATATCGAACAGCCGCCCATCTATGTTCAGGCGCCGCCGGTCAACATCGGGCCCCAGCGCGTGCAGGTGGCCCCGGCCCAGGTCAATCTGGCCCCGGCCCAGGTCGATGTGGGGCCGCCCGTCTATGTCGATCAGGCCCCGATCTACGCCCAGGCCGCCCCGGTCAACATCGGGCCCCAGCGCGTGCAGGTCGCCCCGGCCCAGGTCAATGTCGCCCCCGCCCAGGTGGAGGTCGGCGGTCCGGTCTATGTCGACCAGTCGCCCGTCTATGTGCAGTCGGCGCCGGTCAACGTCGCCCCGGCCCAGGTCTATGTGGCGCCGCCGGAAGTGAACGCAGCCCCGCCGCCGCCTCCGCCCAGCTATTACGGCGACCTGCCGCCGCCCGAGGCCCCTGCGCCCCAGGCCCCGCCGCGTCATCGCTACGCCCAGGAGCCGGGCGAGCGCGGCTGATCGCCTAGCGGAACCAAAGCGTCGTCGCCCCGGTCTGTCTCAGATCGGGGCGATTTCGTTTGCGATGGCAAGCGCCGCCGCGCGCGGATCGGCGGCGGCGGTGATCGGCCGCCCGATCACCAGATGGCTCGCTCCCGCCTGCAGGGCCTTGGCCGGGGTCGCCGCGCGCGCCTGGTCGTCCAGCGCCGCGCCGACCGGCCGCACGCCCGGCGTCACGATCAGAAAGTCCGGCCGTCCCGCCGCAGCCGCCAGGTCGCGGACGCGCGTCGCCTCGTGCGGGCTGGAGACGACGCCGTCGATCCCCGCCTCCAGCGCCTGGCGCACGCGCAACGCCACCAGGTCCGCCGGCGACAGGCTGTGGTCGTCCGCCGCCAGATCCTCGGCCGTCAGACTGGTCAGGACGGTCACGCCCAGCACCTTCAGCCTCGATCCGTCCGCGCCGCGCCGCGCCGCGGCCATCACCTGGGGCCGCGCATGAACGGTCAGAAGATCGCAGCCGGCCCCGGCCAGATTGGCCGTCGCCTTCTCCACCGTCGCGCCGATGTCGTGCAGTTTCCAGTCCAGGAACACCTGGCGCCCCTGGGCCTTCAGGTCGCGCGCCAGGTCCATGCCGCCGGCCGCGAACAGCTGCAGCCCGATCTTGTAGAAGCCGACCGCATCGCCGATCCGCTCCACCAGGGCGGCGGCCTCGTCGGTGGTCGGCACGTCCAGGGCGCAGATGATCCGCGCGTCGGGGGCCGCAACTGAGGTCTGGGTCATCGACGGACTCGCGCTTAGCGGCTATGCCGGACGACCAAGGGGCGCGTCGGCAAGCGGCGTGGACGGATTGAAGGCGAGGGCAGGCGATGAACGCAGTCGATTTGGGTGTCAACCTGTTCGTGACCCTGTTCGCCCTGTTGGACCCCATCGGCAATCTGCCGATCTTCGCCGCCGCCACGGCGGGGGCCACGCTGCGTCAGCGGATTTCGGTCTCGGCCCTGATCTGCGCCTTCGCCACCGTCTTTCTGGCCTTCTTCCTGTTCACCGGCCTGGGCCTGCTGCAGTTCTTCGGCATCTCCCTCGCGGCCTTCCGCATCGCGGGGGGCATATTGCTGCTGTTCCTGGGGCTGGACATGGCGCGCGGCGACTTCCTGGCCATGTTCGCCGACAAGGACGCGCTGAGCGACGCCAAGGACGTGCGCGGCTATGCCCGTCGTCGGTTCCAGCGCCTGGTCGTGCCCTTCGCCATTCCGCTGATGATCGGGCCTGGCGCGATTTCGGCGGTGATCATCCAGGCGGGCGAGGCGGCCAAGCTGGGCTATGCCGGGACCATGGGCTCGTTGGTCGCCATCGCGGCCGCCTGCGCCGTCTCCTTCGTCTGTTTCGCCCTGACAGGGTCGCTCAGCCGCCTGTTGGGCGAAGTCGGCATGGCCATCGTGGTCAAGGTGCTGGGCCTGATCCTGTGCGCGCTTGCGATCCAGTTCATCCTGCTAGGTCTGGGCGAGGCCATCCCCGGCATGATCTCCGGCGCGGTGACGACGCCCTATCCGGCGACGAAATAGGTCTTCAATCCGCATCATCCTCGATGGCGTGGATGTCGTCGTCGGTCAGGCCCAGATGGTGGCCGATCTCGTGGATCAGGACGTGGGCGATCAGTTCGCCGATCTCCACGTCGCCGCGCTCGCACCATTCGTCCAGGATCGGACGGCGATAGAGGAAAACCCGCGACGGCTCGGCCGCCGGTCCCAGACTGTCGCGTCGGCCGATGTCCACGCCGTGATACAGGCCCGTCAGCTCGAACGGATCCTCGATCTCCATCTCGGCTAGGGTCGCCTCGTCGGCGAAGTCGTCGATGCGGATGACCACCTCGCCCGCCGCCTGCCGGAACGGGGCGGGCAGGGCGTCGAACGCCTGGCGCGCCAGACGGGCGAAATCGTCGAGCGAGGGGGCCAGGACGGCGGACATCGGAGCGTCGGTCATGGGGGCGATATCGCCGTCCGCGCCCGCCTTCGCAACGGGGCGCGATGACGCGATCACGCGACTGCCGCATTTTCGCGCGGTTGGCGTTATGGTTAGCGAATCGCGGCGCGCACTCTCCAAGGACACGAATGGCCGAGGCCGACATCGCCTATGTCGCCACTGCAGGCGCAGCTGGACTGGCCATGGCCGTCAGCGCCTGGGCCCTGCTGATGCGCGGGCGGCTGAACGCCGCCGCCGACGAGGCCGAGCGCGAGCGGGTCGAGGCCCTGGCCAGCCTGGGTCGCCACGACGCCATGCTGCGCGCCTTCGACGACGTCAGCCTGGCCCTTACGCCGGACGGCCAGGCGGCCGGAGCGCCCATCGGATCGGCCGAGCTGGTGGCGCGGCTGGCCGAGGACAGCGACGACGTGGGCGCCGCCGTCCTGGCCCGCTTGCGACAGACGCACGGCGCCCTGATCGACGCCCTTGTGCAATCGGGCCAGGCGTTCGAGGGGCTGGCGGCGCTGGATGCGGTGGAGCCTTGGCGGATCGAGGGGCGGGTCGCGGGCGGCGCGGCCTGGCTGCGCCTGTCGCCGGCCTCGCGCTTCACCCTGACCGGGGCGGATGCGACCGAAAGCGGCCTGGCCATGCTGGGCGACGCCTCGCCCACGCCGACCTGGGTGGTGGATGGCACGGGCAAGCTGGCCTGGGCCAACCGCGCCTGGCTGAACGCGATCAACGCCGAGACCCTGGACGCCGCTGTCGAGGCCGGCTTGTCGTTCGACCGCGGCGCCGACGCTCTGGTCGCCGAGGCCGCGCGGCTGGGCGTGCGTCAGGAAGGCTTTCGCTGGACGACCGGGGGCGGCGCCCGGCGCGCCTGGCGCATCATCGCCGAACCGGCGGGGGGCGGCGCCGTCACCGCCTTCGCCATCGACGTCACCGAGGCGGAAGAGACCCGCGACACCCTGCGCCGCCATGTCGAGGCCCATGACGAGACGCTGAACCACCTGGCGGACGCCGTGGCCATCTTCGGCCCGCAGAAGCGGCTGGCCTTCCACAACACCGCCTTCCAGACCCTGTTCGACATCGACCCGGCGTGGCTGGACGAACGCCCGACCCACGCCGAACTGCTGGACCGCCTGCGTCAGCGCCGCAGCCTGCCCGAGGTCGTCGATTACGCCGGGTGGAAGGCGCACGAGCTGGACTTCTACGGCGCGTCCGAGGCCTCGCCCGACGACAGCTGGTCCCTGCCGGACGGGCGCACCTTGCGGGTGGTTCGCCAGCCGCACCCGCTGGGCGGCATCCTGCTGATCTTCTCGGACATCACCGACGAACTGAAGCTGCGCAGCCGGTTCAACGCCCAGATCCAGGTTCAGCGCGCCACCCTGGACAAGCTGAACGATGCGGTCGCCGTGTTCGGCTCGGACGGCCGGCTGCGGTTGCATAACGAGGCGTTCGAGACCTTCTGGAGCCTGTCGGCCGAGCGGATCGCGACCCTGGCCGATTTCGACGCCCTGGCCGAACTGTGCAAGGCGGTCCTGCCCGACCCGGCCCTGTGGCTGGGCTTGAAGGCGCGCGTCGCCGACCCCGATCCCGAAAGCCGGGTGGCCATTTCGGGCGAGGGGCGCACCGTGGACGGCCGCGTCGCCGCCTGGCAGACCCGCCCCCTGCCGGACGGCGCGACCCTGGTCGCCTTTTCCGACGTCACCGCCCGTCGCGGGCTGGAACAGGCGCTAGTCCAGCGCGAACAGGCCCTGGCCGAAAGCCAGGCCCTGAAGCGCGAGTTCGTCGGCAGCGTCTCCTATGAACTGCGCACGCCGCTGACGACCATCGTCGGCTATTCCGAACTGCTGGAGACGATGGGCGACCTGCCCGACCGCAGCCGCCAGCACGCCGGCGCCATCCGCGTCGCCGCCAGCCAGCTGGCCCGCTCCATCGACGATGTGCTGGACATGGCCCAGATCGACGCCGGAGAGATGGAGCTGTCGCTGGGCGACCTGCGCGTCTGCGATCTGCTGGCCGAGGCGGGCGAAAAGGTCCGCGCTCGGATCGAGGGGCGCGGCGCCACCCTGACCATTAGCTGTCCGACCGATCTGAAGCCGATCCGCGCCGACCAGCATCGCATCGGCCAGGCGCTGGATCATCTGCTGGAGAACGCCGCGCGGGCGGTGTCGGACGGCGGGGCGGTGGTCCTGAAGGCCGAGGCCGGTCCGTCAGAAGTGCGCCTGACGGTCTCCGACACCGGGCGCGGCATCCCCTATCACCTGCAGGCCCACGTCTTCGACCGTTTCGTGCGGCGCGAGCGGGGCGGTCCGGGCGTCGGTCTGGCCCTGGTCAAGGCGCTGGTCGAACTGCACGGCGGCTGGGCCGAGGTCGAGAGCGAACCGGGCAAGGGCGCCGCCTTCATCCTGCACCTGCCGCTGGGCGCCGCGACCACCGCCGCCGCGCCCGAGCTTCAGCTGGAGCTTTAACGCCGCGACGCCTTCGACGCATCCCGCGCCGGGCCGAACTCGGCGCCCGCATTCCATTCCGGCCATTGGTCGCTGTCGGCCAGCTCGCGTCCGACGGCGTAGATCAGGGCCACATCGGCGGCGGCCGCGTCCATCTTCCAGGTGTCGTTCCATTCGTCCGTGGGCTGATGATATCGGTTCTGGACATAGTCGCGGCTGGCCGCGCTGGCGCCGGTGAAACCCGCCGCCGGGAACAGGGCCGGCACGCCCTTCAGGGCCAGGGGGAAGTGGTCGGAGCGATAGAAGGCGCCGGCTTGGGGCGCCGGATCGGCGATCAGGGTGCGGCCGGCCTGCGTCGCATGGCGGGCCAGCACGTCGTCCAACTGGTTCTTGCCCTTGCCGATGACGACGACGTCGGGGTCGATCTCGGTCCCCGGCAGCAGGCTGTCGACATTGATGTTGGCGACCGTGGTCTCCAGCGGCCAGACCGGATTGGCGGCGTAATAGGTCGAGCCGAGCAGCCCTGCCTCCTCGCCCGACCAGGCGGCGAAGACCACCGACCGTTTCGGGCGCGGTCCCTCGGCGAAGGCGTGGGCCAGCTCCAGCAGGGCGGCGACCCCGGTCGCATTGTCCACGGCGGCGTTATAGATCTTGTCGCCCTGGGCGTTCGGCGTGCCGACGCCATAGCCGTCCCAGTGGGCGCCATACATCACGGTCTCGTTCGGACGCTCCGAACCCGGAATGCGGGCGATGACGTTCCTGGTCTCCACCCGGTCGGCGAGCTGGCCGAAATCGACGCTGAGGGTCAGGCCGGGCAGGACGACGGGCGTGAAGTCGGCCCGGCGCGCGCTTGCCTTCAGGGCGGCGAAATCCAGGCCGGCGGCGCGGAATAGCTCCTCGGCCTTGGCGCGCTGAATCCAGCCCTGGAAGGGGGCGCGCTCGGCGTCGGGGTTGGCGCGCACGATGTCGAACTTGGGCGCCGCCGACGAGTTCTGCAGCGTGGACCAGCCATAGCCGGCGCCGGCCGTCTCATGCACCACCAGCACGCCCGCCGCGCCGCGACGGCCTGCCTCCTGGAACTTGTAGGTCCAGCGGCCGTAGAAGGTCATGGCGTTGCCGTCGAACTTGCCGGCGACCGGATCGCCCTCGGCGGCTTCGAAATCGGGATCGTTGACCAGGACGACGATGACCTTGCCGCGCACGTCCACGTCCTTGAAGTCGTCCCACTGGCGCTCGGGCGCCGTCGCGCCATAGCCGACGAAGACCACCGGCGCGTCGGTCACGGTGATGTGGTTCACCGGCCGGTCGCTGGACACCAGCACGTCCGGCCCGCGCTGCAGGTTCAGGGTGCGGCCCCCGACATGGGCGGTCACCACGGCCGGGCCGTCCTGGCGCGTGCGCGACAGATGGGCGACCTGGACGAAGGCGCCGTCCGGCCCGCCGCCCTGGGCGCCCGCCGCGCGGAACTGGTCCACCAGCCAGGCGACGGTCTTCTCCTCGCCGGGCGAGGCGGGGGCGCGGCCCTCGAACGCATCCGACGCCAGCACCCGCACCGCCTGGTTCATCCGTTCGGCGTCGATCGCCGGCGCCTGCTGGGCCTGGGCGGGCGCGCAGGCCATCGTCAGGGCCAGGGCGGAAACGGCGGGGAGGGCGTGGCGCATCGAGAACTCCTGATCGAACCGGCGGACCCTGCCCGTCTCAGCCCTGGCTGTCGAGCCAGTCGATCACCCCCCGGGCGGCCACAACGCCCGAGGCGAAGCTGGCCTGGAGCAGATAGCCCCCCGTCGGCGCCTCCCAGTCCAGCATCTCGCCGGCGACGAAGACGCCCGGGCGTTCGCGCAGCATCAGCCGTGCGTCCACGCCGTCCAGCCGGACCCCGCCGGCCGAGGATATGGCCCGCTCCAGCCCCTGGACGCCGCTCAGGATCAGGGGCAGGGCCTTGATCCGCTGGGCCAGGGCGCGGGGTTCGGCGGGCGGCGGGCCGGCTTCGTGCAGCAGGGCGACCGCCGCCGGCTCCAGCCCTGCCGTCTTGCGCAGATGGTTCGACAGACTGGCCTTGCCGCGCGGCCGATCCAGCCGGACGATCAGGCGCGCCATGTCCATGTCGGGTTTCAGGTCGATCCGCACATCGGCCTGACCCGCCGCCTCGACCGTGTCGCGCAGAGCCGCCGAAAGGGCGTAGACGGCCCCGCCCTCCAGCCCATAGCCGGCGATCATCGCCTCGCCCCTGACGGATCGGTCGCCGTGGCCGAGGGCGATTCCCTTCAGCGGCAGACCGGCGAACCGTTCGCGGAACAGCGGCGACCAGGCGACGTCGAAACCGACGTTGGCGGGTCGAAACGGCGTCGTCGGCGCATCCAGCCACGCGGTCCAGGCGCCGTCCGAACCCAGGCGCGGCCAGCTGGCGCCGCCCAGGGCCAGAAGCACGGCGTCGGGACGTTCCAGCCGCTCGCCCTCGGGCGTCTCGAACGCCAGGGCCCCGTCCCGCCATCCGATCCAGCGCGAGCGCGTTCGGACCTGAACCCCCAACGTCTCCAGCCGCGCCAGCCAGGCCCGCAGCAGGGGCGACGCCTTCATCGCCTTGGGGAAGACCCGCCCGCTGGAGCCCACGAAAGTCGGCTGGCCCAGCCCCTCGACCCATTGCGTCAGGTCGGCCGGCGAGAAGGCGTCGATCCAGCGGGCGACGGTCGGCCGGGCGGCGCCGTAGCGGGCCGCGAAGTCCTCCAGCGGCTCGGAATGGGTCAGGTTCAGGCCGCCGCGTCCGGCCATCAGGAACTTGCGCGCGACCGACGGCATCCGGTCGTGGACCACGACGCCCAGCCCCGCCTGGGCCAGCCGTTCGGCCGCCATCAGCCCGGCCGGACCGGCGCCGATCACATGAACCTGTCTGACGGATTCGCTCATCGCCCCGCTTTGCCCGGTCGGCTCGGCTCTGGCTATAGGCGCGCGCGTCGCTATGTTCCGTACCATGAGCGTCGCCTTCACCCGAGAAGAAGATCTTGAGGCCACCGCCGCCGACCTGGCGGACCGCCCGATCTCGCCCCACCCCAATCTGGTCACGCCGCAGGGTCTGGCCCTGATCGAGGCCGAACTGGCCTCGGCCCGCGCCGCCTATACGGCCGCCCAGGTGCAGGGCTCGATCGAGAGCGACCGCACCGCCATGGCCCGCGCGACCCGCGACCTGCGCTACTGGTCCGCGCGGCGCGCCTCGGCCCAGCTGGTCGAGCCGGGCGAGGACGAGGGCGCCGTGCGCTTCGGCGGCTCGGTCACCATCGAACGCGACGACGGCCGCACCCAGACGTGGCGCATCGTCGGCGAGGACGAGGCCGATCCAGCCGCCGGTTCGGTCAGCCATGTGTCGCCGTTGTCGCGCGCCGTCATGGGCCGCCGCGTCGGGGACGAGGTGCAGGTGGCGGGGCAGACGGCCGAGATTACGGCCGTCGGCTAGTCTTCAGGCCTCGTCGCCCACGCCTTCGTCCAGCATTTCGCGCATGATCTGCACGACCGCCTTCTGCTTTCGCAGCGGCAGGCGGGGCGCCAGTTTGGCGATTTCCAGACTCTGTTTGGTCATCGGGAAGTCATGGTCGAAGCCGGGCGCGGCGGCCTCGGCCATGCCAGGCTGCTGGAGCGGAACGCCGTCGAAGAAGAAGGCGATCTCCTCCTTCATGAACTGGGCGATTTCGAACAGCTTGGACGCCGAAACGCGGTTCGTGCCCTTTTCGTACTTCTGCACCTGCTGGAAGCTGACGCCGACCGCATTGGCCAGGGCGGTCTGGGTGAGGCCCAGGTTCAGCCGCTTCTCCTGGACGCGACGGCCGACATGGCGATCCACGGGGTGGATCGTCTCGTCCTTGTCTTGCGCCATGGTCTTCCCCGCCTCAGATCGCCGACTGCCCCGATCTCACCTTAGATCGCAGGATCAGCGGCCACAAGGATAGAGCGAGCATAGCCATTAGCGCTAGCGCCAGCGGCCAGTCGCCGAACCGGCCATAGGGGGTGACGCCGGTCGGGCGGGGCAGGGGGGCGTCGATCACCCCCATCACGCCGGGCTCCAGCCGCTGGCCGTCCACGATCCGGCCCCATGGATCGATCATGGCGGAAATCCCCGTCGGCGTGGCCCGCGTGATGGGCAGGCCGGTCTCGATGGCGCGATAGCTGGCCAGGTTCAGATGCTGGCGCGGGCCGGAGGTGGCGCCGAACCAGGCGTCGTTGGACGCATTGACGATCCAGTCTGGACGGCCCGCCGCGCCGGGCGTGAAGCCGGGATAGAGGCTTTCGTAGCAGATCAGCACCTGGGCCGGCGGCGCGCCAGGAAACGAGATCGGCGCCGGCCTCGGTCCTGCGGAAAAATCGCTGGGCATATGCACCAGGCTGCGCAGGCCGATGGAGGTCATCAGCGATCCCAGCGGCAGATATTCGCCGAACGGCACCAGTCGGTGCTTGTCATAGACGGCCGCGATCCTCAGGCCCGCCCCGCCCTCGTCGGCCAGGGCGAACAGGCTGTTGTAATAGCGGGCGCCTTCGGGCGCCGTCAGGTCCGGCTCGCCCCGCGCCAGCCCCATCAGCAGGGTCTGGCCGGGCCGCAGGGCGCCGGCGATGGCGGCGGCGTCAGCCGAGGCGAAGACGTCGTTGGCCGAGGCGGGCAGGGCGCCCTCGGGCCAGACCACCACATCGGGCGTCCGCGACGCCGCCTGGCCGGTCAGGGCGACATAGCGGTCGACGATGGAGCGATAGGCCTCGGGCGACCATTTGGTTTCCTGCTTCACATCGGCCTGGACCAGGCGCACCACCGTATCAGTGAACTGCAGATCCGATTGCGCCAGCCGCACCGCGCCGAACGCCCCCACCGCGATCATGGCCAGGGCGCCCAGGCCCGCCGAGACCAGACGGCTGCGCTTTTCGCCCGGACCGATCATCGGGGCGAAGGCCGCGGTCGCGGCGACGGTGATCAGGCTCAGGCCATAAACGCCGACGACCGAGGCGAACTGGGACATGCCGCCGCCCGCTCGCCACGTGGCCCCCGCCGGATTCCACGGAAAGCCGGTCAGCACATGGCCGCGCAGCCATTCGGCGGCGCAGAACAGGGCGGCGAACAACAGGACCCGCACCGACCCAATGGGTGCGAAACGCCGATAGAGGGCCGTCGCCGCGCCCCAGAACAGGCCCAGGCCCGCAGGCAGCAGGCTGGCCGCAAAGGGCGCCATCCACGCCTGTTCGGGATTGACGAAAAAGGCCTCGGCCACCCACCAGCAGCCGACGAAGAAATAGGCGAACCCGGCCAGCCACCCCATCCAGAAGGCGCCCCGCGCCGTGTCGGACCGCTCCGACAGGATCATCAGCAGCGGATAGCCCAACAGACCGATCAGAACCCCGAACGGCGGATGGGCGAAGGCCGTCCCGGCGCCCGCCAGCAGGGCCAGGACGATGCGGATCAGCCGCCAGGTCAGGGCGCGCTTCTTGTCGGGCATGGCGCGGATGGGGGCTGCGAAACGGTTCAGCAGGGCGTCGGGAAACATGGATCAGTCCTGCTCGGCGGCATAAGGATCGGCGACGCCGATTCCAGCCAGGATCTCGCGTTCCTCGGCCTCCATCTCCTCGGCCTCGGCGTCGTCCTCGTGGTCGCGGCCGAGCAGATGCAGCACCCCGTGGACGACCAGATGGCTCAGGTGGTCGGACAGGGTCTTTCCTTGCGCCTCGGCTTCCGCCGCGCAGACGCCGTAGGCCAGGACGATGTCGCCCAGATGCGGCGCGGCGTTCTCAAGCGCGGGGAAGGACAGGACGTTGGTCGGCTTGTCCTTGTCGCGGAACCGGGCGTTCAGGTCGCGCACCGCCTCATCGTCGGTCAGCAGGACGACGACATCGCCCTCCACCGTTCCTAGCGCCGCCTGTGCGGCGCGCGACACGACAGCTTCGGCCTCCGCCAGGGCGCCGGTCCAGGCGTCGGCCTCGACTTCGATCTCGATCATGCGGGGTCTTCGAGGTCCGGGGCAGGCCGCCCCTTCGCCGCATCGGCGTCATAGGCGCGCACGATCCGCTCGACCATGGCGTGGCGCACCACGTCCGAGGCCTCGAACTTCAGGACGCCCACGCCCTGCACCCCGTCCAGAATCCGCAAGGCATGGGCCAGGCCGGAATCGCGCGGGTTCAACAGGTCGATCTGGGACGGGTCGCCCGTGACCACCATTCGCGCGCCTTCGCCCAGCCGCGTCAGCACCATCTTCATCTGCAGGCGCGAGGTGTTCTGCGCCTCGTCCACGATGACGAAGGCGTGGCTGAGCGTGCGGCCGCGCATGAAGGCGATGGGGGCGGCTTCGATCTCGCCCTTGTCGCGGCGGCGCTGCACGTCTTCGGCGCCCAGAATGTCGTTCAGCGCCTCCCAGATCGGGGCCAGATAGGGGTCGACCTTCTCGTTCAGGTCGCCGGGCAGAAAGCCCAGCTTCTCGCCCGCCTCGACCGCCGGGCGGGTGATGACCAACCGGTCCACCTGTCCGCGCCGCAGCAGGGACGCGCCGTAAGCCGCCGCCAGAAACGTCTTGCCGGTGCCGGCCGGGCCGACGCCGAACGACAGTTCGCACCGCCCCAGCATGTCCAGATAAGCGGCCTGGGCCTTGGTCTTGGGCACGATGGCGCCGCGCTTGCCGCCCGGCAGGGAAACCCCGGCCGCCGCCATGCCCGGCGTTCCCCGCCCCCCGCGCGCCTGGCCCAGGGCCGCGCGCACGTCCGCCTCGGTGACTTCGGCGCCCAAGGCCGCGCGCTTGGCCAGATCCTCGATCACCCGGCGGGCGTCGGACCGGTCGCGCGTGCCGCCATTGACCGAGACCCCGCCGCCCGGCGCCTCGATCAGCACTTTGAAGGCGTCCTCGATCAAGGCGACATGGCGGCTGTTCGGTCCGATCACCGCACGCAGTTCGGCGTCGTTCAGCGGGACGAATTCGGACTCACGCGCCATCAAGCGGCCTTTTGCTGGGAAATGAGACGGCCCGACAGACTGTTCTGCTGGCCTTTGACGATCTCGACCGGAACGATCTGTCCGATCAGGTGATCCGCGTCATCGACGTGGACCGATTGCAGATATGGGGATCGACCGATCGCTTGGCGACGGTGGCCGTGACGCCCCGGCTTGTCGAACAGCACATTCAGCGTGCGCCCCGCCTGCGCTTCATTGAAGGCGGTCTGCTGTTCGGTCAGCAGGGCGATCAGACGGTGCAGCCGCTCCTTCGCGACTTCCGGCTCGACCTGCTTGCCCATGCCGGCCGCCGGCGTGCCGGGGCGGGGCGAATAGGCGAAGGCGAACGCCCCCGCATAGTTGACGCGCCGCACCAGATCCAAGGTATCCTCGAACTCCCGATCCGTCTCGCCGGGAAAGCCGACGATGAAGTCGCCGGCCATGGCGATGTCCGGCCGCGCGGCGCGGATCCGGTCGATCAGATCCAAATACTTCTGGCGCCCGTGCTTTCTGTTCATCAGCCGCAGGATGCGGTCCGACCCGGCCTGAACCGGCAGGTGCAGATAGGGCATCAGGGCGTCCAGATCGCCATGGGCGGCGATCAGGTCGTCGCTCATGTCGTTGGGATGGCTGGTCGTATAGCGGATGCGGTCCAGGCCGGGGATTTCGGCCAGGGCGTAGGCCAGTTCGGTCAGGGTGGCCTTCTTCCCGTCCGGCCGTTCGCCGTCATAGGCGTTGACGTTCTGGCCCAGCAGGGTGACCTCGCGCACGCCGCGATCCGCCAGTTGCCGCGCTTCTTCCAGCACTGAGGCCAAAGGCCGCGACCATTCCGCGCCCCGCGTATAGGGCACGACGCAGAAGGTGCAGAACTTGTCGCACCCCTCCTGCACCGTCAGGAAGGCGGTCGGTCCCTCGGTGAAGCGCGCAGCGGGCAGGGCGTCGAACTTGTCGTCGGGGGCGAAGTCGGCGCCGATCCGCTCGCCCCGCGCCCGCGCCGTGCGGGTCAGCAGTTCGGGCAGCTGATGATAGGCCTGGGGACCGACCACGATGTCGACCGCCGGCTGACGCTTCATGATCTCCTCGCCCTCGGCCTGGGCGACGCAGCCGGCGACGGCGATGGTCATGTCCCCGCCGGTCTCGCGGCGGATGTCGCGCATCTCGCGCAGCTTGCCCAGCTCGGAATAGATCTTTTCCGCCGCCTTCTCGCGGATGTGGCAGGTGTTCAGGATGACGAAGTCGGCGCGGGCGGGATCGTCGGTCGTCGCATAGCCCAGCGGGCGCAGCACATCGGCCATGCGCTCCGAATCATAGACGTTCATCTGGCAACCGTAGGTCTTGATGAACAGACGCTTCTCGGCCGCCGTCTCGACTTGGGGAAACTGGGTCTCGGTCATGCCGGGCTTATGGTCGCCCGCACCCGCCCCGACAAGACGGGGCCTCAGCCCGCGTCCACATCGGCGGGATCGACGCGGGCGGCGTGGCGCGTGAAGATCAGGCCTTCGCGCTTGGACGGTTCGGCCCCCTCGATGGCGACGCCGTAAAGCTCCAGCTTGTGGCCGATCAGCTGGAAGCCCAGACGCTCGGCGATCTCGGACTTCAGCCGTTCGATCTCGGCGTCGAAGAACTCGATCACCTCGCCCGATTTGGTGTCGATCAGGTGGTCGTGGTGGTCGTCGCCCGCCTCTTCATAGCGGCTGCGGCCGTCGCCGAAGTCATGCTTCTCGACCACGCCCGCCTCTTCGAACAGGCGCACGGTGCGATAGACGGTGGCGATGGAGATGTGCGGGTCGATGGCCGAGGCGCGGCGATACAGCTCCTCGACATCGGGGTGGTCTTCGGCGTTCGACAGCACCCGGGCGATCACCCGACGCTGTTCGGTCATACGCATGCCGCGGTCGGCGCAGAGTTTTTCGATCCGGTCCATGACCCTAGAATAGGGGTTCGTCGCGCGTCAGGGAAGCGTCGGCGTGACGGGATCGACAGACAGATCGCGATGCAGGACCAAGGCGTCGATCCGGCGTCCGTCGGGGCCGGCGTAATAGGCCTTTCGGCGGCCGATTTCGACGAAGCCGGCGCGGGCGTAGAGGACGCGCGCGGCCGCATTGTCCTCGGCGACTTCCAGGAACAGGGTCTCGGCGCCGGCGTCCTTGGCGGCGACGCAGGCCCGCTCCGCCAGGCGCCGGCCCAGACCCTGGCGACGCGCGCCGGGTCGGACAGCCAGGGTCAGGATTTCCGCCTCGTCCAGCACGACGCGGATCAGGATGAAGCCGTCCGCCTCGATCCTCAACAGCACGCCGGGCTGGGTCAGAAGGTCGGCGAAGGCTTGGGCGTCCCAGGGGGCGGAAAAGGCCTCGGCATGAAGCGCGGCCAGGGCGTCCGGCGTCGCGGTCATGCCGGGGGCTGGCGCGGTTGGCCCGGCAGGCGGCTGGGCGGGGTGGCGTCCGGTGCGCGCAGATAAAGCGGACGCGGCGGATGGGTCGTCGGATCGGCGTCCGCCGCCAGGCGGGCCAGGGCCTCGGGCGCCGGGGCGATCCGGTCGTCCGTCCGCGATATCTTCAGGTCGGGGAAGGCGCCGGCCAGAACCGCCGCGCCGTTGCCGACCAGGGCGACGGCCGGGCCGAGCGCCGCGATCCGTTCGGCCGCCTGTTCAATCGGCAGAGCCTCGGCCTCGCCAAGCGGGGCGCCATCGGCGAACAATCGCGCATAGACCTGCCCGCGCCGCGCATCGATCAGGGCGGCCGCCGGCCCGTCGGGCGACGCCCGCGATGCATCTAGGGCGTCCAGGGTCGAAATCCCCACGACCGGCCGATCCAGGGCGGCGCCCAACCCTTGGGCGAAGGCCAGACCGACGCGCAGGCCCGTGAAGGATCCGGGCCCGACGGTGACGCCGATCCGGTCCAGGCTCTCGAAGCCTCCGCCCGCTTCAGCCATCACGTCGCGGACCAGGCCGCCCAGCCTTTCCTGGTGCCCCTTGACCATCGGCTCGAAGCGCACGGCCAGGGGACGCTCGTCCTCGAACACCGCCGCCGTGCAGGCGCCGAGCGCCGTATCGATCACCAGAAGTCTCATGGCGGCCTTTTAGGCGGCCTTGGCCAGAACCTCTACTAGCTGCGTGACGGCCTGCCGCACAGCGCGGCTTTCCATGCGGGCAAAACTGAGGGCCAGGGTGCGGCCCTCCGCCGTGGCGCAGACGGCGCTGAGCAGGGCGGCGTCCGGGTCGGGCGACGGCTCGACCCGCGGGGGAAAGAAGGCCTGGATCGGCGCGCCCAGCGCCAGGGCCAGTCCATGCAGGCGCCACGCGGATATGCGGTTACGCCCGCTTTCGTATTTCTGCATCTGTTGAAAGCTGACGCCCACCTGATCGCCCAGCGCCGACTGCGACAGGCCCAAGGCCATGCGCCGCGCCGCGATCTGGGCGCCGACGAAGATATCGACCGGCTCGGCGGCTCTGGGAGACAGGTTTTGGCGAGGAGTGGCCATGACGATAGTGTTTCACGTCACAAATATGAAATCAACGATTTTGTTTCATTGTTGTTCGATGCGCGCCGTTACGGCCGACAGGCGGTCGATGGTTCGGCGAGACAGAACCTCCGCCTTGTCGGATCGGGCCGCGCCGCGCACGGTGACGGTGTCCGCGTCGCCGGTCTCATAGATGCGGATGCGGGTTTCGCCGCCGACCTCGATCACGCAGCCCTGGCCGCGCCGGGGCCAGACGCCGAGCGCATATTCCAGCACCACGCCCGAATCCGCCCAGGGGGACAGGTCGTCGTTCAGGACTTGCAGGCGGCGAATCTGAGAGGGAGCGCCGGCGAAGGCGCGGCCGCGGCTTTCCACGGCCTGCGCGGCGGGGGCGACGGCCGGCCGATCGTCGGTCGAAGGCGCGGTCGACGCCGACAGCGCCAGGGCCAGCGCCTCGGGCGTGGACTCCAGCGCGCCGGTCAGGCGGCGCTGCACATCGGGACGAAACAGGCCGGAGCGTCGGCCGGCCTCATACAGGCCCCACCCCTGGCTGGTCATGTCCAGTCGGGCGCCGGCCTCGGCCTGCGACAGGCCGCGCTCGCGCCGCAGGGCGGCCAGCGCCTCGCCCAGGCGCAGGGCTTCGGGATCGGGAATGAAACGCGACATGGCCGGCAGGATGGCGCACCCGCCCGCCCATGGCGAGGACGAAAAGGTTTCAGGCGTTACAGGGTCTGCTCGACCCGCGTCACTTCCGGCACATAGTGGCGCATCATCTGTTCGACTCCAGCCTTCAGCGTGGCGGACGAGGACGGGCAGCCGGCACAGGCGCCGCGCATCCGCAGGGCCAGCACGCCGGTCGCCTCGTCGAAGGAATCGAACAGGATGTCGCCGCCGTCCTGGGCCACGGCCGGGCGGATGCGGCTGTCCAGCAGGGCCTTGATCTCGGCGACGATCTCGCTGTCGTCCTCGGCATGAGCGTCGGCCTCGGCGCCGGCGCCGCGCGTCAGCGACTGGCCCGACACGAAATGATCCATGACGACGCCCAGGATCGGCGCCTTCATCTCCGACCACTCCGGACCCTGCGGCTGGCGGGTGACCGAAACATAGTCGGCGCCGAAGAAGACGCCGTCGACCCCTTCCACCTCGAACAGGGCCTCGGCCAGGGGCGAGGCCGTCGCCTCGTCGATGGTGCGGTATTCCAGCGCGGCGGCCGGCGACACGTCGCGGCCGGGCAGGAACTTCAGCACGTTCGGATTGGGCGTGGGTTCGGTCTGGATGAACATGGGCGGGAGATGCGCTCGCCCCCGCCCCGTTGCAAGACCTGGCGCCGGATCTAGCGCTTCTTGAGGCCGCCCAGGATGCCGCGCATCAGTTCGCGGGTCAGGGTCGATCCGGCGGTGCGCAGGACCGACTTGGTCATGGCTTCGATCGGTGTTTCGCGCGTAGAGCGGCGAGGCGCGGCCGCCGTCGTCCGCGAGGCCCGCGCCTCGGCCTGAGCCTGCGCCTTGGCTGCGGCCTGGGCGGCCTTCTCGTCGGCCTTGGCCTGAATCTGAGCGGCCTTTTCGGCCTCGGCCCGGGCTTTCGCCTGAACCGCCGCCTGATCGGCCGCGCTATGACGGTTGGCCAGAATCTCGGCGGCGGATTCGCGGTTAAGCACCTGATCGTACAGCCCGCGCACCGGGCTGGCGGCCATGATCGCCGCGCGCTCGGCGTCGGTCGCGGGCCCCAGGCGCGAGGCCGGCGGGCGAATCCTGGTGCGGGCCACGACCGTCGGCGCGCCCTTTTCGTCCAGAACCGACACCAGGGCCTCGCCCACGCCCAGGGCCTGTATCGCCTCGGCCGTGTCGAATGCCGGGTTGGTGCGGAAGCTCTGCGACGCGGCCTTCAGCCCCTTCTGTTCCGACGGCGTATAGGCGCGAAGGGCGTGCTGAATGCGGTTTCCCAGCTGGGCCAGGACGCTGTCGGGAATGTCGGCCGGGTTCTGGGTGACGAAATAGACGCCCACCCCCTTGGACCGGATCAGGCGAACGACCTGTTCGACCTTTTCCAGCAGGGCGCGCGGGGCGTCGTTGAACAGCAGGTGGGCCTCGTCGAAGAAGAAGACCAGGCGCGGCTTTTCCGGGTCGCCGACTTCGGGAAGCTGCTCGAACAGTTCCGACAGCAGCCACAGCAGGAAGGCCGCATACAGGCGCGGGCTGTTCATCAGCCGCGTCGAATCCAGCACATTGACCTGGCCCCGGCCGTCCAGCCCGACGCGGATCATGTCCTCCAGCTTCAGCGCCGGCTCGCCGAAGAAGGCGTCGCCGCCCTGTTGCTCGACCTGCAGCAGCGCGCGCTGGATGGCGGCGATGGAGGCGGGGGCGACATTGCCGACCTCGCGCCCGATCCGCTCGGCGTTCTCGCCCACATAGACCAGAAGGCTGCGCAGATCGTCCAGGTCCAGCAGCAGCAGGCCCTCCTTGTCCGCGACGTGGAAGACGACGGTCAGCACGCCTTCCTGCACCTCGTTCAGGTTCAGCATCCGCGCCATCAGCACCGGGCCGATCTCGGAGACGGTGGTGCGGATCGGATGACCCTTCTGGCCATACAGGTCCCAGAAAACGACCGGCGCGGCGCGCGGCGTCAGGGTCAGGCCCATCTCGGTCGCGCGCGCGACCAGCTTCTCGTTCGGCGTGCCGATCTGCGAAATGCCCGACAGGTCGCCCTTCACGTCGGCGCAGAAGACCGGCACGCCTGCGTCGGAGAAGCCCTGGGCCATGATCTGCAGCGTCACCGTCTTGCCGGTGCCGGTGGCCCCGGCGACCACGCCGTGGCGGTTGGCGCGGTTGAACAACAGGTTTTCCGGCTGGGCTGTGTCGGACTGGCCGAGGAACAGGCCGGGCAGGGCGTCGGGCATTGGGGTCTCCGATGGCGTCTCGGCCAAAGGTCTAGCGCGTTCCAAACGCCGCCGGAACAGCGATTGACGCCGCCGCCGCACGGTTCGACAAGGCTGGGATGAAAAGCCCCGTCGCCGTGCCCTCCTCGACCGTGTCCCGAAACGCCGTGGCCCTGATCGCCACCGTGGCGGCGGGGGCGGCGCTGTACTGGCTGCGGGACATACTGACGCCCCTGGCCATGGCCATCTTCCTGTTGATCATGATCGACGGGGTGAAGCGGTCGGTGGAGGCGCGCACGCCGCTCAGCCATCGGTGGGCCGGGATCGCGGCCCTGACGCTGGTGGTGCTGGCCTTCTTCGCCTCCATCGCCATCATCGTGAACGGGGCCGCCGGCTTCTTCGGCGAGGCGTCCGGCGTCTCGGCCAACATCGGCCCGCGCATCGATCAGATCATTCGCGACGTCTATGGGTTGGTGCGGCTGAACAATCCGCCCACGGCCCAGGATCTGATCAACGGCGTGGATCTGCGCGGCTGGCTGACCTCCATGGCGTTTCAGGTCCAGGGGATCGTGTCCGGCGCCTTCTTCGTGCTGATCTATCTGGGCTTTCTGCTGGCCTCCCAGGCGGGGTTCCGAAAGAAGATCGTGGCCATGTTCCCGCAAAAGGCCCAGCGCGACGAGGCCGTGGCGGTGTTCCAGCGCGTGCGCGGCGGGGTCGAGGGCTATATCTGGGTCCAGTCGGTGACCGGGGTGATGATCTGCGTGGTCGCCTGGATCCTGATGCGGGCGGTGGGGCTTCAGAACCCGGAGTTCTGGACCTTCGTCATCTTCATCGTCGGCTTCATTCCGGTGCTGGGCGGGGCGATCGCCGGTCTTGCGCCGCCGATCTTCGCCCTGGCGCAGTTCGAAAGCTATTGGCCCGCCGCCATCCTGCTGGTCGGGCTGCAGGTCATCCTGTTCGTGGTCGGCAACTTCATCCAGCCCCGGATGCAGGGCGACAACCAGAACATCGATCCGGTGGTGGTGCTGCTGGCCCTGGCCTTCTGCGGCAAGATGTGGGGCGTAGTCGGCATGTTCCTGTCCACGCCGCTGGCGGTCATGGCCATGGCCATCCTGGCCGAGTTCAGGGGATCGCGCTGGATGGCGGTCCTGCTGTCGGGCGACGGCGAACCCTATGCGGACGAGACGAAGAAACCGTCAGCGTCCAGGACGCCTCGGCGCAAGCCCGGAACCGAGCCGGCGCCGGACGCCTGATCAGGGCTGCCAGCCGCTGATCTGGTCCGCCTCGCTGTCGCCGGCCAGGGCGCCGCGTGTCTTCTTCACCTCGGCCCAGGCGGCGCGCAGCAGGGCGGGCACGCCTTCGCCGGACACGCCCGACACCAGCATGGGCCGGCGACCGGCGACGGCCTCCAGTTCGGCGGCCTTCTCCTCGCGCGCCTCGGGCGTCAGGGCGTCGATCTTGTTCAGGGCCAGGATCTCGGCCTTGTCGGCCAGGCCCTCGCCATAGGCTTCCAGTTCGCCCCGGATGATGCGGTAGGCCTCGACCACGTCGTCCTGCGTGCCGTCGATCAGATGGATCAGGCTGGCCGAGCGTTCGACGTGACCCAGAAAGCGCGTGCCGAGGCCGGCGCCCTCGCTGGCGCCCTCGATCAGGCCGGGGATGTCGGCGATGACGAACCGCTCGGACGGCGACAGGTCCACCATTCCCAGGTTCGGGGCCAGGGTCGTGAACGGATAGTCGGCGATCTTGGGCTTGGCCGCGCTGGCCGCCGACAGGAAGGTCGACTTGCCCGCATTGGGCAGGCCCGCCAGACCGATGTCGGCGATCAGCTTCAGCCGCAGCCAGATCCAGCGCTCCTGCCCCTCCTGGCCGGGGTTGGCGTAGGTCGGCGCCTGATTGGTCGGCCCCTTGAAGCGCACATTGCCCCAGCCGCCGTTGCCGCCCTTCAGCAGCAGTTCGACCTTGCCGGGCGCATCCATGTCCAGCAGGACCGTTTCCTTGTCCTCGTCCAGAACCTGGGTGCCGACGGGCACTTTCAGATTCACGTCCTCGCCCTTGCCGCCATGCATCTGGCGGCCCTGGCCGTGGTGGCCGGTCTGGGCCTTGAAATGCTGCTGATAGCGATAGTCGATCAGGGTGTTCAGCCCCTCGACCGCCTCGATCCAGACGTCGCCGCCCTTGCCGCCGTCCCCGCCGTCGGGGCCGCCGTTGGGGATGAACTTCTCGCGTCGGAACGACACGGAGCCCGCCCCGCCGTTGCCGGAGCGGATATAGATCTTGGCCTGGTCGAGGAACTTCATCGCGGGCTTATGCCGCAGAAGCGCGACGAATTACAGGCGTGACCTCAAGGATCATCGCGTCGAGAAGTTCAGCCTGACTTCGCGCGGTCCAGTCTGGCCCGGTTGAGCGCGCGCCGATCTGACGCCGCGGATGGCTTCGCGACCAAAGCCCATGCCCGCAGGCGTCTCGGAAACGACGACGCAGTTCGTGGCGGCGCCGTTCTCCATGAAGACGCATCGCAGCACGACCGAACCCGAAGCTCCGGCTTCAAGCGCCTTCGGCGGCGTTTCAACCCTCGGCGGCTCGGCCCAGACGACGGGAGGCGGCGATGGCGCCGGAGCTGTCTGGACAAGGACGGCGGCGAACAGTGCGGTCAACATGATCGCACCTTAGCCATCGTCGGTTGCAGCGCAAGCCGCCTTTGCGCACGTCCGTCAGCCTGGTTTCAACGCCAGTGTCACCGTCTTGATGTCCACATATTCGTCGATGCCGTGGATCGAGCCTTCGCGGCCATAGCCGGATTGCTTGACCCCGCCGAACGAGGCGACGGCGGTGGAGATCAGGCCGGTGTTGACCCCGCACATCCCCGCCTCGATCCGGCGCGAGAACCGCATGGCCCGGTCCAGATCGCGGGTGAACAGATAGGAGGCCAGGCCGTAGTCGCTGGCGTTGGCCTTCTCCAACGCCTCGTCCTCGGTATCGAAGGCGAAGACCGGGATCATCGGGCCGAAAGTCTCTTCTTCGCGGAACAGTTCGTCGTTTCCGCCCAGGGTCACGGTGGGCTGGAAGAAGCGGCCGCCCAGCTCATGGCGCGATCCGCCGGTCAGGACGCGCCCGCCGTCGGCCTTGACCGCCGCGACATGCTTCTCGACCTTGTCGATGGCCTTGTCCTCGATCAGCGGCCCGACCTTCACGCCGTCTTCGAAGGCGGCGCCGACCTTGATCTTCGCCACCTCGGCGGCCAGCTTTTCGGCATAGGTTTCGGCGACCGATCGCTCCGCATAGACGCGGTTGGGGCAGACGCAGGTCTGGCCCGAGTTCCTGAACTTGCCCTTGATGGTCTCGGCGACGGCCAGGTCCAGATCGGCGTCGGCGAAGACGATCAGCGGAGCGGCGCCGCCCAGCTCCATCGACACCCGCTTCAGCGTGGGTGCGCATTGTTCGGCCAGCTTGCGCCCCACGCCGGTCGAGCCGGTGAAGGACAGTTTGCGGATGTCGGGGCTGTCGGTCAGCACCTTGCCGATGGTCGCCGCGTCGCCGGTGACGATGGACAGCGCGCCCTTCGGCAGGCCGGCTTCGTAGGCCAGTTCGGCCAGGGCGATGGCAGTGAAGGGGGTCTGGCTGGCCGGCTTGACCACGGCGGTGCAGCCGGCGGCGAAGGCGGGGCCCAGCTTTCGCGTCAGCATGGCGGCGGGGAAGTTCCACGGCGTGATCAGGGCGCATGGCCCGACGGCTTCCCGATAGGTCAGGAGCAGATGGCCCAGCGGGCTGTCCTGGGTCTCTCCGATCAGCCGTTCGGCCTGGCCCGCGAACCATTTGATGAAGCCGTTGGCGTAGGTCACCTCGCCCTTGGCCTCCTCGAACGGCTTGCCGTTCTCCAGCGCCATCAGCGCGCCCAGACCCTCCGTATGCTCGTCGATCAGCGCGGCCCAGGCCCGCAGGACGGTCGCGCGTTTGTGGGGATCGGATCGCGACCAGTCGGCGAAGCTCTCGGTCGCCGCCGCGATGGCGCGCTCGGTTTCCTCAGCACCCAGGTCCGGCACATGACCGATGATCTCGCCGGTCGCCGGATCGTCAACGGCGATGCCGGATCCGTTGGCGAGAATGGGCTCGCCGGCGATAAGGGCGTGCTGTTTCAGCAAGGCGAGGCCGGCGTTGCGGGCGGTCTGGTTCACGGCGATCTCCTGAAGGCGGTCCTGAAACGAACAAGGCCCCGACGAAGCGGGGCCTTGCAAGTCCGTCGATGCAGCCGGGGCTGCGTCGAGCTTAGTTCTTGGCGTCTTGGGCGGCGCCGGTGACGGCTTGGCCGGCGGCTTGCGTATCGCGGCCCACGCCTTCGACGGTGTTGCAGGCGGCGGTGGTCAGGGCGGCGGCGGCGGCGACCAGAACGAAAATCTTGCGCATGAGGAGACTCCAGAGGTTAGCCGGGGCCAACGCCCCGGTCTTGCGAGATCAACGCGACCCCACGGCTCCGGTTCCTTTTCCGATGGACGACTTGTCGGACGGATCGACCGGAATCAACGCCTCGGGCGTGGCGAAGGTCATCCGGGCGATGGTTCCGCCGCCCGGCGCCGCCACGAATTCGGTCTCGCCGCGCAGCTGTTTGGCGAAGGCGCTCATCAGGGTGCGCCCCACCCCGACCTCGGCGCCGGCCGGCGCGCCAGGGCCGTTGTCCTCGACTTCCAGAACCGAGGTGTCGCCCTGGACGCGGAACCGGACCTTCAACTCGCCGCCGTTCAGCGCGAAGGCGTGCTTCTGGGCGTTGGTCACCGCCTCGACCAGCCACAGCGCCAGGGGCGCCAGCTTGTCCGAATCGACGTGCAGCGAATCGGCGTCCACCGAACTGATCACCACCGGGCCGCGCCCGGCCTCGCTGGCGATCAGCTGGCCGACCAGTTCGTTCAGGAACTCTCGCGCATCGGCGTGGCGGATGTCGGTGCTTTGATAAAGCGTGCGATAGATCAGGGCCAGGGCCGCGATCCGCTGGCGCGTGTCGCCCAGCGCCGCCTTGGCCGGGGCGTCGGTCAGGGCCCGCTGCTGCATCGACAGCAGGGACGAGATGATCTGCAGATTGTTCTTCACCCGGTGATGGATCTCGCGCATCAGCGCGTCCTTCTCGGCCAGGGCGTCGGTCAGTTCGCGGTCGCGCACGGTGATGGCCTCGGCCATCTCGTCCAGCGTCTTGGCCATGGTGCGGATTTCGGCGGGCGCGTTCATGGCCTGCAGCGGCCGCACGGAAAACCGTCCCCGAGCATAGATGGCCGCCACCCGCTCCAGATAGTCCAGCCAGCGGATGAAGATGCGTTCGGACAGCAGCATCACCGCCGCGAACGCCGTCAACCAGGCGCCCAGCGGCAGCAGAAGCGTGCCGATCGGATTGAGCCGCGCCCAGGACAACAGCCCCTGCGACGGGGCCGACAGCAGGGCGTAGAGATCGCCGCCGGCCAGGGCCGCGCCGGCGTAGTCGCGCCGTTCGCCGCGCGCGTCGCGCGCCTCGAACACGGCGGACCCCTCCGCCCGCGCCCGCGACACCCAGCCCGCCAGATCGTCCCCGCCCGACAGGCGGAAGACGCCGGCTTCGCTGGCGGTCAGAACGCGACCGGCGCCGTCGGTCAGGGCCGCCTGGGATCCCGAGGGCAGGGCGGGGTCGTCCAGATCGGGTTGCAGCGCCGACAGCGGGATCACCGCCACCATGGCCCCGTCGAAACGACCCATCGGCCGCTCGGCGCGCGTCGCCACGATCAGGGCGGCGTGATAGCCGGCGTCTTCTGGCGCGCGCATGACCACCAGGTCCTCGCCGTTGCGCAGACGTTGAAACCATGGGGCGTTCGTCGCGGGCGCGACGCCGGACCGCAGGCCGCCCTGACGATCGGAGGCGCAGGTCGCCTCGCCGGTCGGGCTGATGCGATAAAGTCCCTCATAGCCGTCCAGCCGACCGACCAGAGCCGTCAGTCGCGCCGCGCAATAGGGGCCGGCCGCGTCGGGGCTGAGCGCGCGCAGCAGAACCTGGGCGCTGTCCAGCTGGGCCTTGGCGTCCGAGGCGCTGCGCTCGGCCGCCAGCTGCAGATCGACCTGACGGTCCTCGGCCTGACGCTGGAAATCGGCCTGGGTCTGGATCAGGCTGAGGACGAAGATGGGCAGCAGCGCCATGGCCATGGCCATGCCCAGCCGAAAGCGAATGCCCTGGAACCGGTCCTTCGTCCATGTGCGGGCCAAACGCGGCCGTGGGGCGTCAGACGGCGCATTCACCGCCGATCAGCTCCGTGCGCCGGCCAGCCTGTCGGCCTCGCCCAGGATGGTGCGCATGGCCTCGCCGGCCGCCTGGCCGTCGCGGCTGTAGCCGCCCTTTTCCAGCGTGGCCTGCAAGGCGCGTCGCGCGCGGCTGACGCGGCTCTTGACCGTGCCGACCGCGCAGCCGCAGATTTCGGCCGCCTCTTCGTAGGCGAAGCCGCCGGCGCCGACCAGGATCAAGGCTTCGCGCTGTTCTTCCGGCAGGGTCTTCAGCGCCTGACGCAGTTCGTCCAGGGCGACGGGCGCCTCGGGATCGTCCACGGCGACCAGGGTGCGTTCGGCCGCTTCCTGGTCCAGCTGCGACTGGCGCCACGACCGGCGCTTCTCCGAATAGAACTGGTTGCGCAGGATCATGAAGGTCCAGGCCTTCATGTTGGTGCCCATCTGATAGCTGGCGCGCGCGTCCCAGGCCTTCATCATGGCGTCCTGCGCCAGGTCGTCGGCGGCGGTGGGGTCGCCGGTCAGGGTGCGGGCGAAGGCGCGCAGATGCGGGATCAGCAGCACCAGTTCGCGCTTGAAGCCCTCGTCGTCGGCCGACGCCGGCTTGGGGGCGGCCCCCAGGCGTGAGGTGCTCATGCGGGACCGTCCGCCGCCCTGGCGTCGGCGCGTTTCAGGATTTCCAGGAACTCGTCGGGCACCGGTTCGTTGACGACCTCGTCGAACATATGCCGCAGCTTCACGCCGATGGCCTGCTGGCGAAGACGCGCTTCTTCGAGGCCCGCCTCCCCTGTGTTGTCGGCGCCCTTGGCGCGCGAGGAGTCGGTAGAATCAATCATAGACAGAACAAGGCCCACCCAACGGTCGTCGCAGAGATGCCAGCCCTTAACGTCATCCCCGCCTGCGGGTTCCTGCGTCCGCGAGATTTTAAACCCAAGCTTGATGCAATCTCGGGAACCGCGACCGATATGATACGTTCAACATCGCTGTAGCGCTTTCCCTTGCCGGGACGGCGGAGATTTGTCGGGGACTGACTGAATGAGCCTTTTGGCTAGACTCGCGCCGCACCTTCCTTACGTGCGCCGCTACGCTCGCGCTCTGATCGGCGATCAATCCACGGGCGACAACTATGTGCGCGTCGCGCTTGAGGCCCTGGCGGCCGGCGAGCAGCAACTGTCCTCGGACATGACGCCGCGCGTGGCCCTGTATCACGTGTTCCACGCCATCTGGTCCTCGACCGGCGCCCAGCTTGAGACCGGCGGGCTGGAGACGACCGGCGGCGGCGACGCCTCGCAGCGCCTGCTGCGTATCGCGCCCCGTTCGCGCCAGGCCTTCCTTCTGACCGCGCTGGAAGGTTTCACCCCGTCCGAGGCCGCCCAGATACTGTCGGCCGACCCGCGCGACGTCGAACGCCTGATCGCCGACGCCCAGGCCGACATCGACGCCGAACTGGCGACCGACGTCCTGGTGATCGAGGACGAGGCCATCATCTCGGCCGACATCCAGAGCCTGGTTCAGGAGCTGGGTCACCGCGTCACCGGCACCGCCACCACCCACGACGAGGCCATCGACGCCGTCGCCCGCCACAAGCCGGGCCTGGTCCTGGCCGACATCCAGCTGGCCGACGGATCCTCCGGCATCGATGCGGTGAAGGACATCCTGAAGACGCTGGACGTGCCGGTGATCTTCATCACCGCCTTCCCGGAGCGTCTGCTGACCGGCGAACGCCCCGAGCCGACCTTCCTGATCACCAAGCCGTTCCAGCCCGAAACGGTCAAGGCGGCGATCAGCCAGGCGCTGTTCTTCCACCCCTCGCGCCAGAAACAGGCCGCCTAGGGTCAGAACCGCTCGATGACGAGAAGGCCCTGATCGCTGCGGCGATCAGGGCCTTTTTCGTTGCGTCGACACGTCTTCGATGCGGTGCGAAGGAAAGTGACGTCCGGCGGGAACCGCCTTCACGCGGCGCCGTTATCGGGATGCGGAGGCGGCGACGCCCCCCGACTTGACTGGCGACAGCCGGTCATGCCGCCTCCGCGCCTCATTCTCGATGATGCCACTTCAAAGCGGTCCGCAAGGACCGCTTTTTTCTTGCGCCTTGTCTCGACCCGCCGCCCCGTCCGGCCCAAGATGGTGGTCAAAGAAAACCTTCAGGAGAGACCCGGATGGCTTCGCCAGGCGAAAAGACGAACCGGCAGTGGGTGCTGCGCCAACGGCCCAAGGGGCTGATCCAGCCCGGCGACCTCGAGCTGGTCGAGACGCCCGTCCCCAACCTGGCCGAGAGCGAGGTTCTGGTCCGCACCGTCTATCTGTCGCTGGATCCGACCAACCGCACCTGGATGAACGATACGGAAGGCTATCTGCCGCCGGTGGGGATCGGCGAGGTCATGCGCGGCCTGACCCTGGGCGTGGTCGAGGCGTCGCGGTCCAGCCGGTTCAAGGCCGGCGACGTGGTCATGCCGACCTCGGGCGGTTGGGCCGACTACGCCGTCGTGCCCGAGGGCGGCTTGCGCCCGGTCCACCGCGCGCCGGGCCTGCCGCTGACGGCTAATATGTCGGTGCTGGGCATGACGGGCCTGACCGCCTATTTCGGCGTGACCGACGTGCTGAAGGCCAAGGCCGGCGAGACGATCGTCATTTCGGCGGCGGCCGGCGCGGTGGGCTCCATCGCCGGCCAGATCGCCAAACAGCGCGGGTGCCGTGTCATCGGCATCGCCGGCGGGCCGCAGAAATGCGCCTGGCTGACCGACGAACTCGGCTTCGACGCGGCCGTCGACTACAAGAACGAGGACGTGGGCGAGGCGCTGGACCGGCTGGCCCCCGACGGGATCGATCTGAACTTCGAGAACGTCGGCGGCGACATCATGATCGCCGTGTTCAACCGTCTGAAGGTGCATGGCCGCATGGCGGTGTGCGGCCTGGTGTCGTCCTACAATGCGACCAAGGCGCCGCCGTCGCCGAACTTCTCGCGGATCATCACCCATCGTCTGCACGTCCAGGGTTTCCTGGTCCTGGACTACGCCGCGCGCGCCAAGGAGATGGTCGCCGAGATGGGGCCGTGGCTGGCCGACGGCCGGGTGAAATGGAAGGTCCACGTCGACGACGGCCTGGAAGGGGCGGTCGTTTCGCTGAACCGCTTGTTCACCGGCGATCACGACGGCAAGCTGCTGGTCCGGGTATCCGAGGAACCCGCCTGATCCCGTCACGGAAGGCCCGCCGATGAGCGACCCGCTGCACGTCCATTTCGAAGACCTGGAAGTGGGGCAGGTCGTGCCCCTGGGCGCCTGCGCGGTCGATCAGGCCGCCCTGGATGTGTTCGTGGAGCGGTTTTCGCCGGGCTGGGACGTGGCCTACGGCGCGCCGGACGCCATGGTCTATGTGCTGTGGAGCCGGCTGGCCGCCGACAAGTCGGGCGGCTGGGCCCAGACCAAGGTCCTGGCCGTCGACGGCCTGCGCTATATGCGCAATCCCCCGGCGGGCGAGCTGCTGCGCGGGCGGATGACGGTGATGGGCAAGGATCCGGTCGGCGACGAGAAAGGCATCGTCATCGCCTCGCACGACCTGCTGGACGAGGCGGGGCGGCTGGCCTTCTCGTGCCTGACGCGCGCGGTCTTCTCGCGGCGCTGAAAACGAAAAACGCCCCGACGGCGCGAACCGTCGGGGCGTCTTTTTCGGTCTGAACGTCCGTCTTAGTTGACGGTCGTCGGCTGCGCCTGACGCAGGAAGGCCAGGGCGATCAGGCGGTCCCAGCCCAGCAGCGACACCAGATGGGCGTAGATTTGGCCAAGCGCGCCGTTGTCGCGCAACTCGGCCAGCTTCTCGGCCGGCAGGGCGCGCAGCTTGTCTTCCGACACCGCATAGTATTCGGCCAGCTTCTGCGGCTCGCCCGGCGTGCCGTCGGGGTTGCGCGGCGTGAACACGGCGTCGCGGGTGTCCAGCAGGTCCAGGTCCTTGATCAGCTGGACGAAGCTTTCGGTGCGCTGGCGCTCCTGCTCGAAGTTGTTGCAGAACTCCATCGCCATATTGGTGTAGTCGCTGGGCTGGCCCTCGACGAACAGCGGGTTCTCGCCGCCTTCGGCGACGATGGCCGCGCCGCGGTCGATGCACAGGATCAGGCGCTGGTTCTGCTTGTCGTCGGCGAAGACGAACGGATAGCGGCGCACATAGGCGGGCACATAGGCGTCGGCGCGGAACTCGCCGTCGTCGGCGACGAACAGGTTCTCGCCCTGGCGCAGGCCCATGACCACGACCGGCTGGCGGTTGTCGCCGGTGAAGATGATCGGATACGACAGGGCGGCGGCGGCGAACTCCGTGACCGTCAGCGGCACGATGTTCGTCTGGGCCACGAAGGCGTAGGGCTTGTCGGTCGGATTGACGCCCAGGGTCCCGTGAACGCTCTGATCCAGCGGCTCGGGATTCACATAGAAGAGGACGTTGCCTTCGAGCGGCGAGTTGTTCGTGTCGGTCATGAAGCGAGGACGCTCTGGATAATGAAGTTATGAGGCGCGCCTTCTAACCCAAGCCCGCCCCAGCGGCAAACCCGTGATGCGTCGGTTGCGGCGAAGGGGCTCAGCCATTAGCTGTGGGCCATGGGCACCGCCTGCGATCACGATCACGACCATTCCGGCCTGAAGGGCGGCGCGCTGGATCGCGCCCTGGCCCAGGCCGAGGCGCGCGCGGTCAAGGACGGCGAACGGATGACCGCCCAGCGCCGACGTGTTCTGGCCCTGCTGCTGGAGGCCGGAGAGCCGGTCAAGGCCTATGACCTGATCGCCCGCTTCGGCGAGGACGGCCAGGCCGCCAAGCCCCCCACCGTCTATCGCGCGCTGGAGTTCCTGGAGCGGCTGGGCATGGCCCACCGCATCGCCTCCATCAGCGCCTATGTCGCCTGCAGCAGCGACGAGGGCGACGCCATCCACGCCGCAGCCTTCCTGATCTGCGACTGCTGCGGCGCGACGCGCGAGGTCACCGGGCCGGACCAGGGCGCCATGGCCGCCGCCGCCTCGGCCGCCGGCTACGCCATCGCCCGCACCACCATCGAGGCGCACGGCCGCTGCGCCGCCTGTCGCGAGGCGGCGTGAGCATGGACGCGGCGCTGATGTCCCCGCCGCGCCGCCTGTCCGTGCCCATCGACAATCGCTGGGGCGCCGGCGAGATGGCGGTGATGGACTTCGGCGACCCGAACCGGCCGGTCGATCTGATCTTCAGCCACGCCAACGGTTTCAACGCCGCCACCTATCGCAGCCTCTTGTCGCCGCTCTCCACCTCCCTGCGCATCTGGGCGCCGGACCTGCGCGGCCACGGCCGCTCGACCCTGCCGACCTTCGCCCGACCCAAGACCAGCTGGCGCGACCACCGCGACGACCTGCTGGCGCTGCTGGAGGCCGTGGACGGGCCGCCGGTGGTGATGGCCGGCCATTCGATGGGCGGAACCGCGTCTTTGCTGGCGGCGGCCGAGCGGCCCGATCGCGTCTCCAGCCTGGTGCTGTTCGATCCGGTGATCTGGAAACGCGCGGCGGTCGTGGCCTTCAACCTGCCGTTCGCCCATCGGTTCGTGGGGCGCATCCCCATCGCCGCCGCCGCCCGTCGCCGTCGCAGCCGGTTCGACAGCCGCGAACAGGCCATGGCGGCCTATCGCGGGCGCGGCGCCTTCAAGGGCTGGCCCGACGCGGTGCTGGCCGACTATCTGTCCGAGGGGTTGATCGGAACGGAAGGCCAGGACGGCCTCGATCTGGCCGCCGCCCCGGCGTGGGAGGCCGCCAACTACGCCGCCCAGGCGCACGATCCCTGGCGCGCCCTGCGCCGCTACCCCGGCCCCGTCCATATTCTCAAGGCCGAGCATGGGGCGCTGACCCAGCTGCCCGTGGCGCCGCGCGGCCTTCCGAACGTCACGGTCGACGTGGTGCCCGGCGGCGGGCATCTGTTCCCTATGACCCATGCCGACGTCGCGCGCGACGCCCTGTTCGACGCCGCCGTCTGACGGTCGAAAGCGCCGCGGGCCACGCGCCCTGCTGACGGAAACTGGCAGTCGCCACGGCTAAGGTTCGGTCTTCGGAAACAAGGAGCCCGACATGACCCCCCTCGATCTCAATCTGACCGTCCTCTACGTCGAGGACCCCGTCCGCAGCGGCGCCTTCTATCGGGATCTGCTGGGCGTGGAGACCGTCGCCTCTTCCGAAGGCTTCACCGCCGTTCCCCTGGCCGGCGGGCGGATGCTGGGCCTGTGGCGAAAGACCGTCGTCAAGCCCGAGCCGCAGGGCGGCGTCGGCGGCTTCGAAATCGGCGTGATGGTCCCCGGCGACGACGGCGTCGCCGACAGATACGCCAGCCTGCAAGGCGCCGGGCACGATATCCTGCAGCCTATGACGACGATGGACTTCGGGCCGACCTTCGTCATCCGCGACCCGGACGGCCACCGTGTGCGCTTCTGCCAGCCCGACGCCTGACGTGGCGCGGGAGGAGGGGGCGAATGCGGCTCCCTCCTCGCCGGCGGTCCTGCTTCGGTCCCGCTTCGGCGCCGCTTCGGCGTCGGGGGGGCGAATGATTTCTGTAGGCTGAACAAAGTCCCGCGCTATAAGGGCGCCGCTGAGCATAACTCCCGCCCGAGACGCCGCTTGTCCTTCTTCCACGCCGGTCCCGCGCCCAAAGGCGCCGGCCCCCGCTCCGGGGCGTTGCGCGACGGCCTGATCCTGGCCCCCGGGATGAAGGTCGGGCTGTTCGGCGGCTCGTTCAATCCGGCGCACGACGGCCATGCCCATGTGGCGGAAACCGCCATGCGCCGCCTGGGCCTGGACCGGGTGGTCTGGCTGGTCTCGCCGCAGAACCCGCTGAAAGACGCCCGCCACAGCGCGCCTTTACCCGAGCGGATGGCCTCGGCCCGCGCCCACGCCCACGGTCCGTCCATGATCGTGTCGGATTTCGAGAGCCGGGCCGGAACCGCCTGGACGGTCGACACCCTGCGCCTTCTGGTCGCGCGGCATCCCGGCGTGCATTTCGTCTGGCTGATGGGATCGGACAATCTGGCCAGCTTCCACCGCTGGCGCGGCTGGACCGACATCATGCGGCTGATGCCGGTCGCGGTGATCGCTCGTCCGGGCTCGCTTCTGGACAGTCGCACGGCCCCGGCGGCCGCCCGTTTCGCCGGCTTCCGCATTCCCGACCGCGAGGCGGGCCTGTTGCCGACCCTGGCCGCCCCGGCCTGGACCTATCTGACCGCGCCGCTGAATCCGCTGTCCTCGACGGCCATTCGCAGCGCTGGATCCCGCCGCGCGGGCGCGTCCTCGGGGTCGCCCCCAGTATCGCCCCCAGTATCGCCCACGGGGGCGTGATTGCGGCGCCGGTTCACGTTTCGGCCCATCCGTGCTAGAGGACGTCTTTAGTCAACGCTCCCGGAGCCCTCCGCTGACCCCCTCGCCCGCGTACGATACGCAAGACGCCGCCGTTTCGAACACGGCGCACGAGATGGACCCTATCGAACCTCTCCATTCCGAAGACGGCTCTGAATCCAACCTGGCCTTCGGCGATTCCGCCCCGCGCCCGGTCGGCTCCACCCCGCTGGAAGAAGCCCTGCTGAGCCGCCTCGACGAGGACAAGGCCCAGGACCTCGTCCTGATCGACCTGAAGGGCAAAAGCGCCATGGCCGACACCATGATCGTGGCGTCGGGCCGGTCGCACCGTCACGTCGGCGCCATCGCCGACCACCTGCTGCGCACCCTGAAGGAACAGGGTCTGGGCAAGGCCAAGGTCGAGGGTCTGCCCCATTGCGACTGGGTGCTGATCGACGCCGGCGACGTGATCGTCCACCTGTTCCGCCCCGAGGTCCGCACCTTCTACAATATCGAGAAGATCTGGGCCGTCGATTCCGCGCACCGCACGGCGCGCGACTGACACCATGAAGCTGGGCATCGTCGCCATCGGCCGGCCGGGCCGGGGGCCTGAGGCGACGCTGGCCGACGACTACGCCCGGCGCGCCACCCTTGCGGGACGCGCGCTGGGCCTGGGCCCCCTCGAACTGATCGACCTGGAGCCCCGCAAGCCCGGCAAGGCGCCGGAGGCCGAGCTGATCCTGGCCGCCAGCGAAGGCGCGCACCTGATCGCCTGCGACGAACGCGGCAAGACCTATGGTTCGCGCGCCTTCGCCGACCACATCGCCAGGTTGAGGGATCAGGGCGAACGCCGCCTGGTCTTCGCCATCGGCGGGGCCGACGGGCTGGACGACAGCGTGCGGGCCGCCGCATCCTCGACCCTGGCTTTCGGCCCCCAGACCTGGCCCCACGCCCTGGCCCGCGCCATGCTGGCCGAACAGCTGTATCGGGCCGTGACCATCCTGGCCGGATCGCCCTATCATCGCGACTGAGATGCGTCGCGCCCTGCCCCTTTCCCTCGCCCTGCTGACGGGTTTCGTCTGCGCCGCGCCCGCCATGGGAAGACAGGCGCCCGAAAGCGAACTGTCGCGCATTCAGGCGGAATATCGCGACGAGGCGGTGCGGGCGCGGCGTCTGCGCGCCGACGCCGACGCCGCCAAGGCCGAGTTGGCGCAGCTGGAGCGCCGGCTGGCGACCCTGCGCGCCGACGCCCGCAACGACGACCGTCAGATCGACGATCAGCGCGCGCGTCTTAGGCAACTCAGCGAACGCGAGGCCGAACTGGTCTCCAGTCTGGCCCGTGAACGCGGCGCCCAGAGCCGCCTGCTCAGCGCGCTGCAGATGATGAGCCGCCGCCCGCCTCCGCCGCTTCTGGTCCCGGCCGACAAGGCCATCGACACCGTGCGCGCCTCCATCCTGCTCAAGGTCATGACCCCGGACCTGGAGCGCCGCGCACAGGCCCTGGCGGCGCGTCAGGCCGAGATCATGCGCATCCGGCGTCTGGCCGTCCTGTCGTCCGAACGCCTGCTGACGACCGAGAGCGCGCAAGGCGATCGTCGGGCCGAGATCGAGGGGCTGACATCGCGCAAGACCGCCCTGACCGCCGTGCTGAACGCCGAGGCGCGGGCCGCCGAACGCGCCGCCGACGTGCTGGAGCGCCGCATCCGCGAACTGGGCGGCGCCGTGCCGGAGGCCGAGGCCGTCGAGACGCCCACGGCGCGCCTGCCCGCCAACCGCGCCCGCCTCAGCCCCCCGGTCGGCGCCGCGCCGACCCAGACCTGGGGGCAGGGGACGTCCGGCTGGCGCTGGCGCGCGGATCGGGCGGCGGTCAAGGCGCCCGCCGACGCCAAGGTGGCCTACGCCGGCCCGCTGACCGGCTGGGGGCAGGTGGTGGTGCTGGATCTGGGTCCCGGCTGGCGCGCGGTGATCGCGGGGCTGGAAAGCGTCGACGTTCACGGCGATGCGCGTGTCGCGGATGGCCAGACCTTGGGCCGCAGCGGGCCGGACGGCGACGTCTATTTCGAGCTGCGCCGCGACGAACGGCCCATCGATCCGGGGCCGTGGTTGCGCTGAACCTGCAATAGTCCTTTGCATTATCCTCCGACGCTGATTTTATCGGCGGGACGCCGCGTCGCCACGATTTGGTCGTGTCTGCGGGGCCTTACCCTTCCAACGGGCGCCTTGAATGATCGGCCCGACCGAAAGAGACCGAATGCGTAAACTGCTCCTCGTCGGCTGCGCCGCACTGGTGCTCGGTGGCTCCGCCGCTGCTGTCTCTAGCCAGACCCCCCGCAACGAAACCTTCCGCATGCTGGAGCTGTTCGGCGACGTGGTCGGCATCGTGGAGCAGGCCTATGTCGTCCCGGTCGACAACAAGAAGCTGATCGAGGCGGCGCTGGCGGGCATGATGACCGCGCTGGACCCCCATTCCAACTATCTGCCGCCGTCCAACTACAGCGAACTGCGCGAGCGGACGGAGGGGCAGTATTCGGGCGTCGGCCTGACCATCAGCGCCGACGGCGGCATGGTGAAGGTCATCTCGCCGATGGACGACAGTCCCGCCGCCAAGGCCGGGGTCCAGGCGGGCGACGTCATCTCCTCCATCGAGGGCCAGAACGCGGCCGGCCTGACGGTCAGCCAGGTGTCCGAGAAGCTGCGCGGCGCCGTGGGCACCAGCGTCAAGGTGACCTTCCTGCGCGACGGCTCCGATCCGCTGGAAGTGACCCTGACCCGCGAGGTCATCAAGGTCCAGTCGGTCACGGGCCGGGTCGAGGGCGACTTCGGCTATCTGCGCGTCTCGACCTTCAACGAGAACACCGGCCGCGAGCTGAACGAGGCCATCGCCAAGATCAAGGCCGAGAAGCCGGGCGTGAAAGGCTATGTCCTGGACCTGCGCAACAATGGCGGCGGCCTGCTGAACGCCGCCATCGACGTGTCCGACGCCTTCCTGGAACGCGGCGAGATCGTCAGCCAGCGGGGCCGGAAGCCCGAGCAGATCCAGCGCTATTCGGCCAAGCCGGGCGACATCACCGGCGGTCTGCCGCTGGTCGTCCTGGTCAACTACGGTTCGGCCTCGGCGTCGGAAATCGTCGCCGGCGCCCTGAAGGATCACCAGCGCGCGACCATCGTCGGCCTGACCAGCTTCGGCAAGGGTTCGGTCCAGACCGTGATCCCGCTGCGCCAGGGTCAGGACGGCGCCCTGTCGATCACGACCGCGCGCTATTACACCCCCTCCGGCGCCTCGATCCAGAAGATCGGCATCGAGCCGGACCTCGAGGTTGCGCGTTCGGAGGCCGAGGCCCGCATCGTCTCGCGCTCCAGCTTCATCTATTCCGAGGCCGCCTACGCCACGGCCCTTGACGCCTCCATCGGCGCCGAGCGCAAGGGTCCGCACACGCCGCGCGAGGCCCCGGGCGAAGGCTTCGACAAGGACAAGGACTACCAGCTGGAGCGGGCGCTGGACGTGCTGCGCGCCGGCGGCGACCTGTCGAAACTGTCCAAGGCGCCCGAAGGAATCGTCGTCACCGAGCCCGGCTCGACGCCCAAACCGGACGCCGAACCGGCGGCGGATAAGCCCAAGGAAGAATAGGTCAGGGAAGGGCGGCGCGAGCCGCCCTTTTTCTTGCGCCTATGACAGCCGGTCGCGGAAGGCCGAATAGTCGAAGTCACGCACCGTTTTCAGCGCATCCGTCTCCGAGTTCCAAAGCACGATGGACGGCAGGGGCACGCCGTTGAAGGTGTTGGTCTTGACCATCGAATAGTGGGCCTGGTCCAGAAACGCGATCCGCGTCCCCGGCGTCGGCCGTTCGGCGAAGACGTAGTCGCCGATAATGTCGCCGGCCAAACATGACGGGCCGCCCAGCCGCACCGTCACCCCATGCTCGGGTTCGCCCAGCAGCGCGGGCCGATAGGGCGCCTCGATCACATCGGGCATATGGCAGGTAGCGGAGATGTCGGTGATGCCGATGGGCATGGCGTTGTCGAACACGTCCAGCACCTCGCCGATCAGGATGCCGGCGTCCAGCGCCACCGCCTCGCCGGGCTCCAGATAGACCTGGACGCCGTGCCGGGCCTGGATGTCCCGCACGAAGGCGATCAGATCGTCGGTCTGATAGTCGGCGCGGGTGATGTGGTGGCCCCCGCCCAGGTTCAGCCATTTGACACTGCCCAGCAGCGGGGAAAGCTTCGGCTCCACCGCCGCCCAGATGCGCGACAGCGGTTCGAAATCCTGTTCGCACAGGGCGTGGATGTGCAGGCCGTCGACGCCGATCAGATGTTCGGGCTTCAGTTGCGAAACGGGAAAGCCCAGGCGCGAACAAGGCTGGGCCGGATCGTATTTGGCGACCTCGCCTTCGGAATGTTCGGGGTTCAGCCGCAGGCCGATCTCGAACACCTGACCCTCGGCGCGCGCCCCCGCGATCAGGTCGGCGAAACGGGCGATCTGGGCCGGGTTGTTGAAGATGACGTGGTCGGACAGACGCAGGATCTCGGGCAGGTCCTGCGCCGTATAGGCGGGCGAATAGGTGGTCAGTTCGCCCTTGTAGAACTCGCGCGCCAGCCGCGCCTCCCACAGACCCGAGGCGCAGACCCCGTCCAGATATTCGCCGACCACATCGGCCAGCGACCACATCGAAAACGCCTTCAGCGCCAGAAGCACCCGCGCCTCCGCCCCGTCGCGCACGGTCTTCAGCACCGACAGATTGCGACGGATGGCCGCCTCGTCCACCACGAAGGCGGGCGAGGCGACGCGGTTCAGGTCGAAATGCGCAAAGGCGCCCGGATCGCCGGCCTGGGTCTGCATTCGTTTCGTCCGATCAGAAGTCCAGCGGGGCGTCCAGGTCCTGAACCTTCCACGGCAGGCCGTGCTGGTTCAGCATGTCCATGAAAGGATCGGGATCCAGCTGCTCCATGTTGAACACGCCGTCGCCCGTCCACTGACCGGTCACCATCAGGGCCGCGCCGATCATGGCCGGGACGCCGGTGGTGTAGCTGACCGCCTGGTTGCCGGTTTCGGCATAGGCCTCTTCGTGGTCGCAGATATTGTTGACGTAGACCGTCTTCTTGACCCCGTCCTTCAGGCCGGTGGCGATGACGCCGATGTTGGTCTTGCCCTTGGTGATCGGACCCAGCGAGGCCGGCTCGGGCAGCAGGGCCTTCAGGAACTCGATCGGGATGATCTCGCGGCCCTGGAACGACATCGGCTCGATCGAGGTCATGCCGATGTTTTCCAGCACTTCGAGGTGCTTCAGATAGCTGTCGCCGAACGTCATCCAGAAGCGGATGCGCTTGATCTCGGGATAGAATTTCGCCAGCGATTCCAGCTCCTCATGATACATGAGGTACATGTTCTTCTGACCCACGCCCTCGAAGTCGAAGACCTGTTTGTGGCTCAGCGCCGGGCCTTCGACCCACTGGCCGTTCTCCCAGTGACGCGAGTTGGCGGTCACTTCGCGCAGATTGATCTCGGGGTTGAAGTTGGTGGCGAAGGGCAGGCCGGTGTCGCCGCCGTTGCAGTCCAGGATGTCCAGCGTCTCGATGGAATCCAGCAGATGCTTCTTGACGTAGGTGGTGAATACCGAGGTCACGCCGGGATCGAAGCCCGAACCCAGCAACGCCATCAGGCCGGCGTCCTTGAAGCGGTCCTGATAGGCCCACTGCCATTTGTATTCGAACTTGGCCTCGTCGCGCGGCTCGTAGTTGGCGGTGTCGAGATAGTTCACGCCGGCGGCCAGACAGGCGTCCATGATCGACAGGTCCTGATAGGGCAGGGCCAGGTTCACGACCAGTTCGGGCTGCACCTTCTGGATCAGGGCCGTGGTCGCAGCCACGTCGTCGGCGTCGATGGCCGCCGTGTCGATGGTCACGCCAAAGCGCGACTTCACGGATTCGGCGATGGCGTCGCACTTGGACTTGGTGCGGCTGGCCAGGGTGATATGCGAGAAGATGTCCGTATTCATCGCCATCTTGTGGACGGCCACCGAACTGACGCCGCCTGCGCCGATAACCAGCACCTTGCTCATGTGTGCTTCTCCCGAAGTCAAAAACCCTGGCGACAACGCCGCCCCTATAAAGGGCGCGGCTCTTAGCACGATGATGACAATCCGCTAAATGCCTTGGCGAAGGTCAGGCTTATAGCGCGATTGACTCGCTGCGGTTGCCTTGCCGCCGGTTTTCCTTCATAAGCCGCCGCTTCCGACGCAAGTGAACCTCGCGTCTCCACCGGGACGACCCTCATTTCGATGAGACGAGCCCGGCGAGAACCCTCCGCCGACGTGATCGTCGCCGGGGGCCGTTGTCGTATGGAGCCGTTTCACCCGTCGCCATGAGGTAGTGAATGTTCGAGGCTCTGAACGAGCGGCTGACAGGCGTCTTCGACCGGATCACCGGGCGCGGCGCCCTGTCCGAAAAGGACGTCGCCGAGGCGATGCGCGAAGTGCGCGTGGCCCTGCTGGAGGCCGACGTCGCCCTGCCGGTCGTCAAGGAATTCATCGCCTTCGCCACCGAACGCGCCACCGGCGAAGAGGTCATCCGTTCGGTCAAGCCGGCCGATCAGGTGGTCAAGATCGTCTATGACGGCCTGATCGAGATGCTGGGCGGCGAAGAGCCGGTCCCGCTGAACACCAACGCCAACCCGCCCGCCGTCGTGCTGATGGCCGGTCTGCAGGGCTCGGGCAAGACGACGACTTCCGCCAAGCTGGCGCTGCGTCTGACCAGGTTCGATCGCAAGAAGGTCATGCTGGCCTCGCTCGATACGCGCCGTCCGGCCGCGATGGAGCAGCTGGCCACCCTGGGCAAGCAGATCGAGGTCGCCACCCTGCCGATCGTGGCGGGCGAGAGCGCGGTCCAGATCACGCGCCGGGCGCTGCAATCGGCCAAGCTTCAGGGCTTCGATGTCCTGATCCTGGACACCGCCGGCCGCATCACCCTGGACGAGGGGCTGATGAACGAGGTGGCCGAGGTCGCCGACATCGCCAAGCCCGTCGAGACCCTGCTGGTCGCCGACAGCCTGACGGGCCAGGACGCCGTTCGCACCGCCAAGGCCTTCCATGAGCGCCTGCCTCTGACGGGTCTCGTTCTGACCCGCGCCGACGGCGACGGGCGCGGCGGCGCCATGCTGTCGATGCGGGCCGTCACCGGCCTGCCGATCAAATATCTGGGCGCCGGCGAAAAGGTCGATGCGCTGGACGTGTTCGACGCCCGTCGCGTCGCCGGCCGCATCCTGGGCCAGGGCGATATCGTCGCCCTGGTCGAAAAGGCCAGCCAGGACCTGGACCAGGCCAAGGCCGAGAAGATGGCCCGCAAACTGGCCAAGGGCCAGTTCGACCTGGACGACCTGGCCGGCCAGCTTCAGCAGATGAAGCGGATGGGCGGGCTTCAGGGCATCATGGGCATGCTGCCCGGCGTGGCCAAGATGAAGAACCAGATGGCCGACAGCGGCATCGACGACCGCATGATCCTGCGTCAGGAAGCCATCATCTCCTCGATGACCAAGGCCGAGCGCAAGAAGCCCGACCTCCTGAACGCCAGCCGCAAGAAGCGCATCGCCGCCGGCGCCGGGGTCGACGTGCAGGACGTGAACCGGGTTCTGAAACAGCACCGCCAGATGGCCGATGTGGTCAAGTCGATGGCGCGCGGCGGACCCAAGAAGATGCAGCAGATGGCCGCCATGCTGGGCGGCCTCGGCGGCGGCGGCGGCGGACTGCCCGGCATGGGCGGCGGCGGCCCCGACATGGCCCGCCTCAAGGCGCTGGGCGGCGGCAAGATGGCCGAACCCTCCGCCGACGATCTGAAAGCCATCCAGGACCGGCTCGCCGGTCTGGGCGGCGGACAACTTCCGGGAGGCCTGCCGGGTCTTCCGGGCTTCCCTCCCAAGAAATAACGACTACCTGGAAAGAGACTTGAAATGCTGAAGATTCGTCTGGCCCGCGGCGGCGCCAAGAAGCGCCCCTACTACCACATCGTCGTCGCCGACTCGCACTCGCCCCGCGACGGCAAGTTCATCGAGAAGGTCGGCAGCTATAACCCGATGCTGCCCAAGGACGGCGCCCAGCCGCGCGTCGCCCTGAAGGTCGAGCGTATCGCCGAATGGCTCGGCAAGGGCGCCCAGCCGACCGACCGCGTCGCTCGCTTCCTGTCGCAGGACGAAACCCTGGGCCAGAAGGTCAAGTGGACCCAGTCCAACAACCCGAACAAGGCCCAGCCCGGCAAGAAGGCGCAAGAGCGCGCCGCCGAACGCGCCCAGCGCGAAGCCGACCGCCTGGAAGCCGAAGCCGCCGCCAAGGTCGAGGCCGCTGAAGCCGCAGCCCGCGCCAAGGAAGAGGCCGCCGCCGCCGCCGAAGCCGCCAAGAACGCTCCGGCTGCCGAGGAAGCCCCGGCTGAAGAGGCTCCGGCCGCCGAAGACGCTCCGGCTGCCGAAGCCGCCGAGGAAAAGGCCGAAGGCTAAGCCTTTCGGTTTGACGATGGTCGAGGCGGCGTCTTTCGACGCCGCCTTTTTCATGCGCTAAGGACGACCATGACCACGGACAGCAGATTGATCCTCGTCGGCCAGATCGGCGGCGGCTTCGGGGTGCGGGGAGAAGTGCGCGTGACCGCCTTCACCGCCGATCCCCTGGCCCTGACCGCCTATGGCCCGCTGCTGCGCGCGGACGGGACCGTGGCCCTGACCCTGACCTCGACCCGGCCCGACAAGAACGGCGTCGTCGGCCGCGCCAAGGAAATCGCCACCAAGGAACAGGCCGACGCCCTGCGCGGCCTGAAGCTGCACGTCCCCCGCGACCGGTTCCCCGAGCCGGACGAGGACGAATTCTACCTCGCCGACCTGCTGGGCGTTCAGGTCCGCGACACGGCGGGCGCCGTCATGGGCACGGTGAAATCGGTCCAGAACTTCGGCGCCGACGACATGCTGGAAATCGCGCCTGCCGCCGGCGGCCCGACTTGGTATCTGCCCTTCACCAAGGACGCGACGCCCGAACTGCACCTGGCCGACGGCTGGCTGATGGCGGCGCCGCCGACCGAGGTGGGCGAGCGGGAGCCCGACTAGGCGTCCTCGACCGGGGCGTCGCCGACGTGCTTCTTGATCGATTCGATGGCCCGCTTGGCGCCGGACTTGTCGGAATAGCCCTCGGTCGAGAAGATGATCTCGGAATTGTATTTGAAGCGGACGCGGTATTCGCCGGCCTTGTCCTGATAGACTTCAAACTTGTGCGCCATCGGGTCTCTCCCTGGATCTGACCGACTGTCGGCCACGGCCAAGCTGGCGCCGTCTCGTGTGCGGTTCCAGACACAAGCGCGCGATCAAAACGGCGCCCACCGCGGTTGCCAAATCACGACGCCCTACCGACATGAGAGGCTCAACCGCCAGAGGTTCGCCCCATGTCCGACCTGTCCGCCTTCCCGATCACCCAGCGCTGGCCGGCCCAGCATCCCGACCGCATCCAGCTCTATTCCCTGCCCACGCCCAACGGGGTGAAGGTGTCGATCATGCTGGAGGAGGTCGGTCTGGCCTATGAGCCGCACCTGATCGACATCACCAAGAACGAGACCTGGGGACCGGAATTCCTGTCGCTGAACCCCAACGGCAAGATCCCCGCCATCCTCGATCCGAACGGTCCGGGCGGCCGGCCGCTGGCCCTGTTCGAATCCGGGGCCATCCTGATCTATCTGGCGGAAAAGACCGGCCAGCTGCTCTCGGCCGATCCGGCGACCCGCTACCAGACGATCCAGTGGCTGATGTTCCAGATGGGCGCCATCGGCCCGATGTTCGGCCAGTTGGGCTTCTTCCACCGCTTCGCCGGCAAGGACTACGAGGACAAGCGCCCGCGCGACCGCTACGTCGTCGAAAGCCGCCGCCTGTTAGGCGTGCTGGAGACGCGGCTTGAGGGCCGGGAATGGCTTGTCGGCGACTATTCCATCGCCGATGTCGCCACCCTGGGCTGGGTCCGCAATCTGATCGGCTTCTACGAGGCCGGCGAGATCGTCGGCTTCAAGGATTTCCCGCGTGTCGCCGCCTGGCTGGAGCGGGGTCTGGCCCGCCCGGCCGTGCAGCGCGGGCTGGAGATTCCGGCGCGTCACTGAACCGTCGCCGCTGGCGGGCATTATCTGACGGCATCAACTGGAGCGAGACTTATGGGTATCTTCTCTTCGATCTGGAACAAGATCACGGGCCACAAGCCCAAGACGGCGCCGCAGCAGACCCCGGCGCCCACCGCCCAGCCCGCGCCCGGCGCCGCCCCGGCCGCGACCCCTGCGCTTCCGCCCGTGGATGTCGAGGCGGTGCTCAGCGACCTGGCGGCGTCCAAGGGCGGCGGCGGCAACTGGCGCACCTCGATCGTGGACCTGCTGAAGCTGCTGGACCTGGATTCCAGCCTGGCGGCCCGCAAGGAACTGGCCGAGGAGCTGAACGTCCACGCAGGCGAGCACGGCTCGGCCGAGCAGAACATCGCCCTGTCCAAGGCGGTCTGGCAGAAGCTGGCCGAAAACGGCGGCCAGGTGCCGGCCTCGCTGCGCGACTAAACCGGCCTCAAGTAGCGCGAGGCGCGGTAGGCCAAAGAGCCG
>NZ_DJKE01000006.1:217148-346485 GCF_002434505.1 Brevundimonas sp. UBA6550
AGCGCGAAGCGCGGTAGGCCACAGAAAGAAGCGACGCTGGGTCAGGACCTCGGTCTGACCCAGCGCATCGCCGCCAGGGCGGCGAACCCCACGACCAGTCCCCAGAAGGCCGCGCCGATCCCGAAAAGGGCCAGGCCCGAGCCGGTGGCCGCGAAGGTCAGGACGGCGGCCTCGCGCTCGTCCGGCTTGGCCAGCATGGCGCCCAGCGCCCCGGTCAGGGCCGCGATCAGGGCCAGGCCGGTGATGATGGCCAGAACCGCAGTCGGCATGGCGATGAACAGGCCCGCAAGCGGCGCTGCGAACAGGGCCACGACCACATAGAAGCCGCCGTAGATGACGCCCACGATCCACCGCCTCGCCGGATCGGGATGGGCGTCCGGCCCGGTGCATAGCGCGGCGGTGATGGCGGCCAAATTGACACCGTGCGCGCCGAAAGGGGCGGCGACCAGGCTGGTCAGGCCGGTGGCGAAGATCAGGCGGTTGGCGGGCGGCGCATAGCCCGCGGCCCTCAGCACCACCAGCCCCGGCAGGTTCTGCGAGGCCAGCGTCACCAGAAACAGCGGCAGACCCAGGCTGACGGCGACCTTCCAGTCAAAGGCGGGCATGACGGGCGTCAGACCGCCGAACAGGCCGGTCCCCGGCGGCAGGCCGATCTGGCCTCTGAACGCCAGAACGCCGAAGGCGACGACCAGCACGGCGGGCAGGGCCCAGGCGGGCCACAGCCGCCTTGCGACGATGAAGACCGCCAGCAGTCCGACCGCCAGCCCCATCTCGTCCGGCACGACCTTGAACAGCCTAAGCACGAAGGGCAGCAGCACCCCCGCCAGCATGGCCGAGGCGACCGAGGCCGGGATCTTCTGCGCCAGCCGCCCCAGCGCGGGAAGAAGGCCCGTCAGCACCATCAGGACGGCCGCAAACACGAAGGCCCCGATGGCGTTGGACCAGCCCAGCCCCAGCGTCGAGGCCGCCAGCAGGGCCGCGCCCGGCGTCGACCAGGCCAGCACGACCGGCATCCTGAACCGCCAGCTCAGCAGCATCCCCGGCAGGCCGATGCCCAGGCACAGGGCGGTCACCATCGAAACGATCTGGCTGGGACTGGCGCCCAGCGCCTGCCCTGCCTGAACCACCAGGGCGACCGTGCCGCCGAACCCGACGACGGTGGCCACGGCGGCGGCGGAGAAGCTGGCGGGGGGCGGAAGGTTGGACGCGCTCATGGCCACACGGATAAGCGGGGCCGTTGCGCCCCGAAAGCAAAAAAGGGCCGCCGGATCGCCCGGCGGCCCCCGATTGTTCACCGATCCGTTGGGATCAGCCCTCGAAATCTTCCGGCAGGCCCACGGCGTGGAAGCCCGCATCGACATGGACGACTTCGCCCGTGGTCGACCGGCCCAGGTCCGAGCAGAGCCACAGGGCCGCGCCCGCGACGCCCTCCATCGAGGTCTCTTCCTTGATCAGCGAGAACTGCGCCGACTTGGAGTGCAGGCCGCGTCCGCCCGAGATGCCCGCCAGCGACAGGGTGCGCATGGCGCCGGCCGAGATGGCGTTGACGCGGATGTTCTTTGGTCCCAGATCGCGCGCGATATAGCGGGTCGCGGCCTCCAGCGCGGCCTTGGCCACGCCCATGGTGTTGTAGTTCGGAATGACCCGCTCGGACCCCAGATAGGTCAGGGTGATCATCGATCCGCCGTTGGGCATCAGCTTGGCCGAGCGGCGCGCCACGTCCACGAAGCTGAAGGCCGAGATGTTCAGGGCCAGGAGGAAGCTGTCGCGCGTGGTGTTGTCCACGAAGCTGCCCTTCAGCTCGTCCTTGTTGGCGAAGGCGACCGAATGGACCACGAAGTCGATCGTGCCGAACTCTTTTTCCAGCTTGGCGAAGGCGTTGTCCATCGAGGCGTCGTCGGTGACGTCGGCCTGGATCAGCAGCTTGGCGCCGACGCTTTCGGCCAGCGGGCGCACGCGGCGCTCAAGCCCTTCGCCCAGATAGGTGAAGGCCAGTTCGGCGCCCTGGGCGGCCAGTTGCGAGGCGATGCCCCAGGCGATGGAGCTGGAGTTCGCGACCCCCATGATCAGGCCCTTCTTGCCCTTCATGAGGTCTCCGGTGGGCATGTCCCAGCCTTCGCTCGTCGCCATGATACGTCTCCTGATGATTTGCGGCAGGGTTAGCAGGGGCTGCGGCGAACCGGAACCCCCGCCGCCTTGCGTCGCGTCAGAGCAGCGCCGAAATCGCCGCGCGCGCGGCCTCGCCGAGGTCGGGACGTTTCAGCGCCAGGGCGACGTTGGCGCGCAGCAGGCCGATCTTGTCGCCGCAGTCGTGGGTCACGCCCGCATATTCGACGGCGGTGAAGGCCTGGGTCTGCATCAGTCGCGCCATGGCGTCGGTCAGCTGGATCTCGTTGCCCGCGCCCCGCTCCTGGGTCGCCAGGAGGTCGAAGATTTCCGGCTGCAGGATGTAGCGGCCCGCGATCGACAGGTTGGACGGCGCCGTGCCCGGCGCGGGCTTTTCGACCATCCCCTTCATGGCGATGCGATTGCCCTCGCGGGCGGCGGGATCGACGATGCCGTATCTGTGGGCCTGTTCGATATCGACCGATTCCACACCGATCAGATTGCCGCCCGTTTCGGCGTAGACTTCGACCAGTTGCTTCAGAGCGCCGGGCTTGCCGTCCACGATCACGTCGGGCAGGACGACGGCGAACGGCTCATGGCCGATGATGTCGCGCGCGCACCAGACGGCGTGGCCCAGGCCCTTGGGCTGCATCTGGCGGGTGAAGCTCATTTCGCCGGGACGCGCCAGTTCGGCGTTCATGGCCGCCAGGATCTCGGTCTTGCCCTTGGCCTCCAGCTGGGCCTCAAGCTCGATCTGGTGGTCGAAATAGTCCTCGATGGCTTCCTTGGAGCGGCCGGTCACGAAGACGATATGCTCGATCCCCGCCTCGCGCGCCTCCTCGACGATGTAGGACAGGATGGGGCGGTCGACGACGTTCAGCAGTTCCTTAGGCGTCGTCTTTGTGCCGGGAAGAACCCGCGTGCCGAGGCCGGCGACGGGGAATACGGCCTTGCGCAGGCGCGCGGGCGTGGAGGTCATAAATGAATCCTGACAGCTATGCCGCCCCTTCTAGGGCTTCATCCGCTTCAGTTGAAGCGCGTAGCGCTTCAAAGGGGCGGGCCGGCTAAAGAAGGGGCGGCGCGGCGGTCGGTTCCGACCTTTATTTGGCGGGACGCGCCATCGGGGTCATGGCGGCGATGGTCGCGCGCTGGGCCATAAGCTGATCTTCCGGCAGGGGGATCAGGCCGCGGTCGGCCAGATAGCCGCCCTTGCCGGCCGAACCTTCCGACAGGAACTCCTGCACGAACTGCTGCAGGCCGGGGATCACGCCGATGTGGGCCTTCTTCACATAGATGTAGAGGCTGCGCGACAGCGGATAGGCGCCGCTGGCGATGGTGTCGGCGGTGGGCGAGACGCCGTCGATGGTCTCGGCCTTCACCGTGTCCAGGTTCTGCTCCAGGAAGGAGTAGCCGAACACCCCCAGCGAGCCCGGCGTGCGGGTCAGGGTCTGGACGATGGCGTTGTCGTTCTCGCCGGAATCGATCCAGGCGCCGTCCTCGCGCAGGGTGTGGGCGATGGCTTCGAACCGGTCCTTGTCGCCTTCGATGGCCTTGACCCCCGGCACCAGCTTGGCGCCCGGCGTCATGCCCAGCTCCAGGAAGGCGTCGCGCGTGCCCGAGGTGGGCGGCGGGCCATAGACCTGGATGCGTTGGTTTGGCAGGCCGGCGTTGACCTGGTTCCAGGTCTTGGCCGGGTTGGCGACGAAGGTTCCGTTCGGGCCGGGCACTTCCTTGGCCAGACCTTCGTAAAGGTCGTTCAGTTCGAAGTTGAAGCCGTTGCCGTTCCGGGCGGTGGCGATGACGATGCCGTCGAAGCCGATCTTGATCTCGACGATGTCCTTGACGCCGTTCTTGGCGCACAGATCGAACTCGGACTGTTTCATCTGGCGCGACGCATTGGCGATGTCGGGGGTGTTGGGACCGACGCCCTGGCAGAAGGCCTGGATGCCGCCGCCGGTGCCCAGCGATTCGACGCGAGGCGCCGCGCCGCCGGACGTGCGGGCGAAGGTTTCGGCGACGCGCGTGGCGAACGGGAAGACGGTGGACGACCCCGCCGCCCAGATGCCGGACCGGGTTCCCGACGGCGAACCGCCCGCGCCGCCGCCGTCGCCGCAGGCCGCCAGGGCCATGAGGGCGGTCGCCGCCACGGCGTATTTCAGTGAACGGATCATCAGTCGCTCTCCCTGAGCCTCGATTTCGCGACGCTTAGACCAGAGGTTTGTGACGGTTTTTGTCGCCGTTCAGCGCCCCGTCACAGCAGGCGGCGACGCATGACCTGCGACAGGGTGTCGATCAGGGTCACGGCGACCACGACGACGATCACGATGGCCGAGACGGCGCGGAAATCGAAGGCGTTCATACTGTCGAACAGCACCTGGCCGATGCCGCCGGCGCCGATCAGGCCCAGCACCGTCGCCGAACGGCTGTTGGATTCGAAACGGTACAGCGCGAACGACGTCCACAGCGGCGCGACCTGCGGCAGCACGCCCCAGACGATCTCGTGCAGCTTGCCGGCGCCGGTGGCGCGCACGCCCTCGACCGGCCCCTTGTCGATGGATTCCACCGCTTCCGAGAACAGTTTGGCCAGCACGCCGGCCGTGTTCAGGGTGATGGCCAAAACGCCGGCCAGCGGCCCCAGGCCCACGGCCGTCACGAACAGCAGGCCGATCACCAGGTCCGGCACGGATCGCAGCAGGTTCATCACCCAGCGCACCGGCGTCACGATCCAGGCGGGGGCGATGTTGCGCGCCGCCGCCAGACCCAGCGGAATGCCCAGCAGGACGGCCAGGAAGGTGCCCCACAGGGCGATCTGGACCGTCTCCCACATCTTGGCGACGAACATCTTCCAGTCGGCGAAGTCGGGCCGCAGCAGGTCGTGGACGAACAGTTTGGTGCTGTCGTTGCCCGCGAACAGGCGCGAGATATTGCCCAGGTCCACCGCATCGATGCTGTAGAGCAGGACGGCCGCGACGCCGCCCCAGACCAGGATGTCGGCGACCCAGGCCAGGGTCGATTTCTTGGGCGCCGCCGGAATGGCCGGGGCGGGAGACGCAGTCGCGGTCAAGGACGGACCTCGCGCAGGCTGCGCAGGCGCTGCAGTTCGCGCTCGGCGGCGGCGATCCCGGCGGTGTCGTTCTTGGCGCGGGCCTCGCCCAGCTTCTGGTCGGCGATCATCTCGCGGATCGGGTCCAGATAGCTGTCGTCGGCGGCGGCGAAGCGCGAATACTCCAGGTCCGCCAGAATCTTGCGCTGGCGCTCGGCCTCGGCGCCTTCGCCCTGGCCATAGGTCAGGAAGAAGCTGCGGATCTTTTCCTTCAGCGCCGGGTCCAGGTCCTCGCGCACGACGATGCCGCTCTCGGGGATGGGCGGCGAGGTCCAGATGTCCTCGATCTGGGCGGCCAGCTGCGGGTTCTCCTTGCGCATGAACAGGGTGTTGACGCTGTTGGAGGTCGCCACGTCGATCACGCCGGTCGCCACGCCGAAGGCGTTGGCCTGGTGGTTGGCCGAGCGCACCGTCTTGAAGCACTGGCTGGGGACCACGCCGCGCGGATTGAACAGGAAGGTCAGCGGGGCCAGGGTGCCCGAGGTCGACTGGGCGTCGCCGATGCCGAAGTTGTACTGTTTGCCGCACGCCAGAACCTTGTCCAGCGTGATGCCTGAACCCTTCTTGACGATCAGGGTCGACTGATAGCTGTCCAGCCCCTCGCGGTTGACGGTGCGGGCGATGACCTCGGCCTTGGCGCGGTCGATGGCCTCGACCTCGGGCTTGGCGGAGAACCAGCCGACCTGGGTGTGGTTGCCGCGCATGGCCTCGACCAGAACCGTGTAGTTCGAGCCGAAATAGGGTTTCACCGGCACGCCGACGGCCTTGGACATGTCGTCCAGCAGCGGCTGCCACAGCGGGCCGGCCGAGGCCTGGCCTTCCGCCGACAGGATGGAGAAGGTCAGTTCCGTGGGCGCGCCGCCCGCGGTCTTCTTGTCATCGCCGCCGCCGCACGCGGCCAGGCCCAGGATCATCACGGCCGCGCCGGCCGCCGCCATCAGACGGCGGGTGGGGACAATACGGGACAGGCTCATGCCTTGGTCTCCCAGAATGCGTCCTCGAATTCGGGACCGTAGATTTCGATCAGGCGCTTTTGGTCCAGCGCCGTGGAGGGGCCGTCATAGACGATCTTGCCGCCCTGCAGCGCGATGACCCGGTCGCAGTAGCGGATGGCGTAGTCGACCTGGTGCAGGGTGACGATCACGCCCAGGCCGTCGCGCTTGTTCAGCTCGACCAGCAGCTCCATCACCTTGCGGGCCGACACCGGGTCCAGCGAGGCGACGGGTTCGTCGGCCAAAATGGCCTTGGCGCCCTGAACGATGGCGCGGGCGATGGCGCCGCGCTGCTGCTGGCCGCCCGACAAGGTATTGGCGCGCTGGGCGGCGTAGTCGCTGACGCCGACGCGGTGCAGGGCCGCCATGGCCTTGTCCTTGTCGGCCTGAGGCCACATGCCCAGAAGGCCCTGCCACGACGGCAGGCGCCCCAGGGCGCCCAGCATGACGTTGGAGAACAGGCTGAGGCGGCCGACCAGATTGAACTGCTGGAAGATCATGCCCAGCTTGCCGCGCGCCTTGCGCACCGCCCCGGTGACGCGGCCGTCCTTCTGCACCGTCTCGCCGAAGACCTGGATGGTCCCCTTGCCCGCGTCGATGGACTGAAGCCCGGTGATGGAGCGCAGCAGGGTGGATTTGCCCGACCCGGACGGTCCGATCAGGGCGACCATCTCGCCCGAGGCGACCGAAATCGAGACGCCGTCCAGCGCCTTTCGCGATCCGAAGGTCTTCGACACGTCACGCGCCTGGACTAGCCCGGGGGCGACGGCGGCTGCGGATGAACTCATGAACTCGCTAGGAGGCTGTGGCGAAGGGGCGCCGCATGACGCGACGAAGGCGTTTGGGCAAGTCCTAATCGCACGGCGCGAGGGATTTCGTCTAGCCCGCGCTTGTCCGGGCCTGGGCGCCGCAGCGCCGCAGCCGCTCGGCGTCGGCGACATTGGCGAAGTCCGCGTCCTGCATCAGCCGCGCGTCCATGACCGAGGCCGCTTGCGCCAGGACCGGGTGGGCCGACAGGGAGGCCAGCGCCTTGCGCAGCCTGACCGCGCTGGTCAGGTCGTGGGCGCCGTGACGCACCACGGGGCCGAAGATGTCGTCCAGCAGATCGTGCGCCGACAAGGGTTCGGCCAGCACGCGGTCGCAGGGCGGCCGATCCTCCGGCGCCGCCTCGGCCCACAGATCCAGAAGCCGCACCCCCGAGCCGATCACCCCGACCACGGTGCCGATGTCGTTGACGGCGGCCGACAGGGCCTTGTCCGCGACCTCGCCCAGCACGATCAATCCATACCGGGGGTCCTGGTCGAACGACCGCTCTCGCCCCAGGGTAAAGGCGGTCTGCACCGCATCGGGGTCTATGGCGTCCTGGCTCAGCCGCGCCAGGGGTTCGCCCCGCATCACGAAGGCGCCGGGCCGGGCGATCACCTGGATGCGCCCCTCGGCCCGCTCGGCCGCCGCCTGCAGCCGCTGGATGTCCACGTTCAGCACATAGCCGGTCTGGGGCGCCGCGATGATCGGCCCGTGGTCCAGCACGCCGGCCGACGCGCCCATGCGCGGCCGCTTCGCCTCGGTCATCAGGGCGGTCAAGGTCTCGGCCTCGACCCGCTCGACCGTATGGCTCAGGCGCGCCAGTCGCGTCAGGCGGCTGACCCAGGTCAGCAGGCGAAAGGCGACCAGGGCCACCACCACCAGGCTGAACAGGAAGATGATCGCCCGGCCGCCCGGCCCGTAATACTGCGCATTGATCGCCGTCACCCCGACGATGGCGTAGAGAAAGGCCCCGACAAAGGTGGCCAGGGCCTTCTGGGTGCTTTCGTCGCCTGTGATCAGGGCGGCGGCGCGCGGCGTCGCGGCGCTGGAGACGCTGGTGTAGGCGGTGACCATGGCCCCCAGCGAGAATGTCGCCACGGCCAGCAGGCTGGACGCCAGTATGGTCAGCACCGCCTCGACGGAATCCCCGCCGAACCGCTCGGCCAGGACCGGCGGCGCGAACGGCGCGCCCCAGGCTCCGGCCAGGGCCGCGACCACGCCGAGCGCCGCATACAGGCTGGCCCGCCACCACAGCTGTCGCGACATCCGTCGAAATGCGAATATCCAACGGTTCATTCTTGCCTCCCCAGATGTGAGCAACGCGCAAAGGCCAAGGTTGCCGCAGTCTGCGGCATTAGGGGGTGCGCGGACAATTGTGACAGTCGACCTCGGGCCAAACCCAGGCCCTGCCATGAAATTACCGCTTTACATGACAGTCCACAGCCCCCATATCGCGCTCTCCGGCGGACCCCGTAGGTCTAACCGTTACGCGCTGCTAACGCCGGTCTGGGTTAACAATTAGCAGGGGGCTACGTGAATTGCGCACGTATCAACTTCCCCTGGACCTGGTCCGTGAGCGGCCTCCTGAACGTCCCGTCGCACTCGTGCGGCCGCGTTCGGTATCCGTAGCGGCGCGCTGGTTCCAGGATAATCTGAAAGCCGACGTCTTCTATGCTGTGAAGGCCAACCCCTCGCGCTGGGTCATCGAGACCCTGATCGAGGCCGGCGTTCGCGCCTTCGACGTGGCGTCCGTCGCCGAGATCGAACTGGTCCGTTCGGTCAGCCATGACGTGCGTCTGGCCTTCATGCATCCGGTAAAGAGCCGGTCTGCGATCACCAAGGCCTATTTCGACCACGGCGTCCGCACCTTCTCGCTGGACTGCGTGGAAGAGCTGAACAAGATCCTCGACGCCACCGGCGGCGCCGACGACCTGAACCTGATCGTTCGCATGGCCGTTTCGGCCGACGGCGCCGCCTACACCCTGTCGGGCAAGTTCGGCGTGTCGTCGGATCAGGCCCCCGCCCTGCTGCTGGCCACCCGCCAGGCGGTCAAGGAAGGGCTGATGGGCGTCAGCTTCCACGTCGGTTCGCAATGCATGCGCCCGACCGCCTATCAGGCGGCCATGGCCCAGGTCGGCCGGTCGATCAGCCGCGCGGGCGTGATCGTCGACATCGTCGATGTCGGCGGCGGCTTCCCGTCCGTCTATCCGGGCATGGTCCCGCCGGACATGAGCGAATACGCCGACGCCATCCATCGCGGCTTCAACGAGATGCCGGTGTCGGAAACGACCGAGCTGTGGTGCGAGCCCGGCCGGGCGCTGGTCGCCGAAAGCTCGTCGATCCTGGCCCGGGTCGATCTGCGCAAGGGCGACGCCCTTTATCTGAACGACGGCTCCTACGGTTCGCTGTTCGACGCGACCCACTCGCGCTGGCCCTTCCCGACCAAGCTGGTCCGGGACGGCGAAGCGTCGGGCGAGTTGAAGGCGTTCCAGTTCTACGGCCCGACCTGCGACAGCATCGACCATATGCCGGGCCCGTTCTGGCTGCCGGCCGATGTGCGCGAAGGCGACTTCATCGAGATCGGAATGCTGGGCGCTTACGGCGTCGCCATGTCGACCGGCTTCAACGGCTATGGCGAACACGACATCGCCGCGGTCGAGGACGCCCCGATGGCCTCGCTCTACGGCCTGGCCCCGCGCTCCATCCCCACCGTGCGCACCACGGCGGAAGAGAACGCGCGCAAGGTCGTGCGCCTGTCACGTCCCAAGGGTAAGGCCGGTCAGCGCAAGTCGCGCCGGAAGTAGGGCGCCCGCACCTCGTATCCGTCATTCTCGGGCTCGACCCGAGGATCGGCCGCTGTGCGTTTCCCTTGCGGGGAGGGCGCGGCGGAACCTCCGACCCTCGGATCAAGTCCGAGGGTGACGGCTGAAGGTTGGGCGTTTATCGGTGCTGTCGGTCGCTCCGTCCCGGCATGTCTGTGTGTTCGACGGGCGCTCAAATCACAGGGAAACCGCCGAAATGAACGCACCCATATCGTCCAACACCAAGGCCCAGCTGCTGCAGAAAGTCGTCGAGCATGTCGACATCACGTCCTTTGATGCGCGTCCGATCATCGATAGCATGCGCAAGATGTCCTTTTCGTCGCGCGACACCGCCCGCGCCGCCGACATCTTCTCGATGGCGATCGAGGACGCGGACTGCTCGCCCTGGCTGATCCTGGCCGGTTCGACCTCGGCGGGCGGCTGCATGGACGTCTATCGCGACATGGTGAAGTTCGGCATGGCCGACGCCGTGGTCGCCACCGGCGCCTCCATCGTGGACATGGATTTCTTCGAGGCCCTGGGCTTCAAACACTATCAGGCCGCCGGTCAGGTGGACGACAACGTCCTGCGCGACAACTACATCGACCGCATCTACGACACCTATATCGACGAGGAAGAGCTCCAGGCCTGCGACCACACCATCCTGGAGATCGCCAACCGGCTGGAGCCGCGCGGCTATTCCAGCCGCGAGTTCATCTGGGAAATGGGCAAGTGGCTGAGCGAGGGCAACGCCAAGAAGCCCGGCTCCCTGATCCAGACCGCCTATGAAGAGGGCGTGCCGATCTTCTGCCCGGCCTTTGTGGACTCGTCCGCCGGCTTCGGCCTGGTCAAGCACCAGAAGGAGCGCGCCGCCGCCGGCCAGCCCTATCTGATGCTGGACGCCATCGCCGACTTCCGCGAACTGACCGACATCAAGATCGCAGCGGGCGTCACCGGCCTGTTCATGGTCGGCGGCGGGGTGCCCAAGAATTTCGCCCAGGACACGGTCGTCTGCGCCGAAATCTTGGGCGTCGAGGCCGAGATGCACCGCTATGCGGTCCAGATCACCGTCGCCGACGTCCGCGACGGCGCCTGCTCGTCCTCGACGCTGAAAGAGGCGGCCTCCTGGGGCAAGGTCCAGACCACACACGAACAGATGGTCTTCGCCGAAGCCACCACTGTCGTCCCCCTGATCGGCTCCGACGCCTACCACCGCGGCGCCTGGAAGGCCCGCGAGAAGCGCCGCTGGAACAAGCTGTTCGGGAAGTAATCAATCGTCGCATGCCTTCTCCCCTCGGGGGAGAAGGTGGCCGGCGGAGCCGGTCGGATGAGGGGGCTGTATCCGCGCCCTCGCATGCTGGCGTATGGCCTCGGTCACGACCGCCGGATTCGTTGAAAACTCGGCGTTCCTGAATCGCATGACGGTATAGCCCGCGACGCGAAGCCGCTCGTCCCGCACGGCGTCGCGCGCCTCGTGCAGATCATGCACCCCGCCATCCAGTTCGATGATCAGCCTGATCTCATGACAGGCGAAGTCGGCGATCGCGCCAGCAACCGGCGCCTGCCGCCTGAACTTCAAACCACCCAGTTGCCGATTTCGCAGCATCGACCACAGGATCGCTTCCGCGCCTGTCATGTCGGCGCGAAGGCGGCGGGACTGTCGGGTTCTTGGCGGCGACTGCCACATCTGCGTCTGACAGCCCCCTCATCCGACCCTACGGGCCACCTTCTCCCCCGAGGGGAGAAGGGTCAACTCAGGCGGCGCAGGCCTCGAACCCAGCCTTCAACGCCGCCTCGTCCAGGTCACGGCCGATGAAGACGGCGCGGCTCCAGCGGCGTTCGGCGGCGCCCCATTCGCGTTGCAGGTCGCCTTCCAGGATCATGTGAACGGCCTGGAAGACCAGGCGGCGGTCCTCGCCCTTCACGTCGATGATGCCCTTGGCGCGCAGGATGTTCTGGCCCTGCTCGCCCAGCAACCGGTCCAACCAGGCGGTGAACTTGGCGCCGTCCAGCGGGCGGTCCAGCGACAGGGAGATCCCCTTGATGTCGTCCTGGTGCGCGTGGCCCCGCGCGCCGTGATCATGATGGTGGTGGTCATGCCCGTGGTCGTGGTCATGATGGTGGTGATCGTGGCCGCAATGTTCGTCGTGCACATGGCCGTCCGCGCCATGCGGCGGGTTCACGAAGTCCGGCTTGACCTCCAGAATTCGCTCCAGATCGAAGGCGTGCAGGCCCAGCACCTGATCCAGCGGCACGTTCGACCGTTCGGCCCGCACGATGGGCGCCAGCGGATTCAGCGCCCGCAACCGCGCCTCGACCGCCTCCAGTTCGTCCGCCGTGGCCAGATCGACCTTGTTCAGGATGATGCGGTCGGCGAAGGCCACCTGTTCGCGCGCCTCTTTGGAGTCGTCCAATCGCGCCATCACGTGTTTGGCGTCGACCAGGGTCGTGACGCTGTCCAACTGGGTCTTGGCCTTGACGTCCTCGTCGACGAAGAAGGTCTGGGCCACCGGACCAGGGTCGGCCAGGCCGGTGGTTTCCACGATGATGGCGTCGAAGGCGGGTTTGCCGGGGCGCTGGCGCTTCATCAGGCCCGCGACCACGCGGATCAGGTCGCCGCGCACCGTGCAGCAGACGCAGCCGTTGTTCATTTCGAACACGTCCTCGTCGGCCCCGACCACCAGGTCGTTGTCGATGCCGATCTCGCCGAACTCGTTGACGATCACGGCGTAGCGCTTGCCATGATCCTCGGTCAGGATGCGGTTCAGCAGCGTCGTCTTGCCCGCCCCCAGATAGCCGGTCAGGACGGTGACGGGGATCTTGCCGTTCGTTGCGGCGGTCGAGGTCGGGGCGGCGAAGGTGTCGGTCATAGGCCGCTAGATGGCGGCTGACATCACGCTTGGGAAGAGGGGCTTCAAGCCTTCTTGACGAACTCGGTGCGCAGGACCAGGCCGCGCACCTTTTCGACATTAGCCTCGATCTCGTCGGGATCGCCGGTCAGGCGGATGTTCTTGACCAGGGTCCCGCGCTTCAGCGTCACCCCGCCCGATCCCTTGACCTTCAGGTCCTTGATCAGGGTCACGCTGTCGCCATCGGCCAGGATGTTGCCGTTGGAGTCTTTGGTCACGTCGTCGGTCATGGTGGGGGTTCTAGCGGCTCGACTTGCTTTCGTCATCCTCCGGCAAGCCGCTTGCGGCGCAGACCGGGGGACCCAGCGGCGCCGAAGGCGATGCGTCGGCTTCACGGATGTCAGCGAGTCCGCGACAGGTTCGCGCTCGCGCGCCGCTGGGTCCCCCGGTCGCTTCGCGCCGGAGGATGACGAAAGAGATCAGTCCGGCACGTTTGCCTCAAGCTCATCCAGCCACACCCGCGCCGAACCATCCGACGGCGCCCGCCAATCGCCGCGCGGCGACAGCGACCCGCCGGTCACCACCTTTGGCCCGTTCGGCAGGGCCGAGCGCTTGAACTGGGCCGTCTGGAAGAAGCGGATCAGGAACTTCCGCAGCCAGCCCTTGATGGTGGCCAGGTCGTATTCGACCTTCTCGTCCTCCGGCGTGTTCGCCGGCCATTCGCCCGCGCCCGCATCGCCCCAGGCCTGGTGCGCCAGGAAGGCGACCTTGGATGGGTTCATCCCGAACCGGCTGAGGTAGAACAGAAAGAAGTCGTTCAGCGCATAGGGGCCGACCGTCCCCTCGGTCGACTGGATCACCCCGTCCTTGGCCGGCACCAGTTCGGGCGAAATCTCGGTGTCCAGAATGGCGTGCAGCGTCTCGCGCGCCTCGCCGCCGATCAGATCGCCCGCCGCCACCCAGCGGATCAGGTGGCGGATCAGCGTCTTGGCCACCCCGCCATTGACGTTGTAGTGGCTCATATGGTCGCCGACGCCATAGGTGGCCCAGCCCAGCGCCAGTTCCGACAGGTCGCCGGTCCCCAGCACGAACGCCTTGTTCTGGTTCGCCAGCCGGAACAGATAGTCGGTCCTAAGGCCCGCCTGCACGTTCTCGAAGGTGATGTCGTGAACCGGCCGACCCTCGGCGTAAGGGTGGCCGATGTCCTTGAACATCTGTTCGGCGGCGGGGCGGATGTCGATCTCGGCCCCTGTGACGCCCAGCGCGGTCATCAGCGCCCAGGCGTTGGACTTGGTCCCGTCCGAGGTCGCGAACCCCGGCATCGTATAGGCCAGGATGCCGGTCCTCGGCAGGTCCAGCCGGTCGAAGGCGCGACAGGCGACCAGCAGGGCCTGGGTCGAATCCAGCCCCCCCGACACCCCGATCACCAGCGACCTGGCGCCCGTCGCCGTCATCCGGCGCATCAGCCCCTGCACCTGAATGTTGAACGCCTCGTAGCAGTCCTGATCCAGCCGCCCGGCGTCGTCCGGCACGAAGGGAAAGCGATCCAGCGGCCGGATCAGGTCGCTGGCCTCATGATCCTCGCGCGCCAGGAAGGGCACGACGGTGGCCGCCTCGCCCTCGTTCCGGGCGCATTCGGAAAAGGTGCCGTTCCGCAGCCGATCCAGCCCGATCCGGTCCACGTCCACATCGGCGAGGGTCAGGTGGCTGTCCAGGGCGAACCGCTCGCCCTCGGCCAGTTTCGACCCCAGTTCATGGATCGTCGCCTGCCCGTCCCAGGCCAGGTCGGTGGTGCTCTCGCCCCAGCCCGAGGCGGCGAAGACATAGGCCGACAGGGTGCGGGCCGAATGGCTGGCGCTCAGCATCGACCGCTCGTCCGCCTTGCCGATGACGATGTTGGACGCCGACAGGTTCAGCAGGATGCGCGCCCCCGCCAGTGCGGCCCGCGTGGACGGGGGCAACGGCGCCCAATAGTCCTCGCAGATTTCGACGGCGAAAACGAAGCCCGGCCGGTTCGCTGCCTCGAAGATCAGGCCCGGCGCGAAATCCACCGTCTCGCCGTTCAGCCGGACCACGTCCTCGGTCCGCGCCGTCGCCGGGGCGAACCAGCGTTTCTCGTAATATTCGCGGTAGTTGGGCAGATAGGTCTTTGGCACGACGCCCAGCACCTCGCCCCCGCCCATCACCACGGCGCAGTTGAACAGGGCGTCTCCGCTGCGGATCGGCGCCCCGACCACGGCGACCAGATCGGCGCCGGCCGTCGCCTCGGCCAGGACCGCGATCTGCCGCTCCACCTCCTCCAGCAGGGCCGCCTGCATATGAAGGTCGTCGATCGCATAGGCCGACAGCGACATCTCGGGAAAGACCATCAGGTCCACGCCCTGTTCGCCCGCCTGGCGGATCAGCGCCAGATGCTCGCCCGCGTTCGCCTTCGGATCCCCGACGTGCGCCACGGGCGTCGCCGCCGCCACGCGCACGAACCCGTGGGTCTTGGGCGAGAAGAAGGAAGAAGCATCGGTCATCGGATCGTCCTGCGCCGGGCCTGGCCGGTCCCTGACCCTCATATAGGCGCGAAAGATGAAGGGACGGAATCGCCTTCGCCAAGGCGAGGCGAGGCGCAAAGCGAAACGAAGGACTATCTCGCCTAACGCCCCGGCGTCTCGTCCGGCCTCAGGGTCAGCACGCGCACGCCGTCCCTTGTCACCGCCACCGTATGCTCGAACTGGGCCGACAGTTTTCCGTCCGAGGTGACCACGGTCCAGCCGTCGTCCTCGGTCAGGACCGTGCGGACGCCCTGGTTCAGCATCGGCTCGATGGTGAAGGTCATGCCTTCGCGCAGGACGACGCCCGTTCCCGCCCGGCCGAAATGCAGGACCTGCGGCTCCTCGTGCATCTCGCGGCCGATGCCGTGCCCGCAATAGTCGCGCACGACGGAGTAGCCCGCCTGTCTGGCGTGGCGTTCGATGGCGAAGCCGATGTCGCCCAGGCGCGCGCCCGGCCGCACGGCGCGAATGCCCTTCCACATCGCCTCGTAGGTGGTGCGGACCAGGCGGCGCGCCTGCGGCCCCACCGATCCGATCAGATAGGTCTTGGAGGAATCGGCGATGAAACCGTCCTTCTCCAGGGTGGTGTCCAGATTGACGATGTCGCCGCTCTTCAGCACGTCGTCGGCCGAGGGCACGCCGTGGCAGACGACCTGGTTGATCGAACTGTTCAGCACGAAGCCATAGCCGTACTGGCCCTTGCTGGCCGGACGCGCCTTCAAGACATCGACAATGAAGGTCTCGACCCGCGCGTCGATCTCCAGCGTCGTCATCCCCTCCAGCGCCATTGCGTCCAGATGGGTGAAGACCGAGGCCAGCAGCCGGCCCGAGGCGGCCATCAGCTCGATCTCCTGCGGCGTCTTGGTCACGCCGCTGCGCCCGTCGTCGTCGGCGCGGCGACGCCCGCCGCCTTCAGCTCGCGCGCGACCAACTCCTGAAACGTCAGGCCGGGGTTCGTCTCGCCCAACATGCCGATCCTGATCCAGAAGGCCGCCTGGGCGTTGATGGAGCGATAGGAGGCCTTGGCGGCCCGACGCAGCTGCTCGTGCAGTTCGTCCTCGATGTTGACGATGCCCATGTCTGGTCCCGACTATATGAAACGTATTCGAAGCATATATTCTGTCGGCGATCCGCCGCAAGCGCGTCTTTTTGCGAATGCGGATGACGTCCGCCTTCGCCCCCGCTAAAGCCATCCCATGACCGACACGCCGAAAAAAGGCTGGTTCCAGCGCCTGTCCGCTGGGCTCTCGCGCTCCTCCAAACAGATGACCGACCAGGTCGTCGCCACCTTCGTCAAGGAACCCCTCTCCGAGGCGTCTCTGGAGCAGCTGGAGGAGCATCTGCTGGAAAGCGACCTGGGCCCGGCCGCCTCGGCCCGGATCGTCGAACGCTTTCGCGGCCTGAAGTTCGGCAAGGACGCGCCGGAACGCGAGGTCAAGGAGGCCCTGGCCGAGGCGGTCGCCGCCGAACTGTCGCCGCGCCAGGCGACCTTCGATCCGTTGAGCGGGCCCAAACCCTATGTCGTCCTGTTCGTCGGGGTGAACGGCTCGGGCAAGACCACGACCCTGGGCAAGATCGCCGCCGATCTGACGGCCAAGGGCGCCAGGGTTATGATCGTCGCCGGCGACACCTTCCGCGCCGCCGCGCGCGAACAGTTGAAGGTCTGGGCCGAACGGGCGGGCGCCGATTTCGAAAGCCGTCGCGACGGCGCCGATGCCGCCGGCCTGGCCTTCGACGCCTATCAGAAGGCCAGGGCCGAAGCTTACGACGTCGTCCTGATCGACACGGCCGGCCGGCTGCAGAACAAGTCGGCCCTGATGGACGAGCTTCTCAAGATCGTCCGCGTGCTGAAAAAGGTCGATCCCGAGGCGCCGCACGACACCCTGCTGGTGCTGGACGCCACCGTGGGTCGCAACGCCTTGGCTCAGGAACAGATTTTCGGCCGCACCGCCTTCGTGACCGGCGTGGTCATGACCAAGCTGGATGGCACGGCGCGCGGCGGCGTGCTGGTGCCGGTGGCCCAGGCGTCGGACGCCCCCCTGATGCTGATCGGGGTGGGCGAGGGGGTCGAGGACCTGCAACCGTTCGACGCCCGCGCCTTCTCCCGCTCGCTGGTGGGACTGGAAGACTGACATGACCGACACGCCGAAAAAGGCTTCCAACATCCGTCAGGCCGTCGACTTCGGCGCCCTGGTCGCCTTCATGGCCGCCTACGCCGTCAACCGCTTCGCGCGGGGTCTGGACGGGCAAGAGGCCCTGGTCCAGGCGACCTGGGTTCTGGTCGGCGCGTCCCTGATCGCGCTGATCGTCGGCTATGCGGTGGAGAAGCGCCTGGCGCCTTTGCCGTTGCTGACGGGCGGGTTCGCCCTGATCTTCGGCGTGCTGACGATTATGTTCCACGACCCGGACCTGTTGAAGATCAAGCTGTCGATCCAGAACGGGCTGCTTGCCGCGGTGCTGCTGGGCTCCCTGCCGCTTAACCGCTATCCGTTCAAATACCTGCTGGGCGAGGCGATCAAGATCACCGACCGGGGCTGGCGCGGCCTGACCCTGCGCTATGGCCTGTATTTCGCGGCCGTGTGCATCGTGAACGAGATCGTCTGGCGCACCCAGTCGGATGATGCGTGGGTCGCCTTCCGCGGCGGGCTGTGGATCGCCTCGGCCGTCTTCGGCGTGTGGCAGGTCTTCTTCATCATGAAGCACATGATCAAGGACGATGAGCCCGCGCCGGTCTCGCCCGATACGGGATTGTAGAACCGCAAGCGGAACTGTCACGGAACCGACGCGCTTTTCCCGTCAAATCGTAAAGCTGAGCTGATACGTGTTCGGACGAAACTTTTGGGGAGCGGTGCGATGGTGAAGGCCGGTAAGTCAGGGCGCAGGGTCGGGCCGCTGGGCGCCTCGCCCAGCCATCTGATGCACCGCGCGCTGCAGCTCGCGCTGGACATCTACGCCGACGAGACGGGCGCCGACGGCCTGACCCAGCGTCAGTTCGCCGTGCTGGAAGCCGTGTCCCTGAAGGCCGGCCTGACCCAGACCGAACTGGTCCGCATGACCGGCATCGACCGCTCGACTCTGGCCGATCTTGTCACGCGCATGACGGCCAAGGGCCTGTTGGAGCGGGAACGCTCGACCCTGGACGCCCGCGCCAAGGCCGTGCGTCTGTCCACGGAAGGGGCCGCCCGGCTTGAGGCCGCTCGTCCGCTGGTCGAGGCCGCCGACAAGCGGATCATGGCCCTGTTGCCCAAGGGCCAGCGCGAGAGTTTCCTGGCGCAGCTGGCCGAACTGGCCGCCGCCGCCGACGCCGCACCCGACGCCGCCAAGGCCGAGGCCAAGGCCGCCAAGAAGGCGCTGAAGGCGGCCGAGAAGGAAACCCGCAAGGCCGAAAAGGCGGCCCGCAAGGCCGACCGCCCGGCCAAGCCCGCCAAGGTCAAGAAGCCCAAGCTGAAGCTGGTCGAGCCGGCCTGATTTCGGCCGCAAGCCCCCTCTGACCGTCATTCCGGGGCCGAGCATTGCGAGGAACCCGGAACCCAGGGCCGTCGTCGCCCTGCCAACGGCGTCGGGCGCCTTGACCATCCCCCTGGCTTCCGGGTTCGTCCTTCGGACGCCCCGGAATGACGATCAAACGAGGTGGGGATCTCGAAGTCGCTAGGTCTTCTTGCGCAGCCGTTTCGCATTGGCGACGGCGGTCTTGTGGATGGGGGCCATCGCCTCGGCCTGGGCCTTCATCAGTTCGCCGTTCAGGGTCATGGCCTGGGTCGTCGCCCGGCTCCACCAGCCCATCGCATAGCGGAAATGCGCCTCCGCCGCCTGGGCCGGGGTGCGCGCCTGGGTGACCGCTGCGGCGGCCCGCAGCGCATGGGCGCCTTCGTCCATCGCCACACGCCCCAGCCGCTGGCCGATGGCGCCCGCGCTGGCGGTCACGGCCCCGGCCGAGGCGGACAGGGCCTCGGCCTTTTCCGAGCTCATCAGCGACAGCTCCTTGAAATCCTGTCCCTTGGCGCTGGTCAGCCCCTGCGCCATCCGGCCGGTGCGGGCCGCGATCACCTCGGCGGAGGCGGCCATCAACTCGGCCCCGACCATGGCGGCGTCCGCGACCGTGGGGGTCCGGCGGCTCAGGACGCGACCTCCGGCTGGACTTCGGCGGCGAAGGCCGCGACGTCGCCGAGCAGGGCGGGAACCGCCGCCTCGATGATCTGTCGGCCCTTTTCTGGGCTGGCCTGGGCGGGGTCCGAGCCGATGCGGCCGTCGGGGAAGCGGGCGCGATAGTCCAGGGCGTCGCGGATCGGGCCATTCGGCGCGATCTGCGGCGAATAGTCCGCCGTCTTGATCCGGTCGGGATAGGCGGCTTGCGTCACCGCGATCTCGGACGGGGTGGCGTGCATCCCGTGGCCGGTCGGAAACAGCCGGTTGCACAGGCCGTTCACGCCCGGCAGGTCCCACCAATTCTTCAGCTTCAGGATAAACGGCGGCTGATCCTCGACGAAGCTCCATTCGGCGTAGATTTCCGAGATGGTCGCCTCGATGGTTGCGACATTGCCGCCGTGGCCGTTCAGGAAATAGATCCGCTCGAACCCGTGCCGGCTCAGCGACGACACCCAGTCCGTGATCGCGGCCATGAAGGTCGAGGGGCGCAAGCTGATGGTGCCGGCGAAGGCCAGATGGTGCTGGGCCATGCCGATGTTGAAGGTGGGCGCCACGATCAGGTCGGCGTCGGTCTTCTCGGCTTCGTGGGCGATGATCTCGGGGCACAGCCAGTCGGTGCCCAGAAGGCCGGTCGGCCCGTGCTGCTCGTTCGAGCCGATGGGCACGACCACCGTCTTGGACAGCGCCCCGCCGTCCTTCAGACGGGCGTCGATCTCGGGCCAGGAGGACAGGTGGATCAGCATGGGCGGGCTTTCACTCTACGATACGCGCCGACGTTAGCGCGCCCGGATCAGGAAGTCGCCTGAAGCGACGAGGCGGGGGACGATTTGGGAGCATGGGCCACCACGAAGATGCGCGCCGCCTCCCTGGCCCGCGCCGCGCGCTTCTCGGGCGCCAGTTGCGGCACGTCCAGCATGGCGCGCAGATGGCCGTGGCCCAGCACCAGGCCCGAGAACATCTCGGCCGCCTGCTCGGGATCGGCGACCTCCAGCCGGCCCAGCCGCGTCTGTTCGGCCAGCCACGCCGCCATCTCGCGCAGGCTGCGTTTCGGTCCGGCCTCGTAGATGGCGTGGGCGATCTCGGGCGCCTCGGTGGAGATCAGGGCGACCCCGCGCATAGAGCCCACCTTGTCGGCGCTGCACACCCGGTTCAGCAGCGTCAGGGCCAGGGTCTCCAGCACCGTCTGCGGATCGCCGGCGGTGCGCAGGGGCGCCACGATGTCCTCCACCCGTTTGGCGGCCAGGGCCTGGGCGATCTCCAGCTTGGAGGCGAAGCGGTTGTAGACCGTCTGTTTGGACACCCCGGCCAGTTTGGCGATCTCGTCCATCTTGGCCTGCAGCCCCTTGTCGGCGAACAGGGCGGCGGCGGCGTCCAGGATCGCCTCGCTCTTCTTCTCGTCCACCTGACCGCGACGGCGCGCCATCAGTGGGCGTCCGACGGCGGCGCCCCGGCCTGGGCCTTCACCGGCTGGGCCAACAGGGTGACGAAGGCCGCGCCCGCGCACATGACGCCCAACAGGGCGAAGGCGTCGCCGAACGCCATGGTCGTCGCCTGCCGTTGCAGGATCCCGTAGATGGCCTTCATCGCCGAGGCGGCCGGGTCGATGGTTCCGGCGAACCGCTGGGTCATGCCGGCCAGCATCTGGCGCACCGCCTGATCGCCCTGGCCGATGGCGCTGGTCAGTTCGGTCAAATGCAGGGCGGTGTTGGACGTCAGGCTGGTGTTCAGTATGGCCAGGCCGAAGGCGCCGCCGACGTTGCGGGCCAGATTGACCAGGCCCGAGGCGTTCTTGACCATGTGCGGCGGCAGGGTGGCCATCGTCACCTGCTGCGAGGCGATCATGGCCAGCATCACCCCTATGCCCCGGAACGCCTGGACCGAGGCGAACTCCCAGAAGCCCCAGGTCTCGGTCACCAGACGCGCCTCCCACATCCCCCAGGCGCACAGCATGAAGCCGCCGAACATCAGGATGCGCGCGTCCATCTTGCGCACCAGCCGCCCGGCGAAGGGCGCGGTGGCGAACATGGCCAGACCGGAAACGACCATGGTGGTGCCGACCTCCGACGACGAATAGTGCAGCACCCGACCCAGGAACAGCGGCAGCAGGAAGGTGCCGCCGAACAGGGCGAAGCCGACGATGAAGGTCATGATGAAGCCGACCAGGAAGTTGCGGTTGCCAAAGGCGCGCAGCTCCACGATCGGCTGGCGATAGGTCAGCGACCGCCACACGAAGATCGGCCCGGCGATGGCCGCCACCACCGACAGCAGCAGGATGTGGGTGTCGTCGAACCAGTCGTTCTTGGCCCCTTCTTCCAGCACGAACTGCATCGACATCAGGAAGACAGCCATGAAGCCCAGGCCCCACCAGTCGAACCCCTTGGCCAGGGACGGATCGCCCTTGTCGAAGTTTCCGTAGCGGCCGACCAGGAACAGCACGAGCAGCCCCGGCCCGACGTTGATGAAGAACAGCCAGCGCCAGCTCAGCCATTCCGTCAGGTGCCCGCCCAGCGTCGGCCCCACGGTCGGGGCCAGGGTGACGATCAACCCCATCACGACGCTGGCCGTGACTCGCTTGTCCGGCGGGAAGGCGGTGAAGGCGACGGCGAAGACGGTCGGGATCATGGCCCCGCCGACGAAGCCCTGGATGGCGCGGAACAGGATCATCGTGTCGATCGACGACGACAGGCCCGTGGCGATGCTCATCAGCACGAAGCCGGCGCACGAGGCCAGGAACAGCCGCTGCGTTCCCCACAGGCGCGACAGGAACCCCGACAGCGGGATCATCACCACTTCGGGGATCAGATAGGCGGTCTGGATCCAGCTGATCTCGTCGGCCGAGGCGCCGACCCCGGCCTGGATCTGGGGCAGGGAGGCGGCGACGATCTGGATGTCCAGAATGGCCATGAACTGGCCCACCACCATGCCGGCGAAGCCCAGCAGCAGCATGGTCCAGTTGATCTCGGGATGGCCGGCGACGGGGCCCTTTGACGCGGTGGGGGCCCCGCCGTCGGCGGCGGGGGTGGCGGCGGTCACTGGCCTGCGGCTCCGGCCACGGTCCCGGTCGCGGCTTCGGCGAAGCTCTGGCCGCCCTGGCTCTTCAGGTCGATCTTGACGTCGACCGACAGGCCAGGACGCAGGGCCAGGTTCCGGTCGTCGCCGCTGACCACGATCCGCACCGGCACGCGCTGGGTGATCTTGGTGAAGTTGCCGGTGGCGTTCTCGACCGGGATCAGGGCGAACTCGGACCCGGTGGCGGGGGCGAAGCTGTCGACCCGGCCCTGGATCTTGCGGCCGGGGAAGGCGTCGGCCGAAATCTCGACCGCCTGGCCCAGGCGCACTTTGTCCAGCTGCGTCTCCTTGAAGTTGGCGACGATATAGGTGTGGGTCAGGGGCACGATGGACAGCAGTTGCGTGCCGGCGTTGACGAACTGGCCGGGGCGCACGCTGCGGGCGCCGACGACGCCGGCGGCGGGCGCGCGGATGACGGTGCGCTCCAGGGCGATGCGGGCCTGATCGACCACGGCGCGGGCCTGTTCGACGGCGGCGACGCTCTGCTGGCGGGTGGAGCCCAGCACGCCGGCGGTGCGCTGTTCGGCGACCAGGGCGGCCTGGGCCTGCTGCACGCTGGCGGCGGCGGTGGCGGCCGAGGCGCGCTCGGTCTGGATGCGCTGCTGCGAGACCCAGCCCTGTTCGGCCAGCCTGCCGTAACGGTCGACCTCGGCGCGGGCCAGGCCGGCCTGGGCGTGGGCCTGGCTGACGGCGGCGGCGCGGGCGGCGATGGTGGCCTGTTCCTGCTCGGCCTGGGCGTCGACATGGCCCACGGCGGCGACGGCGGCGGCCAGATTGGCCTCGGCCTGGGCCAGCTGGGCCTTCTGGTCGGAATCGTCCAGCTTGACCAGGATCTGACCGGCCTCGACCCGCTGGTTGTCGCCCACCAGAACCTCGGTCACGCGCCCCGACAGCTGCGGGCTGACCAGGGTGGTGTCGGCCTGGACGAAGGCGTTGTCGGTGCTTTCCCACCGCTGGCCGTTCAGCCACCAGATGGTCCCGCCGACGACCAGGGCCACGACGACGATCACCGCCGCGATCAGCGGCAGACGTTTCTTGAGTTCAGGCGACATGGCGAAATCCGGGGGGAGGGGGTGCGACCGATTGAAGCGGCGCTAAAATGGACTTCGCCGTCCAGAAATCAATGACCTCCGATACGAATGTTTTGCGTCCTGTCCGGGCGGGGTGGATTTCGTGTATCTTTCCCGCCTCATGACCGATTTCGCCCAGGCCTCCAATCCCCTTCCGTCCCAGGTCGACGTGGTCGTGGTGGGGGCCGGCGCGGCGGGGATCGCGGCGGCGCGGCGTCTGATGCGGCCCGGGCTTTCTCTCTTGGTTCTGGAGGCGCGGAGCCGGATCGGCGGGCGCGCCTTCACCCAGCGGATCGAGGGCGAGGGCCTGGACATGGGCTGCGGCTGGCTGCATTCGGCCGACGACAATGTTCTGGCGGACCGGGTGGAGGCCGAGGGGCTGACCCTGGACCAGACCCCGCCGCCCTGGCGCAGCCAGGCCTTCGACCACGAGATGACGCCGGCGGACCAGGCCGCCTTCGGCGAAGCCTTCGCCGCCTTCGACCAGCGCGTCGCCGAGGCGGCGACGCGGGGCGAGGACCGTCCCGCTTCCGACTTCTTCGATCCCCACAGCCGCTGGAACGCCCATATGGACGCCATATCCGGCGCCCTGAACGGCGCGCGCTTCGCCGAGGTCTCCAGCCTGGACTACGACGCCTATGGCGACACCGGCGTGAACTGGCGGGTGCGCGAGGGATACGGTCGACTGATCGCGCGCCTGGGCCACGCGGCGGCCCCGGTCACGGTGACGGACTGCGCGGTGCGCCGCATCGACCGCTTCGGCCCCCAGCTGCGGCTGGAGACCAGCCGGGGCCAACTGACCGCGCGCATCGTCATCCTGACCACGCCCAACAGCCTGATCGCCAACGAAACCGTCCGCATCGACCCGCCGGTCCCGGCCCTGCTGGAGGCGACGGCGGGCGTGCCGCTGGGCCTGGCGTCCAAGGTGCATATGACGGTGCGGGGCGCGGCGGATTTCCAGCCCGACACCCAGCTGTGGACCCGCACCGACACGGCCCAGACCGGCGGCTATCACCTGCGACCGTTCGGTCGGCCGATGATCGAGGCCTATTTCGGCGCCGACCTGGCCTGGGGGCTGGAGGCCGAAGGGCCGGCGGCCCTGGCGGACTTCGCCGTCGCCGAACTGGTCTCGGCCCTGGGCTCGGACATGCGCCGTCGGCTGGAGCCGGTCGCCGTCAGCGGCTGGGGCGTCGATCCCTGGTCGCAGGGCGCCTATTCCCACGCCCTGCCCGGCCATGCGGCGGATCGGGCCAGGCTGCGCGTCTCGGTCGAGGACCGCCTCTTCCTGGCCGGGGAAGCGACCGCCCCGGTCTATTACGGCACGGCCCACGGCGCCTGGATGGAGGGCGAGCGCGCCGCCGACGCCGCCCTGTCCGCCCTCGGCGTCCAACCCGACCGCCGCCCGGAAGAGACCGCATCGTGAAGCCGGTCAAACCCCGAAAACCCGCCGCCAAAGCGACCGCCAGACGCCCTGCGGTCATGACCGGCGCCTCCATTCCCATCCTGCGCTGGCCGCCCGACGAGGATCGGGTGGAGGAAATCTTCGAGCGCCTGTCCGGCGTCATGCCCGACCCCAGGACCGAGCTGAACTTCTCCAACCCCTATACGCTGGTGGTCGCCGTCGCCCTGTCGGCCCAGGCCACCGACGTCTCGGTCAACAAGGCGACCGACCGCCTGTTCCAGGTCGCCGACACGCCCGAAAAGATGCTGGCCCTGGGCGAAGAGGGGTTGATCCCCTACATCGCCTCCATCGGCCTTTATCGCGGCAAGGCCCGGAACGTCATCGCGCTGAGCCGCATCGTGCTGGAGCAGCACGGCGGCCAGGTTCCCCTGAACCGCGCCGAACTTCAGGCCCTGCCCGGCGTGGGGCGAAAGACCGCCTCGGTGGTGCTGAACGAACTGGGGATCGAGGCGGCCATCGCCGTCGACACCCACGTTTTTCGAGTCTCCCACCGGCTGGGGCTGGCCAATGCTGGAACGCCGGACAAGGTGGAGGCCCAGCTGTTCAAGGTGGTGCCGGAGGACTGGCTGCCCAAGGCGCACCACTGGCTGATCCTGCACGGCCGCTACACCTGCACGGCGCGAAAACCCAAATGCCTGTCGTGCGTGATCGCCGACCTGTGTCCGTCGCGGGCGGGGCTTATGGCGTCGGGGGAAGCCGCTCCGTCGCCCTGAAGGCGTCCGGCCCTTTCACCAGCCTGTCGGATAGGGCGTTCAGCACCCGAAGGGCGGCGGCCATGTCGGCCTCCGACACGTCCTGGAACATCCGCTGGCGCATGGCCGAGGCATGGACCTCGAAATCCTTCACGGCCTGATGGCCGGCCGGCTCCATCGCGATCAGCCACGACCGGTCGTCGCCCACCATGCGGCGACGGCTGACCATCCCGTCGCGCTCCAGCCGTTGAACCAGCCGGGTCAAGGAGGCGCCCGACAGCTCCATCCGCTCGCACAGCTCCGACAGCGTCAGACCCTTGGGATGGTCCGCCAGGAAATAGAGCACGATGGTCGGCGCGCCGGTATGGCCGCTATCGCGAAACAAATCCGCGACCCGCAGTTTCCAGCGTTTCGCCGTCACCATGATCTGCATGGCGACCTGCAGCTGCAGCGTTTCTCGCGCAGTGGCGGACAAGCGGAACCTCCTGGCGATCAGGGTTTGAGGCAGGATTGCACGGCAAACGCGAACGACGAATCGCCAGGGTTGAGCCTTAGCTTGCTAACCATGAAATCACGGCTTTTAAACCGTCGTCGTGCGATTCCTGTTCCTGGTTTCGTCTTGAAAGTCCTGCACATGCGCCTGTTTCGAAAACGCGAGGAGGACAATGGCCTCGCAGAACTGCGCAGCATGGTCGCCGCCATCGACCGCTCCCAGGCGGTGATCCAGTTCGATCTGGACGGCACGGTCCGCGAGGCGAACGCCAACTTCCTGTCCGTCCTGGGCTATGAACTGGACGACATCGTCGGGCGTCACCACCGGATGTTCGTCGACCCCGCAGAGGTCGACGGCCCGGCCTACGCCGACTTCTGGCGACGGCTGAATGCGGGCGAGTTCATCACCGACAAGTTCGTCCGCTATGGCCGCAACGGCCGCCGCGTCGTGATCGAGGCCAGCTACAATCCCGTCTTCGACGCGACCGGCCGCGCCTACAAGGTGGTCAAGTTCGCCGTCGACGTGACCGCCGTGGAGGAGGAGCGCGAGCGGCGCCTGCAGGCGGAGCGCCAGGCGGCGGCCATCCAGACCGCCGTGGTCCAGGGCACCGCGCGGGGCCTGTCGGCCATGGCCGCCGGCGACCTGGCCTATCGGATTCAAGAGGACTTTCCCGGCGACTACGCCGCCCTGCGCGACAACTTCAACGCGGCCATGGCGGCGCTGGACGAGGCGGTCGGCGTGATCGGGATCAACGCCGTGGCCATGCAGTCCGGCGCCCATGAGATCAGCAGCGCCGCCGACGACCTGTCGCGCCGCACCGAACGCCAGGCCGCCAGCCTGGAACAGACCGCCGCCGCCCTGGACCAGATCACCGCCACCGTGCGCAGGACCGCCGAGAACGCCCAGGCGGCGGACAGCGTCGTCGGCCAGGGCCGCAGCCAGGCCGAGGTCGGCGCCACGGTGGTTCGGCGCGCCGTCGCCGCCATGGGCGAGATCGAACACTCCTCGGGCCAGATCAATCAGATCATCGGGGTGATCGACGAGATCGCGTTCCAGACCAATCTTCTGGCCCTGAACGCCGGGGTCGAGGCCGCGCGCGCCGGCGAGGCGGGTCGTGGATTCGCCGTCGTGGCCTCAGAGGTCCGCGCCCTGGCCCAGCGTTCGGCCGAGGCCGCAAAGGAGATCAAGACCCTGATCTCGTCCAGCGCCGGCCAGGTCAAACAGGGCGTGGACCTGGTGCGGCAGTCGGGCGAGGTTCTGACCGGCATCGCCGACCGTATCGCCGAGGTCACCACCCTGATGGCCGAGGTGCGCGCCTCCACCCAGGAGCAGTCGGTCGGCCTGGCCGAGGTCAACACCGCCGTCAACGAGATGGACCAGGTCACTCAGCAGAACGCCGCCATGGTCGAACAGTCGACCGCAGCCAGCCTCAATCTGACGCGAGAAGCGGCCGAACTGGCGGCCCTGGTCGGCCGGTTCACCGTCAGCGCCGGCGCCGGTCCCGCCCCCGCGCATGGGTCGCCGGTCCATCAGGCCCAGGCCCGCATCGAAACCTTCGCGCGCGATCATGCCGCGCCGACACGGCCCCGACGGGTCGCGGGCGGCGGGGGCGAATGGGCGGCCTTCTGACCGGGGCCGTTCGCGCTCAGCCGCCCAATCGTCGGCCCACGGCGGCGGCGAAGCCCGCGCCGTTCGCCGGGTCGTGGTCCAGATAGAAGTCCGGCTCGATCAGTTCGGCCTCCATCAGCACCCAGCGTCCGGCGTCGTCGCGGGCCAGGTCGATGCGGGCGTCGAGCAGCGGTTCGTCGATGGCCGCCAGCACCTGCTGCGCCAGGGCCATGGCCTCGGCGTCCGGCGTCACGGTCCGATAGAGGCCGCCGAACTGCATCTGGATGCGGAAGTCGCCCGGCACGGGGCGTTTGTTCACCGCATGGCTGAACCGGCCGCCGAAGAACAGCAGCGAGGTCTCGCCCTCCGTCTCGATGGACTTCAGATACGGCTGGATCATCGCCGCCCCCTCCGGCGCCTCGGTCAGGGCCTCGCCAGGCGACAACCGCAGGGTGCGGAATGCGCCCGCCGACACCGTCGGCTTGACGATCAGGACCGGCGCGCCCGTCTCGGCGAAGGCGGCGTCCACCTGATCCCGGGTCACGCCGTCGGTCCAGCGCGTCGGAGGGATCGGCACGCCCTTGTCCGCCAGCCGCGTCAGATAGGTCTTGTCCGAGTTCCAGCGCAGCACCTCGGCCGGATTGTCCATCGGCAGGCCCGCGCGGGTCCAGGTCTCGCATCCCGCCAGCCAGCGGTCGTGATCGCGATGATAGCCCCAGGCGATGACCGGCAGGATCAGATCATGGTCCGTCAGCCCCGAGGCGTCCTCCACATGATCGGTCCAGGGCGTGGCGACCACCTGCGCCCCGGTGGTCTCCAGCGTCGCCTTCAGCCGCGCCAGCACCTCGGGCCAGCGCCCGATGTAGGAGCGGTCGGACGGATCGGGGGTCAGCACGGCGATCTGGGTCATGCGCTCCTCATATCGAAGCCGGAACGGGCATATAAGGGCTTCCTTATATGATTTCGGGTGACGCGCGGTCTTCCAGCGGCTAAGGCGCGATCATGACCCAGAACACCGCCCAATACGACGTCTGCGCCGTCGGCAACGCCATCGTCGACGTCCTCAGCCCCTGCGACGCCGCCTTCCTGGCCGCCCAGGACCTGGCGCCAAACTCCATGCAGCTGGTCGACGCTGAACGCAGCGCCGCCCTGTACGACGCCATGGCGCCGGGCGTGGAGGCTTCGGGCGGGTCGGCCGGCAACACGGTCGCGGGCGTCGGCGCGTTCAGCGGTCGCGCGGCCTATATCGGTAAGGTCGCCGACGACACCCTGGGCCAGGTCTTCACCCACGACATCCGCGCGGCGGGCGTGCATTTCGACACCCCGGTCCTCACCGGCGGCGCCGACCAGGGCTTTGGCACCGGCCGCTGCCTGATCAACGTCCTGTCGGACGGCGCGCGCACCATGGCCACCTTCCTGGGCGCCGCGAACCAGCTCTACGCCGACGACATCGACGAGGCCCTGATCGCCGCCAGCCAGATCGTCTATCTGGAAGGCTATCTGTTCGACCCGGCCCCGGCCCGCGCCGCCTTCGAACGCGCCGCCGCCGCCGCGCACCAGGCGGGCCGCAAGGTCGCCATCACCCTGTCGGACACCTTCGTCGTCGCCCGTTGGCGCGCCGAACTGCTGGACTTCATCACCCAGTCCGCCGACATCGTCCTGGCCAACGAGGCCGAACTGGGCGCCCTGTTCGAGACGGACGACTTCGACGCCGCCGCCGCCCAGCTGGCCGCCATCGTCGAGATCGCCGCCGTCACGCGCGGCGAACACGGCTCGGTCGTGATCAAGGGCGACCAGCGCGTCGTCGTCGCCGCCTATCCGGTCGCCAAGGTCATCGACACCACCGGCGCCGGCGACCAGTACGCCGCCGGCTTCCTGCTGGGCGTCGCGCGCGACCTGCCGCTGGAAGACGCCGCAAAGCTGGGCTCCCTCGCCGCCTGCGAAGTCATCGCCCACTGGGGCCCGCGCCCGATGGTGAAACTGTCCGATCTGGCGGCCGAACACGGGCTGAAGATCTAAGACGCTCAGTCTCCTCCCCATCTCATGGGGAGGTGGCTCGGAGCGCAGCGGAGAGACGGAGGGGCTCTTACCGCATCGCCAGCGTCTGTGGGACTTAAAGAGCCCCTCCACCACGCTGCGCGCGGTCCCCCTCCCCACAAAGTGGGGAGGAGACGCACGGCGTCAACTCTTCCACCTCAGCGTCGTGGGCTGGATCGGGTTCACGAACGGCCGACCCTCGGCGCGGCTCCTGGACCATTCCCGCTTCAGCTGCTGGTACCATTTCGCCTGTTTGTCGGCGTCGTCGATCCAGATCAGGGCGGGGTCGTAGCGCAGGCCCTCGTTCTGCAGGTTCACCATGCCGCCGTCCTGTTTCAGGAAGGCGACCACCCCCATCCGCAGGAAGGGTTTGGCGATGTCGAACACCCAGTGGTCGGACCAGAAGATCTGGGTGATGCGGGTCCTGGTTTCCGTGATCGGGGTCAGGCAGGTCAGAGCCAGCACCTGTTTTTCGCCCACCTGAATATGCTCCCAGCGATAGCCGGGCAGGCGGAAGGTGATCTCGGTCGCGGGCGCGCCGCCCAGGATCTTGTAGAGGCGGCTGTTCGACGACGGCGCATGGCGCACCGTGGCCCAGCCGAACTCGGTCGGGGCGAAGGCCTTGGCCTTTTCGTGCATCGAATGTTCGGATCGCCACCACCATTGCTGGTGGACGTAGGGGCCATGGGCGGGGTCCATCAGGCCGACGACCGCGTGGTCGATGTGGCTGTCGAAATTCATCGCCTCGACCAGCTTGGCCTCGCCCCCGACCACGCCGGGAAAGACCGGCGGTTCGTGGTCCGGCTCCATCGGATTGCGGGTGTCCGACGCCATCCAGACGAAGACGATCCCCTGGCTTTCGCGCACCGGATAGGACCGCACGCGGATACGGTTCGCCTCGAACGCCTGGTCCTCGACCAGGGACGGGATGGCGGCGCAGACCCCGTCGGGCCGAAAGCGCCAGCCGTGATAGGGGCATTCGACCGTCTCGCCCTCGCCCGGCTTGTCGACCATCCGACCCGCCGACAGGGGCGCCGCGCGGTGAGGGCAGATGTCGCGCATCGCATAGACCTGGCCCGCCTTGGTGCGTCCGATCAGCACCGGCTCGCCCATGATCTCGTGCCGTTTCAGGCTGGCGGGCGCGACGTCGCGGCCCAGGGCGACGAAATACCAGGCGTCGGTGACGAACCCCTTGCCGAACGGCTGCGCGCCCGCCTTGGACGGGGCGGCTTCGGCTTGCGGGGGCTGGACGGGAGGGGGCGCGGCGGGCTTCATGGCGTCTGTCTAACAGAGGGCTGCGTCTTCTGTCTCAGGCAACATGTAGAGTGCTTTACACAACAAAGTAAGAGCGCCATAAGGGGTGTCTCAAAGGGGAGCTACACCATGTCCGTCGCTGATCTTCTCGTCCGCGCCGCCGCTGCGGCCATCATCGTCGCCGCGCCTGCGGCATTCGCTCAGGACGGCCACGGAACCCATGCCGACCAGGGTCATGCGCACGGCGGCCCGCACGCCGCCTTCCAGTCCGACCGCATCCACGTCCGCGTCGATGGCGACGCCGGCGGCCGCGACATCATCCTTATCCCCGGCCTCAGCTCCTCGCCCGAAGTCTGGCAGGGGACGGTGGATCATCTGGGCGCCGGCTGGCGCGTCCACCGCATCCACGTCCAGGGCTTCGCCGGCGCCCCGGCCGAGGGCAACGCCCAGGGCGCGACGCCGTCGCCCGTCGCCGCGCCCGTGGCCGAAGAAATCGCCCGCTATATCCGCGAACAGGGTCTGACCAAGCCGATCGTCGTCGGCCATTCGATGGGCGGGACCATCGGCCTGATGCTGGCCGCGCGTCACCCCGACGCGGTGGGCAAGCTGATGGTCGTGGACATGGTGCCCTTCATGGGGGCGATGTTCGGCGCGCCGGGCGCCACGGCCGAAAGCGTCACCCCCGTCGCGGACCAGATCTGGGCCGCCCAGGCCAACAGCCCGCACGCCGCCTACGAAACCCATGCGACCGCGACGATCAACGGCATGATCAACACCGAAAGCCGCCGCGCCCAGGCGCTGGAAGACATGCGGAACAGCGATCAGAAGGTCTCGGCCGCCGCCTTCCGCGAACTGATCGTCACCGACCTGCGTCCCGAACTGTCGAAGATCGCCGCCCCGACCGAGGTGGTGTACGTCAAATTCAACGACCCGCGCATGACGCCCCAGATCACGGACGGCGTCTATCGGGCCTCGTTCGCCAATCTGAAGAACGTCCAGCTGAAGCGGATCGACGACAGCGCCCACTTCATCATGTTCGACCAGCCCCAGGCCTTCTACGCCGACCTGGACGCCTTCCTGGCCCAGTGAGGGTGACTGTGACCCATCCGGCGGCGAAACGGATCGTCGGCCTTTATCGGGACAAGGCCGACGACTGGATCCGGGCCCGGCGCGCCATTCTTTAGGCGAAATGGCCGCTCACGATCCCGTGAAGTCGCCGGGACCGTTTCGGCGGTCGTTCATACGCGATACACAGCCGTGAACGAAAACCCGCCCAGCGCGGCATCTGAAGGACGGACATGGCGGGACCAGTGAACGCGGGCGGACCACAGGCGCGGGGCAAGCCCCGCCGGTCCGCGTTGCAACGGCTGCTGTATTGGAGCGCGGTTCTGGCGGTGTGGGGGCTGATCTTCCTGGTCGTCTTCTTCGCCGTCTTCGCGCGCGGCCTGCCCGACACCTCCAGCCTGTATCGGGTCGATCGCCAGCCCTCGATCACCTATCTGGATCGCAACGGCGCCCTGATCGCGACGCGGGGCACCCAGATGGCCCCGCCCGCCGACCTGGACGCCCTGCCGGACTATGTGCCGGCGGCCTTCATCGCCATCGAGGACCGGCGCTTCTATCATCACCCCGGTTTCGATCCCATCGGCATGATGCGGGCCATGGCCACCAACGTCCGCGCCGGACGGGTGGTGCAGGGCGGTTCGACCCTGACGCAGCAACTGGCCAAGAACCTGTTCCTGACCCCCGACCAGAACCTGCGCCGCAAGGTGCAGGAGCTGATGCTGGCCGTCTGGCTTGAGATGAAATTCTCCAAGAAGGAGATCCTGGCCCTCTATCTGAACCGGGTCTATTTCGGCGCCGGCGCCTATGGGATCGAGGCGGCGTCGCAACGCTATTTCGACAAGTCGGCCAAGGATCTGACGGTCGGAGAGGCCGCGCTTCTGGCGGGCCTGCTGAAGGCCCCCTCGCGCTATTCGCCGGTGTCCGAGAGCGAGCGCGCCGCCGCCCGCGCCACCGTCGTGTTGAACGAAATGGAGGAGGCGGGCGTCATCACCGCCGCCCAGCGCGAACAGGCCGTGACCCAGCCGGTCATCGTCTCGCGGACGCTTGCGACCCAGCACGCCCAGTATTTCATCGACTGGCTGGACAAGTCGATCCGCGGCCTGGTCGGCGAACCGACCGAGGACATGGTGGTCGAGACCACCTTGGACCTGACGCTGCAGACGGCCGCCGAACGGTCGGTGCGCCGCATCCTGGACCGCGACGCCGGCAAGGGCGTGCAGCAGGCGGCCCTGGTCGCCCTGGACGGCGACGGCCGGGTGCGGGCCATGATCGGCGGCTCCTCCTATGCCGACAGCCAGTTCAACCGCGCCGTCGATGCGCGCCGTCAGGCCGGTTCGTCGTGGAAGCCCTTCGTCTATCTGGCGGCGATGGAGGCGGGCTTCACGCCCCAGACCCCGGTGGTCGATCAGCCGATCACCATCGGCGCCTGGTCGCCCCGCAACTATTCCGGCACCTTCAGCGGTCCGATGACCATCGCCCAGGCGGTGGCCCAGTCGACCAATACGGTGGCCGCCTCGGTCGCCGATCAGGTGGGGCGCGACAGCGTGGCCCGCGCCGCGCGCCGCCTGGGCATAGAGAGCCGCATCGGCCTGGAGCCGGCCATGGCGCTCGGCGCCGTCGAGGTGTCGCCGCTTGAGATGGCCACCGCCTATGACGCCTTCGCCAACGGCGGGCGCAGGGTCGAGGCCTACGGCATCAGCCGTATCCGCACGCCCCAGGGCCGCGTCATCTATCAGCGCGAGAGCGGCCAGAGCGGCCAGGCGATCAACAATCCGCCGCTCTATTACATGAACCAGATGCTGCGGGGCGTGGTGACGGGCGGTTCGGGCCGGTCGGCGGCCATCGCCGGCCGCGATCTGGCGGGCAAGACCGGCACCACCTCGGACTACAAGGACGCCTGGTTCGTCGGCTACACCGGCGGCTTCGTCGCCGCCGTCTGGGTGGGCAAGGACGACAACACCCCCATGCGCGGCGTGACCGGCGGCTCCTCGCCCGCCGCCATCTGGAAGGGCTTCATGGAGGCGGCCCTGCCGCGCCTGAACGCCCCCGCCATCCCCAACGGCCCCGCCATGCCCGAGGGCTGGGTCGCGCCCGATCCGGTCGGCGACCTGATGAGCGGCCTGGATCAGGGCGGCGTCCTGGTCGATCCGGTCGATCCCGACCAGGGCGAACCCTATGTGGACCAGCCCGGCGCCGTCGTTCAGCCGATACAGCCCAAACAGCCCGCGCCCCAGCAGCCGACCAAGCCTTCCGGCCCGCCGCCCGGCTATCGCGATCCGCCGAACCAGCAGCCCGAGGGACGGCCTCAGCCCGAGCGCAAGGGCGACGCCCTGTTCTTCTGATCGCGCCGACCACGGCCGGATAAAAAGGAAGGGAGGCGGCCCTGCGGCCGCCTCCCTTTTTCACGTTCGGTCCATGCCGGCCTCAGCGCGGGCAGGACAGATCGCCCTCCTGGCATTGGCTCAGGGTCCGCAACTGCTGGGTCCGCTCGGTCGTCAGGCGCGCCAGGCAGGTGGAATGCACCATCGGATAGGCGGACCCGCCCTGGACGCCCGACGCCTCGAACCGGCACTGCTGATCGCGGAAGCTGATCCAGGTGCGCTGGGCGTTGCGCAGCAGGGTGCGGCTGGGCGTCGACAGCCGGTTCATGGTGGCGGTGTATTGGGTGTTCAGACTGCGGTCGGCCCGCTGCAGATCCTGGGCGGCGTTGGCGTTCATCGTCGCCTGCGACTGGGCGCTGGCGGAAGAGGCGGCGGCGACGGCGAGGCCGAGGGCGACCGACAGCGTGATCATCGTTTTCATGGGGCGTTCCTGATTGGGTTGGCGGGCATGAAACGCACCGGGCCGCAGGAGTTTCCGCCGCAAACGCAATCCGGCGACGCTATCCCTATCGCCCCACCGCGTGCAGCGCGCCGCCGTAATCCCTCAACCACTTTCGCCACGGCCTGTGATCCCCGACCAGCCGTTCGACCACCGACCAATAGGCCGGGCTGTGGTCGGCGTGGACCAGATGGGCGACCTCGTGGGCGGCCAGATAGTCGATCACCGGCGGCGGGGCCATGACGACCCGCCAGGAATAGCGGATGGTGCGGTTGTGCGGGCTGCACGAGCCCCAGCGCGACCGGGTGTCGGCGATGGTCACCTTGACCGGCGCCTGGCCTAGCGTCCGCAGATGATGGTCGGTGCGTTCCAGCAGCGTGTCGCGCGCCTCGCGCTTCAGCAGGTTCTCGACCCGGCGCGCATAGGCCTCGCCCTCGCCGCCCGAGCGGATCACCGTTCCTTCTTCGACCAGCCGCGCTGCGCCCGCGCCGGGCACGGCCTCCAGCCGCACGGGCCGCCCCCGCAGCGAAATGACCTGGCCCGGCTCCAGCGGCCGGCCCTTGGGCCGCACCGCCAGCCGTTCGCTGATCCAGACCGCCTTGGATCGAGCGAAGGCGACCGCCTGGCTCAGGCCGCGCTCGCTGGGGGCGATCACCACCGCCTCGCCCGCCCGCGCGTCGATCCGCACCGACAGGCGTCGGGCGCGCGGATTGACGGACAGTCTCAGGGTCGGGCCGGAACCTTCGCTCCCGCCGGCCCCGCTTTCGTCAAGCGGCAGCCGCTGACCGTTGCGGTACGCCACCGACAGCCTCGTTCTGGGCGATGAAATCGCGGACGCGGGGATAGATTTCGTCGCGGAAGCGACGGCCGTTGAACACGCCGTAGTGGCCCACGCCCGGCTGGACGTAGAGGACGCGCCGATCCTCGGGCACGTTCGGACACAGGCCGTGCGCGGCCTGGGTCTGGCCGACGCCGGAGATGTCGTCCTTCTCGCCCTCGACCGTCATCAGGCCGATGTCGGTGATCCGGGTCAGATCGACCTTGCGCCCGCGATGCTCCAACAGGCCCCGCGCCAGCAGGTGCTGCTGGAAGACGATGTCGATGGTCTGGAGATAGAACTCCTCGGTCAGGTCCAGCACCGACAGATATTCGTCGTAGAACTCCTCGTGCTTCTCCACCCCGTCGCCGTCGCCGGCGATCAGGCTGTTGAAATAGCTCCAATGCGCGTCGCGGTGACGATCCTCGTTCATCGACATGAAGCTGTAGAGCTGGACGAAGCCCGGATAGACCCGCCGCCCGAAGCCCGCATAGGGCAGGGGCACGGTGTGGATCATGTTCGACTTGAACCAGGTGAACGGCTTTTCCTCGGCCAGCTGGTTGGTCACGGTCGGCGACAGGCGCGCGTCGATGGGCGAGCCCATGAAGGTCATGGACAGGGGCCGGTTCTCGTCGCCGTCCTCGGCCATCACCGCGCCGGCGGCCAGAACCGGCGGGCCGGGCTGGCACACGCCGACGACGTGGGCGCGTCCGCCGATCTCGGCCAGCATCAGGCGGATGTGGTCGATATAGTCGAAGAAGTCGAACCGCCCCTCCAGCACCGGAACCTGACGGGCGTTGATCCAGTCGGTGACATAGACGTCGTGGTCCTGAAGAAAGGCCTCGACCGTGCCGCGCAGCAGGGTGGCGTAGTGGCCCGACAGCGGGGCGACGATCAGGACGGCGGGCCCGGCGGCGGGCTTCCTGGCCCGTTTCAGATCGCCGATGTTGCGCGCGAACCGGACCAGGCGGCACCACGGGCTCTGCCAGATCACCTGTTCGGTGGTGCGCACGGTCTTGCCGCCGATCTCCAGCGTCTCCAGCTTCCACGCCGGCTTGCCGTAGCGCCGCGTCACGCTCTCGAACAGTTCGGCCGAGGCGTAGGCCGTGCGCCCGATGGCGGTGTCGGCCGCCGGGTTCAGCGGCGAGGTCCAAAAGCTGCGGGCCATCTGCGCCCCGATGCGGAAGGGCAGGGCCGACTGATAGGCGAGTTCGTGAAAGGCGTAGAGCATGACGATCCGTGACGGCTGAACGCCGTTTGTGCAGGGCAACATATAACGCCGCACCCTGCAAAAGGATTATGAGGCTGCGGAACAGCCCTTAGTCGGATGCCTTGCACGACACCCGTCATCCTAGGCCTTGTGCCTAGGATCCATAGACTCGGACGCGACCGTTGATCGACAGGCGCCGGCCGCCAAACCTAGACACCGGGCGTATGGATCCCAGGCACAAGGCCTGGGATGACGAGCTCACCCCCGCGCCATCGCGTCCTCGATGATCCGGGTCGTCTTGTCCGGCCCCATCCCATAGGCGACGGCGGTGCGGAACCGGCCGTCCGGTCCCATCAGATAGACGGTCAGGGAGTGGTTCATCGTATAGGTCTCGCCCTCGCCCACCTTCTGATAGAAGGCGCGGTAGGCCTTGGCCGCCGTCGCCACCTGTTCGGGCGTGCCCGTCAGGCCGATGGTCCCCTTGGGAAAGCCGTCCGACGACAGATAGTCCTTCAGCATCTGGGGCGTGTCGCGCTGCGGGTCGATGCTGACGAAGACGATCTGCAGGTTCTGGGCCTTGTCGCCCAGCCGCTGCTGCACGGCGGCCAGTTCGGCCAGGGTCGTGGGGCAGAACTCGGGGCAATAGGTGAAGCCGAAGAAGACCAGGCTCCATTTGCCGTTCAGCATCGTCTGATCGACCGTGCGGCCGTTCTGGTCCACCAGCTGGAAGTCGCCGCCGATCAGTGGCTGGCCGGTCGATGTGGTCTCCGCGCCGTTCGTCGGCGCGCCGCGCCCGCTGACCACGACCACGGTGATGATGGCCAGCGCCGCCGCCACGGCGATGCAGGCGCCGGCGAACAGCAGGACGGAACGACGCGGCATGACGACCTCTCACGAAATGGTTCTGGTCGGTCTATAGAAGTCGCGTGACCTCGACAGAAGCCCGCATTGCGCCGCATGGCGCGCCATCGCCCCATGCCTTGCCGTCCGATCCGCTGGACGGCTGGCGCGACGCGCCGCGACGGGGCCGGGGTTTTTCGCTCAGAACGCTGATCGTGCTGCGCTGGCTGACCATCCTGGGTCAGAGCGCGGCGATCCTGACCGCGCACCAGGTGTTGCACTTCCCCCTGCCGCTGTGGCCCTGCCTGATCGTGATCGCCATCAGCGCGGCGGTGAACGTGGGCGCCATGGCGCGTGTGCGCCGCCTGGAGGCCAGCCTGCCCGACGGCCGCCAGACCGCGATCCATCTGGGCTTCGACATCTTCCAGCTGGGCGTGCTGCTGGCCCTGACCGGCGGGCTGGAGAACCCCTTCTGCCTGTTGCTGGTCGCGCCCGTGACCATTGCGGCGGCGGCCCTGCCGGCGCGCCAGGCCCTGGTGCTGGGCGTGCTGGCCCTGGTGGCGGTCGGCATCCTGTTCTTCTGGTCCGAGCCGCTGCCGTGGCGCCCCTACGAGGATTTCCACCTGCCGCTGCTCTACCGGCTGGGCATGGCCATGGCCCTGGTGACGGGGGTGGTCTTCACCGCCGGCTACGCCTGGCGGGTGGCGGCCGATGCGGAAAAGCTGGAGCTGGCCCTGGCCACGACCCAGGACGTGCTGCAACGCGAACAGCGGCTGGCGGCGCTGGGCGGTCTGGCGGCGGCGGCGGCGCATGAACTGGGCACGCCCCTGGCCACCATCCAGGTCGTGGCCAAGGAGCTGCAGCGCGCCTCGGCCCCCGACAGCGACGCGGCCGAGGACGCCGCCCTGATCCTGCAACAGGCCGAACGCTGCCGGGGCATACTGACCCAGCTGTCGCAACAGCCCGAGGGCGACGACGCCCTCTACGCCGACGTGTCGCTGAAGGCCCTGCTGGAAGAGGTGGTGGAGCCGCACCGGGGCTTCGACCTGGCGTTCGACGTCCTGGTCAAGACCCCGCCCGGCCAGCCCGCCCCGCGCGTGCGTCGCCTGCCCGAGGTGATCCACGGCCTGTCCACCCTGGTCGAGAACGCCGCCGATTTCGCCGCCGCCACCGTGCGGGTCCAGGCGGTGGTCGACGCCGGCTGGATCGAGATCGACATCCTGGACGACGGGCCGGGCTTCTCCGGCGACATCCTGCCGCGTTTGGGCGAGCCCTATGTGACCAGCCGGCCCCAGGGCAAGGCGCGCCAGGCCCTGGCCGCCCAGATCGCCGCCGCCGCCCGGCCGTCCAAACGCCGCGCGACCGTCGACGCCCCCATCGCCCCCAGCCAGGGCGGCATGGGCCTGGGCTTCTTCATCGCCCGCACCCTTCTGGAACGCACCGGCGGATCGGTCAGCGTGGGCCAGGGCCTGCCTCAGCCGGGCGCCGCGCCCGAGGCCAAGGTGGTCCCGCGCGGCGCGCGCGTCGCCGTGCGCTGGGCCCGGCCCGCCCTGGAAGTCGCGGCGTGACCCCGCTGGGTCGAAGCGTCGCAGGCGGAACCTTGACCTTGACCCGCGCGCTACCGCTCCCGACTTGAAGGGGCAGGAGAAACCAAGACAATGTCCGAACTCGAAACCCGCATCGCCGCCCTGCCCGACAAGTCCCTGTTGCTGCTGGACGACGACCAGGCCCTGCGCACCCGCATGGGACGGGCGCTGGAGGCGCGCGGCTTTCAGGTGACGACCGCCGAATCCGTCGCCGAGGCGACCCAGGCCCTGCGCGACAAGGCCCCCGCCTTCGCCGTGCTGGACATGCGGCTGGAGGACGGCAACGGGCTGAAGATCGTCGAGGCGGTGCGCGAAAAGCGCCAGGACGCCCGCATCGTCATGCTGACCGGCTACGGCGCCATCGCCACGGCGGTCGCGGCGGTCAAGGCCGGCGCCGTCGACTATCTGTCCAAGCCCGCCGACGCCGACGACGTGGTCAAGGCCCTCCTGGCCACCGGCGAGGCGCCCGAACCGCCCGAAAACCCCATGAGCGCCGACCGCGTCCGCTGGGAGCATATCCAGCGCGTCTACGAGCTGTGCGACCACAACGTCTCGGAAACCGCCCGGCGCCTGGGCATGCACCGCCGCACCCTGCAACGCATCCTGGCCAAACGCGCGCCGCGGTAGGGGCGGGGCGCCATTCGGTTGATCAGCTTTCCGGCTCGTCATTCCGGGGCTGAGCGTGGCGAAGAACCCGGAAGCCAGGGCCACACGCGGGCTGTTAGAACCCTTCGACGCGCGATGACGCCTCCTGGGTTCCGGGTTCGTCCTTCGGACGCCCCCGGAATGACGACTATCGACCGGCTATCGACTTGACCGAAACGACCTCAGTCCTCGTCGTCGTCCTCGGACGCATCGGGGATTTCCGGGGTGACGACGGTGGGGGCGATGGTGCGGATCTCGCCCAGCTTGGCGCCGGGGAAGGCCAGCATGACGGCTTGGACGAACGGATTGGCCTCGACCTCGGCCCGCGCTGTGGCGCGTTCCTTCTTCTGCAGTTCGATGACCGTCTCGGCGCCGCCCTGGCCGTTGGCGGCGATCAGCCAGGTGCGGCCGGTCCATTCGCGCAGGCGGGCGGCCAGTTTGCGCGCCAGTTCGACCGGCGCGCCCTGCACGCTCTCATAGACGATGGCGCCGGGCTTGAACGAGACCGGCTTGACGAACCGCTCCACGTCCATCTGCAACCCGACCTCGCGCTTCTGTCCGATCAGCGCGACCACCTGTTCGAAGCTCTGCGGATCGGGCAGGGCCGGGGCCATGACCGGCCGCGCCGCCAGCTGCGCCGAGCTTCCGCCGCCGCCGCCTCCGCCGCCGCCGCGCGGGCCGGCGCCCCCGCCCAGCGGTTCGCCGGACTGCAACCGCTTCAGCGCCTCTTCCGGTCCGGGCAGGTCGGCCGCGTAGGCCAGGCGCACGATGGCCATTTCCACCGCATCGGCCGGATTGGGCGCGCGCCGCACCTCGTCCAGCGCCTTCAGCAGCATCTGCCAGGTGCGAGACAGGGTCGCCGCCGGAATGGCCGCGCCCAGGGCCGCCAACTTCTGCGCCTGATCATTGGGCAGGCGGGTGGCGTTCGGACCCAGCATCTTGGCGACGGACGCCGCGTGGCAATGCTCCAAGAGGTCGTTGGTCACCTGCACCGGATCGGCGCCGAAGCCATACAGGGTGCGGAACGTCTCCAGCGCCTCGGGCGTGCGGCCGGCCATGACGCTTTCGAACAGGGCGATGGTCTGGGTCCGGTCGGCCAGCCCCAGCATGTCGCGCACCGTGTCGGTCTTGACCATCTGGCCGCGCTCGGCCTGGACCAGGGCCTGATCCAGCAGCGACAGGCCGTCGCGCACCGACCCCTCGGCCGCGCGCGAGATCAGGGCCAGGGCGTCGGCCTCGATCTTCATGCCTTCGCGGTCGGCGATCCGGCCCAGGTGTTCGACCAGGATTTCCGGCTCGACCCGACGCAGGTCGAACCGCTGGCACCGGCTCAGGATCGTCACCGGCACCTTGCGGATCTCGGTGGTGGCGAAGATGAATTTGGCGTGGGGCGGCGGCTCCTCCAGCGTCTTCAGCAGGGCGTTGAACGCCTGCGTCGACAGCATATGCACCTCGTCCAGCACATAGACCTTGTAGCGCGCCTCGACCGGCGCATAGCGGACGCTTTCCAGGATGTCGCGGATGTCGTTGACGCCGGTGTGCGACGCCGCGTCCATCTCCATCACGTCCATGTGCTGGCCGGCCATGATGGCCGCGTCGTGCCGACCGTGGGCGGTCAGGGCCAGCGACGGCTTGTCGATGCTGTCGGTTTCGTTGTTCAGCGCTCGCGCCAACAGACGCGCGGTCGTCGTCTTGCCGACCCCCCGCACCCCGGTCAGCATGAAGGCGTGGGCGATCCGCCCCGTGGCGAAGGCGTTGGTCAGGGTGCGAACCATCGCCTCCTGCCCGATCAGATCCTCGAAGGTGCGCGGCCGATATTTGCGCGCCAGCACCTGATAGGCGGCGGCGCCGTCGACATGGGCCTCGACCTCGGACGGAGCCGGCTTGGCCGCGACAGGCGCAGCAACGGCCGCCGCGACCGGCTCAGCGGGCGCGCCGAACATGTCGTCGGTGTTCTCGTCGCGCTCCACGACCTCGTCCTCATCCCAGGGCGGGCCGTCCATGTTGGTGTCGCTGTCCGTCATGGATGAAGTCTTACAGCGGCAAGGGGGCGGGGCGAAGCCAGCCGCTCATTAAAAAAAATGAAGCCGATCTGCGTCGATCAAGGGAGAGCCTAAATCGGCGTGTTCCTTAATCGTATGCGCGAATACCCTCGCATCGACAGATCCCGCATGATCATTTCAACGTCCCGATAACGCGCGGCCTTATCCGCCCGCACATAGATCGGATGTTCGACGTCAACGCCGAGGGCATAAAGGCTTCGGCCAATCTCGATCCTTGAATCCAGAAGCGCTTGCCCGCCAGACCAGGTGGCGACTTCGACCGTTCCGTCCGCGTTAAGGCCAATCTCAGCCGCGTCGGATGGCGAAATGCCGAAGTCGCACCCCATCCCAGGGGGCATGCGAATCTCAGTCAGCAGCGGGCGCGGCTCCGTCGGCGCCGATCCACAGGCGCACAGGGGCAGCATCGCAATGAGCCACAGCCACTTCATATAACGACAGTCTCATAGTCAGCCGTTGCCGACAATGACCGAGATGGCGGGATAGCCGCCGCGCGGCGAGCGTTCGCGCAAACACACGCTCAAGCAGCGAGCGACCGCGTCGCGCGCGTTAGCGCAAAAACGCGCTCAAGCAGCGAGCGACCGCGTCGCGAGCGTTAGCGCAAAAAAGAATGAAGGGTGGAGACCGCGACCCGAAGGGGAATTCGTTGTGGCTGCTGCCTTCCGGCCCTGACCAGATTGGCGAAGCCTTCGCCCGCGATCTCCGATTGGGGATATGACGGGTGCGACGGTTGGAATCAAGAGCTACAAGGACGCATGGCCCATCAGAACATCTTCGCCGGCAATCCGCTCGACCGGGCCGGCGATCTCAGGAACGACCCCGACTGGCTGGCCGAACAGGCGGACAAGCCCTACGCCCAGGCCCTGGTGCTGTGGGAGGGGCGGCCGCTGATCGAGGAGACGGATCAGGGGCCGCGTCTGGTCTGGCTGTCGATGAAACACGCGCGGACCCTGGTGCGCGACCGCGAGGTCTTTCTGGGCCTGTGGAAGGACGAGCCGGTCTTCGCCATCGAGTTCGAGGGCTCCATCGACCCCGCCGACGGGCCGGTCGGGGGCTTAGGCGTCTTTCACGACATGCGCTCGGCCGCCGCCCTGTTGCCGGCGTCGGATGCGGCCATGGCGGGCGGGGCGAAAAGCCTGTTCGACTGGCGGCGCAAACACGGCTTCTGCGCCAACTGCGGCGCCCTGTGCGAGACGGCCTCGGGCGGCTGGAAACGGCGCTGCCCGGCCTGCGGGACCGAGCATTTCCCCCGCGTCGATCCCGTCACCATCATGCTGCCGATCTACACCGGCGGGGCCGAGCCGATCTGCCTTTTGGGGCGTCAGGCGGCCTGGGCGCCGGGGCGGATGTCGGCGCTGGCCGGCTTTCTGGAGCCGGGCGAATCGATCGAGGAGGCCTGCGCCCGCGAGGTGAAGGAGGAGGCGGGGTTGACCGTGGTCGCGGCGACCTACCACTCCAGCCAGCCCTGGCCCTTTCCGTCCCAGCTGATGATCGGCCTCTTGGCCCAGGTGTCCGACGATCAGGCCCGGCCCGACCAGACCGAGCTGGAATCGGTCGCCTGGCTGACGCGCGCCGAGGCCCGGGCGGTGCTGGCCGGGGACCATCCGACCATCAGCGCGCCCCCGCCCTTCGCCATCGCCCACAGCCTTATCCAGGCCTGGGTCGAGGAAAAATAGGCTTCGATCGTCTCCCTCCCCGTATCGGGGAGGGTGGTCGCGCAGCGACCGGGTGGGGGCGGCCGACGGGGCCGCACCTGCTTGAGGGGGGCAGGTTGGGCCGTCGCCCTGCCGCCCCCACCCGACCTCGCTCCGCTCGGCCACCCTCCCCGCCGGGGGAGGGAGAAACACCGTCCCCATCCTAATTTCGAAAACGAACCCACGCCGTTTCAAAGGCTTGCGGCCTCGCATCGACCCTTTGCCATACAGGGGTTCGATCCGGCCTATAATCGCCGCCGGGTCTTTGACATCGTGATGGCGCACCAGGATCGCCGACTTGGACAGTCCAAGTCGGTTTTCGAAAATTCGCCAGCAATAACAATGGCCGAAAGCTAGAGTTGGACTCGTTGGACTGTTTTTTTCAAAGTCCAACAACCGCCGCTAAGGCTAATCGACATTCAACTTCAAATCGTCATTTCGGGGCGTCCGAAGGACGAACCCGGAACCCGGGGGCGCGCGTCCGGCGTCGGATGCGTTCAGCGGCGCGACCTTAGCCCTGGGTTCCGGGTTCTTCGCTTCGCTCAGCCCCGGAATGACGATCTGATAATCCGATTGACTGAATGTCGATTGAACCTAGACCAGCGCCCGCGCCGCCTCCAGGTCCGCCGGATTGTCGACCGACAGGGGGGCTTCGTCGATGACGGCGGCCCAGATCTGCATCCCCATCTCCAGGGCGCGCAGCTGCTCCAGCTTTTCGCGCTTTTCCAGCGGCGACTGGGGCGCGGCGCAGAAGCGGTTCAGGGCCTCGCGGCGATAACCATAGACGCCGATATGGCGCCACACCGGCGCATCGCCATACAGGGTGGAGCGGGTGAAATACAGGGCGCGGCCCTGACGCTCGCCCTCGCCCAACGCCAGCACCGCCTTGACCACGTCGGGGTTGGCGCGGTCGGACGCCTCGGCTTCGGCGGCGACCAGGGTGGCGATGTCGCAGGTCGGCTCGCCGTGCAGGATGGCCGCGCAGGCGGTGGCCAGGCCGGGGCTGGCGAACGGCATGTCGCCCTGGACGTTGATCACCGCGTCAAAATCGCCTTCGGGGTCGATGGCGTCCACGGCGGCGCGGATGCGGTCCGATCCGCTGGGCAGGGCCGGGTCGGTCAGAATGGCGCGCCCGCCCTCGGCCTCGATCGCCTCGACGATCTCGGGATCGCCGGCCGCGACCGCGACCGGCAGGCCCGAGGCCTCGGCCTGGCGATAGGCGCGCACGATCATGGGCACGCCGCCGATCAGGGCCAGCGGCTTGTTCGGCAAACGGGTCGCCGCCATGCGAGCGGGTATCATTATCAAAGGATTCATCGGCTTCCCTGGCGCCTTGCGGGGCCGGCGCCTGCCGGGCCGGTTGCGAAGGTCGCGCTAGCGTGCCAGACAGCCCAAGGCAAGACTATGACCGGGCGGTTCAACGGCCTGGAAGCGGCAGAGGGGAGCGACGGGGCGCATGAGCGGCGATCTGAAGTGGAACAAGATTTTCGGCGCGGCCCTGGGGACGGCCTTCGTCATCCTGGTGGTCCAGCAGGCCTCGGGCCTGGTCTATCATTCCGCGCCGCCGGAAAAGATGGGCTATTTCGTCGATGCGCCGGAAGAGGCCGCAGGCGGTGAAGCGCCCGAACTGGCGCCGGACTGGGGCACGGTCCTGCCGGCCGCCGATCTCGCCGCCGGCGAGGCCGCCTTCGCGCGCTGCCAGGCCTGTCACGACGCGCATCAGGGCGGCGCCGACAAGATCGGTCCGAACCTGTGGGGCGTGGTCGGCGGTCCGGTCGAACACCGCCCAGGCTTCGCCTATTCCGACGCCATGACCAAGCACAAGGGCGAGGCGCCGACCTGGGGCTACGACCAGATCAACAGCTTCATCACCGCGCCCGCCAAATATGTGCCGGGCACCAAGATGTCCTTCGCCGGCATCCGGGATACGCAGACGCGCATCAATCTGATCGCCTGGCTGCGGACCCAAGGGTCGGGCGGCTTCGCCATTCCCGCCCCCGATCCCTCGCGTCAGCCCGGCGCCGCCGCGCCCGCCGCCGGCGCCGAAGCCCCCGTGACCGAAGGCGCCGCCGCGACCGAGCCGACCGGCGCGACGCCTGCCGAGGGCGCGCCCGCTGCGACCCAGGCCACGCCCGCGGCCCCGCCCGCCGCCGCCAGCCCGGCCCCGGCCAACCACTGATCGCGAAAGCGACGCCAGGACGACAAAGGGCGGCCCCTGCGGGCCGCCCTTCTTCGTTTCCCGAGACGAATCGCCGCCTCAGAGAATCTGCGCCGCCTCCTCGAACGACAGGCGCGGCGAGCGGGGGAAGAGGTTCTCGTCCGAGCCATAGCCCAGGTTGAGGATGTAGTTCGGCTCGACGTTGCTGTCGGGGAAGAACTCGGCCTTGACCCCCGCCGGGTCGAAGCCGGACATCGGCCCGACGTCTAGGCCCAGGGCGCGGGCGGCGATGGTCAGATAGCCGCCTTGCAGCGAGGCGTTGCGGAAGGCGGTCTCCCGACGGCCGGCCTCGTCGGCGAACCAAGCGCTAGCGCCCGGCGCATGGGGGAACAGGGCGTCCAGATGGTCGTGGAAATCCATGTCCTGGCCGATGATCAGGGTGACGGGCGCCTGGCGCGTCTTCTCGCGATTGCCCTCGCTCATCAGCGGGATCAGGCGCGCCTTGGCCTCGGGCGAGGTGACGAAGACGAAGCGGGCGGGCGAGCCGTTGACCGCCGTCGGGCCGAACTTGGTCAGCTCGTACAGCCGGCGCAGCAGGTCCGGCGCGACGGGGCGGTCGGTCCAGCCGTTGCGCGTCCGCGCCTCGGTGAACAGTTGCGACAGGGCGGCGTCCGACAGCGGGGCGTCGCGTGAAGTGGTGGCGTCGTAGGCCATGGAATGCCTTCCTGATTAGAATAGCAACTAATGTGGGTGCTATTTAAGTCGGATCGGAGCGGTCGCAAGCGCGAATGCGGCGCCTCAACGTTTCCGATTCTGCGATCCGCCGCCGAAACCCCTGTCGCGCCGGCCGTCTTCGCCCTATCTAGGAGCCATGAAAGATCTGACCCAACTGATGCAGCAGGCTCAGGCGATGCAGCAAAAGCTGCAGGACGCCCAGGCCAAGATGGCCGAAACCGCCGCCGACGGCTCCTCGGGCGGCGGTCTGGTGTCCGTGTCCCTTAAGGGGCCGGGCGAGATCACCGCCATCAGGATCGACGACAGCCTGCTGACGCCGGGCGAAGGCGACATCCTGGCCGATCTGATCGTCGCCGCCCATGCCGACGCCAAGCGCAAACTGGACGAACAGAACAACGCCCTGATGCGCGAGGCCGCGGGCCCCATGGCCGGGATGAACATTCCCGGAATGCCGAAACTGTTCTGATGGCCGCTTCCGCCGGGCCGGAGATCGAACGGCTCATCTCGCTTCTGGCCAAGCTGCCGGGCCTGGGGCCGCGCTCCGCCCGGCGTGCGGCCCTGGCGCTGCTGAAGCGGCGCGAGCAGCTGCTGGTCCCGCTGGCGGCGTCTCTGGCCGAGACGGCGGAGAAGGTGGTGTCCTGTTCGGTGTGCGGCGCGCCCGACACCCGCGACCCCTGCGCCATCTGTTCGGACGGCGCCCGCGACAACGGCCTGATCTGTGTGGTCGAGGAGGCGGGCGCCCTATGGGCGATGGAGCGGTCCGGCGCCTTTCGTGGCAAATATCACGTGCTGGGCGGCCTGTTGTCCGCGCTGGACGGGGTGGGGCCGGAGCATCTGCGGATCACCGAACTGGTCGGGAGGGTGAGGGGCGGCGGCGTTCGAGAGGTCGTGCTGGCCCTTCCGGCCACCGTCGATGGCCAAACCACGGCCCACTATGTGGCCGAGCGCATCGCCGGCCCGGAGGTGGAGGTCACCTCCCTGGCGCGCGGGGTGCCGGTCGGGGGCGAACTGGACTGGCTGGACGACGGCACCATCGTCCAGGCCCTGAAGGCCCGCCGCCCGACCTGATCGGCCTTAGTGCGAAGGCTGGGTCGGGGCGTTGACGTTGGGCGCCTCGCCGGTCGGAACGGATTGGGCGCGGCCCGTGGAATCGGTCGGGGCGTCGGCGGCGGGCGGCGTCTGGCTGTCGCCGTCGAAGGCGCGGGCGTCCGCCGCCTGTTCGCCGGTGGTCGGGTTCTGGGAATCGAAGGCGCCGTTCGACACGAACCAGAAGCCCAGCAGCAGCACCGCCGCCGCCAGGGTGGATGCGACCAGCAGCACCAGGATGCGCGGGTTCTTCTTGCCTGCCCGGACGTATTCGGCGTCGACCGGCTGGCCTTGATGAACGGCGTCGGCGGCCTTGTCGTGGCGGGCGGGTTCTTGCGGGTTCATGGGGATCCTCCTCCGATTTCAATCAAACCAACGTGATGCGAACGGCTACGTTCCTGACCGCGACGTCCGGCCGCCGATCCGCCGGCGCGGGCGAGAGCGCCGCCGCTTCTCATCGCCGGCGACTCTCGCTAGGAACGGAGCATGAACATGATCGTCGTCGTTCTCGCCCTCGTCGCCGCCGCCTTTGCGGGCGGCTTCCTGTGGGCCTTCATGGGCTGGCAGAGGACGCGCGGCGAACTGGCGGCGGCCGAGGCGCGGGTGGAGGCGGTCGAGGACAGCCGCGTCACCATGGCCGAACTGCTCAAGGCCCAGGCCGCCCAGTCGGCCCAGGTCGTCGCCGACCAGATGGTCAGCCGCGCCACCGAGACCTTCCGCGCCCAGGACCTGCTGGCCCGCGAACGGATGGCCGCCCAGCTGAAACCCGTCTCCGACACCCTGACCAGGTTCCAGGAGCATGTCGCCGCGCTGGAAAAGACCCGCTCGGAAGAGACGGGGGGCTTGCGCGAACAACTGGCGGCCCTGATGGCGGCTTCGTCCGCCACGCGCGACGAGGCGCGCAAACTGACCGAGGCCCTGCGCGGCAACACCGGGCGGCGGGGCCGCTGGGGCGAACAAACCTGCCGCAATGTGCTGGAGGCCGCCGGCATGGCCGGGCGGTTCGACTTCACCGAACAGACCTCCAGCGCCGACGACGAGGGGCGCCAGAACCGACCCGACTTCATCGTGCGCCTGCCCGGCGGGGGCATGTTCGTGATCGACGCCAAGGTGCCCCTGGCCTTCGAGGACGACGACGGCGACGAGGAGGCGCGCGCCCGCTCCGTCGGTTTGCGCACCGCCGCCAGCCTGAAGACCCACGTCCGCCAGCTGTCATCCAAGGCCTATCAGGACCAGTTCAAGCCCAGCCCGGACTTCGTGGTCCTGTTCGTGCCCGGCGACAGCTTCCTGGCCACGGCGCTGGACCATGCGCCGGACCTGCTGTCCGATGCGATGGAATCGCGCGTCGTCATCGCCACCCCCTCGACCCTGTTCGCCCTGTGCAAGGCCGTGGCCTATGGCTGGCGGGCGGAGGAACAGGCCGCCAACGCCGACAAGGTCGCCGCCCTGGGGCGCGAGCTTTACAAGCGGCTGTCCGTCATGGGCGGCCACGCCTCGGCCGTCGGTCGGGCGCTGGATCAGGCGGTCGGCAAATACAATCAGTTCGTCGGCTCGCTGGAGAGCCAGGTCATGGTCTCGGCCAGACGGTTCGAGGACCTGCAGGTCGACCACGAGGGCAAGACCCTGCCCGATCTGACGCCGGTCGAGACCGCGCCGCGCGTCCTGAGCCGTCCCGAGCTGATCGCCGCCTCGCCCAACGACTGATCCGCCGTCCATTGCTGGAAAGGGTGTTTGACATCGCGAAAGGCTGATGTAAAAGACGCTTGTCTAAGCATTCAGCCAGCGGCGAGCCTTCATGAAATCCGTCAAACCCCTCGGCGCGGCCGGTCTCGTCGGCATGATCGTCGTGCTGTTCATCCTGGGGCTGATCGGCGGGATCGGCTCGGCCTTCCTGTCGGATCGACCGGGCGTCGGCGGCCTGGTCGGATCGGGCGTCTTTCTCGTCGCCGTCATGACTGCCGTTCTTGTCGTTACGATCTGGTGGTTGCGCCGCCTCGACGAGGCCGCCCGCGAGGCGCACAAATGGGCCTGGTATTGGGGCGGCAGCGCGGGGATGGCCGTGGGCCTCGCGCTCGTGTTGACCGTGACGACCCGCAATGTCGACCTCGGCCGGTTCGTGACGGCAGACGCCAGCCCCGGCGACCTGATCGTGGGCGGAATGATGAGCATCCTGCTGTTCCAGCTGGCCGGCTACACCCTGGCCTGGGGCTGGTGGTGGCTGGCGCGGATGCGGGGCTGAACCATGAACAACCGTCTCAAGGTCCTGCGCGCCGAGCGTGACTGGAGCCAGGCGCAGCTGGCCGAACAGCTGGGCGTATCGCGCCAGACCGTAAATGCGCTGGAAACCGGTCGTTACGACCCGTCCCTGCCGCTGGCCTTCAAGATCGCCCGCGTCTTCGGCCAACCCATCGAATCCATCTTTTCGGACGCGCAGGAGCCGGCGAAATGAAGTCTGTGTCCCTTTCTCCGTCGTCGTGGCCCCGCTGGGTGCGCGCCCTGGCCTTTGGCGCCCTGTTCGGGATGGTCGGATACGGCGTCGGCGGCTGGTTGGCCAAGGTCGCGCCAGGCGGGTTGGGCCTGACGGGCAAGGCCATACGCTGGTCGGACGCGCTGGCCCTGGTGGTCGGGGCCGCCCTGGTCCTGGGGTCGCTTTGGGCGCTTTACGTCAGCCTGGACGCCAGGCGGCTGGGCCGGATGTATGATCTGGAAGGCGACGCCTCGGCCGAAGAGACGGCGGTCGCGCGGTTCCAGGCGGCGGTCATGGGCTTCTCCGGCGTCCTCCTGGCCTTGCCGATCGGGTTCAGCCTGGCGGGCGTCAGTCCCGTGCTGGGCGTCGGGGCGCTGGCCCTGCTGGTGGCGCTGCACACGGTGATGAATGTGCGCGTCTATCGCCAGGCGGACGAACTGCTGCGCCGCGTGGTGATGGAGACCGCCGCCGTCACCTTCTTCGCGGGTCAACTGGTGCTGTTCCTGTGGGCCGCCGCCGAGCGTCTGGGCGCCGCGCCCGCGATCACCGCCTGGGACATCTATGCGGTGCTGATGACCCTTTATCTGGCCGCCTCCCTCTGGATCAGCGTCCGGCGCGGCCTGGCCTGACCCCCTCCTTTTCATTCCTGTTCCGACCTCTGGAGAGACGCTTATGACCTTCGCCGCCCGCCTTCGATCCTCCGTCTCCACCCTTGCCCGCGGCGCCGTCGGCGTGGCCGGGGGGCTGGCCCTGTTCGCCGCCATCGCCGGCGCGCCGGCCGACGCCCTTGCCCAGGCCCAGCCGGCCGCGCCCGCCGCCGCCCCGGCGCCGATCCAGGGCCAGGGGCCGGCCTTGTGGGTGATCAAGGACGCCGATTCCACCCTTTATCTGTTCGGCTCGGTCCATGTGCTGCGCCCGACCACGGGCTGGGCCAGTCCGCGCGTCCAGGCCGCCTTCGACAGCGCCTCGGACATCTGGTTCGAGATCAGCAATCCCGACGACCAAGCGGCCATTGTGCCGCTGATGCAGCAATACGGCCTATCGCCGACCTATCGAAACGCAACGGCGTTGACGACTGGCGAACTGACGTTGTTCGGCAATGCCGCTCAAAGCGTCGGCTCGGACGCTGTCAGAATGGACAACTATCGGCCGTGGCTGGCGGCCCTGACCCTGTCGGTCGCCCCGCTGGTCAAGGCGGGCTACGATCCCAAGTCGGGCGTGGAACTGGTGCTGAAGGCGCGCGCCGAAGCGGCCGGCAAGCCGATCCACGGCTTCGAGACCATCGACAAGCAGATCGGCATCCTGGCCGGCCTGCCCGACGACGTGCAACTGGTCTTTCTGCGCGAGACGCTGAAGGACTACGAGAACGCGGCGACCAAGCTGGACGAAATGGTCTCGGCCTGGGCCAGGGGCGACGTGGACGTCCTTAGCCGCGTGATGGTCCAGGAGATGAAGGACGCCTCGCCGGCCCTGTACCAGTCCATTCTGGTGGACCGGAACACCGACTGGGCGAACCAGATCCAGACGATGCTGCAGGGCTCCGGCGCCGCCTTCATCGCCGTGGGCGCCGGGCACCTGGCGGGCGACGACAGCGTCCAGGCCATCTTGGCCAAGCGCGGCGTCACGGTCGAAGCGGTGGAGTGAGGCCAGAGGCCGGGCGGCGCGTCGACCGGATCGGCGGCGCGTCGCGGCGGCTGGAGCGGGCAGCGGGAATCGAACCCGCACGAAAAGCTTGGGAAGCTTTCAGGCTACCACTACATCATGCCCGCGATGGCCTGAGGGCGGTCTAGCCCAAGGCCGGGCATGGCTCAAGGGTGGATGGGGCCGGCCGCGCGCGCCGCATTCTCTCGCGCATAGCGCTGGGCGATGATGGTGCAGGCGAACAGCTGGATCTGGTGGAACAGCATGATCGGCAGGACGATCAGCGGGACCGAGGCGCTGGCGAACAGAATGCCGGCCATCGGAATGCCGGTGGCCATGCTCTTTTTCGAGCCGCAGAACAGGATCACGATCCGGTCGGGGCGGTCGAACCGCAGCGCCCGGCCGATGAACAGCGTCAGGCTCAGAACAATGGCCAGCAGCATGACGTTCAGGCCGATCACCTTGGCCAGGTCCATCGGCGCGACCTGGGACCAGACGCCGGCGACCACCCCCTCGCTGAAGGCGGCGTAAACGATCAGCAGGATCGAGCCGCGATCCACCAGGCCGGTCAGTTTGGCGTGGCGGCCCAGCCAGTCCTTCAGCAGCGGCCGGCAAAGCTGGCCCACCGCGAACGGCGCCAGGATCTGCAGACCGATGTCGAGGATGGACTGCAGATGGATGCCTCCACCGGCGCCGCCGATCAGCAGGGCCACCAGCAGCGGCGTCACGATCACCCCCAGCAGGTTCGACAGGCTGGCGCCGGTCAGGGCGCCCGCGACATTGCCGCCGGCGATGGAGGTGAAGGCGATGGACGACTGCACCGTGGACGGCAGCAGACACAGATACAGCATCCCCGTCAGCAGGTCGGGCTGAAGCGATCCCCGCATCAAAAAGACCAGCCCCAGCCCCAGCAGCGGGAACAGCAGGAAGGTCGACAGGAAGACCGTGCCCTGCAGCCGCCAGTGCAGCAGGCCCGCGCCGATGGCCGCCGGCGACATCCGCGCGCCATACAGGAAGAACAGCAGGGCGATGGCGGCCTTGACCACCCAGTCCATGACCACGGCGGCCTGTCCGCTGGCGGGTAGAAGCGCCGCCAGGACCACCATGCCGATCAGGGCCAGCAGATAGTTGTCGATCGGCAGGCGGGACAGGAAACGGCGCATGGGCAAGGCTCGATAGGCGTCAGGATCGCCCCTGATAGGCCTCTATGCCCCTGCGTTGAAACCCCGCGTCACGCCCCGGCGCGGTTCTTGACCAGATCGTCCACCACCGACGGATCGGCCAGGGTGGAGGTGTCGCCCAGCGCGCCGATCTCGTTTTCGGCGATCTTGCGCAGGATGCGCCGCATGATCTTGCCCGACCGGGTCTTGGGCAGGCCCGGCGCCCACTGGATCACGTCGGGTGCGGCGATGGGGCCGATCTCCTGACGGACTTGGGCGATCAGGGCCTTGCGCAGCGCCTCGGTCGGCTCGACCCCCTTGTTCAGGGTGACATAGGCGTAGATGCCCTGGCCCTTGATGTCGTGGGGGAAGCCGACCACCGCCGCCTCGGCGACATCGTCGTGCAGCACCAGGGCGCTTTCGACCTCTGCGGTGCCCATCCGGTGGCCCGAGACGTTGATGACGTCGTCCACCCGCCCGGTGATCCAGTAATAGCCGTCCGCGTCCCGACGGCAGCCGTCGCCGGTGAAATACCGGCCCGGATAGGTCGAGAAATAGGTGTCGAAGAAGCGCTGGTCGTCACCATAGACGGTGCGCATCTGGCCCGGCCAGCTGTCGGTGATGCACAGATTGCCGGACACGGCGCCCTCCATCGGCTGACCCTCGGCGTCCACGATCTCAAGCTCGACGCCCGGCAAGGGCAGGGTGGCCGATCCGGGCTTCAGGTCCGTGGCGCCGGGCAGGGGGGTGATCAGATGGCCGCCCGTCTCGGTCTGCCACCAGGTGTCGACGATGGGGCAGCGGCCGTCGCCGACCACCTCGTGATACCAGCGCCAGGCTTCCGGGTTGATCGGCTCGCCCACCGTGCCGAGCAGCCGCAGCGAGGCGCGCGAGGACGCCTTGACCGGCGCGTCGCCCTCTCGCATCAGGGCGCGAAGGGCCGTGGGGGCGGTGTAGAAGATCTCGACCTTGTGCTTGTCCACCACCTGCCAGAACCGGCCGGCGTCGGGATAGTTGGGCACCCCCTCGAACATCAGGGTCGTCGCCGCGTTCGCCAGCGGCCCATAGACCATATAGGAATGGCCCGTGACCCAGCCCACGTCGGCGGTGCACCAGAAGACCTCGCCGGGGCGATAGTCGAAGACGATCTCGTGCGTCCAGGCGGCCCAGAACAGATAGCCGCCCGTGGTGTGCAGCACGCCCTTGGGCTTACCCGTCGAACCCGAGGTGTAGAGGATGAACAGCGGGTCCTCCGCGTTCATCGGCTCGGGCGGGCAGTCGGCGCCGACCTTGGCGGCCTCCAGCCCATAGTCGAAGTCGCGGCCCTCGGTCATCGGCACATCGCGGTCGGTGCGACGCACGACCAGGACGGTGTCGACCTTCACCTTCTTCAGCGCCTCGTCGACATTGGCCTTCAGCGGCACGTGCTTGCCGCCGCGCAGGCCCTCGTCGGCGGTGATGACCAGGTTGGAGCCGCAGTCCTCGATCCGGCCGCACAGGCTGTCGGGCGAAAAGCCGCCGAACACCACCGAATGGATCGCGCCGATCCGCGCGCAGGCCAGCATGGCGTAGGCGGCCTCGGGGATCATCGGCAGATAAAGGGTGATGCGGTCGCCCTTCTTGGCCCCATGCGCCTTCAGCACATTGGCCATGCGGCACACCTCGGCGTGCAGTTCGCCATAGGTGATGCGGCGGCTGTCGGCGGGATCGTCGCCTTCCCAGATGATCGCCGTCTCGTCCTTGCGGTGGGGCAGGTGGCGGTCGATGCAGTTGGCCGAGACGTTCAGCACCCCGTCCTCGAACCAGCGGATGCGGAAGTCTTCCTTCCTGAACGAGACGTCCTTGATTTTTGTCGGCGGGGTGATCCAGTCCAGCCGCCGGGCCTGTTCGGCCCAGAAGGCCTCGGGGGTCTCGCGCGCCGCGACCCGTGCGGCCTCATAGGCCTGCCGGTTCATATGGGCCTTGGCGGCCCAGTCGGCGGGGACGGGATAGAGGTCGAGATCAGGCACGAAAGGCGTCTCCGGGGGAAATCAGAATCCGTATTTGGCGAACAGGATCAGACGGGTCATGTCGCCGCTGGCGCCGGTCTCGATCTCGCGATCCGCGAACATCAGCTCGGCCCCCACATCAAACGCCGTAACCGGCGACCAGATCAAGTTGGCGTGGAGGCTCTGGGCCGATCGGTTGGCGGACAGGCCGGTGAAGGCGACATCGTTGTCCACCTTCTGCGCCGACCAGATCAGGCTGGAGCGCCAGCCGGGCGCCCAGACGTGGCGATAGGCGGCGAAGCCGGCGACCACGCCGATGGCGTCCAGATCGCCCGAGGCGTTCAGCACCGCGTCGTTGGAGAAGTTCAGCCCCACATAGCGGCCGATGCCCTCGCCGCCGGTCACCATCAGGCGCAGATCGTCCTTCGATCCGACCTTGATCTTGGTCGAGGCCGACAGACCCCAGCCGGTCGCGGTGGAATCGATGCTGGTCGCCGGGTTCTGATACTTCAGCTGGCGCAGCAGGCCGGCGACCTGGACATCGCCCCAGGGCCGCGACACCGCATAGCGGGCGGTGAAGTCCGGCAGGCTGTTGTCGTCGGCGACGATGCGCGCGCCGCCGCCGAACGGGGTCACGGTCGTCTCGGGGTTCTCGACCGAGACCGAGAAGGGACCGCGCGTGTAGCGGACCTGGACCTGACGGGCGAAGACCGTGCCCTCGGCCGCGCCGATGAAATCGGCGGATTCGGGCAGGACGGCGGTGTTCTGGAAGTTGGTCCACTCCTGGCCGATCAGCCAGTTGTCGATGGTGACGAAGGCGCGGCGCAGGGCCGGGTTGGCCGGGCTGGTGGTGCGTTGATCGCCGGCGCCGGGCAGGGTCTGGAAGTCCATCTCCATCCGCGTGCCGATCTTGTGGCCGCCCACCATGCCGTCGGTGGTCAGCCAGAAGCGGGTCTGGCGGGCGTTGAAGTCGGTCGCCGTATCTTCCTTGGAGCCGCCGATGGGGATGGAGCCGGGAATGTGGAACTCGCGCAGGGCGTCGCCATTGACCGGATCGCCGCCGGAATAGCGGCTGGCGTAGGCGTCCACCTTGACGAAGCCGCCGAACTTGACCGTGTGGTCGCCGATGCGGAAGCCCTCGCCGGGCGACGCCGGCGCCGCAGCCTGCTGGACCGGGGCGTGCGCGGCCGGGCGGGTCTCCAGGCGAATGATGTCCTGGGCCTGGGCGGCCTGTTGGGTGCGGGCGGCGACGACCTCGCCCTTCAGGGCGTTCAGCTCGGCCTCTAGTTGGGCGATGCGGGCCTCCAGCGCCGCCTGGCTGGACTGGGCCGAGGCCATGCCGGGCGCGGCCAACAGGGCGACGACGGCGGCGCCCGCGAAAAGGGTGGTCCTGGTCATGCTGATATCCTCCGCGCCCGTCTCCGCAGGCGTCCCTGATCCCAGCTTTCCGCCTATGTCCTCGCCAGACCATTGGCCATTGGTCTAGTTTCGACCAAAGTCGAACGGCGCCATGGTGGCGACGACGCGGCCGATCAGACGCCGCGCAGGGGAAGGACGCCCCAGGGGAAGGACGCTATGGATCGCATCGTCGTCGCCGACGACCATCCCCTGTTCCGCGCCGCCCTGCGCTCGGCGGTCGACAAGGCCGCGCCGGGCGCGGAGGTGATCGAGTGCGCCAGCCTGGCCGAGGCGCGGGCCGCGCTGAAGGCGGGGCCGGTCGATCTGCTGCTGCTGGATCTGAAACTGTCGGACAGCGAGGGGATGGCGGGCCTGGCGGCGCTGCGGGCCGAACATCCGGCCGCGCCCGTGGCGGTGGTCTCGGCCAGCGAGGAGGCGGCGGTGGTGCGAAACGCCCTGGGTCTGGGCGCCGCCGGCTTCATCCCCAAGTCCACCGCCCTGCCGCAGATGGTCGAGGCCATCGCCGCCATCCTGGCCGGCGACGGCTGGGCGCCGGACGTGCCCGAGGCCGAGGGCGACGACCTGGCCGAACGGGTGGCCAGCCTGACGCCCTCTCAGCTGCGCATTCTGGAAGGGCTGAAGGCGGGGCGGCTGAACAAGCAGATCGCCTTCGACCTGGGCGTCTCGGAGGCCACCATCAAGGCGCATCTGACCAGCGTGTTCAGAAAGCTGGGCGTCCACAACCGCACCCAGGCGGTCATCCTGGCCAAACAGATGGATCCGCTGTGATCAACTGGACAGAAAGGCCTTCAGCGCCGCCGGCTTGATCGGCTTGGGCAGCAGGACGGCCCCGGCGGCCGTGGCCTGTTCGTTCAGCCCGTCGCGCGTATCGGCGGTGACCAGGGCGATGCGGCGTACGCCGTGGGGGCGCAGCCAGTCGATCACGGCGAAACCTTCCGGCCCGTCGCCCAGATGAAGATCGACCACGGCGGCGTCGAACGGCCCCGGCGACGCCATGGCCGCCTCGACGCTGGCCGCCAGCGTCGGTCGCGCGCCCCAGCGGGTCAGAAGGGCGTTCAACGCATCCAGGATCACTGGCTCGTTGTCCACGCACAGCACCCTCAGCCCCGCCAGCGGCAGGCGCACGTCTCGCGACGGCGCGATCTCGGCGACCACATCCGGTGCGCAGCGTTTCAGGTCGATGCGGAAGGTCGCGCCCGCCCCCAGGTCCGAGGTCAGCGACAGCGGATGGTCCAGCAGGCTGGACAGGCGTTTGACGATGGCCAGGCCCAGGCCCGCGCCCGGCTCGTCCACCGCCGCGCCGGGCAGCCGCACGAACTCGTTGAACACCGTCTCCTGCTGCGCCTCGGGTATGCCGCGCCCGGTGTCGCAGACGAACAGCCGCACCGTCTCGCCGCGCCGCCGCACCCCGACCAGAACCCGGCCCCGGTCAGTGTAGCGGATGGCGTTGGCCACCAGGTTCTGCAGCATGGAGCGCAGCAGGTCGCGATCCGACGTCACCCACAACCGCGTCGGCGCCAGGGTGAGGCAAAGACCCTTGGCCTCGGCCACCGGCGCGAACTCGCGCCGCAGATCGTCGAACAGGCCGCCCAGGGACACCCGGGTCACATTGGTCCGCACCCCGCCGGCCTCCAGCTTGGACAGGTTCAGCAGGGCGGTCAGCAGCCGGTGGGCGCTGTCGATGGCGCGGTCGGCGTTGACGGCCAGGGTGCGGCTGGCGGGATCTTCCAGCGCCGGCTCCTCCTTGAGTGCGGCGATGAACAGGCGCGCGGCGTGCAGCGGTTGCAGCAGGTCGTGGCTGGCGGCGGCCAGGAACCGGGTCTTGGAGGCGGTGGCGTCCTCGGCGACCTGACGCGCCTCGTCCAGCCGGACGGTGCGGTCCGCGACGCGCGCCTCCAGCCGTTCGTTCGCCTCTTCCAACTGACGCGCTGCGCGGCGCAGGGCGGTGATGTCGGTATAGCTGGTGGCGTAGCCCCCGCCGGGGATGGGCGCGCCGGATGAGCGCAGCACCCGGCCGTCCGGCTGCTGGCGTTCGTGGTCGTGGGGGATGCGGCGGCTGAGCGCCTCCAGCCGGCGTTCGACCCAGGCCTCGATGTCGTCGGGGCTCTCGCCGCGCTCGGCGTTCAGCCGATAGATGTTGGCGATGGGCAGGCCGACGTGTACGAAGCCGACGGGCAGGTCGAACATGGCGACATAGCGCCGGTTCCAGGCGGTGACGCGCAGATCCTCGTCCACCACGATCACGCCCTGGTCGATATTGTCGAGCGTGGTCTGCAACAGGTCGCGGTTGAACTGGACGGCCTGGGACGCCTCGTCCAGCATCCGCACCACGTCCTCAGGCGCGCGGCCGACCCCGGCCAGGGCGGCGGAGATGACCCGGCGGGCCGAGGCCGCGCCGATGGCGCCGGCCAGCATCCGCTCCGCCGCGCGGGCCAGGGCGGCGTCTGCGGGGTCGGCGTCGCGCAGGCGGGCGGCGGTTTCCCTGCCCCAAGCGGAAAAGGCGCGCTCAGCCCTTTCGTCGCCGATGAAGCGGGCGACCAGGGCGCGCAGGTCGCCGACGGAGGCCCCCGACGGCGCGGGCTTGGCCTCCATCCAGTCCGGCCCCAGCCGATCCACGAAGGCGCGCGCCTGAACCCGGTCGATCAGCCGGGGCTGGGCCAGACGCGACACCCCGACATAGGCCGTCAGGTTCAGCCCCAGGCTGACGAAGACGCCCAGCGCCAACGGGTCCTCGATGCCCAGCATGACATAGATGTGCCAGGGCGCGCCCGGCGCCAGTTGCGGCAGGGCCAGCATCATGATCCAGACCAGGACCCCCGCCGCCATGCCCGCCAGCGCGCCTTGGGCATGGCCGCCACGCCACAGGACCGCGCCGAACAGGGCGGGCGCCAGCTGGGCCAGGGCGGCGAAGGACACCAGCCCCATGGCCGCCAGACCGTGCGACTGGTCGGTCGCCTGATAATAGAGCCACGCCAGCAGCAGGACCGCGACGATGGCCCCGCGCCGCACCTGCAGGATGGTGCCCGCCATGTCCGAGGCGTCGCCGCGCATCCGCCAGCGGTCGCGCGCCAGGAAGGGCAGGATCAGGCTGTTGGACACCATGGCCGACAGGGCCACGGCCTCGACGATCACCATGGCGGTCGCCGCCGAGAAGCCGCCCACGAAGACGATGGCGGTCAGCAGGGTCTCGCCGCGCTGGAACGGCAGGGCCAGCACCAGAAGGTCGGGGTTCACCGTGGGCGCGAACAGGGCGCCGGCCGCCACCAGCGGCAGGACCGCCAGGCTGGTCAGCATCAGATAGAGGGGAAAGATCCAGCGCGCCCGCCGCACGTCCGACGGCTGGGCCCCCTCCACGAAGGCGACGTGGAACTGACGCGGCAGGCAGAAGATCGCCAGGGTCGAAACCAGGGTGATGGCGGTGAAGCGCGGCGTGACGTCCGGCGGGGCGGCCAGGGCGCCCAGCCCCTGCGCGATACGCGCCGGCGATCCCTGGTTCAGCAGCAGGACCAAGGCGAAGACGGCGACGAACAGCAGGGCGCCCAGCTTGACCATCGATTCCAGACCGATGGCCTGGATCAGGCCGCGATTGTGCTCGGTCAGATCGGGCCGCCGCGCGCCGAACAGAATGGCGAAGAAGGCCAGCACCCCGGCCAGCACCAGAACCGTCAGCCGCTCGGACCCCGCGACCGGCGTGCCCGCCGTCAGAAGGGCGCCCGCCATCGACAGCGATTTCAGCTGCAGCGCGATATAGGGCAGCGACCCCAGGATGGCGACCACGGTGACGGCCGCGCCCAGGGTCTGGCTCTTGCCATAGCGGGAGGCCACGAAGTCGGCCATGGAGCCGACGTTCTCGCGCCGGGCCGCCGCCGCGATGCGCCGCCACAGCGGGAACAGCAGGGTCAGGCCGATCACCGGCCCGATATAGATGGGCAGATATTCCCACCCGTCGCGCGCCGCCGTGCCGACCGCGCCATAATAGGTCCAGGAGGTGCAGTAGATCGCCAGCGACAGGGCGTAGACCGACGGCCCCAGGCCCTTGCCGCGCGCCCTGGCCGCCGGACGTTCCTGATGCCAGGCGACGGCGAACAGCACCGCCATATAGGCGGCGACCAGGCCGAGGATCGTCAGGCTGAACATGGGGGCATCTGAACCGGGCAGGGGGTGTTTCACAAGCGAAAGGCGGGCCGTCTTTCGACGACCCGCCCCTCGTTCCGCCTGAAAGCAGGATCAGGCGTTCAGATCGACGTCCTTGCCTTCCTTGACCAGCAGCAAGCCCAGAACGACCGTCCCCAGCGCCACCACGATCGGATACCAGAGGCCGGAGTAGATATTGCCCGTCGCCGCCACGATGGCGAAGGCGGTGGTGGGCAGGAAGCCGCCGAACCAGCCGTTGCCGATGTGATAGGGCAGGGACATGGAGGTGTAGCGGATGTTGGTCGGGAACATCTCGACCAGAGCCGCCGCGATCGGCCCGTAGACCATGGTGACATAGAAGCCGAGGATGAACAGGATCATCACCACCATCGGCTTGTTGACCAGGGCGCTGTCGGCCTTGGCCGGATAGCCGGCGGCGGTCAGGGCCTCGCCCAGGCTTTTGTCCCAGGTCTTCTTCTGGGCGGCGAAGTCGGCCGGGGCCATGGCGTCGCCGCGGAAGCTGGGGACCACGACCTGATCGCCGATGCGGACCTGGGCCACCGTGCCGGCCGGGGCGGCCTCGTTGGCGTAGGTCACGCCCGCCTTGGCCAGATAGGATTTGGCCACGTCGCAGGAGTGGTTGAACACCGTCTTGCCGACCGGATCGAACTGCAGGTTACAGTCCGCCGGATCGGCATAGACCACGACCGGCGCCGAGGCGGCGGCGGCGGCCAGGCGCGGGTTGGCGGCCTGGGTCAGGGCGTTGAACAGCGGGAAATAGGTCAGGGCCGCGAGCAGGCAGCCGGCCAGGATGATCGGCTTGCGCCCCACCTTGTCCGACAGCCAGCCCCAGAAGATGAAGAAGGGCGAGGCGGCCAGAAGCGCGATGGTCAGCAGCACATAGACCAGGGTCGCGTCGACCTTCATGACCCGTTCCAGGAAGAACAAGGCGTAGAACTGGCCCGTGTACCAGATGACGGCCTGGCCGGCGGTCAGGCCCAAGAGCGCGATCAGCACCAGCTTCAGATTCGGCCATTTGCCGAAGCTGTCCTTCAGCGGGGTCTTGGAGCCTTTGCCCTCGGCCTTCATCTTCTTGAACGACGGGCTTTCGGCCAGCTTCAGGCGGATCCAGAGCGAGACGCCGAGCAGCAGGATCGAGACCAGGAAGGGAATGCGCCAGCCCCAGGCGGCGAAGGCTTCCTCGCCCACGCTGTAACGGACGCCCAGGATCACCAGCAGGCTCAGCACCAGGCCGGCGGTCGCGGTGATCTGGATGAAGGAGGTGTAGAAGCCGCGCTTGCCTTGCGGGGCGTGCTCGGCGACGTAGGTGGCCGCGCCGCCGTATTCGCCGCCCAGGGCCAGGCCCTGGATCAGGCGCATCAGCACCAGGATGATCGGCGCCGCGATGCCGATGACCGCATAGGGCGGCAACAGGCCGACCACGAAGGTCGACAGGCCCATCAGCAGCATGGTCACCAGGAAGGTGTTCTTGCGCCCCCAGAGATCGCCCAGCCGTCCGAAGACCACGGCGCCGAACGGACGCACGGCGAAGCCGGCCGCGAAGGCCATCAGGGCGAAGATGTAGCCGGTCGTCTCGTTGACGCCCGAGAAGAACTGGACGGTGATGATCGCCGCCAGCGAGCCGTAAAGATAGAAGTCGTACCACTCGATGACGGTGCCGACCGACGAGGCGAGGATGACCAGCCGATCGCTGCGATCGACCGTGTGCTCCCCGTCCCCGGACGCAATGGGTGCGTCGGTTCCCATGATCCATTTCCTCCCAAGTCGCCGTTATCGGCCGTTCTGCACATCCTTCAGGATGCGTGGACGCCGACATTGACCGAGAGGGAGGCGGCTGGAGAGAGCGACTTTGGTCGAGGATCGCCGCTCTTCAAGCAGGATCAGCCGTCGATGGAGATGACCGGCCCGAGTTTAGGCTGACGCTGGCCGCGACGGGCGCTGCGCCGCTTCAGCCAGTGTCGGATGCGGACCTGAATCGGATTGTCGATGGCGAAGTGGAAGGCGAAGGCGAAGCCGACCGCCGCCGCGACCCCCAGGCCCCAAAGGCCCCATTGGGCGGCGACCGGCAGGGCGAAGCGGGCCTCCAGCGCATTGACCACGCCGAACCAGGCGATGCGGACCACCTCGTTGGAGATGAACATCGAGAAGGACACCATGGCGGCGGTCTCGACCAGTTTGGACGGGCGCTTCACCGGCACGGCGCCGGCGGCCAGGATGATGATCGAGATCAGCGCCAGGGCGACGAGGGCGTGCTTGTCGTGAAGCTCCAGCGCGAAGAAGCCCACGGCGGCCAGCACGCCGGCCCAGCCGGCCAGACGCGGCGCGACCCAGACCTTCTGGGCGAACCAGGCCAGGCACATGCCCAGGAAGAACAGGGGCAGGGCGCGCACGATGCCGTAGCCCATCGGCATCTGATAGACGGGATAGCCCAGCAAGGCCCAGCACAGCTGGTTGGCGACCAGATAGACGCCGACGCCCATCGCCAGCGCCGACCACGGCCCCAGCCGCATCAGGCCGCGAATGATCCAGGGGAAGGCCAGGTAGCAGCCGATCAGGGCCGAGATCGACCAGGTCGGCGCATTCCAGCCCAAGCCGCCATGGACCCCATAGGATTGCAGCAGCAGCAGTTGGGCCGGCAACTGATCCCAGGCGAACCATTCGGGATTGCGCGGCGGCGCGCCGGCGGCCGTCGCCAGCAGGACCAGCCCGACCAGGGACAGGCCCATGATCAGATGGGCGGGCACGACGCGCAGGAACCGCTTCAGGAAGAAGTCGCCCGGCGACATCCGGCCCTTGTCCACCGCCGCCCCATAGACGCGCATCAGCACATAGCCGCTGTCGATCAGGAAGAAGTTGGTCAGCAGGAAGCCGGCGCGTTCGAAGATCGGATTGACGACGTGGGCCAGCGGCGCGGGTCCGGCCGCCTGGAAGTGGTGCAGGACGATCAGGAAGGCCACGATGAAACGCAGGGCGTCCAGCCAGCCGCCGCGCGCGATCCGAACTGTCTCATTGCGGGTCGAAACCAGGGACCAGGGCATCGTCAGCGCCTCCTTTTGGTCCTTTCGACGCAAGGGCGGCGCCAATGCACGCCTTAAGGGAAGATCAGCCCCTGACCAGCCGCAGGAACTCCTCGCGGGTGCGCGGGTCGTCTCGCACGACGCCGATCAGGTGGCTGGTCGACAGGCTGGCGCCCGGCGCATTGACGCCGCGCAGGGTCATGCAGCTATGCTCGGCCTCGATGACCACGCCGACGCCGTGCGGGCGCAGCACGGTCTGGATGGCTTCGGCGATCTCCGACGTCATCTTCTCCTGAATCTGCAGACGCCGCGCGAAGCCGCGCACCACGCGCGCCAGCTTGGAGATGCCCACGACCCGGTCGGTCGGCAGATAGGCGACGTGGGCCTTGCCCACGACCGGCAGCATATGATGCTCGCAGAAGCTGACGAAGCGGATGTCCTTCAGCACCACCAGCTGGTCGTAGCCGCCCGTCTCTTCGAAGGTCTTCTCCAGATAGGACAGGGGATCGACCTCATAGCCCTGGAACAGCTCGCGATAGCTTTTCGCCACGCGGGCGGGGGTTTCCAGCAGTCCCTCGCGCGCGGGGTCGTCGCCGGCCCATTCGATCAGGGTGCGCACGGCGGCTTCGGCGTCGGCCTGGGAGACTTTCGGGGATCGGGCGTCGGTCATGGCGGCTACATAGCCACAAGCGAAACGGAAGGGGAGAGGCTGCGACGATCAAGCGTTGGTTAGCGGCCTGTTAACCATCCTGTCGGCATTTTCTGCCCAGTAGTTGCTGGAGTGGGCCGATGAACGGCGCGGAAGTTCTGGACGTCGGGCGTGACGCCATCTGGCTGACGATCCAGCTGTGCCTGCCGGTCCTTCTGGTCGGGCTGGTGGTCGGCGTGGTGATCGGCCTGTTCCAGGCCCTGACGCAGATTCAGGAGCAGACCCTGATCTATGCGCCCAAGATCATCGCCATCTTCGTTTCGCTGATCCTGTTCCTGCCGCTGATGGGGGCGCTGCTGGGCGGCTTCATGCGTCAGATCGCGGCCCGCATCGCGGGGATGTAGTGGACGGCCTCTAGACATGGATTCGTGGGCGACCGCCGATCAGGTCTGGGCCGGGGGGCTGATCTTCGCCCGGGTCGCGGCGATCCTGATGCTGATCCCCGGCTTCGGCGAGGCCTATGTGCCGCCGCGGGTGCGGCTGTCGCTGTCGCTCGTCATCAGCCTGGCCCTGTGGCCGGTGGTGCGCGACGCCCTGCCGGGCCTGCCCGACAGTCTGGGCCTGATGGTCGGCTGGATCATCCGCGAGGTGGTGGTCGGCCTGATGATCGGCCTGTTGCTGCGCATGTTCATGACCGCCCTGTCGACGGCGGGCGAGATCGTGTCGCTGCAGACCACGCTCAGCTTCGCCCAGACCGCCAACCCCATGCAGGCCCAGCCGGGCACGACCATCGCCGCCTTCCTGACCCTGTTGGGGGTGACGCTGCTGTTCGCCACCGACACCCACCACCTGTTCATCGCCGGGATCGTCGGCTCCTATCAGCTGATCGCCCCGGCCAAGCCGCTGATCATGGCCGACTTCACCCAGATGGCGGTGCGCACCCTGGGCGACAGCTTCATGCTGGGGGTTCAGCTGGCCGCGCCGGTGCTGGTCTTCGCCCTGATCTTCAACCTGGCTTCGGGTCTGGTGGCGCGGGTCATGCCGGCCTTTCAGGTCTATTTCGCCGCCGCCCCGCTCAGCGTCATCCTGGGCCTGTCGATCTTCGCCCTGAGCCTGGGGGCGCTGGGCGCCGTCTTCATCGACCGCTACCGCCGTCTGGCTGAGTATTTCGTGTTCGGAGGCGCCGGTGGCTGAAGGCGCCGATCCCGAATCGAAAACCGAAGAGGCGACCCCGCGAAAGCTTGAGGACGCGCGAAAGAAGGGCGACGTCGCCAAATCGCCCGATGTCGCCCAGGTTCTGTCCCTGGCGGGGGCGGCGGCGGTGATCCTGATGGCGGGGGGCTGGTTCGCCTCGTCCATCGCCGAGCAGATGCTGCCCTTCATCGCCGCCCCGCATCAGATGCTGGGCACGCTGAACTCGGGCGCGGGCAATCAGATCATGGTGCGCGCCGTCTGGGCCGTCGCTCCGTTCCTGGGGGCGGTGATGCTGGCCACCATCATCGGCGGGGCCGGGGGCAATCTGGCGCAATCGGGCCTGATCTTCACCGCCGAGAAGCTGAAGCCCAAATGGTCGGCGGTCAGTCCGATGCAGGGGTTCAAGCGGATCTTCGGTCCCGACGGCCTGGTGCAGTTCCTCAAGACCTTCCTGAAGCTGGTCGCCGTCTGCCTGGTCTGCTGGATGGTGCTGAAGCCCCATGCGCGCGAGTTCGAGAACTTGGTCGCCGTCAGCCCCTTGGCCATCCTGCCGCTGGCGCGCGACATGGCGATCTCGCTGTTCGTCGCGGCCATCATTCTGCTGGGCGCGACCGCGGGGGCGGACTTCATCTGGCAGAAGATGCGCTTCGCCAAGCGGATGCGGATGACCAAGGAAGAGCTGAAGGAAGACTTCAAACAGTCCGAGGGCGATCCCCACGTCAAGGCCAAGCTGAAGCAGATCCGTATGCAGCGCAGCCGCCAGCGGATGATGGCCAATGTGCCCAAGGCCACCGTCATCGTCACCAACCCGACCCACTATTCGGTCGCCCTGCGCTACGAGCCGGATCAGGGCGACGGGGCGCCGATCTGCGTGGCCAAGGGCGTCGACGCCCTGGCCCTGCGCATTCGCGAGGTCGCGACCGAACACAATGTCCCCATCGTCGAGAACGTGCCCCTGGCCCGCGCCCTCTACGCCACCGTCGATGTGGACGAAGTCATTCCGCGCGAGCATTTCGACGCCGCCGCCAAGATCATCGGCTTCGTCTTCCAGTCCCGCGCACGCCGGTAAGGGTGCGTCAGGATTTGAGCGTATGATGAAACCCTTGATTCGCGAGGCCGTATGACGTCCACCCGCCGCTCCCCGTTCGATCTGTTGTCCGCCGTGATGGCGTTCGGCGTCGTCGTGGCGATCGCGGCCCTGGCCTATCCGGCGTTTCGTGACAATCCGGTCTCGGCGCCGGGTTTGGTGCTGATCCTGACGGTGGGGATGATCGCGCTGATCGGCCTGTTCGGGTTTCGCCGCGCCGCCGGTGCGCGCCCCAATAGCGACGCAGCCATTGAGGTGCTAGACGCTATGGCCGAACCGGCGGCCCTGGTGTGGGACTCAGGCCAGATTCTGGCGTTCAACGCCGCCTGGGCCGAGGCCAATGGCTCCACCACCGCCCTGCCGCGCGGCAAGTCGGCCCAGGCCCTCTATATGGCCTTCGCCCAGGCGCGGAAGGGCGAGCCGGGTCGCGCCATCGTCCTGATCGGCCAGCGCGAGGTCGAGGTGGTGATCGGCCGGGTCGCCGAGGGGCGGTTCCTGATGCGGGCGGCGCCGGACGCGGTGCTGCCCATCGCCTCGGCCCACCTGCCTTCGCCCGTCGCCGCCGCGACCGGAGAGGCGCGCGCCATGGCCGCCGGCGCGCCGTTCGGCTCGGCCGTCATCGGCGGCGACGACCTGTTCGCCGGCCGGGCGGAAGAGGCCAATCCGGCCCTGGCGGTCCTGACCGGCCCCGCGGCGGCGCGCGACGCCGCCTTTGGCCATCTGTTCGATCCGCCCGGCGTCGCCGAGGCGCGGGCCAAGCTGGCGGCCGGATCGTCGGGGCCCATCGAACTGGTCGCGCGCGCCTATCCCGACAAGATGCTGCATCTGTATGTGGCGCCGGAGGGCGAGCGTCGGCGGATATGGCTGTTCGACGTCTCGTCCCAGAAGTCGATGGAGCTTCAGCTCAACCAGGCCCAGAAGATGCAGGCCGTGGGTCAGCTGGCCGGGGGTGTGGCGCACGACTTCAACAATCTGCTGACCGCGATCCAGCTTCAGCTGTCGGGCCTGTTGGAACGCCATCCGGTCGGCGATCCGTCCTACGAGGGGCTGAACGAAATCCGCCAGACGGCCATCCGCGCCGCCGACCTAGTGCGCAAACTGCTGGCCTTCTCGCGCAAGTCCACGGTGCGGCGCGAGCGGCTGGACCTGGGCGAACTGGTGGGCGAGTTCGCCATCCTGCTGCGCCGCCTGCTGCGCGAGGACGTGCGGCTGGAGACCGACTACGGCCGCGACCTTCCGGTGGTGCTGGCCGACAAGAGCCAGTTGGAGACGGCGGTGATGAACCTGGCCGTCAACGCCCGCGACGCCATGCGCGGCGTGGTCGAGCCGGGCGCGGGCGTCGTCACCATCTCGACCCGGCGTCTGACGGCGGACGAGGCGCGCGGCCTGGGCTGGGCCGACGCCCCGACCAGCGAGGTCGCCCTGATCGAGGTGTCCGACACCGGCCCCGGCGTGCCGCCGGAACTGCTGGACAAGATTTTCGAGCCCTTCTTCACCACCAAGGCGGTCAACGAGGGCACCGGCATGGGCCTGGCCACCGTCTATGGCATCGCTCAGCAGGCCGGCGGTCATATCGCGGTCAGCAATGTGGAAGGGCCGGACTCCAAGATTGTTGGCGCCGCCTTCCGCCTATTCCTGCCCGCCGCCGGCGAGGCGGAACTGGCCGAAGTTCAACCGGTCGAGGTCAAGGCGAAGGCGCCGCGCGACCTGTCGGGCGCCGGCCGCATCCTGTTCGTCGAGGACGAGGACGCCGTGCGCGGCATCGCCGCCCGTCTGCTGCGCCAGCGCGGCTATGAGGTGATCGAGGCGGCGGACGGCGAGGAGGCGCTGATGCTGGCCGAGGAACACGCGGGCCAGATCGACATGATGATCTCCGACGTCATCATGCCGGGCCTGGACGGTCCGTCGCTGCTGAAGAAGGCGCGACAGTATCTGGGCGACGCGCCGGTCATGTTCATCTCCGGCTATGCCGAAAGCGACTTCTCGGACCTGTTGCAGGACGAGACGGGCGTGTCCTTCCTGCCCAAGCCGCTGGACATCAAGACCCTGGCCGAACGGGTGAAGCAGGAACTGCACGCCGCCTGACGACGGCGGCGCCTGTCGCGCGGTTCAGGCGGCGCGGCGCAGGGCGGACGGCGCCTTGACGTACAGGCCCCGCCGGCCGTTCACCGGACGGAAGGCCACCGTCTCGCCTTCCAGCCGTTCGTCGGCGCCCAGGAACAGGCAGCCGTCGTCGACCAGCCGCCGCTCCAGCCCGTCCAGCAGCCGTGCGCGCCGCGACGGCTCCATGTCGCCCAGCACATTGCGGCAGAAGATGACGTCGAAGCGCGCATCGTCGGTCGGTTCGTCCAGCAGATTGGCGCGGCCGAAGCGGACTGCATCGGCCAGTTCGGCCTTGACGATCCACTGGTCCTCCATCGGCTCGAACCAGCGCAGCATGGTCCGCGCCGTCAGGCCGCGCTGGATCTCGAAGCCGGTATAGAGGCCCGAACGCGCCTTCTCGATGGCGCGTTGCGACAGGTCGGTGGCGATCAGATCGACGGCGGTGTGGGTCTCCAGCGCCGCCATGGCGATTGACCAGGCTTCCTGGCCGGTGGAGCAGCCGGCCGACCAGATTTTGACGCGGCCGTCCGGGCGGGCCCTGGCCAGGGCCGGCAACAGCTCGGCCTCCAGTATGCGGAACGGCGCGCGGTCGCGACGGAACCAGGTCTCGGCGTTCAGCAGCACCTCGATCACAGACCAGGCCAGGGAGGCGACCGGATTGGCCCACAGATTGGCCAGCAACGCCTCGACATTGCCGTAGCCTTCCCGACGCGCCACAGGACCCAGCCGATGTTCGGCCAGATGGATGCGATCCCGCGACAGACGATAGCCGGCGCGGGTGGCGAGAAGGGACTGCAGCTTGTCGAAATCGTCCGGCGTCATGCGGCGATCGCTCCGACCTCCGTCAGCTTGGATTGCAGGATTTCGCCGTCGAAGGGCTTCATCACATAGTCGTCGGCGCCGGCGGCCAGGGCCTCGGCGATCCGTTTGGGGCGGGTTTCGATGGTGCAGAACAGCACCTTGGGCCGGTCCCCGCCGGGGGTGGCGCGCAGGCGGCGCAGGAAGGTGATCCCGTCCATCACCGGCATGTTCCAGTCGACCAGCACAACGTCCGGCATGGCGCCGATGCAATAGGCCAGGGCCTCGGCGCCGTCGGCGGCTTCGTCGACCTCATAACCCAGGCCTTCGATGATCCGGCGCGCGACCTTGCGGATGATGCGGCTGTCATCGACGATCAGGCAGGTTCGAAAATTCATGGCCCTCTCCTCGACGCTGCGGCGCGGTTCGCCCCTTGGATTCGCGCGGATTATAGCGCTGATGCCAGTTAACGAGTCGTTTGGAAATGGCCTCAGGCGGGCATTCGGGCGACCAGTGCGACCTTTCCGTCCTCAACCTTGACGTGCAGGGCGCCGCCGGCCTCGGTCACGGTCAGCCACAGCCAGTAGGGCTGGATCCACTGGCCCGCCAACCCCTCGGTCAGACGTTCGCCCGCCAGACCCGCCGCCGCTTCGGGCTTCAGCCGGGCGCGCGATCCTTCCGCGAACCCTTCCAGATAGACAAAACCGTCCTCGACCCGGGACTGGATCACCGCCGAGCCGCCCATCGGCAGGGCGCCGACGGTCAGATAGGCCAGGTTGGTCAGGGCCCGCGCCTGAGGTTTGGAGAACTCGCCCTCGGCGATGCGCCAGTCCAGAGTGGCGCGTCCCCCTTGCGTCATGCCGACCAGCAGGCTCTCCAGCTCGCGCGCCGTGAACCGCTCGCTGGTGGTCGCCGCGCCGAAGGCCACGCGGGCGTAGTGGACCAGGGCCACCATCTTGCGGGCGCTCTGTTCGATCAGGGCCAGGGCGTCGTCGCGCATGTCCTGCGCCGCCGGGTCCTGCATCAGGTCCAGGCCCGAGACGATGGCGCCGGACGGGCTGATGAAGTCATGGCACAGCTTGGCCGCGACATAGGTGGCCAGTTCGGTTCCGTCGACGGGAAGGTCGAGCGGAGCGGCGTCTGCGTCGTCGGTCAGGGTCATGGCGGCTGGAGCACTCAGGTCACAGTTCGTGTCGCGCGCGAAGGTGACGTGATTTGCCGGTTCATGGAACCGCCCGGATGGTCTATCGACCCGCCCATGACGACCGCCGCCTCCCCCGTTCCGTCCCACGCCGATCTCGAACGCGACCTGAAGTCGGGCGCCCTGGCCCTGACCCTCGCCGAGGTCGCGGAGGAGGCCGCGCGGCTGATCCTGCCCTACTGGCGGGCCGGCACGGCGGTCGAGACCAAGTCCGACGACAGCCCCGTCACCCAGGCGGATCGCGCGGCGGAGGCCCTGATCCTGGAGCGACTGGCGGCCGCCTATCCCGGCGTCCAGACCGTGGCCGAAGAGGCGGTGTCGGAAAGCGGCGCGCCCGCCTCTGCCGAGGACTGGTTCTGGCTGATCGATCCGCTGGACGGCACGCGCGGCTTCGTGCGCGGAGGCGAGGCCTTCACCGTCAACATCGCCCTGATGCACGCCGGCTATCCGGTCGCGGGCGTGGTGACGGCGCCGGCGACCTCGACCACCTGGCGCACCGACAGGCCCGAGGGCGGCGCCTTCCGGCGTCAGTTCGGCGCCCTTCAGGCCGGCGAGGCCCATGCCGGCGAGGACTGGCGTCCCATCCGCGTGCGCGACCGCCCGCAGGAAGGCCTTGCCCTGCTGAGCCACAGCATCACGGACGAAGAGGCGGCGCGCCTGGCCGCCCGGCACGGCTGCACCCGCTGGCAGGGCACCGATTCCTCGCTGAAGTTCTGCCTGATCGCCGAGGGCCGGTTCGACGCCTATCCGCGCACCGGCCCGACCTCGGAATGGGACACGGCGGCGGGACAGGCGGTTCTGGAGGCGGCCGGCGGGCGCGTCCTGGCCGACGACGGCCAGCGCCTGAGCTATGGCAAGCCCAGTTTCCTGAACGGGGCCTTCGTCGCCATGGGCGGCTGAGGCGGGCGTTAAGCCCGCGCGCTCGACAGCAGGGCTTCGGCCCGTTCGGCCAGAACATCGACGCCCCGTTCGCGCGCCGTCGCCGCCGCCTCGCCCAGGATCAGCCCCAGCCCGCCGGTCGCGGCGCCCGTCAGCCGCCGGCGCGCCAGCAGAATCTCGGCCATGCCGATCTGGTCGGCGGACCAGTCCAGCGGCGTCGCCTCGGGCATTCGCGCGCGCAGCCGCGTCTCCAGCGTCATCAGGGCCGCCAGATCGCCGACCGCCTCGGCCAGGGCGACCTCGCGGGTGATCCGCCGCTCGCGCACCACAGCGCCCAGCACCAGATCGCGGCCCTGGGTCAGGCTTTCCGCTTGGGCCAGCAGCATCAGGGGCTGGGCCTCGTCGCCGGGGCGCAGGATCTGGATGGCGACCCAGTCCAGAGGGCTGTGATCGGGGGTGAACTGTTCGGCGGCGGCGTCGAACATGGTCCGCGCCTGGGCCCGCGCCGCCTCATGCCCCGCCACGGCGGCCAGCGCGGACAGCCCGGCGCCGCACAACGCCAGCGCCCTTGCGCGCGTCAACGGGCGATGGTCGGGAGAGGCGGCCTCGACCAGGGCGCCCAGGCTGCGGCCCGCCTGGTCCAGCAGACGCACGTCGCGTCGCACGACGCCCGTCTCCAGCGCCAGGGCGGCGTGATCCATCCTCAAATCCAAATCCAAATCCTGAGCCGCATCGCCCTGAACCGCCGCGTCCATCAGTCCGCCCGCCTCGGCCAGGCTGTCGATGTCTCCGGCCAGCCGCGCCGTGCGCGCCTTCAGCCGGGCCTGGGTCGCGGCCAGGATCGAGGCCACACGCCGGCTGCGCGGGCGATGAAGGCTGGCCAGAATGGCCAGGGCGCGGTCCAGCCGCTGCGGTTCGCCGCACAGGTCGAACCGCAGCATCGCCGCCGCCGCGCCGTCCGCCGCCGCCAGGGCCGCCTGATCCTCGGTCGTTGCGGAACGGGACAGGCTGTCGGCGCAGCGGTCCGCCCGATCCAGGCTTTCGGCGGCGCCCGTCCGCCGGGCGTGTTCGCGCCACAGGGCGGCGGCGCGGTGTTCGGTCTCGAACGGGCGGTTGCAGGACACCCGGCCCGCGTCGATGGATTCGCGCAGCGCCTCGGCCCGCAGCAGGTCCGGGCCGATCAACTCGACCCAGCCCAGGTCTTCGCTCTCTCGCGCCTGGGCGAAGAGTTTTCGAAGATCGCGGCCGAATTCGAACATGCGCTGGACCTCTGTAATCCCGCTTCGAGACGCAGACTGGGTCTCTTGCGGCGTCCAATGCAAACGCAGCGCCGCCGAAGCGGTTCGGTCGGGCTTATCCCCAGCCGTTGTCGCGGAGCGGTCAGCCCAGGTTCGGCGTCTTCTGCTGACAGCGTTGCAGGGTCGCCCTGGCCTCCGCCGCGTCGCCGTTCAACTGACGCACGGCGGCGATGCGGGCGCGGGTCTGGTCGGCCTCTGCGGCGGGGGCCGGCTTGCCGGCGACGGTCGCGGCCTGCATCGCCGCCAGGGACCAGTAAAGCGCCGCATCGTACAGCCGGCGCCCCTGCGCGCTCTCGCCGCCCTCCAGTTCCGACGCCGCCTGGGTCAGCCCGGCGCAGCGCACCGCCTCGTCATAGGAGACCAGCCCCACGGACGGAGCGGCCTGCAGCATCAGGGCGGCGCTGGTTAGGGCGAACAGCAAGGGCATCGGTCCTCCGGCGCGATTGCGCCCGACATCCGACCATGGCCCAGACGCGGGGCCGAATAAAGTCCGAAGCGGCGCCGTGAGGCGACCCATTCCGTCTCAGCCGCGTTCGCGCGTCTTGGTGAAGGCGATCTTGGGGAAGCGTTCGCCGACATAGCCGGTCTCCCAGCTCGACTTGGCCAGGAAGACCGGGGCCTGGTCGATGTCGCGGGCCATCTGCGGGCGGTACTTGCCGCTGAAGTCCTCGACGTCGGCGTCGGCGCCGCCGATCCAGCGGGCCTCAGCGTAGGGGCTGGGTTCGAAGACGACGTCCAGGCCGTATTCCTCGCCCAGACGGTCGGCCATGACCTCGAACTGAAGCTGGCCCACGGCGCCGACGATGAAGTCCGAGCCGATCTCGGGCCGGAACAGCTGGGTCACGCCTTCTTCGGCTAGGCCCTCCAGCGCCTTCTTCAGATGTTTGGCCTTCAGCGGGTCCTTGACCCGCACGCGCTGCAGGATTTCCGGCGCGAAGTTCGGCAGGCCCGCGAACCGCACCATGCCGCTTTCCGACAGGCTGTCGCCGACGCGCAGCACGCCGTGGTTGGGGATGCCGATCACGTCGCCGGCGAAGGCGTCGTCGGCCAGTTCGCGGTCCGAGGCGAAGAACATGATCGGCGCATTGACCGACAACGACTTGCCCGTGTTCTGCACCTTCAGCTTCATGCCGCGCTTGAAGGCGCCCGAGGCCATGCGGAACATGGCGATCCGGTCGCGGTGGTTGGGGTCCATGTTCGCCTGGACCTTGAAGACGAAGCCGGTGACCTCGTTCGATCCCGGCTCGACCTCGGTTTCGACAGGGGCGGGGGCGTTGCGGGTCTCGGGCGGCGATTCCTTCCTGGCCTTCATGACCTTGGGCGCGGGGGCCCAGTCGCCGATGGCCTTGAGCAGTTCGTCGATGCCGAAGTGGCGCAGGGCCGAGCCCCACAGCACCGGCGTCAGATGGCCTTCCAGGAAGGCCTGACGATCGAACGCCGGATAACCGCCCTCGACCAGTTCGACGGCTTCGGCCAGGGCGTCCTGTTCGCCCGCCTCGAAGTATTGCGCCGCCTGGTCCAGCGGCAGGGCGTCGGGGTGTTCGGGATCTTCGGCCGAACCGGCGGCCTTGCGGGTATAGGGCTGGAACCGGCCGGTCCCGACCTCGACCATGCCGCGCAGGCGGTTGCCGCTCTCGGCCGGCCACCAGATCGGCGCGGGGTCGAGCTGCAGGCGCGAGGCGATGTCGTCCAGCAGGGCCATCGGGTCCTGGGCCTCGCGGTCCAGCTTGTTGATGAAGGTGATGATCGGAATGTCGCGCAGGCGGCAGACCTCGAACAGCTTCAGCGTCTGCGGCTCGATGCCCTTGGCGGCGTCCAGCACCATGATGGCGCAGTCGGCGGCGGTCAGGGTGCGGTAGGTGTCTTCCGAGAAGTCCTCGTGCCCCGGCGTATCCAGCAGATTGAACATCTTGCCGTCGTGCTCGAACGTCATGACCGAGGCGCTGACGGAAATCCCGCGTTCCTTCTCGATCTTCATCCAGTCCGAACGGGTCCGCCGGTTCTCGCCCCGCGCCCGCACGGCGCCCGCCGCACGGATGGCGCCGCCCGCCAAGAGGATATGCTCGGTCAGGGTCGTCTTGCCCGCATCGGGGTGGGCGATGATGGCGAAGGTCCGGCGCCTCGCCGCCTCGGCGGCGAGGGTTCTTGAAGACTTGGCGGCTTCTTCGGGGAAGGTCAGTGAGGACATGGCGCGCGACTACCCCGCCGCGCGCCGAAAGTCACTCGCTGGCGGCGTCGCACATGACATCACGATGTTGCGTCAGATCAAATAACCCCTCGCCATAAAGGGCTATTGGAGTCATGGTCGTGTCCGAGGTGACGATCGGACCGACAGAGTTCGACGCCCTCTCCCGGAAATCTCCGGGGTCATAGGGAAAGGAAACGAATGATGGCTGTGATCCATCCTCAAGACCGTATCGCCCACCTGGTGAGCGAGCGTCCGACCGCCAACAGACCGCTGCATCCGGCCGTGGGTCTTGCGGTCGGCTTCGGCTTCATCGTCGCCGTGGCGACGATCGTCCATGTCGTCTTCAACGCGGTGATGTGAGCGCAGGCTAAAGCGTCAAGAGGCGGTCGGCGTCGCCTCGTCGCTGCCCTCGTCCGCTGAAGGCGCTTCGTCGCCTGCCGAAGCAAGGCCAGCCTTTGCGCGCGCCTCGTTGAGGATGCGTCGAACCTCGTCCAACTCCTTGCCGCCATGTGGGTCATTGGCGAGCGGCGCCAGATAGCTGATCGCTTCCACGTATCTGGCATGGGCCATCAGAGCCGCGCCTGCCTCGAAACGCAGTTGCTGTACCTGCGGCGCAAGCTCCGATCCGAGCAAAAGCACCTGAAGGTCGTTCTCGGTGGGATAATCCGGCTGGCCCCGCCGATTTCGAGCCATGGCCATATATGTCCGATAGTCGGTGGCGTCGAGGCGATAGGCCGCCGCCAGAGCCGTTTGCGCCTGCTGATACAGCGATGAACGCTGGTCAGCCTCTTCGTCGCCGACATTCATCAAGGCGACCGCCTTGAGCCGCAGCGCCAGAGCATCCTCGGGATTCTGGGCCAGATGGCTGTCGAGAACACGCACGGCGTCCTTGTCCTGCTGCATGTCCATATGCGCCTGGGCCAAGACGCGCGCCGCCAAGGGATCGCCGGGGTATCGGTCGTAAGCGCGCTGTGCTTCGGCTAGATTTTCGGCGCGGCGATCTTCCGGAACGTATCGGGCCAGGCGCAGATCCAGCCACATGAGATCACGAGCCGAGGCGGGCAGCCGACTAACCTTGACCTCCGCAGGCTCGAATTCGCGATTCTGCCACTGGTACGTCATGCGTTCCAGATAGCTGTGGACGTCGGACTGCAGCTGGTTCGGCGTCCGTCCGGTCGCGGTCGTCATGGACGCCACGCGATCCTCTCCATTCATGACGCTGGACAGATACCGACCCAGCATCGCGCGCCTTTCGGGCGTGCTCATGAAATAGGCCGTCAAGGCCCAGGCCTGGGCATAGTAGGCGTGGCCACGGCCTTTGACCTCCATCGGACGGGTGCGCAGCAGGGTCTCCATCGGCATCCAGCTGTTCAGCCCGCCCTGCAAGGAATACATCCGTCCTTGATTGGGCAGACCGACCTTCATCCGACCGACGGTCACGTCGGCTGTCGCGAAGAATTCCGCGAACCCTTCCACAAACCAGCCCGGATAGGCGCCGGGCAGATACTGGCGCATGAAATGGTGCGCGTATTCGTGGAACAGGGTGTGGTCGTTGTCCGAGCCACGCCCGCCCGTGACGGCGAAAATCCGTTCGTTTCCGGGGGTATAGAAGCCGCCGACATTCTCTGGAATGTCGGGCCAGACCTTGCGCATATCGGAACGGCCGTCGACCAAATAGATGGCGAGCGGCGGCACATCGACGTCCGATTGAACGGGGAAGAAGACGCGAATGATGCTGTCGAATCGCTCGACCTTGCGGGTGTAGTTGCGGATCGCGCCTTCGCTCGTGTCGCCATAGACCACAAAGTGTTCGCTCTCGGCCTTCAACCACTCGGCGCGGGCCGGTGTCGTAGTGGATACCGCAGACGCCAGAACCGCCACAACGGCGAAAGGCTTGAAGGATTTGATCATGTGGTTCCCCTGTCGAGGGTGAACCAGCCACAACCCGAGATTTCTGGCAACCTGGGAAAGCAACCGCCCGACCTCAGGCGGCCATGCGGTTCCAGACGGCGCGGTCGGCGGCGACGGCGTTCAGGCGACGGCCCTTGGCCTGGAGCTGATGCATGACGATGTCGGGCAGGGCGCAGAAACGCGGCTCGACCAGGTCGGGATCGCAGGCCACCGCCGGGGCGGCGAACAGGGCGGCGTTCACGTCCGGGCTGCGCTCGGCGATCAGCCAGGCCAGGCGACGCGCGCGCTGAGGGTCGTTGCGGTGAAGCATCGGATCCTCGGCGAACAGTTCGCAGCCCAGCTCCAGCACATAGTCGAAGGACAGCTTCTCGAACCGGCGCGTGTCGGCGGGCGTGACCGGGCAGGCCTCGTCCAGGTCGAACACCACATCGTTCAGAAGAAACAGCATCGGAAACACGCTCGACCGGGCCGGACGCGATGTCGTCCGTAAGCCCACAATAGGCGCCGCCGCTTGCGGTCTCGTTCACGGACGCGGTTAAGCGTTTCTGACCAGCCGCGCCCCGCCTTGGACGAAAAGCGACGGCGATGACGCGACGTGACCCTTGCGCAGGCGGGCGGGCTCCGCTTACCTCATCACGCATTGTTACAGGTCGGCCCAAGCCCTGGCGCCGGCCGCAAGGAGCCGCCGTCATGACCACCCATGAAGATCGCGCCGGGTTGAGCGTCGCGGGCGAACTGATCGCTCTGATCGAAGGGCAGGTGCTGCCGGGGTTGGGGCTCGATGCGGCGGCCTTCTGGTCGGGGGCGGCCGCGATCTTCGAACGATTCGCCCCGGAGAACCGCGCGCTGCTGAGCCGGCGCGACGCCCTGCAGGGCGAGATCGACGATTGGAACAGGACGCGGCGGGGCCAGCCCTACGATGTCGCGGCGTCCGAGGCCTTCTTGCGCGAGATCGGCTATCTGGTCGAGGAGCCGCGGCCCTTCACGATCACGACCGACGGGGTGGACGCCGAGATCGCGCAGATGGCCGGGCCGCAGCTGGTGGTGCCGGTTCTGAACGCCCGCTTCCTGCTGAACGCCGCCAATGCGCGGTGGGGCAGCCTGTATGACGCCCTGTACGGCACCGACGCCTTAGGCGACCTGCCGCAAGGGGGCGGATACGATGCGGCGCGCGGCGCGCGGGTCGTGGCGCGGGCCAAGGCGTTTCTGGACGAGGCGGCGCCGCTGGCGGAGGGTTCGCACGCCGATGTCGCCGGCTGGTCGGTGGTCGATGGCGCCCTGTCGCCGGCGCTGAAGGATGCGGCTCAGTTCGTCGGGTTCCGGGGAGAGGCGGCGGTCCCGTCCTCGATCCTGTTGGTCCACAACGGCCTGCATATCGAACTGGTCATCGACCGCGACCATCCGGTCGGGCGAGGCGATGCGGCGGGACTGGCGGACGTGGTGCTGGAATCGGCCCTGACCACCATTGTCGATCTGGAGGATTCGGTCGCCGCCGTCGATGCGGCGGACAAGGCCGAGGCCTATCGCAACTGGCTGGGCCTGATGCGCGGCGACCTGTCCGCGACGTTCAGGAAGGGCGGCGAGACCCTGACCCGCGCGCTGGAGCCGGATCGGCAATGGACCGCGCCGGACGGATCCTCGGTGACGCTGAAGGGGCGCAGCCTGCTGTTCGTGCGCAACGTCGGCCATCTGATGACCACGCCGGCCATTCGTCTGGCGGACGGGTCAGAGGCGCCCGAGGGGATCATGGACGCCATCGTCACCAGCCTGATCGCCCTCTATGACATCAAGGGGCTGGGTGGGTTCGGCAACAGCGCCACCGGCTCTGTCTATATCGTCAAACCCAAGATGCACGGACCGGACGAGGCCGCCTTCACCGACCGGCTGTTCGACGCGGTCGAGGACCTGCTGGCCCTGCCGCGTCATGCGATCAAGGTCGGGGTGATGGACGAGGAACGCCGGACCTCGGCCAATCTGGCGGCCTGCATCCATGCCGTGAAGGACCGGATCGTCTTCATCAACACCGGCTTTTTGGACCGCACGGGCGACGAGATCCACACATCCATGCAGGCCGGGCCGGTGGTGCGAAAGGCCGATATCAAGTCCAGCGCCTGGATCGCGGCCTATGAGGCCCGGAACGTCGCCATCGGTCTGAAGTGCGGCCTTTCGGGCAAGGCCCAGATCGGCAAGGGCATGTGGGCGGCGCCGGACCGCATGGCCGACATGCTGGAGCAGAAGATCGGTCATCCGAGGACGGGCGCCAACACCGCCTGGACCCCGTCGCCGACGGCGGCGACCCTGCATGCGCTGCACTATCATGCGGTGGATGTGTTCGCGGTTCAGAAGGATGTCGCGCGGCGCGAGACGCCGGGTCTGGAGGCCCTCTTGACCCCGCCCCTGGCCAATGGCGTCAACTGGCCCGAAGACGAGGTGGCGGCCGAACTGGACAACAACGCCCAGGGCATTCTGGGCTATGTGGTGCGCTGGATCGATCAGGGCGTCGGCTGCTCCAAGGTGCCGGATATCCACGACATCGGCCTGATGGAGGACCGGGCGACTCTGCGGATCAGTTCTCAGCATATCGCCAACTGGCTGCTGCACGGGGTCTGCACGGCGGAACAGGTGGACGCCGCCTTCCTGCGCATGGCGGCCAAGGTGGACGGCCAGAACGCGGGCGATCCGCTGTATCGGCCGATGGCGACGAACCCCGAGACCAGCCTGGCCTATCAGGCGGCGCGGGCGCTGGTGTTCGAGGGGGTGGAACAGCCGAACGGCTATACCGAGCCGCTGCTGCACGCCTGGCGGTTGAAGGCGAAGGCGGCTCAGTCCGCCTGACGCAGCGCAGAGGGGGCGGCCGGCTCGGTCGCCTCCGCCTCGTCGTCCGCCATGACGTCGTCGGCGGCGTCGTTGGCGGTCCGGGCGCTGCGCTGGGGGCCGGTTGGCGGGGGCGGGGCGCCGTCGCCATGGCCCAGACGCTTCAGAGCCTCGTCGCCCTCCAGGCCGAAGGCGCGGCGCAGGCGCAGGTCCGTCTGCGGCACCGGCACCTCCACGCCCGCCTCATCCAGCGCGTCGGCGATCAGCCAGGTATAGGCCGCGTGCATGGCGGCGGGGCGTTTGACCGCATCGCGCGTGGGCCAGACCACCAGTTCGAACGACAGGCCCCGCTCGCCGAACGCCACCAGCCAGACCTGACTCTTGCGCGCCTCGGTTTCCGGCAGGGTGAAGGGGCTGGCGCGGGCGGCCTTCAGCACGGCGTCGCGGACCTGGCCCCGGTCAGAGCCATAGGCGACGGTGAAGGGCACATGGATGCGGCGGGTGTCGCCCTTCAGCGTCCAGTTGGTCACCGGCTGTTCGATGAAGCGCGAGTTGGGCACCAGGACATTGACGTTGTCGTTGGTGCGGACGCGGGTCGCGCGCGGGCCGATCTCCATGATGGCGCCGCGAATGCCGATGTCCTCGATCTCGATATAGTCGCCGACCGACACCATCCGGTCGAAGATCAGGAACAGGCCCGATACGAACTCCTTGACCACCCCCTGCAGGCCCAGACCCACGCCGATGCCCAGGGCGCCGGCGAAGACCGCCAGGGACGACAGGTTCAGCCCCGCCGCCGACAGGGCCGCCATCGCCCCGATCACGATGATGCCGTAGCCGGCCAGCCGCTCCAGCAGATAGACGGCCTGGCGGCTGCGGTCCGCCCGCTCGCGCACCCGGCGCAAGGATCGTGTCACCAGCCAGTGGGCGGCGAAGGCGACCACAACGATGACGCCCGCGCTGACCAGTCCGCCCAGCGTCAGGTTCGTCCCGGCGATGCGGGCGATCTGCGACTGCTCGATGGCGGACAGGTCCAGTTTTTGGATCGGCAGGGTCATCGGCCTCTACAGCGCGTCGGAAACAGTCAAGGTTCCCGTGCGGTGCGTGCAGCCGGATTTCAAGTCAGATGCTGAAATCCTCGTTCCAGAACCGGCCGTCCAGCCAGGCCACGATGCGCTCGGCCGCCTGCTCGGGCGACATGGTGGTGGTGTCCACCACGATCTCGGGCGTCTCGGGCGCTTCATAGGGGCTGTCGATGCCGGTGAAGTTCTTCAACTGGCCCGCGCGCGCCTTCCTGTAGAGCCCCTTGACGTCGCGGGCCTCGGCGACCGCCAGGGGGGTGTCGACATGGACCTCCACGAACTCGTCTTCGCCCAGCAGGTCGCGCGCCATGCGGCGTTCGGCGCGGAAGGGGGAGATGAAGCTGACCAGGACGATCAGGCCGGCGTCCACCATCAGTTTGGACACCTCCGCGACGCGGCGGATGTTCTCGACCCGATCCTCCTCGGTGAAGCCCAGGTCGCGGTTCAGGCCATGGCGGACATTGTCGCCGTCGAGAAGATAGGTGTGGCGGCCGTCGGCGTGCAGCCGCCTTTCGACCAGATCGGCGATGGTCGACTTGCCCGCGCCGGACAGGCCGGTCAGCCAGATGACGCGGCCCTTCTGGTTCTTGATCGCCGCGCGCGCGGCCTTGTCCACCGACAGGGCCTGCCAGTGGATGTTGTGGGCGCGGCGCAGGGCGAAGTGCAGCAGGCCCGCGCCGACCGTCCGGTTCGAGATCCGGTCGATCAGGATGAAGCCGCCCAGATCCTTGTTTTGGGCATAGGGGGCGAAGGCGACGGGGGCATCCAGCGACAGGTTGCAGACGCCGATCTCGTTCAGCTCAAGGCGCTTTGCCGGCTGCTGCTCCAGGGTGTTGACGTTCACCTTGTGCTTGGGCTCGGTGATGGTCGCGCCCACCAGCTTTGCGCCGATCTTCAGCAGATAGGGCCGACCCGGCAGCAGGGGCTCGTCGTCCATCCAGACCACCGTCGCCTCGAACTGATCGGCGGCCTCGGGCGGGGCGTCTGCGCTGGCCAGGACGTCGCCCCGCGACACGTCGATCTCATCGGTCAGAGTCAGGGTGATCGACTGGCCGGCGACGGCCCTGTCCAGATCCCCGTCGGCGGTGACGATGCGGGCGACGGTCGAGGTCCTGCCCGACGGCAGAACACGCACCGCATCGCCCGGCCGCACGGTCCCCGCCGCGATCTGGCCGGAGAAGCCGCGGAAGTCGAGATTGGGCCGGTTGACCCATTGCACCGGCAGGCGGAACGGATCGGCCTGAAGATCGTCGCCGACCTCCAGCGTCTCCAGCAGACGCATCAACGGCGGCCCGGCGTACCAGGGCGACCGGGGGCTGGGTTCGGTGATGTTGTCGCCGCGCAGGGCCGACATCGGAATGGCGTCGAAGGTCTTCAGCCCGATCTGGGCGGCGAAGGCGGAAAAGTCGGAAACGATGGCGTCGAACACCTCCTGGGACCAGCCCATCAGGTCCATCTTGTTGACCGCCAGGATAACGTGGCGGATGCCCAAGAGGCTGACCAGATAGGCGTGTCGCCGCGTCTGGGTCAGCACCCCGCGCCGGGCGTCGATCAGGATGACGGCGGCGTCGGCGGTCGAGGCGCCGGTGACCATGTTGCGGGTGTACTGCTCATGCCCCGGCGTATCGGCGACGATGAATTTGCGGGTCTCGGTCGAGAAGAAGCGATAGGCCACGTCGATGGTGATGCCCTGTTCGCGTTCGGCCGCCAGACCGTCGACCAGCAGGGCGAAATCGATGTCGCCTCCTTGGGTGCCGAGGCGGCGGCTGTCCGCTTCCAGCGCCGCGATCTGATCCTCGAAGATCATCTTGGAATCGTAGAGCAGCCGCCCGATCAGGGTGGACTTGCCGTCGTCCACGCTGCCGCAGGTGATGAAGCGCAGCAGGCTCTTGTGCTGGTGGGCGTCCAGATAGGCGTCGATGTCGCGGGCGATCAGGTCGGACTGGTGCGCCATCAGAAATAGCCCTCCTGCTTCTTCTTCTCCATCGAGGCGGACTGGTCGTGGTCGATCATCCGGCCCTGACGCTCCGAGGTGGTGGTCAGCAGCATTTCCTGAATGACCTGGGGCAGGGTCGCCGCCGTGCTCTCGACCGCCCCGGTCAGGGGGTAGCAACCCAGGGTGCGGAACCGGACCGACTTCATCTGCGGCGTCTCGCCGGGCCGCAGGCGGAAGCGGTCGTCATCGACCATGATCAGGGCGCCGTCCCGCTCGACCACCGGCCGCTCGGCGGCGAGGTAGAGGGGCACGATGGGGATGCGCTCCAGGTGGATGTATTGCCAGACATCCAGTTCGGTCCAGTTGGAGATGGGAAAGACGCGGATGCTCTCGCCCGGCCGTTTGCGCGTATTGTAGAGCCGCCAGAGTTCCGGCCGCTGGTTCTTCGGATCCCAGCGATGCTCGGCGGTGCGGAACGAGAAGACCCGCTCCTTGGCCCGCGACTTCTCCTCGTCCCGCCGCGCGCCGCCAAAGGCCGCGTCGAAACCGTGCCGGGACAGGGCCTGTTTCAGCCCCTCGGTCTTCCACAGATCGGTGTGCAGGGCCGAGCCGTGATCGAACGGATTGATCCCGCGCGCGACCGCTTCAGGGTTCTGGTGGACCAGCAGTTCGACGCCCAGGTCGGCCGCCGCCCGTTCGCGCATCGCGTACATGGCGCGGAACTTCCACGTCGTATCGACGTGCAGCAGGGGGAAGGGCGGACGTGACGGATAGAAGGCCTTTTTCGCCAGATGCAGCATCACCGCCGAATCCTTGCCTATCGAATACAGCATGACCGGACGCTCGGCCTCGGCCGCCACCTCGCGCAGGATGTGGATGCTCTCGGCCTCCAGACGCTGAAGATGGGTCAGGCGCGCAGGCGGCGGGGCGAGGCTGTTTCTGGTCAGGGTGGCGATATTCACCGAGGCGTCTCCGTCGAACGCCATGTGACAACGCCAATGCGCGCCTAGGGACAAGCGAGGGTTACTGTCGTCCGCTGTGAGATTTTCGGCCCGCAGCATCCGATCCCGGCGCCCGGACGTAACGGAACCACGGTCGCCGAAAGCGACTTGTCGCTTCAAACGGAAACGCACATGTCCAGCCTGAAATCCCTGATGGCGTCGGCCGTCGCCGCTGTCGCCTTGGCCGGTTGCGTCACAGCGCCGTCCCCTTCCGAATACCTTGCGCCCCAGCCCGCCAAGCCGGTGGATGTGCAGCGCCTGTGGTCCGGGCGCTGGCACGAAATCGCGCGCCTGCCGGATCGGCTGACCGACGGCTGCGTGGCGGGGGCGTCCATCTATACGCCGATGGAGGGCACGCGCATCGACGTGCGCGACACCTGTCAGGTCGGCACGCCGCAGGGCAAGGAAAAGGCCATCGGCGGCCGGGGCGAAATCCTGGACCCCGGCACGAACGCGAAGCTCAGGGTCAGATATCTGGCCGGGTTCGTGACCTGGGATTACTGGGTGCTGGACCGTGCGGACGACTACAGCTGGTTCATCTCGGCCGATCCGACGTTCGAGCGACTGTTCATCTATACGCGCGAACTGCCGACCCAGGCCCAGGTTCGCAGTCTGACCGACCGGGCGCGCGCCCTGGGTTACGACGTCAGCCGGCTGGAGTTTCCAGAGCAACCGGCACGCTGAGCCAGATCGCAAAAAAGCCCCGGCCGAAACCGGGGCTTTTCTTCAGGCGACGACGATCAGTTCAGCGGTTGACCGTGATCGTCGGCGCGGGGGGGTGGGCCGGAGCCGACGTGGGCGCTGTCGTCGGAGCCGTGTTCAACTGGCCCGTGCTGGCCACCGGCGACGTCGCCGCCGCATAGGGTTGCGGACCCGTGGGCGTCGCAGGGGCCTCGACGCGGGGCGCGGCGGCCGGGCGTTCCGCCACCGGCGCGGCGCGACGGGCGACCGGGGCGGGCGTAGCCGGCGTCGGCGCGGCGGCCGGAGCCTGAACGGTCTGCATAGGCGCGGCCGGCGTCACGGGCGTTTCGACGGCGGTCATCGCGGCAGGCGCGGTCTGGATGGCGGGAGCCGCCGCTTCCGTGGACTGAGCCGGCGCGGCCTGTTCGCCGCCGCCCATCACCATCGCGACCCCGCTGCCCAGCAGCACCACGGCGCCGATGGGGGCCAGGATCATCCAGGTCTTGACCGACTTCTTGGACTTGGTCGGGCGGGCGTAACGCGGCACGAAGGCGTCTTCGGCGCGGGTTTCGGTATTGGCGTCAGCATATGTCATCGACATCGTTCTGGTCCTCCATAACGTCGGTCAACCAACCCGTCGTCTTGCACCGTCGTTCCGCGAACGGCGCAAAAGCCCCGAAGAAACACCGTTTTCGCCTGGAATGGGGCGCTGATCGCGCCTTTTGCGGTCGGATCACCCGGAATGCGGCAATAAAAAGCACCCGCCGGCTCTGGATTTCCCCCGCGTCAACAGAACAAATGGGTCACGGCTGTCGCCAATCCTCCTGACCCGCCAGGGATCGCGGTCGGCGCGGTTGACCCGACAGCCCGCCTTCGTCCATCACCGGCGGGGTGGAACACGCATTGACCGGAGATACGGCGCACATGGGTTTTGTAGCCAATATCCGTCGGGACGTCCGGTTCGCGCGGGGTCTGCTCCGCCTGCTCAAGCGCATCAAACCGATCCAGCTGGATAGCGACGTCCTGCTGTGCGACGACTTCGAGGAAGCCGTCGACAAATACCCGGACAACATCGCCATCGACGACGGTCAGCGCACCCTGACCTATCGCGACCTGGACGCCATGGCCAACCGCTTCGGTCACTGGGCCAAGAACCGCGGTCTGCGCCGCAGCGACACCATCGCCCTGATGATGACCAACCGGATCGAATATCTGGCGGCCTGGATCGGCTTCTCCAAGGTCGGCATCGCCACGGCCCTGATCAACACCAATCTGAACGGCCAGGGGCTGGCCCATTGTCTGGCCATCTCCAACGCCTTCAACGTGGTCGCCGACGAGGATTGCTGGCGCCAGATCGAAGAGGCGCGGCCTCTGGTCGATCACAATCTGGCGCTCTGGGTCCTGGGTCTGACCGAGGACATGGAGACCAGCGACCGGCGCGGGGTGGACAAGCCGGTGCGCGGCGCCTCTTCGGTGCGGCCGTCCAAGGCGGCGCGCGAGGGCATGACCAACCGCGACACAGCGCTCTACATCTACACCTCCGGCACGACGGGCCTGCCCAAGGCCGCGCGCATCCCCCATTCGCGCGCCCGCACCTATATGCGCGCCTTCGCCGGGGCCACGCGCTCGACGCCCGAGGACCGGATCTTCAACGTCCTGCCGCTGTATCACTCGACCGGGGGCCTGGTCGGGGTGGGAGCGGCCCTGTTGAACGGGGCGCGGTTGGTCATCCGCAAGAAGTTCTCGGCCACCAGCTTCTGGCCCGACGTGCGGTCGTCGGGAGCGACCATGTTCGTCTATATCGGCGAGCTGTGCCGCTATCTGGTCAACAGCGCCCCGTCCGATGACGAGACCCGGCACAAGCTGCGCCTGGCCTTCGGCAACGGCCTGCGCGCCGACGTCTGGCCCGATTTCCAGAAGCGGTTCCGCATCCCCGAGATCCTGGAGTTCTACGGCTCGACCGAGGGCAATGTCTCGCTGTTCAACTTCGACGGCAAACAGGGCGCCATCGGCCGCGTGCCCGGTTTCCTGAAATCGCAGATCAACATCCGACTGGTCGAGTTCGACGTGGACACCGAACAGCCGATCCGGGGCTCTGACGGCCTGTGCCGCCTGGCGCGCGTGGGCGAGGTGGGCGAGGCCATCGGCCTGATCGGCAACGACATCCGCCACGACTTCTCGGGCTATGCCGACAAGGCCGCCTCGCAGAAGAAGATCCTGACCGACGTGTTCAAGAAGGGCGATCGCTGGTTCCGCACCGGCGACCTGATGAAACAGGATGGGGAGGGCTATTTCTACTTCGTGGACCGGATGGGCGACACCTTCCGCTGGAAGGGCGAGAACGTCTCGACCTCCGAGGTCGAACAGGTGCTGATGGATGCGCCAGGCGTCACCGAAGCCATCGTCTATGGCGTGCCGGTGCCGGGCCAGGACGGCAAGGCGGGTATGGCGGCCCTGGTGGTCGAGGGCAAGTTCGACGCCCAGGCCTTCTCGGACCACGTCGAGGCCAAGCTGCCGGCCTACGCCCAGCCCGTCTTCCTGCGGCTGATCAAGTCGGCCGAGACGACCGGCACCTTCAAATATCGCAAGGCCGATCTGGTCGCCGACGGCTTCGATTCCGACAAGACCGGCCCGTCGCTCTACGTTCGGGGCGGCAAGACCGGCTATCAGAAGCTGACGGTCGCGGCGCGCAAGGCGATCCTGGCCGGCGAACAGCGTCTCTGAGGCCCTGTCCTGGCCGCCGGACGCCGTTCGCGAAACGCCGTCTTAATGATTAATGGGGATGATCCCGGCCTCTCGCGTCAGGATCGTCCTTCCCCATGTTCCAGATCATCGGCATCGTGCTGCTGTTTGGCCTCGTCTTCGGCAGCTACGCGATTTCGGGCGGCAAGTTCGAAGTCATCATGCACGCCGCCCCGCACGAGCTGATGGCCATCGGCGGCGCGGGCATCGCCGCCTTCCTGATCTCCAACTCCCTGCCGGTGATCAAGAGTTCGATGGGCGGGCTGGGCAAGACCTTCGCCGGGCCGAAGTGGAAGAAGCAGGACTACAAGGACCTCTTGTCGTTGCTGTTCCAGCTGACCAAGACGATGAAGTCCAAGGGCGTCGTGGCGCTGGAAAGCCACATCGAAAAGCCCAAGGAATCCCCGATCTTCCAGAAGTACCCCAAGGTGCTGAAGGACCATTTCGCCGTCGACTTCATCTGCGACACCCTGCGGATGATGACGATGAACCTGGAGGATCCGCACCAGGTCGAGGATGCGATGGAAAAACAGCTGGAAAAGCACCATCACGAGCATCTGGAGGCCGCCCATGCGCTTCAGAACCTGGCCGACGGCCTGCCCGCGCTCGGCATCGTCGCGGCCGTTCTGGGTGTCATCAAGACCATGGGGTCGATCACCGAACCGCCGGAGGTTCTGGGCGGCATGATCGGCGGCGCCCTGGTCGGCACCTTCATGGGGGTGTTCCTGGCCTATGGCCTGGTCGGTCCCTTCGCGGCACGCCTGACCGCGATCATCAACGAGGAAGCGGCCTACTATAAGATCATCCAGTCAGTGCTGGTGGCCCATCTGCACGGCAACGCCGCCCAGATCTCGGTCGAGATCGGCCGGGGCGACATCCCCTCCACCGCCCAGCCCTCGTTCGGCGAGATGGAAGAGGCGCTGAACAGCATCACCGCCGACTGAGCCGGATCGCCGCAGCGCCGATCCCGACTTGCCCCCTCCGGCGGCGCGGCCCTATCGTCGGGGATCAGAGGCGCGCCGCCTCGCGAACCGTTCGGAGATCTTCCATGCGTATGCCCGCCCTCATCGCCGTATCGGCCGCCCTGTTGGCCGTCGCCGCCTGCGGCTCGTCCAACGAGAAGAAGGCCGAGGTGCCCGCCAGCGACGCGGTCGAAGCCGCCGGCAGCGCCGAAGAGGCGGCCGTGACCGTCGATCAGGCCGCGCGCGACGCCGAAGCCGCCGCCAACCAGGCCATTCAGAACGACGCCGCCGCCGCCCCCGCCGCGACTCCGCCGGTCGAGGGCGCGGCCCCGACCACGCCGCCCGCGCCGGAGCCGGTTCCGGCGCCGTCCGGCCACTGATCCTCGGAACGTTAATCCGCACAAGGGGCCGCTTCCGATGGAGGCGGCCCTTTTTCGTTGTGGGGTCGACAATGCTAAAGCCCCAGCCATGCACCCCAACGACGCCTCGCCCCGACTGACCTGGACCGACGAGGGGGAGCCGCGCTCGGGCCGGTTCGGCGATGTCTATTTCTCGCGCGAAGACGGGCTGGCCGAGACGCGGGCGGTTTTCCTGGACGGTTGCGGCCTGCCGGATGCCTGGGCCGGGCGGGCCGCCTTCAGGGTCGCGGAACTGGGCTTCGGCACCGGGCTGAACATCGCGGCCCTGCTGGACCTGTGGCGACGGTCCGGCCCCGCAGGCGGACGACTGCACGTCTTTTCGTTCGAGGGCTTCCCGCTTACGGCGGAGGAGGCGGCGCGCGCCCTGGCCAACTGGCCCGAACTGTTGGATGCGGCCCAGGCCCTGATCGGCGCCTGGCCGGCGGCGACGCCGGGCTTTCACCGGATCGACCTGCCGGACTTCAATGCGGTGCTGGACCTGGCCATAGGCGACGCGGCCTGGGCCTTGGCGCAATGGTCGGGCGCGGCCGACGCCTGGTTCCTGGACGGTTTCTCGCCCGCCCTCAATCCCGGCATGTGGTCGCCGGAGGTGATGGGGCTGATCGCCGCCCGCTCGGCGCCCGGCGCGCGACTGGCCACCTTCACCGTCGCCGGCGCTGTGCGACGCGGCCTGGCCGAGCAGGGCTTCGTCGTCGACAAACGCCCCGGCCATGGCCGCAAGCGCGAGCGGCTGGAGGCCCGCCTGCCGACGCCGGTCGAGGCCGAAACCCGCCCGCGCGTCGCCGTGATCGGGGCGGGGATCGCCGGCGCCTCCGTCGTGCGCGCTTTGGGGGCGGAAGGCGTGCAGGCCATGGTGTTCGAGGCCGATCGGCCGGGCGCCGGCGGCTCCGGCTTTCCCGCCGGCCTCGTCACGCCGCGCCTGGACGCCGGCGACGGGGGCATCGCGGCCCTCCACGCCCAGGCGCTGGAGCGGGCGCGCGCGCTCTATGCGCAAACGCCGGGCGCCATCGTCGGCGACGGGGTGCTGCAACTGCCTCAGACGCCGCGCGACCGTGGCCGGTTCGAAAAGATCGCGAACCAGCCGATCTGGCCCGCCGGCGCCATGACGATCCCGGACGCCGAGACAGCCGACGCCAGGGCCGGCGAGGCGGTCGGGGCAGGGGGGCTGATGATGGCCGACGCCTGCACGGTTCGACCGGACGCCATCCTGTCCGGCTGGCTGGCCGATGCGGACATTCATGCTGCCAGGGTCGCACGGGTCGCGCGCGGCGAGGAGGGCTGGCGCCTGCTGGACGCCGCCGGCGCCGTCCTGGCCCAGGTCGATGTCGTGGTGGTCGCCGCCGGCTGGGGCGCCGCCGACCTGCTGGTCGATCATGACGCCGCGCCGCGCCTGTCGCCCGTGCGCGGCCAGGCGGACTGGATCGAGGATGCGACGCCGATTCAGGCCATGGCCTGGGGCGGCTATGTCGCCCCCACCGGCGAAGGCTTCCTGTACGGCGCCACCCATGATCGCAGCGAGGTGGATGTCGCGCCCCGCCCCGCCGACAGCGCGCGCAACCTGGAAACCCTGCGGGCGCGTCTGCCCGGCCTGGCGGATCGAGCGGCTTGCGCTGGCGTGGCGCGCAGCCGGGCCGCCGTCCGGGCCACAACGCAAGATCGCCTGCCGCTGGCCGGCGCCCTGGACGAGGGCCTCTATATTCTCGGCGGTCTGGGATCGCGCGGCTTCTGCGTCGCGCCCCTGTTGGGCGAGCATCTGGCGGCGTCGATCCTGAACCGGCCGTCGCCCCTGCCGCGCGACCTGGCCGAGCGGGTCGCGCCCCGCCGCCCGGCCGCGTCGTCGAATTCGCTTGCGCCCGGCGCTCCCCGGCGAGAGGGTTGAGGCGGGGGCTGTCAGGAGACCATCATGCTGCGCCTTGTCCTCGTCTCATCCGCTGTTCTGGCGCTGGCCGCCTGCGCCCCGGCCGGGTCCGGCCTGTCGCCGTCCGCCACGCGCGCCGCCGCCAATCCCTGTTTCCGGCCCAATCTGGTGCGCAACTTCACCGCGCCCAACGAACAGACCCTGTATGTCCGCACCTCGGCGACGGAGGTGTTCCAGATCGACGCCACCGTGTGCCGCGACCTGCCCCAGGCCGTGTCCATCGCCCTGGAGCCGCTGGGTGCAACCAGCCGCCTGTGCGTCGGCGACCAGGCCCGGTTGCGCAGCCCGACGACGGGGCCGGAACCGTGCCGCGTGCGCGTCCTTCGCCAGCTGACGGCGGACCAGATCGCCGCCCTGCCGTCGCGCGACCGCCCCTGATCCCGCCCGCGGAAAACCGCGCGACGACGATTGAAATTCGCCGCGTCCAGGTATGAAATGATCGCCTTGCCTGGGGAGGGAAGAGGATGATCAAAGCGATAAACATCACGGCCGCCGCGTCGGCGGTCGGACTGGGGCTGTTCGGCCTGGCGTCGCCGGCGGCGGCGGAAAGCTGGGCGGCCTTCTCGCGCAGCGACGCCGTCGTCTATCTGGTGGACATCGACGCCTTGACGCCGGTCGACGGCGTGGTCGCCACCAAGATGGCGCGCGTCCATGCGCGGGGCGAACCCACGGACCTCGGCCATGAGACCGAAGAGGTGATGGTGCGCTGCTCGGACGGTCAGTCGCGCTCGGGCGCGACCGTGACCTACGGCAAGGACGGCGGGGAAACCGACCGCTATTCGGAGGACACCCCGTGGGAGGCGACCCCGGCCGGCGGCATCTACGGCGCCATCAAGTCCTTCGCCTGCGAGGAAATGCGGCCCCAAGCCACCCGCTTCCCCACCATCGCCGCCTTCATCGCCGCCGGACGCGGCCAATAGGCCGCATCGCGCTCGACGCCGCCGCTTTCGACGTCAGACGTCGACGGCGGCGTCCAGGGCGTTTTCCTGGATGAACTCGCGGCGGGGCTCGACCACGTCGCCCATCAGCTTGGCGAACAGGTCGTTGGCGTCTTCCTCGTGTTCGACCGAGACCTGCAGCAGGGTGCGGGCGTTGACGTCCAGCGTCGTCTCCCACAACTGCTCGGGGTTCATCTCGCCCAGACCCTTGTAGCGCTGGATCGACAGGCCCTTCTTGCCCGCGTCCAGCACGGCGTTCAGCAGGTCCAGCGGGCCGCGGATGTCGGTGGACTTGTCCTTGCGGCGATAGACGGCGGGGGCTGAGAAGACGCCGTCGAAGGCGGCGGCGCGTTCGGCCAGACGCCGGGCGTCCAGCGAGCGGACCAGGGTTTCCTCCAGCACGATCGTCTCCTGCACCGCGCGACGGGTGCGGGTGAAGACCACGGCGCCCTGTTCGCCCGGGGCGCCCGTCCATTCCCCGTCGCCCTCTTCAGCATAGAGGTTCAGGCGCGCGGCGGCAGCGGCCGAGGCGGCGGCCATGTCGGCGTCGTCGGCGAACAGACCGGCCAGGGCCGCCTGTTCGATGGCGAAGGCGGGCGCGCGCTGGCTGAGGCGATCCACGCCGGCCTTGAACGCCTTGGCCTCGCGCACCAGGGATTGCAGGTCCAGGCCCAGGCGGCGCTCGCCGGTGGACAGGTCCAGTTCGGCCTCGGACGAGCCTTCCTCGATCAGATAGGCGTCCATCTCGGCCTGATCCTTGAGGTATCGGCTCTGCTTGCCCTTGGCGACCTTATAGAGCGGCGGCTGGGCGATATAGACGTGGCCCCGCTCGATCAGCTCGGGCATCTGGCGATAGAAGAAGGTCAGCAGCAGGGTGCGGATGTGGGCGCCGTCGACGTCGGCGTCCGCCATCAGGATGATCTTGTGATAGCGCAGCTTGTCGGCGTTGAAGTCGTCGCGGCCTATGCCGGTGCCCAGCGCCAGGATCAGGGTGCCGATCAGGTCCGACGACAGCATCCGGTCAAAGCGCGCGCGTTCGACGTTCAGGATCTTGCCGCGCAGGGGCAGGACGGCCTGGTTCTCGCGGTTGCGCGCCTGTTTGGCCGAGCCGCCGGCGGAATCGCCCTCGACGATGAACAGTTCGGACTTGGCGGGATCGCGTTCCTGACAGTCGGCCAGCTTGCCGGGCAGGCTGCTGATCTCCAGCGCCGACTTGCGCCGCGTCAGGTCCCGCGCCTTGCGGGCGGCTTCACGGGCCGAGGCGGCTTCGATGATCTTGGAGACGATCATCTTGGCCTCGACCGGGTGTTCCTCGAACCAGGTGGCCAGACCTTCCGAACACAGGTTCTCGACCGCCGGGCGCACCTCGGACGAGACCAGCTTGTCCTTGGTCTGGGAGCTGAACTTGGGGTCCGGCACCTTGACCGACAGGACGCAGGTCAGGCCTTCACGGGCGTCCTCGCCGGTCGGGGCGACCTTCTCCTTCTTGGCCAGGCCGGAGCTTTCGATATAGCCGCCCATGACGCGCGTCAGGCTGGCGCGGAAGGCCGACAGGTGGGTGCCCCCATCCCGTTGCGGGATGTTGTTGGTGAAGCACAGCATGGTCTCGTGGTAGCTGTCGTTCCACCACAGGGCCAGGTCCAGTTCGATCCCGTCCTTCTTGCCGCGAATGACGATGACGTCCTTCAGGATCGGCGTCTTGGACTTGTCGAGGTGGCGCACGAAGGCCTCGACCCCGCCCTCGTAGTGCAGCGTCATTTCGATGGGTTCGGCGTGACGCATGTCGGCCAGGCGGATGACCACGCCCGAGTTCAGGAAGGCCAGTTCGCGCAGCCGGTGTTCCAGCGTCTTCAGGTCGAAGTCGATGTGGCTGAAAGTCGTGACGGACGGATAGAAGGTGACCTCGGTGCCGCTCAGCGGCTTGCCCGTGTCCTCGCGGATCGGAGCGACGCCGGTGACTTCCAGCGACTTGGCCGTGTCGCCGCGTTCAAAGCGCATTTCGTGCTGCTTGCCGTCGCGATAGATCTTCAGCTGCAGCCAGTCGGACAGGGCGTTGACCACCGACACGCCCACGCCGTGCAGACCGCCGGAGACCTTGTAGGAGTTCTGGTCGAACTTACCGCCCGCGTGCAGCTGGGTCATGATGACCTCGGCCGCCGACACGCCTTCCTCGGCGTGGATGTCGGTGGGAATGCCGCGCCCGTTGTCGGTCACGGTGACCGAACCGTCGGCGTTCAAAATGACCTGGACCAGATCGGCATGGCCGGCCAGGGCCTCGTCGATGGCGTTGTCCACCACCTCATAGACCATGTGGTGCAGGCCCGAGCCGTCGTCGGTGTCGCCGATATACATGCCCGGCCGTTTGCGCACCGCATCCAGGCCTTTGAGAACCTTGATGGAATCGGCGCCGTATTCGGGCATGTCGGCAATCGGATCGGTCATGAAATCGTTGGCTCTGAAGTCCCGACCGGGACGGGGAGAAAACGCCGTGCCCGGCGTTCGAATCGACGGCGGGATCGCACCGCACCGAAGCCCGCAACATATAGGAAATTTCGGCGAAAAAGCGAGGGAAAGACTACTCTTGGTCCGCGTCCCATGGACGATCCGCCAACACGGCGTCGAGGTCGCGCGCACCGTGCAGAATTCGCCATACATCTATGTAGTCCGGCATATCGAAATAGCAGACCAGATAGGGAAAGTTCGGGATCGGCCAGGTCCGCAGGCCCGGCAGGCCGCAATCGTCTCCAACCAGACGGGAGCCCACGCCCGGATTGCGCCCAATCCGCTCGAAAGCGCTTTTCAACGCGGCGGAAAATCTTGTCGCCAGCTTTGCGCCTGACTGTTCGAGGTAATAGTCCACGACGCCTTCATGATCGCCGATCGCAGCTGGTCGTAGCCGGATCGCCTTGCCGGTCACGCCGATTTCTTGTGCTCGAACTGGCGTATGCGTTCGCGCTGGCGCTCCCAATAGGCGTCATCGACCAGAACGCCGGGGCCAGAGTTACGCCCCTCCAGCAACATGTCGCGGATGCGCTTCTTTTGCTGGTCCTGACGGACAAGGGCGCGGATGTATTCGCTGCTGGTGCCGAAACCCTGGTCGCTGACCTGGTCGTCAATGAAGGTCTTCAGCGCATCCGGCAGTGAGATGTTTATTGTGGCCATGCGGCGAACGATACGCCAATGGCAAAAAATGGCAAACTAATCGCGTTCCAGCGCGCCGCCTGTGACACGGACGAACTGCGCGCGACCTTCAAGACCGGCGAACAGGTCGCGTTCGGTGCCGGTCATGAAAGCCTGGAGATCGAGGGCGACGATCTCGTCGAACAGGGCGGCGCGGCGGCGTTCGTCCAGATGAGCGGGGGCCTCGTCCAGCAGCAGGATCGGGCGAGCCGACTGATCAGACAGACGTGCGATCTGGGCCAGGATCAGGTTCAGCACCAGGGCCTTCTGCTCGCCCGACGAACCCTCGGCGGCGAGACGCCGCTTCTCGCGGTGGATGGCCGTCAGGTCGGTGCGGTGGGGTCCGTAGAGGGAGCGGCCGGCGGCGCCGTCGCGGGTGCGCGCCTTGGCCAGACCGCCGCGCAGGACGGCGGCGATCTCGTCCTCTTCCGCGCCAGCCTCGGCCATCTGTTCGGCGGGACCGTCCAAGCCCAGGTCCGCCTGGGGGAAGGGGCGGTCGCCGCGCCCGTCGATGGCGGCTTGCAGGGAATGCAGGGCCGCGACGCGGGCGATGGCGGCCCGCGCGCCGGCCTCGCCAAGACGGGCCTCCAGCGCGTCCAGCCAGACGGGATCGGCCTCACGTCCGTCCGCAGCGTCGTTCAACAGTCGCAGCCGCTCGCGCAGCGCCTTGTCATAGGCCGAGACGCTGGCGGCATGGTCGGGATCGGCGGCGAAGACCAGCCGGTCGAAGAACTTCAGCCGTTCGGCCCGCGCGTCCGAGAACAGCCGGTCCTGCTCGGGCGTGGCCCAGACGGGACGCAGATAGTCCAGCAGCCGGCCGGGCTGGGCCGTCTCTCCGTCGATGCGGACGATGCGCCGCGCCGCGCCCGCCGCCTGGACGCCGGTGCCCAGCCGCGTCTCGTCGTCCAGTTCGACCATGACGGCCCAGGCGCGGCCGGTCGCTTCGCCCGGCTCGCGCCGCCCCATCTCGGCGGCGGTCGCGCCGCGCAGCCCCTTGCCCGGGGTCAACAGGCTGATCGCCTCCAGGAGATTGGTCTTTCCCGCCCCGTTCGGCCCATGCAGCACGACGGGGCCGGAGGTCATCTCCAGCCGCGCGCCCGCATAGGAGCGGAAGTCGGTGAGGGTGAGGGAGGTGATCAAGGTGTTCCGCTCATCCCGGCGAAAGCCGGGACCCAGTGCTTTCGCTCAGCACGATCTAACCGAGCAATGTTGGAAACAGATCCGCCCATGCCGGGTTCTTGCGCTCGATCACTTCCAGCTTCCAGACCCGTTTCCATTCCTTGATCTGGCGTTCGCGTCTGAAGGCCGCTTCGCGCGTCTCATGGATTTCGTACCATACCAGCATGGCCACGCCGTATTTCCTGGTGAAGCCTGCGCGCAGCTTGTCCCGATGTTCGGCGACCCGCTTGATCAGATCGTCCGTCGATCCCGTGCACAGCGTTCCATTGCGACGACTTGCGAGGATGTAGGTGTAGAACGCCAACGCCAGCCTCCGATGCGACACGAAAGAACTGGGTCCCGGCTTTCGCCGGGATGATCGGACGAAACTGGACCTAAACCCGCAGCGGCATCAGCACATACTGCACGCCCGGATCACCCGGATCGAGCACCAGGGTCGGGCTGGCCGGGTCGGCGAAGCGGAAGGCGGCGTTCTCGCCGGTGATCTGGCCGGCGACGTCCAGAAGATAGCGGGCGTTGAAGCCGATCTCGAACGGTTCGTCGGAATAGCCGATCTCGACCTCTTCCTCGGCCTGGCCGGCCTCCATGTTGCGCACCGTCAGCTTCACCCGGTCGTTGTCGAAGGCCAGCTTCACGGAGCGGCTCTTTTCCGCCGAGATGGTGGCCACGCGGTCGACGGCCTTGGCGAACAGGGCGTTGTCGATGTCGGCCTGTTTGTCGTTGCCGCGCGGGATGACGCGCAGATAGTCGGGGAAGGCGCCGTCGATGACCTTGGAGGTCAGGGAGGCCTCGCCCATCTGGAAGCGGATCTTCTGGGCCGAGACCTGGACCTCGACGGGGCCGCCGGCGTCGTCCAGCAGGCGGCGGACCTGATCGACGGTCTTGCGCGGCACGATGACGCCGGGGCCGCCCGCCGCCCCTTCCGGCGCCGGGGTCTCGGCCAGGGCCAGCCGGTGTCCGTCGGTGGCGACGGCGCGCAACAGGGGGATGCCCTGTTCGGCGACCGTGTGCAGATAAAGGCCGTTCAGATAATAGCGCGTCTCTTCGGTCGAGACGGCGAACCGGGTCTTGTCGATCAGGCGGGCCAGGTCCTCCTTGGGCAGGACGTAGGACGCGCCGGCGCTGTCGGTGGACATGACGGGGAAGTCGCCCGCCGGCAGGACCGGCAGGTTGAAGCGCGACCGCCCGGCCGAGACGACCAGACGCGGATCGTCGCCCGAATAGAGCAGCGAGACCTCGGCGCCTTCCGGCAGTTTTCGCACGATTTCATACAGGGTGTGGGCGGGGGCGGTGATCTGGCCCTCCACCTGCACCTGGGCCTCGGCCTCGTCCACCATCTCCATGTCCAGATCGGTGGCGGCGAAGGCCAGACGATCCCGACCTGCGCTCAGCAGCACATTGGACAGGATCGGAATGGTGTTTCGACGTTCAACGACGCTCTGCACGTGGCCCAGGGCCTTCAGGAGCGCGGATCGTTCGATGGTCAGCTGCATGTCGTCTCGCCCGGCGCGGCCCTCGTTGGAAGGGCCGCGGTTAAGTGACCTGGGACACTAGCGGATTGGGCGCAGGCTGCAAGGAAGCGGCGAGGGGTTAGTGGCGAGCAGCAAGTGGATATTGGGGGCAAATCGGCAGGACGAGGGGGTTTCCGTTCCCGCGTCGCCCGCCGCTGACCCCACGCGCCTGGAAATCAGCCCCGCAGCTTGCGCGTCAGGGCCTCGACATCGCGGGCGATCTGGTCGTCCTGCGGCATCAGTTCCTCGATCTTGCGCACGCCGTGCAGGACCGTGGTGTGATCGCGCCCGCCGAAGCGACGGCCGATGTCGGGATAGGAACGGGTCGTGTGCTGTTTGCACAGATACATGGCGATCTGGCGCGGGCGGGCGACCGAACGGGTGCGGCGTTCGCTGAGCAGGTCGGCCTGTTTCATGTTGAAATGGTCGGCGACCGTCTTCTGGATCTCGTCGACGGTGATGCGGCGCTCGGGCCCGCCGCGCATGGCCATGCCCAGCAGGGTCGAGGCCTCATCCACCGAAACGGACGACAGGCGCGCGCCGGCGGCGGCGGCCAGGGTGTTCACGGCGCCCTCCAGCTCGCGCATCGAGCCGGGGGTGCGATCCACCAGCTGGGCCAGGACCTCGGGCGCGGCCTCGCCCTGGACGACGCCGAGGGCCGACAGGGCCTTGAGGCGGTTCTGGGCCACGGCGATCTTCAGCTCGCGGTCCCCCGCCTCGACCGGGCAGGTCAGGCCGGCGGCCAGGTGGCTGCGCAGGCGCGGCTCGACCTCGGTCAGGGCCATCGGCGCGCGGTCGGCCGAGAAGACGATGCGTTTGCCGTCCTCGATCAGGGCGGTCAGGGTCGAGAGCAGTTCTTCCTGGGTGCTTGTCTTGCCGCCCACGAACTGCACGTCGTCCAGCAGCAGCATGTCGGCCGAGCGCAGGCTTTCCTTGAAGGCGGCGGTCGAACGGTCCTGCATCGCCTTGACGAAGGTGGACAGGAAGCGTTCGGCGGTCAGATAGACGACCTTGGCCTGGGGCCGCAGGCGCTGGGCCTCCCAGGCGATGGCGTTCAGCAGATGGGTCTTGCCGTAGCCATAGGGGCCGCAGAAGAAGACCGGGTTGAAATGGCCGTCGGCCCAGCTGGCGACCTGTTTGGCGATGGCCAGGGCGAAGGCGTTGCCTTGGCCCTCGATGAAGCTGTCGAAGGTCAGGCGGTCCTGCAGTCCGGCGGCGCGCACCGCGCGGGCGCCGTCCGCGCTGATGGGGGCGGCGGCCTGGGGCGCGGCGAAGGCGGCCAGGCGCGGCGTGGCGTCCACCACATTGCCGGCGCCGGGCAGCACGGCCGAGGCCGGCGGGGCCGACCCCACCTCGGCGCGGCAGCGCACCTCGAGCCGGCGCGAAAGGCCGTCCAGGCCCAGCCACAGCTCGTTCATGCGGCGCAGGGCGTTCTTGCGCACCCAGTCCCGGGCGTAGGCGGTGGGGGTGACCAGGATCAGGCCGCCGGCGTTGTCCAGGCGCACGGCCGAAGGGGCGATGTAGGACGAGAAGGGACCGTCGCCGATCTCGGCGCGCAGACGCAACGAGGCCTCGCTCCAGATGCGGTCCGGGTCCGTCAGTCCCGACGTCTTCGTTCCGCCCGCCATCGCCGTTGCGCCCCCAACCATCTTGCCCGCCGCTCCAAAACCAATCCGACCTTCCGCGCTTCAGGGCGATGGTTCAGGGACGACTTCTCCTGCGCCGAAAAGCGATGCTTTTCGGACGGGGCCGAGCTCCTGGACAGACATCTCCCGCCAACGCGAAACTGAAGTCCCGCGCTGTCTTCATCCGTATTGGGATGGAAGTGCGTTAGAGGCCAAAACTTACGCCGCGAGCCGGGTGGGTCAACGCTGATTCGTTGGTCGATTCGCAGTTAAATTGTTTGACTCCGTCAACCCCTGTTCCCGCTTGGAATTTTCGCGGGATCGGCGCTCGACGACCGCGGTTCAGCCTTAATGAGGCTTAGCGGCCAAACGCAAAACGGCGAAGAAGCAGATGCTTCTTCGCCGTTGTAATCGCTTGATAATCCCGTAACGAAACAGCGACAGCTGTTCCGTCCGCTGTGGGATTAATTTTGGCTCAGGCGGCCGACAGCTTCTTCAGCTGGGCGGCGAGACGCGACACCTTGCGCGAGCCCGTGTTCTTGTGAACGACGCCCTTGGAGACGGCGCGCATCAGTTCGGACTGGGCCTCCACGAAGGCCGTCTTGGCGACGGCGGCGTCGCCGCCGGCCAGGGCTTCCTGGAACTTGCGCAGATAGGTGCGGACGCGCGAACGGCGCGCCTTGTTCACTTCGGTACGCGCTTCGATCTTGCGGATCGCCTTGCGGGCGCCGGGGTTGTTGGCCATGTCAAACCTTCGAACGGAAAACGCCGCGGAGCACACGTCCACGGCGCGGAAATCTCAAGAGGGCGGGCCTATAGCCGAAAGCCCGGAGGCGGTCAACGCGGAGTCTTCCCTGATCGACTCTGCGGTTGGACGGCGCGGCGGAGAGCCTGGCGCCTTTCGGGTCGCGTCCCGGACGCACCCCGATTGTCTTCAACGCGCCGGATCGCCCTTTCCGTCGCAGGTTTTTCAGCCCTGTTGGAAACGCGCAACGCTTTCTCTTTCTTCATGAATTGTGTCGTTTTACGGCCATGTTTGTCCCGTCCTCCAAGGGGCTGACATCATCTCCCGGATCATCGTTCAATGACCCAGACCGCGCTTCTGCTCCTCGCGCTGGCCCCCGCCGCCGTTCAGCCCGCCGCCGAGCCGGCTGTCGTGCAGGCGCTGCCGCAGACCGCCACGCCTGCGTCCCAGCAGGATGCGGCGACGGTGGTTCTTCCCGACGTCGAGGTCACGGCGGCGCGGCGCGGCGTGGCCCTGGGCGGGCAGGAGCCGATCGTCTCCTACGACGCCGCCCAGATCCAGGCGTTCGGCGCGACCAACATCGGCGAGTTGGTGACGCTGCTGGAGGCCCAGACCCGCAGCGCGCGCGGCGGCTCTCCGGTCTTTCTGGTCAATGGGCGGCGCATCTCGGGCTTTCGTGAAATCCGGGGCATTCCGCCCGAGGCCATCGAGCGTTTCGACGTCCTGCCGGAAGAGACGGCGCTGTCCTATGGCTACAGCGCCAATCAGCGGGTGGTGAACATCGTCTTGAAGGCGGACTTCAAGTCCCTGACCGCCTCGGTCAACGTCAGCCGGCCCGAGCAGGGCGGCCGCACCACGACCGCCAGCGAGAACAACGTCCTGCGCATCGCCGGGTCGGACCGCTGGTCGCTGGACATCAACGGCACGACCTCCAACACCCTGTTCGAGACCGAGCGCAACATCGACCGCACCGCCTCGGGCGTCCTGTTCGACGGCCGGGGCAATATCACGGGCCTGGGCGGCATCCCTCGGGCAGGCCAGGTCAATCCGGCCAACACCGGGATTGATCCCGCCCTGTCGGCCCTGGCGGGATCGACGGTCTATGTGGCGGGCGTTCCCGTCTCGGCCGCGACCGGCGCGCCGACCCTGTCCGATTTCGTCTCGACGGCGGGCGTGGCGAATACGGGAGACCTGAACGCCTATCGCACCCTGCTGCCCCAGACCGACCAGGCCTCCATCGCGGGGACCTACAAGCACGACCTGAACGACAAGGTCGGCATGACCCTGAGCGGCAGCCTGGAGGATTCCAGCAGCTTCAGCTATCTGGGCCTGCCGGGCGTCACCCTGACCCTGCCGTCGGCCAACCCCTTCTCGCCGTTCGGCGACGACGTGCTGCTGTATCGCTACGTCGACCGGCCCGACGCCCTGACGCGCCAGACCGATACCCGCACGATAGGTCTGGGCACGGTGTTCGACGGCTATTTGGGCGATTGGCGCTGGACGGCGACGGGCGACTACAACCGGGTCACGACCGACACCTCCACCGGGCGCGGCCTGGACGCGGCGGCGTTGCAGGCGGCGATCACGGCCAACGACCCGTCGGTCAATCCCTTCGGCGACATCGGCGGCCGGGTGACGGAGCGGGCGCGCGACACCGCCCATTCGACGGCCCAGACGGCGACCGGCGAGCTGGTGCTGAACGGCCGGCCGTTCGAACTGCCGGCGGGCGAGGTCACTTCGACCTTCAAGGTCGGCGCCGGCTATCAGTCGCTGGATTCCGAAAGCGTGCGCGGCGGCGTCTCCATCGATCGGTCGCAATCGCGCAATTCGGGCAGCGTCCAGGCCAACTTCGACCTGCCGATCTCCAACGTCGATCGCGGCGTCCTGCCCAAGATCGGCGACCTGTCGGCCAATCTGAACCTGGCCTATCAGGAACTGTCCGATTTCGGCGGCGTCTCATCGGTCGGGGCCGGTCTGAACTGGTCGCCGGTCCAGCGCCTGTCGCTGTCGGCCAATTATTCAGACGAGGGCAAGGCCCCCACCGTTCAGCAACTGAACGATCCGACCGTCGCCACCCCCAATACGCCGGTGTTCGACTTCAACACCAACCAGACGGTCGAGATCACCCAGATCACCGGCGGCGATCCCAATCTGAAGGCCGAGGATCGGCGCATCCTGAAACTGGGCGTCAACTGGCAGCCGGTGTCGGACAAGGACTTCCGCCTGAACCTGGCCTACACCCGCACCGAGGCGGATAACGAGATCGCCAGCTTCCCCGCCATAACCCCCGACCTGGAAGCGGCCCTGCCGGATCGGTTCGTGCGCGATGCGAACGGCGATCTGGTCTCCATCGACGCCCGCCCGCTGAACTTCTTCAAGCGCGAGCAGCAGGACGTTCAGTGGGGCTTCAACTTCTCGCGTCCGTTCGGCAAGGCCGACCCGTCGCTGGCGGGACGTGGACCGGGCGGTCCGGGCGGTCCCGGGGCTGGCATGATGATGGGCCCCGGTCCCGGCGGCCCGCGCGGCCCTGGCGGACCGGGCGGACGGATGCGCGGTTCGCGTGGCCCAGGCATGCAGCCGGGGCAGGGGATGTTCAACCTGTCGCTGACCCACACCTGGCGGGTTCAGGACGAGGTGACGATCCGCGACGGCCTGGCGCCGCTGGACCTGCTGAACGGCGATTCCATCTCCGGCTCGGGCGGCCAGTCCCGGCACGAGGTTCAGTTGCAGACGGGTCTGTTCAGAAACGGCCTGGGCGCCTTCGTCAACGCCAATTGGCGCTCGGGCACGACGGTCAACGGCGATGCGCTGGGATCGCCCGATCTGGACTTCTCGGGGCGCACCACGGTCAATCTGTTCGCCTTCGCCGACCTGACCCAGCGCAAGGCCTGGGTGGAGCGGTTCCCGATCCTGAAGGGCACGCGCATCGGCTTCGGCGTGCAGAACATCTTCGACGACCGGATTTCCGTGACCAGCAGCGACGGCTCGACCCCGGTCAACTATCAGTCGGACTATCTTGACCCGCAGGGCCGCGTCTTCCGCATCAATCTGCGCAAGATCCTGTTCTGACGCAGGCGGGCCGCCCTAGGGCCAGACGAAGGCGACCGCGATCATGACGGCGGCGGCGCCGAAGGCCAGGGCGAAGAAGATGCGGTCGGACATGGCTCCTTGGTTACGCCCGCGCGGGCATGGCGGCAAGGACGGCGGGGCAGGGCGTTAACGTCGCCGAACCTTGACCGATTTCTGACGGCGGCCTACCCCGCAGGGGACCCGTCTGCCTGCCAGACCGACGCCCAAGGACCGACCGAATGCCGCGCCTGATCCTGCTCCGCCACGGCCAGAGCCAATGGAATCTCGAAAACCGCTTCACCGGCTGGGTCGATGTCGATCTGACGGCCGAGGGCGAGGCCCAGGCGCGGCGCGGCGGGGAGTTGATCGCCCAGGCCGGGTTCAAGCCGGCCGTCATGTTCACCTCGGTCCTGACGCGCGCCAAACGCACCGGCGCCCTGGCCCTGCAGGCGGCGGGCCTGACCGATCTGCCGGTGATCGAGGACTGGCGCCTGAACGAGCGCCACTACGGCGGCCTGACGGGGCTGAACAAGGCCGAAACGGCCGAGAAGCACGGCGAGGATCAGGTCAGGGTCTGGCGCCGCAGCTATGACGTGCCGCCCCCGCCGCTGGCGCCGGGCGGAGAGTTCGATTTCAACGCCGATCCCCGCTACGCCGGCAAGGCCATCCCCGACACCGAGAGCCTGAAGACCACGCTGGACCGGGTGAAACCCTATTGGGACGCCGAGATTGCGCCGCGCCTGAAGGCGGGCGAGGACGTGCTGATCGCCGCCCACGGCAATTCGCTGCGCGCCATCGTCAAACTGCTGTTCGGCGTGCCGGACGACCGGATCGTCGGTGTCGAGATCCCGACCGGCAATCCGCTGGAGATCGACCTGGACGCCGCGCTGAAGCCGACGGCCGCGCGCTATCTGGACGCCGACCGGGCCGAAGCCCTGCCCGAGGCGTCATGAGCTGGAGCGACGCCGACCGGGGCTTCATGGCCCAGGCCATCGCCCTGGCGACCGGCCGCATGGGCGAGACCTGGCCCAATCCCGCCGTCGGCTGCGTCATCGTCAAGGACGGCCGCGTGATCGCACAGGCCGCCACGGCGCCGGGCGGCCGCCCCCATGCCGAGGAGCAGGCCGTGCCCGCGGGCGGGGCCGAGGTGGCGGGCTCCACCGTCTATGTCACGCTGGAGCCGTGCGGCGCCCGTTCGTCGGGCCGCAAGTCCTGCGCCCACTTCCTGACCGAGGCGGGGGTGGCGCGGGTCGTGATCGCCTGCCTGGACCCTTCGCCCTTCGCCGCCGGACGCGGCACCGAGCGTCTGCGCGCGCAGGGCCTGACCGTCGAGACCGGCCTGATGTGCGAAGAGGGCGAGGCTCTGTGCGAGGGCTTCCTGCACCGGCTGGAGACCGGCCGGCCGATGGTGCGGGTCAGTTCGGACGGCGTCGGCTTCGACGGCCGCTTCGTCGCCTCGCCCAAGGCCGATCTGGTGACGGAGCTGAAGCGCCTGGGCGAGGCGGGCTACACCCGTCTGTGGACCGGCCCCGGCGAGCTGGCCGACGTCCTGGCCGAGCAGGGCCTGCTGACGGTCTGAGCCAGCCCGCGAGGCTGTCGACGGCGTTCAAGGCTTCTTAAGCGACAGCCGATAGGGTGATCCGATGGCCCTGGCTGCGGAACCCCTGGTGAGACGACGCCTGACGCAGGCGGAACTGGACGTGGTCTGCGCGCGACACGACCGGCTGTTCCAGGCCCGACCCGGCGGCGCCCGCGCGGTCTTCGCCTGGATGGACCTGTCGGGCCTCAGCCTGAAGGGCCGCAATCTGGCCGACGCCGATTTCGCCGCCGCCTGTCTGGAAGGCTGCGACCTGACGGGCGCCAAGCTGGACAACGCCAACTTTTTCGGCGCGGACATGCAGGACGCCATTCTGGCCGAGGCCAGCCTGCGGCGCGCCGACCTGCGCGGCGCCTGCCTGCGCGGCGCGGACCTGTCCGGCGCCGACATGTTCGAGGCGGACCTGCGCGAAGGCACGATCGCCGCCGCCGACGCCAAACTGGGCTTCAAGGTCATCGAGCCGCGTCATCGCGACGAGACGGAGGCCAACGGCGCCTGTCTGGCCGGGGCCAATCTGCAGCGTTCCAAGATGTCGGGCGTCATCGCCATGCGGGCCGACTTCTCCGGCGCGGTGATGAAGGACTGCAAACTGGTTCGGGCCAATCTGAAACAGGCCGATTTCCGGGGCGCGGACCTGGCCGGGGCGGACCTGTCGGGGGCGGACCTGTCGGGCGCCGACCTGCGCGACGCCATCCTGGTCGGCTGCAAGACGACCCTGTGGCGCGCCGACGGGGCGGACATGCAGGGCGCGCTGACGGACAATCGTTCGGCCTGCGAGTCCGTGGATCGGATGCCGGCGGCCGAAATGCTGCGCGAACACGCCCGCTGGTGCGAGACGGGCGGGGCGGAGGGGCAGCCGTCCGTCTTCGACGGGGTCGATCTGCGTCCGCTGAAATCCATCACCGGACTGAACCTGACCGCCCTGTCGGCCAAGGGGGCGGTCTTTTATGGCCTGGACATGGAAGGAGTGCAGCTGCAGGGCGCCCAGCTCGAAAACGCCGACCTGAGGTCCGCCCGGCTGCGTCGGGCCGATCTGCGCGGGGCGCGTCTGAAGGGCGCGCGGCTGAATGGGGCGGACCTGCGCGAGGCGCAGTTGGGGCCGCTTCTGATCGCAGCGGATCGGTTGATGCCGGCCGATCTGACCGGGGCGGTCCTGCGCGGCGCCGACCTGTCGGGCGCCGATCTGAAACGCGCGATGCTGGTCGGCGCCGACCTGGGCCGGGCGATCCTGCACGGCGCCCAGACGCGCCAGATCGATCTCACCGACGCCAATCTGACGGGCGTGCGCGGCCTGATCGTCGACGACCAGGCCGCCTGACCTCGGTTTAGACCAGCGCCTTGAGCTGATCGACCAGATCGGTCTTTTCCCAGCTGAAACCGCCGTCCGCATCCGGCTCGCGGCCGAAGTGGCCATAGGCCGTGGTGCGGGCGTAGATCGGCTTGTTCAGGCCCAGATGCTGACGGATCGCACGCGGCGTCGCGCCGCCGATCAGGTCCAGGATTTTGTCTTCCAGCACCGCTTCCGAAATCTTGCCGGTGCCGTGCAGATCGACGTGGATCGACTGGGGCTTGGCCACGCCGATGGCGTAGGAGATCTGGATGGTGCAGCGGTCGGCCAGACCGGCGGCGACCACGTTCTTGGCCAGGTAGCGGCAGGCGTAGGCGGCCGAACGGTCCACCTTGGTCGGGTCCTTGCCCGAGAAGGCCCCGCCGCCATGCGGCGCCGCGCCGCCGTAGGTGTCGACGATGATCTTGCGCCCGGTCAGGCCGGCGTCGCCGTCAGGCCCGCCGATCTCGAAGATGCCGGTCGGATTGATGTGCCAGACGGTGTTCTCGTCGGTGAAGCCTTCCGGCAGCACTTCGAGGATGTAGGGCTTGACGATCTCGGCGACCTGTTCGGAGCTGAGACCCTTGGCGTGCTGGGTCGACAGGACGATGGACGTCGCGCGAACCGGCTTGCCGTCCTGGTATTCGATCGTGACCTGGCTCTTGGCGTCGGGCTCCAGCTGCGAACCGCCGGCGTGGCGCACCTCGGCCAGGCGCTTCAGGATGTTGTGGCTGTATTGCAGGGTCGCCGGCATCAGCTCGGGCGTCTCGTTAGAGGCATAGCCGAACATGATCCCCTGATCGCCCGCGCCCTCGTCCTTCTCGTTGGTCGAGTCGACGCCGACGGCGATGTCGGCCGACTGGGCGTGCAGGTAGCAGGCGTATTCCGCCGTCTCCCAGTGGAAGCCGTCCTGCTCGTAGCCGATGTCCTTGACCGCCGCGCGGACCAGCGGCTCCAGGCTGTCGATGATGCTCTGGGTGAAGGCTTCGTTCTCTTCCTTGGTGGCGCCCGGGTGGGTGGCGCGGACCTCGCCGGCCAGCACGATGCGCTGGGTCGTGACCAGGGTCTCGCACGCCACGCGCGCCTCGGGATCCTTGGCCAGGAAGGCGTCGACGACCGTGTCGGAGATGCGGTCCGCGACCTTGTCGGGGTGGCCCTCGGAAACGCTTTCCGAGGTGAAGAGGAAGGAGGAACGAGCGGCCAAGGGTGGCTCCTGTCTGTGTCAGGCCGACAGACATATAAAGATATGCTTATATGTTCAAGTGATCTGACGACGTGTCTGCGCCGTTGGACATCCTTCGGACCCTAATCATAGGCGGCTGACACCTGCGAGAAATACGGTAAACACCACGCGGGGGGATCCGATGCCTGACAGCCTGACCACGAGAGAGATCGAATGTGTCCATCTGGCCGGTCAGGGGCTGGAGGATAAGGAGATCGCCGCGCGCCTGGGCATATCGCCCCGCACCGTCGGCAACCACCTTCACCGCGCCTACGCCAAGCTGGGCGTGTCGGATCGAAAACTGGCCGCGCGCCGACTGAGTATCGCCTACTCAGAGGCGTCGATACTCATTTCCGAACCGGTCGATGCCGGGCCAGTTGACCCGGCGTCGGCTGAACGGTCGGTCGACGACAGCGCCGAAGTCCTGCCGTCCTGGCCTCTGCCGTCCCCGCCTCGCGGGATCGGCGCACGGTTGGGGGTCATGATCGCCGGCGCCGTCGTCGCCCTGCTGCTGGCCCTCGGGATCGTGACGGCAGGCATGGGGGTTCCCGCCCTTTTCGACCGGATCGCTCCCGAATGGGCCCGCTGACGCGGACATCATTCTGAAGGATCGACCAATGAGAAATATGCAGGTTGGGGTCAGGGTCGCACGCCAGGTCCGCACGGCGGAACATGCGATCGACCAGGCCATGATCGAGGTATGCCGCCTTGTCCAAACCTCTCTGGAAGGCCGCGTGGAGAGCCGTCTGGCGGCCGAGGTGGGCCAATCGGCCGTCGAACACATCATTTCGGGCCTGGGCCAGCTGGCCACGGTTCGCGCCAGCATCGTCGCCGGTCATGCCGACTTGGCGACGGTCGCTGACGACCATGGCATCGGCTGGCGGATGGAAGGGATGGGCGAAGCCAAGACCGATCCCAAGCCGACCGCCCGCCTCGACGTCGTCAAACTGGCCGCCTGATCGGAGGCGGCTTCATGCCCTCGCCGCTATTGATGTTCGGCTCGGGCGTGACTGTCCTCGCCCTGTGCCTGCTTGTCTGGAAAGGACGACGGCCCGAGCGTGAAGCCGCCCTGGGACTGTTTCTCGCCCAGATACTGTCGGGCTGGGTCGATCATCTGGTCATCGGTCAATTCCGGTGGGCGGTCGCGACGATCTCCTTGGGCCTGCTGATCCTGCTGATCAGGCTCGCCCTTCGCTATGACCGCTGGTGGCTGCTGCTGGCCGCCGGCGCCCAGATGCTGGCTTTCGTCACCCATCTGTCTTCGCTTGTCGGTCCCGGCGCCCTGACCTGGTCCATCGTCACCGCGCGCATGACCGTCTGGGTCGAGATCATGTTCTTGGCCCTCTTCGGGGTGTGGGAGGCGCGTTGCGCGCCCTACGCCCGCTCTCAATCTTCGCTGCGGCCCGGTCCGACGGCGCACGCACTCAAAGGATCTGAAACGTGATCACCGAACCCATCAAGGGCTTCCTGCCCCTCTTCCGCTCCTGGTTCGACACCGCCGCCATGGCCGAAAAGGTCGGCGTGTCGGGCAGTCCCGACAACCTGCTGGCCGAACTGGACCTGGGGCCGATGGTCGAGGCCGAGCCGCGCCTGCTCAACCACACCCCCGTCAGCGCCGCCGAGGCGGCCTGTATGCTGGAGGTGGTGCGTCAGAACATGGTCGATGCGGGCCGTTCCGACGGTCTGGACCTGCGCGCCCTTACGGCCGTCCAGCGCTGGCTGGCCGACCATTCCACGGGCGAGGCCGACGATCAGCCGGTCGAGCGGCTGCTGCGTCAAGCCCAGGTCTGATCTAGGCCGTCAGGGGGCGGCTGCCGCTCAGCCGCGCAACCCCTTGGCGACGGTCAGCAGGGCGTCGCGTTGGGCGGGGTCCTGAATGCCGCGGAAGGCCGCCAGCAGTTCGGCGACGCCCGGGGCGGCCAGCGCAAGCTCGTCGCCCTCGGCCGTCTCCAGTTCGCCCAACAGGGCCGCGCCGGTGGATTTCAAAACCGAGGCGATCTGCAGCAGGCGCGCGGCGGACACGCGATTGACGCCCCGCTCGTACTTCTGAATCTGCTGGAAGGTGACGCCCGCGCCGGCGGCCAACTGGGCCTGGGTGATGCGAAGTTCCTCGCGACGCGCGCGGATGCGTCCGCCAATGGCGATGTCTACGGGATCAACTGCGTCGTTCATTTCGGCCTACGGTCAGATCTGATGCGGTGCCAAGGCCCCAAAACGCCCTCCGCGTCAAGCCAAAGCTCGCAACCTAAGGGGTGTTACTTGCGCCGGTGACCAGCAATTCAACCGCAAGGATATGCGGCCCGTCGCCTGCCGCCGCCGACGGCATTCCGTGCTGAGAGAAGGAAGTGGTGCCGCTTAGGTGACTCGAACACCTGACCCCATCATTACGAATGATGTGCTCTACCGGCTGAGCTAAAGCGGCTCCGGCTGCGAGGGGCTGAGGCCCTGCGCGAGAGGGGGTCTTTATACGGACGCGCCGCGCTTGCCAAGCGTCGGATTGAAGATCGCGAGCAATGCGGCTTCGTTCGGGCTTGGGGCGACGAGGGGGGGCAGGCCCAGGGCGGCGAGGGGCGCGGCGGCGGCGGGGGAGATGCAGGCGATCATAGCGCCGTGCAGCGCGGCGGCGTGCCGGTCGGCCAGCAGTCTGGCGGCGCGGGGTGAGTGGATCAGGACGGCGTCGAAGGCGGCCGGGGCGGGCTGAGCGGTGGGGTTGGTGCGGTAGATCGGCAGGGGGTGGGCCATGATGCGCCGGGCGCCGGCCTGGGTCAGGGCGGCGGTCATGTCGCCGGCCGGGGTTTCGGCCTGAGGGATCAGGATGGCGGCGTCGGACAGGCTTTCTGCGATCAAGCGGGCCAGGGCGGTCAGGTCGCCCTGGGCGGATCGAACGTCGGGAAAGCCGGCGGCCGACGCGGCCTGGGCGGTGGCGTCGCCGACGGCGAAGACGGCGTGGTCGCGGCGCGGCGTCAGGGGGGCGTAGGCGGCGACGCCGTTGGGGCTGGTGAAGGCCAGGGCGTCGAAGATCGCCAGGTCGGGCAGGGCGGGCGTCAGCGGCTCGACCGCCAGCAAGGGGGCGATGATGGGCTCCAGCCCCATGTCCCGCAGCCGCGCGGCGGTGCGCGCGGCGCCAGGTTCGGCGCGTGTGATCCAGACGCGGAGCGGGGCCGCGCCGGTCATCCGTCCAGCGTCGCGGGGTCGACTTCCTGATCGCCGGCGAAGTCCTTGACCTCAGCCCCCAGCCGCTGGCCCAGGGCGCGGGCGGCGGCCGTGTCGGGCTGGGGCAGTTCGCCGACACGGCGCCAGCGGGCCGAGCCGTCGGGGCTGAGCATTTCGGTGGTCAGATGCAGGATGTCGTTATCGATGCGGGCATAGGCTCCCACGGCGGTGCGGCAGGACCCTTCCAGCGCCGTCATGGCCCCGCGCTCGGCGGCGACGCACAGGGCGGTCTCGGCGTGGTTCAGGGCCGCGACCCAAGGCGCGTTTCGCCCGGCGTCGATGTCGGCGGCGCGGGTCTGGAGCGCCAGCGCCCCCTGGCCCGGCGCGGGCAGGAAGGCGTCCAGCGACAGCTTTTCGCGAATATGGTCGGTGACGCCCAGCCGCGTCATGCCCGAGACGGCCAGCAAGATGGCGTCGAACTCTCCGTCGGCGGCGCGACGCAGCCGGGTGTCGATATTGCCGCGCAGCATCTCGACCTTCAGATCGGGGCGCAGAGCGAGGGCCTGGGCCTGGCGACGCAGGCTGGCGGTGCCCAGGCGCGCGCCGAACGGCAGGGCGTCGAAACTGTCGAAGTCACGGCTGACGAAGGCGTCGCGGGCGTCCTCACGCTCGGGGATGGCGGCGATGCACAGGCCCTCGGGCTGTTCGGCGGGCACATCCTTCATCGAATGGATGGCGACGTCGATCCGGCCGGCCAGCAGGGCCTCCTCGATCTCCTTGGTGAACAGGGCCTTGCCGCCGATCTCCAGCAGGCGGCGGTCCTGAACCCGGTCGCCGGTGGTGACGATCTCGACCAGGGGCACGGCGGTCTCGATCGCGGCCTCGGGCACGCCCAGGGCGCGGCCGATGGCGCGCTGCATCATGCCGGATTGGGCGAGCGCCAGCTTGGAGCGCCGGGTGCCGATGCGGAGAGGAAAGGTCATGAGCGTTGCGTACCGGGCGCCGGGTCGCTACCTCGACCCGGATGGAGATGTCCGCCGACTATAGCAGCCGCCCGTCAGCGGCAACTGGACGGGATGTCCCCCCTCGTCCCGGTGAAGCCCTGACGGTGCTGGGCCTGGAGACCAGCTGCGACGAGACGGCCGCCTCGGTGGTGCGCCTGACCGCCGGCCGGGCCAAGGTGCTGTCCTCGGTGGTTCATAGCCAGATCGACGATCATGCCGCCTATGGCGGGGTGGTGCCCGAGATCGCGGCGCGCAGCCATGTCGAGATGATCGCGGAGGTGACCCGCCGCGCGATGGCCGAGGCGGGCATGGGCTATGACGGGTTGGACGGGATCGCCGCGACGGCCGGCCCGGGTCTGGTCGGCGGGGTGATGGTGGGCCTCAGCTTCGGCAAGGCGGCGGCCCTGGCGCGTGGCCTGCCGCTGGTGGCGGTCAATCATCTGGAGGGCCATGCGGTCTCGGCGCGGCTGGGGGCGGAGGTCGCCTATCCCTTTCTGCTGCTGCTGGTGTCGGGCGGCCATTGTCAGCTGTTGGAGGTGCGCGGCGTCGGCGATATGAGCCGGATCGGCGCCACCATCGACGACGCGGCCGGCGAGGCTTTCGACAAGATCGCCAAGGCCCTGGGCCTGGGCTATCCGGGCGGGCCGGCGCTGGAGCGGCTGGCCGTGCAGGGCGACGGGTCCAGGATCGACCTGCCGCGCGCCCTCTTGGGCCGCAAGGATTGCGACTTCTCCTTCTCGGGTCTGAAGACGGCGGCTTTCCGCATCGCCCAGACCTGCGAGACGGAGCAGGACAAGGCGGACCTGGCCGATGCGGTTCAGAACGCCATCGCGCGTCAGCTGTCGGATCGGTCGGAGCGGGCGCTGGCGGCCTATGCGGAGACGCATGACCATCGGTTGTTCGTGGTGGCGGGGGGCGTGGCGGCCAACAAGACCATCCGCGCGACCTTGCAGGCGACGGCGGCGAAACACGGTTTCGACTTCCTGGCGCCGCCGATGGCCTATTGCACCGACAATGCGGCGATGATCGCCCTGGCGGGGGCGGAACGGCTGGCGCTGGGGCTGACCAGCGACATCGACGTGGTCGCCCGGCCGCGATGGCCGCTGGACGAAGCGCGCGCCCTGTCCGATCCTTCGCACAGGCCGGGGCGCAAGGGCGCGAAAGCATGACGAACGAAACCGCCTCGGGAGGGCGTATGGAATTCCGCACGGCAGGGGTCATCGGCGCGGGCGCCTGGGGCACGGCCCTGGCCCAGGTCTGCGTCCGGGCGGGTCTGGACACGACCTTGCAGGCGCGCGAGCAGCAGTTGGTCGAGACGATGCGGGCGACGCGGGCCAACGACCTCTATTTGCCCGGCGTGCCGCTGGCGGACGACCTTCAGTTCACGTCCGACCTGGCGGACCTGGGCGGGTGCGACCTGATCCTGGCGGTGCCGCCGGCCCAGCATATGCGCGCCACCCTGACCGCCTTCGCCTCCCATTACCGGGCGGGCGTGCCGGTGGTGCTTTGCTCCAAGGGGGTGGAGCGCGGCACGATGAAGCTGATGACCGAGGTGCTGGCCGAGACCCTGCCGGGCGCCCCGGCCGCCGTCCTGTCCGGCCCCAGTTTCGCGGGCGAGGTGTCGCGCGGCCTGCCGACCGCCGTCACCCTGGCCTGCGCCGATGCGGCGTTGGGCCAGGCGCTGCTGAACACTCTGTCGGCGCCGGGCTTCCGGCCCTATCTGGCCACCGATCTGGTGGGCGCGGAGGCGGGTGGCGCACTGAAGAACGTGCTGGCCATCGCCTGCGGCATCTCCGAGGGACGGCAACTGGGCCGCAGCGCCCACGCCGCCCTGATCACGCGCGGCTTTGCGGAAATGACCCGTCTCGCCGTCGCCATGGGCGGCCAGGCCGAGACGGTGGCGGGCCTGTGCGGTCTGGGCGATCTGGTTCTGACCTGCTCCAGCCCCCAGTCGCGCAACATGAGCCTGGGTCTGGCCCTGGGGCAGGGCCAGACGGTCGAACAGGCCCTGGCCGGCAAACGATCGGTGGCGGAAGGCTATGAGAGCGCGCCGGCCGTGCGCGAACTGGCGGCGCGTCTGGGCGTGGAAATCCCGATCTCCGAAGGCGTCGCCGCCCTATTGGCCGGCGAGATCGACGTGGACGGCCTGATCGACGGCCTGTTGTCGCGTCCGCTGAAGGCCGAGCGTGTCTGAGGCGGTGGCGACCGAGCGTAAGCGGGTCTGGAAGACGCCGGCCGGCGTGGCCCTGTGCGCCGAGGGCGACATCGCCGACCCCGGCTCGCGCGGCTTCGTGCTGCAGATCGGCGAGGCCTTCTTCCACGGCTTCGTGGTCAGGAAGGATGGGCAGGTGGCCGGCTGGGTCGACCGCTGCCCCCATGCCGGCTTTCCCATCGCCATGGAGATCGACCGCTATCTGACGCCCGACGGATCGCTGATCCTGTGCGGCTGGCACGGGGCGGTGTTCGAGCCGCTGACCGGCGAATGCAGGGGCGGCCCCTGCGCGGGCGGGCGGCTGACCCCCTGGCCGGTGGCGGCGTCGGGCGGGATCGTCCGCACCGCCTGACCGCCCGTCGTTTCAGCGCGCCAGCCGATCCTTGGCCTTATGCGCGCCGAACACCACGTCCGGGTCCGGCTTATTGACCGGCAGGTCGGTGTGGTTCAGCACCGACAGGATGAAGCGGCCGATGTTCAGCCGCGCCGTCTTCTTGTCGTCGGTGGCCACCACGGTCCAGGGCGCATAGTCGCGGTCGGTCTCGTCCAGCATACGGTCGCGCGCGTCGGAATAGGCGTCGAACCGCGCCTCGGCCTCGGCGTCCAGCGACGACAGCTTGAACTTCTTCAGCGGGTCGGTGCGCCGCGCCTTCAGTCGCGCCGCCTGTTCCTTGCGCGAGATGTCCAGCCAGATCTTGATCAGGATGATGCCGTCGTCGGTCAGCATCCGCTCGAACCGCGGGGCGTCGGTCATGAACTGGGCGTATTGTTCTGGCGTGCAGTATCCCATCACCGGCTCGACCCCGGCGCGATTGTACCAGGAGCGGTTGAAGACGACCGTCTCGCCCGCCGCCGGCAGATGCGGCACATAGCGCTGGAAATACCATTGGCTGGTTTCGCGGTCGCTGGGCTTGGGCAGGGCCACGACGCGGGTCTGGCGGGGTGACATATATTCTGTCAGCCGCTTGATGGCGCCGTCCTTGCCGGCGGTGTCGCGCCCCTCCAGCACGATGACCACGCGCGAGCCGTGTTCTATGCTCCAGGCCTGGGCCTGGACGATGGCCAGCTGGATCTGCTCCAGCTCGGATTCATAGGCGTCGGATTTCTTTCCCATGACGAAAGAGTGGGCCAGGTTCGGCCGGGCGGCAAGCGAAAGCCGCCGTGTCGCTTCAAGCGGAGCCGAGCGGGGCGCAGGGCGTTAGGGGCTGGGGCCTGGCGTGGAATGCGGGCCGGGGCGGGGGACCGATGAAGCGCGATCTGGCGGAGATGTGGAACCTGGTCTGGGAGATCGGCCTGCTGATCTGCGCCGGTTTCGCCCTGCTGAACCTGTTCGCCCCGCCGCAGGATCTGCCCTGGAAGCCGCTGGATCTGGACCGGCCGGTGGGCGGGGCGACGGCGGCCAAGGTCGCCGCCTTCGATGTGGACGCCTCTGCACCCGCCGAGACGCTGGAGCGGGCGACCGACGCCTGCATGAAGGCCCTGCGGGACGCGGGCGTCGAGGTCGAGCGCGCGGCCGATCGCGACGACGGCGGCTTCTGCGTGGTGCGCGGCGCCGTCAGGATCGCGGGCGGGGCCGTGACGCCGCTGGCGCCGGCCAATGTGGTCATGCAGTGCCCGCTGGCCGTCCGCTACGTCATCTGGGATCGGCAGGTCCTGCGCCCCGTCGCGCGCGAGGAACTGGGGTCGGAGCCGGCGCGGGTCGAGAACTACGGGACCTATTCGTGTCGCCGCATCTACGGCTCTCAGGACGAGGGCGAGCGGCCCAGCGAACACGCCCGCGCCAATGCCCTGGACGTCGCCGCCGTCACCCTGAAGGACGGCCGCACGGTCAGCGTCCTGAACGACTGGGGCGGTTCCGGCCCGGCGGGCCAGCCCGGCTCGCGCTTTCTGCATCGGGTGCGCGACGGGGCGTGCCGCCTGTTCTCCACCGTGCTGTCGCCCGACTACAACGCCGCCCACGCCAATCATCTTCATATCGACGGGGCCTCGAGAGGCATCTGTCGTTAAGGTTGAATGCGGCGATTGCGAGTCGCTTTCGCTGTTGACCGTCTGGAAAAGCCGGGTGACAACATCGGCACAGTCCGGATTTCGCGTAGGGTCCACACCTGCGTTTCGCTCCTTCGCCTGAACGAGCTGTCCAGATGGATTGTCGGGTCACCTCGAGAGGGATCCGCCTGGAAAAGCGCGTTTACGGAGACGCAGACATGGCGACCGGCACGGTCAAGTGGTTCAACCCCACCAAGGGCTACGGCTTTATCCAGCCCGACAGCGGCGGCTCGGACGTGTTCGTTCACGTCACCGCCGTTCAGAAGGCTGGCCTTCAGGGCCTCGATGAAAACGCCAAGGTCGAGTACGAGCTGGAAAACCAGCGCGGCAAGACGTCGGCGATCGACCTCAAGATCCTCTAGGTCGGACAGACTTCGAGATTTGGAAGACAGGCGCGGCGGCTTCGGCTTCCGCGCCTGTTTTTTTCTTGGGGCTTTCGTTTCAGCCCGGTTGGGCGTCGGCGGAGGTCGGCTTGGCGCGTTGCGAGCGTTGGGCCAGGACGACCGCGCCCAGCACCAGGGCGCCGCCCAGGGCCTGGATCGGCGTCAGGGTCTCGCCGAACACCCACCAGCCCAACAGGCCCGCGACCACCGGCTGCACCAGGATGGTGACGGCCGTGACCGAGGCGGGCAGGCGGCCCAACGCCCAGGCCACCCCGCCCTGACCGAAAACGTGCATCACGCCCATGGCGAGGCAGGCACCCCAGCCAGCCGCGCTGGCGGGCACGATGTCCTCGCCCAGCGCCAGGGACACGATCAGCAGCAGGGGGGCGCCCAGCAGGGTGGCCCAGAAGGTCACGCGCATGGCCCCCGCCGTCGCCCGCGCAGCCTTCACCGCCAGTGGCCGGTCGGGTTTCAGGGCTGGCCAGACGCGCCTCGATCCGGGCTTCGGTCTCGAGGGTCTCGTGTGCGGCGGCTGTGGCTTCCCGAAGGGCGAGAAGGATGGGGGAAGCACTCATGGGTTCAGATTAACACACTGTGTTGGCTTGTCGATTTCCTCCGGGCGAGAGGCGCGCTACAAGGCTCGGCGTTGCACGGAACGGCTCAGATCGCCTGACGTTCAGCAGCCTCTCTCGCTTTTTTCGCCTGGATCGGTCGCCCCCATGAAACTGCGCGTGCGCGCCGAGCTCGTCTATCGTTTCGATCCGCCGACGGACGCCATCTACAAGATTCAGGTCGCGCATTGGCCCGGTCAGGACATCCTGGAGGAAAGCCTGACCTTCGACCCGCCGGTCGAGTTCAACGAGGACGAGGATGTCGATTTCGGCGCCCGCACCCTGCGTTGTCACGTCTCGGGCGAGGTGACCCTGACCTATGAGGCCCTGGTGGACAACGGCGTGCTGAAGGGCCTGCCGCCCGAGGTGTCGCAACACGACTGGGGCGAGCTGCCGGCCGAGGTGCTGCCCTATCTTCAGCCCAGCCGCTACTGCCCCTCGGATCAGTTCGGCCGCTTCGTGGCGCGCGAGTTCGGCGAGACCGCCGGCGGGGCGCGGGTGCTGGCGATCCTGAACTGGATTTCCGAACACGTGGATTACGAGCATGGCGTGTCGGATACGGAGACCACGGCGGCCCGAACCTTCATCGACCGGGCCGGGGTGTGCCGCGACTTCACCCACCTGGGCATGACCCTGTGCCGCGCCTCGGGCATTCCGGCCCGCGCCGTCAGCGCCTTCGCCCACCAGCTGACCCCGCCCGACTTCCACGCCATCTTCGAGGTCTGGCTGGACAATGGCTGGTGGCTGGTCGACGCCACGGGCCTGGCGCCGGTCGAGGGGCTGGTGCGGATCGCCTGCGGTCGCGACGCCGCCGACATCGCCTTCCTGACCACCCAGGAACGCTGCCAGATGGTGCGTCAGTCGGTGACGGTGGCGGCGGCCTGAGCGTCTTATCCCCGCTCATCCCCGCGAAAGCGGGGACCCAGGGTTTTGGACGCAAGTTTCGCTTTTAGTCCTCATCGCTCGATCCGGCGTTGGTTATGCGAAAGGACTGGATCCCCGCTTTCGCGGGGATGAGCGGTTAATGAGGTTTGGCGTGAGCCGCCTTGTAAGCCTGCAGGTCGTCGATCACGTCCATCTGACGCAGCACCTTGTTCTGCGGATCGATCAGAACGTGGGCGCCCGGCGCGACCGCGATCTCGCCCCGACCGCCGGTCATCGCCACGACCTGGACCCCGCCGTCGATCTCCACCTCGACCGGCATGGGGAAGACCCCGCCGTCGCCGGTCGTCCACTCCAGCCGCAACAGCCCGCCCTCGCGCGTCTGTGTCAGCACCGGCAGGGCGGCGTTGTAGAGGTAGCCCCGGAAGAACCAGCCATAATCCTGACCTGTCACCGCATTGACGATCTGCAAAAAGTCATCGGTCGAACGATACAGCGGCGCGAAATTGCCGGGCTGGGGATCGGGCCGCCCATAGACCAGTCGCGTGATCGCCGCGTGGAAGGCCGCGTCGCCGATCAGCATCCGCAGCGAATGGCTGATCAGCGAGCCCTTGGAATAGATGTCGTTGCCCGGCCCGACGTCGCCCTTGTAGACCTCGTCCTCGGTCTTGGACGTGCCCGAGACGACCGGGTAGTTGTTGATCAACCCCTCGCGCTGATTGGCCAGTTCGCGCTGCATATAGCGGTCGCCCAGCAGCCAGCGGGCGTACAGCGGCTGCATATAGCTGCCCAAACCTTCGTGCAGCCACATGTCGTCGGCGTTCTGATTGGTCAGCTGATTGCCGAACCATTCGTGGGCGAACTCGTGCTGCAACAGCCAGTCATAGCCCCGCCCGTCGATCTTGTAGCCGTTGCCATAGGCGTTGATGGTCTGGTGCTCCATGCCCAGGTGCGGCGTCTCGACCACCCCCATCTTCTCGTCGCCGAACGGATAGGGGCCGACATTGGCCTCGAAGAAATCCAGCATCTGCGGGAACTGGGCGAACAGGGCCTGGACCTGTTCCGGGGTGTCCGACTTCAGATGCCAATAGGCCATCGGAATGGTGTTGCCGAACCGGCTGGAATAGTCGCCCGTCACCGCGTCATAGGGACCGACGTTCAGGGCGATGGCGTAGGTGTTGGGTGATTTCGCCGACCAGTTCCAGGTGGTCCAGCCGTCGCCGTGATCGACCTTGCCCAGGAACCGGCCGTTGGACGGCGCCGAAAGCTCCGACGGCACGGTGATGTGCAAATCGACCCGGCCCGGCTCGCCGTGCGGGCTGTCGATGCAGGGCCAGAAGATGTCGCAGCCCTCGCCCTGGACGGCCGTCGCGATCCAGGGTTCGCCGGTCGGGGCGGTGGACCAGACGAAGCCGCCGTCCCAGGGCGCGCGCGGCGCCACGCGCGGCTGGCCGGCGTAGGCGATGCGCAGAACCGTCTTCTGTCCTGTCGCCAGCGGACGGGGCAGGGCGACCGTCAGCCGTCCCTCGGGGTTCGACCAGCGGTCGGCGGGAACCTCCACCCCGTCCACCCGCACCGAGGCGATGGTCAGCAGCGTATCCAACTCGACCACCAGCCGCTCCAGCGGCGCCAGGGCGGTGAAGTCCAGAACGGCGACGGCGTCGATGGCCTTGTCGGCGGGAATGACCTTGATCGTCAGATCGGCCTTGTCGAACTGCATGGCCATCTGTTCGACCGTGCGCGGCTGGTCCGTGGCCAGGGTGAAGGCGGTCGATTCGCGCATCGGCGGGGCGGCGGGCCGGGGCGCGGTCGCGCAGGCGGCCAGGGCCGTCAGGCTGACGGCGGCGAGCAGGGTCTTGATGCGCATCGGACTTCCCCTTTCAGCAGCGTGAAAGGCTTAGCGCGGCGCGCCCGGCGCGCAAAGAAAAAGGCCGGCGTCGCCGCCGGCCTTTCCCAGAACTTTATGACGTCGCCGGACTTAGGCGGCGGCTTGTTCGGCCAGCTTGGCGCGAACCTGACGCTTGATGCGCTGGGCGGCGATCGACAGCTGCTCGTCGCGGGCCTTGACGATGAAGGCGTCCAGGCCGCCCTTATAGTCCAGGGTGCGCAGGGCGGCGTTCGAGATCCGCAGGCTGAAGGTCTGGCCCAGCGAGTCCGACGTGACCTTGACCGTCTTCAGCGACGGCAGGAAGCGGCGCTTGGTCTTGATGTTCGAGTGGCTCACGTTGTGGCCGACCATGGGGCCGATACCGGTGAGTTCGCAACGACGCGACATCGTCAGATCCTTAAGGTGCGGCGTTCGCCCCGAAAACGCTGGGAGCAGACGCATGAAACAGTTGCGCGCGGGAACCAGCCCGCGCGAGAGGGGGCCGTATAAGGGAAGAGGCGGTTCGGCGTCAAGTCGAGTCTGGACGGGAACGGTCGATCCTTCCCCTGTCCGGGAACGGCGCCGTTCAGGCCTCGTTCAAATCGTACGCTCTATGCCCCATATTATGAACACCTCCGCTGAACAGAAGGCCGCCATGTCCCGTCCGTCGCTGATCGACCGCCTGCCCAAGAGGGCGCTCGCCGTTCTGGCCCCGGTGATGGTCGGCGGCGTCATGCTGGCCGCCCCCGCCATCGCGCCCGCCCAGACGGCGGCCCAGAGCGAGGTCCTGCCCGGCTATTGGGAATACACCACCAGCGCTGTGGGCCAGCGCGACACCGAGCAGAAGTGCGTGCGCCCCAGCGAGATCAACCGCTTCTTCGGCGGCCTGTCGACCAACAAGTGGCGCTGCACCTATCCGACGCGCGTGGTCGGCGGCGGCAACGCGCGGTTCGAAGGCACATGTCAGGACCGCAAGGGCCGCCGCATCGCCGTGCGCCTGAACGGAACCTATACCGACACCAGCTTCAGCTTCCGCGGCGGCGCCCAGCTGGTGCGCGGCACCCCGTATATTCCCGCCAGCATCACCGCGCGCCGTCTGGCCGCCCAGTGCCCGGCCAACGCGGAATATTTCTGAAGGCCGCAGCCGCGTTTCCCATTTCGTCATTCCGGGGCTGAGCGGAGCGAAGAACCCGGAACCCAGGGGCGCACGCGCGGTTCTGGACGCACTTAAAGCCTGATGCGTGCCTCCTGGGTTCCGGGTTCGTCCTTCGGACGCCCCGGAATGACGTTATCGGGCTGAATGCCGATTGAGCCGAGGCCGAAACAAAAAGGCCCCGGATCGCTCCGGGGCCTTTTCGTTTGTTCGACGTCGAAGCTTAGGCCGCTTCGGCGGTCGGGATCGGCTTCTTGGCGCTGAGCGACTTGGCCAGGAGTTCGACGGCGGCGTCCTTGTCGATCTTGTTGGCGGCGGCGACTTCGCGGGCCATGCGGTCCAGGGCCGATTCATAGAGCTGGCGCTCTGAATAGGACTGTTCCGGCTGGGTGTCGGCGCGGTGCAGGTCGCGAACCACTTCGGCGATGGAGATCAGGTCGCCCGAGTTGATCTTGGCCTCGTATTCCTGGGCGCGACGCGACCACATGGTGCGCTTGATGCGGGCGCGGCCCTTCAGGGTGGTCAGGGCCTTGGTCACGACATCGTCGGCGGCCAGCGAACGCAGGCCCGCCGTCACGGCCTTCTTGGTCGGGACGCGCAGGGTCATCTTCTCGTGGTCGAAGGTGACGACATAGACTTCCAGCGACATGCCGGCGACTTCCTGCGTCTCGATCGCGGCGACCTTGCCGACGCCGTGCGCGGGATAGACGACCGCGTCGCCAACCTTGAACTCCAGACCAGTCTTGCTCGTCATAATCGTCCTTTCCCGGTCAGGGCCGGGCGACGCGAAGGCGCAGGAAACGCAAACAGAATCTCATCCGCCGGATCGCTCCGTCGGAGGGGATGATGTCGGGCGTCAAATGCGGAAACGGATCACCAAACCTCTGGCCGATCCCGTCTAGGGCGGGATTCTGTCGCAAACACGGGCGGCGCGAAGTTTTCGCGGACCGCCCGATCCAATGAAACAGAACCTATCACAAATCTGCGGAATTTCAAAACGTCCACAAGGCGGACGCGGATTTGCGGCAAGGCTGGCCCGGCCCCGAGCCTTGGCGTCAGGAGCCCTTGCCTGGTTTCGGGCTGAAGTATTTCTCGTACTTGCCGGTCTCGCGCTCGTACTGTTCGCGGTCGGTGGGGGGCGTGCCCTTGACGGTGATGTTGGGCCAGACCTTGGCGTATTCGGCGTTGACCTGCAGCCATTTGCCGTCCGGTTCGTCCTCGGTGTCGGGCACGATGGCGTCGACGGGGCATTCCGGCTCGCACACGCCGCAGTCGATGCATTCGTCCGGCGCGATGACCAGGAAGTTCTCGCCCTCGTAGAAGCAGTCCACCGGACACACCTCGACGCAGTCCATGAACTTACATTTCACGCAGGCGTCGGTGACGATGTAGGTCATTGGGCGAGGAACGGGCGTCGGTCTGTGGGCGGGAGGCCTGCGACATGGCGGCCACGCAACCAACTGTCAACAGCAGGGCTTAAGGCGAGAGCCGTTCGCAGGCCGACTGGAGCGACATCCAGCGCGCCTTGACAACGGTCAGGCTTAATCGCAACTGTATTGATTGCATATCCGCCCTTCCATCACAGGATCCCTCCTATGCGCACGCCCTTCATGAAATACGCCCTCGCCGGCGCCCTGGCGCTCAGCCTCGCCGCCGGCGGCGCCGTGGTCGCCCAGGCCGCCCTGACCACGAACCCGGCCGAGGTGACGGCCGGCGACTACGATCTGGAATCCAGCCACGGCAAGATCACCTGGTCGGTCAATCACTTCGGCCTGTCGACCTATACGGGTCAGTTCGTGAACGTGAAGGCCCAGCTGAAGCTGGACCCGGCCAATCCGTCGGCCTCTACCCTGACCGCAACCATCCCGCTGACCGACGTGGCGCCCAACGACGACCGGCTGAAGGCCCACCTGCAGACCGCCGACTTCTTCGACACCGCCAATCACCCGACCGCGACCTTCGTCTCGCGCTCGGTGACGGTCGATCCGTCCGATCGCAATGAAGCCACGGTGGTCGGCGATCTGACCCTGAAGGGCGTGACCAAGCCGGTCACCATCGAGGTCAAGTTCAACGGCGCCGGCACCGTCATGGGCGCCTACAAGTCCGGCTTCGACGGCGAAGCGACCATCAAACGCTCGGACTTCGGCATCAACTACGCCCTGCCGGCCGTGTCCGACGAGGTGAAGCTGCACATCGAAGGCGAGTTCGTCATTCAAAAGTAAGGGCGTAGAGGGCGCGGGCCTCCTCGGCGGGTCCGCGCCTTTCGCCCAGAGCCTCGACACGCAGGCTGACGACGCGCCCGTTCTGGGCGAAGGTCAGCAGGTCGCCGACGTGGACGCAGCGACTGGGCTTGTCCAGCCGCGTCTCGCGCCCGTGATGCGTCAGCCGCACCGCGCCGCGCTCCACCAGATCGGCGGCCAGCCCCCGCGTCTTCACGAACCGCGCGCGCCACAGCCAGATGTCGATACGGCAGGCGTCCTCGCTCAAGCCTTGGCCTTTCGGCGCGGGCGGTGGCGTCTGGCGCGTGCGGGCGGCGCCTCCGTCAGGGCCGCCAGCGCGGCGAACGGAGAATCCTTCACCGGCCTGGGCGCGGCGCCCGGCTTATCCGGCTGGCGGGCGCGTTCGGTCTTCAGGGCGGCGATGACCTGTTTCGCCTGATCGGGGCTCCAGCCCAGTTCCGCCAGAGCCTCATCGGACAGGCGTCCATGATTGGCGGCGCGAAGTTCGGCCATCTTCTCCAGTGTCTCGACCGGCGCCAGCCAGCGACCCGCCAGACGCAGGCCGTGCGCCGACAACAGGCGCGGCGAGGGCGGCTCGACCGGGGCGGGGATCAGGTCGGGCGTCGCCGGGATCAGGGGCGCGGCGACGAAGGCTTGGGCGAAATGTCGCGCGCGGGGCTTCTGCAGGCCCGGCAGCCAGACCGAATGAACCCCGACGCGGATGGCGAAGCTTTTCAGGGTGCGGCGCTCGACCTGGCTCAGGGCGGCCAGATCGCGTTCGACCTCGCGCCGGTCGATCAACCCACCGGCCTCGATCAGACGAAACGCGATGCCGCGCGGCAGGCCCTTCAGGGCGCCGGTCTCGACCGCCTGACGCAGGCGGCGCAGATCACGCAGCGCCCGGCCCGCCTCCGACGCCAGCCATGCCTCCAGACGCCGCTGCGCCCGCTCGCGCGCTGGCGTGGGACCCAGATCGCCCAGCAGCCTCGCCTGGGGGGAAAACGGATCGGCCCCCTGCGGCGTCGCTGTGACCTGGGCCGTCAGCACGCCGCGCCACAGCACCGCGCCGTCGGGCGTGACGGCAAAGGCCTCGTCCGTCTCGGCGGCCAGCCGTCCCAGGCGGCGGTTGATCTCGGGCGTCACGGCGCGGACGGCGGCCTGGCGCAGGGTGCGGTCCTCAAGCGCCGACGACCCCTTCTCCATCTGGAACCGCACGCCCTCCAGCTGGCCGACAACCTGTCCCTCGACCGTGACCTCGCCGTCGTCGGCCACGCCCGCGAATGTGTCGTCGCGCACGTTCAGGGCCCGCATCAGGGCGGTGGTGCGGCGATCCACGAACCGGGCAGTCAACCGTTCGTGCAGCACGTCGGACAGCCGGTCCTCCAGCGCGCGGGTCTTGTCGCGCCAGCCTTGGGCGTCATGAACCCAGTCGGGCCGGTTGGCGATGTAGGACAGGGTGCGCACCGCCGACAGCCGCGCCGACAACTGGTCGATCTGGCCGTCGTCGCGGTCCACGAAGGCGAAGCGCGGCGCCATCCAGTCGTCGGTCAGGCGCCCGCGCTTGCTGGTCAGGGCGGTGAAGACGTCCTTGGCCAGGCGGCTGTGCTCATCCAGCGTCGTCTTCTGGAAGTCCGGCAGCTGACACGCCTCCCACAGCCGCATGATGGCCCCGCGCGACCGGCCGATACGGGCGATCTCCTCGTCCTTTATCAAGCGACGCAACAGGGTCTCGTCCAGCGCCTCTGCCGTCAGGCTGAGGCCGCTACGCTGGGGCGTCACCGTCAGCGACCGCAGCAGGTCGGGCAGGGTTTCGAAGTCCAGCCGGGCGTTTCTCCATTCCGCCGCCTCGACCGGATCGAAGCGATGCTCGACCACCTGTTCGACCAGATCGGCGTCCAGGTCCTCGGCCTCGGCGGTCACCCCGAACGTGCCGTCGCGCAGGTGCCGACCCGCGCGGCCGGCGATCTGGCCGATTTCATGGGCATGCAGCCAGCGGGTCCGCCTGCCGTCGAACTTTCTCAAGCCCGCAAAGGCGACATGGTCCACGTCCATGTTCAGCCCCATGCCGATGGCGTCGGTGGCGACCAGGAAATCGACCTCGCCCGACTGATAAAGCGCCACTTGGGCGTTGCGGGTGCGGGGACTGAGCGAGCCCATGACCACCGCCGCCCCGCCCCTCTGACGCCGGATCAGTTCGGCGATGGCGTAGACCCGGTCGGTGGAGAAGGCGACGATGGCGCTGCGCCGAGGCAGGCGGGTCAGCTTCTTGGACCCGGCGTAGGACAGGGTGGACAGCCGGTCGCGCGTCACGATCTCCACATCCGGGACCAGACGGCGGATCAGCGGCTCCATCGTGCCGGCGCCCAGGAACATGGTCTCGAACCGGCCGCGCGCGTGCAGCAGCCGCTGGGTGAAGACGTGGCCGCGCTCGGGGTCGGCGACCAGCTGGATCTCGTCGATGGCCAGGAACTCGACCGACCGCTCCAGCGGCATGGCCTCGACCGTACAGACGAAATAGTGCGGGCGCGTCGGGACGATCTTCTCCTCGCCCGTGATCAGGGCGACGGCGGCGGCCCCGCGCAGCCTGACGATCCGCTCATAGATCTCGCGCGCCAGCAGACGCAGCGGCAGGCCGATCATGCCCGAGGCATGACCCAGCATCCGCTCGACCGCCAGATGGGTCTTGCCGGTGTTGGTGGGCCCCAGGACCGCGGTGACGCGCGATGGGGCCAGGCCTGCGGACCGGTCGCTCATGATTGCCCTAAGGTGGCGACGATTCCCCTTCGGCTCAAGCGTCGCCTAAACGCATTCCGATCCGCACCAGGGTCGACAGGTTGGGGGCCTGCATCTTGGTCATCACCTTGGCGCGGAAAATCTCGACCGTGCGCGGGCTGATCTCCAGCTGCAGGGCGATCTCCTTGTTGGAGCAGCCGTCGATCAGGGCCTCGAAAACCTGACGTTCGCGATTGGTCAGGGAGGCGAGGCGGCGTCGCGCCTCCTCGCGCGCGGCGCGTTCGGCCTCAAGCCCGCTCAGCGAGGCGATGCAGTGGCCGACGCTGTCCAGGATCTGCTGCGGATCGAACGGCTTTTCGATGAAGTCCGAAACGCCCGCCTTCATCAACTGCACCGCCAGCGGCACGTCGGCGTGGCCGGTGATGACGATGACCGGCCAACTGTCGCCGCGCAGGGCCTTCAGCCGGCGCACCAACTCCGGTCCCTCGACCCCCGGCATCCGCACGTCGGTGACGACGCAGGCGCTGGCGTCGGTCGGCAGGTCGTCCAGAAAGTCGTCGGCGCTGGCGAAGGCGCGGGCGCGAAACCCTGCGCCGCGCAGCATCAGGGTCAGGGCGTCGCGCATGGCGGGGTCGTCGTCGACGATGAAGACGGAATGCGGGGTCATGGGATTTCAGACTCCGTGGGGCGTGACAGTCGAAAGGTGAAACAGGCCCCGCCGCCCTGCGGACGGCTGACGGCCAGGGCCGAGCCATGGCTCTCGACGATGGAGCGGGTGACGGACAGACCCAGACCCATGCCGCCGGTCTTGGTCGAGATCATGGGATGAAAAATGTGGTCCATCTGCGCTTCGGCGATGCCGGGTCCATTGTCCCGCACCGAAATCTCATAGCCTTCCGGTCCCAAGGCTCGCCCCGTCACCGTCACCTGACCGTCGTCGCGGTTGATCACCGCGTCCACCGCATTGCGGATCAGATTGGTTAGGGCCTGTTGCAGCTGGATGCGGTCCGCCAGCACATGGTCGTCCTCGTCGTCCGTCTGAATGCGAATGACGACGCCCGTGTCCTGGGCGATCAGTGCGATCACCGGCTCCAGGTCGCGGATCATCTGCGCGGCCCGCTCCTCGGTGAAGGCGCGCGATCCGTTGGAGATCATCTCGCGCATCCGCCGGATGATGTCGCCCGCGCGCAGCAACTGGGCCTTGGCCAGGTCCAAGGTGCGCACGGTCGGCTGGGCGACAGGGCCGATCCGGGCCAGATCGGCCTGGCCCGTATGCAGATAGACGGCGGCGGCGCTGAGCGGCTGGTTCAACTCGTGCGCCAGGGTCGCGGCCATTTCGCCCATGGAGTTCAGACGCCAGACGCTGCTCAGCCGGTCGTTCAGTTCGCGTTCGCGCCGGCGCGCCGCCTCGGCCTGGCTCTGGTCCGTCAGGGTCAGGACGGTGTGTTCGGGCGCGGCGTCGTCGGGCAGTTGGTGCGCGGCGACGGTCAGCAACGCCGCGTCCCCGTTCGGCCTTCTCGACGCGCGCCACAGCGTCCGCGAAGCCCCGTCCGACCGCTGCGCCGCCTGCAACGCCGCCGCGCCGAAGCCGGGCAGCAGGGTCTCGAACGGCTGGTTCAGCGCACCGTTCGGCGCCACCCCCAGCAAGGCGGCCGCGCCTTGCGTGACGCGGCGTGTGCGCCCGTCGCAGTCCAGCGTGATGATCGGCGTCGAGGTCAGGATCGAGTCCAGCAACAGCTCGCGCCGCGCCAGGTCGCGCGCCATCGTCTGCGCCGCATCCAGCGCAGCCCTGAGCCGAAAGCACGCCTCCGCCACCGCCCAGGCGACGACGATGAACAGCGCGGCGTTGGCCAGGGTGTCGGCGATGCTGTCGCGCCGCACCACCAGTTCGCATCCGATGATGGCCAGAACGATGGCCAGTCCCACCGAAGACCGACGCCCCAACAGCGCCGTGGTCATGATCGCCGGCATCACCGGCAGATAATAGAAATGGGCCACGGGCGAGAGCGCCAATCTCAACGCCATGGCCGCCGACACCGTCAGAGCGGCCACGATGGCGCCGCCCAGCCAGGTTTTCGTGCGATAGCGGTTCAGGAGCGCGCCGAAGCCCGCCGTCACAACGCGCCTGTCGCCTCGATCAGGGCTCATGTCGCAGGCGCAGATACACCCGAGCGCTCCTTCCGCCGTTTTTTCGGCGCAATTCGATATAGGCCATTCGTCTATGCGTGAAAATACGTATTTCGCGGCCGTAAAGCTAGGGCGCGTCGTTCGCGCGCGGCCTGTGTGTGTGACTGGCAAGCCAAGCCCGACATTTGCTACGCACTTCTACATAAAGCGAAATTTCCGGCGGCATTAATCATAACCTCATTCTTGGGACGGATAATCCAGTGGTCTCAAGGACCCCGATCTTGCGCCTCTTCGTCGCTCCGTTCTCCATCGCTGTCGTCGCGCTCGCGCCCGTCGTTCCGTCCGTCGCTGAGGCGCAGTCCTTTTCGGGCGAGCTGGGCGTCGCCAGCCAGTATATCGGCAAGGGGCTGGGCAAGAGCGACGGCGACATCGCGCCCTTCGCCAAGGTCGAGGGCGCACTGGGCCAGGCCTACGCCAGCGTCTTCGTGTCCGACGCGGCCGGGGCGCAGGGTTATGATATGGAGATCGTCTCAACCCTGGGCTGGCGGCCCAAGGCGGCGGGCTTCGCCTTCGATCTCGGCGTCCTGAACCGCGACCTGCCGGGCAGCCGCGCGGGCGTGGACGCCGACTACTGGGAATATCAGGCCGACGCGGCCCGCAAACTGGGTCCAGTCGCGACGCGGCTGCGGGTCAACTATTCGCCCGACGGGTTTGCGGCGACCAGGGCCGCTTGGTGGCTGGAGCTTCAGGGCGCCGTCGCCGTGTCCGCAGCCACCAAGGTTTCGGCCGCCGTCGCCAACCGGATGGCGGACGGGGGCGTCGATTACAACGCCTGGAACCTGGGCGCCAAGCACCGCCTGACCGACGCCGTCGCCCTTGATCTGCGCTGGTACGACACCGACCGCCACAGCGCGGGCGAACCCTACGAAGGCCGCCTCGTGGCCTCCGCCGCCTATTCGTTTTGATTGACCCAGTAAGGGGATGTTGAGTTGAAGCTTATCGAGAACATGCCGGTCGGCCGAAAGCTGTTCACGGCCTTCGCCCTGGTGCTGGCGGCCATCGCCGTGATGGGCGTCATCGTCGTGTCCAGTCTGCTGCGGATTCAGAGTTCCGGCGAGCAGCGCAGCATCGAGAACAAGGCCAACCGCGACACGGCGGCGGCCGAGTTCTACATGACCCGGCAGGAGAACGCCCTTCGCGGCTATCTGCTGTCGCAGGACCCCTATTATATCGAGCGCGTCGATGCGCACCGCGCCAAGTTTCTGGCGGCGATGCAGGAACTGCGCGCCGAGCTGCCCGCCGAACGCGCGGGGCCGGTGGACAAGGCCATCCAGGCCAATGCGACCTGGTATGCGAACGTGGTCCAGCCCAGCGTCGTGCTGATCCGCGAGGGGCGCGCCGCCGAGGCGGTCAGGATGGTCGGCCGCTCCGGCGCCGCCGACGCCTATGTCGCCCCGCTGGAAGCCGCCGTCGACGAGATCAAGGCGTCCAACGACGCCGCCCTGGCCGCCGCACGTCGGGTTCAGGACGGGGCCATCCGCGAGATGATGTCGGCCGTCGTCATCGGCCTGATCGCCGCGCTTCTGATCGCCCTGGTCGCCGGGTTCGTGGTCACGCGGGCCATCGTGCGTCCGATCTTCACGATGATCGGCCATATGCAGAAACTGATGGCCGGGGACACCGCGATCCAGATCGTCGGCGCCGATCGCAAGGACGAGTTCGGCAAGATGGGGCAGGCGATCATCGCCTTCCGCGACGCCGCCGTCGAAAAGGTCCGCATCGAGCGCGAGGCCCTGGCGCAACGCTCCATGTCCGAGCAGGAACGAGCCGAGCGGGAAGCCGAAAAGGCGCGCGAGGCCGCCGAGGACGCCCAGGCGATCAGCGCCCTGGGCCAAGGCCTCTCGGCCATGGCCAATGGCGATCTGACCTACCGGATCGAGAGCGAATTCAATCCCAAGGCGGCCCAGCTGAAATCGGACTTCAACGCCGCCATCGCCCAGCTTCAGGACGCGGTGTCGGTCGTGGTGGCCAACGTCTCGGGCATCCGCTCGGGCGCGGGCGAGATCAGCCAGGCCGCCGACGACCTGTCGCGCCGC
>NZ_DJKE01000005.1 GCF_002434505.1 Brevundimonas sp. UBA6550
GAATGAGGGGTCCCTTTTAGGTGCCTAGGCCCCTCCTTGGGATCGGAGTGCATCGTGGGCCGTTTTCCGGCGTAGATGGGTCCCGACGGCAGCGACCAGGTCTTGGTCCGCGTCATCCTCGAACGCCCCTTCGCGCGGCTCCCCGCCCGACAGTTCTGTCATCGCGTCGATGACGTCGGTCAGCAGCCGCGCGGTCTGCGCCGCCTGGCCCTCGTCCGGTGCCACGCCCCGCGAGGCCAGGACCGCCATGTCGACGCGGCCGATGATCGACCCGTCGTGCCTAATCCGGCAGAAGAAGCCGGTGGGCAGCATCAGCAGCGTCTCGCGCTCGCCGGCCTTCACCTCGCACACCAGCCGGACACCCAAGCCTTGCATGGCCCGCTGGATGCGAAGACGCGCCGCCTGGCGGGTCGGTTCATCTTCGTCCTGGAGCCCGTCGCGAAGATCGCGGACCCGCGCCAGGTGCTCTTCCGGTGTGACCGCGCCACGCGCCGCCGCCAGTTGTTCAGCGACCTCGTCCCGCTGCGTTTCCAGCGCGGTGATCTCCTTCCGCACGCCCAACAGTTCTTCGACGACGGCGGGGTCGTCCTCGACCAGCGCCAGCACCTTCGCTAGGCGCCGGGCTTTTTCGCCCTGATCGGCGAGCGCCTTCTCGATCGAGGCCAGCGAGCGCGCCAGGGTGCCGGTCTCGTCGACCTTGGCGAAGTGCTGGTCATCCAGCGCTAGGTGAAGAATTTCGTCCAGGACAGCGCTTTCCAGCGGCCCATAGGCGAACGACGCCTTCTGGCTGCAATCGCCCGAGCGAGCAGCGTGGTTGCAGCGGAGGTAGCGCCGCTCGCCGCTGGTCAAGCGCAGGTGCATACGGTTGTCGCACTCGCCGCACCGGACCAGGCCAGCGAAGAGGTTCGCAACGTTCCCGGTATGACGCCCGCCGAGGCGCGGCCCGGTCTTACGAGCCTGGACGGCCGCCCGCGCACGGGCCACCAGATCGGCGTCGACGATGCGCGGGTAATAACCGACCAGCTTCTCCGTGAACTTCGTCCGCTTGGACTTCGACGTGTTCGAGAAGCCGGGCTGATAATCGCCCTCGACCGCTGGCTGAGCCAGCATCAGACGGATGCTGGCGATCTCCCAGGTGCGCGGCTTGCCGTCGGCTCGCGGCAGACCCCACGCCACCTCGCCGCGTTCGTTCAGAGTCTTAGCGATCCACCGCGCCCCTTTCCCATCCGCCGCCATCTCGTAAACTTCGCGGACGATGCCGGCGCGATAGTCATCCACTTCAAAGCCGCTGCGATCCGGCAGCACCTTCAGCCAGCCAGGCGCCTTGGCGGTGATGACCGTGCCCTTCTCTTTGGCCTTCGCCATCTTCTTGGTCAGGGCATCCAGGACGCGCTCGGATTTTTGCTGGGACTCTTTGAACGCGAGGTTCCCCCGGAGCATGGCTTCGATCTCGGGCATCAGATCGCCCGTCAGCGACGTCGCGTCGTAAACGCGCCCGCCGTCGACAACGGCGATACGCAGCCCCAAGCCGCAGAGTTCGCGCATCCACGGCACCATGACGTGGTGACCTTGCCGCGAGAGGCGATCCAGCTTCTCGACCACCAGGACGGCCGGCATGGCGACCTCGCCGGCTCGGACCCTGTTAGCGAACTTGCCCAGATTGCCTTCTGTTAGGTGGGCGCCTTTCCAGGCCGACTGGCCCAGGTCTTCAATCACCTCGCGGATCGGCCAGCCCTGGCGGAGGCAGAACGCCAGGATGTCCTGGGTCTGGCGCTCCTTACTGTGGCCCTTCTCCTGCTTTGGGTCGCTGAAGCGGATATAAGGGATAGCGTCCATGTCGGCCTCGAATTCGTCGATCTTGGCTGTGTAACAGGCAAACATTGCTGCATCTACTGTTACGCCCGTCCGTCCCATGCCTGGATGGGCCTATCCCCGGGCCTGGATTTCGAGAGCCGCATCTTCTTCAAGCCCCAGGCCGCACGTCTGCTGGAACAGGCCTTCCTCGCACCCCGATACCGATGCAAGCGCATCCACATAGGCGGCAACACCGACCCCTATCAGCCGGTCGAGCGTGATCTGGGATCGACCCGTTCGATCCTGGAGGTCATGCGGCGGTTCAACCATCCGTTCAGCATCATCACCAAGTCGGTTCTGATCGGACGCGACGCCGACATTCTGGGGCCGATGGGCAAGGCGGGCCTGGCCTCGGCCTTCGTCTCCATCACCACCCTGGATCGCGGACTGGCCCGCGCGATGGAGCCGCGCGCCTCCACCCCCGCCAAACGGCTGGAGGCCATTTCCCGACTGGCGGAGGCGGGCTGTCCGGTCGGCGTGGGGTTCGCCCCGGTCATTCCAGGCCTGAACGACCACGAACTGGAGTCGATTCTGGAAGCCGCGGCCAAGGCTGGGGCGACGCGGGCCATGTATGTGACGCTGCGCCTGCCGTTGGAGATCAAGGATCTGTTCCGCGAATGGCTGGCCGACGCCCGCCCGGACCGGGCCGCGCGGGTCATGTCGCTTATCCGCCAGACCCGGGGCGGCAAGGATTACGACGCCGACTGGTCCCAGCGGATGAAGGGCACGGGCCCGGTCGCCGAGCTGATCGGCGCGCGGTTCAAGGCGGCGGTCAAACGCTACGGTCTGGACACGCCTCACCGTTTGCTGGACGAGACGCAGTTCCGCGTGCCCCCCGACGCCCGGCCGCAGATGGATCTGTTCGACCTGCCCCAGACCGCCGCCGAAATCAGGATTGCCTGACAGCCACGCTTGAGGTTAGCGTCCCTCGTCCTGGGGAATGTCATGATCCAACGTCTATCGGCGCTCGTCGGCCTGGCCGCGCTTCTTTCCGGCTGCGTCGCCGTGGACGTGCCGGAAGGCGAGTTCTTCTATCCCGACGCGCGGGTGAGGGCCGAAAAGATGGTCCTGACGCCCGGCCCCGCCGTGGCGGGCGGCGAGCCCCTGTCCCTGCCCTATTCCGGCGGCGCGGTCGCCGCGACGCGGGTCAGGACGGGCCGAGCGGATGCGCCCTTGATCCTGTACTGCGGCGGCAACCTGTTTCGGCGCGGCGTCAATGGGGCGGCGGTCGCGCGCGAACTGGCGCCGTTCGGCGATGTGCTGATGTTCGACTATCCCGGATCGGGCGACACGCCGGGCCACGCCGATTTCGCCAGCTATCGCGCCGCCGGAGAGGTCATCGCCGCCAGCGCCCGCGCCCAGGCCGATGCGGAGGGGCGCCGGCTGATCGCCTGGGGCCACTCTTTGGGCGGTCCTGTGTGCGCCGAGGCCGCACGCCTCATTCGCGCCGACGCGGTGGTGCTGGAGGCCACGACGCCGACGGCCCGCGCGGCGGTGGACCAGATGCTGGGGCTGTGGCGGCCCCTGATCCGCGTCCAGATGGCCGACGCCCTGGCGACCGTCGACGTGCCGGCCATGCTGGACGGCTATCCGGGGCGTGTCGTGGTGCTGGAGGCCGGGCGCGACCAGACCCTGCCGCCCGCGCTCAGCCGCATTCTGGCCAAGGCTCTGGAGACGCGCGGCGTGGACGTTCGGCGCCTGGTCTTCCCCCGCGCCGACCACGGCGACATTCCCGACCAGCCCGACTTCGCCGCTCGCGTCGGGGCCGCCCTGAATTAGTCGTCTGCGGCCGACGGGTCGATGGCGCGGGTCACCAGATCGCGCCAGGTCGGATCGCTGTCGTCGACCAGATCGACATCCTCCATCAGGGCCACCGCGCCCTCCCCGTCCGGCAGGATCAGACCCAGGACCTCCATCTCCTCGCCGTCGGCGCCCAGATGGCTTTCGGCCTGGACCGCGACGGCCGCCTGTTCGCCGTCCTCGTCCCACCAGATCACCGGCTGCGGCAGGTCCATGACGATGGGACGCGGATCGTCGGTGTCGGCCAGCGCGAAGATGGCGCGCCGCGCCTGCACGTCGTCCAGCGTCGCGACCGCCCCGGTGAACGGCTTCAGCCGGCTCCAGTCGTCGGCGTCGAAACCGCCGCCGTCTTCCTCTCCAAGGTCGTCGGTCATCTGGGTCATGATCGTCCTATCGTCTGAAAACGCCGACCAGTTCGACATGGGCGGACCACAGGAACTGGTCGATCGGCGTGACCGTCTCCAGCCGGAACCCGGCGTCGAGCAGGACGCGGGCGTCGCGCGCAAAGGTCTGGGGATTGCACGACACCCCCACGACGACGGCGGCCTTGGTCGTGGCGATCTGCGCCGTCTGTTCGATGGCCCCGGCGCGGGGCGGGTCGAAAACGATGGCGTCGCACCCCTTCAGGTCATAGGGCGTCATCGGGCGGCGAAACAGATCGCGCGCCTCGGCTGTGATCGCCTTCATGCCCCTGGCCGAACCGACGGCGGATTTCAGGGCGTCGATGCCGGGCTTCGACGCATCGGCGGCGACGACCGGGGCGACCGTCGCCAGGGGGAAGGTGAAGGTTCCCGCGCCGCAGAACAGGTCCGCGACCTTCCTGGCGCCCTTTACGGCCGCGACCGCGCGCGATGTCATGGCCAGTTCGGCCGGGGGCGCCGCCTGCAGGAAGCCGCCGGCCGGCAAAGCGACCGTCGCCGGTCCGAAGGCCACCATCGGCTGGCGCGCCATCACCAGGGTTTCGCCCGCCAGGCTCAGTCGCGCCAGGTCGGCCCGGTGCGCGGCCTGAACCGCCTGGGCGCGCGCGTCGGCGGACAGTCCGCCGCGCGATCGCCGCTCCACCCCCGTCACATCGACGTCCAGCCCCGCCAGGGTCCAGGTGACGTGCAGCGTCGGGGCGGATTTGGGATGTTCAAAGAGGGCCGCCGCCACCTGCGCCAGGGCGGGAATGGCCTGAACGATGCGGGCGTCCGCCACCGGGCAGGCGGTGACCTCGACCAGACGCCAGGACCGCCGCGCCTTGAACCCCAGCACGACGCGGCCGTCCGCATCGCGACGAGCGTGCAGGGCCACGCGACGACGGCTGCCCGGCGGCGTGGCGATGGTCGCCTCGATCTCCGTCTCGATCCGTTCGCGCGTCAGCGCCAGACGGACTTGATCGCGCTTCCAGTCCAGATAGGGCTGTTCGGCCCAGTGCTGCAGCGAACAGCCGCCGCAGTCGCCGTACTGGGGCGAGACCGGCGCGATCCGATCCGGGCTGGGGGTGACGATCTCGACGCCTTCCAACCGGCCGTCCACGACCTGGCCGCGCACCGTCTCACCGGGCAGCGTCAGGCTGGCGAACACCGGCCCCGCTGGCGTGCGGGCGACGCCGTCGCCCTGGCCGCCGACGCGGTCGATCGTGAAAGTCTCCATCGCCGCGCTTCTAGCCGCCGCCGAAAGACCGCTCAAGTCGCGGCGGGACGGACGTCCGGCCACTCGCCTGAAAGATGAACGAAGATGAACGGAGCACTCAAATGCCGTTCAGCTTCGCTGTCTTAAATCGGACTGCAACGAGACACGAGGCTTGCCGTTAACCGTTGACGGAAATCGTTCGGTCCTCGGAAGGGTTGAAAAATGCGTCTCTCCAAGTCTTCGCTCGCCGCCGCAGCCGCCGTGGCGCTCGGCGTCACCGCCGCCCCGATGGCGGCTTCGGCTCAGAACTATTACGGATACGGCTACAGCCAGAACTACGGCACGGGCGGTTATGCGCCGTCCTACAACTATGGTCGCGGATACCCGTCCTACGACCCCTGCTCGCGTGAGCGTCAGGGCCGCACCGGCGCGGGCGCCGTGATCGGCGGCGGCGCGGGCGCCGTCATCGGGTCGCAGCTGGCCGCGCGCGGTCGTCGCACCGAGGGCAGCATCCTGGGCGGCGTGCTCGGCGCCGTGGTCGGCTCTCAGGTCGGCCGCTCCAGCTCCGACGCCTGCCGCAGCTATCAGAGCAGCTATGGCTCCAGCGGTTATTACAACCAGGGCTACAGCCAGCCGACCTACGGCTACTACGACAACCGCTATACCGGCGATCAGGGCTATCGTTACGACGACTACGACCGTCGTTCCGACTACGCCTATGACGGCGGCGGCTACTACGACGAGCGCTCTCGCCCGGTCGACTCCTACCGCAATTCCGACGGTTGCCGCCTAGCCGAAAGCCAGATTCGTCTGCCCGATGGTCGCACGGACACGCGCTACGTCCGCACCTGCCCCGACCAGTACGGCCGCTATCGCGTCGTCGATTAATTTTCAGCCCCCCTGTCGATCGACGATGTGACGGGAGCCGCCGGAGGATCAGTCCTCCGGCGGTTTCTCTTTGTCGGAAGGGCGCGTTTGACGACGGTCGCCTCAGCCGCGCGTGGCCCAGAGCAGGAATTCGGTATTGCCGTCACCGCCCGTGATCGGGCTGTCGGTCACGGCCTGAACCGCCCAGCCCAGATCTTCCAGCCAATCACGAACGCGCTGCACGGCGGCGGCGTGAGCGGCCGGATCCTTGACCACGCCCTTCTTGCCGACCGACTTGGGACCATCGCCCTCGAACTGGGGTTTGACCAGGGTGATCAGGTCCGCGCCCGGCGAGGCCAGGACCAAGGCGGCTGGCAAAACCTTCGACAGGCTGATGAAGCTGGCGTCGCAGACGATCAGCGACGGCGGCAAGGGAATCCGTTCGGGCGTCAGGTCGCGCGCGTCGGTCCGCTCCAGGTTCACGACGCGGGGGTCGGCGGCGACCTCTGGATGAAGCTGGCCCGATCCGACATCGACCGCGAACACCCGCGCCGCACCACGATCCAGGCAGACCTCGGTGAAGCCGCCGGTGGAGGCGCCCACATCCAGCACCGTGCGCCCCTCGACCGCCACCGACCACAGGGTCAGGGCATGATCCAGCTTCAAGGCGCCCCGACCCACCCAGCGGTGGGCCGGTTCGGCCTGGATTTCGGCGTCCTCGGCGACCTGTTCGGATGGCTTGGCGACCAGGCGGCCATCCGCCCTGACCCGCCCGGCCTCGATGGCGGCGCGGGCGCGGGCGCGGGTGTCGAACAGCCCTCGCGAGACCAGCAACTGGTCTATGCGGGACTTCACCCGATCTCGCTGAGACGCGCCAAGGCCGCCTGCAGCTTGACCTTGCCTGCCTCGGCCTCGGCCAGTTTGGCGCGCTGTTCCTCCACCACGTCCGGCGCGGCGCGCGAAACGAAGTTGGGATTGCCCAGCTTCTTGTTCACATGGCCGATGTCGCTGTCGAAGACGGCGATCTCCTTCTCCAGACGCGACCGTTCGGCGGTCAGGTCGATGACGCCAGCCAGCGACAGGGCGACGGTCGAACCACCGGACACGAAGGTCACGGCGCCGGTCGGCGCCGCGTCCGCCGAACCGACCTCGGACACCCGCCCCAGGGTCAGGATCAGGTCGCGGTGACGGGCGATCCGCTCGGCCGTGACAGCATCGGGCGCGACGAAGGCCAGCGGCGGCTTGGCCGAAGGCGGCACGTTCATTTCGGCGCGCAGCCCCCGGATTTCACCGACCAGATCGACCAGCCAGCCGATCTCGGCCTCTGCCGAGGCGTCGATGAAGGCGTCCGGCAGGACCGGCCATTCGGCGCCGATCAGCAGGGTCTCGCGCGCCGGACCTTCCTTGCCCAGTTCGGCCCACAGTTCCTCGGTGATGAAGGGCATGACCGGGTGCAGCAGCTTCAGCGTCTGATCCAGGGTCCAGGCCGTCATGGCGCGCGTTTCGACCTTGGCGATCTCGTCCGATCCCTGGAACACCGGCTTGGCCAGTTCCAGATACCAGTCGCAGAAGACGTTCCAGACGAAGCGGTAAAGCGCCCCCGCAGCATCGTCGAAGCGCCCACCCTCGATGGCGTCCGACACGGCGCGTTCGGCCTTGGTCAGTTCGCCGCGAATCCAGCGGTTGATCGTCTGCTCGACGGTGGGGGGATCGAAGCCCTCGACGCGACGCGCCTCGTTCATCTGGCTGAAGCGCGCGGCGTTCCATAGCTTGGTGCCGAAGTTGCGATAACCCTCGATCCGCTGCTTCGACAACTTGATGTCGCGCGTGCCCGACAGGATGGCCATGGTGAAGCGCAAGGGATCGGCGCCCAGCTCGTCGATGATGCCCAGCGGGTCGATGACGTTGCCCTTGGACTTCGACATCTTCTGGCCCTTCTCGTCGCGGACCAGACCATTGATGATGACGCGCTTGAACGGAACCTCGCCGTCCATGAAATGCAGGCCCATCATCATCATCCGAGCGACCCAGAAGAAGATGATGTCCGCCGCCGTGACCAGGTCGCTGGTCGGATAGAACCGCTCCAGATCCTCGGTCTTCTCGGGCCAGCCCATGGTCGAGAACGGCCACAGGGCCGAGGAGAACCAGGTATCCAGAACGTCCTCGTCCTGGGTCAGGGCGACCTCGGAATCATAGTCCGCCATCGCCTGTTCGCGCGCGTCCTCTTCCGTTTCGGCGACATAGATTTCGCCGTTCGGACCATACCAGGCCGGGATGCGGTGCCCCCACCACAGCTGGCGCGAAATGCACCATGGCTCGATGTTGCGCAGCCATTCGAAATAGATCTTCTCGTAGGACTTCGGCTCGAACACCGTGTCGCCCTGCTCCACCGCCTTCAGCGCGGGCTGGGCCAGGACCTTGGCGTCGACGTACCATTGGTCCGTCAGCCACGGCTCGATGACCACGCCGGAGCGGTCGCCGTGCGGAACGACGTGTTTGGTCTTCTCGATCTCGCGCAGCCAGCCCTCTTCCTCGGCGCGGGCGACGATGGCCTTGCGCGCGGCGAAGCGGTCTTGCCCCACATAGTCCGAGGGCACGTCCGGCGTGTCGATGTCGGTGATACGGCCAAAGGCGTCCAGAATATTCAGCGACGGCAGACCCGCGCGCTTGCCCACGCCGAAGTCGTTGAAATCATGCGCCGGCGTGATCTTCACCGCGCCCGAACCCTTGGTCGGATCGGCGTAGTCGTCGGCGACGATGGGGATGCGACGGCCGACGATGGGCAGGGTCACGAACTTGCCGACCAGACCGGCATAGCGTTCGTCGTCCGGGTGAACCGCCACGCCGGTGTCGCCCAGCATGGTTTCCGGCCGGGTCGTGGCGACGACGATGAAGTCGCGCGTCTCCCATTCCGTCGCCTTGCCGTCCTCGTCGAAGGCGACGGGGTGTTCATAGGTCACGCCGTCGGCCAGCGGATAGGCGAAGTGCCAATAGGCGCCGTCAACTTCGCGCTGCTCGACCTCCAGGTCGGAAATGGCGGTCTGGAAATGCGGATCCCAGTTCACCAGCCGCTTGTCGCGATAGATCAGGCCTTCCTTGTGCAGTTGCACGAAGACCTTGCGCACGGCGGCGTTCAGCCCCTCGTCCAGGGTGAAGCGTTCGCGAGACCAGTCGCAAGACGCGCCGAGACGGCGCAGCTGGCGCACGATGGTCCCGCCGCTTTCAGCCTTCCACTCCCAGATCTTCTCGATGAAGGCGTCACGGCCCATATCGCGGCGGCCGATGTTGCCGCCCGCCGCCAGTTGGCGCTCCACCACCATCTGGGTGGCGATGCCGGCGTGGTCCGTGCCGGGCAGCCACAGCACCGCCTTGCCCTTCATCCGGTGATAGCGGGCCAGGATGTCCTGCAGCGTGTTGTTCAGCGCATGGCCGATGTGCAGGCTGCCGGTCACGTTCGGCGGCGGAATGACGATCGAATAGGCGCCCGCCGCGCCTTCCGTGCGGGGCGCGAACAGGCCGCTCTCTTCCCACTGGGCGTACAGGCGGGGCTCGGCGGCCTGGGGTTCGAAGGTCTTCTCAAGCATGGGAGTCTGGTCTTTTGCAGAATGCGAAAGGGCGGCCCCTTCTCGGAGCCGCCCCTCGGATTAGTCTGGGCTGAGGCGAAGGGCTAGGCGCTGCGCGCGATGCGTTCGACTTCCTTGCGTACCTGGGCCTCAACGATGGCCGGCAGATTGGCGTCCAGCCAGTCCTTCAGCAGGGGGCGAAGCATTTCGGCGACCATGGCCTCCACCGTATTGCCGCTGACGAAGGGCAGATCGCCGGTCGAGGCGGCGGGCGCGGGTTCCGGCTTCTTGAAGCTGGCGGCCAGGCCGGCGAAGGCCGAGGCGGCGCTGGCGGCGGCGCTGTCGCCGACCAGGGTGTCGTGGGGTTGGTCTCGGGCCGGCGGGGCGGCGGGCGGCTCGGCCGCCTGATAGGTTTCCGCCGGCGTCACATCCAGGTCGCCGATGGTCTCGACCGGCGCGGCGTCGTAACGGTCGGTCAGCTCCAGCACGTCGTCCTCGACGGCGGGGGCCGGTTCGGGCTCGAAAGGAGCGGCGAAGACGGTCTCGGCCGCGACGGGCTGGGGCGCGGGTTCAGGCTGGGCCTCGATTTCAGGCGCTGCTGCGGCGGCAGGCGTCTCGGCCGGGGCCTCGTCTTCGGAGATGATCCGGCGAATCGACGCCAGGATCTCTTCCATGGTCGGTTCCTGGGCGGACTGATCGGTCATGGCGCAACCTTGGGCGTGGCCTGGGAAGAAACTGGCTCACGGAACGATCCGCGCGCCGCGAACGGGACGACGCCAGACGACGGATCGTCTGGAATCTATGTGTTGTCGTCGCATCTTCGCCCGCTGGAATCAACGGGCGCGTTCGCAGCGGCCGGATCCTGGTCCGCTGGGGATCAGTTCCGGGGCGCGGTGCGTACGGTCTCGCCCTTCAGCTGGGTGTCGATGGGCGCGTCGGGGGCGTCCACGGCCCCGACGATGGGCGGCGAGGCCACGCGGTCCAGAGTCTCGATCACGCCGTCCCACGGCAGACCACCGCGCCCCTTGACCTGATCGTAGTTGATCTTGGGGTCGTAGGTCTCGACGGTGGGGTTCAGCGCCGGTCCCTCCAGCTGGCCCATGGCGGCCAGCAGCGAGGCGCGGGCCACATATTCGGCCGCGCGGGCGTTGGCGACGGCGGTCTGGGAGGCCCGCAGCGTCACTTCCTGGTTCAGCACATCCAGCGTCGTGCGCAGGCCGACCTGGGCCTCCTGGCGCACGCCCTCTGCGGCGACGGAGGCGGCGCGCACAGCCTCGGTTCCCGCCGTCACATTGGCGCGGGTCGACAGAACCTGGGCGTAGGCCGAGCTGACGTTCTGAAGCACGGTGCGGCGTTCGCCCTCGATGGCCATCTGGGCGGCGTTGGCGCGCTCCAGCGCCTGGGCCACGCGGGACTGGTTCAGTCCCCCGGTGAACAGGGGCACCGACAGGGTGGCGCCGGCGGTGAAGCTGCGGCGGTCGGCCAGCTGGCCCAGGTCGCCCAGATCGTTGGACGATCCGCCATAGGAGGCGGTGGCGCGCAGCGACGGCATATATTCCGAGCGGGCGGCGGCGACGGCGGCCTCGGCCCCCTGCAGCTGATAGGTGGCGGCCAGGACGCCCGGATTGCGCTGCAGCGCCGTCTCCATGGCGACGTCGAAGTCGGTCGGCACGGCCGGCAGGGTCGGTGCGGCCTCCAGATCGGTTGGCGACTGGCCGACCACGGCGGCGTAGGCGGCGCGCGAGGTGGCCAGCTGGGCCTGGGCGTTGGCCAGATCGGCCTCGGACTGGGCCTGGGACGCTTCGGCCTGGGCGACGTCGGTGCGGGTGATCTCTCCCACTTCGAAGCGGGCGCTGGTCTCTTCCAGCTGGCGTTGCAGGACGCTGAGGTTCTCCTGGCGGATGCGCAGGATCTCCATGTCGCGGGTCACGTTCACATAGGCCTGAATGACCGACAGCATGATCGACTGTTCGATCTGGCGCAGGTTCTCACGGCCGGCCAGCACGCCGGCCTGCGCCTGGTCGATGGCGCGAGCGGTGCGGCCGCCGGTCCACAGGCTCTGGCTGAGGCTGACGCCCAGATTGGCGCCCTGGGTCTCGGACGAGCTGGTCGAGATCTGGGTGTCCGGCACGCCGTCCCCATTGGTATCGACGAACTGGGTCACGGCGGGAAAGTCGCTGCGCGTATAGTCCACGCCGGCCGAGGCGCTGAGCGTAGGGCGAAGGCCCGACCGCGCCTGCACCACCGATTCGTCCAGCGCCCGCTGGGTGGCGCGCTGGGCCAGAAGATTGGGATTGGTGCGATAGGCCAGGGCGATGGCGTCCTGAAGCGTCTCGGCCCAGGCCGGCGCGCCCAGGCCGGTCATCACGGCGACCACTGCGGCCGAAGCCAGCACACGCGAGCGTTTCAACATTGTCCGTCCTTGCCCGACGCCCCGAAAGAACGCCCGAATGTTTTCTCAAGCGTAACTGCGGCCTGACTGAACCACACGCCAGTTAAGTTTTCTTCACGGTTGCGGTCGCGCGATCCGTCGCACAGCCGATCATGTTTCTACAGCGCGAAGGTAGGCGCCGGCGTCAACTCGGCAAGGACCGCCGGCGACGAATCGAACAGTTCGCGCCGCGACAGCCCCTCGGGCGTCTTGACGAACAGGGCCGCCTTGCCGATGGCGCCACGACGTTCGACCACCACGAGCCGTCCGCCGGGCCGCAGGGCCGCGCCCCACGAATCGGGCAGGGCCTGAACACCGCCCTCCGATACGATCAGATCCCAGTTCTCGCCGGTCGGCTGCGAAAGCGGCTGCACCACGGTCGCGACGCCTTCGGCGGCCAGGGCCTCGCCGACCACGCCGAACACGGCCTCGTCCGATTCCTGGGCCGTGACGGCCAGACCCATGCGGGCCAAAAGGGCTGCGGCATAAGGGGCGGCGATGGCCAGGGCCTTCTCGCCTTCGCGCGCATCGGCGGCCTGCAACAGCTTGGCCACGTCGCGGGCCGGCATCAGGCGGCGATCCCCGGCGATGGCCAAGGCCTCTTCGGAATAGGCGGCGAAGGCGCGGTCGGGCGCACAGAACTGCTCACGCGGCACGGCCATCATGGCCAGGTGAATCGCGCGATCCGTCACGTCGTTCACCCGCACCTGCGAGTCGACCATAGCCTTGCGCTCGGCGGTGAAATCCATCTGTAGGCAGCCTTCAACGATAATCCGGGAGGAAAACTCGCGCGCTTATAGGTCCGTGCGTTGCAGCGGACAATCCGATCTGATAGCGAACGCCCCTCGCGATGACCGCCCCCCGAGAAATCGGGGACAAAAAGCGGCCTGATGGCGGAGTGGTGACGCAGAGGACTGCAAATCCTTGCACCCGGGTTCGATTCCCGGTCAGGCCTCCATCGCGATAGTCGAACGAAGGCCGCCCCTCGGGGCGGCCTTTTCGTTTCAGGGTTCCAAGGCCGTCGTCGTCAGATGATGCAGGGCCACCGCGCTGGTGGCGGCGACGTTCAGCGAATCGAACCCGCCCGCCATGGCGATGCCGATGGGGCGGCAACGGGCGATCACCCCCTGGGGCAGCCCCGGCCCTTCCGATCCCAGCACCACCGCGACCGGCCCCTTGCGGCGATAGTCCGCCAGACGCTCGCCCGCCGAAGGGGTCAAGGCCAGCACCTCCACGCCGGCCCGGGTCAGGGCGCCAAGGATGTCGGACGATTCGGCGACCGCGAACGGGGTGCGCAGGACCGCCCCGACCGACACCCGGATGGCCTTGCGATAGAAGGGATCGCAGCAGGTCGAATCCAGCAGCACGGCCCTGGCCCCGAAGGCGGCGGCGTTCCGGAACAGGCCGCCCATATTGTCGTGATTGCCGATGCCGCTGGCGACGACGAAGACATCGTCCGTCGCCACATCCGACAACAGGTCCGGCAACGGCGGAGGCGCAGGCTTTTCGCCCAGGGCCAGAATGCCCCGGTGCAGTTCGAAGCCGGCGATCCGGTCCAGCACAGCCTGGCGCGCGACATAGACCGGCGCATCCGCCGGCAGCGCCTGGATCACGTCGTCCAGAGCCGCCACGCGCTTTTCCGCCAGCAACAGCGACAGGGGCCGGCACCGCGATGCGGCGGACGCCAGACCGCGCACCACCACCTCCCCTTCCGCGATGAACAGGCCCTGACGTCCCGTCAGATCGCGCTCGCGAATGTCGCGATAGGCGGCGACGCGTGGGTCCTCGGGATCCTCGATAATTATCGGCTCGATGGTTCGATTTCCCATTGCAAGATCGGAACACCCGCTGCTATAGGCCCGCCTCCCGAGCAGATGTTCCGCAGTAGCTCAGTGGTAGAGCAGCCGACTGTTAATCGGCTGGTCGTAGGTTCGAATCCTACCTGCGGAGCCACTCTGGTGTAAAGGTCGACAGGTTTTTATGCCTCGACCTGAAAATCTTCCAGTCGCTTGAGTATTCGGCTCTTCCTTTGTGAAGGCGGTCAAACCCATGCCGCCCATTGATTCGCGAAGGCGGGTTCGACGCGGATCGACCTTCCGGGACCCGCCAGCGCCGCGCCGTGGTGTCGCTTTGACGCCCCGCTTTCCAGTCCGTAGGTGAGAACCTTGGCGAACCTTAAGCGTTCGCCCAAGCCACCCGCGATCCTTCGGAGAGACGCGCCGCCTCTATGTCCATCAGCTTCCTCCTCGTCATCATCCTGGTCCTGCCCTTCATCGGCGCGGTCGCGGCGGCCGGTCTGCCGCGCCACGCCCGCACGGCCGCCGCCATCCTGTCGTGGATCGTGGCCCTGGTCAGCCTGGGATGTCTGGCGGCGCTGTGGCCGATGTTCCAGGACGGCGAGACGCTGAAGTTCGAGATTCCCTGGCTGCCGTCGCTGGGGGTCAATCTGGTGCTGCGGCTGGACGGCCTGTCCTGGCTGTTCAGCGCCCTGATCCTGGGCATCGGCGCCTTGGTGGTGCTGTATGCCCGCTATTATATGTCGCCGAAGGATCCGGTGCCGCGCTTCTTCTCCTTCCTGCTGGCCTTCATGGGCGCGATGCAGGGGGTGGTGCTTTCGGGCAATCTGATCCAGCTGGTGGTCTTCTGGGAGCTGACCAGCCTCTTCTCCTTCCTTTTGATCGGCTATTGGCACCAGAACCCGGCGGCGCGCGAGGGCTCCCGCATGGCCCTGACGGTCACCGCGACGGGGGGAATCGCCCTGCTGGTCGGCATGATCCTGATCGGGCGGATCGTCGGCAGCTACGATCTGGATGTCGTCCTGGCCTCGCGAGAGGCGATCCAGGCCAGTCCGCTCTATCTGCCCGCGTTGTCGCTGCTGCTGGCGGGCGCCATGACCAAGAGCGCGCAGTTTCCATTCCACTTCTGGCTGCCGCGCGCCATGGCCGCGCCCACGCCGGTCAGCGCCTATCTGCATTCCGCGACCATGGTGAAGGCGGGCGTCTTCCTGCTCATCCGATTCTGGCCGGTCTTTGCGGGGACCGAGAGCTGGTATCTGATCGTCGGCGGCATGGGCTTGGCGACCCTGTTGCTGGGCGCCTGGTGCGCCATCTTCCAGCATGATCTGAAGGGGTTGCTGGCCTATTCGACCATCAGCCATCTGGGGCTGATCGTTTTGCTGCTGGGGCTGGGCAGTCCGCTGGGCTGTATCGCCGCCATCTTCCACACGGTGAACCACGCCACCTTCAAGGCGTCCCTGTTCATGGCCGCCGGCATCATCGACCACGAAGCCGGCACCCGCGACATGAGGAAGCTGAGCGGCCTGTTCCGCTTCATGCCCTTCACCGCGACCCTGGCCATGGTGGCGGCGGCGGCCATGGCGGGCGTGCCCCTGCTGAACGGCTTCCTGTCCAAAGAGATGTTCCTGGCCGAGGCGGTGGCCAGCGTGAACACACACGGCCTGAACCTGGTTCTGCCCGCCCTGGCGACCCTGGCCAGCGCCTTCAGCGTGCTGTATTCGCTGCGCTTTATCCACACGACCTTCTTCGGCCCTCCGCCGACCGAACTAGACCGCGTCCCGCATGAACCGCCGGCGTGGATGCGGCGGCCGGTCGAGGTGCTGGTGGCCCTGTGCCTGGTCGTCGGCATCTTCCCGGCCGTGACCGTGGGGCCGTTCCTGAAGAGCGCGGCGGTCTCGGTGCTGGGCTTCGACCTGCCCTATTACAGCCTGGCCCTGTGGCACGGGTTCAACCTGCCGCTAGTCTTGAGCCTGATCGCCCTGGGCGGCGGGGTGGCCCTGTATGTGGCGTTCGGCCGACGCATCAACGCCAATCCGCGCGGCGGGCCGTGGGGATGGAAACGGCTGAACGGCGGCTGGCTGTTCGAACGCAGCATGACGGGCCTGTTCAAGGGCTCCGAGGCCATGGTCCGCCTGTTCGGGGCCACGCGCCAGCAGCCGCAGTTGCGCGCCATCGTTCTGGTCGCCCTGGTGGCGGGTGGTCTGTCCGCGATCGGCGCGGGGCTGATCATCACGCCGATCATGCCCACGCCGACCCTGGCGAACTGGGCCTTTGCGGGCCTGTGGGCGGTGGGCGCCAGCTGCGCGGTCGCGGCGGCCTGGCAGGCGAAATACCACAGGCTGGCGGCCGTCGTTCTGATGGGCGGGGCGGGTCTGGCCAGCTGCCTGTCCTTCGTCTGGCTGTCGGCGCCGGACCTGGCCGTGACCCAGTTGCTGGTCGAGGTGGTGACCACCGTCCTGCTGCTGCTGGGCCTGCGCTGGCTGCCGAAACGGCTAGAGACCATCCGCCTGCCCCAAGCCATGGAGAAGCGGTCTCGCCGCCGTCGCCGCATCGACCTGATCATTGCCGCCGCCGTCGGCACGGCCCTGGCCGCCATCGCCTATGCCGTCATGACGCGGCCGTCGGTGGAGGGGATTTCGCGCTTCTTCGTCGAACACGCCTACAAGGATGCGGGTGGGCGCAACATCGTCAACGTGATCCTGGTCGACTTCCGCGCCTTCGACACCTTCGGCGAGATCACGGTGCTGGGCATCGTCGGCCTGACCGTTTTCGCCCTGCTGCGGCGGTTCCGTCCCGCCGACGACACCCTGTCCGGCCCCAGCCAGCAACGGGTGCAGAACGCCTCCGACCGCGATCACGAGACCCGGTCTGAGGGCGACACATTGAAGGAAACCATGCTGATCCCGCGCGTGGTGATGCGTTGGATTTTCCCCTTCATCATCCTGCTGGCGGTCCACCTGTTCCTGCGCGGGCATGATCTGCCGGGCGGCGGGTTCGCGGCGGGCGTGGCCCTGTCGATCGCCTTCGTGCTGCAATATATGGCCTCCGGCGCGCGCTGGGTGGAGGAGCGGCTGGCGATCCGGCCCATCGTCTGGATCGGCGCGGGCCTGGTGATCGCCGCGCTCAGCGGCGTCGGGTCGTGGCTGTTCGGCTATCCGTTCCTGACCTCCTGGTTCCAGTACGCCGACCTGCCGGTTCTAGGCCGCGTGCCGCTGGCCAGCGCGGTGCTGTTCGACCTAGGCGTGGTCGTTCTGGTGGTCGGCGCCACCGTCCTGACCCTGGTCGCCCTGGCGCACCAGTCGCTGCGCAAACCCAAGCAAAGAGACGCCGAGGAGGGAGAGCCGTCATGATGGAACTGGTTCTCGCCCTGGCCATCGGCGTGCTGGCCGGATCGGGCGTCTGGCTGCTGCTGCGGCCCCGCACCTTCCAGGTCATCATGGGGCTGTCGCTGCTGTCCTATGCGGTCAACATCTTCATCTTCGCCATGGGACGGTTGAAGTCCGGCGCCCCGCCGGTGCTGGCGGGCGAGGTCTCCGACCCTGCGCGCTACACCGACCCGACGCCCCAGGCGCTGGTCCTGACGGCCATCGTCATCAGTTTCGCCCTGACGGCCCTGTTCCTGGTGGTCATCCTGGCGGCGCGCGGCATCACCGGCAGCGACCATGTCGACGGCAAGGAGCCCGACGCATGATCGACTGGACCGCCCATCTGATCATCGGCCCCATCGTCCTGCCGATGATCATCGCCTCGGCCATGCTGCTGATCGACGAACGCCGCCGGACGCTGAAGGCGGTGCTCAGCCTCGCCGCCATGGCGGCCATACTGGTCATGGCCCTGGTCCTGCTGCACGAGAGCGCCAACGGCGCCGTGGGCGGCGGCGACACCGCGCGGGTCTATCGCCTGGGGTCGTGGGCCGCGCCCTATGGCATCGTCCTGGTCGCCGACCGTCTGTCGACGATGATGGTGGCCCTGACCAGCGTTCTGGGCGGGTGCGCCCTGATCTTCGCCCTGGCGCGGTGGGACCGGGCAGGGCCGCGTTTCCACGCCCTGTTTCTGCTGCTGATCATGGGGGTGAACGGCGCCCTGCTGACCGGCGACCTGTTCAATCTGTTCGTCTTCTTCGAGGTGATGCTGGCCGCGTCGTATGGCCTGGCCCTGCATGGCTCGGGCGAGGCCAGGGTGCGGGCGGGGGTGATCTATATCGCGGTCAACCTGACCGCCTCCCTGCTGTTCCTGATCGGGGTCAGCCTGATCTATGGGGTGACCGGCACGCTGAACATGGCCGATCTGGCGCTGCGCGTGCCGGCTGTCGCGGCGGGCGACCTGGGCCTGTTCCACATCGGGGCGGCGGTGCTGGGCACGGCCTTCCTGATCAAATGCGCCATGTGGCCCCTGGGCTTCTGGCTGACCTCGACCTATTCGGCGGCCAGCGCGCCGTCGGCGGCGGTCTTCGCCATCCTGTCCAAGGTCGGGGTCTATGTGATCATCCGCCTCAGTCTGCTGCTGTTCGGCGCGGGCGCCGGCGCATCTGCCGGGTTCGGCCTGACCTGGTTGATGGTCGGCGGCCTGGCGACCATCGCGTTCGGCACCTTCGGCCTGATCGCCTCGCGCGATCTGTCGCGCGCCGCAGGGTTCGGGGTGATGATCTCGTCCGGGACCGTGCTGGCGATCCTGGGCGTCGGGGATGTGGCGGCGCTCAGCGGCGCGCTCTTCTATCTGATCGGCTCGACCCTGGCCTGTGCGGCCCTGTTCCTGCTGGCCGAGATTCTTCAGCGCGGGCGCGAGGCCGATGTGGGCGAGGCCCGCGCCGTTTTCGACGACGAATATCGCGATCCGTTCGACGACGAGGAACGCAACGAGCCCGGTCTGGTCATTCCGGCGGCCGTCGCGGCCCTGGGCGGGGCCTTCCTGATCTGCACCCTGATGGTGGCGGGATTGCCGCCCCTGGCCGGCTTCGTCGGCAAGCTGTCGATGATCGACGCCCTGGTCAGGGTCGGGGGGCCGGCGCAATGGACGCTGACGGCGGTGCTGTCCGTCTCCAGCCTGGGCGCCCTGATCGGCCTGACGCGCCTAGGCGTCGGCGCCATCTGGACCCGCGACGAGGATGCGCCGGCGCCGGTGGTGGGCGCGGCGGAACTGACGGCCGTCGCCGGCCTGCTGGGGGCCTGCGTCCTGCTTGCCGTCTTCGCGGGATCGGCTCTGATCTATACCGACCATACCGCCGCCTGGCTGGCCGAACCGCAGGGCTATATCCACGCCGTCCTGGGCGGAGGCGCCCGATGAGACGCATCCTGCCCTACCCTATCCTGTCGCTTGGCCTGTTTGTCGCCTCGATCCTGCTCAGCGCCTCGGTCGCGCCGCCGTCCCTGTTGCTGGCGCTGCTGCTGGCCCTGCTGGCGCCGATCATCATGCTGGCGCTGGGCGTGGATCGTGTGCGGCTGAAATCGCCCCGCGCCATGATGCGCCTGGCCGTCGATGTCGTCGGCGACGTGGTGCGTTCCAACTGGGCGGTGTCGCAGATCATCCTGGGTCGTCGGCGGCATGAGCGCACGTCCGGCTTCATTCACATTCCGCTGGATTTACGCGACCGATACGGCCTGGCGGTTCTGGCCATCATCATCACCTCGACGCCCGGCACCCTGTGGGTTGAGTATGAAGCCGCGACCGGCCGCCTGCTGCTGCACGTGCTGGACCTGGTGGACGAGGAGACCTGGGTTCGGCTGATCAAGGACCGCTACGAGCGCCGGCTGATGGAGATCTTCGAATGACGGCGGCGGTGCTGACCTGGGGCCTGGGTCTGGCCCAGCTGATGCTGATCTGCGCCATGGGCCTGGCGGCGTGGCGCATCATCCATGGTCCGCGCGCCCAGGATCGCGTTCTGGGCATGGACACCCTCTATCTGAACGGCATGCTGCTGGTCGTGGTGTTCGGCATTCGCACCAACAGCCAACTCTATTTCGAGGCCGCCCTGGTGATCGGAATGCTGGGGTTCGCCGCCACCGTCGCCCTGGCCAAGTTCCTGATGCGCGGCGAGGTGATCGAATGATCCAGGCTGACGTTCCCGCGTGGCTCGCCTTCGTCGTCGTCGGTCTGGCGCTCGCCGGCTCGACCCTGTCGCTGCTGGGCGCGGTCGGTCTGACGCGGTTGAAGACCTTTTACGAGCGGGTCCACGCCCCCACCCTGGGCGCGACGCTGGGCATGGCGTTGATCCTGCTGGCGTCCATCGTCTGGTTCACGACGGTGGAGCGGCGGTTCATGCCGCGCGAGATTCTGATCGGCCTGTTCCTGACGGTGACGACGCCGGTGACATTGATCCTGCTGGCGCGCGCCGCCCTGTTCCGCGACCGCACCGAGAAGGCCGAGGCAGACAAAAAGAAGCCCGACAGGGGGCTGCCGGGCTGAAGCTAGGTTCGGTGATGGCGTCCCTGAGGACGAGCCACATTGGTTAACCGAATTGGTTTCCCAAACCTTAACGACCCGCGGGATCCGGCAGCCAGGCGCTCTGATGGCCGCCCGGCGCCACGGGCCAGACGATGCGCCATCCCTGACCCGCGCGGGCGATGGAGAGGCCGCTGCCCCCCGCGTCGCCGGGATAGTCGAAGCTCTGCCCATCAACGGTGATCGTGGCGCCGCCGGCGCGGCCGACCATGGCCTTCCACTGACCACGCGCGGTCGGAGCGACGCTGGCCGCCACGCCCCCGATCGTGACGACCGGCGCCTTGGGCCCGGCCGCGCCCGAAACGACGAGGGTCGAGCCGTCCGAATCGACCGCGTTCAGCACGCCGGACCCGTCCAACCTGACGGTCGGCTGACCGGCGGCGATAAGGGCGACAGGCCCTGCCCCGCCCTGGATCACCACCAGCGTCTCGGGCGAGATGGCGGCGTCCTCGCCCACCTGAACCTCAGGCGTCAGGCGCACGTCGCCATGCAGCGGCGGCAGTCTCAGTTCGAAACGGCCCGCCGCATCGGCGTTGACGGCCACCGCCGCCACGTCCGGCGCCCGCAGCACCACGCGGGCGTTGGGGTCGGCCGCGCCGCGCACGATCAGCACCGCGCCGTCGCGCATCACGCCGTCGATCATCGGCGGCCGCACCCAGGGCGAGGCCTTCTCCGCCCCGGCCGGCCCGGCCACCCCGCCATCGCTGCGAGAACAGGCGCACAGCGTCAGTCCTGACGCCGCAAGGGCCGCGACGATCGTTACGCTGATCCGACGTTTCATCCTTGGCCTCGACGATATAGGACTGGCGACCCAGCGGCTCGCGCTGGTGTTAGCGCGAGCGCCGCCGGTTTGGCCATGGGCCAGACCGGCATTCGTTTTGTTCGAGGCCCCATGTCCCTGCCCCCCGTTTCGTTCCTGCCCTTCGACGGCTCTTCCGTCTGCCTCTTCTGCGGCGCCTCCGAGACCGCCGATCCCGCCTATACCGAGGCGGCCTACGCCTTCGGCCGCGCCACGGCCCAGGCGGGCTGGCGGCTGGTCTATGGCGGCGGCGGCGTCGGTCTGATGGGCGCGTCGGCGCGCGGCGCGCACGAGGCGGGCGGCCGGGTCGTCGGCATCATGCCGGCCTTCCTGCGCAGCCGCGAACGCCTGTTCGACGAGGTCGAGACCGTCGTCGTCACCTCGATGCACGAGCGCAAACAGCTGATGTACGATCAATCCGACGCCTTCGTCGTGGCGCCCGGCGGCATCGGCACGCTGGAAGAGGTGGTCGAACTGCTGTCGTGGAAGCGACTGGACCTGCACCACAAGCCGGTGGTCTTCCTGAACCTGAACGGCTTCTGGGACGGCTTCTTCGCCCTGATGCGCCACAGCGTGGACGAGGGCATGACCCCGCCGTCCTTCCTGGAGGCCTGGACCGTCGCCGATACGGTCGAAGAGGCGATGAGGCTGATCCAGTCGCCGGACGCCGCGCAGCCGCAGAAACATGATCGTCGGTAAGTGATCGCCGCTTACATTCGCGTCTCTACGTATTGACAGTTTTTATCCGAAACTGACATTGGGGGCGCAGCGGCACGACGCCGTTCTTCTTATCGGAGAGTTTCTCATGCGCGCCCTGCTTATCGCCGCCGCCCTTTTCGCCGCCGCTCCGGCCATGGCCCAGGCCCCGGCCGCCACCAGCCTGACCCTGGCCGATGCGGCCAAGGCCCCTGCACGCGCCACCATCATCGACGGCGCGCGCTGGTCCTGCGAAGGCGCGACCTGCACCGCCTCGGGCGGCACGGAACAGCCCGCGACGCGCGCCTGCCGCCGCGTGGTTCAGAAGTTCGGCCCCGTGACCGCCTTCTCCTACAAGGGCGTCGCCCTCGGCGCCGACGAACTGGCCGTCTGCAACGCCTGACGCCGGGACGGCTTGAGGCGGCTCAGGCCGCCTCGCCTCTCAGGCGCCGCTGGATGGTATCGCGGCCGATCAGCGGCGCCAGGGCCGCCATGTCCGGCCCATGCGCCTGTCCCGTCAGCGCCAGACGCAGCGGCATGAACAGCGCCTTGCCCTTGGCGCACGTCGCCGTCTTCACCGCATTTGTCCAGGTCGACCACGCCGTCTCGTCGATCACGTCCGGCAGCAGACCAGCGGCCGCGTCGATGAAGCCCGCATCCTCGATGACCGGCTGGATAGGCCCCTGGACGATCTTGGCCATTTCAACGACATCGCCGAACTTATTCAGATTGCCGCGCACCACGGACCAGAAGGTCTCGCCAAGGTCCGCGCCCAGCGCCTGCAGCCGAGGCTTGGCCGTGTCGTAGTCCATGACGTGCAGCGCCTGGGCGTTCAGCCGGTCCAGATCCGCCGTGTCGTAGCGCGCCGGGGAACGTCCCATCTTGGAGAAGGCGAAGCCCGCGCCCAGCGCCTCGATGGAGGCGCCGACCTCCAGCGGATCGGACGTGCCGATCCGACCCAGGTGGCTGGTGATGGCGATGGGTTCATAGCCCTGGTCGCGCATGTCGCTGATCGACAGCGAGCCCAGACGCTTGGACAGGGCCGCGCCATCCGCGCCGACCAGCAGCGGCATATGGGCGAAGCCGGGGACCGCCGCGCCGAGCGCCTCGAAAATCTCGATCTGGGCGCCGGTGTTGGTGACGTGGTCTTCGCCCCGGATGATGTGCGTGATAGCCATGTCGATGTCGTCCACGACGGACGGCAGGGTGTAGAGGAACAGACCGTCCTCGCGGATCAGCACCGGATCGGACATGGAGGCAGTGTCCACCTCGGCATGACCGCGCGCCAGGTCCTCCCAGGACACGCGCTTGCCTTCCAGCTTGAAACGCCAGTGCGGACGACGGCCCTCGGCCTCGTAGGCGGCCTTCTGTTCGTCGGTCAGGTCCAGGGCGGCGCGGTCGTAGATCGGCGGAAGGCCGCGCGACAGCTGCACCTTGCGGCGACGATCCAGTTCGTCGGCCGTCTCATAGGCGGGATACAGCCGGCCCGAAGCCTTCAACCGTTCCGCCGCCTCCTCGTATCGGTCGAACCGCTTGGACTGGTTGTGACGCTCGTCCCAGAGCATTCCCAACCAGGTCAGATCGTCCTCGATCCCCTGTTCGAACTCCGGCGTCGAGCGGGCCAGGTCGGTGTCGTCGATGCGCAGCACGAACAATCCGCCCTGCCCCTTGGCGAACAGCCAGTTCACCAGGGCGGTGCGGACATTGCCGACATGCAGCTTACCCGTGGGCGACGGGGCGAAACGAACCTTGACGGACATGGGAAGACGACCTTGAAAGCGAGGCGGCTAGGTCGCGCCGCAACCGGGCGAAGTCAAGGCGCGGGTTGGATTGCGGCCGTCGTCATGATAGATTCCGGCCAATCATGAACGCACCTGTGCAGATCAGAAAGCCAGAGGTAGCCGAGCGGCTACGTACTCTTGCGCGACGCGAAGGCCTGTCCATTACCGATTTGGTCGATCAGATGGCGCGTGATCGGGAAGCCAAGTCAAATACCGAAAAGCAGGCGGAAATCGACCGGAAGATCGCGGCGGCGGAAGCCATCGTTGCGCATTTTCAGTCACTTCCCATCGTGGGTCCGTTACTGACCGACGATGACTTCTATGATGAGGACGGCCTGCCCAAATGATCGTCGTCGATGCGTCGGCGTTGGTGGCCGTGCTTTTGGACGAGCCGGAGAAACGTCAGATACTGACTCTCCTGGCGACCGAGGAAGCGGCGATGTCACCCATAGGTTATTGGGAAGCGCACACTCGGATTCACGGCTTGCGTGGCAACGACGGAGCGACAGACCTCGACGCCCTGCTTGCGAACTTTGGAATACAGATCACGCCGATTACGGCCGCAACAGCGAAACTCGCCGTCCAAGCACAAATAGCTTTCGGCAAGCGAACGCCCGCCAAGCTCAATCTCGGCGACTGTTTCGCCTATGCCTTGGCCAAGGAAAGCGACGCCCCATTGCTGTTCAAGGGCGACGACTTCGGCCGAACCGATCTGACGCCCGCCCTGCCCGCCTGATCGAAACGCAGATCAGTCGTCGCGGTGAACGCGTTCGCGGCGCTCGTGGCGTTCCTGGGCCTCGACCGACAGGGTGGCGGTGGGGCGGGCTTCCAGACGACCCAGGCCGATGGGCTCGCCCGTGTCCTCGCAATAGCCGTAGGAGCCGTCCTCGATCCGGCGCAGGGCGTCGTCGATCTTGGAAATCAGCTTTCGCTGGCGATCACGGGTGCGCAACTCCAACGCGCGGTCGGATTCGGACGAGGCCCTGTCCACCAGATCGGGGTGGTTCTCGGTCTCGGCCTTCAGATTGACCACCGTGCCCTTGGACTCGCGAAGGATGTCGTCCTTCCAGTCCAGCAGCTTCTTCTTGAAATAGGCCTGCTGCCGTTCGTTCATGAACGGCTCGTCGTCGGACGGGCGGTATGGGCCGGATTCGTCGGTCACAACGGACGCCAAAGCGTTCATCGATCTCACGCTCTCTAACACGCCCCCCTGTGGCGCAGATGGCCGTATAGTCAGCCTGACGAGTCGCGGCAACGCGGTTCTCGATTCCGTGATGCAAATAAGGCGAACGACGAGGGCAGAGTGACAAATGTCACTCACCCACCAAGCTTAGCCGTTTGACATCTGTGGATTTTTTCGGCCTCAGCCGCGCGGACGGCGCATTTCCGCCTTGGCCAGTTCGACCGAGGCGCGCAGGTCGATCTGGTCCAGCACGGCGTTCAGGCCCGGATCGCCGTCATCGGCCCGCTCCTCGCGCAGGCTGCGCGCCAGTCGATCCAGCGAGGCCTCGTCCGCATCGCCGCTCAGAAGCGCCAGTTTCAGTTCGTCCAGACGGTCCAGCAGCCCGCCGCCCCGACGGATCGCGCGACGCCGACGCTCCAGCGGCCCCTCGATCCCTTGCAGCGCCATCAGGGCCGAGACGTCCGACACCCCGCCGGCGGCGGCGCTGGCCGTCGCGGCCGACGGCGCAGCGGCGGCGGCCGTCTGCCCCAGCGAGAAACCGCTGGTCGATCGCGTCGCGCGCGTGCTGGTCGGCGCGCTGACGCCGTTTGGCCCGACAACCTTCATGCCCATGCGCTCCGCATCATGGGACCATGGATGAGGCTCCGCGATGACTGTTTGGTTAACGCCCCGGCAAATCCTGCCGCATGGTCGTCGCTTCAAGATCGACCCTTGTTGAATTCCCTTGGTTAATCGACCGGCACGATCCTGGCATGGATCGGCGCGTAAAGCCGCGTGGACGTTCGACCGATGCAAAATCTGCTTGCCCGCCTTGCCGCCTGCGCCGTCGCCGCCCTGACGGTCTCGGCCGGCCCGGCCCTGGCCCAGATGCAGTCGCGCATCAAGGACATCGCCGCCGTCGAGGGCGTGCGCGGCAACCAGCTGGTCGGCTACGGCATGGTGATGGGCCTGAACGGCACGGGTGATTCCCTTCGCAACTGCCCCTTCACGCGCCAGTCGCTGGAAGGCATGACCGAGCGGTTGGGCGTCAATATTCGCGGCTCCAACGCCAACACCAAGAACATGGCCGCCGTCATGGTGACGGCCGACCTGCCCGCCTTCGCCACGCCGGGTTCACGCATCGACGTGTCGGTCGCCTCCATGTGCGACGCCAAAAGCCTGCTGGGCGGCTCGCTGGTCGTGACCAGCCTGCAGGGCGCCGATGGTCAGGTCTATGCGGTGGCGCAAGGGTCGGTGCAGACCGGCGCCGTCTCGGCCTCCGGCGCGTCGGGGTCTTCGGTCACGCGCGGGGTGCCGACCGCCGGCCGCATCGCCTCGGGCGCCCTGGTCGAACGCGAGACCGGCTTCCAGATGGCGAACATGAACGAGGTGCGGCTGAACCTGCGCAACCCCGACTTCACCACCGCCCAGCGCGTCGCCGCCGTCGTCAACGCCGCCTATCCGGGCGCGGCCCTGGCCGAGAACGGCACGGTGGTCGCCCTGCGCGCGCCGGCCCAACTGGGCATGGCGGGCTTCATCAGCCGGATCGAAAACCTGCCGGTCAGCGTCGATACGCCGGCCAAGGTCATCATCGACGAGGTCAACGGCGTCATCGTCATGGGCGACGCGGTGCGCATCTCCCGCGTCGCCATCGCCCAGGGCAATCTGACCATATCGGTGGACGAACAGCCCATCGTCAGCCAGCCCGCCCCCTTCAGCCAGGGCCAGACCGCCGTCGTCCCCTCCAGCCAAGTCAACGTCGAAGAAGACCTGGGCACCCAGATGCGCCTGGTCGGCGGCGGGGCCAATCTGTCCACCCTGGTCAACGGCCTAAACGCGCTCGGCGTCAGCCCGCGCGACATGATCAGCATCCTGCAGGCCATCAAGGCCGCCGGCGCCCTGCAGGCCGACATCGAGGTGATGTGAGCATGGCCGACCTGACCGTATCCGCCGACCTGCTGCGCCCGACCGCCGCCGCGCCGAGCGTCCCCAACCGCGACAAGATCCAGGAAACCGCCAAAGCCTTCGAGGCCACCTTCATCTCCCAGATGCTGAAGCCGATGTTCGACGGCCTGTCGACCGACGGCCTGTTCGGCGGCGGCCAGGCCGAGGCGACCTGGCGCAGCTTCATGCTGGACGAAATGGCAAAGACCACCGTCGCATCGGGCGGCATCGGCCTGAGCGGGCCGGTGATGTCCGAAATGCTGAAGATGCAGGAGGGCCGGCGATGAGCGACAGCGAACTGGCCCAGGCGCGCGTGCGCCAGCTGATCGTCCTGACCGAGCGGCTCACCGATCGGTTATCGGCCGAAACCCAGGCCTTTGCGGACCGCCGCCCTCAGGATGTCGCCGCCGGCCTGGCCGAGACCCAGGAGATGGCCAATCTGTATCGGCGCGACACCGCCCATGTGAAGGCCAACCCCGCCCTGCTGCGCGACGCCCCGCTGGATGACCGCAAGGCGCTGGTCGAAGCCACGCGCGTCTTCAACACCGTGCTGAACGCCCACGCCCGCGCCGTCGAGGCGGCCCGCCAGATCTCCGAAGGCCTGGTCCGCACCATCGCCGCAGAGGTCACCGCCGCCCGCACCCCGGCCAGCGCCTACGCCGCCGATGGCCGCGCGGCCCTGGGCGACGGGCGCGCCGTCGCTTTCAACCGCATGGCCTGATCGGCCATTGCCGATTTTTTAAGCGCATGCATGCCAGCATGGCCTCATGACGCTGACGACCCGTCTTCTTGGCCTGGCCTTCGCATCCGCCGACACCCTGGTCGAGGTGGACCCGAAGGGCGTCGTCGCCTTCGCCATCGGCGCGGGCGCGACAGCGGGCGAGGACGCCGGCGCGACCTGGACAGGGCGGCCGCTTGCGGACCTGCTGCACGACGGGGTGGCGACTCTGGCGACCTTGCAGGGGATGAAGGCGGGCGTGCGCATTCCCCCCACCTCCATCCTGGTTTCGGCGGGTCCCGACCGGGTGCGGCGCGCGACCTTCCGCGCCTTCGTCCTGCCCCAGATGGCGCCGGCCGTCTCCTGCGCCATTTCCTACGACGGGCCTGCCTTCGCCATCGCCGGTCTTGAAAGCCCGCCCCTGATGGACCCGGACGCCTTCCTGGCCGATGCGGGCCGCGTGCTGGAGTCCAGCCCCGACCTGGCCCTGTCTTTCCTGGACATCAAGGGGATGGAGGATGTGGGCGACGACGTGGCCGACCGCCTGAACCGCAGGATCGAGGCCACCCTGCAATCGGCCGCGGTCCAGGGATCGGGCGCGGCGCAACTGACCAGCGTGCGATTCGCCCTGCTGCGCCCCGCCAACGACCGCCGCGACATCGCCGCCGAAATCGTCGAGGCCGGCCGCGCCGAAGGGCTGTCCTTAGGCGCCGAGGCGTTCAACTCGCCCGTGCCGCCCGGTTCGGATTCCCTTTGCGTGCTGCGCGCCATGCGTTTCGCCATCGAGGGCTGCCTGAAAGGCGATGGCCTAGCCAATCCGCAGATCGCCTTTGCGGATTCCCTGAAACGCACCTTCCGCGATGCGGAGACCTTCCGCAGCGTGGTCAAGTCACGCGAGTTCCAGGTCCACTATCAGCCCATCGTCCATCTGGATTCGCGCGCGGTCCATCATTTCGAGGCCCTGGCGCGGTTCAACGGCAACAACGGTCCCGCCGACGCCATCCGCATGGCCGAGGAGCTGGACCTGATCGAATCCTTCGACCTGGCCGTGGCGGAGAAGGTGCTGAAACGCATGCGCCAACCCGGCGCCGGCCTGCTGAAGATGGCGATCAACGTCTCGGGCGCCTCGCTTGGCGACGACACCTATGTCGAACAGTTGCTGCGCATGACCGCCGGCGCGCCGGAAGAGCGGCGTCGCCTGATCGTGGAAGTCACCGAAACCTCGGCTGTCGCCGACATCGAGGCCGCCAATCGCCGCCTGACCGGGCTGCGCGAAGCCGGCATCAAGATCTGCATCGACGATTTCGGCGCCGGGGCCGCCGCCTTCGACTATCTGCGCAAGCTGTCGGTGGATGCGGTCAAGATCGACGGCGCCATCGTGCGCGACATCCAGACCGAAGATCGGTCCAAGACCCTGCTGCACACCATCGTCGAGATGTGCCGCTCGATGAAGCTGGAAACCATCGGCGAAATGATCGAGACCGATGCGGTCGCGGCCGAGTTGAAATCGGCCGGCGTGGATTACGGCCAAGGCTGGCTGTTCGGCCGCGCTGAGGCCGAGCCACGCACCCAACTGTCTGCGCCGACCATGGTTCGGCGCCGCGGCACCGTCGAAGCCTGGGGCTGACGCGCCGGCCTAGAGGCCGATCGTCCGGTCGATGTTCAGCGCAGCCAGAAAGTCTGCGTCATGGCTGACAACCAGCATGGCGCCGTCATAGGCGTTCAGCGCCTCCTCCACCGCTGCGATGGAGTTCAGATCCAGATGGTTCGTCGGCTCGTCCAGCACCAGCAGTTGCGGCGGCGCAGCGCCGGTCAGCACACAGGCCAGCGCCGCCCTCAGCCGCTCGCCGCCCGACAGATTGGCGACGTGGCGATGCGCGGCCGTGTTGCGAAACAGAAAGCGCGCCAGGGCGGCGTGGGCGTCGTTGTCCGACCCGCCGGGGTTCAGCCGCCGCCACGCCTCGACCAGGGTCTCGTCCGGCCGCAGCAGGGCCGCCTCCTGGTCCAGCATGACCGCGCGAACAGGCCGTTCGACCGAACCCTCGGTCGGTTCAAGATCGCCCACGATCAGCCGCAGCAAGGTCGTCTTGCCCGATCCGTTGGCCCCGGTGATCGCCACACGCTCCGGCCCGCCGATCCTCAGGTCGATCGGCCCCACGATCCGTTTGCCCTGCGACGTCGCCCAAACCGCCTGCTCCAGCGCCAGCACCGTCCGCCCCGCCGCCAGCCTGCTCGGGGGCATCGGGATCGACAGCGTGCGCGTCCGCTCCACCCGCTCCCGCGCCGCCCTCAAGGCGACCTGCGCCTCCTCGGCCTGACGGGTCGCCAGCAGTCGGTCGCGCCCGCCGCTGTTCTCGGCCCGCTCGGCTCGCGCGCCGAGCAGGATTCTGGGCATGTCGCCCCTGGCCGCCTTGCGCCGCCCCGCCGCGTCGCGTCTCGCCTTGGCTTCGGCCCCCCTCTGCGCCTCCGCCCCGACGCGCGCAATGTCGCGTTCAGCCGCCTCCAGCCCTCGGGCCGCAGCCTCTCGCTCGGCCGCCTTGCGCCCGACATAGAGGTCGTAACCGCCGCCGTAGCTGGCGACGCCGAGGCTCGACACCTCCAGAATGCGGTCCATCCGACGCAGCAGGTCACGATCATGGCTGACCACCACGACCCCGCCGTCCCAGCGTCCAATCACATCGGCGACAAGCGCCCTCGCCTGCCGATCCAAATGGTTGGTCGGCTCATCCAGCAGGATCAAGTCGGGCCGAGCCAACATCAGGCCCGCCAATCGCAGCCTCGTCTGCTCGCCCCCGCTAAGGTCCGCCGTGAAACGGTCCAGCGGCAGGCCCGCCAACCCCACGGCGCCGAGCGCCTCGCCTGCGCGTGTTTCCAACGTCCAGTCTGCATCCGCCAGATCGCGCTCGCTCGCCTCACCGGCCAGGATGCGCGCAACGACCGCCATGGGCTGGTCGACGCCCAGTGTCTGGACAACCGTTTCACCGGGCGAGGGATCGTGTCGCTGGTGCAGGACCCCGACCGTGCCGCAACGCGAAACAACCCCCTCCACCGGCGCAGCCTCGCCCGTGATCAGGCGCAACAGCGTGCTCTTGCCGGCGCCATTGCGACCGACGACGCCGGTGCGCTCCGACCCGAACGTCAGGCTCAGATTGTCGAAGAGTGCGGCGCCCTCAGGCGTCCGTACGGCGACCTTGTCGAACGTCGCGAACGCGGACGGCGACCCGCTTGGGTTTTGGCGAATTGGCATGAAGGATCACGAGCAGCATGGCGGACAGGGCAGAACCGGTTGCCAGTGCGATGATCATGGTCTTCAGGCCTTCTGCAAAAACGCTTCAGAACACGGAGGATGGGTCCAGATCGCGCGATGCGCAAGCCCGACCACGAACACGGCCGCGTGAGCCGGGGCGGAACGTCCAATGGCCAGGCCCGATCCGACGCCCTATCTGATCTTGATGCCCAGTCCGTTCCGCATCGACGATCCCGCCGGGGCCGAAGCCCGCCGCGCGGCTGCCGTCCAGCTTCTGCGCGACGAGACCGGCATAGACGAGGCCATGATCGGCGCCCTGGTCGAGGAGTTCTACGCCCGCGTTCGCGACGACCGCCTGATCGGCCCCATCTTCGCCGCCCGCATCACGGACTGGGGACCGCACTTGGCGCAGATGAAGCTGTTCTGGTCTTCGGTGGCCCTGTCGACCGGCGTCTATCAGGGGCGGCCCATGCCCAAACATCTGCCCCTGCCCATCGACGCCCGCCACTTCGACCGCTGGCTGGAACTGTTCGTGGAGACGGCGCAGACTCTATGCCCGCCGGTCGCCGCCGCCCATTTCGTCGAACGCGCCCGCCGCATCGCCGAGAGCCTGGAACTGGGCGTCGCCACCGCCAGCGGCGTGATTCTGGCCAAGGGCGAGCGGTTCATTCGCAAGTCCGAAGCCTGGACGCCGGAATAGACCTGGCAATGTTCTCACATTGTTCTTGCTGAAATGTGCGAATTGATCCCCATATAGCGTCGTCGCGCCGGAGCCGTCCGGCCCTCCCCGCGTTCCCGGAATCCATGACCGAAAAGCACAACTTCATCCGCGTTCGCGGCGCTCGCGAGCACAATCTCAAGGGCGTGGACCTGGATATTCCGCGCGAACAGCTGGTGGTGATGACCGGCCTGTCGGGCTCGGGCAAATCCTCTCTGGCGTTCGACACCATCTACGCCGAGGGCCAGCGGCGCTATGTCGAAAGCCTGTCGGCCTATGCGCGCCAGTTTCTGGAGCTGATGGGCAAGCCGGACGTGGACCTGATCGAGGGCCTGTCCCCGGCCATCTCCATCGAACAGAAGACCACGTCCAAGAACCCGCGTTCGACCGTCGGCACGGTGACGGAGATCCACGACTATATGCGTCTGCTGTGGGCGCGGGTGGGCATCCCCTATTCGCCCGCCACCGGCCTGCCCATCGAGAGCCAGACCATCAGCCAGATGGTCGACAAGCTGACCGCCCTGCCGGACGGAGAGCGCATCCTGCTGCTGGCCCCCGTCGTGCGCGGCCGCAAGGGCGAATACAAGAAAGAGATCGCCGAATGGCAGCGTCAGGGCTTCCAGCGCCTGAAGATCGACGGCCAGTTCTATCCCATCGACGAAGCCCCCACGCTGGACAAGAAGTTCAAACACGACATCGACATCGTGGTGGACCGGATCGTCACCAAGCCGGATCAGGAAGGCCGTTACGCCGACAGCCTGCAAACTGCGCTGGGCCTGGCCGACGGCATCGCCAACGCCGAATGGGCGTCCACCAACGAGGGTGAGACGGCGCCGCGGACCCTGGTGTTTTCCGAACGGTTCGCCTGTCCGGTGTCCGGCTTCACCATCGCCGAGATCGAGCCGCGTCTGTTCTCGTTCAACAATCCGTTCGGCGCCTGTCCGGTCTGCGACGGGCTGGGGGTCAAGCTGGCCTTCGACGCCGATCTGGTCATCCCGGATCGCGACAAGACCTTGCACGCCGGAGCCGTCGCGCCGTGGGCGCGCGGACCGTCGCCCCTTTATACCCAGACCCTGCAGTCGCTGAGCCGCCACTACGGCTTCTCGATGGACAAGCCTTGGCGCGAACTGCCGGCCCAGGCGCACAAGGCCATCCTGCAGGGCACCGGCTCGGAGAAGATCAAGTTCGTCTATGACGACAACGCCCGCAAATACGAGGTGTCCAAGCCGTTCGAGGGCGTGCTGCCGAACCTGGAACGGCGCTGGCGCGAGACCGACAGCGCCTGGGTGCGCGAGGAGCTGGCGCGATACCAGTCCGAGACGCCCTGCGACGCCTGCCACGGCAAGCGACTGAAGCCCGAGGCCCTGGCGGTCAAGGTGGGCGGCGAGGACATCGCCGACATCTCCACCCTGTCGATCTCCAAGGCCTATCTGTGGTTCTCGACCCTGGAAGAGAGCCTGAGCGACAAACAGGTCGAGATCGCCCGGCGGATTCTGAAGGAAATCTGCGACCGGCTGCGGTTCCTGAACAATGTCGGCCTGGACTATCTGAACCTGTCACGCTCATCCGGCACCCTGTCGGGCGGCGAAAGCCAGCGCATCCGCCTGGCCTCGCAGATCGGTTCTGGCCTGACCGGCGTTCTGTACGTGCTGGACGAGCCGTCCATCGGCCTGCACCAGCGCGACAACACCCGCCTGCTGGAAAGTCTCAAAGGCTTACGCGACCTGGGCAACTCCGTGCTGGTGGTCGAGCACGATGAAGAGGCCATCCTGACCGCCGACTATGTCATCGACATGGGACCGGCCGCCGGCGTCCACGGCGGCACGGTCTGCGCCGAGGGCACGCCGGCCCAGGTCATGGCCAATCCGAACTCCCTGACCGGCAAATATCTGACCGGCGCGCGCGAGATCGAGATTCCGCCCGAGGGCCGCCGCCCGATCAACCGCAAGCGGATGCTCAAGATCAGCGGCGCCAGCGGCAACAATCTGAAGGGCGTCACCGGCGAAATCCCCGTCGGGGTGTTCACCTGCATCACAGGCGTCTCGGGCGGCGGCAAGTCCACCTTCACCATCGAGACCCTGTACAAGGCCGCCGCGCGCCGCCTGAACAATGCGTCCGAAGCCCCCGCCCCCTTCGACCGGATCGAGGGGCTGGAGCATTTCGACAAGGTCATCGACATCGACCAGTCGCCCATCGGCCGCACGCCGCGCTCGAACCCCGCCACCTACACCGGCGCCTTCGGGCCGATCCGCGACTGGTATGCGGGCCTGCCGGAATCCAAGGCGCGGGGCTATGGGCCGGGCCGGTTCAGCTTCAACGTCAAGGGCGGCCGCTGCGAGGCCTGTCAGGGCGATGGTGTCATCAAGATCGAGATGCACTTCCTGCCCGACGTCTATGTCACCTGCGACGTCTGCAAGGGCAAACGCTACAACCGCGAGACGCTGGAAATCGTGTTCAAGGGCAAGTCCATCAGTGACGTGCTGGACATGACGGTCGAAGAAGCCGCCAGCTTCTTCAAGGCCGTGCCGCCGATCCGCGACAAGATGCTGACGCTGGAGCGGGTGGGTCTGGGCTACGTCAAGGTGGGCCAGCCCGCCACCACCCTGTCGGGCGGCGAGGCCCAGCGGGTCAAACTGTCCAAGGAACTGTCGAAACGCGCCACGGGCCGCACCCTCTACATCCTCGACGAGCCGACCACCGGCCTGCATTTCGAGGACACCCGCAAACTGCTCGAGGTGCTTCAGGAACTGGTCGAGGCCGGCAACACCATCGTGGTGATCGAGCACAATCTCGACGTCATCAAGGTCGCGGACTATCTGCTCGACTTCGGCCCCGAAGGCGGCGACGGCGGCGGCGAAATCGTCGCGGTCGGCACGCCCGAACAGGTCGCAGACAACACCGCCAGCTGGACCGGAAAATACCTCAAGGAGGTGCTGGACCGGCACGAGGAGCGCCGCAAGGCCCGAGTCGCGGCGCTGGGCGGCGGCGACGCCAAGCCGGCGCGCAAGAAGGCCAAGGCGTCCGCCTGATGCGATCAGGCCGTCATCCTGGCCGTCGCGGCGAGGATGACGGTCGGGATCACCGCCCCTTCAAGGTGCGAATGCCCTGCCAGGCGGCCGAGAACGGCGCGTAGAGGACGGCCAACTGCAAGGCCGACAGGAAGGCGTTGACGATTGAGGACAGCAGCAGCGCCGGCCAGGCGTTGGCCAGAACCTGACCCAACCCCATGTCCGCATAGCGCGACAGGCTCTGCACCCCGCCGGTCAAGAGATCGGCCGCCGCCCCGATGATCATGCCCAGGATGCTGACGATCAGCGACATGATGACGGCGATCACCGCCATGCCCAGCAACGCCCAGAAATGCCCTTTCGTCGCCGAGAAGGATTCCAGGATCATGATCTTGTGACGATCCACCGTCATCGGCACGGCCAGGCTGAACTTGACCGCCAGCCAGACGACTAAGGCGAAGGCGGCGAAGATCAGCAGCACGCCGACCAGGATCAGCAGCGGTTGGCCCGAGGCGGCGCCGAAGCCGATCGCGGCGCCGACCAAACTCATGGCCACGCCGGACGCCAGCCCGACAATCACGGTGATGGCCAGGGTGACGACCAGGACCCGCACCTCGTCCATGCCGAGCCGCAGATAGCCCCAGCGCGACTCCTCGGGTCGCAGCACCGACCGCGCCACCGCCGCGCTCAGGACCGTTCCGATGACGATGCCCAGGGGCGCGGCCAGGAAGAAGGCGCTGGAGTAGATCGGAACCAGAGCCTGAAAATCGGCCATGGACGGATTGGACGACTGCTCCAAGGCTTCGCCGGCGGCCATCAAGGCCGCCCATTTGTCCGCGCCAAAGCCGAACATGACCACATAGAGCAGCAGATAGGTCAGGCCCCAGGCCAGGGCGACGACCGGATGACGGCGGACGACCCGGAAGCCTTCGAAGGCCGCGTCGGTGGCGGAAAAACTCATGACAACTCCGGGTGCAGATTCGCCGTCAGCCTAGCGCATCCGCGAACCGGCGTCCCCTGGTCTGCGGGAGCCGGCCCGCGTCACCGTCCCGACTGAATGGTCCAGTCCGCGATCTGGGTGTTGATGTCGCGCGTGGCGGTGTCGAAGGCGGCGACGATGGCGGAGACGCGGTTCTCGCTGGCCGGCTGGGCGACGGTGAAGACCCGTTCGACCGAACGCCCCTGCTCCGGCCGGATGGCCGCGCCGCCAGCCTGACGCTCGGGCGTCGAGCGCAGTTGGGCGCGGGCGGTGATGACCACATCCGGCGCCGCGCCCGGCGCGGCGTAGCGCGCTTCGAACGTCGTCACCGTGACCTGAAGCACCAACGGGGGCGTGCCGGGCTCGCGCCGGCCCAGCACGCGGATGCGGTCGGCGCGGTTGGCGAAGGCGGCCTTCAAACTGTCGTCGAACAGGGTCGAGGCGGGCGAGACCCAACGCGCCCCGCCGATATAGGCGGTTTCCAACCCCGTGACGCCCAGGATGCGGTCGTCGCCGGCCGCTTCCGGGAACTCGATCCGACGGATGGAGACGGTCAGGGGCGCGGGCGCGTCGCCGATGGCGGACGGCGCCTCCATCGGCAGGCCGAAGCGATAGTTCTGCACCGGATCCGGCGTGGACAGCAGCGAACACCCGCCCAGCGCCGCCAGGACGGCGACGCCTGCCGCCAGGCGGAAACCGGAACGAACGACGGGACGGTTGATCACGGCTGAACCTCCAGCTCTTTGGATTGGGGACGCCCGATGAAGTCGCGCGGGCTGGCGCGGACCTGATCGATCAGGGACTGAAGCGAGCGGGTCGCCTCCTGCAATTCCTCGATCGTGCCGGTCAGCTGCGGCAGGCTGGACGTGGCGAAGTCGCCCAAGGGTCGCTCCAACCCGCTGATCGAGCGGTTGGCCGAGGCGATGGCCGTGCGCGCCTCCGCCGTGGCGGCGTTGATGTTGGCGATGGCCTGGCGGCCGTCGGTGTTGATGATCTGGCGCGTATCGACGGCCAGGCCCTGATATTCCTTCACAGCGGCGTTGGCGTTGGTCACGGCCTCTTCCAACTGCTGGAAGATGGCCTTGCGCGCTTCAAGCTCGGTCGTCAGGGCCTCGACGTTCTTCACGCTGGTGGAGAAGCTGCGGATGTTGTCGTCGGACATGACGCGGTTGATGCGGTTCAGGGCGTCCACCGTCTGGGCCAGCACGGTTCCCGATCCGCTGAGCAGTTCGGCGATGGGCGACGGCTGGCTCTGCAGCACCGGCACGACATTGTCGGGATACTGGTCCTTCAGCAGGGCGCTGTTGGGCGAGCCGGCGGTGATCTGGATGTAGTTCAGGCCGGTGATGCCCTGCGGCTCCAACTGGGCGCGAGAGGTGACGCGGACCGGGGTGGTGCCGTCCACGCGGACGCGGGCGATGACCTGATCACCGCGCTTGGTGTCGATGTTCAGGTCCGTCACCTCGCCAACGCGAATGCCGTTGAAGTGGACCTCGCCGCCCTCAGACAGACCGTTCACCGGGCCGTAGAAGACGATGTCGTACAGGTCGTAGTCGCGGTTGAACTGCAGCCGGGCCAGCCAGATGGTGAACACCGCCAGCGCCGCCAGAAGGCAGACGGTGGCGATCCCAACGGCGGCGTAATGTGCGTCTCGTTCCATGCTCGGCTCTCCTCAGGCCGCCGTCTTGGTGGCTGCGCGACCGCGCGGCCCCAGGAAGTATTCCTTGATCCACGGATGGTCGGAGTGTTCCAGCTCCTGCACCGTGGCCTTTTCGACCACCCGCTTGTCCGCCAGGACCGCGACCTTGTCGCAGATGGCGTAGAGGGTATCGAGATCGTGGGTGATCATGAAGACCGACAGGCCCAGGTCGTCCGCCAGCTGACGGATCAGATCGTCGAAGGCCGCCGCCCCGATGGGGTCCAGCCCGGCCGTCGGCTCGTCCAGAAAGACCAGTTCCGGGTCCAGCGCCAAGGCGCGGGCCAGGCCGGCGCGCTTCTTCATGCCGCCCGACAGTTCGGCGGGCTTCAGATAGTGGTGCTCGGGCTTCAGACCGACCATGGCGATCTTCAACTCGGCCAGTTCGTAGATCACCGATTTCGGCAGTTTGGTGTGTTCGACCAAGGGCGAGGCCACGTTCTCCAGCACGCTCAACGACGAGAACAGGGCGCCCTGCTGGAACAGAATGCCGGTGCGGCGCTCGATATCGGCCGACTGCGCATCGGTCAGGCTCGCCCGGTCGTAACCCAACACCTTGACCGAGCCGCCCTCAGGCTCCTTCAGGCCGATGATGGTGTTCAGCAACACCGTCTTGCCGGCCCCCGATCCGCCGACCACGCCCATGACCTCGCCGCGTTGCAGGTCGAGGTCCAGGTTCTCGTGGATGGTGCGCTCGCCGAACTGGCTCAGCAGACCGCGAACCTCGATCAGGTTTTCCGGTTCGGACTTGGCGGAAATGCTGTCGGTCATATGTTCAGCTCCAGGAAGACCAGAGCGAACACGGCGTCCAGCAGGATGATGGCGAAGATGGCCTGAACCACGGCCGCTGTCACGCGGCGCCCCAGGCTTTCGACGTCGCCGGCGACCGACATGCCCTGGCGGCAGCCGATGGCGGCGATGACCATGGCGAAGACGGGCGCCTTCACCAGTCCCACCATCATGTGCTGGGCCATGCTGCCGTCCTCGACCAGACGCTGGAAGAAGAAGGACGGGCCGAGGTTCAGCGAGCTCCAGCACACGACCAGACCGCCTAGAAGCCCGCCGATCATGCCCATGAAGGTCAGGAGCGGCAGCATCAGCACCAGGGCCGCCACGCGCGGCACGACCAGGGCCTGGAACGGATTGACGCCCATGACCTGCATGGCGTCGACCTCCTGGTTCATCCGCATGGACCCGATCTCGGCGGCGAAGGCCGACGAAGAACGACCGGCCAGCAGCACCGAGGCGATCACCACCGCGAACTCGCGGAACATGGCCACGCCGATCAGTTGCACCGCAAACACCTGCGCGCCGAAGTCGGTCAGCAGGTCCACGCCGATGAAGGCCACCACCGCCCCGATGAAGAAGTTGGTGATCATGACGATGGGGATGGCGTCCAGCCCCGCGCGCTCGGCCTGGCTGACCCAGGCGGGCCAGCGGATGCCGCCGGGACGCCGCACGGCCTCGACCACGGCGGCCATGAGCCGACCCAGGAAGGCCAGGGACAGCATGGCCTCGCCGCCGAAGTCATAGACCCCGCGACCGATCTTGGCGAAGGTGCGCACGAAGGCGCTGGGGCGTTTCGGCGCCGGGGCGCTCTTGCGCTCCAGCAGCTCGATCATGTGGTAGATGCGGCCCGCCTCGGGACGATCCTTCCACTGGCTCTTGGACAGTCGCCCGCTGGACGCCTGGACCAGGGCCAGGGCGCCGGCGGTGTCGAAACGGCCCAGATCGGTGGTGTCGATGCTGGCGATCTCGCGCCCTTCCAGATCGCGGCTCAGTTCCGTCGGCAAGCGGCCGAGCGCGGTCGTGGTCCAGTCGCCGGTCAGTCGCAGCCGCGCCGCGCCGTCCGCCTCCACGATCTCGTATTGCGCCTGGTTCATCGGACCTCGAACGACAGGTCGGACATCGCGATAATCCCCTGGCCGCCGCGTCGGGCAGCCGAAATTCCTGCCGCGCTAATGGTCAAGGCGGCATCCGATGTCAACGCGCGATGACATTCACGCGGATGATTGTCGCTGAACCGTGTCGCGGCCGCCTCCCCCAGGATCGTTTCGCCAAACGGTCACGCTGGCGTGGATGCCAAACGCGGCCGAACGGGATTCGTTCTCTTGCTTCAATCCATACGTTTACGCACGGCGGTCAGATCGTCGATGAACAGCCGGCGCGCCTCGGCCTTCGCCGCCGCATCGGGCAGGCGAAGCAGATAGGAGGGGTGGACGGTCAGCATGGCGGTCGCGCCGTCCGGCAGCACCAAGGGGGCGCCCCGTTCGCTCATCACCGCAGGCTTTCGCCCCAGCACCGCCAGCCCCGCCGTGGCCCCCAGCGCCAGAACGATCTTCGGCCTGATCAGCCGCCGCTCGGCGTCCAGCCACCAGCGGCAGGCCTGGACCTCGCCGGCGTTGGGCGTCTTGTGCAGACGGCGCTTGCCGCGCGGCTCGTGCTTGAAGTGTTTGACGGCGTTGGTGACATAGACGTCGGATCGGTCGATCCCGGCGTCTTTCAGGGCGATGTCCAGCACCTCGCCCGCCGGTCCGACGAAGGGGCGGCCCGCCAGATCCTCCTGATCGCCCGGCTGTTCGCCCACGATCATCAGCCGCGCCGTCTTGGGCCCCTCGCCGCACACCCCTTGGGTCGCGTCGCGATACAGCGGACAACGGCGGCAGGCCTGAACGCCCTCGGCCGCCTCGGCCAGGGTATCGGGAACCGCCTCCGCGTCGGGTCGCGAGGCATGTAGATCGGGCGCGAGGGCGCGCGCGAAGCGGGGGTTGGGAGACGGGGCGGGCGTGGCGACCATGGCCTCGGTTCGAACCGACGAGGCGGCGACCAGTTCCGGGATCAGCGCGGCCTCCGGCAGGTTCTTCCAATAGCCCTTGGCCATCTCGCCCTGCATGGTCTTCACCTTCAGCCGGGCCGGATTGAAGGTCGAGGCGTAGTAGGTCTTCCAGAAATCCTCGATCTCGTCCTCGGCCGGCGCCATGTCGCGCGTGGCGGGCGGGCCGAACCGCAGGCGTTCGCCATCCCAGAACGCCGAACCGTCTGGCGTCAGGATCGACCAACGCATGGTGGTGAACCGCCGCTGAAAGAAGGGCGCGGTCTTCTCCAGCACGCGGTGCGGCGGCTCGAACCAGGCCACCCAGGCCTCGCCCCGATCGTCATGGACCTGCCGAAAGCGGACGAAGGCCTTCATCTTGTGCGAGGCGCGGCTGACGTTCTTGGCCCGCTCCAGCGCATCGGCCACGTCGCGGTCGGAGATCACCCGGATCAGATCGGGCTCGTCCCTGAGCCGCCACAGCAGCCGATACATCAGATCGAACCGATCTTCGGAGCGGTGCAGGATGACGTTTTCCGCCAGTTCGACAAAGGCTTTTGGCACAGTGAACTCGGCCTCCACCGCCGCGCCTATGTCGTCGGAGTCAGCGGCGCTGTCGAACAACCCGCCCTGCCCGGCCCCGCCCGCCACCTGGAAACGCGCCGCAGCCGGTTCCACGCCCGCCAGTCGGAACGCCCGCGCCGCCTTGCGCCAGCCGTCGAAGTCCGTCTCGCCATCCAGCGTCGCGACCGGCATCAGAACAAGCTCAACTGTTCCGGCGCGCGGCCGCCCACCTGCGTCTTCAGATCGGCGGCGTCGGTCAGGGCGCCGGGCGTCCAGTCCAGCGCCGTGATGAAGGGCCGCACCTTGGCGACCGAGCGCGTCAGCCGCCCGACATCCTCCAGCCGCAGCGTCCGATAGCGTCTGACCGACACGATCCGGTCCACCGCCTTCACCCCCAGCCCCGGCACCCGCAACAGCATCTCGCGCGGCGCGCGGTTCACATCGACAGGGAACTGCTCGCGCTTGTTCAGCGCCCAGGCCAGTTTGGGATCGACGGCCAGATCCAGCATGCCGCCTGCCGCCCCCTCGCCAATCTCCGGGGCCGAAAAGCCGTAGAACCGCATCAGCCAGTCGGCCTGATACAGCCGATGCTCGCGCATCAGCGGCGGCTTGGACAAGGGCAGGATCGCGCTGGAATCCGGGATGGGACTGAAGGCGGAATAATAGACCCGGCGCAGGCCATATCCGCCATACAGCGAGGCGCTGCGATCCAGGATTTCCGTATCCGGCGCCCCATCCGCGCCGATGATCAGCTGGGTGCTCTGACCGCCCGGCGCGAACTTGGGCGGATTGTTCTTGTCGCGTTTGCCCGGCTTGGCCGCCTCGACGCCCAGCCGCACCTGACCCATCGCCTTCTTGATGACCCCCACATCCTTCTGCGGCGCCAGCCGGGCCAGCGCCTCGTCGCGCGGCAGTTCGATGTTGGCCGACAGCCGGTCAGCGTAAAGGCCCGCCATCTCGACCAGACGCGGATCGGCCTCGGGGATCAGCTTCAGATGGATGTAGCCCCGGAAGTCGTGGACTTCACGCAGCGTCTTGGCCACCAGAACCAGCTGTTCCATCGTATAGTCGCTGTTGCGGATCACGCCCGACGACAGGAACAGACCTTCGATATAGTTGCGCTTGTAGAAGTTCAGCGTCAGGTCGACCACTTCGTCCACGTCGAACCGCGCCCGCTCTACGTTCGACGACGCGCGATTGATGCAATAGGCGCAGTCGTAGATGCAGAAGTTGGTCAGCAGAATTTTCAGCAGGCTGATGCACCGCCCGTCGGGCGTATAGGCGTGGCAGATGCCCATGCCCTCGGTCGAACCGATCCCCTTGCCCCCGACCGAGTTTCGCTTCGACGTGCCGGACGACGAACAGGAGGCGTCATATTTCGCCGCATCGGCCAAAACCGACAGTTTTCGACGAAGATCGAGACGCGCCATGGTTCATGATATGTTCCAATGCCAGATCAAGTCCAGCGTGGCCGTTTCTTTCTGAATTCAAGCGGATCAGCGCAGCAGGTCGAGCAGCGAAGTATTCCTCAGCGTGTTGATGACCTGGGCCGACGCCTGGATCGCGACCTGGGCCTGCTGCAGATCGGTGATGGCGCGGGCGGGATCGTATCCCGTCTTGTCCTGCATCATCTTCTGCAGGGCCGTCTGCTGGCCCTGCTGCGAATCCAGCGCCGCCTCGACATGGTTCTGCATCAGGCCGTTCTTGGCGGTCTGGTTGGTCAGGCCGGTATTAGCCTTGTCCAGTTCGGCCAGTTGCGCCTTCAGGAAGGCGGTGACGTCGGCGTTGGGCTGGCCGGTCAGGGTTCCGGCGCCGGCCGGCGTATAGGTCACGCCGTTCACCGTCACCGCCGCGCCGTTCTGGAAGGCCTGGATGTTGCGGAACACTTCCGTCAGCGGGCCGCCGATGTCGCTGGCCAGAAAGCCGGTCTCCAACGTGGTCTTTTCGTCGATGCGCGACTTCTGCTTCAGGGTGTCGTTGGCGAAGGTCGAGGCGGTCGAGGGCGCCGTCGCCAAATCCGCCATGGTCGCGGCCTTGGCGGGCGCGACGTCCCCCTGTCCGCCAGCGAACAGATACGATCCCTGATGCTGGGCGTTCAGGCCGCCCTGAACGGTCTGATACTGCAGGCCCAGCTCGGTCATCAGACTGGTGATGCTGCCCGCCGCCAGGCTGTTGGCGATGGCCTCGCGCGCGCCGGTTCCGCCTTCGTTGATGCGGGTCATGGCCAGGTCCTGCGCGCTCAATCGCGCCGCGACGGCCTTTCCGGTGGTTATGAAGCCGTCCAGTCGCGCCTGGGTCGAGGTCAGGCTGGTCAGCTGTTCGGCGCCCCGGCCGTAGCCGGCCATGTCGGTGGCGATCTTTTCGCTGTCGATCCGCTCCTGCGCCTGCTGCGCGCGGCTTTGCGCGGTCATCAGGCTGAGCAGGGCCGACTGGAAGTTTCCGTTGGTGGAGACGCGGGTCATCGCACAATTCCGATCAGGACGTCGTACATGTCCTTGCTCGCCTGGATCAGGCGGGCCGAGGCGTTATAGGCTTGCTGGAAGGTGGTCATATTGACCAGTTCCTCGTCCATATTGACGCCCTGGGCCGAGCCGCGGCGGCTGTCCGCCTCCTTGGACAGGGCGGCGGCCGTCTCGCTGCGGGTCTTGGCGGCCGCGGCCTTGCCGCCGATCTCGCCGGCGAAGTCCGCCGCATAGGCCGACAGCGTCTTGGTTCCGCCAGAGCTGCCGCCGGCCGCCGCAAAGGCGACATTGCGCTTTCCGACATCGCCAAGGGCCAGACCGCCACGACCGTCGCTCTTGCTCAGCGCCGGCGTCCCCGCCGCGGCCGACAGGTTCAGCTGCGCCAGCGCCAGTTTGCCGGGATCCTGCTGGATGTCGCTGCGGACGCTGTAGGCGCCGGCCCGCGTCGCGCCGGTGGCGCCCAGGCCGAACAGCTGGGACATGGACACGCCGGAGGGCGTCTGGGTCGTCGCGTCCGTCACGATGCTCATCGTCGTGGCGGCGGGATCGTAGGCCTTGAACGCCAGCTTGCCCGCCGCATCCAGGCTGAAGGCGCCGTAGCGGCCGACGCCGGTGATGGGATCGTTCAACGCGCCCAGCAGTTCGCCCATCGTGCCGGTCCCGGCCGGGACGGACACGGTGACGTCGCGCTGGCGCGCGCCGGATTCGCCGGCGAAGCGGAAGGTCAGGCTCTCGCCCGCATCGAAACCGTGCTGGGAAGACAGGGTCAGGCCCGTCTCGTAGAAGGTCGGGGTGATGGTCGACACCAGGTCGTTCAGGCCGAACCAATGGGAGAAGCCGCGCCCGCCCTTGTTGCTGGGCGAGGTCGCGTCGTCGGCGATGGCCACGCCGTTCCCGCCCGCGCCGTCCAGTTGCAGCCGACCGTCGGCGAAGCTGGCGGTGACGGCCCCGCCCATCTGGGCGTTCAACACGCTCAGGAAGGTGGATGGATCGGCGGCTGCGCCGTTGATCGTCATCGTCGCGCCGGAGAAGACGATCTGCGCCGAGGCCTGAACCACGCCGGCGGCGTTGACGGCCGTGATGGTGGTCGTGCCCGCAAAGCCGGTCAGGGCGTTCTGCAGCGACTGCCCCGTGTTGCGGCCGGTCAGGGTGGCGGGCGCGGGCAGGCTGCTGCTGGCGTTGTGGGCGCGGTTCAGTTCATCGGCCAGCTTGGCCGTCAGCTCCCCCAGACGCGCGGCGGCAGCCGGCGCATCGACGTCGCGCATTTCGATCAGCCCGCGAATCTGGCCCGACGACACCCCGTCCAGCAACGGCCAGCGGGTGCCGCTGGGTTCGGTGATCATGATGTCGGAAAAGGCCGTGGTCGCATCGACGGTCCCGGCCGCCTGATAGGACACGGTCGCGTGGCCTTCGCCCACCAGGGTCGTGCCCGCATTGGTGCGCAGGGTCACGCCGCCGTTCGACCGGGGCTCGACCTTCACGTCCAGATATTTGGACAGTTCGTTGATCAGGCCCAGCTGGGCGTTTTGCGCGCCCGTCACGTCCTGATTGGTGACCGACCCGCCGGCGATGGTCTTGTTCAGCTTGTCGATCTGCTCCAGCAGCGGATTGATCGTCTCGACCGCGCTTTGCAGCCGGCTGTCCGCCTCCTGACGGGCGGACTGGATCTGGGCGGCGATGCCGGCCGCCTGGTTGAACATCGATTGGGTTTTGTAGACCGTTTCCTGGCGCGCGGCCGAGGATGTCGGGCTTTCGGCCAGGGCCGCGTAGTTGGCGAACAGCTTGTCGACCTGGGCGAAGAAGTTGGTGTCGCTGCTGGGATCGCCGAATTGGCTCTGGATCTGGCCATACAGTTCGGCGCGCACGCCCTGACGCGCCGCGTCGGCGCCCGCGCTGAGCCCCGCCGCCTGCAGGAACCGATCGGTGGCCAGACGGACGCGCGTGATGTCCACGCCCGAGCCGTATCCATTGGTGACGGCGGCGGACTGATCGGCGACCTTACGGACATAGCCGGGGGTGTCGACGTTGGCGATGTTGTCGGCGGTGACGCGCAACTGCGACTGGGCCGTCTTCATGCCCGAGGTCGCGATGTTCATGATCGAGTTCAGCGACATGGACGCATCTCCCCCGTCCTACCCGGCAAGCCCTGCACGGCCGCGCGCAGTTCTTGCCCAGCCAAGCCCGGACGCCGCTCGATCAGAGCGTTGTTTTTCAAAGGGTTCGTGGATTGGCCATCCGTCATGATCGATCAGACGCGCAAACGTCGGGCCAGTTGAAGGTCACATCGAACCGCCAGCGCCGCCGCCTCCGATGCCTGTTCGCGGCAGCCGGGCAAAAAGTGGCGATAGCGCGGCAATAATCGACCGCCGCCGATCCAGACGGCGCACCGCCGTCAAGCCTTCCCCTTGTTTTATAGACCTTATTTCTGTGGCCCGCGCCTTGCGTTCAGGGGCACCGAACCTTGGGCGCAGCAGGCGCCGTCGTCTCCGCCCCTGAAAGCCGCCCCTCGACCATGTCGATCGCCTCCGCCCTGTTCGCCTCCGCCGCGCCGGTTTCGACCGGAACGTCGGCGGCCGCGTCGGGCGCGGCGGCGGCGGACGTCGGCCTGTTCTCCAGCAAGGTCGCCGCCGCCGTGGCGCCGGCCCCGAACAAGGAATCCGCTGCATGGGGGCAGCCAGCGATCACGCGCCTGGCCTCCGCCCCGATGCCGAGCGCGAATGACGCCGCGTCCATCCAAACGCCGGGCAAGCCCGACGGCTTCGGCGTTCTGACGCCGTCGTCAGCCGCGCCAGCCGACGACCTTACCGAAGAGGCCGCGCCGACCGAGGCGGCAGACAAGCAGGTCGCAGACAGCGACGCTCTCGCGTCGACCACGCCCGTCATCGCCCAACCGACGCCGGTCGTCCCTCCCCCCTCGGCGCAGCCCGTCGTCCAGGGAGAAACCGCAAGCGCCGCGGCGACCGAGGAACCGTCCAGGCCCGCGTCCGACGGGACCGCCGCCGAACGCAACGTGGCGACAGCTCGGTTTAACCTGGCCTCGCAGACGACCGCTCCAGACGCGACGGAGATCGAGACGCAAGAGCGCCTGACCGAAGACGCTGACGCGCCCCGCATCGATCCGCAACGACAGGTTGCCACAGCGGCGACAGAGCCGATGAAGGCCGTCTCGACGACGACCGCAACACCGGCGACATCGCCCGGCCAGTCCGCGGACGGCTTTCAGACATCCGCGACCGGCCAGCCCTCGAAAAACGACGACGCGATCAAGACCGCCATCGCCAAGGTGATGGCGGACGCTCAGGCGCCGACCGCTCAGATTCAGATCACGACCGCAGCCTCTGCGCCCAAGCCTGCCGCGCTCACGCCCGACGCCGCCGCTGCGGTGACGACCGCCGCCCTGGTCGGCGACGCAGAGGCGAGCGCCAAGCCTGACTATGCGAAGTTTGCCCTGCCGAGGGCCGACATGCCGACGCCGCTGCGCGCCGACCGCCATGACGTCGGGCAGCGCGTCGAACCTATCCCTGGCGAGGCGTCCTCGACGCCAGCGGCCCCGGGCGGCGAGACCAGGACCGTGGCCGATGCCGCTACGGTCGCTCCCAAGCCGCCCGCCGCAACCGACGCCAAAGCCAAGCCCGCGGACGCAGCGCCGACCGACGCCGCTTCGTCCCAGGACGCCGACGTCTCGATGCAAACCGTCGCGACCGGCGACGCGACGCGCGCGCCATCCTCCGCTCCGGCCGATCATGGCCCGGCCCTGTCCACCCTGTCGCACGCAACGGTCGAGACCACCGCCCATCTCGCGGCCCAGATCGCACGCAGGCTGGACGGCCGATCCACCCGGTTCGACATGGTGCTGACGCCCGAAGACCTGGGCCGTGTCGATGTCAGCCTGGAGATCGGCAAGGACGGACAGTTGTCCGCCCGCCTGGCCTTCGACAATCCCGCCGCCGCCGCCGACCTGCGGGGCCGCGCCGACGAACTGCGCCGACAGCTCGAGGCCGCCGGCTTTCAGATGACCGAGGACGCTCTGGACTTCTCGCAGCGCGACCCTTCCGCCGGCGGCGGCTTCGAGCGTCAGCAGCAGCGCAACGCCCTGTTCGCCGGCGGCGGCCGCCTTGCGGCCCAGGCCGACACGCCTGTTCTTCCGGCGCCCGGCGCCTGGACCAACCATTCCCTGACGCCCGATCGCGTCGATCTGAAGGTCTGACCCCATGGTCGACGCCGTATCCACCAACGCCGCAGCCGGCCGCATCACCAGCGGCACGACCGCCCTGGCCTCGAACTTCGAGACCTTCCTGACCCTGCTGACCACGCAGATGAAGAACCAGGACCCACTGTCGCCGCTGGATTCCAACCAGTTCACCGCTCAGCTGACCCAGATGGCCGGCGTCGAGCAGCAACTGCTGACCAACGACCTGCTGACCAGCCTGCTGAAGGCCCAGTCGGCGGGGGGGCTGGACAACGCCTCCAACTATATCGGCAAACAGGTCACCGCCGCCTGGACCGCGACCGAGTTCAACGACGGCGAGGCGACCTGGGCCTATGAACTGGGCAAGGACGCCGATAAGGCCACGCTGCAGGTCGTGGACAGCAAGGGCGCTGTGGTCTGGGAAGGCGCCGCGCCGGACAGGTCGTCGGGCCTGCACACCTTCACCTGGGACGGCAAGATGAAGGACGGAAGCACCGCCGAGGACGGCGGCGTCTATACGCTGAAGGTCGCCGCCACGGACGGCGCCGGCGCCAAGATCGACAGCCAGGCCCTGATCCAGGGCCGCGTGACCGGCGTCGAGATGTACAACGGCGCGCCGTATCTGGTGATCGGCAAGTCGATCCTGCCCCTCTCGACCGTGATCTCGCTGAACGAGATCGCAGCTCAAGCCAACAACGACGATACGGAGAATCCGAACGTCCCCACCGAGGAGGCGGCCGCATGATGCGATCCGCCGCCTTCCCGATGATCTCTTTGTAAGGAGCGTTCTTCCATGAGCCTCAACAGCGCCATGCTGGCCGGCGTGTCCGGTCTCGCCGCCAACTCCGCCGCCCTGGCGGCCATTTCGCAGAACATCGCCAATGTGAACACCGTGGGCTACAAGCGCACGGCGGGCGAGTTCCAGACCCTGGTCAACAGCCAGACCAAGTCGGGCGGCGGCTATTCCGCCGGCGGCGTCGCGGCCAACACCCGGTCCTTCGTCAGCCAGGAAGGTCAACTGCAACGCACCACCGAGAACACCGATCTGTCGGTCAACGGCCAGGGCTTCTTCGTCACCACCACGCAGCCCGAGGGCGTGTCGGCGACCGACACCCGCCTGTTCACCCGCGCCGGCGCCTTCCGCGTCGACAAGCTTGGTTATCTGAAGAACAGCGCCAATCTGTATCTGCAGGGCTGGCCGGTGGATTCGAACGGCGACATCTCGACCGACCCGTCCGATCTGTCGCGCCTGCGCTCGATCAACATCGGCTCGGTCGGCGGCACGGCGGAACCCACGACCCGCGTGCAGATCAACGCCAACCTGCGCTCGACCCAGGGCGTCTCCAGCGCGGCGGCGGCCCAATCCTACAAGGGCGTGGAGGACACCACCACGCCTAGCCCCGCCAAGCACGACGTCACCGTCGGCTATTCGCGCATCGACGCCAACAACTACGCCGTGACGATCAAGTCCGGCATCACCAAGATCACGGGCGTGGCGACCTATGACGCGACCGGCGCCCTGACCGGCTTCGCCCCCGACAATGCGACCAGCACCAACGGTTCGGCGACCAGCACCGCCACCCAGATGACCATCACCCCGACCAGCGCGGGCGCGCCCGGCGCGCCCTATACGCTGAACCTGTCGGACCTGGGCCTGACCACCAACGGCATCGCCAAGACGAAGTACGATCCGTCGGTCAACTCCATGGCGATGTACGACGCCGACGACGACAATCCGGCGGGCGTGAAGCCGGATTTCAAGATGAACATCCCGGTGTCGGACTCCAAAGGCGGTCAGCGCAATCTGGAAATCCGGTTCCTCAAGAGCGAACAGCCGAACCAGTGGTACGCCGAAATCGTCGCGGTGCCGGCGAGCGATGTCGTTACCGGCGCGCCCTATTCCAACGGCCAGATCAAGACCGGCCTGATCGCCTTCACGCCGGCCGGACGCCTGGACATGGACACGATGAAGTCCTGGAAGGCAGGCAAGGGCCTGTTCGACGATCCGTCCAACGCCAGCCTGTCCTTTCTGAAGTCGGACCCCAACAACACCATCGACCCCAACGATCCGACCGACAACGGCAAGATCAAATGGGCCGACGGCCTGGGCATCGCCGATCAGACCGTGACGCTGGACCTTAATACGTCGGCCGGCGGCCTCAGCCAGCTTAACACCGCTTCGGTCGTCCAATCGACGGTCACCAACGGCACCGCCTTCGGCAATCTGAGCGAGATCACCATCGACGAGAGCGGTTTCGTCACCGCCATCTTCGACAACGGCGTGATGCGCCGCATCGCCCAGGTCGCGGTGGCCACCTTCCCCAGCCCCGACAGCCTGAAGGAGGTGTCGGGCAACGCCTACGCCGTCAGCCTGCAGTCCGGCACATTTAACCTGAAAGCGGCTGGGACAGGCGGCGCGGGCTCGATCGCGGCCAAGCAGTTGGAGTCCTCCACCGTCGATCTGTCGGCGGAGTTCACCGGCCTGATCACCACACAGCGGGCCTATTCCGCCTCGTCCAAAATCATCACCACGGCCGATGAAATGCTGGCCGAGCTGATCAACATCAAACGCTGATCGGCGAGTAAGTAAGCGTTAGTCTCGATGAATCGTCGCGAAAGCAAGGTTTACGGAGTCGTTCGGGCAGGGATGGATTTTATCCGTTCCTTCACCACGACGCTTAAACGGACCTTAGTCGGGGTCGCCTATTTTCATGACACTACGGTGTTGGTGAAAGAGGCATAAGCCCATGTTGCAAGAGCGACGCCTTAATAGCAAAGGCGAACAATACGTGGTCGGACCGACTGGCACGCCCCTGACCCTGAACGACCTGCCGCCGTCCAATACGGACCGCTGGGTCATCCGCCGCAAGGCCGAGGTCGTCGCCGCCGTTCGCGGCGGTCTGCTCAGCCTGGACGACGCCCTGGCCAAGTATCGCCTGACGGCGGAAGAGTTCCTGGCCTGGCAAAAGGCGATCGACAAATGGGGCATGCAGGGTCTGCGCACGACGCGGATCCAGAGCTACCGCTCCTGACGGGTTTCCCCGAAGACGAAGAAGGGCCGCATCCGGCGACGGATGCGGCCCTTTTCGTTTGCGGGCCTCGAAATCGCGCGGGTTCCGCACTAAATGGCCGCAATGACCCTGGTCGAAGATTTCTGCCCCGTTCCCGACATCGCCCGCACCGACATGGATGCGGCGGTCGAGAGCGCGCGGGCGGCGGTCGGCCTGCCGGTCGGGGCGCGCGTGGTGGCGGCGATGTCGGGCGGGGTGGACTCCACCGTCGTCGCGGCCCTGCTGCACAAGGCCGGTTACGATGTCGTCGGCGTGACGCTGCAACTCTACGATCACGGGGCGGCGCTGAAGAAGAAGGGCGCCTGCTGCGCGGGCCAGGACATTCACGACGCGCGGCTGGCCGCCGACATGATCGGCATCCCCCATTACGTCCTGGACTATGAAAGCCGGTTCAAGGACGCGGTGATCGACCAGTTCGCCGACAGCTATCTGAAGGGTCAGACGCCTGTTCCCTGCATCCGCTGCAATCAGACGGTCAAGTTCCGCGACCTGCTGGATGTCGCCCGCGACCTGGGCGCCGAAGCCATGGCGACCGGCCACTATGTGCGCCGCGCCGTCGCCGGCAATCGTTCGCAGATGCGAAAGGCGATCGACCATTCGCGCGACCAGTCCTACTTCCTGTTCGCCACGACCCAGGACCAGCTCGACTATCTGCGCTTTCCGCTCGCCGATCTGGAAAAGCCCCAGGTGCGCGGCGTCGCCGCCGAACTGGGGCTGAAGATCGCCGCCAAGCCGGACAGCCAGGACATCTGTTTCGTGCCCTCGGGCGATTATCGCACCCTGATCGACCGCCTGCGCCCGCAAGGTCGCGAGGCTGGCGAGATCGTGCATATGGACGGCCGCGTGCTGGGCCAGCATTCGGGCATCACCGACTACACCATCGGCCAGCGCCGGGGTCTTAACGTCGCCGTGGGCGAACCGTTGTTCGTGACCAGGCTAGAACCCGACACCCGCCGCGTCGTGGTCGGTCCGCGCGAAGCCCTGCTGACCGCGTCCCTGACCCTGGAGGAAACCAACTGGCTGGGCGACGAGGCCACGATCCGCGAGGCGGCCGAAGCCGGCGCCCCCGTGCTGGCCCGCGTCCGCTCGACGCGCCAGCCCTCCCCCGCCCGTCTGAGGCTGATCGACGGCGCGATCTCGGTCGCATTCGATCAGGGCGAAGAAGGCGTCGCGCCGGGCCAGGCCTGCGCGCTGTATGATCCCGCCGACCCCGACCGGGTTCTAGGCGGCGGCTTCATCCGCGACACGACGGCGGCCGCCTGAAGGGCCTTCGCAATCTCCCGCCTGGCGTCACCCACGCCAATTGTGGAGATGGCGTGGATATAGCGTGGATTAAGATTGGACATCGGTCGTCGCGCCAGACATCAAACCTGCATCCCAGTGTCGCGCGTCTGTGAACTGCACATCGCAAAGGCGGCGTAATCCCCGGCTCGACCAAGCAGGGGATATAAATGCACCGTCAAACCAAACTGCGGCTCCAGCTGATGCTGGGGACCGCGCTTCTCGCCGCACCTGTTTCCGCCTTCGCCCAGACCGCGCCCATCCAGACCGCTCCGGCGCCCGTCGCCAACGCGCCCGTCGGCCTGGACGACATCGTCGTGACCGCCACCAAGCGCGAGACCAATCTGCAAGACACGCCGATCTCCATTTCGGTGATGAACTCCGAGGCGCTTCAGAACCGCCACGTCCAGAGCCTGATGGACCTGGCCGACGGCGCCGTGCCGTCGCTGCGCGTCGCCACCTTCGAGGCCCGTCAGTCCGCCCTGACCATCGGCATTCGCGGCATCGTGCCGAACGACGCCAACCAGCCCGCCCGTGAGCAGGGCGTCGGCGTCTATGTCGACGGCGTCTATCTGGCCCGCCAGCACGGCCTGGCCTCCGCCCTCCTGGACATCGAGCGCGTCGAAGTGCTGAAGGGTCCGCAAGGCACCCTGTTCGGCCGCAACACCGAAGGCGGCGCCCTGTCGCTGGTCACCAAGAAGCCCACGGGCGTGTTCGGCATGCGCGCCGTCGCCGGCGTCGGCAATCTGGAATCCTACAACTCCGAACTGCACGTCGACTTCCCCGCCATCGGCGACTTCGCCTTCAAGGTGGACGGCGTGCTGCAGGTTCAAGGTCCGGTGACCGAGAACATCCTGCCGGGCGAAACGGGCTTCGGCCAATACGACCGTCGCGGCCTGCGCTTCCAGACGCGCTGGACGCCCAGCGAAAACTTCACCGCCGACCTGGCCGCGGACGTCGGCAAGGACAAGAACACCCCGTTCTACAGCCAACTGCTGAACTTCAACCCGAACGGCCTGACCGTGGTGCCGTTCACCTCGGCCTCGGTGCCGTCCGGCAGCATCCGCGCCCTGTCTCCGCTGGTTCAGGTCGAAGGCTCCAAGCGCATGACGCAGGCCGACATCGGCGTGCCCCAGCAGTGGAGCGTCGACGACACCCGCGGCGTCGATCTGCACATGTCGTATCGTCCGACCGACGCCCTGGAAATCCGCTCGATCACGGCCTACCGCGACCTGGACGTCGAACAGTACGACAACATCGCCGGCGCCCACCGTCCGCCCGTCGTCGGCCCGAACGGCAAGTTCAGCCGTTATTCGCTGGCCGGCTTCTGGCAGCACCAGTTCAGCCAGGAACTGCAGGCCGTCGGTTCGCTGGGCGACAGCATCGACTACGTCGGCGGCGTCTTCTACTTCAAGGAAACGGTGTCCGACGACGCCTCGACGCCTTCGACGAACCAGTGGAACGCCGACGGCACGGGCTACACCATCCTGGACCCGACCCCCACCATCCGCGGCTTCCGCTCGATGGACCGCAAGTCGACCGCCCATTCGGAATCCAAGGCCATCTACGGTCAGGCCACCTGGACCCCGGCCAGCATGGACGCCCTGCACCTGACGGTCGGCGGTCGCTACACCTGGGACGACAAGGACGGCACGCTGGAGCTGGTCAACAACGCCCTGCCGGTCGTGAACGGCGTCTCCGGCGAGTTGCAGTTCAACTCCAAGGTCGATCGCTTCGACCCGCTGGTCACCCTGGCCTATGACGTCTCCGACAACATCAACGTCTACGGCAAGTATTCGACCGGCTACCGCGCCGGCGGCGCCTCCTCGCGCTCGCTGACCTACCGTTCGTTCGATCCCGAAGAGGTCAAGGCCTATGAGCTGGGTCTGAAGAGCGACCTGTTCGACCGTCGCGTCCGCCTGAACGCCGCCATCTATGCGATGGACCGCACCGACAGTCAGATCGACTTCAGCTTGGTCACCGTACAGGGCGCCTCGACCCGCAACACGCTGGAGACGATCAACGCCCCCGGCACCACCAAGATCCGGGGTCTGGAGCTGGAAGGTCAGTTCCGCGCGACCGACAACCTGACCCTGTCGGCGTCCTACGCCTATACAGACGCCAAGGTGCCGGACACGGTGAACCCGTTCAACGGCCAGACCCAGAAGGTCTTCATCGCCTTCACGCCGGAAAACGCCGCCAGCTTCGCGGCCGACTGGAACTCGCCCTTCATGGGCGCGACCCTGAAGGCCCACGTCGACGCCAACTACGCCGACGCCAGCCACAGCTTCGAGCAGTTCGAGATCAAGAACGACTCGTCCTTCGTGGTGAACGCCCGCGTCGCCATCGCCGACATCACCACCCGCGACGGCGGCCCGCTGCTGGAAGTGGCCCTGTGGTCGCGCAACCTGCTGGACGAGACCTACGTCTATCGTCGCGACCCGTCGAACCGCGGCACGCTGGGCGACTACGGCAACTTCAACAACCCGCGCACCTTCGGCATCGAGCTGCGCGCCTCCTACTAAGACGTTCCTCCCGAACGACGACTGGCCCCTTCCGCCTCGGCGGGAGGGGGTTTTTCTTCGTCTGCGTGAAACCTTTGCGACGGCGCGATGAAAATTGTCCGAGGGCGTCCGGTTTTGCTGGATTTCAACGCGAACGCCGGTCATGGCGGCGACCGGAGGCGCCATGAGCAGCTTGATCCTGATCGCCGATGAAGACCGCGAAAGCGTCGAGAGGCTGGACGCGGCCCTGCGTCGCGAGGGCTTTCGCACAGTCGTCGCCGACGACGGGCAACAGGCCATCGAATTGCACGCCGCACTGAAGCCCGATCTGGTGCTGCTGTCCGTCGCCCTGCCCGTGCGCGACGGCTGGGACGTGCTGGGCGAGTTGCGGCGGCGCGGAGACACGCCGGTCGTCATGATCGGCGAGCAGGACCAGCCCCATCATCGGCTGCAGGCGCTGCGCATCGGGGCCGACGACCATCTGATCCGCCCCGCCGATCCGCTCGAGGTGGCGGCCCGCGTGCAATCCATCCTGCGTCGCGCGACCGGAGGGCGTAACGTCAAGGTGCTGCGCGTCGGCCCGCTGGAGATCCAGCTGGAAAACTACATGGCGGCGGTGCTGAAAACAGGCGGGCGCCGCAGGCTGGATCTGACCCTGACCGAGTTCCGCATCCTGGCTCACATGGCCCGCACGCCTTTGCGCGTCTTCAGCAGGAATGAGATCATGCAGGCCTGTTTCGACAATCAGGCGGTGCTGGAACGCACCATCGACAGCCACGTCAGCCACCTGCGCCGCAAGCTGGAGGGCGCCGACGCCGCCGGCCTGCTGACCAATGTTCGGGGCGTCGGCTATCGCCTGGAGGCGGAGGCCTGACGTCTTACGTCGCCGCGAACACCCGCAGACGATGTCCGTCCGGGTCGCCGGCGACGAAGCTGCGACCACATCCCAGATCATGAGGCGGCGTCAGTATGCGCGCACCGCGATCCCACCAGTCGATATGGGCCTGATCGACCGCCGCCGCGCCGTCCATCGGAAAGTCGATCTCGCAGACCGAACCGCCTTCCCCGCTACGTCGCATCAAGCCCAGCGCGCGGCCCGAACTCAGCTTGAACAGCGCCCGGTCCGGCCGCGTCACCACCGGCCGGCATCCCAGCAGACCGGCGTAGAACCGCGCGCTGACCTCCGGGTCGGCCACGGTCAGCAGAATGTCTTCGATCTCGCCCATCGGCCCTGTCCCTCGTTTCGGTAGAGAACAGACTAGAGGCGACTACTGCCAGTTTCCGTCAGCATGACGCCGCGCATGGGCGCGCTCGTGCGCCTCTTTCCAGCGCTTCATCAGCACCTGGCGTCGGGCGGGATAGCGCGCCTCCATCACCTCCGCCTCCACGATCCGGTCGGTGCGGAAACTGCGGAAGTCGCCGCGCAACTCGCACCAGGCGATCAGCAGACGCACCCGGTCGAAGAAGGCCAGGGCGAAGGGCCAGACCAGCCGCTCCGACGCCGTTCCCGCCTCGTCGCGATAACACAGCCTCAGCCGCCGCTCCGTGCGGATGGCCTTTCGCAACAGGCCCGGATCGACCGCATCGACAGGGAACGGCGCGCCCGGCACGACCAGCAGGGCCGAGGTGTCCATCTCCTCGCGCAGATCCGACGGCAGCACCGCCGAAATCCGACCCAGCGCCGCCAGGGCCGCGTCGCGCATCCTCGGATCGGCCCGATCCGCCACCCAGCGCGACCCCAGCACTAGGGCCTCGATCTCCTCTGGCGTGAACATCAGCGGCGGCAACAGGAACCCCGGCTTCAGCACATAGCCGACCCCCGCCTCCCCCTCGATGGTCGCGCCTTGCGCCTGCAGACTGGCGATGTCGCGATAAAGGGTTCGCAGACTGACCCCCATCTCCTCGGCCAAGGCGCGTCCGCTCACCGGCCGCCGATGACGGCGCAGCACGTTCAGCAGATCGAGAAGACGTTCGGAGCGCGACACCCCATGACCTTAACAGACATCCTGCCAGAAGCTGGCAGCAGAAGCGCCGATCAGGCCGCTTCCTTGGGCATGACGTCGCCGACGGTGGGGCGGTTTTCGGCGCGGGTCAGTTTGATGTCGCGCGGCTTGACGATTTCGCCGCAGCAGCCGCAGGCGATGCGGGGCGTCAGGGTGTGGCCGCAGGTCTTGTGAATCATGTCGATGCCGCTGTCGGTATCGCCATAAACATGTTTGGCGCCCCAGCCGTGCAGGGTGATCAGGACGCCGTACAAATCCTTGCCCTTGGCCGTCAGGACGTATTCGTTGCGCGGCGGGCGCTCGGAATAGAGGCGCGGTTCCAGCACGCCGTGCTGGACCAGGCTCTTCAGCCGTGAAGCCAGGACGTTGCGCGCCACGCCCAGATTCTCCTGCCACTGCTCGAAGCGGCTGACGCCGTTGAAGGCGTCGCGGATCACCAGCAGGGTCCACGGATCGCCGATCACCTCCAAGGTGGCGGCGATGGAGCAGCTTTGGCGGCTATAGTCGGCGGTGCGTCCCATGGATGGAAAGTGACCCCGCGTCAGCTGTTTGGCAAGGGTTGCAAATCCAAACCCTCTCAGTCAGTCTTGTTTGGCAACGGACGTTCGAGCCATCCGGTTCGCCCGCCTGTTCCTTCGACTGGCGGAAGCTCTGGATTTCGGGCTTCCGCCGCTCTTTCGCCTGACGCAGGATCGCGCCATGTCCGATGTTCAATCGCCCGTGTCGCTCGACGCCGCCCTCGCCTTCCAGACGCTGGCCGATGGCGGCTTGTCCGCTCCAGTCCCGGGGCATTTTTCCAACGGTCCGTCGTCGATGCCGCCCGAGAAGGGGTTTCCGTTCGGCGGACTGCTCGCGGCGATGTGCGCCCGGTCCATGCGAGAGGGGCTGGGCCTGACCGCCGCGCTGCGATCCCTGTCGGTGCAGTATCTGTCGGCGGCGGCCTTCGACGAACAGGTCGCCTTTCGGCCCCGGCTGCTGCGCGGCGGGCGAAACGTCGTCTATGCGGCCGTCGAGGCCGAGCAGGACGGGCGCATGACCCATCACGCCACCGGGACCTATGGCCTGGACGCCTCGACGCCAGCGGTGTCGCCGCTTCACAATCCGCCCCCGCCGCTGGACAGCCTGAACCCCGGGGCGACCATTCACGGCCCGATGGCTCCGCACTTCTCACGGCACGTCGACTATCGGTTCGACGGCGGCCCCAATATCCTGGGCGGGAATGCGGGCAAGGCTGCGGTCGAGCGGACCTGGATGCGGATGTCGGATCGGCGCGCGCTGGACGAGGTGGGGCTGTGCTACCTGCTGGACGCCCTCTATCCGCCCGCCTGGACGCTGTCGAAGACGCCGGCGCCGATGACGACTTTGGACCTGCGCATCGACGTCCTGAACGATCCGACACCCGAGAACGCGCCGGACGGCTGGGCCTTCTTCGAGTTCAGGATGCTGGACCTAAGTCTGGGCTGGACGGTGGACGAGGCGACGGCCTGGGGCGCTGACGGCGTTCCACTGGCCCTGTCGCGACAACGGCGCAAGCTGCTGCCTCAGCGCGGCGGCTGAGCCGGGTCAGGCCTCGTTCATCATTGTCGGCGACTATTGCGCATCTCTGGAGTCTTGCTCATGCGTCGTCGCAATCCGCTGGTTCGCCTATCCCAAGTCGTTGTGATCGCCACGGGCTGCCTGACGCTTCAGGGCTGTCTGGTCGGTGCGGTCGTCGGCGGGACCGCCGCCGTCGTGGGCGGCACGGCCAAGGCCACGGGCGCGGTCGTCGGCGCCGGCTTCGACGCCGTCACGACCTCGGACGAGGAAACCCGTCTGAAGCGCCAACGCGAGCAACGCGACTACGAACGTGAACAACGCCGCTGCGAACAGCGGCAGCGCCAGGGCAAGGCCTGCTAGGCTCCATGCCATGACGCCCCTCGTCTCGTCGCCCCAATCCGGCTGTGGATCAGGCATTTTGTCCACACCGCCTAGCAGTGTAGTCGAGACGAACACCTTCACCTTCACGAGCGTTCATGCCATCAACGCATGGTTGCGGAAGTTGCGATCAGGCTTAAAAGCAAACGGCCAGAGTACGGACTAATCAAGTTGACGCAGAAGACAGTCCCTAAACTGAGATGGGTGAGCATCTGTACGCCCTGACTGTCACGCCTAATCTAACAGCTCTGCCCAGCGCGCATACACATCCAACGCCTTTTGAGGCGAAGAAATCCACCAGGAGTAACCGTTGCGTCGTCCGACAGAGATTTCATTCACATCGTCGTGGATCGTCTGATCCTTGTCGCCGAAGATTGGACGTCCAGTCACCAAATCATAGTTGCGAGACCAGAGCGGTCCTGCTCCAGGCTTGTCAATCAGCTTTCGCCCGTCGTCCGTCATTTCAAAAGACTTGTCGTAGACACGCACCGACTGTAGCCAGCCGACGCCGCCGCGGACGGCGGCCTGGACCTCAGGCGACGGGTTCTGTTCACCCATTAGGAAGATCAGGATGTCGGTGGTTTCGCCGCTTGCGATCGAGCGCGGTTCGTAGTTTCGCGCGCTCGTGGGTACAAGCCGCAGGGGCTCGACCTGCTGAGCCCAGCCCAACAACTGGTCGCCCCGACGCACCTGTGCAGCGAGGGTGACGTCAATGGCCTTCTGGGTCGCCTCGGCCGCCTGCGTCTCCAGCTCGGCCGGCACGAAGTCGAACCCTTCGGCGCCATGGGCGACGTCACGCAGCAGCATGGCCGCGTTCGCCACGGCATTGTCGTTGAAGGTGATGGAGTCGTGGAAGCCGCCTTCGAGCGGCCAGATTTGAGGCCAGCCGCCATTGGGATACTGAGCGTCAAGCAGGTAGCGCACGCCTTTGATCACGCTCGCGCGCCAGCCATCGCCTTCCTTTCCAGACGCATGGGCTGCAACCTTCGCCAGGAAGCGCATCTCCGACCACGTCGCCTCATTGTCCAAGGTGCCGACGAAAGTCCAAAATCGATCCCCAGGCGCATCAAAGTTCGCCGGATTCTGCTCCATGGTTTCCGCGTCGTTTGAAAACCTCTGGCCAGGCAGGCGCGCGATGCTGCGATCCTGATTTTTGCTCCAACCGCCGGCGGGCGTCTGGAAGCTCACGATCGCATCGGCGATCGCCCGCGCTTCGGCCGTGCCATACCAGTCTGCGGGCCGATCCAGCGGCATGTTGTAGTGGGCGGGTCCAACGGCCTTGGGCGGCGGCGGCGGGGTAGCGCCGGCAGGAAGCTCGGCCGCTAGTGCGGCGCGGTCGGCGAGATGCTTGGCCTGAGATCGTGCAAGATACTCGACCCACGGGCCGCGCTCCGCGTCGGGCAAGGCGCCGATCCTGTCGCTGGTCAGGCCGACCGCCGGCGTGTTCAGCCGCAGGACTTCAGCCTTGGCTGCGCCGGAAACAGCCCCCACAAGCGCGACCGCGCCAAGCGCCAAGATCGAACAGGCGGAAACGATTTTCATCGGGCTAACTCCCACAACTTTTTCGGTTTTCATGTTTGTCTGGATCGCAGGCCAATGACGCCGGACGACTCGGTCACCCTCGGGCCCTGGCCGTCCAGGGTATCGATGTTGCAGTCGCGGAAGCGCCAGTTCTCGGCGTTGGCGATGGCCCCCGCGTCCTGAACATCCCAGTCCAACCGCTCGAAGGCGAAGTCCTTCAGCGGCGCCTCGGGATAGGCGGCGGCGGCGAAACCGACCTTGCCGCCAACGGCCTTGATGTTCGACAGGCGAACATTGTGAATGCGGGGGATGCCCTGTTCGGGCGGCACCGGCGTAGCGAGAGTGCGCCAGTAGTCGGGGACGTCGGCGATGCCGGCCGGAATCTGGGCGTAGCTGTAGCTCGGATACCAGTTCAGATTCACCTGCATCAGGGTGCGCACATCCTGCAGATGGATGTCGCGCAGGCGGATGTTGGAAATCACGCCGCCGCGCGTATGGCCCGACTTGAAGAAGATCCCCAGCGGCACCGGATATTCGATCCTGAGGCCCGAAACCTCGATATCGTCGAACCCGCCGGAGGTTTCGGAACCGAAGGTCATGCCGGCATGGGCGTCGCGGACGATGCAGTCGCGAATCTTCACCTGACGGCATGGGCGGGCTACGCGCAGCCCATCCCAGTCGCGTCCAGCCTTGATGCAGATGGCGTCATCGTTGACCGACAAATCGCAACGCTCGACCAGCACCCGTTCGGAGGAGTCGATATCGATGCCGTCGGTCGAGGGGCCGCGTCCGCCGATGTTGTTGCGAATGATCAGATCGGCGACCTTCACATCGCGCGAATAGCAGATGTGGACAGTCCAGAAGCCCGACCGGGCCAGGTTCAGCCCTGAAAGCTCCACCTGCTGAGAGTCGTAGACATGGATCAGACGTGGACGGCGACAATCGTAGTCGGCCGCCCATCGCAGACCGCCAGGATCATAGTCTCGCCGCATCGCCCAGTATGAACCCCAGAAAATCTGGCCGTCACCATCGACCAGACCTTCGCCCGTAATCCTGGCGTTCCGTTGCTGATAAATGTTCAGCAAACCAGCGGGCCAATCCATCTCGACCCCGGCGACACGCGTGCGAACCATCGGATAGGCGGCCAGGTCTTGAACGCCGCGCAGGGTCGCGCCCCGATCGACCGTCAGGGTCACCCCCGACTTCACGAACAGAGAGCCGGACAGATAAACGCCAGGCCTCAGCACCACCGCACCTCCGCCCTGCCCAGCGGCGGCGTCTATAGCGGCCTGGATCGGACGGGTGTTGATCGTCACGCCGTCGCCGACCGCGCCATAGTCGGACGCATCAAAGGTGCGCGCATGACTCGCCTGTGCAAATGCCGGCGTTGCCTGCGTCAAGGCGCTGACGACGCCAAACTGCAAAAGCGTGCGGCGATCAGAACGCATCCCACTTCCCACATTCTGTTCTTTCGTCTCACAATAGTGGACGATATAAGACTGGCAAGTGATACGAGTAGCTGGCTGATAGAAATTGACACCGGTTACGGCGCGCTCGTCGTTCGAGCCGATCGTCAACGATAATGCGGCGCTCGGAACGTCGCTGGAGGAAAAGCATGACCTTGCCAACCCGACCCTGCCTTGGACTCGTCGCAGTTCTTCTGAGTACTGCCGCATTGGCTGGCCCGGTGATGGCTCAGGTGGTCGGCGCTCTGCCGCCAGGCGTCGAGGGCGAATGGCTGACGTCGCGCGACCGCCCTGCGCTCTACACGGACGTCGCAGGCGTGCCGTCGCGCGAGAATACCATGGCGGCAGTCGAATACGTCGCCTCGTCCCAGATCTCCGCCCTGGCCTCCGAGCCCCTCGCCTTATCGACGGGCAGCAATCTGACGCAGATGTCGTCGAACTGGGTTGCAGCAACCTTCTACGTCGGCGCCTCTCGGCTTGCGCGCGTCTCTGACGATAGGCGGACGCTGCGATTTCTGAGCGCCGTGGCCGATCACTACAACTACAGCCTTCGCGGAGCGCGCTCAGGCAAGACGATGCTGAACGCCGACGATATCGCCATCGGCGATCTCTATCAGGAACTCTACTCCCGTCGCCGCCAGGAGGGCGTTCTGATGCCGCTGCGTCAGCGGCTGGATTGGCAGGTCCCCTATCTGGCGCGCGGCGACGACACGCCGGCTCTGGTCTGGTGGTGGGCCGACGCGCTCTACATGGCCCCGCCGGTGCTGGCGCGAATGAGCGCAATCACAGGCGATCCAAAGTATCTGAATGCGGCCGATAAGGAGTGGCGACGCACCGCCGAGCGGCTGTGGGTCGAGGACGAGCGGCTGTTCCTGCGCGACGAGCGGTTCAAGGACGACAACCACCGCGATGCGGACGGCGACCGCATCTATTGGTCACGCGCAAATGGCTGGGTGATGGGCGGCCTGGTGCGATGGCTCGAATCCCTTCCCGCAGACCATGCGGGGCGCCCCTTCTATCTCGACCTCTTCGGTAAAATGGCCAGCCGGATCGCCGGTCTTCAGCAGGACGACGGCCTGTGGCGGGCCAGCCTGCTGGATCCCGAAGCCTACCCCGAGGCCGAGACCTCGGGATCCGTCTTCTACGTGTATGCCCTGGCGTGGGGCATCAATCATGGCCTTCTGGATCGCGAGACGTATCTTCCGCATGTGCTGAAGGGTTGGGCCGGGCTGAACCGGCATGTTCTGCCCAATGGTCTGGTGGGCGCAGCGCAAAAGACGGGAGATCAGCCCGTCTCTACCTCGCCCGAAGATGTCGGGCTCTATGTCTCTGGGACATACATACTGGCGGGGCTTGAGGTGGCGGATCTCAACGGGCCGCCGCAGTCTTTGCCCAAAGCGGAACCCGCGCGCGACACCGACGAAGTCATCGCCGCAACGACGCCCGTTCCGCCGCCGCCCGTCACCGTGATTGGCCCAGAGGAAGTCCGCCGTCGAGAGGCGGAAATGCGGGCGACGTCCGCACTCTCCTATGACCCGGCCGACTTGGGCCGCCCCTCCACCATTGCGCCTCTGGCGCCGCCGCCTGCGGACCAGCAAACGCCCCGCGCCGTTGCGCGCTTCGCGCCGGATCGCCTGGACGATCTGTTGTGGGAAAACGACCGTGTAGCCCACCGGATCTACGGCCCTGCGCTTGAGGTGCGCGAAGCGCCGTCAGGCTCGGGCGTCGATGTGTGGGCCAAGCGTGTCCGCTATCCGTTCATGGATCGCCAGTTGAAGTTCCCCAACTACCACGTCGATCGCGGGGAAGGCCTGGACTATTACGATGTCGGGCGCGGGCGAGGCGCCGGAGGTCTTGGCGTCTGGTACGACAACAAGCTGTGGACCAGTCGCAACTTCTCGACCTATGAAATCCAGAAAACCGGCGGTGACGAGGCGCGCTTCAGCGTGGCCTATCGTCCTTGGCCGGTCGATGTGGTCCGCACCGTTTCGGAAGTTCGCGCATTCAGCCTGCCGCTCGGCTCGAACTTCACCCGTATGACGTCGACGGTGAGTTCGAATACCGCCACCTCTCTGATCGTCGGAATCGGCATTTCCAAGCGCAGCAACGACAATGGGCGGGGCTTCGTCACCCGTGATGCCGAGCACGGTCGATTGATGTTCTGGGAGCCCGACAATCCAGAGCACGGCTCGCTGGGCATCGCCCTTGCGGTCGATCCCGCAACCGTCGAGGGTTTTGCCGAAGACGCCGACAACTATCTGATCCTTGTCAGGGTCACGCCCGGCCAGCCGTTCACCTATTACATGGGCTCAGCGTGGGACCGCGGTCTGGACTTCTCCAGTCGCCAATCGTGGGAAGACTTCGTCGCAAGCCAGAGCTTCGAATTCCGGGCTATCCCACAGGGGGCCGATTGACCGCCAAGCTTGGGTCAGGTCTTGCCCAGGACGAACTTGTCGGGCGCAAGCGCCAGACGCGAGAAGGCCGCAGCCCGTACCGCGCCCTTGAACGGGCTGACACGATTGTACCGGCATCCGATGGAGCATCGACCGGCCCCTTGCGGTCGATAGGTTAGCGGCGCCTCGGCCTGCAGGACGCCATCGACAAAGCTGCGGTACATGCGGCCGTCAAAGGTCTGGGCGACATGGAACCAGCGGCCGACTGGAAAACGCTTCTCCGGGTCGATCAGGGTGTGATTGTAACCCTGGCCTTTGGCGAAGGCGTCGAGCCACCACTCCCCGTCCCGCGTACGGATTTCAAAGAGTATCCGGGTATCCGTCGCCAGCCCCTCTGGCCCGATCTCCTGAAGATGGAACCACCGCTGCTCGAAGGCGCCCCCATCGGGACGAAACAGCGCCTCAAAGGTGAACGTTGTCGCCCCCGCCAATGGGTGAATGTCCAGAAACACGGCGTCGTCGCGTCCGTTGAACTGAACCGCCCTGCCCCAGGGCGACATCACCAAAGTCGGCGCGCCTTCCAGATGGACGGGGTTTCCACCGATTTCATCAAGGTTATCGAAGAGCCAACGCACAGACGGTTCGCCCGCAGGACGCGCAGCCAGCGAGGCGCACCCGGTTGCAGTCAGTCCCATTCCAGCGGTCAGAAGACGCCGTGTGATCATGGTTGGATCAGCCCTTGGCAAACAAGGGAGGGCGGTGCCTGACATCCGACGCCGCCCTTCCAAAGCCTATCTCGTTATAAAGCGATCAGAAGCGATAACGCGCGCCGACATAAACCTGACGTCCGGTGTGATGATAGACATAGGTGCTGTCGCGCGACCCGCCGATGTCGCCGTGGTTCTGACGGTTGGCTTCGTCCGTCAGGTTCAGACCTTCCACGGAAATGCTCAGCTTGTCCGTGAGGTTATACGACGCCGAGGCGTCGATGGTGGTCGTTTCGGTCTTGCCTTGATAGGGGATCAGACCCGTGGCGCCGTTCGAGCCCGGCACGCTCTGGAAATAGGTGTCCCGATAGGCCGCCGACACCCGCGCGTTGAACTTGCCGTCGTCGTAGTAAAGCGTCGCGTTCCAGGCGTTCGGCGACAGGTTCACCAGGTCTGCGGTGACGAAAGCCGCGCAAGTGGCCGTTACGCAGTATTGAATCTCGGACTCAACATGGGTGTAGTTCAGCTGCGTGCCGATGTTCGACAGAAGGCTCGGCAGGAACGAGAAGGTTTGCTGATAGCTGATCTCGAAACCCTTCAACGGGCCGCCCGGCGTGTTCGTGGGCGTGCTGAACTGGTAGACGTCGCCAGCAGGTCGACCGCCTGCCGGGAAGGCCACGGGGTTCAGCGCCGTCAGTTGGCTGTAAGACAGAGGTTCCGTCGTCGTCTGCACGTAGGTCGAGATGTCCTTGTAGAAGTAGGCGAAGGACAGCAGGGCTTCAGGCGCGAAGTAGTACTCGACCGACAGATCGTATGTCGTCGCCCGATAGGGCGCTAGGTCCACGTTGCCCAGCGAGGCCGTGTTGGTCGCCGCGCCGGCCGCACTCAGCGTGAACACCGGCACAAGGCTGGTGACAGGCGGTCGCGCCATCACTTTCGCCGCCCCGAAACGAACGATAAAATCTTTCATCGGCTCGATCGACACATTCAAGGACGGCAGGGTGTCGTCGTATTCGTTCTCTCCTCGCACCGGCGTCGCAACGCCGCCAACGTTTGAGTAGCCCAAGGCGTCGACTTCAGTCTTCACCTGCCGGACGCCCACGTTTCCTCGGAACGGGACGCCCATGACTTCGGTGTCCCAATCGGCTTGGACATAGGCTCCGGTGTCGGTTTCGGTCACCTCACGCCAGTTGCCGTAGGTCGATGAGTTGCCGTTCAGGCCAATGAGCCGGAAATCGCCACCCGCCACGCCCGTGTCGCAGTTGCACTTGTAGTTCCAGACCGACTGAAGCGCAGCGAGGTCAGGACGCACCCAGGTCGTCGCCGAGCCAGAAGGCAGGTCGAGATTGCGACCGAATCCTTGCAGCAGGTTGGTGACGGAGGCCATGCTCGTGCCAGCCGGCAGCGCTGGCGAACCATTGGCGTTGTTGGGGCGTGCGAAGGCCCGGCTGCTGGATTCGTACTCTTTGCGGCTGATGCCGGCCTTCAAGGTCAGCCAACTGCTGAGGTCGAACTCCAAACCGGCCTCCCCGGTCGTGTACACATTCTCCTGGAAGTTGGAGCTGATGCGCAGTTCCGAACGCGGTTGAGCACCGGTCGGCCCGACCACGCTCCACTGGGTCGGGTCCGCAACGTTGAAGCCCCAGTTGATCGCAGGCAGGTTTCGGTTCTCACGGAAGTCGTAAGAATAGCCGGCGACATTCTGGCGGTCGATGATGGCGCTGACCTGCACGGGGTTGGCGAAGCTGGATTCCGCGCGACCGATCAGGCCGTTGAAGCGCAGTCGGTCGGAAAACTCGTGCTCGACCCCAAAGGTCATCTGCTTGAATTCGGTCTGCAGCTCATCGAACCGCTGCTCGCTGCGGATATCCATGTCGTCGAGCTGAGCGTAGATCATCTCGCCGGTGGAAGGATCGATCTCGAAGCTTCTGATATCGACCTGAGGCTTGCCGCCCTGATCGGCGCCGCGGCTGAGCGACCACGCCTGCAGGAAGTTCTCGCTGCGGGTCGAATCGAGCTTCGAATACAGCATGTCCAAGGTGAACAGGGTCGGACCGTTGCCCGGACGCGCCTGCACGGACAGGGTCGCGCCTAGGCGTTTCTGGCTATGCTCCAGGCTGCCGTAGCGCGGGATACGAGGATGATAGGTGCGCGCGGCGTTGGGCAGCACGCTGCCGTTCTGGAACCCGCCATCAGCGCTGGCCGGCCCCCAACGCACGGAACTGAAGCCTTCTTCCAGGCTGTCGCGTTCGCTGTAGGCGATTGAGAACAGGGCCCCGATCTGATCGTCGGCCCAAGTGTTGGACACCAGGCCGGCGAAGCGCGGGCTCCAGTCCTGCGACAGGTCGTTGTAGCCGTACTGGCCCGAGATGGCGCCCTGAAAACCCATCTTATCGAACGGACGGCTGGTCTTCAGATCGACCGTGGCGCCCAGCGACCCCTCCTCGGTCTCAGCCGAGGCGGTCTTTCGCACCGTGATATTGTTGAAAAGTTCGGAGGCGAAGACGTTGAAGTCAAAGCCCCGGCCGCGGTTCACGCCGCCGGAGGAGTCGGTCGCGCCGGTCGAGGCCTGGGCCTCGATGCCGTTGATGCGGGTGCGGGTGAACTCGGAACTCAGGCCGCGCACGGTGATCGACCGCCCCTCGCCCGCGTCGCGGTCGATGGACACGCCCGGAATGCGCTGGATGGATTCGGCCAGATTGGTGTCGGGGAAATCGGCGATGTCTTCCGCCGAAATGGCGTCCACGACGCCCGCTTCGCGCCGCTTGATGTTCAACGAGTTCTGCAGGCTGGCGCGGAACCCCGTGACGACGATATCATCGACTTCGGCTGCGGCGTCCTGTTGGGGCGTGGTCGCGTCAACGGTTTGGGCGGCGGCGTCGTGCGCCATCATAGCCAGGGCGAGCGCGCCTAGCGACGCCGTGGCGACCAGCGCGTTTCGCGCGAATTTGTGGCGTTGGTTCATTCTCGTGTCTCCTCCCAAATCTGGCGTCGCTGGGTCGAAACGCCCACGTTCACGCCACCCGCTGCTGGCGGGAGACACCGGTGTCACGACCTGTTCGCCAAGTCTCTGCTACCGGTGTCATAAATGTTTAGCCACAGATGACGGCGTGTGGCAAGAACGTGGCTGCGTCGATGGCCGATTTGTAATCTGCAAGAAACCGGCTGCCGGAAGCACAACCTTGGCGACCAGCCGTCGCGGTGGAGAGGAAGATGTCTGTCAATGTCGAACTCGCGTCAGAATCCACTCTGAATGACACATCCGGCGCATCTACTTGCCTGAAGCCATCTCGATGATCACACGTCGCACAGCGCTCGTACTGGGCATGACAACCGCCGCCCTCCCCTTCTCTGCAAAGGCCGGTTCGAACGATCCTCGGGTCCAGACAACTACCGGTCCCGTCACTGGGGTTCGATACGACGGGGTGAGCGTATTCAAAGGTTTGCGCTACGGGGCGCCCACGCAGCGATTCAGACCTCCTCGGCGACCTGCGCCGTGGAGGGATCCGATTCGCGCCGCAACCTACGGGGCGGCCAGCCCCCAGCGCGGGAACGAGCCGAACCAAAGCGAGGACTGTCTCTTCCTGAACGTCTGGACTCCAGGGACCGACGCAGGACGTCGCCCGGTGATGGTCTATATTCACGGGGGCGCCTATTCGGCAGGCTCGGGATCGGACCCGCTTTATGACGGCGCAAGATTGGCGGCGCGGGGCGATGTCGTGGTGGTCACCCTGAACCATCGGCTGAACGTCTTCGGCTACGCCTATCTGGCGCGGCTGGCGCCGGGGTTCGAGGATTCCGGCAATGCCGGGCAATTGGACCTGATCCTGGCGCTGCAGTGGGTGCGCGACAATATCGCGGCGTTCGGCGGCGATCCCTCGCGGGTCATGCTGTTCGGCCAATCGGGGGGCGGCGCCAAGATCGCCACCCTGATGGCCATGCCGGCCGCCCAAGGCCTGTTCCACCGGGCGGCGACCATGAGCGGCCAGCAGGTCACGGCCTCCGGCCCGATCAACGCCACGACGCGGGCGGCAGCCTGGCTGAAAGCGCTGGGCCTGACGCCGGATCGCGCAGCCGAGGCGACGACGATGCCTGTCGAGCGGCTGCTGGAGGCGCAAACGGCCGAGGACCCGATCCTGGGCTTCGGCGGCCTCTACTTCGGGCCGGTGCTGGATTTCCGCAGCCTGCCGCGCCACCCCTTCTATCCCGATGCAGCGCCGCAGGGGCGGTCGATCCCAATGATCATCGGCAATACCCGAGAAGAGACGCTGGGGTTCATGGGCGACGATCCCAGGAACCAGGGCCTGACATGGGACAGCCTGGCTGCGCGGCTGACGCCGGGCGTCATGCGGATCGACATCACGCCCGAGGCGGTGATCGCCGGCTATCGCGCCATGCATCCCGACTGGTCGCCGGATCGGGTGCTGATCGCCGCCACGACGGCGGGCCGATCCTGGCGCGGAGCGGTGATCGAGGCCGAAGAACGCGCCAGGGCCGGAGCGCCCGCCTGGGTCTATCAGCTCGACTTCCCCGGTGAGTTGGCCTCGGGCCGCCAGGGCGCCTTCCACACCGCCGACATCCCTCTGGTGTTCGATAACGTTCAGGCGGCCGGCTCGCGCACGCGGGGACCGGGCGCGCAAAGTCTGTCGGACAAGATGAGCGACGCCTTCATCGCCCTGGCCCGCGATGGCGACCCGAACCATGCCGGCCTGCCACGCTGGGACCGCTATGAGTTGCCGCGTCGCCAGACCATGCTGATGGACGTGCAGCCGCGCATGGCCGACGACCCGCGCGGCGACGAGCGCGCCTTCTTTTCGACCATCCCCTACATCCAGCCGGGGACGTGAGCGGACTTGGACTCCCACGCGGAAAAAAACAGTCCAACGAGTCCAACTTCAGATCCTTCTTTCGTCATTGACTGACGACCGAGGATTATAAGGGGGCCGGGAAGCCTGTTAGGTCGATTGTCGTTGGCGAGCGAAAACAGCCGATAAATCAATGCCGGTCAGTGTCGAAATAGGATGGCTAGCCCAGGGACGGGGGTAGATGCGCCGGGCGGGGCGTCACCTCCTCGGCCCGAAGACCCGGAGTCGAAGTTGGACTCACGGAGCCTTCAAAGCGGGAAATCCAGCCGCGCAGCCCAGGCCCGGACAAGATCGGGCCACACCTGAGCGGGCTTGCCCCGGATCAGGCGGATGCCGAATCCATGGCCGCCTTCCTGGAAAAGATGCGCCTCGGACGGCACGGCGCCGGCCTTGAGCGTGGTCAGCAGTTGCAGGCTGTTTTCGACCGGCACCGAGGCGTCGTCGATGGCGTGCAGCAGAAAGACAGGCGCCGCGCCGCGCCAATCCATCTTCTCAAGGGAGTAGGCCGCGATCCGCTCGGGCGACGGCGTCTCGCCCAGCAGCTGGGTTCGCGATCCGGCGTGAACATAGGGGTCCGCCATGGTCGCCACCGGATACATCAGCACGGTCAGGTCCGGGCGGAACGACACAGCATCGGCTGCGTCTGTCGCCGCATAGGTCGCATCCGCCCGCGCACTGGCCAGACCCGCCAGATGTCCCCCGGCCGAAGCGCCCAGGACGCCGATCCTGTTCGAATCGACGCCGTAGTCGGCCGCCCGACTGCGGATAAGGCGTATGGCGCGCTGCGCGTCCTGGAGCGGGGCATCGGCTCCAGCCGCCCAGCCGTCGGCGGGCAGGCGATAGCGCAGCACGAAACAGGTCGTGCCGCTGCCCGCGAACACCCGCGCGACGTCATACCCCTCCTTGTCGAGCACGGCCCAGCGATAGCCGCCGCCAGGGATCAGCAGCATGGCCGATCCGTTCGGCCGCCGGGGCCGGAAGACGGTCAGGATGGGATCGGTCGTATATTGGGCGTATCGATCATGAAAAGCCGGATCGGTCGAACGCTCTGGCACGATGGGTGTGACGGTCACCCCCTGCCCGCCCGGCGCGCCGTCGGGCCACAAACCTATGATTTCGGCCGGGTCGGGCGGGCCTGCGCGACCGGCGTCTGCTGTCGTTTGCGCCGATGCACGCGGCGCACTCAAGACCACCGCAGCCCCTGCGGCCAGCCCCAGAAGCGTCCTGCGTTCGATATCCATCGTCATGCTCACACCTTGAAACGAACACGGCCGGACGATCTCTCGCCCGGCCGCAATCCTCAACGACTTTAGGTCTATGCCCCTTCGTCAGACCTTGGCCTGTTCGTATCTCGGCGAGATCAGATGCACGACCAGAAGGGCGATCAGATAGGCCGAGGCGGCGACGATGAAGATGGGTGTGTAAGTGCCGATCTTTTCCAGAACGTAGCCGGCGTATTTGGCCATGGCCATGCCGCCGATGGCGCCCAACATGCCGCCGATGCCGACGACCGATCCCACGGCGGAGCGCGGGAAGACGTCGCCCGGCAGGGCGTAGAGGTTGGCCGAGAAGCCCTGGTGCGCCGCCGTCGCCAGACCGATGATGCCGACCGCGACCCACAGGTTGGACGCCATGGCGGCGAAGGCCACAGGCACCGCACACAGAGCGCAGATCAGCATGGTGATCTTGCGCGCCTTGTTGACGCTCATGCCGCGATGCATGAAGCGCGAGGACAGCCAGCCGCCGCCGACAGAACCGACGTCGGACAGCAGATAGATGGCGACCAACGGCGGGCCGAACGTCTTCAGATCCAGACCATAGGTCTTGCCCAGGAAGTCGGGCAGCCAGAACAGAAACATCCACCAGATCGGATCGATCAGGAACTTGCCCAGGGCATAGGCCCAGGTCTCCTTGACCGTCAGCAGCTTGGTCCATTTGACCTTTTCGACCACATCGGCCGGATCCTGCTCGATATAGGCCAGTTCGGCAGCGGACAGCTTCTTCTGCTCGCGCGGCCGGCGATAGATCAACAGCCAGATCGGCAGCCAGATCAGACCCAGGACGCCGGTGATGACGAAGGCCATCTGCCAGCCGAAGGCCAGCACCAGCCCCGGCACGATCAGGGGCGTGACGATGGCGCCGATATTGGTTCCCGCATTGAACAGGCCGGTGGCCAAGGCGCGTTCCTTCTTGGGGAACCACTCCGCGACCGCCTTGATCCCGCCAGGGAAGCCGCCGGCCTCGCCGACGCCCAGCACCATCCGCGCCATCATGAAGTGCGACAGATCACGCGCCGCCCCGTGCATGATATGACCGATCTGCCAGATGCCGAAGGCGATCCCCAGGCCCCAGCGGGCCCCGATCCTGTCCATGATCCGGCCCCACAACAGGTAGGCCACGGCGTAGGACGCCTGGAACCAGAAAACGATGTCGGCATAGTCGGTTTCCGACCATCCGAACTCAGCCGACAGGGTCGGCTTGAGGAAGCCGATCATCTGACGGTCGACGTAGTTGATGACCATGGCCGCGAACAGCAGCCACATGATGATCCAGCGATACTTGCCGGGAGACGGCGCCTTGATCTGAATCGGCGGCGCGACGGAAGCGTCTGACATGGTTATGAAAACCCGTTCCTGAAAATTTCCTCGACGCATCCCCTGCTCTTTTTCCGTCCCTGAACGGCGGCGGGGTTGACGTCCGATGATGTTTACTGGGCTTCGGCCTTGACGACCGAACAGTGAAGTTCTGCGATACCTCTGAAAATGCACACGGCTTCGTCGCCCGCGTGAACGCGGTGAACGCCCGTGACGGCGCCGGTCGAGACCAGCGTACCCGCCTTCAACGGACGGCCCCAACGCGCGCAATGCTCCAGAAGAAAGCGTACGGATTCCATCGCCCCACCGGCCAGCGACAGCGAACCGCCCGTGCCGACGCTGGCGCCGTTGATGACGGTCTCGACCTCGATGCTGTCCAGGCGTTCGCGCCAGTTCTCGACCTCGGGGCCGATCATCAGACCGCCGTTGTTGCCGAAATCCGATGCGACGACGGCCGAGCCCAGGTCATTGATCGCCGACAGAGGGCTGCCCGCCAGTTCGACGCCGACGAACACCTTGTCGACGGCGGCGACAGCCTCCTCGATGGTCCAGTCCGTCTTGGCGGGGTCGGCGTCGGCGCCGATGCGGGCGATGAACTCCGATTCGACCGCGGCGAACCCACCCTCGATCTCGGGTAGCGGCACGACCGTGTCGCCGGGGGCTGGCCAGACGTTGCGCGCGAAGATGGCGCCGGCCAGACGATGGATGCCCAATGTCGCCTGTTGCTCGAGCGGAACGCCGCCCACCTTCCAGCCCACGACCTGGTCGGGGAACAGTCCGATGGCGATGTCCTGAATAGCGTAGGACTGGGCCATGCTCTGAGGAATCACGCCTGGGTAGTCGGGAGTGCTGCGCGCAGACAGGCGCGCCTGGACGAACTGCCGCGCGATGGCGGCGGCATCCCCCGACAGCGTGTCAGTCTGGCCGGCGAGAGAAGGGGTCGAAGTCAATAGCGTCGCCTCGTGAATAGGCTTCGATAAGACCGAGGAAGGAAACCGGTGTCAATCCGCTTTCACATCACCCCATGGCGTCAGCGACGAGTCGCGTCTATGCCTTGAAGCTGCACAGAGGGAAGGAGCCGAACCTTGGCTCAAGACGATCCGCGATCCGGCAAGCCTGGCAAGCGGGCCACGATCAACGATGTCGCTCGCGAAGCGCAGGTTTCCAAGAAGACCGTCTCGCGGGTCATCAATCAATCGCCGTTCGTCAAGGAAGACACGCGCGAGAAGGTCAACGCCGTAATCAAGACCCTGGGCTTCACCCCCGATCCCCAGGCGCGCGGCCTGGCGTTCCGGCGATCATTTCTGGTCGGCCTGATCTACGACAACCCCAGCCCGACCTATGTCGTGAACATGCAGCAGGGCGTGCTGGATGCACTGAAGGGCTCGGGCCTGGAGCTGGTCGTTCACCCCTGCAACCGCAACTCCCCTACCCTGCTGGAAGACATTCGAGGGTTCGTCGAGCGTCAGCGCCTGTATGGCGTCATCATGCCGCCGTCGATGTCGGAGGATGAACGCGTCATCGACCTGCTGCGCGATCTCGACTGCGCCTATGTGCGCATCGCCTCGGTCGCGCTGGACGAGCCGCAATCCATGGTGGTCACCAACGACTGGATCGGCGCGGCCGAGGCGGCGGCGCATCTGGCGGACCTCGGACACCGGCGAATCGGTCTGGTGCGCGGCCCGGACCTGTTCCGGTCGTCGGCCGTGCGGGGCCAGGGCTTCCTGGACGCCTTGGCCGAGCGCGGCATTCCGCTGGACCCGGCCTATGATTTCAACGGCGCCTATACGTTCGAATCCGGCGTCGAGGCCGGACACGCCCTGTTGGCGCTGGATACGCCGCCGACCGCCATCTTCACCCTGAACGACGACATGGCCATCGGTGTGATGCAGGCGGCGCGGGATCGCGGGCTGGAGCTGCCGCGCGACCTGTCGGTCGTGGGCTTCGACGACCTGCCGATGGCGGCGCGGGTCTGGCCCAATCTGACATCGGTCCGTCTGCCGATCCGCGACATGGGACGGATGGCCGCCGAAAAGCTGTTGGCCCCGATGCGCGGCGTCGATCCAGCCAAGATGCAGCAGCCGGAAGTCCGCCCCGCCCTGGTCGTGCGCAAGTCGGCCATCCCTGCGCCCTAGAAATCGGTCGGCGCGTGGGATCACGCGCCGACCTCTCTGGTTTAAGCCGTTTCGAGGGCGGGCTTGTCGGCCAGGACGCCCTTCAGATAGTCGCGGATGCCTTGATCCGTGGCGTTGGCGAAGAAGTAGTCCTGGAAGCGCTCGCCAGCGATGGCGGCCTTCAGCAGGTCCTGGTCCATCGTCTTCAGCACCGTCAGCATGTCGTGGCAGGTCACGGCCTTCAGGTCGCTGAGCACGCCGCGGTTCTTGCGCATGATCTCGGCCCGCTCCTTGGGATAGCCCAGGCCGCGCTCTCCTTCGAACAGCTTGCGATAAACGTCCTGCAGGTTCAGTTCCGCCGCCCAGCCGAAGCCCTTGGCGTAGGGCATGGAGATGGCGTTGCCGTCGTTGATCTGACCGAACAGGAAGGCGTCGGTCGGGTCGATCACCAGACCGCAGAAAACGCCGGGCATGCTGTTGCAGGCCAGCATCGAGCCCATGCCCGTGCCGCAACCGGTCACGACGAAATCGGCCGCGCCCGAGTTCAGCAGAATGCCGGTCAGGACGCCGTTCATCACATAGGTCAGCGAGGCCTTATCCTCGGCCGCGTACATTCCGTAGTGGAAGACGTCATGGCCCAGCGGCTCCGCGACGGCGGTCAGGGCGGCGTGCACCGTCTCGCTTTTGGCGGCCTGGCTGTTTTCGATGATAAGAGCGATCTTCATTTGGAAATCCTCAAGACGGTGGCGGAGTGATGCCGGCATATGACGGCGATTATCGTCTAATCCGTTGCATCATAATATGACACCGGTTACCTAGTCCACCGAGGATGGACGCAAGATCTGTCGCGGCAACTCGCGAGGCGAGTTCCAGGGAGCCCCGCATGTACGACCCCATGTATGACAAGGTCTATCAGGCCACCCACCCCGACATGATGGACGGCGCCGCCAATCAGCAGCTGAGGGATCGCTATCTGGTCGAGGGGCTGTTCGTTCCGGGCAAGATCAGCCTTAACTATTCCCACCATGAGCGCATGATCATCGGGGGGGCGACCCCGGCCGAGACAGCCCTGAGCCTGCCCACCCATTCTGAACCACCGTCGCTGGCCGGCGCGCCGTTCCTTCAGGCCCGCGAACTGGGCGTGGTCAATATCGGCGGCGCCGGGTCGGTGACGGTCGATGGCGAAACTATCGAACTGGGCTTCCGCGACGGCCTGTATGTGCCGATGGGGACGAAGGAAGTCAGCTTCGCCTCGAACAACCCCGCCGAGCCCGCGAAATTCTATTTGGTCGCCACCCCGGCCCACGCCCGCCACGTCCTGACCAAGATCTCGATCGACGAGGCCGTGCCGCTGGAGATGGGCTCGCTGGAGACGTCCAACGAACGGACCATCTATCAGTACATCGTTCCGGCCAAGGTGAAGTCGTGCCAGCTGCTGCTGGGCGTGACGGTGCTGAAGCCCGGCTCGGTGTGGAACACCATGCCCCCGCACATTCACGACCGCCGTTCGGAAGCCTACCTCTATTTCGGTCTGGGCGAGAACGACCGCGTCTTCCACTTCATGGGAGAGCCGGACAAGGCGCGCCATATCGTCATCGCCGACGGCGAAGTCGTGATCTGCCCCCCGTGGTCGATCCACACGGGCGCAGGCACGTCGAACTATACCTTCATCTGGGGCATGGGCGGCGAAAACCTCGACTACACCGACATGTACAAGCTCGACATCTGCCAGTTGAAGTAATCAGCACAAGAGGAAGAAAAACATGAGCAATCCGTTCGACCTTACCGGCAAGGTCGCCCTGGTCACCGGCGGCAACACGGGTCTGGGTCAGGGCATCGCCCTGGCCCTGGCCGAGGCCGGCGCCGACATCGTCTCGGTCGCCCTGTCGGATTCCGACGATACGGTCGCCCGGGTTCAGGCGATGGGCCGCCGCGCCCACGCCGTCAGCGCCGACCTGACCTCGATCGAGCCGGTCGAGCGTGTTCTGGCCGAGGCCCTTCAGGCGATGGGCCGGGTGGACATTCTGGTCAACAACGCCGGCCTGATCCGACGCGCCGACGCGGTGGACTTCACCGAGGCCGACTGGGATCTGGTGATGAATATCAACCTGAAAACCGTCTTCTTCATGAGCCAGGCGGTCGCCCGCTGCTTCATCAAACAGGGCGACGGCGGCAAGATCATCAACATCGCCTCCATGCTGTCCTTCCAGGGCGGCATCCGCGTGCCGTCCTATACGGCGTCCAAGTCGGGCGTGGCGGGTCTGACCAAGCTGATGGCCAACGAATGGGCGCCGCACGGGATCACCGCCAACGCCATCGCCCCCGGCTATTTCGCCACGGCCAACACCCAGGCCCTGCGCGAAGACCCGGTGCGTTCGGCCGAGATCCTGGGCCGCATCCCCGCCGGTCGCTGGGGCCAGCCTTCGGACCTGGGCGGCGCCGCCGTCTTCTTGGCCAGCCGGGCCTCGGACTATGTCCAGGGCGCCATCCTGCCGGTCGACGGCGGCTGGCAGGCGCGCTGAGACACGGTTAGCGTTCCGACATGACCAACACCGCCTCGGGTTCTCTGGCCGCTGACCACGGCGCCATTCTCTGCTTCGGCGAGGTGCTGCTGCGGCTATCGCCGAACCAGAACGAACTGCTGCTGCAGTCCCCTGCCCTGACCGTGCGTCCGGGCGGGGCCGAGGCCAATGTCGCCGTGTCCCTGGCCCGCTTCGGCGCGCCGACCCGCATGGCGACGGTCTTGCCGGACAACGCCCTGGGCCACGCCGCCCGCGACGAGGTGCGAAAGCATGGCGTCGACACCACCCCCATCGTCTTCACGCCCGGACGGATGGGCCTGTATTTCCTGACCCCGGGCGCAGTGCGCCGTCCGTCCGAAGTCCTCTATGACCGTGCTGGGTCGGCCTTTGTCGAGCATGTGAACACAGCGTTCAATTGGGATCAGTTGCTGGACGGCGTCGAGTGGCTGCACGCCTCAGGCGTCACGCCCGCCACCGGCCCCAACGGCTCCGCCGCCGCTGTCGCCCTCGTCGAGGCCGCCGTCCGCATGGGCGTGAAGGTCAGCTATGACGGCAACTTCCGCGGCAAGCTGTGGGAACAGTGGGACGGCGATCCGCCGACGACCCTGGGCAAGATGCTGGCGGGCGCCACAGTCGCCTTCGCCGACGACCGCGACTTTGCCCTGGTGCTGAAGACGAGGTTCGACAGCCCCGACCCCGCCGAGCGCCGCCGTCAGGCCGCCAAGGCCGCCTTCGCCGCCTTCCCCCGCCTTCAACGCATCGCCTGCACCCTGCGCGTCCAGGACAGCGTCGCCGATCAGGCCCTGTCGGCCGTCATGCTGATCCGCGATGGCGACAGCATCATCGAGACCCACGCTAAGGCCATCCACCTGACCGGCGTCATCGACCGCGTCGGCGGCGGCGACGCCTTCGCCTCGGGCGTCCTGTTCGGTCTGTGGAGCGGCTGGGCGGATCAGCAGGCGCTGGATTTCGGTCTGGCGGCTGCGGGTCTGAAGCATTCGGTGCCCGGGGACTTCAACCTGTTCACGGCCGACCAGGTTCACGCCGCCATGGCCGACGGCGGGTTCGACATCCGGCGGTGAGGCTGCAATCATCGTGATTTGGTGGAGGCCGCATGGAGAAGTCAGTGCGGCTTTTTTCATTGGTGACGAAAGACTAGGAAACCGGTGTCAGTCATGCTTGAGTGACGCTTTGAAACGGTCGCCAAGAACCGTCCGAGAGAGGTCACACCAGGAGTTCCTATGTCCGTCACGTCCATGAACCGCCGCGCCCTGCTGGCCGCCGGCGCCGCCGCCACCTTCGCCGCCGCATCCGCCCCCGCCTTCGCTCAGGCCTCTCCAGAGCGCGCCGCTGTTCTGGATGCCATGAAGCGCGCCGCCCGGTTCATGAGCGAGGAGGCCGCCGTCGAGGGCGGCTATGTCTGGCAGTATCTGCCCGACTTCTCGCGCCGCTGGGGCGAGCTGGAAGCCAGCCCGACCATGATCTGGGTCCAGCCGCCGGGCACCGCGACCGTGGGCCACCTGTTCCTGGACGCCTATCACGCGACCGGCGACGAATATTACTACGAGGCCGCCAAGAAGGCTGCCGACGCCCTGGTCAAGGGCCAGCACCCGCTGGGCGGATGGAACTATGTCATCGACACCGCCGGCGAGGACTCGCTGAAGAATTGGTACGGTACGGTCGCCGCCAATGCCTGGCGTCTGGAGGAATTCCACCACTACTACGGCAACGCCACCTTCGACGACGCGGGCACGTCCGAGGCCTCGCAACTGTTGCTGCGGGTCTATCTGGAGAAGAAGGACCGCAAATATCTGGCGCCCCTCAACAAGGCGATCAGCTTCGTGCTGGAAAGCCAATATCCGAACGGCGGCTGGCCCCAACGCTATCCGTTCGTCGAGAACGGCGGCCTACACGGGCACGAGGACTATACCCCCTACATCACCTTCAACGACGATGTGGCGGGCGAGAACCTGGAGTTCCTGATCTACGCCTATCATGGCTTGGCGCGGAACGGCCGAGGCGACGCGCGCTTGCTGGACGCCATCAATCGCGGCATGGACATCTTCGTGAAGACCCAGCAACCGCAGCCGCAACCGGCCTGGGGTCTGCAGCACTTCCCCGACACCCTGAAGCCGGCGGGCGCCCGGACCATCGAGCCCCAGGCCTTCGCCACCCACACAACCGGCACCAACATCAAATCGATGCTGGGCTTCTATCGCCTGACCGGTGACCGTAAATATCTGGCGCGCCTGCCGGAAGCGCTGGACTGGCTGGATCAGGTCGCGGCCAAGCCGCCGCTGAACACGCCGGGCCGCACGCACCCGACCTTCATCCTGGAAGGCTCCAACACGCCGATCTACATCCACCGGCGCGGGTCCAACATCGCCAACGGCCAGTATTACGCCGACGACAATCCCACCAATCTGATCGTCCACTACGGCTCGTTCCGCAATGTCGACACCGCCGCCCTGCGCCGCGAATACGAACAGTTGGCGGCCATGCCGGTCAACGAGGCCACGCGAGGTTCGCCGCTTAAGGCGCGCCCCGGTTCTCTGAGCCTGCCGAAATATTTCACCCTGCAGGACGTGGATGTCTGGGACATGTCCACCGACGCACGGCGCCCCGCCCGCATGGTCGCTGGCCGCGCGGCCGAGGTGATGTCATCCCTGAACGCGCGCGGCTATTGGCCCACGCCCCTGACCACCACGTCGAACCCCTACAAGGGCCCCTCCCCCACCGCCGTCACGGGCGGCGAGTACCAGATGACCCGCGTCGGCGACCTGTGGGACACCTCGCCCTATCACACCGACTTCCCGGTCGAGGGCGTCTCGACCTCGGTCTTCGTGCGCAACATGGGCGACCTGATCGAGGCTTTGGGGACTTAAGACCGGCTCGGATTTTCGTCATCCCCTCATCGCGGGGGTGACGACCATGACGCGGGTCAGATCGCCAGCATCTCGGGGGTCATGCCCGCGACCGACTTGGCCCCGGTCAGGGTCATGGCGACGCGCATTTCCTTTTCGAACAGGTCCAGCAGGTTTTCGACGCCCGCCTGGCCGTTCGCCGCCAGCGCATAGATGAAGGCCCGGCCCAGCAGGACCGCGTCGGCGCCCAGAGAAATCGCCCGCACCACGTCCAGCCCGTTGCGGACGCCGGAATCGACCAGAATCTTCAGGTCGCCCTTCACCGCGTCGGCTATGGCCGGGAGCGCCCGGGCAGACGACAGAACGCCGTCCAGTTGCCGCCCGCCGTGGTTCGACACCACAATGCCGTCGGCGCCGAAGCTGACGGCGTCGCGGGCGTCCTGCGGATCGAGCACGCCCTTGATGATCATCGGCCCGTCCCAGAAGTCGCGGATCCATTGCAGGTCCTTCCACGAGATCGACGGATCGAAGTTGTTGGCCAGCCAGCCGATATAGTCCGCCAGCCCCGTGGGCTTGCCCAGATAGGCCGAGACATTGCCCAGGTCGTGCGGGCGGCCGTTCAGCCCCACGTCCCAGGCCCAGGCCGGATGGGTCATGGCCTGGACCATGCGGCGGATCTCGGCGTTCGGGCCGCTCATGCCCGAATGGGCGTCCCGGTAGCGGGCGCCGGGGGTGGGCATGTCGACGGTGAAGACCAGGGTCTTCACCCCCGCCGCCCTGGCCCGCTCCAGCGCATTCTTCATGAAGCCCCGGTCGCGCAGCACATAGAGTTGGAACCACATGGGTCGGTCGATGGCGGGCGCCACCTCCTCGATCGGGCAGACCGAGACGGTCGACAGGGTGAAGGGCACGCCGCGCGAGGCCGCCGCCTTGGCCGCCTGCACTTCGCCCCTGCGTGTATACATGCCGGTCAGGCCGACGGGCGCCAGGATGACAGGCAGGCGCAGGGTCTCGTCGAACAGGCGGGTCTCCAGGCTGAGGCTGGTCATGTCCTGCAGCACGCGCTGGCGCAGGGCGATGGCCTGCCAGTCCTCGACGTTGCGCCGCAGGGTCTGCTCGGCGTAGGCGCCGCCGTCGATATAGTGGAACAGGAAGGGCGGCAGCTTGCGGCGCGCCGCCTCGCGATAGTCGCCGGGCGAGGAGATGATCACGCGCCTGCCCTACTGGAAGTTGGCGAAGGCGCCGCCGTCGACCAGCAGGGCCGCGCCGGACATGTAGCTCGCCATGTCCGAGGCCAGGAAGGCGACGACGGAGGCGATGTCCTCGGGCCGGCCCAGACGACCCAGCGGAATGCGGCCCTCCATGTATTGGCGCTTCTTCGGATCGGCGAGGTCGTCCTTGTTGATGTCGGTGGCGATGGTGCCGGGCAGGACAGAGTTGCAGCGGATGCCGTGACGACCCAGGGCGACGGCGCAGGACTGCATCAGGCTGTGCAGCCCCGCCTTGGTCGGGGTGTAGTGGGTCTGCATCTCGCCGCCGACCAGGGCCGAGATCGAGCTGATGGCCACGATGGAACCGCCGTCTCCCTGCTTCACCATCTGATTGGCCGCCGCCTGCACCATGTAATAGGCGCCGTGCAGATTGACCTCCATCGTCCGGCGCAGGGTTTCGACCGGCATATCGAGGAAGGCGTGGAACGGGCAGATGCCGGCGTTGGAGACGAAGACGTCCACCCGGCCGAGCGCCTGAACCGCGGCGCCGACGAAGGCTGTAGCGCTCTCGGGCTGGGCCACGTCGCCGTCGACGGCGATGGCCCGGCGGCCCAGGGTCTCGATCTCGGCGACCACCTCGGCGGCTGCGGCATCGTCCCGGAAGGTGTTGAGGGCGACGTCGGCGCCCTGGCGCGCGGCCTCGATCGCCGTCGCCCGCCCGATGCCCCGCGATGCCCGTGATCAGGACGACCTTGTTTTCAAGCAGCATGGGGGCTCCGGCGATGGTTCGGTTTCAGGGTTTGGGCGACCAGCCCAGGTCGGCGCTGATCGCGTCTGCGGCCTCGGTCACGGTCTTGGTCAGTTCGGTCATCCGGGCGTCGGACATATATTGCGCGGCCGAGGACACGCTGAGGGCGGCCACGATCTGGCCGTTCACCGAACGGATCGGCGCGGCGACGCAGCGGATCTGGTCCTCATTTTCTTCCAGATCGAAGGCGTAGCCCTTCTGGGCATAGCCATGCATCCGCTCCAGCCAGACGGCGCGGGCCGACGAGTCATAGGCCGCCCCCGGCTCGGCGTAGAAGTCGATCCAGTCCGGCTCGGTCTTGTCCAGGATCAGCGCCTTGCCCAGGCCGGTGGAGGCGATGGGATGACGCTCGCCGAGGCGCGAGCCGATGTTGATGCGCCTGCGCCCCGCCACCTTGTCCAGATAAAGCGCATGACGACCGTCCAGCACGCCCAGATGCACGGTGTCGTCGGTCTGGGCCGACAGCTGCTCCAGCCAGGGCCGGGCCACGCGCGGCAGATGCATCTGCTGACTGGCCGCATGGCCCAGCTCCAGCAGTTTGGGACCGAGGGAATAGCCTTCGCGCGGGCGGAACGACAGCAGCCGCCGCTCGACCAGGGCCGAGGCCAGACGGTGGGTGGTGCTGCGCGTCAGCTCCAGCTTTTCGGACAGTTCGGCCAGGGGCAGGGAGCCGTCGATCAGGGCGTCGATGACGTCCAGACCACGCAGCAGGGTCTGGCTGCCGGACGCCTTGGCGCCGACCTCTTCTTCCGCATCGACCTGTGCGGTCTTGATTGACGGCGTTCGTCCCATTTCGTAATCCTCATTCTCAGAATGTAGCAAAACGCGCAAGTCGCTCCGTCACACGAGCCCGACTTTGACGCCATGCACGGAGGAACGCCAGTGAAATCCCGCATTATGGGAGCGAATCGCCAATCTCTGGTGATGACACGATGAGCCGCCTGCCCCGCATCAAACATGTCCGCGCCTTCGTCGTGAAGAACGATGGCGCAGGCGGCGGCGCCGACTATCACGATCAGGGCGACGGCCACTGGATCGACGACCACATCGCCACCCCCATGGCGAAATACCCCGAATACCGCCAGAGCCGCCGCAGCTTCGGCATCAATGTGCTGGGCACACTAGTGGTCGAGATCGAGGCCGAGAACGGCGTGGTCGGGTTTGCGGTCACGACCGGCGGCGAACCGGCGGCCTATATCGTCGAGAAGCATCTGGCCCGCTTCCTGGAAGGCCGCGATCCGTCCGAGGTCGAGAAGATCTGGGACCAGATGTATTTCTCCACCCAGTATTACGGTCGCAAGGGTCTGGTGGTGAACGCCATCTCCGGCGTCGATCTGGCGCTGTGGGACCTGCTGGGCCGCCTGCGGCAAGAGCCGGTCTTCGCCATGCTGGGCGGTCCGGTTCGCGACGAACTGACCTTCTACGCCACCGGCGCGCGCCCGGATAAGGCCAGGGAACTGGGCTTCATCGGCGGCAAGATGCCCCTGCACCACGGCCCCGCCGAAGGCGAAGAGGGCCTGCACAAGAACCTCGCCGAGCTGGAGGCCATGCGCAATGCCTGCGGCGACGACTTCTGGCTGATGTTCGACTGCTGGATGGCGCTGGATCTGAACTACGCCACCCGCCTGGCCCACGAGGCGCACAAGCTGGGTCTGAAGTGGATCGAGGAGGCGCTCAGCCCCGACGACTACTGGGGCTATCAGGCGCTGAAGAAGAACGCCCCCAAGGGGATGCTGGTCACGACCGGCGAGCATGAGGCCACCCGCTGGGGCTTCCGAATGCTGCTGGAGATGGAATGCTGCGACATCATCCAGCCGGACGTGGGCTGGTGCGGCGGCGTCACCGAACTGATCAAGATCTCCGCCATGGCCGACGCCAAGGGCGTGCTGATGATCCCGCACGGCTCGTCGGTCTATTCGTACCACTTCGTGGTGACCCGCCATAACAGCCCGTTCGCCGAGTTCCTGATGATGGCCCCCGGCGCCGACGAGGTCGTGCCGATGTTCCATCCGCAGCTGATCGGCGAACCCGTCCCCGTGAACGGCCGCCTGAAGGTGCCGGACGCGCCCGGCTTCGGCGTCGAGCTGAACCGCGACATCGCCCTGCACCGCCCCTACGCGCGTTAAGACGAAAGCCCTTCCCCCACCATGAAACTGCTGCGTTACGGCCCCAAGGGCCAGGAAAAGCCGGGCACGCTGGATACTGAGGGGCGCATCCGCGACCTGTCGGGCCACATCGCCGACATCACCCCGGACCAACTGCATGGCCCCGCGCTCGAGGCGCTGAAGGCCATCGATCCGACCACCCTGCCCCTGGTCGAGGGCCAGCCCCGCTATGGCGTGCCGATAAACGGCGTGCGCAAATTCCTGGCCATCGGCCTGAACTTCGCCGACCACGCGGCGGAATCCAACCTGCCGATCCCGGCCGAGCCGGTGCTTTTCACCAAGGCCGTCTCCTGCCTGAACGGGCCGAACGACGACGTGGTCATTCCGCGCGGTTCGGAGAAGACCGACTGGGAGGTCGAACTGGGCGTCGTCATCGGGAAGCCCGCGTCCTACGTCACCCAGGATCGGGCCCTGGATCACGTCGCCGGCTATGTGCTGATCAACGACGTGTCCGAGCGCGCCTATCAGACCGAGCGCGGCGGCACCTGGGACAAGGGCAAGGGCTGCGACACCTTCGGCCCCGTCGGCCCCTGGCTGGTCACGACCGACGAGGTCGGCGACGTCCAGAACCTGGACATGTGGCTGGACCTGAACGGCAAGCGGATGCAAACCGGAAACACCCGCACCATGATCTTCGGCGTCGCCGAGATCGTCGCCTATCTGTCAGAGTTCATGACGCTGGAGCCCGGCGACCTGATCACCACCGGGACCCCGCCCGGCGTGGGCCTGGGCCAAAAGCCGCCCCTTTATCTGAAGGCGGGCGACACGGTTCGCCTGGGCATCCAGAAGCTGGGCGAACAGGGCCAGACCTTCGTGGAGTGGACCCGATGAGCGCCTATCGGGACCGGTTCGCGGGCCGCACCGCCGTCGTCACCGGCGGCGCCTCGGGCCTGGGCAAGGCCGCCGCCGCCCGCATCGTCGCCGAGGGCGGCAAGGTGGTGCTGTGGGATCTGAACGCCGAGGCGCTGACGGCCGCCGCCGCAGAGGTCGGGGCCGCCCATGTGATCGCCCTGGACGTCGCCGACCCCGAGGCCGTGGCCGCCGCCGCCCTGGCCTCGGCCCAGGCGCTGGACGGCCGCATCGACATCCTGGTCGCCTCGGCCGGCATCACCGGCGCCACCGTGCCGGTGCACGAGTTCCCCATCGACAGCTGGAAGCGAGTCGTCGACATCAATCTGAACGGCGTCTTCTACTGCTGCCGCGCCGTCGTGCCCTTCATGTTGGCCAACGGCTATGGCCGCATCGTCAATGTGGCCTCGGTCGCGGGCAAGGAAGGCAATCCCAACGCATCCGCCTATTCCGCCTCCAAGGCCGGGGTGATCGGCTTCACCAAGTCGCTGGGCAAGGAGCTGGCCGGCAAGGGCGTCGTCGCCAACAGCCTGACCCCCGCCACCTTCGAAAGCCCCATCCTGGACCAACTGCCCCAGAGCCAGGTCGACTACATGCGCTCCAAGATCCCCATGGGCCGCCTGGGCGAGGTCGACGAAAGCGCCGCCATGGTCTGCTTCATGGCCTCCGAGGAATGCAGCTTCACCACCGCCTCGACGTTCGACACGTCCGGCGGAAGAACGACCTACTAGGGGCGCGCAGGTGGCTTCGGACCTTCGCATCGTCGACGGCCACGTCCACCTGTGGGACCTGTCGCGCGCCCGCTATGGCTGGCTTCAGGACGATCCCCTGCCGAACAATCCGGCGGGGGACATGAGCCCCATCGCGCACCGGAACTATCTGCTGGACGACTATCTGGCCGATACAGCGGGCTGGCGCGTGGACAAGATCGTCCATGTCGAAGCCGGTCAACCCATCGGTCAGCAGTTGGCCGAGACCGACTGGCTGCAATCCCTCGCGAACCAGCACGGCTATCCGCACGCCATCGTGGCGGGGGTCGACCTGCTGGACCCCGATCTGGACGCCCTGCTGGAAGCCCATGCGGCGCGTCCGAACGTGCGCAGCGTGCGCCAGATCGTCTGCTGGCACGAAGACCCGCTGAAGACCTACGCCGGCCGCGATCTGCTGCGCGATCCCAAATGGGTCCAGGGCTTCGCCAAGCTGGCCAGGCACGGCCTGTCGTTCGACCTCCAGCTCTATCCGTCGCAGATGGCGACCGCCGCCATCATCGCCGCGCGCCATCCCGACATCCCGATGATCGTCAATCACGCCGGCCTGCCGACCGACCGCGATGCGGCGGGCATGGCGCGCTGGCGTCAGGGCCTGCGCCTGCTGGCCGCCCAGCCGCAGGTGTCGATCAAGATCTCGGGCCTGGGCATCACCGACCGCGCCTGGACGCCCGACAGCATCCGCCCGACCGTCCTCGAATGCATCGACGTCTTCGGAACCGAGCGGGCCATGTTCGCCTCGGACTTCCCGGTCGAAAGCGTCCACGGAAGCTTCGACGCCTTCTATTCCGCCTTCGACGCCATCACCGCCGACTTTTCGCCCGACGAGCGAGACGCCCTGTTCGCCGGCAACGCCGAGGCGATCTACCGCATCTGACACCCATTCCGCCGAAGCCGCAGCAAGACGGCCAGGCCCCGAGGACATCCAGGAGAGTATCCCATGGTCATCGAGACCGACGCCGCCCACACCCCCGGAGGGCTGGCCAAGCCCGCCGGTTCGCTGAAGGGGCCGCTGGCCTTCGCCATCGCCTGCTTCCTGATCTGGGGCCTGGCCTATGGCCTTCTCGACGTGCTGAACAAGCATTTCCAGGAGACGCTGAACATCAGCCAGGCCGACAGCGCCTGGCTGCAGATCGCCTATTTCGGCGCCTATCTGCTGCTGTCGATCCCGGCGGGGATGCTGCTGCACGCGCGCGGTTACAAGTTCGGCATCGTCTCGGGCCTTGCGGTCACCGCCATCGGCGCCCTGTTGTTCATCCCGGCGGCGGGTGCGGGCGCCTTTCTGCCCTTCGTCGGCTCGATGTTCGTTCTCGCCGCCGGCCTGTGCATCCTGGAGACCAGCGCCGACACCTATGTCAACGTCCTGGGCGATCCGGCCAAGGCGTCACAGCGGCTGAACCTGGCCCAGTCGTTCAACGCCCTGGGCGTATTCTTCGGCCCGCTGATCGGCGGCGCGGTCTTCTTCAGCCCGACGACGACCGAGGCCTTGGGCGGCGCGACGCGCTCGATCCAGGTCGTCTATGGGCTGATCGCGGTCGGCGTGGTCCTGTTCGCCCTCGCCGTCTGGCGCGCCCGCCTTCCCGAGACCGGCCTGTCGGATCACGGCGGCGCGGTCGCGGGCGACGCTCCCGCCAAGCCCCTGTCGCAACAGCCGCACTTCATCGCCGGCGTGATCACCCAGGCCCTCTACATCGGCGCCCAGGTCGGCATCGGCGCCTATTTCATCAATCTGGTCACGCACAACTGGCAGGGCCTGACCAGCCAGCAGGGCGCCTTCATGCTGTCGCTGGCGGCCATCGGCTATCTGGTGGGCCGCTTCTTCGCCACCGCCCTGCTGCTGAAGATCAAGCCGCGCGTTCTGCTGACGACCTATGGCGTGGTCAACGTCGTCCTGACGCTGGTCGTCGCCGCCGGCATCGACAAGGTCTCGCCCATCGCCCTGCTGGCCGTCTTTTTCTTCATGTCCACCATGTTCGCCACCATCTTCGCTTTGGGCACAACCGGCCTGGGCGCCGGAACCAAGAAGGCCTCCTCGCTGATGGTCATGGCCATCGGCGGCGGCGTGCTGCTGCCCTGGCCCATGGGCAGGATCGCCGACCTCTACGGCGCCAATGTCGCCTTCCTGCTGCCCGCCGCCTGCTTCGCCGTCGTCGCCTGGTACGGCTGGAAGGGCGCCGGCCTCGGGCTGAAGGCGGAGGCGAAATGATGCGCCTGCGCACCGCTCTGCTCGCCTTCACCCTGCTCGCCGGCTCCACGGCCGCCTGCGCCCAGACGGTCGCGCCGACCGCCGCCGTCGCGACTGCCGCGCCGATCGACCGTCACGCCCTGGTCACGCGCCACAACGTCAGCCTGACGGCCATAGACCGCCATGCGCCGATCATGCTGGGCAACGGCGACCTGGGCTTCACCGCCGACATCACCGGGCTTCAGACCTTCCCGGAGCAGTATTCGGAACTCTCGCCCCTGCTGACCATGGCTCAATGGGCCTGGCACAGCTTTCCCAATCCGAGCGGCTATACCGAACAGGACGGCCTGATCGACGTATCCGTGCCCGGTCGGGGCGAACAACCCTATGCCTGGATGAAGTCGTGGGACGTGGCGGAAACCCAGCCCGCCTATACCTGGCTGCGGGCCAATCCCCATCGGTTCTCGCTCAGCCGCATCGGCCTGACCTTCGCCGACGGCAAGTCGCTGGACTTCGCCAAGGTCGCTGCAACGCGCCAGACGCTGGACCTGTGGTCCGGCGCCCTGACCAGCCGTTTCACCTATGACGGCCAACCGGTCGAGGTCGTGACCCGCGTCCATCCGACGCTGGACATGGTCATGGTCGAGATCGCCTCGCCTATGGTGGCCGCACAGGGCCTGGGCGTTCAGGTCCGCTATCCGGGCGTGAACCCCGCGATCAATCCCGATCCGACAAGCTTTGACGCCACAGGCGCGCAAAGCCTGAACATCGTCGCCTCCGACACCGGCGATGTCCACATTCGTCGCACCCTGGACGACACCACCTATTCTTCCGGCATCACCGCGTCCGGTAAGATCGAGCAGAGCGGCGCCGACGCCTTCCGCGTCGTCGCCAGCGGGCGCGACCGTCTGACCGTCATGATCCGTTTCGATCAGCAGGAGCCCGCCGAAAAAACACCCGCCTATTCAACCGGCGTGCAGGCGACCACCGCACACTGGAACGCCTTTTGGACCCAGGGCGGCGCCGTCGATTTCACGGGTTCTACCGACCCGCGCGCGGCCGAGCTGGAGCGTCGCGTGGTCCTGTCTCAATACCTGTCAGCGGTGAACGGCGCCGGCGAACTGCCGCCGCAGGAAGAGGGCCTGTTCTCAAACAGCTGGTACGGTAAGTTTCACCTGGAAATGCACCCCTGGCATTCCGGCTGGCAAGCCATATGGGGCCATCCCGACATGCTGGAGCGCAGCCTGCCCTGGTATGTCGGCAATCTGGATCACGCCCGCGCCGAGGCCGCCCGTCACCATGTGAAGGGCGCCTGGTGGCCCAAGATGGTCGGACCCGAGGGCCGCAACAGCCCCAGCCTGGTCTCGCCCTTCATCATGTGGCAGCAGCCGCATCCGATCCTGCTGGCCGAACTGGTCTGGCGCGCCGAAAAGGATCCGGCCGTGCTGGATCGATACGGCGAGGTGGTCGAGGCGACCGCCGACCTGTTGGCCTCCTGGCCCATCGAACACGACGGCCGGCTGAACCTGGGCGCGCCGATGATTCCGGCTCAGGAAAACTACGATCCCCTGACCACGGTGAACCCGACCTTCGAGGTCGAGTATTTCCGCTGGGCGCTGGAAACCGCTCAGGCTTGGCGCGAACGCAAGGGCCAGGCCCGCCGCGCCGACTGGGATCAGGCCCTGGCCAAGATCGCGCCGCCGCCGATGAAGAACGGGCTGTATCTGCCGGTCGAAAGCGTGCCGGACTTCTGGGAAACGGCCATGTCCGACGCCTGCCGCAGGCACGCGGCGGCGGCCCAGTGCAAGAACCGCGACCATCCCTCCTTCCTGATGGCCTATGGCTTCATCCCCGGCGCGCGGATCGATACCGCCGCCATGCGTCGCACCTTCGAGGCGGTGGAGCAGAACTGGGACGTGCGTCAGACCTGGGGCTGGGATTTCCCGATGATGGCGATGACGGCGGCCCGTATCGGCGAACCGGACAAGGCGGTGGACTGGCTGTTCGCTGACCTGAAGAACAATCAGTGGGGCGTGACCGGCATGACCCCGCGCGTTCACCTGGACGAACACGCCGACGAACTGGTCCCCGTTTCGGCCGGCGCCGGCGGCGTGACGATGGCGGTCAATCCCGATGGTCCCGGCTATCGCCGCGCCGCCGAGACCTATTTTCCATCCAACGGATCGCTGCTGATGGCCGTCGGCCTGATGGCGGCGGGCTGGGACGGGTCCAGCGGTCATGCCCCGGGCTTTCCCAAGGACGGCTGGACCGTCCGGGTCGAGGGCCTGACTCCGGCACCGTAAATATACAGAACTTGGAGGAACGCCCATGACGACCTCGAGACGCACCGCCCTGAAGGCGCTGTTCGCGGCCCCCGCCGTCGGCGCCTTCGCCACAACCACCGTCCAGGCCCAGCCGGCCACGTCCGCAGCATCGCCCGCGCCGGGCCAGGCTCCGGTCTGGCCCGCGCCCAACACCGCGCCGCCCTCGATCCAGGAGACGCCGGTCGAGCGGCCGCGCTGGGACGGCCCCGTGCCGACCGAGTGGGTCGACCCCAAGACCGGACACCGCATCCGCCGCGTCTCGCCTGACGGGGGCGGCGGAAAGCCCTATTTCTACAAGAACATGTTCCTGCCGCCCAAGGCTGGCGCGCCCGACCTGATGGTCATTTCGACGCCCCAGGGCATCTCGACCGTCGATCTGGCGACCTGGGCTGTCAGCGTCCTGGTCCCCGACCACGATGCCGACCTGATGTTCACCGGCCGCAAAGGTCGCAACGTCTATTATTCCGTGACCGCGCCCGGCGACGGCCAACTGATGGACCGGGCCAAAACCCTGTTCGTCATCGACGCCGACACCAAACAGAGGCGTGAAATCGGCCGGATCCCGAACGGCCAGATCAACTCGGTCAACGCCGACGAGACCCTGCTTCTGGGCTTTGTCGCCTATGACAGCCAGCCGCTTCAGCCGACCGTGCCCGACCCGCGCAACCGCCGTTTCGACCAGGCGGAATACGAAGCCAACGGGCCGGACGGCAAACCGCTGAACTTCGCCCGCGCCAAGGGCGTGCGTATGCTTCAGCGCTGGGCCGCCGGCTATCCGATGGAAATCTTCGTCATCGATCTGGCGACGGGCGAACGCCGCGTGATCCACAAGACCACCGAATGGATCGGCCACACCCAGTTCTCGCCGACCGATCCGCAGCAGATCATCTTCTGCCACGAAGGCCCCTGGCACCGCGTGGACCGGATGTGGGCCATCCGCGCCGACGGCACGGGCCTGAGGAAGACCCACCAGCGGACGATGAACTTCGAAATCTTCGGTCACGAATGGTTCAGCCCGGACGGCAAACAGGTGCTCTATGATCTGCAGACCCCGCGCGGCCAGGTCTTCTGGGTCGCGTCGGTCGATCTGGAGACGGGGCGCCGCGTCTATCGACGGGTCGAGCAGAACGACTGGTCCGTCCACTATAACGTCTCGCCGGATGGAAGCCTGTTCGCCGGCGATGGCGGCGACGGCGACATGGTCGCCCATGCGCCCGACGGCAAATGGATCGTCCTGCTGCGGCCCGAACCGATCGTCGACGCCGATCCGTCCAGCGACAAGGACGACCAGATTTTCGTGGAATATCTGCGCTCGGAACGTCTGGCGGACCTGTCGAACCACGATTACCGGCTGGAGCCCAACCTGACCTTCACGCCGGACGCCAAATGGATCGTCTTCGTGTCGAACATGCACGGCGCCAATCACGTTTATGCGGTCGAAGTGGCGCGCAAAAGCTAAACGCCATCGGCAACTCATCCATACAAATCATCTGAATTATAGAGGTTTTGGCGCGGACTTGATCGCGACTGCCGGGTTCGGAACGAGGCTGGTTGCAAAATACGGGAAGCTGTTGCAATAAACGGCACGTCGCCAATCCGATTATGCGCGACAGCGTACCAAAAAATGACACCGGTGCCAGATGATCGCCGGGATGGGGAGAGAAGGAATGCGACGGACCAATACCCGGACTCTGTGCGCCGTTGGCGTATCCCTGGCGGCCATGATGGGGGCAAAGGCAGCGGTGGCGCAGACCGCCCCGGCCCCTCAAGCTGCAGCGCAGGATGTCGCTCAGGATGACGGCGCCGCCACGGTCGACGACATCGTCGTCACTGGCTTCCGCTCCAGCCTGCAGCAGGCGCTGAGCATCAAGCGCCGCGAGGCCGGCGCCGTCGACGCCATCCTGGCCGAGGACATGGCCGACTTCCCCGACCAGAACCTGGCCGAGGCCATTCAGCGCCTGCCCGGCGTGACTATCGACCGCGTCAATGGTCAGGGCACGACGATCTCGGTTCGCGGCCTGGGCTCCGACTTCACCCGCACGCGCATCAACGGTCTGGAGGCCCAGGCCGCGTCGGGCGGCAATCGCAACCGCAGCTTCGACTTTTCGATGTTCGCGTCCGAGCTGTTCAACAGCATCAAGGTCCGCAAGACCCAGTCGGCCGAGATCGAAGAAGGCTCGCTGGGCGCCACCGTCGATCTGCAGACCGGCCGCCCCCTGGATTTCGGCGGCAGCGGCCTGAACTCCGCCCTGTCGGTGCAGGCGTCGTACAACGACCTGTCTGAAAAGACCGTGCCCCGTCTCGCCGGCCTGCTGAGCTGGTCGAACGAGGACCGCACCTTCGGCGCCCTGATCTCTGTCGCCTACTCCGAGCGTTCGCCCATTCTGGGCAGCTTCAACACGACGCGCTGGCAGTCCGGCGCGATCAATCCGCCCATCCCTGCCGGCAAGTCCCGCGCCGACTATCCCAACTACCCCTACGGCCTGGGCCAGAACTTCGCGAGTTGCATCCCCTGCACCACGACGGCGCAGCGCGACGCCCTGCTCAGCGCCTATTACCCACGCATCCCTCGCTACACTTTGGGCAATACTCAGGAAGATCGCCTGGGCATGACGGGCGCGCTGCAATGGCGGCCGAGCGACCGCACCGAGGCCGTGCTGGACGTGTTGTGGTCGCGCTTCAACTCGGAACTGGAAAGCCCGAACATCGAGGCCTGGGCTTTCAGCCGCGCCAACGTCAACAACGTGGTGGTGCGCGACTATGCGATCGACGCCGAGAAGAACATTCTGTCGTATGGCGTCTTCGACAACATGCTGGTTCGCGCCGAGAACGGCTTCACACGCAACGAAAGCAACTTCTATCAGGCGTCGCTAAACGTGCGACACGACTTCACCGATCGCCTGCACGGCAATCTGAAGGTCGGCGCCAACCGGTCGGAAGCCCGCACGCCGCTGAACGTCGCCTATGCCTTCGAGGCCGCGGGCGTGAACGGTTACACGTTCGACTTCCGAGAGAATGATCGCGCGCCGCGCATCAACTATGGCTTCGACGTCACGTCGGGTCAGCGCTTCACCCTAGTCAATGCGACGCGCAGCAATGGCGGCGGCAACTTCGATAACAAGGTCGGCGCCGGCTCGCTTGCCTACGACTGGTCCGACTCGCTGACCTTCAAGGCGGGGGGTGAATATCGCACCTATGGCTTCGAGACCTTCGGCCTGACGCGCACCAAGACCAATCCGACCGGCGCGGATCGCCTGACGGGCGTCGACAGCATCGGCCGGGTCGTCAGCATCGGCGACGGGGTCAAGGCCGGCGCCGGCTCCGACCTCAGCTTCATCGTCCCGGACATCTCGAAGATCGCGAACTTCCTGAGCTTCTATGACGATCCGCTGGTGGCCAACCGCAGCGAGCGCGAGGTGGACGAAACGGACAAGGGCATCTTCGTTCAGGCCGACTTCAACACGACGGTCGCTGGCATGGTCCTGCGCGGCAACGCCGGCATTCGCTACGCCCAGACCGAGGTTACGGCCAAGGGTTGGCAGACCATCGCCGTCGGCACGCCGCCGGTCACGACCTATGATTACGTCACGACCGAAAACGACTATGACGACGTGCTTCCGTCCTTCAACCTGGCGCTGGAGCCGCGCGAGGACCTCGTCATCCGCCTGGGGGCCGCGAAGGTGATGTCGCGCCCGACGCTGGGTGACCTGACGCCGGGCGGCAGCGTTTCGCCGACGACCCGAACCGTTTCTTACGGCAACCCGCTGCTCGATCCGTTCCGCGCCACCAACTACGACTTTTCGGTCGAGTGGTATTTCCAGAACGAAGGCCTGCTGGCCGGCGCCGTCTTCTACAAGGACATCGACAGCTTCATCACCTCGGAGACGGTGGGCATCCCTTACAACCAGTTGGGCTTGCCCAACGAGTTGCTGCAGGGCGCGGCCAACCCGACCGACATCTTCCAGGTCACCCGTCGCCTGAACGGCGCAGGCGGGGCGTTGAAGGGTATCGAGATCCAATACCAGCAGCCCTTCACCTTCCTGCCCGGTCTGTGGTCGAACTTCGGCTTCACCGGCAACGTCACCTGGGTCGATTCTGAGGTCAGCTATGGCACGGCCGGCAAGAACCGCCTGACCGGTCAGTCGAAGAACACTGCCAACGCCACCCTCTATTATGAGGACGGACCCTTCCAGGCCCGCGTCTCGGTGGCGCACCGCAGCCAGTATCTGTTGTCCTTCCCCGGTGCGAACGGCAACTCCGAAGAGGGCGTCAACGACACGACCAACATCGACGCCTCCATGTCTTACGAGTTCACGCCGAACCTGACCTTCTCGCTCGAAGGCATCAACCTGACCGATGAATACACTGATCGCTATGTCGACGTGACGGACCGCGTGTCCGACTACCGTCACACCGGCCGCGAGATCGCCGTGGGATTGCGCTGGAAGTACTGAGCTTCCCTCCCTGACGCCTCCAGCGTGATAAACTAAAGGCCCGGAGCGAACCGCTCCGGGCCTTCTTTTCTGAAGATCGCCCAACCTATCAGAGATAGGCGCCGACCTGCCAAGGCACGAACTCGTTGTCGCCGATGCCGAGCGCTTCGGATTTGGACGGTTCGCCCGAGGCGACATCCAGCATCTTTCGAAAGATGACCGCGCCGACCTCGGCCAGGCTGGTTCCGGTCACGACGGGCGAGGCGTCGATGTCCATGTCCTCGTCCATCCATTGCGCCAGTTTGGCGTTGGAGGCGATCTTGATCGACGGCGCGGGCTTGGCGCCGAAGACCGAACCTCGCCCCGTCGTGAAGACGATCAGATTGGCGCCCGAGGCGATCTGGCCCGTGGCCGAACAGGGATCATAGCCGGGGCTGTCCATGAAGGTCAGGCCCGCCGTGGTCAGCGGCTCGGCATAGCCGATCACGTCGTTCAGCGGCGTCGAACCCGACTTGGCCACCGCGCCCAGCGACTTCTCCAGGATGGTGGTCAGGCCGCCCTTCAGATTGCCGGGCGAAGGATTGTTGTTCAGCTCCATCTGGTGACGGTCGGCATAGTCGCGCCACCAGGCCAGACGCGCGTTCAGCTTGTCCGCCACGTCCTGCGACACTGCGCGCCGCAGCAGCAGGTGTTCGGCGCCCCAGATCTCGGGCGTTTCCGACAGCATGGCCGATCCGCCGTGGGCGACCAGCAGGTCCACCGCCGCGCCAAGCGCCGGATTGGCCGTGACGCCGGACCAGCCGTCCGAACCGCCGCACTGAAGCCCGACGGTAAGGTGGGATGCGGAGACAGGCCGGCGCTCGATCTTGGCCGCCTCGGCGACCAGTTCACGCACAATCTCAACGCCGGCCTCGATGGCGCGCGCGGCGCCGCCGGCCTCCTGGATGGTCAGGGTGCGCAGGTGCGGGCCAGCTTCCAGCCCTTCGTTGGCCAGCCACGCGGGGATCTGATTGGCCTCGCACCCCAGGCCGACGATCAGGATGGAGTGGAAGTTCGGGTGACGGGCATAACCGGCCAGCGTCCGCTGCAGCAGGGTCACGTCGCTGCTGAGCGAAGACCCGCCGCACCCGCCCTGATGGGTGAAGGCCACCACGCCGTCGACGCCTGCCGGCAGGCTGGCGTTCGGGAAGGCGTCGGCGATGCGGCGCGCGACGGTGGCCGAACAATTCACGCTGGTCAGGACGCCGATGTAGTTGCGGGTGCCGACACGGCCGTCCGGCCGGACGATGCCGTGGAAGGTCGCGTTCGACAGCGACGCGGGCGGACGCAGATCGGCGCCGACCTCAGCCTCGCGCCCGTCCTCGGCCATGGCCAGGTTGTGAACGTGGACATGATCCCCGGCGGCGATGGCAATCTGCGCACGGCCAATGACCTGGCCATAGCGGCGAACTAGACCGCCCTTTTCCACCGCATGGCGTGCGATCTTGTGCCCGGTCGCGATGTCGGCGCGCGCCGCCGCGTTCAGACCATCGGGCGTTTCGCCGGTCGCAATGTCATCCAGAGCGATGGCGACGTCGTCGGCGGGGTTGAGGATCAAGACGCGGGACATGGACTACTCCCCTGCCAGACGCGCGGCCTCGACCGCGCCGTTCCGGCCGAGCGACAGATAGGCGCCCGTGACTGCGGCGATGAACCGGTCATCGGCGGCGAGCGCGGGCGGGAAGACGGCGGACAGGCTCAACAAGGCCGAAATCCGATCCTGGTCGTTGTCGGCGCCGGCCAGCAGTTCGGCGGTCCGGCCTGCCAACGGATCATCGACGACGAAGGCTTCACCGCTCTCGGTCACGCCCGATTGCCATTTCATCCAGGCGGCGACGCCCATAGCCATGGCCTTGATGCCCTGCCCGGCCGCCAGGCGTTCGGCGACCCCGGCCAGCAGACGCTGCGGCAGCTTCTGCGACCCGTCCATGGCGATCTGGCGGGTGCGGTGCATCAGGGCCGCGTTCGAGAAGCGAGCCATCAGGGCCTCGCGATAGGCGGCGATCTCCAGACCCGGCGGTGGGTCCAGCGTGGTCTGCGCCTCGTCCCATAGGGCCTCGATACAGGCGCGGAAAGCGGGAACGGCGACGGCTTCGTGGACATGCTCATGACCCGACAAAGCGCCTAGATAGGCGATGGCCGAATGGGCGCCGTTCAGCAGGCGCAGCTTGGCGTCCTCCCACGGTTCAACCGCATCGGTCAGTTGCACGCCCTCCCGGCCGAAGAATGGCGCAGCGAAGTCAGGCCGTTCGCCTGCGAACCAGTCCTCGATCACCCACTGGGTGAAAGGTTCCGCCTTGACCATCCCCTGGTCCTCGACGCCGAGACGGTCGGTCAAGCGAGCGATATCTTCAGGGATGGTGGCCGGCACGATCCGGTCGATCATGGTCTGCGGGAAGGCGCCCTCGGCCTCGATCCAGTCGGCCAGCGACGGGTCGATCCGGCGCGCCATGGCGATGACGCCGGCGCGTATCCGCTTGCCGTTGTGCGGAAGATTGTCGCAACTGATGACCGTGAAGGGCTTGAGACCCGCAGCGCGCCTCGCCCGCAGCGCGGCGACGATGAAGCCTGGCGCGGTGCGCGGCGCAGAGATGTCCGCCAGATCGGCCGCCACGTCCGCATCGTCCATCAGCAGGTCGCCCGTCGCCGGGTCCAGGCGATAGCCCTTCTCGGTCACGGTCAGGGTGACGATGTGAACATCCGCGTCGGCCATGGCGGCGACCAGGGCGGCGGGGTCTTCCGGTCCGACCAGAACGCCACGCCCCGCGCCGATCACGCGCAAACGCTCGTCCGACCCGTCGCGCACGACCAGGGTGTAGAGGCCATCCTGCGGGTTCAACTGGTCGCGCACGCCAGGCGACCGCAGCGAGGCGCCCAGCACGCCCCAGCGCAGGTCGCCACTGGCCAGCGCATCGTCGAACACCACGGCCTGGTGAGCGCGGTGGAAGGCGCCGACGCCCAGATGAACCACGCCGGTCTTCACCTGGGCGCGGTCGTAACCGGGAACGGCGACGTCGGCGGGCAGGCGCGACAGGCCTTCTTCGGAAAGGCGGCTCACAGCTTGTAGGCCGCCTTGACCAGATCATAGGTCAGGGCGCGCGCCAGGTCGTGGGCCTCGTCCTCCTCCATCCGGTGTTCGACCACCAGCTTGGCCAGGAAGCCGCAGTCCATGCGCCGCGCCACATCGTGACGGGCGGGGATCGACAGGAAGGCGCGGGTGTCGTCGTTGAAGCCGACGGTGTTGTAGAAGCCCGCCGTCTCGGTGACCTGTTCGCGGAAGCGACGCATCCCCTCGGGACTGTCATGGAACCACCAGCTGGGTCCCAGTTTCAGCGCCGGATAATGACCGGCCAGGGGCGCCAATTCGCGGCTGTAGCTGGTCTCGTCCAGGGTGAAGAGGATCAGGGTCAGGCGCGTGTCGGACCCGAACCGGTCCAGCAGAGGCTTCAACGCCCGGACGTAATCCGTCTGGGTCGGGATGTCGCAACCCTTGTCGCGGCCAAAGCGGTTGAAGACGGTGGCCGAATGGTTGCGGAACGATCCGGGATGCAACTGCATCACCAGCCCGTCTTCCACCGACATGGCGGCCATCTCCGTCAGCATCTGGCCCCGGAACAGTTCTGCGTCGGCCGGCGTCGCCGGAGCGGTCGATACGCGGCGGAACAGGGCCTCGGCCTCACCTTTTGACAGGTCTGCGGTGAAGGCGGTGGGGTGACCGTGGTCGGTCGACGTGGCGCCCATCTCGATAAAGAAGGCCCGGCGATCACGCAGCGCCTGAAGATAGCCTTCCCAGCTCAGCGTATCGCGGCTCGTCTGCTCGGCCAGGATTTTCAAATTGTCGCGGAAACCCTCATAGTCGGGGTCCAGCACCGGGTCGGGGCGATAGGCGGTCAGCACCCGCCCCTTCCAACCCGACGCCCTGATCGTCTTATGATGCTCCAGCGTGTCGAGCGGGCTCTCGGTGGTGGTCAGCACCTCGATATTGTAGCGGTCGAACAGGGCGCGAGGTCTGAAGGCGTCGGTCTTCAGCGCCGCGTCGATGATGTCGTAGTAATGGTCCGCCGTCTCGGCCGACAGGCGCACATCTATGCCGAACGCCTCGGCATAGACCCAGTCGTGCCACATCCGCGACGGCGTGGCCCGGAACAGATGATAGTTCTCGGCGAACCGTCGCCAGATCGTGCGCGGATCGGCCTCGACCGGACCACCGTCGGCGCGGGGAACGCCTAAATCCTCCATCGCCATGCCCTGCGAATGCAGCATGCGGAACACGTAGTGGTCGGGCGTGATCAGCAGTTCGGCCGGATTGGCGAAGGGTTCGTTCAGCGCGAACCAACTCGGGTCCGTATGACCGTGCGGGCTGATGATCGGCAGCCCCTTGATCTCGGCGTACAGACGACGCGCGACGGCGCGCGTGTCGGCGTCGGCCGGAAACAGGCGATCAGGATTGAGGCTGAGAGGCTGGGGCATGGTTCTGGTCGGCTCGTCACACGGCGCGGAAACGGACTGGCGAAACCCATCAATACGATGCCCCGAACGAAAAAGACACCGGTTACCTTCATGCTTCGATTTCTGCCTGGAACAGCATGGTGGCTCCGCGAACGCCGACAGTCGTCAGGCAAGAGCGCTCCCGAGAACGTCACTCCGTCGAACACTGGCCGCCTCGTTCGCCGTCAGCCGAGCGCCTCGCTCAAACTCCGCACGGCCGGGACCGCGAGAGCCGAAGGTCGCGAAACGCGCGTCCTCAGGCTGGAGCATGGTGCGCGGATTGCCGTCCTTTCCGGTGTACCACATCTCGGTCCAGCCGGCCGGCGCAATATGATCGTCCATCCAGCAGTCAAGGAAGGTCGTCGCTCCGACGAACCGAGGATCGCCGTATCGGCCATCGGGAAAGGCGCTGGACGGGCGCCAAGGCCGGCCCAGGAAGACAGAGTGCCTAGGCGTCCCCGCGTCTCGGGTCAGGCGGCAGTCGTGGAAGACAAAGCCGTAGGCCTGATCGATGGGCGTGCTGGGGGCCACGATATAGCCCTCGACTGGATCGGCAGGTCGGAGCCGGGACCGGATTTCGCAGCGTTCGAACCAGGCGCGCCCGGCGCCGAAGATGAAGTCGTAGCTGCCCGTGATCAGGCAACGGTCGAACAGGGTTGCCCCCGCATCGGGGAACAGGGTGTCCTGATAACTCAGGATGTCGCAGTTGCGGACGACGGCGCGGTCCGAGCCCTTGTCCATCATCAGGGCCACAGCCTGCGGCCCTGCCCCATTGTGCGAATGCAGACCGTTGGGCTTGGTCATCTCCGCCAGGCCGTCGAAGGCGTTGTTGATCGTCAGCGTCTCGGCGTGGAAATCGCGGGCGCGCACGAACAGGGTCGGGGTGCGGAACGTGCCCAACATCCGGCCGTCCGGCGCCGCCAGTCCCGAGGCCGCCAGGTGATTGATCACCGAACCGGCGCGATCCTCGCCGATCAGATGGATAAAGGGTTTGTCGACGACGACCTGCTCGGTCCAGATCCCGCGTGTGATCAGAATGCGGAACGGCTTTCGCCCGTCCGCTGGCGCTGCGGCGATGGCGGCCGAAAGCGCAGGATAGGCGGGTGCGCCGACCCGCCGACCGGCCTCGGCCGTGCCCACCACGGCGTCGTATCCCCTTGTGGCGGCCCAGGATCGGGTCGACGCCATCATCGGCAAAACGGCGGCGGCAAGCGCCTGACGACGCGAAACGGACAAGCGCATGGCGGCTCCGATTGGAAAAAGAGGGCGCCGACCGGCGAACCGGTCAGCGCCCAGTCTCCCGGGGGAGTTGGGAGTGTTCCTAGAAGGTGTAGCGAACGCCGAAGTTGTACTGCCGCCCCGTGTGCGAATAGACGTAGATGCTGTCGCGGCGACTGTCGGTGTATTGTTCGTTGAAGGCGTCAGTCAGATTCAGCCCTTCGAACGTCAACTTGATGCGGTCGTTCAGAGCGTAGGAAGCCGAGGCGTCCACCGTCACGATGTCGCGCACCCCGTCGATATCGTTGGTGCTGGTGCCGCTGGGCACCGCCGTCAGATAGCGATCGCGATAGGCCGCCGAGACACGGGCGCTGAACCGGTCGTCCTCGTAATAGAGGGTGGCGTTATAGGCGGTCTTCGACAGGCCAAGCAGGTCGTTCTCGACAAAGCCGGTCGGCGACCGCGACGAGATGTAGCTGATCTTCGAATCCACCAGGGTGACATTGAGGATGGCGCCGAGATTGTCGAATGGCCCAGGCAGGAAGCTGAATGGCTGCTGATAGCTGATCTCGACGCCCTTCAGGGGACCGCCCTCGGTGTTCACAGGACGGCTGAACAGGAAGACATCGCTGGGTGACACGCCCAGACCGTTGAGCAGATCTTGCGGCAGGCCGGACTGGTTGAACGGCTGAGACGTCCGCGAGGTCTGAATGTAGCTGTCGATGTCCTTGTAGAACAGGCCGACCGACAACAGGGCGTCCGGCGCGAAATACCATTCGGCGGACAGGTCGTAGGTCGTTGCGCGAATGGGGTTCAGATAGGGGTTGCCCGAACTGACGCTGAACACACCGACGGTGCTCAGGCTGCCGCCCGGCGTGACGCTGCCCAGATTGGGGCGGGTCATCACCTTGGCCGCACCGAAACGCACCAGGAAGTCCGGCGTGACCTCGGCGGTGACATTCAGCGCCGGCAGCACGTCGTCATAGTCACGATCAACCGTCGTCTGTTGCGCGGCGCCCGCCACCAGCTGATAGCCGGTCGAGCTCTGGCGCGTCTTGACGTAGCGCACGCCGATGTCGCCCCGCACCGGAACGCCAGCAAGTTCGGTGTTGAAGTCCAACTGCAGATAGGCGGCTGAATCCTTTTCCGTCACGCTGCGGATATTGCCACGCGCATTGGCGTTTGAGGCGCCGCTCAGTTCGAACAGACCCGTGCCGCTGTAGATGTTGAACAGATCGGCGAAGGCGGCGAGATTGGGCGCGACCCAGTTGCGCACCGTGCCGTCGGGCGCGCCTAGATTGCGGCCGAAACCGCTGACCATTTCCGTCAGGCTTGCCAGGGTCACGCCAGCGGGCAATTGCGGCACCACGCCTTCGTTGACCCGGGCCAAGGCCCAGGAGTCGAACTCATACTCCTTGTAGTTCACCCCAGCCTTCAGCGTCAGCGACGGCGTCAGGTCATAGCCGCCGTCCAGTTGCGCCGTCTTGATGGTGTTGGTCACTCCCTGCGGACGCAGCCGGATTTCCGAACGCGCCGCGCCGAAGTTGTAGGCCAGCGGGTCTGTGACATCGTAGCCGAAACGGATCAGGGGCGCGTTGCGGTTTTCGCGGTAGTCGTATGAATAATTGTCCGAGTTTTCGCGGTTCAGGATCACCGTCGTCTGGATCGGATTGTCGAAATCGGATTTCGAATAGCCGATCAGACCTTTGACCCGGAAGCGGTCGCTGAACTGATGTTCCAGGGTCAGCGTGCCTTGGGTGTATTTGGTGTCCAGTTCGTCGAAACGGGTCTCGCTTTCCACATCGACGTCGTCGAACAGGCCATAGACCATGTCGCCGTTCGCATCGATGACCCCATCGCGCACGATGATTTCCGGCCGCCCGCCCTGCGAGGCGTTTCGCGCAAAGGACAGGGCTTCCAGCCAATTCTCCTGACGGGTCGCCTTGAAGTCGGAATAAAGCAGATCGAGGTTGATCAGCGTCTGCTCTTGCGGACGAAACTGCACCGATCCCGTCAGGCCCAAACGCTCCTGATCGTGGGTCAGCCGGCCATAGCGCGGGAAGCGCGGCGTGTAGACGTCGGCGCGTCGCGCAGCCGCAAACGGCGATGCAGGGTTATAGCCGCCGGCCTCGGTTCCATTCAGCCAGCCGCCGGAGCCGTGACCTTCTTCCAGAAGACGACGCTTGGTGTAAGCCACAGAAACCAGTGCGCCGAGACGGCCGTCCATCCAGGTGTTGCTGGCCAGGGCCGCGAACCGAGGATCCCACTCCTGCGACAGGTCATTGTAGCCATACTGGCCCGACAGCACGAGGTTGGCGCCGGAGTAGTCGAATGGGCGGCCCGTCTGCAGATCGACCGTTGCGCCCAGCGAGCCCTCTTCCGTCTCGGCAGAGGCGGTCTTGCGCACCGTGATGCTGTTGAAAAGCTCGGACGCAAAGACGTTGAAGTCGAACGCTCTGTTACGGTTGGCGCCGCCCGAACTGTCGGTGCCCGACGCCGTGCTCTGGCCCTCGACGCCGTTGATGCGCACGCGCGTGAACTGCGGGCCCAGGCCGCGCACGGTGATCTGACGGCCTTCGCCGGCGTCGCGTGCGATGGAGACGCCCGGCACCCGTTGAATCGACTCCGCCAGGTTGGCGTCGGGGAAGTCGGCCATGTCCTCGGCCTTGATGACATCGACCACGCCATTGGCCCGACGCTTGGCCGTCAAGGCGCTTCCCAACGAGGCGCGGAAACCGGTTACCACGATAGTTTCAACTTCGTCTGCCTGGTCCTCGACATCGCTCCCCTGGGCGATGGTTTGCGGGGCCGCCATCGCGCCGGACAGAACAGCAGTCCGCCCGTTGTTGGACGCCACGACCAGATTGCTGCCCTGCAGAAGCTGGTTGAGGCCTTGGTTCACGGAATAGACACCCTGCACGGCGGCGGTCCGCTGCCCGGCCACTGCATCGGTCGAGGCCAGAATTTGCAGGTCCGCCTGTCGGGCGAAGGCCGGGACGCCAGTGGCGGCGGGCTGCGCCGGGACGTTGAACTGTCTGGATTGCGCCTGAACGGCGCCGGCGCCGGTCAACGCCATCGTGCTGACGGCGATCATCAGCGACGCTCGCGCGCAATAGTTTCGCGACATGGCCATGTGTGGGCCCTCCCTTTTGTGTTTCCTGGTTCCCGGCCCCTTCTTCGAGGGGTCCAAACGTCTCGATGTCCGACGATAGGTTTTCCGTCGCCGGATGAAAAATTTATCGCGCACCGCCCAGCATGATGACGTCCGCGCCGACGTTCACCCCGGCCCCATGCGAGACGCCGACGGCCTCGGCGAAGCTCTCCGGCTCGTTGGTTCGGAACCAGCCGACCACAGTGCGCCCCTCCAGATCGGGATCGACGATCACGATCTTGCGGGTGTTGTATCGATTGAACTCGGCGGCAGCGGCGGCGATCGTGTCGCCGTCCAGAACGATCTGGCCCTCTCGCCACGATAGGGCGCGATCCATTTCCAGCGGACGTTTGACAGGGCTTGAAGCGCCCGCCTCGTTGCTGACGAAGACCTGCTCGCCCGCCACCACGCGGCGACGCTGTCTTGAAGCGCCCTTGTCGCTCCATACCTCGACCACACCTTCCGTCACCCGCACCTCGGCCCCGGCCGACTTGCGACGCACGGAAAAGGCCGTGCCAACCGCCTGAACCCGGATGTCGCCCGCCGCCACGACGAACGGACGGGCCCGATCCTTGGCGACCTGGAACCAGGCCTCGCCGCGATCCAGCTTCACGGCGCGTTCGGTCTTCTGGAATCGAACATCCAGCGTCGTATCGGTATTGATCGCCGCCATGGATCCGTCCGCCAGCGGAACGCGACGGATTTCCCCGACCAGCGTCCGATAGCGTTGACCCGACATGACAGGAGCCAGAACGACGCCGGCGGCGACCGCCGCCGCCAATCCCAGGCCGCCCAGCAACAGGCGGCGGTCAGGTCTGGCCGTCGCGCGATCCACAACGGTTTCGACCGGCTCGACCATAAGGGCCAGGACCGCCCTCGCCCGCCACAAGGCGCCCTGACGACGGCTGTCGCCTTCGAGCCAGTCTTCCAGCGCAACATGGTCCGAAGGTCTCATCGACCCCGCATCCAGCTGAGCGGCCCACTTGGCCGCCGACGCATCGATCTCGCTTGAGGTTTCCCGGCTCATGCCTGCCGCCCACGGGGCGTCGCTGCGCGACCTTCGTCACCCGTCTTCCCCAGACCGGCCAGGACCGCCTTCAACCCCCGCGCAGCCTCGTTCTCGACCACGTTCTCGGTCACGCCCAGCTGCGCCGCGATTTCCCGCTGCGACATACCCAAGATGCGACGCATCTCGAAGATGCGTCGGCTGCGTTCGGGCAAGGTGGCGACGATCTTCAGCACGCGTTCGAGTTCCTTTCGTCCCCCGGCGATACGTTCAGGCGACGGCTCATCCCACTCGACGCGCAGGGCGTCGATTTCCGTCACCGCCTCGATTCTTACGATCCGCGCGCGACGCATCTGCTCCAGAACCACGGATCGCGCCGTCTGAAAGAAGTAGGCGCGCGGGCTCTCGATCTGCTCGACCGCCTTCAGCTTGGCCAGCCGGCAATAGGCCTCCTGAATCACGTCATCGACATCGTTGGACGTGACCAGAGACCGCTTCAACCAGACGCGGACATCCTGCTCGTGCGGCAGCACCTCGTGCGCCAGCCACCGCACCCGCGCATGATCCGTCCCTCGCCCGTGTTCCACAAAAAAGCCGCCCCTTTTTCACTTCGATGCGCGAGGCGTAAGCTTCCGTCAAAATGAAATATGCCGGCCACGGGCGAACCCGCAAAGCGGGAGAACAGCAAACTCAGAAAACGTCCGAGCATTATGAGATGCACTTCGGAATTTTCAGGACGACACCAAACGTCACCTACTTTGCTGAAGCGACATCGGATGACGTCGAAAGCCCTCGATCATTCCCACTCGATTACTGAAGCCGGACCAGAACATTGAATGTTTTGGATTTTTTGTTCGACATCGATAGGAAACCGATCCGTAGGCCGAACAAATCTCGAGGTATTGAAAACATTGGTGAAATTCTAATCAATAAAATTTTCGTGATGTCGAGGCCTTTCGCAGTCTGTTGTGACCTTCGACGACATCTTTGACCCAAACGACATCAGTATCAACTTGGAGCTTCTCCACCATGATGGAGTGTATTCTGCGGTCCAGGCTAGCCGAGAGGTTTGCCGGATTCGCACGAATAGGTCGGCACAGCGGCTTCTGCGTAGCCACTCCACAAGCGACCGACCGGAACCGGGCGAGGAGTTGACGGCATGGTCGAGGACGCGATGAGAGGCGATATCGATCTGGCCCCATTCGTAACCCACACGATGGGTTTGGAGGAGATCAACGAGGGCTTCGCACTGATGCACGAAGGCAAGTCGATCCGCACGGTCATTCACTACTGACCCGCCGATCCGAAGCGGCGCGAGGCGCTCGGATCGACAACTCGGCCGTCATCATGTCCCGACCCCTGCCATGATGAAGCGCGCTCTGGCAAATGGGCAACGCGTCGCGATGCGGTAACAAGCGCCGAAGTGCGGTCGTTACATGCCGATAGCGGCACGGACCAGGGCCGCCTGGCCCAGGCGCTTACCAGCGGAGTGTGTCTGGCCTCGTCGCGCGACCCAACGGGAAAATGGTTTTGGTCTAATGCTGGAAAAATATTTCAAAGGTACCGAACATCGGGCCAGCCTGGCCGTTGGATGTATTGAGTCGGAAATGCATTCATCTGTTACCCGGCTGTGATGAACCACGGGCCGCACGGGCGTATAGGGCAGGAAGACTGAATTGAAGAGCAAGGATATTCACGCGACGACGCCGGCCACCGATCATGGGCATACGGGGCCGCCCGCTTGCGTGCAGGTTCGCGGCGCGCGCCAGAATAACCTCAAAAATATTGACGTCGATGTACCGCGCGACGCCTTCGTGGTGTTCACCGGCATATCGGGCTCGGGCAAGTCATCGCTCGCGTTCGGCACCCTTTATGCCGAAGCCCAGCGGCGTTATCTGGAATCGGTTGCGCCCTATGCCCGTCGCCTGATCGACCAGGCCGGCGTGCCGGAGGTCGACGCGATCGACGGTTTGCCGCCTGCGGTCGCGTTGCAGCAGCAGCGCGGCTCGGCCAACGCGCGATCCTCGGTCGGCAGCGTGACGACGCTCTCCAGCCTGGTGCGGATGCTCTATTCGCGCGTCGGCGAATATCCGCGCCATCAGCCGATGCTCTATGCGGAGGATTTCTCCCCCAACACGGTCGCGGGGGCCTGCCCGACCTGTCACGGCATCGGGCGCGTCTATGACGCGACCGAAGAAACGATGGTGCCCGACGACACGCTGACGATCCGGGAACGCGCAGTCGCCGCCTGGCCGGCGGCATGGCATGGCCAGAACCTGCGCGATATCCTCGTGTCACTCGGCTATGACGTCGATACGCCGTGGCGCGACCTGCCGAAAAAGGATCGCGACTGGATCCTCTTCACTGAAGAGGCGCCGACGGTGCCGGTCTATGCGGGTCTGACGCCCGAACAGACCCGCGTGGCGCTGAAGCGCCGCATGGAACCGAGCTATCAGGGCACCTTCACCGGCGCCCGCCGCTATGTGCTGGAGACCTTCGCCAACACGAAAAGCGCGCTGATGAAGAAGCGCGTCTCGCAATATATCATCGGCCGCGATTGCCCGACCTGCGACGGCAAGCGCCTGAAGCGCGAAGCCCTGTCGGTCAAATTCGCCGGCCTCGACATTGCCGAGTTCGGCGACCTGACGGTGCTCAAGCTGAAAGACTTGCTGATCCCCGTCGCGCATGGCGCGTATGGGGCGGTCTCCGCCCCCTCAAAGGGCCATGTTCTGGAAAAAGCGGCCCGCGATGCAGCGGTCGAACAACGGGTTGCGGCGGGCGGCTCGGCGCACAAGAGCGCGCCCGACGTACGCCGCACGCCCAATCTCTCCGACGAGAAGCGGATCGCCGCCCAACGCCTTGCCTGCGAATTGATCGAGCGGCTAGAGCCGCTCATCGATCTTGGCCTTGGCTACATTTCGCTCGACCGCAGCACGCCGACGCTCTCCTCCGGAGAGCTGCAGCGCTTGCGGCTTGCCACGCAATTGTCGTCACAGCTTTTCGGCGTGGTCTATGTGCTTGACGAGCCTTCGGCAGGGTTGCACCCGGCAGATGGCGAAGCCTTGCTCACCATCCTCGAGCGTCTCAAGGCGGCGGGCAACTCCCTGTTCGTCGTCGAACATGATCTCGACGTGATCCGCCGCGCGGAATGGCTCGTCGATGTCGGGCCAGGAGCCGGGGAAAAGGGCGGTGAAGTCCTCTACAGCGGGCCGATAGAGGGGCTTGCCGACGTCGAGAATTCGATCACCCGCCGCTACCTGTTCGCAGAGCCGCTCCGCAGTGAGCGCACACCGCGCGATCCCAAGGCATGGCTACGCCTGGAAGGGATCAGACGGAACAATCTCCATGGTCTCGACGTCGAGTTTCCCATCGGCTGCTTCACCGCTGTCACCGGCGTTTCGGGATCGGGTAAATCCAGTCTTGTCAGTCAGGCGCTGCCCGAGCTCGTCACGGAACACCTCGGCGGCTCCCCCGTGGCCGAGGAGGAGGATATCGACCCGCTGCTCGATGTTGCGCAGAACGACACTGAAGGACGCATTGTCGCAGGCATGGAGCATGTTCGCAGGCTGGTCCGGGTCGATCAGAAACCGATCGGCCGCACGCCGCGCTCGAACCTATCCACCTACAGCGGCATGTTCGACCATGTGCGACGGATATTCGCTGATACGCCGCTCGCCCGCCGGCGGCACTACAGCCCGGGAAGGTTCTCGTTCAACGTCGCGCAAGGCCGCTGCCCTGTGTGCGAGGGCGAGGGATACGTCATGGTGGAGCTGCTGTTCCTGCCGAGCGTTTTTGCCCCCTGCTCGACCTGTCATGGCTCTCGCTACAACCCGCAAACGCTCGAAGTCGAATGGAACGGGCGCAATATCGCCCAGGTGCTCGAACTGACGGTCGACGATGCGTGCGATTTCTTCGCTGGCGAGGCATCTGTGATGCGCTCCCTCGACGTGTTGCGGGAGATCGGTCTTGGCTATCTGAGGCTCGGTCAGCCGGCGACCGAGCTGTCTGGCGGGGAGGCGCAGCGCATCAAGCTGGCGACTGAACTGCAACGCGCTCAACGCGGCAACACGATCTACATCCTCGACGAGCCAACTTCGGGGCTTCACCCCTCCGATGGCGACCGGCTCATGCAACACCTGCAGGGCCTCGTAGACGCCGGCAATACCGTCGTAGTCGTCGAACATGACATGCGCGCCATCACACAGGCGGACTGGATCATCGACCTGGGACCGGGGGCCGGGGAAGATGGGGGCCGTATCGTTGCCAGCGGCGTCCCTGGCGTCGTTGCGGAAGCGGAAGGCAGTCTCACCGCCCGCTATCTCAAGGCGGCGCTGTAGTCGTAAATCTGGCGGAATGCACGTTCGATCAGGTGCATCTCAACCACACGTTGGAATGGGTCGAATCTGGAAGCGGGAGCCGGCGATGTGTCACCGCGGTTGACGCGGCTTAGGGTTTGAGTGCCCGTCAGGTGTGCCGTGTTCGTGCGATACGCGGCGTGGCGGACGGCCATCGCTGGCCATCCGCCACGCTTGCTTTGTGCGGACCTTCTCCAAGGAGAGGGCCCTCACATGGTTCGTCGAAACGCCCCGTCTTAATTCCCTGCTGCGAGCGCCGCGGCCACACCTTCTGCGATCTCCTCAACGAGTTTGGCACAGAAGGCGGGCAAATCATTGGGATCGCGGCTGGTAACAAGGCCGTTGTCGACCACGACTTCCTCATTGGTCCATGCACCGCCGGCGTTCTCGATATCGACCTTCAGCGTCGGGTAGGACGTCAAGGTGCGACCCTTAAGCACGCCCGCCTCGATCAATGTCCAGGGTGCATGGCATATAGCCGCAACAGGTTTTTTCTGATCGAAGAAAGCCCGGATGAAACCAATTGCCTCGACGCTGCCGCGCAGCTTGTCGGCACCGACAGTCCCTCCGGGCACAACAAGTCCGTCGAAATCGTCGGCTTTGACCTCGGAAAACGTCTTGTCGATAGTATAGCTGCCGCCCTCGTCAAGATCGCTATTGACTGTGCGAGCCTTGCCCGGCTCAAAACTGACCACGGTCACTTTGCCACCAGCGTCCTCGACAGCTTGCTTGGGCTTCGAGAATTCTGGTTCTTCCGTCCCGCGGGGTGCGATCAGAATGGCAACTGATTTGCCTTCCAAAGTCATAATTTATTTCCTATTCCGTCGAAAACTAAGGTCAGGCGCCCGGCTTGAGCACGACCTTCGTCCAACCAGCATCGCGCTCGTCGAAATGCTTGTAGGCGTCTGGTGCCTGATCAAGCGGCAGTCGGTGCGAGATGATTTGGGCAGGATTGGCCCGGTCTTGCTCGATAAGCTTCATCAGTCGCCGGTTGTAGTGCTTTACATTGCACTGGCCGGTGCCGATCTTCTGGCCCTTGAACCAGAAGTTGCCGAAGTCGAACGCCATCTTGCCTTCCTTCTGGAGATCGTCGGGCGCGTTCGGGTCTTCCGGAATGAACACGCCGACGACGCCGATTCCGCCGGTGGCCTTCGTGCTTTTGACGAGGCAGTTCATCGTGTAATTGCTGCGCTCCTTGCCGTGGCGATCGCAACACTGATACCCGACCGCCTCAACCCCCCGGTCGGTCCCGAGGCCGCCGGTCGCGTCAAGGATCTGCTGGGCGGGATCGCCCTTTCGCATGTCGATCGGAATGGCGCCCATGGCCTCGGCCAGTTTCAGGCGGTCATCGTGAGAATCGACCACGAAGATCTGAGAGGCGCCGCGGATTTCGGCTGAGTGCGCGGCCATTAAACCGACTGGACCGGCGCCGTAGATCGCGATGCTTTCGCCAGGCAGGAAACCTGACAGTTCGACGCCATGCCAACCCGTCGGGAAGATGTCGGAGAGCATGACATAGTCATCCTCCTTCTCCTCAGCGTCCTCAGGCAGCTTCAGACAATTGAAGTCCGCATAAGGAACGCGCATAAACTCGGCCTGACCACCTTGCCACGGACCCATCTCGGCAAAGCCATACGCTGCGCCAGCGGTTCCAGGGTTGGTCGTGAGGCAAAAACCCGTCAACCCGCGTTCGCAATTTTCGCAGAAACCGCAACCGACGTTGAACGGCATGCACACGCGATCGCCCTTCTTGATGCGATCTACGGCAGAGCCGACTTCGATGACCTCGCCAAGGTTTTCGTGGCCGAAGACCTTGCCCTTCTCGAAGCTGGTACGGCCTTCATACATGTGAAGGTCCGACCCGCAGATATTGGTCGTGGTCAGCCGGATGATAACATCGGTCTGCTTTTCGATCTTGGGATCGTCGATGGTATTGACAGAAACATCTTTGGGCCCGTTGTACACGACAGCTTTCACGGATCTTTTCCTTTCGCAGCTCTTTTCAACGAGTCATCAAATCGAGAGCTTGGCGATGATCCGGTCCATCGCAACGGCGGAGGACATCGCACCCTTCCAAGTGATCTCAGTTTCCTGAACCTTTCGCTACCTCAGAGGTTCCTTCCCGTAGGGCCGTCCTGGGATCAATTCACGGCGGTTTTCTGAATGACTGGGCCAGAACGGCCGAATAACGCGCCGAATTGATGTGCTCAAGAATCTCCCGCGAACTAATGGCGCCCTTACGTCGGGACACATCAACGGCGCCTTATCAGTAAATTCAGAAGTGTGATAATCGCAAAAGACAAGGCCATCCACTTTCGCGGATGACCTGTCGTATTCATTTATTCATTTCCCGATCCGACCGGGCCATCCATTCCGGATAGAGACACGAGCCTTACCCTGCGGTCAGACGGCAGCTTAGGGTGCCGACCGCTCCGCTATTTCGCGGCCAGTAGGGTGAACTTGTGAATCTGCGGCGGTTCAGAGAACAGTTCTTCTGCCTTCTCCATCAGTGCGGCGGCAACCTTGCCGTCAAGATGGGCCTGCCGATCCTCCTCTGTGTCGAACGTATCGAAGATCGCGTACGCACCGGGACCTTCCTCGATCGCATACCAGGTCAGAGTGCCCGCCTCAGCTTGAACGAGCGGCAATGCCGAGGTCAGGAAATCGGCGACATCGCGCTCTTTTCCGGGCTTGGCCTTCAGCGGTACATACAGGGCAAGTTTGGGCATAAATGACTCCTCAAGTGAAACGGACACATATTATTCGGCAAAGCAACGGACGAGCGGGCCGATACGTTCCCCATGAGGCGGAGCACACGCGGCCCCGCCTCCTCATTGCAATCAGAACTGCTGTGCGGTCGGACGGATGACAATCGCGTTGACGTCGACGTCATCAGGTTGTTCGACAGCGAACGCGATAGCACGCGCCACCGATGCCGCCGGGATGGCCTGCTTGTAGAAGTCCAGCACCGTCTCGGCAGCCGCGCCAGAGGTCGTGAATTTCAAATCGCTTTCGACAGCTCCAGGCTCGATTGACGTAACCCGGACCTTTTCCCCCACCTCGTGGCGCAAGCCCTCGCTGATCGCGCTGACGGCGAACTTGGTGCCGGAGTAGACAGTGCCGCCTGGTGCGAAGACCTTGATGCCCGCAACCGAGCTCAGGTTGATGATGTGGCCGCTGCCCTGCTCGAGAAAGCCGGGAAGGGCCGCCGCGATGCCGTAGAGCGTACCCTTCAGATTGACGTCGATCATCTGGTCCCACTCGTCGGTGTTGACCTCGGCCATCGGACGGATCGGCATCAGCCCGGCGTTGTTGATCAGCACGTCGAGGCGGCCAAAGTCGGCAATGATTGAGGCGACGACGGACTGGACCGCCGATTTGTCGGTCACGTCCAGCGCGTAGCTACGTGCCGTTCCGCCAACTGCGGCGATGTCCGCGACGACCTCGTCGAGCCTGTCCTTGCGCCGCGCGGCGATGGCCACCTTGGCGCCGCGTTCCGCGAGAAGACGCGCAGTTTCCGCGCCGATGCCGCTGCTGCCGCCGGTTATGAGAACGACCTTGCCTTCGATACCCTTGGTCATGACTGTATTCCTTCAAGTCAGTTGTTGATTTTTCGCCGGATCGCGGCCCCGCGCGAGCCCGCCCGGCCTGATGGGGTCACCGCGAGCGCAACAGGACGGGAGCCGCGCCCACCTTGATGCGGAGCAGCTCGTAGGGCTTGCGGCGCAAGTCCCGCCCGCCGTGGAAGCCTGGCTGGCGGTGAAGCTGGTTGGCGGTGAAGTAGAGGTAGCCGTCGGTGCCGATCGACAGCGTGTCGGGCCAGCTGATGCGCGGGTTGCTGATCACCGTCGTCCAGCTGCCCTGGTCGAGCACGCGGATCGCGTTGTTCTCGTAATCGCCGGCGAACACGCGGCCCTTGTCATCCTCGGCTATCCCGTCCGAGGCGCCTTTGCGCCCCAGGCTGCGGACCGCGCGGCCCAATGCCTCCTCGGACACCGCGGGATCGCGCAGCATTGCCGTGGGCACCGCGTGCAGCGTGCGGCCCGACAGTGGACCGTAATACAGCAGGCTGCCGTCGGCGCTGAGCGCAATCGCGTCGCTTGCGATCGTGACCGGCGTCGCGGGGCCGTCAGCCGGGCGGTTCATGAGCACCGCGCCATCGACAACCGGGGTGAAGCCGGGCTCGGGGTTGGTCGTCGCATGGTTCGACAGGCGCCGGATCGCCCGCCCGCTTGCGATATCGACGACGATGATGCCGCCGATCCCCTCGTTGCTGCTGTCGGTGATGTAGGCGACGCCCTCGGCACCCTGACGCAGATCGAAGCGCACGTCGTTGAGGTAGGTCGTGGGCAGCACCACGCTGGGCGGCAGGACGATCGTCTTCACCACCCGGTCGGTCGCAAGGTCGATTGCCACCAGCTTTGCACCGCCGGCCTGTGGTTGAGAGAATTTGGGCGCCGCCGTGTCGAGCACCCAGAGGCGATTGGCGCCGTCGGCCACCACGCTCTGCACCGAGATGAAATGCCCAGCCGGGTCGGCCGGATCGGGCTGGTTGGTCGCGGCGTCGGGATAAGGCACCGCCTTGCCGTCGACCAGCTCGGCAACCGTGAACGGCGCGTTGTCGCCCCATTGCGGGAAGTTGACGAAGATGCGCCCGTTGGGGGCGACGGTCACGCCAGTCGGCATCGCGCCATCGAAGGTCGCGACCTGTTCGATCTGGGGCGCGGATGCACCCTCGCGGGTCGTCGAGCAGGCGGCAAGCGAGAGGGCAGCGCCAGCGGCAAGAAGCAGTTTGACGGAGGTTTTCATGGGGTCATTTCCTCGAGGATGCGGCCCGCTTCGTGGGGCTCGGACCGGAGATATTGCGGGGGCGCCTTGACCGATGCACCAAGCGCGGCGGCGGCGTGCCAGGGCCAACGCGGATCCCACAGCGCAGCGCGGGCTATCGCTATGGCGTCGGCATGCCCGTCTTCGAGGATGCGCTCCGCCTGGTGCGGATCGGTGATCAGTCCGACCGCCACGACAGGCATGGCGACCGCGTCCTTGACCGTCCGCGCCAGCGGCACCTGATAGCCGGGACCGACAGGGATCTGCTGGCGCGGGTCGAGGCCGCCGCCGGAGACGTGGATTGCCGAACAACCGCGCCGCTCCAGCTCCTGTGCAAACAATGCGGTTTCCTCCGCTGTCCAGCCGCCTTCAACCCAGTCGGTCCCAGAAACGCGGACGGTCACCGGGCGGTCGGCCGGAAACGCTTCGCGCACGTCATCGAACACTTCGAGCGGGAACCGCATCCGGTTGTCGAGGCTGCCGCCGTATTCGTCGCCGCGCCGGTTGGAGATCGGCGAAAGAAACTCGTGGAGCAGATAGCCATGCGCGACGTGGATCTGGATGGCTTCGATGCCGAGCCTGCCGGCGCGCCGGGCGGCATCCGCGAACGCCTCCCGGATGCGGGCAAGCCCTGACTTGTCCAGTTCGACAGGGGGATTGTCGTCCGGAGCGAAGGGAATGGCGCTGGGTGCCACGGTCTGCCAGCCATTCTCCGCATCGGGGGCGATCTGCGTTCCGCCTTGCCACGGCTTGGCGCAGCTCGCCTTGCGGCCGGCATGGGCCAGCTGGATGATCAGCGGCATGTCCGACCAACGGCGCACACTTTCGAGCACGCTTCGCATCGCCGCTTCGGTACGGTCATCGTACAGGCCGACGTCACCGTAGGTGATGCGCCCTTCCGGGCTGACCGCGGTCGCCTCTATCGTCAGCGCGCCCGCGCCCGAGAGCGCCAACTGGCCGAGATGCATCTGGTGCCAGTCGGTCATCGCGCCGTCGACTGCCGAATACTGGCACATCGGCGCGATGACGATGCGGTTGGCGAGCCGCAGCCCGCCAACCTCAATCGGTTCGAACAATTTCGCCATCACCATTCGCCCGTGTTGGGCATGGAGGCCCAGGGTTCGGCCGGAGCCTTGTGTTCGCCCGTCTGCAGCAGTTCGATCGAGATCCCGTCCGGCGAGCGGACGAACGCCATGTATCCGTCACGCGGGGGGCGATTGATCGTCACGCCGCCCGCCTGCAGCCGCGCGCACGTTTCGTAGATGTCGTCGACCCCGTAGGCGAGATGGCCGAAGTTTCGGCCGCCCGTGTATTTCTCGGAAGCGCTGCCATCCTCGGGCGGCCAGTTGTACGTCAGCTCGACCTCGGCATCGCCCTGCTCGCCGTCGCCGCGGAAATCCTCGTCGGCGGCAAGGTAGATCAGCGTGTAACGCCCGGCCTGGTTCTCCATGCGCCGGGTCTCCCTGAGACCCAGCAGCGTGAAGAACCGGACCGCCGCCTCGGGATCGGCGACGCGCAGCATGGTGTGGAGATACCGCATGATCAGGCGTCCTTGTCCTTGAGGGCTTCCATCACGAGCTCCGCGGTGCGGGTTGCGCTGGCGGGGTTCTGGCCGGTCACAAGGTTGCCGTCGCGCAAAGCGAATGGGGCGAAATCGGGGCCGCTCTCGTGCTTGCCGCCAAGTTCCTTGAGGCGCGTTTCGAGCAGGAACGGCACGGCCTTGTCGAGGCCGACCGCGCGTTCCTCGCTGTCGGTGAAGCCCGCGACACGGCGGCCAGCCACGAGGGGCGTGCCATCGGCCTTCTTCGCCGAGACCAGCCCTGCCGGTCCATGGCAGACGGCGGCAACGATCTTGCCTTCGCGGTCGAAGCGTTCGACCAGGCGGGCCAGTTCGTCGCTGCCGGGGTAATCGAACATGGTGCCGTGGCCGCCGGGCAGGAACAGCGCGTCGTAGCCGGCGGGATCGATGCTTGTGAATACAGGGGTGCTGGTAACCTCGGCCTTCAGGGCCTCGTCCTTAAGATAGCGCTCGACCGAAGCGTCGTTCTCGCCGTGGGCGTTGACGCTGCGCTGGTCGACGGGGATGGCGCCGCCCTTGATCGAGGCCAGCGTCACCTCGGCGCCCGCATCGCGGAAGGCATAATACGGGGTGGTAAGTTCCTCGAGCCAGACACCCGTCGGTTCGGTGCCGGGAATCATTCGGTCGGCGGAGGTGGCCACCATGAGAATGCGGGTCATCGTCAATTGTCCTTCTCCATTGATGTCGGGGACACGAGCAAACGCAACCGGCGCAGCCGCACCCGCCACAAAGACAGCGGTGAGTGCTTTCAGCAGTTGGCGGCGATTTTGCATTCAATCGTTCCTTTCGGCGGCTTAGATACGCAGGGAACGGCATCATGAAATCCAGCGGGAATGGCGGACGGCCATAAATCCAGTTATGGAACCGGAATGTCCCTCCTGCAGTTGCGCACCTTCGTCGAAGTCTACCGCCGTCGTTCACTGAGCGAGGCGGCCCGGGCAATCGGCATCACCCAACCGGCGGCGTCGCAGCACATCGCATCGCTCGAGGCGCAACTGGGCCGTCCCTTGTTCGATCGCCATTCGCGCGGCGTCCGACCGACAGCGATCGCCGACGATCTCGCTGCTTCAATCGGAAGCAGCCTCGACACGGCGGAATCGGCACTGGCCAGCGCGCGGGCCCGTTCGTCCCGCATCTTGGGCACGGTCCACATCGCCGCGCCGTCGGACATGCTGGGCGAAATGATCACGCCCCGACTGGCTCCGCTGCTGGAAGCAGGGCTGGACCTGCGGCTGCATATCGGCGGGCGCGAGGCGCTTTATGCCATGCTCCTCGAAGACAAGGTGCACCTGGCCGTCACCGCCTCACAACCCGAAGATCCGCGGTTGGCCTTCCATGCGCTGGGCGAAGAGCACCTGCGCGCCGTAGCCTCGCCCGCCGTGGCCATGCGGATTGCCGAATTGCCGCTTGCCGACGGGCTCAACCGGACGGCCCACCTCGCCTACGACCTCGACCGGCCGCTGCTGCGAACCTGGCTCCATGCAAACCAGCTCGAGCTGACGAGCCAGCCCGCGTTGACCGCGCCCGATTTGAGAGTATTGCGATCGGGATTGTGCGCGGGTCTCGGCTGGACGGTGATGCCCGGCTATCTCACCCGCAGCGAACGCGCTGCCTGCACGCTGATCGAGATACCCGCCCCGGTCACGGTGCCGCGCAACGCTTACTACCTCGTCTGGGCACGCTCATCGCTGCGACACCCGCGCGTGGCCATGGCTCGGGACGCCCTGATTGCTGCACTCCGAACATAATGGTGGCCACACCTGTTGGGCCGTGAGCGCAATGTCGGGTCTGAACCAGTTGAGCGCTGGCGGAACAAAGGGCGGCTTTCGGGATCGTCGGCTACAAGGCCGAACGGCCGGATGTGGGGCGCAAAGCGGTCATCCTAGGAATGAAAAGGTTGTGTCCTCCCCTGCCCCAAAGTCGGCCACCTCTGTTCGAATCCTCAAGCGGGACTCGAACTCACGTTAAATAATTGGGATCTTTCCGACCAATCCCGTTGCGGAAGGGCTGGGGCACGCCGTTGCACTAGCGTGAGAATCCGGCTGTGAACGCCCGCCGCCACGGCCTCGATGCGGGTCCGTACGCCCATCTTCGAACAGGCCTTCTCCAAGTAAGATGTCTCAACCGCGCCAGGAGCGGAAGTTGGACCAAGGGCGGGAATGAGACTTCCCAAGTGAGGGTCCGTTCCCGCCAGAGCTTCCGTTACGATCCCGATCCCGGCTCCGCCATCTTGCGATGCTGTTCTGCCAGCGCGGTCTGGGGCGTGACGGCGGCCATCGCCGCCTGGACCTTGTTCTTCATGCCCGCGACCACGTCGCCGTCGCCGCGCTTCATGGCCTCATAGCCAGTCCTGGCGACATGGGCGGCTTCGGCCTTGTGCTCGTCCTGGCCGACCCTGGTGTCCATCAGGCCGGCGCGCTCGAAGAAATGGGTGTTGACCGGTCCGGGCATCAGGACGGTCACGCTGACGCCACTGTCCTTCAGTTCGTTGCGCAGGGCGAAGGAGAAGCTGTCCACGAAGGCCTTGGTGCCGTTGTAGACGGCCTGGAAGCTGCCCGGCATCAGGCCAGCGATGGAGCCGGTGAAGAGGATGCGGCCCTGGCTGCGCTCTCGCATATGACGGCCGATCAGCCAAGCCAGCCGGATCGTGCCGGTGATATTGGTGTTGATGACATGGACCACGTCGTCGAAGTCCTGGTCGAGGAAGGCCTTGCCCAGCCGCTGCCCTTGCCCCGCATTGGCGGCAAGCGCATCGACCGGGCGAGCGCCGATGGCGGCGTAGAAGGACTGACGCCCTCTTCCGTCGCCAGGCGGAGACCAGGTCGCCGAGCCCGGTCAAGGTCTGGGAGAACTCGGCAAGCGCGGTGTCCGCGGCGATGATGAGGTCGTATCCGTCCTCGGCGAAGAGCTTTGCCAATTCAAAGCCGATGCCGAAGGAAGCGTCGGTGACGACGGCGAGGCGACGGACGGTTTCGGCGGCGGTCGGGTTGAGGATGTCGGTCATGAGGACGGCACCTGGGCTAGATGCTCTTCCCACCCTTAACCGAGGTGCCTGTTCCTCCGCTCAAGCTGGAACGAAGCCCATCGCGGGTGGTTGACGAGGTTCAGCCCATCGGAGCTAAGCCTATGTCCAATAGTGAAGTTTCCACCGACGCCGACGTTGGCTCGACCGCCTTTGTCGACAAGGATCGGCGCGAGGGCGAATACGAGGCCTCAAGCTTGAGGGCCGTCCTGATCAATCGCCCCCGCGACGACCTCTACGCCTTTTGGCGCGATCTGACGAATATGCCGACCTTCTCGGAGACGGTGAAATCGGTCGAGCTTCTGGAGTCCGGCCGTTCTCGCTGGATCGTCGCCGGGCCGGCCGACAAAGACATCGAACTGACCAGCGAGATCACCGAGGACGTCTCCGGTGAACGCATCGCCTGGACCTCTAGCAAGGACTCGGACGTCGATCACGAGGGCTGGATCGAATTCCGTGACAACGCCTTTGGTCGCGGCACGGAGGTGCGACTGTTCATCAGCTACGACCCGCCCTCCGGCGTCATCGGCAAGGTCGTCGCCAAGGTGATGCAGCGCGAGCCACGTCTCCAAGCGCGCCGCGAACTGCGCCGTTTCAAGCAACTGATGGAGACGGGCGAGATCTCGACGTCCAAGGCCCCCCACGCCGCGCCTCGGTCCGACCGTCACATCTGATCCCCCTTCCCAATTCTAAGGAGTCGCCCATGCGCGCCCTCACCTGGCACGGCAAGCACAACGTCCAAGTCGATACTGTCCCCGACCCGCAGATCGTCAATCCTCGCGACGCCATCATCAAGATCACCGCCACCGCCATCTGCGGCTCAGACCTGCATCTCTACGACAGCATGATCCCCGGGATGTCCAACGGCGACATCCTGGGTCACGAGTTCATGGGCGAGGTCGTCGAAGTCGGCCGCGGCAACACCAGTCTGAAGAAGGGCGACAAGGTGGTCGTCCCCTTCGTCATCGCCTGCGGGAAATGCTTCTTCTGCGAGAAGTCGATGCCGGCCGCCTGCGACAACTCCAATCCGGCGGACAAGGCGGACGCGTCAGAAATCGCCTATGGCCAGTCGGTGTCGGGCTTGTTCGGCTATTCGCATCTGACCGGCGGTTTCGCCGGCGGACAAGCTCAGTACGCGCGCGTCCCTTATTCCGACTACGGCCCGATCAAAATCCCGGAGGGCATCGAGGATGAGCGGGTGTTGTTTCTCTCGGACATATTCCCAACGGGCTGGATGGCGGCTGAGAACTGCCAAATCCAGCCTGGCGACACTGTCGCCGTCTGGGGCTGCGGCCCGGTCGGGCTGTTCGCGATCAAGAGCGCGATCCTGCAGGGCGCCGGTCGCGTGATCGCCATCGACCACCATCCCAACCGACTGGCGCTGGCCAAGGCGAACGGAGCGGAAGTCCTGAACTATCACGAGGTCAAAGTGCGCGAAGCCCTGCTGGAGATGACAGCTGGCCTTGGACCAGACAGCTGCATCGATGCGGTCGGAATGGAGAGCCACGGCTTCTCACCGGACAATATCGTCGATGCGGTGAAACAGGAGACCAAGCTCGGCACCGACCGTCCCCACGTCCTGCGCGAGACGATCATGGCGGTCAGGAAGGGTGGTACGGTCTCCGTCCCGGGCGTCTATGGCGGCTTCGCCGACAAGTTCCCGGTCGGCGCCTTCATGGAAAAGGGACTGACGCTGAAGACCGGCCAGACCCACGTCCAGCGCTACCTGCCTCAGCTGCTGCAGATGATCCTGGAGGGCAAAATCGACACCACCGATCTGATCAGCCATCGTCTGCCGCTCGAACAAGCGCCCGAGGGTTACAAGAACTTCAAGGAGAACCAGAACGAATGGACCAAGGTGGTCCTCAAGCCTCACTGATCGATGTCGGCGGGCGCGTGCGGGGTTTTTCCGGCCGGATGCGCTCGCCCGTCAGCGTCGCTGGCCCGCGCAGTTCGCCGATCACATAGAAGCCGCGTTCCGCCAGCTGCTGGGCCAGCAATGCGACATCGACGGACTCGTCCGCCGTTTCTGCCCGCCGGTTCTCGGTCATGGCGCAGTCCTCCCTGATCTTACAGAACGCCTGGCGCGTGTGGGCGCTGCGTCACGAAACCGCGAGGTCGCCGCCCGCCGGCCAGGGCTGAGCGGAACCGGGGGGGCGGCGAGCGACTTGGGCAGCGGTGGAGGAGCGATCATGCTGAAACGCTACGCCTACGCCTGGATCACCCTGGCCTTCTTCGCCATCTCCATCGGCCTGCATTGGCTGTTCGGCTGGTACGCCTTCATCGACGAGGCGCGCGAGCACGGACAGACGCCCGCGCTGACACCGTACCTTCTGGAGATGGGGCGCGACACCTTCGAGAACTGGCAATCCGAGTTCCTCCAACTGCTGTGGCAGGTCGTCGGCCTGGCCTACTTCCTCTACGTCGGCTCGCCGTCGTCGAAGGAGAACGACGACCGAATGGAAGCCAAGCTGGACGCCCTGCTGGAACTGGTCGGTCGCGAGCGCGGCCTGGCCATCGTCGACGAGATCGACCGCCATCACGAGCGCCGCACCGGCCACGCGGCCCTGCACCAGGATCCGCCCTATGGCGCGGTCTGATCCGCACCGGCCGATCAGCCCGCCGCCGGCGACCGGCGCCCTGGCGGAGGATCTGCCCGCTTATGTCTCCAACGGCGTGATCGGACTGCGGGTGCGCGACGTGCCCCTGGTTCCCGGCATGGCGATCGTCAGCGGTTTCGTCGGCGAACATCACGAGCGGCACGTCGAGGCCGCCGTCGCGGCGCCCTATCCGCTCGGCGGCGACATCGCGCTCGACGGAGTCTGGGCGAGCGAGGTCATGGGCGGCTTCGAACCCGTGGACCAGAGTTACGACTTCGAGACAGCGGAACTGACCACGCGCTTTCGAGTGCGGCTACCCGCCGGCAGGGCCGAGGTCGAGGTCGTCACCTTCGCCAGCCGCTCGCATTCGACCGTGGTCTGCCAGGAGGTCCAGGTCACGCTGGACCAGGCCTGCGAACTGACGTTCAGGGCGCGGGTCGATCCGGCGGGCGTACGCGGATCGATGGCGGAGCGTCGCCTCGACACGCCCGGCGAGACGCCTCCGGTGTGCGACGGCGCGATCTTGTGGCGGTCCGAGGGCGGCTTGGGCGCCTGCGGAATCGCCCTGGCGACGACGGCGGCCCCAGAGGCCGAGCGCACCCAGGAACCCTGGGACGAGACCGGGCCGCTCTCCACCACCTATCGCTTAAAGGCCCGGGCCGGCCGTCACCGCTTTCGCCAGATGGCGTCCCTGGTCCCGGACGTGCTGCATCACCAGCCGCATCGCCAGGCCGTGCGCCTCCTGGCCGCCGCCACGGAGAACGGGTTCGACGCCCTGCGCCGGCTCAACCACGAAGCCTGGGCCGACCTCTGGAAGGGCCGCATCCGCCTGGTCGGGGCGGGCGAGCGGTGGCAGGGGATCGCTGACGCCGCCTTCTTCTATCTGAACGCCTCGGTCCATCCGTCGTCGCCGTCGTCGACCTCCATCTTCGGCCTCGCGACCTGGACCAACTATCACTACTATTTCGGCCATGTGATGTGGGACGTGGACGCCTTCGCCATCCCGCCGCTGACCCTGCTGCAGCCCCAGGCGGCGCGGGCCATGCTGGATTTCCGCGTGCGCGGCGTCCCGGCCGCCCGCAACAACGCCAAGATGGCCGGGCGCGCGGGGCTGAAGTTCCCCTGGGAGGCCGGATCGGCCCACGGCGAGGAGGCGGCGCCCGGCGGCGCGACCGCCGCGGCGCGCGAGGATCACGTCAGCCTGCACGTGGCGCGCGCCTTCGCCCTCTACGCCGACGCCAGCGGCGACGACCGTTTCCTGCGCGAGGCGGCCTGGCCGGTGCTTTCGGGCGTGGCGGATTGGGTCGTCGACCGGGCGTCGGTCGACGGGGACCGCTTCGTCTTCCGCGACATCGGGGGTCCGGCGGAACGGATCGAGACCGCCGACAACGACGCCCTGACCATCCTCGCCGCCACGGTGGTGCTGCGCCGCGCCATCGACATGGCGCGGATGATCGGCCTCGAGGCGCCCGCCAAGTGGAGCGAGGTCCTGGAAGGGCTGAGGCCCACGCTGCGCGACGACGGCGCCATCGCCGATCACGATGGATATCGCGTCACCGAGGAGAAGGCCGCCACGCCCGGCGCGCTGATGGGGATCTTCCCCTACTGGGCCGAAATGGAGTCAGACACCCGCGACACGACGCTGCGCTTCTACGTCGATCAGTGGCGCGGCTACGTCGGCTCGCCCATGCTGGCGGCGCTCTACGGCGTCTGGGCCGCGTGGCTGGGGGATCGGGCGCTGGCGCTCAAGCTCCAGGAGGAGGGTTTCGCCCTCTATCAGCACGGACGCTTCCTGCAGACGCTGGAGTATCGGCTGGACAAGGCGGGCGGCGTCGCCGCCGGACCCTTCTTCGCCAACATCGGCGGTTTCGTCACCGGTCTCCTGCTCGGCCTCCCGGCGCTCAGGATCGACGACGGCGATCCCCGACATTGGGCCCGCCGGGACGTCGTCCTGCCGCAAGGGTGGGATGTGATCGAGTGCGACCGTTTGTGGATACGGGGCGCGCCGTGGCGGCTGCGGGCCCGCCACGGCGAGACAGCGGTGCTGGAGCCCATCTAGCGCCAAGCACCCAGGATTTCGGCGCTGTCGGCCGTCTCGACCTGCTGTGAGAAACGCTCGTGATAAAGGTCCATCAGGGCGTCATGGGATTCGTCGGATGAACTGCCTAGGGCGTCCGTCACCACGACTGTCCGATATCCCAGATCGATCGCGCCCAGCACGGTCGCCAGCACGCAGACATCGGTCTCCGCGCCGGTCACCACGAGGGTGTCGACGCCGCCGCGGCGGAGCGCGGCGTCGAAGTCCGCGCCCATCCAGGGCGAATAGACGCGCTTGTCCAGAAGGCGCCCTGGAGGGACGAAGCGCTGCAGCGGAACGGCCAACTCGACCATGCCCTCTCCGAGCGTCTGGAGGGTCATCGAAGGCCAGCGCTCCCAGTATCGTCTCCAGGTCCCCTGGCCCTCGCCCGGCCGTTCGGCCGGAACGAAGCGGGTGAAACAGGTGCGCTCGGCCTTCGCCTCGCACAGGCGCACGATGACCGGCAGTACGCGTTCCGCCCAGGGCGTGCGCCACGCCGTGTCCTCGACGAACATCCGCTGCATGTCGACACAGAGATGGACCGCCGTTTCCGGGATGGCGTCACGCAGCCCCTGCCCCATGGGTCAGGCGGCCTTGCCCTGCGCCTTGGCGTTGGCTTTGGCGTCCGCCAGGGCCGTCAGGCTCTCGTCGGTGTTCGACTCCTCCTGGAGCGTCTCGTCCAGCAGGCGCGCGGCGTCGGCGTAGCCGAGCAGGGTCGCCCAGCGCTTCAGCGTGCCGTAGCGTGTGATCTCATAATGCTCCACCGCCTGCGCGGCGGCGATCAGGCCGGCGTCCAGCGCTTCCGTGCCTTCGTACTCCTCCAGGATTTCGTCGCCTTCGGCCAGGATGCCTTCGATGGCGTCGCAGGTCTTGCCCATGGCGCGCTTGCCGATGATCTCGAACACCTGCTGCAGGCGCTCGATCTGGCCTTCGGTTTCGTCGCGGTGCTTTTCGAAGGCCGCCTTCAACTCCGGCGACTGGGCGCCGCGCGCCATCTTGGGCAGCGCCTTCACGATCTTGCGCTCGGCGTAATAGATGTCCTTCAAGGTGTCGTAGAACAGGTTGTCGAGGGTCTTCTCAACCATGGTCGTTTCCTTTCTCTGCGTTGGGGGATGACGGCTCGATCTCCTTTTGATCGGGCCGGGTCTGGGTGTCGGCATGGTGTTCGATGCGGCCGCTCTCGACCTCGGCGCGGGAGAAGACCTCCTCCTGGCCGGCCTCGAGCAACTGGTCCTCGGGGCCGCCCAGGCCGCCCTGAACCAGACCGGAGGCGCCGCCGGTCATGTGATCTGATCCGGGTGGGTCTGAGTTCCCGGCGGCGACGCATCGACCTCCTGATAGGGATCATCCGTTTCGATGATGCTCAGTATGGTTTCGCCCGGCTGCATCAGTTCGGCCGCTGCGTCCGCGGCCTGGACGTCGGTCTTGGACGGGACCTTGACCTCGCGGCTGGGTCCGCCTTCGGCGCCGATGGAGACGCGATAGATCTTCATGGCCATGACTCAGTGCGCGGCCTTCCGGCGCCGCGTCTCCCAGCCCTTCTTGGCCGCGGCGGAACGGTCGGCCCGTGAGCGGCTGGCCGAGGCCTGGCCGCCCTTGCGCCCGCCCTTGTGCGCGGCGGGATGACCCGTGTGCCGGCCGCGTCCGGAGCCGCTCTTGTTGCCGCCGCCGTCGTCCTTGTTGACGGTGGCCCAGGCGCGCCGTTCGGCTTCCTTGTCCGATACGCCGCGCTTCTCATAGCCGGCCGCGATGTGGTCGGCCTTGCGTTCCTGCTTGTCCGTATAGGCGGACTTGTCGCCTCTAGGCATGGGACTCTCCTCTCCTGCGAAAGGAAATCCCAGTGCAAGCAAGGGTTTCAGCTTGAGCTTACATATATCTCAGGCAAGCGCGAGGTCGCCGCGCTCGAAGGGATGATCCGAGGCATGGACGGCTGAACCCGGACGGCGTCGAATGGATTAGCAGCCTGAACGACATGAACGGCGCGGGTACGGGATGAGGATCGCCACCTTCAACATCAACGGCGTCAACACCCGGCTGCCGACGCTGCTGCGCTGGCTGGCGGAAGCCCGTCCGGACGTGGTCTGCCTGCAGGAGTTGAAGGCGTCCCAGGCGCAATTTCCCGCCGCCGCCCTGAAGGCGGCCGGCTACGACGCCGCCTGGGTCGGCGAGGGACGCTGGAACGGCGTCGCCCTGTTGTCGCGCATCGGCGCGCCGGTGGTGACGCGGCGGGCGCTGCCCGGCGATCCGGCCGACGCTCAGGCCCGCTACATCGAGGCGGCGGTGGCCGGAGTGCTGATCGGCGGCCTCTATCTGCCGAACGGCAACCCGCAACCGGGGCCGAAGTTCGACTACAAGCTGGCCTGGTTCGAGCGGCTGATCGGCCACGCCGCGACCCTGGTGGACAGCGGCGCGCCCGTGGTGCTGGCCGGCGATTTCAACGTCGTGCCCACCGAGGCCGACATCTACAACAGCCGCTCCTGGAAGAAGGACGCCCTGCTACAGCCCGAGAGCCGCGCCGCCTGGGCCCGGCTGGTCGGCCAGGGATGGACCGATGCGCTGTTGGAGCGCTTCCCGCATCAACCGCCCTGGACCTTCTGGCAGTATTTCCGCCAGGCCTGGGAGCGCGACGCCGGCCTGCGCATCGACCACCTGCTGCTCAGCCCAGCGCTGGCCGGGCGGCTGGCGGACGCCGGCGTCGATCGCCATGTGCGCGGCTGGGACAAGGCGAGCGACCACGCGCCGGCCTGGATCGAACTGGAAGGATGAGATGGCGCGACGGCCGACGGCCCCGACCCGCCTGAACGCGGCCAATCTGACTAGGCTCGGCGCGCCGCGCCTGGCGGAGCTGCTGGCCGAGGCGAGCGTCGGCGACGCCAACCTGAAGCGCCGGCTGCGGCTGGAGTTGGCGGCCGAGGCCGGGCCGGACCGGCTGGCGGCGGAGATCGACAAGCGCATCGCTGCGCTCGCGGCGGCGCGCGTCCGCGTCTCCTGGCGCAAGCGCGGGGAGCTGATCCGGGACCTTGAGGCGCACCGCCGCATGATCGTGGACCGGCTGGCGCCGGCCGATGCGCGCGCCGCCTTCGCCAGCCTGCTGGCCTGGTTCGACCTGTTCCGCGGCTTGACGGCGCGCGTGCAGGACCCGCGTGGCGAACTGGTGTTCGCCTTCGAGGACGCGGCGCCCGACCTCTGGACGCTGGCGGGCGCGCCCGCCGGCGAAGATCCGGCCGCGCTCGACGCCCTGGCCGAGGCGGTTGGCCGCCATCCGCAGGACTACGCTCGCTGGATCGGCGCCGCCGACGACGCCCTGACGCCGGAGTTCGCCCGTCGCCTGCTGGCCGCCCTGCCGTCCGCCGTCCGGAGCGCCCGGCCGGCGCGCGGCGCGATCCGGCGGCTGGCGGACCGGGCCGGCGACCTGGACCTGTGGCTGTCGTTGGCGACCCCCGAGGAGAAGGGCGCGCCCGACTTCGCCGCCGGCGCGGCCCGCCGGCTGCTGGCGGCGGGGCGGATCGGCGAGGCGCGCGCCGCGCTCGAGACCGCGCTTCGGCCCTCGCCGTCGAACCGTCGCTGGACTTTCGGCCGCAATCCCACCGCCGGACGGCCCGCGCTGACGCCGGCCTGGGAGTTGGCTTCGATCGACGTGCAGGAGGCCGAAGGAAACCGGCAGGAGGCCCAGGACCTGCGCTGGGCGATGTTCGAACGCGACCTGTCGCCTCAGCCCTTGCGCGACTACCTGGCCCGCCTGCCGGACTTCGACGATGTCGAGGCGCTGGACCGCGCCTTCGCCCAAGCGGCGGCTTCGGACGACTTCGGCGCGGCTCTCGGCTTCTTGATGGACTGGCCCGCCCACCGCGAGGCGGCGGCCATGGTTCTGGAACGTCGGCGGGAGGCCCAGCGGCCTTGGCCGCGCAAGGCGGAATGGGCGGCCCGCCTGCTCCAGCGCTATCCCGAGGCGGCGGAGGCGCTGGGTGGATGAGGCGGCGCCGGCGGCGGTGTGATGCGTTGTCCTCCCATGACCAGCCCTCAGGCCGATCTGTTCGGAGGTCCGCCGCTCGAGCCGACGGGCCTGCGCTACGTCGGGGCGATGGTCGACGAAGCCGAGCGGGATCGTTTGACGGACGCCTTCGCCGTTCTGCCGTTCGCGCCCTTCGCGTTCCACGGCTGGCTGGGGGCGCGCCGCGTGGTCTCCTTCGGCTGGCGCTACGACTTCAGCCGCGCCCGCCTGGACGAGGCGGCGCCCCTGCCCGCCTTCCTGGAGCCCTTGCGCGACCGCGCCGCCGCCTTCGCCGGCGTTCCGGCGGCGGCGATCGTCCAGACCCTGGTCACCGAGTACCAGGCCGGAGCCGGCATCGGCTGGCATAGGGACCGTCCGCAATACGACAAGGTCGTCGGCGTCTCCCTCGGCGCGCCCTGCCGCCTGCGCTTCCGGCGGCGGACGCCGGATGGGTGGGAGCGCCGCCATCTCGATCTCGCGCCAGGCTCGGCCTACCTCCTCGACGGCCCGGCCAGGGCCGACTGGGAACACGGCATCACGCCGATGACGGCGCTGCGCTACTCGGTGACGTTCCGGACCTTGCGGTAAGTCGCACTCCGCTGATGAGGCCAGACCGAGTCCGCCACCCGCACGTTCGCCGCTCAGCTGCTCTTCAGCGCCAGGAGCGGTCATTCACTCAACGCCGGAAACCGGACCTCAGCAACACACCTTGTTGAGCGTCCGCTCTCGACCCGTTGCGGACATAGTTAGATCAGTTCCGCTATAGATGGCTTATGACCACCACCACTCCAACGCGGGATGCCGAAGCTACCCGACACGCGATCCTTCGGGCTGCGCTGGACCTCTTCGCTGAGGAGGGTTTCGAGGCAGTCGGAGTCCGCTCTATTGGAGCGCGCGCGGGCGTCGATTCTTCGCTGATCAGCCGATACTTCGGTGGAAAGGACGAGCTTTTCGTCGAAGTGATCAAATCTGGGAGCGTGAACTGGCAGCGTCGCTGGGGAGATCGTGAGAGCTTCGCTGAGCGCGTGACGGATGATGTTCTGGCGGCTCCAAATGGCGGAAGGGTGCTGCGCGACTTGCTCGTTCTGATGCGCTCCGCTGGATCAGATAAGGCCAAACGCCTCATCGATGAAGCGTTGGGTCACCAAGGCTTTCGCGACCTTGAAGCATGGATCGGGGGCGAGGACGCAGATGTCCGTGCGCGCCTGCTTATGGGCTTTCTCGCCGGTATGGCCATCACCCGCGATCTGAACAGTAAGTTTGACCTCAGTCACGAACGCGCCGTCGTAATGCGCGAGCAACTCCGTTCAGCGGTTGCTGCCTTCCTCATGCCAGCGACTTGAGAACGCCAGTCCGCTTTCCACCCTTAGCGGACGAACGCCGGGTCCGCTGAGCGGACCCGGTCGATGTCAGAGATCGATCTGCTCAGAGAGCTCCAAGGCGTCGTCAACTTCGATGCCAAGGTAGCGTACGGTGCTCTCCAGCTTGCGGTGACCGAGAAGCAGCTGGCATGCGCGCAGGTTGCCGGTCTTCTTGTAGACGAGTGAGACCTTCGTGCGCCTGAGGCTATGGGTGCCGTAAGCCGCGGGCTCCAGATCTATCAAACGGATCCATTGATCGACCAGTCTCGCGTACTGTCGCGTGCCGATATGGCAGCCGGCATGGTTTCGGCTCGGAAACAGCCAGTCGTCGTCACGCTGTCCTCGGAGTTCCAACCAGGCTCCAATCGCGTGGCGGGCTGGCTCTGTGATCTCGAAGGGAACCGGTCGTCCGGTCTTCTGCTGGATGACGGTGGATCGAAGCCTAAGTGAGCCGCCAGGCGCGACGTCACTGACGCGGAGCTTCACCAGATCACAGGCTCTGAGCTTTGCATCCAGTGCACAGTTAAACATCGCAAGGTCGCGTACGCGCTTGGCGACCTTGAGTTGCTGTCGGATCGCCCAGATGCGCTTGGGTTTCAGCGGAGCCTTGGGACCGATGAGACGGCCCGCGTTCCAAGGCCGACGAGGGATGATGAAAAGGTCAGACTGGCGCATGGCCAACCTCCCACGGATGGCCTCCCTGCCTCGGCCGATTGTACTGCTGTTCCGTCAGGCCTGCGCCAGCAGCGGACCCTGGAAACTCGGGGTAAAGCAGACCTACGGCACAGGGTCGGACCGACCAGTCAAGTGCCACCTGACGGCGTGAGGGAAGCGTTCTCTCCACAACATCTGGCTGTGTCCTGCGATTCCCACGTCGAGGCGCACCGCGTCAGCTGACCCTTCCAAGGCTTCGGCGGCGTCTACAGTGCTCTGGTGAAAATCCGGTTCATACACGCCAGCCGTGAGATAGATCGAGCCATATCCCGATCCTCGCGCCCGACGATCGGGCCGGCTACCGAACGACATGGCGATCACACCCCGAAATACGTCGGGATTGACCATCGCGGTATTCAAAGCCCATGCCGCACCGTCGGAGAAGCCTGCGAGGATTCTTTCCGACGGCACCCTCGAGGCGCCCAGACGCTCTGCGAGCGGCATCACCTCGCTCAGCAGAAAGCGCTCGTGTGCGAGATAGACCTCGTCGTCCCAGCCCGCGAGATATTCCTTATGGCGTCGGTTTGGGTCTGACGCCTCCCCCTCCTCGAGCAGGGGCCCGCTCCAGAGGCTGACGATCATCGTCGGTGGAACCTCTCCGGATTCAATGCGGGGCTTCAGAACCGAAGCGAAGGGCGGAACGCTTTCCCCGTCTGCCAGGGCGATGACCGGCATGGGGCCGTCGCTTCGCGGACGGTAGATGAAGAGACCCCGACGCTGCCTCAAAGCCGATGATTGCATCACGTGCTGGACCAGCTCTCCCTCTTCGAGCTCCAGCTCAGCAGGCGGCGGAGGGGCCTCGGGACCCCGCCATTCATCCGGAGCGCCTGTAGCGGCCGGTAGAAGCCAGACATCCAGCATCGCCCGGTCCAGGTCAGGCATCCTTACGGCGAGCGACCAAAGGTCAGGTGCGCCTTCGGCGGGGTTCATAGGAGTCTGGATGGAACAGCAAAGCCTCGGCCGCTCGCTCCGGCGGGCCACGACATGGAAGACATCCCGCTCAGCCCAGAACGCCTGATGACCATCCGCCAGCCTGAACTCGATCTCGGATTTCGTAAGGTCTGAAGGGAGTTCGCAGGCCGGGACCTCAGCTATGCGCCAGAAGCGGTCATTCGCCGGCTGCCGCAAACACGACATTCAGTGTGATCGAAAGTCGTAATTCCAGCTGACAGCCCATGACGGTTCCCGACCCATTGCGGACCCCACCCCTAAGTCACGGGTTTGCCGGATGGCCTGAGGAGGGACGATCGCCGGGTTTTTGGGGAAGCAGCAGGATCAAGGCCAGAATGACCACGGCAAGAAGCCCGGACGCGAGCGGGCGACTGAACGCCAGACCCCCGTGGTCCAGAGGTTTGTCCAGGAAGTCGCCCACCACGGCCCCGAGCGGTCGCGTAAGGATGAAGGCAGCCCAGAACAACAGAACCCGGTTGATGCGCGTCCAAACTGCCAGGGCAGCCACAATGGCCAAGAGACTGCCGAAAAGAACGGCGGCGCCGAGATATCCGAACCCGCCGGTGTCTGCTGTCCAGTCGCCAAGCGCGGTGCCGAGAGTCTGCGACAGCGTGATGGTCAGCCAATAGAAGAGCTCGACCTTTGGCTCCGAGACATGATCGGAGGACACGGATCCCAACGTCAGCTTCCAAGCCAACAGCGAAGCCAGAACCGCCGACAGCAGCAACGCTGAGCCGCCAGTGTAGCCGATCCCCAACGAGCGAGTGGCGTAATCCGCCAGGGTGGTTCCCGCCGTCGTCGAAGCGATTATCGTCGCCCAGTAGAGCAAAGGATGAAACCGCTTTGCGCGCACCTGAAGAATAACGAGCGCAATCAGGACCGCTGCGAAGATTGCGGTGCCCGTCAAATATCCCAGCTTCATCGTCATACTGACGGTGTCGCCGCCGGTTTCACCGAGCGTGGTCGCAAGGATTTTGATGACCCAAAAGCCCAGAGTGACGGCGGGCACCTTCGAAAGGGCGTCGCTGGGCGTGGTGAGCTTGCCGGCATCAGTCATCGTTACGCTCCATCGATCAGCGGACGATTTACTCAGATGTCGGCGACATTACGTCGCACCTAGGGAAGCGTGAACATCGCGTGGACCCAACCGACGTCCTGCGCATGCTCGAGGGCTTCGAACACAGGTATCACGAGAAGGAAGGCCAAGCCGTCCCTAAGGGTGGTCAGGAAGAGAGTCGGTCGGATTTCCAGGGTGTCCTGGTCGCGCCACCTGCTGAAGTTAGGCCAGAAGCGAGGCGTCCTCGCCATGTAGGCTTCGTATTCGTTTCCGAAGGTGGTCCTCAACCAATCCTCCTCACGTCTCACCGTCGCGTAGAAGACGACGAACGCGATGATCACGAACAGGCACGCCATCAGGACGGACCCGGTTTGCGCCCCCATCCCAAAGGCGCCGATGAAGCTGAAGACGTAGAGCGGATTCCGACTGATCGAATAAGGTCCTCGGTCCACGATCTCCGCCTTCTTTCGCCCACCGATATAAAGCGAGCACCAGGACCGTCCGACGATACAGATGAGGATGAGAGCCAGACCGAAGGCTTCGAACCCTTCATGAAACCCCTCGGCGTCGCTTGCCGTATGTGTGATCGCAGCGAAAGCGCAGACACCGATTATGCAGGCTGTAAGCACAGCCTTGCGTATCAACTGGACACGTCGGAGATGATCTGGATCGGCGGCCATATTGATACCCTCAAGGCTGATGATCCGCGTTACGCGGGCTTCAAGCTAGGGTCTAGAGGCCGCGTGGCGCAACGTCCGCTAACCACCCTAAGCAGACTTTTGGGCAGTCCGCTCTCCAAAGAACTGCCCGAAAGCCGGCTTAGAGGTCGATCTGTTCCGATATCTCCAAAGCGTCATCGACTTCGATGCCGAGGTATCTAACGGTGCTTTCCAGCTTTCCGTGACCGAGCAGAAGCTGACACGCGCGCAGATTTCCGGTCTTTTTGTAAATTAACGCTACCTTTGTCCGTCGCAGGCTGTGGGTCCCATACGCACTTGGGTTTAGGTCGATCATTCTTACCCAAGTATCGACCAGCCGAGCATACTGGCGCGTGCCTATGTGCGCGCCCTCTTTGCTACGGCTGGGAAACAGCCAGTCGTCGCGTCGGCACCCCCGGCGCTCCAGCCAATGCGCTAGCGCCTCCCTCGCGGCCTCAGTTATCTCGAACGGGACCGGGCGACCTGTCTTTTGCTGAATGATGGTCGAGCGCTGGCGAATGGCTCCGCCTTGAGCGATATCCGCTAGCCGAAGCTTCACCAGATCACAGCCTCGGAGCTTCGCGTCCAGCGCGATGTTGAACATCGCCAGATCCCGGACCGATCCAACCGATTTGAGATGCTGTCGGATTGCCCAGATGTGCTTAGGCTTGAGTGGAGCCTTGGTTCCAGTCATCCGACCAGCATTCCAGGGCTTACGAGGTCGACAAAAAAGATCGGGCTGGCTCATGGCCACCTCCCACGATCAACGCCCCCTCCTCACCATACGCTTCAGACAGCGCTGATGCGCCAGTAGCGGACGGTGGCAGCGCACCGAAGTGCGGACCTACGCAAATGCCTCAAACTTTGAGTCATCTCGAAGATGACAGCGCGGTGTTTCTGTCAATGGCTAAGCAAGGCTAAGAAGCAGCCGATTGCAAGCAGGCCCAGAAGGACGGTTCTGTGTCGTCGACGACGGGCCGCCTGGGCGAGGCTGCGACGAAGCTGTTCACGCTGTTCCGGACGGGAGCGGCTCATGGGACAGGCACCATGGCCGGTACAAACCACTTCGCAGAGGTGGGTTTCAAAGGTGCGGTTTGCGACGCAGCGCCGTATTCAAGCGGGCTTTTGCTCGTCTCCGGAACAGAGAGCCTCGCACGGCTTTGGCCTATAGAACCTAGCTCGGATCAGCCATGCGCGTTCTATTTACCACTTTCGAGGGGGGCGGCCACGTTCCCGCACCTCTTCTAGCGGCTGCGGCGCTGAGGGATCTCGGTCACGACGTGCTCATCGTAAGCGACTCGTGCAACGCTCCGGCGGCGGAGGCCAAATCGCTTCCCTTCAAATCGTGGCGACGGGCTCCGGATCGGGGCGCTCTCGGCGCGGCGTCAGGTGGGCTGAGCGATTGGAAAACGCGTTGGCCGCCCGCTGTCATCAGGCGCATTTGCGTCGATGTGGCGACGGGCCCAGCGGCCGCGTACGCCCAAGATACGTTGGAGTTCGCAGCCGAATTCGAACCTGATGTGATCGTTTCGAACGAGCTGCTGTTCGGGGTGATGATGGCGGCCGAGAAGCGCGGGACGCCGCTGGCGCTTCTGACGGCGAACCTGTGGTGCTTTCCGACGCGGGAGGATGTCCCGCCCTTCGGCCCGGGCTATACGCTGGCGAAGTCGCAGTCTGACCTCGTCCGCGACGCCGTCACTAGAAAGCTCATCCGGAAATTCTTTGATGCCGGCCTGCCTGATTTGAACGCCGCACGCGCGCTGGTCGGGCTTCCGCCTCTACTTCACACGCTTGACCAGCTAGACGTTGCGCGCCGCATCCTGATCGGAGCTTCCGCTGCGTTCGACTTTGATGTCGCTGAGTCGTCAGGGCGTTACGCCTATTGCGGCCCGCTTTTCGAAACGCCGAACTGGGCGGACGGCACGGCTGAGATGCCTGACAACGGCCGACCGAACGTCCTGATTTCGTTCGGCACCACCTTCCAAGACCAGAAGTCGGTGTTGATCAGGACGATGGCTGCGGTCGAGACCCTACCGATCAATGTTATCGTCACGCTTGGACCGGCGCTGGCTGACGCGAAAATGCCGCAAATCGCCAATGTGCGCGTCCTGGCCCAGGCCTCGCACGACGACATCGTGCCCCAATGTGCGGCCGTCATCTGCCATGGCGGGCATGGAACGGTTCTTCGACCTCTAAAGCATGGCGTGCCGTTGGTCGTGATGCCGATGGGGCGTGATCACGCCGACAACGGCGCGAGGCTGGAATGGCTGGGCGCCGGCGTTCGACTTTCTGAACGCGCTTCGTCATGCCAGATCAAACGCGCCTTGGTTCAGGTGCTGGACGACGCACGATATCGCGAGAATGCGCAGCGCTTCGCGAAGCGCCTGTCGGATTGCGACGTCAGTTCGAGACGCGCCGCCGACTGGATCGCATCGCTCGTGCGAACCGACCAGGCTTTGGCTGCTTGAGCGGGCAGGTCCCGCGACATCACCCGGCGATGGCGCCGCCGGGCATAGGCCACCGAAACAGGGACAGCTTCCTATGAGTGAGATCGGAAAACGGGTGTGGGTGATCGCGGAGGGCTATATTCCGAGCAAGAGCACGGGCCCAAGCCCGGCGATGATCAGCCATGAAACGGCTTGCATCCTCAATCCAGGCGACGCGTCGACCGAGGTGGAGATCACGCTCTTCTTCGAGGATCGCGAACCGGTCGGCCCTTATAAGCTGACGGTCGAGGGCCGGCGGACCAGACATGTTCGCTTCAATGATCTGCAGGATCCTGAACGTGTGCCCCGCGATACGGACTATGCGAGCGTCATTCGCTCACAGCACCCGATCGTCGTCCAGCATACGCGCTTGGATTCGCGACAAGCGGAGAACACAGTCATGACGACTATCGCTTACAGCGAATAAGGGGCGGATCCGCGCATTTGGAAAGCGAGTTTTGTCTCACCTTGGGCTGAATAAGGTGACAACCGAACGGCTGAAAGCAGACATAGGAAACTGCGGGCCGGCTTCGAGATTTGATCCTCTCACTCTCAGTGAGCCGCGCAGATCATAGACGTCGAGGTCGAAACGAGACTTATATGACGAACGACGAAAATGTCCCGGGCTGGCGACCGATCAGCCCGCCCGAGGAAGCCGGGGCGAGAAACGGTGCGCTCCCCGCCTACGTGGCCAACGGCCTGATCGGTTTGCGCGTGCGGGAAATGGCGCTCTCGCCGGGCATGACGATCGTCAACGGCGTCGTCGGCCAGGATCCTGAACGCCGCATAGAGGCGGGCGTCCCTGTCCCCTATCCGCTGGAAGCCGACATCTGCATCAACGGCGTCTGGCTGTCGGACCAGCCTTGGTGCGTCAGCGACTTAAGGCAGGCCTATGATTTTGCGACCGCTGAACTGACCAGCCGCTGGCGCGCGCGGATGAGCGACGTTAGCGCCGAGATCGAGGTCGTCACCTTCGCCAGCCGCACTGCGCCGGCCGTCGTCATGCAGGAGGTCACCGTGCGGCCCGATGCGCCGTGCGAAATCCGCCTGCGCGCCAGGACCTCGACCGCCGATGTCAGAGGGCGGGTCGTGCGGCGTCGGACGGACACGCCCGGAGATACGGACCCCGCTTGCGACGGCTCCCTGCTGTGGTCGACAGAGGGCGACCTGTCGACCTGCGGGATTGCGCTGTGGACCGACACGGATCCGGCCGCCGAGCGCGAAGTGACACGCTGGGATGCGTCGGGACCGCTGCAAACCACCTACGATCTGGGCCAGATCGGCAAAGGCGGTGCGCGTCTGCGGCAGATGGCGGCCCTTGTTCCCTCGCTGATCCATGCGCGACCCGACGAAGAGGCCGTACGTCGGGTGGCGCGCGCTGCGCAGACCGGGTTCGAGATCCTTCGCATCCGCAACCGCGACGCCTGGCGTGAGCTATGGCGTGGCCGGATCGTCGTGACGGGCGCCGATCCAGCGCATCAGGCCTTAATCGATGCGGCCTTCTTCTATCTGAACAGCTCCGTCCACCCCACCTCGCCGGCCGCGACCTCGATCTTCGGCCTGGCCGCGTGGCGGGACTATTCCTACTATTTCGGCCACGTCATGTGGGACATCGACGCCTTCTGTGTGCCGCCCCTGATCCTGAGCCAACCCGACGCCGCGCGCGCCTTGCTCGACTTCCGCTCGCGCGGTCTCGCGGCGGCCGCATCGAACGCGCGTCTGTCCGGCCGTCAAGGATTGCAGTTCCCGTGGGAGGCGGCCCCCTTGTCCGGCCAAGAAGCGACGCCAGGCGGCGGGTCGGGGGCGGCGCATGAGGATCATGGGACGCTGCATGTGGCGCGCGCGTTCAGCCTGTTCGCCGACGCCACAGGCGATGAGGCCTTCCTGCGGGAAAAGGCCTGGCCCGTGCTTGAAGGCGTCGCAGACTGGATCGTCAGTCGATTGAGCCTGACAGAGCGCGGCTATGAGCTAATGCGCGCTACAGGACCGGCTGAGGTCCCAAGCCCGCCGGACAATGACGCATTCACCTTGATGTTGGCCGACGATGTTCTGTCGCGGGCGATAGGCGCTGCGGAGGTGCTTGGACGACCGCCCCATGCGGCGTGGCGTGCCATTCGTCAGACCCTGTATCTGCCGCTACGTTCAGACGGAGCGATTGCGGCGCACGACGGCTTCCGCATCGATGAACCCAAGGGCGCCACCCCATCGCCCTTGGCCGGACTGTTCCCGGGCGGTTATCAAGCCAATCCGGAGACGATGCGCCGAACTCTCGATCTCTATCTGGCCCACTGGCGGGACTATGTCGGGGCGCCGATGTTTCCCGCCCTCTACGCGACGTGGGCCGCCTTGGCCGGCGACCGCGCCTTGGCCCTTCAACTGTTCGAGGCTGGATACGCCGCCTATGACGCCGGCCGTTTCCATCAATGTCTCGAGTATCGACCGGACCATCCCGACAGCGAAACGGCGGCCGGTCCGTTCTTCGCCAATCTGGCGGGCATGTTGATGGGGCTTGTCTACGGATTGACGGGGCTGGAAGCGCGCGGCGCGCCAGAGACATGGCCGAGACGGGTGGCGATCTTGCCGGCGGGATGGGACGCGATCACCGTTGAGCGCATCTGGCTGGGCGATCGAAGGGCGCGGCTGCATGTCGAGCACGGAAAGCCAGCCGCAATCACATGGCTTTGACTGCGAAGCCGGTGCACACGCCCTCGGCCGACGACGCCATCGCTAATGGCGGCGACCCGAGCGTTGATGAGCGATCCTCACACGGACGTTTAATCTCGTCTGTAGGCCAAGGTCCCAGCGAACACCGTCGCTCCCGCGTTATTCCTGACCGAAATCTCATACGTCTCCTCGCCCTCATTATGGGACTCCGAGAACATTTCGCCCAGCGCCTTTCGCGCTAGACGGCGCGCGCTGTTGTCGGACGGACAGTCGATGCCGACACCGTCGCGGCGGGCGCCGCTGGGATCGACCGTATCGAAAAAATATCGCATCTCAGACCTGGGCGTTTGGCTTGGTGCCTCCAAGGTGCAGGTAGCTGGGCTCGAAGCCCGCGAACTCGGCGAGGCGATCAAAGTTCGGAATTTCTACGAACCGCCCCTCTGTGCGGATCAGATCGGCGCCGCGCAACGTCATCAGCGTCCGGTTGATGTGCACTGGGCTCATGGAGGTGATGTCGGCGAGTTGCGCCTGCGTCAGCGGCAGGTCCAAGCCCGCTTCATCGGCGAAACCGACAGCGCGGAGCCGGAAATGGAGCTCGCAGATCAGATGCGCCAGGCGTTGATCCGCGGGGCGCTGGCCGATGTTCACCAGCCACTCGCGCAGGGTGGCCTCGTCCACCAGCCTCGCCCAGTTGAGCGCCAGGTTGATCCTCGGATTGTCTGTCAGGGCATTGATACGAGCCGGAGAGATTTGCGCGACCCTGGCGTCCGTCAGAACGCCGATCCCATGATCCATCTCGGTCAGGATCTGCACATGCAGATCACACGTGTCGCCTGGAACGAGGATCGCCATGACCTGACGCTGACCGTCCTCCAGCATCTTGTAGCGACAGCCCCAGCCCTCAAGCACCACGTGCACGTTTCGGGGGACTTCGCCCTGCGACGAGATATCCTCTCCTGCCTTAAAAGTGCAGACATCCAGCACGGCGTCGCGGAGATCGATCCGATCTTGATCGGTCAGATCGGCGCCATACTCGAGCTTGCGGATGAAGGGGTCGATCATGGTGTTCGCCTCATCTGTCCGCCCTCACCCTAAACTTAGCGGGCTTCATTTGCACAGCCGCAAAGCCCTACGAACACGGGTCGCCAAAAATGCTCGCCGCTAACCTGCGTTAGAGAAGCGCAGGCGTCGCTGCGTCATTCTCGGGGAATGGCGCTGTTCTCCGGTCCGAAAATCCGCCGTGCACGGTTATCGAACAACCGCTTCGATCGGCTACTCGCCTGGATCTCTGTGTTCGCGTGCGCTGTGGTGACGACCCTGCTTGTGGTCCTGTCCCTGCCGCATCTGACGGGCTGAGTGAGGTCTTGCGCTTCGCCAGCGGCTTGTCCGCTTTGCAGTCGCCGAACCGGATCCGATCTTCGGCCCGGCCCACCGACCGATATTGGACACAGGAAACGGAACGGCTCTCCCGCTGTTTCGGGTTCATCATGAGGCGCCCATGACAGACGACAAAACCCAGACCGGCAACCCGGATCGCCAGCGGATCAGCCTGAGCGAAAACTATGAGGCTCGGGATTGGGCCGAGAAGTTCGGGGTCACCGAAGATCAGCTTCGACGGGCCGTCGAGAAGGTGGGAAACTTGGCGAGTGACGTCGAAAGAGAGCTTCGAGCCTGATGAAATCGGATCAAGAAGCCGAAGCCGCGTTGCCGCCGGGCGTCGCAAAAGGTCGGCGTCTTGACACGACGCCGACGGAACAGCAGCTGGCGGCGGGCGGCGTTGGGCCAGGCGGCCAGCCGGGTCCGGACCCCGCGACGCGAAGGCTGCAGGAGGGCCGAACGGACGCCCGTGATTCTGAAGGGCAGACCGAGCCGAACGAACCCTCGGGTTTACCGACGCAGGATTAATGGAGCCAGGTCATGCTGAAGAAGTATGCCTACGCCTGGATTACACTGGCCTTCTTCACGGTCTCGATCGCCCTTCATTGGGGCTTCGGCTGGCTCGCCTATGTGGATGACCAGACCTCTCATGGGCAAGCTGTCCGTCTCTCGCCCTATCTGGTCGAAATGGGTCGCGACACCTTCGAGAACTGGCAGTCAGAGTTTCTGCAACTTCTCTGGCAGGTTGTCGGCTTGGCTTATTTTCTCTATGTCGGGTCACCATCTTCCAAAGAGAACGATGATCGAATGGAGGCTAAGCTCGATGCGTTGATCGAGTTGGTCGGAAAAGAGAAGGGTGCAGAGCTGATTGCTGACCTCGACAAGACCCACTTGCGTCACAGCGGCCATGCTACGATCCACAAGCCGCAATCTTACTGACGGCCCTCTGCTGACCAGAGCCCTACAAGCAGACCTTTTAAACGTCGGCTATGAGTCAGGAGCGGACCTCCGGGAGACCGTAGCCAACACCATCCCGCCCCCGTAGATCTACCACCGTAAGGCTACGGATCGCACCGACCGAACCCGTCCGCTAAAGTTCCTCCGTCATCAACGAAATCCCCTCACCAGAGGCCGCCCCTGCATGCCCGTCGTCCCTCACTCCCACTCGATTGCTCGCGCTTGCCTAAGCATCTGTTTGGAATAAGCAATTCGGATCACGCCACACACGGCACCGACTGGCAACCCGACTAATCGCAAGGCCGATGAAAACATTAGACAAATAACCCAATGTAAAAAACGCGTGATCGCGCCATCTTTCGAGATGTATTGACAACCGAAAATCTCGATCAGCAATCGAATCTATCGCGTGCATCTGCCAGCCCTCAGTAGCATGGCGGACCACCCTAGCGAAGTCTGGCCCCTCTAACCCAGCAGGACGCTAGAGTTTTGGCTGTTCGCCTCAAACGGGCTTCGATTGACCACCTACCGTGTCTCGACGGTGAGGTGCTGGATTTCGTGGACGGGCTTCAAGCGCGCTCGGATGGTTGCCGCGGGAACGCTCCCCACAGTCGAGACGATGGCCGCGTGCGCTTCCGGCCCGATCCGCCAAACGTGCAGATCGACGATACGGGCGTCGCCGGGGCCTTCCACCAGCTCCCGAACCTCCTCCGCGACGTGATCGTCGGTCGTGTCGAGCAGGATGGCTCCGGTGTCTCGCATAAGCTCCCAGGACCAGCGTCCGATCACGATCGCCCCGACGATGCCCATCATCGGATCAAGCCAGGTCCAGCCTAGGAAGCGACCGGCCAGCAGAGCAGCAATGGCGAGCACGGACGTCAGGGCGTCGGCCAGGACGTGGACATAGGCTGAGCGCAGATTGTTGTCCTGACTGCGAATCGCCCCGAGAGCGGTCTCGTGGTCATGGTGCGCGTGCTCATGATCGTGATCGTGGTGGTCATGGGCATGATGATGCCCGTGCCCATGACCGTGCCCATGACCGTGCCCGTGCCCGTGTCCATGTCCATGTCCATGTCCACCTGACAGCAGAAGGGCGCTGACCACATTTACGGCCAGGCCGACCACGGCGATGATCGTCGCCGCGGTGAAGGCGACCGAGGACGGTTCGAACAGCCGGCGGATGGACTCGACGCCGATGCCGAGCGCGACCAGACCCAGCACCAGGGCGGACGCGAAGCCGGCCAGGTCTCCGACCTTGCCGGTCCCGAAAGTGAAACGACGGTTGCTGGCGTGACGCTTGGCGTAGGCATAGGCCGCAGCCGCGACGCCGAGCGCGCCGGCATGGGTGGCCATGTGGAAGCCGTCGGCCAGAAGCGCCATCGAACCGGTCCAATAGCCGGCGGCGATTTCACCCAGCATCGTCACGGCGGTGAGGACGACGACCCACATCGTCCGGCGGGCGTTGTCGTCGTGCCCGGCGCCCAAGAAGACATGGTCGTGGGCGAAGGCGTCGAGGTCGCTTGGGGTCGTCATGGTCGTCCTACTTGGAATAGCGGCGGATGGCTTCGATCACATCGTCCGCCGCCTGCTTGCGCTCGGCGTCGGACAGGCCCGGCCTGGCGACGTGTTCCCGCAGGTGTTCCTCGATGACCTCGTCGAGGAGGCCGTTGATGGCTCCGCGCGTCGCCGCGATCAGGTGGAGCAGCGAGGCGCAGTCGTCGCCTTCGCTCAAGGCCCGCTCGATCGCGCCGACCTGACCGGAGATCCGCTTGACCCTTTTGGTCAAAGCCTCGGAGTTCGCTATGTGCATAGGATAGCCCCCTACCCTATCCTAGCGCGCCTTGCCAAGTCGCCGCTTCGATCTCGCGCCACCCTACCTGCGCCGGGCTGTCGTCGAGCCCCGACAGGATCGCGCTGACCGGGCCCCGGTTTGCCGGGACCCGGCGGGCTAGATGATTCGACTTTCCGCCGGCGGCGCAGCCAGCGCCCCGGCGAGCGCTTACATCCCCATTGCCGACGCGGCTCGGCCGTACCCCATGACGAGCATCCAAACCGCCATAGCGATCATCATCAGGTTCTCGGTCAGGGACAGGAAGCCGAGCGGCACATTGCTGTCACCCCCGACGCAAGCGCATTTCAACTCGCGCTTGTCGATATAGACGGCCTTGATCACCGAGGCCGCGCCGATGCCTCCGATGAACAGGGCGACCGGCGCGGACAGCCAGGTCAGGACGCCAGCGACCATCAAGGCGCCCGCTCCGAACTCGGCGAATGGATAGACCTTGCCGTAAGGCACCCACCGCTTGGCCAGAAGATCGTAGTTCAGGAACATGGACGAGAAGCTCTCGATGTTCTGAAGCTTCAGCATCGCCAGCGCCATCATGGACAGCGCGATGAACCACTCGCCCGAGCGGACGGTCAGGGGCGTGCCATAGACCGTCAGGCTCAGCATCGCGGCCATGACGGCGGTGGTCAGGAAAACGACCAGAACCGGCGTGTAGGTCGTCGCCTCGGGGTCGCGCACCTTCAGTCCCAGAAAGCGGCGCAGATCGTCGTGGCCGCCGATGCGCTGCCCGTCGATGAAGACCTGGGGCGTGGTCTTCACCCCATGTTCCGCCTTGAAGGCGTCGGTCTGCTCGCGCGTGGTCAGCCAATGGTCTTCGACCTTGTAGCCCCGGCTCCTGAGCAGATGGCGGGCCTTCAGCCCCCAGGGACAGGTGTGGTCAGGCATGACCATACGATAGATGACAGCGGTCTTGGCCATGCCAGTCTCCTTGATCTTCAAATCCGAGCCGCACGTCTTAAGTTCCGTACCATGATACGGAGTCAAGCATGAGTGTTCGAACGATCGCCGGACTGGCGCGAGACGGCGGCGTCGGGGTAGAGACGGTTCGCTTCTACCAACGTCGCGGTCTGCTTCCGACGCCCGACCGCTGGTCGCGCGACGGCGCGGGGTCAGGCGTTCGCCGCTACGGCGAAGAGGATGTACGCCGGCTGAGGTTCATCCGCTCCGCACAGACGGCCGGCTTCACCCTCGACCAGATCAAAGAGCTGTTGTCGCTCGACGCCGGTGAGGATCGCACACGCGCCCGTATGCTGGCGGCCGAGAGGCTGGAGGCCTTGGATCGAACCATCGCCGATCTCGAGGCGGCAAGAGCGGCGTTGCGCCGACTGGCGAGCGCCTGCGCGGCGAGCGACAGCGGACCGTGTCCGATCATTTCCACGCTTCAGGGCGAGCAAGCCTGAACTGGAAGTCCGACGTTTTTAGAACTCAAACTTCGTCCCCACGGCCCTACCCGGCTCGTTCGGCCGCCGACGACGCCGCTCGACGATCACGTCCGGATGTACATGGCTCCGCCTCACTCCCGCTGTCCTCCGGACACATCAAGATTCCTCGTTATCTAGATCGTAGTGAGCTTGGGCCAGCGTATACTAGTGTTGGGTGCGCCTAGAAGCCGATGAGGCCGGCCACGGTGAGGCGGACAGAAGGACGCGGACTTAAAGCACATGGTGCCCGAGATGGGCGCCTCCAGGCTTTCAAGTCGAGACGCGACCGCACCGGACGGCGCGCCGATCAGTTCGGTCGCGATCGTCAAGAATGGCCGGCATAGCTGCTCCTCAGGAGCACAACTGACCGCAGAAGAGTCGCGCCGGTGGCGCTTCAGCGCATATCCGCTTACGCTGGGATGGAAAGATCCAGGAACTGAGGGATGGCGTGCCGGACAGACATCGAGACCTCATCGCGCAATGGCGTGAAGACCCCTCGGCGACCTACCAAACCTGGTTCCTGTGGGATGAACGGCTGAAGAATTTCCGGTCGATCCGCCGGGGCATCGGCCAGGTGGTCGAGGAGATCGAGACGGGCCGCTTCGGTGTCGCCTATCGCGGCTCGTCCCTGGAGACCATCGTCCATTCCGTCGCCGAGCAGCGACAGATCTTCAAGGGCGCCGACCACGCCTTTCTGTGGAAGCCCAAGTTGAGGATCCCCGACATCTACGAGAACCCGGCGAACCAGCGCGCCTTCGGCCGCCTGCTGCATCATTGCAGCGGCTGTTCCACAGCCGACGAGATTCTCTCCGGCATCCGCACGATCGATCAACTCAAGATCAAGGGCCTCGGGCCGGCCGTCGCCAACCTGATCTATTTCCTGCACCCCACGCATGCGCCCCCGTTCAACACCGCCATCGTCAACGGTTACAACGCGATCACCGGCTCGAAGGTGAAGCTCGGCAGCTGGGAACATTATCTGGCCATGCGGGAAGGCCTCCTGGCGCTGAACGCCCGATATCGTGACCTTCTGTCGAACGATCTGGGCGCCCTCGCGGGATTCCTGTTCGATGTCGGCTCCGGGCGGTATCCGGCGCCGCCCCCCGACGGTGACGCGCTTTCGCGCCAGGGGTGGGAGGAACGGCTCGCCCAGGCCCGCGCGGAAGCGGTGAAGTTCGAGAAGGCGACGGCGCAGCAGCGCGAGACGGATCGCACGCACACGGAGATCCAGGCTTGGCTTCGTGATCTGGGACGCGCGCTCGGCTATCGGGTCTGGATCGCCGCCAACGACCGGAGCCGGCTCCATGACGGCGCGCGTCTGGGCGAGGGCTGTCTTGATCAACTTCCGACGGCGCTGGCGAACGGCGCGGGCGCCGAGTCGATCCGTCTGATCGACGTCCTCTGGCTCGACGCCGCGGCGGATCGCGTGGCGGCGGCCTTCGAAGTCGAGCACTCCACCACCATCTATTCCGGCGTGGTGCGCATGCTGGATCTGGCGCTCTCGCGTGAACTCCACACGTCCGCCGGTCTCTTTCTGGTGGCGCCGGACAGCCGGGAAGGCGATGTCCGGGCCCAGCTCCAGCGGCCGGCTTTCAGCCGGATCTCGGACCTGGACGTCCGATATCTGCCCTATGGGGAGTTGGACCGGCACCGGGGATCGATCGCGCGCTTCGGCTCCGACCTGCGAGGCCTGACCGAAATCTCTCACCGCCTGACCTGACCACCCGCCCGCGCCCGGCCGCAACCCGCATCAACTCGAACCGCTCGTCCGCCGAGACGCCCGGAAAGCCTTCAGATCACGCGCTAGGCGGATCCATAGCAGGATGATCCCGGTGATCACGATGCTCAGGGTGAGGAAGGTCGTGATGATGATCAGCGGATGGTTGAAGTTCTCGCCGGTCTTCCAGTCCATGATGTGGAGCCGCCAGAAGAAGTCATAGAACCGCCAGACGCCCGAGCGGCGCGTCACGACCTCTCCGGTGGCCGGCGACAGATAGAAGGTCGTCCGTTCGCGGTCGGCGAAATCGACCCTCCAGAGCGGTCCTGTCCGGCCGGTTTCCTGAGGCGCCGTGGCCAGCAGCACGGCGTCGGACACCTTCGCCTCGCCCTTGTAGCCCGTCCGGGCGAACGCCGAGGCCTCGCCAGCGGACATCGGCCCGAACGGAAGGCCCGTGACGGCGGACACGACGACGGGCTCTCCGTCCGCCGGTTTCAAAGTCCAGGCGGGTCCGCGCGGCGTCGTGCGCAGCTCCGCCTCGACAGGGGCCACGCCCGCGCGACGGGCCACGACGGCGAGGGTCGGAAGAGCTCCAACCTCAAGCAGAGCCGGCTTGAGTTTGGCCGCGCGATGTTCGCTACGCACCGTCTCGATCGGAATGACGGTCATGACCAGACCGCCGCCGACCCAGAACAGAACCTGCAGCCCCACCACGAGGGCGACCCATTTGTGAAGCTGGGTCGACAGCCTGAGAACCTTCATGGAACGAACCCGACTAGCCGTGACGCGCGAAGACGCGTGTGCCGCCGCCCTCGAGGATCAGCAGGGTCTCATAGGGCTCGCGCTGGCCGTCCGGCGTCTCCATGCCCGGCGACCCCAGGGGCATCGCCGGAACCGCCAGGCCCACGGCCTTGGGACGCTCGGCCAGAAGCCGTCTCACGTCCTCGGCCGGCACATGGCCCTCCAGAACATAGCCCCCGATCAGGGCGGTGTGACAGGACGCGAGGGCTTCGGGCACGCCTTGGGTGCTGCGGATCGAGCGGAGACTGGGAAGCTCGCTGATCCGCGCCTCGAAGCCCGCGGCGCGCATGTGATCCACCCAGGCCGTGCAACAGGCGCAGGTCGGCGTCTTGTAGACGGCGAGCTCGTTCGACGCGCGACCGACCGGGGCGCAGGCCGCGACCGCCAGGGCGCCCGTTCCCATGGCGATGAGACTGCGGCGTGAGAGTGGAATGGACTGGGACCCCATGAGACCTCAAGAAAACGATGTGCAAACGGCGCTGACCGTCGCGGTCGCGCTCAGGCCGCCGGACGGAAAGGCCGCGCCGAGGAATGATAGATGTCGAACCTCCACTCGTCACCTCGCTTGCGCAGGACGCTGGTCGCGGCGCCGCGGCGTTCTATGGGAGCTCGCGCGCCGTCCTTGAAGGTGATGTGGTAGGTGTAGGTCTCGCTTACGAAGGCCGTATCGCCATCGACCTCGATCTTCATGTCGTGGTCGCGGAAGTCGAACCCAGCGAGATCGGCGAACTCAGGACCCAGATGGTGCTCCAGATAGTAGGCGAACGATCCCTCCACGCCGCCGTTCTCGAAGATTTCGGAGTCGGACCAGAACAGGGCCGGCGTCTGCGACACATCCATCCGCTCGATGGCGGTCTTGTAGGCGGTGACCACGGCGCGGACCTGTTGTTCGTCCGCGGTCTGGGCCTGCGAGGCGGTGGCGAGGAGAGCGGCGACCGCCAGTCCGGCGAAGGTTGAACGAAACATCGTGGGCGAGGCTCCTGTTTGCCGGCCGCGAAAGGTGTGTCGGACGGGCGTGGGTGAAAAAACGAGAAGGTTGAACGACGGCGCGGCCTTCAGAACATCAGATGTCTCACGCCGTGGGTCAGCATGCCGCCCAAGAGGCCGTTGATCACGACGGCGACGGCGGTGAGCGTCAACAGGCCGATGTAGACTCTCTCGCGCCCGGGCCCCGGCCGGCGGACCCAGTGCTCCTTCGCCCACCAGCTGAGGAGGCCCAGCGCGGCGATCGAAGTGCCGAGCCATCTGTGAGAGGCGTGGGTCGCGTCGTCCCGTCCCGGCATCCCCATGGCGAACCAGCCCAATGCCACTGCGCCGACCGCGGAGATGGCCGCCAAGGCGATGATGACGCGCGTGCCCTGGGTCAGGACCGGACGCCGGAGGGTCAGGGCGGCGATCTCGAGGAGGGCGGCGACGAGGAACAGGGCGATCGGAAAATGCACCGCGGCCGGGTGCATGGCGCCGAGCCAGCGGTACAGGCGCTGCGGCATGGGTTTCGGACCCTCGTCCGCCATCATGGCCCCGTGGTCCATGTCGGCCGCCATGCCGGGCATGGCCGTCATGTCCGATTGCGGCCCCTCGGCGGTCGATGCGGCGCTCTGGCCGCGAACCGCCGGGGCGTCATGATCCTCGTGCGCGATCGCGGGCGCGCTCACCGACAAGGCGAGCGCGAGTCCCAATGCCGGGAAAAATCCGCGTGATGTCATAAACCCTCTCCACTCCAGTCCCTTCTGCTATCTACGCAGCGCGAGGTCCGCCCCCTCGCCCGAGGGATGTCACGGTCTTGGCCGTAGTAGGATGTAGGGGCGCAAGGAGAGTGTTCGATGTCGCTTAAACTGGATGACATTCTGGCCGAGTCCGCGATGACGCCCATCGGCCGGTCGCTCGACGGGCTCGAACCGCTGGTCTGGAGCCGGGTCGAGACGCTTCGCGGCGAAAGACTGGCCACGCAGGTCCGTCTCGGCGCGGTCGCCGTGGCCCTCGCCACCGGTCTGACGGCGGGCGGCGTCGGCGCGGCCGCCGCGCCGAGCCCGCCGGGAGAGATGGCCATCTTCACGGTCGATGCGGGCCTGTCGCCTCTGGTGAGACTGGAAACCGGGCGGTGATGCGCGGCTGGCGCGCGATCGTCCTGACGGCCGTGCTGGCGGCCGTCGCCAGCGGCGCGGGCACCTGGATCAGCGCCAGCTGGGTGCTGAGCCGGCGCGAGCCGCCGTCCTTGCACGACATCGTGCACCACGATCTCAAGCTGTCGCCTGACCAGTTGACGCGCATCGAGGCGGTCGAGGCCCGGTTCGCAGCGCGTCGGCCCGCGCTCGAAGCCGATGTCCGCGCGGCCAACCTCGAGCTGGCGCGCGCGATCGAACAGAGCGACGGCGACGGTCCCCCGGTTCAGGCCGCGGTCGACCATTTCCACGTCGCCATGGGCGCCCTTCAGAAGGAGACGATAGCCCACGTCTTCGAGATGCGGTCGGTGCTGACCCCTGCCCAGGCCGAGGTCTTCGACGACCGCATCGTGGCGGCTCTCGCGCCCGACGAAGGCTAGCGTTCCGGGTGGAGAGTCCAGCGAACCTGTCAGCGCGCGCCGCCGGCGGCGATCGGGCGGCCTTCGGCGCGCTGATGCAGCAGACCAAGACGGCCCTGTTCCGCTTCGTCCGGCGCTATGTCGGCGACGAACAGGATGCGTGGGATCTGTTGCAGGAGACCTATGCGGCGGCGTGGATCAACATCCGCCGCTATGACCCGACCCGGCCCTTCGAAGCCTGGATCCGGACCATAGCGCTCAACAAATGCCGGGACTGGAGCCGCCGCCGGTTCGTCCGACGCCTGATCCGGGGCGACGTCGATCTGGCATCGCCGGAAGCCTTGGCCGTGGCGAACGGCGACGAGCCGGCGGATGAACGGATGGAGGCCGGCGACCGACTCGCCCGTCTGAACGAGGCGATCAGCCTTTTGCCGCCGCATCTCAAGGCCCCGCTGCTGCTCACCGCGATCGAGGGGCGCAGCCAGGCGGAAGCGGCCGAAATTCTCGGCGTGACCGTCAAGACGGTGGAGACGCGCGTGGCGCGCGCCCGTCGCAAGCTGTTCGATGTCCTGGGCGGCGCGGGCGACGTCCCGCCGGCTCCGAAATGACGCGGATGAAGGCCGGACGGCGAGGGCTGCGGCGCTCGCCCGCGTAAACCAGTATGAAGGCGTCGATGGAAATACCTGACCGTCGCCCTCTTATCAGGAGCTTGCCACATGAGATTGCCGATCCTCGCCGCGGCCGCGGCGGTCACCCTGGGCGCCTGCCAGCCCGCCGCCGAGCCTCAACCGGTGGACGCCGAGCCGACGCCGGACGCTTCAGCGATGGCTCCGATGGAAGCCGTGCCGGCCGCAACCCCCGAGTCGACGCCGCCGCAGGCCGCCACGCCCGCCCCTGCCGCATCAACCCCGGCCGCGCCTCCCAAGGCATCGGCGCCCCGCCCGGCCCCCCGGCCCGCGCCCGCGCCAGAGCCGACACCGCCGCCTGCCGATCCGATGGCCGGCCATGACATGTCGAAGATGGACGGCATGACCATGCCGCCCAAACAGTAGTTCGCTTGAAGTCCAGGAGTTTTCGATGAACCGTTCAATACTCGCCCCTCTCGCCGCCCTCGCGGCCCTGGCTCCTCTGTCGGCCGCCCAGGCCCAGAGCCAGTCGCATGCCGGCATGTCGGCGCAGGACCACGCCGCCATGCAGGCGCCGGCCAATGGCGTGGCGACCACTCCGGCGGACAACGCCATGCTGTCCTCCGCCCCGACCACCTTCTCGGCGACTTTCCCGCACGCCATGGTCCTGACGTCCCTTCGTCTGACCGGCGGACCGTCGAACCAGGCGGTCGATGTGGCCGTGTCAGCGGAGACCGCCCCCGCGGTCACGGTCAGCGCGCCGCTTCCGGCCCTCGCGCCCGGCTCCTACGCCGCCGCCTGGACCGCGAAGGGCGCCGACGGCCATCAGATGAACGGCGTTGTCCGTTTCATGGTTCACTGAGGAGGCGGCCTCCCGCCTCCTGAGGGGCCGAAACCGAGGTGGGGAACGCCGCGCGGCTCGCCGCGCGGCGCTTTTCTTGCGCGATCGGATCGTCGATCTGGCGCACCTCGATCGCGGGCGGCTTAAAAGCGACGCGGCGGTATCCCGCACGCCGAACCCTTCATTCACGCTGAGTGTGAAGCGCAGGCAGACAACGCGCCAGGCCCGTCAAGGTCCCGACCACCACGTCGGCGTCCCCGTGACGGGGTTCGGCCTCAAGGGCCCGTTCCGGATCATACAGCACGGTCCGACAGCCCAGAGCCTTGGCCGGACGGATGTCCCATTCGAGGCTGTCGCCGATCACGCAGACCTCGGGGGCCTCGACGGCCAGGGCGGCGAACGCACGCCTGAACGCGTCGGGAAAGGGCTTTCCCACGCCGACTTCGCCCTCGATCTGAATGTGATCGAAATACGGTTCGAGACCGAACCGTTCGATCTTGGCGCGCTGCAACGGTCCGGCGCCGTTGGTGAGAAGCGCGAGGCGATAGCCCGCGTCGCGCAAGTCGAGCAGCAGGGCCTCAGCCCCCGCCTCGAGCCGCATCTCTTCGTCCCGCCGCCGGCTGAAGGCGTCGGCGAGGCTCGAGACCGTTTCGGAAGCCGGTGCGGGATGGCCTTCCCGAAGCAGGGTCTCGAAGGCCACTGTCGCGATGAGGCGCCGCGCGTGTTGTGGGTCGGCGCGACCCAACTCATGACACCGCGGGTCGCGCCAGAACGCCTGCCCGGCCCGCGTCAGCGCCTGCGCCGCGACATCCGGGGCGAGGCCGCCCAACTCGGCTTGCATCGTCAAGCAGACGCTCCGCCAGGCCAGATCCGGCCGGCGGTAGGCCGAGAGTAGGGTGTCGTCGAGGTCGATGACCACGGCCGAGAGGGGCCGCGGCCTCACCGAGACCTCCCCGTCCTTTCCAGCCGCCCAGACCGGGGACGCCGCGCCTCGGCGACGATCCGCGACCGCCTATCGGGGCCAAGGATCAGACGAGGCCCGCCGCCGCCGACCTTCGCTAGAACCACGTCCGGATGCCGACGACGAGGCGCGTGTCTTCCGAGCTTCGCCCATCGGCTTCGAGGAAGTCCGCCGTATTCCCGAAGCTCTTGGTCCATTCCAGGCCGACATAGGGGGCGAATTCCTTGTGGAATTCGTACCGCAGCCGAGCCCCGATCTGGAGCGACGTCAGGCCGGATCCAATCCGGAGCTCGGGGATATCCTCGGCCGACAGCACGACTTCAGCGCGAGGCTGCACGATCCAGCGGTTGGTGATCCGCTGATCGTATTCGGCCTCCGCCCTCGCCGTGAGTTCACCCTTGTTGGAGAGGAAGGCCGCCGCATCGACCTCGAACCAGTAGGGCGCGAGGCCCTGAACGCCCACGACCAGATCGGTTCGATCGCCCTCCGGACGGTAGGTCTGTCGCAGACCCGTCTGGAAGTCGAAGAAGGGCCGGAACGCCCGGCTGTAAAGGGCCTGGATCTCGGCTTCCTCGACCTCGCCGTCGAAGTCGCCCTCGACTTCCGACTTCCACCAGAAGCGGTTGATGTCGCCGCCGGTCCAGCCCTGCGCGTCCAGCGCGTAGCCTTCTTCGCCGTCTCCGAAACTCGCTTCGAGCTGGTCAATGATCACCGCGGTGGTCCGCACGTCGCCATTCTCGACGCGAAGCTGTTCGCGGGCCGCCGCCATCTCCGCGGGATCGAACAGGGTATCGGCGGCGTGAGCGGGGCCGCTGGTCGCCCCGGGCGGAAGGGGCATTTCCGGAGGGCGTCCCGGGTTGTCCGCGCTGGTCGGCACGTCGGGCGGCATCGCCATGGCCGACATGTCATGACCCGGGGGCATCTGCCCCATGGTCGACATGTCATGGCCCGCCGGCATGGCCGGCGCGGGCGCGGTCTGGCTCATCATCGCCATGTCGTGCCCGGCGTGGGGATCCGGCTGACCGGCGGCGGCCGGCTGCTGGCCGCTCTGCATGGTCGACATGTCATGTCCCGCCGGCATGGCCGGCGCGGGCGCGGCCTGCCGCATCGTCGACATGTCGTGCCCGGCGTGCGGGTCCGCCTGGCCGGCGGCGGCCGGCTGCTGGCCGCTCTGCATGGTCGACATGTCATGTCCCGCCGGCATGGCCGGCGCCGGCGCGGTCTGGCCCATCGTCGACATGTCGTGCCCGGCGTGCGGATCCGCCGACGCCGGCGCGCGCTCGGGCACGGCGCCGGTCGGGCAGACCGGCGCCCCGGACGTTCCGACGCGGGACGGATCCGCCGTCGGCGCGCCGCGCCGGACGCAACCGGCGGGCAGCTGGACGGCGGGCTGGACGGCGTTAGCCGCCGCGCCGTGCCCGGCGTGGCTCTGCGCGAACACCGGGGCGGCCGAGGCCGCGAGGAGCAGAGGGACGAGACCCACGGACCGACGGATCATGACGAGGCTCCTGTCATCGGGCGGACGGTGACGACGTTGAACATGCCCGCGTGCATGTGCATCAGCATGTGACAGTGGAAGGCCCAGTCCCCGGGATTGTCGGCGGTCAGGTCAAAGGTGACCTTGCCGCCGGGGAGAACGTTGACCGTATGCTTCAGCGGTTGGTGGCCCGCCGGTCCGCCGGTCACCAGTTCGAAGAAGTGGCCGTGCAGGTGGATGGGGTGGGCCATCATGGTGTCGTTGACCAGGGTCACCCTCACCCGCTCGTTCCGCTCAAAGCGGATCGGCTCGACCAGTTCGCTGAACTTTCTTCCGTCGAAGCCCCACATGAACCGCTCCATGTTGCCGGTCAGGTGGATCTCCATGGTCCGCGATGGGGGACGCTGGTCCTTGTTGGGCGTCAGCGAGACCAGGTCGGTGTAGACCAGCACGCGGTGGGGTACGTCGGCCAGTCCCGTCGGGCGCTCGCCCATGCGGTTGGCCGGCGCCATGGCGATGGCGTCCACGCCGACCCCCACCGCCATGTCCGGCGGCGCGTTGGCGGGATCGCGCATGCTCATGCCGGCCATGGAGCCGTGGTCCATCCCGGTCATCGCACCCGTGGACTGGGTCGCCATGGCGCCGTGATCCATCCCGGCCATGGCGCCGCCGGAGGCGCCGGTCATGGCGCCATGATCCATCCCCGCCATGGCGCCGCCCGGCTGGCCTCCCATCGAGCCGTGGTCCATGCCGCCCATCCCGCCCATGTCCCCCATGCCCATGTCCTTCATGGTCAGGTTTGGAACCTCGCGGAGCGGCGGAACCTCGGCGGTCATCCCCAGGCGCGGAGCAAGGGTCGCCCGCCCCATGCCGGAACGGTCGATGGCCTCGGATACGATGGTGTAGGCACGATCTTCCGTCGGCCGGACGATGACGTCGTAGGTCTCCGCCACCGAAATCTGGAACTCATCGGTCTCGACCGGGCGCACGTTCTCGCCGTCGGCCTGGACCACGGTCATCGACAGGCCGGGGATGCGGACGTTGAAGATCGACATGGCCGAGGCGTTGATGATGCGCAGTCGCACCCGTTCGCCGGGTCGGAACAGGCCGGTCCAGTTCTCCTGCGGGCCGTGTCCATTGATCAGATAGGTGTAGGTCGTCCCATTCACGTCGAGGATGTCGCGCGGGTCCATCCGCATCTGGCCCCACATGCGCCGTTCCTCCAGGCTCATGCGGTCCTCGCCGGAGAAGAGGCCCGCCAGGGTCGTGCGCTGCCGGTTGAAGTAGCCGGGGCTCTTCTTCAGCTTGTCGAGGATTTCGTGCGGATGCATGAAACTCCAGTCCGACAGGACCAGCACATGCTCGCGGTCGTAGGCGACCGGATCGGCGCCGGCCGGATCGATGACGATCGGCCCGTAGTGGCCGAGCGCCTCCTGCAGGCCGGAGTGGCTGTGATACCAGAAGGTGCCGGACTGCCTGATCGGAAACTCGTAGACGAAGGTCTCGCGCGGCTTGATGCCTGGGAAGCTGATCCCGGGCACCCCGTCCATCTGGAAGGGTAGAAGAATCCCATGCCAGTGGATCGAGGTGTCTTCGTCCAGGGTGTTCGTCACCGCCAGACGGACGTTCTGGCCTTCGCGCAGCCGCAACACCGGCGCCGGCAGCACGCCGTTGATGGTCGTGGCCGTCGCGGTGCGCCCGTTCACGGTGAAGGGCGTCTGACCGATGGTCAGATCGATATTCGGCCCAGTCAGGGTAGGCAGGTCCGACCGCAGCCCCGGCGAGCCCGTCTGCGCCCAGGCGGGCATCAGGCCCTGCAAGGCGGCGAGACCGCCGCCCGCGACGGCGCCGCGCAGCAGCAGTCGACGATCCAGCTTCATAAGATACTCCTCAAAGTCAGAACCGCGCCTCGGCGAGGCGACGATCTATAGGGTTTTACGCAGGCGACCCGGTCGGCCCTCGCGACACGCTGCCGCAGAGCCGACCGGGCCGGAAACTCCCGTCGCCTGGCGCTGGATCAGCGCCTCGCCAGGATGGCTTTCATCTGGGCGATCTCCCTCTCCTGGGAGCTGACGATCTCCTCGCACAGACCCAGCACTTCCGGATCCGTCAGCGAGGCCTGCTGACACATCAGGATGGCGCCGGAATGGTGCGGGATCATCGATTTCAAGAACTCGGTGTCGCCCACCGCCGCCTGGGTCCGCATGCCGTAGAAGCTCACCGCGAACACCAGGGCGGCGGCTCCGCCGATCAGAAGGTTGGTCCGTTTCGACGGATACATCGATCGCATGAAGATCAGCATGAGGATGGCCATCGGCGACACCATCATCAGCGTCATGTAGACGTTGTTGAGGTTGAAATAGAAGTGATTGAGGGACGCGATCATCGTGTACATCACCAGGTACATGATGATGAAATCCACGATGAGCTCGACGCCGAAGGAACGGTAGCTCCCCTTCATCGAGTCCATCGTCTTCATCTTTGAGTCCATCGTCTTCATCTTTTCCATGGATCGGTCCTTTCGCGACAACGCTCTTCAATCACATTCCGATCGCCAATCAGGCGGCGCCGGCCGGATGGGAGTCCAGCCAGGCGCGCAACTCGGCGATGTCGGCGGTCTGCATCTCGATCGTTTTCTGCGCCATGCGCCGGATGTCGGCGTCCTGACTTTCGCGCAACACCACCTGGGCCATGTCGAGGGCGCCCCGGTGATGCGCGATCATCTTGCGAGCCCAGGTCTGGTCCGTGTCGGCCCCGGTCGCGGCCATCATGGCGTCCTTCATCTCGGCCTCGGCCGTCGCGTATGGATTTTCCGCGCTTCCGCCTGGAGCCGCCGCGCCGGCGGCGGCGCCCACGTTCGTTTCAAGCCAGCGCCGCAGCTCGGCGATGTCGCCGGGCTGCATCTCGATGGTCTTCTGGGCCATGCGACGGATATCCGCGTCCTGTGTGTCCCTCAGCACGATCTCGGACATGTCCAGCGCGCCCTGGTGGTGAGGGATCATCTTGCGGGCCCATGTCTCGCCCGCATCCGCGCCCATGGCGGACATCATGGCCTCGTGCATCTTGGCCTCGGCGGCGGAGAACGGAGTCTGCGCCATGGCCATCGGCTCCTGCGTCTGAGCCGAGGCTTCGGCCTCCGTGTTCGGCGGCGGTTCCGCCGCCGGGCTGCAGGCCGCCAGAACGAGAGCGGAACAGCCGGCGACCAAGAGAGACGTGCGGGTGAAAGCCGGGGTGAGCATAGGGAGTCTCCGCTTGAGGGGGTCGCCGGCGGATCGCCGGACGGCCAGACGATCGATGCGTCCGACAACGTTGCGGCGGGTGCGAGTTTGGTCCCTTGCCCCGACTGCCCACGCCGGACATCGTCCAGCGTAATCCGGCCCCGGAGCCACGGTTCCGCCGTGATTAAATATTCCCGAACGCCGTTGGATCAGGCGAGGGATCGGTCGCCGGAATGCGTATTGGCGCCCGCCGCGGCTCTCGTCTGCGACGGCCTTCTGGCCATGGGACGTCCATCAGAGTCGGACGGCCCGGAGCCGCAGCGCGTTGGCGATCACACTGACGGAGGACAGGGCCATCGCCAACGCCGCCAGGGCCGGCGATAATAGGAGGCCGGAGACCGGGTAGAGCAGTCCCGCCGCGATCGGAATGCCGAGGGTGTTGTAACCGAAGGCGAAGACCAGGTTCTGGCGGATGTTGCTCATCACCGCACGGGACAGTTTGCGCGCCCGGACGAGGCCCTGGAGATCGCCGCCGAGAAGGGTGACCCCGGCGCTCTCGATCGCGACGTCCGAGCCGGCGCCCATGGCCACCCCCACGTCGGCGGCGGCCAGGGCCGGGGCGTCGTTCACACCGTCTCCGGCCATGGCGACGATCCGACCCTCCGCTCTCAGCCGCTCGACGACCGCCGCCTTGTCCTGGGGCAGAACCTCGGCCTGAACGTCGTCTATGCCGAGCCGGCGCGCCACCGCCTCCGCCGTTGTACGGTTGTCGCCGGTCATCATCACCAGACGCAGCCCCGACGCCTTCAGATCGCGGATGGCCTCGGCGGTCGTCGCCTTGACCGGATCGGCGATGCCCAGCACGCCGGCCGCAGCCCCGTCCACGGCGACGAAGATGGCGGTCGCGCCGTCTTGGCGAAGCGTATCGGCCCCGGCTTCCAGAGGCCCGACGTCGACGCCGATCTCGGCCAGATAGCGGCTGTTGCCGAGCGCCACGCGGCGGCCGTCGACGACCCCGGTGACGCCGCGCCCGACGGGGCTGTCGAAGTCCGACGCCTCGGACAGAACCAGATTTTGGTCGCTCGCCGCCCGAACGACGGCGTCCGCCAGCGGATGCTCGCTGCTCCGCTCAAGACTGGCGGAAAGTCTCAGAAGCTCGGCCTCGTCGAACCCGTCGGCTGGCCGGACGGCCGTCACCGAGGGGCGCCCCTCCGTCAGGGTGCCGGTTTTGTCGAGCACCAGGGTGTCCACCTTCTCGAAGCGCTCCAGCGCCTCGGCGTTCTTGATGAGCACCCCGGCGTGAGCGCCGCGCCCCACCCCGACCATGATGGAGATCGGCGTGGCCAAGCCCAGGGCGCACGGACAGGCGATGATCAGCACGGAGACCGCGGCGACGAGGGCGTAGGACAGCCGCGGTTCGGGGCCGGCCAGGCCCCAGACGATCGCGGCGAGAACGGCGATCCCGATCACGGCCGGAACGAACCAGCCCGACACCTTGTCGGCCAGCCGCTGGATCGGCGCGCGGCTGCGTTGGGCCTGCGCCACCATCTGGACGATCTGCGCCAGGAGGGTGTCGGCGCCCACCTTGTCGGCTCGCATGACGAACGAGCCGGTCTTGTTGAGCGACCCGGCGACGACCTTGTCGCCGACGTCCTTGGTCACCGGCATGGATTCACCCGTGACGAGGGACTCGTCGAGGGTGACCCGGCCGTCCAAGATCTCTCCGTCGACCGCCACCTTCTCGCCGGGACGGACGCGCAGCCGATCTCCCACAGCGACCAGATCGAGGGTGACGTCCTCATCGCCGCCGTCGTTGCGGACGCGCCGCGCGGTCTTCGGGGCGAGGTCCAGCAGGGCCCTGATGGCCCCCGACGTCTGTTCGCGCGCCCGAAGCTCCAGGATCTGGCCGACCAGCACCAGGACGGTGATGATGGCCGCCGCCTCGAAATAGACCGGCGCGCTGCCGTCCATCCGCCGGACCGCCGCCGGGAACAGATGCGGCGCCAGAACCGCGACCACGCTGTAGATCCAGGCCGCACCGACGCCGATGGCGATCAGGGTGAACATGTTGAGGCTGCGATTGCGGATGGACGCCCAGCCCCTCTGGAAGAACGGCCAGCCGGACCACAGCACGACCGGCGTCGCCAGGGCGAACTGGATCCAGTTGGAGGTCTGGCCCGGAATCCGCATCGCCAGCCCGGTCAGATGGCCGCCCATTTCAAGCGCGAAGACCGGCAGCGTCAGAACCGCGCCGATCCACAGGCGACGGGTGAAGTCGATCAGTTCGTGATTGACCGGAGCCTCGGCGGTGACGGTCTCCGGCTCCAGCGCCATGCCGCAGATCGGACAGGAGCCCGGTCCCTCCTGGCGCACCTCGGGATGCATCGGACAGGTGTAGATCGCACCGGGCGTGACGGGAGCCGGTTCGGGCCGCTCGCCGAGATAGCGATCCGGATCGTCCACGAATTTGGTCCGGCAGCCCGCCGAACAGAAGACATACTCCTCCCCCGCGTGGGCGGCCCCATGCGCCGTGGTCGCCGGATCGACGGTCATGCCGCAGACCGGATCGATCGCCTGGGCGCCGGCTTGAGGCGTCTTGTTCGAACAACAGCCGTGACCGGCGGGATGGGAATGGGATGACGTAGCCATGACGGCTCCTCAGACAACCTCACTAACAAATATACTCCACAGGGGTATCGCGCAAGGTGTGACGGTGAGGTAGGATCGAACGGTCGGAACGAGGAACAGGATGCAGACCGAGATCAAGCCGAAGGTGTTGAACCGCCTGAGCCGCATAGAGGGACAGGTGCGTGGTCTTTCCAGAATGGTCGAGGAGGACCGCTACTGCATCGACGTCCTGACCCAGCTCCAGGCCGTTCGGGCGGCGCTGTCGCGTGTCGAGGGCCAGGTCTTGAAGGACCACATGGATCACTGCGTCATGGGCGCGATCGCGGGTGACGATCTCGCCGACCGCAAGGCCAAGGCGTCCGAACTGATCGAACTTCTCGGCCGCGCTTCCCGCTAGCCGGGGACGGACTCCCGGCGTTTGGTCGCCAGGCCCGGCGGTCGGCCTGGACATCCTCTCGTCTGGCTGAGGGACATGACATGTCTTGGGGGCGGCCTCACCCAGAGCCGCAGCGGTCCAGGCTGGCAAACCGGCCGAGGGCATGCCGAGCCCCGAGCCAGACTTGGACGTCCCGTATGACCGGCCGGCCCCGTCTGGCGTCGCGCATGAGGGATGTTCCCGCCCGATGCGTATCTCAATATGGCGGCGGTGCTGATCCGCCGCCCTTGGGGGGCCATCGCGAATGACATCCGTACCGCCGACCCGAGACGGCTATCCCGCCGATCTCAGGGCCCTGACCAGTCTGCGCGCCTTCCTCGCCTTGGGGGTGGTGCTGTTCCATTATCAGCTCCAATGGGATCCGGCCCTGGGCTTCAGCCCGATCATCGAGCGAAGCCGGCTGGCGGTGGACGCCTTCTTCATGCTGTCGGGCTTCATTCTGGCGCACGTCTACGGTCCGGCCTTCGCGAGCCGCGGTTTCAGTTACCGGCGTTTCATCGTCGCCCGGCTCGCGCGGCTTTATCCCCTGCACGTCGCGGTTCTGACGGGCGCCTTGATCATGGTGCTGGGCGCGACCGCCGCCGGCGTCCGCTTCGACGCCGAGGGCTACGGGCCGCTGGCCTTCTTCCAGACGCTGTTTCTCATCCAGGCCTGGTTTCCGACCGATGCGGAGTTGAACTGGAGCGGCCCGAGCTGGTCCCTGTCGGCGGAATGGTTCGCCTATCTGCTGTTCCCCGCCTACGCCTGGCTGGCCCTCCGTCTGCGAGCGCGGCCGTGGGTGCTGCTGGGGATCGGGGCCGCGGCGTTCGTCGCCCTCGACGCCTTCTACGTCCAGGCGTTCGGCAAGGTCCTTCCGCGAGCTGAGGACTCCCTCGGCATTCTCCGGATCGTCCCCGAATTCCTGGTCGGCATGGCGCTCTACGGGCTGGGCCATCGCTGGCGCTGGAGCCCGCCCGTGGCCGCCGCGGCCGCCCTGTCCACGACCGTCCTGCTGCTGGGCGCGATGCAGCTGTCTCTGGACGACCGCATCATCGTCGCCCTCGCCGCCCCCATGATCCTGACCTGGTCCCAACTCGCGCGCGCGGACTGCGAGGGTCCCCTCGCCTCCCCAGGCCTGGTCTTCGCCGGCGAAGCGTCCTTCGCCCTCTACCTGGTGCACATGCCGGTGATCGTGGCCTGGAAAGGCGTCGTGTCCGAGCTGCGCGGGGTGGACAGCGCCTTCCGGATCACGCCGATCGAACTGATGGGGCTGTTCGTCGCCACGGCCTTGATGGCGGCCGCGCTGCATCTGCTCGTCGAGAAGCCCGGCAGAAACTGGATCCGACGTCGTTTCGACGGGCGTCGCGCCGCGCGCGATCCTGCCGCCCTCACCCAGCCGGAGCCCTAGGCCCCGGCGACCGCTGAGCCGACCCGTTTCTTCGATCCGGCCAACAGCCGGGTGGTGGCGACCTCGAACGCCGACGCCCTGCCGACCGGCGTTCGGGTCTATAACGCCTTCTACCCCCTGCACGCCAGTTCGGTTGGCGGCTGGCTCTATGGCGCGGTGACGGCGCTCAGCGGCGTCGCAATGGCGGGCCTGGGAGGCGTCGGCGCCTGGGCCTACCTCGGAAAACCCGACGCCGCTCGCCTCGGTCCTGACCGACCCGCTGAGGACGGGCGCAAGAACATGCGGGCTTGCCCGATCCCTGCCCTCCCTTAACCGCCGTTCCACGCCTAATGTACGCAGACGGGGCTCGCGGGAGCCTCGCTTGGACGGCCATGACTGCACCGGCGTGCAAGGCCTCGTTCACCGTGTCGGGCAAGCCTTCCTTGGCACCTGTGAGGGATGATGGCCGGATGACGGAAGATCCAGCATCCCATGAGCCCCCATGCCCGCCGCCGATCGCGCGCGGCGGCTGGCTCGATGGCCTGCGTTTCGTCGTGGGGGCGATGATCGTCCTTTATCACTTCCGCGAGGCCGCTCCGACCCCCCTGCCGCTCTTTCATCCGATCTTCAACCGCGGCTATCTGCTGACCGACTTCTTCATCATCGATTCCGGCTATGTTCTCGCCCGCGTCTACGGCGAGCGATTGGCGAACGGGAAAATTCCGCTGTCGATCTTCTACCGGCAGCGTTTCTTCAGGGTGGTTCCGGCCCACATGGCCGTCAGCCTCGCCCTAGCGGCTCTGGTGCTGACGGCGGCGATCCTGGGCCAGACACCCAGCCACCCGGAATGGTTCGACTGGTCCCGCTTCCCGGCGCAGCTCTTTCTGGTCCAGGCCTATGGCGTGCCGGGCGGAGAGGGATGGAACGCGCCGACCTGGACGCTCTCGGCGCTCCTGGGATGTTACGTCAGCCTGCCCTTCCTCGCTCGCGCGGCGCGCGGCCTTTCCCCTTGGCTGGTCCTCGCTATCGGGATCGGCGGGCTGCTCGCCGCGAACCTGGCCGCCCACGCCGCTTTCGGTTTGCCGGTCTACGAGATGCCGTTGCGCCTCGGCTTTCTGCGGGCTTTTCCACTGTTCGCCCTCGGCGTCGCCGTGGCGCTGTTCGCCCGACAGGTCTACTGCGCGCCCCGTCTGGCCGCCGGTCTGGGCGGATTCGCCCTGATCGCTCTGGCGGGTCTGCAGGCGCTCGGACCCCACAGTGTGGCCACCCTCGGTCTCCTGACCGTCATCATCTTCGCCACCGGGGCCTTGCCGGTCCGGCGCCCGTCCAAGCTGGTCGAGCATCTCGCCTTGATGGCGTTCGCGATCTTCCTGACCAACGAAGTGACCCGGATTCTGTGGTTCGGCGTGCTGGACGCCGTCGATTGGGGGCGCTGGAGCCCATCATTGCAATGGACCGCCTGGGCGCTCGGCCTGGCCGCGGCATTCGCGGGCGCCGCCGTCTTCCGCTACACCTTCGATCGACCGACCCAGGCCTGGTTCAATCGTCCGAAGTCGAATTCGCGTTCGACGTCCATCGCGCCGCAGACCGCGCCCGCGCTGTAACCCGTTCCCCCGCCGATCGCCCGTCGCATTCACATCATGGCGGCGGGAGGCGCCTGGGTTCCCATGATCGCCACGACCAGAAGCAGCAGGGTCGCCAGCACGGTCTCCAGGGCCAGGCTGCGCCGCAGGCGGCGCAAGGCGAGCGGACGGGCCTGCTCGTCCTCGAGCGCCGATCCGAGATGCGGGGTCAGGACGAACCGGTTCGAGGCCGCGAGGGCCAGCATGCCGGCGAAAAGGGCGAGCTTCAGGACCAGGAGGACGCCGTAGGAGGTCGTCAACAGGCTCGCGAGGCGGCTGAGCCCGATCAGATAACCGCTGTTCACCAGACCCGTGATCGTCAGCAGGACCACGGCGAGCGTTCCCAGGCCGGCGAATCCCTCGAGCGCGGCGTGGGTCACCGGCGCGCCCGCCGCGTGCCCGTGGCGGGCGCGCAGCATGAGCAAGAGCGCGAACAGGCTGCCGAGCCAGAGTCCGGCGGCGAGCGCGTGAACGACGTCGGCGATCAGATGCGGCCACCGGCCCGCCCCTTCCGTCGCCGCCCCGTGACCGGTCCAGGCCAGGCTGGCGCTCACCACGGCGCCGACGACGGTCAGCGCGATCCAGCCGCCGCGTCCCGGTTTAAGACTGAGCAGCAGGACCGCGGCCAACACGGCCATCGCCGCCCGAACCAGAAAGCCGGCGCCCAGGCCGGTGCCAAAGGCCACGTAGGACAGCGAGTCCGGCTTTAGCGCCTCGATGAGCGATCCCGCCATCACAGCAGTCTGGACGACGAGGTTGACGAGAGCGGCCGCGGCGGTCGCCACGGCGGCGACCAGAAGCGCCGTTCGCGGCCACCTTTCGGCGGCCGCGTCCGACATCGGCATCCTGAACGCGAAGAACAGGGGGACGCCAAACAGCAGGACGGCGCCGATGTACTGCCCCAGCCTCAACAGGACGACCGTTGTCTCCATCTGATCAACGGACCGAGAAGTTGGTGGACCCCGTCATCCGGTGGCCGTCCGGAGACGCCACCCGCCAGTTCACTATATAGGCGCCGGCCGACAGCGGCCTCGCCGGCGCGCCCGAAATCGTCTTGCCGTCCTCGGACACCCGCGTCTGCACACGAATGGTCGCGCCCGACGCGTTGACGAGATCGAACCCGGAGAAAGCCGGCGCCACGCGCTCGCTGAAGGTCAGACTGATGGTGCGCGGCGACGCGACCGCAACGCCGGCGGCCGGCGTGGCGCTTACGAGACGCGCGTGCGCATCCGCCTGACCGGCGAGCAGGGAAAGCGCCGCGACGGTCGCGGCGAGTGATGCGATCTTGAAACGGGTCAACTTAAACTCCTCAACAGACGCCCCTGACTCGTCTTACGTCTCCCGCGCCCCGATCCCTCGCGGCATGCTGTTTCAGCGATCGACCGGGCAATATCGGCCGGCCGTTACGGCCTCGTGCCAACCAGGGTCTAACCGAATTGGACGGGGGTATGCGCTAATGAAGAGGATCCTCCCATCCACTCGTCGCCCGCCAAGCCTTGCCCAGGACCACGAGCGAAAGCCGAGCCGCCCCCGACGCCCGGTTCTGGCTCAGAGGAACTTCATCCGGCGGCCGGCGCTAGCTATCGATGATGGCGGGACCGCCAGAAGACCCTCGGAGTTGCTTTGCCGCCGCCCGCCCCCCGCTTGAACGCGCTCGCTCTCGCCTGGCCTCCGCATGTGTTGAAGCAACAGGAGGTGGCGGCGAACGGGGCTGATCTGTTCGCCACCACCCACGGCGGCTTCGAGCGGTTGGCCCCCATCTACGCCAATGCCCTGATCGAAACGCGACACTCCTGCGTCCCGCTTGACTGGTATCTCCACAGACACAGCTTTTCCGAGCGCAATGATTTGTTTCTGAGTAACGCCGTCGAGGTGCTCGCCGACGCCGCGGCCCGGGCGCTCTCGGAGGCCAGGCTGCAACCGAAGGACATCGACGCGATCCTGGTCGTCTGCACCACGGGCGTGGCCACCCCCGCGCTGGACGCTCGGCTCATGCAGGTGATGCCGTTTCGACCGGATGTGCGCCGGCTTCCCATCTTCGGCCTGGGTTGCGCGGGGGGAGTGGTCGGACTGGCGCGCGCCGCCGACCTCGCGCGCGCCTATCCCGAGGAACGGGTCTTGTTGTTGGTGGTCGAGCGTTGCGCCCTCACCTTTCGCGCGCAGGATCGGTCGAAGTCGAACCTGGTGGCCACTGCCCTGTTCGGCGACGGCGCCGCGGCGGCGGTGATCAGCTGCCGGGAGGACATGACCGGGCCGGTTCTCGGAGCCAGCCGTGAGCATACCTGGCCCAACAGTCTGGACGTGATGGGCTGGGACGTCGCCGACGACGGTCTGAAGGTGGTGTTCAGCCGCGACATTCCCACGCTCGTCCAGGAGGATTTCCGGCCGGTGGCGACGCGTTTCCTGGCTGACAACGGGCTTACCTCCGCGGACGTCGGCGGCTTCGTGTGTCATCCCGGCGGAGCCAAGGTCATCGACGCGCTCGAAACCTGTTTCGAGCTGACCGAAGGAAGCCTGAGCCATACGCGCAAAGTTCTGCGTGACCACGGCAATATGAGCGCCGCCACCGTGCTGTTCGTGCTGAAGGCGATGCTGGGCGATGGGGTCGAGGGACCGCTGCTGCTCACGACGCTCGGTCCCGGCTTCACTGCGGGTTTGATGCTAGTGCATCCAGAGTGATTGTCCCGCTGATCCTCGCGCTCGTCGCCGCCCAGCGGCTGTGGGAGCTCTGGTTCGCGCGGCGCAACACCCGCAGGCTCCTCCAGCGAGGCGGCGTCGAGATCGGCGCTGGACACTACCCGCTCTTCGTCGTCCTGCACGCCAGTTGGCTCATCGCGATCGCGATCTTCACACCCTGGTCCACCCTGCCCAATGCCTGGGGCCTGCTCGCCTATATCGTCCTGCAGTTCGGGCGGGCCTGGATCATATGGAGCCTCGGCCCTTACTGGACGACGCGGATTATCACCGTGCCGGGCGCCTCGCTGGTTCGGACGGGGCCCTATCGCTTCATGCGTCACCCCAACTATGTCGTCGCCTCGCTGGAGATCGCGGTGCTGCCGCTGATGCTTGGCCAGGTCTGGATCGCCGTCGCATGGAGCGTGCTGAACGCCATGCTGATCTGGCGTCGCATTCTCGTCGAGAACCGCGCCCTCAACGCGCGCCGCGATCAGACGAAGATCAAGGGCTGACGCCGCCTCCCGCGTAGGGGTATGAAGGGCCCGGGTCAGAGACCGCCCGCGCGGAAGGAGCCACGATGTCGACCATTCAAGCCATTGACCTTCGTCGCGTGCAACTGATCAGAAAGGGCGTCCTCCTGGTCGGCATTGTCGCCGTGATGGCCCTGGCGGCGATCAGTGAGACGATCGGCGGCGAAACGGCCTTGCACGAAGGTCTCGGGACCTTCGGCATCGCCGCCATCGTCGTCTGCATCGTCGGCCGCGCCTGGTGCTCGCTCTATATCGGCGGGCGCAAGAAGGCCGAGATCGTCGATCGCGGGCCTTATTCGATCACGCGCAATCCCCTCTATGTTTTCAGCTTCATCGGCGCCTTTGGCATGGGCGCCCAGACCGGCAGCCTGGCGATCTCCGCCTTGTTCGTGCTGATCGCGGTGATTGTTTTCGTCGCCACCGTCAAGCGGGAGGAGGCTTGGCTCTCAGCCGCCTTCCGACCGACCTACACCACTTATCTCGCTCGAACGCCGCGCTTTTGGCCAGACTTTCGCAAATGGCGAGATCAGGACGTGATCGCGGTGCGGCCGCGGTTCTTCCTCACCACCCTGCGCGACGGCCTGATCATGTTGGTCGCCTTCCCGCTCTTCGAGGGGCTAGAGCATCTTCAGCACATCGGCTGGATCCGCGCCATCGTGAATCTGCCCTGAGAAAGCGACCGATGGACTGTCGAGCCTCACCCCCACGGAAGGAGTGATCCCTTGGCGACTTCCTCTGACACCGTCCAGTTCACGGTCATACGGGGCGACGGCGACTGGCGCGTCTTGCGGGACGGCCAGGATGCCGGCCATTTCGATTTCAGTGTCGACGCCATCGAGTCCGCCTTGGTCCGGGCGACCACGCTCATCGACCGAGGCTCGAACGTCGAGGTCTTAGTCCAGGACGCGGCCGGCCAATTGCGGCACGTCGATCCGATAAGCGGCACAGTGTTGCACTGAGATTCGACAGGTCGAGGCGCCATGAAAATGGCCACGCAAAAACATCAATGGGCTTGGGCGGATCGGCCTAGCTATCGGCACCCTGGCCTGATCGGCAGCGCCGAAACGACCCGGAACCCCTCGTGCAGGACATGTTGTGCAAAGACCCTCGTGCATCGACGACGCTCGGGATGTAGGAAGAGCGTGGCGGGTTCCGGGAACGATAGGCGCCGATCGAGAGCCAGGGGACGCGCAAGCGTCGGCGGCGATCGGCGGCGAAACGCCGGGCTTCCTCACAGAAGTTCCTGGCCCGCCCCCTCTCCTCATCCCGGATCGATGAGACCCAGCCGAACGGCGGACGCCACGGCCTCGATCCGGGTCCGTACCCGAAGCTTCGAGCAGACCTTCTCCAGGTAGCTGTCCACGGTGCGCGGCGACAGGGACAAGATTATCCCGATGTCGGAAGAGCTCTTCCCGCGACAGACCCACTGAAGGCATTCCTGTTCGCGCGAGCTCAGGGAAACCACGGGCGACGCACGATCCGGATCTTCGGAGACAGCTTCCATACTACACCACGGGTTGTCCTACTCCTTCCGTACACGGCGGGTTTAGAGGCGCGCAACGTCGATCAATTGCGGGTCGCCCGCAGGTTTCTTGCGGTCGCGGGGAGCCCCCGGCGCTTGAACCCCTGACAGCCTCCGCCTACAGCGAGGCGTCGGGCGCCGCGAGATAGGGGCACAGCTTGAGCCGGGGTTCGTCGCTGACGGAGGCGGCGCTGAGCGCTGAAGTAACGGGCCTCGTTCGCAGAGGATTCCAACGCCCGACCCCTCCCACTTGCGTCGGGATTCCGTTTGATTCATGTTTCGCCGTCGGCGTTCGCGCCGATAGGGGCCTGGAATCCCCTGTGCGATATCAAATCATCGACGGCTGTCGCTCTGAGCGTACGCCGGTTGCCGCCTTCTGAGGGCGCGCCTGGGCGCGCCTGCCCGGAATCGCGCGGCCACGCCGGGATTCCCGTCCCTCTCGTCGAGAGGTCGGAGATCTGTGGTGACCGATACGAAGCAGCTAGGGGTGGAGGCGCAGGACGGGATCAATCGTCTCTATCGGCGATACGCCGCCTGGCTGGATCGTCGGTTGCGCCCTCATATCGGCGCTGACGCTGCGGCGGATGTGGTCCAGGAGACCTACCTCAGGGCGGCGCCCTACGCCCTGTCGGACATCCGGCATCCAAAGGCGTTCCTGCTTCAGATCGCCCTCAATCTGGTCCGCGATGAAAGCCGAAGAGAGGGCCGGCGCCGCCAGAGCCAGGCGCTCCAAAGACCTGCCGAGGCCGAGGCCGCGGCGCAGTTCGACCACGTCCTTCTCGAACAGGTTATCCGGTCCATGCCGCAACTCTACCGCGACGTCTTCGTCTTGAACCGCTTTGGCGGTATGACTTATCCGGAGATCGCCCTGTCGCTCGAGATCAGCGTTAAAACGGTGGAATGGCGAATGTCCAGGGCGCTCGAGTACTGCGCGTCTCGGCTGAACCTGTAGGCAAACGGATGATGATCGAGGCTGAAGCCGACATCAGGCGCAAGGAAGCCGCCGACTGGTTCAGCAAGTTGAACCAGCGCAAGGTCACGACCACCGACATCAAGGCGTTCAGCGCGTGGCGGCGGGACCCCGAGAACGCGCGCGCCTTCAGCCGTCTCGAAGCCATGTGGGACGCGGCCGGAACGCTCGCGCAAGGCCCCGCGATGGCCGGGCTCGCTGATGAGGCTTTGGGGCGGGTCGAGAAGGCGCGCCCGCGTCGCCGCATGCGCGACACCGGCCGTCTCATCCCGCTCGGCGTCGCGGGCGCGCTGGCGCTTGTGATCGGCGCCGGAAGCCTGACCTGGTGGTCCCTGCAGCGGCCGGACGCCTACGCCACGGCGATCGGCGAACAACGGACCGTGCGGCTGGAAGACGGCACCCGAATCATCCTCGACACGGACTCCCGGGTCACGGTTCGCTTCACCGACGCCCGTCGCCTGGTCACGCTCGCCGCCGGACGCGCCATGTTCGAGGTCGAGGGCGACGCCGCGCGGCCCTTCCTCGTCCAGGCGGGCGACACCGAAGTCACCGCCATCGGCACGCGGTTCGATGTCCGGCGATCCGAATCAGGGGCGCGTGTCGTCTTGGTCGAAGGCCGCGTCGACGTCCACAAGCCGTCTTCAGCGACCGCCCAGTGGACCCTCGCGCCCGGCCAGCAGGTCACCACCTCGGCTCCGACGCCCCGGGTGCTCGCGGTCAATGTCCCGGCCGCAACCAGTTGGACGGACGGGCGGCTCACGTTCGAGAACACGCCGATCGCCGCGGCCGTGGCGGAGGTGAACCGCTACAGCGCCAAGCCGATCGAGCTTCGCGATCAACGCGTTTCGTCGATCCACGTCAGCGGCGTCTTCAACGCCGGGGATATTGACGGCTTCGTGGCCGCGCTGCGTGACCTCTATCACCTAGAGGCTGTCACGGCGGCCGACGGCCATCTGATCCTCTCGGGGCCGGCGTGAAAATAATCTGCGTCCGGACTTAGGGGACGCACCGCGACCCAACGTCTCCTCCCCGCCCCGCAAAGCCGCGGGTAGAAAAGAGGGGGAAATCATGGGTCAAGAGTTCACTTCAACCGCGCTTGCAGCGCTCATGCTGGGTGTCGCGACGCCGGTCATCGCGCAATCGACCGAGGCCGTCCGGACGTTCAGCATCGGAGCCGGTCCGCTCGAGCGCAGCCTGCCTGTGTTCGCCCAGCAGAGCGGTCTGCAGATTCTCTATCCCAGCGCTCTCGTGACCGGCCGACAGGCCCGCGCCCTCACTGGAGACTACACGCCTGAGGCCGCGCTCGGGGAGCTCCTGCGCGGGACGGGCCTGACCTATCGCCGGAGCCGTCCGACGGTCTTCGTGCTCGTGGATCCCTCGGCCCGCGCCGAGGCCGAACCGGAGCCCACCCAGCTTGAGGAAGTCGTGGTCACAGGCACCTATTTGCGGGGCGCCGACAGTCCCTCGCCGGTCACCGTCATTACCCAGGACGACATCGCCCGGCAGGGTCGCGCGACGGTCGCCGAGACGCTCGCCGCCCTGCCCCAGAACTTCACGGGAGCCGCCTATGAGGGCTCGGCCGGTACGGGGGCGGACCGCACGAGCCGCAACTCGGCCTATGCGACCGGCGTGAACCTGCGGGGTCTGGGCGCGGACGCGACCCTCGTCCTGGTCAACGGCCGGCGCATTGCGGGCACAGGCAGCGCCGGCGACTTCTCGGACATCTCCAATCTTCCCAGCAGCGCGATCGCGCGGGCGGACGTTTTGCTCGACGGCGCTTCGGCCCTCTACGGCGCGGACGCGGTGGGCGGCGTGGTCAACATCATCCTGAAGTCTCGCTTCGACGGCGCCGAGACCCGGCTGCGCGTCGGCGGCACGAGCGACGGCGGGGCTGAGGAGACGCTGCTGTCCCACAGCGGCGGCTTCAACTGGTCGAGCGGCGGCCTCATCGCCGCCTATGAGTTCCACGACCGGGGCGAGTTGCGCGCTGCCGACCGTCGTGCGACTGCGAATGCGGACCTGCGTCCGTTGGGTGGCTCGGACTGGCGCTTCACCTATGCGGCCCCGGGCAACCTCATGGCGTTCGATCCGGTCAGCGGATCCTATGAACCGGTCTACGCCATCCCTCGCAACCAGAACGGCGTCGGCCTCACGCCGGGAGACTTTCGCCCCGGCGAGGTCAATCTGACCAACCAGATGGAGGGCCTGTGGAGCCTGCCGCACCAGCGCCGGCACAGCCTGTTCGTGGCGGGCCGGCAGGAGCTTCCACGCGGCTTCAGCCTAGACGGCGACCTTCGCTACACCGACCGGACCTACAGCCAGGATTCGGTGGCGGACATCGGCATTCTGTTCGTGACGCCGGACAACCCTTTCTTTGTACCGGTGGCGGGCGAGCCGTACCAGGAGATCGCCTATTCCTTCATCAACGACCTGGGACCGGGCCGTGATGAAGGCTTCTCCCGCAGCGTCGGCGGCGCTGTCGGGATCACGGGCGAATTCGCCGGCTGGAACTTGGCGGCCTATCTGAGCGGTGGTCGCGAAACCACCGGCCTCACGGCCTCGAACCGGGTGCAGACGACAAGGCTCGACGAGGCCCTGGGCGCCACGCCGAACGATCCATCGACCCCCTTCAACCCGGCGGTTGACGGCTATTTCAACCCCTATGGTGATCCCGCCGTCCATAGCTCGGCCCTGTTGGCCTTCATCGGGTCCGGCTACCTGCGGTCCGAGAACATCAGCACGGTCGGCTCCTTCAACCTCAAGGCCGACGGGGTCCTCTTCGCCCTACCGGGCGGCGACCTGCGCTTGGCGGTGGGCCTCGACTATCGCCAGGAGCGCTTCGAAACCTCCGGCGAGAATTTCATCTCCGGCGCGGCGCCGCGCATCGCCGCCCCGACGACGTTCGAGCGCGATGTCTCGGCCGCCTTCGTCGAACTGCGCGCCCCGCTCGTGGGGCCCGACAACGCCAGGCCTGGCCTCCAGCGACTGGAGCTGTCGCTCGCCGGTCGTATCGAGGACCATGAAGGGATCGGCCAGACCAGCAATCCCAAGGTCGGCGTCCTCTACAACCCAACGCCCGATCTGCTCGTGCGCGCCAGCTACGGCACCTCGTTCCGCGCCCCGTCGCTAAGGGAGTTGAACAGCGCCTACCGGCTCGGCCCGGTCTTCCTGGACCGCGCCGGCTCCAATGTGATCAGCATCGTCCAGTATGGAGGCAACCCCGACCTCATCCCGGAGACTGCGGAGTCGTGGACGGCGGGCTTCGTCTGGACGCCCGCGGCCGCCGAAGGGCTGCGAATCGAGGCCGGCTGGTTTCGGACAACCTTCGAGGACCGGATCGCGAACCTGGTCGCGGAGAACCTGATCAACGCGCTCAACGACCCGACCCTGGCCCCCTTCATCCGCTATGTGAGTCCCGGCTCCAACGCAGACGACCTGGCCTATGTCCAGTCTCTTCTCAGCCACCCGGGCAACTTCAATCCGAACGTTTTCCCGGCGACCGCCTACGGCGCCGTCATCGACAACCGGTACGTCAACGCCTCCGCCTTGGAGGTCGAAGGGCTCGACCTTTCGACGCGCTATCGCTTCACCCTGGGCTCGGACGACATCTCGCTCGACGCGACGGTGACCCATCTCCTGACCAACGACCGGACGGTCACCGCTGCATCCCCAACCGAGGACCTGCTCGGCGCCCCGAACTTTCCGGCGCGCTGGCGGGGCCGCTTCGGCGCCCAGTGGCTCCGGGGTCCGCTCACGCTCGGCGGCGCCCTCAATCATGTCAGCGGAGGACGCGATCGGGTCAACGGTCGGGGGATCGACGACTGGATCACCATCGACGGCCAGGTCCGCTACGACCTTCAGAACGGATGGGGTGAAGGTCTTTCGCTCACCCTGAATGTGCTCAATCTGACCAATGAGGAGCCGCCCTTCTACGATGCGCCGGCGGGGATCGGTTACGACGCCGCCAACACTAATGTGCTGGGCCGGCAGATCTCCCTTCAGCTCGTCAAGCGCTGGTGATCGTCCATGCGCACGGTCGCTTTGGCCCTCGCGGGCCTGCTCGCGACGGCGTGCCCGGCGTTGGCCCGGCAAGAGCCGCTCACGGTGGATGTCATTCTGGGGCTCGAGAGCTTCGGACGGGTCGCCATCGATCCGTCCGGCGCGGTCGCCGTCTTTGAGGAGCGGCGCGCCCGAGGCGATCTTCCCCGCCATGATCTGGAGGCCGAAGGCGCCAACCGGTACGCCCGGCTCTACCGCATCGACCTCGATGCCCCGGGCCGTCCGCGACCGCTCCTGCCGATGGCGGAAGACACCGGCTATTCCCTCGGCGCCTTCTCGCCGGGCGGCCGGCGTCTGGCCGTGCTTCGGCTTCGGAACGACGAATGGCGGCTCGGGATCGTCGAATTCGCGACCGGACGCGTGGTCTGGACTGAGGTGGCGCCCGAACTCGGCCTGTGGGGCCGGTCCCTGGAATGGCTAACCGACGACACCCTCGTTGTTCTTGGCATGCCGGACGGGGCGCTTCCTCCGAGACTGGCCGGTCCCCGCGCGGAACAGGCGCGTCTGCTGGCGTTGAGGGCGGCGGCGACGGCTGGGTTTCCGGCCGCGATCACGGTGGGCGGGGACGGACCGCCCGAGGCCCTGTCGCCGCGACGCCTCTGGCGGATCGACGCCGTCACCGGGGAGGCCGCGGCGATCGCCGACGGTCCCTTCCTCGACCTCGAGGCCTCTCCGGACGGACGATACGCCGCGATGCTCCTGGATGGTCCCCTCCTGTCGCCGCCGTCCGCCGACACCGCGAGCGAGGTGCGCCGCGCCCGGGGGCTGGAGATCGTTGATCTAACAACCGGGGCCGCCGTCCGGCCGCCTGAGACCGGCAACATCTCGACGAGCCTGCTGGCTTGGTCGCCCGCCTCCGACGCCCTTCTGGTGGCGACGATCGGCGACGAACCGGCCCGGCTTTTGACCGTGGCCCCGGACGGCGCGACGCGGGACGTGACCCCGGCCGGGGCGCACCCCATCACGCCGATCGACTTCCAGGGCATGGCGACGGCCGAGGGCGGTTGGCTGGGCGGCGTCCCGATCTTCAAGGGCCGCTCCGGGTCCCGCGAGGGCTGGTTCGTCGCCGGCGCCGACAGCCTGCCGCTCACGGGCCTGTCTCCGGACGCCCGGCTCGTCGCCGAGGGTCGCTCCTCGGTTCTGTTCACCAGCGGCGGTCGCGTCACGCGCCTTGGCGCAAGCGGCGAGCTCGCCGATCTCGGGACCGCCGCGTCGGTCGTAAACTCCCGTGGTCCCTTCGGATTGCGGGCGCAGAGCGGTCCGCTGAAGGCGACCTTCGCCGTGGTCGCGCGTCCAGACGGGCGACTGTGCCAGGTCTGGGCCGATCCTGAGGCGGAGTCCCGATGCGTCGAGGCGACGCCCGGGGCCGCGATCAGCTGGAGCCGAAAGATCGGCCTCGACCGGAGTGGGCCCGAGGAGGGACCCATCGTACTTCGCCTGCAGCGCGGCCAACGCCGGGAGGTGGTCTGGCGGCTGAACCCCGAACTCGACCGGATCGCGGTCGCGGCGCCCCGACGGATCACCGGCGTCGGCGGCGCGAACGGCTGGCTCTACCCCCCGCCGAACCCGATGGTGCCGCCGCCCGTGATCGTGGTGCCCTATCAGGGCGAGGCCTACCCCGCCCCGCCGTGGTGGATGCGGCGGGAGTCTACCAGCCTGTCCCTTGCGCCCCAGCTGATGGTCGCGGCGGGCTACGCCATCCTCATCCCGGACCTCCCCGCAACTCCGGAACCGGCGGATGGCCTCGCCCAGCGTATCCTGTCGGTCGTCGATGCGGCGGCGAAGGAAGGGCTGGTCGATGGGGACCGCATCGGCCTGTGGGGCTGGAGCTTCGGCGCCTGGTCGGCGGTGATGAGTGCGGCCCAGTCTCCTCGCTTCGACGCTGTGGTGGCGCTGAACGGGCCGATGAATTTCTCGACGGTCATCGGAGACGTCGGCTCGACCCTGCGGCTGGAAGGCGGGCATTCTCTCGCCGCGACGGCCAGCGCCCGCTGGCTGGAATCCGGCCAGGCCGATATGCGCGACGCCTACTGGCGGGCCCCGGACCGGTATCGCCGCAACAGTCCGTTTGAGCAGGCGGACCGCATCACCGCGCCGACGCTTCTGGTGGTGGGAGAGTACGACTTGATGCTCGGGCAGTCGGAGCAGCTCTACGGCGCTCTGCACCGTCTGAACCGCCCTGTGGCGCTGACCCTGCTGATCGGCGAGGACCACGGCGTTCAGAGCCCGGGCAACATCCGGCTCTACTACGACCAGGTCCGGGATTGGTTCGACCGGCATCTCAGGGGATCCGACAGTCCAGCCGCTCGCGCCAGCGACGCACCCAGGCCTCCGTTAGCGCCAGACTGAGCAGGTGGGAATGCCCGCCGCGCCACAGCAGGGCGTCGCGGGTTGAGGCGGTCCTCGAGGCCGGGAGCGATCAACCCCGCCTCCGCCAAGGCTCCGCCGAGCAGATAATCACGCAGGAAGTCGAGATGCCTGGCGACCGCGCCGCCATAGTAGGCGCCCAGTTCGCCCTTCGAGCGACGATCCAGGATCGAAGGTGGAAGGACGTCCGCGAAGGCGGCGCGCGCGGCGGCGCGGTCGCGTCCGCCCCAGGTCAGATCGACCGCCGACAGGGCCAGCCCCGCCTCCACCACCGGCTGGCTAAGCAGCGGATTGATGCAGGGACCGAGACGGTTGCGAACCGCCGGCCCCTGAAAGGTCTGACAGAAGGCCAGGGCGGACATCTGCAAGGCCTTGGCCGGTGGCACGCCGTCCAGATCGTCAAGCCAGGGATGCTCCCAGCCGGCCCGATGGCGGACCTCTTCGCGCCAGTCCTTGACCAACGCCGTCGGCCACAGGGGGCGCCGAAGCCAGCGCGAGAGCCGATGCAGGACCGTCCACCGCGCCCGACCTCGCCGCTCCCAGATCTCGTCCAGTCCGATCAGCAGGCTGGGCATCTGAAAGAAGACCGCGTCGCCGCCCTGCCCCGTCAGCGAGCCCCATCCGCCCGTCGCCTCGATCCGGTCGGCGATGTCGTCGTTGTAGTCTGGATCGATGTCGTTAGCGGCCGGCCGGAAGGCCTCGGCGCAGGCGGCCAGACGGGCGGCGTCGAGCCTTAGGCCGTCGCGCCGCACCTCTGTCAGGCTGAAGCCGTGCAGCCCTGCGACCGCGCGGGCGTAAGCCCTTTCGTCGCCCTCGGGCTGATCGACGTAGTGATTGACCCATTCAGCGACGCTGCGGCGCTGGTCGAGGGTCATGACGCCGGCCACGATGGCGGAGTCCAGGCCGCCGCTGACCTCGGCGATCCAGCGCCTGTCGCCCGCCAAGGCCCGCACGGACCGTTCCACTGTCCCTCGAAGGTCCGGCTCCGGACGCGAGGCCCGGTCGCGATACACCTCTGCGGGTCGCCAAATCTGGTGCGCCCGGTTGACGCCCTCCCCGACGACCCGCAGTTCGCCTCCGGCGACGGCCTGCAATCCGGTCAAGGCCAGCCGGTGCCGGTGCTCGCCGGGGCGCGCCACCAAGGCGGCGACCGCGTCCCAGTCCAGCGCGATCCCGTCTGGCAACCAGGGATCGATGACGGCTGCGGCGCTCGTCGATATCAGGGTCACCCCAGCCTTGCGCCAGACGACGCAATCCAGCGCGCCCGACGGATCGCGGATCACGGCGACATCCCCCTCGACCCGCCGGACCAGAAGGTATCGCCCCCAATGGTCTGAGCAGACGATGCGGGCGCGCGCCGCGTCCAGACGTCGGCATCCCAAGGCGCCTCGCGCTCGCAACGGCAGCGCCTGCCCCTCGCCGTCGTAGACCTCGCCGATCACCACGCCGTGTCCGTCGAGCCCCCGGGCGACCTCGAGCCGCCCGCTGGTCGGGGCGAACACCTGGATGAAGGGATCGTGGGACTTGCGCGACCAGCCGTTCCGGCTCAGGCGCTGCCGAACGGGCGCGACCAAGGCGTCGAGCGCGGCCGGGTCGTCGCCGACGAGAATGATCGCGCAGTCCGCTCCCATCTCAGATCACCATGATCGGCCGGTAGACGGTCAGGGTCTCCGGGGCCTCGCTGACGCACTGTTCGCCGATCTGTAGCCAACAGTGGGCGAGAAAGGGGAACGTGCGAACCCCGAACACCCAGTCCGCGTCGAGATCCGCCGCATTGAGGAAACGCAGCAGCAGTTCCGCTTGGAGAAGACAGGCGCCGGTCCAAGGCGCCAGCGGCAGCAGCTGACGGAACACTTCAACCCGCGCGGCGAGCGCGTCGGGATCCGACCGGCGCCGCCGCCGCCGGGCGTATCGCCGGCTAAGGTCAAGGAGCGTCGGCCGGCGCCGCACCACGTCGAGCCAGATGACGCCGAAGGTTGCGAGGTCCCGCAGGGTCGGCCGGATCGGCGGCGCGGGCGGAAGGCGCGCGGACCGCAGAGCCGGCGGCGGGACCCGGTCGTCCGGCGCCGACGTCGGATGCACCAGTTCCTCGGCGGCCAGACGAAGAAGATCGTCCATCGACCCCAGAGCGCGCCGTCCTTCGATCCGGAGATCGCCGCACTCCGGCAGGCACAGATAGGCGTCTGCGGCGAGATCGAGAAGGACTAGATCTTCACCGACGCGGACCGCGTGAATTCCCTCGGCGAGCCAGCCGCAGTCACCGTCATCGGCGCGGAGCGCATCGGCCATTCCTAGACCCTTCCTTGTTGCGGCTAAATTCGGCTAGTCCGCTCTGCGGCAGGCCCCGGCGGGGCCGTCCGATACGGACGGCCCCCTGGGCTCATTCCGGCGGCATCGTCCAGTGACGGGCCGGGTTCAACTCGGTGAACGGCCCCATCAGGATCGCCCGAGTCAGCCGACGGGCGGCCCCCAGACGCAGGACTCGCGTCGCGGTTTGGATCTTCATGGATCCCTCTCCTATGTCAGGATGGCCTCTTGGTGCGGCGTCCGGGGCAAGGCCGGGCCCGGACGTCCGGGCCGCCGAAGCGGCCCGTCCGATCATTCGCTGGGCGGAATGGTGTACTTCAGCACCGGGTTCAGCTCGTCGAATTCGCCGCGCGAGACCGCGCGGGTCAGGGTGCGGGCAGCCCCGAGGCGCACGAGGCGCGAGGTGCTCTTGGTCATGGTCGTCTCCTGTTTTGAAGGCCGACAAAACGTCGACGACGAACCATCAGCGCCTGAAAGCAAATCGATTCAAACTATATTTCGTGTATACTTCGACTGATCTGGATCGATCCGTCGGATCCGGGATGCGAGCCCCGTGGCGGCGGTCCGCCACCGCGCGTAGTAGGCCTCGACGTCGCTCCCCGGCACAGGACCGGCGGCTTTGGTCGGACCATTCAGGCGTCTGAGCGGCGCCAGGCGACGCCGCACGCGAACGAGACTCTCGACCAAGGGCTGATTGTCGCAGGCGTCGGCCAGGTCGTCGATCCACGCCTCGACCGCCGCGTCCGAGCCGTCCCGAGGCTGGGCGGCCGGCACGCAGAGCGCCGCAAGACGCACATGGGCGGCCTCCAGGTCCAGGAGGCCCAGAACATCCTCCAGAGGGGTGGCGCGCGTGAAATAACCCAGACCGCGGCGATCCTCGACGAGACCTTCGCCGCACAGGCGGGACAGGGCTTCGCGCACCGGGCTGGTGCTCAGCCCGAGCGACGCGGCGATGTCGACCACGGACAGATGCTGGCCGGGCGCGAGGCCATCCTCGAGCGCGGCGCGCAGGCTGGCAAGCGCCTGGCCAAAGGGATCGCGCTGCCTCACGACCGCCTGCGGCCCCGCCCGCAATGCAGATCGACGACCGGCAAGCTTCGGGGTGATCGCGTCATGGGCGCCTCCTATACTGATGTCCGCAAGAAAGTTGCGTGGTATCCGTAGCTTTTATGCTGTTGATCTTTCTAGGCTTTCATTTGACGCATCGCTAAGGCATTTTTCAACCTGTAGGGGTGCACTCGCTTCGTAGTCGTGTAGCGCCGAAGGCGAGGGAGTAACTGGAGACATGGACGCCCGACACACCCAGACGGCGAACGCGGTGCTCTCCTCCAGCCTGCGTCTGATCAGGTCCCACCGGCGGATGCGGGCCGCGGACGTCGCCCAGGGCATGAACATGGCGCTGCGCTCCTATGAGCATTTCGAGTCCGGCGCCGGTCGGATCAATCTCGAGCGCATTCACCGCTTTGCCGAAGTCACCGAGAGCGATCCGCACGGGATCCTCGCCGCCCTGGCCCTCGGGTCACCCGCCTTCGCCTTGCGGTGCGCCGACAACAAATTGGCGACAATCCTCGCCGTGGCGCTGCAGGAGTTCGACGAAGAGGCCGGAGACGCCATCGGCGATCTGGACGCCCGCACCATCATCAACGCCTTCACTAGAACCCTGAAGGACCTCGCCGATCAGTCCGTTCGACGCGACGCCGAAGCCGAGGCCTGGCTTGAACACCGCCGCGGACGGTTGATAGCGCCCGCCCGGGACGATGGGACCGGCGACGGCCCCTAGCACCTTCCTCCACGGTCGTAGACTTGCGGTCCGAGAGTCGCGGACTGGCGCGCGGGACAGGTTGCGCGGTTGGATTCGGGGATGAAAGTCGTCACGCCTCATCCCATCACCGCCTCCTCTTCCTGCGACCGTCTTTCGGCTCGCCAACGGGAATGTTTGGGCCTGGCGGCTCTGGGTCTGACCTCCGCCATGATCGGCGATCGTATCGGCCTGTCGCCCCGAACAGTCGACGAGCATCTCATGGCCGCCTGCCGGATTCTCGGCGTCCGGACCCGCGTACAGGCCGTGGCGCAACTGGCAGCCGCGCAGCGGCCGCCGGAACCGCGAACCTTCCTACCGTAGATTCCCGGCGGGAGGGTCGCGGGTCGCGGTCGTCGGGACTCATCGGTTTTGCTTGGGGCTCACGTTGGAGCCCGCCTTGTTGGACCTCGCCCTGATCCTCAGCCTGTCCCAGGCCTGCGCCCCGCAGGTGGCCCCGGAAACCCTGGCGGCCGTCGCCTATGCGGAAAGCCGCTTCAATCCGAACGCCATAGGGGTCAACCGCGGTCCCCGGCCCGCCCGTGCGCCGCGCGACACGACCGAGGCGGCCCGTGTGGCGCGGAGCCTTCTGGCCCGGGGCGCGAACCTCGATCTCGGCGTGGCCCAGATCAATAGCGACAATCTTGGATGGCTCGGCCTCTCTGTCGAGGCCGCCTTCGATCCGTGCCGCAACCTCGCCGCTGCCGGGACCGTCCTGCGCGCGGGATACCGTCCCGTCGAGGGAGTCGATCGTCAGACGACGCTGAGGGTCGCCCTCTCCCGCTACAACACCGGCCATCCCGAGCGCGGCTTCCGCAACGGTTACGTCGCCAGGGTCGAGGCCGCCGCCGCCACCCTCGGCCTGCAGGTGCTGCGACCCGTCGAACCCCTCGCTGACGCTCCACCACCCCAGCCCTCGCCGCCATCGCCGCCGCCGGATTGGGATGTGTTCTCGCGCGCCCGGACGAGCCTCGTCCTGACCTTCACCGCAACCCCGGACAGGGAGATTTCACGATGACCGCCCCCGCGACCGTTCGCAGGCTCGGCGCCGCCGGCGCCATCGCCCTCGCCTCCAGCCTCATCCTGGTTCAGCCGGCCTTCGCCTCGGCCAATGTCGAGGGTCTGCTGCAGAACGTCGTCGACATGCTCACCGGCAACACCGCCCGGCTGCTGGCCGTCCTGGCGGTCGTGGTGGTGGGCATCCTGTGGATGTTCGGCCTGTTCGATCTGCGACGGGCGGCCATCGTGGTGCTCGGCATCGTGGTCGTCTTCGGCGCGGCCGAAATCGTCAACCTGATCACCGGCGGCGCCTGATGGACGCCCCGCCCCCCTGGCTGACGATCGGATCGATCACGGCGCTCCTGGCCCTGGGCCTGATGCTCGGCCTGAAGCTGATCTCGCCCAAACGTTTCGCCCAGATCGTCGCCGGCCTAACCTCCGGCCTCGCCATCGGCCTCGCCCTGTCGCGTCTGCCAGCGGGAGGCGCGCATGGCTGAGGAACGCCTGACCGAGGATCCGTTGTTCCTGGCCTGCACCCGGCCGGCGATGATCCTGGGCGTGCCCATGGAGGCCATGGGCGTCAACGTCATCCTGTCGGGCGTCGTCTTCCTCGTCGGCGGCAGCCTGCTTTATCTTCTAGTCGCCCCGGGCCTGCATCTGGTGTTTCGGGCGATCTGCCGAGCCGACCACAACGCCTTTCGACTGCTGTTCGTCTACGTCGACACCAAGGGCCGGTCGCGCAACGCGGCGCTCTGGGGCGGCAGCTCGGTGACGCCGCTCTCCCTGGTCCGGCGCTATCGGCCGGTGGAGTTGTCCCGTGGCTGAGGGAAGCGTCAGCGCCGCTCGGCTCCGGCGCGAGGCCGACGCCCGGCCGCACCTGCCCTATGCGCGGCATGTCTCGGACGCCGTGGTCGCGCTCGACAGCGGCGCCCTGATGATGGTGTTCCAGATCGACGGGGCCAGTTTCGAGACCGCCGATGCGCGCGACCTCAATGACTGGCACGTCAAGCTGAACCAGGCTTGGCGCAACCTCGCCGACGACCGCCTGGCGGTCTGGCACCATGTGGTGCGGCGTCCGGTCGAGCTGGATCGGTCGACGGGATTTCGCTCGGACTTCGCCGGCGAACTGGGCGGCCTCTACGACGACCGTGTCGCGGGGCGACAGCTCTGGATCAACGAGCTCTTCGTCACCCTCGTCCTGCACCCCGGTCGCGACGCTGGCGATCGGGCCGCCGCGCTGGCCCGTCGGCTGAAGGCGGCGCGCCGGGCGAACGCCGAGGTGGAGATCGCCCACATCCAGCGGATCGAGGAGGCGGGGCGCGACCTGGTTCAATACCTCGACCGCTACGCGCCGCGCCGGCTGGACCTCTATGAGCGGGGCGGCCTGTGGTTCTCGGAGCCGATGGAGATCATGCGTCTGGTCCTGACGGGCCGGCGCTCCCCGGTTCCGATCGTCTTCGGCCACCTCGGCGCGGCGATCCATACCGTGCGGATCATCTTCGGCCGCGAGACCCTGGAGCTTCGGGACGTCGCCGACGCCCGCTACGCCGGCGTCCTGGCCGTGAAGGAATACCCGGCGGCGACCCGTCCGGGCCTGTGGGACGACCTGTTGAGCGTCCGCTTCGGCTTCGTCGCCAGCCAGTCCTTCGCCTTCCTGTCCAAGGCCGCCGCCCGCACGGTGATGGAGCGCAAGCAGAACCAGATGGTGTCCGCGCGCGATCGTGCGGCTTCCCAGATCAACGGCCTGTCCGAGGCGCTCGACGACCTCGTCAGCAACCGCTTCGTCATGGGCGAGCACCAGGCGTCGATCCTCGTCCACGGCGACACCCCGTCGGCCCTGGCCGATCACCTGTCCAAGGCGCGGGCCATTCTGGCGGACTCCGGTCTGGTGGTGGCGCGCGAGGATCTCGGACTGGAGGCGGCCTTCTGGTCGCAGTTCCCCGGCGCCTTCGCCCGCCGCACCCGGCCCGCCGCCATCACCTCGCGCAATTTCGCGGCCTTGGCGCCGTTCCACGCCCATCCCGTCGGCAAGGCCCGGGGCAACCATTGGGGCGACGCCGTCGCGGTGCTGCGCACCACGGCCGGTTCACCCTTCTGGTTCAACTTCCATGTCGGCGATCTCGGGCACACCTTCATTTGCGGGCCGTCCGGGTCGGGCAAGACGGTGGTGCAGAACTTCATGCTGGCGCAGCTGGAGCGGTTCGACGCCCAGCAGTTGTTCATCGACAAGGACCGCGGTGCCGAGATCTTCGTCCGCGCCTGCGGCGGGACCTACCTCGCCCTGCGCAACGGCGAGCCCACGGGCTTCGCGCCCTTCAAGGCCCTCGAGCCGACCCCGGCCAACCGCGCCTTCCTTGTCCGCCTCGTCCGCGCCCTCGTCGATCGCCCCAATGAAACCCTGACCGTGCCCGAGGCGCGCGCCATCGACCACGGCGTCGCCGCCCTGGAGGCCTTGCCGCGCGAGCGTCGTTCCATCGCCGCCCTGCGCAGCCTGCTTGGCCAGGGCGACGCCGGCGGCGTCGGGGCCCGGCTGGAGCGTTGGCAGCGCGGCGGCCCCCTCGGCTGGGTGCTCGACAATGACGACGACGCCCTCAGCCTGGAGGCCCGCTTCGCCGGCTTCGATATCACCCAGGTGCTCGACCACGACGAGGTCCGCACCCCGGCCATGATGTATCTTTTCCACCGCATCGCCGAGCGGGTCGACGGCCGTCGGCTCGTCCTCGACATCGACGAGTTCTGGAAGGTGCTGGGCGACCCGGCCTTCACCGATCTCGCTCAGGACGGGCTCAAGACCTGGCGCAAGCAGAATGCCCTGATGGTGTTCGGCACCCAGTCGCCGGCCGACGCCCTGCGCTCCCCGATCGCCCACGCCATCCTCGAGCAGTGCGCAACCAAAATCTTCCTGCCCAACGCCCACGGCCAGGCGCGCGACTATGTCGACGGTTTCGGCCTCACCCACGAGGAGTTCCGCCTCGTACGCGAGGTGCTGACCCCGGAGTCGCATCGCTTCCTGGTGAAGCAGGGCCACGACAGCGTGGTGGTGGAATTGGATCTCGGCGGCATGGACGACGCCCTGTCGGTCTTGTCCGGCCGGTCCGAGACCACCGCCCTGCTCGACCGGCTGCGCGCCGAAATGGGCGACGACTACGCGCGCTGGCGCGACCCCTTCCATCACCAGAGGAGGTTCCTGTGAGAGCCCGCATTCCCTTCGCCGCGGCGGCCGCCGCCCTCGTCCTCGCCGCCGCCCCGACGGTCCAGGCGCAGCAGATCGTCCACGATCCCCGGGCCCTGGCCCAGATGATCGAGGAGGCGCGCACGACGCTGGACCAGCTGAGGGCGCTGCAGACCCAGGTCGAACAGGGCCGGCAGTTGTTCGACAGCCTGAACGACCTGTCCGGCGTCAACGCCCTGGCCGGCGAACTCGGCTTGCCGACGGTGCGCAATCCGCTGCCCGACATGCGCGCGCTTCGCGCCGCCGCCGACGGCGACCTGTCCGCGCTCGGCGACCTGGCCGACCGCGCCGACGCCATCCGCCGCGACACCCGGCTCTATACGCCGCCGGCGGGCGACCTCGATCCGGCGGAGGCCTACTACCGCGACAGCCTCGAACGCGCCGGCGCGCGCACCGCGCGCGATCTGGCCGTCGGCGAGGCGGTCGGCGGCGCCGCGGACCGGCGTCTACAGGGTCTGGAGACGCTCCGCTCCGCCCTCGACACAGCACCCAACGCCCGCGCCGTCCTCGACCTCGAGGCCCGCCTCGCGGCCGAGCAGGCGTTGATCCAGAATGAGCAGGTCCGGCTGCAGGGTCTCGCCCTGACCCAGGCGGCTGAGGCGCGCCTCGAGGAGCAGCGCGCCCGCGAACGGGCCGAAGCCGCCCGGACGGCGCGCATGGACGTCTATGAAAGGGCGTTCCGGTGAGACGCTCCGCCCTGATCGTCGCCCTCGGCCTGGTCGGCTGCGGGTCGCCCGAGCGGACCGCAGAAGACTTCGCCGCCGATCCCGACGCGGCCGAAGCGATCGTGGCGGCCTGCGACGCCGGTCGAGCCGAGCGCGAATGCGAAGCGGCGCGTCAGGGCCTGGCCGAAGCGCGTCGGCAGGCGCGGATGCGCGTCTATGAGCGGGCCTTCTGAGGATCCCGACGATGAGCTTTCGCGTCTTCGAGCCCAGCTATGACTTCATCGACGAACGGCTCAACGTCTTTCTGGGCGACCGCCTGTCGTCGGTGATCGCCGAAGTCGAGGGTCCGCTGCGCATCGCTCTGGTCCTCTATGTCGTGCTCTACGGCGTCGCCATCCTGAGGGGCGCGATCAGCGAACCGGTGATGGACTTCGCGGTCCGGTCGCTGAAGCTGGCCTTCCTCTATCTGCTGGCGACCACGGCCGCCTATTCCACGTTCGTCACCGAGCCGCTGTTCACCGGCCTGCCCAACGCCCTGACCCGGGCGGTCAGCGGCGCGGACACCCCCAGCGTCGGCGCGGCCTTCGACCAGTTCTTCGCCTATGCTGCCTGGCTGGGCGAGGACATCTCGCGCGACGGCTCCGCCTTCAATCCGGGCCCCTGGGTGGTCTCGGCCGCCGTCTTCATCATCGGGACCCTGGCCGCGGCCCTCGGCTTCGGCGTGGTGCTGGTGGCCAAGCTGGCTCTGGCCCTGCTCGTCACCTTAGGCCCGATCTTCATCGCCTGCGCCCTGTTCGACGCGACCCGCCGCTTCTTCTTCGGCTGGCTCAGCCAGGCGGTGAACTATCTCGTCCTGTTCGCCCTGATCATCGTCATTTTCCAGCTCGTCCTGTCGCTCGTGCGCGACCAGTGGGGCGCGATCCAGGGGGCCGACCCGATGATCGGCGGGCTGATCTTCATCGCCCTATGCCTGCTGGGAGCGATCTTCTTCCTGCAGACTCCGGCCATCGCCGCCGGCATCGCGGGCGGAGCCAGCGCTGGCCTCGCCGACTTCGCCAACGCCGCGGCCTTGGGCGGGAGCGGCTCAAGTCGCTCCCAGGGTCCGCAAGAAGCCAGCCGCCAACCGCCCAGGGGCGGCGGCTCCATCCGACCGAGAGGCGCCTGACATGATCTATCGCTCCCTCCTGTTCGCCGGCCTGATGCTGTTGGGCGGCTGCGCCCACCAGAGCGATCCGGCCCTGCCGACCTGCGACGGCTCGGCCCGGCGACCGGCCAATCCCCACGGCTCGGTGCTCGCGCCCCAGGCCGGACCACGATCGGCCGAGGCCGCCGTCGATGCCGGCCCCGACGCCGGAACGGGAGGCTGCGCATGAGCGGCGTCCCCTCCTCCGAGCTGAAGCGCTACTTCACCGAAGCGCGGCGCTGGGACCAGGACCGCCTGGCCTCGGCGCTCCGGTCGCGCCGGCTCGCCTGGTCGATAGCGGCCACGGCCACGGGTCTGGCGGTGATCGCGACCGGCGCGGTGGCGATGCTGACGCCGCTGAAGTCCACCGAACCCTTCGTCATCCGGGTGGACCGGACGACTGGCGCGGTCGACGTCGTGCGTGGCCTCTCGGCCGAGGACGGGCCGGTCCGCTACGACGAGGCCGTCAGCAAATATTTCCTCGGCCAATATGTGCGCCAGCGCGAGGGCTACCTCGATCCGGCCGCCGAGGACGCGTTCCGTCTGGTCTCCATTCTGTCGGCGCCGGCCGAACAGCGGCGCTGGGCTGATCTGTTCCGCGGCTCCAATCCCGACAGCCCGCAGAACGTCTACGGCCGCGACGGCGAGGCCGTCATCTCGATCCGCGCCATCGGCTTCATTAACGACGGCGTCGCCAACGTCCGCTTCCACCGAACGGTCCGCCAGGCCCAGCAGACGGTGGAGAGCGACTGGATCGCCACCATCGCCTTCACCTACACCCGCGCGCCGATGTCGGAACCGGACCGGCTGAGGAATCCCCTCGGCTTCCAGGTGACCTCCTACCGCGCCGATCCGGAGGTCATCCGATGAAACGTCCCCTCGCCGTCCTTTGCCTGGCCGCCGGCCTCGCCCTCGCATGCCCGGTCGCGGCGCAGACGCCTCAGGACCCGCGCATCCGCGAGCTCGCCTATGATCCGGCCGCCGTCTACCGGATCGCCGGGGCCTTCCGCACGGCGACCCAGATCGTCTTCTCGCCCGAGGAGACGATCCGTCACGCCGCCATCGGCGACAGCGTCGCCTGGGAGGTCGCCGCCGAGGGGTCGGTGCTCTTCCTCAAGCCGCGCGAACGCCATCAGGCGACCAACCTCCTTGTCGTCACCGAGCGCGCCGGCGCGATCCGCCACTACGCCTTCGAGCTCGTCGCCCGCGAGCCCGGTGATCGGACCGCGATCGCCTATCAGGTCCGGTTCCGCTACCCGGCCGACGACCAAGCCGAGGCGGCCCGGGCGCTGGCCGTCCAGGCCGAGGCGGTGGAGCAGCGCCTCATCGGGCTGGAGCTGGAGCGCGGCGTGGTTGAAGGGATCCGCAATCTCGCCTGGTCGGCCCAGGGCGACGCCGCTCTGCAGCCGAGCGAGGTCAGCGACAACGGCCGTTTCACCGTGCTGCGCTTCCCCGGCGTCCAACCCCTGCCGGCCGTGTTCGAGGTCGGCGACGACGGCTCGGAACGGCTTATCCCCTATGACGTCCGCGGCGAGTTCGTCGTCATACACGGCGTGACGCGCGGCCTGCGGCTGCGGCGGGGGCAGTCGGTCCTGTGCCTGTTCAACGACGCCTATGACGCGCGCGGCGTCGCGGTGGGTACGGGCACGGCCTCTCCGGCCGTTGACCGCGCCCCCCTCGGAGGCCGGTCATGACCGCGCCCGATCCCATGCCGCCCATTGACGGGCCGCCGCCTCCGCCCGCCGCGCCCGGCGATCGCGGGATCTCGCCGATCGCCGGGCGGTTCGGCGGACGGCAGGGCAAGGTCATAACCCTGGCCGCTCTGGCCGTCGGCTGCGGCGTCTTCCTGATCGCCAGTTGGGATCGCGGCGACGCCGAGGGCAGCGAACCGTCGCGTCGCGACGAGCCCGCCCGGCAGACGACGCCGTTCGAGCCCGCCCGTCGCGAGCCGCCGCCCCTGCTCAGCGAGGCCGCCTTCGATCCGGATGCGCCGGTCTTGAGCGACGAAGATGCCATCCCGCCCCTGGAAGTCGCGCCCCGGGGTGAAGCACCGCCCCGTTCCGGCCCCGGTCCCGCGGAACAGCGGCGCGCCCTGGCCGAAAGCGCCCGGCGGGCGCCCGTGCTCGCCTATAGCCGGGCCGGCCGCCAGCCCGGCCCGCCGCCGATCCCGACGACCCCGACGACCCCGACGACCCCGACGCCTCTAGGCGAACCGACGTCGCTCGACCAGCTCCGTCAACTCACGCCCGTGGGCCAGACCCGCGCTGGCCGCCTGCCCGACCGCAATCTGCTGGTCACCGCCGGAACCAGCGTGCCCTGTGTCCTGCAGACGGCCCTGGACAGCACCACGCCCGGCTATGTCACCTGCGTCCTGCCGCGCGACGTCTGGTCCGACAACGGCGCCGTGGTGTTGATGGAGCGCGGCACCCGGGTTCTGGGAGAATACCGCGGCGGTCTCCAACAGGGCCGCCGCCGGCTGTTTGTGCTCTGGACCCGGGCGGTGACGCCAACGGGGGTCGCCGTCGCCCTCGCCTCGCCCGCCGCCGACGCTCTCGGCCGGTCGGGGTTCGACGGCGTGGTCGACACCCATTTCTGGGACCGGTTCGGCGGGGCGCTGCTGCTCTCCATCGTCGACGACGGCGTTTACGCCGCCGCAGGCCAAGGCGAAGGCGCCTCCTCCCTGGCGCGCGTGCCGTCGGACGCCGCCAGCGTCGCCCTACAGGGCTCGGTCGAGATCCCGCCGACGCTGCGCAAGGGCCAGGGCGCGGAAGTGTCGATCTTCGTCGCGCAGGACCTGGATTTCGCCGGAGTCTATCGGCTGCGGTCCCGCTGATGGACGACACCTCGGTCCTGGATCATTACCTTGCGCCGCTGCGCCCCTTCCTCGAACCGGCCGCCGTGACCGAGGTCGTCATCAACCGACCGGGCGAGGTGGGGGTCGAGGCGGACGGGGCCTGGCAGTGGACCGAGGCGCCCGAACTGACCGAGGCCTGGCTGCGCACCCTGGCGGTGGCCGCCGCGGCCTACACCCGTCAGGACGTCGGCCCCGAGCAGCCGATCTGCTCGACCACCCTGCCCGGCGACGTGCGCTGCCAGATCGTCCTGCCGCCGGTGGCGGCGGACGGGGGCCTTTCCCTGACCCTGAGAAAGCCGTCGCGGCGGCGTCTGGGGCTGAAGGCGTTCGCGGACGCCGGCCTGTTCGATGCGGTCGCGGACGCTCAGACGGACGCCACGGACCACGTCGACGCCGAACTGATGCGTCTGCGCCGGGCCGGCGACTGGCCGGGCTTTCTGACCCTGGCGGTCACGGCCCGACGCAACATCCTCATCTCCGGCGCGACCGGGTCGGGCAAGACGACCTTGGCCAAAGGGCTGATCGAGCTCATCCCGGACCATGAGCGGCTGCTGACCATCGAGGACACCCGCGAGTTCGTCGTGCCGCACCGCAACGTCGTCCATCTGGTCTATTCCAAGGATGGACAGGGGCTGGCCCGGATCGGCCCGAAGCAGCTTCTGGAAAGCGCCCTGCGCATGCGGCCGGACCGCATCCTGCTGCAGGAGCTTCGCGACGGCACGGCCTTCTTCTACCTGCGCAACGTCAACTCGGGACACCCGGGCTCGATCACCACGGTGCACGCGGATTCCGCCGCCCTCGCCTTTGAGCAACTCACCCTGCTGGTGCGTGAATCCGAGGGCGGGCGCGACCTGCCCCGCGAGGACATCCGCGCCCTGCTGCATCTTCTCGTCGACGTCGTCATCCAGATGAAGAAGGTCGACGGGCGTTTCCGTGTGACGGAGGTCTGGCATGACCCGGTTCGCAAGCGCCAGCCCGGGAGCTAGGGCGGCGGCCTTCGCCGTCGGCGGTCTGGCCGCCGTGGTCTTGCTGGCCGTTCTCGCCGCCCTCATCGCTCTGATGGGCCTGGGCCAATTCTCCGACGCCATCGATCCCGCCCGCGTGCCCGGATGGTTCTGGTACTATCGCCAGGATCCGGAGGTGCGGCGCTGGCTGACTGTCGGCATTTCGGTCTCGGCTCTGCTCGGCGGCGTCCTCGTCACGGCCGCGCTGCTCGCCCGGCGCCGGCCCCTGCACGGCGCCGCCCGCTGGGCCTCGGGATCCGAACAGCGACGCGCGGGTCTGCGGGCCGACCGCGGCGTCGTTCTCGGCCGGGCCGACGGCGGCTTCCTCATCGCCGATGGACCGGACCACGTCATGCTCTACGCCCCCACCCGCACCGGCAAGGGCGTCGGCGTGGTCATCCCCAACCTCCTGGCCTGGCCCGACTCCGTGGTGGTGCTGGACATCAAACGCGAGAACTTCCTCGCCACGGCCGGCTATCGCGCCGAGGCCGGCCAGACGGTCCATCTGTTCGATCCGCTGGCGCGGGACGGCCGCACGGCGCGGTTCAATCCGCTCGGTCATGTCGATCGCACGGACCCGATCGCGGTGCTGGACGAACTGCAGCGCATGGCGGCGATGCTGTTCCCGGTCCACGAGCGGGCCGATCCCTTCTGGGCGGAGGCTTCTCGAACCGGGTTCATCGGCGTCGGCGGCTATGTCGCGGCCACGCCCGACCGGCCCTTCACCTTGGGCGAGATCTTTCGCCAGCTGACCGCAGGGGACGCCCGCGCCCAACTGCCCCGGATCGTCGCGGCCCGGAACCGGGAGGGTCGCCCGCTGCCGGACCCGGTCGTGGCGGCGGTCACCGACTTCACCAGCTCCAGCGAGAACACCTACGCTTCGGTGCGCCAGTCGATCACCACCCGGATGGGGCTATGGCTCAATCCCCGGGTCGACGCCGCCACCGCCGCCTCGGATTTCGACCTGCGCGACCTGCGCGGCGGCCGGCTCTCCCTCTATCTGGGCGCCACGCCGGATAACATGCTGAGGATCCAGCCGCTCTATGCGCTGCTCTTCCAGCAGTTGGTCGACCTGAACAGCCGCGCCCTGCCCGGCCCCGCCGACCGGCCCGCCCTGATCGTGCTCGACGAATTCGCCCGTCTTGGGCCCGCGCCGGTCCTGGCCCACGCCTTCGCCTGGGTCGCCGGCTACGGTCTGCGGCTGCTTGCGGTGCTTCAGAGCCCGTCCCAGCTGAGGGCCATCTACGGCCCGGACGTGGCCGAGGAGGTGATGACCAACTGCGGGGTGGAGATCGTCTTCGCGCCCAAGGAGCTCAAGATCGCCCAGGAGCTCAGCGATCGGCTGGGCGCCTATACGACGGACGGCCGCAGCCGCAGCCGACCGACGGGACTGAGCCAGGGCCGCCGCAGCACGACGGTTTCCGACCAGCGCCGGGCGCTGATGCTGCCCCAGGAGCTGATGCAGCTCCCGCAATCAGCTCTGATCGTGCTGAAGGCCGGCCTGCCGCCGGTTCGGGGCCGGAAGATCGCCTATTTCCGGGAGCGCGTCTTCCAGCGCCGGCTGCGGCCCGCCCCCGACCTGGCGCCGGTCGCCGCGCCGACATCGCCCCCGGTTCCGGAGGAGGATCCGATGGATTTCGACGTCATTGCCCGGGCCTTCGCCGTCGAAGGCCTGCCGCCGCCTCCCGCCGGGGCGGATGAGAGCGCCGTCGGCGCCTGGCTGGACCGCGTCGTCGATGCGGCCGTGCTGGAGCGCGAGCCATGAAGCCCCCCGACGCCGGCCCATCCAACCGCCTCGGCCCTGCGCCCGGCCCGACCGGGTCGCGCCGTTCGACCGCGAAAGGCGATGTGCCCGAAGCGGTGCTCGATCGCTATCTGGTCGAGCGCGACCTGCGGGGCCGGCCCGAGCGCTTCTTCCGCGATCATCGCGCGGCCGAACCGATGTTCCGCGACCGCGGCGGCTCGCTCGTCTCCAGCCAAGCCTATCCGGACGCTGTCGTCGACATGCTCAAGATCGCGCGCCACCGCGGCTGGGACCGGATCCAGGTATCCGGCGATCCGGCCTTCCGACGCGAGGTCTGGATCCAGGCCCAGGCCCTTGGGCTGGATGTGCAGGGCCACCGACCGCGAGAGCGAGATCGACAGGCCGCCGGCCTCGACCGTCCGTCGCCTCGGCGGGACGCCGAAACCGCGAAGGCGCACGACGCGCTCGCCGAGCGTTTGGCGAAGGCCGCCATCGTGGTGGCGCGCCTGGTCCCCGACGCCGCGATCCAGACACGCCTGATTGAGGCCGCCTGGGCGCGCGCGGACCGACCCCGCCCGACGGAACGGGAACCGGCGCGCGAACGCGACCGGCAGCGTTAGCGGCGCCCTGTCTAGAACTGGTTTTTCAGGTAGGGCGAGACCGTGAAGGCCGGAAACGCAAGGCCGCCCCGCTTCAGGTTCATCAGGTCCCAGTACATGCCGAGCGCCAGAGGATCGCGGATCTCCGTCGGGACGTCGAAGCTGTAGTCGCCGTCGAACCGATCGCCGCGCCGCCAGGCCCGCGCATATTCCGGCGACAGATAGTCGAACAGGGCCCGCCGGATCTGGTCCAGGAACTCCGCGATGGTGCTGGCGTGATAGGAGAAGACGTCCCTGTAGAACCAGTGCTGGAAGTCCGGAAGGGTGCGATAAACCGTGCCCTCATCGACATCATGGCCGTGCCGGGCGAGCATTTTGCGGATCTGTTTCACCCGCGCGCCCAGCCGTGAAAAGTTGTGCTTGTTGGCGTCCCCGACCACCTTGAGCAGCCAGATCCGTGAGACACGCAGGTCCAGGGACAGATCCAGTTCGGAAAGCCAGACGGCCGGACAGTAGCATTCGGCGTTCAGCCAGTCGGCGAAGGCCGAGGCCGCCGCCGCCAGCCCCGAGGCGTCGGGACCGAGTTGCGGCTGGCGGCCGATGGCCTCGAGATAGAAGAGATAGGTCCGGTCGGTTTCGCGCGGAGCTTGGCCCGACGGCGCGAAGGCGAATGGCAGGGCCGAGGGTTTCGGCTGGGCCAGAAAGTCCGCCAGAAGGATCGCGAAGACCCGTTTGTGCGAGCCGGACTCGAACACCAGATTGGTCGGCCGGGACGTCACCGGATACTGGAAGATCTCGAAATTGACCATGTCATCGATCATGTCCCAGACGGCCTTGAGCAGGATCGCCTCCTGCTCGATGGCGGCGTAGGTCATCGTCACGCCGCCGCGGCGTTGGCGCGCCGGGCGAGATCCGCACAGGTCTCCATCAAGGCCTCGAACGGTTCGGCGTCCGCCTCCAGCAGACCATCCTCGACCATCCGGCGATAGTCCTCGCCCAAGGCCTCCAGGGACGCGCCTTCCGGCTTCAACTGAAGACCGCCGGCGACAGCCCGACCGTAGTCGATCTCCGCGCCGTCGGCGGTCTCGCGGAAGAACATCGCCTTGTGCCGCGCGACCGCCTCGGCGACCGCGCGATCGGTGATCGCCGTCCCCGCGAAACCGGCGGCGTCCAGACGGGCCAGATCGTGCCAGTGACGCGAGAAGCGATCCCCGCGCAGACGGCCCTGGACGCAATAGACATGGGCCGCCGTGGCCTTCTCCCAGAAGGTTCGTTCGGCGGCCATCACCCGCGGCGTGGCGGTCGGGAACGCCACCCCCGGCAGATGAGCGGCCGCATCGCAGACCACCGGACGGGGCGCGCTCGGTTCACCGGTCGCGCGGGCCCCGAACTCGAGCATCACGCTGGGAGAAACATAGCCCGTCCCGGTGCTGGTCGGGGCGTAGTCCACGAAGGCCTTAGCCCCCTCGATCCGCACCTCGGCGGCGACGCCGTCGGCGGCCAGCCGCGCCTCGAGCATCGGCCGAACCTCGCCCTCGACCCAGAGCGGCAACAGCCGCTGAACGTCGCGCGACCAACGCCGCTCCTCGGCGCGGGTCGCCGGCACGGGGTCTTCGGGCGCGTCGGCCAGGTCCGGAAGGAGGCGACGGATGTCATAGGTCAGGTCGATGTCTTCGGAGAAGCGCTGGATGACGTCATAGGCCTTGGACAGGGACGTGCCGCCCTTGAACACCAGCGCCTCGCCCAGGGGCGCCTCGAACAGGGCCCGAAGCGCCCACACCACCCAGACGTCCTTCTCCAGCAGATGCGCGGGACGGCCGGACTCGGCCGCCGCGGTCGCGAGCGCCTCGATCCGCTCCTCGGCGGACAGCTGCAGGAAGACGTCAGACATGCGCCGCCTGGCTCACCGACCGCGCCAGCCAGGTCGGCAGACGCGGCCCGACGGACACCAACTCCCCGAACGCCGAAGGCCCAAGCTTGCGCTTCAGGGTTTCGAGCGCCTTTCCGGCCTTCTCCGGCCCCAGCCACGCCAGGGCGCGAACCGCCTCGCCGGCGGGACGATCGGCCAGCAGCAGCTGCCATGCGGGCGCGTGCTGGAACTCCACCGTCTGCTTGCCGACGCTGAAGGTGCGGCTCTTCCCGTTGGTCAGATAGACCATGCGGATCGGCACCTGGGTGGTCAGGCCCAGGGCGTTGGCCGCCGCCGCGCCATTGGAGGCGACGACCTCGCCGCGCTGTTCGCTCACGGCGCGCACAACCTTTTCGATCGAGGGCGTGCGGGCGCCGAACCGGCTTTCGAGCGGACGCATGTACACGCCGCGCCCGGCGCGCAAAAGTCGCCCCCGACGAACCAGCCGAGACAAAGCCTGGTCCACCGCCGCGCGGCTGCCCAGATGCAGCAATGCCTTGGCGGCGATCGGCGCGCCTTCCGGCAGCATCGAAGCCCGCTCCATGATCTGATCGGCGAGAACTTGCATGATGACCTCAGTGTCAGAAATATAGGATAACTTCTGACACTTCGCAAACGCGACCAACGGGGCGTCAAGGCCGGCGCCTATCGTTCACGAGTTCGGCCGGGATCGCGTTGCGCCTCGCCTCTCTTCCGTAGCGCCTGATCGCGCGTCATCGGCGCTGGCCGGTCCCGAACGAACCGCTCCACCAGAGCGGCGAGAGCGCGATCCTCTGCCCGCTCCGATCGCGACAGACGCATCGCCTCAGCCACCAAGACTCGCCGGATGGCCCACTCACGCGTCCGGATAGCGTCCAGCCAGGGCGCTTCGCCGCCGCCCGCCGTGAGTGCGGCCCGATAGGCGGCGGCGAGCACTTCGGGCAGCGGCCCCTGCCCCGCCACGAACCGCTCGCGCATCTTGCGCACCGAGATGCGCTCGGCCTTGCGGGTCACGCCGCGCGTCCGGCGCGGCGTGGCCTCGGCCTCGATCGACCGGTCGCGAAGGGCGCGCGCGAAGTCTTCCCGCCAAACCTGCAGGTCCGCCTTGCGGGGATTCAACCGCTCGCCGTCCCGCCCCAATCTTCGCACCGCCAGATGGACGTGCGGATGGCGGCCTTCATCATGCAAGGTGAAGACATAGGGAAAGCGCTCGCCGAACGTCCCGGCTGCAAAGGCCCTCGCCGCGTCCTCCAGGCGGACGGCGTCAGTCCCGGCCGGCATGCTCAGCACGATCGAGAGGGTGATCGAGGCGTCACGCCTGCGCCCCGGCTCAAGCGCGAACTCCTCGGCCCAGTCGCGCGCCAGCTCCCGCACTTGCCCACTGCCGTCCAGCCGCTCTCCGTCGGGCCCTTCAAGCGCCAGGGCGCCGTTGCGGCTGATGTAGTCCAGGTGCGCCTTCAGATGGGCGCCGTCCCGGGTTCGTCCAGTGATCTTCACCATCACCTCGGGTACGCGGAGCGCCACCCGAGCGAACCGGACGGACGGATTGCCGCCATCCCCGCGAGACGGGCGCAGCACCGCAGGCGTGATCCGGGCGCGCCGGATCTCGACGGGCGGACGCAGCACCTCCTCGAACCCGCGCGATGCCCGAAAGTCGGTCACGACGCCGGCGCCCAGTAGGCGAGATTGCCCTCGAAGGCCTCGCCGAGCGCTTCGACCCAAGCCGAGATTTCGGCCTGAAAGGCGCCGAGTTGCGCCAGTTCCAGATCCAGCACCGCGCCGTCCATTACGGCGGTGTTCAGCGCGCGGGCGATCTGGTTGATGTTCACGCCGATCCGCCTGAGCTCGCGGCGCACCTCGATCAGGGCCAGAGCGTCGAGCCGGCTGAACTGCGGCCGATCATGCAGGCGGCGACGGATGAGCGCAACGCTCCACTGGGTTCGAGACAGCCCCATCGCCGCCGCCTCGCGCTCCAGGAGACGCAGGTCCGCTTCGCCAAGACGCAGGGTCAGCTTGCCCGACCGCACCGCCACCGGTGCTTCCTCCGGCGCCGGGAGAGCCGCCTGGGCGGCGCCGTCCATGAGCCGCCGGAGAAGTCGCGAGCGTCCGCCTCGACCGGCCGCGGCGGCGTCGAACCGGCGGATCAGATCGGGCGAAACGCGAAGGGTGAGGCGGTCCATGGGAGAGTGGGTCTGTCAGACATTGCCGGCGCAAAGCCTATCCTGCCCTAGACCGTCACCCCCTTCGCCCCGTAGGCCTCCGGTGCTGCCCGCCCTCCCCTCGGCGACCGAAGCCGGCCGCTCGCCCGCCGCCCTGAAGGGCGCCCCAGCCGGGCGGTCCACAATACTGCGGCCGCCGGTCCACAGTCTCAGGCGTTCTGACTTGTTCGCCGAAACGAAATCTGATTTCGTTTCGATATGACGCAGCCCCATGGTCCTGTGGGCCGTCAGGTCGATCAGCAGCCGGTCCGACAACGCCGCTCCGCCCTCGTCGGGCGCGTCCGCGCCTGCCTGCGCCCCACCGTCCGCACCGTCGTCCGCCGCCTCTTCCTCCGACCACGGCGACGGCGGATCGGCGGGCACGTCCTCGGCCCGGACCAGACCGCGTTCGAAGCGGGCGAGGCCGTCGTGGCCGAGCATCACCATGACCCCGGCGCGCGCCCTGGCCTCGGGGGCGTAGGCGAAGTCGGGACCGAAGGCCTGCAAGGCCTTGTCGATCTCCTCCAGCCGCGCGTCGGCCTCGGGGGACAGGCCGTCGTCACCGGCCTCCGAAACGATGCCGTCGTACTCCTCGGACAGGGCCGCGATCTCGGCGGCGTCAGCCTCCGACCGTTCGACCGCGACCGGATAGACGCGACCGAACGCGGACAGGTCGGGATACTCCAGAGCCGCTTCGGCCCACTTCCAGCCCTCCCGCCCGCGCGCTTCGTCAGCCAAACCGGTCAGCTTCTCGCCGACGAGCCGGTCGAGCAGGACCACGTCCTCCAGCCAGCCCCCACCATCCTCAGTGAACAAATCCCGGAGGATTCCCCCGCCCGCCGCCTCATAGGCCTCGACGCCGACGAAGCGGACGCGCCGGTCGCCCACCGCCACCTTGGCCTCGGTCATGGCCCGGCGAATGGCGTGGACGGGACGATACTCGCCCAACTGCTCGAACACCTGCCGCTGCCGGTTCTGATCCTCGCTGACGCAGAAGGCCATCAGCTGGTCCAAGGCCAGCGCCCCGGCCCGATAGGCCGCCATCAATTCAGGCGCCGCCGCGCCCAGCCGCAGCCGCTGACGCACGACATGGGCCGACACCCCGAACCGGGCGCCGATCTCCTCGGCGCCGTAACCCCTCTCTTCGGCGAGCCGCTGGAAGGCCTCGAACTGGTCGGCGGGATGCATGGCCTCGCGCGTCATGTTCTCGTCGAGACTGATCTCGTGGGCGTCGTTCTCGGCGTCCACGATGCAGCGCACCGGATGGGTCCGCTTGATCGCCTTGCGCTTGGCCAACAGCCGCAGCCCCTGACGGCGGCCCTCGCCGATGGTCACGAGGTAGTTCCCGGTCGGAACGCCCTCCCCGTCCCGCTCGACCTCGACCACAGGCGGCTGCAACACTCCCTTGGCCTTGATGGAGGCCGCGAAGGCCTCGATGGTCGCCGGGCTGTGCGGGGTCTTCCTCGCATTCTTCGGCGAGGCCTTGAGCCGGTTCAGCGGCACGATCACCTCCGCGCCATGCTGCGGCGCGGTCGCTTCGGTCGGGGCGGTTTGGGTGGATTGAGCAGTCATGTCTCTGCCTCCTTTGGGCAAGGGTTGCAGGCACGCGAACCGCGCGCCTGAAACCCTGCCCGTCGGCGAGACCGGGGTAGCAAGGGCCAGGGCGGACCGGCCGGAGGGGGATCGCCCGACCTGCACAAGCCTGACCGTGATGATTGGCATGACGCCCTTCGCCTGCGCGGAAGGTCGGGGAGACCGGCCGGGCCGGCGGCGAAGCCGCTTTACCCTGGCCTGCGCGAGGGCGTCGCCCTTAGCTCTTGGCGGCGGCGTCGCCGGCGCGGTCGCGCGCCTCCAGACCTGAAGCGTCGCAAGGGCGTGGCGCGGACACTTTGCGCCCGGCCGATTGTCGCGCCGGGATCTCCGGCGGCCTCAGTTTTGTATCAGTCGAAGCAGCGTTCCGTCGGGATCGATCAGGGCGCCCACCCAGCCGCCCCAGTCCTCGACCCTCGGCGCATGCAGGCGCGGCTGGCCCCAGCAGGTTTCGGCGAGTCCCGTCGACTTGCAGATCTCATAGAAAGTGTCGAGATCGTCCAGTCGCAGGCAGCAGCTGAAGTCGTTGGTCGACGGGTCGAGGTCGGGATGGGGGAAGAACTCCAGCGTCAGTTCGCCACGCGTCAGGATCATCCAGCCGTCGTCGCGCCAACCCTGGACGAAGCCAAGGGCGATGTAGAAGCGCGAGGTCGCTTCGAAGTCGCGGGACGGGAGGTTGGGGGTTGCGTGATCGCTCATCGCGCCAGACTAAGCGCAGCAACCCTTTCCATCCACCTGGATCGGCGGACAGGGCACGTCGGCGTAGGAGCAGAAGACGCAACAGTCACCGGCCTTGGGCTTGAGCGTTCGACCGCAGCCCAGGCAGTCATAGAAATACAGGCAGGCGTTCGTGGGCATGGTCTCGGTCGCAGAGTGGCCGCAGTGCGGGCACACCAGCGTGGACTGCAACTCCACCGCGGCCGTCATCGGGCCACCGCCAGGCGGGGCAGCGCCCACGGCTCGATGATGGGTTGCCAGGCCAGAGACAGCGTGACCAGCACCGTGGCCGCCACGAGCAGCCAGAACGCCACACGCGACGGCCGCCGGCACGACGCATCGCGGCGACATCGCTGGCGCCGCCGCCAGTGAAGCGCCCATCCTGCGAGCAAGGCCGCGATCGCGACGAGCGTCAGCCAGCCGCGCATCCCGGCGATCACCGCCGCTCCCGCGAACGTGACCCCTGCGAGCGAGAGCGCGAGCGGCAGGACGCAACAGGCGGCCCAAGCGAACAGGGACGCGGCGGCGCCGGCGGCGGCTGACACGCTGACCGCCATCTCCGGAACGTTTCCGTTTTTGTTTTCTGGCGCGTCCATGGCTTTCCCTCGCTCGATCGATCGCTAGGATGCAACCCGTAGCGGCTACGGGATCAAGCGGAAATGTCGGCGAGTGTCTTGACGATCGGAAAGTTGGCGGCGGGCGCTGGCGTGAACCTCGAAACGGTGCGCTACTACGAAGGCATCGGCCTGATGCCGAAGCCGGGCCGCACCCGCGGCGGCCACCGCAGCTATGACCCCGAACATCTCGAGAGGCTGCGGTTCATTCGCCGCTCGCGGGAGCTGGGATTCGGCGTCGACGCCATTCGCAAGCTGATCGCGCTTAGCGAACCGGGCCTGCAAGCCTGCGCCCAGATCAGGGACCTTGCGAGCGAGCATGTCGCCGGCATCGACGCCAGGATCGCCGACCTTCAAAGATTGCGGGGTGTGCTCCAGCAAGCGGTCGACGCCTGCGAGGCGGGCCGGCGAATCCACTGCCCGGTCATCGCCGAACTCGGCTCATCGGAGCCGGCGAGGGCCTTGCTCCAGACCCGTCGATCTTGACTCGGCATGGCGTGAGGAGCCTAGTCGGGTTCGCATGTGGGCCCTGATCCGCTCCCTTCTCGTCGCCTTGGCCCTGACCGGCTTCGTCGGTCAGACGACGGCGCATGCGACCCCTTCGCCCCCGATGACGCCGGCGACGGCGACCACGATGGACATGTCGGACTGCTGTCCGGACTGCCCCGAAACGGCCGCGCCGGTTTCTGACCCGTCCTCCAAGTCCAAGGCGCCGTGCCGGGACATGAGCTCCGCCTGCCTCGCCAAGGTCGGCTGCGCCGGCCTGGCCGTTCCCTTCCCCGGCCCGGCGGCGCTGGCCGCCCCGTTTCCCCCACATCGTCTGGCCGTCCTGCGTCCGGCCGACACCGACCGCGACGGAGTCGGTCCGCCGCCGCTGCAAGGTCCTCCAAAGCCCCAGGCCTGAAGCCACGCCCTGAACGACTGCCGACGCCGTCTGGCGTCGCGCCGCCGTCCGTCGCGCTCGCTCGAGCCTCGTCAACTTTCGGACCTTGACCCATGTCGAACCCCATTTGGCCGACCGCGCCAGGCGTCGCGCCGCGCCGCGCCGGCCTCGCGGCGAGCCTGATCGCCCTGCTCCACGCGTCCGGGCCCGCCCTCGCCGACCCCCTTACGTTCGACCAGGCCCTGACCCGGGCCGAGTCGGCGCCGGATCTGAGAGCCAGCGACCTGGAGGTCGCAGCCGCCCGCTCCGGCGCCGACGCGGCCGGACGACTGCCGGACCCGGAGTTGACCTTCGGCGTCGACAATTTTCCGGTGTCGGGTCCGATGGCCGGCCGCTTCGGCGACGACGAGATGACCATGGCCCGCATCGGCCTGATGCAGAGCGTGCCGAGCGGCGAGCGGCGGCGCGCCGAACGCGCGGTCGCCGACGCCGACATCGGCGTGGCCGAGGCCCGGGCGGGCATCGCCCGGCGCGACGTCCGCCTCGCGGCGGGGCTGGCCTGGATCGACCTGCACTACGCCGACCGCAAGCGCCGCGCGGTCGAAGAGGTCCTGGCGACCCTGGAGCCGCTGTGGGAGGCCGCCCCCGCCGGCGTCGCCTCGGGCGCCGACCGGCCGGCGACGGGGCTGGCGCCCGTCCGCCTCAGGGCCGCCCTGGAAGATCGACTCGCGGGCCTGCGGGCCGACGAGGCCCGGGCGCGCGCTGAGGTGACCCGCTGGACTGACGATCCCGCGCCCACGACCGCCGGGACGCCGCCTCACGTCGAGGTCGATCCTGCGACCCTGCGGGCCGCCCTGGACCGCCTGCCGATGCTGCAGGCCTACGCCGCGGCGGGCACGCGCGCCGACGCCGATGTCGCCATGGCCCAGGCCGGGCAAAGGCCCGACTGGGCGTTCGAGGTCGAGTACGGCCGACGCGACCCGATGTTCGGCGACATGGTCTCGGTCGGCGCGCGTGTCAGGTTGCCTCTGTTCGCCGACCAGCGACAGGCTCCGGTGATCGCGGCCCGGTCCGCCGACGCCGCCCGGGTCCGTGTCGAGCGCGAGGCCGCGCTGCGGACGCTGCGGGCTCAGCTCGAGAGCGACCTCGCAGACCATGTCATGCATCACGACCAATGGCTGAGGGCGCGGGACGTGGTCCTGCCTGACGCCCTGCGGCGCGCGGACCTGGAGACCGCCAGCTACGGCGCGGGCCGCGCCGGGATCGGCGAGGTGCTGGAAGCCTTCACCGCCGTCGCCGACGCCCGCCTGGAGGCGTTGGACCGCGAGGCCGCCGTGGCCCGCGACGCCGTGCGGCTCACGCTCATCTATGGGAGCGCCGATCAATGACCCGCCTCATGTCCCCCCGCGCCCGGCTGGCGGCGGCGGCCGTCCTGTTGCTCGCCGTCGGCCTGGGCGGCGGCCTGCTGGCCGGCCGATGGCTGCCGGCCGCCAAGGCGCCGACCGCCGCCTCGGGCGACGGCCGCGCCGTGCTCTACTGGTACGATCCCATGGTCCCGGACCAGCATTTCGACGCACCTGGCAAATCGCCCTTCATGGATATGCAGCTGGTTCCTCGCTACGCCGACGAGGCCGGCGCGGCGCCGGGCGTCCGCATCGACCCGTCCCGAATTCAGGCCTTGGGCGTCCGCTTCGCCACGGCGCGACAAGGTCGGCTGGCGGACGATCTGACCGCCACCGCCGTGGTCGATTTCAACCAGCGCGACATCGCCGTCGTCCAGGTCCGAGCCGCCGGATTCGTGCAGCGGACCTACAATCGCGCGCCCGGCGACATCATCGTCGCCGGGGCGCCGCTGGCCGATCTGCTCGTCCCGGACTGGGGCGGGGCCCAGACCGAGTATCTGGCGGTGCGGCGCAGCGGCGACGATCGCCTGATCGAGGCGGCGCGCCAGCGCCTGGTGCTGCTGGGCATGCCCGAGAGCCTGATCACTTCGGTCGAGCGGAGCGGCCGGCCGCGCACCGTCATCACCGTCACCAGTCCCATCGGCGGCGTGATCCGCACCTTGGGCGTCCGGTCTGGCATGAGCGTCCCGGCGGGCGCGACCCTGGCTGAGATCAACGGCCTGTCGACGGTCTGGCTCAACGCCGCCGTTCCTGAAGCCCTAGCCGGCCGCCTGCGCACCGGTCAGATGGTGGACGTCACGCTCGCCGCCTTCCCGGGCGAGCGGTTCACCGGTCGTCTCACGGCTCTGCTGCCCGAGGTGGCCGGCGAGAGTCGCACGGTCACCGGGCGCGTCGAACTCGCCAACCGTGGCGGCCGGCTGCGGCCGGGGATGTTCGGCCAGATCGCCCTCGGCGGTGGCGGAACTGACGCCCTGGTCGTCCCTTCCGAAGCGGTGATCCGCACCGGAACCCGTACGCTGGTCATGCTGGCCGAGCCGGGCGGGCGGTTCCGCCCGGCCGAGGTCCGTATCGGCCGCGAGGCCGCCGGCCAGAGCGAAGTCCTCGCCGGCCTCGCCGAAGGGGAGCGGGTGGTGGCCTCCGGCCAGTTCCTGATCGATTCCGAAGCCAGCCTCTCAGGGGTCGAGGCGCGGCCGATCGGATCGCCCGGCGCCGCGACGGCGGCGGCCGCTCCGACAGTCCACCAGACGACGGGACGGGTCGAAGCCTTGACGCCCGGGTCAATCACCATTTCGCATCCGCCGATCGCCAGCTTGAACTGGCCGGCCATGACCATGGCCTTCGACCTTCCCGACGCCGCCCGTACGCGCGGCCTGGCCGTCGGCGACCGGGTCCGCCTCGACTTCGAGCTGAAGGCCGGCAAGGCGACGATCCTGCGTCTCACCCCCGTCGAGGCCAGACCGTGATCGCCGCCGTCATCCGCGCCTCGGTCAAGGCCCGCGTCTTCGTCCTGCTTGCGGCGCTGGCCCTACTCGCCGCCGGTCTGTGGGCCGCGCGCAGCACCCCGGTCGACGCCCTGCCGGACCTCAGCGACGTTCAGGTCGTCATCCGCACGAGCTATCCGGGCCAGGCGCCCCAGATCGTCGAGAACCAGGTCACCTATCCGTTGGCCACGACAATGATGTCCGTCCCGGGCGCGCGCACGGTGCGCGGCTATTCCTTCTTCGGCGACAGTTTCGTCTATGTGCTGTTCGACGACGGGACCGACCTCTACTGGGCCCGCTCACGGGTGCTGGAATACCTCAACCAGGCTCAGTCCAGGTTGCCCGAGAGCGCCCGACCGGCGCTTGGGCCGGACGCCACCGGCGTGGGCTGGATCTACGAATACGCCCTGGTCGATCGGACCGGCCGCCACGACCTGTCGCAGCTGCGGTCCCTGCAGGACTGGTTCTTGCGCTATGAGCTCAAGACCGTGCCGGGCGTAGCTGAAGTCGCCAGCGTCGGCGGCATGGTCAAGCAATACCAGGTGGTCCTCGATCCGGCCCGGCTCGCCGGCTACGGCGCCACCCACCAAGCCGTCGTCGAGGCCATCCAGCGCGCCAATCAGGAGACCGGCGGCTCGGTGCTGGAACTGGCCGAGGCCGAATACATGGTCCGGGCCAATGGCTACCTGACCGACCTGGACGATTTCCGGGCCGTTCCGATCCGGACGGCGGCAGGCGGCGTGCCGGTCCGGCTGGGCGACGTGGCGACGATCCAGGTCGGACCGGAGATGCGCCGCGGCATCGCCGAACTGAACGGCCAGGGTGAGGTGGCGGGTGGGATCGTGATCCTGCGCTCCGGCGAAAACGCCCGCGCCGCCATCGCCGCCGTCCGGGACAAGCTGGAAGGCCTGAAGGCGAGCCTGCCGGCCGGGGTCGAGGTGGTGACCACCTACGACCGCTCTCAGTTGATCGACCGGGCCATCGCCAATCTCAGCACCAAGCTCCTGGAAGAGTTCCTGGTCGTGGCCCTGGTCTGCGGCCTGTTTCTCTGGCATGCGCGCTCGGCCCTGGTCGCCATCCTGACCCTGCCGCTGGGGGTGCTGGCCGCCTTTCTCGTCATGCGCGTCCAGGGCGTGGACGCCAACATCATGTCGCTAGGCGGCATCGCCATCGCCGTCGGGGCCATGGTCGATGCCGCGGTCGTGATGATCGAGAACGCTCATAAGCATATCGAGCGCTGGGAGCACGACCATCCAGACGAGCGTCTGCAAGGCGAGGCCCGCTGGCGGGTCGTCACCGACGCAGCCGCCGAGGTCGGGCCGGCGCTGTTCCTGAGCCTTGTCATCATCACCCTGTCGTTCGTGCCGGTGTTCAGCCTGCAAGCCCAGGAAGGCCGGCTGTTCGCGCCGCTGGCCTTCACCAAGTCCTACGCAATGGCGGCGGCGGCCATCCTGTCCGTCACGCTGGTCCCGGTGCTGATGGGCTATCTGATCCGCGGCCGCATCCCGGCCGAGCGGGAAAATCCGCTGAACCGGGCGTTGACCCGAGCCTACCAACCCGCGCTGGACTGGGTGATGGGCCGACCCCGGCTGACGCTGCTGCTCGCGGCCCTGGCCTTCGCCACCACCGCCTGGCCGCTCAGCCAGCTGGGCGGCGAGTTCCTGCCCAGTATGGACGAGGGCGACCTGCTCTACATGCCCTCGGCCCTGCCCGGCCTGTCGGCGGCCAAGGCTTCGGACCTGCTGCAACAGACCGACCGGATGATCTCGACCGTGCCGGAGGTGAAGACGGTGTTCGGCAAGGCCGGGCGGGCCGAGACGGCCACCGACCCCGCGCCGCTGGAGATGTTCGAGACCACCATCCAGTTCAAGCCGCGCGATCAGTGGCGGCCGGGCATGACGCCAGAGAAGCTGGTCGAGGAGCTTGACCGCGCCGTCCAGGTTCCGGGGCTGGCCAATGTCTGGGTGCCTCCGATCCGCAACCGCATTGATATGCTGGCGACCGGCATCAAGAGCCCCATCGGAGTGAAGGTTTCTGGGGCCGATCTGGCCGAGATCGACCGGATCGCCGCCGAGGTGGAACGGGCGGCCAAGGGCGTGCCGGGCGTGAGCTCCGCCTTGGCCGAGCGGCTGACCGGCGGCCGCTATATCGATGTCGACATCGACCGCGCCGCCGCCGCGCGCTACGGCCTCAACATCGCCGACGTGCAGTCCATCGTCGCCGGCGCCATCGGCGGCGAGACCATCGGACAGACCATCGAGGGACTCGCCCGCTACCCCATCAACGTCCGGTATCCGCGCGAACTGCGCGACAGCCTCGAAGGGCTGCGCGCCTTGTCTGTGCTGACGCCGTCAGGACAGCAGATCACGCTCGGCACGGTCGCCGAGGTCCGGATCGCTGACGGTCCGCCGATGCTGAAGACCGAGAACGGCCGGCCATCGACATGGGTCTACGTCGACGTCCGCGGGCGCGACCTGGCGTCGGTCGTTTCCGACCTCAGGACGGCCGTGGCCCGGGACGTGCGGTTCTCTCCCGGGGTCAGCGTCGCCTATGCCGGGCAGTTCGAGTACCTGCAGCGGGCCGCGGCGCGGCTGATGATCGTCGTGCCCGCGACCCTGCTGATCATCTTCGTCCTGCTCTACGTGACCTTCGGCCGACTCGACGAGGCCGCCCTCATCATGGGAACCCTGCCGTTCGCCCTGACCGGCGGAATCTGGATCCTCTATTTGCTGGGCTATCACCAGTCTGTCGCCACCGGTGTGGGGTTCATCGCCCTCGCCGGGGTTTCGGCGGAGTTCGGCGTGGTCATGCTGATCTACCTCAAACATGCTCTGGCCGACCGGGGGCCTTCGCCCTCGCCGGACCAGGTCGCCGAGGCCGTGCGCGAAGGCGCGCTGCTGCGGGTGCGCCCCAAGGCCATGACGGTCGCGGTGATCCTCGCCGGCCTCTTCCCCATCCTGGTCGGCCACGGCGCCGGCTCGGAGGTCATGAGCCGCATCGCGGCGCCCATGATCGGCGGCATGCTGACCGCCCCCCTGCTCTCGATGCTGGTGATCCCCGCGGCCTACCTGCTCCTGAGACGCCGATCGTCCCCCTCCACTGCTTCAATCCAAGGAGACACCCCTTGAAGCGCTTTCTGACCCTCACCGCCTTCGCCTCGACCGCCTTGCTCGCTGCCTGCGGCCAGCCGACCGAACCGGCGCCAGACACCGCCGCGCCCGCCGAGGACGCAGCAATGGCGCCCATGGCGCCGACCCCCGCCGCGCAGACGACCGGCCACGGAACCGGTGTCGTAACCGCCGTCGATCCTGCAGCCGGGACCGTCACGCTCGACCATGGCCCAATTCCGGAGGTGGGCTGGCCGGCCATGACGATGGGCTTCAAGGCGGATCCGGCGCTACTGGCGACGGTCAAGACCGGCGACCGGGTCCGCTTCGACCTGGTGATCAAGGGCGGGACCAGCGAGATCACCGCCATCCGTCCGGAATAGACCGGTCCGGGTCGGTCAAGGTCGGTCGTCGCCGCGACATCACGGACGTCGCGGCGACGACGCGCCCCGCCTAGAGTCATCCTTGTCAGCCTCTCAAGGAAGTCCGATGTCATCCATCTTCCTGTCACGCAGAGTCCTGCTGGCCGCTGCGCCGGCTCTCACTGCCGCTGGAACCGCTTGGGCCGCACCCGAGAATCGGTTGACCGCCTACAAGACGCCCTGGTGCGGCTGCTGCGGCGGCTGGATCAGCCACATGCGTCAAGCCGGTTGGACGGTCGAGGTCATCGAGCATGAGGACCTCGCGCCGATCCGGGCCCGACACGGGATCCCGGATCGATTGGCCTCCTGCCACACGGCCGTCGTCGGCGCCTATGCGGTCGAGGGTCATGTGCCGGCCGGCGACGTCGATCGCTTGCTGCGTGAACGCCCGGCTGCTCGCGCCCTGAGCGCCCCCGGCATGCCCGCCGGCTCGCCGGGCATGGAGGCCGCAGGACGCGAGCCCTACACCACGATGCTGATCCTCAACGACGGTTCCACCCGGGTGTTTGGACGGCACAACGGCGCCTGACCCTCCGTCGGCGAGCGGGCTAGGCCTCGTCCGCTTCCGAGCCCCGCGCGTCCTCCAAGATCTCCAGGCCGCCCTTGGCCGCGACGCCAGCGACCAGAACTCCGACCACCAGATCCGGCCACGACTGTCCGAGCCAAAGCACCAGACCGCCGGCAACGATGATCCCGCCGTTGGAGGCGAAGTCGTTGAAGCTGAACGTCTCGGCGGCGCGCAGATTGACATCGTCGCCGTCCAGCCGCCGCAGCATCTGCAGGCAGATCAGGTTCACGACCGCGGCGATGACCGCAAGGCCGATCATGGTCCAGCCGATTGGCTCCGCCCCGAACCACCAACGCCGCCCCGCATCGATCAGCACCCCGGCGGCGAAAACCAGCAGAAGGACGCCCGAGACCCGGGCGGCCCGCCGCTTCCACGCAATTGCGCGCCCCACGGCCAGGAAACTGATCAGATAGACGACCGAGTCCGAGGCGTTGTCGACCGCGTTAGCCAGCAGGGCGCTGGAATCGGCGATCACTCCGCCGATACCGAGCGCTGCGAAAAGCAGCGCATTCAGGATCAAAACGACGAGCAGAGTGCGTCGCTGCTCGCGGTCTTTCGCGTTCAAGGCTGTCAATCGTCCATTCCTTCCGAGGCTCGGTGTCTGACCGCCCTGGCGGCGAAGGTCGGCAAGACCAGAAGGGTCAACGCCGTTGCGGTCAAAAGGCCGCCGATGACCACGGTGGCCAAGGGCTTTTGCACCTCTGCGCCCGCCCCGTGCGCCAGCGCCATCGGAATGAAACCGACGATCGCCACGAGCGCGGTCGTCAGGACCGCTCGCAGACGACTGGAGGCGCCTTCGACCGCCGCCTCCATCGCCGGCAGGCCGGATGTCAGTCGCTCGCGAATAGCCTGCATCAGCACCAGGCCGTTGAGGGTCGCCACGCCCGAGACCGCGATGAAACCGACGGCGGCCGAGACGGAGAACGGCATCCCGCGCAAAAAGAGAGCGAGGGCTCCGCCAACGAGCGCAAGCGGCACGCATGCGAAGACCAACCCAGCCTCGGCGAAGGAGCCCAGCGCCAGGAACAGCAAGACTCCGATCAGGATGAAGACGATCGGAATGACGACGCCGAAGCGCTGCTCAGCGCGCTTGAGATTTTCAAACTGGCCGCCCCAGTCGAGATGCACGGCCGCCGGCAGGTCGATCTCTCCAACCCGCGACTGGGCCTCGGAGACGAAACCGCCCAGATCCCGTCCCCGCACATTGGCCTGGACGACCATCCGCCGGCTGCCGTTCTCGCGGCTGATCTGGTTGGGGCCTTCGGCGGTCTGAATCCGGGCCACCGAAGCGAGCGGTACGACGACGCCTGACGACGAGACGATCGGCAAGGCGGCGAGGGCTGCGGGATCATTGCGAGCGTCATCCGGCAGACGGACCACCACATCGAAGCGACGATCGCCTTCGAAGATGCGACCCGCTTCTGCCCCCCCGACGCCCACGGATACGGCCTCGCTGACATCGGCCGCTGACAACCCGTAATTGGCGGCGGCGAACCGGTCGACGCTGACCGTCAGCGTCGGCAAACCCGACGCCTGCTCCACCCGCACGTCAGCCGAGCCCGGCGTTGCTCGCAGAGCCGCGGCGACCTGGTCCGCGACGCCCTGCATCGTGACGAAGTTGTCGCCGAAAACAGTGACTGCGAGGTCGCTTCTCACGCCTGAGCTCAGTTCGTTGAAACGCATTTCGATTGGCTGACTAAATTCGAACGCGTTTCCGAGCTGCTCCATGGCGGTGGCCTCGAGGCGCTCGACCAGTTCCTCCTTGTGTAGACCGGGCTCGGGCCAGTCGTTTCGATCCTTCAAGATGATGACCGCATCGGAGATATTCGGCCCCATTGGGTCGATCGCGACCTCGGCGGTGCCCGTCTTGGAGAAAACCGATTGAACCTCGGGCGTCGCCAGAAGAGCGCGTTCGAGATTCTGCTGCATTCGAAGCGACTGTTCGAGTGACGTCGCCGGAGGTTTGGCCACGAACATCGACACGTCGCCCTCGTCGAGCGTGGGGATGAACTCCCTGCCCAAGGCCATGAAGGACGCCGCGCCGACCGCTACGGCCGCCACCGCCGAGATCAGAACGACCTGGGGCCGGGCCACCGCCTGCCGGATGGCCGGCTCGATCCACCGGCGGGCGAAGCGGAGGATCCGCGTTTCATGTTCGACGACCTCCCCGTCGGGTCCGACGTGCGAGGATTTGGGATCTCGCACGAGCAGCGCGGTCATCGCGGGCACGAAGGTGAAGGAGAAGATGAAAGCCCCTACGAGCGCCAGCATCACGGTGGCGCCCATCGGCTGGAAGGTCTTGCCTTCCACGCCTTCCAGCAGCAGCAACGGTGCGAAGACGAGGAGGATGATCAACTGGCCGAAAGCGGCTGGCTTAACCATCTGGCGCGCGGATTGGATCGCCACCCCTAACCGCTCGTGGCGGGTAAGCACCCGACCGAGTTGGGCGCGCCGTTGAGCCAGCAGCAGAAGGGTGTTCTCGATCACCACCACTCCGCCGTCAACCATCAGCCCGAAGTCCAGGGCGCCCAGGCTCATCAGGTTGCCGCTGATCCCGAAGTGGTTCATGCCGATGACGGCGAACAGAAAGCTGAGCGGGATCATCAGCGCGGTGATGCTCGCCGCGCGGATGTTGCCCAGCAGCAGGAACAGGATCACCACCACGAGCAGGGCGCCCTCGGTCAGATTGCGCGCCACTGTGGCGATGGTGGAATTGACCAGCTCGCTCCGGTTCAACACCGGCGTTGCGACGATCCCCGGCGGCAGGCTGTCGCCGACCTCGGTTAGACGTTCCGCCGCGGCTTGAGCCACCGTGCGGCTATTGCCGCCGGCGATCATCAGAGCCGTTCCCATGACCACCTCGTGGCCATCCCGGCTGGCGGCTCCGAGCCGAAGCCCCTGCCCGACCTCGACCGTGGCGACGTCAGCGACGCGGATGACGAGACCGCCCCGGTTCACAATCGGCGCCTGCCTCAAATCCTCGACGTTGCCCGCCAAGGCATCCGTGCGAACGACCAGGGCCTCTCCACCCCGTCGAATGAAGCCGGCGCCGGCCTGGGTGTTCGCCCGTTCGAGCGCTTCGGTCAGGTCATTCAGCCCAAGACCATAGCTGGAGAGCCGCGCTACATCCGGTCGAACCGCATACTCCTTGACGTAGCCGCCGATCGTATCGACGCCGGCAAGTCCCTCGGTGCCGCGCATCAGAGGCGCGACGATCCAGTCCTGAACCGTGCGGAGATAGGTGGCGCGCTGCTCTGGCGTCGCGAGCCGTTCGCCTTCGGGAGTCAGATAATCGCCCCCCGCTTGCCAACCCGGCTGGCCGGGTCGGGACAGGTTCTGGCTGTTGAACGGCACATAATCGACCGTCCACATCAGCACTTCGCCCAAGCCGGTGGTGATGGGAGAAAGCGCGGGCTCGACACCCTCGGGCAGACCCTCACGAGCGGCCGCCAGCCGTTCCGCGACCTGCTGGCGCGCGAAATAGATGTCTGTCTCATCGGTGAAGATGGCGGTGATCTGGCTGAACCCGTTGCGCGATAGCGATCGGGTGCTCGTCAGGCCAGGAACGCCCGACAGCGCGGTTTCAAGCGGATAGGTCACCTGGCGCTCGATCTGTTCCGGCGCGAGGGCGGGAGCGACCGTGGTGATTTGCACTTGGCGGTTGGTGATGTCCGGGACCGCGTCGATCGGAAGCTTGGTCAGTTCAAACAGACCCAGTCCGGCGACGAGGGCGACGGCGATGACGACGAACCAGCGGAACCGGACCGACGCCGAAATGACGGCATTGAACATGGATCGATCCCTAGTCTTCGTCTTCGGCCTCGCCCTTGGCGAGTTCCGCTTTCAGGAGGAAGGCGTTGGCCCCCGCGATACGTTCGGAGCCGTCCAATCCGCGCAGGATTTCGGTTCGGTCTCCGGCTTGCCGGCCGATCAGCACCGGAACGGCCCGGAAGCCGTCCGCCGTTTGCACGAAGACCACAGCCGAGCCGTTCACGGTCTGGACGGACTCGGACGGCACGGCGAGACCATCCGACAAGGCGCCGGTCACGACCGTACCGCTGACGGCCGAGCCGGCGGGAGGCAAGCCTGCGTCGACGGGCCGGGCGCGGATGATCGTCGCGCCGCTTTGTTCGCTTGCATCGACGGCGACCCCGGTGACGACCGCAGCGAACTCGCCGTTCGCCCCTTGCACATTCATCCGGACGCCGGGGCTGACTTGAGCGGCCAAGGCGGGAGGCGCATTGAAAACGATCTCGACACGGGCGGGATTGGTGACCTCCGCGATCACGCTCCCTTGGGCCGCGAAGCCACCAGGTCCGACCTGAACGCTGGTCACAACGCCGTTGATCGGGCTGGCGACGCTTACGCGACCCGATGCGCTTGGCGATCCGGCTGCAGCCGTGCGGGCGCGCGCTGCCCGCGCCGCCGCCTCCGCGCTCAGCGCCTGCGCCCGCGACGCTTCGACGTCCTGTCGGGCGACGACGCCCGCCTGCTCCAGATTTTGATCCCGCTCGTAAGCGCGACGCGCGGCCTCCGCTGAAGCGTTGGCGGCTTCCGCGTCCGCGCGGTAGGTGGCGGCGTCGCCACTCACCAGAATGGCCAAGGGCTGTCCGGTTCGCACCGGTTGTCCGGGCGCCACCAGAACCCGCTCGACCCGCCCGCCAATCACCGCCGCGACAGAGGCTCGCGCATCGACCATCGGTTCGACCCGACCGCTCAACCGGGTCTCGCCGCCTCCGCCACCAGCGACCGTCACCACGGCGATACCGGCCGCCTGGATCTGGGCCGGAGTGAGGACCACGACGCCCTCGGCGGCGCCGCTTTCCGCCTCATGGCCTTCCTCCCCACTTTCTTCGGCGGCAGGCGCGGGCTCCGGGCCGAAGACCGAATAAAGCCCGACGCCGCCAAGCAGGATCACGGCGGCGGCTCCACCCAGGAGCCAGGGTTTGCGAAGCGAGGTGTGATTCATTGCGACGTTCCAAAAGGGGCGCGGCCTTGCAGGCGCGCGAGGTCGATTTCGGCGCGGACCCGCGCGAGGCGAGCGTCAACGGCGGCGTTGCGGGCGGAGATCAAGGCAGCGCGGGATGAGCGCAGCTCGAGTTGTGAGATACGGCCGGCTTCGAATCCGATCCTCGATAGCCGGTAGGCCTCCTCGGCCGCGGCGACGCCGGCGTCGGCCGCGGCGACCCGGCTAGCCGAAGCGCTGAGACGCGCCATCGCGGCGTCACGATCCGCCTGCGCCTCTTGACGGGCGCCCAGCAGCCGGGCGTCGGCGGCCCGAAACTCGGCCTGCGCCGCTTCGATGTTGCCTCGGTTGCGATCGAACAAGGGCAGCGGCAAGCTCACGCCCAGCGTGACGGCGGTGGCGTCTTCGGCTTCATAACGGCGAACGCCGACGGACGCGGTCACGTCGGGTCGGGACCTCAAGCGCTCCACGTCGATCCGGCGCTCCGCCGCCTCACGATCCGCTTCCGCCACCCGTACTGTAAGCGTTCCGGCTGCGCCGTCGTCGCTCGCCGCCAGGGGCGCGCGGTCGAGCAGGCCGCTGTCGATGGAGGTCACCGGAGCGGTGGCGACCGCCCTCAGCCGGGCGAAAGCCGCATCGCGTTCTGCTTGGGCTTCATCCAGCGCGGCGCGGGCGGCGGCCGCTTCGCTCTCTCCCTGGATACCGCGCAGCAAGGGCTCACGTCCCTCCTCGACCAGAGTCAGGGCCGCCCGCGTATCGGCTACGGTGAGCGATAACGCCTCCTGAGCGAGGTCCGCGCGCCTTTCCGCAGCCTCAGCCTCGGCATAGACCAGCGCGAGACGTCCCGCGGCCTCGATGCCCGCCATGTCACGCCGCAAGGAGGCGGTTCCGGCGTCGGCGCGCGCCGCTTCGACGCGGGCGCCCCGGCGACCCCACAATTCCAGGTCCTGGCTGAGCGAGAGCGTGGTTTCGGCGTTGTTGTAGCCCTCGAATGGGCCGCTTCCGAAGGCGTTTTCAACCTCGAGCGCAGCGGTCGGATTCGGCCTGACCCTCGCCTGACGCACGCGCGCCTCGGCGGCGTCAAGCAAGGCGTCGGCCTCAAGCGTCGCCGGTGATTGGCCGAGACGCTGCAGAAGCGTTTCGTAGCTCGGCGCGGGATCGGCCCAGGCGGGACCGGTCAGACTGGTCGCCAGGGCGACCAGCGCGCAGCCCGCCGCGAGATGCGGCCGACGGCGAATGGGAGAAGGCATGATCTCATGTCCCGAAAGGTTGACGTGAAAGGCGCCGCTCAGGGCGCAGTCCCGTCAGCCTTGGGGCGGTCGATCCGGTCCGGACGGCGTGCGCGAGACGAAGGCGTCGGCCGGGGCGACCCGGCTGGAGACGCTGCGAACCGGCATCAGGGCCGGAGGCGAAGGCGCGTCCGCGGCGGTCATGGCGATGTGGTGACACTGGCAGTAGCTGCAGAACGGCCCGCACTGGCGGGGCTCGTCCGGCCGGGAGTCCGCCGGTTCCGAAACGACCACCGTCGCGGCCGTTGTGGATCCCGCCGGCCATTCACAGGCCATCGCATCGACGGACGTCATGCCGAAAACGGCGATGAACGCCGCCAGAAGCGTCGCCAGTAGACCACGATGGAATCGGGAACGTCCCATAAGCCCCCTTACCATGATTGTCCGACAGATCAATCAGAACGGCATGGCTCGCTGTCGACCGTCCGCTTCGCGCATTTTCCGCTTGATCCTCTAGTTGCTAGAGGATGCAGAAGGGGGGTGTTCTCACCGGAGTCTCCCCATGTCGACGCCTCTGACACCCGACGCAACCCCCGCTGCAGGATGCGGTTGCAGCACGCCGAAGTTCGATGGCGCCACCCCGGCGTACCGCCGGATCCTGGTGACCGTGATCGCCATCAACGCCCTCGCGTTCGTGGCGATCATCGGGGGTGCGATCGCACAAGGGTCCGCCTCGCTCGGCGCCAACGCCCTCGACTTCCTGGCCGACAGCGCCACCTACGCGATCAGCCTTTGGGCCATCGGCCGGAGCGTTCGCGTCCGCGCGGGCGCCGCGCTTCTAAAGGGGGCCAGCCTCGGCTTGCTGGCGCTCTCGATCCTTGGCTTCGCCATCTGGCGTGCGGTCACGGGGGCTCCGCCGGAGGGCTCGGTGATCACCGGCCTCGGACTGTTCGGGTTTGCCGCCAACGTCATCGCCGCCCTCCTTCTGGTGCGCCACCGAGACGGCGACGCCAACGTCCGCTCGGTCTGGCTGTGCACCCGCAACGACCTGATCCAGAGCCTCGTGGTCGCCGGGGCGGGCGCCCTCGTCTGGTTGACCGCGTCGCGGTGGCCGGACCTGATCGCCGGAATTCTGCTGGCCGGGGTGTTTCTGCAGTCCTCCTGGGCGGTCGTGCGTCAGTCGCGCGACGAACTGCGCGAGGCCGCATGACGACGATCGACTACACGCCCGCCCTCGGTCACTCAGGCCTGAGCGGCCTCTACGACCTGGCTATTGCGCTCTGGACGCGCGAGCGCCGCTGGCGATCGGCCTTCCTCGACCAGATCGCCCCCGGGGCTTCTGAAACACTCGTCGATGTCGGTTGCGGCACAGGCGCGCTCACCGCCTTGATCGCGGCAGAGGCGCCGACGGCGAAGGTGATCGGGATCGATCCCGATCCGGATATTCTCGCCCGCGCCCGAAACCGGGCGACGAAGCGCGGCCTGGCCGTCGTCTTTGCCCGCGGATACGCCGACGACGCGGCGACGCTGGTCGGACCCGGCCGGGCGGACAAGGCCGTCTCCAGCCTGGTCTTCCATCAGGTTCCGCTCGCCGGCAAACGGAGCGGCCTCGCCGCGATGTTCGACGCCCTCCGGCCCGGCGGCGAGCTGCATATCGCCGACTACGGTCTGCAACGCACTCCGCTGATGCGATTTCTCTTCCGCCAGGTCCAGGCGCTCGACGGTCGGGAAAATACCCAGCCGAGCGCTGAAGGCGTTCTCCAGGGCCTCATGGCCGAGGTCGGCTTCGAGGGCGTGGAGGAATGCAAGGTCATTCCCACGCCGAGCGGCTCGATCTCCCTCTACAGGGCGCGCAAGCCGCTAGCTCGCCCTATCGCTGCTCGACCCTGACTCATCCCCTCACCAAAGGAGCCTTCAATGCGCACGGTTCTCTCCATGCTCACCCTCTTAGCCGCCTTCGCCGCTGCCCCCGTCGTCGCCCAGTCAACCGCGCCGACACGCGCGGTCCTGGCGGACGCGTCGCGCGTCCCCGCCCGCGCCACCATCATCGATGGTGCGAACTGGCGCTGCGAAGGCCAGACCTGCACCGCCTCAGGCGGTGTTGATCAGCCGGCGCCGCGCGCCTGCCGCCGCGTCGTGGCCCGTTTCGGCGCCGTGACAGAGTTCTCGTGGAAGGGCACGGTCCTCTCGGGCGAGCAACTGGCCGTATGCAACCGGTGACGGCGGTAACGTCAATGTCGATGTCATGCCCGACCCGTCAGGGTTTAGAGACAATGGTCTTCTCGCCAAGCCTGGTGGCCGACACCGCCTCCGACGCCGAACGGCTGGATTTCCTTTTACAGAGCGCGCAAGTCCGTGGGCGGCGCCGATGACTAAAACGCCCTTGCCTTCCAGCCTCGCACGAACGCTCGGCTTTGCTCTGGCGGGGTTCCTCGTGGTCGTGGACCAATCGACCAAGGCCTGGGCTCGCGCTCAACTCGACGAGCCGGTGGACCTCGGTCCTTTCCTGAACCTGATCCTCGGCTTCAACCGGGGCGTCAGCTTCGGCTTGCTGTCGGCCGATGGGGATGCGGGGCGCTGGCTCCTCGTAACGGTCACCGGTTTGATCGCGGCGGCGATGCTGGTCGCGATCGGCCGTTCACGACGTCAAGCATGATCTTCGCACTGGCGCTGGTGGCCGGCGGGGCGCTGGGCAACATCGTCGACCGCGTCCGATCGGGCGCGGTGACGGACTTCATCGACGTTCATATCGGCAAGGCGCATTGGCCGACGTTCAACCTCGCCGACGCCGCCATTGTTCTCGGCGTGGCGGCCCTGATCTTCTTGTCGGCGCGGAACGCCAGGGACGACGGCGCCGTGGAGATTCGGCGGTGAGCTTGCGGTCGGAAGGTCAGTTGCGCCCGGAGGCCCGCTCGCCCGCCGGGATGAGGGACACGACATGATGAGGCTCGACAAGGAGCAGACGCTCATCCTCATCTGGTCGATGGCCGCCATCGCAATGACCGTCGCCGTGCTGGTCGGGGCCTGGATGGGGCTGCCGCCGCAGTGGGCGGGGATCGACGGAGCGCCGCCGCTCGCCGAGCGGCTGGCGTATGCTTTGCGGGTCGATCTGCCAATCTTCCTCTGGCTGGCTGGCTGCGTCCGCGTAGTGGCCAGCGTGCGTTTTCGCTCCGACGCGGACCGCCCGGGGTCGGCCTACGCGCCGCCGAGCGCCCGGCTGGCGGCGCCCGCGGCCGTCCTGCAGAACTCCCTGGAGCAGACGGTTTTGGCCTTCGGCGGCCATTTGATCCTGGCTACCACCTTGAGGGGGCCCGAGCTCGTCCTCCTGCCCGCTCTCGTCGCGCTCTACCTTTTCGGTCGTGTGACCTTCGCGTTCGCCTACCCCAAAGGCGCGGCGGCCCGGGCCTTCGGCATGGCGCTCACCGGCGCCTCGACCTTGGCCGCTTACGCCATCGCCATCTTCCAGATTTTCTTGGGTCGTTGAGTTCGCCCTCCGCCTCTAGTCGCGGACCATCCCGCCCCCTAGGTTCCCGCCATGCCCGATGCTCCCGCCTTCGCCCTGCAAACCATCGGCAAGCTGGCGGCCGCCACCGGGGTGAAGGTCCCTACCATCCGCTTCTATGAGCAGATCGGTCTGCTCCCCGTCCCACCGCGCACGGCTAGCGATCGGCGACTTTACGACGGGGACGCGTTGCGCCGACTGTCCTTCATCCGTCACGCGCGTCAGCTGGGTTTCGACCTCGACGCCATTCGATCGCTGCTGGATCTGGCCGACCATCCTGAAAGGCCCTGTAGCGAAGCCAACGCTATCGCCCAGCGCCACCTCGCCGATGTCACGATCAAAATCTCTCAGCTGAAGGCGCTCCAGGGAGAGCTATCCCGCATGACCGCCGAATGCGCAGGCGGCCGCGTCTCGGCCTGCAAGGTCATCGAGGTCTTGCATGATCCGGCGCCTGCAGCCGTCCCGACGGCCTAAGCGCGACATTGGCCGCGACACCTCGTCGCACGAATGCTAATGCGACCCGTTCACAGCTAGGCTCGTCATGCGTCATCTGCTCCGATCGCTTCTCTTGGCTCTTGCCTTGGGCTTCTCCATTCCCGCCCACGCCCAAGCCCCCGCCGCCTCCGAGGCCCAGGTCGCCTGGCGCTTGCTGGATTATGTCGCGGTCGACTATGCCGGCGCCGTCGCGAACGGACAGGTCATCAGCGCTGCCGAATACGGAGAAATGATCGAGTTCGCCGGTCAGATCCGCACCCGGATCGCCGCCCTCCCCGCCCATGAGGCGAAAGCGGACCTCTCGCGGAACGCCGCAGCGCTCGAGAGCAGCATCCGCGCCAAAGCCTCGCCGGAAGACGTCGGCGCCCGGGCCAAGTCCCTCGCCGCGGCGCTGCTCGCGGCCTATCCGAGCCCGCTGGCGCCGGCCTTCCCACCCGATCTCGCCCGGGGGCAGGCCCTCTATCAGGAGCAGTGCGCCGTCTGCCACGGCGTCACCGGACGAGCCGACGGCGAGGGCGCCCAGGGGCTGGATCCCGCGCCCATCGCCTTCGCTGACGTCGAGCGCGCCCGCCAGCGCAGCGTGTTCGGCCTCTATCAGGTGATCGACCAGGGCCTGGACGGCACCGCCATGGCCAGTTTCGCGCATCTCCCGGCGGAGGATCGCTGGGCCCTGGCCTTCTACGTCGGGCGGTTCGCCTTCACCGACGCCGAGGCCGCCGAAGGCCAACGTCTGTGGGAGAGCGATCCGGCGATCCGCACCGCCTTCCCCACCTTGGCCTCCGTCACCCAGACCACGCCCGCCGACCTGGCGTCGCGCATCGGCGAGACCAAGGCCCGCGCCGTCACCGCCTACATCCGCCGGCATCCGGATGCCGCCTCTCCGGCCTCGGGCGGCGCGCTCACGCTCGCCCGCACACGCCTGGCGGAAAGCCTGGCGGCCTACCGCGCGGGCGACCGCAAACAGGCCGCCGATCTGGCGCTCTCGGCCTATCTCGACGGCTTCGAGCCGGTGGAGCCGGCGCTCGGCGCCCGCGACGGCGCCCTGCTGCGTCGTGTCGAAACCGCCATGACCGGCCTGCGGGCCGCCATCGGGCGCGGCGCGCCCGCCGAAGAGGTCCAGGCCCAGGTCGCGCGGCTCAACGCCCTGCTCGACACCGCCGAACGGGCCCTGGCCCCGCAGGAGGCGGACAACGTCGCCAGTTTCGCGGGCGCCTTCACCATCCTGCTTCGCGAAGGCCTGGAGGCTCTGCTGATCGTGGTCGCCATGATCGCCTTCCTGCGCAAGGCGGAACGCCCCGAGGCGCTGCGCTATGTACACGGCGGCTGGGTCGCGGCCCTGCTCGCCGGCGGGGCCACCTGGGCGGCGGCGACCTTCCTGATCTCGATCAGCGGGGCGAGCCGGGAGCTGACGGAGGGCTTCGGTTCTCTGCTGGCGGGCGCGGTCCTGGTCTCGGTCGGCATCTGGATGCATGGCAAGTCCCACGCGGACGCCTGGCAGATCTACATCCGCGAGAAACTGTCCAAGGCCCTGTCGGGGCGGTCGGCCTGGCTGCTGTTCCTGCTCGCCTTCGTGGTGGTCTACCGCGAGGTGTTTGAGACCATCCTGTTCTACGCCGCCATCTGGAGCCAAGGCGGCCATGTCGGCATGCTGGCCGGCGCCTTGACCGCCGTGGCCATTCTGGCGGTCATCGCCTGGGCCCTGCTGACCTACAGCAAGCGCCTGCCGATCGGTCAGTCCTTCTCCCTCAGCTCGATCCTGATGGACGTGCTTTCGGTCGTGCTGGTCGGCAAGGGGGTCGCGGCCCTGCAGGAGGCGGGCTGGATCGATGTCCATCCGATCGCCTGGCTTCCCCGAATCGAGATCCTTGGCCTCTACCCGACGCTCGAGGTCGTCGGGGTCCAGATCCTGACCGTGGCCATTCTTGCGATCGGCTTCGTCCGATCGTCCCGGCCGTCGGGCACAAAGGCCCCGACTGCCGCCTGATCTCTAATGAGCGCGCGTCTAACGCCGTCAGGTCGGCGTGGAAGGACTTTGCGGGACCTGCGGCTTGAAGGCGATGGCCGACAGATCCGTCGCGGCGTCGATCGCAAGCCCGGAGGCTCTACGCTCGGAGTAGCGGTCGACCAGCTGGACAGCGTGGGGCCGGGTCAGGATGGTGAAGCGCACCAGCTCCTCCATTACGTCGACGATCCGCTCGTAGTAGGCGGAGGGCTTCATCCGCCCGGCGTCGTCGAACTCCTGAAAGGCCTTGGCAACGCTCGACTGGTTGGGGATAGTGATCATCCGCATCCAGCGGCCGAGCAGGCGCAGGGTGTTGACGGCGTTGAAACTCTGGGACCCGCCGGAAACCTGCATGACGGCCAAGGTCCGCCCCTGAGTCGGGCGGACGCCGCCCATGCTGAGGGGCAGATGGTCGATCTGCAGCTTCATCAGGCCCGAGACCTGGCCATGCCGTTCGGGGCTGCACCAGACCATGCCTTCGGACCAGAGGGCATGCTCGCGCAGTTCGCGCACGGCCGGGTGGTCGTCGTCGCCCGGCGCCCCCGGAAGGGGCAGGTCCGACGGATCGAAGATGCGGGTTTCGCATCCCATCCACTGCAGCAGGCGGGCCGCCTCCTCGACGCAGAAGCGCGAGTAGGACCGTTCGCGCAGCGATCCGTACAGAAGCAGGATCCGGAGCGGAGGGTCGTGCGGCCCCAGACCGCGAGCAGGATCGACCGACAAATAGGCCTTGTCCAGGGCCGGCAGATGATCCGGATCAGGCAGCGCCCGCAGGCGGTCGAACGTCATCACAGGTCCTTGGTCAGATAGGCCGCCGATGCCGGGCACAGCCCCGCGAACTCGCGGGTCCGCCGGATCGCCTCCGGCGCCGTCTGGCGGTCCGCCGCCCGGTAGCCGTGCCGAGTGAAGAAGGGCTCGGCCGTGGTGGTGAGCAGATGAAGGCGTGCGCCGCCCAAGTCACCGGCGACGGTTTCGACGGCGGCCAGCATCCGGCTTCCGAGGCCACGCGCCTTCCGGTCGGCGAGCACCACCAGGGAGCGGAGCAGCAGGTCGCGCCCCTCCCCTTCAAGCCCGACGTAGCCGACGACGGCGCCGTCGTGATCGGCGCTGAAGTAGCGGCCGGCCTCAGGCGCGGGCAGGCCTTCGGCCCGCAGCGCGGCGATCAGGCCGACGTCGTGCGCCTCGATCAGATGCAGGACCACCATCACCCGGCGTCCGCCGGCGGAACGGTGTCGGGGAACCAGCGCCGGCCCATCCAGAGGGCGACCGACACCAGCAGGATCAGCACCGGCACCTCGACCAGCGGGCCGATGACGGCGGCGAAGGCGACCGGCGAGGCCAGGCCGAAGGCCGCGATGGCGACCGCGATGGCCAGCTCGAAATTGTTGGAGGCCGCGGTGAAGGCCAGGGCCGTGGTGCGCGGGTAGTCGGCCTCGCTCAGCTTGCCCATCAGGAAGCTGACGACGAACATGACGAGGAAGTAGATCGTCAGCGGAATGGCGATGCGCAGGGCGTCCAGCGGCAGGGCGACGACCTCTCCGCCCTTGAGGCTGAACATGGCCACGATGGTGAACAGCAGCGCGATCAGGGTGATCGGCCCGATGCGCGGAAGAAAGCGGCGCTCGTACCATTCGGCGCCCTTACGGGCGATCAGGCTGCGGCGGGTCAGGAAACCCGCCAGGAACGGCATGCCGAGATAGACCAGCACGGCTCCGGCGATGGTCCAGACGCGGACGTCCACCACGCTGCCCTGCAGGCCGAACAGCGGCGGCAGGACGGTGAGGAAGAGCCAGGCGTAGAGGCTGAAAAACAGGATCTGGAAGACCGAGTTGAAGGCCACGAGGCCGGCCACATACTGGTTGTCGCCGCGCGCCAGCTGGTTCCATACCAGCACCATGGCGATGCAGCGCGCCAGGCCGATCAGGATCACGCCGGTCATGTACTCCGGCTGATCGCGCAGGAAGATCACCGCCAGGACGAACATCAGCACCGGCCCGAGAACCCAGTTCTGGATCAGGGACAGGGCCAGGACCCGCTTGTCGACGAACACGCGCGGCAAGGCCTCATAGCGGACCTTTGCCAGCGGCGGGTACATCATCAGGATCAGGCCGATGGCGATCGGGATGTTGGTGGTCCCGACCGAGAGGCTGTCGACCCAGGCGGGCAAGCCCGGCACGACGGTTCCGAGCAGGACGCCCAGCGCCATGGCGGCGAAGATCCATAGCGTCAGCCAGCGGTCGAGGAACGACAGGCGGCGCGGCGAAGCGGCGGGTGCGTCGGTCATCGCGTCACCCGCCGGCCGTCGGCGTCGATGACGACCTCCCCGTCTTCCTTGGTGAAGGGCTTCAGGTTCTCGGCCGGCAGCAGGTCCAGCACGGCCTCCGATGGGCGGCAGAGGCCCACGCCCAGGGGACTTACGACGATCGGACGGTTGAGCAGGATCGGATGGGCCTCGATCGCATCGAGCAGCTGCTCATCAGTCAGGTCGGGGTTCTCGAGACCCAACTCGGCGAAGGGCGTGCCCTTCTCCCGCAGCAAGTCGCGCAGCGGGGCGCCCGTGCGCTCCGCCAGCCAGGCGATCAGGGCGCGCGTCGGCGGGGTCTTTAGATACTCGACTACGTGAGGCTCGATCCCGACGTGCCGGATCAGCTCGAGAGCGTTGCGAGACGTCCCGCAGGCGGGGTTGTGATAGATGATGATGTCCATGTTGTCCTCAGGGGCGACAGGGCGCGAGTTCGGCCAGCAAGGGCTCGCACAGGTCCGCCCGGCCCCCGCAGCAGTCCTTGAGCAGGAACAGGACGAGGTCGCGAAGCCGGTCCAGATCGGCCCGGTAGATGATCGATCGACTGCGACGCTCCGACTTGATCAGTCCCGCCCGGGTCAGGACGCCGAGATGGGACGACAGCGTGTTCGCCGGAATGGCCAAATGGTTAGAGATGTCACCAGCCGGCAGACCGTCGGGCTCGTGGCGGACCAATAGGCGAAACGCCTCCAGCCGCGTTGACTGCGCCAAGGCGGCCAGGGCGAGAATCGAAGCTTCGGTTTCCATTATTCCATATTAGTCGAATTATGGAAATATTCAAGTCGCGTGTCCCGGGAGTTGCGCAAGCCTACGGTGGAGAGGGTACGGCTAGGCCCGTCGGACTCTTTCGAGTTCGATTCTTCGCAGCAAAGCGGAGATTACGATGGCCCAGACCACCCCACCCCTGCGGCGCACGATCAAGAAGCCCGAACTGCACCAGATGGTGCCGCTCGCCGACAGCACCATCTGGGAGATGGAGCGCCGCGGCGAATTCCCGAAGCGGTTCCTCCTGACGCCCCGCTGCGTGGTCTGGGACCTGGCCGAGGTCGAGGCCTGGCTGGAGCGGCGCCGTAACCAGCCGATCCGGCGCGCGCCCCCGCCCGACGTCCGCCGGCGCGTCAGCCGACCGGTCAGAACTTCGGATCGAAGCGAGGCCCCTCTCCCTCCGGCACACTGAGCACCGGCGTGAACGTCCGCCCGGCCTCCCACGCCTCGACCGCGTCCGACCACTGCTGCGCCATGTGCCGCCGCTGCATTTCGAACTCCGCCTTGTTGTACACGCCCCGGGACGACCGTTCCTCGTGGGCCAGGCCTTTCTCGATCCAGTCGGAGTTGAAGCCCATTTCGTGCAGCAGTGTCGAGGCCGTCCGCCGCAGGTCGTGCACTGTGAACGGCTCCAGAGGCAGTCCTCGCTTCTTCGCCAACTCGGCGATGGCGGAGGTCACGCGATTGAAGGTCGCCCGCGACATCGGCGCGTCCGCGTCGTAGCGCGACGGCAGGATGTATCTGGAGTTCCCCGCGCAGGTCTTCAGGGCGATCAGGATGTCGAGCATCTGGGTCGACAGATAGACGTTGTGGGGCCGGGAGCGTTTCATCCGCGCCGCGGGGATCGACCAGACGGCGTTCTCGAAATCCACCTCCGGCCAGACGCCGTCCTGCAGCTCGCTCTTTCGCACCATGCTGAGCAGGATAAACTTCAGCCCGAGGCGGATCGTCGGCAGGGTCGCCACCTCACCGAGGAGGCCGAGCATGATGCGGATCTCGCTGGGCGACAGACTGCGGTCGCGCGGCCGGAAGGTCGCGATCGATGCAGGCCCGACGCCGTCCGCCGGATTGTCGATCTTCTCGCCGTGCAGGATGGCCCAGGCGTAGATCTGTTTGACGATATCGCGGACGTGGATCGCCGTCGCCGGCGCGCCGCGATCGACGATGGTCTTGCAGTGGGCCCGGATGTCGTCCGGGGTGATCTCGCTGAGCAGGCGGTTTCGCCACTGCGGCAGCACCTCGCGATTGAAGATCGACCGGCGCATGTTCCGCGTGCTGTCCGCCATCGGGGCGGTGTCCATCCAGCGCTGGGCGACATGCTCGAAGCTGCGCGCCTCTTTCAGACGACGCTTGGCGCGCTGCTTCTCCAGAGCGGGCGAGACGCCCTCCGCGATGGTCCGCTTGACCTCGAACAGGCGCTCCCGAGCCTGCGACAAGCTCAGACCACCCCGACCGTATCGGCCAAGCGTCAGCGTCTCCCGCCGACCGTTGAAGCGATAGTCGTAGCGGAACGAGATCGCGCCGCCCGGCGAGATGTAGGCGTACAAGCCGTCCCTGTCGGTACTCTTGTAAGGCTTTGATTTTGGTTTCAAATTCTTCAGGGCGGCGTCGGTAAGCACGGTAAAATCTCCTCGCACCGGACAGGGTCGGAATTCGGGGGTTCGAGGTCGATATTTCTCAATCTTTCCAGCACCCTGTGCGAAAAGAATACCGTCATCGGCTCGCCGTGGTCCTGACGGTATGAGCCGGTTTCCATGGGAGCAACGGGACGCGATACCGTCAGACAGGTCGGCATCACGAAAAAAAAGACCCTCCGAAAGGCTTCGAAGGGTCTCGACAGAATTCACTTTTACGTCAGTGCCTTACGGATCAAATCGGAAGCGTTCTCGAAAGCTCCCGAAGGGCCCGAATTATTCCCACTCGATCGTGCCCGGCGGCTTCGACGTCACGTCGTACACGACGCGGTTGACGCCGCGGACTTCGTTGATGATGCGGGTGGCGGTTTTGGCCAGGACGTCCCAGGGGAATTGGTAGAAGTCGGCGGTCATGCCGTCGGTGGAGGTGACGGCGCGCAGGGCCAGGACCTTTTCGTAGGTGCGGGCGTCGCCCATGACGCCGACGGTCTTGACCGGCAAGAGGACGGCGAAGGCCTGCCAGATGTCGTCGTAGAGGCCGGCCTTGCGGATTTCGTCCAGATAGATGGCGTCGGCGTCCTGAAGCGTGGCGACGGCGTCGGGGGTGATCTCGCCGGGGATACGGATGGCCAGGCCGGGTCCCGGGAACGGGTGGCGGCCGACGAAGGCGTCGGTCAGGCCCAGTTCGCGGCCCAGGGCGCGAACCTCGTCCTTGAACAGTTCGCGCAAGGGCTCGACCAGTTTCAGCTTCATATAGTCGGGCAGGCCGCCGACATTGTGGTGGCTCTTGATCACGTGGGCCTTGCCGCTGGACGAGGAGACGCTTTCGATCACATCGGGATAGAGAGTGCCCTGAGCCAGGAATTCGGCGCCCTCGATCTTGGCGGACTCGCGGTCGAACACCTCGATGAACAGGCGGCCGATGGTCTTGCGCTTGGTCTCCGGGTCCGAAATCCCGGCCAGTTCGCCCAGAAATTCCTTCGACGCATCAACATGAACCAGCGGGATATTGTAGTGTTCTCGGAAGAGGGTCGTGACCTGGGTCGCCTCGTCCTTGCGCAGCAGGCCGGTGTCCACGAAGACGCAGGTCAGCTGGTCGCCGATCGCCTCGTGAATCAGAACGGCGGCGACCGAGGAGTCCACGCCGCCCGACAGGCCGCAGATCACCTTGGCGTCGCCGACCTGTTCGCGGATCTGGGCGATCTTTTCGTCGCGATATGCGGCCATGGTCCAGTCGCCCTTTAACCCCGCGATGCCGTGGGTGAAGTTCTTCAGCATCTGGTGGCCGCGCGGGGTGTGCATCACCTCCGGGTGAAACTGCACGCCATAGAAGCGGCGGGCCTCGTCGGCGATCACCGCATAGGGGGAACCGTCCGAAGAGGCGACGACGTCGAAACCTTCGGGGATGGCGACGATCTTGTCGCCATGGCTCATCCAGACGGTTTCCTCCTCGCCGACCGGGGCCAGACCGGCCAGCAGGGGCGAGGCCTTTTCGACCGTGATCTCGGCGCGGCCGAACTCGCGGGTGTGGCCGCCCTCGACCTTGCCGCCCAGCTGTTCGCACAGGGTCATCTCGCCGTAGCAGATGCCCAGCACCGGCACGCCCGCCTCGAACACGCCCTGCGGCGCGCGGGGACTGCCTTCCTCGTGAACGCTTTCCGGCCCGCCCGACAGGATGATGGCCGCCGGGTTCATCGCGGCCAGGGCGGCCTCGGCCTTCTGGAACGGGTGGATCTCGCAATAGACGCTGGCCTCGCGCAGGCGGCGCGCGATCAGCTGCGTCACCTGGCTGCCGAAATCGACGATGAGGACCTTTTGGTGGTCTTGCGGCGTGGTCATGGCGTGATCGAATCCGGGGCGGGAAGTTGCGCGGGGTCTTGGCCGGGTAAGGCCGAAAGTTCAAGGGCGGCGAGGCCGTCGGCCTCAAGCACCGCGATCAGGCGATCCAGCGCGATGGCCATATTCCGGTCGACGTGATCCAGGGTGGAGGTCCAGTCCTCCAGCGCCTTCAGCTCGGCGCGGCCGTCCGATACGCCGCGCAGGGCGATCAGCGGCAGGCCGAACGTCTGGGCGGCGCGGACCAGGGCCCAGGTCTCCATGTCCACCATCTCGGCGTCGATGGCGTCATAGGCGGCGCCGGACACGACGTTGGCGCCGGTCGACAGGCGCGCGACCGGCACGCCGGGGATGGGGCACGGCAGGGGCAGGACCGCAGGCTGGGACAGCAGAGGCGTCACGCCCTTGGGAAAGCCCAGCGGACTGGCGTCCATGTCGCGATAGGCGACCGATGAGGCCTGATAGACGACGGCGTGCTCCAGCACCCGCGATCCGCACGACCCCAGCGACACGATCAGTTCCGGCAGGTCGCCCGCCGCCTCCAGCCGCGCCAGGGCGGTGCTCAGCACCACCGCCGCCTCGACAGGACCGATGCCGGTCATCAGGGGCTGGATGCGGGCGCGCAGGTCTTCGCCGTATTCGGCCGGGGCCGCCATGACGCACAGGACCGAGACGTCGCCGTATCGCTCCTGGCGTCCCGTCCTCACGCGGTGCGCTCGTAAACGGCGGCGAAGAAGCCGTCGGTGTCGGCCGAGGCCGGCGACAGTCGCAGGCGCGCGCCGTCAACCAGTTCGGCGAACTTCGCGCGCACCGCATCGGTCAGTTGACCGGCCGCCAGAAGCTCGGCGACGGCGACCGGACGGAACTCGCTGTTGGCGGCCTCAAAGGCGTCCACGCTGGCCTCGTTCTCACGCGCCAGCATCGAGCAGGTGACATAGACCAGACGCCCGCCCGGCTTCACCAGCTTGGCCGCCTGACCCAGGATGCGGACCTGCAGGCCGTGCAGTTTCTCGACCTCTTCCGCCGTCAGACGCCAGGCGTCCTCGGGGCGGCGGCGCCAGGTGCCGGAACCCGAACAGGGCGCATCGACGAAGACCAGATCGGCCTGACCGTTCAGGTCTTCCAGACCGCCGCCGTTCTGACCGATCAGGACCAGATCGGCCTCGACGCCCGCGCGTTGCAGACGGGGGCGGATGTTCTCAAGACGCTTGTTCACGACATCGGAGGCCACCAGCTTGCCCTGCCCGCCCATGGCCTGGGCCAGACCCAGGGTCTTGCCGCCGCCGCCCGCGCAGTAGTCCACCACCGTCGCGCCCGGTTCGGCGCCCGCCAGCCAGCAGACGACCTGGCTGCCTTCGTCCTGAATCTCGAACTTGCCGGCCTTGAAGCCTTCCAGCGCCTGGATGTTGGGCGGCGGCTCGGACGGCACGCGCAGACCCCATTCGGACCAGGGCGTGCGCGACACGTCCAGACCGGCCTCGCGCAGTTCGGTCTCGACCTCTTGCACCGTCGCGACGGCGCCGTTGACGCGCAGGTCGATGGGCGCGCGGGGCGCCATCAGGGCGTGGGCTTCCCCGGCCCAGCGCTCGCCGAAGACAGCCTTGAAATCCTCGACCACGAACTCGGGCAGACCGGCGGCGACCCAGCCGGGCAGTTCGCCCTGCCCGGCCGTGATGCGGCTGCGCTCCTGTTTCGACAGCGGACGCGGGCCATAACCGTCGCCCGAATGCAGCGCCTCGATCTCTTCCAGCGGCAGGCCGTCGATGGCGTGCAGCGAGCCGATCACCAGGGCGCGCCCATCCTCGCGTCCGCCCATGATCCACGACAGGCGGCCGCGCGCGCGCAGCACCTTATAGACCCGGTCGGCGATGGCGCGGCGGTCCTTGGACCCGGCGTAGCGGTTGGCGGTCCCCCAGGCCTTCATGACGGCCTCGGCCGGTTGGCGGCCCTGGGCGATGGAATCCAGAACGGAGGCGGCGGCGGCGAGACGGGCGGCTGGGGTCAAGTCAGGCTTTCAGGAAAAACAGGGACGCCAGCACCATGACCAGTCCCGCAAGCGAGACTAGCCAGACCAGCGACCGTACATAGGGAACGCCAAAGGCGTAGAGCGGCACATAGACGACGCGCGCGCAGAAATAGAGCGCCGTGCCCCACAGTGTCAGGGGGCTTTCCGCCCCGATCACATGGGCGATCAGCACGGCGCCGATGAACAGCGGCAGGGTCTCATACAGATTGGCCTGGGCGCGTTCCAGACGGCCGGTCAGCGGGCGCGTCGCAGTCGGCGTCGTGTCGCGCGCGCCCGCATTCCATTTCGAACCGAACTCGACCGTCCGCGCCCCTGCCGGCAGGAAGACCTGCACCAGCGCCAGGATCAGCGTCAGGGCCAGATAGGTCAGTTCGGTCGTCATGGCCTCAACCCTGTCTGTAGTTCGGCGCCTCGCGCGTGATCATCACGTCGTGGACATGGCTTTCCCGCAGGCCCGCGCCGGTGATGCGCACGAAGCGCGCGCGCTCCTGGAAGTCGGTGATCGTGCCGGCGCCAACATAGCCCATGGAGGCGCGAAGCCCGCCGACCAGCTGGTGCAGCACCGGGGCGATCGGCCCCTTGTAGGCGGTCTGGCCCTCGATGCCCTCGGGCACCAGCTTCTCGGACGACACTTCCTTCTGGAAATAGCGGTCGGCCGAGCCGCGCGCCATCGCCCCGACCGAACCCATGCCGCGATACGACTTGTAGCTGCGCCCCTGATACAGGAAGACCTCGCCGGGGCTTTCGTCGGTGCCGGCGAACATTGAGCCCATCATGGCCACATTGGCGCCGGCCGCGATGGCCTTGGCCAGGTCGCCCGAATATTTGATGCCGCCGTCGGCGATGACCGAGGCGCCCGTGCCCCGCGCGGCGCGCGCCGCATCCATCACCGCCGTCAGCTGCGGCACGCCCACGCCCGCGACGATGCGGGTGGTGCAGATGCTGCCCGGACCGATGCCCACCTTCACCGCATCGGCGCCCGCGTCGATCAGGGCGCGCGTCGCGTCATAGGTGGCCACGTTGCCGGCGATGACCTGCAGGCGGTTGGACTCGCGCTTGATCCGCTCCACCACCTGGGCGACCGAGGCCGAATGGCCGTGGGCGGTGTCGATCACCACCACGTCCACGCCCGCCTCCGCCAGCGCCATGGCCCGCTCGTAGCCGGCGTCGCCGACGGTCGAGGCGGCGCCGACCAGCAGGCGGCCCTGCTCGTCCTTGGCGGCGGTCGGGAAGGCCTGGGCCTTCTCGATGTCCTTCATGGTGATCAGGCCGACCGCGCGGTAATCCTCGTCCACCACGATGACCCGCTCGATCTTGCGGGTCCGCAGCAGTTCGCGCGCCTCTTCGCGGCCGGCGCCCTCGCGCACCGTGATCAGGTCGCCCGTGGTCATCAGCGAGGCCGCCGTGACGTTCAGGTCGCTCTCGAACCGCATGTCCCGGTGGGTCAGCATCCCGACCAGTTTTCCGGTCGCCGGATCGACGACGGGGAAGCCGGTGATCTTCTTGGCCTCGACGATCTGGCGCACCTCGCCCAGCGTCGTCTGCGGGCCGACCGTCACCGGATTGACCACCATCCCGCTCTCATAGCGTTTGACGGCGCGGACCTGATCGGCCTGCTCCTCGATGGTCATGTTGCGGTGCAGAACCCCCAGGCCGCCGGACTGGGCCATGGCGATGGCCAGGCGGCTTTCCGTCACCGTGTCCATGGCGGACGACAGCAGCGGGATGTTCAGTCTGATGTCGCGCGTCAGCTGGGTCGAGACATCGACCATCGCCGGCATGAACTCGGACGGGCCGGGTTCCAGCAAAACATCGTCGAAGGTCAGTCCTTCGCGTATCTCCATAGGGAGTCTCCGTTTTGCGGGCCGCGTATAACGGGATGCGGGGGGGCGGGGCAAGGGTCTTGCCGCTTATGACCGCGATAGATTTTATTGCTTTGCAACCGTAACGGCGGCTCACCATTCTGATCGCATGGTGGGCGTGATCCTCAGCACGGCGCGGAAACTGGCGATGAAGATCGCCAGCTATGGGCTGATGCACCTGGTGGTGGCGATACTGACGGCCTTCGTCATCACCCGCGACTGGCGCATCGCCCTGGCCGTCGGGGTGGTCGAGCCGATCTTCCAGACCCTGGCCTATTCCATCCACGACCGCGTCTGGCACCGGATCGAACGACGTCGCCTGGCCTCGGGCTTGGAAGAGGCGACCGAGGCCGTCGCCGCCCGTCTGGACGTCATGTCGCCGGACGAACAGGCGCGCGTCCACGATCATGCGGGCCACACCCACGCCCTGCCCCGCTCGTTCCGGCAGATCGCGATGAAGACGCTGACCTACGGCGTCATGCATTTCACCGTGGCCGTCACCGTCGCCTTCGCCCTGACCCACGACATCCGCACGGCCCTGGCCATCGGGATGATCGAGCCGCTGGTGCAGACGGTCTTCTTCACCCTGCACGACCGCATCTGGTCCCGGATCGAAGCCCGACGCGCCCAGGTGGCCACGGCCTAACCCCTCCAGTCGATCTCGGCCCCATGCGGCTGGCAGATCGCCAGGCGCCGCGTCTCACCGCCGGGCCAGACCGTCAAATCCAGCGCCGGTCTCCGGTCCACGCCGCCAGACGCCGCCTCGAAGCTCAGCCAGGCCAGTGGCGCATCCTGCCGCGCACGGGCGCCGACCTGGGCCAGATGATCGCGGATCCGCGCCTGCCCCTCGGGCGGAAAATACTGATAGGCGATGGTGTGCATCACCACCCGGCACACGCCCGGTTCCGGCGCGACCGCCAGCGTCGCCTCCAGCCAGTCGGCGGCGTCGGCCCGGTCGATGGGCGGCGGATCGACGGCCGCCAAGTCCAGCGCCGCCTCCAGCCGCGCCAACCGCTCGCGCTGATCCGCCCAAACATAGGCGGCCAGCCGCTCGCGCGTCGCCGGATCGCGCACGTCAAGCGGATTGCGATCCACGCCGGCCCGCTGCGCGATCTCGACCTCGGTCCTCGGCGGCGAGGCGCCGGTCCAGGTCGGCGCCAGCCGCACCGGCGACCCCGTCCTTCCCGCCTCGGTGTCGCCCAGACGATAGGCATAGCGATCCAGCACGGTGTTCAGCCCCGCGCTGGCGCCCAGTTCGTACAGGGCGAACGACAGGCCGAACCTCTCGGCCAGCACCAGCAGACCCGCCATCAAGGCCGCCGACCGGCCCACCTCATTGGTCTGAGGCGGTCCGTCCAGCCAGGAGGACAAGAAGTGCGCCTGTTCGATCAGAACGCGCTCCACGACGGCCCACGCCAAACCGTCGTCTGGCGCCGGATGTGGCGGATAGAGCGCCGACAGCGCCGCGTCCTGTCCTGACCGAGCCAAGGCGTGCAGCCCGCCCATCAATCGCAGCGGCAGGGCGTCGCCCTGGTGCGACGGGACGCCGATCCACCCCAGCACCCGCCGCCCGATTTCGCCATCGGCCGTCAGCCGCTCCCCGACCAGCCGACAAACCCGCCCGGTGAAGGGCGCGCCCGCTGCGGTGCAGATCACCGCCTGGTCCGCGAACGCCTGCCGGACCGCCGCCTCGCTCATCGCTTGTTCAGCGCCACCAGGAAGACCTCGGCGCTGTCCTTACGGCTGGACGCCGGCTTGACGTATTTCACCGTCTCGAACTCCTCGCGCAGCCGCGCCAGAACCCCGCCGGCGTCGCCGCCCTGGAAGTTCTTGGACACGAAGTTGCCGCCCGGCCTCAGGGTGCGGATGGCGAAATCGGCGGCGATTTCGATCAGGGCGATGATCTTCAGGTGGTCCGTCTGGCGGTGGCCCACGGTGTTGTGCGCCATGTCCGACAGCACCAGATCAGGCGCTCCGCCGACAGCGTCCAGCAGTTGCTGATCCACGCCCGGATGGGTGAAGTCGGCCTGGATGATCGTCGCGCCAGGCACGGGCTCGATCATCAGCAGGTCGACGCCCGCCACCGCCGCCGCGCCGCGATCGACCGCGACCTGCAGCCAGCCGCCCGGCGCCGCGCCCAGGTCGATGACCCGTGACCCGCGCTTGATCAGCCGGAACTTGTCGTCGATCTCGATCAGCTTGAAGGCCGCGCGCGACCGCCAGCCCTCGGCCCGCGCCTTCTCGGACCATTTGTCCGACAGCTGGCGCTTGATCCACTGCTGGCTGGACATCGACTTGGTGTCGGCCGTCTTCATTTTCGTGCCCATGCCGCGCCCTGCGGCGGTCCCGCCCGTGGGGGGACGCACCATCCGTCGGCGCTCTTGGGGCTTTTCGTCTTCGCTCATCGTTCCCACATAGCCCCGACCGGCGTTGCGGGCTATGTCCCGCCTCAAATCAACCCCAAGAGGACGACCGAAATGGCCGACACCCTGACCTTCACCCTGGACACCGGCGACGGCGAAGCCCGCGACGTGGTCATCAAGCTGCGCCCCGACCTGGCCCCCGGCCACGTCGCCCGCATCACCGAACTGGCCTCGGAAGGCTTCTATGACGGCGTGGTCTTCCACCGCGTGATCCCCGGCTTCATGGCCCAGGGCGGCGATCCGACCGGCACCGGCACCTCGGGCTCGACCAAGCCGAACCTGAAGCAGGAGTTCTCGGCCGAGCCGCACGTGCGCGGCGTCTGCTCGATGGCCCGCACCTCGGACCCCAACAGCGCCAACTCGCAGTTCTTCATCGTCTTCGACGACGCCACCTTCCTGGATCGCCAGTACACCGTCTGGGGCCAGGTCGAATCGGGCATGGAACACGTCGACGCCCTGCCCAAGGGCGAGCCGCCGCGCACCCCCGGCAAGATCGTCAAGGCGACGGTCAACTAGGAATACAATCTTGACGTTTTCCGACGATGGCTTGCAGTTGCGAAACTGATCCATCGTCGGGGGACGGCTGGCGTGCGTATTCTCCAGGTCATCGAGCCGTCCGGCGGCGGCTCGGGACGTCACGTCGTCGATCTGAGCGCCGCCCTGATCGACACCGGCCATTCGGTCGCCCTCGCCTATTCGCCTCTGCGGGCCGAACCGCGTTTCGAGGCCGAGGTCGCGGCCCTGCGTTTCACCGCCGTCGAACGCCTGGCTATGCGCCGCGCGATCGGTCCCTGGGACATTTCGGCGCTCAAGGCGCTGAACCGGCTGATCGCCCGATTGGGCCCTTTCGAAATCCTGCACGGCCACAGCGCCAAGGCCGGTGCCCTGGTGCGTCTGGCCCACGCGCCGGGCGCCGCCAAAATCTACACACCCCACGCCCTGCCGATGATGGGCGACGCCGGCGTGGCCAGGGTCGCGGCCGGCGTCGCGGAATGGGCGCTGGCCCACGCAGCGACCGACGCGGTCATCGCCGTCTCGACCGAGGAGGCCGCCGTCGCCCGCCGATGGGGCTTGCCGAAGGACCGCTTGCACGTCGTGTCCAATGGTCTGGCCGCCCCGCCCGGGCCCGACCGCGCCGCCGCCCGCCGAACCCTGGGCGCGCCGGATGACGCCCTGATCGTGGGCTTCGTGGGCCGCCTGTGTCGCCAGAAGGATCCGCTGCGCTTCGCCAGGGCCGTGCGGCTGGCCAGACAGTCCAACCCCCGCCTTCTGGGCGTCATGATCGGACAGGGCGATCTGGCGGCCGCGGTGGCGAGCGAGGGCGCCGCGGCCGTGCGCCTGCTGGGCCAGGCGGACGCGCACGAAATGATGGCGGGCTTCGACCTGTTCGCCCTGACCAGCCGCTACGAAGCCGACGCCTACGCCCTGATCGAGGCCGCCGCGCTGGGCCTGCCCATCGTCGCGACCGAGGTCGGCGGAACCGGCCGTCTGATGGCGGCCGGCGCGCGGATCGACCGCCTGCCCGTGGATGCGCCCGCCGAAGACCTGGCCCAGGCGATGCTGGCCGCCCTGGCCCGCCCGCCCAGGCTCTGCGCGGCGGCGCCCCTGCCCTCGGCCGCGCAGATGGCGGCGCAGACGGCGGACATCTATCGCCAAGCCTTCCAGCGGCGCCGCCTGGGTGACTGAGCCCATCCTGATAAACGGGCGGTTCCTGACCCAGCCCCTCAGCGGCGTACAGCGCTACGCCCGCGAGATCGTCCGCGCCCTGGACCGCCTGCCGCACGCCGGCCTTCGCTACCGGCTGATGATCCCCAGCGGCGCCGATGCCCTGCCTCTGGATCGGATTCCGACGTCCCGCCTGTCCGGCCCCGGCGGCCATATGTGGGAGCAGGTTCGCCTGGCGGACGCCGCCCGCAATCATCGCCTGCTGTCCCTGTGCGGCGCCGGGCCGGTCGGGCATTCGCGTCAGTTGGTGGTGATCCACGACGCCGCCGTCTTCCGCCGCCCCGACCTGTTCAAACCCCGCTACGCCCTGGCGCACCGGATTCTGGATCGACGGCTGGCCAGGCGCGCGCGGCTGGCCACCGTCTCGCGGTTTTCGCAGGGCGAGCTGGCGGCCGTGCTGAACCTGGCGCCCGACGCCATCGCCGTGGCGCCGAACAGCGCCGATCATCTTCGGGACATCCCGCCGGACACGGACATTCTGCGCGCGCTGAACCTGGCCGGACGCCGCTACTTCGTCGCCGTCGGCAATCTGACGCCGAACAAGAACCTTGCCGTCGCGGCCCGCGCCCTGGCCCGTCCTCCCGATCCAGACCTGCGGCTGGTGCTGGTAGGCGCGCATCTGACCGGCGTGACCAGGGCGTCGCTTATGCCCGACGACCCGCGCATCGTCATGGCCGGTCGCCGCACGGACCCCGAGGTCGCCGCCCTGCTGCGCGGCGCGGCGGGGCTGGTCTTCCCCAGCCTGTACGAAGGCTTCGGCATCCCGCCGCTGGAGGCCATGGTTCAGGGCTGCCCCGTGATCGCCTCCGACATCCCGGCGACCAGGGAGGTCTGCGCCGACGCCGCCCTCTATTTCGGCCCGACCGACGACGCAGCGTTAGCCGACCGGATGCGGACGCTGCTGAACGGCCCGCACCCCGCGCGTCTCGAAACGGGCCGACGCCGCGCCGACGCCTACAGCTGGTCCCGTTCGGCCGCCGTCCTCGACGCCCTTCTGGACAGCGCCTGGTCATAGATCGCCAGATGGGCCTTCACCACCGCCGCCTGGGTCCAGCGCGGCGGGCGCGATGCGGCGAACCGCCAGCGTTCGGGCTCGACAATCGCCGCCTGCATCGCCCGCGCCAGGGCCGCGACATCGCCGGCTTCGACCAGCGCCAGGGCGCCCGCCCCTTCCGCCGCCTCGGGCAGGCCGCCGATGCGCGAGGCGATCACGCCCCGCCCCTGCTGCACCGCCTCCGCCGCCGCCCGCCCGAACGGTTCGGCCCACACCGCCGGCGCGACCAGCACATCCGCCATCGGCCAGAAATCGACGGCGTCGACCTTCCCCAGCCAGGCGATGCGCGGATCGGGAAACCCGGCCCGCAGCCGCGCCACATAGGCCGGATCGCCGCGCCCCGCGATCCTCAGCCGCCAGTCGCCTTTCAACCGCGTCGTCGCGCGCAGCAGGGTTTCGATCCCCTTTTCCGGCTCGATCCGCCCCAGAAAGCCGAAGGTCAATCTCGGCTCCTCCACCCAGGCCGGCCGCCGCGTCGGCGCCGTCAGGGGCGCCGCATTGCCGATGACCGAACCGGCCCCAGGCCGAAAATAGCCGGCGCTCCGATGCGCCTCCAGAACCGGGCCGCTCAGCCCGATCACATGATCGACCCCTTGCGACCACGCCCGTTTGCCCGCCGTCAGAAGGACACACGATGCGCACCGCCGCGTGCAGCGCCGGCCCCGCCGAAACATCGACGCCCGCGCGCACATCATCGACCAGTCCCGCAGCGTCTGCACCAGCGGCAGGCCCCGCCGCGCCGCCGCCCGATGGACGGACTGGGAAAACCCGGTCGTCAGATGCAGATGGATCAGATCGGGCCGAACCTGCTCGACCACCCGGTCCACCCCGCCGTCCATCAGCGGATTGGCCGCCTCCAGCCCATGCCACAGCGCCCGTTTCGCCGCCGCGCGGGTCTGGCCGCCATAGGGCCAATAGAGGTTCTTCAGCCGCCGCCGATGGATGGCGACGCCCCGGACCGTCTGCTCGACGATATCGCTGGGCGACAGCGTCAGCACCGCCGTCTCGACGCCCGCCGCGGCCAGACCCTCGGCCAGTTGCGCCACGCTGCGTTCGGCCCCGCCGACATCCTCTGGCGGATACAGGGTGTTGACGATCAGCACCCTCATGGCGGCGTCGCCCTGCGCCAGGCCAGGGCCGCGACCAGGCAACACAGAAAGACGAACCCCGCCCCTTGCGTCAGGTCCTCAGCGAACATCGCCACAATCAGATAGGCCGACAGCGGCGTGAAGACATCCATCCGCGCCGCCGAAACCAGATGCAGCACCAGAAGCGCGACCGCCGCCCCCGCCCCCACTGTCCGCGCCATGAACAGATAGCCGTTGTGACTGACCGACAGGGCGCGATCGGCGCCCATCTCGTTGGCCGTCGTCCAGCCCGCGCCCCAAGGCCGGTCCGCCACCTGATCCAGGGTCCGCCGCCAGGTCTCGACCCGCCCGGCCAGATTGTCCGTCAGCGCCGCCCGGTCGAACCGCTCGGCGAAGCGCGCGTCGTCCAGATCGGCGCCGCCTTGCAGCGTCAGCACACCCGCCGCGACGACGCACAGCGCCAGCACCGCGCCCAGGACATTGAACCGCTCGCGCCATCGCCGACCGACCGCGATCCGGGCCAGCCAGGCGACGCCCGCCGCCGCCAGACCCGCCCGCGACAGCGCGCCCACGAACCCCAGCAAAGCCAGACAGACTCCGACCCAGGTCGCGACGCCCCGCGTCCACCGCCCGCGCGCCAGGGCGATCCCCGCCGGAACCGCCAGACCGATCATGGCCATGGCGGCGTTCGGATGTTCGGCCAGGGTGGTGATCCGCACCTGGGCCGCTACGGTCGTGACCATGGCGCGCGGCGAGGCCAGCCCGACCGCCTGCAACGCCTCGCGCCCGACCAATAACGACAGCCCCGACGTCGCCACATGAACCGCCGCGCCCGCCAGCACCGCCCCAAAGAACAGCCGCCGACACGCCGCATCCCGCACCAGCATCCCCGCGACCGGCGGCGCGACCAGACTGCTGGCGATCCAGCGAAACCAAAAGGCGGCGTCGCCCGCGTCGAACCGCGCCCCGACCGCCGACTGCTGGACCAACAGCGTGACCGTCAGGACGAAGGCGGCGATCCAGCCTATCGCCCGCAGCGGCGGCGTCATCCGCCTGAACTCGATCACCGCCATCGGCAGGGCCGCCGACAGCGCCAGATCGCCCAGGCGCGGCCCGCTGAGCTGTCCCGGCGTCAGGAACAGGGGCGCCGTAACCCCCAGCCCCAGCAGGCCCAGACACGTCCGCCCATAGGCCGCCCTGACCTGCGACCACCGCAGGCCGCGCGCCCGCCCGGCCGCTACGACCCCGTGCAAAACTCGACCTCGGGATTAAAGCGCGCGCCGTCCAGAACGCCTGCGGCCAGCACCCCCGCCTTCCTCCATCGCCCCTTCAGCGCCAGCCCGCCCGCCATCCGCAGCCGCGACGCAGCATAGCGCAGCGCCGATCCCGCCCCCTCGTGCCGCCGCTTGGCCAGGATGACGTTGCGGGTCAGATAGCGGTGCAGCCGCTCGCGCTCAGCGTCCGGCTCGGTCTCGATGCTCAACCGTCCGGGCGCGGCGCGGACGTGAACCACCCGGCTGGCGGCCGCCAGATGCCCCGGCCCGTCGCGCGACAGCCGCAGCGTATATTCCGTATCGTCGCCCCAGACGAACATCGGCGCCAGCGGCAGGCCGTGCTGCGCGACCGCCGCCCGCCCGACCATCAGGGATACGAAAGTCGCCTGCCGCACCGGGATCAGCCCCCGGTCCAGACGCTCGCCCCAGGCCGGATAGCCCAGAGCGTTCTCCCGCCGGTCGATCTCGGGCGTGTTGGTCAGATGGCCTTCCGGCGAGCGGACGCTGGAGCACAGGAAGGCGGGCGCCGCGCCATCGCCGGCCAGCGACGCTTCCGCCGCCAGCAACGCCTCCAGCGCGTCGGGCGCCGCCAACACATCGTCGTCCATCAGCCACAGCCTTTCCGCCCCCGCCTCCATGGCCGCGCGAATCCCGGCGTTGAACCCGCCCGCCCCGCCGGTGTTGGTCGCCATCCGCACCACCGTCGCCCGTCCCGCCCAGGCGTCGGCCAGCATTTCGGCGGTGCCGTCGTCGCTGGCGTTGTCCACCACGATCAGGCCGTCGCACGGCCGCGTCTGGGCCATCAGATGCGCCAGACACCGTTCAAGCAGGACGCGCCGGTTCCACGTCACCACCACGGCGAAGACGGCAGGCGATCTCATGCCGCCATCCCCGCCACGGCCGGCGCCAGGGCCTTGTCGACCAGGCTCAGGGCCCGCCCCACCGCCTGATCCATGTTGTAATAGCGGAAGTCGGCCAGCCGCCCCGCGAACCAAACCTTGCCCGCCAGCGTCCGCGCCATCGCCCGATAGTCGTCCGCCAGCCGTCCCGACGCCTCGGACAGGACCGGATAGTGGGGCTCGGTCACGCCGGGCTCATGAGCCAGCGGATATTCGGTGACGAGGGCGGTCGTCGGGCCCGCCTCGCCCGTCAGGTGGCGGAAATCGGTGACGCGGGTGAAGTCGGGTGCCTGTGGATGGTTGACCGTCCCGACCGGCAGACCTTCGCGAACATCCACCGCACAATGCGCGAACCGGACGCTGCGATAGGGCAAGGCGCCCGCCGACCGCCCGAAATAGTCGTCCAGCGGCCCGCAATAGACCATCCGGTCCCACGTCGTCGGCTCGACCTCCGTCATCGCCGTATTCAGCGACACATGGATGTTCGGATGGTCCAGCAGCCGCACGAACAGGGCCGAATAGCCGTCGCGCGGCATGGCCTGGCATCGGTCGGTGAAATAGCGGTCGTCCTCACCCACCACCACCGGCACCCGGGCCAGAACGGAGGCGTCCAGTTCCCCGACCGGCACGCCCCATTGTCTGGCCGAATACGGGGCGAAGACCTTTTCGAACACATAGTCGGCGATGCGCCGTAGATCGGGATCGTCCGCCGCCGCCCTCAGGTCGTGGATGTTCGGCCGGGCGTCGCGGCTGAACGCCTGCACCATCCGCTCGGACAATCTCGCCGCCGTCGTCTCCGGGAACAGCAGCCGCAGGGACGTCAGATTGAACGGCAACGGAACCAGCCGCCCGTCGATCCATCCCCGCACCCGATGCTCATAGGGTCGCCAGGCCGTGAACCGGCTCAGATAATCGAAGATCCGCGCGCTGTTGGTGTGAAAGACGTGCGGGCCATAGGGGTGGATCAGCCGCCCGCCCTCGTCGCGGCGATCATGGGCGTTGCCCCCGACATGGTCGCGCCGGTCGATCACCAGCACGCGCTGATCCAGGCCGCGCGCCAGCCGTTCGGCCACCACCGCCCCGGTAAAGCCCGCCCCGACCACCAGCCAGTCATACCGCCGCGACATGACGGCTCCGTGCGGGAAACAGCGCGCCCCAGTGGCGTTTCAGGCAGACCGCGCAGATCAGCACGACCACCGCCTCGCCCGCGATCCTGGCCCAGGCCATGCCGGTCGCGCCGAACGCCGGAGCCAGCGCCCACGCCGCCCCCAGGGTCGCCGCGCAACCCGCCGCCGTCATCGCCGCGAACCGGCCGTCCATCCTGAGCGAGGTCATCAGATGCAGGCCCAGCACCTGGCTGACCGCCACCAGAGGCAGGGTCGCGGCCAGCAGCCGCAGGGTCGGCTCCGCCTCCATGAAGGCCGCACCGAACAATCCGCGCACCAGGATCGGCGCCCCCGCCGTCAGGCCGATCCAGACGGCCGTCGCCGCCACGAAGACGCTGGCCAGCGTCCATCTGGCGGTGCGAAAGGCCGCGACCGGATCATGGGTCAGCAGGCCGGCGATCCGGGGCGCGATCACCCCCGCCAGCGGCCGCATCAGCGACCCGGCGGCCGAAACCACCCGATCCGCGACCCCATACAGCGCCGCCTGCGCCGGTCCGGCCAGGGCGGCGACCGCCAACACCCCCGCCCCCGTATAGGCCGCGATCACCGCGCGACTGAGAAACAGTGGCGCGCCGTCCCTCAACGCCCCCACTATCGACGCCCATGACGGACGCCCGATCCACTCCCGCCGCCAGACCCGCACGGCCCCGACCGCCGCCCCGCCCCAGACGCCCGCCGCTTGTATCGCCAGCGTCCCGGCCACACCCAGCCCCGGCCACGCCAGAATGGCCAGGGCAGCCGCCAGCATGAAACCGACCTCCAGCATCGCCATCGGCGCCGGGTCGCGGATGCCCTGAAAATACCACAGCAGGCCGACGCCCTGCCCCACGCCCAACACGATCGCCATGGCCGTCGCCCCCGCCCCCACTCCCAGCGCCGGTGTCAAGCTCGACAGCCCCAAGCCCACGCCGATGGCGGGCAGGATCAGCAACCCTCGCAAGGCGACCGCCTCTCCGACGATCCGTCCACGGTCAGCACGGCAGGCCGCGATATCGCGCGGACCGGAAACCGACAGGCCGTAATCGACGATGACCGACACGATCAGCGCCAGCGACAGACCCGCCGCATAGACGCCGAACCCCTCGACCCCCAGCCGTCGCGTCAGAACCGGATAGATCAGCAGCGGCGCGGCGTAGCGGGCGATGTGGGCGACATACAGCCAACCGGCGTCGGCCACGCGCCGCGCAGACAGCCCTCGCCGCCGGTTCCACCCCACCTGTCGCCCCCGACGCTCAACCCTGGCGCGACGTTACACACGCACGGCGCAGGCCCGCAAGGGCGAGCGAACTCTGGGTTCAGCCGAACCGGCCCTCGGCCCAGCGCGCTGCGAAATAGCCGCCGGTCGCCGACGTCGCGGTCAGCACCGTGCCCCACATCAGGTCGATGACCGTCAGCCTGGTCTGCCACACCGCCAGCGTCGCCTGGTTGGTCAGGTCATAGGTGGCGTAGGCCACGAACCCCAGCACCGCCCCGTTCAACGCCGCCCGCGTCCAGTTGCCGTCCTTCAGCGCGGGCGCGATGGCCAGAAAGACGGTCCCGGCGATGGAGATCAGATAGAACAGCACCGCCGCCTTCATGTCCGGCTTGTCCGCCATGATCGGCCCCAGCACGGGCCGATACAATCGGTCGGTCATGGTCGTCAGCCAGACGAAGTCGATGGCCGCGAACGTCAGTCCCGCCCCGAGGTATGCCGCGACATATTTGATCATGCTCGTCTCCTCAGACGGGTTTCAGTCGGTAATGGCTGACCGCCCAGGTCCGCCCGTCGTCGTTGCCGAACAGGCCGGCCGTCGCCAGGTAGAACCGCCGCCAGCGACGGGTCCACAGCCTGGCGTCGTCGCCATAGGTCTGGCGCATCAACACCGCGATCCGCGGGGCGTTCCGATCCATATTGGCCAGCCAGTCGTTGGCGGTCCGGGCGTAGTGGCCGCCGTTCCAGGTCCATTCCTGCTCCACCGCGAACAGGTCGGGGAACTGCCGGATCAGGCCGTGGCTGGGCATGACGCCGCCGGTGAAGAAGTGCTGGGCGATGAAGTCGCCGCTGTCGGTGTGGTCGAACCGATAGGGGGCGTCGCGATGGGTGAAGACGTGGATGAACATCCGCCCGTCGTCCTTCAGCCAGCCCCGCGCCTTGGTCAGCAGCGCGCGCCAGTTGGCCATATGTTCGAACATCTCCACCGAGACGATGCGGTCGAACCGCTGTTCGGTCTCGAAGGCGTTCATGTCGCGGGTGATGACGGTCAGATTGGTCAGGCCCCGCGTCGCCGCCTGGGCCTCGATATGGCCGCGCTGACCGTGGCTGTTCGACACCGCCGTGATCTTCGCATTGGGGTATGCCTCCGCCATCCACAGCGACAGCGAACCCCAGCCGCAGCCCATCTCCAGGATCGTCTGACCGTCGCTCAGGTCGGCATGGGCGCAGGTCTCGGCCAGCGCCGCTTCCTCCGCCTGATCCAGGGTTTCCGCGCCGGTCGGATACAGGCAGCAGGAATATTTCAGCCGCTCGCCCAGGCACAGCTGAAAGAACTCGGGCGGCAGTTCGTAATGCTGTTCGTTGGCCGCATCCGTATGTTCGGCGATGGCGCGCTGAGCCATGTCGCGGGCGAACGCCGCCTCGTCGTGCGGGCCGTCGCGATCCAGCCGCTTCCTGGCCTCCGTCACCAGACTGTCGATCGCCGGACGGGTGATGAAATCGGGAAAGGGCGCGTCCTGAAGCTGGCGAATGGCGACGTTGGTCAGGTTCATCGGGCGTCCTTGGCGATCAGGCGAAGCTTGCAGGTCTCAGGGAATACGCCGCCCCGCCCCCGGCGGATGCCTCCGCTCTTGAACACGGCGCCCGCGATGCCGACATCCGGTCCGAAGCGGCGCGATTTCGAACGAAGTGCACACTTTGCACCCTGTTTTTTCCGACGCCGATGGGGGGAATTCTGGACGAAGCGCACCCATTGCACCCTGTTTTTCGCAAGGGTGCGTCTGAAAATCGCGACGCCCTATCCACGCCGCGACTTGCCCCCCGCCCGCCCCCGCGTTAGGCGTGGTCAACAGCCGATATTCACCAGGCGATGAAAAAAGGGAGAGCGATGGGAAAGATCTACGCTGACGTCACGTCCGCGCTTGAGGGGCTGACCTTCGACGGCATGACGGTCATGTCCGGCGGCTTCGGCCTGTGCGGCATCCCCGAGAACCTGATCGCCGCCCTGCGCGACAGCGGCGTCAAGGGCCTGACGGTCATCTCGAACAACGCCGGCGTCGACGGCTTCGGCCTGGGCCAGCTGCTCGGCACCCGCCAGATCGCCAAGATGATCAGTTCTTACGTCGGCGAGAACAAGGAGTTCGAGCGCCAGTACCTGGCCGGGGAGCTGGAGCTGGAGTTCAACCCGCAGGGGACGCTGGCCGAGCGCATCCGCGCCGGCGGCGCAGGCATTCCCGCCTTCTTCACCGCCACCGGCGTCGGCACCCTGGTCGCCGAGGGCAAGGAGGTTCGCAACTTCGACGGCCGAGACTATGTGATGGAGACCGGCCTGATCGCCGACCTCTCCATCGTCAAGGCGTGGAAGGCCGACGAGCGCGGCAACCTGATCTTCCGCAAGACCGCCCGCAACTTCAACCCGATGATGGCCACGGCCGGCAAGGTCACGGTCGTCGAGGTGGAGGAGATCGTCCCCGTCGGCTCGCTCGATCCCGACCACATCCACACGCCGGGCGTCTATGTCGACCGCCTGGTCCAGACCGTGTCCGAGAAGCGCATCGAACAGCGCACCGTCCGTCAACGTGTCGCCGGCGCCGCCGCCGGATCGGAGGTCTGATCATGCCCCGCACCCGCGAACAACTCGCCGAACGCGCCGCCCGGGAACTGCAGGACGCCTTCTACGTGAACCTGGGCATCGGCATCCCGACCCTGGTGGCCAACTACATCCCCGCAGGCATGACCGTGACCCTGCAGTCCGAGAACGGCATGCTGGGCATGGGCCCCTTCCCCTATGAGGGCGAGGAAGACCCCGACCTGATCAACGCCGGCAAACAGACGATCACCGAGATCCCGGAATCGTCCTACTTCAGCAGCGCCGACAGCTTCGCCATGATCCGGGGCGGCCATATCAACCTGTCGATCCTGGGTGCGATGGAGGTGGCTCAGAACGGCGACATCGCCAACTGGATGATCCCCGGCAAGCTGGTGAAGGGCATGGGCGGCGCCATGGACCTGGTCGCGGGCGTCAAGCGCGTGGTCGTGGTCATGGAACACGCCAACAAGCACGGCCAGTCCAAGGTCTTGAAAGCCTGCACCCTTCCCCTGACGGGAACCGGCGTGGTCAGCCGCATCATCACCGACCTGGCCACCTTCGACGTCAAGCCGGACGGCGCCGGTCTGGAACTGATCGAACTGGCCGACGGCGTCACTCTGGACGAGGTCGCCGCCAAGACCGAGGCGGCCTATACGGTTTCGGCCAGCCTCGCCTGATCGGACCAGCCGTCTCAGGCTCGGTCCTGAGACGGCGTCCAGCCGTCCAGCCTGCGATAGGCGGCGCCGACGAAGGCCATCGTCAGCGGCGCCTGGATGGCGGTCAGCACCACGACGAACACGACCCAGCCCGCCACACCGGACAGCAGGCCCGCACCCCACAGCAGCACCAGGCCGATCTTTGGCGCGCCGGTCACGATCAGGCCGACCAGCAACGACCAGAAGGCCCCGCGCGCGATGGTCATGCTGTTCAGCGACACCATGTGGCCGCGCCCGACCGTCGCCGGCGCGAACAGGGACAGCCGCACCGTGAAGGCCACGACCGCGAACAGGGCGAAGGCCGTCACCACCGCCAGGAGCCCCAGCTTCCACACCGGCCCGACCGCGCCCCACCGGCGCATCTGGATGGCCTGGGCGTTCAGCTCGGCCATGCCGAACACCGCCAGCAGGACCAGGGCGACGACCGACAGGATCATGGCCATGAACACCGCGCACAGCAGGCCGGCGCCCAGCAGTCGCATCTCCGGCCGCCCGAACTGCAGCCCTGCCGGCCCCAGACCCAGTCCGCGCGCCTGCATCAGGTCATCGGTGATGGATATCCGCGCCAATGCGCCGACCAGCGCCAGCGTCGCGGCCAGAGCGAACGGCGCCCAGACCAGCTCCGTCGCGCCCGCCGCCAGCGGCTGGACGCCCCAGACCACGGCCGCCGGCAGGATCGCGCCCCAGGCCCCGCGCCACAGCCTAGGCAGGGCCGAACCCGTCGCCGACAGCGTCTCGCCCAGTCGCAGAATTCGCCGTCCGTCCAACACCCGCCCCCGATTGCCGGGGGCGGATATAGCAGGGGACCATGACACCGCGCCAGCCAATGGCTAGAAGGCCGCGATGACCGCTTCCTCCCCCTCCCCCTCGCCCATTCACGTCATCGGCGGCGGCCTGGCCGGCTCCGAAGCCGCCTGGCAGATCGCCCAGGCCGGCGTGCCCGTCATCCTTCACGAGATGCGCGGCGTCCCGGGCGTCAAGACCGACGCCCACCACACCGACGGCCTGGCCGAACTGGTCTGCTCCAACTCCTTCCGGTCGGACGACTGGGAGTTCAATGCGGTCGGCTTGCTGCACGCCGAGATGCGGGCGCTGGATTCGATCATCATGGCCTGCGGCGACGCCCATCAGGTGCCGGCCGGCGGCGCCCTGGCCGTGGACCGCGAAGGCTTTTCCGCCGCCGTGACCGCCAGGCTGGAAGCCCATCCGCTGGTCACCATCGTCCGCGAGGAGATCGCCGGCCTGCCGCCGGAGGACTGGGACAATGTCATCGTCGCCACCGGCCCCCTGACCTCGCCCGCCCTGGCCGAGGCCATCCTGAAGGCGACTGGCGAAGAGTCCCTCAGCTTCTTCGACGCCATCGCCCCCATCGTCCACGCCGAAAGCATCGACTTCGACATCGCCTGGCGTCAGTCGCGCTATGACAAGGAAGGCCCGGGCGGGGACGCCGCCGCCTATGTCAACTGTCCGATGGACAAGGCCCAGTACGACGCCTTCATCGACGCCCTGCTGGACGGCCCCAAGGCCGAGTTCAAGGACTGGGAGAACGTCCCCTATTTCGACGGCTGCCTGCCCATCGAGGTCATGGCCGAACGCGGCCGCGAGACCCTGCGCCACGGCCCGATGAAGCCGGTCGGCCTGACCAATCCGCGCGACCCGACGGTCAAGCCCCACGCCATCGTCCAGCTGCGTCAGGACAATGCGCTGGGCACCCTGTTCAACCTGGTCGGCTTCCAGACCAAGCTGAAGCATGGGGCGCAGGCCGAGACCTTCCGCATGATCCCGGGGCTTCAGAACGCCCAGTTCGCGCGCCTGGGCGGCCTGCACCGCAACACCTATCTGAACAGCCCCCAACTGCTGGACAAGCAGCTGCGCCTCAAGGCCATGCCGCGCCTGCGCTTCGCCGGCCAGGTGACAGGGGTCGAAGGCTATGTCGAAAGCGCCTCCATGGGCCTGCTGACCGGCCGCCTCGCCGCCGCGCAGGCGCTGGGCCGCGACCTGTCCGCGCCCCCGCCGGCGACCGCCATCGGCGCCCTGGTCGAACACATCACCGGCGGCCATCTGGCCGGTTCGAAGTTCCAGCCGATGAACATCAACTACGGCCTGCTGCCTCCGCTGGAAGCGCCCAAGGTGGACGAGGACGGCAAGCGCATCCATCCCAAGGAACGCGGCCGCGCCAAGAAGCGGCTGATGAGCATCCGGGCGATGGCCAGCCTGAAGGCCTGGCGCGACACAGCGGTCTCTAGTTAAGGATTGAGACCAAGCCTGAAATGATCACCAACAGCAACGGCGGACTGGCGATCATTATGGCGACGCGATAACGTCGGAAAATAAAAGTCACCCACCCTGCCAGCGGACAGACCAGTAGTAGAACGTAGAAGAACGCGAAAACGAGTGACGAACCGAACCTTTCTCCTTTTTCGAGATCGTCCAACGCGAAAAGCACGGCAAGCGACGCGACATATATTCCAAACAGCCCGAACAAGGTCGCGACCGCGAGAATGACAAGCGCTGGATTTCGCCAGTAATCCCGAGAATAGAGCGCCATCGCCAAATGCTTGTCCCATCGTTTAGAGGTCTCGCCCCTACTATTCACGTTGTCTAAAGGCGAACAAGCCCTTCAGCGCAGCTTGGGCAGGCCCGGCCGGAAGCCCAGCGTCATCACGCCCAGCAGGACCACGCCGACGCCCATCAGCACCCAGGCCTGGGTCAGGTCGGCCATGTGGTCGCGCAACAGGCCGGCGGCCAGCGGCGACAGGCTGGCGATGATGTAGCCGCCGCCCTGGACGAAGGCGAGCAGGTCGCCCGACCGCGCGGGATCGTCGATCTGATCCATCGCCAGGATCAGGCTGAGCGGGAAGATGGCCCCGATCCCCAGGCCGAGAACCAGCACCACCGGAACCGCCAGACTGATCGGCGCGATCACCAGCCCCGCCAGACCGAGCAAAGCCAGCACCAACGCCGTCAGGATCGGTCCGCGTCGATCCGGGAAGCGGCCGATGGTCATCGACACCATCAGGCCCGCCGCGACCTCGGCGCCGGTCATGCCGCTGAGGAGATAGCCGGCCGTGGCCCTGGGCTCGCCCAGGTCGATGTAGAAGGGCGGCAGCCAGGCCAGGACCAGCGTATAGGCCGACGTCCCCAGCCCCATGATCAGGATCAGCCGCCACGCCCGGCCCTGGCGCCAGAAGGGACGTTCCGGATCTATAGCTTCCACCACGGCGGCGCGGTTGGGTTCTTCCGCCGCCGGATCGCGCGACGCCGCCAGCCAGATCAGGGCTGCGGCGAAGGCGGGCGCGCTCCACAGCGCCAGCGTCCCGGCCCAGCCGACCGTCTCGGCCAAACCCGCCGCCGTCGCCGCCGCGATTGCGGCGCCGCCCATGATGCCGGTGGTGTACAGCGCCATGACCGTGCCGAACCGGGCCGGAAAAGCCCGCTTGATGACGACCGGCGCCAGGGCCTGGATCAGCGCCACGCCGACGCCGACGACCGCCGCGCTGGCGATCAGGCCGGCCGTATCCTTCAGCGCCGCCCGCACCAGACAGGCTCCGCCGATCAGCAGCGCGCCCAGCAGAACCCCGCGCCGCTCGCCCAGCCGTCGACGCAACGGCCGGATCGACAGGGCGCCCAGGCCGATCATCAGAACCGGCAGGGTGGTCAGCAGGCTGGCGGCGGTCGAGCCCATGCCCGTGGCGCCTTCGATGAGGTCCAGCAGCGGCCCGACCGCCGCCATCGCCGGACGCAGGTTCAGCGCCAGGGCGACGATGGCCGCCAGCAACAGCAGCGACGCGCCGCGGGTCGGCGCGGCGTCGGATCGTGTGGACATGGAGGACTCCTGCCGAAAATCGCGCTAATCTCTCGACCTCAAGTATCTCGATGTCAAGATAACCATGCCCGACCGAGCCTCCCGCGCCGCCGCCCAATGGGCCGTGCAACGCCCCGATCTGGATATGCTGCCGATGGAGGTGCTGGGCCGGCTGAACGAGGCGTCCCAACTGGTGATCCGCGAGCGACAGACCCCGCTGTTCGCACGCCACGGCCTGCAGCACGGCGAGTTCGACGTCCTGGCCACGCTGCGTCGCTCGGGAGAGCGCGAGGGCCTGACGCCGACCGCCCTGTTCGAGGCGGCGATGATGTCTTCGGGCGGCATGACCGCGCGGATCGACCGGCTGGAGAAGGCGAGGCTGGTCGAGCGCCGGCCGCACCCCAGCGACCGCCGCGCCACGCTGGTCCGCCTGACGGACAAGGGCTTCGCCCTGATCGATTCGATCATGCCCAGCCATCAGGACACGGCGCGGGAGGCGCTGGCCGGTCTGTCGGTCGATGAGCAGAAGGCGCTGAACGCCCTGCTGGCGCGCCTGATCGCCGGCCTGAACGGCTAGATCAGATACGGCCCCGCAGCACGGCCCACAGCAGGCGCAGCCGCTTCAGCGGCTCGGGCCGTTCGGGGTCGGTCAGGGCCGCGTGGGCCACGGCGGGGAAGCCGACGGGCGGCAGGCGTTTCAGCGCCGCATTGGCCGTGGATCGCAGGGCGGCCGCCTCGTGGCCCCGGCCGGTCTGCGTCAGTCCCCGGACACGGCCCGCCTCCGCGACGGCCGCGTCATGGCCCTTGCCCGCCAGGACCCGCACCCCGACCTGCATCGGCCCGACGTAGAAGGCGTCCAGGTCGTGCGGCTCCTCGCGCACGCGGCCGATATGGGCCTCGATCAGGGCGTCGAACGGCGCGCGATCCAGGCCGTGACGCGCGACCAGATCGGTCAGGACCTCCAGCACCGGATGACCCTTGCGCGGCGCGCCGGCGAAGACGCCGTCCATCTGCTCCGCCCACCAGGTGTAGCGCATCTCGGCCAACAGGGGCTGGGTCACGCGCGTCGGGATGGCCATCAACTCGGCCTCGAAGGCGTAGAGCGCGATCAGATCGGCGCGCGCGATGGGATCGGCGACCAGGCGGCTGGACAGCCAGCGGTCCAGGTCGGCGTCGCGGACCTGCTGGTCCAGGGTGTCGGCGGGGGCCTGGGCGGCTTGCGTCACGGTCAGGCCGCGCGCGACACCGCGAAATCGGCAAGGTCCTCCAGCGCCGCGCGCCAGTCGCTGGCGGGCAGGACCGACAGGGCGGCCTTGGCGGCGTCGGCGTACTCGCCGGCCAGGTCCAGGGTCGCGCCGATGGCGCCGGAGCCGACCACCAGTTCGCGGGCGCGGGCGAAATCCTCTGGCGTGCGTTCGCCCTTGGTCACGGTGCGCTCCCAGAAGGCGTCCTCGCGCCCCTTGGTGCGGGTCACGGCCAGCAGCAGCGGCAGGGTGGCCTTGCCCTCGTTGAAGTCGTCGCCGGCGTTCTTGCCCAGGGCCTCGGCCGTGGCGCCGTAATCCAGCGCGTCGTCGGCCAGCTGGAAGGCGATTCCCAGGGCCATGCCGTAATCGCGCAGCGCCGTGACGGCCTGGGCCGAGGCGCCGGCCCCGACCGCGCCCGCCTCGGCGGCGGCGGCGAACAGTTCGGCGGTCTTGGCCGAGATGATCTGCAGATAGGTGGCCTGGTCCAGGTTCAGGTCGTGGGCGCGGGTCAGCTGCAGCACCTCGCCCTCGGAGATCACGCGCGAAGCCTCGGCCAGGATGCCCAGGGCGCGCATCGAATCGGTCTCGACCATCAGTTCGAAGGCGCGCGCGAACAGGAAGTCGCCGACCAGCACGCTGGTGGGCGCGCCCCAGATCAGGTGGGCGGCGACCTTGCCGCGACGCAGTTCGGACGCATCGACGATGTCGTCGTGCAGCAGGGTGGCGGTGTGGATGAACTCGACGGCGGCGGCCAGCTTCTTGGGCGACAGAATGTCGTCGGCGGCGCCCGCCGCGCGCGCGGCGGCGACGGTCAGCAGGGGACGCAAACGCTTGCCGCCCGCCGACACCAGATGCTCGGCCAGTTTGGGGATGATCGGCACGTCCGACTGCATCCGATCCAGGATCAGCGCGTCCACGGCGGCCATGTCGCGCTCGGCCAGCCGGACAAGGGCGTTGACGTCCCCCTTGGGGCGGGGAGCGGCGGCGAGAGCGACTTCCAAGAGATACTCTTTCACTGGCGCGGCGAACCGCGTCGAAGGATTCGGCGGCCGGTTCGACTTGCCCCGGCGCACTGCGGCGCACAATGATGTTCGCCCCCTTGAGGGTCAAGGAGATTGAGGCTTGAACGCGGTCGAAACGACGCCGCCGCAGATCGTGGAGAACGGCCTGCTGAACGGACGGGTGCGGTTGCGCCAGCCCGCGCGCGGCTACCGCGCCGGCATGGACGCGGCCCTGCTGGCGGCCGCCGTTCCCGCCCTGTCGGGGCAGACGGTGATCGAGGCCGGCTGCGGCGCGGGCGCGGTCCTGATGCAGATCGCGGCGCGCCGGCCGGGCGTGCGGCTTATGGGGATAGAGCGCGATCCGGCCATGGCGGCCCTGGCGGTCGAGAACGCGGCGCTGAACGACGTGGCGGCGACGACCACGATCCATTCCGGCGACGTGGCGGCGGGCTTTCGGGCGCTGGATGCGGCGCCGGGCGACTGGGCCGTGTCCAATCCGCCCTTCTTCGACGACGCCTGCGCCCTGCGCGCCCCGGCCGAGGGCAAGCGCGGCGCCTGGATGGCCGACGACGGGCTGAAGGCCTGGACCGGCTTTCTGCTGAAGGCGGTGCGCGAGGGCGGGCGGATCGTGGTGATCCACCGCGCGGATCGGCTGGCCGACCTTCTTGAGTTGCTGGGCGAAAAGGCGGGATCGTTCGCCATCCGACCCATTCATCCGTTTGCGGACGAACCGGCCAAGCGCGTGCTGGTCCAGGCGATCAAGACCGGACGGGCGCCGCTGCGCCTGCTGCCGCCCTTGGTGCTGCACGACCGCGAGGGCGGCAAACACAGCCCCCAGGCCGAGGCGATCCTGCGCGGCGAGGCGGCCCTGGATTGGTGAGCCGGGTGGTCATTCGCCGCCAGACCTCCTAAATGCGCCCTCCCCTTCAGCAGAAAGACCGTCCGACGTGCCCGCCGATCATTTGCCCGACGACCTCAAGGATGGCCTGATCGCCGTCGGCGAGGCCGCGCGCGATCTAAAGTCGCCGTGGTGGATCTTCGGCGGGGCGGCCATGGCGCTTTACGGCCTGGACGAGATTCATGTGCCGGACATCGACGTGCTGTGCGCGCCGCGCGACGCCCGCGCCCTGCTGGCGACGCTGGACGGCCATGTGGTGGCCGATCCGGGCGAGGGCCTGTTCCGCTCCGCCGTCTTCGGCCGCGCGCCGGACCAGCCGATCCTGATCGAGGTGATGGCCGGGCTGGAGGTGCGCGACGGCGGCGACTGGGCCCCGGCCGCCTTCGCCTCGCGCCGTCAGGTCTTCGTGGAGGACACGCCGCTGTTCGTGCCCGACATCCGGGACCACATCGCCCTTTACCGCCTGTTCGGCCGTCCCAAGGACCTGGCGCGCGTCGAACAGCTTGAACGACTGATCGCCTGATGCCCTTCCCTTATCAGATCACCGCCACCGAAGGCCGCGCCCGCACCGGCGTGCTGAAGACCGCGCGCGGCGACATCCGCACCCCCGCCTTCATGCCCGTCGGCACCGCCGCCACGGTCAAGGCGATGACGGTGGATCAGGTCAAGGCGACCGGCGCCGACATCCTGCTGGGCAACACCTATCACCTGATGCTGCGCCCCGGCCCCGAGCGGATGGAGCGTCTGGGCGGGCTGCACAGGTTCATGGGCTGGGACAAGCCGATCCTGACCGACTCGGGCGGTTTTCAGGTCATGTCCCTGGCCGGGATTTCCAAGGTGAAGGAGGAGGCCGTCACCTTCTCCAGCCACATCGACGGCTCAAAACACGTCCTGACGCCGGAACGCTCCATCGAAATCCAGGCCGACCGCATCGGCGCCGACATCTCCATGCAACTGGACCAGTGCGTCGCCTATCCGGCGGAAAAGGACGCGGCCCGCAGGGCGATGGAGCTGTCGATCCGCTGGGGCGCGCGCTCCAAGGCGCGGTTCGGCGAGCGTGAGAAACAAGCTCTGTTCGGCATCCAGCAGGGTTCGACCTTCGAAGACCTGCGCCGTCAATCGTCCGAACAGCTTCAGGAAATCGGCTTCGACGGCTACGCCATCGGCGGCCTGGCCGTGGGCGAAGGCCACGCCGCCATGTGCGAGGTGCTGGATTACGCGCCCGAGTTCCTGCCCCAGGACCGCCCCCGCTATCTGATGGGCGTGGGCAAGCCGGTCGACTTGGTCGAGGCGGTGTATCGCGGCGTGGACATGTTCGACTGCGTCCTGCCGACCCGCGCCGGGCGCCACGGCCAGGCCTGGACCTGGGACGGCCCGCTGAACCTGAAGAACGCTCGGTTCGCCGAGGATCAGGACCCGCTGGACCCGACCATCGACGGCCCGTCGTCGCAGTATTCGAAGGCCTATCTGCACCACCTGATCCGCGCCGACGAAATCCTCGGCAAGGTGCTGCTCAGCTGGCACAATATCGCCTTCTACCAGGCGCTGACGGCGGCCATGCGGGCGGCGATTTCGGAAGGCCGGTTCGAGGCGTTCCGCCGCGACTTCCATGCACGGCACACGTCGAACGGCTGAATCAAGACCAGCCCTCATTCTGTCGATGCCGTCATTCCGGGGCGTCCGAAGGACGAACCCGGAAACCAGGACAACTGCATCGGGCGCCGGACCACATCAAGCGGCGCGATTGCGGCCCTGGGTTCCGGGTTCTTCGCTCCGCTCAGCCCCGGAATGACGAGTTGGGAGGCCGGTCAAGCGAATGCTGACCGGACCTAGCGGTGCGGCCTGAACCAGCTGGGCGCCGCGGGCGGGGCGCAGTTGCGCTGCATCCCCATCCCCTTCAGGAAGGCGCGGCGCATCCGGCCGGACTGGATGGCGGACTGGACGTGCTTGGAATGCTGGTCGGCCCCGCTGAGCCTGCGAATCCAGCTGCGCCCCGGAATGAAGTCGGTGGTCGTGTCGCGAATGGCGTTCAGCGCCGCCTTGGCCGCCGCATCGGCCGCCCGCTCGCTGAGATACGATCCGTCCTGGCGCGGCGGCTCGTCGGTGTCCGGCCCCAGCGCCTCGTCCAGCCGCGCGACCTCGGCCCCGATGGTGGAGCACTGGTTCAGATTGCGCAGGTCGTAGGGATTGGCCTCGGCCTGAAGCAGCACCGTCGGGATCATCTGACGACGCAGGTTGAAGTCCTCCAGCGGCGCCGTGGCCGCCGCGGCGAACCCCGCCCCCACCTGCTCGGCTCCGCCCATGGCCGAACGCCCGGCGTTGCAGCCCGCCAGACCGACCGACGCTGCGCCGGCGACCGCCACTATCGCACAAACAACTGTTCTCATCCGGGCCCTTAGATCACGTCCGGCGGCCCCAGCCAAAGGTCGCTTGGTCATAACTGCGTCGTCACAGCGGCTGGAACAGCAGGATCAGCGGCGGCGCGACGCCCCTCTACGCATGGCGATCACCAGCCGTGCAAACCCTGGCCGATTTCCAGGAACCGCCCATTCGAGCGTGATTTTCGTCGCTTTCCCATGACGCGGTTAATGGCTGGACTTCAAAAGGAAGTGTGGCAGAAGCCCCGCCACGACCTTGCGGCTGGCGTCGTCCTCCTGATCAAGCATGTCCCGCAACGGTGGGCCGATCAGAGCTTCGCCGAAAGCACTCAGCGCTATGAACAACACCGCTGCGGAGAGCCGATTCTGCGACGGATTCACAGGATCGCCCAGCTTGTCCTGAATGGCGTGAACCAAGCCGTTGACCGCGTCTCGGACGGGCTCGAGATGAGACAGGTCGCCCTTCAGCACGATCCAGGCGGCCAGCTTGCCCGCGCCGCCTTCGGCGAAGGCGTCGAAGACGGCGTTGACCAGTTCCAGCGGCGCCCCCTCGTCCGTGCGCAGACGCGCGATCGCCGTATCCAGCGCATTGGACAGGTCCGCCACCATCGACCCCATCAACGCGGACTGAAGCCCCTCCGCCGATCCGAAATGGTGGATCAGATTGGCGTGCGTCATCCCCAGGTCGTCGGCCACAGCCTTGAGCGTGACGGAATCAGGCCCGCCCGCCAGCAACCGCGCGCGGGCGCAGGCCAAGGCCTCCTGACGGGCCTCGTCGGGGGTGCGACGACGACGGCGAACACGCTCTATTGACATTGGTGTTAGTTACATCCATGTAGATAGCAGATTGGTTAAGCGCACCGATGGGAGAGAGCAAGTGACGGCGGAACTAATGATGGATGATGCGGGCCTGCACGCGCCCGCCAGATCGTCGAGTCGGCTCCAACCGCGACGCATCCAGCCGCTCAGGGCCCTGCGCGCTCTGCGTCGCCTGATCGCCGACAAGGAAGATACGACCCAGGTGTTCGAGATCATGAACGCCCTGGCCGGCAGTTCGGTGCGGCGCGGCTATCACAGGATGCTGGAACGCCCCGAGGGCGCGCGGCAGGCTTTCCTGATGATCGAGCTGGCCGATCGACTGCACGACAGGGTCTGGCTGGAATCGCTGCCGCCCGGATCGGTCGGGCGCGCCTATCTGGACTTCATCGACGAGCGCAACCTGTCGGCCTACGGTTTGGCGGGAGAGAGCCAGAAGGTCGCCGATACCGAGATCGAGGCCGCCCATCCCTACGCCTGGTATGCGCGGCGACTGCGCGACATTCATGATCTCTGGCACATCCTGACCGGCTATCGCACCGACGCGCTGGGCGAGGCCTGCGTCGTGGCCTTTTCGCTGCCGCAGACCCGCAGCGCGGGCTTCGGGCTGATCGCGGCGGGCGTGGCGATAGAGGCCGCGCGGGCTCGGACAGGCTACCCCTGCGCACGCGCCATCCTGCAGGCGTGGCGTCGCGGAAAGCGCGCCGCCTGGCTGCCGGCCCTGGACTACGAGGCGCTGATGGCGGAGCCGCTGGATCAGGCCCGCGCGCGCCTGGGGCTGGCGGAGGCCACCGTATATGATCGCATTCCGGTCGATTTCCGGAACAGCTTCCTGGCGCCGGCGTGATGCTGCGCTTGATCGTCGTGGCGGTCGTGGGCCTGGCCGCCCCCGCGCCGGCCTCGGCCCAGGATAGCCAGCTCCTGGGGCGATGGCGGACGGCCGCCCAAGGCGGGGTCGTGGAGATTCACGCCTGCGGCGCGGCCTTGTGCGGGCGGGTAGTGGATGCGGCGCCGCTTCGTCGCAATCCCGATCAGACCGATGTGCGCAATCGCGATCCGGCGTTGAGAACCCGCCCTCTGCGGGGGCTGAGGGTTCTGGAAGGGTTCACCGGCGGACCACGATCCTGGACGGGCGGGCCGCTTTACGACCCCGACAGCGGTCAGCGCGCGGGCCGAGGCGTCCTGACGCTGGTCGAGCGGGATCGACTGTCCGTGCGCGGTTGCGTCGCCGCCATGCTGTGCCGCACCCAGACCTGGACCCGGATGCCTTAGGCGCCGCGATCAGGACATGGCGCGACCTGCGGCCCGACCCGTGAAGAGGCATCCGCCCAGGAAGGAGCCCTCAAGGGCGTTGTATCCATGGGCGCCCCCGCCGCCGAACCCGGCGGCCTCGCCGGCGGCGTAAAGGCCTTCCAGCACCGATCCGTCGGGTTTCAAAACGCGGCTGTGGAGGTCGGTCTGGATGCCGCCCAGGCTCTTGCGCGTCAGGACGTGGAGTTTGACGGCGATCAGCGGCCCCGCAGTCAAATCGAGAAGCCGGTGGGGTCTGGCGACCCGCGCCAGGCGATCGCCAAGGTAGCGTCGGGCGTTGTGAATGCCCTGGATCTGCAAGTCCTTGGCGAAGGGATTGTCGATCTGAGCGTCGCGGGCCAGGATCTCCCGGCGCACCGTCTGGACGTCCAGGAGCGGCGCTGTGGTCAGGGCGTTCATCCCCGCGACCAGTTCATCCAACGCCTTGGCGACCACGAAGTCGGCGCCGTTCGCCTTGAAGGCCTCGACCTCGGGCGAGGCGCCCCTGCCGAGGCGGTTTCGCAGCACGCGCAACCAGTCGCCCGATGTGATGTCGCCGTTCTGTTCCGAGCCGGACAGGGCGAACTCTTTTTCGATAATGGCCTGAGTCAACACGAACCAGGAGTGATCGTGATCCGCCAGATCTGGCGTGGTCCGAAGATAACGCAGGGTCGACAGGGTGTCATAGCCCGGCAAGGCGGGAAACGGCAGGCGACGCCCAAGGGCGTCCAGCCAGAGCGACGACGGACCAGGCAAGATGCGGATGCCATGGCCGGGCCAGATCGGATTCCAGTTCCGCACCCCCTCGACATAATGCCACATCCGGTCCCGGTTCACGAGACGCGCGCCGGCCGCCTCGGCAATGTCCAGGCCGCGGCCATCGACATAGGCGGGAACGCCCGCGACCATGTCGCGTGGCGGGCGCCCCAGACGGCTCGGCCACAGTTCCCGCACCCTTCGATGGTTTCCGCCGATTCCGCCCGTCGCGATCAGCACGGAGGGCGCGCGCAGGGAGAAGGATTCGACGACATCTCGATTCGACGCCGCGCCGCGGGGCGCGGCGTCTGGAGCCAGACGAACCCCGGACACACCCGTCACGCGGCCCGCCTCCACGATCAAGTCGTCCACCCGACTGCGCCAGTGGAAGGTCAGCATGCCTTGCGCCTGGGCCTCCAGCGCGCGCGCTGCGAACGGACCGCTGACGCCCGTTCCCGTGCCCCAGGCGACATGGAACCGGGGAACCGAGTTGCCATGCCCCGCCGCCCGACCGTCTCCCCGCTCGGCCCAGCCGACCATCGGCGTCAAGCGGATGCCATGTTGCCGAAGCCAACTGCGCTTTTCTCCGGCCGCGAACTCCACATAGGCCCGACCCCATCGCGCGGCCCATTCATCCTGGGGGTTAAGGCCGTCCAACCGATCCCATCCGGCGCTGCCCCGCCAGTCGGACCAAGCCAGATCCAGCCCGTCGCGAACGCTCAGGCGGCGCTGTTCGGGGCTATCAACCAGAAAGAGCCCGCCGAACGACCAAAAGGCCTGGCCGCCCAGATTGGCGGCGTTCTCCTGATCGACCAACGCCACCCGCCGCCCCGCCTGAACCAGTTCGTTCGCTGCGACCAGGCCGGCCAACCCAGCACCGACGACAATGGCGTCATGGTTCATCGTTCCCTCCGGCGGCCCGGCGCCATCTTGGCACTCTGTCTCGGTTGCGGATGGCTATCAATCGACAGGATTGTCAATAGGTATTGACATGGCCGTGAGTAGTGCGAAGTTGACGGCAACCGTCGTCGGCCCCGCCCCGTCGAACGGACACATCAGGCGGGAGGAAACGCACATCGCGCATCGCCGAACAGTCGGTGCGTCAGGGAGAGGATCTCATGGCTTCATCGGCCCGTATTCGCGCGCGCCTTGCGCTCTCTGTATCCGCGACAGCCCTGATGATGACCGGCGCTCCCGCGCTGGCGCAGACGGCGACGCCCCCCACGCAGACGTCGCCGACGGTGGTGGACGACATCGTGGTCACCGCGCAGAAGCGCGAACAGTCGGTGCAGGATGTGCCGATCGCCGTCACGGCTCTTTCGTCCGAGGCTCTGGAATCGCGCCAGATCGAAGGGGGATCCGAACTGCTGCGGGCGGTGCCGAACGTCACCTTCTCCAAGGCCAACTTCAGCATGTACAACTTCTCGATCCGCGGGATCGGGACCAAGGCCGTCTCGGCCTCCAGCGATCCAGCCGTGGCCGTCAGCTTCAACAACACCCCCCTGATCCGCAACCGCCTGTTCGAGCAGGAGTATCTGGACGTTGATCGGGTGGAGGTGCTGCGCGGCCCGCAGGGCACGCTGTACGGCCGCAACGCCACCGGCGGCGTGGTCAACATGTTCCCCAAACTGCCGGTGTTCCGGTCGGAAGGCTTCGCCACGGGCGAACTGGGCAACTATGACAGCCGGCGCGGCCAGGCCATGCTCAACATTCCGTTCGGCGAGACCTTCGCGATGCGCGGGGCCTTCGGCTTCACCCAGCGCGACGGCTTCGATTACAACAGCTTCAACGACACCCATGTGAACGACCGCGATCTGTTCACCACCCGTCTGTCGGCCCGCTGGGAACCGAACGCGCGGTTCCGCGCCAATGCGATCTGGGAACATTTCAAGGAGGACGATCAACGCTCGCGCACCGGCAAGCAGCTCTGCACCACCGACCCTGGACCCACCCAGGTCGGATCGGCGACCATCACCACCCCCTATAACCAGGACCAGCTGAGCCAGGGCTGTCTGCCGGGCTCGCTGTATAGCGACGCCGCCTATGGCGCGCCGAATGGCGGATCGTTCGGGCCGGTTCGATTCCTTGGGGCGGGTGCGTCCATTGGCGTGGATGAGAACTTCAATCCCGTCAACATCATCCCCCTTGGCTTCGATCCTTACGAGGGAGTCGTACAGTCCAAGAACTTGCGCGAGATCGCTACAAGCTACGACCCTGTCTTCCGCGCCAAGAATGATGTGTTTCAGGTCAACCTTGAGTTCGACTTGAACGACAATCTGACACTTTACTCTCAGACGGCCTACGCAAAAGACGACTACTATGCGTCTCAGGACTATGCGCGGTATGTTTCAAATCCGACATTCACCGATAGCAGCACAGTCAGAGATTATTTTGGAGATCTTCTGCCCTCTCCAATGACGCCAGGCGGGATCTACACCGATCCTCAGCTTGGACCATCCGACCGAATTCTGTCTGCAGATATCAGCCGGTCGGATAATAGACAATGGTATCAAGAATTCCGCCTTCAATCAAATAATGACGGACGCTTTAACTTCAGCGTTGGAGCGAACTATCTCGACTTCAAGTCACAGGACGACTATTTTGTATTCAACAATCTATTTTCTCTGATTGCGGAGTATTCTTACAATCATACATTATTGCCGAATGGCGGAACCGGCACGCAACCCTGCGACGATTCCTTGCTTGACGAATGTGTCTATGTCGATCCCAATCCCCTCGGCCAGATCAACGAGGAGGGCCATAACTATTTCCGTAGCAAGAACGTCATTCATACCCGATCGTGGGCGGTCTTCGGCGAAGGCTATTGGGACCTCAGCCCGACTTTGCGCCTGACGACAGGATTGCGCTACACGGAGGATCGCAAGGATACGACGCCCTATCCCAGCCAGCTGCTGCTTGGGGCCAATCTCACCGGCAGTCCCGCAACAGCCACCGGCGGCTATGTCCGTCGCGGATACTACGCCCTGCCGGACATCAAACAGAAGTGGGAGGCCGTCACGGGACGGCTTGTTCTGGACTGGACGCCAGACCTGTCCTTCACCGACGACACCCTGATCTATGCATCCCTGTCGCGTGGCTACAAGGGCGGCGGCACCAACCCGCCGCGCCTCGACCTGAACCCCACGGTCGTGCAGTATCAACCCTTGGCCAGCACGTTCGAGCCGGAGTACGTCAACGCCTTCGAGATCGGCACCAAGAACACGCTGCTGGACGGCAAGCTCAGGCTGAACGCGACCGCCTTCTACTACGACTATAAGGACTACCAGGTCTCGCAGATCGTCGATCGCATCTCCCTGAACGAGAACTTCGACGCCAGGATCTGGGGGCTTGAGTTCGAAACGGTTTACAAGCCCACGCCCAACTTCCAGATCGACGCCAACTTCGGCTATCTGAAGACCCGGATCGCCGATGGCGAAGGGTCGATCGACGTGATGAACCGGACCCAGGGGAATGAGGACTGGATCACTCTGCGTCCGTGGATTCAGGTGCCGTCCAACTGCATCGCGCCGAAAAGTCGGGCCGAGGAAATCCTCAACAGTCCGTTCGGCCCTGACTTCGCCTTCTTAGCGCTCAGCGCCCTTTGCGCAGGGTCTTCGCGGTTCGGCACCTTCAATCCAGCGCTCAGCTCCAGCCTGCCCTTCTGGCAGTTCTATGGCTTCACCTACGACCCGTTGACCCAGGCGCCGAACGGCGGCCGAGGCTTCGACGCCGACCTGAGCGGCAACGAACTGCCCAACTCCCCCAACTGGACCGCCAATATCGGGGCTCAGTACACATGGTTCCTGGGCGACTGGGACCTGACGGTGCGCGGCGACTACTACCGCCAGGCTGAGAGCTACTTCCGGGTCTACAATACCGAGTACGACCGTCTGCGAGGATGGGACAATCTTAACCTGTCGGTGAAGCTGGAAGACACGGGGCGGGGCCTGACAGTGCAGGCCTACGTCAAGAATGTGTTCGACGACGCGCCCATCGTCGACGCCTTCACCAACTCCGACGATACAGGGCTCACCACCAACGTCTTCACCCTGGACCCTCGTCTCTTCGCCGTGCGGCTGACCAAGTCGTTCTGATATCGAACAACCGAAAACATACAATCAACAAGGACAAAGCCCGGCCGATCAACAGCCGGGGAGCTCTGGCCCAACGTCGACCAGTATAAATATCCAGGACCGGTCAATTCTAGCAAGGGTCTCATGGAGAACCCGCTCAAGGGAGGACTATTATGATCAAGACGTTTCCCATCGCCGCTGCGGCCCTCGCTGCAGCCGCCATCGCTTCGCCATCTTTCGCCCAGTCGTTTTCTCCCAGTTCGGGCGCCGTGTCTGGGTCAGGGCCTATCAGAATTGTCCAAGCGACCAGCCTCTATTGCAATCTGTCGCTCGAAGCCATGCAGTTGGGCCCCACGTCGATTTTAATCCCAACGCGAACGGTGTCGCCAATGTCGCAAGGATCGGGATTCTGTTTGGCAATGGTCCCTTATGGAAATTGGCAGGCCGACGTGGTGCCCGGCTCATCAACTTCAATCGCGCTGACTCTTGGCTTTAGAACCGACGTCCTTCAGCCATGTTACGGGACTGTCACGGCCAGTTGGAACAATGCGACCAACACCGCCACGATCAACAATGCCGTTCTACCGCTTGTGAATGCTGGTGATCGGCCCTGCATAATCAGCGGGGTCATCCGTATACCCAGCCTGCAAGTTCTTTAAAGCCAGACTCGACCATTCTCCGCCGCCTTGACCTTCAGCGTCCAGTCGCTGATCAAGCCAACTTGCGCCATTATAAACATTTGATTTTTATGAATAAATCGCTTGACTCTCAATCTCTACAGCGCTGTAAATAGGCGTCCAGGATTTAGGACAGTCCAAGTTCAACAAGGGCCTCACGAAGGCCCTCTCAAGGGAGGACTACCATGATCAAGACGCTTTCGATCGCCGCCGCAGCTCTCGCGACGGCCGCTATCGCCTCGCCATCCTTCGCCCAATCGTTCTCGCCCAGTTCCGGCAGCGTATCGGGTTCGGGTTCGGTGACGCTGTCGCAAACCACGACGGTGACCTGCAATGTCTCGGTCACCGCCAGCCCGCTGAGCGCGACCAGCGCGCCCATTCCGACCCGCAGCATTACCGCCGGCAGCATCCTGTGCGCCGCCGTGGCGCCCAGCGGGGCCTGGAGCGCTGCAGTCGTACCCGGCTCGACGACCTCGATCGCCCTGACCATCGGGGCGAACACCGTGGCCAACGATCCCTGCTATGGCACCGTCGTGGTGGCGTGGAACAATGCGACCAGCACCGCGACCTTCAGCAACAATGTGCTGCCGGCGGTCAACGCCGGCGGGCGTAGCTGCACCATCCGCAGCGGCTCCATCCGCATCCCCGGCCTGCAGATCCTCTAGACCGGGCGTTCCCCTGGATCCCCAACCTGAAAAGCCTTGCCGGGCGTCATCGACGCCCGGCCTTTTCCGTTTCGCGCCAGACGGTCGTTCGCGGGCGTGGGGCGTGGGATAGGTCGCCATGCTGTTCGTCGTCGCAGCCCAGGTGGAGGCGCAGGCTCCCAATCCTCCACCTGTCCAGTTGGAGGCGGTCGAGGTGACCGGTCGGCGTGGGGCCGCCCGCCTGCCGCCCGAGCGGGAGCTGGGACCCGACGAGATCGACAATCTCGGCGCCTACGACATCGGCGAAGTCATCGCGCGCCTAAGCGAAAGCCTGGCTCTGCAACAGCCGCCCGTGGTGATCGTCAACGGTCGCCGGGTGGTCGATCCCGGCGCCTTCACGCGCTTTCCACCCGACGCCCTGGTCCGCGTCGAGATGCTGCCGGCCCAAGCGGGGGCGATGTATGGCGGCGACCCGTCGCGTCGCGTCGTCAACATCGTGTTGCAACCTGCGTTCAAGAGTCGGGACGCCCAGGCCAGATATTCGCGCCCCACGGCGGGCGGAACCTCCTCCAGCGCGGCGGATGTGCGGCAATCCCAGATCCGCGACAACCAGAGCTTTCAGGCCGGCGTCCAGGCCTCTCGCACCACGGCCTTGCGATCCGACGAGCGCCCGACCAGTGATTTGAACGCTTCAGGCGCCGGCTATTCCCTGCGCCCGGAGACCGAAACCACCGCCCTCAACGCCTCCATGACCGGCGCCCTCGGCGAGTGGGCGACGTCGTTCACCGCCAATGCGCAAAGACAACAGGAAGGTTTCACTTCGCGAAGCATCGGCCCGCCGGTGCAGACACGTCAGCGAACCGACACCCTGACGCTAGGCGGGGGGCTCGGCGGGCGCATCCTGGGCTGGTCCTTGCGGGCGGGTATGGACGGCGTGATCGCTGAAGGCCGCCAGAAGGGCCTGGCGGCCCTGACCTCGCGAACCCGGATCATGTCCGCCACACTGTCGGCAGACCGCTCCCTGATCGATCTGCCGGCCGGACCGGCGCTGCTGACGGCGGACGCGCGATATGTCAGTTCTAGCGCCCAGACCCGAAACGCGATGACGGACGACAGCCAGTCCTTCCGCTCCCTGGATCTGCGCTCCAACCTCAGCCTGCCCATACTGTCGGCCGCCTCCGGCGGATCGGATGGTTGGAAAGGCCCGGGCGGCGATCTGTCCGTCAATCTCGGCGGAAGACTGAGCACCCTGAACGAGGCCGGCTCGAATGGAGGTCTGAACGCGGGCATGGCCTGGGCGCCCGTCAGCAAACTGCGGGTGTCTTGGCAATGGGCCGAGGCGACCGACGCGCCGACGCGCGAACAGCGGTTCGATCCGCCGCGATACGGGCCGCCCCGAACCGTCTATGATTTTCAGTCCCAACAGGCGGTCGAGATCGCGCCTTTGCTCGGCGGCAACCCGGACCTGAAGGCCCAGGCCACCCGAACCACCACCTTGACAGCGTCCGCCGGACCTTTCGGCGCTTGGGGTGTTCAAACCAATCTCGACCTACAGACCACCCGTGCAACGAATGCGATCGGGGCCCTTCCCGCGCTGACCCCCGCCGTGGAGGCCGTCTTCCCCGATCGCTTCGCGCGGGATGCGGACGGTCGACTGATCGGCGTCGATCAACGCCCCATAAATCTGACGGCGCTGTCGTCCACCACCCTGTCGTCCGGCCTGTCCGCCAACATCCCGTTAGGCGGCGATGCGGCCGCCGCGGCCCGGCGCGGCTCCATGCAGATCACCATGGCTCATACCTGGAGGCTGGAGGACAGCGTGATCATTCGCGACGGCCTGCCTCAACTCGACCTCCTGGCGGGAGACGGCGGGGCGGCCGCTCGTCATCAACTCACCGCGCGCGTCGATGCCCGATATGGGCGTTGGGGGTTGAACGCCGCCCTGAACTGGAGAGGCCCGTCACGCCTTCGCCGCGACCTCGGCGTGGATGGGCCCATGGACCTGCGGCTTTCAAGCCTGACGACGGTCGGGGTCAAGGCCAGCACTACGCTGGCCCGCACAGCAACGCCGAGCGCCACCGAACGACGCCGGACAGAGGGCTTGCGACTGGAGGTCGAGATCGAGAACCTGTTCGACGCCCGCCCCATGGCCACGCTGGGCGACGGCAGCCCCGCCCCCGGTTATGGCCGTAATGACCAGGACCCCTTGGGGCGGACCGTCCGCGTGACACTCAGCCGACGGTTCTGAAGACGCATCCAGATCCTGAACGCGATACCTGCCTTCCCCGCGCCAGCTCAACCTCGCTCCGCATTCGGGCCGTTGGGACTGGACGTGAAAACAGCCCACGCGATGGCGCGCGGGCTGTTCTTATGCAGGAACAGGAGACGCATCTTGCGTCCCCCGTCCCCGTAGTTTGACCTCAACCGTCCGTCACTTCGTCGGCAGGAAGCCGGTGGATATCCAGGGCACGGCGGCGACGACGATCAGGCCGATGACCAGGGCGCCGAGGTAGGGCCAGATCTTCTTCAGGCCGGCGTCGGGATCGACCTTGGCGATGGCGCAGGCGGAGTAGTAGCCGACACCGAAGGGCGGGGCGAACAGGCCGATGCCCATGGCGAGGATGACGACCATGGCGTAGTGGACGTCGTGAATCTCCATCGCCCGCGCCACGGGGAACAGCAGCGGTCCGAACAGGACAATGGCGGGAATCCCCTCCAGAATGCTGCCCAGCACGATGAACATGACGATCGACATGGCCAGGAAGCCGAAGGCGCCGCCGGGCAGGTTCGACATCATGTGCGTCAGGTCGGCCGAGAAGCCCGAGGTGGTCAGCGACCAGGCCATGGAGCTGGCCGCGCCGATGATCAGCAGGATGGCGCCCGACAGGGCGGCGGTGCTGGCCAGCATCGGAATGATCCGGCGATAGTCGAACTTGCGGTAGATGAAGAGGCCCGCGATCACCGCATAGGCGATGGCCAGGGTCGAGACCTCGGTCGCCGTGGCCACGCCTTCCGCTACGAAGAAGCGGATGGCCACCGGCAGCAGCAGGGCCGGCACGGAGATCAGGAAGGCGCGCCAGATCATCTTGCGGTTCGGCCGCACGACCTTGCTCATGTCCTCCTTGCGCGCCCGCATCCAGGAGATGACGCCCAGGGCGATGGCCAGGACGAAGGCCGGCAACAGGCCGCCGACGAACAGCGAGGCGATCGACACACCGGCGACCGACCCGATCGCGATCAGGACGATGGACGGCGGAATGGTCTCTGACATGGCGCCCGAGGCGGACAGCAGGGAGATCATCTCGCCCTCGTCGCCGCCGCGCTTCTTCATCTCGGGGAACAGGATCGGCGCGACGGCGGCCATGTCGGCGGCCTTCGAACCGGAGATGCCGGACACCAGATACATGGCGCCCAACAGGACGTAGTTCAGGCCGCCGCGCACGTGACCCAGCAGCGAAGCCAGGAAGCCGACCATCGCCGCCGCCATGCCCGTCATCTCGATCAGCGCGCCCAGGAAGACGAACAAGGGCACGGCCAGAAGGATCAGCGAACTCATCCCCTCGTCCATCCGGCTGGTCATGACCAGCATCGGCACGTCCGTCATCGTCAGCAGATAGGCGGCCGTCGCCAGGGCGAAGGCGAAGGCGATGGGCACGCCCAAGACCACGCCGCCCAGAAGAACGACGACGAAGAACAGGATCAGGCTGATGTGACCCAGGCCGATCAGCAGGGGCGACAGCGCCCATAGGCCCAAGGCGGCGACCGCCAGTATTCCGCCCGTGACGCCGATGGCTTTCAGCGAATGCCGCGGCAACTGCGTCAGGGCCACGATCAGCATCAGGCCGATGCCGACCGGCAGGGCGGCGGCGCGCACGCCCAGCGACCAGTTCAGCGCCGGCGTCGTGATCATCGATTCTTCATAGGCGTAGAAGATCGCGTGCGGCAGCATCAGCGCCAGAACGAGCGCCGGCCCCATGACGGCCAAGGCCTCCAGGATCGGTCGCACCTTCGGAGACGAGCGGGTCACGATGGTCGTCAGCCGCATGTGCTGGCCGCGTTGCAGGGCCAGCACCGACCCCAGCATCCCCATCCAGATGAAGAGGGTGGACGCCAGTTCGTCGGCCCAGACGATCGGATTGTGCAGGAAGAAGCGGAAGATCACGCTGGTCAGCAGCAGCACGATCTCGACCAGCACGATGATGGCGGCCGGAATGGCGACGGCCTGTTCGAAATAGTGGGCGAACCGGCCGCGCGGATGGACCGGCGGGGTCACGCCCTCGGCGATGACGGCGTTCTCGACTGCGGCCGTGCTCATGCCAGACCTCCCACATAGTTCTCCAGGACACGCCAGGACGTCTCGCCCAACTGCTCGCGCCAGTGGGCGTAGAAGCCCTTGTCCCGCAGGTGTTGGCGGAAGATCTGGGTGTCGGGGCGATTGAGGATCAGACCTTCGTCCTGCATCTTCCTGGGCAGGGTCTCGGCCAGGACGGCCAGGTCCTCGCGCTGCAGGTCGGCGGCGGCTGAGAACTCGGCCTGGACCAGATCGCGCAGGTCGCCGGGCAGCTTGTTCAGGGCGTCCTCGTTCTGCATCAGCCAGAAGCCGTCCCACATATGGTTGGTCAGGGCGCAGTAGTGCTGGACCTCGTACAGCTTGCCCGTATCGACGACGGCCAGCGGATTCTCCTGACCTTCGACGACGCGCGTCTGCAGGGCCGAATAGACCTCGCTGAAGTTGATGGAGGTCGGGGCCGCGCCGAAGGAGCGGAACATCGAGGTCCAGAGCGAGCCCAGCGGCACGCGGATCTTCATGCCCGCCAGGTCGGCCGGAGAGTTGATGGGTCGGCTGCTGGTGGTGATCTGCCTGAAGCCGCTTTCGAAGACCTTGGGCGTGGCGATCAGGTGGCGCGCGGCCAGGGCCTGTTTGATCTCCGCGCCCAGCGAGCCGTCCATGGCGTTGAACAGCTGCTGGCGATCCTGGAAGGCGAAGCCGATGCCGCTGAGCGCGGTCTGGGGCACCAGGATCGACATGATCAGGCCCGAGATCGACAGCATCTGGATCGCGCCCGCGCGAACCTGGGCCAGCATGTCGGCGTCGGTGCCCAGCTGCGAACTGGGATAGACCTCGATGAACAGGCGATGGCCGGACCGCTCGTAGATTCGATCCGCCGCCTCCTTCATGCGCGCGCTGAGGGGGTGGGAGATCGGCAGGTTGGTCCCCAGCCGCCACACGATGTCGGCGTCCGGCCCCTTGCCGCAGGCGCTGAGCGCAACGGGTGCGACCAGCCCTCCTGCCAGCAATGCGCGGCGACTCAAGTTGTTCATGGCCTCTTCCTGTCCTTTTTCCTCGGGCGATCCGGCTCTTGGCGGCCGTTCAACCCCATAGCGATGGCCGGATCGTCCGGCCGAGATGGTTCAAGCGGCGGCGGGCTCCGCCTGGTCGATGACTTCCTCGATCACGATTTCCGCCGTGACGCAGACCAGATTGCGGCCCGGCGTGAACCGCCCGGCCCAGACGTCGCCCGTGGTCTCGCCCACGACGCCCGAGACGCCGGCCGAAACCGCGCCCTCGGCCAAGGCGATCTCGCCCGACAGGGTCAGGATTTCGACCGCCGGACCGCGCAGCACCTTCGGTTCGCCCGAGGCGGTTTCGATGACCGCATCGTTCAAGCTGCCCAGCCCGCTGCGGACCAAAGCGCGTTCGAAACCCAGTTCGGCGGCGGCCTGTTGCAGCCCCTCGACCAGATCCTGATTCGGCCCCAGCCGAACCGTCGCCAGCCGGCCGGTGCGAATGTCAGTGATGTCCGACGGGTTCATGCGTGTACTCGGATACTGGAAAGAAGGTGGAGAACCGGGTTTCGGGATCGGCCGCCTGGCGGAATCCCGAGCCGGTCATCAGATGGACGCGCACGCCGCCGGGACCGGCCACGCAGCGATCCACGTTCAGATGGCCGCCGTGACCGCGCCCCTGGTCGTCGGCCAGGGCGCCGTGCAGGTGCAGCAGGGGCGCGCCGGACACCGAGGGCCCGAACGACCCCGAGGCGGCGACGACGGCGGCCCCGCCCTCGATCTGGATCGCAGCGCCGTATTCGACGGCGCGCTCGCTGTCGGCGCGCGGCTTGGCGACGTGGTAATGGGCCTGGGACAGCCGCCCGCCGATCAGACGAAAGCCGCCGAAGGATTCGCCCAGGGCGGCGAACAGCCGCTCGATCCCGGCCTGAAGGGTTTCGCCCTCGCGGATCGAGCCCAACGACTGGCGCGACTGGTCGCCCGAGGCGGTCATCACCCGACCAAAACGCGAGGCTCCGGGATGAACGACGCGACGGGTTTCGAGAAGCGGCGCGCTCATCTGGAGTCGCCGATTAGAATGAGCCTAAGTCGATCAGCCAAATCGCATACTCCCTTACGGGTCCATATATTGGACCACTTGTTTCTATATTGCCATTATTAGCAGCCCTATTAAGACACGCAAGCCGACTATATTAGGAAATATTGGCGCACCATTAGTCCGCATTATGGACCACTAAGCAGTAGAGGTTGAGAAACATGGCTAGACGTCTCGATAATCGCGTCGTGCTTGTGACCGGCGGCCTGTCCGGCATCGGCGCGGCGGTCTGTCAAAAGCTGGCGGCGGAAGGCGCCAAGGTGATCGCCGGCGACCTGTCGGCCCAGGCCGTCGAACTGGGCGACGACGCCGTGACGCCGCTGAGACTGGACGTCGCGGACGCCGGCTCGGTCCAGACCGCCGTCGACGCCATCGTCGCCAGACACGGACGACTGGACGGGCTGGTCAACAGCGCCGGCATCGCCCGCGAACAACCCTTCCTAGAAACCCCGGTCGAGGCGTTCGACGCGATCATCGCCGTCAACCTGCGCGGCAGCTTCCTGATCGGTCAGGCGGCGGCCAGGGCGATGCAGGCGACCGGCGGCGGCTCCATCGTCAATATCGCCAGCGTGTCGGGCCTTCTCGGCAATGCGGGCCGCAGCGCCTATGGCGCGTCCAAGGGCGGGGTCGTCACCCTGTCCAAGGTGATGGCGGTGGACCTGGCCCAGTTCGGCATCCGGGTGAACGTGATCGCGCCCGGCCCGGTGGAGACGCCGCTGGTGGCCCAGGTCCATTCGGCCGAGACGCGCGCCGAATGGGGCCGCCGCGTGCCGATGAAACGCTATGGCTCGCCCGAAGAAATGGCGGGCGCCGCCGTCTTCCTGCTGTCGGACGAGGCGACCTACGTCACCGGCCATGTCCTGACGGTCGACGGCGGCTTCGTGGCCCAGGGCCTGGCGGCGCCGCTCGCCGCCGAGTGAAACCTCAGACCCATTCGGCGCGGCGCGACGTCATGCCGATGCCGGGGTTCAGGCAGTTGCAAGGGTCCAGCCGCTTGAAATGAGCGGCCTGGGCCGGGCTGGCCTTGTAGAGATGACCGACATTGTGTTCGGCCGGATAGGCGGCGCGCCTCTGGTCCAGCAGATCCCACATCCGATGCTCCAGGGCGATGGGATCATGACCCTTGGCGACGATATAGTCCTGGTGAAAGACGTGGCAGAAGAAATGGCCATAATACAGGCTCTTCAGGATCGGCCGCCGCACGTCTTCGGGCAGGACCTCCATCCAGTCCCGGTCGTTGCGGCGCAGGGCGATGTCCAGGGCGACGATATCCGACACCTGGCGATGATGAACGGCCCGATAGCGCACCGCCGCCCCCGCCGCCGCAAACCGATGCAGGAAGGCGCGAGCGCCCTCGTCCGGCGTGCATTCGAAGAAGGCGGCGGCGGCGTCGGTCAGGGTGCGCGCCAGATAAGCCCTCGCCTCCTCCACGCCCTCGCCTGACATCTTCAGCATCAGATGGTGTTCGAACCGGTCGCGATACTGGTTCATCCGCGCCGGCAGATGTTCGGGGAACAGACCGCTGGCGAACTGCAGCAGGCGGTCGCCGAGGTATTTCGGCAGAAAGCCCAGATCCTCGACGAAGGCGTCGAACCGCGACTTCATCCCGAACAGCCGGCCGATCCGGCCCGTGCCCAGGATGCGGATGGCCAGGAAGGTGTCCTTGCCGTATTTCCGCGCGATGTCGTAGCAGTCGCGGTGCATATACTCGCCGGCGACCGGCAGATGTTCGAAATCGCTCAGGATGTCGCGCCGGATGCGGGTCAGTACCGCCGGATCGTTGGCCCCGATGTAGAAGACGCCCGTCTCGCCCGCCGCCGGAAAAGTGTCCAGCCGCACCGCGAAGACCACCGCCTTGCCCGCGCTGCCCGACGCCTCGAACAGCCGGTCGGGGTCGGCGTTGAACCGGGCCGGGCTGTCGGCGTCCACGTCGCGGACCCGGCGGGCGTAATCGCCGTCCGACGCCTGTCGGCGGTCATCCGCCAGGATTTCGCCCGGCTGGAAATCGCCCGCCTCGACGCGGGCGAGCACCGTCTCGGGATCGTCGCCCAGGGCCACGCCCAGATGATTGACCAACTCCACCCGCCCGCCCGCCCCGACGCGGGCGTAAAGCGCCATCTGGGTATAGGCCGGGCCGCGCTGGATCAGCGAACCGCCCGAGTTGTTGCACACCCCGCCCACGACCGAGGCGCCGATGCAGGACGAGCCGATCACCGAATGCGGCTCGCGCCCCAGCGGCTTCAGCATCAGTTCCAACTGATCCAGCGACGCGCCGGGCAGGCAGATCACCTGCCGCCCGCCCTCGATCAGATGCACGGCTGTCATGCGAAGGGTGGAGATCACCACCACCGGCCGGTCGTAGTCGTTTCCGTCGGGGGTCGACCCGCCGGTCAGGCCGGTGTTGGCCGCCTGCATGATGACGATCCGCCCGGCCTCGACGCAGGATCTGAAGGCCCGCCAATGTTCGACCAGCGAGCCGGGCCGCACCACCGCCTCCACCCGGCCCTGCCCAAAGCGATAGCCCCGGCTATAGCGGCGCGTCGCCTTGGGATCGGTCAGGACATGGGCGGCGCCGACGACGGCCCTCAGCCGGTCGCGCAACTGATCGAATGGAACGGGCGGGCGCGCCGGGGCGGCGGTCGAACGGGGAGCGGTCATCGGATCACGGTCAGGTAAACGGAGATGGAGACGATCGACAGGACGGTCGTCATCAGAATGGTCTGTGAGGCGACGGCGCCGCGCCGGCCATAGACCTGGGCCAGCATGAAGGGGCCGGCGCCGGTCGGCATCATGGCCATCAGCACGGCCATCTGCACAACCTGAAGCGGGGCGTGCAGGATCGGCCCGGCGATGAGCCAGGCGATGGTCGGCTGGACGATCAGCTTGGCCGCCGTCAGGGGCGCCCAGCTCCAGTCGCCAAATCCCGCCTTGGCGTTCTCGGCCAGGAACAGGCCCAGCGCGACCAGGGCGCAGGGAATGGCGGCGCCGGCCAGCAGCCCCAGCAGGGTGGTCACCCCCTCGGGCGGCTTCAGCCCCAGGGTGGAGAAGACCGCCCCGACCGCCGGCGCGATCATCATCGGATTGCGCACTACCGCCCCGCCGGCCTTCATCAGAGCCTTGCCCAGCCCATGCCCATGCGCCCGCGCCATCTCCAGACCGATCAGGCCCAGGGCGTAGAGGACGCAAGCCGTCAGGATGACCGACACGCCCGAAAACGGCAGCGACCAGTCGCCGAACACCAGCAGGCCCAACGGAATGCCCAGAAAGCCATTGTTGGCGTAGGCGGCGCTCTGGGCGTCCACCACCGCGTCGCCCGCGCCCATCCTGCGCCAGGTCAGGGCCAGAACCAGAACGAAGGTCCCGACCAGAGCCCCGGCCATGGCCAGGGTGAAATCCAGCCGATAGCTGGACCAGTGCGCATTGGCGGTGATGCCGAAAAGCAGCGCCGGCTGGGCCAGCCAGACGACGAACCGATTGATCTCCGTGACCGCCGCCGGCCCCAGCACATTCACCCGCCGACACAGATAGCCCAGCGCGATCAGCGCAAAGACCGGCAGGACGACGTTCAGCAGAGCGGTCATGGCTGCAGGGCGATCAGGGTCATTCGATCAGGCGCAGCGCGCGGTCAGGCCGCCATCGACCACGATCTGCGTGGCGTTGACGTATTTCGCCTCGTCCGACGCCAGAAACAGGGAGGCGTAGGCCACGTCCCAGGCGTCGCCCATCTTGCCGGTCGGCGACTGGGCGTCGCGGCGCGCGACCATGTCGTCGAAGTCCCCGTCATAGCCCTTGGTCAGCGCGCCCTTGATCAGGGGCGTATTCATCAGGCCCGGCAGCACGCAGTTGGCGCGGATGCCGTCCCTTGCGTGCTGAAGCGCGATGTTCTGGGTCAGACCCATGACCGCCGCCTTGGTGGCCGTATAGGCCGCATAGGGGAAGCCGATCCAGCGCGTGCCGGCGACCGAGCCGACGTTGACGATGGCGCCCTTCTGCTGGGCCACCATGTGCGGCAGGACGTATTTGCAGGTCAGGAAGACGCTGGTCTGGTTGATGGCGATCAGCCTGTGCCAGCTGTCCTCGGAGGCATCGACGGCGCCGCCGGTCTCGGAGATGCCGACGTTGTTGTGCAGCACGTCTATACGGCCGAAGGCGTCGATACAGGCCTTGACCATGGCCTGAACCTGATCCGATTTGGACACGTCGCAGGCGAAGGTCTGGCACACGCCGCCCTCCTCCTCGATCAGGGCCCTGGTCTCGTCCGCCGCCTCGATCCGCAGGTCGATGGCGAAGACCTTGGCGCCCTCGCGCGCATACAGAACCGCCGCCGCCTTGCCGTTGCCCCATCCCGGCCCGGACGACCCCGCACCCGTCACCAGGACGACCTTGTCCTTCATTCGCTCGCCCATCGGCGTCTCCTCGCGTCTTTCAGTCGTCGGAAAGGAACGCGGGGCGGCCTTGCGACCACGCCCGCGTCCGCACTCGCCGTGATCAGGTTCAGGCGGCGGCCTTCTGGCTGCGCGCATATTCGACCAGGGCGTCGTCGGCGACCGGCTCGATCGGGGTGAAATCGGTGTGGGCGATATACTCAGCCCGCGTCGGCTTGGTGATGGCGTTCGAAAGGGCCGACAGGGTCAGATAGACGATCTTGCGCGGATAGGGGGTGATGTTGCCGGCCGATCCATGCACCAGATTGCCGTGGAACATCAGCAGGCCGCCGGCCTTGCCGGTCGGGGCGACGATGCCGCCCTGCTCCACCAGATTGGCCACCGTATCGTTGTCCAGCGTCCACAGCGGATAGGCGGTGGTCTCGGTGTCGTGACCGGCCTCTATGGCGCCGCTCTCATGGCTGCGCGGCACCAGCATCAGCGGGCCGTTGATCGGCAGGACGTCGTCCAGGAAGACGGCGATGTTCATGGCGCGCGGCTCGGGCATGCCGTCGTCGTTGTGCCAGGTCACGAAGTCCTGGTGCCATTGCCAGACATCGCCGGTGAAGGCCGCCTTCGCGTTGATCTTGAACTGGTGCATGTACACCGGCTCGTTGAATGCCTGGGCCACCGGCTCGACCAGTCGCGGGTGTCTGCCCAGCAGTTCGCAGGCCTTGTTGTAGGTATGGCAGGCGAAGGCCGTGCGCGGCACGCCCGACTTCTCGCGCCAGATCTCCGGTCGTTCGGGGGCGAAAACGTCTGCGGCGGCTTCGCGCAGCACCTCCACCTCTTCAGGCGTGAAAGCCTCGGGAATGAAGATGTAGCCTTCCGTGCGGAAGTGCTCGAGCTGTTCCGGGGTCAGTTTCATGGTCGTTCTCCTGAGCGTCTGAGGGGTTGATCGCCGGTCTTCACGCCGGCTGGGTCTGTCGAAGTCTCTGCTCGGTTTCGGAGCCGGCGTTGGCGGCATGGCTCCAGGCGGCCGAGGCCGCGCCTTCCGCATCCCCCGCCCGGACCAGGCGCACGATCTCGGCGTGCTCGCGCCAGGCGCGGGTGCGGATTTCATCGACCGCCATCACCGCATTCATGGCGCGCTGGATGTGCGGCCACAGCGGCGCCAGCGTCTCCTCGATGGTCGGGTTGCCGCACAGGCCGTAGATGACCTGGTGGAAGGCGACATCGAGCGCGGCCCGCTCGGCCAGAGGCGTCTTCGGTCGAATGGCGTCGCCCGCCGCCAGGGCCGCATCGAGGCGTTTCGCCTCTGCGTCCGACACGCGGCCATCCGCGAATCTCTGAGCAAGCAATCGCGATGCAAGAGAATCCAGCGCCGCGCGGATTTGATAGACATCGCGCAGCTGATCGGGATTCAGGGGCGCAATTTCGACGCCGCGACGCCCGGATTCGATCACCAGACCCTGATGCTTCAGCAGGTGCAGGGCGTGGCTGATCGGCGCGCGCGAGACGCCCAGATTTTCCGCCAGCTCGCCCTGACGCACCCGCTGGCCGGGCGCCAGGGAGCCGTCCGTGATCGCCGCGCGGAGGCGTTGATACACCTGCTCCACGAGCATGGGGGCGGCGCTGATCGAGTCCATCGCATGGGTCATGACGGAATACGGAATACCGTAAATGAGCGAAGCCAACAACCACGTCTCAGCAATTTTATTCTAACGGTCCACTATTTGGACCTTTGAAGTTTCTTGAAATGCCCATTTGACAGGAAAAATAAGTCGGTTCAGTTTCTGGTCCAGAAATGCCTGTATAAGAGTCCAATATATGGACCATTTGGGAGTTTGAGATGACGGACTTGGAAACCAAGGCTGACGGCGCACAGGCGCTGGACCGCGCGCTGGGAATTCTGCGCCTGGTGGGCTCGCGCTCGAAAGAGGGCCTGCGCCTGGCCGACATCGTCAGCCAGTCCGGCCTTGCCAAGCCGACCGCTCACAGAATGCTCAAGGCGCTGGAGCGGAACGGCTTCGTCGAACAGAGCGCGGAGGACCGTCTCTATCACCTGGGGCCGGAGGCCTTCGTCCTGGGCGTCCTCGCCACCGAACGGTTCGGCATCCATCGCCTGGCGTCCGGGGCCTTACAGCGCCTGTCGGCCGCCAGCCAGGACACGGTCTTCCTGTCCGTGCCGCGCGACGGCCACGCCGTCTGCCTGGAAAGGCTGGAGGGCGCCTTCCCCATCCGCACCCATGTCCTGCAGGCGGGCGACCGCCATCCGCTGGGCGTGGGCGCCGGCAGCCTGGCCATGCTGGCGGCCATGAGCGACGACGAGGTCGAGCGGATTCTCGACTCCATCGCCCCTGAACTGGCGACCGCCTATCCGACCTACTCCCCCGCCTTCCTGCGCGACGCGGTGGCCCAGACCCGCGCCTCCGGCTTCGCCTTCAACCCCGGCCGTCTGTTGACCGGCAGCTGGGCCATCGGCGTGGCCGTGATCGGGCCCGAGGGCGACTGCGTGGGCGCCCTGTCGATCTCGGCCATCGAGAGCCGGCTGGGCGAAGCCCGCCGCGCCGAACTGGCTCCGATCGTCCAGCACGAAGCGCAGAAACTGTCGCTGCGCCTCGCCCGACCGGAAATCGCCTCCCCCGCGCCCGAACAGGCGCGCTCCCCTGTACGCTTGAGGAAAACGTCATGACCGAAGCCGCCATCGTCGGATGGGCGCACAGCCCGTTCGGAAAACTCCACGACGCGCCCGATGTCGAAAGCCTGATCGAGATGGTCGCCGCCCAGGCGATCGCCGACGCAGGCATTCAGCAGGACGAGGTCGACGGCGTCTTCGTCGGCGTGTTCAACGCCGGCTTCTCCAAACAGGACTTCCCCTCCTCCCTGGCCATGCACAGCGTGCCGGGCCTGCGCTTCAAGCCGGCGACGCGGGTGGAGAACGCCTGCGCCTCGGGCGCCGCCGCCGTCTTCCAGGCGCGCGACTTCATCGCCGCCGGGCGGGGCCGTTTCGCCCTGGTCGTCGGCGCCGAGAAGATGACCCACACCACCAGCGCCGTGGCCGGCGACGTCCTGCTGGGCGCCAGCTATCGCAAGGAAGAGGGCGACATCCCCGCCGGCTTCGCGGGCGCCTTCGGCCGTATCGCCCAGATGTATTTTCAGAAATACGGCGACCAGTCCGACGCCCTGGCCGCCATCGCGGCAAAGAACCACAAGAACGGGGTCGACAATCCGTACGCTCAAATGCGCAAGGACCTGGGCTTCGACTTCTGCCGCAACGAATCCGAGAAGAACCCCTTCGTCGCCGGCCCTCTGAAGCGCACCGACTGCTCGCTGATCTCGGACGGCGCCGCCGCCCTGATCCTGACGGACGAGGAGACGGCCAAGTCGATGAAGAAGGCGATCCGCTGGCGCGCCGCCGTCCATCTTAACGACTATCTGCCGCTGTCGCGTCGCGACCCGACCCATTTCGAGGCCGGCGCCCAGGCGTGGGCCAAGGCGCTGGAAATCGCGGACCTGAAGCTGGACGACCTGTCCTTCGTCGAAACCCACGACTGTTTCACCATCGCCGAACTGATCGAATACGAGGCCATGGGCCTGACGCCGCAGGGCCAGGGCGCGCGCGCCGCGCTTGAGGGCTGGACCCAGGCCGACGGCCGCCTGCCCGTCAATCGCTCGGGCGGGCTGAAGGCCAAGGGACACCCGGTCGGCGCCACAGGCGTCTCCATGCACGTCATCTCGGCCATGCAGCTGGCCGGCGAGGCGGGCGACATGCAACTGCCCAAGGCCGATGTCGCGGGCGTCTTCAACATGGGCGGCGCCGCCGTCGCCAACTACGTCTCCATCCTGGAGCCGATCAGAGCATGACCCTGCCGACCAGCAACCTGGCCTCCATGCTGGTTCACGCCGCCCAGCATTTCGGCGACCGCCCCGGCCTGATCCAGGGCGACCGCGTTTGGACCTGGACCGAGATCAACGACCGCGTCACCCGCGCCGCCTCGGCCCTGGCCGCGCGCGGCGTGAAACAGGGCGACCGCGTCCTGGTCCATTCGCGCAACTGCAACGCCATGTTCGAGACCCAGTGGGCCTGCTGGCGGCTGGGCGCGGTGTGGGTGCCGACGAACTTCCGTCTGACGCCGCCGGAGGTCGCTTATCTGGCCTCCTCCTCGCGCGCCACGACCCATATCTTCGACACCGGCTTTCCCGATCACGCGGCGGCGGCGAAAGAGGCCAACGCGGCCTGCGAGAACGTCTTCTGGATCGGCCCCGACGCGCCGGGCGAGGATTGGGAGGCCCTGGTCGCAGACGCCAGCGCCCCGCACGTCGAACTGGCCGACGTGGACCGCGACGACGTGTGCTGGTTCTTCTACACCTCCGGCACCACGGGTCGCCCCAAGGCGGGGATGCTGACCCACGGCCAGATGGCCTTCGTCACCGTGAACCACCTGTGCGACCTGATGCCGGACACGACGGAGAACGACGTCTCCCTGGTGGTCGCCCCCCTGTCGCACGGCTCGGGCATCCATGCCGTCACTCAGGTCGCCAAGGGCGCCGCCAGCGTGCTGCTGTCCAGCGAACGGCTGGATTGCGAAGAGGCCTGGCGCCTGGTCGAGAAACACAAGGTGACGAACATGTTCACCGTGCCGACCATCCTGACCATGCTGACCCAGCATGAGGCGGTGGACCGTTACGACCATGCCTCGCTGCGCTATGTCATCTACGCCGGCGCGCCGATGTATAGGGCCGACCAGCAGCACGCCCTTCGCAAGATCGGCAAGGTCCTGGTCCAGTATTTCGGTCTCGGCGAGGTCACGGGCAACATCACCGTCCTGCCGCCGCGCCTGCATACGATCGAGGACGATGCATCCTATCCGATCGGCTCTTGCGGCCTGCCCCGCACCGGCATGGACATCGCCATCCTGTCGGACGACGGCAAACGCCTGTCGGCCCATGAGACGGGCGAGATCTGCGTGCGCGGCCCGGCCGTCTTCCTCGGCTATTTCGAGAACGACGAGGCCAATGCGAAGTCGTTCAAGGACGGCTGGTTCCATACCGGCGACCTGGGCCACCTGGACGACCGGGGCTTCCTCTACATCACCGGCCGGGCGTCGGACATGTTCATCTCGGGCGGCTCCAACGTCTATCCGCGCGAGATCGAGGAAGCGATCCTGACCCACCCGGCCATTTCCGAAGCCTGCGTCGTCGGCATGCCGCACGACAAATGGGGGGAATGCGGGGTCGCCATTCTGGTCGCGCGCGAGGGTCAGTCGGCCGACGCCCAGGCGGTCCTGGCCCACCTCGACGGCAAGCTGAGCCGTTACAAGATTCCGACCGACATCCTGTTCTGGGATGCGCTGCCCAAGTCCGGCTACGGCAAGGTGGCCAAGGCCGAGGTCAAGAAACTGCTTCAGGCGCAGGCCGCATCGGAAGCGGCCTGACCCGACACGCCGGCGCGGGTTTCAGGCCTTCCGCGCCGGCTCAAATCCAAAAGCGCCGCAAAGGCGCTGGCCGATCTTCATGCATTGGGAGGAACAATCGCATGACCAACACCCGTTCCGTCGCCCTGTGCGGCGGCGCTCTCGCCGCCGTCGTGTTCGCCGCCAGTTCGGTCCAGGCGCAGACCGCGCCGTCGGTTCCGACCAACGCCCCGCCTCAGGCCGTAACTCAACAGGCCGCCGCGACCCAGCCCGGCCTGTGGGACCGCCCCGCGCTGACCGGCGACTGGGGCGGCGCGCGCACCCGTCTGGAAGACAGGGGCGTGACTTTCACCCTGAACGAGGTCGTGGACGCGGTTCACAACTTCAACGGCGGCGTGCGCGAGGAAAGCCGCGCGGCCGGCCAGCTGTTCCTGGGCGCCACGATCGACACCGAGAAAGCCTGGGGCCTGCCGGGCGGCAAGGTCCAGGCCACGATCTTCAATCGGCAAGGCAACAGCCTGGCCAATGACGCAGGGCTCGATCTCCTCCAGCCGGTTCAGACCATCTATGGTCGCGGCACGATCTGGCGTCTGGGCCAGCTCTGGTACGAACAGAGCTTCAACGACGGCGCGACCGCGCTGAAAATCGGCCGCGTCACCCACGGCGAGGACTTCGGCGCCACGCCGTGCGGCAATATGATGAACCTGATCCTGTGCGGTCCGGCGTCCAGCCAGATCGTCAGCGGCTATCTCTACAACATGCCGGTCAGTTCCTGGGGCGCCCGACTGCGCCAACGCATCGCGCCTGACCTGCACGTCAATCTGGGCGTCATCGAATCCAATCCCGAAAACCTGCGCGAGGATCGCGGCTTCTATCTGGGGACGCAGGGCGCGACCGGCACGATCTACGCCGGCGAGTTGCAATGGACGCCCAAGCTCGGCGCGAACGGCGATCTGCCGGGAACCTACAAGATCGGCGCCTGGTACGATTCCAGCGATTCCAACAACATCGTCTATGACGTGAACGGCGACTATCAGGCGGTGACCGGCCTGGCCTTCGCGCGCGAAGGCCACCATTCCGGCGTTCACGCCAACGTTCAGCAGCAGCTGATCGCGCCTCAGGCGGACGGCGCCCACGGTCTGTCGGTGGTCGGCAACCTGGCGATTGCGGATCGCGCGACCAACAAGCTGCGCAGCAAGGCGGCGGTCATCGTCACCTATACCGGCCTGGTCCCCGGCCGGGCCAAGGACGACCTCACCTTCGGCGTCGGCGCGGCCATCGTGAACGGTCGCGTCACCGACGCCCAGCGCGCCCAGAACGACGCCGGCCTGCGCGTCGGCGATCCGCAGGACACGGAGTATGCGGTCGAGCTGAACTACGGCTACCGCCTGACCCCCGCCATCACCGTGCGCCCCGGCGTCCAATACATCCACAACCCCGGCGGCCAATCCGACCGCGACGGCATCGTCGTCGGCGGGCTGAAGCTGGTGCTGACGCTGTAAGGCGTTCCTGCCGCCGCGGCCCTCAATCAAGGCTGCGCCGCCTTAATTTTCAAGGCGATGGCGCCATTGTCGTGATGGCGCATTCAGGGGGGATGACGCCATCCATCGCCTTTGTCGGAGCCGGGCCGACGACGATCTACACCCTGGCCGCCCTGCTCGCCGAAGGCCGCCCGGATGTCGACATCACCGTCTTCGAACAGCAGCAGACGGCGGGCATGGGCGCGCCCTATCGGCCCGGTTGGAACGACCCGGCGATGCTGGCCAATATCGCCAGCATCGAAATCCCGCCCGTGCAGGAGACGCTGTTGACCTGGCTGGAACGTCAGGCCCCGGCTGACCTGGCGGCCATGGGCGTCACGGCGCATGAGGTCGATGCGCGGGCCTTCCTGCCGCGCGTGGTTCTGGGCCGCTATCTCGCCGACCAGTTCGCCGCACTGGTGCGCGACGCCCAAGCGGCGGGCGCCAGCATCGAGGTCCGCACGGCCTGTCGCGTCATCGACGCCGCGAATGTGGCGGACGGCATACGGCTGACGGTCGCGCCGCATCTGGGGTTCGTGACGGACGAGACGTTCGACCACGTAGTGCTGGCGACCGGCCACCAATGGCCGTCGGACCCGGAGGTGCGACCCGGCTACTTCCTGTCGCCGTGGCCTGCGTCGAAACTTTCGGCGCTGCCGGCCGCGCAGGCAGGGATTCGCGGATCCTCCCTGACCGCGATCGACGCGGCCGTGGCCCTGGCGCTGGCGCACGGCGATTTCGTCGACGAAGAGGGCGGCGACCTGACCTATGTTCCGCATCGGGGCGCCGAGGCGTTCGGCCTGACCATGATGTCGCGCAAGGGCCTGCTGCCCGAGGCGGACTTCTACTTCCCCCTGCCTCATGCGCCGCTCGTCCTATGCACGGAGGCGGCCATCAACGACCTGATCGCGCGCGGGACCGATGACCTGCTGGACGACGCCTTCGCCCTGTTCCGACAGGAGCTGACGCTGGCCGACCCCGGCTACGCCTGGTCCATCGGCCTTGCCGATGCGACGGTGGAATCCTTTGGCGAGGCCTATTTCGCGGCGCGTGCGGCGACCGACCCCTTTGTCTGGGCGCGCCGGAACCTGGAGGAGGCCCGCCGCAACCACGAAAGTCGGTTCACGATTCCCTGGCGCGACGCCATCCTGCGGATGCACGAGGTGATCGGCGCGATCGTCCCGCATCTGGACGGTCGCCAGTTCGAGCGGTTCGAGCGTTGGCTGAAGCCGGTGTTCGTCGACGATTACGGCGCCGTGCCCCACGCCTCCATCGCCCGCCTTCTGGCGCTGCATGACGCGGGCCGCCTTCAGGTGCTGGCGCTGGGCGACGACTATCGTTTGGACACCCAGCCGGCGGAGGGCTGCGGCGCCGCCGTCCACTATGCCGGGATGCGGCTGCATTTCCCCGTCTTCGTCGAGGCTCTGGGCCAACGTCCGCTGTCGGCCGACGCCTTCCCCTTCCCGTCCCTGATCGCGCAGGGCGTCATCCTGGATCAGGTTTCGGCCGATGCGCCGAAGGCGGTGCGCGGCGTCGCCCTGGACGACGCCTTCCATCCGGTCACCGATCAACTGCCGCCCGACCGCCTGTTCTGCCTGAGCCTGCCCTTCCTCATGGGCCGCCATCCCTTCGCTCAGGGCATCACCAGTTCGCACGAGATGGGAAACGTCGTCGGATCGGCCCTGGCCCAGGCCATAGGCGGCCGAACGGCCGATATCGCACCGCTGGTCACGGCCGAGGCGGCCTAGCCGCGAAACGCGCGCGTTAAATGAAAATGGTACGTCCTCTCGGGCTCGAACCGAGGACCCTCTGATTAAAAGTCAGATGCTCTAACCAACTGAGCTAAGGACGCACCGTGCGACGTCCGGGCGCCGCCCGAACCGTCGAAGGGCGCCTTCTGTTGCAATCCGGCCTTCCGGTCAAGACCGGGTCTGCTACTCATGTCGAATGCAACCGCTTCATGGCCTCCGCATCATCGAATTCGACGGCCTGGGGCCGGTGACCTTCGCCGGCATGATGCTGGCCGACATGGGCGCCGAGGTCCTCAGGCTGACCCGCAGCGAATCGGCGGCGCCCGCCGTGTTCGATCAGGTGGGCGGATCGGTGCTGCATCGCGGGCGCGCCGCCGTGCCGGTGAATCTGAAGAATCCCGCCGACCAGGCGCGCATCCTGACGCTGATCGACGGCGCCGATGCGGTGATCGAAGGATACCGCCCCGGCGTGATGGAGCGGTTGGGGTTCGGGCCGGAGGTCCTGCAGGCGCGAAACCCCGCCCTGGTGTTCGGGCGCGTCACGGGGTGGGGCCAGACGGGGCCGCTGGCGCAGGCCGTGGGCCACGACCTGAACTACATCGGCCTGTCGGGCGTGCTGCACGCCATGGGGGATGCGGACCGGCCGCCCACGCCGCCGCTGAACCTGGTCGGCGACTATGGCGGCGGTGCGATGATGCTGGTGGTCGGCGTTCTGGCGGCCCTGATCGAGGCCCGGACGACGGGCCGAGGCCGCGTGGTCGATGCGGCCATGACCGATGGCGCGGCCCTGTTGGGCGGCATTTTCCAGGCGTTTCGCGGACAGGGGATGTGGAACGACAGGCGCGGCGCGAACCTGCTGGACGGCGGCGCGCCCTTCTATCGCTGCTACGCCTGTCGGGACGGCGGGTTCGTGGCCGTGGCGGCGCTGGAGCCGCGATTCTACGCCGCTCTGCTCCAGGGGCTGGAGATTCCATCCGAGGCCGCGCCGCAATACGACATGGCCGGCTGGCCCGCGATGCACGCGCGTTTCGCCGATCTGTTCGCCCGGCGCGACCGCGACGACTGGGCGAACCATTTCGCGGAAACCGAAGCCTGCGTCACCCCGGTGCTGAGCTTGGCCGAGGCGCCGGATCATCCGCACAATCGCGCCAGGGGCGCCTTCGACCACGGCCTGCCCGGACCGGCGCCGCGCTTCGACGGCAGGGAACACAAGCCCCGTCATAGTTCAGCCCTGCGCTTGGAGGAGGCTGTCGCACTGTGGTCGGCTGAGGGGCCGGCCCGAGGTTCGGAGCAGGCCGGATGACCCAAGAGGTTTTCGGCGCTAAGGGAACGCCAGCGCGCGACGAGCGTTGCAAGGGCGAAGACCCGGGGAATTCAATGAGACGTTCCAACACCCTATTGGCCGCCGCCGCCCTGGCCGCGCTTGCGCTTTCGGCTTGCGACGATCGCCCGTCGCGGTCGGACGACGACCGCGAACCTGTCAAGGTCGAGCAGGAAGCGCCCCCGCCGGTCGAACAACCGCCCGCCCCCGCGCCGGAAGTGCGCGACCCCACGCCGACGCCGCCGCCCAGCGACAGACTGCCGCCCGAGGAACGGTCGTCGGAACAGTCGGTCCAACCCGAAAGCGAAACCCTGTTCTACTGAGAGAACCGGGATTCGACGCGCCGCGCTTTGACGAAAGATCGAGTTTGACGTTCAGGCCTTCCCTGCTGGTCGCGGCGCTCGCGGCCTTTTCGGGCTGCGCGCACGCCGCCGCCGCCGACCCTCGCGCCCAGATTCGCGGCGACATGGACGCCGACCTGCGCCGCGCGCTGGAACGCGCCGTGGGCGAGGTCGACGGTGCGCCGGAAAGCCGGTTCGAAGCCCGCAGACGCGCCGAAAGCGCGGTCGCCTCGGCCACCGCCCTGCTGCGCTCGGAAGGCTATTACCAGCCCACGGTCGAGGACCTGGTCGAGGGCGACGACAACCCCGTGGCCATCGTTTCGGTCCAGCCGGGCCGTCGCTTCCTGTTGAGCGATCCCACCGTGACCTGGAGCGATCCTGCGCCGGAGGCCGAGGCCCAGGCCAAGGGTCGCGACGCCATCGGGTTGAAGGCCGGGGAGCCGGGCCGTGCGGTGGATGTGATCTCGGGCGAAGGGCGTCTGGTCGCGGCCCTGGTGCGCGACGGCTACGCCGACGCCAAGGCCGATCCGCGTCGCGTGGTGGTGGACCACGCCGCCTATACCGTCGCGCCGGAATACCGCATCGATTCGGGCGGTCTGGTGCGGCTGGACGGCGTGCGGGTCCTGGGCCGGGGTCGGACCAATCCCGAATGGGTCGCCGGCCTGGCGCCCTGGAAGGAAGGCGACCGCTACGATCCCGATCAGGTCGCCGAACTGGAACGGCGGCTGCTGGACACCGGCGTCTATGACGGCATCGGCGTGTCGCTGTCGCCCGTGGACCAGACGACGGCCGAGGGTCTGAGGCCCGTGATCGTCAGCCTGCAGGACCGGCCGCGCCGCGTGCTGGAAGCCGGCGCCACCTGGTCGACGGCAGAGGGCGCGGGCGTGGACGTGATCCAGACCCGCTACAACCGCTTCGGACGGGCCGACACGCTGCGGCTGGAAGCCCGGTTGGCCGATATCGACAGCCGCATCGGCGCCGACCTGTCCCTGCCCCACTGGCGTCGGCCGGGTCGGACGCTGAAGCTGGGCGCCGCCGTGGTCAACGAGGACACCGACGCCTATCTGCGGACCGCCGTGGTGCTGTACGCCGACCTGCAGCAGCGGATCGGCAAGACCTCCTATTTCAACTACGGCATCGGTCTGGATGCGGGGCGCTACAGCGAGACACGCTACGACTACACCACCCTGCCGCCGCAGCGGGTGACGTTCGACCGGGACCTGGCGATCATCACGGCGCGCACCAGCGCCTACATCGACCATTCCAACGATCCGCTGAACCCGACCAAGGGCTGGCGCGTCAATCTGGCGGTCCAGCCGACGGCGGTGACGGGCGACAGCAACGTCCTGTTCCTGCGCACAGAAACCCAAGGGACCGCCTATGTGCCGGTCGCCGGCGACCGGACCATCCTGGCCGGCCGGGTGCGGATCGGCTCCATCGTCGGCGGCAGCGAACTGAGCGTGCCGTCCGACCGCCTGTTCTATTCCGGCGGCGGCGGTTCGGTGCGCGGCTACTCCTATCAGGGCGTCAATCCGCAACTGCCCGACGGCACGCCGCGCGGGGGCGTGTCGCTGTTCGAGACCTCGCTGGAGGCGCGCCAGTCGATCGGCCAGAGCTTCCAGGCCGTGGCCTTCGTGGACGCCGGCTCCATCGGCTTCCAGGAGACGCCGAACCTGACGAACATGCGCTATGGCGCGGGCGTCGGCGTGCGATACATGCTGCCGTTCGGCCCGATCCGCGCCGATGTCGCCATGCCGCTGAACAAGCGTGAAGGCGATTCCAACTTCCAGATCTACATCAGCATCGGCCAGGCGTTTTGACCGACACACCGCCCGAGAACGGCTCCGACACCCGGCCCGCAACCGGGCGAGAAGAAACCACGCCCGCAAAGCCGACGCCGGCCAAACGGGCGCGCAAGCGGGGCCTGATCCGGCGCATCGCCCTGATCGCAGGCGCAATCGTCGCCGGTCTTCTGGTGCTGGTCGCGGCGGCCCTGGTGGCGGGGCGGTTCTACATCGCGTCGGACGGCGGGCGGCAGCTGGTGTTGGAGCGTATTCAGGACCTGAAGATCAGCCGCTATGGCCGGCTTAAGGTCTATGGGCTGAAGGGCGACCTGCTCAGCGATTTCACCATCGACCGCATCACCCTGGCCGACAGCCAGGGCGTCTGGCTGGAGGCGAACAACCTCAGCATGGACTGGTCGTATCTGGCCCTGCTGAACCGCAGCTTCCACGCCAACGACATCAGGGCCGAGACCATCCGCGTGCTGCGCCGCCCGGTGGTGGAGCCGCCGACCAACGAACCGTCCGGCCCTCAGCCGATCTCGGTCCGCATCGACAAGTTCGCCGCCAACATCGAACTGATGGAAGGCTTTTCCAAGGAATACGGCCGCTGGAGCCTGTCGGGCGACGCCAGCCTGCCGCGCAACGGCGCCAAGAGCGCGACGGTGAACGCCGACAGTCTGAACCGGCCCGGCGACTTCCTGCGTCTGGCGGCCAGTTTCGGCGGCAAGCTTGAGGACACGCGCCTGAACCTGCGCGCCAACGAGGCCCAGGGCGGGCCGCTGGCCGGGGCGCTGGGCTATTCGCCCGACCAGCCCTTCTCGGCGACGGCGGTGCTGAACGCAGACGTGGTCAACGCGCGCGTCCAGACGGGCCGGTTCGTGCCTCTGATCGTCCAGGGGCATTTCGGCGACAAGGGATCGCGCGTCTCGGGCTTCGCCGACTTCAGCGGCTCGGACCTGCTGGCGCCCTTCGTGACCAAGATCGGCCGCACCGCCCGCTTCGGCTTCGCCATGGTCCCGACGCCCGACAAGGCCAGCCAGGGCGTGGCCTGGAAGCTGATCTCCGACAACGTCCAGTCCGAGGCGCGCGGCCTGATCCGCAACTCCGACCGCAGTTCGCCGGACGGCGTCAAGCTGGACATCCAGACCGCGTCGCTGAGCCGGCTGGTCGGGTCCGACGTGGCCGGGCCGGCCGCCTATTCCGGCCTGTTCAAGGGCGACGCCCAGAACTGGAGCCTGAACGGCGCCGTGACCCTGCTGAACGCCAATGTGGCCAGCTATCGCGCCACGCGGATCGCCGGGCCGCTGAACCTGATGGTCAAGAACGGTCGGATGGACCTGGACGGCGACATTCGCGCCAACGGCGGATCGGGCGAAGGCATCATCGGCGGCCTACTGGGCGCGTCGCCCCGCCTGCAGATGCAGGCGGCGCGAATGAAGGACGGCGCCATCCTGCTGAAGACGGTCGATCTGCAGGGTCAGGGGCTGACGCTGAACGGCTCCGGCTCGCGCAATCTGCTGGGCGGAATGAGCTTCCGCGGCGAGGCGCAGCTGACGGACGCCAGGCGCGTGCTGCCGGACGCGCGCGGCGCCTTCGGCGGACCGATCCGGGCCTCGTCCGCGCGGGCCGGCGCGCCGTGGGTGCTGAACTTCGACGGACGCGGCCGCAACCTGACCATCGGCATGGAGGAGTTGGACCGGCTGCTGGGCAAGACCCCGCGCCTGCAACTGGCCGGGCGGCTGAACGGCGGGCGGATCGAGGTCGAGCGCGGCGAACTGACCGGCGCGGCCGGCCGGGCCGGCGCCAAGGGTCTGATCGAGACGGCGGGCCGGCTGCGGCTGGCGCTGGACTGGAACGCGCGCGGACCGTTCGCGGCCGGGCCGGTCGAGATCGGCGGCGACATGAACGGACGCGGCGCCTTGACCGGCACCCTGTCCCAGCCGCGCGTCGATCTGACCGCCGGCTTCCAGCAGGTCACGGCCGGCGCCCTGACGCTGAACAACGCCGACATGACCCTGAGCTTCCGCAAGGGCGCGGATGCGTCGGACGGGCGGATCGCGGTGGTCAGCGGCTCGAACTATGGACCGGCCCGCGCCTCGGGCAACTTCTTCCTGGGCGGCAAGCGTATTCGGCTCAGCGATCTGGACGTCGACGCCGGCGGGGTGACGGCAAAGGGCGCCATCGCCCTGTCGAACAACATCCCCTCCAGCGCCGACCTGACCTTTACGGCGCGGGCCGGCGCCTTCCTGGCCTCAGGCGAGGCCAACGGCCGCGTGCGGCTGACGGACGGCGTCGGATCGGACAGCGCCATTCTGGACGTCAACGGCCGCAATGTGCGGCTGGCGGGCCAGAGCTGGATCATCCGCACCCTGGACCTGAAGGGGCGCGGCACGCTGAACAACCTGCCCTTCACCCTGGCGCTGGACGTGGGCGGGACGACGCCGGCCCAGTTCAACGGCACGGGCGTCTATTCCCGCCAGAATACGACCCACGGCCTGACGCTGCGCGGCGGCGGCCGGGTGCGCGAGGTGGCCTTCACCACTCGCAGCCCCGCCTCGATCACCCTGAACGGGGCGAACCGGACGGCGCATCTGGACCTGGGCGTCGGCGGCGGCGTGCTGTTGGCCGATCTGAGGCAGGATGCGCGCAGCGTGGCGGTGCAGGCCGACCTAACGCGCGTGGACCTGGGCTCCATCTCCCCCGAACTGCGCGGCAGCGTGACCGGCCAGGTGGCGATGCGCGGCGCGGGCGGCGACCTGTCGGGCACGGCGAATGTCGACCTGCAGAACGTGCGCAGCATTGATGCGCCGCGTGGTCTGGCCGTGAACGGCCGGGTCGATGCGACCCTGGCCGGCGACCGCCTCAGCATCAAGGCGACGGCCGTGGACGAAGGCGCGGTTCAGGCGTCGGCCGATGTGGTCCTGCCGGTCGAGGCCTCCGCCGCGCCGCTGAGGCTGGCCATCGCCCGGACCCGCGAAATGTCGGGGCGCGTGTCCATCAACGGCCAGATCCAGCCGATCTGGGACCTGTTCCTGGGCGGCGAGCGCAGCCTGGCGGGCCAGGTGGCGGGTCAGGCGACCATCGGCGGCACGCTGAACGCCCCGCGCCTGAACGGCCGGTTCGACCTGAGCCAGGGCAATTATCGCGAAAAAGCGGTGGGCCTGGTGCTCAGCGACCTGACGCTGCGGACCCGGTTCGACGACACGGCCGCCCAGATCGAGACCTTCACCGCCAACGACGGCAAGGGCGGAACCGTGTCCGGCCAGGGCCGCGTGGGTCTGCGCCAGGGTTCGGGCTCCAACGCCCAGCTGATGCTGAACCGGTTCCGGGTCATCGATAACGACATCGCCGAGGCGCGGGCTTCCGGCCCGATCACCATCGTTCGCGGCGCCGACGGCAATATCCAGCTGGGCGGCCAGATCGTGGTCGACGAGGCCAAGATCGAACCCGAACTGCCCGGATCAACCGGCATCGTCTCCATGGACGTGGTCGAGATCAATCGCCCCGGCGGCGATCCGGTCGAAAGCGAGCAGAAGGCGCGCGGCCCGCAGATCGGCATGGACATCAGCCTGCGATCCTCGGGCGGCAAGGTGCGGGTCAACGGTCGCGGTCTGAACGTGATCCTGGACGTCAACGCCCGCGTGCGCGGCACCATCGCCAATCCGCAGCTGGCCGGTTCGGCCAATGTGGTGCGCGGCGACTATGAGTTCGCGGGCAAGCGGTTCGTGTTCGACGACACGGGCCGGGTCACCCTGTCGACCGATCCCAAGCAGATCCGCCTGAACCTGTCGGCGACGCGAGAAGACGCGGCTCTGACCGCCACCATCAACGTCACCGGCACGGCGGCCGAGCCGAAGATCGCCCTGACCTCCACCCCCTCCCTGCCCCAGGACGAAATCCTGTCGCAGGTGCTGTTCGGCCGGTCGGCGTCGCAGCTGTCGGCCTTCGAGGCGGCGCAGCTGGCGGCCGGGGTCGCGGCCCTGGCGGGCGGCGGCGGGTTCGACGTGATCGGCAACCTGCGCGAACTGGCGGGCCTGGACCGGCTGTCGTTCGGCGGCGACGCCTCGGCGGTCACGGTGGCCGGCGGTCGCTACATCACCGACGACGTCTATCTGGAGGTCATCGGCGGCGGTCAGAACGGCGCGGCGGTGAAGGTGGAGTGGCAACCCCGCCGCAACGTCGCCATCGCCTCGCAGTTCGGCGGCCAGGGTCAGACCAGCCTGTCGATCCGCTGGCGTCACGAAAGCCGCGAGGCCGGCGACCGTCGCCCCAACCGGGGCGGCCGCAACCGCTAGACCGGGTTGCCCCCTATTCCGCTCATCCCGCCTTTCGCCGGGATGAGCGGAAGAAGAGGGATGTGCTAGAGAACCTCCAGCACCCGCTCCAGCGGGCGACCGACGACGGCGCCCTTGTCGGTCTCGACGATGGGGCGTTCGATCAGGATCGGCTGGGCCAAGGCGGCGGCCACCAGGGCCTCCTCATCGGCTCCGGCGTCGAGCAGCGCCTTGGCCTCGGTCTCCTTGCGGCGCATCAGCCCCGCCATGCCGACCCCGGTGCGCGACGCCAGCCGCGCCAGCGTCGCGCGGTCCCAGCCGGTCTTCAGATATTCGACCACCGTCGGCTCGATCCCCCGTTCCCGCAGCAGGGCCAGGGCGTTGCGCGAGGTCGAGCATTTGGGATTGTGATACAGGACCACGGCCATCAGGGTTCGCTCCTCAGACGATGCAGCATCATCGCGCCCTGCAGCGACGCCACATAGATGAAGGCCGAGATCGCCGCCGCCGGCCAGGTCGTCAGGGTGATCCACAGCGGCAGGTCCGGCGTCGGCATCGTGCCCAGCAGCCGCATCCCCATATTGGCCACCAGGCTATAGGCGATCAGGGCCAGCATGATGATGGGGATGGCGCGCGTCATCGCCCGCCATTGAACCACCCCCAGCACGCCATAGAGCAGGACGGTGAAGACGGCGCCGGAAACCATGGCGAAGGGAAAGATCGCCTTCATCATCTCGCGCTGCATGGCGACCTGATCGGCCGACAGACCCATTCGGGCGTATTCGCCGCTCATCGCCGTTTCGAACCAGCCCGAGGTGAACATCCACCAGGTCGGGATCAGGCCGACGACCAGGGCGATGGCCAGGCCGAACACCATGGACCGGGCCGACCGTTGCGCCTCGGCCATGCCGCGCGGCACCTTCAGCGGGTTCATGGCCCGCAGCCACAGGGCGATGGTCGAACGGTTCATGAGAGGGATCCCTTGTTCGGTCGGAAACTAGCGATGATCGGCGCTCACTTACAGACCCGTCCTTCACCTTTGTCGCCGGTCCGTCTAGGGTCCGGCCGATGCGGATTCTGACCTCCGACCAGGCCGTCCTCGACCACGTCGCCGCGCGACGCGAGGCCATCATCGGGCGCACTATCGACTGGGCGAACATCAACTCCGGCAGCCGCAACGCGGCCGGATTGAACGCCGTGCTGGATGCGCTGGAGGCCGAGGCCCGCCGCCTGCCCGCCGTGGTGCAGCGCATCCCGACCCAAGGCTCCACCAATGTGGCCGACGACGGCCGGGTGCGGACCGAGGCCCATGCCGATGCCCTGAAAATCACCGCCCGGCCCGAGGCGCCGATCCAGGTCGTGCTGACCGGCCACTACGACACCGTCTTTCCCGCCGACAGCCGGTTCCAGACCGTGACCACCCGCGCGGACGGCGCCCTGAACGGACCAGGCGTCGCGGACATGAAGGGCGGGATCAGCGTGTTTCTGGCCGCGCTGGAGGCGTTCGAAACCCATCCCGACCGTCACGGCGTCGGCTGGACCGTGCTGCTGAGCCCTGACGAGGAGATCGGCTCGCCTGCGTCTGCGCCCCTGCTGGCCGAACTGGGCGCGCGCGGCCATGTCGGCCTGACCTATGAACCGGCCCTGGCCGACGGCACGCTGGCGGGCGCCCGCAAGGGCAGCGGAAACTATCATCTGATCGTCACCGGCCGCGCCGCCCACGCCGGTCGCGCCTTCGACGAAGGCCGCAACGCCGTCGCAGGCGCCGCCATCATCGCCGCCGCCCTGCATGGGCTGAACGGCCGGCACGAGGGCGTGACGGTCAATGTCGCCAAGATTTCCGGCGGCGGCGCCCTGAACGTCGTCGCCGACAACGCTGTGGTGCGCTTCAACGTGCGGGTGCCGGACAAGGCCGCCGCCGACTGGATCGACGCCGCCGTCCGCGCCATCGCCGCCACGCCGCCGTTCGAGGGTCTGACGCTGGACCTGCACGGCGGCTTCACCCGCCCGCCCAAGCCGATGGACGCCGCCCAGACCGCCCTGTTCGAAGCCGTCAAGCAGGCCGGCGCCCTGTTGGGCCAGCCCATCGCCTGGAAGCCGTCAGGCGGGGTGTGCGAGGGCAACAATCTGCACGCCGCCGGCCTGCCCAACATCGACACCCTGGGGGTGCGGGGCGGCGACATCCATTCGGATCAGGAGTTCGCCTGGCCCGACAGCTTCGTCGAACGCGCCCAGCTCAGCGCACTGATCCTGTGCAAGATCGCTTCGGGCGAAATCGACGCGGCCAAATTGAAATCCCTGCGGATGGAAACCCTGTAGAATGCTTGTCGTCCGTCCCGCCGGCCCCGCCGACCTCGATCATCTGCTGGAACTGGCCATCCTGTCCGGCCCCGGTTTCACCAGCCTGCCCGAAGACCCCGACGCCCTATCCGACCGGCTGGAGCTGAGCCAGGCCAGTTTCCGGGGCGAGGTCACGCCGCAGGAGGCCTGGTACACCCTGATGCTGGAGGACGGCGACACCGGCGACATAGACGGCGTCGGCTCGGTCAAGGCGACCGTGGGGCTGAAGCGGCCCTTCTTCTCGTTCCGCGTGGTGAACAATACGGCGTCGTCGCCGTCCATCGGGGTCAAGCTGGATCATCAGACCCTGGTGCTGGTCAACGAATGCACCGGCTGGACCGAGGTCGGATCGCTGTTCCTGAAGGCGGATCGGCGGAAGGGCGGCGCGGGCCGTCTGCTCAGCCAGTCGCGCTATATGCTGATCGGCGCCCAGCCCGAACTGTTCGCCGAGAATGTGCTGGCCGAACTGCGCGGCGTCTTTACGCCCGACGGCGCCTGCCCCTTCTGGGACCATGTGGCGCACAAGTTCTTCCCGATGGACTTCGACCACGCCGACCGGATGACCGGATCGACCGACAAACAGTTCATCCTGGACCTTGCCCCGCGTCACCCGATCTATGTCGAACTGCTGCCCGAACCGGCGCGGGCGGTGATCGGCAAGGTTCATCCGCAAGGGGTGCCGGCCATGGCCCTGCTGGAAAGCGAAGGCTTCCGCCCCAACGGCCTGGTGGACATCTTCGATGCGGGGCCGACCGTCTCGTGCGGGCGCGACAATATTCGCACGGTGCGCGATGCGCGGCGGCTGTCGGTCGAAATCGCAGACGGGGTGGAGGCCGAACTGCCCGCCCTGATCTCGACCGACAGCGTCGCCGCCTTCCGCGCCGTGCGCGCTAGGGCCGACATCGACGGCGACACGGTTCGCCTGACCGCCGAAACCGCCGCCGCGCTGAAGGTGCGTAGCGGAGAGACTGTGCGGGTGAAATCGTGACGCCTCCCCTGCCGCTCATCCCGGCGAAAGCCGGGACCCAGCGCTTTGGGCGAAGGCTGCGTGAGATCAGTATTCGGCGCTCATCCGAGACGCCGACGATGCGAAAGACCTGGGTCCCGGCTTTCGCCGGGATGAGCGGAGTATTTGTGCGATGACCCGTTTCACCTCCACCGACCCCGCCACCGAAGCGACCAACTGGGAGGGCGAGGCCGCCAGCCCGGCCCAGGTCCAGTCCGCCGTGGACGCCGCCCGCGCCGCCTTCCCTGCCTGGGCCGACGCCCCGCGCGCCGAGCGGATCGAGGCGGCCAAACGCTATCAGGCCGTGCTGAAGGACCGCGCGCCCCAGATCGCCGAGGCCATCAGCCGCGAGACCGGCAAACCCCTGTGGGAGACCAAGACCGAAGCCGCCGCCATGATCGGCAAGGTCGACATCTCGATCCGCGCCTATGACGAGCGCACCGGCGAGCGCACCAGCGACACTGCCTTCGGCCGCGCCACCCTGCGTCACCGTCCGCACGGCGTGGCGGCGGTGCTTGGGCCGTTCAACTTCCCCGGCCATCTGCCGAACGGCCATATCGTCCCCGCCCTGCTGGCCGGCGACACGGTGGTCTTCAAACCCTCGGAAGAGACGCCCCTGGTCGGACAGGTGATGGCCGAGGCCTTCGCCGCCGCCGACCTGCCGACCGGCGTGGTCAATGTGGTTCAGGGCGGGCGCGATACGGGTGCGGCCCTGCTGGACGCCGGCATCGACGCCCTGATGTTCACCGGATCTGGCGCGGCGGGCGCGCATTTCCGGCGCAAGTTCGCCGACGATCCCCACGTTATCCTGGCGCTGGAGCTGGGCGGCAACAATCCGCTGGTCGTCTGGGATGCGGCCGACGCCGAGGCCGTGGCGGGCATCGCGGTCCAGTCCGCCTTCATCACCACCGGCCAGCGTTGCTCGTGCGCGCGTCGCCTGATCGTGCCGGAAGGCGCGCAGGGCGATGCGATCATCGAGGCCGTCGCCGCCCTGTCCGACCGTCTGGTCTTCGGCCCGTGGGACAGCGATCCCGAACCCTATGCCGGGCCGCTGATTTCGGCCCATGCCGCCGAGGCCGCATTGAAGGCCCTGCAGGAACGGATCGACAGGGGTGCCAAAGTCATCCGCGCCTCCGGCCCCGTCGCCAATCTGCCCGGCGCCTTCGTCAGACCGGCCATCATAGACGTGACGGGGATCGACGTGCCGGACGAGGAGATGTTCGCGCCCTTCCTGTCGGTGACGCGGGTTGCGACCTTCGACGCCGCGATCCAGGCGGCCAACGCCACCCGTTACGGCCTGTCCGCCGGTCTGGTCAGCGATGATCCGAGGAACTGGGACCATTTCATCCGCCGCATCCGCGCGGGCGTGGTCAACTTCAACCGTCCGACGACGGGGGCCGCGGGCGACATGCCCTTCGGCGGTCTGGGCGCCAGCGGCAACCACCGCCCCAGCGCCTACTACGCCGCCGACTACTGCGCCTATCCGGTCGCCAGCTTCGAAGCAGACGCGGTCGCCAATATCGAAGGCGAGATCAAGGGGCTGCGATGACCACCGCCGTCGAAGCCAATGCCGACGGCCTGATCGGTCCGACGCATTCCTACGCGGGCCTCAGCCCCGGCAACCTGGCCTCCAGCCTGAACAAGGGCGAAGCGTCCAACCCGCGCGCGGCGGTGTTGCAGGGTCTGGACAAGATGAAGCTGCTGGCGGACCTGGGCCTGCCCCAGTTCGTCCTGCCGCCGCACGAACGGCCCAACATCCCCTTCCTCCGGTCGCTGGGCTTTACCGGCACGGATGGACAGGTGCTGGATCGCGCGTGGAGAGCCGCGCCGTCCTTCGCCGCCGCCGCCTGTTCGGCCTCGCCCATGTGGGCCGCCAACGCCGCGACGGTGACCCCGTCCAGCGACGCCGCAGACGGTCGGGTGCATTTCACCCCCGCCAACCTGCACACCAATCTGCACCGCAGTCTGGAGCACCGGCAGACCAAGCGCGCGCTGGACGCCCTGTTCCCTGACGCCCGCCGGTTCGCCGTCCACGACGCCCTGCCCGCCGTCGCCCATCTGGCCGACGAAGGTGCCGCAAACCATGTTCGCCTGTGCGCCGCGCACGGCGGTCGCGGAGTCAATCTGCTGGTCTGGGGGCGCGAGGCGTTCGAGCCGTGGGACGCTCCCTTCCCCGCCCGCCAGACGCGCGAGGCCTCCGAGGCCATCGTCCGCCGCCATGAGGCCGGGCGGCCGGTTCTGGCCCAGCAGTCCCGCGCCGCCATCGCGGGCGGCACATTCCACAACGACGTGGTCTGCGTCGGGGCGCTGGACAACCTGTTCTTCCACGAACTGGCGTTCGAGGACACGGAGGCGACCAAGGCCGCCATCCGCCGCGCCGCCAACGGCCTGTTCGAGCCCCAGTTCATCGAGGTCTCCGACGCCGACCTGCCGCTGGCCGACGCGATCAGTTCCTATCTGTTCAACTCCATGCTGATCCAGGTTCCGGGCGAGGATCGCCTGACCCTAGTCTGCCCGACCGAGACGCGCGACAATCCGCGCAGCCACGCGGTCGCCGAACGGATCGCCGCCTCCAACGGGCCGATCGGCGCCGTGCGCTACGTCGATGTGCGCCAGTCGATGCGCAACGGCGGCGGCCCGGCCTGTCTGCGTCTGCGCGTCGTGCTGACAGAGGCTGAGTTGGCGGCGACCAATCCGGCCATGCGCCTGACCGATAGGCTGCACGCCAAACTGTCGGCCTGGGCCGCGCGTTGGTATCGCGAGGAACTGCGGCCCGCCGATCTGGCCGACCCGGCCCTGCTGGACGAGACGCGCGGGGCGCTGGACGAACTGACGACCCTTCTGAAACTCGGGACCGACTTCTATCCCTTCCAGAGAGTGTGATGCGCCCATGACCGCCGATGCGCCTCCTCCTGCCCCCATGTCCCCCGCCCGCCGTTTGCGAAACATCGTCGGCGGATCGGCCGGCAATCTGGTGGAATGGTTCGACTGGTACGCCTATGCGGCCTTCACCCTGTATTTCGCGCCAGTCTTCTTCCCCAGCGAAGACCCGACCGCCCAGCTTCTGAGCGCCGCCGCCGTCTTTGCGGTGGGCTTTCTGATGCGGCCCATCGGCGCCTGGATCATGGGGGTCTATGCCGACCGCAAGGGGCGCAAGGCGGGGCTGACCCTGTCGGTGACGCTGATGTGCACCGGCTCTCTGATCATCGGCCTGACGCCCGGCTATGCGACCATCGGTCTGGCGGCGCCGGCGTTGCTGCTGTTCGCGCGGCTGTTGCAGGGGCTCAGCGTCGGCGGCGAATACGGGTCCAGCGCCACCTATCTGTCGGAAATGGCCGAGCCGCATCGGCGTGGCTTCTGGTCCAGTTTCCAGTATGTCACCCTGATCTCGGGCCAGCTGATCGCGCTTCTGCTGCTGATCGTGCTGCAGAACACGCTCAGCGAGACGGCGCTGGCCAGCTGGGGCTGGCGCATTCCCTTCTTCGTGGGCGCGGCTCTGGCGGTCATCGTCTTCTGGCTGCGTCGGCGGCTGGACGAGACGCACAAGGCCGAGGACGTCAAGGACAAGCCCAGGTCCAGCGCCGTCCAGCTGTTCGTCAAACACCCCAAGGAGGCCTTCATGGTGCTGGGCCTGACGGCGGGCGGCACCTTGGCCTTCTATACCTACACGACCTATCTGCAGAAGTTCCTGGTCAACACGACCGGCTTTCCCAAGAACACCGCGACCGAGATCAGCGCGGCGGCCCTGTTCATCTTCATGCTGCTGCAACCGGCCGTGGGGGCGCTGTCGGACCGGATCGGGCGGCGGCCGGTCATGGTGGCGTTCGGCGTTCTGGGCGTCATCTTCACCGTGCCGATCATGACGCTGCTGTCGCGCGTCGAAAGCCCGATGGCGGCCTTTGGTCTGGCCCTGGCCGGACTGGTGATCGTGTCGGGCTATACGGCGATCAATGCGGTGGTGAAGGCCGAACTGTTCCCCGCCCATATCCGCGCCCTGGGCGTGGCCCTGCCCTACGCCATCGCCAACGCCGTGTTCGGCGGCACGGCGGAATATGTCGCCCTGTGGTTCAAGGACGCGGGGATGGAGAGCGTCTTCTTCTGGTATGTGACCGGCATGATCGGGGTGTCGCTGATCACCTTCATCCGAATGCGCGACACGCGGCATAACAGCCTGATCACGCATACCTAGTCACCTTGTCCGTCATCCCAAGGCTTGTCCCTGGAATCCATACGCCCAGTGCATATGGATCCTCGCCACAAGGGCGAAGATGACGAGGTTGGAATGGCCTCAGGCCGCGAACCGCCCGCCTTTTTCGGCATAGGCCTGGGTGCCGCGGGTGAAGACCTGATCGGTCGGCAGGATGGTTTCGATGGCCAGATCCTCCTGCCCCTTCAGCGCGGCATAGACGGGACCGAAATCCTTCAGCGTCTCGTTCTTCAGCGCTTCCAGATTGTCGATGACGAAATAGACCTGCTGGAAGTCGTCGATGCGGTAGAGGGTCCGCATCACCCGCTCCAGGTCGAAGCCCAGGCGGTTGGGCGACGGGTCGTCCAGGGCGAACACGCTCTCGGTCGAGGAGGACACGATGCCCGCGCCATAGATGCGAAGGCCATCCGCCTCCTTCATCAGGCCGAACTCCACCGTGTACCAGTACAGCCGCGCCAGATTGGGCAACATGCCCAGCGACGCCGCCCGCTGTCCGCCCCTGCCATAGGCCTCCATATAGGCGGCGAAGGCCGGGTCGGTCAGCATGGGAACGTGGCCGAAGACATCGTGGAAGATGTCCGGCTCCTGCAGATAGTCCAGTTGATCCGGGGTCCTGATGAACTGGCCCGAGACGAAGCGTCGGTTGGCCAGGTGGTCGAAGAACACCTCGTCCGGCACAAGGCCCGGCACGCAGACCACGCTCCAGCCGGTCAGGGCCTGAAGCTTGGGATTGATGACATCGAAGTCGGGAATGCCGCCCGCGTTCAGGTCCAGCGCCTTCAGCCCGTTCAGAAAGGCGTCGCAGGCCCGTCCCGGCAGCACCTTCATCTGGCGGGCGTACAGCGTGTCCCAGGTCCGGTGTTCGACCTCGGTATAGGCGGCCCAGTTCTGGGGGATGGTCCAGTCGGCGGCGGCGCCTTCGGGCGGCTGTTCGAAGACGTGCTCGAAGTCGGACATGGGACGCTCCTCAAATCTTTTCCTCAGTCTAACGAGGACTTGCGGCGTCTTCCACCATCAGTGCAGCCGCATGTCCAAAGGGGCGTGGTGGCCGTGGGCGTCGTGGGTGAACCAGCGGCCGACGTCGTCGGGCAGCAGGACGGCGTCGCCGTGTTCCAGCACGGCCTCGGCCGCATAGGCGACGAAACCGCCGTCGTCGCCCAGGGCGAAGACCCGGTAGAAGGGCTGGCTGGGATCGACCCCGCCGGTCTCGGCGGCCGGGCCGTCATAGGCGCAATCGACGTCCATCACCACGCCGCGAAAGGCGTCGTCCCGGTGACGGACGACCTGGCCGATGGAGAAGCGGGCTGTATGAACCTGGGTCATGGTTCTGGATACGACGCGGCGGATGACGCGGACCCCGCCGGGCCGTTCATCTTCCTGACAGAATGGCTTGGCGCGGACGATCTTCGCGCGCTAGGCTGACGGGGACGGGCGCCGCTTCGGACCGCCCACATCGGAATGACGACCCATGCCGGAGACCCACGGCGCGCCCCGACGGCGCGACGAGCGGTCCCAGCCTTCCCGTTCGCGGGATGCGTCGGGTCGGGATGCGCCGCTGTATGGCGCGCTCGATCTGGGGACCAATAATTGTCGGCTGCTGATCGCGCGGCCGTCGCGCGACGGCTTTCGCGTGGTGGACAGTTTCAGCCGCATCGTGCGTTTGGGCGAGGGCCTGTCGCGCACCGGGCGGCTGGACCCGCAGGCGATGGACCGGGCCTATGACGCCCTGGCCCTGTGCGCCGAGCGGATCGTGCGTAAGGGCGTGGACTCTGCGCGTCTCAGCGCCGTCGCCACCCAGGCCTGTCGCGCGGCCGAGAACGGCGCGGACTTCATCGACCGGGTGCGAAGGGGCACTGGGCTTCGCCTGCGCATCATCGACCCGGCCGAGGAGGCGCGGCTGGCGGTCGAGGGGTGCCTGAACCTGATCGACCCCAGGGCCGAGGGAGTGGTCATCATCGACGTGGGCGGCGGCTCCACCGAACTGTCGTGGCTGAAGCGCGAGGAGGCGGAATGGCGCACCACCGGCTGGATGTCGGCGCCGCTGGGCGTCGTCACCCTGGCCGAACGCCACCCCGAGCCGGATAACGCGGGCGAGCCCTGGTACGAGGCCATGGTCGCCGACATGGGCGCGGCCCTGGCGGACGGCGGCATTCAGGACGACGGAATGCTGGACCTGCTGCGGCGCGACCGCGCGCACCTGATCGGCACCTCGGGCGCGATCACCAGCCTGGCGGGCATCCACCTGAAACTGCCGCGTTACAATCGGGATCGGGTCGATGGGCTTTGGATGATGCGCGGCGACTGCGAGGCGGCGGCAGATCGGCTGAAGGCCCTGGGGCCGGAAGGGCGGGCGCGCGAGGCCTGTATCGGCCCCGACCGCGCCGACCTGGTGCTGGCCGGAGCCGCCATCCTGGAGGCGATCCAGCGCGCGTGGCCGTCAGAGCGCGTTCGCGTCGCCGACAGGGGCCTGCGCGAGGGCCTGCTGTTGCAAAGGATGCGCGAGGATCAGAAACCGCCGCGCCGCCGCCGACGCCGGCGCGGTCGTGGCCGGGGATCGGCCGGCTGAGGCTCTAGGCCCCCGGCGTCACCTGCGCCGGGATGTCGATGTCGCAGACGGAGAAGTCGGCGCCCTTGGCCTGGCGCGCCTGATCCACCAGGGCGCGGAAGGCGGCGGAGGTGGTGTTCATCATCTGAACCGTCGGGCGTTCGGCCTGGGGCAGGTCGGCGGCCAGGCGCACGCGGGTCATGCGATCCGGTTCGGTCACAATGCCGTCCGGGGTGGGGCTGGCCTTCAGGGCGCGCACCACGTCCAGCCCCGACACCACCCGCCCCCAGACGGTGTAGCGTTTGTCCAGCGCCGGATAGGCCTGGCGCATCAGGAAGAACTGGCTGTTGGCGGTGTCATTGCCTTCGTCGCGCGCCATGCCGGCGACGCCGGGGCAATACAGGCCCCAGCCGTGGACCTTCTTGTCGCCGGTGCCGGCCATCAGGTCGTCGGGCTGGGTCTGGACCGGCACGGAGCGGACGAAGCCGATCAGGGCGCCGGTCGGGGCGGCGACAGGGGTGAAGGCCATGTCGGGACCGCGACGGAAGGTGAACTCCCCCTTCAGGTCGGGATACCAGCTCTGACCGTCGCCGGTGCCCAGCGGATCGCCAGTCTGGGCCATGAACCAGTCGATCACCCGGTGCCAGGCCAGATTGTCGTAAAACCCACGCGCGGCCAGCAGCTTAATCCGCTCGACGTGGGCGGGGGCCAGTTCGGGCGCCAGTTCGACCAGGATGCGCCCCTTGCTCGTGTCGATGACCAGAAGATCGCTGGGAGAGATGGCGCGCCAGTCGGTCGGGGCCGGCGGGGGCGGAGGCGGCGACGCCTCCTGCGCCAGAACCGGGCCGGACAGAAGGGCGGACAGGACCGCCGCCGCCAATGCGTTTCGAACCATGTCCCCTACCCCTCCTGACGGTCGATCCGGCCTCAGCCGCCGACGACCTCGGCGACCGGCTGGACGTCGCAGATGCTGAAGCCCGAACCGCGCGCGGTGCGGGTCGCGGCGATCCGGTCGGCGAAGGCCCCGTTTGAGGCGTTCAGCACGCGCACGGTCGGGCGCTGCCCCTCCGGCAGGGCCGAGGCCATGCGGACGTGGGTCATGACGTCGGGGTCAGTCACCTTGCCGTCCTCAGCGTCCGAACCCTTCTTGATCTTGTCCAGCACGTCCAGGCCCGACACCACGCGGCCGAAGGCGGTATAGACGCCGTCCAGCTGATCGCGGGCGCCCATCATCAGGAAGAACTGGCTGTTGGCGCTGTCGGGCGAGCCGGAACGGGCCATGCCCAGCACGCCGGGGCAGAACAGGCCGTGGGCGTCCACCTTAAAGTCGGCGGTGACCATCATCTGGGCGTCGGGCTGGGTCTGGACCGGCAAGTTGTTGACCAGGCCGCGCACGCCCAGGCCGGCGTTGGGCACGGCGACGAAACCGGCGTCGCGGCCGCGACGGAAGTTGAACTCGGCCTTCAGGTCGGGCAGTTCGCTGCCGCCCTCGCCCGTGCCCTTGGGATCGCCGGTCTGGGCCATGAAGCCGGGGATGACGCGGTGGAACTTCAGCCCGTCGTAAAAGCCCTGATTGGCCAGGGTGCGGATGCGTTCGGCATGGTTGGGCGCCGCCACCGGAACCAGCTCCACCAGGATGCGGCCCTTGGCGGTGTCGATGACCAGCAGGTTCTCAGGCGCGATGGTGCGCCAGTCGGCGGCGGAGGCCGAGACCGGCGCGGCGGCGGGCGCCGTCGTCTGGGCCTGGACCGCGCTGGAGGCCAGAAGGGCGCCGAGGCCGGCCGCGATGATCGCCTTACGCATAGTCGTTCTCAAATCCCGTTCTTGACCTTGTCCCGCACGCGCGCGGCGATGGCGGGGCTGACGAAACTGTCGATCGCGCCGTCCAGACGGGCGATTTCCTTGACCAGCCGCGAGGCGATGGCCTGGTGGCGCGGATCGGCCATCAGGAATACCGTCTCGATGTCCTGATTGAGGCGCTGGTTCATGGCCGTCATCTGGAACTCGTATTCGAAGTCGGCGACCGCGCGCAAACCCCGGATGATGACGTTGGCGTTCAGTTCCTCGGCGAAATGCATCAGCAGGTTCGAAAAGGGCTGGACCACGATGTCGCCGCCCAGGCCCGCAACCTCGTCCTGCAGCATCCGCACCCGCTCATCGGTGGTGAACAGCGGCCCCTTCTCGTCATTGCGCGCCACGCCGATGACCACCCGGTCCACCAGCTTCAGCGCGCGCTTGATGATGTCGGTGTGCCCGTTCGTCACCGGGTCGAAAGTGCCCGGATAAAGTCCGATGCGCATGGCGTGTCTCCCCAGCCTGTCGCCTGCCGTTCGGCGTCGTTTAGCAGGTGCGAAATCAGCGGCCTAGCCGGCTGACGCCTTCGTCATCGTCGCGGGCCGCGATGACTTGCGGCGGCTGGGCGGACCAGGCGGCCTCGATCCGGGCCAGCAAAGCCGGGGCGCTGGCGAACGTCACGTCGTCAATGGCCGTGATGGCACAGACCGGCGTGGCGCTGTTGCACAGGAAGGCGCCGTCGAACGCGGCGATGTCCGACAGGGCGACTGTCCGGGTTTCCGAGGCCAACCCCGCCTCGGCGAGACCGCGCTGGATCAGCGCCTGGGTCACGCCCGCCAGCATCGGTGCCTGAGGCCAGACGATGCGGTCGCCCTTGAAAAAGCCGATGTTCCACAGCGCGCCCTCGGACACCCGCCCATTGCCGTCGGTGAACAGCGCATCGTCGAAACCAGCGGTGCGGGCGGCGCGGCGCGCGCGGGTCAGCCCCATGGTCGCGACGTGCTTCAGATGCGGCGCCTCCCGCTCATAGGCCATCGCCTTGAGCCGGACCGAGACGGCCAACGGCGGCGGAGGCGGCGAAACCACCGTCATGACCTTCGGCCGACCGACGAACGACGGGGCGCGATGACCGATCTCCGGCGAGAACAGGCTGACCCGCAGCCAGCAGGCGTCGCGGCCCTCGACGGCCTGCGCCATCAGACGACCGAACTCCGCCTGGCCCGGGCTTTCACCGAACAGTTCGACCGCCGCCTGCCTCAGCCGCGCCAGATGCAGGTCCAGGCCGCGCACGGCGCCCTGCTCCACGCGGAAAGATGTGTAGGCGCCGTAGTTGACCAGAGCCTGATGGGCCAGGTCGTCGGGTGTGGCGGGGCGGCCGTCGATCAGTATGTCCATCGCCGAATAACTCCGCTCATCCCGGCGAAAGCCGGGACCCAGTTCTTTCGCTCGGCATTGCGCTGGGCGACCACCGCGCCGCGACAGGCACGATCCGTCGCCCAAAACACTGGGTCCCGGCTTTCGCCGGGATGAGCGGAAAAAGCAGCCCGATCAGGCCTCGCCCCCCTCTTCGCCCGCGATCTCCACGTCATCCCCGCCGCTTTCCGGCAGGCGTTCGACCGAGACGACCTTCTCGTCCTTGCCGGTGCGGAAGATGGTGACGCCCTGGCTGGAGCGGCCGACGATGCGGACCTGGTCCATGCGGGTGCGGATCATCTGACCGCCAGAGGTGACCAGCAGCAGGTCGTCGGTCTCTTCGACCGGGAAGGCCGCCGCCAGGCGGGCGCCCGCGCGTCCGCCCAGACCGTGGGCGGTCAGCCCCTGTCCGCCGCGACCTGTGCGGCGATACTCATAGGCCGAGGACCGCTTGCCGAAGCCGGTTTCCGTGACCGTCAGGATGAACTGTTCGGCCGCGCCCAGTTCGGCGATGCGTTCGACCGACAGGACCGCGTCGCCCGTCGCCTCGTCATCGGCCTCGACCGGGGCGGCGTCCTCCTCGCCCTCGGCGCCGGCCAGGGCCTTGCGCATGGCGTTGGCGTGTTTGACGTAGGCCGAGCGTTCTTCCGGCGTCGCATCGACGCGACCCAGGATGGCCATGGAGATCACCTCGTCCCCGTCCTGCAGGCGCACGCCCCGGACGCCGGTCGAATCCCGGCCCTTGAACACGCGCACGTCGTCGGCCTTGAAGCGGATCGCGCGGCCCAGCGCCGTGGTCAGCAGCACATCGTCGTCGGCGGTGCACAGGCCGACGCCGACCATCCGGTCGTCGCCTTCCAGCTTCATGGCGATCTTGCCGGCGCGGTTGACCGTGGCGAAGTCCGACAGCTTGTTCCTGCGCACGTCGCCCGAACTGGTGGCGAACATGATGTCGTAATCGCCCCAGGTCGCCTCGTCCTCGGGCAACGGCAGGACGTTCATGATGCTGTCGCCCGGCTCGATGGGCAGCAGGTTGACGAAGGCCTTGCCCCGCGATTGCGGATTGCCCAGCGGCAGGCGCCAGGTCTTCAGCTTGTAGGCCTTGCCGTTGGTGGCGAAGAACAGGACCGGCGTGTGGGTCGAGGCGCTGAACACGCCGGTGATGGCGTCCTCGTCCTTCATCGCCATGCCGCTGCGGCCCTTGCCGCCGCGATGCTGGGTCCGATAGGCGTTCAGGGCGACGCGCTTGACGTAGCCGCCGTGGGTGACGGTGACGACCATGTCCTCGCGCGGGATCAGGTCCTCGTCCTCCATCTCGCCGTCGCCTTCACCGATCAGGGTGCGGCGCGGAACGGCGAACCTGTCCTTCACGTCGATCAGGTCGTCGCGGATGATGGCCAGGACGTTCTTGCGGTCCGACAGGATGGTCAGGTGGCCCTGGATGGTTCCGGCCAGGCCGTTCGCCTCGCCGAAGATGTCGTCGCGGCCCAGGCCGGTCAGACGCGACAGGGTCAGGGCCAGGATGGCGCGGGCCTGTTCGTCGGTCAGGCGAATCTTGTCGCCCTCGACGATGACCGTGCGCGGATCGGCGATCAGCTCGACCAGGGCCATCATGTCCCCGACCGGCCAGGCCTTGGCCTGCAGCCGTTCGCGCGCCTCGGTCGGATCGGCCGAGGAGCGGATGATGTGGATCACCTCGTCGATATTGGCGACGGCGACGGCCAGGCCGACCAGCACGTGGCCCCGGTCGCGCGCCTTGTTCAACTCGAACTTGACGCGGCGGACGACGACCTCCTCGCGGAAGTCCAGGAAGATCTGCAGCAGGTCGCGCAGGCCCATCTGCTCGGGCCGGCCGTGGTTCAGCGCCAGCATGTTGACGCCGAACGACGACTGCATGGCGGTATAGCGCCACAGCTGGTTCAGGATCACATCGCCCGAGGCGTCGCGCTTCAGCTCGATGACGATCCGCATCCCCTGGCGGTCGGATTCGTCGCGGACGTCGGAAATGCCCTCCAGCCGCTTCTCGCGCACCATTTCGGCGATCCGCTCGATCAGGGTCTGTTTGTTGACCTGGAACGGCAGTTCGGTGACGACGATGGCCTCGCGGTCCTTGCGGATTTCCTCGATGGAGGCGCGACCACGCACCACGACCGATCCGCGTCCGTCGCGCAGCGCATTGCGCGGCGCGGTGCGGCCCATGATCTCGCCGCCCGTCGGGAAGTCGGGACCGGGCACGATGTCCAGCAAGGCGTCGTCGGTGACGTTCGGATCGTCCAGCAGGGCCAGGGCCGCATCCACGACCTCGCCGAGGTTATGCGGCGGGATGTTGGTCGCCATGCCGACGGCGATGCCGCCCGCGCCATTGACCAGCAGGTTCGGGATCCGGCTCGGCAGGACGACCGGCTCCAGCTCCTTCTCGTCGTAGTTCGGCTGGAAATCGACGGTGTCCTTGTCGATGTCAGCCATCAGGGCGACGGCCGCCGGGGCCATCCGGGCCTCGGTGTAACGCATCGAGGCGGGCATATCGCCGTCGACCGAGCCGAAATTGCCCTGACCGTCGACCAGCATCAGTCCCATCGAGAAGGGCTGGGCCATCCGCACCAGGGCCATATAGACCGAGGCGTCGCCGTGGGGGTGGAACCGGCCCAGCACGTCGCCGACCACGCGGGCGCATTTCGAATAGCTGCGCTCCGGCGTCATGTTCAGGTCGTGCATCGAATACAGGATGCGCCGATGCACCGGCTTCAGGCCGTCACGCGCGTCAGGCAGCGCCCGCGAGACGATCACGCTCATGGCGTAATCCAGGTACGAACGCTTCAGTTCGTCCTCGATCGTGATCGTGGAAATGTCGGAGCCGCCGCCCCGGCCGTTGATCGGAGATGCGGCGTTTTCGTAGCTGTCGTCGGTCAATGAAGCGTGGCTTTATGCGGCCGGAATCGGAACGTGATCCGCTGTGACGATTTCTAGCATTCCAGGGGCCCGGTGGCAAAGCGACGTCGCCGTGAAAGCCCGTCTCTGAAAGGACTTTCCATATGCGCGTCCATACGCTCGCCGCCGCCCTTCTGATCGCCTCGCCGCTGGCCCTGACCACGGCCTGCGCCGCCACCGGCAACGCCCCCAAGGCCGCCGTCGACCGCGCGCCGGTCGGCGCGACCGGCCAGGCGGTCCTGATCAACGCCGCAGGCGCCAATATCGGTCGCGTCGATCTGCGTCAGGGGCCGACCGGCCTGTTGATCAAGATCGAGGCTTCGGGCCTGACGCCCGGCTGGCACGGCATCCACATTCATGCGACGGGCGAATGCGCCGCGCCCTTCACCTCGTCCGGCGCCCACATCAATCACGGCGAGCCCAAGGCCCCGCATGGCCTGCTGAACGCGGCCGGGCCCGACGACGGCGACCTGCCCAACATCTGGGCCGGTGCGGACGGCAAGGTGAACGCCGAACTGTTCACCACCCGCGCCCGCATCTCGTCGGAAGGTCCCGGCCAGTGGCTGTGGGACGCGGACGGCTCGGCCATCATCATCCACGCCAATCCCGACGACCATTCGACCCAACCCATCGGCGGCGCCGGCGACCGGGTGGCCTGCGCGGCGCTCAGCGCCAGTTGATCGATCAGCGGCCGCGTTCGGCCAGGAGGCGGTGGATCAGTTCGGTCTGCTCCTCCTGCCGGGCGGCCAGGTGTTCGACCTTTTCCAGCAGGGCCATGATCTCGATCTCGGCCTTCAGATTGACCTGATAGTCGTTGCCCGCGTCCAGCCGATCCTTGGCCGCCTGTCGGTTCTGGCTCATCATGATGACCGGCGCCTGCACCGCCGCCAGCATCGACAGCACCAGGTTCAGGAAGATGAAGGGATAGGGGTCGAACGCCTCTTTCCGCAGCAGCAGATTGATCGCCGTCCACAGGGCCAGAAAGACCCCGAAGGCGATGATGAACGGCCAGGATCCGCCAAAGGCCGCCACCCGATCCGCCAACCGCTCGCCGAAGGTCTGGCGGTCGGCGAAGGTTTCGTTGATGTCTTCAGAGATGGGACGGCGGTCGGCCGCGCTGGCGACCACGCTGGCCTCCTGGGCGGCAAGTTCGCGCGCCGCCTTGCCCAGCCAGCGGCGAGAGACGTGGTCGGCGTCGAGGGGGATGCGGGTCACGGGCGGCTCCTGAATCGTTTCCGATCAGATCAAGCCTTGGCCGCGCCTGCGCGCAAGCCCCGTTCCGCCAGCGCGACCAGCGCCACCCCGCCCATGGCGATGGCCGAGCCGGTCAGAATCTGCGGCGTCAGGATATCGCCCATGAAGCCCCAGCCGATCAGCATGGACACCACCGGCGTCACCAGCAGATAGGGCGTCACCCGCCCCGCCTCGCGCCGCTGAACCAGCCAGAACAACAGGGTCGTGGCCAGAACCGACGACACCACCCCGGCCCACAGCAGGGACGCCCAGACCATGGGCGTGGCGCGCTGGATCGCCTGCCACTGGCCGTGTTCGAACATCGCCGAACCGAAGGCCATGACGGGAAAGGCGCCCAGGGCCAGAAGGCCCTGCATCTTCAGCGGCGGGATGGAGGTGGTCCGCCGGGCGACCACGGTCGTCACGCCCCAGGCCGCGCCCGCCGCGATGGCGACCAGAATGGCCTTCCAATCCTGCAAGGCGTGGGCGTCCAGCGTCATCCAGGCCACGCCGACGAAGGCCACGCCCATGCCGACCAAGGCCGCCTTGGACAGCCGCTCGCCCAGGATCAGGAAGGCGAACAGGGTGGTGAACGGGATCCACAGCTGGTTGGCCACGGTCACCGGACTGACGTCGGTCGCCAGCCAGTAGGCGATATAGGCCAGCCCGTACTGGATCGGCCCGCCCAGCATCACGATCAGCAGCAGGCTCTTCCAGTCGGGAAAGGGCGGACGCACGAAGGCGATCAGACAGGCCGAGGCGATGCCGAAACGAATGGCCCCGACCATCAACGGCGACAGGGTCTCCGTCGCCAGCTTGGCCCCCGCATTGTTCACCCCCCACACCACGATGATGGCCACGATGGCGGCGATCTCCAACCCCGTCAGGGCGTGCGGCTTGACGGGCAGCGGCGCGGGCGCTGGAGCTGTGTCTGGGGCTGTGTCTGGGGCGGCGTCGGTCATGGGCGGTCTATGGCACGGCGCGGGCGGTTTCGTCGCTCACATGAGGTGTCGCGGCGTTGCATTGACATGTACAGCCTCAACCACCAACCTGTACATATGACCGAAGTCACCCTGACCGCCCTGCGCAAGGATCTCTTTCGACTGGTGGACAGCGTGCTGGCCACCGGAGAGCCACTGGTCATCCGGCGGGGCGGTCGACGACTGACGCTGATCGCCGAAGCGCCCAAGCCCGTCCTGACGCCGGAGGAACGCTACGACGCCTATATGGCGCAAGGAGTGCGCGAGGGCTGGGAGGACTGTCCCGACGATCTCGACACGAACAAGAGCCACTGGACCTGGGACCCGGACACCAAGTTCGATTTCGGCGACAAGTGATTCATCTCGATACCCAAGTCGCCCTCTGGCTCTATTATCGGCTGGACCGGCAGATCAGCCGCCCCGCTCAACGCGCCCTGGCCAGGGATCGCGACATTCGGGTCTCGCCGCTGGTGTTGGTCGAGATCGAGATACTGATCGAGATCGGGCGCGTGAAACTGGCCTCTGCGGCGACCTTGTTCGATCATCTCGAAGATCGATTGGATCTTGTGCAATCCGACGCCGCGATGTCGGCCGTCGCTCAGGCGGCCTGTCGGTTCGGCTGGACGCGCGATCCGTTCGACCGGCTGATCGTGGCCAACGCCATGGCCGACGGCGCGCAGCTGGTCACGGCGGATCAGATGATCCTGCGCCATTTCGATCAAGCGGTCTGGTAGGCGATCAGAACTCGGGCTTTGCGACCATCAGCCAGTAGATGGCCAGGACGCCCGCGAACGCCGGCCAACCCAGTGCGAACCACCAGCGGAAAAGCCGGTGATAGGCGGGCGGCAACGGCGCGCCCTGCCCCGCCGCCTGTTCGGCCAGCGTCATCATCCGGTACTGGATCCACACCACCGGCAGCCAGCAGACGCCGACGAAGACATAGAGGCCATAGGCCGCCAGCAGCCACGGGCTGGTCAGGGACCAGCCCTGCAGATGGATCAGCCCCAGCCCGCTGATCGGTTGAACCACCACGGCGCTGGCGGTGAAGACGAAATCGGCCAGAACCACGATCTTGCCGACATCCGCCACCGTCCTTGCGTCCCTGGTCGCGTGGGCGCGCAGCATGAAGAAGGCGATCCCCGCCCCCGTTCCGAACAGGACCGCGCCCGACAGGATGTGGATGATCTTCAGCAGGACATACAGGCTCATCGGCGGGCGTCCGTGGCGGCGACGAACAGGCACAGCGCCATCATCGGCAAGACCTTCACCCATGGCCCCAGCGGGTCGACCCAGTAATGCGGCAGGCTGATCGTCCCGGCGATCAGATAGCCGACCGTGGCCAGGCACATGAAGATCGCCACCCGCGCCGTCCACGGCCGCACGAACAGCATCGGCCCCAGCACCACGTCCAGCAGCGCCCCCCACCAGGCGACGGGGCCAGCCAGACGGCCATAACCGCCCTCATGCAGGATGGCGACGGCGCCGTTCCAGCCCGGCCCGAAACTGATCAGCCCCGTGATCAGCCAGAACAGGCCCAGCGTCAGGATGGCGACCGGCCGCACGAACCACAGCCGCGCGTGCCAGACATCCTGAACCGAGGCCGGGGTCTGGGCCAGAAAGTCCGTAAAGCCGCGCGAGCGCACGTCCAGCGCCTGGGCCCAACCGCTGTCTCGACCGGCGACATCGTGATCCATCTGTTTGATGGCGGTCGTGCGGATCGGCGAAGACCATCCCAGCCGCCCCAGCAGGTCGCCTATGGCCAGGGCGGGCGCGGCCAGGGCGCGCGGCACGCGAACGACCGGCGCAGGCTTCAGACCCATCCAGCCGCGATAAAGCCGCACCGTCTCGACCATGCTCACCGCCTGCGGCCCTGGCATGTCCAACGATTGGCGCGACGGCGCGCCCGGCTTCACCGCCGCGACGACGGCGGCGCACAGGTCGCCCAGCGGAATGGGCCGGAAGGTCTGGTCGCCGCCGACGACCGGGCTGAACGCCGGAAAGGCCGCCAGCGCCCGGATCAGTCCCGTGCCGCCGAACGCCGCCCGATCCACCACCAGCGACGGCCGCAGGATCAGCCAGTCCAGGCCGCTGGCCTCGACCAGTCGCTCGGTTTCGGCCTTGGTGCGGGCATAGGGGGTGCCGGCCGCCTCGTCCGCGCCAACGGCGGAAATATGCACCAGCCGCCGCACGCCCGACGCCTGACACGCCGCGATCAGGGCGCGCGGTCCATCGACGTGGGCGGCGCGGGTGCTGTCGCCGCCGCCGTCCTGCAGCACGCCGACGCAGTTCACCACCGCATCGACGCCCTCCAGTATGTGTTCCCAGGCCTCGGCCGTCGTCAGTCGTGAAAAGTCTGCGGGCGCCCAGTCGAAACCGGGCGCGCGGCGGGCCGGTTCGGCGATGCGGCGCGCCCCGGCCCGCACCGACCAACCGGCCGAGGCCAGGGCCGCCGCGACGTGGGAGCCGATGAAACCGTTGGCGCCCAGCACCAGGACCCGTCCGCTCATCCCAACACCCTGTCGCTCAGATCCACGCCTTGCGGCGGCATGGCGCACCATGTCGCGCCGGGAAAGCGGCGGCGGCGGCGCGCGATGAAATCATACAGGGTGTCGCGAACTCCGCGCGGGACGATCCGCGCCAGAACCGCCAGCCGATAGGGCGACGGCAGCAGGGCGGCGATGCCCAATACGCCGTCCGAGCGCTGGCGCGCCACGCCGTCCTGGATCAACAGCATCGTATAGGGATCGTCGGGATCGACGCCGTAGTGGACCAGCAGCGCCCGCCCCAGCGGCGACTGCGTGGGCGCCAGACGGATCCGGCCCGCCCGGTCGTGCTTCAGGATCGTGCGCGCCGAGCCGGAACACAGGGCGCAATCCCCGTCGAACAGCACCACCGGCCGGTCGTCGGCGAAGGCCGGCACGGCGGGATCCTCACGATAGCTGTAAGGCCCCCGCCCCACCGATCCGACCTCAGAACGGGATGTCGTCGTTCAGGTCGTAGCTTTCCTTGGGACCGCTGGGCTTGTTGGCCCCGCCGGTGGAGAAGCCGGACGAATAGTCGTCGTCGCCGCGACCGCCGCCGCCGCCGCCGCCGTAACCGCCGCCCGACGAACCGCCTTCCGAACGGCCGCCCAGCATGGTCAGTTCACCCTTGAAGCGGCTGACCACGATCTCGGTCGAGTATTTCTCGACGCCCTGCTGATCGGTCCATTTGCGGGTCTGCAGCGCGCCCTCGATATAGACGGTCGAGCCCTTCTTCACATAGTTCTCGACCACCTTGACGATGTTGTCGTTGAAGATGACGACCCGGTGCCACTCGGTCTTTTCCTTGCGCTCGCCCGAGGACTTGTCGCGCCAGGTCTCCGAGGTCGCGATCGACAGATTGGCGATCCGGTCGCCGTTGGGCATGGAGCGGATTTCCGGGTCGCGACCCAGGTTGCCGACCAGAATGACCTTGTTGACGCTGCCCGCCATGAAAACTTCCTTCTCTCGAAGGGCGGCGCGTCTCTCGCCCGCCCCGTAATTCAGCCGGATGTCTTAGGGCCGAAGCGGATCACCGCCAGCCGCATTCGACATCAGACCCGCCAAACCAGTGGATTAACGAAATGTTCCACCTTTGTTCGCCTCACGCAAGGCCTACTTCGTGGCGGGCTCCGCCGCGATGGCGATGGGGCGTCCCGTCTCGTCGCGCTGGATGGCGCCGGGAATGGCCAGACGGCCGTCGCCGGTGCGCGCCATGGCGAAGAAGCGGCTGCCGGTCAGGCTCTTGCCGATCTTGACCCCCTCGCGATCCACGAAGATGAACCGGCCCTGATAGGCGCCCGCGATCTCCTGGTTCGAGCCGCCCATGCGCAGGAAACGCAGACGCATCTCTTCCAGACGCGCGGCGCATTGCTCCAGCTGAGGCTGGTCGTCGGCGATCTTCTGCAGGCGCGGCGGCTCATTGTCCGGCGTGGCCACGAAATAGCAGGCGCCTTCGGCGAACTCATACTTCGGCTGGTTGGAGCAGGCGCCCAATAAGGCGACCCCGGCGACGGCGGCGAGAACGGCGAGGCGCATCAGTTCATCCCGGGAAATTGGCAGTTGCGATCCTGCTCGGCCAGGGTGCGGAAACGCGCGTTGTCGCTGGACTGTTCCACCCGGCGCGGCACCAGGCGCAGGGTGGTGTCGCCCCAGCGGCCGTACTGGGCGTCGCCCGGCCCGACGCAGGTTCCGGCGTACAGCGCCTGGACGCAGGCGTTCAGGCTCATGCCGGCCGACAGGGTCCGCCAGTCCGAGCCGGTGTGACGCAGACAGGGGCTGCCCGAGGCGGCCGGCGTCGGACGCGGCGCGGGGGTCTGCTCCACGCTGGCGGTAGGGGGCGTCTCGGTCATCTGCACGGCGGGCAGTTGCGGCGGCGGGGCGAAGGCGGCGGTCGGCGCGGCGGCCAGGGCGCCGGTCGAATCCAGCCCGACGTCGAGCGCGTCGGTGGCCAGCCCGTTGCGGCGCGCGCAGTCGGCCAGGGTCGCCATGCCCACGAACTGACCGTCGACGAAACAGCGCAGCTCGCGCGTCGGCTCCAGCGAGGGGGCTTCGGCCAGATTGACCACCAGCCCGCCCTTGGACGCCGGCGGCGCCTCGGTCGGCTTGTCGCCGCCGCCGGTGAAGATCAGGGCCAGCACGACGGCGGCGACGATCACCAGACCTGCGCCGGCCAACAGGATGACGCGGTTGTCTTTCGGAAGGGCCATGGAGGGGCTTTCGCGGATGAGAGGGCCAATAACTCCGACCGGGCGCCGGGCGTCAACCGCCTTGGCCGCCCCTTGCGCGGCGTCAGGCCGTCAGGCGGTTCAGGGCGGCCTGGAAATTGGCGGCCTGGGTCTGCTGATAGGCGGTGGAGGAGCCGCCGACCGTCTGGGTGTTGGTGGTCGGCGCCGTCTGCGGCCCCAGCGACCGATAGGCCGAACGCACCGCCGTCATGGCCTGAGCCAAGGCGTCGATGGCGGCCTTGATGCCGGCCGGGTCGTTCAGATTCAGGGTGTTGGGCAGGTTCAGCCCATAGGTCTTGGCCGACTTGTCGCCTGTCTTGCCGACGAAGCCGGGCGACAGCCCCAGCGCGGCCAGGGCGTCCTTGCCCACCGCTCCGGCCGAGATGACGGCCCCGTCCTTGTTGTCGGCGGCCACGATCTGCAGCCGCTGCACCGGCGGCACGACGCGCGAATCGGTGATGACGGTGGCCTTCAGCTGGCGGTTGGAGGCCGTCATGATCTTCTTGGCCAGGGTGTCCAGCGTATCCTTGGCCTCGATCGTCACGGCGACGGCGCGCCCTCCGCCGGCCGGGGAGATGCTGAACTGATCGCCGACACGCGCCGACGTGGCCACGGTCAGAAGCTTGGAGTCCGCCTGCATGATCTCGCCCTGCGGCAGGCCCAGCCGGTCCAGAACGCTGGCGCCGCCGGAGACGATGCTGAGGCTGGTCGGCGTGACCTGGTCCCCCTCCCCGCGCCAGGTCTGATTGTATTCGACGGCGCCGGTGGCCAGGTCCAGCCGCGCCAGATAGGCCCTGGTCGGATCGGTCTTGGCGGCGCCCGCGTCGCGGTTCGTGCCGGTGATCCAGACCTTGCCGTCCTTGATCTTGACGTCGGCGGCGGTGTCATTGCCGGACCCGCCGAAATAGGTCAGCCGGTCGCTGGACGCGGATTGCAGATCGGTCGACAGGGTGGCCACGAAGACGTCGGTTCCGCCGGCATGGGCCTTGGTCACCGTGCCGATATCCAGAGCTGGATTGTCCGTCTGTCCCGTCAACACGACCTGGCCGTTCTCCACCGAAATCCCGGCGATGGAGCCGCTGGCCAGCCCCAGGTCGCGCGTCGCCGCCAGGGTCGGCACGCCGGACCCGTCCAGGGTGAAGCGGCGCACGACGGCGCGGCCGTCCTCGACGCCTGCGGTATAGATGTCGGCCCCCGACACCGTCATGGCCTGGACGGAATCGTCGCCATCGGTGCCGAACTGAAGCGTCGAAAGGTTCACCCCGACGTCCGGGCCGTTGATCTTGACCGGCTTTTCCTGGAACGTCTGAAGATAGGAATCCCAGCCGCCCAGGGCCGCCTGTCCCGGCATGGCGGATTTGGAGCGCCCGGCGACATAGACCATGCCGTCCGCGCCGAAGCTGACCTCGGTCGCCTCGTCCGCCGCCTTGGCGCCGCGTCTCTGGGTCCACAACTCCTTGCCGTCGTCGTCGAAGACGGTGACGAAACTGTCGGCGGTGTTGGCCACGTCGCCGCTCTTGCCCGGCTCCAGCGCCCCGGTGACGGAACCCGCCACCGCGACCCGACCGTCGGCGTCCACCGCGATGGAGAAGCCGTTCGCGCTCGAGGCGGCGCCCAGCAGCTTGGTCTGGAGCAGGTTTCCGCCTGAATCGTATTTCAGCAGGGCCACGTCGCGGGCGCCCTTGATCGGCTGATTGGCGGCGCCCTGGGTCAGGTCGGCGACCACCCAGATCGCGCCGTCCGGCGCGGGCGCGCTGGCGCGGACGGCGGCGACCCCGGCGGGCAGATCGGTCTGGCCCGCCCGCCCCTCGACCCAGAAGGGATCGTCGACGCCCTGCTGGGCGCCAGGCGCCGCGCCGCCGTCGGCCTGGAACTTCAGCAGCTGCGCCGCGCCCTTGGCGCCGGAGCCCTGGGTCACATAGACCGCATCGGACGTATCGACGGCCTGGAAGCCGACGGTCTCGCCCACGGCGCCGCGCACCCGCAGCGCCCACTGATCCGGCCCGGCCGGCAGGGTGATGGTCTTTGAGCCGCTCTTGATGACCTTGGGCTGGCTTTCGATCATCTGCCGCTCGACGCGGGTGTCGACCCCGGCGGCCTCCAGCGCGCCGTTGATATGGGCGATCACATTGTCCATCGTCCGGGGCGTGGCGCCCATGTCGGACAGGTCGATGCCGACCGACTGCGTCCCGGCGTTGGTGCGGATGGTGACGGCGAACTTCACGTCGCCTTGGAACGCCTTGACGCTGTCGCTCAGCGCGCCGTCGTGGATCGGGGTCGTGGTGAAGGTGGTCTGGGCCTTCTCCAGCGCAAAGCCGGTCTTGACCGTGGACTTGGACACGCCCTGCACCATCCGCACGTCCTCGAAACCGGCGGACTTCAGATAGTCCGACATCTCGACCATGCCCGCCTCGAACCGCTTGCCGACCTGGGCGGCCTCGGCGCTGCTCAGGCCCTTGGCGTTGGCGCGGTCGGCCAGGGCGCTGAGGGCGTTCAGGCCCTGATAAAGGGCGAACAGCTTGCGATAGTCGGTGGAGGCGCCGGCCATGTCCAGATCGACGGCGGCCTCGTTGATCAGTCGCCGCCCGGCCAGCGCGGCGCGCACCATGTCGCTGGCCTTGGGCGCCGCAGCGGCGGCGGTGGAGGCCCACGGCGCCGTCGGCTGGGTCTTCTTTGCCTTCGCGGGCGTGGCGGCCATGCCGATAGGCGACGACGACGCCCCCGTCGACGTCCCGAACAGACCCAGCAGATAGCTGTTGTTGATCATTCAGGCGGCTCCGCGTCGATCATGCCGCCAGCCCGATAACGAACCCTTAAATCCCGATCAGCCCTTGAACAGCGACAGGATGATCTGCGGCGACTGGTTGGCGATGGACAGGGCCTGGACGCCCAGTTGCTGCTGCACCTGCAAGGCGGTCAGGCGGGCGCTTTCCTTGGCCATGTCCGCATCTACCAGATTGCCGATGCCCGCCTCCAGCGCATCGGACAGTTTGCCGACATAGGTGGTGTGACGTTCGATCTGCTTGGACTGGGCGCCCAGTTCGGCCAGGCGCGCCGTGCTGGTGGAGATGGCGGCGTTGATCCGCGTCAGGGCGTCGTCGGCCTTGGCCTTGGTCAGCAGGTCCGGCGCCGCCGTGGCGGGCGTCGCCGCTGCATTGGCGGCCAGCCCCAGTCCGGCCAGCGTCAGGTTCTGGCGGTTCAGCGTGATGGTTTCCGCACCATCGGCGCTGGCCAGGAAGTTGATGCCGGCGGTCGCCGTGCCATCCAGAATGTTGGATCCGTCGAAGATCGCATTGTCCGCGAACGACTGGACCGACTTCAGCAGGGCCTGGAACTCGTCGTTGTAGGAGGTCCGCATAGCCAGGGTGGCGCTCTCGTCGGAGGCGGCGGTGGCCTTGCTCTTCAGCTCGACCAGAAGGTCCGAAATCTGCTCGCCGGCCGCCAGCGACACGTCGGCGATGGAGGTCGCGCGTTTCAGGCTGGTTGCGACGGCTTCCAGCGACCCGCGATCCGCGCGCTGTCCCTGGGCCACGGCCCAGACGGCCGCGTTGTCCCGCGCGCCTTGAACCTTCAGCCCCGTATTCACCCGGCTCTGCGTCGAAGCCAACTGATCGTTGGTCCTGTTCAGATTCTGCAGGGCGATCATCGCCGAGGTGTTGGTGTGGATGCTGGTGGTCATGGCTTCAAGCCCCGGACGTTCTGTTAGCTCCAGCATTAACCATGAGTCGTGAGCGGAGGGTTAACGCCCCGGAAACCATGATTGCGCCGTCCGGCGAGCCGGCGGCGTTCACATTTCCAGAACCGACCCCCGCCGTCAGACGGAGGTGTTTACCACCTTGCCGCCGCGATAGGTCGGATCGACGGCCAGTTTCTGCACGTCCTCGCGCGGCAGCTGTCGGATCACCTCACCCGTCACCCGGTCCAGGACCTTATAGACATAGCGGTTGTTGCCGACCGCCTCGATGGTCAGGCGATACTGGCCGACGTCGCTGTTGTCGTTTCGGGCGTGGGGTTGCGCGACCGGGCCGGACGCAGGCGTTGAAGCGATCTGGGGTACGCTTGTTACTCTCGCGACATGATTTGTCATGGCTCCCCGCGCGGATGGGTCCACGCGCCTCTAGGGGGTGAACGACGCTCGGCCGGGGCGACGGAGCCGCCCCGGCCGGTCGCCTTAGCGGAACAGGCCCAGCAGGATCGAGCTGGACGAGTTGGCGATCGACAGCGCCTGCACGCCAAGCTGTTGCTTGGTCTGCAGGGCCGTCAGCTTGGCGCTTTCCTTGGCCAGATCGGCGTCGACCAGATTGCCGATGCCGGATTCCAGCGCGTCCTGAAGCTTGCCGACGAAGTTGATCGTGCGACCGACCGACTTCGACTGAGTGCCCAGGGTCGCCATATCGGTGGTCATCGCCTTGATGGCGGCGTCCACCTTGGTGGCGAAGGCGGCGGTGGTGGCGGCGTCCGTCGGAGCGACAGCCGCCGTCGTGACTCCCGTGATCGCCGTGGCGGCCGCCTTGTCCGTCGTTCCGAAGCCGATCTCGTAGGTATTGCCCGTCGATGCCGTCGAGGTCGTGACGTTGGTGGCAGTCGTGCCGTTCCACAGGTTCACGCCGTCGAAGCTGGCGCCTTTCAGAGCCGAATCGACCTCCTTGCCCAGCGCATTCCAGTCGGCCAGATAGGCCGCCTGGGCGTCGCCCGACGAAGACGCGATGTTGACCGCCAGGGCCTTCATCTCCTGCAGGGCGGACACGGCCGTATCGCCGGCGGCCAGGGCGACGTCGATGATCGACTGGCCCCGTTGCAGCGAGTTCTTCACCGCATCCTGCGCGCCCATGCTGGCCCGCTGGCTCGTGGCGATGGCGAAGATTGCGCCATTGTCCTTGGCCGAAGATACCTTCTGACCGGTGTTGATCCGGTTTTGTGTCGTCTGCAGCTGAGCGTTGGTGGTGTTCAGATTCTGCAGGGCGATCGAAGCGCCGTAGTTGGTATTGATGCTGTTAGCCATTTTGGCTGTCCTTCTTCACTTCGTGATGGCCGTCGCCCTTTTGGCGACGGGAGCATTTTGCTCAGGGAAGTTGGCGGCCGGACGAAGCCGGCCCCCGGTTGCGAAGCCTTGGCGCGCCGTCGAAACGGATCACGCCTCCGGGCCTCAGCGGAACAGGCTCAGCAGGCTCTGGCTGGAGGAGTTGGCGATCGACAACGCCTGCACGCCCAGTTGCTGCTTGGTCTGCAGCGCCGTCAGCTTGGCGCTTTCCTTGGCCAGGTCGGCGTCCACCAGATTGCCGATGCCGGCCTCGGTCGCATCCTGCAGCTTGCCGATGAAGGTCAGCTGGCGGCCGACCGACTTGGACTGGGTGCCCAGGGTGGCTAGGCTGGTCGTCACGGTCTTGATCGCGGCGTCCACGTTCGCGACGGTCGCATTGGCGGCGGTGATCGCGCCCGTGTTGACGGCTGTCAGGGTGGCGTCGGCCGACGGCGCGGCGGCGAAGCCGATCGCATAGGTGCCGCCCGACGTATTGGTGGTCAGGTTGGTGACAGCGGCCGTGGTCCACAGATTGGCGCCGTCGAAGCTGGCGCCCGAAAGCGCCGAGGCCACTTCCTTGCCCAGGGCGTTGTAGTCGGCCAGATAGGCCGTCTGCGCGTCGCCGGTCGAAGAGGCGATGTTGACCGCCAGGGCCTTCATCTCCTGCAGGGCCGAGGTCGCAGTGTCGCCCGCCGCCAAGGCCACATCCACGATCGATTGACCGCGTTGCAGCGAGTTCTTGACCGCATCCATGGCGCCCATGTTGGCGCGCTGGGTGGTGGCGATGGCGAAGATGGCGCCATTGTCCTTGGCCGAGGAGACCTTCTGACCGGTGCTGATCCGGTTTTGAGTCGTCGACAACGCGGCGTTGGTGGCGTTGAGGTTCTGCAGCGCGATGGCCGCGCCGTAATTGGTATTGATGCTGTTAGCCATTTTGGCTGTCCTTTTTCACTTCAAGTGATGTCCGACGTCATTTTGACGCCAGGAGCTTTTTGCTCGGTGGGTAAGAAGCAATTGCCGGGCCAGAATTCTCGGCCCATAGATCGCATAAGTCACTGTTTTTACATGTTAACCTGCGGTTTACCGTCCTTCCTTCCCGGCAGAATTTGCCGGGCTGATGGCCGCGCCCGGCAAGTTCTGCCGGGCAACAGGCACGCTGTAGCGGGCGGACGCATTAGGCGCCCGCGCCGAAACGGGAAGCCGAACCGCCGCCTTAGTTGCGGAACAGGCTCAGCAGGATCTGGCTTGAGGAGTTGGCGATCGACAGCGCCTGAACGCCCAGTTGCTGCTTGGTCTGCAGGGCGGTCAGCTTGGCGCTTTCCTTGGCCAGGTCGGCGTCCACCAGATTGCCGATGCCGGCCTCGGTCGCGTCCTGCAGCTTGCCGACGAAGGTCAACTGGCGGCCGACCGACTTGGATTGGGTGCCCAGGGTGGCCAGGTTGGTGGTGACTTCCTTGATCGCCGCATCGACGATGGTGGTCGTGGCGCCGGCCCGTGCGGCCGTGCCGGCCGAAACGGCCGTGATCGGGGTCGCCGCCGCCTTGTCCACCGTGCCGAAGCCGATCTGATAGGTTCCGCCGCTGACGCTGGTGGTCAGATTGGTCGCCGTGGTCGTGTTCCACAGGTTGACGCCGTCGAAGCTGGCGCCTTTCAGCGCCTTGTCGATCTCGCCGCCCAGGGCGTTGAAATCGGCCAGATAGGCGGTTTCGGCGTCGGAGCCGGCGACGGACGACTGAATGTTGACCGCCAGCTGCTTCATCTCTTCCAGAGCGGCTGTGACGGTGTCGCCGGCGGCCAGGGCCACATCGACGATGGACTGGCCGCGCTGCAGCGAATTCTTGACCGCATCCATGGCGCCCATATTGGCGCGCTGGGTCGTCGCGATGGCGTAGATCGCGCCGTTATCCTTGGCGGTGGCGACTTTCAGGCCCGTGTTGACACGGTTCTGCGTGCGATCCAGCTGAGCGTTGGTCGCATTGAGGTTCTGCAGCGCGATGGCGGCGCCGTAGTTCGTATTGATGCTGTTAGCCATTTTGGCTTTTCCTGTTCACTTCGTGTGATGTCCGACGCCATTTTAGCGTCAGGAGCGTTTTGCTCGGTCCCATCAGGAGCAAGGGCGGGGCCAGTCGCCAAAGCGCGCTTTGGCCTGGCCGCGCTCTGATTTCATTGAACTTTTGGGATTGAGCGGCGAAACGACCCGGCAAGTCCGGCCGTCGCACGGCAGAAGTTGCCGAGTCGTTTTTGCAGGGTCTTCATCGCGCGGCGCCCTGCCCTGTCCGTTGCGCCGCTTGCATGGCCCGTTCGGCCAGCAGCGTCTCGACCGCCAGGCGTCGCGCGCCGTCGCAGGCCACGATCTGGGCGCCGCGCAGCACATAGGCCGCCTCAAGATCGCCCGTGGTCGGCTCAGCCGGCAGGATCGCCAGGGCGCAGGGGCGTGTCGCTGCGGGCGGCAAGGCCAGTCGCGGCGGCGCAACCGTCGAGCTCGGGCGCGATCCGGCACAGTTGGCCGTCATGATCGCGCAGACGACCAGTGCGGCGGGGGTCCAAGGATTGGTCGGCGTCATCGGCGCTCCTGGCCTGGACGAGGACTGCGGCGGTCGCCCGCTCGGCCTTCGTCGTCTTCTGTTGATAGTGGTCGACACGCAGCGCCTGGTCCGCCGCGCCTTCAGCCTCCAGCCGCCGCGCCCAGTCTTGCGCCGCCGCCTCGGCCGAGGCTGTGCGGGCCCGATCCTGCGCGACCGCAAGGCGTTTCTGCTGCAGGTTCAGCGGGTCCCAGCGGAAGCCCAGCCCGCCCAGCAGGACGACGAGGCAGACCACGGCCGCGACGCCCGCCGCTACCCAGCCCAGCGGCGTCAGGGCGCGCAACAGCGACGGCGCGCTCATGGAAACGCCTTTCGGTCCAGTTCGAAATGCGGCCCGTCGCGCAGCGTCTTCCAGTCGCCGCCCCAGATCAGCGGCGTCTTCTGCTCAAAGGCCGCCGCCTTGAACGCCTCGGCGATCCGGCCATACAGGGGCCAGTCCCAACGCACCTGCCCCTCGACGAGGGCGGCGACATCGACGGCATGGCCGGTCAGGTGGCGCGACCGCTGGGTCCGGCTGGCCCCGGCCTTGACCAGGGCCGCCTGACGCGCCGGCGAGCGCAGCCCCTCGGTGATCATGAAATCCACCGACGAGCGCAAAATGGCCGCCTCGACCACGGCGATCAGGGCCGGATGCACGCCCTGCAACCGCGCGCGAGATCGGACGGACAGACGAAAGCTCATGGCCGCCCTCCCGGCATTCGCAGCCGCGCATTGGCCGACAGGGCGATCAGTTGCTGGGCCGTCGGGGCCACCAGATAGAGAACCAGGATCAGGGCCAGCAGGCCCATCAACCCGTCCGCCGTGCGCGGCAGCATCTGGGCCGGCATCCGCCCCACCACCTGCATCAGCAGCACCCACAGCCCCGCGCTGACCGCAAAGGCGTAGAGGCGGCGAAACAGCCAGCGCCCCTCCGCCAGGGGTTTCTGAACACGTCCGCTCATCGTCCGTCCTCCTCGTCATAGGGGCCTGGATCGCAGCGGCCGTCCCAGCCCGACTGCGCCCGCCATTCGGTGTCGCTGAGACTGTCGGGCGCTTCCCACGCCTCGTCCTCCAGCACCTCGACCGGCTCGGCCGGATGTCTGCGCCGGCTCATCCGACCACCGTGATGCGAACCGCGCCGGCCGCGCCCGAACCGCCCGCGCCGCCCGCCGTCAGGCCCGCGCCGCCGCCGCCGCCCCCGGCCCCGAAACCGCCGCCTGGGCCGCCCGGCGACCCCGCGCCGCTGGCCGAGGCGTTTCCGCCCCCGCCGCCTCCTCCGACCAGGGACAGGGCCGGACCGGACGCCGCCCCCGCAGCCCCCGCAGCCCCGCCCGGCGCGCGCACAGTCGACCATCCGCCCGCCCCGCCGACGCCGCCCGCTCGTGCGCTGTCGGTCGCGCTCAGTCCCCCGCCGCCCGCGCCGCCGCCCGGACCGTCGGGGCACAGGCTCTCGCCCCCCGCCCCGCCAGACGCCGTGATCGAGGACGCCCCGCCCCCGTTGGCCGCGCGCAGACCCAAACCGCCGGAGCCGCCAGCCGCCCCGCCGCCCGCCCCGGTCGATCCGGCAAATCCGCCCGAGGCGCGCAGCAAAACGACGCCGTTGACCGCGATCCGGCTTTCACCGCCGGCTCCCGTCTGGCCGCCCGCGCCGACCGTGACCGACAGGGCGCCGTCCAGCTCCTCGACCGCCCAGCTGCCCTGGCTCAGACCGCCCGCGCCACCCCCGCCGCCGCCGAAGCGCGGGGTTCCGGCCGGGCCCGCCAGACCGGCCCCGCCCGCCCCGCCGCCGCCGACGCAGACGGCCTCGATCCAGCGCGCCCAGGCCGGGGGCGAATAGTCGCCGTCGGCGGTCATCAGGATCGTCTCGCGCCGCACCGCGCCCTGGTCGAAGGCGACCCGGCCGGTGGCGCGGTCCACACGGAAGACGGAGCGCCAGACGCCCGCCTCGTCGCAGGTCTTCAGCCCCAGATCGTCGTCGCCCACCAGCCCCAGTTCGGCGCGGGCCGCGTATCCGCTCTGGAACAGCAGCGACAGCACATCCCCCGCCGCCTGTTTGTTGAACGTCAGCCGCAGGTCGCCGTCGCCGCCGTCCTCGACCTCTCGGGCTGTGAACAGGGCCGAATTCAGCTTGGCCGACAAAGGATTGGCCGCATCCGCCGTGGTCCCCAGCCCCAGCCGGGTCAGGCCCTGGGCCTGGCCCAGCCAGGCCCCCAGCGGCATCCAGCCCGTCTGGCCCCGAACCACCACCACCGCTTCATCCCGCACCACGGCGATCAGGCCGATGGGCGTCGGCACCGCGGCCCAGCCGCCCGCCTCGAACCGCATCAGGCTGCCTTCGCCCCGCCCCGCCCAAGCCGCGCCCTGGGCATCGGCCGGCAGGATGTAGAGGTCGCCGTCTGCTGGGGCGCCCGGCTGGACCGTCGTCGTCCGGCTGACCGCGGCCGTCTGCAACAGGGCGTCCAGCCGCGTCAGGGCCGTGTTCAGGGTCACGTGTTTCTGCATCTGCCCCGCCGCCAGATAAGGCAGGGCCAGACGCGCGCTGAAGTCGTCGCTCATCGAAATCTCCGTTGTCGTCGGAGATCAGTCTGCTTGCGTCGCGTCCTCAGGCCGGAAGATGGTCGCTGGCGCCCGACAAGCGACTGTTTTCAAGCGACTTCAGTTCGGCGGATAGGATGGAGCGCGACCCCCAGCCATCCTTTTTTCAGTCGTGCAGATAGACGATCCGCTTCAGGCCCTTTTCGCCCTGCACCTTGGCCTCGTGTCGGTCGTGGTCGCCGCTGGCTCGGGCGTTGGCCTCGCTATCCTCGACCCAGTGGGTGCTTTCGATATGTTTCTGCAACGCGCGCGCCGCCATCAGCTGGCCGGGAAAGAAGGTGTCCACCAGATCGCCGGCCAGCGGCACCGTTCCCGTCGCCGCGTCGAAGGCCATATAGGCCCCCATCCGCGCCAGGGTGGCCGGCGTCGCCTTGGCCCGCACCGCCTGCAGCATCAGCCAGCCGCCGGTGCCGACCGTATAGACCGTGCCCACCACCGGCACCCAGGTCAGCATCGCATCCAGCCCCATGCCGAACGGGCCGATGCCGATGACCCGGTCGGACAGCTTCTTGACGCCCTCGACATTGGACCAGATGTTTTCGATATCGCGGATTGACCGTGCGGCCATATCGCCCTCCAAGCGTCGCCCTAACGCGGGACGACGCGTCCTTGTTCAATCCGAAAGGTCGGTGCGCCGATGACCCTGTTCAAGTTGACGGCGAATGCACTGGCCGGCGTCGCCCTTGCGGGCCTGGCGGTATTCGGGATCGCGGCCTTGAGCGGCGTCGGCCATCGCTGGGTCGACATCCTGGCCCAGTTCACCGCCCCCGCCCTGCTGGCGGCCGTGGCGGCGACCGCCGTCTGTCTGTTGCTGCGCCTGTGGCCCGCCGCCGGCGTGGGCGCGGCGGCCTGTCTGGTGCTGATTATCGCGGTCTGGCCTCAGTGGACGCCGACGCGCGGGACGGCCGCGACGGACACGCCCATCGTGCGGCTGTATTCGGCCAATCTGTGGGTCTTCAACACCGACGTGGAGGCCATGCGACGCTCCATCGTCGCGGCCGACGCCGACATCCTGGTGCTGGTCGAGGTGGGCGAGGCCCCGGCGGACCGGCTGGACACGCTTCTGGCCGGCTATCCCCATCGCACCGCCGTGGGGCGGATGCGCGGGCCGGGCGACCATGCCCAGTCCATCGTCGCCTCGCGCTATCCGATCATCCAGCGCCTGCCCGACCGGCCGGACGGCCTCAGCGCGGCCGGCGCCGTGGTGAAGACGCCCATCGGGCCGATCAACGTCTTCGCCGTGCATCTGACCCGGCCCTGGCCCTATCAGTATCAGTGGGGCCAGATCACCCAGGTCATGGCCCTGACCGAGCGACGGCTGGCCGCGCCGGCCAATCCCGTCATCGCCGCCGGCGATTTCAACAGCGTCTCGACCGCGCGGATCGGCAAACAGATCCAGGCCGACATGAACCTGATCCCCGCGCCCGGCTGGCCCGGCACCTGGCCCAGCCAGGCCCCCGCCTTCGCCGGCATCACCATCGATCAGGTCTATCGCTCGCCCGACCTGGCCCTGATCACGCGCCGCCTGGGCCAGCCGACCGGCTCGGACCACCGGCCGGTCATCACCGAGTTCACCCGCGCCCGCTAGCCGCGGTCAACGCCTTCAGCCGCGCCTCGTGCCCGTCGGCGGGAAAGTCGTCGGCGATCCAGCCGTCCTCGAACGCCTTCAACAGCCGCCCCGTCTCCGGTCCCGGCGTAACGCCCAGCCGCGCCAGGTCACGCCCGGTCACCGGCGGCTTCGGCGGCGTCCAGTCCGCCGCCAGCGCCCTCAAGGCCGCGCCGTCGCCGCCCCCCGCCGCTTCCGCCCGCGCCAGCCGATCCTGAAAGGCGCCGCGCCCCAGCCGATAGAGGGCTGCCCGCGCCTGGACCGCCCCCATGTCCGGCGCGACCACGGGACCGTCCGCCACCGCCGCCGTCAACCGATCCCGCTGCGCGTTCGACAGGCGCAACGCCCCCGCCACGCCCGCGACCGCCGCCGCCTCGGCCGGCAGCAGCGCCGACAGCCGCAGGACCGGATCGGGCGTCAGATCGCAGATGGCCTGAAACAGCGTCAGCGGCTGGACCTGCGGCAGCACCCGATCCAGCACCCCCGCCTCGGCCATCGCCTGCACCGCCGATCGCGGATCGGGTGCGGCCAGCAGCTTCAGCAGTTCCTTGGACACCCGCTCGGCCGACAGCCGATCCATGCCGGCCTTCAGCGCCGCGCAGGCCGCCAGCCCGGCGGCGTCGGGCGCACCCCGCCCGTACCAGGCGTAAAACCGGAAAAAGCGCAGGATACGCAGATAGTCCTCGCGGATGCGCGTCTGGGCCTCACCGACGAAGACGATCCGCCCCGCCGCCGCATCGGCCAGCCCTCCCCCGGTCGGATCGAACACCTGGCCCGCCGCATCCGCATAAAGGGCGTTCAGGCGGAAATCGCGCCGCGCCGCATCCTGGGCCCAATCCTGGGTGAAGGCGACCACGGCGCGGCGACCGTCGGTCTCCACATCCCGGCGCAGGGTGGTGATCTCATAGGGTCGGCGTTCCGAAACCCCCGTCACCGTGCCGTGCTCCACCCCGGTCGGCACGGCCTTCAGCCCGGCGGCCTTCAGCGCCGCCATCGTCTGGTCGGGCGTCAGTCGGGTGGCGATGTCGATGTCGTCCACGGGCTGGTCCAGCAGGCTGTTTCTGACGCAGCCGCCGACGAACCGCGCGCAGCCGGTCCCGCCCGCCGTCTCCAGCGCCGTCATCACCGCGCGGGTCGCCGACGCCTCCAGCCACGGCTGGCCGCGCATCGACACGCTCACGCCGCGTCCTCGTCGGCGGCGGCGACCGGATGGGTCTCGTCGCCGTACAGCCGCGCGTGCAGACCTTTCAGAATGCCCGCCGTCACGCCCCAGATGTAGCGTTCGCCCCATGGCATGGCCCAGAACCAGCGCCGCAGCCCCTCGTCCAGATCATAGAAGTCGCGCCGGTGGTTGGCCGCATCCATCAGGAAATCCCACGGCGTCTCGAACACCTCCGCCACCTCGTCCGGCGACGGCGTGACGGCCGGGGCCGCGTCCAGCCAGCCGATCACCGGCGTCACCAGAAATCCGGTGCCGGTCTCGTAGGCGTCGGACAGCCCCAGCACCTGAACGGCGGAGGGCTTCAAGGCCACCTCCTCGTCCGCCTCGCGCAGGGCCGCCTGAACCGCGTTTTCGCCAGGGTCCAGCCGCCCGCCGGGAAAGGCGATCTGGCCCGTGTGCCGCGCCAGGGTGTCCGCCCGGCGCGTCAGAAGCACCGTCGCCCCCTCGGGCCGCGCGACCACGGGGATCAGCACCGCCGCCGGCCGCAGCTCCCCCGCCGCCCGCGCGCTGCCGGGGTTCAGGTCATAGTCGGATCGGTCGGGCTTCACCCCCGGCCGCCAGCTGTCGACCGGCGCCAGCCTCTGGCTCAGACGCGCCTTCAGCGTATCCAGGCTCATGCCACGGCTCCCAGCGAAAAGGCCTGACCGCCCGAGCGCACGATCAGCCGCCCGTCCACCTCCTCGGCCAGTTCCACCAGTTCGTAGAAGACCGGCCGCGCGATCCGCGCCCACAGATCGCGGCGCACATGGATGCGGGGCGCCGGCTCGCCCGTCACCGGATCGGTCTCGACCACGATGGCGTCGTCGGGACCGGCCCGCACCTCGTCGCCGACATCGGTCGTGAAAATCAGGTCGTCGCCTTCGCGCCCCAGCGCCACGGCGCGGAACGGCAAGTCCTCGACCCGGATCTTCATCTTCTCGACCGGCGTGACCAGGTGATAGCCGTCGGGGTCCTTGCGCAGGACGGTGGAAAACAGCCGCACCAGCTCCTTGCGGCCGATGGGCGATCCCTCGTGCATCCACACGCCGTCGCGCCGGATGACGATGTCGATCTCGCCGCAATGCCGGGGGTTCCACAGATGAACCGGCGGGACGCCGCGTCCCGGAGCCTGTTTCGCCGCTTGCGCCAGGGCGTTCAGCCCGGTCTTTGATGCCTCGTCCGCCATTCGCAAGACTTAGGCGCGCCGGATCGGTTCGTCACCTGTCCAGCGCGCCAGCGGTCCTTTAGGTCACGGATCAGAACTTGCGGCCAAAGCCCACGGACACGACCCAGGGGTCCAGGTTCACGTCGCTTTTCAGCGCGCCGTCGTTGATGTCGGCGTCGGTGTTGAACCAGACCTTCTTGACGTCGACGTTCAGGCTCCACGGCCCTTTGACGCCGATGTCGGCGCCTGCCTGCAGGGCGTAGCCGAAGCCGTCGTCCAGCTTGACCTTGAAGTTGTTCTTATCCTTGCCGTCGAAGAAGACCATGTAGTTCACGCCGGCCCCGACATAGGGGCTGAATCGGCCTTCGGTCAGCGGGCGGTATTGCAGCGTCACCACCGGCGGCAGGACCCAGGTTTCGTGAACCGCGACGTCCGTCACGCCGCCCTGGGCGCGAATCTCATGCTGGGTGGCGCCCAGAATGGCCTCGATGGCCAGATGATCGGTCAGGAAATAGGTGAAGCCCAGCGTCGGCATGACGCTGTCGCCCACATCGACGTGCAGGCCGCTGTCGGCGCCGGCGGCGGTGGTGATGGCGTCGTCGGCCTGAGAGAAGACATCGGTCACGCGACCGTTGACGATCCAGTCGCCGGCGCGCGGCGTGCTCCAGGCGTCCGCGCTCGACCCGGCGGCGCTCTGGGCCAGGACCGGCGTGCCGACGGCGGCCGCGGCGACGGCGGCCAGGAGGGCGAATCTGTAGGTTTTCGCTTCGGTTATCCCCGACGTCCAGGCCGCCTGATGCGGCCGCTCTTCGGCGTCAGGGGCGTGATGCGCGCGGTCGGCGGGGCGCGCCTTGATCCAGCGCAAAAAGCCCTATCGCGCGATGGCGACGACGCCGGATACGGTCGGGACGCCTGTCGCCAGCCACAGGATGCGTCGACGATCCACCGGCCCAGGCAGCACCACCTCCGGCGCGGGAATGAAGCCGAACCGCTCGAAATAGGCCCGGTCCCCCACCAGCAGCACCCCGCCCACCTGCCCGGCCAAGGTCCGCGCATGATCCAGACAGGCCGCGACCAGTTCGGCGCCCAGACCGTCGCTGCGGCGCCCAGCGTCCACCGCGATCGGCCCAAGGAACAGGGCCGGCGTCGGCCCGACCGTGACGGGCCACAGGCGCACCGAGCCGATCACCCGCCCCTCATGATGGGCCACGAAGCCGGCGGACGGCGTGGAGCCTTCGCGCAGACGCTCGGCCGTCTTGGCGAACCGCCCTGGCCCGAAGGCGGCCATGACCAGCCCCTCCACGCCTTCGGCGTCGGCCGGGGTTTCGGCTTGGATACGGTTGACGGCCGGGGGCGTGGCGAGGGCGTGCGACATTGGCGCGCGCACCTAGAAGCAAAGCTGCGCCAAATCAAGGCGCAGTCTTGTGACGGTCAGCCGACCTTGGAGAAGTCCGGCGCCCGCTTCTGGGTGAAGGCCATGAAGGCCTCCATCGCCTCGGGGCTCTTCATCTGCGACACGAAGGCTTCGCCCTCGCGCTGCATCAGGCCCCACAGCGCCTCGGCGTCGCGCATCAGCCGCTTGGTCTTGCGGATGGAGTTGGGCGCCCTTGCGGCGACCTGCGCGGCCAGGGCCGCCGCCGTCGCATCGACCTGATCGGCCGGAACCGCCCGATTGGCCATGCCCCAGGCCAGGGCCGTGCGCCCGTCCACAGCCTCTCCGAACGCCAACATCTCGAAGGCGCGCTGATGGCCGATCACCGCCGGCAGCAACAGGCTGGACGCCGCCTCGGGCGCGATGGCCAGATTGACGAAGGGCACGGACAACAGGGCGTCCTCGGCCAGGACCACCAGATCGCAGTTCAGCAGCATGGTCATGCCCACGCCCACGGCCCGGCCCCTGGCGGCGGCCACGGCCGGCTTGTCCAGATCGGCCAGCGACTTCAGGAACCGGAACACCGGCAGGTCGGACGGCGTCTGGGTTTGCGAGCCCAGGCTGATGAAATCCTGAATATCGTTCCCGGCGCAGAAACTGTCGCCTTCCGCCCGGAACAGCAGCACCCGCACCGCATCGTCGGTCCGGGCCCGTTCGGCAGCCTCGGCCAGGCCCGTGTACATGGCCTGGGTCAGGGCGTTCTTCTTGTCGGGTCGGTTCAGCGTCACGGTCAGGACGCCATCGGCCAGTTCTGTGCGGATATGTTCGCTCACGTCGTTTCCTCGTCCTGTTCGACGGCGGTCCACCAGTCGACGCCGTTCTCGTCGCGCGTCCGTCGGGCGCGGCCGCGCTTTTCCAGATAGTTCAGATGCGCCTGGGCCTCGCCGGTCGCCATGCCCAGAACACCGTCTCCGACCGCCCGACCGAACACGGCCGGGAAACCGTCGATCACCCTAGACGGTTGACGCAACGTCCGCTCAAGCCGTTTCAGCGCCGTCTCGTGCCCGCGCTTCAGCGCGTCCAGCCGCAGATGAACGCCATAAAAGGGCTCGCCGTGCGCCGGCAGGATCAGCCCGCCCTCGGGCGTCAACCCACGCAGCCTGTCCAGCGACGCCATCCAGTCGCCCAGCGGGTCCGCCATCGGTTCGGTCGGCCAGACGGAAACGTTCGACGATATGCGCGGCAGGATCTGATCCCCGGCCAGGAAGACGTCGTCCGGCCGCCGCCACAGGCAGACATGTTCGGGACTGTGGCCCGAGCCGATCACCACGGTCCAGTCGTCGTCGCCGATCCTGACCGTATCGCCCTCGGACAGCCGATGATAACTGCGCGGCATCGGCGCGACGCCCTTGGCGAACCCGCCATAGTCCGCCCGCCATTTTTCGATCTGATCTTCCGTCCAGCCGGCGGCGCGGAAGAACCGCGCGCCGTCCTCGGGCGCATCGCCGGCCTGCTCGGTCATCAGCATCCGGGCCGTCACATATTCCAGCTGCGACATCCACAGCAGCGCGCCCGACCGCTCGCACAGCCAGCCGGCCAGACCGATATGGTCGGGGTGCATATGGGTGCAGATCAGCCGCGTGATCGGCCGTCCCTCCAGCGGCCCCGCCAGCGCCGCCTCCCACGCCGTGATGGCGTCGGGCGTCCGCAGGCCCGTGTCGATCACCACCCAGCCCTCGCCGTCCCGCAGCGCATAGACGTTCACATGATCCAGTTGAAACGGCAGGGCGAACCGCAGCCACAGCACGCCGCGCGCGACCTCCACCGCCTCTCCCGGCGCGGGCGCGCCGTCGAACGGATAGGTCAGCCCCCGCGCATCTCTCGCCACAGTCGCAGCCCCATCGTCCGCCAAGTCCGTCTCCTATCGCAACGCGCCGAGTTGTAGTCTGGCGCGGCCGGTCGCGTCCACCCGCCTTGACCCGGACCCAATAGCCGGTCACGAAGTCTGCCAGTTTTCAGAACTCAGGTGTTTCCCGATGAAATCCCGTCTTCTCGCCGCCGTCGCGGCGCTTCTGTTCAGCGCGGCGGTCGCTGCGCCCGCCCTGGCGCAAGACGCCGGAACCCCTTCAACTGATCCGGACAGCGCCGCGCGAGCCCCTGCTCAAGCCGTGACGCCTTCGCGCATCAGAGGGCGAAACAACGAACCCCGCCGCGAGCGGGCGCCGGCCGCCCCGACGGCGGAGCAAATCCTGGCCGCCGCTCAGGAACAGATGGCCCTGACCACGACGGGCTGTCAGGTCAGCGAAGCCAAGCTGCTGGGCAAGACCGCGACGGGCACTACCGTCTATGAAGTCGCTTGCGGCGCCGCGCCCGGCTATATGCTGGAAACCAAGACGCCGCCCGAGGCTTCCAGCTGCCTCATCCTGGCCCACACCGCCGAGCAGCGCCGCGCCGCCGATCCGGCGGCCGACGTCGGCCCCCAATGCACCATCGCCGCCAACACCGACACGCAGAAATTCCTGCGCGACTACGCCAAACAGGCGAGCGTTCCCTGCACCGTCGATCAGGCCAAGATTCTGGGCCAGTCGGGCGACGGCGCGATCGTCTATGAAATCGGCTGTTCGGACGCCGCCGGCTACTGGATCAAGCAGGAAGCCGGCGCCTGGACCAAGACCCCGTGCATCCAGGTCCTGGCTGAAAACGGAAAGTGCGACTTCACCACCACCGCCGAGAACGCCGGCTATGTGAAGACGCTGCTGGCCGGTTCCGCCGCCGCGCCCTGCAACGTCACAGAGGCCCGGCTGATGGGCCGCAACGCCAACGGCGTCTTCTATGAAGCCAAGTGCGACGGCGCCGACGGCGTCATCGCCCGTGTGAACGCCGAAAACGTGGTGCAGCAGATCTACCCCTGCGCCACCGCCCAGCAGATCGGCGGCGGCTGTAAGCTGACGACGGCCCCGGCCGCTGCGGCGCCCGCCCCCGCCGGCGGCCGCCCGTAAGCGACGGTTCGATAAGGACAGGAAAGGCCGCCGGGCGATCCGGCGGCCTTTTTCTTTTGAACGACGGTCTTTTCGGATCGCGAGACGCAGCCTAAGCCTTGGCCCATGCGCATCGCCACCTGGAACGTGAACTCCGTCAACGCCCGCCTGCCCACCGTGCTGGCGTGGCTGGAGCAGGCCGCCCCCGACGTCGCCTGTTTCCAGGAGATCAAATGCGTGGACGAGAAGTTCCCTCGCGAAGCCTTCGAGAGCCTGGGCTACAATGTCGAAACCCACGGCCAGAAGAGCTACAACGGCGTCGCCCTGCTGTCGAAATATCCGCTGTCCGATATCCGGCGGGGCCTCCCGGGCGACGAGGCCGACGAACAGGCCCGCTACATCGAGGCCCTGATCGAGGCGCCGCGCCCGATCCGCGTCGGCGCGATCTATCTGCCCAACGGCAATCCCATCGGGACCGAGAAGTTCGCCTACAAGCTGGCTTGGTTCGACCGGCTGAACCGCCATGCGCAGGACCTGCTGACGTTGGAGGAGCCGCTGGCCCTCTGCGGCGATTACAACGTGATCCCCGAGGCCGAGGACGCCAAGACCCCCGCCGCCTGGACCGACGACGCCCTGTTCCAGCCCCAGAGCCGTCAGGCCTTCCGCGCGCTTAAGAACCTGGGCCTGGCCGACGCGCACGAGATCGGCGGCGAGCCGGCCGGAACCTTCACCTTCTGGGACTATCAGGCCGGCGCCTGGCAGCGCGATCACGGCATCCGCATCGACTTCGCCCTGCTGTCGCCCCAGGCCGCCGACCGCTTCCGGGGCGTCGAGACCCACCGCGACGCCCGCGACATGGAAAAGCCCAGCGACCACGTGCCTGTCGTGGTCGAACTGGATCTGGAGGCCTGACGCCGATGGCCGACGCCTTGCGGGTGGGTCTGCTGATCGCCCTGGCGGCGGCCCTGCTGACGACCCTGGCCCTGGCGCTGTCGTGGTGGATGGAGCCGCCGCGCCGCCTGCGCCGCGCCATGCTCAAGGCCCTGGGCGCCACGCCCGAGGTTGAGGCCCTGTCGCCGGGCGAGGGGCGCGCCTGCGCCCTGAACTTCGACGTCGAACAGGTGGTGGTGCTGTGGGCCAACGGCGCCCATGGCCTGGCCTACGCCTTCGACGAGGTCGAGGGCGGCGAGATCATCGTCGATGGCCATGTCGTGGCCCGCGTCCGACGCGGCGAGGCGCGCAAGTCGCTGGACGTCCTGGCGCCCGACGCCGAACAGGTGGTGCTGCGCCTGATGTTCGCCGACGCGCGCCATCCCGAGTTCGAACTGGCGCTATGGGACGCCGCCCTGCCCGTCCAGACCGGCTCGCCGGGCGAGGCCCTGCGGCTGGGCCGGCGCTGGCTGTCGCACATGGAGGCCCTGCTGAAGGGCTGATCCGCGACAGGGCCTTTCGGTCGCCGCGATGGGGCGGTAGAAGCCCCGCTCATTCCTACCGACGCCTTTATCAAGGAGGCCGCCTTGGCCCGCCTTTTCGACGCCTATGTCGTCGCCGACTGGACCGCCGCCGAAACCAGGAAGCTGGGCGACACCTCGCTGTGGATCGGCGTGGCCAAGCGCGACGTGCGTTTCCGCCTCTATACCGAGACCCACAACGTCGCCACGCGCGCCGAGGGCGAGGCCCTGCTGGCCTCCATCCTGGCCGACCACCGGAAGCGCGGCGACCGCGTTCTGGTCGGGCTGGACTTCAACTTCGGCTATCCCGCCGGCACGGCCGCGCGGCTGAAGCTGGACGGGACGCCTTGGCAAGCGATGTGGAAATTCATCGCCGCCAACATCGTGGACAAGGCCGACAACACCAACAACCGCTATCAGGTGGCGGCCAAGATGAACCGGCTGATGACCGACGAGGCCTGGCCCTTCTGGGGCGCGCCGGCCAAACAGGCGCAGCGCTGGCTGACCACGACCAAGCCGCCGGTTGGCGCCGGCGCCGACATCCCCGAGTTCCGCGCCACCGAGGACGCGGTTCGCAAGGGACGGCTTCAGCCCAAGAGCGTCTGGCAGATGCATGGCGCGGGCGCCGTGGGCGGCCAGACCCTGGTCGGCATTCCCGCCGTGCGCCGCCTGTTGGAAAGCCTGGGGCCGTCCGGCGCCGTCTGGCCGTTCGGCACCGGCTGGCGGGAACTGACGCCCGACGACGTCGAGCCGCTGTCCGCCCTGGTCGTGGAGGTCTGGCCCTCAATGTTCGCCGCCACGCTGGAACCGGGCGAGTTCAAGGATCAGGCCCAGGTGCGCACCACCGCCGAGGCCCTGGCCCGCATGGACGACGCCGGCGACCTGGCCAGGGCCTTCGGCCCGCCCAAGACCGCCGCCCCAGACCTGATCGCCCAGGTCGAACAGGAAGAGGGCTGGATTCTCGGCGCCTGAGGGCCGCCCTCTATCCGATCAGCGCCCCCGCCGCCGCCCGGGCTTCGTCGGTGATGGCGGCGCCCGACAGCATCCGGGCGATCTCTTCGCGGCGATGATGGTCGTCCAGGGCGACGACCGTTGTTGTGGTCATGACGCCGGTTTCGGAGGCCGCATCGGCCTTCTTGACCTTCCAGTGGGCATGACCGCGCGCCGCGACCTGGGGGCTGTGGGTCACGACCAGCACCTGGGCGCCGGTCGACAGCCGTTTCAGGCGCGATCCGACGGCCTCCGCCACCGCGCCGCCCACGCCCTGATCCACCTCGTCGAAGATCATGACCGGCTGGCGAACGTCTTCGCGGCTGGCCAGGGCCGCCTTCATGGCCAGGGCGAACCGCGCCAGTTCGCCCCCGGACGCGATGGCGTCCAGCGGGCCGAAGTCGGTTCCGGCGTTGGTGGCGATCTGGAACCGCACGGTCTCCAGCCCCTCCGGCCCGCGTCGTCCCTCGATCCGCTCCAGCGCCACGCGGAACCGCGCCCGCTCCAGCTTCAGCGGCGCCAGTTCGCCCATGACGGCGGCGGTCAGCCGATCGGCCGCCGCCTCGCGCGCCGAGGTCAGGAACTCGGCCGCCAGATCATAGGCTTCGGCCGCCTGCGCCGCCTCGCGGCCGGCGTTGGTCAGCGCCTCTTCGCCGTCCTCGATCAGCCGAAGTTGCTCGCGCAACCGGATGCGCAGCGTCGGCAGGGCGTCGACGCTGGTGTTCAGCTTTCGCGCCGCCGCGCGCAGGGCGAACAGCCGTTCCTCCGCCTTGTCCAGCCGACCGGGTTCGTAGTCGAAGGCGTCGGCGGCGGCGTCCACGGCCGCGATGGCCTCGGCCGCCTCGACCATGGTGCGGTCGATGGCCTCCACGGCGGCGGACAGTTTCAGAATGACCGGATGATCGCCCTCGGCCCCCGACTGCCCGGCCCGCTGGCGCGCGTGTTCGACGGCGCGAAGGGCCGAGCCCAGCTTCTGGCTCAGCTTGTCGCCGCCCAACTGGGTGCGGGCGTCGGCCAGATCGGCGATGGCCTTTTCCGCCGCGCCCAGCAGGGCGCGTTCTCCGGCCAGTTCGGTCTCCTCGTCGGCGCGCGGATCAAGCGCGTCCAGTTCCGACAGGTTCAGGCTGATCTCTTCCTGACGCGCGGCGGCGTCGGCGGCCTGGGCCTTCAACTCGGCCAGCTTGGCTTCGGCCGCCTTCAGCTTGATCGAGGCGGCGGCCACCGCCGACAACTGCGGCTGAAGCCCGCCATAGGCGTCCAGCGCCCCGCGATGGGTGCGCCAGTCCAGCAGGCCCACGGTCTCATGCTGGCCATGCACCTCGACCAGGGCGGCGCCGATCTCGCGCAGGGCCGTCACCCCGGCCGGCTGATCGTTGACATAGGCCCGGCTGCGGCCGTCCGCGCCCAGCACCCGGCGCAGGATCAGATCCTCGCCCGGCTGAACATCGAATCCCTTGTCGGCGATCAGGGCCAGAAGGTCGGGATCGTCGGGCGCGGAGAACACCGCCGTCGCCACCGCCTGTTTGGCGCCGTGCCGCACCAGTCCGGCATCGCCCCGCCCGCCCAGCGCCAGGCCCAGGGCGTCCAGAATGATCGACTTGCCCGCCCCCGTCTCGCCGGTCAGCACGGTCAAGCCGCTCTCGACCTCCAGATCGAGCACGTCCACCAGGACGACGTCGCGAATGGACAGGGCGGTCAGCATGGGCGCACGCGATTCGACATCGGCGCTATCCTAACGCGCCTGCTCAGAGAACAAATCAGGAATTACAGCCCCGATGCGCGACGAAGCGCGGCGTTGATGCCCGATTGCCATCCGGGCCCCTGCGCGCGCCAGTGTTCGATCACGTCGGCATCGATTCGAAGGGTGACCTGCGTCTTGGGGCTTTCCGACCTTGGTCTGCCGGGTGAGCGCTTGAACTGATCGATGACGTCGTGGGGCAGAACCTCCCGCGCGGGCCGAAGTTTGGCCGCGCGCTCCGCAGTCAGCTCCGGCGCATCATCGTCGTCGAGAAAAGGTTCAGTCGGCGCTTCCGATACGCCTTTGGTCTTCGACATATCTCTGCTCCCGGTCATTGGCCTTTCGCAGGCTTATCGCCCGCACGTTTCCGCCTCGAAGAGTGAACGCCAAAACGTGCAGCCGCTCGTCCAGTTCGCCATAGGCGATCCATCGGGGCTCCCCGTAATCGAAGCGATCATCCACCTCGACCAAGGCTTCATCCATCTGCATATCGCCTGCCCGCGAAAGGGAGACTCCATGCTTGGCGATATTGGCGGCGTCCTTGTCGGGGTCGAAGACGATCATTTATGTAGCTACATAAACCCTGATCGTCAAGATCGACCTCAGCCCGGGATGAGGCGCTTCAGCCAGCTTTCGCGCTTGGCCTCGGGGGCCTTTTCGGGCGTCTGGCCGTTTTCGGTCAGCAGGGCGTAGGCTTCCGAATACCAAGGGCTGCCGGGATAGTTGTAGCCCAGGACCGCGCCGTTGCGGGTCGCCTCTTCCTTCAGGCCCAGCTGCAGGTTCACCTCGACCAGACGATAAAGGGCCTCGGGCGTGTGCGAGGTGCGTTGATAATCGGGGTTGGCGATCACCGCCTTGTAGCGGTTCAGGGCCGCCAGCGGCTGGTTGGCGCGCTGATAGTAGCGGCCGATGTTCATTTCCTTGCCGGCCAGTTGGTCGTTGACCATGTCGATCTTGACCGCGGCGTCCGAGGCGTAGGGCGTGCCGGGATAACGCCGCGCCACATCCTTCAGACCCGCCAGGGCGGCGGTGGCGTAGCCCTGGTCGCGGCCGACGTCGGTGATCTGTTCGAAGTTGCAGACCGCCTTCATGTAAAAGGCGTAGGCCGCCGACGGATTGCCGGGGAACAGCTGGATGAACCGGTCCGCCGCCGCGATGGCGTCGGCGTAGTTGTTGTTCTGGTAGTAGGCGTAGATCTGCATCAGGATCGAGCGACGCGCCCAGTCCGAATAGGGGTGCTGGCGTTCGACTTCCTGGAAATAGTCCACCGCGTCGGACCAGCGCCGCTGCTGCAGGCGGTCATAGCCGGTGTTGTAGAGCGCCTCGACGGGACGCTCCTCATAGGCCAGCTTGGGACGCTTTGCGCCCGAGCAGCCTGAAATCGTCACGGCGGCGAGCGCCGCGGCCATCAGCACCATGCCGGAACGGAACTTAGAAGCGGACAAGGACGACCCCATGACGTGTGAAGACAACGGTCATAGGACCGCTTCCCCCGGAAACCAAGGCGGCGATCTCTAGCACCCGCGACCGAGCCGCGCCATGCCGAGGAAATCTCCGCATGTGACTTGCCCTGCCCGGCACCGCTGGTAAAGAGCGCGCCAACCGACCGCCGTTCATGGGGGGCGGATGACGGCGAAAGGATGACCGGCCGATGAAGCTGCTCTCTGGCAACTCCAACCGCGCACTGTCCCAGGCGATCGCCGACCACCTGGATGCGCCGCTGACCAAGGCCCAGGTCAAGCGGTTCGCCGACAACGAGGTCTTCGCCGTCATCGAGGAGAATGTGCGGGGCGAGGATGTCTTCATCCTGCAATCCACCTCCTACCCGGCCAACGACAATCTGATGGAACTGCTGATCATCACCGACGCCCTGGTGCGGGCCTCGGCGAAGCGGATCACGGCCGTCATGCCCTATTTCGGCTATGCCCGTCAGGACCGGAAGACCGGCGGCCGCACCCCGATCTCGGCCAAGCTGGTGGCCAATCTGATCACCCGCGCCGGCGCCGATCGGGTTCTGACCATGGACCTGCACGCGGGCCAGATTCAGGGCTTCTTCGACATTCCGACCGACAATCTGGTCGCCACCCCGGTCCTGGCCCAGGACATCAAGGACCACTATCCGCGCGGCGACGACCTGATGATCGTCTCGCCCGACGTCGGCGGCGTGGTGCGCGCCCGGTCGCTGGCCAGCCGCCTGAACGCCGACCTCGCCATCGTCGACAAGCGCCGGGCCAGGGCGGGCGAGAGCGAAGTCATGAACATCATCGGCGATGTCGAAGGCCGCCGATGCATCCTGTTCGACGACATCGTCGATTCGGGCGGCACCCTGGTCAACGCCGCCAAGGCCCTGATCGACCAGGGCGCGACCGAGGTCTCGGCCTATATCAGCCACGGCGTCCTGTCCGGCCCCGCCGTCCAGCGCATCACCGACGGCCCGCTGAAGGAACTGGTGATCACGGACTCCATCGAGCAACCCCACGAAGTTTTGAACTGCTCGAAAATCCGAACGGTTTCCGTGGCTCCGCTGATCGGAGAGGCTATCCGACGGATCGCCAACGAGGAATCGGTCTCCAAGCTGTTCGATTAACCCTCGGGTAACCATAAGGAACGCCTTATAAGCGCCCATAGTGTTGGCGCTTTTGCGCGCGTGATCGCCTTGAGGATGTTCCAATGAAATCGGCCCCCCTGCGCCGCGGCGTCTCCGCCGTCGCCCTCGTCGCCGCCATGATACTCGCCAGCTGCGAGAGCGGACCCTCCAAGGCCGAGCTTGAGGCTCAACGCCTCGCGGCCGAACTGGCCGCCCGCCAGCCCCCGCCCATCTCGCTGAACCAGGGGGTGGCCGAGGCCGCCTCCATCTACGTCGCCTTCCTGCGCGAGGCCCGGACCATCCAGCCCGGCGGCTTCCCCGACCCGGAATCGATCCAGGCGGCGATCCGCAAGGGCGCCTCCTACGACGCCGAACAACTGTCTCGCGGCCTGATCGCCTATGGCGCCATCATCGCCATGCAGTCGCCGGAGTTCGTCGCCGGGGTGCGTCAGTACGCCATCGACCCGACCCAGCGTCAGCAGATGGTGGCCCAGATCGTCGCCGATCCGGCCTACGCCGCCACCCTGCCCGGCGCCGACGCCGCCGCCGGCCTGATCGCCAGCACCATCGGCAAGGATTCGGTCGCCATGCGCGCCATCGCCGAGGGCATCGAACAGGACGCCTATACGATCCAGGGCCGCAGCGATCCGCGCCGCCGATGGGCGATCACGCCCATCGCCAACCGCGAGGTCCGGCTGGAGGGGGCCAAACATCTGTCAGAGGTCAACATGCTGCCGTCGGCCGAGGAATCGGCCCAGCTGTTCGCCGCCGGCAACAGCGGAACGGGCCTGGCGCTGGAAGCGTCGCGCAAGGGTCCCCCCTACACCCCCGCCGTCGTGCGTTCGCTGGCCATCGCCGCCCTGGGCGCCCTGGGCGCCGGTGGAGACGAGGCGCGGGTCAACACCGAGGCCCTGACGCGGGAACCCAACAGCGAGTTCTGCCTGAACATGTCCAAGCTGATGCTGTTCCAGTGCCTGGCCGCCTCGCGCCCCAGCTATGAGGACATCTTCTGCCTGGGCCGTCACGTGACGCGCGACCTGGCCACCTGCACCACCGAGGCGACGCAGATCACCACCATCATCGTCGGCGATCCGCAGGAAACCGGCGCCCCGGCCCGCACGCCCGTCGCCGCCGCTGCGCCGGCCCAGACATCGGCCCCGGCCGCGACCCCGGCCGTCGCCACCACCCAATCGCTGAACACCGGCCCGACCACCCGCTAAGATCGCCTGATCCAGAACGACGAAAGGCCCGCCCCGAGCGATCGGAGCGGGCCTTTCTTCATGCGCGACGACCTATTCGTAGCCGTGCGCCGCCTCGTTGATGACCTGCGAGGGCATGGACGAGAAGTCCACGGCGACCGGCGTCGCGGTTTTGGACTGATAGGTCCGCAGCACGTGGGTCAGGCGACGACGCACTTCGCGCTCGGCCTCCGTGCCGGCGTCCAGCGCCAGGGGCGCCAGGCAGAAGTCTATGATGGCTTCCGTTCGGGTCAGCGGTTCCATGGGTGCGGTTCCTTTTCTGATTAAGCCGCGGTGGTGAACTGGGCGGTCTCGGTCGAGTCCTTCAGCGCCGTGGTGGACGACGTGCCGTTGGAGATGACCGTGGCGACCTGGTCGAAATAGCCGGTGCCGACTTCGCGCTGGTGGCGGGTGGCGGTATAGCCGCGCGCCTCGTTGGCGAACTCGCGCTGCTGCAGCTCCGAATAGGCCGCCATGCCGTGATCGCGATAGCCGTCCGCCAGCTCGAACATCGAGTTGTTCAGCGCGTGGAAGCCCGCCAGGGTCACGAACTGGAACTTGTAACCCATGGCGCCCAGTTCGCGCTGGAACTTGGCGATGGTGGCCTTGTCCAGCTTGGCTTCCCAGTTGAACGACGGCGAGCAGTTGTAGGCCATCAGCTTGCCGGGATGCTTCTTCTGGATCGCTTCGGCGAACTTCTTGGCGTCGTCCAGGTCCGGGTGGCTGGTCTCCCACCACAGCAGGTCGGCGATATTGGCGTAGGACAGGCCGCGCGCGATGCAGTGATCCAGGCCCGTGCCTTCCTTCAGGCGGAAGAAGCCCTCGGGCGTGCGGTTCTCGCGGTCGATGAAGGGCTGGTCCCGTTCGTCGATGTCCGAGGTGATCAGCTGGGCCGATTCGGCGTCGGTGCGGGCGACCGTGATGGTCGGCGTGCCCATGACGTCGGCGGCCAGACGCGCGGCGACCAGATTGCGCTCATGCGCCTGGGTGGGGATCAGGACCTTGCCGCCCAGGTGGCCGCACTTCTTCTCCGACGCCAGCTGGTCCTCGAAGTGGACGCCCGCCGCGCCCGCCTCGATGAAGGCCTTCATGATCTCGAAGCTGTTCAGCGGGCCGCCGAAACCGGCCTCGGCGTCGGCGACGATGGGGGCGAACCAGTCGCGCTTGGCCCCGCCCTCGGCGTGTTCGATCTGGTCGGCGCGTTGCAAAGTCCGGTTGATGCGGCGGCACAGTTCCGGCGCGGCGTTGGCCGGGTACAGCGATTGGTCCGGGTACATGGCGCCCGCCGTATTGGCGTCCGCCGCGACCTGCCAGCCCGACAGATAGATGGCCTTCAGACCCGCGCGAACCATCTGCATCGCCTGATTGCCGGTGACGGCGCCCAGGGCGTTGATGAAGGGCTCGGTGTGCAGCAGCTCCCACAGGCGGTTGGCGCCGCGTTCGGCCAGCGTATGGGTGACCGGCACCGAACCGCGCAGGCGCAGGACGTCCTGCGGCGTATAGGGGCGCTCGATGCCGTCGAAACGGCCGGCGGGCGAAGGAACCAGGTCGGCGAAGGTGGTCATGGTCGAACTCGTCTCTGCGAAGGGCGCGGCCGCAGCCGCCGTCTCGGAGACAAGAACACGCTGAAGTCACGAATGACACACTGTCGCCGCCGATATTGCAGTCACTTTGTCACAATATGACTTTGCATACTCGGTCATGTTGTGACATCCTGCGCGCATGGACGCCTCCGCCGACCGCAAACTGTTCCTCGGCGCCCGACTGAAGCGGCTGAGGCGCGACCTGGCCCTGACCCAGACGGCCATGGCCGCCGACCTCGGCGTTTCCCCCAGCTATCTCAATCACATAGAGCGCAATCAGCGGCCCGTCTCGGCCCAGCTTCTATTGCGGCTGGCCGACACCTATGACGTCGATCTGCGCAGCCTGAACCAGGCGGGCGCCGCCGACGAAGCCCGCCTGACGGAAATCCTGACCGACCCCCTGTTCAAGGGCCTGTCCGCCCCCCGGCATGAGCTGGTGCGACTGCTGGAAGAGGCGCCGGGCGTCGCCGACGCCCTGCTCCGCCTCTATCAGGCGTTCGACGACGGCCGCGCCAAGGCCCGCGCCGCCGCCGAAACCGGCGAGGGTCTGGTCGAATCCAGCCCCGCCGACTGGGTGCGGGAATATATCCAGTCGCGCGGCAACCACTTCCCCGAACTGGACCAGATGGGCGAGGCCCTGGCCGACACCCTGGCGGCCGAGGCGCCCGTCCACGCCGACGGCTTCGAGCCCGCCGCGCGCCAGAGGCTGGCAGCGCGTCACGACCTGGGCGTCCGCACCCTGCCCGCCGAGGTGATGGTGGAATGGACGCGCCGCTACGACCTGCACCGCCGCCGCCTGCTGCTGTCGGAAACCCTGGGACCGTCGTCGCGCGCCTTCGCCATCGCCTATCAGCTGGCGCTGGTCGAACAGGGGCCGGCCCTGCATCAGATGGTCGAGGCGTCCGCCGCGCCCGACGCCGCCACCCGCGCCCTGCTGAAGGTCGCCCTGACCAACACCCTCGCCGCCGCCGTCCTGATGCCCTACGCCGCCTTCCAGCGCGCGGCCGAGGACGGCGGCTACGATCTGGCCCGCCTCCAGGCCCGGTTCGGCGTCAGCTACGAACAGGCGGCGCACCGGCTGACCACCCTGTCGCGGCCGACCGCGCGCGGCGTGCCCTTCTTCCTGATGCGGGTCGATCAGGCCGGCAACATCTCCAAACGCTATGCGGCCGGGGCCTTTCCGTTCTCGCGTTTCGGCGGCGCCTGCCCGCGCTGGCGGCTGCACTCGGCGTTTCGCACGCCGGGCCGCATCGTCACCCAGATCATCGAGACACCGGACGGCAATCGCTGGTTCACCTTCGCCCGCACGGTCGAGCGCCAGGGTCACGACGGCTATGGCGAGAGCCACGACCTGGCCGTGGGCCTGGGTTGCGAACTGCGCCACGCGCACCGGCTGGCCTATGCGCGCGGCCTGGACCTGGACAGCCCGGACGTGACGCCCATCGGCCCGGCCTGTCGCCTGTGCCACCGCCACCCCTGCGCCGAACGCGCCGCCGCCCCCATCGACCGCCCGCTGGCCGTCGACGACTGGTCCAAGTCCGTCAGCCCCTACCCCTTCGGCGCGGCCTGACTTCCATAGCCCGTCATCCTCGCCCTTGTGGCGAGGATCCAGACTCCCGGTGTTTGCACTACGAGCACTGTCGTCGAAACCGGGAGTCTGGATCCTAGAGACAAGCCCTAGGATGACGAGACAGAGGGCAATCTACCTCCGCTGGTCGGCCGTGCGGTCGCGAATGGCGTTGAACTCGGCCGTCGGCTTCCACGCGGGCCAGCTCTCGCTGTCGGCCACCGTCAGCCCCAGCCGATACAGCAGGTCCAGATTCTGCAAGGCCGCCGTGAAGTCATAGTCGGCGCGCCATTCGTCGGTCAGCTTGTGATAATAGCGCTCCATCTGCCCCTCGTAATAGGGCTTGCCCGCCCCGATTCCGCCCTCGACGAAATCGCGCCCGGTCCAGGGCATCAGGGCCGGCACCCCGCCCGCCGCGAAGTTGAAGTGGTCGGAGCGATAGTAGAAGCCTTCCTCGGGATAGCCGTCGCCCGTCACCACCCGCCCCTGCACTGCGGCGAACCGGCCCAGGATGTCCTCCAGCTCCGACTTGCCGACGCCGAACACCGCCACGTCCCGCGTCGCCGGCGTGAAGGGCAGCATGTCGATGTTGATGTCCGCCGCCGTCCTGGCCAGCGAATAGACCGGATCGGCGGCATAGGCTTCCGACCCCAGCAACCCCTGCTCCTCGGCCGTGACGTGCAGGAAGACCACGGTGCGCTTCGGCGCCGGCCCGGCCTTGAACGCCCGCGCCATCTCGATCAGCCCGGCGGTGCCCGACGCATTGTCCCAGGCGCCGTTGAAGATGTCGTCGCCCTCGGCGTTGGGGGTCCTGGCCTTGCCGACGTGATCCCAGTGGGCGGAATAGAAGACATACTCGTTAGGCCGTTCCGTGCCGGGAATCTTGGCCAGCAGATTGTTGGAATGGATGACCTCGGTGGTCTCGGCGATATCCACGTCCAGACGCGCGCCTAGATCGACCGCGCCGCCCAGGGCGCCGGTCCTGGCCGTGGCCAGCGCCGCCTCCAGCGCCGGGCCGCCGATGGCCGTGGCCGCCGCCAGGTTGATCGACCCGGTGAACCGCGCGTCCTGGGCGCCCTTGATCGTCATCTGCGGCCGAGCCGCGCCACCCACCGCCCGACGCCAGCGACCGTCCTGGTCCTGCAGGGTGATGACGCCCACCGCCCCGCGCTTCAGCGCCTCCTGCATCTTGTGGGTGGTCGAGCCGTAGAAGTTGGGGTCCGCCCCCATGCTGGCCGGCTGTCCGCGCAGCACGACGACGACCTTGCCGGTCAGGTCCGCCGCGCCATAGTCGTCCCAGGTCGGCCCGGAAATGCCATAGCCGGCGAAGACCAGCGGCGCGCCGGCGATCCTGACGACCGGATCGGCCGCCCCGGCGCGCAGGGTGATGTCGGTCCCAGACGTCAGCACGTGACGCGCGCCGTCCACCCCCGTCCAGGCCGCCGTCGGCGCCCGCTCAGGCGTGAACCGCACCAGATCGACGGGCTGCAGCCATGATCCGTCGCGCCCGCCCGGCTCCAGCCCCATCGCCTCGTACTGCGCCTGCAGATAGGCCAGGGTCAGCCGTTCGCCGACCAGACCGGGGAACCGCCCCTCCATCTCGTCCGACGCCAGATATTTGATGTGGTCCGACAGGCGCTGGGCGCTGAACTGCGGCGTGGCGGCCGAGGCGACGGCGAAGGCGTCCGCCGCCTGGCGGGGCGCGGGAACCGGCGTGGTGGCGCAGGCAGCCAGCGCCAGGGCGGCGAAGGCCACGAACGGAGAACGGCGAAGGATCATAGGCTTACTCGATACGAAAACAGCGAAAGAGGCGGAGATGCCTCCCCGCCCCCGTCTCGAACAATGTGCGGAAATCAGCGGCGCTCTGACGCCGTGGTCGCGCGCACCGGCCCGAACTCCGATCCCGGCTTCCACTGCGGCCAATCGCGGCTGTCGGCCAGGGCGCGGCCGACGTCGTAGAAGACCTGCAGGTCCTCGATCATGCCGCGATAATCCCAGTCCGGCGACCATTCGTCCGCCGCCTGGTGATAACGTTTGGCCCCATATTCCACCCGCGCCGCCTCGCGCTCGGCGATCGGCGCGTCGCGGAAGTCGCCGCGACTGCCGGCATAGGCCATCGGCACGCCGCGCTTGGCCAAGGGGAAGTGGTCCGAGCGGTAATAGGTGCCGGCCGCGTTTTCATGATCGGGAACCAGCGTCCGCCCCTGCGGCTGGATCGCCGCCGCCAGCCGTTCGTCGAAGTCCGACTGGCCGTATCCGGTGACGCCCAGGCCCGTGACGCGGCCATAGACGTTCATCGAATCCATGTTGAACCCGCCCACCGTCTTGGCCAGCGGATAGACCGGGTTCACTGCATAATATTCCGAACCCAGCAGACCGCTTTCCTCGCCGGTGAAGCTGATCATGACGACGGAGCGTTCGGTGCGCGGCGCACGGCCGAACATGCGCGCCAGCTCCAGCAGCCCCGCCGTGCCCGAGGCGTTGTCCACCGCTCCGTTAAAGATGTGGTCGCCGGTAGCGTCCGGCTCGCCCATGCCGATGTGATCCCAGTGGGCGGTATAGAGGACCGTCTCGTCCGGGTGGGTCGCGCCCGGCAGGCGGGCGATGACATTGCGGCTGGTCACCTGATTGGTCGCCACATCGAACTCGGTCGAGAAGGCGGCCCCGGTCAGGGCGACGGGCTGGAAGTCGCGGCTGCGCGCCTGGACCTTCAGCGCCTCGAAATCCAGGCCGGCGCGGCGGAACAGATCGACCGCCACGTCGCGCTGGATCCAGCCCTCCATCGGCACGCGCTCGGCGGCCGCATTCTGGCGCAGGATGTCGAACTGCGGCACGCCCCAGGAGTTGGCCACCGTCTGCCAGCCATAGGAGGCCGGCGCCGTCTCATGGACGATCAGCACGCCCGCCGCCCCCTGGCGCGCGGCCTCTTCGTATTTGTAGGTCCAGCGGCCGTAATAGGTCATGGCCTTGCCGCCGAAGGTGTTCAGCGCCGGCTCCTCGAAATCGGCGTCATTGACCAGAACGACCAAAATCTTGCCGCGCAGGTCCTGGCCCTTGAAGTCGTCCCAGGTCCGCTCCGGCGCCTTGATGCCGTAACCGACGAAGACCAGCGGCGCGTCCTTCAGGCTGACGTGCTGGGCCGGACGGCGGGTGGAGATGGCCACCTCGCGCCCCTGCGTCATCGGCAGGGTCCAGTCGCCCAGCTTCAGCGAGGCATGGACGTTGGACTGGACGAAGCGGTTCAGGATCACGTCCTGCGTCCACTGGCCGCTCGGTCCGCCCGGCTGGAAGCCGGCGGCGGCGTAGCCTTCGCTCAGATAGCGGATGACCTTCTCTTCCGCCGGGGTGGCGATGCCGCGTCCCTCGAAACTGTCGTCCGACAGGGTCTTGATGTCCTGCGAGATGCGCGCCGCGTCGAAGGCGGGAACGGCATGGACCGCAGCAGGATCGGGCGCGGTCGCACAGGCCGACAGGGCGGCGCCCGCCAACAGCGCGGCGGCGAAGGAAGAGACAAAACGCATGATCTGAAGGGCCCCACAGCCGGAAACGATGGCGGACCCTAGGCGGCCGAACCCATCGTGTCGATTCCGTGTCGCGGGCCAATCGTCGCAAACGAAAAGCCCGCCGAAGCGAACTTCGGCGGGCTCAAGGATTTCAGACTGGCGGCCGCCTTAGTGGGCGACGCCCTTCCAGATGCGGCGGTAGGCGGCGTAGGTGACGCCCGCGAAGATCAGCAGATAGATCAACACGCCGAAGCCGGCCTGTTTGCGCTCCACCATCTTGGGTTCCGAGGTCCAGGCGATGAAGGCGGCGACGTCCTTGGCGTACTGGTCCACCGTCTGGGGCGAACCGTCGTCATAGGTGACCTGGCCGTTCTGCAGCGGCGGCGGCATGGCGATGAAGCCGCCGGGCGGCACATGGCCCTTGGTCTCGTCCCAGAACGGCGTCAGGTCGCCGGCCATATAGGGGTTGTAGTGCTGACCGTCGCGGATGGTCAGGCCCGCCGGCGGGTTCCGATATCCCGACAGCAGCGAATAGATGTAGTTGGCGCCGTCGTGACGGGCCTTGGCCATCACCGACAGGTCGGGCGGGGCCGCCCCGCCGTTGCCCGCCGCCGCCGCCGTGGCGTTCGGATAGGGGGCGCGGAACTTGTCGGCCGGGGTGGCGTCGCGCTGGATCGCTTCGCCGGTCTCGCTGTCGATGTCGCCGACCTGCACTTCCTTGGCCAGCGCCTTCACGACCGGGTTGTCGTTCGGGTTCGGGTATTTCGGATTCCAGAACGGCCCATGGCGGTCGCCCAGGTTCCGATAGTGCATCAGGTTCATGCTGTGACAGGCGGCGCAGACCTCGTGATAGACCTTGTAGCCGCGTTGCAGCTGGCCCTGGTCATAGGTCCCAAACGGCCCTTCGAAGCTGAACCCGCCCGAGCGCGGATGGGCGGCCCCGCCTGCGGCCAGGGCGGGCGCAGCGCCCGCCATCAGGCCCAGGGCGACGGCGGCCGAGGCGATGATCGTCTTGAACGACATGGTCTTGGTTCCGATCGTCATGCCCCTCACCCCTTGTGCTCGACGGCGCCCGCGCCGGTCAGCACCGGCTCGGAAATGGTCGCCGGGATCGGCAGCGGCTGCTCCTTCAGGCCGACCAAGGGCATGATCACCAGGAAGAAGACGAAGTAGTAGAGGGTGAACAGGCGCGTCAGCCACAGATAGCTGTTCAGGTCGCCGTCGAAGAGGGTGAAGGTCTTGAACGACCCGATCACATGGGCGTCCGGCAGTTGCCCGCCGCACCAGCCCAGACCCACGCCCACCACCAGGAAGATGATGAAGAAGGTCCGCATCGTCGGGCGATAGCGCATGGAGCGCACCTTGGACGTATCCAGCCAGGGCAGGACGAACAGCACCCCGATGGCGCTGAACATCGCCACCACGCCGCCGAACTTGTCCGGGATGGCGCGCAGGATCGCGTAGAAGGGCAGCATGTACCACTCGGGCACGATGTGCGCCGGCGTCTGCAGCGGGTTGGCCGGGATGTAGTTGTCGGCGTGGCCCAGGGCGTTCGGCTGATAGAAGACGAAGATCGCGAACAGGATCAGGAACAGGATGATGGCGAACCCGTCCTTGACCGTGAAATACGGATGGAAGGGCAGCGTGTCCTTGGCCTGACGATCCTTGGGGATCAGGATGCCGACCGGATTGTTCTGACCCGCCGCGTGCAGCGCCCAAAGGTGCAGGACGACGCAGCCCAGGATGGCGAACGGCAGCAGATAGTGCAGCGAGAAGAAGCGGTTCAGCGTCGCATTGTCGATGGCCGGGCCGCCGCGCAGCCAGATCAGGATCGGCTCGCCCACGCCGGGGATGGCCCCGATCAGATTGGTGATGACCTCCGCGCCCCAGAACGACATCTGGCCCCACGGCAGGACGTAGCCCAGGAAGGCGGTGGCGATCATCAGGAAGAAGATCACGCAGCCGATGATCCAGATCATCTCGCGCGGCGCCTTGTAGGAGCCGTAGTACAGGCCCCGCAGCATGTGCAGATAGACCGCGATGAAGAACATCGACGCCCCGTTGGCGTGGACGTAGCGGATCAGCCAGCCGCCGTTGACGTCGCGCATGATGCGCTCGACCGAGGCGAAGGCCATGTCGACGTTGGGCGTATAGTGCATGGCCAGGACGATGCCGGTGACGATCTGGGTCACCAGGCACAGGGCCAGGATGCCGCCGAAGGTCCACCAGTAGTTCAGGTTCCGCGGCGTCGGCAGGGACATATAGTCCGCGCCGAAGCGAATGATGGGCAGACGGCTGTCCAGCCATTTCTCGACGCCCGTCTTCGGGACGTAGGTGCTCTCGTGGTCGCTCATGATCCCCCCTTGTCCTCAGCCGATCTTGACGCGGGTGTCGGACAGATAGTCGTAGTCCGGCACCACCAGGTTCAGGGGCGCGGGCCCCTTTCTGATGCGGCCGGAGGCGTCGTAGTGCGAGCCGTGGCAGGGGCAGAACCAGCCGCCGTAATCGCCCGCGCCGAATGTCGGCACGCAGCCCAGGTGGGTGCACGAACCGATGACGACCAGATATTTCTCGTGCCCCGGCTTGGTGCGCTCGGCGTCGGTCTGGGGCTGTTTCAGGTCGGGCGCATGATCGTCGGCGATGACGCGCTGCAGTTCGGCCGGGGTGCGATAGCGCACGAACACCGGCTTGCCCTGCCATTTGATGACGACCTGCTGGCCTTCCTGCACCTTGGTCAGGTCGAACTCGATCGAGGCCAGGGCCAGGGTGTCTGCGGCCGGGTTCATCTGGTTGATCAGGGGCCAGGCGATCATCGCGCCCGCGCCGACCGCCGCTGCGCCCGCCGCGATATAGATGAAGTCGCGACGATTGGGATCGCCGCTCTCGGGATTGCCAGAGTCTTGGGTATGCACGACCGATTCGGTCAAGTTTCCACCTCCCGATCGCCGCAGGAGAAGCCCTAGGGCCTCCCCAGCCGCGGCGCCAAACCAACATACGACGCGGGATTTCCCCACGGTCCTTGACCTGCGCCCCTCTGACGCAAGTTGCTGACGTTTCTTGCGAAACGCTCGCAAATAGACCGCGACAAACCCCCTCGCCGCGCGTATCAACGGGCTTAGAATGCGTCTCGCCCTTTTTCAACCGGACATTCCTCAGAACGTCGGCGCCTGCATCCGGCTTTCGGCCTGTTTCGGCGTCGATCTGCATGTGATCGAGCCGACGGGCTTCCGTTTCGACGACCGCGCGATGAAGCGCGCCGCCCTGGATTACGGCCCCCTGTCGCACATGACCCGCCACGCGGACTGGGCCGCCTTTCAGGCCGACCGCCCGGCTGGACGGCTGGTTCTGCTGACCACCAAAGGCGCCACGCCCCTGCCCGACTTCGCCTTCCGGCCCGACGACATCCTGCTGTTCGGCAAGGAGAGCGCGGGCGCCCCCGACCATGTCCATGCCGCCGCCGACGCCCGCGTCGTCGTGCCGCTGCGAGCGGGCGCCCGCTCGCTCAACCTGTCGGTCACCGCCGGCATCGCCCTGTGGGAAGGCCTGCGCCAGACCGGACAGGTTGGCTGAACGCTGCGCGCGGTCTAGGACCGAACCCATGAGCGACGCTTCATTCTCCGATCCGCTCGATCTGAAGACGGTCGAGACCCGCGCCTGGTTCGAACATCTGCGCGACCGTATCCACGCGGCGTTCGAGGCGCTGGAGGACGCCGCCCCCGCCGATCTGTTTCCCGGCGCCCCCGGCCGTTTCGTCCGCACCCCCTGGGAAAGGCCCGAGGGCGGCGGCGGCGTGATGGGCATGATGCACGGGCGGCTGTTCGAAAAGGTCGGGGTCCATGTCTCTACCGTCCACGGCAGCTTTCCCGCCGACTACGCGAAGTCCGTGCCCGGCGCCGACGTCGATCCGCGCTTCTTCGCCACCGGGATCAGCCTGATCTGCCATCCGGTCAGCCCGCGCGTGCCGGCGGTCCACATGAACACCCGCTTCATCGCCACGACCAGACACTGGTTCGGCGGCGGCGGCGACCTGACGCCGGTGCTGATGGCGGATCGGCGTCAGGATCACCCCGACACCCTGGCCTTCCACGCCGCCATGAAGGCCGCCTGCGACGCCCACGCCCCGGACTGGCACGCCCGCTACAAGGCCTGGTGCGACGAATATTTCTTCCTGCCGCATCGTCAGGAGCCGCGTGGCACCGGCGGCGTCTTCTACGATCATCACGACAGCGGCGACTATGACCGCGACTTCGCCTTCACCCGCGACATCGGCCTGGCCTTTCTGGACGTCTATCCCCGCATCGTCGCCGCCCGCATGGCCGAGCCCTGGACGGCGGAGGAGCGCGAGGAACAGCTGATCCGGCGCGGCCGCTACGTCGAGTTCAACCTGCTCTACGACCGGGGCACTATGTTCGGCCTGAAGACCGGCGGAAACGTGGACTCCATCCTGTCGTCCATGCCGCCCGTGGTGAAATGGCCGTGATCACTCTTCGTTGAATCCGCTCATCCCCGCGAAAGCGGGGACCCAGTGTTTTCGTTCGCACGATGTCTGGGATAACGATTTCGACCCCACCCCAAACATTGGTCGCCCAAAGAACTGGGTCCCCGCTTGCGCGGGGATGAGCGGGCTGGATGCGGTCACCCCATCGTCGCCATGAACACGTCGCCCGCCCGGCTGCGATAGCGTTCCTTGTGCCGCAACAGGCGGAACGGGCGTTCGGGCAGGGTGAAGGGCGCCGTCGCCAGCCGACCGGCGGCCACCGCCGCATAGGCCACGCTTTCGGACAGGGCCGTGGCGCCCGCCCCCGCCTCGGCCGCCGCCAGCACCGCCTCGTTGGACGGCAGGGTCATGGTCACCGACAGATCGGCGGGATCGACGCCCGCGTCCCGCACCGCCGCCTCCAGCGTCGAGCGGGTGCCGGACCCGACTTCGCGCAACACCCACGGCTGGCCCGTCAGGTCCCGCGCCTCCAGCCGTCGCAGCCTGGCCCACGGATGGTCCGGCGTGACCAGCACCGCCAGCCGGTCCGACCCCACCTGGGTCTGGGACAGGGCCGGTTCGTCCACCGCCCCCTCGACCAGGCCGATCTCTGCCGCGCCGCTCAGCACCGCCTGCGTCGCCTCGCGCGTATTGCCGATCTCCACCGCCAGTTCGACGCCGGGATAGGCCGCATGGAAATCCACCAGTCGGCGTGGCAGCCAGTAGCTGGCGATGGTCTGGCTGGCGAACACGGCCAGCCGCCCGCGCCGCAGCGCGCTCATGTCCGCCAGCGCGGCTTCCGCCGCCTGGGCCCGCGCCAGCACGGCCCTGGCCTCGGGCAGGAAGGCGCGACCCGTTTCGTTCAGCACGATGCCCCGCCCCACCCGGTCGAACAGGCGCACGTCGTGTTCGGCCTCCAGCGCCGCGATGGCGTTCGACACGGCCGATTGCGTCAGGTTCAGCGCCCGCGCCGCCCCCGTCACATGGTCTCGCTCCGCCACGGCGACGAAGATGCGAAGACGTTCCAGGGTCACGATTGATCTCCAAATCGGATTGAAACGACCATAACTATCCGTTGGACCGGCGTCGAGCCGGGGTGCATCTCAGCGTCCATGAAGTCCGCCGCCCTTGCCGCCCCCATTGCCGCGCCGCGCCTGGCGACCGTGAAGGCGTTCGGCGGCGCGATCCGTCCCGGCGTCATGCTGTGCCTGCTGGTGACGCTGGCCGCCATCGGCCTGACCAGCATCGAGCGCGACCTGATCGGCCATGTCTGGCTGGAGCCGCTGATCCTGGCCATCCTGCTGGGCGCCGCCGTCCGCACCGCCTGGACCCCGGACGCGCGGTTCAAGGCCGGCATCGACTTCTCGGCCAAGACCCTGCTTGAGATCGCGGTGGTCCTGCTGGGCGCCTCGGTCAGCGCCGCGACCCTGTCGGCCCTGGGCGTGGCCTTTGTGGCCGGCATCTTCGCCCTGGTGGCCCTGGCCATCGTCGCAGGCTTCGGCGTGGGGCGCGCCCTGGGCCTCAACCCCCGCATGGCCCTTCTGGTGGCCTGCGGCAACGCCATCTGCGGCAACTCCGCCATCGCCGCCGTGGCCCCCGTGATCGATGCGGATGGCGAGGAGGTCGCCGCCTCCATCGCCTTCACCGCCGTTCTGGGCGTGATCGTGGTCCTGGCCCTGCCGTTGCTGGGCGGCCTGATCCATCTGAACGGCCTGCAATACGGCGCCCTGGCCGGCCTGACCGTCTATGCGGTGCCCCAGGTTCTGGCCGCCGCCGCCCCCTTCGGCGCCGTCGCGACCCAGACCGGCACGGTGGTCAAGCTGGTGCGGGTGCTGATGCTGGGGCCGGTGATCTTGGCCCTGTCGCTGATCTTCCGCGACCGCGCGCCCGGCGCCGCAAAGCCCGGCCTGACCCGCCTGCTGCCCTGGTTCATCGTCGGCTTCCTGGTCATGATCGCCCTGCGTTCGCTGGGCATGATCCCGCAGCCCGCCCTCGCGCCGATGGCCGCCGCGTCCAGCCTGCTGACCGTCGTCGCCATGGCCGCCCTGGGCCTGCAGACCGACATCCGCGCCGTGGCCCGCGCCGGGGGCCGGGTCGTCGCCGCCGTCATCCTGTCTCTGGGCGCCCTGGTCCTTCTGGCCCTCGTGCTGATCCGGCTTCTGGGGCTCTAGATTCCGCTGCCCTGATCCTCGACCGGCGGCGGGGTCAGCAGCAGGAAGGCGCGGATCCAGGCGGTCAGCACCGCCCGGTCGTTGGGCCGTTTCAGACTGTCGATCGCCTGGTCCGCCACATCATGCGGGATGCGCGCGCCCCGCCGCCCCTCGATCAGGGCCGCCGCATAGTCCGGCTGAAACTCCGGGTGGCACTGAAACGAAATGGCGTCCTCGCCCCAGGCCAGACCGGCGTAGGGCGTAAACCCGCTGGAGGCGATCACCCGCGCATCGTCCGAGATCGCGACCACCTGGTCCTGATGCGACACCGGAATGGCGATGGTCCGCGCGCGCGGGTGCATCCACGGCTCGTTCGCCCGCACGTCGTAACGATGCAGCCCGACGCCCCAGCCCTTGTCCGACTTCTCCACCACGCCGCCGAACGCATGGGCCAGCGCCTGATGGCCGAAGCAGATGCCGACCAGCCGCGTGCGCCCCCGCGCCGCCCTCAGCCAATCGACCAGCCTGGGTATCCACGGCAAATTGTCATAGACCCCCGCCGCCGAGCCGGTGACGATGGCCCCCTGAAACGCGGCGGGATCGTCGGGCAGATGGCCCGCCTGCACATTGAACCGCGTCGTCGGCACGCCCTCGCCCAACAGCGCCCGGAACCGCGCCGGATAGTCGTCGAAGTCGTCCTTCAGATGCTCGGGCGGATGGCCGGTTTCCAGAATGGCGATGCGGGTCATGGGCCGAACCCTAACCGATTGCGTCCCTGGCGCCAGCCGAAACACCGCCCAGCCATACCAATCGACCCGCGCAATCCCTTGCCGCACAAGGGTTTGCGGCGTTCATCACCCAATCGACCTATCGCACCCCCGACCTGGGTTATGATGACCGATCGGTCTTTGACATCGTCGTCCGCGCCCAAAACTTGGACTCACTTGGACTCGTTGGACTGCTTTTTTCGCAGTCCAAGATTTCAGAAGGTCCAGACCTCGGCCTTGCCGCCGGCCTCGCCCAGGGCGTTCGCCACCCAGGCGCACACCTCGCGCGCCGCCGTTTCCGCACCCGCCGGCGGATTGACCACCACCATGGCGCAGCCGTTCATCTTCATCGGATTGGTCAGGGGCCTCAGCCGCGCCTCCGCGACCAGCGTCGGCCCCGCCCGCCCCTGCAGCTTGCGGATGAAGGCGTCGAAGGTCTCCAGATCCTTCAGCGGCGTCCAGATCGCCACGGTCGCCGACGGATCGCGCCGCACGATGGCGACCGCCGTCTCGGCCGCGCGGATATAGTCGTCGGGCTTTTCGAACGGCGGGTCGATCAGCACCAGCGGCCCGCGCGCCCTGGCCGCCTCGGCGACCGCCAGGTCATAGCCGTCGCCCTCGCGCGCCTCGGCGTTCGCGCGCCCCGCCAGCGCCTCGGCCAGCATCCGGCGCACCGGCGGGTTCAACTCGAACCCGACATAGCGCCCGCCCGGCCCCAGGGCATCCGCGATCAGCAGCGGCGATCCCGGATAGAACCGCACGCCGCCCTGCGGGTTGAACCCCGCCACCCGGTCGGCCAGGGCGTCCATCAGGGGCGGGCGCCCCTCGGCGGTCATCAGCCGCGCCACGCCGGCCTCGGCCTCCTTCGACCGCGCGCCATCCCCCGACAGGTCGTACAGCCCCGCCCCCGCATGGGTGTCCAGCACCACGGACGGCCGGCCCTGCCCGACCAGCCACAGCACCAGGGCGTGTTTGACCAGATCGGCGAAGTTTCCGGCGTGAAAGCTGTGGCGATAGTTCATGCCGCCTCGTCCCCCGCCCGGCTCTTGGGGTCAAGCGGAACTCGCCGCCCGCGCGCGGCGTTCGACGCAAGTCCCTGTAAGGGCGAGGGGAGGAAAGCCGAAAATGGCCAGGACCAGCGAAATCACCGACCGCCAGCGCACCCCGCCCAAGGGCGTCGCGGCCCAGGCGAAACGGGGGCTGGATCTGCGCGCCAAGCATGATCGCGGCGGCACGGAGGTCGGCGTCAGGCGCGCCCGTCAACTGGCCGATCAGAAGGCGGTTTCGGACGGGGACATCAAGGACATCTACGCCTATTTCGCCCGCCACACGGTGGACAAGGCCGGCAAGGGCTGGGCCAGCCGCACGGAACCGTCCGCCGGCTATATCGCCTGGCTGCTGTGGGGCGGCGATCCGGCCGAACGCTGGATCGGCCGGCTGCACGACCGGCTCGAAAAGGCCGCCGGCTGATGGCCGACGGATCGCACGCCTTCGACATCGCCGCCGAGGTTCCCAAGGGCCTCAGCTATTGCAGCGACGAGTTCGCGGGCCTGACCCGCCGCCGCGCGGGCAAGGGCTGGTCCTACAGGGACGCCAAGGGCCAGACCGTCACCGACGCCAAGACCGTGGCCCGCATCCGCGCCCTGGCCATTCCGCCGGCCTGGACCGACGTCTGGATTTGCCCCAAGGCCAACGGCCATATCCAGGCCACCGGCCGCGACGTGAAGGGCCGCAAGCAATACCGCTATCACAACGACTGGAGCACGGCCCGGTCCGAGAACAAGTTCGACAAGCTGCCGGCCTTCTCGCGCGCCTTGCCGAAGCTACGCGACAAGGTCGAACATGATCTGGGCCTGCGCGGCGTGTGCCGCGACAAGGTGCTGGCCACCGCCGTCCGCCTCTTGGAGATCACCCTGATCCGCGTCGGCAACTCCATCTACGCCAAGCAGAACCGCAGCTATGGCCTGACCACCCTGCACAAACGCCACCTGGACGTGGACGGCGCGGCCCTGACGTTCGAGTTTCGCGGCAAGAGCGGCAAGGACCACAGCGTCAGCGTCAAGGACCGCCGTCTGGCCCGCGTGGTACGCCAGCTTGAGGGCCTGCCGGGCCAGCAGCTTTTCAAATACCGCGCGGCGGACGGCACGCTGTGCCCCGTCGATTCCGACGACGTGAACGCCTACATCCGCGAGGCGATGGGCGAGCAGTTCTCGGCCAAGGACTTCCGCACCTGGGCCGGCACGGTCTCGGCGGCGCGGGCGCTGCGCGACATGGAGGCGGCGACCTCGCCCACCGACGCCAAACGAAAGATCACCGTCTGCGTCAAGGCGGTCGCCGGCCTGTTGGGCAACACCCCCACCGTTTGCCGCGCCTCCTACGTCCACCCCAAGGTCTTCGCCCTGTTCGAGAGCGGCGAGATCGCCACGACCCTGCCCGGATCGGACACAAAGGGGTTCGAAAAAGCCTTGATCAAACATCTGCTTGCCGCCTGACCTCAGCGGTTCTCACGGCTGGCGTTAGAAATCCCCATTTGATCGCTAGGATTTAAGCCCCTCCTCTTCCCGCTCGGCGCATCACGTCGCCGGAGGGGACCATGAGAACATCCGCAACCGCCCGAGGCCTGCTGTCCGCCACGGCCATCCTGGCCTGCCTGACCACGCCCGCCGTCGCCGCCGCCGCCGCGCCGGACGAGACCGCCGCCCCCCAGGTGAACACGCCCAGCGTCGCCAGCGTCGGCGACATCGTCGTCACCGCCCGCCGCCGGGACGAACGGGCGCAGGACGTGCCTATCGCCCTGACCGTGGTGAACGAGGAGCTTCTGGACCGCACCGGCGCCTATAACGTCGGCCAGGTGACGCAACTGGCTCCCAGCGTCCAGCTGCTGACCTCCAACCCGCGCAACACCGCCATCACCATCCGGGGCCTGGGCGCCAGTTACGGCCTGGCCAACGACGGGCTGGAACAGGGCGTCGGCATCTATGTCGATCAGGTCTATTACGGCCGCCCCGCCACCGCGACCCTGGATTTCGTGGATCTGGACCGGATCGAGATCCTGCGCGGGCCGCAGGGCACCCTGTTCGGCAAGAACACCACCGCCGGCGCCCTGAACATCACCACCCAGGCCCCGTCCTTCACGCCCGAAGGCCGCGCCGAACTCAGCGTCGGCGACTACGGCTTCCTCCAGGCCAAGGCGACCTTCTCGGGGCCCATCGTCAACGACAAGGTCGCGGCCCGCTTCTCGGTCGTCTCCACCCGACGCGACGGGGTGCTGGACAATGCGACCACCGGCCAGAAACAGAACGGCCAGCAGTCGATCAGTCTGCGCGGCCAGCTTCTGTTCCAACCCACAGATCAGCTTCGCGTGCGCCTGTTCGCCGACTACGCCGACCTGACGCCCGACTGCTGCACCCAGGTCTATGTCCGGGTGGGCGACACCCAAAAGCCCCTCGACCAGCGTTTCCCGGCCCTGGCCGCCGGTCGCGGCTACAGGCCCGCCAGCACCGATCCGTACGATCGGATCGCGGATGTGGACGGGGCGATCCAGGCGGATCAGATTCACCGGGGCGTCTCGGCCATCGTCGATTACGATTTCGGCTGGGCCACCCTGACCTCGGTTTCGGCCTGGCGCTCCTGGGACTGGGGGCCCCGGAACGACCGCGACTACACCGCCCTGGACATCACCCGCCAATCGGCCAACCCGTCCTGGCAGGATCAGTGGAGCCAGGAGTTGCGCCTGTCCTCCAACGGCGCCCACCGCATCGACTGGACAGCCGGCCTCTACGCCTTCCATCAGGCGGTGGAGACCCACGGCGTCACGGAATATGGGCGCGACGCCGGCTACTGGCTGATCCCCGCCTATCAGCGCGTCGCCGGGGCGCCTTTTGAGCGCGTGCCCGACGGCTTGCTCGACGGCTACACCGTCTTCAACGACAGCCGCATCGAGACGGATTCCTACGCCGCCTTCGCCCAACTGACCTGGAACATCACCGACCGGCTGCACCTGACCCCCGGCCTGCGCTACACCAAGGAGGAGAAGTCGGGCCGCTACGCCGCCACGACGACCGGCGGTCCGGCGACGACGGACAGCACCTATATCTCCCGGCGCAACGGCATCGCCCGCCCGCAAGCCTATGACGCCAGCCTTTCGGACGACGACCTGTCGGGCCAGGTCTCCCTGTCCTACGATGTCAGCGACGATGTCCTGACCTACGCCAGCGTCGCGCGGGGCTATAAGTCGGGCGGCATCAACATGGCCGGCATCCCCAATCTGCCGAACGGCCAGCCGTCCCTGACCAACGCCGTGGTCAAGCCAGAGGTCGTCACCACCTATGAGCTGGGCCTGAAGACCCAGGCCTTCGACCGCCGCCTCACCGCCAATCTGGCGGCCTATCGGACGGATGTGGAGGACTATCAGGCCAATGTGGTCGACAGCGGCCCCGGCGCCCTGCGCGGCTATCTGGCCAACGCCGACAAGGTGGTGATCCAGGGCGTCGAACTGGACGCCTTCGCCCGGCCGAACCAGCATCTCGACCTCTACGCCAATGTCGCCTGGACCGATGCGAAATACGACGCCTTCGCCAACGGCCCCTGCCCGCTGGAGCGGATCGGCACGACCACCGTCGCCTGCGACCTGTCGGGCCAGGACCTGCCCGGCGTTTCGCCCTGGGCGGCGTCGGTCGGCGGGGAACTGCACGGCCGGGGCGGCTTCCTCGGTTTGCCGGGCGAGTTCTACGGCGGCGCCGACGCCAGCTACCGCTCCACCTACAACTCCGACGCCTCGGTCTCGCGCTACACCGAGATCGAGGGCTACACGATCCTGAATCTGCGGGCCGGTTTCCGCGCCGAGAACGGCTGGGAGGCCTTCGTCTGGGTCAAGAACGCGCTGGACCAGGACTATCTTCAGTTCGTCAGCGTCCAGTCCGGCAACTCGGGCCTGGTCATCGGCAACCCCGGCGACCCGCGCACGGTGGGGATCACCCTGCGGGCCAAATACTGACGCCAGCGTCTCCTCCCTGTCGCGTAGCGATGGGGAGGTGGCGCGGCGCGTCTTCGCGCCGTGACGGAGGGGCTCTGCCCGCATCGCAGGCGTCGGTGGGACGTCAAGAGCCCCTCCACCACGCTACGCGCGGTCCCCCTCCCCGCTTCGCAGGGAGGAGACGTTGGTCTTCAAGCCGCCTTGTCCCAGTCCAGCACCACCTTGCCCGACTGTCCCGACTTCATGGCCTCGAAGCCTTCGCGGTAGTCGGCGTAGCCCAGCCGGTGGGTGATCAGCGGGCTGAGGTCCAGACCGGCCTTCAGCAGGCCCAGCATCTTGCGCCAGGTGGTGAACATCTCGCGCCCATAGACGCCCTTGATGGTCAGGGCCTTCAGGATGATCGCGCCCCAGTCGGTCTCCATCGGCTTGCCGGGAATGCCCAGCATGGCCATGCCGCCGCCCATGATCAGGGTGTCGACGCATTGCTTGAAGGCGATGGGCGAACCCGACATCTCCAGCGCCACGTCGAACCCGACCTTGAGGCCCAGCTCCTTCATCACGTCGTGGATGTCTTCCTTGGTGGTGTTCACGGTGCGCACGCCCGGCGCCACCTTCTGCGCCAGGTCCAGACGGAAGTCGTTGATGTCGGTCAGGACCACGGTGCGGGCGCCCGCATGACGCGCCACGGCGGCTGCCATCATGCCGATGGGACCGGCGCCGGTGACCAGCACATCCTCGCCCAGCAGATCGAACTGCTGCGCGGTGTGAACCGCATTGCCGAACGGGTCCAGGATCGAGCCGATCTCATAGGGCACGTCGTCGGGCAGTTCGATCACATTGAAGGCCGGGGCCACCACGAACTCGGCGAAGGCGCCCTGGCGGTTCACGCCGATGCCGCGCGTATGCGGGTCCAGGTGGAAATGCCCGGCGCGCGCCGCCTCGGAGTTCAGGTCGATGACGTGACCCTCGGCCGAGACGCGCTGACCGATCTTCAGCGGACGATCCACGTCCTTGCCGATGGCGACGATCTCGCCGGCGAACTCGTGACCCGTGATCATCGGGGTCGGGACGTTCTTCTGGGACCACTCGTCCCAGTTCCAGATGTGGATGTCGGTGCCGCAGACGGCGGTGCGATGCACCCGGATCAGCACGTCCTCGGGCCCCGCCTCCGGGACCGGGGCGTCGATCAGTTCCAGGCCGACGCCGGGCGCGGTCTTGGCCAGGGCTTTCATTGTTTCAGCCATGATGGCGTCTCCCTAAAGACTTCAAGATCGTCATCCTCGGGCTTGTCCCGAGGATCCATACGCCCCGTTTCGCCGGTGCGCGCCATCGTCGACGGCGATTATGGATCCCAGGCACAAGGCCCAGGATGACGGGCAAAATGTGGCGTCAGATGACGCCCAACTCGCGACCGGCCTGGGTGAAGGCAGCAACCGTCCGGTCGATCTGGTCAAACGTATGCGCCGCCGACATCTGGGTGCGGATGCGGGCCTGACCGCGCGGCACCACGGGGAAGCTGAACCCGATCACATAGACGCCCAGCTCCAGCGCGCGGGCCGCAAAGTCCTGGGCCAGTTTGGCGTCGCCCAGCATGACCGGAATGATCGGATGTTCGCCCTCCAGCAAGGTGAAGCCCGCGTCCGCCATCGCGCCGCGATAGCGATGGGCGTTGGCCGACAGGCGCGTGCGCAGGGCGTCCCCCTCTTCGCCCTGCGCGATGCGGATCGCCTCCAGGCTCGACCCGCACACGGCCGGCGCCAGGGCGTTCGAGAACAGATACGGCCGCGCCCGCTGTTTCAGCAGTTCGACCACCGACGTCCTGGCGCAGATGAAGCCGCCCATGGCCCCGCCCAGGGCCTTGCCGAAGGTGCCGGTGACGAAATCCACCTCGACCCCGTGATGGGCGAACGATCCCCGTCCCTTGGGCCCCAGGAAGCCGGTCGCATGGCAGTCGTCCACCATGATCAGGGCGTCGTATCTGTCGGCCAGCGCGCGGATGTCCTTCAGCCTGGCGATATAGCCGTCCATCGAGAAGGCGCCGTCGGTGGCGATGATGATGTCGCGCGCGCCCGCCGCCCGGGCTTCCTTCAGCCGCGCCTCCAGCTCGTCCATGTCCGAGTTGGCGAACCGATACCGCTTGGCCTTGCACAGCCGCACCCCGTCGATGATCGAGGCGTGGTTCAGGCTGTCCGAGACGATGGCGTCATTCTCGCCCAGCAGGGGTTCGAACAGGCCGCCGTTGGCGTCGAAGGCGGCGGCGAACAGGATGGCGTCCTCGAACCCCAGATAGCCCGCTATGGCCGCTTCCAGTTCCTTATGGATCTCCAGCGTGCCGCAGATGAAGCGGACCGAGGCCGTGCCCGCCCCCCACTTCGCTTGCGCCGCGATCCCCGCCTGGGCGACGCGCTCGTCGCCCGCCAGGCCCAGATAGTTGTTGGCGCAGAAGTTCAGCACGTCGCGCCCGGCGACCTGGATCACCGGCCCCTGACGCGAGGCGATCACGCGCTCGGGCTTGGTCAGCCCCTGCGCCTCGATGTCTGTCAGTTCGCCGGCGACGCGGTCGTAGAAGGTCTGGGTCATGGGTCGCGACCTACGCCGATTTTCGATCCGTTTCCACCCGCCTCAGGTCGCCGGCGGGGGGTTGGCCTCGGCCCGGATCGGGCTCACGCGGATGCGCCCGCCGCACGGGCTGAAGGTGAAGGGCAGGCTGACCGCAGCGGTGTCGCTGGGCGCCGTCAGCTTCAGCGTCGCCGCATCGGGACAGGTCTTCTGCATCGTCTCGTCGGGCATGACGGTCCAGGCCATTTCGAACCAGGCCTTGGCCTGGGGCGCCAGTTCGACCGGCGTCGGCGCCTGGCCCTGACGGAAATAGCTGCCGGGGCTCTGTTCGGCGCGGATGGACGACAGGGTGCGCCCGCGTCCGTCCTGCAGGGTCACGGTCGGATAGCCGGTCAGGCTGCAGGCCTGGGCGCCGATGTTCTGAAGGCTGAAGTTGCGCACCCGGTTGCCCGCGCCCGCATCGCCATCGCCGGCCGCCAGCTTCAGCTGCGGCCCCTTGCAAGGCGTCGCGGCCGGCAGGACGCCGCCGGGGGCCGGCGTGGGCGTCTGGGCCGGTGTCGGCAACGGTCCCGGCGTCAGGTCGGCGCCGGGGATCGGCCGCGAGCAGCGCTCCAGCACCGCCACCCCGGTCGTTCCGTCCGGTCCCAGCCGGCTCAGCGTGCCGCTCTCCTGGCCGTCGCGGGTCGCCGTCCACCACTCCATGCCCGCCCCGACATAGCGGGCGCCGCTGGCCGACTGGATCGAGCGCAGGGCGTAGGTCTGGTTCTGATAGGTCAGTTGGGCGCTGTCGCTGTCGGCGTATTGCACCTGAAGGGTCGCCCCGCTTTCGCAGGCGTAGCCGACCGACGGCGCGGTCGAGGTCTGGGCCGGTTGCGGTTCGGCCGGGGCGGTCGGCTGCTCGGGCGCCGGCTGCGAACAGGCGGCGGCGCCGGTCAGGGCGGCGATGGCGACGAATGCGGTCAGGCGGTGCGACATCATGTCGTGTCCTCTCGTTTCGCCCTCAACGAGCGAACAGGCCGAAAGGCTCCGCTTGACGCGCTCAGTGATCGCCTTTCGGCGTCTCCATCAGCTCGATCAGCACCCCGCCCATGTCGCGGGGATGCAGAAACACCACCGGCGTCCCGTGCGCCCCGATGCGCGGCTCGCCCGTGCCCAGGACGGTCACCCCCTTGGTCCGCATCTCGGCGATGGCGGCGTGGATGTCGGCGACCTCGAAACAGACGTGGTGCTGGCCGCCCTTGGGGTTCTTGGCCAGAAAGCCGACGATGGGACTGGTCGCGTCATAGGGTTCGATCAGTTCGATCTGGGCCGTCGGCGTATCGACGAAACAGACCTTCACCCCCTGGGCCGGCAGGTCGAACGGCTGGCCGATCTTGGTCGCGCCCAGCACGTCCCGATAGAGTTTGATCGAGTCCGCGATGGAGGGCGTCGCCACGCCGACGTGGTTTAGGGCGCCGATCATGGCCTGTCCTTGTTGGGCGCGGGCTGGGCGTAACCCAGGCGCTGGTTCAGTTTCTCGATCAGGTCGACCGCGGTGTCCGCAATGGCCGATCCGGGCGGATAGACGGCGGCCGCACCCATATCCAGCAGCGGCTGCACGTCCGAGGGCGGGATGACCCCGCCCACCACGATCATGATGTCGGGCCGCCCCAGCCGCTCCAGCTCGGCCTTCAGTTCCGGCACCAGCGTCAGATGCCCCGCCGCCAGGGACGAGGCGCCGACCGCATGGACGCCCTTCTCCACCGCATCGCGCGCGGCCTCGGCCGGGGTCTGGAACAGGCTGCCCGCCGTGACGTCGAAGCCCAGATCGCCATAGCCGGTGGCGACCACCTTCTGGCCCCGGTCGTGCCCGTCCTGCCCCAGCTTGGCGATCAGGATGCGCGGCGGGCCGCCGTCGTTCTCCACGAAGGTCGCCACCATCTCGCGGGCGCGGGCGAAGCGCGGATCGCGTCCCGCTTCCTTGGCGTAAACCCCTGAAACAGTCTGGACCGTCGCGACGTGGCGGCCGAAGGCGGCCTCCAGCGCGTCCGAAATCTCGCCCACCGTCGCCTTGGCCCGCGCGGCCTGCACGGCCAGCTCGAGCAGGTTGGCCTTGCCCCGCGCGCCATTGGTCAGGGCCTCCAGCGCCGCATCGGTCGCCGTCTGGTCCCGCTCGGCCCGCAGGCGTTTCAGCTTGTCGATCTGGGCGGCCAGCACGGCGGCGTTATCGACCTTCAGCATCGGAATATCGTCGACAACGGGGTTCAGATATTTGTTCACCCCCACCACCGTCTGCTGGCCGGTGTCGATCCGGGCCTGGGTCTTGGCGGCGGACTCCTCGATGCGCAGCTTGGGAATGCCGGCCTCGATGGCCTTGGCCATGCCGCCCAGGGCCTCGACCTCGGCCATGTGGGCGCGCGCGCGTTCGGCCAGTTCGTGGGTCAGCCGCTCGACATAATAGCTGCCGCCCCACGGATCGATCACCCGCGTCAGCCCCGTCTCCTGCTGCAGCAGGATTTGCGTATTGCGCGCGATCCGGGCCGAGAAGTCGGTCGGCAGGGCCAGGGCCTCATCCAGCGCATTGGTATGCAGGCTCTGCGTCTGGCCACCCGCCGCCGCCATGGCCTCGACCATGGTGCGCGGCACATTGTTGAACACGTCCTGCGCCGCCAGCGACCAACCGGATGTCTGACAGTGGGCCCGCAGCGACAGGCTCTTGGGGTTCTCCCCGCCTTCGCGCTTCACCGCCTCGGCCCACAGCAGGCGACCGGCCCGCATCTTGGCCACCTCCATGAAATAGTTCATGCCGATGGCCCAGAAGAAGCTGAGACGCGGCGCGAACCGGTCGATGGGCATGCCCGCCGCGACGCCAGCCCGCAGATATTCGATCCCGTCCGCCAGGGTGTAGGCCAGTTCGATATCCGCCGACGCCCCCGCCTCCTGCATGTGATAGCCGGAGATGGAGATGCTGTTGAACTTGGGGGTTTCCTGCGCCGTCCAGGCGAAGATGTCGGCGATAATCCGCATCGAGGGCTCGGGCGGATAGATGTAGGTGTTACGGACCATGAACTCCTTCAGAATGTCGTTCTGAATGGTCCCGGTCAGCTTGGCGTGATCGACGCCCTGTTCCTCTGCGGCGACGACATAGAGCGCCAGGATCGGCAACACCGCCCCGTTCATCGTCATCGACACCGACATCTGGTCCAGCGGAATCCCGTCGAACAGGGTGCGCATGTCATAGATGCTGTCGATGGCCACGCCCGCCATGCCGACGTCGCCCTTCACCCGCGGGTGGTCGCTGTCATAGCCCCGGTGCGTCGCCAGGTCGAAGGCGATGGACAGGCCCTTCTGCCCCGCCGCCAGGTTGCGGCGATAGAAGGCGTTGGATTCCTCGGCGGTCGAGAAGCCCGCGTATTGCCGGATCGTCCAAGGATTGCCCGCATACATGGTCGGATACGGCCCGCGCACGAAGGGGGCGAACCCCGGCAGGCCGTGCAGCTGCTCCAGCCCCTCCAGCGCCTGCGGCCCATAGGCCGTCTCGACCGTCAGCCCCTCGGGCGTCAGCCACGGATCGCGCGTCGGTCCCCGCCCGGTCGCGCCCAGGTCCAGGGCGATCTTGCCGAAGTCGGGAAAGGTCATTGGCCTGCCTCCTCGAAGGATGCGGCGAAGCGGATGGGGGTCAGCGCCTCCACCCCACCCGTCATTCCGGGGCCACGCGCAACGGAGGCCCCGGACGGACGAGCAGTTTCGACCGGCGCCTGACGCGGTTCGGGATCGACGAACTTCGTCACGCCGATGATCTGGGCGGCGCCGTTCGCCAGAGCCGCCTCTCGCACCTGACGGGCCCGGGCGATGCGCGGCTGGATGACGCCGCCCTTCAGCGCCTCCACCAGACCGCCCTCGGCCTCGATCATCTGAAACTCGGCCCAGCCTGCCAGCGCCAGATCATGCGTCCGCGCATCCAGATACCAACTGCCCGCCGCCGGATCGTCGATCCGGCCCAGATTGGCCTCCTCCATCAGGACCAACTGCGTATTGCGCGCCTGTCTGCGGGCGAAGGCGTCGGGCCGCCCCGAGGCGCGGGTGAAGCCGTCCAGCACCACCACATCCGCCCCGCCGACCGCGCCTGCGAACCCCGCCGCCGTCAGCCGCAGCAGGTTCGGCCAGGGGTCGCGCGCCGACAGCATCCGCCGCGACGACCGCGCCTCGATGACCGCTGGCGTCTCCCCCCCGAATGCGCGGGAGAGGTTGGCCCAGATCAGCCGCATGGCCCTGAGTTTGGCCAGGGCGTCGAAATACTCCTGATCGACCGACAGGCCGACGACCACGCCCTTCAGCGCCGCCTCGACCGACAGGCCCGCCGTGACCGCCGCCTTGACATAGGCGACCGCGCCGGACGCCGCGAAGGCCAGTTCCTGCGCCGCCGATCCGCCCGCCTCATGCGCCACTCGCCCGCTGGCCAGGAACAGGCTGGCGTCGGGATAGACGCCCGCATGACGCACGGCCGCATCAGCCGCCGCGCCCAGATCGTGGTCGATCCCGCGCGGCGATCCGCCCGCCTTGGCGAAGGCCGAGATCGGGTCCAGATGGAAACGCAGCATGGCGCGGGGCGAACCCTTGGCCACGACCGCCAGCGCCTCCGCCGCCTCGACGCCCGCGAACCCGGCGTCCAGCGCCACCGGCGCCAGTTCCAGCGCCACGCCGTCCAGCGCCCGCCCCAGCGTCGCCGCATCCGCCAGCACCCCGCCGCTGATCAACACCGACGCCGCCCCTTCCTGCAGATCGGTCAGGATGGCGGCGTTCACCGCCTCGGCGTCATCGCCCTCGACCGAGGTGCGCAGGTCCCACGCCCGTCCTTCGGCATCCGATGGGCGGGGCGCGAACACCGCCTGCACCCCGGTCGCATCGGCGTATAAGGGGCGCGTGACCAGCTGGTCCGCATCCAGATGCAGCAGCGATTCCAGCGGCCGGTCCTTCAGCGCCTTCTCAGCCGACTCGCGCCATTCCAGTGGCGTGGGAATGGGGAAGGTCATGCGACGCCGCCCGTGCGTCGTGAAGAACCCCTCCACCGCTTCGCGGTCCCCCTCCCCGCAAGCGGGGAGGAGACAGGCTCTCGTCTCCTCCCCATGCAATGGGGAGGTGGCTCGCAGCGAAGCGGAGAGACGGAGGGATTCTTCATCACCCGAACTCCACCAGCACGTCGTCGGCCGCCACCGGATCGCCGTCCTTGGCCCCGACCGCCTTCACCACCCCGTCGCGCTCCGCCTTCAGAATGTTCTGCATCTTCATGGCCTCGATGATGGCCACGGTCTCGCCGGTCTTGACCTCCTGGCCCACCACCACCGGGATCGACACCACCAGACCCGGCATCGGCGACAGCACCATCTTCGACGTATCCGCCACCGCCTTCTCCGGCAGGCGGGCGTACAGTTCGGCGATGTGGGGCCGCAGCACCCGCACCCGCGCCTTGGCCGCGCGGTGGCGGATGTCGAACCCGTCAGCGACGCGCTTGACCTCGGCGGTGAACGCCTCCCCGTCCAGATCGGCCTTGAACTGGGCCAGGCCCGGCCGCCAGTCGATATCCGACAGTCGGATGTCGCCGCCGCCGGTCAGGGTCAGGATCATCTCCTCGTCCTCGTCATAGGACAGGCCGACGCCGTGCGGCGTCTTGTCGATCATCACGATCCAGTCGGTGCGGTCCGAAGGATCGCCGTCCTGTTCGGCGATGACCTCGTGCATGGCCAGGGCCGAGGCGATCAGGATGCGCTCCTGGTCCTGCGTCTGTTTCAGGCCGTGGAAGCCGTCCGGGAACTCGTCCTTGATATAGCTTGTCGACAGATTGCCCGACTTGAACCGGTCCTGATCCATCACCGCCGCCAGGAAGGGCACATTGTGGCCCAGACCCGACAGGTGGGTGTCCTCCAGCGCGCGGGCCATGCCCTCGACCGCGTCCGCCCGCGTCTCGCCCCAGGCGCACAGTTTGGCGATCATGGGGTCGTAGAACATGCTGATCTCGTCGCCCTCGCGGACGCCGGAGTCGTTGCGGACGACGTATCCGTTCTGCTCCCCCTCTTCCGGCTGCTCATAGCGGACCAGCCGCCCGATCGAGGGCAGGAAACCGCGATAGGGGTCCTCGGCGTAGATGCGGCTCTCGATGGCCCAGCCGTCGATCTTCAGGTCCTTCTGCTCGAAGGCCAGCGTCTCGCCCCAGGCCGAGCGGATCATCTGTTCGACCAGATCGACCCCCGTGATCAGCTCCGTCACCGGATGCTCGACCTGCAGGCGGGTGTTCATCTCCAGGAAGTAGAAGCTCTTGTCCTGACCGGCGACGAACTCGACCGTGCCGGCCGAGTCATAATTCACCGCCTGGGCCAGGGCGACGGCCTGCGCCCCCATGGCGGCGCGGGTGGCCTCGTCGAGCAAGGGCGACGGCGCCTCCTCGATGACCTTCTGGTTGCGGCGCTGGATCGAGCATTCGCGCTCGAACAGATGGACGACATGGCCGTGCTTGTCGCCCAGCACCTGAATTTCGATGTGGCGCGGATCGACGATGAACTTCTCCAGGAAGACCCGGTCATCGCCAAAGGCGTTCAGCGCCTCGGCCTTCACCGCCGCGAACCCTTCGGCCATGTCGGCGTCCGAATGGGCGACTCGAATGCCCTTGCCGCCGCCGCCGGCAGACGCCTTGATCATGATCGGATAGCCGATCTCGTTGGCGATCCTGACCGCCTCCTCCGGCGTATCGATCAGCCCCATGTGCCCCGGCACGGTCGAGACGCCCGCCTCGGCCGCCAGCTTTTTGGAGCTGATCTTGTCGCCCATGGCCTCGATGGCCTCAGGGTTCGGGCCGATGAAGGCGATCCCCTCGTCCCTCAGCCGCCGCGCGAACCCGGCGTTCTCGCTCAGGAACCCAAAGCCCGGATGCACGGCCTCCGCCCCCGTCTGGCGCACCGCCTCGACGATCTTGTCGGCCAGCAGATAGGACTGCGCCGCCGGCGCCGGCCCGATCAGCACCGCCTCGTCGGCCATCTCGACCGCCAACGACCCGGCGTCGGCCTCCGAATAGACCTGAACGGTCTTGATGCCCATCTTGCGGCAGGTCTTGATGATCCGAACCGCGATCTCGCCCCGGTTGGCGATGAGGATTTTGGAGAACATGGCTATATTTCCTCTGCCGTCATCCTGGGCCTTGCGCCTAGGATCCAGAAACTCCGTCGCGGCCGGTGGGCCACGAACGATACCGGGCGTCTGGATCCTCGGGACAAGCCCGAGGATGACGGAATATGGGGGATGCGATGGTGGGCCGCGACAGCCTGATCGGCTGCTACATCATGACCAACCGGATGCATGGAACGCTCTATATCGGCGTCACCAGCCAACTGATCACGCGCGTCGGCGAACACCGCGCTGGCGTCATCGAAGGCTTCTCCAAACGCCACGGCCTGAAGCGGCTCGTCTGGTATGAATTTCACGAGACCATCATCGGCGCGATCCAACGTGAGAAGTCGCTGAAACGCTGGCCGCGCGATTGGAAGACGAACCTGATGGAGCGAACGAACCCGGATTGGAGCGACCTGTTCGAAGGGTTGGTGCGAGCGGCGGGCATGGAGCCTGATTTGGACGCCTACCGTGACTGGACGCCGCCGGAGGAGTAACGCCCTCCTCCCAAATCCGTCATCCTCGCCCTTGTGGCGAGGATCCAGACTCCCGGTGTTCGACGGTGCGCCCCGTCCTCGACGGAGTCTCTGGATCCTAGGCACAAGGCCTAGGATGACGAGTGAAGGGGGTGCCAAAAACGCCATCCTCACAGCGGAATATTGTCGTGCTTCTTCCAGGGGTTCTCCTGGACCTTGTTCTTCAGCGTCCGCAGCGCCTTCACCAGCCGCCGCCTTGTTCCGTGCGGCATGATGACGTCGTCGATATAGCCCAGGCCCGCCGCCACGAAGGGGTTGGCGAACCGGTCCTTGTACTCGGCCTCGCGCGCCGCCAGGGCGGCCGGGTCGCCGGCCTCCTTGCGGAAGATGATCTCGACCGCGCCCTTGGCGCCCATGACCGCGATCTCGGCGGTGGGCCAGGCGTAGTTGACGTCGCCGCGCAGGTGTTTCGAACTCATCACGTCATAGGCGCCGCCATAGGCCTTGCGTGTGATCAGGGTCAGTTTCGGCACCGTCGCCTCGGCATAGGCGAACAGCAGCTTAGCCCCGTGTTTGATCAGGGCGCCGTACTCCTGCTTGGTCCCCGGCATGAAGCCCGGCACGTCCACCAGCGTCACCAGCGGAATGTCGAAGGCGTCGCAGAAACGCACGAACCGCGCGGCCTTGCGGCTGCTGTCGATATCCAGCACGCCGGCCAGCACCTGGGGCTGGTTGGCGACGATCCCGACCGTCTGGCCGTCCAGACGCCCGAAGCCGGTGACGATGTTCTTGGCGAAGTCGGCGCCGATCTCGAAGAAATCGGCCTCGTCGACCACCTTCAGGATCAGCTCCTTCATGTCATAGGGCTGGTTCGGGTTGGCGGGGATCAGGGTGTCCAGCGACGGCTCGTCCCGCTCCGGCTCGTCATAGCTCTCGCGCACCGGCGGCTTTTCGCGGTTCGACAGGGGCAGGAAGCCGATCAGGCGGCGCACCTCCGACAGAGCCTCCAGATCGTTCTCGAACGCCCCATCCGCCACGCCCGACTTGCCGGCGTGGACACGGGCGCCGCCCAGATCCTCGTGGCTGACCACCTCGTTGGTGACCGTCTTCACCACGTCGGGGCCGGTCACATACATGTAGCTCGTGTCCTTCACCATGAAGATGAAGTCGGTGATGGCGGGCGAATAGACGTCGCCGCCCGCGCACGGCCCCATGATCACGCTGATCTGGGGAATGACGCCGCTGGCCAGGGTGTTCTGCAGGAAGATGTCGGCGTAGCCCGCCAGGCTCTCCACCCCCTCCTGGATCCGCGCGCCGCCCGCGTCGAACAGGCCGATGATCGGCGCGCCGGTCGTCAGGGCCATCTTCTGCAGCTTGACGATCTTGGCCGCATGGGCGCCCGACAGCGACCCGCCGAACACCGTGAAGTCCTTGGAGAAGACATAGACCAGTCGCCCGCCGATGGTGCCGCGCCCGGTCACCACCCCGTCGCCGGGGATGCGCTGGTCCTGCATGCCGAAGTCGTGGCTGCGGTGCTCCACGAACATGTCGGTCTCCTCGAAGGAGCCCTCGTCCAGCAGCACGTCGATGCGTTCGCGCGCCGTCAGCTTGCCCTTGGCGTGCTGGGCGGCGATACGCTTTTCCCCACCGCCCAGTTTGGCGGCTGCGCGACGGCGCTCCAGTTCTTCAAGGATGGCTTGGCTCATGATGGATCTTCGCCTCTCGTTCGCGCAAGGCGTGGCGCCTTCATCGCAAATAGGCAAACGCAACTTTGCAAAAAGTGTGGAACTGCGCGGGCTTGCAAAGGATGGCGATATGATCTGCAAAGTTGCGAATGGCTGAGAAGCTTTTCCTGGGCGCCAAACTGCGCAAGCTGCGCGAGGCGCGCGGCTGGACGCTGGAGGCGTGCGCCGAGCGGCTGGGCCTGTCGCCGTCCTATCTGTCGCAGATCGAGACCAATCAGCGCCCGGCGACCGCGCGGGTCCTGATCGCCCTGACGCGCGCCTTCCATGTGGACGCCAGCCTGTTCGATCTGGAGGGCGACGCCCGCCTGATCGCCGACCTGCGCGAGGCGACCACCGACATCGCGGGACAGGCGGAACCGCCGACGGCCGCCGAGCTGAAACAGGCCGTCGCCAACACCCCGCGGCTGGCCCGCCAGTTCCTGGCCCTGCACCAGACCTTCCGCCGCCTGGACGAGCGGGTGAAGGCGCTGGACGACACCCTGGGCCGGGACGAACACGGCGCCAGCGTCGCCCTGTTGCCGTATGAGGAGGTGCGCGACTTCTTCCACTATCGCGACAACTATATCGACGCCCTGGACACGGCGGCGGAAGGGCTGTCGGCCTCGGTGGCGCGCGACGGCCAGATCGAGCGGGCGCTGGAGACGGTGCTGGCCGATCTGCATGGCGTGCGGGTGGTCGATGTCGCGGGCCAGGCGGCGTTGCGACGGTACGATCCCGCCAGCCGGGTGCTGACGCTGGACGCCTGGCAACCCGGCGCGACCCGGTCGTTCCAGCTGGCGCACCAACTGGCCCTGCTGTCGTTCCGTGATCTGATCGAGACGGAGCTGGACCAGGCCGCCTTCCGCACCCAGGCGGCGCGCGACGTGGCCCGCGTGGGCCTGGCCAACTATGCGGCCGGCGCCCTGCTCTTGCCCTATCGCGCCTTCCTAGAGGCGGCGCGCGAGGAGAAGCACGACATCGACCGGCTGCGGACCCGTTTCCAGGTCAGTTTCGAACAGGTCTGCCACCGCCTTTCGACCCTGCAGAAGCCCGGCTGGCGCGGCGTGCCCTTCTATTTCGCCCGCGTGGACATGGCCGGGAACATCACCAAGCGGCACAGCGCGACGCGGTTCCAGTTCGCCCGTTTCGGCGGCGCCTGCCCCCTGTGGAACGTACATGAGGCCTTCGCCGCGCCCGACCGGATCGGGGTGCAACTGGCCGAGATGCCGGATGGATCGCGCTACATCTCCATCGCCCGCAGCGTGTCCAAGCCCAGCGGCTCATACCTGGCCAACGACCGTCGCTACGCCCTGTCCCTGGGATGCGAGGTCGAACACGCCTCGGCCCTGGTCTATGCGTCGGGCCTGGATCTGAACGGCCCAGCGACGCGCATCGGCGTCAGTTGCCGCATCTGCGAGCGCACCGACTGCACCCAGCGCGCCTTCCCGCCTATCGACCGCGCCCTGCATGTGCCCGAGAACGAGCGCGGCGTGGTCCCCTATGTGCTGGATGGCCCGCGCCCGGACCGCTATTGATCGGGGCATGACCTCACATGCACCCATCGGCGTCGCCGTCGTCGGCTATGGCCTGGCGGGCCAGACCTTCCACGCCCCCCTGATCAAGGCGACGCCCGGCCTGCGCCTGACCGCCGTCGTCTCGTCCCGGCCCGAGGCGGTTCACGCCGACCTGCCTGACGTCGAGGTCCTGCCCGATCTGGACGCCGCCCTCGCCCGCGACGACATCGGTCTGATCGTCGTCGCCACGCCCGACGCCCTGCACGCCGAACAGTCCATCGCCGCGCTGAAGGCCGGCAAGTCGGTGGTGGTCGACAAGCCCTTCGCCGCGACCCTGGCAAATGCGGAAGCCGTCGCGGCCGTCGCGCGCCATGCGACCGGCGTGTTCAGCGTGTTCCAGAACCGTCGCTGGGACGCCGACTTCCTGACCCTGCGCCGCCTGATCGCCGAAGGCGCTCTGGGCGAAATCGCCGTGTTCGAAAGCCATTACGACCGTTTCCGCCCGACCGTCACCGACCGCTGGAAGGACCAGCGCGACGGCGGCGTCTGGGCCGATTTGGGGCCGCATCTGATCGACCAGGCCGTGCAGTTGTTCGGGCCGCCGCTGGGCGTCTATGCCGACCTTCAGGCCCAGCGTCGGGGAGCCACGGCCATCGACTACGCCCACGTCCTGCTGCGCTATGACCGGCTGCGGGTCATCCTGAACATGAGCCACCTCGCCGCCGAGGCCAGCCTCCGCTACGTCGTGCACGGCGACGGCGGCAGTTTCGTCAAACATGGGCTGGACGCCCAGGAGGCTCAGTCCAAGGCGGGTCTGCGTCCCGGCGACCCGGACTGGGGCGTCGATCCCTCGCCCGGCGTGCTGACGAAACAGATCGACGGCCGCCCAGTCCACACCACGCCGACGCCCGAACGCGGCGACTATCCGGCCTTCTACACCGCGATGCGCGACGCGGTCCGGGGCGAGGGTCCGCCGCCCGTCCCCGCCGAACAGGCCCTGATGACGATGCGGATCATCGACGCGGGCCTGCGCAGCGCGGCGGAACGGCGCGAGATCGCGCTTTAGCCCTTCTTGCGTCCCTTCGACGTCGCCGCCGGCGCATGGGCCAGTCGCAGCAGATTGGCCGCCCCCGGCGCGCCGAAGGGCGTGCCGGCCAGGATCAGGATGCGCTGGCCCGGATCGGCCAGGCCATATCGCACGGCGCTGTTCACCGCATCGTCGGTGACCGCCTCCAGCGAGTCCGGCTGATCGCCCAGGCGCGGCTCCAATCCCCACACTAGGGCCAGCCGGCGCGCGGTGTTGGGGTTGGGGGTCAGCACCAGGATCGCCTTCAGCGGCCGCTCGCGCGCCATGCGCCGCGCCGTGCCGCCCAGGGTCGTGAACACCACCAGACAGCCGGTCGAGGGGGCGTTGGCGGCCATGGCCGCGGCGCCGACCAGGGCGTCCACGTCATGTTCGTCCATGCCGGCGTGTTCGGCGCCCATCAGGCTGGGCCACATCGGATCGCGTTCGACCCGCTCGATGATCCGGCTCATGATGCTGACGGATTCCAGCGGATAATCGCCCGAGGCCGTCTCGGCCGACAGCATCAGGGCGTCGGCGCCCTCATAGACCGCATTGGCCACGTCGGTCGCCTCGGCGCGGGTCGGGGCCGGGGCGCTGGTCATGGATTCCAGCATCTGGGTCGCCACGATCACCGGCACGCCGCGATTGCGGGCCGCGCGCACGATCTGTTTCTGCGCCACCGGCACGTCCTCGGGGTCCAGTTCGACGCCCAGGTCGCCGCGCGCCACCATGACCCCGTCGCAATAGTCGAGAATGGCCTCCAGATCGGCCAGGGCCGCCGGCTTCTCGATCTTGGCCAGGCACGCCGCCTGGCCGTTCACGATCCGCTTCAGCTCGGCCATGTCCTCGGGCTTCTGCACGAAGCTGAGCGCCACCCAATCCACCCCCATCCGCAGGGCGAAGGCCAGGTCCTCGCGGTCCTTGGGCGTCAGGGCCGACACAGGAATCACCGCCTCCGGCACCGCGACGCCCTTGCGGTCCGACAGTTTGGAGCCGCTCTCGACCGTCACATCGGCCCAGTCGTCGGCGCGCTCGCCCACGCGCAGCCGCACCCGGCCATCGTCCAGCAGCAGCAGCATGCCGGGGCGCAGGGCCTTGAAGATTTCCGGGTGCGGCATCTGCACCCGCGTCGCGTCGCCCGGCGTGGGGTCCAGGTCGAAGCGCATGGTGTGGCCCGGCTTGACTGATATTTCCACGTCCTTGAACCGGCCCAGCCGCAGCTTTGGCCCCTGCAGGTCGGCCAGCACGCCCAGCGGACGCTGCAACGCCATTTCGGCGCCGCGCACGGCCTTCAGGGCGGCGGCGTGATCGTCGTGCGACCCGTGGCTGAAGTTCAGGCGGAACACATCGACCCCGGCCTGCGCCAGCGCCTTGACGGTGCTGGGCGCGCGGCTTGCAGGGCCCAGGGTCGCGACGATGCGGGCGCGGCGAGCTCGGTTCATGAACGTTTCCTATTGGCCGTCTGGGGCGATTTGTCCCTTACTGCCCACGAAACGCGCCGCGCGTAAGACCGCCTTCCCCTCGGGAAACACGAGTTTACGGCGTCGTCACAGAAGTTTACCGGGCAGGCGTCAACGCCGTCGCCGGACACTCCGCAACGGCGAACCCGTTCAGATCGATGCAGCGGCCCTCCACCTGGGGGGCTGGAACGCCGATCAGGTGCGCCAGGGTCGGGGCGATGTCGATGGTGCGGATCGGCAGGAAACGTTCCTCGCCATGCGCGCCGGGCCACCAGAAGATGATCGGCACGCGGCGGTCGAACTCGAACGGGGTGCCGTGGCCGCTGAGGGTTCCGCCGACGCGGCCGCCGCCGTTGACGTTCTGAGCCAGGGCGAACTGGATGTCGGGCGAGCGTTCGGCGACCGTCGACAGGCGCATCCGCTCGCGGATCGTCATCATCTCGGGCTGGCGGGTGTCGGGGATCGGTTCGGCCAGAAGCCGGTCGCGGGTCTCGGCGAAGGCGACGTCAGGCAGTCGGCGCAGCATCTCGACCGCCGCCTCGGCGACCTGGGTCCGAAGGGGATCGGGCAAGGACTTGTGTTCGGCGTCGGCGACCATCAGGCCGCTGCCGCCCGCCTGCAACGGATCGACCGGCAGGTTGAAGCGGGTCTTCAGCGCCGTATTGACCGCCTGGATCGCATCGGTATCCAGCCGGCGCGCGTGCGGATAGCCATGGGCGTGCAGACGTTCGACGAAGTCCGACCCGCCGTGATCGGCCGTCAGCACCACCAGGGCGCCGCCCGGAACCTGGGCCAGCTTGTCCAGGAAGGCGCCCAGCGCCACGTCCAGACGGTGCATCTGTTCGCACATCTCAGGCCCCTGGGTGCCGTAGGCGTGACCGATGCGGTCGGTCGCCGACAGGCTGACGCCCAGCATGTCCGTCGCGGCGCCCTGCCCCAGCTTCTGCGTATCCAGCAGATATTCGGCGGCCTTCAGCGTCTGTTCGTCCAGCAGCGGCGTGTTGTCGAACGCCAGCTTGGCCGGCGGCAGCTGCGAATGGAAGGTCTGGCCGCGAATGGTCCAGTCGCCGGCCAGGGCGCGGCACTCGCCGTTCTGATAGTCCCAGGTCACGGGATTGGCGGCCAGCCAGGCGTTGAAGGCGCGGTTGAAGCCCACGACCGGCGCCAGTCGGCTCTCCGCCGTCTGCCCCGGCTCGACATAGGTGGTCAGGCCGAAGCCTTCGGTGAACCAGAAGGCCTGACCCTGATGGCCGGCCAGATTGATGGCCCCGCGATCCTTGCCCGATACGCCGAACACCTTGCTCTCGGGGCTGACGGCCTTCAGCCAGTCGCCGAGCGTCGTGGCCTGAAGCTGCTCGGTCCCGACCGGGCCGTTGTCGGTGTCGTCGCGGCCATGGGCCAGATGGTTGCGCGCCGAGGCCAGGCAATAGACCTCCTTGCCCGTCCTGGCGTCGATCCAGTCGTTGGCGGGGATGCCCGTCTCCACCGGGTGCATTCCGGTCAGGATGGTGGAATGGCCGGGGCAGGTCTCGGTCAGGCCGTGGGTCTGATAGCCGTTGATCGACACCAGCCCCTGATCGGCCATGCGGCGCAGACCGCCGGTGAAGCGACCGCGATACTGGTCGAACAGATTGGCGCTGAACTGATCCACGACGACGGTCACGATCAGCTTGGGCGGCGCCAGGGCCGCAGCCGACGCCTGGGGCGCCGGGCTCTGGGGCGCGGCGACCCGAGCCTGGACGACGCCCGTCATCGACAGGGCGGCCAGCACGGCCAGGGCGGCGTTGCGCGACACGGACCGGGCCCAGGGCTTGATCGACGACATGACAGGACACTCCAACGACAGGCAGGCGGCCTCTAGCGGCTGCGGATTGCATCTGAATGACAGGCGCCGAGGGACAGGCCCGGCCCTAATGCGATTCCTTGCCGCGCAGGCGACCGATCTGATGGACGATCAGGACGACCAGACCGCCCACGATCAGACCGACGACCGCCGACGCGACCGCCGTCGTCAGCCACCCCGTCACCGGGCCAAACGGCCCGGTCGCAGCCGCGACCGCGTGCGACAGATGCTCCAGCGGCACGGCGGGCCAATGCATCCCCAGCGTATGGGAGCCGTGCACCAGGATGCCGCCGCCGACCCACAGCATGGCCGCCGTGCCGATCACCGACAGGGCGCTCATCACCACGGGCATCCCCTTAACCAGCCCCCGCCCCAGGCCGCGCACCCCGCCGTTGTCGCGGCGCGCCAGCACCAGGCCGATGTCGTCCATCTTCACGATCAGGCCGACCGCGCCATAGACGGCGATGGTCATGGCCACGCCGACCACGACCAGCACCGCCGCCTGGGTCAGGATCGGCTGGGCGGCCACGTCGGCCAGGGCGATGGCCATGATCTCGGCCGACAGGATCAGGTCGGTCCGCACCGCGCCCGAGACGGTGGTCTTTTCCAGCGCGGCGGCGTCACCGGTCTGGACCGCCGCCTCGTCATGGCCGCCGTGACCAAAGGCCTCCAGCAGTTTCTCGGCGCCCTCGAAACACAGATAGGTCCCGCCGCACATCAGGATGGGCGTGATGGCCCAGGGCGCGAAGGCGCTGAGCAGCAGCGCCGCCGGCAGGATGATGATCAGCTTGTTGCGAAACGACCCCAGGGCGATCTTGCCGATGATCGGCAGCTCGCGGCTGGGCGACAGGCCGGTGACGTAGCGCGGCGTCACCGCCGCATCGTCCACCACCACCCCGGCCGCCTTGGTCGAGGCCTTGCCCGCCGCCGCGCCCACATCGTCCAGCGAGGCGGCGGCCAGTTTGGCGATGCCGGCGACATCGTCCAGCAGCGCGATCAATCCAGAGGGCATGGTCGATCAGTCTTCCCGGCTGGGCGGCACATTGACGCCCTGCGATTTCAGATAGGCCTTCACGTTGCGCGCGGCCTGGCGGATGCGCTGCTCGTTCTCGACCATGGCGATGCGCACGAAGCCCTCGCCGTTCTCGCCATAGCCGACGCCCGCCGCCACCGCGACCTTGGCGTGGGTCAGCAACTGCTTGGAGAACTCAAGACTGCCCAGATGCTTCAGCGCCGGCGGCAGGGGCGCCCAGGCGAACATGGAGGCGGCGGGCTTGGGAATGTCCCAGCCCGCGCGGCCGAAGCTGTCGATCAGCACGTCGCGGCGGCGGTGATAGAGCTGACGGTTCTGCTCCACGATGTCCTGCGGCCCGTTCAGCGCCGCGCACGCCGCCGCCTGGATCGGGGTGAAGGCGCCGTAGTCGAGATAGGATTTCACCCGCGTCATGGCCGCGATCAGCTTCTTGTTGCCGACCGCGAACCCCATCCGCCAGCCGGCCATGCTGTAGGTCTTGGACAGGGAGGTGAATTCGATCGCCACGTCCTTGGCGCCCGGAACCTGCAGGATCGAGACCGTCGGCTTGCCGTCGTAATACAGCTCCGAATAGGCCAGGTCGCTGATGATCCACAGGTCGTTGGCCTTGGCGAAGTCCACGACCCGCTCATAGAAGTCCAGGTCCACCGTCTCGGCCGTCGGGTTCGACGGATAGTTCATCACCAGGATCTTGGGCCGCGGCACGGTGAAGGCCATGGCCCGCTCCAGCGCCTCGAAATATTTCTCGTCCGGCGTGGTCGGCACGCTGCGGATCGCGGCCCCGGCGATGATGAAGCCGAAGGTGTGGATCGGATAGGACGGATTGGGCGCCAGGATCACGTCGCCCGGCTCGGTGATGGCGGTGGCCAGGCTGGCCAGACCTTCCTTGGAGCCCATGGTGACGATCACCTCGGTCTCGGGATCGACGTCGACGCCGAAGCGGCGGCCGTAATAGTTGGCCTGGGCGCGGCGCAGACCGGGAATGCCTTTGGACTGGGAATAGCCGTGGGCGTCGGGCTTCCTGGCGACTTCGATCAGCTTGTCGATGACGTGCTGAGGCGGCGGCAGGTCGGGGTTGCCCATCCCCAAGTCGATCACATCCTCGCCCGCTGCGCGTGCGGCCGCTCGCATCGCATTGGTCTCGGCGATGACATAGGGCGGCAACCGCTTCATGCGGTAGAATTCTTCGGACATGACTGGCTCGTCGTTCGGGGTGTGGGCCTATGAATGGCCTGCCAAGCGATTAGCGCGCCTGCGACCGCCCGCACCAGCGCGAAAGGCGGTTTTTGCCTCCGATCACGACGAAATCCCCAACCGCGCGCACGATGCGCGCCGAAAGCGCGCCCTGCCCGCGTCGATCCGGGCGTCAGACCACCCGTGCGTGCCGGTCGGCGACCGCCGCCGCAGCCGGGTCGAAGGCGGCGCAGACCGCGCGAACGAAGGGACGGCCCAGCGCCGTGACGGTCAACCGCTGCCCCTCGATCTCGATCAGCGCGTCCTCGGCGAACCGTTCCAGCAGCGTCCAGGCGCCGGCGACACTGTCAGCCGGGCGGTCGTGGCGCGCCGCGACCTCGGCGACATCGACGGCGAAATCGCACATCAGCCGCTCGATGATCGCGCCAACGAAGACGTCCTCCGGGCGCAGCGCCACGCCGCGCGCCGCCGGAAGATGGCCAGCAGAGACGGCCGCTCGCCATTCCCGCTCCAGCGACAGGTTCTGGACATAGCCGTCCGGCGTGCGGCTGATCGACGAGACGCCCAGGCCGATCAGAACCGGCGCCTGATCGGTGGTGTAGCCCTGGAAGTTGCGACGCAGCCGGCCGCTGCGTTGGGCCGCCGCCAGCCCGTCGTGCGGCAGGGCGAAATGATCCAGGCCGATCGCCGTCCAGCCCTTGCCGGTCAGATAGCGCGCCGCCGCCTGGCTTTGCAGAAAGCGCAGCGGCGCGTCGGGCAGTTCGTCGTCCTTGATCAGCTTCTGGTGCGGCTTCATCCACGGCACATGCGCATAGCCGAACAGGGCGATCCGCTCTGGCCGCAGGGTGGTCACCAGCCCCAGTGTGGTGACGAGGTTTTCCGCCGTCTGGCGCGGCAGGCCGTACATCAGGTCCAGGTTCAGCGAAACGAGTCCCTGCGCGCGCAAGGCCTCGGCCGCCCAGCGGATGGTCTCGAACCGCTCGGGCCGGTTGACCGCCGCCTGCACGTCCGGCGACAGATCCTGCACCCCCAGACTGGCGCGGGTCAGGCCGATCCGCCCCGCCGCCTCGACCCATTCCGGCGTCAGCACTTCGGGGTCCAGTTCGGCCGCGATCTCGAAACAGTCGCCCAGGTCGAACCGGGCGGCCAGACCGGCGAACAGCCGCTCAAGGTCTGCGGGCGCCAGCATATTGGGCGTGCCCCCGCCCAGATGGATCGAGCCGACCCGGACAGGCCGCCCGATCCGCGCCAGCACCAGATCGGCTTCGCGCAGCAGCAGGTCGACATAGCTGGCGATGACGCTTTCGCGGTTGATCGCCCGGGTGTTGCACCCGCAATACCAGCACAGCCGCTTGCAGAACGGGATGTGCAGATAAAGCGACACCGCCTGGTCCAGCGGCGCGCGGGCCAGCCAGTCGCCCCACTGCCCGGCCCCGACGGCGGGCGTGAACTGCGCCGCCGTCGGATAGGAGGTGTAGCGCGGCGCATTGGCGTCGTAGCGCGCGATCAGATCGGCGGACGACGCGGCCGGCGAGGCGACGACAGGACTAGAGAGGGACATCGCCCTCTTTCGATGCGTCGGGCGTGGACAGGCCGGCGTCGCCTTCGTCGAACAGATGGAACTCGTGCCACAGACCGTTCAGCACGCCGAAGCCGACGGCCAGGCCAAGCCCCAGGATCCAGGAAAAATACCACATGGTCGTGTGCTCCTAAGGCTCAGTACAGGTCGGGGTTGGTCTTGAGGACGGCGGTCGAGGTCCGGCCCCACAGCACGCGATAGACCCAGGCGGTGTAGATCAGGATCAGCGGCAGGAAGATCGCCGTCACGATCAGCATGATGAACAGGGTCAGGTGGCTGGACGAGGCGTTCCACACCGTCAGGCTGGACTGCGGGTTGATCGAGCTGGGCAGGATGAAGGGGAACATCGACAGGCCGACGGTGGAGATGATGCCGACCGCCGACAGCGACGAACCGCTGAACGCCAGACCTGCAGACCTGCGCCACATCCCGATGAGGGCTACGACTGCGCCAAGGAAGCCCAGCACAGGCGCGATCACCATCCACGGATACCGGCCGTAGTTGTCCAGCCATGCGCCCGGAGCGGCCTCAACCGTCGTCCGCAGCGGATTGGAGAACCCATTGATGTCCAGATCGCCGGTGATCCGGTAGCCCAGGCCGCCATAGGCCACATACAGACCGCCAGCCGCGAACAGAACCAGAGCCAGAACGCCTGCGACCGTGCCGAACAGACGGGCGCGATCCAGCACCGGCCCCTGCTCGGCCTTGACCGACAGCCAGGCTGCGCCGTGCAGGACCAGCATGGCGGTCGACAGCAGACCGGCGATCAGGCTGAAGGGCGTGAACAGGCCCAGCAGGTGTCCGTCGTAGAAGGCCCTCAAGTCGCTATCCAGATGGAAGGGCGCGCCCAGCAGAACGTTGCCGACGGCAACGCCGAACACCAGGCTCGGGACGAAGCTGCCGACGAACAGGGCCCAGTCCCAGAACGAACGCCATTTGGGCGACGGACGCTTGGATCGGTATTTGAACGAGACCGGCCGCAGGATCAGCGCGGACAGCACCAGGAACATGGCCAGGTAGAAGCCCGAGAAGCTGACGGCGTAAACGAAGGGCCAGGCGGCGAAGATCGCCGCACCGCCCACGATGAACCACACCTGATTGCCTTCCCAGGTGGCGCCGACGGTGTTGATCACCATGCGGCGCTCCTCATCCGTCCTGGCGACGAAGGGCAGCAGGGCGCCGACGCCCAGGTCGAAGCCGTCGGTCAGGGCGAAGGCGATCAGAAGCACGCCCAGCAGTCCCCACCAGATCAGGCGGAGCGTGGCGAAGTCGAGGGGAAGATCCATTGTCGGATGTCCTTAAAGATCGGGTCAGGCCACGGCGGGCGCGGGCGCGCGCTCGGCGGGGGCTTCAGGGCTGGGCTCGCCGAACGTCTCTTGTTCGTGGAACGGCCCCTTCTTGATGGCGTGCAGGATCAGGCGGACCTCGACGACGGCCAGCGATCCATAAAGCAGGGTGAAGCCGACAATGGTCGCCCACAGCTGCGGCACGGTCAGCGAAGACGCGCCCAGGAAGGTCGGAAGCACGCCGTCCACCGCCCAGGGCTGACGACCGAACTCGGCCAGGATCCAACCGAACTCGATGGCGATCCAAGGCAACGGAATGGCCATAACCGCAAGCCGCAGGAACCACTTCGTCTGGTGCTTGCGCAGGGTGCACAGCACGAAGGCCGTCCCGAACAGGGCGATCATGAACATGCCCACGCCGGCCATGATGCGGAAGCTCCAGAACAGGGCCGGCACGTTCGGCACCGTCTCCCATGCCGTCTGCTTGATCAGCTCGGGCGTGGCCTGGCGCGGATCGGCGACATGGCGTTTCAGCAGCAGTCCATAACCCAGGTCGCGGCGATGGGTTTCAAACAGGGCGCGTGCGCTCATGTCCTTCGGATCGGCCTTGATCTTCTCCAGGGCGTCGAAGGCGATGACGCCGGATTCGATGCGATCCTCGGAAATGGCGACCAGTTCGAAGATGCCCTCGACGGGCTTGTCGATGGTGCGGGTGGCGATCAGGCCCATGACCCACGGCACATGGACGCCGAAGTGGGTCTCGCGGTCCTTCATCGAGGGAATGCCGACCAGGGTCAGGCCCGCCGGCGCCGGCTCGGTGTGCCACATGGCCTCCAGGGCGGCGAGCTTCATCTTCTGGTTATCGGTCAGGGCATAGCCGGACTGGTCGCCCAGCACGACGACCGACAGCGACGCCGCCAGACCGAAGGCCGAGGCCACCGTCATCGACCGCTTGGCGAAACCGACGTGCTTGCCGCGCAGCAGATAGAAGGCCGACACGCCCAGCACGAAGACCGAGGCGCAGACATAACCGGCGCTGACGGTGTGAACGAACTTGGCCTGGGCCACCGGGTTGAACAGCACGGCCATGAAGTCCGTGACCTCCATCCGCATGGTGTCGGGATTGAAGGCGGCGCCGACCGGGTTCTGCATCCAGCCGTTGGCGATCAGGATCCACAGGGCCGACAGATTGGTGCCCAGCGCGACCATGAAGGTGACGAACAGGTGGGCGTGGGGTTTCAGCTTGTCCCAGCCGAAGAACATCAACCCGACGAACGTCGCCTCCATGAAGAAGGCCATCAGCCCTTCGATGGCCAGCGGGGCGCCGAAGATGTCGCCGACATAGTGGCTGTAGTAGCTCCAATTCATGCCGAACTGGAATTCCATCGTAATGCCGGTCGCGACGCCCAGCACGAAGTTGATGCCGAACAGCACGCCCCAGAAGCGGGTGATGGTCCGCCAGATGGGCCGGCGGGTCATCACATAGATCGACTCCATGATGACCAGCATGAATGACAGCCCCAGCGTCAGGGGCACGAAGAGGAAGTGATAAAGGGCCGTCAGCGCAAACTGCAGCCGGGACAGGTCGACGACCGCGAGGTCGATCATGGCATTGCTCCGTCACGCCAGTCCGGTCGCCGGCGTTTGGATGGCCCTAGAAGCACGCCCGGCTGGTCGCCTTGATCTCGATCAAAGCGCCCCAGCGACGGCCAACCTATTGGACGGTTCGTCCTTGGACATTCCGCCCAACGGCGTTTTGTCCAGAGGCGCCGCGCGCCGGGACGTGCTGGAGTTCGCCGATGACCACCCTGTCGCCCGACGCCGTCGCGCCTGCCGCCTGGCTGAAGGCCGCCGGTCGACCCTGGCGCAGACTGGCCATGCTGGCCGGGCTGCTGACCGTGGCGGATGTCGCGCCCGCCATCGGTTTCGCCGCCGGTCTGGCCATGGCCATCTCGAACTTCGGCGACGGCCTGGCCGCCGCCGCGCCCTGGCTGGCGCTGGCGGTTCTCAGCCTGATCGCCCGCGCCCTGATCGGCCAGGTCGCCGTCGTCGTCGGCGCGCGGCTGGGTCGGGCGGTCAAGACCCAGGTGCGGGGGCGGTTGCTGGCGGATCTGTTCGGGCGGGGCGTTCGGTCCAACGACCGCCTGACCGCCCTGGTGGAGGGCGTCGGCGCGCTGGACGGCTATTTCGCCCGGTTCGCGCCCTTGCGCCTGGCCGCCGGCCTGTCGCCCCTGCTGCTGATCGCGGCGGCGGCCGTCGCCAGCCCCGTGGCGGCGGGCGTGCTGCTGTTCACCCTGTTTCCCTTCATCGTCGGCATGGCCCTGGCGGGAACGGCGGCGGCGGGCGAAAGCCGGCGTCAGTTCCAGGCGCTGGAGCGGCTGTCCGGCCTGTTCGTCGACCGCATCCGCACCCTGCCCGCCATCCTGGCCTTCGACGCCGCAGCGCCGACCACCGACCGGATCGCCCAGGCGTCAAACGAGTTGGAGCGTCGCACCGCGCGGGTCATGCGCATCGCCTTCCTGTCGTCGGGCGTGCTGGAGTTCTTTTCGGCCCTGTCGGTCGCCCTGATCGCCGTCTATTGCGGGTTCAACCTGCTGCGGCTGCTGCCCTTTCCCGTGCCCGAAGCCCTGGACCTTCCGCGCGCCTTCTTCGTCCTGGCCCTGGCGCCCGAGGTCTATCAGCCGCTGCGCCGACTGGCCGCCGCCTATCACGACCGGCAGGCCGCCGAGGCCGCCGCTCCGTCGCTGGTCACGCCGCCGTCCATCCGGCGTTCGCACGCCGCGCTGGGCGACCTGGCCCCCGCCATCCGTTTCAGGAACGTCGCCATCGCCTACGACGGCCGCGCGCCGGTCATTCGCGACTTTGACCTGGACGTCGCGCCGGGACAGATCGTGGCCCTGATGGGGGCCAGCGGCGCGGGCAAGTCCAGCCTGCTGCACCTGCTGCTGGGCCTGGCGCCCCTGACGGGCGGCGAGGTCGAGATCGGCGCGGCCCGGCTGAGCGTGGACGGCGATGTCGCCGGCCGCATCGCCTGGGCCAGCCAGCAGCCCGTCGTCGTGCCCGGCGACCTGGCCCACAACATCGCCCTGGCCGATCCCGTCAGCTGTCCCGGCCGGGTGGCGATGGCGGCGCGCACCGCTGGCCTGTCAGGCGACCTGAACCGCCGCATCGACGAGCGCGGCGGCGGCCTGTCGGGCGGCGAGCGTCGTCGTCTGGGTCTGGCCCGCGCGCTTTTGAAACGCGCGCCCATTCTCCTGCTGGACGAGCCGACCGCCAATCTGGACCCCGCATCCGAACAGGCCATGATCGCCGTCATCGCCAAGGCCGCGCGCGGCCGCACCACCCTGATCGCCACCCATTCGGCCGCCGTCGCGGCCCTGGCCGACCGCGTGGTGCGGCTGTGAGCCGGCGGGTGCGGATCGGGCGGCTGATCGCGGCCCAGGCGCAGGAACAGCGCGCACGCCTGCGCCTGGCCGCCGCCGCCGGCGCGGTCGTCACGGTTTCAGCCGTGTGTCTTCTGGGCCTGTCGGGCTGGTTCATCACCGGCGCCGCCTTCGCCGGGGCGGCGGGCGCGGCGGCGGCCCAGAGCTTCAACTATATGATGCCCAGCGCCATCATCCGCCTGTTGGCCATCCTGAGGACCGGGGGCCGCTACGTCGAACGGGTGGCGGGGCACGAGGCCGCGCTGAAAGCCCTGGCCCGCCTGCGTCCACAACTGTTCCGCGCCATCGCGGACGGTCCGCCCGAAGCGGCGCTGAGCCTGTCGTCCGGCGAGATGTCGGCCCGCCTGGTTCAGGATGTGGATGCGGTTCAGACCCTGTTCGTGCGCCGCTCCGTCCCCGTCAGCCTGGGCGCCGGGGCCGCCGCGGCCATCGTCCTGGCCAGTCTGGCGACGCCCTGGGCGGGCCTGGCCCTGTTCGCAGCCATGGCCGTCGCCTGCATCGGCGGGGTGCTGATCGCGCGCCGTTTAGCCGAGCCGGCGGGGCGCGCGGCCCAGGTCGCGGTGGGGGTGCTGAAGGACCGCCTGGCCGCCCTGGAAGCCGTCACGCCCGAACTCAAGGCCTATGGACTGGAAGGCTGGGCCGCCGAGCAGGCGACGGCGGCGGCGGCCGATCACGACCAGGCCCAGATCGCCCTGACCCAGGCCGCCGGCTGGATGACCGCCTGGCAGGCCGTGGCGGTCGCTCTCGCCGTCGCTCTGGTCGTGCCGGCCAGCGCGGGCGCCGCCCTGCCGCTGACAGCCTTGGCCGCGCTGGCCGCCATCATGGGGATCGAGGCCGCTGGCGGCCTGGTCGCCGCCCTGCATCAGAACGGCGCCGCCGCCCAGGCCCTGTCGCGGCTGGATGCGATCTTGCCGGCCGAGGATCGGGGTCGGACCCGCACGCCGCAGGGCCACGCCATCGTCCTGATCGGCGCGGGCGATCCGCTGTCGCCGCCCCAGCGGCTGGGCCTGGCGGGCCCGTCCGGCGTCGGCAAGACCACCCTGGTCGAACGGCTGATCGGCCTCCGTCCCGCGCCGAGCGGCGAGTTATGCATCGGCGGCGTCGACATCGCCGACATCGCGCCCCACGATCGCCGCGCCCTGTTCGCCTACGCCGCCCAGGACGTGCGGCTGCTGGACGGGTCGGTGCGCGAGAACCTGGCTCTGGCCGCGTCGGCCGACGAGGCGGCGGTGTGGCGCGCCCTGGACGATGCAGGGCTGGGTCAGCGCATCCGCGCCGAACCCCTGGGCCTGGACGCCCGCGTCGGATCGAACGGAGAACGACTGTCGGGCGGCGAACGTCGCCGGCTGAACCTGGCGCGCGCCTATCTGCGCGACGCCCCCTGGCTGGTGCTGGACGAGCCGACCGAGGGGCTGGACGTCGCAACCGAAGCCGATGTCCTGACCGCGCTTCAGGCGCGGCTGGCCGAAAGCGGTCAGGGCCTGATCCTGATCAGCCACCGCGCCCCGCCGATGGCCCTGTGCCCTCGCACGATCCGCATCGACGGCCTGGAGGCCGACGGGCGGGTCCGACTGGCGACGGCGAAACGGAACGCCGCCTAGACCTCGCCGTCGGCCAGTTCCTGCAGACGATCCGGGCGTTCCACTTCGATCTCGTGCAGCGAAAGGGCCTGAATGACCTGGGCGTTCTTCAGCTTGGTCAGTTCGCGGCTGACCGTCTCGATGGTCAGGCCCAGATAGTCGGCCATTTCCGCCCGCGTCATGGGCAGGCGCACCCGGTTGTCGCGCGACGGCCGCATGGGATCGCGTCCCGGCAGGTCCAGCAGGAAGGAGGCCAGACGCTCCCTGGCCGTCTTGCGCCCCAAAAGCAGCATCTGCTTCTGCGCCGCCGCCAGTTCGTGCATCGCCCGATCCAGCAGCGCCGCCTCCAGCGCGGGACGCGACCGGACCGCCGCCTGATAGTCTGTCTTTCGGAACCGGCACGCGGTCGTCGGCTCGATCGCCTCAGCCGAGAATCCGTATTCGTCGCCCGCCGCCAGACCGATGAAGTCGCCGGCGAACAGGAAGCCGATGATCTGGCGCCGCCCATCCGCCAAGAGCTTGTACAGGCGCACCGAACCGGAGGTGATGTTGAACACGCTGTTCGCCGGGTCGCCTTCGCGGACCAGGACCGCATCGGCCTGTAGCGACAGCTGTTCGGCGATGGCGTCCAGAACCGCCATGTCCTCGGGCTTCAAACTGGCGCAGACGCTGAACGGCCGCGCCCCGCAGGTGTCGCACACCGCGCTCTGGCGCCGTTCCAGGCACGCGTTCGACAGGGATCGGACTTCCAACATCAGGCCTCGCGTTCCGTGGGAGCCTAAGGCGCGCGGCTCCTCGGTGCAAATCGGACGGCGACCGACCCGATCAGTAGCTCAAGCGCAGACCGATGCTGGCGGTGCGCGGCGGGCCGTAACCCGCGACGCCGTTTCCGGTCTGGGAAACCTCGACGTCCGTGTCGAACAGATTGTCCGCCGCCAGCCACAGGGTCGTGCGCGCATCGAGCGCCCATTCCGCGCGCGCATCCAGCGTGACGGCGCCCGCCAGGGTGCGGCTGTTCAGATCGTCGTCGAAACGGCGCGATTCGTAGCGCGCGGCCAGCGCCAGGGTCAGGGCGCTGGACAGGCGCCAGTCCAGGCCGGCGGTCGCGCTCCACTCCGGCGCCTGGGCGGGACGCAGGCCGGTCAGCTGCGGCGCAGACGCCCCGCCGTCCACCGTCGCATCGGTCCAGGACACGGCCCCGTTCAGCGACAGGGCGGGCGTCAGATTCGCCGCCCCGGTCAGCTCCACGCCCCAGGCGTCGATGGTTCCGGCATTTTGGCGCTGGCGCAGCACCCCGCCCGCCGGCACGAAGCCCGCGCGGGGGAAGGTCGCCGGCCCCGCGCCCAGGGTCACGTTGACGATGGCGTCGTCGATCCGGTTCCAGAAAACGGTCGCGCCCCAACGCACGCCGTCGCGATCGAACGCCAGGCCCGTCTCGACCCCCTTCAGCGTTTCGGGCGTCAGGCCGGCGTTGGCCTCGGTGATGTCGTTCCCGACCCGGAACGGCCGGTGCAGTTCGTTCAGCGTCGCGGGCCGGAAACCGGAATAGGCCGCAGCCCGCGCCGCATAACCGCCGCCCAAGTCCCGCCGCGCGGCCAGGCGCGCGCTGACCACCTCGCCGGACCGATCAGGGTCGGTCTCGTCCAGCAGCACCGCGCCGGTCGCCAGCGTATATTCGTTGCGGAATCCGTCTGAATTCTCCCAGCGGTCCAGACGAAGGCCGCCCGCGAACAGCCAGTCGCCGCCCGTCCAGGATCCGTCGACATAGGCCCCGCCGACCGAGGTTTCCCCGCCCGCCCGGCGCCCGCGCGCAAAGCCCGCGCCCGTCGGGTTGCTGAAGAACTCGTTCGTCTGGCCTTCGTTGAAGCGCGCATCGGCGCCGACCTCCCACTCCAGCCGCCCCCCGGCGAAGTCCGACACCCGCCGACGCAGGGCGGCGTTCAGGCCCCATCCGGTCGCGGGGGTCTTGTATTGATCGTTGGCCGGCGTGGTCGAGGAGCGGTCGGCGGACACCGAGACGGAACTGTTGGCCAAGTCGCTGTCGATCCGCCACGCCTGAAGACGCCAGCCGTATCCATCCGCCGTGGGGGCCTGGGCGACGGCCGCGCTGAGGCTGTGGCCGCTGGCGTTGGCGCGCGTGCCCGCCAGGCCCGATCCGCGATCCTCTTCCCAGGTCGCGGCGCGCATTGACAGATTGGTGCGCCCCACGGCGCCGTCGATCCGCACGGCGGCGGCCCGGCTGTCCAGATCCAGCGGCGTGTCCGCCGCCCCCGCCGCCGCACCGCGCACAGGGACGTAGCCGTCGCTGACCTCGCGCAGGCCGCTGACCGTCACCGCCAGCGGCCCCAGCCGCGTCGAGGCCGAGCCCGCCGCGCGCACCCCGCCCCGCTCGGCGGCCGACACGTCCAGCGCCCCGCCCTGGCTGCGTTCGCGCAGGGTGATGGTCCCGGTCAGGGCGCCCGCGCCGTATGGCCCCGAACCCGCGCCGCGCACCACGTCCAGACTGTCCAGCGATTCCGGCGCCGCCTGGGACCAGATCACCCAGCCCCCGAACGGATCGTTCAACGGCGCCCCGTCCAGCAGCACCAGCGTCCGCCCGGCCCCGGACGGGGCGATGGCCCTCAGCGACAGACCTTGCGTCGTCGGATTGGCCGCCACGCTGGTGGTGCGGCGAAACAGCGAGACCGCCGGCACGGACCGCAGGGCCTCGTCGATCCGCGCGGAGCGGGACAAGACAGCCTGGTCGATCCGCACCACGGAAAAGGCCGCGTCCGCCGCCGCCGGGGGCAGCCGGGCGGCGGTCACGACGATATCGGGCAGGGCCGCGGGCGCGACGACGGGGGGAGGAGCGTCTTGCAGCATGGGCACTCGATAAGGGTTGGCGGGCCGGGGTGAAAGCCCGGGCGACAAAATGCCCCCAGACCGGCTGCAGAACCGCGATTGGCAGATGCGGCGTCCGCCGGTAGAAACGCCTTGGGGAACACGGGGGATGCAATGGGCTTTATCGCGGCCTTCATGGCGCTGGTGCTGGGCGAAGGCGCGGTCCACGCGCGGCGATCCGCAAAGGCGATGCGCATCCGCGCCCTGCCCGACCGTCAGGTGATGGCCGACAGCTATATTCCGGCCCTGGCCGCCGAGGGCGGGCGCATCCTGTGGGTCGGATGCCGCGAATATACGCTGGACGACTATGCCGCGCTGGAGGCGCGGGGCGGCGAGGTCTGGACCACCGACATCGACGCGGGCGCCGCGCGCTGGGGCCGACCGGGCCGTCACCGCACCGGCGACGTCTGCCAGGCGGATCGGCTGTTTTCGGACCTGACGTTCGACGCCGTCGTCTGCAACGGCGTGCTGGGCTATGGCGTCGATACGCCCGAGCAGAAGGCGCGCGCCCTGGCCGCCCTGGCCTCGGTTCTACGTCCCGGCGGACGCCTGTTGCTGGGCTGGAACACCGACAAGATCGTCGATCCCGTCGCGGCGGGGCTGACCGCCGCCGACTTCGCCCCGGCGCCTTTGGGCGACCGTCCGACGCGGGTCGGCTTCGACGCCGTGACCCACGTCTATGACAGTTTGATCCGTCTCTAGCCGAGCAGGTTGTTCAGAGACCAGACGCCTGGCCCCGAGGCCGCGCGGTAGGATTTGCCTTGGCCTTGGCCGGTCAGCGAGCGATCCGCCAGCGCATGACGCAGGGCGTCCAGCTCGGCCGCGCGCGCCGCCGGCGAATGCACCCGCGCCACAAAGACCTGACCGGCCTGGGCCAGCTTCAGGCGTTCGGCGGGGTTCTGAACCAGGCGTTCCATCGCGGCGGCCAGGGGCGCGGCGTCTTCGACCTCGACATACAGGGCGTTTTCGCCGCTGGCCTCGCGCAGTCCGCCCCGTCCCGAGGAGATCAGGGCCGCACCCGCCGCATGGGCCTCCAGCGCCGAAAGCCCCAACGCCTCGCGCACCCGCGACGGAACCACCGCGATGGCGGCGCGGCGCGTGACCGCCTTCACCTCGGCCAAGGACACCGACTTGTGGATTTCCACCCGGTCGCCGAACCGGGCCAGGGCGCGGACGTGCGGCTCGGCCCAGTCCTGATGCTTGTCCCAGTCGCCCAGCATCAAGGCGCCGCGCCAATCGGGATGGCGGTCAAGCGTCTGGGCCAGGGCGGCGCAGAACAGATCCAGCCCCTTGTCGTGCATGGCCCGCCCCGAAAACAGGATCAGGTTTTCGCGGGCCTCCGGCGCCGCCCGCCAGTCGTCCATGGCGATGGGATTGCACACCGCCGAGACCCGTGCGGCCAGACGTGGATAATCGGCCGCGAACTCCTGCCCCGCCGCCTGACTGACGAACACCAGACGGTCGAACCGCGCCAGACGACGGCCATAACGCCAGGCCGCGATCGGGTTGCGCGCGGGCTTGATGCGGGTGTGGCGATAAAGAACGTTGATCGCCTTGGGAAACTGTCGCGCCAGTTCGGACGCGGACTTCAGTTGCTGGTGATATTCGACGATGTCGGGCGACAGGGTCCGCAGAATGTCCGCCACCGCCGCATTGCGCGCCTTGCGGCCAAGCCCAGCCGGCACGGTCAGCATTCTGACATCGGACGGCGCGACGGCGCCCGCGTCGGCGATCAGGGTCACGGACCGCTGCAGACGACTATGCGCCGACAGGGTGCGGACCACCGTCTCCATCGAATTGGCCTTGTCCGGGCAGTAGGTGGAGCCACGCGGCAGAACGACGGCGATGCGCATGATCTTAGCCTTCCTTGCAGACGGCGGAGGTCGAGAAGAGTTTCGGATGGACGGCTTGCCCCGTCGCACGACGCCCGCGCGGCCCGTTCAGCCCAAGCAGACGCCGCGCCTTGAACCCCGCCTTCAGCCACGGCTCGGCGGCCGAGCGGCGGATGCTCTTGACGTCGATGAAGGTCACGTCGCCATGGCCGGACAAGGTGTGGAATCCGTCGCCGAACCCGGCCAGCAGATCGCCCGGCTCGAACCGTTTGACCGCCGCCGCCGAGAAGGCGTCCGGCGTCAGCGTCTCGATCCGCAGCAGATTGACCGCCGCCCCATAGGTCGCCCGGCAGTCCTGAACCGGCAGATGCAGGGCGCCGTCGTGAACGAAGGCCGTGCCGCCCGGCCGCGACACGTCGAAGCCGCTCATCACCGGATTGGCGGCATGGGCCGTCCACGGTCCCGTCAGGGTCTCGCTCCAGGCCAGATGCATCTCGCGCATCGCCCGGTCGTCCGGCCCCGCCAGGGCGTGGAACAGCCACCACAGGCCGTCGTGACGCACGACCGTCGCGTCGATGGCGGCCATGTCGCCCAGACGCGCCGCCGGCGCCCACCGATCCGGGAAGCGCACGCAGCGATAGAGGATCAGCCCGCCGCTCTTGTAGCCTTCGGGCAGCATATACAGTTCGCCGCCGTCCTCGATCAGGGTCGGATAGGACAGGTGCCAGGGCTCGGTCAGCGCCACGTCCTGCCCGATCAGCCGATCATCGGCGTCGTACTGGCGATAGTGAATCTCGCCGCGCCGCACATGATAGTCGAACGCCTCGACGAAGACGGTCAGCACGCCGTCGTGCGTCATGCCAAACGGATCGGCGGCATAGGCGTGGGGTCCGCAGTCGGGCAGCCACGTCACCTCGTCGGCGGTCGGCGGCCGGTCGATGACGCTGGGCAGGGGGCGGCGGATGAAGCCGGAACGCCAGATATCGAACATGACCCCGCCCTAGCCGACCGGAAGGACCGGCGTCGTCGCTCTGCGGTGTGCTGGATACGCGCGCATCGAAACCCTGTTCGCCGCCGCACAGCGGCGCCTTCGATCTAAAGACGCCGCCGTTCCGCCCTTGCCTCAGGAAAATCGTCGCGGCATTGGAGGATCGACGTTCCATTCCGGGACGCGCCAGAGGATTTCGCCTGTTTGACCGCGCCCGCCGCGCATCCGCTGGTCGCCGCCTATCTGGAGCAGCGACAGGATCTGGCCCGCTTCTGCCGCGCGCGGCTGGGCGGGGCCTCGGGCGATGTCGATGATCTGTTGCAGGATCTCTATCTGAAGGTGTCGGCCCTGCCGGCGGACACGCCGGTCGACAATCCGCGCGCCTTTCTGTTCCGGCTGCTCTCCAACCTGATGCTGGACCGATGGCGCTCGGGCCAGCGCGCCGCAGCCCGCGACAGCGCCTGGCGCCAGATCAATCACCAGACCGGCGCGGTCGAGGATCTGGACGACGCCCCGTCCGCCGAGGCCGTGGTGGCGTCGCGCGAGCGGCTGGCCCGGCTGGTCGCCGCTCTGGAGACCCTGCCGCACAAGACCCGCACCATCTTCCGCCTGCATAAGTTCGACGGCGTCAGCTATGCCGACATCGCCAGCCAACTCGACATTTCGCGCAGTTCGGTCGAGAAACACATGATGGAGGCCCTGCGCGTCCTGGCCCGAAAGGCGCAGCCATGATCGCCCTTTCGCCCGTCGCCGAACGAAACTGTGGAGGCGGCGCAGTCGTCGTGACGTCTGAGTATCAGGGATTGCGTCTTTCGGCGCACATCCAGGCTGGGATGGCATGAAGGCGAACACCGACATCGACGAAAAGGCGCTGCATTGGTTCGTCGCTTTGCGCGACGAGGCGGCCGGCGACGACGTCTGGTTCGGCTTCCAGTCCTGGCTGGAGGCGTCGCCAGCCCACGCCCTGGCCTATGACGCGGTCGAGCGGCTGTGGGTCGATCTGGACGCCGCCGATACGGCCCCGGTCGTCGCGCCCCAGCCCGCCCCGGTGATCGATTTCGCCGCAGCACGCGACCGGCGCGCCCAACGTCGTCGCCCTTCGCTGGGCGCCGGGCTCGGCGTCGCCGCCAGCGTCACCCTGGCGGTCGGCCTGTGGATGTGGATGGCCCCCAACGGCCAGACCTACGCCACCACCGACGCGCCGATGACGGTGGCGCTGGAGGACGGCTCGCACGTCTATCTGAACCGTCATTCTCGCCTGGACGTGAGGTTCGACGGCGACCGCCGCGCGGTGTCCCTGGCCGAGGGCGAGGCTGCCTTCGACGTGGTCCATGATCCCGCCCACCCGTTCGTGGTCGCCGCCGGCGCGCATCAGGTCGAAGTTCTGGGCACCGCCTTCAATGTGCTGAACCACGGCGACGACTTCGCCGTGGCGGTCGAACGCGGCGTCGTCGCCGTGACCCCGGCCAAGGCGCCTAAGGTCCGACTGACCGCCGGCCAGGCCCTGACCCAAACGGCTCAGAAAACCCCGGCGCTGGCCGCGGTCGCGCCCGAACGCGCCTCAGCCTGGCGTCAGGGCGTTCTGGTGTATCGCGATCGCCCGCTGGGCGACGTCGCCGACGATCTTTCGCGTTATCTCGACAAACCCGTTGTGCTATCGACATCGGCTCGGGCGCTGCGCTTCACCGGCGCCCTGCGTATTGGCGACGAGGCCGTGATGTTGCAGCAACTGCAGGACTTCCTTCCCATTCGGATCGACGCCTCGGCGAACGCTGTCCGCGTCGATGCGCGTGAGGCCGGCTGAGGCCGGGCGGCCTCGAACCCTCGGCCTGTCCCGGTCACGCGCCGCCGTATCGAACGCCAGCCTCGCGCTCGTCGCGACCGCCGCCCTCGCCGCCCCGGCCTGGGCTGAACAGCCGCACGCCCTGGACCTCTATGTGCCGCGTCAGCCGGTGGACCGGGCCCTTCTGGACCTGGCGTTGCAGGCGCGGGTGTCGCTGGGCGGCGGCGTCGCGGCCTGCACGGGAACCAGCCCCGCGCTGCGCGGCCGCATGACCCTGGACGCGGCGCTGGATCGCATCCTGGCCGGCTCGGGCTGCCGCTATCTGATCCGGCCGGACGGGGCGGTGATCATCAGTTCGGCGCCGCGCATCGCCTCCTCGCCAGCTTCGCCTTCTTCACGCCCTGCGCCCCGGCCCGCCCCACAGCCCGAGGCGGTTCAGGTCAGCGAAGTGGTCGTGACCGCGCCGCGCCGCCCCGAGCTGATCCAGCGGTCCTCCTCGGCCATGACCGCCGTCACCGGCGACCGCATCGGCCGGTCCGGCGTCACGGGGATGCAGGGACTGGACAGCCTGGTCTCGGGCATGACGGTGACGAACCTGGGCCCCGGCCGGAACAAAATCCTGCTGCGCGGCATCTCCGATGGAGTGTTCACCGGCCTGACCCAATCGACGGTCGGCCTCTACCTCGATCTGACGCCCATCACCTACAGCGCCCCAGACCCGGACCTGAAGCTGATCGACATCGACCGGGTCGAGGTTCTGCGCGGCCCCCAGGGCACGCTGTACGGCACCGGCCCCATCGGGGGCGTGGTGCGCATCGTCACCCGCCGCCCCGAGTTCGGCCGCGAGGATCTGGCCGTGGCCCTGACCCGCTCCCACACCCATGGCGGGGGCACGAACACCGACTACAACATTGTCGCCAACCTGCCGCTGGCCGGCGATCGGGCGGCGATCCGCGCGGCGGTCTATGGCGAGACCTTCAGCGGCTATATCAACGACGTCGAACTGAACCTGCGCCGCGTCAACGACGGCACGCGGCGGGGCGGCCGGCTGTCGGGCGCCCTGGCCCTGGCGCCGGGATGGACCGCGCGCGCGGGCGTCGTCCACCAGTCGATCATGACCGAGGACACCCACTACGTCTATCGCGGCCTGGGGCCTCTGCGCCGCGCCAATCTGGTGCGCGAACCGCATCAGAACCGCTTCGATCAGGCGTCGCTGTCGCTGGAGGGGCGTGGGACCTGGGGCCGTCTGGACGCCTCGCTTTCCGTGGTCGAACATGGGTTCAAGAGCCGCTATGACGCCTCCAGCGCGCTGCGCCGGTTCGGATCTCTGGCTTCGGTCGGGGCGCTGGACGAAAACAAGGACATCCATCTGGTCGTGGGCGAGACGGTGCTGACCTCGCCCGACGTCGGGCGCTGGCGCTGGCTGGTCGGCGCCCTGGCCTCCGCCAGCACGACCCGCACCGATCCCGTCCTGTCGATCCTGCGTCCCGAACCGCTGGCGCTCTACGCCGAGAAGCGCCGCGACACCCTGCAGGAGGCCGCCCTCTATGGCGAAGCGGCCTGGGATGTGACGCCCAAACTGACCCTGACCGCCGGCGCCCGCTATTACACCCTGGACTACGACACCACCTCCCAGGTGCGCCAGCGGACGCGCATGCGCAACTTCGATGGCCAAGGATCGTCGTCCGGCCTGACGCCCAAGCTGGCCCTGGCCTGGCAGCCCAGCGACCGTGTGAATCTGTCGGCGCAGCTGAGCCACGGCCGGCGCGCGGGCGGTTTCAACACCGCCGGCGTCATCGGTCAGGACTTCAGCGGCCTGGCGGATTCGCCCGCTCGCCAGTATCGCCCGGACTCGCTGTGGAACCTGGAGTTCAACGCCAAGGTCCGATCCGCCGACGGCCGCGCCCGGCTGCGCGCCGCCGTCTACGCCGCCCGCTGGCGCGACGTGCAGAGCGATCAGTTCCTGCCCAGCGGCCTGGCCTATGTGGTCAATGTCGGGGACGGCGCCGACATCGGCTTCGAGGCCGAGGCCAACTGGCGGCCCACCGACGGGCTGGAGGTCTTCGCCAACGGCCTGATCGCCGATCCCCGCATCACCGATCCCGCCAGTCGGTTCGAAACCCAGCGAGGCGCCGGCCTGCCCGGCGTACCCAAGGCCTCGGCCAACCTGGGCTTTACCTACCGCCGCCCCCTGACGGATCGTCTGCAACTGATCGCCGACGGCGGCGTGTCCTATGTCGGCGCGTCCCGCCTGACTTTCGACGGCCGCCAGCAGCACCGCATGGGCGACTACGCCACCGGTCGGCTGTCGCTGGGCGTGGAGGCTGCGCCCTGGGTGGCCACCGTCTTCGTGGACAATCTGTTCGACACCAAGGCCAACACCTTCGCCTACAGCGACCCCTTCCGCCTGCCCGACGCCCAGGCCGTCACGCCGCTGCGCCCCCGCACCCTCGGCGTCACGCTGAGGTGGGCGCTGCAATAGCCGCCGCGGCAAGGAAAAAGCCGCCCTGCGAACAGGGCGGCCTTCCTTGGACAGTCAGATTGTTTCGACCTCAGAACCGCTTGGTCAACTGCACGCCATAGGTGCGCGGTTCGTTGACGAAGGCCGTCAGGTTGTTGAAGTCGATGGCGCCGATCACATTCTCTTCGTCCGTCAGATTGCGGACGTAGGCGGCGGCTTCGATACCGCGCGACAGATCGCGCCAGCCCGCGCGCAGGCCGCCTTCGAAATGCGTGTCCTGCATGAACTCGACCGATTCATAGAGGAACAGGTTGAAGTTCTTCTGCATGACCCAGTCGGTCGAGGCGAACAGCTCGGTGTCGGCCCCCAGCGGCCTGACGTAGTTCAGCGTCAGATTGGCGGTGTATTCCGGCGCCTGCGGGAAGGGATTGCCGTCGATGGCGGCGCGCCGGGTCGTGCCCACCATGACGATGGGATCGGTGACGGTGCAGTTGGAGCCGCAGACGGCGACCAGCAGGTCCTTGTCCTTGATCTCGGTGTGGTTCCAGGCGCCGCCGGCCGCCAGGCTGAAGCCCGCGCCCAGATAGATGTCGCCGTCCAGCTCCAGGCCGTAGCCCTCGCCCTTCTTGGCGTTGATCAGGCGGTTGGAGTTGTCCGCGCCGCCGATGGCGGTGAACTGCATGTCGCTGACTTCATAGACATAGGCGGTGGCGTTGAAGCGCGCGCGTCCGTCCATCATCCGCGCCTTCAGGCCGGTTTCGTAGGACATCACGGTCTCCGAATCCGCCGTGGTCAGGACCGGCAGGTTGCGCCCCTGGATCGACGGGCCGCGATACCCCTTGGCCACGCGGGCGAACAGGTTCAGGTCGTCGTTGACCTGATAGACCGCGCTGACGTCCCAGCTGACCTGCTGATCGCCGACCGACACGGCGCCCGTGCCGCCTGCGCCGTTCCCCAGCACGATCCGACCGTCGTAGTGGCGGTTGTCGTCGGTGTAGCGGACGCCCGCCGTCACCTTCAGGGCGTCCGTCACCTTATAGCTGCCCTGGCCGAACACCGACCAGGAATCCGACTTCTGCACGATGTCGGTCACCCGCGTCGGCTGCACGCCGCCCACGCCGTTGAACGTGCCGCTGACCAGGTTGAAACGTTCGTCCCAGTAGAAGGCGCCCACCTGCCAGCCGACCCGGCCGTCGCCGTTCGACGCCAGGCGCAGCTCATAGGTGTTCTGCAGCAGGTCGCTGGACAGGGTGCCGGTCTCGGAGTTGAACGGGGTCTTGTAGGATGCGGTCGCCGGGGCCGAGGCCACGCCGCCGTCGATGTCGCCGTCGCCTTGCGACCAGCCCTGATAGGAGCCGACGATGCCGGTCAGGGTGGCGGGACCGAAGTCATAGGCGACCTGAAGCGACTCGGACGTGGTCTTCTGCTTCTGGAAGTTGTTGCGGCCGCCGTCGTAATAGACGGTGTCGCGGTCGAAGTTGTCGTTCAGCTTGTTGGAGCCCTTGGTCAGGGCGTTGGCGCGGTTCATCGTACCCGTGCCGTCATAGTCGCGGGCCTGCAGCGTCAGCAGGGTGGACAGACGATCGGTCGGGGTCCAGGCGACATGGACGCGCGCGGCCAGGTCGTCGAAACCGCCCAGGTCATCCTTGTCGGGATTGGCGAACGACGGATTGTAGGCGTTGTTCACCCAGTCGTCGCGGTGGTTCCACAAAATGGCGCCGCGCACCTGAAGCGTATCCGACGCCGGCAGGGTGACGGCGGCCTCGGCGCGCGTCGAACCCAGGTTGCCATAGGTCAGCGAGCCGAATCCGGTGAATTCGTCCGACGGCTTGACGGTGTCGATCTTGACCACGCCGGCCGGGGTGTTGCGGCCGAACAGCGTGCCCTGCGGTCCGCGCAGCACTTCCAGCTGCTGCACGTCGAACAGGGGGAAGCCCTTCAGATAGACGCTTTCCAGAACCACATTGTCCAGCACGACCGACACCGGCTGCGAGGCGGTGAAGTCGAAGTCCACATTGCCCAGGCCGCGGATATAGAAGCGCGGCGCATAGCGGCCGTTCGAGCTTTCGACCTGCAGGCTGGGCACGCGGCCCGACAGCGACAGGATGTCGGCGCCGCCGGCCGAAACCTCCTGCAGCGTCTGCGGGCTCAGGGCGGTGACGGCGAACGGCACGTCGCGGATGTTCTCGCTGCGGCGCTGGGCGGTGACCACGATGTCGTCGACGCCGGCCGGCTCGGCGGCGGCGGGAACGGTCTGGGTGTTCGGGGCGGTCTGGGCCGAAACGGCGCCGGCGCTCAGCAGGGCGACGCCGCTGACGGTGGCGGCCAAAAGGGCTTGGCGAAGCATGAAGAAGATTCCTTGGCGACAGGGGGAGGACGTGTCGCGCGACGCCCTAAAGCTTCGCCGTCTCCACCGCCAGAGGCGACCACGCCCTGTTTCTTGAACATTTGAAGACGCGGCCACAGCTCTGTGACAATCTGTCTTCGAACGGCCGGATCATTGCGGGATCGCATTGCACCGGCGCCTTCCCGGTGCGAAACTCGGTTCGTGCGTGAGTGATGCTCCGCGCCTTCCCGGACATCGCCTGGAGCAAGCATGGCCCTGATCGCGCCTTCCCGTCGTCGGCTTCTGCAGTTCGCCGCCGCGGCGACCGTCGCGCCGGGGTTGGCGGGCCTGAAGGCTCGGCCGGTCATCGGCCGGGTTCTGGCCGTATCGGACCTTCATTCCGCCTATGAGCGGACGCCCTACCTGTTGGCGGCCTTCGAACACGAGATCCGGTCGCATCCCGTTCCACATGTCATCGCCATCAATGGCGACATCTTCGAACAGGGCAACGTCGTGGCCCAGCGTTCGGACGGCGCGGTGGACTGGGCGTTTCTGGCCGCCCTGCCCGCCCTGGCGCCGACCGTGGTGAACCTGGGCAACCACGACAACGATCTGACGCCGGACCTGGCCGACGTCGTCGCCCGAATGAAGGGTCTGGGTCTGCACGTCGTCAGCACGATCAGCGACACGCGCACCGGCGCCGGCTACGCCTCGCCCACAGCGACGCTGCCGTTCGGCGATCATCGGCTGCGGGTCGTCGGCATGGCGACCAATTCGATGAACACCTATCCCAAGGCGTCGCGGGACCAGCTCTCGATCCCGGCTGCTGTCGACTGGGCGCGCGCGAACCTGTCCGACAGGCTCTCCGGCGCGGACAAGGTGATGGTCATGAGCCACGCGGGCGTGGTCGCGGATCGGGACATTCTGCCGCTGTTGCCCGAGGGCGCCTTGATGGTGGGCGGTCACGACCACCTGCTGTTCCAGCACCGGCAGGGCGCCAGCGCCTATGTGCACACGGGCTCGTTCACCAGCGCCTATACGGTCGCGGCGTTCGCAGCGGACGGTTCCGTGACCGCCGCCTCCCATCCGGTTTTGACCAACGGCCCCGCCTCTCCCGCCCTCGCGGCTCTGACGACGAAGACGCTCGCGGACCAACTGACGCCCGACGAACGCACGGTGCTCTGGACGGGCCGCCGCGCGATGTCGCTCGGCGACACGGGGCGCGTGATCGCCGCCGGCATGGCGCGCGCGGCCGGAGCCCACGCCGGCTTCATCGGCCACACCACCCTGGGCAACGCCGCCCCGGCCGGTCCGATCAGCCGCTACGTGTTCGATTCCATCGTCCGTTTCGACGGCGCGCTGATGACGACCGAGGTCACGCCCGCCCAGCTTCAGGTCTTCATCAGCCGATCGAACCAGGACCACTC
>NZ_DJKE01000001.1 GCF_002434505.1 Brevundimonas sp. UBA6550
GAAAGCAAGAAGTTTTTCAACTCTTTCTTCCCCTCGAAAACCCCGGAAACCCAGTCCCCAAGGCCCCGCAGGCCGGCCCGTTTCCGAGCGAGGCAGCCCTATACGGGCAGCCCTTTTTCGCAGCAAGAAGAATCGTCGGGATTCTCGAAAAAACTGGCAACACAACGGTCGTCAAACCGTCACACGCCGGCAGCCGCCCCCGCTTCAGCCGGCGATATAGGAACGCAGGCTGTCGGCCTCCTGGGCGTGTTCGGCGATCTGACACTTCACCACGTCGCCGATGGAGATGACGCCGACCAGGCGTTCGCCCTCCAGCACCGGCAGATGCCGGATGCGCCGGTCGGTCATCCGGCTCATCAGGGCCGACATCTCTTCCTTGGGTTCGGCGAAGATCACCTTGGCCGTCATATATTCGGCGACCGGCCGGTTGAGAGCGGCGGCCCCGTCCGCCGCCAGGGCGCGCACCACGTCCCGTTCGGAGAAGACGCCCGCGACCCGGTCGCCGTCACAGACGACCAGGGCGCCGACCCGTCTCTCCTCCAGCGCTGCGCAGGCGTCGGCCACGGTCCGCTCCGGCGCGATGGAGAAGACGGCGTTTCCCTTGGTCTTGAGGATTTCGGCGACGAACATCGCGGCTCCTTCTCTGGCGATAGAGAAGCGACCGCAGGGCCGGGATGGCGACAGGGCCGCATCTGCGCCGGATGATCGCTCAACCCGGCGGCAGAGGCAAACCGGGGATCAGCCGTGAGCGGGCCGGCGCTCCACCCCGCGGCCGAACGCACGCGCCAAGGGGCCTATGGCCAGAATGCCGACGACGAAACCGACCGCATGGGCCTCCCAAGCGATGCCCGCCCCGTCCGCGCCGGGCGCAAAGCCGATCAGTCCGGTCAGAGCGTTGACGCCCATCCAGGCCAGAGAGGCGGTGACCACTCGTCTATCGGTCAGCGCCAGCACGCCGCCGCCGGGCGGCACGCCCATCAGCCGCGTCGCCGCCCCGATCAGGCCGAACACCGCCCCCGACGCCCCGACCATAGGCGCGCCAGATCCCCAGTGGATCAGCCCATAACCCAGCGTCGCCAGCACGCCGCACGCCACATAGAAGAGCAGGAACACCATCGGCCCGATCCGATCCCCCAACAGTCGGGCGACCGGCGCGCCAAAGGCCAGGGCGCCGACGGCGTTCATCCAGGCGTGGGCCCACCCGCCGTGCAGCAACATGGCGGTCAGCAGCCCGCTCCACCTCCCCTCTTCCAGATCGACGGGGGCGAAGGCCATGCTCATGCCCATGTCGGGCAGGTCGCGCTGAAAGAGATAGAGCAAGGGGATCGAAGCGGCGATCAGCAGCGCGACCAGCGGCACATTGAACAGGGGCTCGCGCGGCGGCCTTACGGGCGGGGGAGCTTCGAATCGACCGGGCGCGTCTGACATGAGCCACAGATGCGCAAGGGATTTCGCGACATCAAGCGCTTCTTAATAACCTTAATGCAAGGGTCCGATGCGGATCGCCGAACGGGGGTCCGTCGTCTGTCTGCGCGAGGAACCGACCAGTGCCCGTCAAGAGGCTCTCCCTAACCACCGCCGTCATGGCCGTCGCGGCCCTGGCCAGCGTTCCGGCCGTCGCGCAATCGAACGGCTCGGGCGGCGCATCCCGCTTTCAGCAAGGCTATGGCGGCGCCCGTTCGGCGGCCACCAACGCCACGACGGGCTCGACCCGCGACGCCAACGGCAATCGCCTGATCGTCAACGGCATCATCCAGTCCGGCGCCTCTTCCTATTCCAGCCAGTCCGGCGGGGTCGCCTCGGCCTATGCGGGCGCGGGCTCGTCCAACCACGGCGGCACGGCCATCGGCGGCTCCACCGCCATCGGCAACCAGTTGAACGTGGTGGTTCAGGGCAACCGCAACACCGTGATCGTCAATTCGAACCAGACCAACACCGGCGCCGTCAACGCCGGCACGGCCCTGAACGGGAACATCAACCTGCCATGAGCCGTCGCCATCTGATCAAGGGAGGGGCCGCAGCCTCCGCCGCCGCCCTTCTGCTGGCCGGCTGCGTCAGCCCGGTCGCCGGGCCGTCGGGCCAGTACGCCACCCCCATCGGCAATGCGCCGGTGACGGCCAATCCGACGCCCTATTCGGCCGCCCTCTATTGCCTGGCCGACTACGCCCGTCGCTACAACCTGCCCTCGCCGCGCATGGCCGTGGGTCGCATCAGCGACTACACCGGCACCGTCTCGGCCGACGGCGGGCGCCAGATCACCGGCGGCGCCTCGCTGATGGCCAACTCGGCCCTCGCCAAGGCCGGCGCGCGCATCGTCGAACGCTACGACACCTCGGTTTCCGAGCTTGAGCTGCGCTACGCCAACAACAAGCTGATCGGCGACAATGCGCCGGACGCCCAGGGCCCGGAAGACACCCAGTACCGCCGCATCCTGGCCGGTCAGGTGCCGGGCTCGGACTTCTACGTGGTCGGCGGCATCACCGAGGTGAACTACAACATCCGCTCCGGCGGCATCGACATCGGCCAGGGCGAGGTGGATTCCGCCCGTCCCGGCTCGACCATGCTGAACCACCGCGTCTATGTGATGAACATCGCCATGGACCTGCGCCTGGTGCAGACCACCACGCTGGAGGTGGTGGATGTCGTCTCCTATCAGAAGCAGATCATCGGCCGCGAGATTTCGGCCGGCGTCTTCGACTTCCTGAACGGAAACGTCTTCGACATCTCGGCCGGGACCGGCGGGATGGAGCCGGTGCAACTGGCCGTCCGCGCCCTGGTCGAACGCGCCACGGTCGAATTCATGGCCAACCTCTATGGGGCGCCCGGCCCCGAAATCTGCCTCAACCCCGCCAACGATCCCCTCGGCGGCTCAACCGTCGGTCCTACCGGCGGCTATTACCCGGCCTATCCCACACAGGAGACGAACAATGGCCAGACCCGCGCCGATCCGTCTCGCTGGCATGATGGCCGCGACGGCGACGTTCGCCGCACTCGCCACTGAGGCGAGCGCACAGCAGACCCCGGCCTGCGATCCCGCTCTGGGCGAGGCCTGTTTCAGCCGCCAGACCCAGTCCGGCGACGTCACGGGCCAGGTCGATCTGAACCTGACGGTCGATCAGCTGACCGTCACCACCAGCGCCCAGGGCAATTCCCTCGCGGGCGGGGTGACGGCTGCGTCCGCCGGCTTGGTGTCGCGCCAGACCATGACGGGCTCGGCGCGGGCTGGCGGCAATGTCGCTCTGAATGGCGCAGCGGACGGCCAGGTCAGCGTGACCACACAGGCGCGCGGCAACTATCTGGGCGTCACGACCAACGGCGCGACCTTCGCCGTGGACGCCGCTCAATCGACCACGGGCGCCGAGGTTCGCGCCCAGACCGTCGTGCGCGCTCCGACCGGCCGAATGCTGCAAGGCGGCTTCGCCTCCAGCGCCGCGACCGCCAACACCGTGGCCATGGGCGGCCCCTCCTCGTCCCTGACCGGCGTCATCGACCAGCGCGCCCAGACCACCGTCTTTTCCGAGACGGTCGCGGATGTGCAGTACATCCCCGCCCCCGCGGTCTTCGCCGCCCAGTCGGCGGCCAATGTCGTCCAGACCAACACCACCGGCGCCTCGCACCAGGATCTGGCGGTGCGCCAGTCCAACGCCCCTTCTACCGTCGAGGCCCGCACCGACGTCTATGTCGACAACGCCTGGGATCTGACGACCAGCGCCAACGCCGGCGCCAATCAGGCGATCATGACCAACGCCGGCGGCTCCATGCTGGCTAACGTGGATCAGTCCAACGCGGGGCGGGTTCGCTCGGACGCGCGCGTCCAGACCAACCTGCAGGGCCAGACCGTGTTGGGGGCCCACAGCGTCGCCAACGAGACGGTCGCCGGCAACAACGACATCTATCTGAAGCTGGACAACACCCAGCTGAACACCGGCGGGGTCGAGGCGACCGCCACCTATGTCGGCGTCAACGGCTATGACGCCTATGTCGGCGCCGATGCCGTCGGCAATGCGGTGACGGGCTACGCCTGCTCGCAATGCGGCGGCGACGTCAACATCACCAACACCCAGACCAACAGCGGCAATGTGACCGCCAACGCCAACGCCACGGTCGCCTCCGGCCGCACAGCCGTCGTCGGCGCCAACGCCGTGGGCAACACCGCCACCTTCTACATCAGCCGTCCGGGCGGCTAGGCTGCCGCCGTCCTGTCGCCGGCCGCGCTGCCGACGAACGGCCTGACAACCGCCATCCCCTGATCGACATACAGCGCCTTTTCGCCGACGGGCGCGACATAGTGGATCGCTTCGCGCGCATCCTGCTCGCCGGCCAGCCGCGCAATGATCCATGCGGCCAGATACTGCGACGCCAGACATCCGCCCGCCGTAGCGACATTGCCGTGCGCCATGAAGGGCGCGTCGATCACCGTCACGCCCGCCTCCACGACCCAGGGCTTGGTCGTCAGGTCGGTGCAGGCGGGCAGGTCGCCGATCAGCCCCAACCGCGCCAGCAAAAGCGTGCCCGAACATTGGGCGCCCACCAACTGACGCTTGGGATTCAGCCGGATCGACGCCAACAAGTCCGCGTCTTCCGCAATCTCGCGCGTCTTGATCCCGCTGCCGATCAGCACGGCGTCGGCGGTCTCAGCAAAACGCATCGGCTGCTGGCGCCGGATCGTCACGCCGTTCATGGAGGTCACTTCGTCCGTCGGCGAGGTGATTTGGGCGGACCAACCCCTAGCCCTCATCCGGTTGAGAATCCCGGCCGCAATGAAGGAATCGAGTTCGTTGAATCCGTCGAAGGTCAGAATCGCAATCTTCATCCCTACGTCCCGATAGCGGCGCCCCGGCGTCGTTTGGCGAGTAAGACCGTCAGCCTAGCCGATACATCGACGTTTCGCAGCCGGTTTTCAGCCTGCGGCAACCATCCCCCCGAAGGCGCTTGCCGCCTGCCGCGCCCTCCCCTACTCCAGATATCGTCGCGCCATCGGGGGTTGCGGTTTCGGAGTGATTCCATGCGTTCTGCGCGTCGCCTGCTGCTCGTCGCGGCTTCCGGCCTGGCCCTGTCGGCCGGCCTCGTCTCCATCGCCAATGCGCAAAGCGCGGCGCCCGTCGCCGGCTCGACCGCCCAGGTCGCGCCTTCGAACCCTTGGGCCCAGGCGGCCAGCGACATCCCGGCCGACCCCGCCGTCCGCTACGGCCTGCTGCCGAACGGGATGCGCTACGCCCTGCTGAAGAATGCGACCCCGCCCGGTCAGGCGTCGTTCCGCCTGCGCATCGACGCGGGCTCGCTGATGGAGCGCGACGACCAGAAGGGTCTGGCCCACTTCATGGAGCACATGGCCTTCAACGGCACCAAGGACGTGCCCGAGAACGAGATGATGCGGATTCTGGAGCGGCTGGGTCTGGCCTTCGGCGCCGACACCAACGCCTTCACCAGCTTCGACCAGACCGCCTATATGCTGGAGCTGCCGAACACCAAGGACGAGACCGTCGACCCCAGCCTGCACATCCTGCGCGAGATGATGTCGGCGGCCCTGATGGCGCCGGACGCCATCGATTCCGAGCGCGGCGTCATCGTCGGCGAGGAACGCACCCGCGACACGCCGCAGTTCCGCGTGCTGAAGACCCAGCTGGGCCTGCTGGCGCCCGGCCAGCGCCTGTCCCAGCGCCTGCCCATCGGCGACCTGGACGTCATCCGCACCGCGCCGCGTCAACGGTTCGTCGACTTCTACGACGCCTACTACCGCCCCTCGCGCGCGACCTTCATCGCCGTGGGCGACTTCGACGTGGACGCGATGGAGGCCAAGGTGCGCGCCGCCTTCGCCGACTGGACGCCCAAGGCCCCGGACGGCCCCGAGCCCGATCTGGGCGTCGTGGCGCCCCGCCAGCCCCAGACCAGCATCATCGTCGAACCCGGCATCCAGTCCTCCATCCAGATCAACTGGATCAAGGCCCCCGACCTGAACCCCGACACGGTGGCCGAGCGCGAGGCCGACATCCGTCGCGGCCTGGGCATGGCGGTGCTGAACCGCCGTTTGGGCGAGATCGCCCGCGCCGACAACCCGCCCTTCATCGGGGCCGGCGCCGGCTATCAGTCGCTGTTCGACAGTCTGGACGCCGGCACTCTCTCGGTCGCCTTCAATCCCGGCGGCTGGAAACGCGCGCTGGAAACGGTCGAACAGGAAAGCCGCCGTCTGGCCCAATACGGCGTGACCGAGGCCGAGTTGCAGCGCGAGATCGTCAACACCCGCACCGCGCTTCAGAACGCCGTGGCGTCGGCCGCCACCCGCTCCACCTCGACCCTGGCCTCGGCCCTGCTCAGCGCGGTGAACGACGATCAGGTCTTCAGCGCGCCCCAGACCAATCTGGACCTGTTCAACAAGGCCGTCGACGGCCTGACCGTCGCCCAGGTCGACCAGGCCGCCCGCGCGGTGTTCGAGGGTCAGGGTCCGCTGGTCCTGTTCAGCTCTCCGGTTCCGGTCGAGGGCGGCGAGGCCGCCGTCACCGCCGCGCTGGAGGCGTCGCGCAACACCCCGGTCCAGGCCCGCGCCGCCGAGGCCGAGCTGAAATGGCCCTATGACAGCTTCGGCGCCCCGGCCCAGCCGGCCGCCCGCAGCGAGATCGCCGATCTGGGCGCCACCCTGGTCCGCTTCCCGAACGGCACGCTGCTGAACATCAAGAAGACCGACTTCCGCGCCGATCAGGTTCTGGTCAGCGCCCGGACGGGCCTGGGCGAACTGGGTCTGCCCGCCGACCAGCTGTCGCCCGTGTCGATGGCCAGCACCATCCTGACCGCCGGCGGCCTGGGCAAGCTCAGCCTGGACGAGATGAACCGCGTCCTCAGCGGCCGCACCTACAGCGCCTCGGTCAATCAGGCGACCGACGCCTATGTTTTCTCCGGCGCCACCAAGCCCGCCGACCTGCAGCTGGAGCTTCAGGTTCTGGCCGCCTATCTGACCGATCCGGGCCTGCGCGCCGCGCCGTTCGAACAGACCAAGGCCCTGTTCCCGCAAATCCTGGCCCAGCTGGGCGCCACCCCGCGCGGCGTCTTCCAGCGTGACGCCTCGGGCCTCCTGGCCGGCGGCGACGCGCGTGAAACCACTCCGACCGCCGATCAGGTCGCCGCCATCCAGATCGACGACGTGCGAAACGGGGTCCGTTCGGCCCTGGCCCAGGGTCCGGTGGAGATCACCGTGGTCGGGGACGTGGACATCGACGCGGTCATCGCCGCGGTCGGCGCCACCTTCGGCGCCCTGCCCGCGCGCGGCGCGGCTCCCACGCCGTCCGCCGGTTCGGCCCAGCGCAAGTTCCCCGCCCCCACGACCACGCCGGTCCAGCTGCACCACACCGGCCCGGCCGAACAGGCGCTGGGCTTCGTCGCCTGGCCGACCACCGACCAGGTCCACGACCGCAAGACCGCGCGTCAGCTGTCGATCCTGTCCGACGTGCTGCAACTGCGGCTGAACGACGAGATCCGCGAGAAGCAGGGGCTGGCCTATTCGCCCAGCGCCGGCTCCACCTCGTCGAACGTCTTCCCCGGCTATGGCTATATCGCCGTGACGGCCGAGACGCCGCCGGCGGCCCTGCCCAAACTGTTCGAGACGGTGGACGCCATCGCCGCCGACCTGCGCGACAACCCGGTCGGCGAGGACGAACTGAACCGCGCCCGTCGCCCGGCGGTCGAGCGCATCCGCCGCAACATGGCCGACAACGGCTATTGGCTGACGCAACTGTCCCAGGCCCAGTCCGATCCGGCGGGCCTGGATCAGACGCGCAACCAGCTCTCGACCCTCGAAGCCGTCACCGCCGCCGATCTTCAGGCCCTGGCGCGCCAGTATCTGAAGCCCGACGCCGCCTGGCGCGCCACCGTCACGGCCCAGGGCGCTCAGTAGGTCGAACAAAAAGGCCCCGGCTCGCATCGCGCGGGCCGGGGCCAGTCGTTTCAGGATCGTCGACGAAGAGCCGACGCATCCGATCCTGTCATCCGTCGCCTGAGCGGCGGCTGAACGGGATCGTCAACCCGCCGTTCAGAACACCCGGCCGCCGACGCCGCCGTCCAGGGTGATGGCGCCGGTCAGGACGGTCGCGCTCTCGACCTGTTCCTCGCGGTATTCGGTGTATTCCTCTTCGCGATACATCGTCAGGATCTTGATCCCAGCGCCGTAGCGACGCAGCAGCGAACGCTCGTTGCAGTCCCGCTCGGGCTTCTCGGGCCGGCATTCCAGCTTGCCGCCGTTGCCGAACCACAGGGCCTCGTGCTTGCGGCAGGTCAGGGTCGTGCCGTGGTCGAAGTTCACATTCCCCTCATAGTCCGCCAGCGTCGCCTGCAGCCAGGTTCCGGCCAGGCAGCGATAGATTTCGCCTTCGAATCCGTCGGCGATCTCGCGGTCCGGCCGCACCTGCGATGCGGGGTGCGGCACCTGACGGTCGTCGATGCAGACGGCCTGGATCACGACGCGCTTCATCATGCTGCGGAAGGCGCTGTAGGGGGTGCGCACGGTCTGGGCGACCATGCCCTCGACCGCCAGCCCCTGGATCGTGGTCGGATAGGGCTGATCCACGCTGATGTAGGCCGCGCCTCCGCCCCCGCCATAGGCGCCCGCGAAACCGCCCGCCCGCGCGTTCAGATACGACCGCGCGCCGGCGTTGGCGTAGCCGTTGGCGCCGGCGTTCGCATTGGCGTTCGCGCCGACGTTCACGTTCACATTGACGTTGGTGTTGACGTTGTTGTTCCACTGGTTCCCGCCGGGAACGCATCCGCCGCCGCCGCAGGGCGGCTCGGGCGGAGGGGGCGGTTGGCATGAGGTGCAGGGCGGCGGCTCGCACCCCGACCCGCATTGCGCCAGGGCCGCGCCGGCGCCGGCCGACACGGCCAGACCGGCCGCCAGGCCCAGCATCCATTTCGTGATCCGCAGCCGCATCGGCGGGAACTCCCAAGCGAATATCGTGTCGGCTGAACGAGATGTCGGCCGATCCTGCCGTCACAAAACGGCAAAAGCCTTTCGTTTCCGTTGATGGCGGCGGCGCTTCGGGATGGCGCAATGCCGCATCGGTCTGCTAGACCGCCCGCACAATGACCGTCCGCGTCCTTCTTCGCCTGATTTCGATTAGCCGCCCGGCGTAGCGCTTCCGGGCCATCTGGCCCCGTGCACGCCGGGATCGACAGCCCCACAGCCGCGATACGCGCGACAGGGCGAACAGACCAGCGAACGACAACCTATACGCCGAGACGACCCATGGCCGACGCCCCCGAATCCACCGCCCGCGACTATCGCGACACCGTCTTCCTGCCCGAGACGCCCTTCCCCATGCGCGGCGGCCTGCCGCAGAAGGAGCCCCTGATCCTGGAACAGTGGGGCGACCTTTACGGAACCCTGCGCGCCGAGCGTCAGAAGCAGAACGCGCCCCTCTATGTGCTGCACGACGGCCCGCCCTATGCCAATGGCGACATCCACATCGGCCACGCGCTGAACAAGACGCTGAAGGATTTCGTGGTCCGCAGCCGGTTCCTGCTGGGCTACGACGTCGACTACGTTCCCGGCTGGGACTGCCATGGCCTGCCGATCGAGTGGAAGATCGAGGAACAGTTCCGCGCCAAGGGCCGCCGCAAGGACGAGGTGTCCAAGGACGAGTTCCGCCGCGCCTGCCGCGACTACGCCGGCAAATACATCGACCTGCAGCGCGATCAATTTCACCGCCTGGGTGTCGTCGGAGACTTCGCCAACCGCTACGCCACCATGGACTTCAAGTCCGAGGCGGCCATCGTCGCCGAATTCCACAAGTTCAAGAACTCTGGCCAGCTGTATCGCGGCTCCAAGCCCGTCATGTGGTCGCCGGTCGAACGCACGGCGCTTGCCGACGCCGAGATCGAATACCACGACCATGTTTCTCCCACGATCTGGGTCAAGTTCCCGGTCACGGCCATGTCCGACGACCATCCCGACGACCTCTTGGCCTTCCGCTCCAGCACGCCATCCATCGTCATCTGGACGACCACGCCGTGGACCATCCCGGCCAACCGCGCCATCAGCTATGGCCCCGAGATCGCCTATGGCCTGTATGAGGTCACAGCCATGGAGGAAGGGCTTGAGTTCGCCCCCTGGGCCAAGCCCGGCGACCGCCTGATCCTGGCCGACAAACTGGCCGAGGACGTGTTCAAGGCCGCCAAGATCGCCGCCTGGACCCGCGTCTACGACATCAATCCGTCCGGCCTCGAGACCGCCCACCCGCTGGCGGCGCTGGACAGCGGCTATGGCTTCTCCGTGCCCCTGCTGGCGGGCGATCACGTCACCGACGACGCCGGCACCGGCTTCGTCCACACCGCGCCGGGCCATGGCGCCGACGACTTCGAGGTCTGGAAGGCCCACGGTCATCACGAGGTGCCCGACACCGTCGATCCCGACGGCGCCTATTACGACCATGTCCCCCTGTTCGCGGGCCTGAAAGTCCTCGAAACCGAAGGCAAGAAGACCGGCAAGTTCGGCCCCGCCAACGGCGCGGTGATGGAAAAGCTGATCGAGGCGGGCAACCTGTTGGCGCGCGGCCGGATGGAGCATTCCTATCCGCACTCGTGGCGCTCCAAGGCCCCGATCATCTTCAGGAACACCCCCCAGTGGTTCATCCGCATGGACGAGCCGCTGAAGTCCGGCGACACCCTGCGCGAAACGGCGCTTCAAGCCATCGACGACACCGCCTTCCACCCCGCATCGGGCAAGAACCGCATCCGCTCGATGGTCGAGGGCCGTCCCGACTGGCTGGTCAGCCGCCAGCGCGCCTGGGGCACGCCGCTGGCCATGTATATGGACAAGCAGACCGGCCAGCCCCTGCATGACGCCGAGGTCGACGCCCGCATCGTCGCCGCCATCGCCGAACACGGCGCCGACATCTGGTTCACCGCGCCGGACAGCGACTTCCTGGGCGCCCATGACCCGGCCCGCTACGAGAAGATCGAAGACATTCTGGACGTCTGGTTCGATTCCGGCTCGACTCACGCCTTTACGCTCGACCCGCGCCTGCCCGAGAACGGCTATGTCGGCGATCGTCCCGCACACTGGCCCGCCGACCTCTATCTGGAAGGATCGGACCAGCACCGCGGCTGGTTCCAGTCGTCCCTGCTGGAAGGCTGCGGCACGCGCGGCCGCGCCCCCTACAAGGCGATCCTGACCCACGGCTTCACCCTGGACGAGAACGGCGAGAAACAGTCGAAATCCAGGGGCAACACCACCGATCCCCTGGTGGTCATCAAGGAATCCGGCGCCGACATCCTGCGTCTGTGGGTGGCCCTGGTCGACTATTCCGAGGACCAGCGGATCGGCAAACAGATCCTGCAGACCACGGTCGACGCCTATCGCAAGCTGCGCAACACCGTCCGCTATCTACTGGGCGCCCTGGCCGGCTTCGACGAGGCCGAGCGGCTGACCGACTACGACCAGTTCCCGCCGCTGGAGAAATTCATTCTTCACCGCCTGCACGAACTGGACGCCCATGTGCGTCGGGCCTACGCCGAATACCGCTTCCAGGATGTGGTCCGCCCGGTGCTGGAATTCTGCTCCAACGACCTGTCGGCGCTGTATTTCGACATCAGGAAGGACGCCCTCTACTGCGACCGTCCCGACAGCATCCGCCGTCGCGCCGCCCGCACCGTGATGGACGAGGTCTTCGCCCGCCTGACCGCCTGGCTGGCCCCGCTGACGCCCTTCACCATGGAAGAGGCGTGGACGACCCGGTTCCCCGACGCCGGCACGAACTGCGCGCGGTTGATCCCCGAGACTCCGGCCGAGTGGAGCAACCCGGCCGAGGCCGAGCGTTGGTCCGCGATCAACACCGTCCTCGAAGTGGTCAATGAATCGCTGGAAGCGGCCCGCCGGGAGAAGCTAATCGGCGGCGCCCTGGACGCCTGGCCCGCCGTCACCGGACCCGCCTCGGCCTTCGCGCCGTTCGAAGGTCTGGACGCCGCGGAAATCTTCCGCACCTCGGGCGCCGAACTGGTCGAGGGGGGTGAAGCGATCACGGTCGCGGTCAACCTGGCCGACCACCCCAAATGCGCCCGCTCCTGGCGCCGCGTCCCCGACGTCGGCTCCGACCCCGCCTACCCCGACCTCTCGGCCCGCGACGCCGACGCGGTTCGGCATTGGGACCAGACCCACGCCTGACCGCAGCGACGCCCCCTCGCCGCTTCGGTGGGAGGAGGACCGCGCGGAGCGTGGTGGAGAGGCTCCAGCCCTCCACCACCTCCGCTTCCATTGCGCGAAAGCGCCGCCGCGCGACACTGCGTCATCTTGTCAAACGCGCGTTCGCGCCCCAACTGCAAAGCCTAATCCAAAACCGAGACCCCGCCCGCGACAGGAGCCCTGATGCCGCATGCCGACAGCCTGATTCTCACCCTGGTCGGGGGCTTTGTCCTGGCCTTCGTGTTCGGCATGTTGGCGCATCGGCTCAGACTGTCGCCCCTGGTGGGATATCTGGTCGCGGGCATCGTGGTCGGTCCCTATACGGCGGGCTTCGTCGCCGACACCGAACTGGCGCCGCAACTGGCCGAGATCGGCGTCATCCTGCTGATGTTCGGGGTCGGGCTGCATTTCTCGCCTAAGGATCTGATGCAGGTGCGCAAGGTCGCCATTCCCGGCGCCCTGGTTCAGATCGCGGCGGCCACCGGCCTGGGTTGGGGGCTGGGGCGGTTCGTGCTGGGGCTGGGCGATGTCGAGGCTCTGTTGATGGGCTTCGCCTTGTCGGTCGCCTCCACCGTCGTCCTGCTGCGGGCGCTGGAGGAACGCAAACAGGTCAAGGGCGAGATCGGCCGCATCGCCGTGGGCTGGCTGATCGTCGAGGATCTGGTCATCGTCATCGCCCTGGTCATGCTGCCGATGATCCTGGCGCCGGCGGGCGCCCAGGCGGACCTGGCCGCCCTGGGAACCAACGTCGGCCTGACGCTGGTGAAGGTCGTGCTGTTCGTCGTCGGGATGCTGGTCGTGGGCGGCAAGGTCATTCCCTGGCTTCTGATCCGCATCGCCCACACCAAGTCGCGCGAACTGTTCACCCTGGGCGTTCTGGCCATCGCGCTGGGCATCGCCTGGCTGGCCTATTTCCTGTTCCACTCGTTTGCGCTCGGCGCCTTCCTGGCCGGGCTGGTGATGAACGCCTCGCCCCTGGGTCACAATGCGGCCGAGCGGTCGCTGCCGCTGCGCGACGCCTTCGCCGTCTTGTTCTTCGTGTCGGTGGGGATGCTGTTCGACCCGATGATCCTGGTGCGCCAGCCCTGGGCGGTGCTGGGCGTCCTGGGCATCGTCATCGTGGGCAAGTCGGTCGCCGCCCTGGTCATCGCCAAGGCGTTCAAGCTGGACCGGCCCACGGGCCTGACGGTGGCGGCCTCCCTGGCCCAGATCGGCGAATTCTCCTTCATCCTGGCGGCGCTGGGCGTGTCGCTGGGGGCCATGAGTCGCGAGACCCACGACCTGATCCTGGCCGCCGCCCTGCTGTCGATCTCGTTGAACCCGTTCGTCTTCCTGTTCACCGACCGGATGGGCGGACGGCCCAAGCCCCCGCCGCCTGGCGCCACGCGGCCCGCCGCCGCGGACGGGCCGATCACGGATGCGGTGGCTTCGGCCTGAAGCTCTTTTCGTCGGGGCGGGCCGGGGCTATCGTCGGGGCATGGACATGACCGCTGCAGACCAGGCCGTTCTTCACTATGGCGACGGCGAGTTCGCGGTGCTGAAGCCGGGCCGTTTCGTGCGCTGCGCGGTGACGGACCGGCCGATCCCGCTGGAAATCCTGCGCTACTGGAGCCCCTCGCGCCAGCAGCCCTATTACGGCCCCGCCGAATTCATCGCCGCCCAGATCACCGTTCAGTCGGCGGCGAAATGATCGCCACGCGCCGCGCCGTTCTGGCGGGAGCCGGCGCCGGGCTGATCGCCGGGCCGCTGAGGGCGCAGGATCGCAACGCCCTGCCGTTGGCGCTGAACGGGGCCTGGCGTCAGGGGGGCTATGCGCTGGGCCTCACCGCGCCGGGCGCCCTGGTCTTCGTGGACGGCGAGGCCCTGACCACCGCCTCGGCCGCCGGCCTGTTCGTGATCGGCTTCGACCGCGACGCCGGCCCCGGCGCACGGATCGAGGTCCGGTCGGCCGACGGCGCCCGCTCGGCGCGGCGCGCGCTGGACATCGCCGCCTACGCCTTTCCCTCGACCAGCGTGAACGGCCTGCCGCCCTCGACCGTCGAACCCAGCGACCCGGCGCTCCTGGCCCGCATCCAGCGCGAGATCGCCCTGAAGACCGAGGGCTTCGCCAGCCGGATCGACGCCGACGACTTCAAGGACGGCTTCGTCTGGCCGCTGGACAGCTATCGCGTCTCCAGCGCCTGGGGCGCCCAGCGCATCCTGAACGGCACGCCCGCCCGGCCCCACTACGGGATCGACCTGGCGGCGCCCCAGGGCAGCGTGATCCGCGCCCCCGCCGACGGCCGCATCGCCTTCGTGCGCCCCGACATGCATTTCGAGGGCGGCCTGACCCTGATCGACCACGGCCAGGGGCTGATCACCTGCTATCTGCACCAGTCGCGGCTGGACGTGCGGCAGGGCCAGCGCGTGCGGCGCGGCGATCCGCTGGGCCGCGTCGGCATGACCGGCCGCGCGACGGGGCCGCACCTGTGCTGGCGCATGAAATGGCGCGACCGCAATCTGGACCCGTCGCTGATGGTGGGCGCCCAGGCGCCGAAAACGCTCGCCTGACGAAGGGGCCGGATGTCTTCCCTGAAATCGCTGAACGTCCTTTTGGTGGACGACAATCAGAACATGCGCGCCATCGCCGCCGCCGTCCTGCACTCGGCCGACATCCGCAACGTCAAGGAGGCGGAGGAGGGAGCGGCCGCCTTCGACCTGCTGCGTCGCCATCCGATCGACCTGGCCATCGTGGACTTCAACATGTTCCCGCTGGACGGGGTCGCGTTCACCCGCCTGGTCCGCACCAGCCCCGACAGCCCCAACGCCTATCTGCCGATCATCATGATGACCGGCCATTCCGAGCGCGCCCGCGTCTATGAGGCGCGCGACGCCGGGGTGAACGAATTCGTCGTCAAGCCGATCACCGCCAAGGCCGTGCTGGACCGGATCAACGCCGTCATCCTGCGGCCCCGCGCCTTCATCAAGGCCGAACACTATGTCGGCCCGTGCCGCCGCCGCCGCGACCTGGCGGACTACGAAGGGCCGTTCCGGCGCTATACGGACGCGGGGCGATCCAGCGCCGCATAGACCTTGTCCGGCCAGCGCTTGTGGACCCAGAACCAGTCGACCGGATGCGCGCGCACCCGATCCTCGACGAAGCGGTTGGCGGCCTGGATCCCGGCCAGGACGTCGGCGGCCTTGTCCTCGCTGTGGCTGACGCTGATCGGCTCATGCGCCGTGACCCGGAACCGGGCGTTGGGCAGGCGCACCACCGAAAGGGGCTGCATCACCGTGTCGAACCGCGCCGCCAGCCGCGCCGCGCCGGGGGATGCGTTCACCGGCTGGCCGAAGAACTGCACCTCCGGCCCCTGATTGTATTTCTGATCGACCAGCAGGGCGATGGAGTCGCCCCGCTTCATCCCCGCCATCAGATCGCGCGTCCCGTCGCCCTTGGGCGCGAACAGGCGGATGCCATACCGTTCGCGGCTCTTGCGGATCAGGGCGTCGACATAGGGGTTGTTGGCGGCCCGATAGGTGACCTGGCACGGCACGCCCGCCGCCATGATGACCGCCGCCATCACTTCGAAGTTGGCCAGGTGGCCGGAAATCAGCACCGCCGGCTTGCCGCTATCGCGCAAGGCGTGCAGCCGCTCCAGCCCCACCACCTCGACCCGCCCACCCTCGGGGGTCAACTGGTCCATCACCGCCAGTTCCGCGAAGGTGCGCCCGGTCTGGTCCCACTGGGCCAGGGCCAGGGCGTTGCGCTCGGCCTCATCCATGTCGGGAAAGGCGATGCGCAGATTGCGGATCACCGTCTTCTGCGTGCCCGTCAGCGGCCCCAGGGTGCGCAGCAGCCAGCCGCCCAGGGCGGACGCCCGCTCCACGCCCAACAGCCGCAGAAACCCGAACAGCGCCTGAAAGCCGAAGGCTTCCAGGCGCCAGGCGAAATCCTGTCGCCAATCGCTACGCTTACCAGGCAATCGTCAATCCACCGTCCACCACAAGGGTCTGTCCGGTCACATAGGCCGAGGCAGGGCTGCACAGATAGACCGCCGTGCCCGCGATTTCATCCGGCTGGCCGATCCTTTTAAGCGGGGCGGGTTCGGTGACCTGTTTCAGCAGCTCCGGATTCTCCCAAAGATATTTGGCGAAGTCGGTCTGCACCAGGCCCGGCGCGATGCAGTTGACCCGCACGTTCGACGGCCCCCACTCCACCGCCAGATTGCGCACCAGCTGCATGTCCGCGGCCTTGGAGATGTTGTAGGCGCCGATCAGGGCGTTGCCGCGCAGGCCCCCGATGGACGAAATCACCAGGATCGCCCCGTCCTTTCGCTCCACCATCTGCGGCGCGACCATCTGGATCAGCCAGTGGTTGGAGATGACATTGTTCTGAAGAATCTTCTCGAACTGATCGTCGGCGATGCCCGCCATCGGCCCGGCGTAGGGATTGGTCGCGGCGTTGCAGACCAGAATGTCGATCTTGCCGAAGGCGCTGTTGGTCTCATCGACCAGCCGCTGCAGGTCTTCCTTGGAGGCGATATTGGCGGGAACCGCGATGGCGCGGCCTTCACCGTATTTGCCGTTGATCTCGGAGGCGACCTCTTCGCACGGCCCGGCCTTGCGCGAGGAAATGACGACCTTGGCGCCGTGTTCGGCCAGCCGTTCGGCGATGGCCTTGCCGATTCCGCGCGACGAGCCGGTGATGATGGCGACCTTGCCGGTCAGATCGAACAGTTCCATTGCGTTTCCCGTATGTTTCTGCGGGGATATTTATCGCCCCGCTCTAGCCGAATGACATTGATAGCCTGATACTCGGGCGATTCCATCCGGGAGTGGCCGACCGCCAGCCGATGCGCAACGTAACCACGGGCTTTCTGTATTTCGCCTATCTGTTCCTCGGCATGACCGTGGGCGCCTTCCTGTGGCGCGCCGGTCTGGGGATCGGCGCGGGCGTGGCCGGGACGCTGGGCGCGCTGGGTCTGCTGGGCGCCTTCCACGGCATCGTCACCGGCATCGCCGACCGTCGCGCCCTGAAGAAGGAGATCGCCCAGGTCCGCGAGGCGCACCGCCTGCTGGCCGATGCGATGGAATCGACCCAGGGCGCCCTGACCGAACTGGCCCACGCCATCGAGAGCGGCGTCCTGTCCGACACCGACGCCCTGACCGGCGAGGTGCGGATGCTGGAATCCCTGGTCCAGCAGATGAGCGAGAGCATCGACGAACGCCTGTCTGCTGCGCCCCACATCGGCGTCGAGACCTTCGAGGGCCGCCGCCAGGCCCAGTCCTCCGTCCTGTTGCGCACCATCCACGAGGCGCTCAGCGAAGGGCGCGTGGACCTGTATCTTCAGCCGGTCGTCTCCCTGCCGCAGCGCCGGACCATCTTCTACGAAAGCTTCACCCGCCTGCGCGACGCCACCGACCGGGTGATGATGCCGGCGGAATACCTGTCGCTGGCCGAGGGCGAGGGGCTGGTGCCGGCGATCGACAATCTGCTGCTGTTCCGCTGCGCCCAGATCGTGCGACGGCTGGCGCGCCAGGACCGCAAGGTTGGCGTCTTCTGCAACGTGGCCCTGACCTCGCTGGGCGACGAGACCTTCTTCCCGCAGTTCCTGGATTTTCTGTCCGAGAACCGCGACCTGAACCAGGCCCTGATCTTCGAACTGGGCCAGGCCACCTTCGACGCGCGCGGGGCGGTCGAGGCGCGCAACATGGCCAAGCTGGCCGACCTGGGCTTCCGCTTCTCGCTGGACAAGGTCCAGACGCTGGACCTGGACTTCGCCGACCTGCAACGCTCGGACGTCAAATTCATCAAGGTCGCCGCCGACCTGATGATCGAACAACTTCTGGACCTGGACGGCGGCGCCCCCCTGCGCTCCATGCCCGACATCCAGGCCGCCGATTTCGCCGCCCTGACCCGCCGTTACGGCGTGGAGGTCATCGCCGAAAAGGTTGAGAACGAACGCCAGGTCGTCGATATCCTCGAACTCGATGTCGCGATGGGCCAGGGCCACCTGTTCGGCGAACCCCGCGCCATCAAGGAACAGGTCCTGGCCGAAACCGACCCCCCAGCCGAGTTCCTCCGCTCCACCCTGCGCAGCGCCGAACAGCGCCGTCGGTTTAGCTAAAACAGTCCGTGCCTCCCACTCCGTGGGGAGGTGGCGCGGCGCGCCTTCGCGCCGTGACGGAGGCGCTTATCCCGCATCACAGGCGCCGAGCCCGTTTCAAGACCCCCTCCAACGCTTCGCGGTCCCTCCCCATTTCATGGGGAGGAGACTTTCGCCTCCGCGTCCCAGCGGCTACCAACGCCCCATGACCCTCCCCCACGCCCTGCCCCACCTCGGCGCCGTCGCCGGCGATTACGACATTCTGCTCTGCGACGTGTGGGGCGTGATCCATAATGGGCGCGAAAGCTGGAAGGCGCCGTGCGAGGCGCTGGCGCGGTTCAATCGCGAGGGCGGCCATGTGGTGCTGATCTCCAACTCGCCGCGTCCGGCTTCGGACGTGATCGCGCAGCTGGACGGGCTGGGGGTGCCGCGTGAAAGCTGGAAGGCCTTCGTCACCTCGGGCGACGCGACGCGGGCGGAACTGGCCAAGCGCGCGCCCGGCCCGGCCTGGATCGTCGGGCCCGAACGCGACGCCCCCCTCTACGCCGGCCTGGGGCTGGAGCGGGCCGCTTCGCCCGAGGACGCCGCCTTCATCTCCGTCACCGGCCCGGTGGACGACACGACCGAGACGCCCGAAGACTATCGCGCGCGGTTCGCCGTGGGCGCCGGGCGCGACATCGAACTGATCTGCGCCAACCCGGACCGGGTGGTGCAGCGCGGCGATCAGCTGATCTATTGCGGCGGGGCGCTGGCCGACCTCTACGCCTCGCAGGGCGGGCGCGTGGTCATGGCGGGCAAGCCGTTCGCCCCCATCTACGACCTGGCGATCAAGGAGGCGGAGGTCCTGCTGGGCCGCCCGGTCGACCGCTCGCGCGTGCTGTGCATCGGCGACGGGGTCGTGACCGACGTCATGGGCGCCAATGCGCAAGCACTGGACTGTCTGTTCATCGCCCAGGGCATCCACGGCGACCAGGCCAAGGGCGAGGACGGATCGCTGGACCCCGCCCGCGCCGGCGCCCTGCTGAAGGCCGAAACCGCCTATGCGCGCTACGCGGCGCTGGAACTGGCCTGGTAAGGCTCGCCATTTTGTCGCACGGCGGCTAAAGCCACAATCATGGTCGAATTGGTTCAGCAGCATCCGTCCGGTGGTTACATCCTGGACGAACTTCACGTCGGCATGGCGGCCGAGAAAATCGTCGTGGCGACGGAGGATCGCATCCGCCTGTTCGCCGAGGCGTCCGACGATTTCAACCCGGTGCATCTGGACGAGGCCTTCGCCTCAAAGACCGCCTATCGCGGCCGGATCGCCCATGGCCTGCTCAGCGCCTCGTTCGGTTCGGCGGTGGTGGGCACAATCCTGCCGGGCGCCGGCTCGATCTACATCTCCCAGACCCTGGCCTTCCACCAGCCGGTGCGGATCGACGACGTCGTGCGCATCGTCATCACGGTGATCGAGGTCGAGGCCGAAAGCGCGCGGGTCAAGCTGAGCTGCGAGGGCTTCGTGGGCGAGACCATGATCATGGACGGCGTCGCCGTGGTCCGCGTTCCGCGCCGGCGCAAACCGTCCCAGCGCTGATGCAGGTCGTTCGCGACTGGCGCGACCTGCCGGACGCCGCAAAGGGCGCCGCCGTCGCCGTCGGGGCCTTCGACGGGGTGCATCGGGGCCATCAGGCCGTGATCGCCGATGCGAAGGCGGCGGCCGACCGGCTGGGCGCGCCGCTGGGCGTGGTCAGCTTCGATCCCCATCCCCGCCGCTGGTTCCAGAAGGACGCCGCGCCGTTCCGCCTGATGACCGCCGACCAGATGGCCCAGGCCCTGGCGCCGCTGGGCGTGGACATCCTGTATCTGCTGCCCTTCGACGCCGAGATGGCGGGCATGAGCGACGCCGAGTTCGCCGAGCGGGTGCTGGCCCAGGGCCTGGGCATCCGCCACGCCGCCGTCGGTTTCGACTTCACCTTCGGCAAGGGGCGGTCAGGCTCGCCCGAGGCCTTGCGCGCCTATGGCGAACGGCTGGGCTTCGGCGTTTCGACGGCGCCGCGTCTGGACGACGCCGATGGGCTGAAACTGTCGTCCAGCGCCGTTCGCGAGGCGCTGAAGGCCGGGGACATGGCCCGCGCGGCCGCCATCCTGGGCCGCCCCTTCGCCATCCAGGGCGAGGTGATCCACGGCGACAAGCGCGGCCGCACCATCGGCGTGCCGACCGCCAATGTGCCTTTGGGCGACTATATGCGGCCGGCCTACGGCGTCTATGCGACGCGCAGCCGGCTGGCGGACGGGCGCGTGGTCGACGGCGTGGCCAGCCTGGGCGTGCGGCCCATGTATGCGCTGGAGACGCCGCTGCTGGAGGTGTGGCTGTTCGACTTCGACGGCGACCTCTATGGCCAGACGCTGGACACCCAGCTGATCGCCTGGCTGCGCGGCGAGGAGACGTTCGACGGCCTGGACGCCCTGAAAACCCAGATCGACGCCGACGCGGCGGCGGCGCGGGCGGTTCTCAGCGGGTCATAAGGCGCGCAACTCCGCCGCAAACCGCTTCCAGTTCTGCACATAGTGGTCGGCCGACATCTGCAGCACGGCGATGTGTTCGGGGTCGCGTTCGCGCACCACCTTTCCCGGCTGGCCCATGACCAGGCTGTTGTCGGGAATGACCTTGCCCTCGGTGATCAGGGCGTTGGCGCCGATGATGCAGTTGCGGCCGATCCTGACGCCGTTCAGCACCACCGCCCCGATCCCGATCAGGCTGTAATCCCCCACTTCGCAGCCGTGCAGCATGGCGTTGTGGCCCACCGTCACCCCGCGCCCGAGCGTCAGCGGCGAGCCGAAGTCGGTATGCAGGACGCTGCCGTCCTGGATGTTGCTGTCGGGACCCACCGTGATCGGATCGTTGTCGCCGCGCAGGGTCGCGCCGAACCAGACGCTGGCGTTCGTGTGCAGAATCACATTCCCTATCACCGATGCGCTTGGCGCCACCCAGTATTCGCCCTGCGGCGGAAGCTGAGGTTTGCTGTCGCCCAATGCGTAAACAGTCATCAGAACACCACCTAATCTTTGAAAAACGAGGGCTTTAACGGAACGCTAACCACGATAGCATCATTCTGTTGATGCGATTCGCGGGTCGCCATTTCGGCCTCGAATCCGAAACCGGATCAAGTTCGGTCCGGTCAGTCGTCGGGGCTTGTGCGTGGCGCGTTGGGATCCGGGTTCGGTTGTTCGGCGGCGGGTCGATCCCGTTGCGGACGGCCCTGCACTCGATCCGGGCGGCCTGCGTTGCGGCCGCGACCCTTTCCTCCCCAAGCCCATCCAAGGCGGCGCCCGTTCGGGTCCGCCTTTTTTCATGCCCTGGAGGCGTCCATGACCAAGCGTGCGGCTACGAAGCGTCAGTCCCGTGAAAACGGCATCCTGGATTCGCGTGACTTCATCGAGGAGTCGAAGGTTCGCCGGCTCCATACGCCCAACACCTCGCGCTCGGGCTGGTCGCCCCATCCGTCCAACGACGACCGCGACCAGGGCTATCTGAAGACGCTGAAGCCCAAGTCCGAAGGCCAGGGCGAGCTGATGGCGGCCATCGACCAACACAATCTGGTCATGGCGCTGGGGCCGGCAGGCACGGGCAAGACCTATCTGGCCGTGGCCAAGGCGGTCGAGGCGCTGGAGGCCGGCAAGGTCGGGCGCATCGTCCTGTCGCGTCCGGCGGTCGAGGCCGGCGAATCCATCGGCTTCCTGCCCGGCGACATGGAGGACAAGCTGGCGCCCTATCTGCGCCCCCTCTACGACGCCCTGTCGGACCGGCTGTCGATGAAGCGGGTCAAGGCGCTGATGGCCGAGGGTCTGATCGAGATCGCGCCCATCGGCTATATGCGCGGCCGCACCCTGAACAACGCCTTCATCGTCGTGGACGAGGCGCAGAACTGCACCTACGTCCAGCTGAAGATGCTGCTGACGCGGCTGGGCTGGCACTCGACCATGGTGGTGACGGGCGATCCGCAGCAGTCGGACCTCTTGCCCGGCATATCGGGTCTGTCGGACATCTCGGCGCGTCTGGAGGCCGTGCCAGACATCGCCGTTGTGCGCCTGGCCGAGCAGGACATCGTGCGCCACCCGCTGGTCGCCTCCATGATCGGCGTGCTCTGAACCTCTCCGCCTGTAGCCGGCGACGAGGCGCGTCGGCTACAGGCCCGTTGCACCTGGAAACCAAAAGCCATTGTCCCCAAGCGCGCCGCCCCGCTAAAGGTCGGGTCGCCGCTGATGAGGGATTTCGATGCGCGTAGCGATGATTGGGACGGGTTATGTGGGCCTGGTGTCCGGCGCCTGTTTCGCCGACTTCGGCCATGTCGTCACCTGCATCGACAAGGACCCGTCCAAGATCGAACGGCTGGAGCGGGGCGAAATCCCGATCTACGAGCCGGGTCTGGACGATCTGGTCGCCGCGAACGTGCGCGAAGGGCGGCTGTTCTTCACCCTGGACGGGGCCGAGGCCATTCGCAACGCCGATGCGGTCTTCATCGCCGTCGGGACCCCGACGCGGCGCGGCGACGGCCATGCCGACCTGTCCTACGTCCATGCGGCGGCCGAGGAGATCGCCGGACTGATCGACGGTTTCACCGTGGTCGTGACCAAGTCCACCGTTCCGGTCGGCACGGGCGACGAGGTCGAGGCCATCATCCGAAAGGCCAATCCCGACGCCGATTTCGCCGTCGTCTCCAACCCCGAGTTCCTGCGCGAGGGCGCCGCCATCGGCGACTTCAAACGCCCCGACCGGGTGGTGATCGGCGTCAACGACATGGAGGGCGAGGTGGGGCTGCGCGCCCAGAAGGTCATGAGCGAACTGTATCGCCCGCTGAACCTGAACGAGAGCCCGCTGCTGTTCGTGGGCCGCCGCACGTCCGAACTGATCAAATACGCCGCCAACGCCTTCCTGGCCATGAAGATCACCTTCATCAACGAGATGGCGGACCTGTGCGAAGCGGTCGGCGCCGACGTTCAGCAGGTCGCGCGCGGCATCGGCCTGGACAAGCGGATCGGCTCCAAATTCCTGCACGCCGGCCCCGGCTATGGTGGATCGTGCTTCCCCAAGGACACCATCGCCCTGGTCCGCACCGCCCAGCAGTACGGCGCCCCGACCCGCCTGATCGAGGCGACGGTCGAGGTCAACGACGCCCGCAAGAAGGCCATGGCCGGCCGGGTCGAGACCACCCTGGGCGACAGCGTGGCGGGCAAGACCGTCGCCCTGCTGGGCCTGACCTTCAAGCCGAACACCGACGACATGCGCGACGCCCCTTCGCTGGACATCGCCCCCGCCCTAATCGCCGCCGGCGCCCACGTCCAGGCCTTCGATCCCGAGGGGATGCACGAGGCCGCCAAACTGCTGCCCGGCGTGGAGATGAAGGACAACGCCTATGACGCCGTGATCGGCGCCGACGCCGTGGTGCTGGTCACCGAATGGGACCAGTTCCGCGCCCTGGATCTGGACCGGATCAAGCTTTTGATGAAACAGCCGGTGCTGGTCGATCTGCGCAACATCTATCGGCCCGACGACATGAAGAGCCGGGGCTTCCGCTATATGGGCGTCGGGCGCGGCTGATGGGGTCGCCGATCCTGGTCACCGGCGCGGCCGGCTTCATCGGCATGCACGTCGCCGAACGCCTGCTGGATCGGGGCGAGCCGGTGATCGGCGTCGATGTCTTCAACGACTATTACGACCCGCGCCTGAAGGCGGCCCGCGCCGCGCGGCTCGAGGGGCGCGACGGCTTTCGCATGGTGCGCGCCGACATCGCCGACCACGAGCAAATGCGCGCCCTGGTCGCGGACGCGGGCGTGCGGCGGATCGTGCATCTGGCCGCCCAGGCGGGGGTGCGGTATTCGCTGGAGAATCCCTTCGCCTATGAGCGGTCCAACCTGGCCGGCCATCTGTCGATGCTGGAGGCCGCGCGGCACAATGACGTGACCCATCTGGTCTATGCCTCGTCCAGTTCGGTCTATGGCGACCGGCCGCTGGAGGGTTCCGGCTTTCGAGAGGACGATCCGACCGTCAATCCCGTCTCGCTCTACGCCGCGACCAAACGCTCGTGCGAACTGATGAGCCAGAGCTACGCCAGGCTTTACGGCTTTCCGCAGTCGGGCCTGCGCTTCTTCACCGTCTATGGGCCGTGGGGCCGGCCGGACATGGCCTATTTCGGCTTCACCCAGAAGATCGTGCGCGGCGAGCCCATCGAGGTCTATGGCGAGGGGCGGATGGCGCGCGACTTCACCTATATCGACGACATCGTGGACGGGATCGTGGGCGTGCTGGACCGCCCGCCGGCCGCCGGCGCCCATGAGATCTACAACATCGGCGACAGTCAGCCGGTCGGCCTGATGGAGATGATCTCGACGCTGGAGACGGCCCTGGGCGTCGAGGCCAAAAAGGTCATGCGTCCGATGCAGCCCGGCGACGTCACCGCCACCTATGCCGACGTCTCCAAGCTGAACGCCCTGTGCGGCTACCAGCCCCAAGTGCCGCTCAAGGCCGGGCTGGAGAAGTTCGTGGCCTGGTGGCGGCAGTATCAGAACGGCTGACGCGCCGGGTGATGCGACGCGCCGTCCGTCCCGCCGTCGCCGCATCCCTGGGCCTGTTCGCTGCGGATCAGGCCGCCGCCCAGACGGCTGTAGCCGATCCCTTCTATCGTCAGCGTGGCCAGGCCGTGCGCGACCGGCCCCAGCCGGCCTATGACGCCGTGGGGCTGCGGGTCGGAGGCTTCACCCTGTGGCCGCGTCTGCAGTCGGCGGCCGTGTTCGACGACAATATCTTCGCGGCCCAGAACGACGTCCAGGCCGCCGCGACCCTGCGCCTGACGCCCGACGTCACCGCCCGCTCGAACTGGGGACGTCACCAGGTCCAGGGGTATGCCCGGCTCGATCTGGACCGGAACCTGAACGTCTCAAGCGAGAACACGACCAACTGGCGCCTGGGCGGGGCCGGCCGCCTGGATGTGACTCAGGGCGCCCACATGGCCCTGGGCCTTGCTCTGCAGCATGGGCATGAGGCCCGGACCGCTTTTGGAGCCGATCCCCTGACCGTCCGCCCCGTCGCCTTCGACGGCGTCTCGGCCCGGCTGTCGGGCCAGAGGACGCGCGGCCGCCTGCGCCTGGACGCCAGCGCCGAGGTGCAGCGTCGCGACTATCGCGACGGCGCCGATGCGGCCGGCGCCCTGGTCGAACAGGACGACCGCGACCGCACGACCCTGACCCTGACCGGCCGCGCGGCCTACGCCCTGTCGCCGGCGACGGCGGTCTATCTGCAAATCGCCGGCGACGACCGCGACTATCGCCGCGTTCCCGGCCGGCCCGACCGCACATCCACCGGGCGCGAGACCCTGGCGGGCGTGGACTTCGAATTGGGCGGACTGATCCGCGGCGACATCGCGCTGGGCCATCGGCGCCAGATCTTCGACGACCCGAGGTTCGGCGATCTGGACGGCTTCGGCGGCCGGGGGCGCCTGACGTGGTTTCCCACCGCCCTGACAACCGTCTCCGTGGCCGCCGAACGCGCGGTCGCCGATGCAGGAGTGGTCGGCGCGGCCGGCGCCCGGCGCACCGACCTGTCTCTGAGCCTGGACCACGAACTGCTGCGCAACCTGATCCTGTCGGCGCGGGCGGCCCATGTCGATGACGCCTACGTCGGGCGCGACCGCACCGATCAACGGTTCAGCGTCGGCCTGGCCGCCGACTATCGCCTGAACCGCCGACAGGGCCTGACCGCCGATCTGAACTGGATCGACCAGGTGTCGAACGGGGCCGCGCCCGGTCCCCGCTATCGCGCCCTGCGGCTGACCGTGGCGGCGGCGGCGCGCTTCTAACGCCCGGAGATCGTTGACAACCTGCGCGCGACACCGCACCACTGATGCGGACGACTTCTGTTCGGCGGCGCGATGACCTTGACCGACCCCTCGTCCGCTCCCGCCGACCGCGCCGCAGCCGACGAAATCGACATCGACGCCTTGATCGCCGGCTTTCGCCGTCGCGCGGGCCTGTTCGCCGGGGTCGCGGCCGTGGTCGCCCTGATCGTCCTGGCTGTCCTGCTGGGCCGCCCGCCCGCCTACACCGCCGCCGCCAGCCTGAAGATCAATACGCGCAAGGCCCAGGTGGTGGCCGGCCCCGCCGTCCTGTCCGCCCTGGACGCCGAGGCCGCCATCGTGGACACCGAGGTCGAGGTGCTGCGCTCGCCGCAACTGGCCGCCGCCGTCGTGGACGACCTGGGCCTGACCCGCGACCCCGCCTTCAACCCCGTCCTTCGGCCCACGCTGCTGGCCCGCCTGACCGGCCGCGGTCCGCCCGCGCCCGACCCGGCCGTGGCGCGCCAACGGGTGATCGAGGCCGTGGGCCGCCGCCTGACCGTGCGTCGCGTCGGCCTGACCTATTCCATGGCGGTCGGCTTCACCGCCGACGACCCGGCCAAGGCCGCCCGCATCGCCAACGCCTTCGCCGACCACTATCTGCGCGCCCAGCTGACCGCCAAATTCGACGCCAACGCCCAGGCCAACGCCTTCCTTGGCGACCGGCTGGAGGATCTGCGCGGTCAGGTCGAGGCCGCCGACGCCGCCGTCTCGGCCTATCGCATCGACCACGGCCTGCTCAGCGCCCAGGGCGCGACCCTCACCGAACAGGAAATCTCGGTCTATAATCAGCAGTTGGCCGCCGCCCGCGCCCATCAGGCCGAGCAGGACGCGCGCCTTCGCACCGCCCGTTCCCAGATGGCGGCCGGATCGAACGGCGACGACGTGGCCGAGGCCCTGACCTCGCCCGTGGTGCAGAACCTGCGCGGCCAGCGCGCCGCCATCAGCACCCGCGTCGCCGACCTGTCGGTCCGCTATGGCCCGCTGCATCCCGACATGGTCCGCGCCCGCAGCGAACTGGCCGACATCGACGCCCAGATCCAGGCCGAGATCCGCCGCGTCGTGTCCAACCTGGACGCCCAGGCCCAGGTGGCGCGCCAACGCACCGCCTCGGTCCAGTCCAGCTTGGAGACGGCGCGCGACGCCCTGGCCGACAACAACGCCGCCTCCGTCCGCCTGCGCGAACTGGAGGGCGAGGCGGAGGCGGCGCGCGCCATCTACCGCGCCTTCCTGGACCGTTACCGCGAGACCGGGGCCCAGACCGGCGTCGAACAGGCCGACGCCCGCATCGTCTCGCGCGCGACCCCGCCCACCGCCCCCAGCGCGCCCAACCTGACCATCAGCCTGGCCCTGGCGGTCGTGCTGGGCCTGGGCGCCGCCGTCGCCGCCGTGCTGGTTGCCAACGCCCTGCAGCAGGGCCTGTCCACGCCCCAGGACGTGGAGCGGCGGCTGGACCTGGCCCCGCTGGGCGCCCTGCCCCTGGCCGCCACGGTCGCCGCCGGGGACGAGCACGACCTTCACCCCATCGATCTGGTCGTCCAGCGCCCGACCTCGGTCTTCGCCGAGGCTGTGCGCGCCCTTCGCGCCAGCCTGTCGCCGACGCCCTCCGCCGTCGTTCCGCTGGCGACGCCCGGCGCCCGGATCGTGGCCATAACCTCCGCCCTGCCCGGCGAAGGCAAGACCACCGCCGCCCTGTGCCTGGGCCGGGTCGCGGCGCGGTCGGGCGCGCGCGTTCTGCTGATCGACGGCGACCCGCGCCGACGCGGCGCCACGCGGATGCTGGGCCTGAATCCCCCGGCCGGTCTGGCCGAGGTGCTGCATGGCGCCGCCGCCTGGCGTAATCTCGTGGTGCTGGACCCTGCGTCAGGCCTGCAGGTGCTGCCATTGGCCGCCTCGGGCCTGTCGGCCGACGACGCCTTCGCGACGCCGGCCATGGACGCCCTGCTGGCCGAGCTTCGTCAGGCCTTCGACCTGATCCTGATCGACACCGCCCCCGTGCTGGTCCTGACCGACGCCCGCGTGCTGGCCGCCAAGGCCGACGCCGTCCTGCTGGTGGCGCGCTGGCGGCGCACGCCCGCGCGCGCCGTCGCCTCGGCCGCCCGCCTGCTGCACCCCGCCGGCGCGCGTCTGCTGGGCGTCTGCCTGACCCAGGTCGACGCCCGCGTTCAGGCCAGGCAGGGCCACGGCTATGGCCTCTATCCTCACGACGCCTATCGCAGATACTACGCCGCCTGAGGGTGCGGCGTTGACAGGGGCGGCGGTCGTGACCTTGATGGCGCATGACGATGCACAAACCCCTGATGGCGTTCGTCGGTCTGATCGCGCTGGGCGCCGCGAGCGCCGGACCGCAGATCCAGACCCTGGACGAGGCCTACGCCATCGTCGACTTCCAGAGCGCCCGCTCGGGGCGCGAGATCGCCCGAACCCTGGAACGTCATCTGGCCAGCCCCGACGTCGCGGTCGTCGCCCGAAACCAGCCCCTCGCGCAAATCCCCCGCACGCCGGGCCGTTTCACCCTGATCGATCCGGCCGCGCCCGGCGGTTCCGGCCTGCAAGGTCCCACGACCCGCGCGCCGGCCGGCTGGCTGCGGCCGGTTCGGGCGGCGGTCTGCGACGGCGCCAGCTGGCGCGCCGACATCGCCCCGCGCCGCCCCGGCCGGGTCGAGCAGCGCTACACCCTGTGCCTGTTCCCCTATCGCGACGGCCGGTGCCAGGGCCATCATCTGGACCTCTACGCCACGACCCTGCTCCACGGCGATCAGGGCGCCGTCGTCCCGCCCGCGACGGGGCAGACGCCGGCCGCCTTCATGCGCGGCGCGGTGCAAGCGGTCGAACGCCTGACCCGCGTTCAAGGCGTCTGGATCGAGCAGCAGCTGGCGAACCGCGACCGCCCGTTCACCCAGGACGACGACGCCCTGTCCGCCCAGACCAACTGATCCCCGCCAAACGCAATCGCGCCCCCGGTCAGGAACCGGGGGCGCGACAGTCTTGCGCGTTTTCAGCCCCGATCAGAACCTGACGCTGAACCGGCCGTAGATGCGGTTGTCACGGTATTCGTCCTTGTAGAGGCCGCTGTAGCCCATCTCGACGGCCGTGCGTTCGGTCGCCTGGATGTTGAAGGCCAGGCCGCCCGAGACGACGTCGTCGCCCGGATTGGCGCCGTCGATCAGGAAGCGCGGACCATCGGCGAAGGCCGCGTCGAACACCGGACCGTCCCCGTTCAGATCGTGAGTGTAGGCCAGGTGCGTCACCGCCGACAGACGCGGACGACCCTGGCCGCCCGCCAGGACGGTGCGGGTGCGGAAGCCGGCCGTCAGCAGATCGGCCTTCTGCTTCACCTTGCCCGACAGGGCGGCGTCCCCGCCCGTTTCGGAGACGTCGGCGTCGTATTCGACGTGGCTGTAGGCGCCGTAGGGTTCGAACGTGGTGGCGCCGACCGCGCGGCTCCAGGCCACTTCGCCGTAAGCCTGCCAGACGTTGCCGTCATAGTTGCCGACCAGGGCGTTGGTGAACTGGTTCAGCTGCGCCGTGCGATCAGTGCGGACGTCGGCGTTCGCCCACGACCCGCCGACGCGGATCTGGAAGTCGCCCACGCCGGCGCCGCCATAGACGCCGATCTGTTCGCTGTTGACCCGGCCGGTCGAGCGCAGGCGCGACGACCGCAGTTCCGAGCGCGTCTCGCCCAGGGCCACGCCGATGTGCATGTCGTCGGCCAGCGCCTTTTCGGCCCCGACCAGATAGCCCGATCCCTCGCTGCGGAAGCCGGCGATGCCGTCATGCGCCGAACCACGGCCGTCGCCATAGACGCCGCTGCCCCAGACCGAGACGCCGTTGCCGGCGTAGGTCGCCGCGCCGCCCTGGCTGCGGCCGCGCTCGGACATGGCCTCGCGGATCGAACGGGTGTCGGACACGGCCAGGCCGCCCAGCGAGGCGTGAACCTCGCCCGTCAGGCCGCTCAACGCGCCCTGAACCGCCGGCACGCTGGCGTCTAGCAGGGCGTTCTCCAGCGACAGGTCGCGGTTGGCGCCGGTCGCGGTGTTGTTGATCATGACGTCCAGCGCGCCGCCGACCGACTTCTGATTGTCGGTCAGGCCCAGCGAGGCCACGGTCACGTCGTTGCGCCGCACCGTCAGCACCACCCCGTTGGTCGAATAGGTCAGCACCGGCGCCAGGAAGGCCAGATCGCTCTGCGCCCCACTGAACGTTCCGGTCACGGCCCCGGTCGAGTTGATGATGTTCATCTGCGTGCGCAGGTTCCACTCGCCGTTGTCGGCCTTCAGGATGACCTGGCCGCCGTCGATCCTGGTCGTGCCGCCCACGTTCAGGCGCGAATAGGCCGCGCCGTTCACGCTGGACCGGATCCACAGGAAGGAGCCGGGCTTGAAGTTCAGATTGCCCGCGACCGTCAGGGTTCCGAACGGATTGACGCCGTCGCCGGGCGAGACCACCCCGCCGCTTTCCGCCGTCAGGTTCAGCAGGCGGCCCGTGCCGCCGATCATGCCGACGCCGCCGACCGTGGCGCTGGAGCGCAGCAGGCTGCCGTTGACGGTCAACAGACCGCCCTCGACGCGCGTCGGGCCGCTGTAGTCGTTGGCGCCGGTCAGGATCAGCTGGCCGCCGCCCTTCTTGACCAGTCCGCCGATGTCGTTGCCGAAGTTGGCCTTGACCTCGGCCGAATAGCGGTCGCGCGCGTCGCCGATGTTGTTGCTCCAGATGTCGACGGTGCCCACGGCGACCGTGACGTCGCGGGTGTCGCGAAGCGCCGTCGGCCCCCGCAACGCCACGTCCATCTGCGGCGCGCCCCAACCCGAGCGCAGATCGACGCCCGGCGTGTCCAGGTCCTTGGAGCTGGACACCAGAATGTCCGAGATCAGGGCCGTCGAATACTCCGGGAAGTTCTCCATCAGCAGGGCCGCGAAGCCCGAGATGTTCGGCGCCGCCATCGAGGTGCCGGTGTAGGCCGCATAGCCCGCGCCCGTGTATTTGATATACTGGTTCAGGACGCGCTGAAGCTCGTCGTTGGCGTATTGCAGCACGGCGCTAGAGAAGGCCGGCGTGAGGATCGCAATATTGCTGGTCGAGACCAGAAGCCCAGCCAGACGCGCGGTGAAGCCGTCAGGATCGCCCATACGCGCGCCAGAAACCAGGGTGATGGCCGCCGCCTGACGCGCGACCTCACGACGCCACGCATCTTCATTGTAGTTGGGGCCGCCAATTCTGCGCGCATCCAGATAGGCGTTCAGTACGCCCAGGAACTGATTGACGGACGCCGTTTCCAGAGCGGGAACGGTGGCGGCGGAATACAGGCTGGCATAGTTGGCGCGAGGATACAGCGCCAGGATGCCGGCGCGGTCCATGGTGTAGGCCGGCACCGACGAAACCACCTGCGACCCCGGTCCGGCGACGCACCAGGTCGCCGTCTGACCGCAGAAGCTGGTCGAGGGGTCGGCGGCGGTGAAGCTGGAATAGTTGGCGACCGACAGCCAGTTGGAGCGTAGGCGCGGATCGTTCAGCGGCGCGGCCGCATCGATCCCGGCATGGACGCCATAGCCGTTGCCGGCCGAGAACACGACGAGCACGTCCTTGTCGAGCACCGGCTTGTAGAAGTCGCCATAGTTGCGATTGAACGACGCCAGCACCGTGGGCAGCGAGGCGTTGAACGGCAGCGACGTGCTGCTGCCCCAGCTGTTGTTGCTGATCCGCACCTGGCCGGTATTGGCCAGATCGACGATGTTCTGGGTCTGGGTGGCGACGATCTTTCCGTCGATGATCGCGTCCTTGTACCAAAGGAAGTCGCCGGCCGAGAAGTTGGCGGTAGCGGCGTAAAGCTTGGCGTTGAAGGCGTTGCCGAACATCGGCTGGCCCGCCACCCGGTCGCCCGCGATGGTGCCCGAGACGTGGGTGCCGTGGCCTTCCCAGCGGCGGCGCGGATTGATCATGCCGTCGTTGCCATAGCCGGCGGTCGCCTGGCTGCGCAGGCCCGTCACCTTGCCGGCCGATCCGAACAGCGGGTGATCGACATAGACGCCGGCGTCATTGACCCCGACCGTCTGTCCCCGTCCCGACAAGCCCATGGCGTAGGCGTGTTCCAGCCCCAGGAAACCCTTGGAATAGTCGACCGAGAACTGCGCGTCCGTCCGCCACGAGGCCAACGCCGTCTGATAGTTGGTCGTGCGCGTCCCATTGGCCATGTAGAAACCGCCCGAAGGCGGCGTCGGCGCCGTCGTCGTCTGGGCGCTGGCCGCCGTGCCCGCCAACATCGCCACGCCGGCCGTCGCGGCCAACAGGCCGAGCTTGAAACTAAAAGCCACTTTATTCCCCCACTGCGTTTCGACGAACGCTTAAGCTTGCAACCCCACGGCGCAATTCCAGCGCCCATTCGGGGCCATGCAACGAGCGCCGTCAACACATTTCAGCCATAAAACCTGCCGACAAATCATCCTTACGGGGATGATTTCGGGTTGGGATCACACGCCCAATGCGCCGATCCGCCCTTAGACGGCGCATCGGCTTGGTCATGGGAGCAGGCTTGTCCAACTGAGCGTGGTTGATGACGACCGGACAGGCCCGCCCGGCCGTTCAGCGCGCAGCACGTCAGGCGTCGTCTGAAGGCCGATGTCTGGCTTCAGGCGCGGCGGCTGGACGTGAGATGATCGAACAGGCTTTGCGCGGCGGGCGTCAACTCGGCGTCGCTGCGGGCGCAGACCGACAACTGGCGTGTCGCCCAGGTCTCCGAAATCCGTGCGAACTCCACCCGCGCTGTTCGCTTCGCCCGGCGCGCTGCGGTTTCCGGCACGATCCCGATGCCGACACCTTCGCCCGCCATACGGCACACGCCTTCAAAATCGCGAACCGCCACGCGCAGCTTGATTCTACCGCCCAGTCGCGCCGCCTGCATCTCGATATGCTTCTGCAGGGCGCCGTCCATCAGTCCGACGAAATGATAGTCCAGCAGATCGGCGAAGCGAAGCAGCCGCTGTCCCGCCAGATCGTGATCGGCCGGAACCACGACCACAAGCCGATCAACGGCGAACGCCCCCAAAGTCAGCCCCTCGGCCCCGCCGGCGTTCGACAGGACGCCGATCTCGGCGAAGCCCGCGAGAATGCTTCGTGCAATGTCGCTGCTCTGCCTTTCCTTGAGTTCGACATCGACCTGGGGATGGGCCGTCATCCACGATGAAAGCCGCGCGGGCAGGAACTCGGAGATGGCCGCCGTATTGGCGAGAATACGCACATTCGCCCGCAACCCTTTCGCATGGCGCCCAAGCTCGCCACGCATCTGGGCCATCTGGTGAAGGATCGTGCGGGCATGATGGGCAAGCGCCTCGCCGGCCTCTGTGAGCGCCACGCCGCGTCCGCCGCGATGGAGCAACACGACTTCGCCCGCAGCCTCCATGGCCCGGAGTCTTTCACTGGCGGCGGGCAGCGAAAGACCGACCTCGACGGCGCCATGGGTGATGCTGCCCGCGTCGACAACTGCGACAAAGAGGCGAAGGTCGGTGAGATCAAAGCGCATGAGGCACGATTAGTCGCCAATGCGACTTCGGCATAGCCGAAGGCGGACATCGGCTCTTCCGCATTGTCCGTGACGGGCGCGGGTATAGTCATCCAAGAATGATTGATCTTTCGATTGCGATGCTCGTCCTCGCCTTCACGACCTTTTTCGCCGCTGGCCTGGTCAAGGGCGTCACCGGCATGGGTCTTCCCACCGTCGCGATGGGCGTGCTCGGCGCGGCCATCTCTCCGCTGGCGGCCGCGAGCCTGCTGATCGTGCCGTCCCTTGTCACCAATGTCTGGCAACTCTTTGCGGGTCCGCACTTCGGCTCGCTGCTGCGTAGGCTCTGGCCCATGATGTCGGCCGTCTTTGTCGGCGCCCTGCTCGGGTCGAGATGGATCTCCAGGGGCGATACGGGGGTGACGACGACAATGCTCGGCGTCCTGCTCATCATCTATTCCGCCTACACGCTCTTTGCGGGACAACTCAGCGTTCCAGGACGCGCCGAGACGTGGCTGTCGCCGCTTGTCGGCGCGATCACGGGCGCCCTTACCGGCGCGACCGGGGTCTTTGTGATACCGGCCGTGCCCTATCTTCAGGCGCTCGGGTTGTCGAAGGACGATCTTGTGCAAGCCCTCGGCCTGTCCTTCACGGTGTCGACGGCGGCTTTGGCGATCGGGCTTGGGGCGCACGGCGCGTTCCAGAACGATTACTTCCAACTGTCGGTGTTCGCCGTGATTCCGTCGCTCGCCGGAATGTGGGCGGGGCGCAGCGTTCGTGACCGGATCAGTCCGGTCGCCTTCCGCCGGGGATTTCTGGTCTGCCTGCTTCTGCTCGGAGGCGAAATGGCGAGCCGGCCCCTGCTGTGATCCGCCTCGCTTCTCGCGCATTCGCCTGTTCGCGTGGCCCATCTCTCGCGACGGCGTCTGCGTCGAGGTCGGTTGAAGACCACCGCTGCTGAACGATCACGTTCGAGCGCAGATCGCCCGGCGGCCGAGGAGACTGCGCCCTCCCCTTCTCCACCCTGGCGTCTCGACTGTGTTGTCTGCTCGATCGAGGCAAGCGCACGTCAGCCGCCCCGCCCCGGCCGCTTGCGCTTCGCTCACCCTGGCAGCCGTCGGCATTGGACGCTGCCAAGCACCGGCGACGCCAAACCCGCATTCCAGTTCCAGGGCGCAGCTCCGCCCTCCCGTCGTCGGCACATCGCTTGTTCATGCAGTTCGAACATGCCCGGAAGGAGCCGTTCGGATGCGCTCGGCGTCGTCTCGAACGTCATAAATCTTCGACCTTCGCCATAGGATGGCCAGGTCACGCCGGCGGCCTGCCCCGGCGCGCCCGAGCGGGCGAACGTGGTCCAGTAGGCGACCATGGCGTCGGAGAGGGCCGTCTCCTGGGCCGTGTCGGGAATCTTGGGCCACAGCGGCGGCGTGCGGTTCAGTCGTCCGAACATGTAGGGCAGTTCGCTGGCGTGGAACCCATGCAGGCCCGCCGCATCGGCCGCCGGATAGCCGTGGTCGAAGTAGTAGAGGAAGGAGGGGCGGCCGAGCGCGGTCTGCGACCGGACAAGTCGTTCCGATGTCCAGCCGTAGAGGGCGTCGCGGGTCGTCGCCAGAATGCTCTCGGCCATGTCGGACGCGGGATAGAGGGCCAGGAAGGCCTCGGCCAGATCGCCGTAACGGTCGCGTATGATCCGTTCGTACTCGGCAGGCCAGGACGGCGTCGGCGGGGCCAGCATCTTCAGCGAGCGGATTTCGCCGCTGTTGAACCCGGCCAGGATCGGGACCGGCGCCTGTTCGCCGTGATCGAAGACATCGACAAGCTGACGCGGCAGAATCTGGCCGTCCACGACGGCGAAGGGCGAGAAGCCCGCGAGCGCGGCGGCGTCGGTCAGGGTCTGGGCGTCCATGGACCGCAACACGCGGGCGCTGGGGGCCTGAAGGGTTCGGGCCAGACGCGCGCCCGCGTCCTCGGCCGACGGCGCGCCATATCGGGCCGTCTTCAGCTCGGGCGTCGAGATCATATAGGCGCTCTGGGCGATGGCCTTGGCGAAGAGGCCGCGCGCGGGCGGTGACGCCATCAGATAGACGACGCTGAGGCCGCCGGCGGATTCACCGGCGATGGTGACGTTCTGCGGGTCGCCGCCAAAGGCCGCGATGTTGCGCCGGACCCACCGCAGGGCCTCGATCTGGTCCATCAGCCCATAGTTGCCGGACAACCCCTCGGGCGATTCCGCGCTGAGCGCCGGATGGGCCAGATAGCCCAGCACGCCGAGCCGATAGTTGATCGACACCACCACCACGCCTTCTGACGCCAGGCGCGCGCCGTCATACAGGGTCTCTCGACTGGACCCTGCGACCAGGGCGCCGCCGTGGATCCAGACGATGACCGGCGCCTTTTGCGCATCGGCCGGCGCCCAGATGTTCAGCGTCAGGCAGTCCTCGTTGGTTCGGCCCAGGTCCGAGGAATAGATCGTCTGCACGCGCGGCGTCGGCTGGACGCAGGCCGGGCCGAAGTCGCTGGCGTCGCGCACGCCGTTCCAGCGCGGCGGGGCGACGGGCGGCCGCCATCGTCCCTGCCCGACCGGCGGCACGGCGTAGGGCACGCCCTTGAAGGCGCGAATTCCGTCCGCCGTGACGCCGGACAGGTCGCCGGCCGGGGATTGCACCACCGCGCGCTCTGGCGGGCTTGCGGCGAGCGGCGATGCGAACGCGCAAGGCGCGTAAAGACCGAGCGCGGCTGCCAGGCCGAGGGCGGCGCGTCGCGCCAGCGTTGCGATCCTGCGGCTCATTGGGAAACCTCCGTGTGGGTGCGGCGGCCCAGCACACGCGCGAGCCAGAGGAACAGGCCGATAGCCAGAAGATAGAAGGGCACCAGCGTATAGAGCGCCATCTGCAACGAATGGTCCGGGTGGCTGGCGCGGAAAAAGTCGCTGGCCGCCCCGACATAGGTGGGCCCCAGGCCCAGGCCGATGAAGTTCATCACCAGCAGCAGAAGGGCGCCCGACATCACGCGCTGATTGGGCCGGACCTCGGCCTGGACCAGGGCGACGGACGACGACAGGTAGAAATAGTTCAGGAAGGTCGGTCCGGTCAGGAAGACCAGGGCCAGGGGCCAGGTCGGCGCCCAGACGAAGGCGCAATAGAAGGGAATGGCCAGGACCAGCGACAGGGCCGGCACGAGCCCGTAGGCGCGCTTTGACCGGCGGGTGAACCGATCGATGGCCCAGCCCGAACAGAAGATGCCCGCGCTCATCCCCACGCCCACGACCAGGGCGTACCAGACGGCCACGTCGGCCAGCGCCATGCCCTTTTCCCGCATCAGGAACAGGGTGGCGAAGTTGCCCAGCCCATAGGTGATGAACTGGGTCGCGCCGCTGCCGAAGGAGGCCAGGAGCAGGGCCGGGCTGGTGAAGAACATCTTCAGCGTCTGCAGGAAACCGGCCTTCTGCTGCACGGCGCCCACGGCCACACCGTCCAGCCCGCCGCGTCGGGGTTCGCGCACCACGAAGACCACCGCGATCGCCGCCACGATCCCGACCGCGCCCACCGCCAGGAAGGCGTCGCGCCAGCTGAAGGCGGCGGCGATCGAGGCGCCGAAAGCGATGCCCAAGGCCGCGCCGATGGGCGGCCCCAGATTATAGAGACCCAGCGCCATCCCGCGCCGATGCGGCGGGAAATAGTCGGCGATGATGGCGTAGGACGGCGGCACGCCGCCCGCCTCGCCGAACCCCACGGTCATGCGCGCCAGGGCCAGCTGGGTATAGGTTCGCGACAGGCCGCACGCCACCGTCGCCGCGCTCCAGATGCCGCAGGCGATGGCCAGCACCCGCACGCGGTTGGTCCGGTCGGCCAGCCATCCGACCGGAATGGCGATGAAGCAGTAGAACATCGCGAAATAGAGCCCGCCGAGCAGGCCCAGCTGACTGTCGGTGATCTGCAGACTGTCCTGAATCGGCTTGGCCAGGATGGACAGCAGCTGCCGGTCCAGGAAGTTCAGCACATAGATGAACCACAGCGCGCCCAAGGCGACCCAGGCCCGGGCGCCGACGCCCTGTCCCGGCGGCGCGGCCGTCATCGGCCCATCGGGAACGATCGCTTCGGGCTGGCTCATAGTCGTTTCCTCGTGATGCGGACCTGATGGCCCGTCTATTTTTCGGGGTGGGTCAGCGCCTGGTAGACGAAGGTGCGCGCCCGGTTTCGGAACTCGCTGCTGACGGGGTCCGCCATGCGCTGGATCATGCCGACGAAGACGATGTCGTTCTCCGGGTCGATCCAGAACCAGGTCCCGCCGCCGCCGCCCCAGCTCAGCGTGCCGCGCCCCTCGACCATGCCGATCCGGCGCGGATCCAGGGCCACGGCGAAATCCAGGCCGAATCCGAAGGCGGGATTGAAGGGCAGCAGCCGCAGCGGATTGGAGACGGCCAGAACCGCATCCGGCACGACGTTGGTCGACATCAGGGCGACGGACACGGGCGACAGCACGCGCACCCCGTCCAGTTCGCCGCCGTTCAGGATCATCTGGCAGAAGCGGGCGTAGTCCGCGGCGGTGGACACCAGCCCCCCGCCCCCGCCCTCGAACCGTGGAGCCCGGGTGAAGTCGTTGATCGGCATGTCGAAGGCTTCGGTCGCAGGCTTCAGCCCCCCTGCCCCGTCGTCGCAGTACATGGCCGCCAGCCGATGCGCATTGTCCGGCCGCGTCTGGAACCCGGTGTCCGCCATGCCAAGCGGGCCGAAGATGCGGTTCTGCAGAAAACCGCCGAAACTCTGGCCCGACAGCCGCTGGACGATCAGCCCCTGCAGGTCGGCGGCGATGGAATAGAACCACTCGGTCCCCGGCTGGAACATCAGGGGCAGGTCGGCGACGCGCTGGACCATCTGCTCCAGACTGTCGGCGCGCAGTACGCCCGCCTCGCGATAGGCGCGCTCCACCGGGTGGATGTCGAACAGTCCGTAGCCGAAGCCCGCCGTATGGCTGAGCAGTTCGCGCATGGTGGGCGGGCGGTGGACGGGCGTCGTCTGGATCGCGCCGCTGGCGTCGCGCCCGGCGAAGACCTTCAGATCGGCCAGTTCGGGCAGGAAGCGCGTCACCGGATCGTCCAGGCTCCAGCGCCCCTCCTCGAACAGGATCATCAAGGCCACGCCCGCGACCGGCTTGGTCATGGAGTAGATGCGAAAGACGGCGTCGCGCCCCAACGGCGCCTCAGCTGTCAGATCGGCCTTGCCATGGGTGTCGAAGGCCACGATCTGGCCGTGCCGCATCAACAGGGTGGCGGCGCCCGCCACATGACCTGCCTCGACCATTCCGGCCGTATAGGCGTCCAGACGCCCCAGCCGTTCGGGATCGAAGCCGACCGCCTCCGGGCTGGAGGCGAAGGCCAGGCCGCCTGCGTCAGCCATGCCCCGGTCCTTCTCTCGCGTCCGCCCGGCTGCGGCAGATGCCGATGAAGCCGTGCGCCATGAACTCGGCCATGCGCGCCTTGACCGCCTCGAAGTCGTCGGATCGGCACAGGCCGTCCGACAGCCGGTCGATCCGCCCGGTGCGCGCCAGGGTCAGGGTCAGGGCGCCCGAAACGAAATGATAGCCCCAGAAGACGTCCTCGTCCGATGCGTCGGGCATGGCCTTCTTGAGCAGGCCGATCAGGCGAAGCACCACCGGGTCGTACAGCCGGTCCATGATCTCGGCGCCCCAGGCCGGCGTGTTGTTGATCTGGGCGCTGAGCGAACCGAAGTTGCGCCACCCCTCCCCGCCGGTCGAATAGGTGTCCAGGTCGGTGTCCAGGAACGCCCGCAGCGCGCCCTCCACCGTCGGCCTGCCGTCCACCGACCGTTCATAGGCGTCCAGCGCCTCCATGCGGCGGCCGCTGGTCACCGGCGCCCGGCGCGCCAGAACCTTGTCGAACACGTCCTGCTTGTCGGTGAAATAGTAGTGGACCAGCGACTTATGGACCCCGACCTTGTCGGCGATGTCCTTGATGGTGACGGCGGAAAACCCGTTCTGCGAAAACAGGGCCTCGGCCGCGTCCAGCAGTTGCTCCAGGGTTTCGGCGCGTTGCTCGGCCTTGCTGCGCGGCTTGCGGGGCGACTTGGACATGACCAGAACCTCAAGACGGTCCGGCGCGGTCCCTGGACGACGCACCGGCTCCATGACGGAAACGTCGCCCATCCTATGCGCCTCCGTAGATGGCGCGAAGCTGCGTCTTGTCGATCTTTCCGGTCGCGGCCAGGGGCATGGCCTCGACCCGCACGATCCGGTCGGGGATCCACCAATCGGCCACCCGCCCCTTCAGACTGGCCGTCAGCGCATGGTCGTCCAGCGCCTCGCCCTGCGCCGGTTCGACCACCATCAGGGGGCGCTCGCCCCATTTGCCGTCCACCCGGCCGATCACCGCCACCAGACCCACCGCCGGCAGGGCGCCGACGATGTCCTCGATCTCGACCGGGTTGATCCACTCACCGCCCGACTTGATCAGGTCCTTGGACCGTCCCGCCAGGATCAGATTGCCCTCGTCGTCCAGACTGGCCAGATCGCCGGTGTCGAACCAGCCCTGGGCGTCCACGGCATCGGCGGCCGCCCCGAAATAGCGGCGCGTGACGCTGTCGCCCCGCACCTTCAGCCGCCCGACCCTGTTGCGCTGCTCCGCCAGCGGCGCGCCCTCCTCGTCGGTCAACAGCAGGTCCAGCCCCATCGCCGGCCGCCCCGATCCATGCGGCCCGCCGATATCGGCTACGGGCGGCGAGATGGCGCCCAGCGGCGACAGTTCGGTCATGCCCCAGCTGGTCTGAACCACCACGCCCAGCCGGCTCTCCATCCGCCGCAGCAGAGCGTCGGGACAGCTGGAGCCGCCGATGATGATCCGTTTCAGGCTCGGGGTTTCGTCGCCGACCGCATCCAGATGATCAAGCAGACCCAGCCATACCGTCGGCACCCCCACGGCGACGGTCGCTTCGTGTTGCTGGATCAGCCGCGCCAGGGACGCCCCATCCGTCGCCCTGCCCGGCAGGATCAGCCCCGCCCCCACCGCCGGCGCGGCGAACGGCAGGCCCCAGGCGTTGGCGTGGAACATCGGCACGGCCACCAGCACCCGGTCGCGCGCCGTCAGCGCCATGGCGTCCGCCTGAAGCGCGCGCAAGGTATGTAGATAGTTGGAACGGTGGGTGTATCCGACGCCCTTGGGCGCACCCGTCGTGCCCGAGGTGAAGCACAGGCCCGCCAGCGTGCGCTCGTCGAACGCGCCCCATGTGACTGTCCGGCCGCGCTCGACCAACAGCGTCTCCAGCGCATCGACGGGCAGACCGCCTTCACCCTCTTCCGTATCGCCATCCAGCAGGATCAGCCGTTCCAGCGACGGGCACGCCGCCGCCAGATCCCACGCCAGGTCGGACAGACCCGCGCCGACCGCCAGCACCCGGTCGCCGACCTCGGTGATCATGGCGGCCAGATGCGCGACGGTCAGGCGCGGATTGAGGGTGTGGCACGTCAGGCCCACGCCCATGGCTCCGTACCAGACCTCCAGATGATGCTGGGTGTTCCAGGCCAGGGTCGCGATCCGATCGCCGGGCCTAAGGCCCAGGTCCAGCAGCGCGCCCGAAAGGCGGTTGGCGCGCCGACGCAGGTCGGCATAGCCGATCACCGCGTCCCCCGCCCCGCCAGCCGTCACGACCGTCTTGCGCCCATGCCATTTCGCGCCGTGATCCAGAAAACGATCCACGGTCAGGGCGTAGTCTTGCATGGGTTGGAAGGCGGCAGGCGGCATACGCGACGGGATTCCGAGAGGTCAGGCAGGGCGGCGGGACGACGACGTGCGCCGCCCGCCTCGGCGCAGGGATCAGAAGGTGCGGGTCAGGTTGATCCCGTACTGCCGGGGCGGCCCGGCGTAGCGGAGCCCGGAGTTGATGGCGGCGATACAGGTCTCGTCCGTGGCGTTCAGCGCATAGACCGCCCACGTCCAGGGGCCGGTGTTCAGCCGAACCGAGGCGTTGACGATATCGCGCGCGCCCAGCCGGTCGCCCAGCGCCGCATTGTTGAAGATCGTGGTCCAGCTTTCGCCGATATGGGCGTAGTCCACTCGCGGCGTCAGCGTCATGTTCGACCCCAGCGGGAAGGCGTATTCGATCCCCGCGTTGAAGGTGAACTCCGGCGCATAGCTCTTGGTGTTGCCCGCGATGTTGACGCAGTTGGCGCTGGCCGGCCCCGTCGACGGATCGCACAGGCCCGTGCGTCCCAGGCGCGGATCGGCCCCGAAGAAGTCGCCCATTTCCGAGTTGGACACCGATCCGGCGACGTCGAACGACAGCGGGCCGAACCGTCCTTGAGCAGAGGCTTCCAGCCCCATGATCTTGGTGTCGCCCTGGACGTTCTGGATACGGCTGATCTGGGGATACTGCGGGTCGCCGATGTTGACCTGGTAGTCCTGATAGACGGTGTAATAGGCGCCGATCTGGCTGCGCAACCGGCCGTCCAGCATCGTCGACTTCCACCCCAGCTCGTAATCGACCAGGTCTTCGGCGCCGAAGGTCTGGGCCGGACGGTACAGGTTCGGCGCGTTCAGACCGCCCATCTTGTGGCCCGTCGCCACGAAGCCATAAACGAAGTTGGCGTCGTCCAGCTTCCAGTTCAGCGTGACCTTGCCGGTCACCTTGTCGTCCTTGACCTTGTCGTCCTGGAACAGAACGATCCCGAACTGCGGATAGGTCGTATAGACGTCGTCGTTGGTCGATACGGAATGGGCGTAGCGCGCGCCCACCTGCAACTGCAGCCGGTCGGTGATGTCATAGCTGACCTGACCGAAGACGGCGGCGGTTTCCTTGGGCGTGTCGCCCCACAGATAGATGTCCAGGACGTTTTCCGGGAAACCGATCCGGTATTCGGCGGTGGGGAAGGCCTTGGCCGGGAAACGGGCCATATCGTACTGATAATAGAGGCCCAGCAGCCATGTCAGGCGCTGCTGATCCGGCGAGATCAGGTTGAACTCTTGCGACCAGACCTCCTCGTCCAGCTGATCGACGAAAGTGTTGTTCAACGCCGATGTGCCGTCCAGATCGGTGGCGAAGCGCGAGCGGCCAGCCTGATAGCCGGTGATCGACTTCAACGTCATGCCGCTGTCGAACACATAGCTGACGTTCAGCGACGAGCGCACGAACTCGTCATGCGCCTCGTTCGGACCGTTCGAGGTGATGTGGAACGGATCGTTGGTCGCTAGCGCCGGATCGGCCGGATAGCCGCCAAGATCGATGTTGTTGTAATCGGTCTTCCACAACACCTTCAGCGCGTCGGTCGGCTGCCACAACAGGCTGGCGCGCACGCTGTTGGAATCCACCACGCCGGGATGCCCGCGATAGGGTCCGGCGATGGTGTAGAAGCTGTCGCGCGTCTCGTGATTGAAGGCCAGGCGCGCCGCCAGGGTCTCGGTGAGCGGCAGGTTGATCGCGCCTTGCAGCTTGATGTCGTTATAGTTTCCGGCCTGGCCGAAGACATAGCCGTTGATGCCCGAGAAGTCGGGATTGCGCGCGGTGATGAAGACGGCGCCGCCGGTCGCATTGGCCCCCGCAAAGGTGCCCTGCGGCCCCCGCAGCAGCTCCAGGCTGCCGATGTCGTAATAGGGTTCGGTCTGGAAATAGGCCGGAAACGCCGCCACGCCGTCGCGATAGGTGATGACGCCCACGCCTACGGCGGTCGTCGCCTCGGACTTGCCGATGCCGCGCACATTGAAGAAATTGCCCTGGCCGAAGTTCTGGACCGTGGTGGAGGGCGCCGCGAACTGCAGTTGATCCAGGGACAGCACGCCCTTGGCGGCCAGGTCTTCCCCGCTCAGCACCGTGGCGGCGACGGCCGTCGTCTGAAGATTGCTGGTGCGGCGTTCGGCGGTGACGACCACGTCGCCCAGGACGGCGGCCTGATCCTTGTCCGCCTTGGTTTCAGCAGGGTCGGCCTCTTGGGCCTGCGCCGCTCCGTTCCACAGCAGCGCGACGGCGGACGCCGTAATCCAGAGCCTGCGGCCCATGATCGATCCTTCCCGATGTTTCCTCGGCGCTCTTCGTCGCCATGCCCCGACGTTCACACCGATCGCGCGGCTTGTCAACTTCACTAGTCGGCGGGTGAATATTGACCTTTCGCCCAATGCCGGGTCAGGATGCGATCAACATCGGCGCTCGTCCGGTGATCGTCTCTGGAGGAAGACCATGACTATCGACCTGAGCGGCGGCACGGCCATCGTCACCGGCGCCGGCGGCGGCCTGGGTCGCAGCCACGCCCTGGCCCTGGCCCGCTACGGCGCCAAGGTGGTGGTCAACGATCTGTCGCCGGATGGCGCTCACGCCGTGGTCGAGGAGATCATTCGGCTTGGCGGCGAGGCCCTGCCCCACGTTTGCAGCGTGACCGATCGCACCGCCGTCCAGTCGATGATCGCCTCGACCGTCGATCACTGGGGCGCGGTCGATATTCTGGTGAACAACGCCGGCATCCTGCGCGACAAGACCTTCGCCAAGATGGACCTGGACGACTTCGCCGCCGTCGTCGACGTCCACCTGATGGGATCGGTCAACGTCACCAAGGCGGCGTGGCCCCACATGCGCGAGCGGAACTACGGCCGGGTGATCTTCACCACCTCGTCTTCAGGTCTGTACGGCAACTTCGGCCAGGCCAACTACGGGGCGGCCAAGATGGCGCTGGTCGGGCTGATGCAGACCCTGGCGCTGGAGGGCGAGCGTCACGGCATCCGCGTCAACTGCCTGGCGCCCAGCGCCGCGACCCAGATGACCGAAAACCTCTATTCGGCCGAGGACCTCAAGGGCCTGTCGTCCGACCTGGTCAGCCCGGGCGTAGTCGCGCTGGCCGCCGCCGACGCCCCCACACGCATGATCCTTCTGGCCGGCGCCGGCGCCTTCGAACAGGCCAATATCACCATGACCCGCGGCGTGCACATCGGCGCAGCCCCCGACGCCGCCGAACGGATCCAGGCCTCCTGGCCCCGCATCACCGACCGCACCGACGAACACGTCCCCGCCTCTGGCGCCGTGCAATACAATCATGAGGTCAATCACCCTGACCGCACGGTTTGACACACGAGGTCGCACCCCGTGCGCCAAAGGCGAGAACGGCTTGATCGACGCCAGACTCCTATCCGACAAGCGCCAGAGATCGCCAATCAACGCCCCCTGATCCCAACCTGGAATTCAGAGCGCCGCCGATCGTGCGAGCAAATCAGCAGGTCCTTACCCCGGGGGGACAACGTCTAGCGGGCTCTTATTGCTCAGGCCCTCGCTCCCCGTCAGCCGGACGGCATGAACTCGCGGCGGACGGTTCGAACCCTTCGCGCCCACCGTCGTGCGTTCGTCGTCATCGCGGTGTCGTGGTTCCACGGTAGCGCTCCGGCTCATGTGTGCGAGATCATGCCTCTAACCTCCTCGATCGACGACATCGCCGCCTCATTGTCGCGGTTCGTCGGCCGGCGACTGAGCGACCGTGCGCTGCGTGAAGACATGGTGCAGGAGACCCTTGCACGCCTGCTGGCCTACAGCCGTCTTCACGAGGTCAAGGACGCCGCCGCTCTCGCGCGGCGGATCGCCATGAACCTGATCACCGACCATTTCCGCGACCGGATACGACACCCCACGGACAACCTGTCAGAGGAAGTGCCTACGTCCGCCGCGAACGCCGAGGAGATCGTCATGCACCGCGAGCGCGTACGGGCCTTCGGACAGGTGCTGGAAACCATGCCGCCGCTGCGTCGGGAGGTCTTCACCCGATTGCGTCTGCACGGCGAGACGCCGAGGGAAATCTCCGCCGCGCTGAACCTGAGCGAGGCGGCCGTGGAGAAACACCTGACCCGCGCGCTGGAACAGCTTCATCGCGAAGTCGGCAGAGCCGAACGACCGCGCCCTGCCTCGAGGTCGGCCTCGGCCATGGAAGGAGGGACGCGGTGAACCGCTTCTTCTCTTACTGGACGACGCGCCGCGCAGCGCATCGGCGGGCGGCGCGCCAAGTTCTGCTCGACGGCCTCCCGAGCGCAGGCGCGCCGGCCCCGGATCCCTCGCTGGTCGAGGCCATGCGACAGACGTTCGACGACCCGGCGCTGTCGGAGGCCTTGCGGGGGGCCGCGCCCTACGCTGTTCGCAGGACCGTCCGAACGAAGCGGGCGGGTCGGACCGCAAGGTTGATGCGGCCCGTGGTTTGGGCGCCGACGGCCTTGGCCCTGGTGCTGGGTGGCGTTCTGGCCGGTCCCCATCTCGCCGATCTCGTCGCCGTGGCCACCGCGACGGAGACGGCCTACGACACGTCGCGCGGCCAGACCCGGCGGCTTGTGCTTGAAGACGGCTCCCATGTGCTGATGACAGGCGACACCCATCTGAAAGTGAGGATGGCCGGGCGAAAACGAGAAGTGTCGCTGACCGGCGGCGAGGCCATGTTCGACGTGGCGCACGATCCCTCCCGCGTCTTCGAGGTCCGTACGGACCAAGGCCAGGTTCGCGTTCTCGGCACGCGGTTCACGATGAGCCTGACCAATGGACGACTGGACGTGGACGTCTATCGCGGTCGCGTCGCGGTCTCGACCGACGCCGGGGCGCGCAGAGAAGTGGGCGTGGGGCAGCGAGCCTCGGCGCGGGACGGCCATGTCAGGGCCGGGGCGGTGTTCGCGCCGGACGAAACCGTCTGGAGCGACGGGTGGATCGAGACCGACGCCATCACCCTGGCAGAGTTGGTCCAGCGCCTGTCGCGGCGTTCGACGCGGCCCATAATCATTCAGGACGAGAAGCTGAAAAGCCTTGAGGCGGCGGGGCGTTTCCGTCTCGACGACGCCGAGGGGCAGTTGCGGAACCTCGCCGTGGTGCATGGTTTCCAGGTGAGGTCCGGCCCGGACTCGATCGTCGTTTCAGCCGCGAAATCCTGATCAGGACGAGGATGAATCTTAGCGAGTCCGCCATGCGACGGTTGCGAAAGATTTGCAAAAATCCCTGTCCGGTATTCGGCCTGCCTGCGTCCTAGCCTTCTGACCGCCCGCAGGGGGCTGGCGGGTTCAAGGGATCAAGGCTCGATGGGCACCTCAAAAACTCTTACTCGCCTCAAGGCGACGACATCCGTCATGGCCTTCGCCATACTGGCGGCGGCCGGCTCCGTCTCGGCTCAGACGTCCGCCCGAGGGCGTGCGCCGGTCGCGGTGTCCGCGTCCGCCGGCGACCTGTCGGCCGCATTGGCGCAATATTCGCGGGCTTCGGGACTTCAGGTCATCGCCGATCCGGCCCTGTTGCGCGGTCGGCGCACTCAGGGGGTGTCGGGGACCCTGACGACCGCCCAGGCGCTGGATCGTCTTTTGAGCGGCACGGGACTGGTCTGGCGTCTGAACGGAGACGCTGTCGTCATCACCCGCGCCGCGCAAGCCCGGCCTGCCGCGCCGGCGCCGGCGGCGGCGCGCGTGCTTTCGACCGAGGATCGGGCTGAAACCTTCGCCGAGCTTGAAGAGGTCGTGGTCACCGGCAGCTTCTCCTCCAGCCTGACCCAGGCCCTGGACGTCAAGCGCCGCGCCGACAATGTCGTGGACGTCATCACCGCCGAGGACATCGGCGACTTTCCCAGCCAGAACATCGCCGAAGCGCTGCAGCGTGTGCCAGGCGTCTCCATCGTCCGCGACCGGGGCGAGGGCTTGTTCGTGCGCGTACGGGGCCTGGGCGCCAACTTCCAGATCACGACCCTGAACGGCCGCAGCGCCGCCGTGAACGAGAATGTCCGCGACAGCGGTCAGAGCGGGCGTCAGTTCCGTTTCGACACCCTGCCGTCCGAACTGGTCGCCGGGGTGGATGTGATCAAGAGCCCGCTCGCTTCGCTGGACGAAGGGGCGATCGGGGGCGTGGTCAATGTACGCACCTTCCGTCCGCTGGACCTGAAGACTTCGCGCCTGGCCCTGTCCGGCGACGTCAACTACGCCGAGAACGCCGGGGATCTGAACCCGCGCCTGTCCGCCCTGGGGTCCTGGGTCAACGAAGACCGCACCTTCGGCGCCCTGCTGGCCGCCGTCTACGACCAGCGCTCCCTGCGACAGGACCGCATCACCGGCGTCACCTGGGGCACCTATGCGGCGGGCGTTGACACGAACGGCGACGGCGTGTCCGACAGCGGCCCCATCATCTATCCGCAGGCGCTGCGCCCTACGCTGGAGATGGAGGATCGCGAGCGCTACGGCCTGAACGCCGCCCTGCAATGGCGGCCCACCTCGACGACCGACGTCAATCTGGACATCACCTACACCGATCTGATGGTCGATTACGACGAACTGACCTATTCGGCCGACGCCAATGTCGCGAATGCGGTGCGCGGCTCCGCGCGGGTCGAGAACGGCGCCTTGGCGGGGGGAACCTTCGGCGGCGGCACCAGCCAGATCGGTCACGAAGTCTCGCGCCTGCATCACGACAACCTGTCGGTCGGTCTGAACCTGCGTCAGCAGATCGGCGCCTGGACCGTGTCGGGAGACGTGGCCTATGCCCGCGCCGCAAGCGACACCCCCGACCCGATCACACGGTCGCGGGTGCAGGGGTCGGTCGGGCGGATTCAGATCGACATGCCCAAGTCGGGCGGCGGCGTCCCTTCGATCCGCTTTCTCGACGTGGACATGAACAATATCTCGACGCTGCCGGGCCGGCGTCTGGAATACCGGGTCAACGACACCCTGGACGAGGAGACCGCCATCCAGCTGGACTTCGTCCGTCCCCTCTCCTTCGGGCCCATCGCCAAGATCGCCTTCGGCGCCAAATATCGCGATCGTGCGCGCGACTACAATCGTCGCGATTTCAACATCACGCGCGGCATTTCGGGCCTGACCCTGGCTCAGGACTTCTTCCAGCCCTTCTCGCAGAAGGATTTCCTGTCCAAGGTCGGGGCCGAACTGCCGCGCAGCTGGGTCGTGCCGAACCCGACGCGGTTCCTGCGCCAGATCACCCAGGCCGATCTGGACGCGCCGCTGTCGCGGGGCGATCTGCGCAACTCCTACCAGATCGACGAGACCATTCTGGCCGGTTACGGCATGGCCGACGTCGAGACCATGCTGTTCGGGGCGCCCTTGCGCGGCAATTTCGGCCTGCGGGTGGCCCAGACCGAGCAGACGTCTTCGGGTCACGCCGACAACGGCCGGGCCGCCCTGCCCGTGTCGTTCGACAAGACCTACAATGACGTCCTGCCCTCTCTGAACCTGGTGTGGGAAGCGCGCGACGACTTCCAGTTCCGCATTGCGGCGGCCAAGGTGATCACCCGCCCGTCCCTGTCGGACCTGGCCCCCAGACTGACGCTGAACTCATCGGGCGCACTCTTCACCGCCGTCGGCGGGAACCCCGAGCTTAGGCCGTTCGAGGCCTGGCAATACGATGCGGTGGCGGAATGGTATTTCTCGCCGTCCAGCGCCCTGATCGGCGGGGCCTTCTACAAGGACATCACCACCTTCTCGACCCGTCGCCGGTCCAATATCGTCATCGACGACGTGACCTATGAACTGACCGCGCCGGTCAACGGCGGCACGGCTTCGATCGCGGGAATCGAACTGGCCTACCAGCAGCTGTTCCCGTTCCTGCCGGCGCCGTTCGACGGTCTGGGGATGACGGCCAACCTGACCCTGACCACGACTGACGCGACCTATTACGACGGCACGCGCGAGTTCAAGGACGACCTCGAAAACGTCGCCAAGCAGAGCATCAACCTGACCGGCTTCTACGAGAAGGGGCCGCTGGCGGCGCGTCTCAGCTATTCCTGGCGGGGCGACGTGCTGCAGGAGGTCGGAACCAACGGTCTGGAATCGGCGAATGATCGGGCCTTCGGCTCGCTGGACGGCAGCCTGAGCTACAAGCTCACCGATCGACTGACGGTCTCCGTGGAGGCCATCAATCTGACCGACCAGCCGCAAGAGCAGTTCGTCGCTGACAACCGGTTCGTCGGCTACACCGACTATGGACGCACCATCTCCGTCGGAATGAGCGCCCGCTTCTAATCCCTACCTGCCAACCCCGCGCGTCGCCGGCGACGCGCGGGGTTTTCCGTCTTTAGGAGATCGTCATGAAACCCTTCCTGCCCATTCTGCTCGGCGCCGCTCTGTCTTTCCCGCCGATCCAGGCTCAGGCCCAGGTTCAGGCCGACATCGCCGCACTCGATGCGGCGACGGCGTTGAGGCCCGACACGGGGCGGCCGAAGAACGTCATCCTGATGATCGGCGACGGCATGGGGATCAACAGCGTCACCGCCGGTCGCATCTACGAGGGCCAAGCCCTGGGCGAGGACGGCGCCAGCCATCGGCTGTCCTTCGATCGTTTTCCCTACACGGCCCTGTCGCGAACCTATTCGGCCGATCGTTTCGTCACGGATTCCGCGAACGGCGCCTCGGCCTTGATGACCGGATACAAGACCATCAACGGCGCCATCGGCGTCGACGATCAGGTGCGGGCTCGTGATTGCGCCTCCGCCACGGCGGCTCGCGTGCCGACGCTGTCGGAACTGGCGCGGGCCAAGGGACTGGCGATCGGGGTCGTAACGACCGCGCCGATCACGGACGCGACCCCGGCGGCCACCTATGCCCACACCCCCTTCCGCGGGTGGCAGAGCGACATCGACATGCCGGCCCAGGCTGTGGCCCAGGGCTGTATCGACATCGCGCGACAACTGGTCGAAGGCGAAGCCACGCCCGAGGTCGTTCTGGGCGCCGGCCTGGCCTATCTGAAACCCGAGGCGGACGGAGGACGCCGCAAGGACGGTCGAGATCTGGTCGAGGCCTGGCGTCGACGCGGCGGCGCCTCGACCGTGGTCAGCGACCTTCCGGAACTGACGGCCAGCACCACGCCGCGCCTGATGGGCCTCTTCTCCAACGGCGCCCTGCCGGCGGACGCCGATCGGGCGCCCGACAGCGCCACGGCGCGACTGCCGGACATGACGGCGGCGGCGATCCGCGCCCTGTCGCAGAACCCCGAGGGCTATCTGCTGGTGGTCGAGGGCGCCCAGATCGACAGCTATCACCACGCCAATGATCCGCGTCGCGCTCTGGCCGCCGTGGCCGAGTTCTCCCAGGCCGTGGACGCCGCGCGTCGACTGACCGATCCAGCCGATACGTTGATCATCGTCACGGCGGACCATAGCCACAGCCTGGTCCTCACCGCCGGGTCGGATCGCAAGGCGCCGCTGCTGGGCTTGGCCGGCGCGGACGGCGCGCCGAACAAGGCGCTGGACGACGCGCCCTATCCGACCCTGATCTACGGCACCGGCCCGTCGCCGACGCGACCGCAAGCCGTCGCCCGCGCAGACGGATCTTCAGACGCCGACGCTCTGCGCTCGGTCGCCGTGCCCTTATCCAGCGCGGGACACGCCGGGGAGGATGTCCCGGTTTACGCCGACGGCCCCCAGGCCTATCTGGTGCGCGGCGTGATCGAACCGACCTACGTCTTTCAACTGATCCGGCGGGCGCTGTCGCTCTAGGCCGGTCTGCGTGACGACGACGCGGCCAGCTTAAGCGCTCCAAGACGTGAATTTCCTGCCCCTTCGCCGCCCGTGCGGCGAAGGGGCCGTTCGTCCAGCGTCTTCAGGCCGGGTTCGAGCGGGAGATCAGGCGGGTCAATGGCGCCTCGACGCAGGATTTCAGCGACAGGCTGCACAACCGCTTCGGCTATTCCCGGGCGACCTTCGACAATCCGCAACTGTTCAACCGCATCTAAACGTCCGCAGCCGATAACGACTGTTTCGCGGTGCGGCGCGACGGACACTGTTTCATTCAGATCCCGATCTGCGACGCATTCATAACCAAGCTCGCCGACTGTTCGCTGTATTCCATCGGCAACGGCATTCTCCTGTCCGACCTGTTCGCCGCGCGGCAACGGCTTGGGCGCCGTCAGTCTAGGGCCGACTTGTCTCCGCCCTGGTCCGGGCGGCGGGACAGTATTGGTGTTCCAAGCAGCGATCATTCCCCCGGCTGCACCGCGATCCTGAGCGGCTGGATCATGTCCTTGGGCGGGGCGGCGGCGAGGGTGCGGCCCAGCAGGGCGTCGCGCACGGCCTGATTGACCTCCGCATCGGCGAAAGGTGCGAAGTCGAGCCGTTCGACACGACCCCGCGCGTCGATCCAGACCTTGAGCGTCAGCGGTTCAGGCTCGGCGAGCGCCTCGGTCCGGGCCGTGCCCAGATAACGGCGCACGACCAGAGCCGGGCCATCCTCTTCCTCCAACCAGATCGAGACCGCGTCCGAAACCTTGTGGGCGTAGTCCATCCACTCGGCCGGCGCCGGGTTCGGCGCGACGCTTTGCGCCTGGGCGGGACCAAAGGACAGACCCAGCATCCCCGCCAGAGCGACCGCCCATCCGCCCAGCCCCGTCCGGCGCCCGCGAGACTTCATCAGCGACTTGGTCATTTTCTTGCACTCCGCACGACCGAACCGCCGTGAAAATAAGGTCAGGCCGCCGCACGAGCCGTCCGGGCCATGGTCCCTGTCCGTCCGCCGCAACGCACGGACCGGGAACCGAAGCTCGGGCGACGGCGGTTATAGAGCGATCGTCACGATTGCGGCAGGCGTTCGCGGTCGAAGGCGATCGTGGACATGCGGGCGTCAAGAGCGGCGACCACCTCGGCCGTCAGATCGTTGCCGAAATTGCCGCCCAGCGCCGTGGCGCGGTCGAACAGCAGCCCACAGGCTTTCGACGCATAGACCTGGGCGATCACCGGCTGGGCCGCATTGGCGATCTGCTCCAGAACCTTGGCGCGCGTGGCCTCGATCTCACGACTATTGTGAGCGGCCTGCTGTTGCAGGACCTGGATGCGTTGAGCCAGGGCCTGACGACGTTCGTCGCGACGGGCCTCGGACAGACCGGCGGCTTCGCGCTCGAACGCCTGAGCGTCCGCCTCTATCGGCGCGCGCTGGCTGTCGACCTCGGTTTGAGCGGCTTGGGTCAGCTCCTGCAGCCGGGCCGAGGCGGCGCGGCCGACGGCGGCGTTGGCGAACACCGCTTCGCGTGACAGCAGGCAGACGCCGGGGATCAACGGCCCTCCCAGAGACTGGGATTGAGGCTGGGACTGTTGCGACTGAGACTGGCCGGAACCGCCGATGGTCTGGGCCGCGGCCGGCAGGGCCGTCGCCGCGACCAGGGCGGCGAATGTCAGGGTGCGGATCATCATTGGATCAGGCCTTCTTGGTCTTACGAGTTTGGGGCGAGGCTTCGGGCGCCTCTGAATCATTCGCCTGCGACGCTGCGGCGACGCGCTGCTGTCGATCCAGCAAAACCGAGAACCGCTCAAGCGAGGTCAGGTGCGTCTGGACCAGAGCGAGCCAGCCCTTGCGGTGCCAGTCGACCACGACGGCGTCCGGCAGGGCGGCGAACTTCTCGGCGTCGACGATCTGGAAACCGTCCAGCCCCAGGGTGCGGCCGTCTGGCAGGGTGGCGTCGGCGCGACGGTCGATCAGCAGACCCTCGGCGGCCAGGCCCTCGGCGAAGGCTCGCGTCGCGGCGGCTTCGGACTGGAAGGCGTTGCAGAATGTCATGGCCTGTCGGGTCGCCTCGGACGGCTTGCCGTCCTCGAACAGGGGGGCGCCCTCCTGCCCATCGCACGCGATCCGCTCGGAGGCGGCGTCTATGGCCAGGGCGAAACCCTCGGGATTGACCGTGGCGATGAAGCCGAAGGGATAGCGGCGGACATAGGCCGGGACATAGGCGTCCGTGGCCCAGACGTCGTCTTCGACGAACAGGTTGCGGCGCTCCAGGCCGAGAATGGCCAGGGGCTGGGCGTCGCCGCCCGCGAACACCACCGGATAGGTCCGCGCCGCCGCCGCCATCTCCCCGATCACCAGAGGAACGAAGGGAGTTTCGGCGGTGAAGCCGGCGTTCCCGGCCAGAAGACGCCAGGAAGCATGGTCTGCGGCGTTGAGCGGCTGGGGGTCGCGGTAGAACAGAGGCAGGGCCGGAACCGGCGATGGGTCGGAAGACATGGGCTACTCCACTTGAAGAAGGACGAGAGGCCGCGACACGCACCGCCTCCGGATCAGACTCACTCCCCGAAGCCGAGGAAGCGGCTGGTGATGATGGCCGGGGTTTCGACGCGCGTCGGGCGTGCTCGTTCGGCGACGCGCGCAGCCTCGGCGACCACAGCGTTTGTCGCCGACGACGCCGCAGTCAGAGCGCCGGTATTGACCACCGGCGGCAAGGGGATCCCCTTGCTCTCGCCCTTCACCTGGATGTTTGCGGCGTTCAGCACCTGAAGCGCGGCCAGGTTGACATTGCCCGACACCCGGATGCCCGCTTCGCCCGCATCGATCGTGCCCAGCGGCGCGATCAGATCGATGTCGCCGGCTGGAACCTCGGGGATGGGGTCCAGAGTGGCGATGCCCGCCCCCGAGGACGGCACCTGAGGCGCCAGACGCACATTGCCGTAGTTGTCGTAGATGCGGCGCGGCGGGGTGTAGAGAATGGTCGACTTGGACCCGCGTCCGGCGTTGATGTCGCCCTGCTCCGACCAGGCGAAGATGTCGCCGCCGAAGGTTGTCATGATCCGCGACAGACCCATCAGCAGGCTGCCCTCGCTGAACAGACGGATGTCGCCCGCTCCCTGGGTCACGATCCCGGCCGTGGCGGGCGGAACGATCCCCTGAACGCCGACCACGATCTGGCCGCCCGGCGCCATCATTTCGATGTCGCCGCCGAAGTCCGTGCGAACCCCCGAGCCGCCATACATCAGGATATCGCCAGCACGGACAATGTCCTTGCCGTCCGCAGCCTTGTCCGGGAACAGGGTTGCGATCATCTGGCGGCCGCGCAGATAGGAGCCGAAACGGCTGCTGTTCGCGTCGTTGTATTCGCGGCCCCCCTCGCGGGTTTCGGCGTAATAGACCTGCCGCAGGAAGATGCGCTGCTGTTCCGGCGCCAGCGCGTCGAAATAGGCCAGCGCCTGCTCGCCTGTGCCGGTGAAGCCGAAACGTCGATCCAGCCATTCGGCCAGTTCCTCGTCATAGACCTTCACCACCTTGCCCGCGTTCTCCGGGTCGACCAGCGGACGGCCCGGATCGGCGAGATTGGCCTTGTCGAGATACCGCGCGCGAACCGCATCCCAGTTCACGTCGGTCATGCCCGCCATCAGGGCGATGCTGGCGCCCGGGCGGCTGTCGCCGGGCACGACGCTGCCGATGGACTGGACGCTGGCGGCGTCTTCCTGGCGGATCTGGCCGCCTGCGAGCATCTCCAGATTGCCCGGCCCCGCGAGGATGACCGAGGCATGGACGATATCGCGGCCGGCCTGCACCAGGGACACATCATCGCCGCTGGAGTTCATGGCCTTTACGTCCACGGCCAGGATATCCGTGCCGGCGCGCAGCTTTACGGCCTTGGCCATTTCGTACCAGACGCCGTCAGGCTGACGGTTCTTGCCGTCCGTTCCCATGCCGACGAAGTCTTTCAACACATCGCCAATGCGCAGATCGCTGATGTCGCCCTTTACGGCATAGATCCGGATCGGATCGGCATCCGCGCCGTGCAGCGCGGTCGTCACCATGCCCGGGCCAAAGGCGAACAGGCCGTCGATGCCGTTATTCGCCTGATTGGTGAAGCCGATCTCTCCTCTCCAGTTGCTGAAGGTGAAGCTCGGCCTGAACGGCGTCGCCATCACTTCAGGCGAAGCGCCCGACATGCTGATCCGGATAGCCTCGGGGCTGCCATAGACGGATCCGCCCGCCAGCAGCTCAAGCGCGCCGTTGGGCGAAGGGGCCAGCAACAGGGTGGCGTCGTAACGCTGCCCATACACCAGCGGGGTGCTGGCGATGCGGATATCGCCCCCCGGCGCGGCGGCCTTCAGGATCGACGGATAATAATGATACGTGCGCGTGCCGGTCCGTGACGCCAGTTGAGGCGCAATCAGATTGCTGCCAAGCACATTGCCTTCGCCGAAGGACGCCGGAGCCAGATCGCCGCCCGCGGAGAACAGGTTGATCGCGGTGGAGTTTGTCCAGAGCGAGAAGTTCGCCTGTCCCTGTCCGTCCAGCGCCGCGCCGCCATTGGTGTAGGCGGCGGAGCCATACTGGCCCGCCAGCCCGGGATCGCCCGCCCCGGACAGCACCAGATCGCCGCGCGTATCGAGCCAGGCTGTAGAATCGCCCAGCATCAGAACCGGCCCGGCGATCGTATAGGCCCCACCCATCGCAAAGGGATTGCCGGGCCTCAGACCAGCGCCGTCGCCGAAGGTGGGGGTCATGCCGCCCATGCCGCCGCTCGCCATCGTGAAGGCGCCGCGCAGGCTGGTGAACACGCCGTTCAGGTCCAGGTTGTCCTTCGTCCGCCCCCCGACGCTGCTGGACTCGGCCTGCTGGCTGGCGGCGGCGTCGGGGTTGAGCCGCCCCCCGATCCGAATGTCGAGATCGCCGCCGCCGGTCAGCACCAGATCATCGCCGATGACGCGGCCTGTAGCCCCAACCGCGGCCACCAGCCCTTGCGAGCGTTCGGCCCTCTGGGTGGTGCGGCGCATGCCTTCGCCACGTCCCGACACGATCCCGGCGTCGCCGCCGGCCGAAATCTTGACGTTTCCGCCGCCCAGCGCGCCAAAGCCGGTGAAGCCGACCATTCGAGCCGATTTGTCTGTGGTGGAGGCCGCCACATAGGCGCCGAAGTTGATCCACCAGCTGGTATCGACGGCGTCCACGCCCTTCGTGTCGCCTGTGCCCTGACGCCACAGCCAGTTGCCTACACCGACGCTGGAGACCAGCGCGGTATAGCGGTCATCCGGGTTGGCCGAACCGGCGACGGCGCCCATGCTGTCGCCCAGGATGTTGCGCCCGGCGGAAATTCTGAGATCGCCGCCATGGTCAGGATACCAGGCCCGCCATGACGCCAGCGCGGCGTCGTAATCGCCGCTGCCCTGAAGATCGCCCAACACCGCGCCGTTCTCGCCCGTGCGCGCCAGGTTGAACCGGCTGTTATCGATGCCTGAGACGCTGGTCTGCGCCCCGGCGGTATAGATGCCGTACAGCGACATCATGCTGACGTCGCGCCCGGCGACAAGGTTCAGGTCGCCGACGCCCGTGCGCAGTACGCTGAAGGCCGGCGAACCGAAGGCGTATGTATATTCACGCACCTCGCGCGGCGGTTCAAATCCGGCGGGCTGGCACAAGGTTGTGTTGACGTCGCAGAAATCCGGCAGAGAACTTCCGAACATCTCCGCGAAGGTTGCGCCATAGGCGTCCTTCAATGCGGCATCCAGCGCATCCGCCGCCAGACCGGCGAAACGCTCCTCGCCGATCCAGTTCAATGCGCCCTCGACGTTGAGCGCCGGATTGTCCAGCTTGCCGGTGCAATAGGCTTCGTTGCCGCTCGACTTGCAGACGTCCGCCAGCGATTGACCGCTGAACACATAGTCCCAGGACATGCCCCAATTGTCCTGCATCCAAATGTCGATCTCCTGCTGCGTCTTTCCCGCCAGCGAAGCGTCGCCGAAATAGTCGGTCGCCCCCTGTTCGTTGAAGAACCAGGTTCTGCCGTCGCCCGTTTCCTTGACGGCGCATTGACCGGGATTGCCGGCGCAATAGTCCGCAAGCGACATGCCCCAGAAGTCTTCGAAGGTTATGCCCCACTCGGCCATCAACTTCGCGTTCAGCTCTTCGGCGGTGAGATCGGCGAAACGGGCGTCGCCGATCGCCGCCAGCGCGCCGTCGGGCGTCAACGCAAAGCCCCCCCCGCCGGTGTTGCCGCCCTCGTAGCGGATGGTCACCTTGCCGATGGAGCCATAGTGCGTGTCCGCCAGCACGATGTCGCCTTGACCCAGCACATTGCGGGCCCGCACATCCGACGAACCGAGATCCGCCCCGGCCACCAGCGTCATATCCCAGCTTGTCGCGCCTTCAGGCAGCATCGGCGCCAGCGCCCAGTTGCGGCCCTGCCGTCCGTCCGCATCGACGGGACGCAGATTGATCGGCTGATCGCCGACCAGCTCCACCTTGGTCATGGAGGGGATAAGCGCGCCGCGCGCCAGAGCGATGGGCTGGTTCGTCGTCAGATCGGCCGGCAGTTTCACGCCCTTGGGCAGCGTGAACGAGGCGACGCCGACCGCATTGCGCAGCAGGAATCCGGCGCCCAGCTTCGCGCCCTGTCCAAGCGTCAGCGTTTTCGCCAGCACAGTACCCGCGCCATAGAATGCGCCGTCGGCGCCCGTCACATCGGCGGAAAGCACCAGCCCGGCCGGCAGGGTCAGGGCGCCCGTCAGGGTCACCTCCACCGGAACGACGGTCCCCGCAGGCAGCACCACGGGCCGCACGCTGATGTCGTAGTTCAGCACCGAGCCCGAGGGGAAGACCGTGCCGCCATCCAGCACCACCCCGTCGATCGGCACCACGATATCGCCGCCAAACGGCGTATAGCCGTTGAAGTAATAGCTTTCGCGCCCTTCGGTCAGCAGCCAGCCCTTGTCATCAGGCGTATCGGCCGGCGGCGCGAAGCCGTCATTGACGCCGCCATGGATGTTCACGTCGCCGGCGGCGCGCAGCACCAGCATCCCCGGCTCGCCAAAGCCGCGCCGCGATGGGGTCAGACGGTCCGCATCGGGGCCATAGCGATAGCCGGACAGGTCGATGTCGCCCGCCATGGTCAGATTGCCGTTCGGGTTGGTCAGAGCGTTGCTGACGATCTCCACCCCCGGCCGCAGGCGGTGGCCGGCCAGTCCGGCAAGCCGCGCCGCCAGCGCCGGGTTGGCCAGCGCCGCATCCATGAAGGCGCTGCTGTCGCCATCGATGCCGTCGAGATAGGCTTGGGTGACGAGTTGCGGGCGGCTGCCCGACACATCGGGCGACGTGGCCAGGGGCGCATCGTCGTAGCTGCGCATGCCATAGACGGCGACCGTCCTGGCCCCGCGCACATCGACAGCGCCGCGCACGTCCACCGCCACATCGTTCGCACCGATGCGCGGGGCGATCAGATCCAGCATCCCGCGCGCCACATTGTCGGCGAAGGCCGATTCCGTGCCCGCGCGCAGATCCACCACCGCGCCGCCGCCAAGCACCAGCATGCCTTCGCGCGTGGTCAACTCCACCAGAGCCCGATTGGGCGCTTCGATCGGCTTGCCATGGCTGTCCATCCGCATGCCCGTGGCATGGGCGTCCAGCGCGCCGTTGACGGTCAGGTCGCCCTTCGCCGCCAGCCGGATCGCGCCGACCTGATAGCCGCTGGCGTCGATTTTGCCGTTCACGGTCAGGCTGCCGCCGTCGAGCACGATCTGCACTTCGCGCGCCTTCACCTCGTCGCCGACGACAAGATCGCCCTGTCCGATCTGGAAGCGCCGCGCGCCGAACAGTTCGCCCTGGTTCAGCCGTTCGTTGAGGCTCGCGAAATCCGTCAGCGAGCGGGCGCGCACGGTGAACTGTCCTGCGTCATAGGGGACCAGCGTGCCGCCCGCGTCGTAGAGACCGCTGGCGCCGCCCTTGATCGCGCCAAGCATGTCCACCCGGCCGGCGCCTTCGGCCATGGCGGTCACGTCGACGCCGCCGCCGCGATTATGGCGCGCCGAGATGTCGATCACCGAACCTGCCGACGCGCGGACATCGCCCTCGCGGCTGCTCATCAGCAGATCGCCGCCCCAGCTGTAGCGCTTCACGTCGAACAGGGTGATCTCGCGTCCGGCCAGGTCGATCCGGGCGTTGTCGCCCAGCGTCACATCGCGCGCCGCGTCCAGCACCAGTCTGCCGCTGGGCAGGACCACCGTCGTATCCAGATTGATCGACCGCCCCACGAAGCGCAGTTCGGCGCCCAGTTTGTCGGTGGCGGGGGCTTCGGCGCCCTTGCCGCCGGCGATGGCGATGTCGCCGCCGGCGTGAACCGCCAGCTTGCTGCCCGCCCCGCCCGTCAGGAGCGGCGTCGAGATATTGAGATCGCCGCCCGCATAGCTCCAGCCCTTGCCGGCGACATAGCCGGTCTGCTGGCGATAGACATGCAGCGAACCATTGTCCCCATCAGCGGAAATCATCTTGCTGGCGTTGAGGTTGACGCTGTCGAAGCCCAGCGCGATCCGATCGCTCGGCACAAGCCGCAGCGGACGCGAGTTGGGCGCATAGTCGAAACGGATCGTCTCCGCCTTGATGTCGAGGACGCCGCCGCCCAGCCGCGCGAGGATCGCCGCACCGGGCGGCACCGCCACGGCGTCGCCGGGACGAGCGGTGGTGTCCGGGTTGGCAGGGCCGGCGCCCGCCCAGATGAACTCGCCCGTGCGGATCGTCGTCACGTCGCCGGCGGAGCCATAGCCGTAGATGGCGGGCGCGCCGAACACCAGGCGCTCCAGACGCGACACGCCGTTCACGTCCAGCGTGTCGAGCGTGACCGAGCCGTAGATATTGAACCCGTCGCGCGCGTTCAGCACCAACGACTGCAGAGCGGGCGTGCCCTGCGCCCTGTTGCCGTCCAGCAGACTGGACAGCAGATCCTGATTGAGCGCCATGCCCGGCGGCAACTGACCCGCCGCCCCAGCCTGCGCCAGCGCATCCGCCGAACCAAGGTTCACGGCGGACACGGCCAGCACCAGATCGCGCGCGCCGTAACTGACGGAATCGCGCAGGGTGAAGGCGCCGTTGGTGGCCGCGCCGATCGTGCCCTCGGTCAGGATGCGCGTCTCGCCTGAGCAGAGATCGCCCGCCGCGCAGCCGCCGATATCGATTGTCGGCTGAACCTCGCCGATCGAAGGCAGCAGGTTGATCCAGCCGTTGGAAACGACGAACGCGCTCATCGAGGTGCGGAAGAAATAGCCTTGATCGGACGAAAAGCCCGGCTTGCCCAACCCCGTCGTATCGATGGTCGCACCCTGCTCCACCAGCACGCCCAGGCCCCCGCCGCTCGCGGTCAGGATGACTTCCGGCGCGCGCAGGATCGCGCCGCTGCGCACGATCACGCCTTCCATGTCGCTGAAGACGCCGACTTCGGCCTGCCCATAGGCATTGGCGCTGAGCGTGCCGCCCAGCACCAGGCGATTGGCGTTGAAGGCGTTGAGCTGGCTCGCCTCGATGGCCGCGCCGGCGATATTGCTCAACGGCGACTGACCGTCCGCCAGGATCTGGAGGGTGGAGGTTCCGGCCCCCTCGGCCGTAACGCTCAATATGCCGCCGAACCCCTGGCTGTCCTTTGCCGGACTGAACAGGGCCGTCCCTTCGAACGACAGGGCGGTTTCACCGTTCAGGCCGGCACCGTGGCTGAAGTTGAGCCGCAGAGCGCGCGCATCCGTTGTCAGCATTCCGCGCGGTATGTTGCGGCGCGCGGCATCGGCGATGATGAAGTCGTTATAGCTGGTTTCGTTATAGCCGCTGTGCCTGCGCACGACATCGGCGGGCGTGATGATGATCTGGCTGGCCAGCGCCGATCGCACCCCCGTGTTCGCCGTGCCGAGATAGCCCGCCGCCACGAAGGAACCGTTGCCGGTCGGGCTGACGCCCGACAGGCCGGCCGCTGGCGCCGCACCGATTTCCACGCGGAACGCGCCCGGCAGCAGCGCGTAGGAGGACGGCATCAATGTGTAGACGCCCGCAGGCAGACCCGGCACGCCCTCGGGGATCGTCACCTGCCGGCCGGTCGCCGGCGCCCCGAAGCCCTGGCTTGCGCCGGTCGGCGCATAACCGCCGCCATAGCCGGGGACGAGGGCATAGACCGGATTGCCTGACCGGCTGAAGGCGAAGGCCGGATTGGCGTCGGCCAGCGCGGTCGTGAGGATGTCCACCGACCCGCCGCGTCCGCTGACGAAGCCCGCGCCCTTCAGGTCGCCGCCGCCGGACAGGTCCAGCACCGCGCCCTTCTCCACGACGATCTGTTCACCGGCGATGCGAAGCTGACGCTCGCCCCCCACCGACGACCCGCCGACGGAGGGTATGGAGATCGCCTGCCCGTTCAGTTCATATTTGATCCCATCGACGGTCCCGCCATAGGGCATCACCAGCCCCGCGCCGCTGACCGAGGTGAGACTGCCGCTCAGGAAGCGCACGACAGGATTCTGGTACGGCGCGCCGATCACTATCTCTCCCAGGGGGGCGCGCAAGACGCCGCCCTGTTCGATCACGCCGCCGAAGACCGACAGGCGCCCGCCCACGGCGTAAGGCACGGTCGGCGCCGGACCGCCCCAGGAACGGATGACGAGGCGGTTGTCGGGATTCGACTCCACGGACACCCCGCCATTGGCGAACCCAACGCCGAGATAGGCGTCGGCCCCGCTCGCGGCGTAGATCTGCGCCGCGGTCAGGCTCATCAGGTCCGGCGCGAACAGCGTGGTCCGACCTGAACCGACGAGCGACGGCGTCGCCAGCATCCGGATGTCGCCCCGGCTGCTGATCGCCACATCGCTGAAGCCCAGAAACTCGTTGCGGCCGTACACGTCGAGATGATCGGCCTCGACGCGCAAACTGTCCTTGCGCCCGGCCGCGCTCGGCACGTCCAGCGCATAGGCCGCCTCGGTATTGCCGTTGGGCGCATAGGCCGTTTGTCCCAGCTTCAGATAAGGCGCCGACAGGCTGATCGTGCGACCGGCCTGCGCATCGGGAAGCACGCCCAGCGACGACCACAGCCGCAGGCTCTGCGCCATGTTCAGCGTCAGGTCGCCCGTCGTGCGGATGGGGGCGAAAATGGACAGGCTTCCGAATCCGCCCGCCACGATCTGGTCGACGCCCAGATGGGCGTTGCCATAGGCCAGCTTGTCGCCGGGCTGCACGCCCTCTTCCAGAAGCGCCTCGCCCTTCGTCTGGGTCAGCACCAGCATGCGCGGCGTCAGCACCTCGGCGCTGGCCTGGCTGCGCGCATAGATGCCGCCGTTATAGGTCAGCGCGAGCGTGCCGCCTGCAGCACCCTCTCCGCCAGCCGCCGCCTTCAGCGTGCCGTCGATATAGAGCGAATTGGCCGATCCCAGGACGATGGCGCCGCCATCGCCGGCCACAGTGACCGCATTGCGCGGGCTGCCCTTGTCCAACCCCGGCAGATCGAGCACCACGCTGCCGCCCGACGCATCGAGCACCGCCCCCGGGCGGATCACCACATGCATGTCGGCCGGACGCGCCTGCACGGCGTCGCCCGTTTCCCAGTTGAGCGGCCCTCCAAGCTGGATCGTGCCGCCCGCCTGCGCCAGACCGTAACGACGGCCCTGCGCATCCACCGCGCTGGCCCCGCGTCCCGCGACGTCCAACACCGCCGTCTCGCCGATCCAGATCGAGCGGTCATGCGCCTGCGGCGAATAATAGGCTGACTGGGCCCGGATTTCGTCGAACAGGATGGAGCCGCCCCAGGCGTTGAGCCGCCCCTCCACCGTCATTTGCGTGGGGCTGGCGATGCGGATTGTCGCGCCGGGATCGACGGAAACCACCGCCCCCTTGCCAATCTCGACAGCCCCGCCCTGCATCAGGCGCTGGGAACGCAGGGTCAGGTCGGCGCCGTCCCGTTGGATCAGGCTGCCGACCGCCGGGTTCTCCTGATAGACGGGCGGCGTCCAGAGTTCGAGCGCCTCCGCCGCCGCCATGCCCGTGGGGACATTCCTGCTGGCTTCGGCGACGCGATAGACGGGCATCGCCACGTCCACCTTCGCCCCATCCGCCACGCGCAAGCCGCCCTGACCATTGATGTCGTAGGCGGAGAAACCGCTCTGGAAACGATCAACGGAGAGGTTCAGCGCATCCTCTACCGGGGTCTGGGCGCCGACGACCAGCTTGCCGCCCGTCGTGATCGACAGCACGCCGCCGCCGTTCACGCCGTAGGCCGTCAGATCGCCGTCAAGGGTCAGCCGGCCAGCCATGCCGCTGGCCCGCTCCGAACCTGCAATCAGAGCCAGATCGCCGCCCGAACCGCCCACCAAGTTTCCATCCGTCAGGATCGCCCCGCCCGAGGAAACATCGATGCGGCTGCCTTTCCCGATCTTCACGTCGCCAGTGAATTCGATCTGCGCCTTGCCGCCGTCGAGATGGCCGAGGCCGACGAAGCCCGCGCCTTGTCCCAGTCCGTTCAGCCACAGACCGCTGAGGTCGATCGAGCCGGTTTCCGACAGCGTGAAGCCGGATTTGCCGTTCAGTAGCAGCGCCTGCATCACCACAGTCGGCGTACCCGGCGTGGCGTTGAGAAGATTTGTGGCGGAGAAGCGCCCGCCATGCGCCGTGATTCCCGCTGAAATGCTGATGTCCGGGGCCAAAAGAGCGACAGAACCGCCGTCCGCCAGCGTCAGATCCTTCTTGATGCTGATGGATCCGCGCGTCGACAATTCCAGCCCGCCCAGATTCTGTGCGTTCAGATAGGCGGCGTCGAGTTGCACCGTGCCCGTCCGATCGGCTGGAAGCGCCCCGCCGCTTTCCAGGTCAGCCGTGATCGACGCGACCTCGCCGACCGTTATCGTGCTTGCGAAGGGATTGGTGCCGCCCAGCGCGGTATAGCCGCCGACGGCCAGCGTCCCTGCCCGGGCGACGGTGTGCTGTCCGAGCGCATATCCGTCCGCGTCGCCGTTCGGCCGGGCCTGCGTCTGGCGCGTCCCATTGACCACTCCGGCCAGGATGGCGGCCTCCATGACGGCGGTGGGGGCGGACAGGATCAGCTTGCCCGCGTCGCGACCGACGGAGTAGCCCTCTTCCCAGCGCAGGGTGTTGGCGCGGCTGAACAGAGGATTGGCGTAGACCTCCGCATACTGACTGCCCCAGCGTTCATGATTGCGCGAGAAGCTGTCGCCGATGCTGACGAAGCTCATGCCGGCGGGCGCGTTTCTGACGTCGTACATCCGGCCGTCAGCGCCCAGGACGCGGGTCGAGCGGACATAGCCGGCCTTGTAATCGATGGAGCCGCCGGAGATGTCGAACACCGCGCCCTTCTCGGCGACCACCTCCTTGCCCGACAAGGTGATGGTCCCGCCGACCGCGGTCCATTCGCCGATGGTGTGGGCGGTGTTGTTCAGATAACCGCCGACCTCCAACAGTCCGCCAGGGGTGTACCAGCGGTCGCCTTCATAGCCGCCGGTTCCGGACGGCAGCAGGACCAGATCGCGCACGTCGATCCAGACGTCGCGGCTCTTCAGCGCGTCGGAGTCGCGGTTGTCGGAGCTGTCGCGCAGTTCGTTGCCCTGAATGTTGACCTTGATGGCGTTGGAGCCGACATCCAGCGACACCCCCATGACGCCGGAGACGTCGATGGAGGCGCCGTCCTCCACCGTGATCCGGCCCGCATTGGCCTGGACGGCGACCTGACCGCCATTGACCAGGGTCTGGGAGCCGCCCTCGAACACCACATTACCGCCGGTGACGATCTCGACCCGTCCCTGGTCCAGCCGGTCGGCCAGCAGGGAGCGGTCGTCAAAGCCGCCGTTGGCGGTGGCGGCGCGGTTCAGATTGGCCTTTTCGGACTCCTTGATCAGGGCGTCGCGCTGGCCGTTCAGGGCCGTCGCCGCGCTGTCCAGTTCGGGCAGGATCAGGGTCAGACTGTCCTTGCCCAGGGTCACGGAGCCGCTCGTGTCCGAGGCCGAGTTCAGCAGGTGGATGGTCCCGCGCTGATTGACCGAGGTGGTGGCCATCAGCACCCCGTCCTGACGGATCGTGCGACCGGCCAGGGTGATGTCGCCCTGGGCCGCTTCGATCTGGCCGCTGTTGGTCACCTTCCCGCTGACCGAGCCCGCGTCGATCAGGCCGCGCACCTCGTTGCCGCGGGTGGTGGAATACGGATTCTCCTCGGTGCCGTAGCCGCGTCGCACGATGAAGTCGTCGCCGGCCGAGAGGGTCGTCTGGCCGCGCGCGGTGGCGATCGTGCCCGCGTTCAAAACCTCGGTCCCCATCAGCAGCACGAAGCCGCCGCCGGCCGTGACCGACGTCGGGGTGTTGGTGGTGATCCGGGCGCCCGCCTCGACGGTCACCTTGCCGCCGGCGTCCGTGAAGCTGGGGACGTAGCTGGACCCCGACAGACTGGAGTAGATGCCGCGATCGAGGAACTGGTCGTTCGTGATCCCGGCCGAAGATGCGATCAGGTTACGGACATTGACCTGGCTCGCGCCGCCGAAGATCACCCCGTTGCGGTTTATGATGTAGACCGACCCCTGCGCCTTGATCGAGCCGAGGATCTTGGTCGGATCGGCGTTGACGTCGGTGACGCGGTTCAGCGCCACCCAATCGGCCCCCTGCTGGTTGAAGCTCAGGTCGGTCTCGCGCCCGATGTTGAAGCTGTCCCAGGTCAGGATGGCCTTCTGCTGGGTCTGGTCGATGCTGACCTGGGTGCGTCCGTCCGCTCCCGTGGTCTGGGTCGGACCATTGGCGCCGATCCACAGGCTGGGGTCCACGGTCACGCCGTCGGCGACCTGAAGCCCGCCCTGCCCCAGACCGTTGGGCACATTGGCCTGGGCCGCTTGAGCCGCGGCGCGGGCGGCGGCCTGAGCAGACTGCATCGCCGCGCGGCCGTCGGCGGCGCGACGGAAGGCGGCGACGGCGCGTTGCGAGGCGGAAGACGCCTGCGCCGCCTGCTGGCTGGCCTGGGCCTGAGCGGCGCGCACGGCGGCGTCCGCGCCGCTGGCGGCGCCGCCGCCGCGTCCACGCCCGGATTGGGCCTCGGCGACGCCGGTGAACAGCATGGCGCCGATCGATGCGCCGATCAGCAGGCGGGCGCGCAGGGTGTGGGTCTTGGCGATCATCGGAAGGACTCCGGAAAGGCGGCGGCCGCAGTCGCGGCGATACAGGCGAGGGTTTCGGGGACGCGGAGGACGCTTGGGCCGGGCGTCAAGAACTTGAAATCGAAAGTCATGGCTGACCTCCGGGTCGTGGCGCCGAGGGCGTGCGCGGAGGGGCAGGCCGATGCACCGAGGTCCCCAAGGCAGGGCCCAGACGCAGGCTGGCGCCGGCTTGCCCGGAGACCCCGATCGCAGGCCCCGGTGAATCCGCGTCGAGAACCGATGCAACCGGCGTCGAACGCGCCCGATCCTGGGCCTGACGTGCGGCCGCCTGCAGCATGCGGTTGGCGCAATCGACGTCGCGGGCCGTTCGGCAATGTCCGGTCACTTCGACCGGCGGCAACACTACGGGCGCCTCAGCCGAACCGACACTATGGGCCGGGTCGCCGGACTGGGCCGCGGCAGGATCGGCGGTCGGAAACGCCGTCGCCAACAGTGCGAGAAAAAGGGCCCGCCCGGCCGGGGATTGGACAGGCGGGCCCGCCGTCGCCGCGCGATCCATGAACCGGCGAGAACCGGAGCGCGCAACAGCGAAGGCGTCACGCCCGTCGCCCCGCACGCACGCCGTTCCGACCCCGTTCCTTGCGGGGACAGGATTCGGCCAGACAGGCGCGAGAAGGAGACGGGCGCTCATGACCGGGATCAGAAGCGGGTCAGCAGATCGATCAGCAGGCGATCGACCGAGAAGGGCGCGTCCGCCACCTCGTCGGCGCTGATCCATCGCCCGCCGATCACGGTGTTGTCGCCCACCGCATAATGGCCGCCCACCATCCAGCCCTTCTTGTTGGTCCCGCCGATATGGAAATCGCTGTCGGCGAAGGCGTCGACCACGGCGTCGGATTCCAGATGGCGGTAGCCGACGAAGGCGTTCCAGTCGCCGCGCTTGGCGCTCCAGTCGCCCTCGCCGTTCAGGTTCAGCACCGAGCCCATCGTCAGCCTGGTCTGCCAGCCGGTGTCGCCCCCCTCGTAGGGCCCGTCCGCGCGGATGGTCTGACCCGGGTTGGCCGGATCGGGAACCCGGATGTCAGGTCCCAGATTGTTGATCGCCAGGGCGGCGACGTCACTCTCGTTCCAGCCCAGGTTCTTCACATATTCGCCGTCCAGCCGCAGGCCGAACCGCTCGGACGAGCGATAGTCCGCCGCCGCACGCAGGTGCAGGATGCGGAAGTCCGAGGCCAGACCGAAATACTGGTTCTCCGGGCTGGCGACCGGGTCCAGCGGGTCGGCGATCACGCTGCGGATCGGGAACAGGGTGTTGCCGTGCTGCTGGAAGGCCGGACGGGTGGCGTCGGTCGAGCAGACCAGTTCGTAGAACTGGCAGGGCATGGAAATCTCGCCCTTCAGGTTCTGGTAGTGGAAATAGCCTGCGGCGAATTTCAGCTCCAGGGTCTCGGTCGCCTTGAAGGCCGCTCCGCCCTGGACCGCCATCAGATGGCGATCCTGGCTCTTGAACGGCCCGTTCGAAAGACTGCCCGTCGGGGCGTTGCGCGAGCCGAAGTTCAGGTCGGTGTTGAATACGGGGAAGGCCCCGGCGGTGGCGAACAGCGACACGGTTTCGTTCATCCGCCGCTCGGCCGAGATCGCCGCCCCGTCGAAGTTCAGGTCCGCGTCATAGATCAGTTCGCCGGCCCAGAAGGGATTGGCGAAACGGCCGAAATCCGCCGCCACGCCTTCGACCGGGGTCAGGCGGATCGAAGCGCGATCCAGCCAGACCTGATAGCCGGCGCCGCCGTTTGCGCCCAGGGTCTGGTTGGTCGAGACCGGCGAACGGTCCGACCCCGTCGCCAGACGCACGTCGGCGCCGATCCAGTCGTTGATCCGCGCCTTGACGCCCAGACGCGCGCGCACCTGCGCCCGCTGACGGTCCTCGAGACTGTTCAGGAAGGGCGGCGCGATCCAGCCCGGCGTCTTGTCGTTGATGTTCTGCGGATCGCCCGCGTTGATCGCGGCGTAATCGGTGAAGATGTCGGCGTTTCCGGCGTCGTAGAACCGCCCTTCGCCGCGCACCCGCACGTCGCCGTAGATCTGGATGCGTCGGGTCCAGTCCGGCGTCTGGCCGGGCGCCGCCCACCCCTGGGCCTGGGCCTGGGAGCCCAGTTCCGCCTTCAGCTCGGCCTTGATCTGCTCGCGCACGACGGCCGGCACATAGGGGATGGTCTGGACGCCCTGCGCGTCCACGCCGCCCGCCGGAACCGGCGGCAGGGCGGGCTGGACGGATGGCTGGGCCCTGCTGGCCTCAGCGATCATGCCGTCGGCCTCCTCACGGGTGACCAGCCCTTTCTGGACCATCAGCTCCAGCAGGCGATTGGCGTCCACCTGCTGGGCCAGGGCGGGCGTGGACATAAGGGCGACGGCGCCGGCGCCGGCCAGCAGCGCCGGTTTGAGACCCCGCGCGAAACGGAAAGCGATGGAGATGGACATAGGTTGTGTTCCCCGGAATAAGGAGACCTGGCGGGTCGGCGTCAGCCGGCCGCGCGGGCGTTGAGTTCGATGTTCATAGTCGGCAGGCCCGCTGGCGGCGTCCGCCCCGCGCACTGATGCCCCTGCAGGATCTGGCGCAGACGCTGGTCGCGGCGCGCATCCCCGGTCGAGGAGCGCACCGAGGAAATCCGCCCCGCAGCGTCCACCGCCACCGAAAGACGGGCCGTATAGCTGCCCCGTCTCAGTTCGCGATCGGCCTGGACCGCCTGGCGCACGCAGGGCGTGGCCACGGCGTTGGCGTAGGCCGCGAAGGCGTCGCCGCCCCCTCCCGGTCGGCCGCCGATACGGCTGCCCGATCCATCGCCCACCGTCTGACCGTAGGACGGGCCTGCGCCTTCGCGCGCGGTCAGGGCGCTGTCGCCGACGGTGGGCTGGGCCGGCGCGTCCTGAGGCGGCGGCGTGGTGTCGACCGGCTGCTCGATCGGCGTGGGCTTGGGCTCGGGCGGCTTCTCCTGCGGCTTGATCTCGGGCGGCGGGGGCGGAGGCGGCGGAGGCGGCAGAACCACCCGCACCGTCTTGTCCTCGCGCTGGCGCTCGCTGACCGTCGAGGGTCGCAGGAAGGTGACCGCCACGATCACCGCCAGGACCCCGACGACGATCACGACCGGCCAGCTGATCCTGGAGCGGCGACGCGGCGGCGGCGGCTCGTCGGCCATGAAGGCGTAGGTCATGGCCCTCAGCCCTCGCCCGGCGGACGGGTGGAGGCCATGCCCAGGCTGGCCACGCCCACCTTGGAGCACAGGTCCAGCACCTGCATGATCTGGTCGTACTGCACCGCCCGGTCGCCGCGCAGGATCACCGCCGTCTCCGAGTCGGAGCCGATGCTGGTGCGCAGTTCGCTCTCCAGTTCGGCCAGCGACACCGGCACGGCGTCGATGGAAACCGTCCCGTCATCGGCCACCGCGATGACCCGCGACTTGGGCTCGTTCAGCGACTGGGACGCCGAGGCCGACGGCAGGTCGACCTTGATCCCCTGCACCGCCGCCGTCGTCAGCAGGATGAAGATGATCAGCAGCACGAAGGTCAGATCGACCAGCGGCGTGATGTTGATCTCGTTGTACGGCTTCTTGCCCTGGACCTGCATGGCCGCCTCCTATTCGGCGGCCAAAGGAGAGGCAGGCGCGTCCTGCCAGGTCTCGGCGATGCGCTTCTCCAGCTCATCCACGAAGATCTGGTTGTCGGCGGAGATGTCCTCCACCCGGCTCAGCAGATAGTTGTAGCCGAACAGGGCCGGGATCGCGACGGCCAGACCCGCCACCGTGGCCAACAAGGCCGCGGCGATGCCCGGCGCGATGGCGTTGATGTTGACCTCGCCCGCCGCCGCCACCGAGGCGAAGGTGATCATGACGCCCAGCACCGTGCCCAAAAGGCCGATGAAGGGGCCGCCCGAGATGGCGATGGTCAGCAGCACCATCCATTTGTTCAGCTTCTGGCCCTCGCGCACCTGACCGGCGTCCAGGGCCGAACGGATGGCGGCGATGGACTGGGGACGGATGGCGAAGCGGCTGCCCGACGCCTGGCCCTCGGCCAGACGCACGCCCAGTTCCTGACGCCCGATCTGATACAGGCGCGCCAGCGGCGAATGCTCGGCCAGGGCCGGCGGCAGGACGCCCAGGCCGTCATGGCCGTTCGAGCCGCGAGCCGACTGGCGATAGGCGTTCAGGAAGTCTTCGTTGGCGCGCGCGGTGCGGCCCAGCAGCAGACCCTTGGAGATCATGACCCAGATGGCCAGGGCCAGCATCAAGCCCAGGATGACGATCACCGCCCAGGCGTCGATCGTCAGGGCCTTGAACAGGATGCCGAAATAGTTGTGGCCGCCGCTTTCGGTCTGTTCGGCCGTATCGAAGCTCAGCAGTCGGGCGCCCTGGCCTTCAGAGGCCGCCGCCAGCTGGAAGACGGACTGCGGCAGGGCGACGCCCGCCACGCGGAACTCGTCCACCTCGCCGCGGAAGCCCGCGCCCAGGGTCGCAGGCCCGGCGCCGATCGCGCCTGCGGCCTCGCCCGCCGCCTGACCGTTGACGTAGAGCACCGACTTCGCGCCGTCGTTGACCACGGCGACATGGGCCCAGGTTCCGGTCGGCAGGGCGGCGCCCGCGCTGCGCTGGCCGTCGGCGTCCAGGAACAGGGTCGCGCCCTGCGACACCAGGCTCAGGCCCGGGGCTGCGAACAGCTGGCCGTCGGCGGCGGGCTTGACCCAGAAGCTGACCGAGACCGGACCGCCGGCGACGGCCTGGGCCGGAACCGACACGCCCGCGCCGCCGTCCAGCGACAGGCTGGAGCCGATCAGGCCGCGGGCGTTGCGGCCCTCGCCGCCTGCGCCGTTCAAGCCGTTGGCGGTGGCGTCGCGCGGGGCGCCCGCCGCATCGAAATGCCAGACCAGACGATAGTCCGGGCCATAGGTTCCGGCGACGTTCTGGCCGCCCTCGGCCTTGTCGTTGCCGTAGTAGGCGTAGATCGCCTGGGCCGCGCCGGGCTTGATCCCCGACACGTCGACCCAGACCAGGGCCTGCTGCTCGTCCGGCGCCCACTTCTCGATGTGGAAGGCCAGGGGCGTGCGGTCGTCGCCCGCCACGAACCGCAGGTCCGCCCCGTCCTTCTTGACGTCGGCGAAGTCGAAGTTGCCGGTATGCAGCCGCACCAGAACCGGCGCGCGCGCCACTTCTCCCGACACGCCCGCGCCCTGCGCGTTGACGTTGACCTTCGTCCTATAGGCGTAGTCGCCCTGCCACCAACCCGACGCCAGGACAGGCGTCGCCACCGCCGAAAGCATGACGGCCGACAGGCCGACAGCGAAAGAGTTGCGCATACGCGCGCTGACAGTCTTGCCCACTTAGAATTCCCCCCAGATGCGGAAGCGTGCGAAAATTTGACCCGAGCGCCACGACGGCCCCGAGACGATCGGCGCGCCGACATCGACGGCGCCGTTGAGATAGTTGAGAAGGCGGATGCGGCCGCCGAGACCGGCGCTCGACAGCAGATAGCTGTCGTCCTGACCGATCAGCGGATCGTGGATTCCGGCGTAACCCGCGTCCCAGAAGGCGTGCAGGCGGAACTCGTCCACGCCCAGACCGACGCGGGAGCCGAAGTCGGGGCTGCGCATCTCGGCCTGGACCGCGAACCCATAGTCGCCCAGGGCCTCGCTCTCGTAATAGCCCCGCACCGTCGAGACGCCGCCTAGCGAGAAGCCTTCGTTCGAGATCAGCGGGTCCGGCGACCATTGCCCTGTGAACCGGGTGCTCAGCTGCAGGTCGTACGCCAGATCCTCGGTGTGCGAACCGTCCAGCTTCAGCGCCACGAAACTGGGGCGCGCCTTGTAGCGTTTGGCGTCGAACCTTTCCCAGCCGTCGCCCAGGCCCCGCACCCCGAACACGGCCGAAACGCTGAGGTTGCTGCTGCGCCCCTCGCCCGACCAGTCGCCGCGCCAAGAGGCCAGGAAGGGGAAATACCGGATCGGCGCGGAGGCCCGGTCCGCCCCCAGGGTCACGTCTTCGGCGAAGTCCTTCCAGTCCACGCCAAGCGTCAGGGCGTGATAGAAGCCTTCCGACGCCCCGAGCGAGCGGATGTATCGCACCCCCGCCAGATTGCCCACGCCGATCACGCTGGTGCCGCCGACCACGGCGATGTCGCTGTCCGAGCGCACCCCATAGACCATCAGCTGGGCGCCCTGCCCCAGCCGCGTCAGATAGTTGCCGGACCAGACCGTTCCGTCGTCGGTCCGCTCCGGCGCCGTCTGCGCCGACAGGCTCAGACTGTCCCCACGCCCCAGGAAATCGTCATGCCGGATCGTCGCCGAGGTGCGGTAATAGGCCGTCGAGGCCGAACGATTGTTGTTCACCTCCACCGAGGCGTGCCACGGTGAACGCTCCTCGACCGTCAGCACCACGTCCAGCGTGCCGGGCGCCACGCCAGCCCTCAGCTCCGGCGTGACCCGCCGCGTCGATTTCTGGTTCAGCGCCACCACGTCGCGCTGGAAGGCCGTGATGTTCGGCGTCGTCCCCGGCGTCAGCGAAGGCGCCTGGGCCAGGACCGCTTCTGGCCGCTTCGCGCCTTCCACCAGAACCTGACCGATCGCCTGGGGCTGGACCTCCAGTTTCAGGATCCCGCCCTCGACCGACTGCTCGGGAATGAAGACCGAGACAGCCACATAACCGGCGCCCTCGAACGCCGCCTGCAGCGCCGCCCGCGCGCCCTCGACGTCCGCCTCGGTCCGGCCGGGCCCCATGAACGGATAGACGGCCCGTTCGACCGCATCCGCGGCCAGCACCGTATTGCCTCGAACCTGGAAGGCGCGAATGTCGAACGTCGCAGCGTCCTGAGCCGCCGCAGATTGAGCCATGCCTGCGAACGACAGGAAAACGGCGGCCGCAGCCGGCCGCATGGGTCGCTTCTTCAACTTGAACATCTATCCCCCGACGCCGAACAAGGTCGTCAGTGGGGAGACACGCGCCGCGAACCCGGGCGCAAAGATTTATCGTGAAGTTTTCACGACGTCGTTTGACCGCACACCCTCGTCAGGCCAGCAGCACGACGCCCCCCGGCATGGCGGCGGCCCGCACGCCATAGGCCAGGCGCAGTTGATCCACCACCTGGTTGATCTGGCGCGTGTGGAAGACGCCGTTCACGCGGCGGCTCCTCAGTTCGGGATTGGCGATGACGATGCGTCCGTCCCGGTAGCGATTGATTTCGTTGATGACGTCGCCCAGTCGCTCGTTGCGGAACACCAGCAAACCCTGTCGCCAGGTCGCCGCCGCCGCCAGGTCGAGCGGCGTCGCCGGCTGAAGCCCGCGCCGATCATAGGCGATGCTGTGCAGGGCCGGCGTCTCGACCGTCCGTCCGCCCAGACGCACGCGCGCGGCGCCCTGAAGGCAGGACACCTTCACCTCGCCGCTCAGACAACGCAGGGCCAATCGACCGCCGTTCGAGAAGGTTTCGCCGCCGTGAGCGAGGATGACCAGCGGCGCGGCCCGTTCGCTGACGGCGACCACCGCCTCCCCCTCCAGCACTTCGAAGGCGCCGTCGCCGACCTGGGGCCGTAGAGCGATCCGCGTCAGGGTGTTCATCTCGACCGTTACGCCCGGCGCAGTCGAGATCGTGCGCGTCTGCCCCTTCGCCGTGACGAAATCCCCGGTCGATCCGCCCAGCTGGTCGCCGACCGACAGATAGGCCGCTCCGGCGGCCGACGCCGCCAGGGCCCCGCCGACGATCCATCGACGGCTCACCGCCGTTCCAGCCCTGAGCGGCGGAGCGGCCGCAGCGGCGTCCATCGACGCCTCCGCCGCAGCCCGGCGGAACAGGCCATGCACGCGGGCCGCGCGAACGAATGCGGCCTCGTGGCTCAGGTCGGCCGCCCGCCACGTCTTCAGCGCATCGGCGTCCCCATGGGTCGCAGCCCCCGACAACAGCAGGCTGACCCAGGCGCGCGCCTGTTCGATCGTCGCATCGCTCACCTTGTGCTGCGGGTTATCGCCGCCCTCCACACCGTCTCCCATAGTCATGACACGCCGCTGGCGCGGTTGCGCAAAGGAATAATTCTGGGCTGGTTCAACGCCTGCTGCAACGCCTCCGCCGCACGTTTCAACTCATGCTGCACGGTGCGCTGGGCCATGCCCTGTTTCTCGGCGATCTCGGCCGTCGACGCGCCGTCCACCCAGGCGGCCGTGCATATGGCCAGGCGACGGGGCGACATGGCCGCCATGGCCGTCTTGACGATCGCCAGGTCCGAGCGCGCCTCGGCGATCTCGGCCGGGCCGGGTTCGCTGTCAGGCACGTCCAGCAAGGCCGTCACCTCGTCGAACCCCAACAGCCGCTGGTCCCGACGACGCGCATTGGCCGCGAGATTCAGAGCCATGCGGAACAGATAGGCGGTCGGGTTTCGCACCTCATCCTGCGGCGCGTTGACGGAAAGCCGCACATAGGCGTCCTGTAGCGCATCCTGAGCCTTGTCGCGCGAGCCCAGTCGAACGCTCAGCCGCGCCAGCAGCATCTCGTATTTCTCGACCAGATGCCCCCTGAGGCGCGTCGCGACTTCCGTAACCATGGCGTGTCTATGACGCGATCTTCAGACCGGCTTCGTAGCGAAGCGGCACGATCAGATCGATCGCGCCAGGCAGGGACGCCGGCAAGGACGGCAAGGGTTCGGCCCGCCTCAACGCAGCCATCGCCGCCTCGTCCAGAACCGCGACGCCGGAACTGTTCTCGATCCAGGCGTCCAGAACCCGACCGTCCCTGCCCACGACAACACCCAACCGAACCAGGCCGATCGGGCGCGTCCTCAAACTGGATGGATAGGCGTGATAGCGCGCCAGATGTCCCTGAAGCACGCGGTAATATTCCGACACGGCTCCCTCATCGACCGAATCGGCAGCCGCGGCCTGCGCAACGCCGCCCCTCTGATCGGTCTTGCCGGCGCCCTGCGTCCCTTGCGTTTGCGGCTTGATGTCACCGGCTCCGTCGGCGTCGGCCTGAACGGACGGAGCCGCCGCCGGCACGCGGTCCGACGCGGCTGCGACCGTCGATCGCGCATCGATCAGTTCCAGCTGAATGCTCGGAACCACCGCGACAGGCGCGCCCGCCGTAGCGGGCGCCTGGACCAGAAACAGGGCCGCCGCACCGCCGTGAAACACGGTCGACACTGCAACGCTCAGAAGAAGATTACGCGACATTGGAAAGGGCCGCCCGAGCCGTGACGCACAGGCGCTCCTAGCCGCCAGCCACGACAGAACCGTGACATTCGACCATCAGCGCCCTCGGCTTACGCGAAATTCCATGCGCAAGGATTGCGTCAGCTCGGGGGGCGGAACTTCAAAACGCAGGCCCGAGACCAGAGCCAGAAACCGGGCGTCCCAGGCGGCGTCGCCCGCCCCCTCCTGGAGAGCGACATCACTGACGCGCCCTTCCGCGTCCACGCGGAGTCGCAACCGCACCACGGCGTCGCTTCGGGTCAACTCCGGGTCGCGCCTCACCGCCTCGGCGACATGCAGGCGGGCTCTGTCCGCATAGGCGCGCATCGCCCCGTCGTCGCGACGTCCCACCAGAGGCGCGGCCACGGCGGTGATCGGCTTCAGCGCCACCGCCGTCGACGCCGACGTGGCGTAGATCACCACGGCTCCACGAGACGTGAAACGCGCGGACAGGCCCGTGCCGTCCAACAACCGCATCAAGGCCTGACGCGGCTCCATGACGCCCTCGACCGCGGTCGAACGCCGCCCCAAAGCCAGCGAGGCGTCATACAGCAGTTGGAATCCGGTCGAGGCGCCGAACCGGGTCAATGCATCGTCCAAAGGTTGGGCGGGGATGGAGAATGTCTGGGTCTGAGCAAAGGCCGAGACCGCCGGAGCCGCGAGCACGACGATCATGCCAGCGACCGCCGCCCCGAATTCCATTCTCGACATGAAGCATTCTCACCTGCGCGCCTCGGGACTTAGTCACACGGAGCGGTGTCGGCAAACCCTGACTTTCCCCCAGGGGAACTCCCCAAGCAGGCCGACAGCGAACTGGAATATGAGAAAGTCGCGACAGGAAGTGGCGGGCCGCGCCCGACGAAGATGAGCACTACGTCTACGCCATAGCCCTCTAAGGCCGCATGCTGCGCGTTCGACGATGTGACCTGATTGATTGTCGTCAACCGCCGCAGAGAAACCTAGGCGCCGAGGCGACCATTCGTTTGCCTGCGACGACATTAACGCTTTCGACCAAAGTCCGCCGTTCGCTCGCCCTAACCATCAACGAGGGCTTATGCCGGAACCTGCCATTCGCGCTTTCCTCGACCGACTGACAGCAGCGGCGCCCCCAGCCTCGCCGTCATCCGTGACCGGCTTGAAGGACTGCTCGCGATGGGCGTTGCCGCACTCCTCGGGCAGAGTTGTGCGTTTCGCGGAGTTGCTGCTTACGATCGGTTCCAGGGGGCGGGCGCAGGAGGCCCAATTTTTTCGCCGAGTGCCGCGCGGATTTCACGCAGCCGTCCCAGCAGCTCGTCGAACGTTATCACCGTGACCCCGGTCATCGTCCCGCGAATAAGTTCGAGCGAGCGACGCCGCGGACCGCTCTCCGGCGTCCGCCCAGCGACGATGATACAGCGAATGCCGTTGTCCTGAATGTCGCCGCGCCCCGGCTCGTCCTTCAGCATCGGCAGCTCACGTTGCAGCTTGACCCGTTGATCGAGAACTTGGGCAATCGTGCCGGAGAGCTCCGCCGAGGTCGCGAAGACCTCCGGGCGATAGGGACTTGCGCCGAGCAGCTCCGTCGCCGGCCGTTTGATCTCCACAATAGCCAGATTGCCAGTTGAGGCTGACGCCACGAGAAAGTCGATGACCGATCCACCGCGACCGCTCAGACGCTTGCCGCCGACATAGGCCTGTTCCTCGACCACGATCGCGGGCACCGCGAAGGCGAGGCTGAGGATGAACGGATTCTGCGTCAGGAAGCTCTGCCATCTGGCCTCGCCCAGCTGCTTGTCGAGCATCTCCGCGAACCGGGCGATCAATTGCTCAAGAGTAACCTCCTCGATTTCAGTCTTGAGCGACAGCAGCGCATCGGGTTCGGCCTCAGCCAATGCCTCTAGGTTCGAGCGTACCAACCCGACGGTCGCGCGGCGGTCCCGCTTGGACAGGGCAACGAGGTCGCGGCCGCCGCTGGTCGCATCGGCGATCGCGTCGGCGCGCAGCGTCTTCTTCAGCCGGGGGAACTTCGCTGGATCGGCGGCATGGAGCAGTTCGTGATAGGCATGCAGCTGCTTGTCGCGCCGCGCATCGCGCTGGTAGCGCGTGCTGATCCGGTTGATCTCCTTGCGCATCTCATGGAAGCGCCGGATGCCCAGCGTGAACGACGATCCGATCAGTTTCGCCTCATGACCGCCATGCACTATCAGCAATTTGACATGACCCTGAGCTTCCAGCGCCTCGCAGATCGAACGATATTCCCAGAGCAGTCCGAGGCCCAACCTGAAGTCCTTGGCGAAGCCGTCGGGAAGCAGCTCAAGAAGCCCCTCGACCTCCTCGGTGCAGGTCGGGATCGGATATGGCTGGTCGATCCGCCGGCCGATCGCGATCGTTTCGAGGTTGCCGTAGCGTGGCCTCAGATATTCCGGACCGTCGGGGCGGACGTTTAGGGGATAAATCTGCAACAGATTAGGCGACACGTTGAGAAGCCGTTCGATCGGATAGTCGCCAGTGCGTTCGGCAGGCGGCGTGTCGGTGAAAAGCACATCGACGCTGAAGCCTTCATGCTCTTCGTTTGTCTCGATGATCAGGAACGGTCCGCCGTCCGCGCGCACGCGCTGGTTGAAGACCGAGGGGCGCACTGACGGCATCCTAGCGAACTACCGGATGGCGCGAGCCGGCGCGAGTGTCATTCACCGCGGGCGATCCCATAAACCGTTGCCCGCCGGTCGAACGCCTCGCGCGAACCTTCAAGAATGTTGCAGGCAGCCTCGCAGGTTGAAGGGTGATCGATCGACCCCCGGGTGACGACTGTCGCCTTCTCCGACGTCGCCTTGAGCGCCACGATCAGCTCGGCATCGCCCAGCACCGCGATATTCGCGTTGTGGGTGACGACGATCACCTGCCGGCGCTCCTTCGCCGCACGGATAACCGGCACCAGCGTCTTATAGATGAACTCGCTGTCGAGATTATCCTCGGGCTGATCGACGATGAGCGGGGCCCGGCTCTCGCTGGTGAGCATCAACGCGAGCAGTACCGATTGTTGCTGCCCGAGCGACAGCTTCTTGAAATCGCGTGGGACAAACTTTGCCAGCCCGCCGATCCCCGGCATCTTCTTCGTGACGCTGAGCTTGGGCCGGTCATGGACCGCGACCGTCTCGAGCTGGCTAAGAAGGTCGGCGTCAGCGATCCGGTCAAGGAGAAGCTCCGCCTCGTTCTGCGCGAATACAGCCTGGTTCGTCTCGGCGTTGCGGAGCGCTGTGATCGGCTTGGTGTCGCGCTTGCGCAGACATTCAAGCAGCACAGGCAGGGTGAGGTCGTTGATCAGCGCGCGCGCCTTCAGATGCTGGAGCGTCCGCCACCCCATTGCCTCTACGATCAACCGCTCGGCGTCAGGCGCGAGCGCGCTTTCGTCAAACTTCAGCGTGACGAACAGATCGGACAGCGTGCCCTTAAGCGCCTGCGACGCACGGATCGCGAACCCCTGACGGTGCCGCGCTACCACCTGCCGGGCCGCCCAGCGGCGCCTCAAGAGGTCGGCATGCTCCTTGCGCAGTCGCGCGAGTTCCGGAACCCAGGTTTTGAGCTTTTTAACATTGTCACGCGCCGTCGCCTCGTCGGAAACCAGCTTTTGGATGAAAGGCATGTCGAGCCGGATGCCGTGCTTGAGGAGCTCCTGCTTCTTCTGTTCGATCTCCGCCTGGGTCGCGATTTCCTTCGCACGCCATGCGGTAATCTGGGCCTTCACTCCCGCGACATAGTCAGCGGTCACCTTCTTTAGTGCGTCGGTCGACCCCGTGGCGGCCGTCTCGTACGTTCCGGTGTCTGTCGCTATCTTCGACGCCTCGGGCGCGCCGAGTTCGATTTCATGGTCGGCGACGGACGCGCGAATATCGGCGGTGATCGTCGTGATTGCCTCGCTCGTCACCGCAACCCCCAACTTCGCAAGCGCAGTCTCGATCGCGGTGCGAGCACGTTTCTCGCCGACGAGCTGCTGCTGGAGCTTGATCACCTCAACGCCCTTGCCGTCGCGCAAGCGCTGGAGCTGATCGCTCTTGAGCTTCAGTTCCCGCTCACGTTCCGGGATTCGCTCGACGTTCCCGGCCGCCTTGGTGATTTTGGGGGCAAGCTCGACAAGGCCTTCGCGGATCGCATCCTCGGTGTCGATCTCCTTCTCGACTTGGATGAGCTTGTCCAGGAAGGTCAGGAGTGCCAGCGGATCGTCCTGCACACGCCTGCTGATTTCGTTGGTCGCGCCCTGGCGATAACTTTCAACGGGGAAAGCGATGGCGCCGCTCGCCGGCTCATCAAGATTCTCGACATCACCGAACTTGCTACGGCCGAGGTTATGCTGCTGGCCCGTCTCGTCGACATAGCAAAGCGATACGATGTCCGGCCAAACGTCGCTGTCGATCACCGTTACATCCTCGCTCGGCTGTCCACCGAGCAGGCACACGCTTTCGAACGCCGTCGACTTGCCGCTGCCGCGGCCGCCGATGATGCAGGTGAGGTTCGGGCTGAACGTGATCGCCTCGCCATCGAGGAACCCGCCCTGGAAACGGACTCCCTGAACTACTGGCACAATCGCAGGGAGACCTTCCTCGATCCGCACGCGTGTGTCGGCGATTTCCAGCGCTAGCCGCAAGCCCTCGAAGCTCGGCGTTTCCATCTTGAATCGGGTGATGCGCTGGTCACGATTGGCGTTTCGGCCGACCGCATTGAGCGTATGCGCGTCGCTGTTGAGGATACGCGCGAGATACTGCTCGGAGCCCAGCTTCAGGCGACGGATGCGCTCGGCCGCGACCTTTCGGCGATCGGCGTCGGTATCGCGGCCGTCATAGAGGATCGGGCAGTCCGCCTTCGTCACCTCGATGCCCTGAAGCGCGCGATGGCACAGGATGTCGAACTTTGCCGGGGTGAAGCGCGGAACGTTCGACTCAAAAGCCCCGTCCAGCTCGATATGCGCTATAACGCCAATGCCGCCTTCTGCCGCGAGAAGGTCGAGGCATTGGAGCATCCCGGTCTGGCAGCGGCATTGGTTGGTACGACGGTCCGCAATCTGCAGCCTGTTGAAGAACCGCTCCAGCGCGTCGGCTGTCGGCGCATAGCAGAGCAGATGACCCTCTGGAGTCGAGAGTTCGACGCCCGGAATCACGAAGACACCGCCGGCGCGGCCAGCCTCAATCGCGGCGGGCACGTTCGAGATTTCGTTGTGATCGGTCAGCGCGATGATCGAGAGGCCCTCTGCCTGCGCCGTCTCGACGATGGCTCCGGGGGTCGCCGCGGGGTCCTTGACGTCGTGCGACGCGCCGTAACTGTGGATGTGCAAGTCGCTGCGGAAAAACTTGGCTCCACTGCTTAGTGCCGCAAGTGCTTCAGCAACCACGCATCCCCCCTTCTGTCTCGCCCCTGACGCCTGATATACGCCCCCCATCGAGCGAAGTCATTGGTGATGCGTAGCCCGACGATCATTACTTCGCTCGTGCCGTTTCCCACCTCTTTTTCGCGCTGATTTGGTGCTAGGCCTGTTGAACTGACCGTCGGAAATCGGATCACTTTTTGTCGTTCTACGATGCCAGTCGTGCAAACGCTGGATGTCAGCTCTTGGCGTAACCTGCCGTCCAACATGTGACTTAGGAAAGGCGGCTAAGTCCCAGAGTCGGCCCATGGCATCGGCGGAACGCGGCTCAACGGGTGCGACCAGTGTGATCTCTGCCGCGGGGGGCAAACCTCGGGTCGATCACATGTTAGAAGTCCATGCGGCATTCGGCGGTGATTGGGTAGTAATCTCGCAGCATATCGCGTCATGGCGTAGAATCGGCGGGATGGCGGGCCGCGCCCGACGACGATGAGCACTACGTCTACGCTATAGCACTCTAATGCCGTATCCTGGTTACCCCCATGCGGCAATGAACCGGGGCCGTGCTCGTTACAGGGTACGGCACCTAGTCGTTACCATTCGCGTCGACCTTCTTTCGGTGTCATTTTGTCAAAGACATCCGGCTCATCCTCTTCTTCATACGAGGCGAAGGGGCGCGCGTCGTCGAGCAGCAGCAGCGAGATGGCAAAATCATATCGCTCGGCGAACACCGTCATCTCCCGCACAGGTTCCCTGAACCAGATACCGGGCCCGTGATCGATGGTCGCCCTGCCATCAATGAGCAGATCTGGCTTGACGGGGAGCGATGTTGCGGGAATCTCGATTGGCCCAGTCGATGTCCGGAAAAACGCTCCCGTCTTCAGCGCGGCGGCGCTTGAACGCGCCCACAGAATGAAGCCATCGCGGGATACGACCAGTACGGCGCGCCTTTGCGTGTAACCGAGCCAGCGCAAGGTCGCCGCCATGAGGGAGACACGATATCGGTCCGCGCAATGAGTGATCATATTAAGATCAACCCTGTCCGTCGCCGCGATCTGTCGTCTAAAATCATCGAGCGGCATCAGAAAGTTAGCCGCGAACACATTGGCTTGATGTTCAACCTGTCCGTATTCGGAGTCCCAGCGAACCACATCCTGCTCTCCGCAGCGGAAACCATCGGGATATGCTAGCCGATGCAGCAGGAAATGACCGAATTCGTGAGCCAGCGTGAAGTTGATTCTGCCCTTCGATGTAATCCCGTTGTTATAGATGATGCCCCAGCCCTTTCGACCTGCCGGAGCTTTGAACAGGGCACCATCGAAACCCGGCAAGTTGTCGCCTTGAACGCTAATGATCGGATCATCCGGAAATCGCTGCGCCGTGTATTCCCGCGCCACCGTTGGGATATCGATCGGAAACCGATCCGCCCCGAACACCGCGTTAAGAAGATGAGTGATCTCGAAGGCCCAGCGCTCTGGTGACAACGGGCCTGTCACTCGTCATTTCCTAACAAATCAGTCATGCGCCTAATTTTATCTTTTGTGGCCGCATCCATTTTTCTGTATTTACGGAAGAAGGCGTTGTCTGTGGCGTCATCGAGCCCGACTTTCTCGGTCGTATCGATAAGGTAGTCGGCGGTAACGCCAAGCACCGCAGCTATTTTTGCGACCTTGTCGGCCGACGGGCGCGGCGGGTTCTTGTTCTCCAGTTCCCATATGTAGCTTTTGCTCGAGTCCGCGAGTTCGGCGAGCTTGTCGAGGGTGTAGCCCTTCGCCTTTCGCAGATCCCGAATCTTGTCGCCTAACGGCGTCGTCACGTCATGCTCTCCACACTCCAAACCACCTTTGTTCAGAGTAGCGGTATATGTCGTTCTTGACAACACGCATGTACAGACCCATATTGAGTTCGGAGTAGCGATACTTTTTATTTTTGAATGGCGAGAAGGGATCAAGATATGGCGGATAAGCGCGGACCAGACACCCATCATGTGGTGCCGAACCCCAATGGCGGATGGGATGTCAAGCGTGGCGGCGGCGAGCGTGCCTCGGGGCACTTCGATACGAAGCAGGACGCGACCAACTACGGTCGGCAGGTCAGCCGCAATCAGGAAACCGAGCTGCGCATCCATAACAAGGATGGCCGTATCGGCCAGAGCGACAGCCACGGACGCGATCCGAATCCGCCCAAGGGCTGATCCCATATAGCCGCGCTCGGTAGAGCGCGGCTTTTCCCCGAGACGCATTTGATCACCGCCACAGGCGGCATGAGGGCAAGCGACATGCAGAAAGTGGCGGCGGTTCAGAACCAGGATTTCAACCAACCGAAGGGTATCCAGCGCATTCGCCGGCTTCCCGATCCCGCGCTAGGCGCCCTGTGGAATTCGATCATCTTGGACGATCGCCTCAAGGCTCAACTCCTCTCTCAGGCGATGCTGAACTTCACGATGCGCGGCAAGGTCGATCGCAGTGTCATTCCGCTTCACGGCGTGATCCTGCTTGTCGGCCCCCCCGGGACCGGCAAGACTTCGCTCGCTCGTGGGTTGGCACATCGCACCGCCGAGACATTTCCAGGCGGCGGGTTCCGCTTGCTCGAAGTTGAGCCGCACGCGCTCACCAGTTCCGCGATGGGTAAAACGCAGCGGGCAGTATCAGAGCTGTTCTCACAGTCTATCGCCGAAGCCGCTGCCGCAGGACCGACCATCGTACTTCTTGATGAGGTGGAGACGCTTGCCGCCGACCGATCGAAGATGAGCCTGGAAGCCAATCCTATCGACATCCATCGTGCGACCGATGCTGTGCTTGTTCAGCTCGATGCGCTTGCCGAGCAGCATCCGAACCTGTTGTTCCTCGCCACCAGCAACTTCCCTCAGGCCGTCGATGCGGCGTTCACGTCGCGCTGCGACCTCGTCGTCCATGTGCCCCTGCCGGATCGTGAAGCGTGCGGGCTTATCCTGAAAGATTGCCTGGTTGGTCTGGGTAAGACATATCCGGCCATAGCGAGGCTGCCCACCTTATCGGGTTTCGACCGCTGCGCAGCAGAATGTGTCGGACTCGACGGGCGCGCCATTCGCAAGATGGTGGCCAACGCGCTGGCTAGTAGCCCGCAGACGGCCATGAATCCGGAGCGTGTGACAGTTGAGGACCTATTGGCCGCCGCCCGTGCGGCTAAGGCAGGTCGTATATCGGGAGGTAAGGCATCATGAGCACAGTTGTCCGCCGGACCTTCAAAAGCACGCCCGAGCGCGAGGCCTCGCGGACCTGGGCGGCGATCGTCGATCTGTTGACCCAGGGAAAAACCGGCGATGCTCGGACCGAGCTTCTTGCGGTCGCCGGCGTCGCCGCCAGCGTAATCGCCGATCAGGCGCCGAAGGATGCCGCAATCACGGTGACCTGTGACGGCCCGCGGACTCGCGTCTATTGCCTTTATGAGGATGACGCAGTCGAAGGTTCCGACGCTAATGAAGAGCCTCTCGGCTTTGATCCATTGAAAGGGGATTGGCGGATTTCACTGCCTTGCCTGGCGGATGATCTGACTTGGGTTCAGGGCGCGCTCAAGAAACACAGCACTCGTATCACGGCGCGCGATCTCGATGCGGCTGTGTCGAGCGCCGACGAGGCGGCGACCACGAAATCGCAGACCCTTGTGTTTGATCCGAAAGGGTTTCTTGGCTCATGACCGACGTCGCCGTTAACACCTATACGCACTCGGTTACCTATGTGGCCGACAACATCCTCAAAAGCTTGAAGGATATCATCCGCCTCGTGGGCCTTGATCCGTCGGAGTTCGTTGGCGATTGGGAGTTGCACATGCGTGGTGTCCAGACGTGGCTGAACACAGGCGACCTGGAAACGGTAAAGCTGGAAATCTACAATCCGAAGACGGACGCACTGATTTTCCGATGGGACATCGACATCGCTTATGGCTGGTCCGGTGGCGACGGCAGTTTCTGGACTGATACCGAACAGCTCAAATACGCCATCAGAAAGGCGGGGCTGGCCCCCAGCGAGGCAAGGTATCGCCTCCTTCTGCAAAGCAAGCCCGGTCGTCCCGACGTGGCTGGTTGGAGCAAAGCGAGCGGACGCTCAACGGAAGGCATGGTTCGCCAAAGCCTCGGGACGACCGTAGAGCACAGCGGCCTCGGTGCCAGCACATCTTATCTGAGGAGAGCCTGATGCTCACAATCGACGAGGCGTTTCGGAAATTCAAAAGTCGTCTGGAACTGAACGATCGGGAGCAGGCAAACGCCTCCGCGCGCCAGAAGGAGGTCCGGGATTATCTGGACACCAAGTTCAAGATCGACCGGAGCTTCCTGACCGGATCATATGCGCGCTGGACCAAGACAAAGCCGTTGAAAGACGTCGATATCTTTTTCGTGCTGAAACCCTCAGAAGATCACTATCGCTCCAAGACGCCGTCGGTGGTGTTGGCTGATTTCCATGATGCCCTGGTCGAAAAATACGGTGACAAAGCCACGAAACAAAATCGTTCGATCAACGTCGATTTTGGCGTGAAGGCCGATGCCGATGATAATACCGATTACCGCGTCATCAGCGTGGATGTCGTCCCTGCTTTCGACAAGGACGGCAATTTCGAGATTCCCGATAACGAGTCCGGCAAGTGGATCGGGACCAACCCTCAAACCCATGCCGCAGAGGCCACCGCCGCGCATCAGGCCTATTCCAACGAATGGAAGGGTCTCGTGCGGATGGTGAAATATTGGAACAACAACCCAAAGCACGGCGAGAAGCCGGTGAAGCCTTCGTTTCTGATCGAAGTCATGGCCATGCAATGTCTCCATGGCGGCTGGGGTGGCAGCTTTGACCGCGAAATTCAGGGATTCTTTGCTACGCTCGCGGCACGGATTTCCGATGAGTGGCAAGACCCTGCAGGACTCGGCCCGGCGATCAGCAACGGCATGGACACGGCGCGCAAGACGCGAGCGCGTGCACTTCTGGGTGCGGCGGAGCGCGAAGCTACGATTGCCATCGACCATGTACGTCGTGGCCGGAATGGCGAGGCATTGCGCGCCTGGCGTGAATTGTTCGGCCCGAAATTTCCGTTGTCATGAAGCCGGCCGCTAAGAAATAAAGTGAGGTTTTCCTATGTCTGAATGGTCTTTGTCCCAGCTTCTGTCCTCCTTGCATGAAGATATTCAGCAGCGCTTGGCGATCGTCCGGAAGTCGTTCAATCATCCGGGCACAAAGGGAGATGCCAGCGAGAATGTGTGGATCAGCATGCTGGAGACATATTTGCCGAAACGATATCAAGCGGCAAAGGCGCATGTGGTCGATAGCCTTGGGAACTTTAGCCAGCAGATTGATGTGGTGATTTTCGATCGCCAGTATTCGCCTTTCATCTTTACCTACGAGAACGAGACCATCATTCCGGCGGAGAGCGTTTATGCCGTCTTCGAGGCGAAGCAGACGGCAGACGCTGCCTTGGTCGCTTACGCGCAAGCAAAGGTTGCGAGCGTTCGTCGCCTGCACCGTACCAGTTTGCCTATCCCATACGCGAAAGGTGTCTACCCGGCCAAGCCGTTGATTCCGATTCTGGGTGGTCTACTGACGTTTGAGAGCGAATGGAGTCCAGCGCTGGGGCCGTCTTTTGAGAAGGCCTTGGTCGCCGACTTAGGTGACGGCCGGCTCGATATCGGTTGCGTCGCATCGCATGGCCATTTCTTCTTGGATCAGGCGAACACGAGCTATAGTTTTGTCAACGAGAACAAGCCTGCTACCGCATTCTTATTCAAGTTGATCTCTCAGCTTCAGTTTAGCGGCACCGTCCCCATGATCGATGTCGAAGCCTATGGGCAATGGCTAACGAAATAGCCGGTGCGAAACTTGGCCTAATCTTTCGTTTTTTTCAGTCAGGGCGCAGTGGGAAGCGGGTCCGTGCCCTCACTTAGGATCGCGAGATATCCTCTGTAACTGAAAACGCGGCCGCGCTTGCGGCCGGTGACTTCCTCGACGATGCCGAACCGCTCCAGATCGGCGAGCGCCGCATTGACCGTGGGGGCCGAAAGGCCCGTCTGGTGGACGAGCTGGTTGGCTGTCAGATAGGGATTCTGCTGAAACAGATCATGAATGCGCAGCGCCGAGCCGGCCCGGTCGCTCTCCGCCGTGATGCGCTCGCGGTCTTGCTTGAACAACTCGACAATCCGGGTTGCCGCATCGAATGCCTGATTGGCGGTATCCGCGACGCCCGTGAGAAAGAAGTCGAGCCAGGCTTCCCACGCCCCATGCTCGCGCACCTCCTGAAGCAGGCGGTAATATTCGGAGCGATGGGTTTTGAGGTAGAGGCTCAGATAGAGCAGCGGCTTGCGCAGCACGCCGTTGACGCAGAGGTACAGCGTGACCAGCAAGCGGCCGATCCTGCCGTTGCCGTCTAGGAACGGGTGGATGGTCTCGAATTGAACGTGCAGCAGGCCGGCCTTGATGAGGGCGGGAAGACGCGAGCCTTCCTCGTGCATGAAACGCTCCAGCGCATCGAGGCAGGCATCCATTTCAGTCGGCGGCGGCGGCACGAAGAGCGCATTGCCGGGGCGTGTCCCACCGATCCAGTTCTGCGAACGCCGGAACTCGCCGGGGCTTTTCGTGCCCCCGCGTCCGCTTTGCAGCAGGCGCGCGTGCATCTCACGGATCAAGCGCAGCGACAGCGGCAGATCTTCCAGGCGCTCCAGCCCGTACATCATCGCGTCGACGTAGTTCGAAACTTCGCGGATGTCGTCGATCGGCTGGCCGGCTTGCGCCTCGATCTCGAAGCGGAGCAGGTCCGAAAGAGTCGATTGCGTGCCCTCGATCTGGGACGAGAGGACAGCTTCCTTCCGCACATACATATAGAGGAACAGCTCTTGGCGCGGCAGCAGCATGGTAATGCCGTCTAGACGCCCCAGGGCGCGTTCCGCCAGACTCAGCTTTTCCAGCAGGGCCAACACGTTGATCGACGGCTCTGGCGGCAAGGGCGGCGGCACGAAGGCGCGCACCATCTCGCCTGCAACGGGCGTTTCGACGAAGCGGCCTAACCGGAGATTGGGCGATGGTTCAGACATGAGCCGAATATGCCGTCGTGCCGTTATTTAAGCAATAGGCGCTTGGCTTAAATAGGAAATGAGCTAAGGTAAGCGCACTTAAATAAGCAGCGATACCATCATAGGCCGAGTCAAGGGCAGGTTTCCGGCCCGGATTAGACCTCTTACTCCGAACAATCCCTCAATTGAAAAACCGAACGTCGAAGGAAGAGATATGTCAGAAAAGGTAACCCTGAGTGATCTTCGAAATGCAATCGAGGACATCAACAAAGATGTCATGCGAGAGCGGGGGAATGGGGAGGCATCTAACGCCGATGTGCTGAGCAGAGTCAAAGCCTTGAAGGCGAAGGAGATAGAACATCTCACCCCGCAGCTTGTGAAAATTGCTTTGACCAAACTCTACAATGAGGTGAGCAACCGCAAGGGGCCAAAGGCCCTTAACGACGCCGGCATTGATCTATTCGGCAATTATCGAAGCATACCGAAAAGCATCACCCTCATCAAAGGCAAGAAAAAGGACACTTCTAAAGTCACGTTTCAGGAGGCTGATTTATGGATAAAGGCGCACAACACCAAGACCGATGATAAAAAGAACGAAGAATTTAAGCGCCTGGTCGAAGACTGCCGACCCTTCAAGCAATCCGATGACGATTCTCTGGAAATTGCCATGAAGCGCAAAATTGAAGCGGAAGAACTCGGCCACACCCGTCTGCGATCATGATTCAATGCGATCAGACCCATCCACTTGATCGCTAAATTCCAGCATCCTGATCAGCTTTCTCTTTCCCGGCTCCCGCTGCCGCTCACGCCGGGCGGGTTACTTGGGGGCGCCGCCCCCTGGCGCGGTCAAGGGTAAAGCGCCGGCAAGCCGGCGCCGCCCGGGGTGGTCTCCCCGACCTTCCGCGCGGATGCGGTTTTCCGCAAATCCGTCATGACGGACATCCGCTTGTGCAGGCCGGGTGATCCCCCTCCACCCCGGCCGCCCTGGCCCTTGCACCCCCCGGTCTCGCCGACGGGCAGGGTTTCAGCGCGGCGCTTCGCTGCGCGAAACCCAAGCACATAGGAGAAAGACCATGACGACCCCTGCCAATGAGACGACCGCCATCCCCGTTGCCGTGACCGGCGCGGAGGTGTTCATCCCGCTCAACAAGCTCAAGAAGCACCCGAACAACGCCCGTAAGACGCCGCACAGCGAGGCATCCATCGAGGCGAAGGCGGCGAGCATCCACGCCAAGGGCATCCTGCAAAACCTCGTGGTGGAGCCGGAGGTTGACGCCGAAGGAGCCGCGACCGGCTTCTATCTTGTCAGCATCGGGGAAGGCCGCAGGCTGGCGCAATTGCTGCGCGTGAAGCGCAAGCAGATCAAGAAAACGGACCCCATCCGCTGCGTCATCGACACTGTGAACGACGCCAGCGAAATCAGTCTGGACGAGAACGTCACCCGCGAAGACCTCTCGCCCGCCGACCAGTTCGAGCGCTTCCGCGAACTTGCCGAAACGCGCGGCTGGGGAGCGGAGGAAATCGCCGCCCGCTTCGGTGTGACGGCGCATGTCGTGCGCCAGCGGATGCGTCTCGGCGCAGTCAGCCCCAAGCTGATGCAGGTCTATCGCGACGGTGGACTGACCTTGGAGCAGTTGATGGCCTTCGCCATCGTGGACGATCCGGCCCGGCAGGAGCAGGTCTACGAGAACCTGTCGTGGAACAAGGACCCTTCGACCATTCGCCGCGACCTGACCCGGATGCACATCGCGGCGACGGATCGGCGGACGGTGTTCGTCGGCGCGGAGGCCTATACCGAGGCGGGCGGCCTGATCCTGCGCGACCTGTTCACCGAGGATCGCGGCGGCTTCTACGAGGATGCGGCGCTGCTCGACCGGCTGGTCATCGAGAAGCTGGAGGGGATCGCGGAGAGCGTGAAGGCCGGGGAAGGCTGGAAATGGGCTTCGGTCCATATCGACTATCCGCACGGCAACGGCCTGCGCCGCGCCTATCCGCATCCGGTGGACCTGTCGGAGGAAGACGAGGCTGCCTACACCGCCGCGCAGGGCGAGTATGACGCGCTGACCGAGCAGTATGACAGCGCCGAGGAACTGCCCGACGATGTAGACCAGCGGTTCGGAGAGTTGGAAGCCGAGATCGAGCGCATCGACGCCTTGCGTCACGCCTATGATGCCGACGAGATCGCCCGTGGCGGTGTGTTCGTCATCCTATCCCATGACGGGGAAGCCCGTATCGAGCGTGGTTTCATCCGGACCGAAGACGAGAAGCCGGAAACCGAAGGTGATGCGGGCGGTGACGGCGGCAGCGTCGTGGACGGCGTTCGCGTCAACAGCGATGGCGAGATCATCGAAGACGGCGACCATGATGCGGACGGCGACACCGTTCCCGTGTCGGAGGCCGAGGACGAGGATGCCGAGGATGCGGGCAAGCCGCTGTCGGACCTTCTTGTCCGCGACCTGACCTCGCACCGGACGCTGGGGCTTCGCCTTGCACTGGGCGAACAGCCGGACATGGCGTTGATCGCCGTCACCCATGCGCTGGCGGCGCAGACCTTCTATCGCGGGGTGGACGCCGCCTGCCTCGAAATCCGTCCGACGAGCAGTTTCCTTGCATCCCACGCGGACGGCATCGAGGATACGGCGGCGGGCAAGGCGCTGGCGGATCGTCATGCCGGATGGGCGGCGGACATGCCGCGTGACGTGGGCGATCTGTGGGGCTTCGTTGCCGGTCTGGACCATGCCGGCGTCATGGCGCTGTTCGCCCATTGCGCTTCGTTGACCGTCAATGCGGTGAGGCAGCCTTGGGAGCGCAAGCCCCACGCCCATGCGACGGCGGACAGGCTGGCGACGGCGGTGGCGCTCGACATGACGGCACACTGGACGCCGACCGTGCGGGTCTATCTCGGTCGAGTCACCAAGGCGCACATCCTCGCCGCCGTGCGCGAGGCCGTCAGCGACGCGGCGGCGGAGCGGATCGCGGGCTTGAAGAAGACGGACATGGCGGAGGCTGCCGAGCAGCTTCTGGCCGGAACCGGCTGGCTTCCCGCCGCCCTGCGCACGGCGCGGCCCGCGTGGCTGGACGAGCAGCAGGACGGGGACGCCTTCCAAATTGCCGCCGAGTGAGGACCGGGCCGGGATCGCACCAGCGGTCCCGGCCTTCCATCCCGCCAAAATTCCGGTCGCGCGGTGTTCACCGCGCGACCGGCTGACCTCGACTGTCCGATGATGGCCACCGTCATCGGCGCTATGGAGAACCATCATGATCGCCGTGATGTTGATGGGCGTGGCCTTGATCGCGGGACTGTGCCTCCTGGCCTATACGCTCGCCGTCTATGCGCTGCCCTTCATGCTCGCCGTCGAAGCGGCGCGCTTCGCCTACGCCACTGGCTCCGGCCTGATCGGCGCGGGTCTTGTCGGCCTCGTCGCCGGGGCAGCAGCCTATGGCCTGCTGGTGTTCGCCTTTACCTCGCTCCGCTGGCCGGTCCCGCGCCTGATCGTGGCGCTGGTCTTCGCCGCGCCCGCCGCCGTCGCGGGCTACGCTCTTGTCAATGGCGTCACCGGCGAGGCAGTGCCGTCCGAGGTCTGGCGGCAGATATTCTGCGCTATCGGGGGCGCGGTCGTCGGCGTGTCGGCGCTGGTGCGGTTGGTCCGTAAGATACCGTATCAATCGTGACCGTAGATTGGTCAGGCCGGATCAGAGGTGCCTGACTTTCAAAGTGCCGTCCCATTTGCTGTTAAGATATTCGCAGACGAGCCGCCGATGACAATGATGGGGCTTATCCTCGGAACACAGCAGACATCCGCCTTCGAACATTTCAGGTTTGAACCTGTCCTCGATCTTGCGTTGCGTCATCAGCCGCATGAACGAATTCTCGTAGATACCCCAGTCGCCTTTGTCGCGCTTGAAGGCTTTGAGAATGTCATCTGTCGGGGCGAGAAGCGGCTGATGCGTATATTGCGCGCCGCAGATCGTCTTCACAAAATAAGCGAGGTCATCGGCTTTCGCGAAACCCGCGAGCTGCGACGTGTTGTGGAGCCGGACGTCGATCACCTTTTTCACGCTCGCGCTCTTCAGCCGGTCGAAAAATTTGGCGGCCGTGGTCTTGGTGAAGCCGATCGTCGTTAAATCCACACCGCTCAAATCATCTACTCCGCCGCCGCCGGTTTTCGCGCGCTGGTTTCTCGCTCGGAAAACGCGACTTTCATTGCTCTATCCCGATAAGCTGCGGCAAGTCGCTTCGCGGGCGGTTCGAAGAGATCGATATCGCTCTTGCCCGCCATGTCCATCAGCCTGTCCTCAATCTGCCGATGATCGACGATCTGACCTCCGCTCAGAATATGGCGGACAGCCACCCCGCGCTCTTGCAACGCCCGGCCCACCAGAAGGCAGCGATGGCAATCGAGCGGATCATGCTCCGAACACATCATGGCGATGCGATACTTCTTCGCCCCGTCGATGACACGCTCCAGTCCTCGCGCGAAGTCGGGCGTCTCAGCCATTTTCTCGTAATCGGCCACGCCGTCGCAAAAGAATCGTTTGCCTTTCGGACGCCCACCCAGTTCTTCACCGAGAAAGACATAGGCAACGTCGTCCTGGCGCAGCTTGTCGCGGAGGGTATCCATATTGAAGTGCGGGAAGTGCCGCGAAAACGGTGCAGTCCTGACATCAGCGACCGCCGTGATCGACGCCTGACGCAGCAGCGCGAGGAAACGCTCATAGGGCAGTGTCGAATGCCCGATCGTCAGAACCTCTACAGCCGCATCCGCCAACCCAGCCTCCTTCATGCTACGACCGTTCGTCCGACACGATCTCCATTTTCAGCGCGTCGCGATCATATCAATGATGCACCTGCGCGACCAGCTATCTTCGCGCGCAATATAGACTTTTCCGACTATGCGAATTGCTCGTTGTAGTATGCGATGGTCACAGGAAATACATACCGTTGACTTGGGCATAGCAACTATTCGGCATCGCCGCGAACGGACGACACAAGCCAAGGCGAACATGAATGCTCTGGCTTGCGGCGGCATCGGCCTCCAATGCAGCTACCCCTCCCGCGAGGAACCGGCTTTTCGCGGCATCGGCGGGCACGGAGAAGTCATATTCGACGCCAGCCTGGTCGATGAGCGCGCGGAGCCGCCGTTTTCCAGGGGATGGATTGTCCTCGTAGAAGGATATCGACCCTGGCTGGATCAAGATGGCGTCGAGTGAGCCGGTCTGCATACCGGCGACCACATGGGCTTTGCCCGAATAGGCTCGATGCAAATGGCCGCCAAAGGCCTGGTCGATCGATGCTGATACACCAGCCGCGACGGCGTGTGCGATCTGCGCGGCAGTCATCTGACTAAGGACCGCGCTGTTGTTGCCGGCAATTACTACGCGATCCTCGGTCGCATGGGGGAACGGGAAATTCGCTGGTGGTGTCGCTGCATCGAATCGAACGCGATTGCCGACAGCGAAGAACTTGCCCGGCCCGGCGTGCTGATCCGTCCAGAATCGCGATGCTTCCGCCACGGCGTTCGCGGTCGGCGGCTCCGGGCGGATCATGCCGCCATTGTTCAAGTCCCACCCTGCGACGCAGAACAGATCACCGTATCGCGTGACATCCGTTATTATTAGTTCGTAAGTCGGCATTGATCTAATCCTTCCCCCTATTTCCTACACTCTGTGTTGTTCAGGGTGGCTTTGCAAGTATAGCGAGCGAAGGAGTGGCGTTGCCCTGCGGGCCGCGCTTTCGGCTGCGCCGGAACCACGCCACAGGCGCGTTTCCGCCATTCGGCTTCAATCGCTAACGCGAAGAATGGCGGTGACGGCCTTTCCGTGGATGAAGCCCCCGCTTGGAGAAGCGGTGCGCGGAAGCATCTATTCACAGCCGCGGCAGCACGACCTTAATGACGGTCTCTTTGCTCTCGGGTTCGAAATAGGAGCCGGTTGCGCTCGTTGGGTTCGGATCACCAGATGATGAGAAAGGTCGTGTAGCGTCGCGCGGCTATCGTCTTCGGCCTGCCGACGACGGCGCTGTTAACACGGTGCAGATCGGGAAACACGCACCCCTCTGTCGACAGTGAAGAGCCTCGCTGTCGAACGTCAGGGGGCTGCGGCGCGGCCGGAGGTTCGCCACCGTTTTCATGTTGATGCGGAGGCCGACCGCCACCAGTGCCGTGTTCCTCGGCTTTCTATGTCAGCCACACCCACGGCGTCCTCGAATGGATTGGGTCTGACCGAAGACCGGCTGCGCCTCGCTCGTCTTCCCGCAACGCCCAATGCCCGCTTTTTTCCGCCGCCTGCGGCTTTGCATCGCGAGACAAAAAAGCCGTCGTCGGCCGCCTTCCACTGCGTTTCAGCCCTACGGGTGCGGGGCCGATCGTCCCCGGTCGCACGACCACCATCGAGGTCGCGACAGGCGCGGCCGGATGCGAAAAGGAACACGACAATGGCGACCATCGGCACCTTCACCAAGAACGAAAACGGCGCGGGCTTCACCGGCGCGGTCAAGACCCTGACCCTCAACGTCAAGGCCAAGTTCGTCCCCACCGATGGCGACAGCGAGCGCGGTCCCGACTTCCGCATCTTCGCAGGAGCCACCGAATTCGGCGCAGCCTGGAAGAAGACCGCCCGCGAGACGCAGCGCGAATACCTCTCCGTCAAGCTGGACGACCCGAGCTTCCCCGCACCGATCTACGCCAGCCTGGTCGAGGGCGAGGAGGGCGAAGCCCACAACCTCATCTGGTCCCGCCGCAACGGCGACTGAGCCGGACATTTCCCGAAGCCCCGCTCACCCGAGCGGGGCTTCGTCATGTTCATGGCCGCCACCGCCTCAGTAGGCGAAGAAAGGATCGTTCTTCTGATGGGCGCGACATGTTTCGAATTTCGTGGACTTCGTCCACTTGGTCTCCGGAGCCTTTTTCGTATCGGAGAGGATCGACCACCCGGAAAGCAGCGTAATTACGCGCTTCTCCAGAACGATTTTCCGCCCAACCTTACCCTCGGCCGCAGCCTTGGCTCGATCAAAGGCTTTTTTTGCTTCTTCTGTGCTGGTGAACACGCCCCACAACGTCGTGTTCGTCAGGCGGTGAAGCTGCTTCGTTCCGTGAAAGACATAAAGGAGACCTTCTGCCTCAGCGCATTCCACAAAATCTTTATACTGCGAAGACGCGCCGACCTTGAAATCATAGGTTACGAGATAGTCCGCCAAAGTATTTCCCTCCCCATATCGTTGTCTTGCATGTGGGTATGCGCGTGCCCCAAACCAACCCACCGCTTGTCAGGCAATACGGCGATCGAGATGTGCGGATTTCAGGGTTTGCGGCTTTGCGCATCCCGATCAGATCCTGATGCCCCGCGCCCGCTGGCGCTCATGCCGGGCAGGTTTGCTAGGGGTTCCACCCCCGCGCGGCGCAAGGGATCGCTGACGCTCGTCCGGGCCGGTATCCCCAGCCTTCCTCCACGTCGTTCCTCCGTTCCGTGCAGGCCGGGTGATCCCCCTCCGGCCCGGCCGCCCTTGCACCTTGCTACCCCGGTCTCGGCGACGGCCAGGGTTGCAGCGCAGCGCTGCGCTCCAACGCAGACCCACGGAGACAGATCATGTATCATCAACTCGCCACCCGGTTCGACCGCAACAGCCACCAGATCAGCGGGCGCGAAGCCCTCGACAACGAAGCCCTCTACCGCCACGTCCCGTCCGTCTTCGCCCGCGAGGCGCATGACAGCCGGTCGGACCGCTACGTCTACGTCCCCACCATCGAGATCGTGGAGGGGCTGCGCAAGGAAGGATGGTTTCCGTTCTTCGCCGTCCAATCCGTGCCGCGCGACGGCAGCCGCCACGGCCATGCCAAGCACATGCTGCGCCTGCGCCGGGATGACGGCATCGGCAAGCCCGAGGCGGCGGAAGTCATCATCGTCAACAGCCATGACGGAACGTCGGCCTATCAGATGTTCGCCGGTGTCCTGCGCTTCGTCTGCACCAACAGCATGATCGCGGGCGAGCGCTTCGAGGAAGTCCGCGTCCCCCACAAGGGCGGCATACAGGATCAGATCATTGAGGGTGTCTATACGGTTGCAGAGGACTTCCCCCGCCTGATCGACGCCACCGAAACGATGAAGGAGACGCGCCTGTCGTCTGACGAACAGCGGGTATTGGCGGAGGCGAGCCTTGTCGCCCGCTATGGCGAGGACGAAAGCCCCGTCCGTCCCGATCAGGTCATCGCCCCGCGCCGCCGCGAGGATGTCGGGCAAAGCCTGTGGAGCACGTTCAACGTCATTCAGGAGAACATGATACGCGGCGGGTTGGAGGGGCGGCGCACCAATCCCGAGGGCCGTATCCGTCGCAGCCAGACCCGCGCCATCAACGGCATTGACCAGAATGTCGGGCTGAACCGCGCGCTGTGGACGCTGGCGGAAGGGATGCAGCGCCTGAAACACGGATGATCTGCTCATTTGCGGCTATCCGATTTTCCGCCGATCCGTGGACCCGGATCGGCGGCGCGGCCGTGTCGTCGCCACGACCGCCGCTCGCCGGGCTACGCCCGGCTCGCCAAATCGACTTTGCTATGTTAAGTAATAATTAACCAATATTGATCGCTTTGCGCGATCTACATATCCGGTAACGCTGACTTCAAAGCATATCCCAAGTTGTGGACCCTTCGTCTTTCCAGCGCCGATCCCATGCTGGAAGAAGAGAGGTGACGCCATGCCGAGTTCTGATTGGCGCTCGCCGGCCGCCTATGGACATGCACACAGCATTCCTGCCGCCGGCTTCGCTTGGGAATATCTCCGCCGCGACGACGAGTATCGTCGCGACTTCCATCGCCTGAGGCGGAAATCCCGCGACGATACCGAAGCGCAGATCGCGTTCGCCAACCGCTGGGGGTTACGATTTCGCGGTGGACCCGGACCAGGCCGCCGATCGTGCATCTCTCTTCTGGACGCCTGCGCTTCAGCCTGACGCCTTCCGGCTCCAGCCATCGAGCGATCCGCCCGACAACTTTGCCATGCCCATCGTGCTGCCGAAGCTTCCCGGCGTCGCGGCGCGATCGGCCGTCGATGGCACCTGGCACGGCCTCCGGCGCGGATCGGGCGGGGAGCATCGCTTCTGGCTCGCGAACGCTCCACCCGAAGGTCCAACGGGCTTTGTCGTCATCCTGCCGCTCGACACCCTGTTCGAGTTGCGCGCCGAAGCGGCGTTGCGCTTCTGGCTGGCGCTGGCCGGACGCCCGCCAGGCGACCGGCGGCACGACCTTCCGTCGCAGACCCGCGACCGGCACATCCTGATCCTGCGCGCGCTTGACGCGAAGCTGGCCGGGGCCAGCTATCGCGTCATCGCCGAAGCACTTCTCGGCTTCCAAGGCAGGTCCAAGAACGATTGGGAGGTCAGCCCCTTGAAGAACAAGGTGCGCCGTCTCGTCGCCGATGGCCTGTTCTACATGCGCGGCGGCTACCGCGAACTGCTTCACTATCCCGTCCGGGCGCCACGCCGCCGCTGAGGAGCGGCGTGGCCTTGACTTGAGCCGACCCCTCCGGGGTGCCGGATCGTCACCCCTTTGATTCCGGCATCGGGTGCCGAAATCGCACCCCCCTGATTCCGGCACGCTGCAAGCCGCCGATCCTCCGCCACGGTTCGCCATAGCCCGCTGTCGCCGCCGACAGCCGCCGAACCCGACCCGGAGGCATTTTCATGATCGACCCGAAGACGGGGCTGCCGCCCCGATTCCTGCGCACGCCCGATGCGGCGCGCTTTCTCGGCATATCGCTGCGGACGCTGGAGAAGCACCGCACATACGGCACCGGCCCGACCTATCGCAAGATCGGTGGGCGCGTCGTCTATGCGCTGGACGACCTGCAAGCCTGGACGGCGGTCGCCGCCCGCAAATCCACCACCGACAAGGATGCCGGCCGGGTCTTCGCGGCGCGGCCCCTGACGCCCGCCGAGCGGGGCGCACGCTGAATGTCGGGCGGTCCCTCCCACGACGCCGCACGGCGCTCCCAGCACCTTGTCGGCAGCGAGCGGGCACGGCTCGATCCCTTCGTCGTCGCGACGGGCGATGCCAGCCCGCTCGATCAGCGCGATTTGATGGAGCGGCCGTTCTTCTCGCTTTCGAAGACGCCGCGCACCAAACCCATCCTCTACAAGTCCGCCGACATCGAGGTGCAAGTGCTCGGAATGCCCGAGCACGGCATGGCGACCATCTGGGACGCCGACGTACTGATCTGGGCGGCCAGCCAGATCGTCGAGGCCGAGAACCACGGCCTGCGCACATCGCGCTTCTTCCGCTTCACGCCGTACCAGCTCCTGCGCGGCATCGGCCGCGACACCGGCAATCGCCAGTACCAGTTGCTGAAGGCGTCGCTAGCGCGCCTGCAATCGACCGTCGTCGCCACCACCATCCGCAACGGCGTCCATTGGCGGCGGCGGCAATTCTCCTGGATCAACGAATGGGAGGAGATGACGACCCATGACGGTCGCGTCGAGGGCATGGAGTTCGTCCTGCCCGAATGGTTCTACAACGGCGTCGTCGATCGCTTGCTGGTTCTGACCATCGACCCGGATTACTTCCGGCTGACCGGCGGGATCGAACGCTGGCTCTATCGCGTCGCCCGCAAACATGCCGGTCGCCAGCCGCATGGCTGGCTGTTCGAGATCGCCCATCTCCACGAAAAGTCCGGCAGCATGGCCCGGATTTCGGATTTCGCGCTTGATCTCCGACGCATCGCCGCCCGCCAGCCGCTGCCCGGATACCGGTTGTCGATCGAGCGGAACGGACGCCGCGAATGGCTTAGAATCCTGCCCGCCGAACAATTCACAGTGCCTGTGGATAAGGGTGTGAATGGCATCGGCACATCAGGCGCAAACGGTATCAGCACATCAGGCGCAGCCCTATCGGCACATCAGGCGCACGGACCGCAGTTAAACCTTTGGCCCGAAACGCGGAATCCGACCGCTAACTTAGAGTCTAATAAAGAATCTAACTCTTTATCTTTGACGCACGCGGGCGCGAGCCATGGTGCCGGTGCCGCCAGACGATCGAGGCGCGTGCCATGATCGTCGCCCTGCTCAATCAGAAGGGCGGCGTCGGAAAGACGACGCTGGCCCTGCATCTCGCCGGAGAATGGGCCAGGACCGGCGGCCGTGTGACGCTGATCGACGCGGACCCGCAGGGCTCGGCGCTCGACTGGTCCCAGCAGCGGGCGCGCGAGTGCTGCCCACGGCTGTTCGGCGTGGTCGGCCTGGCCCGCGATACCCTGCACCGCGAAGCACCCGAGCTGGCGCGCGATGTCGATCATGTCGTGATCGACGGGCCGCCGCGCGTCGCCGGGCTGATGCGCTCGGCGCTGCTCGCCGCCGACCTGGTGCTGATCCCGGTGCAGCCGTCACCATTCGACGGCTGGGCCTCGGCGGAGATGCTGGCGCTGCTCACCGAGGCGCGCATCTACCGCCCGGAACTCGCCGCGCGCTTCGTGCTGAACCGCTGCGGCGCGCGCACCGTCATCGCCCGCGAGACGGCCGAGACGCTAGCCGACCACGATCCGCCCTTGCTCGCCGCCACCATCGGCCAGCGCGTGGTCTTCGCCGACGCCGCGCAGTCCGGACGGCTGGCGTCGGAGATCGACGCCGACAGTCCGGCCGCGCGCGAGATCGCCGCGCTGGCCGCCGAGATCGCAAGGCTTGCGCCATGAGCCAGCGATGCCCGAAACGCGGTTTCGCGGCGCGTCCCGCCGATCCCGAGAGCTGGATCAAGGCGAGCGATTCGCCAGCGGTCCGCGCGACCGACGGCGCGGCGTTCACGGCCCGGCTGACGATCGACATCACGCCGGATCTGCGCGGCCGAATCAAGATCGTCGCGTTCCAGCGCGGCGTCACCGTCGCCGAAATGCTGCGCGAGCTGCTCGCGCGCGAATTCCCAGCCACCGAAGGAGACCCATCATGACCGGCACCGCAGCTCCCCGCGTGCGCGGCGGCCCCGTGCCGTCCGCGCTTCCCTCCGACGACCTGACCCGTGTCGAACTCACCCATATCGAGAAGAAGATCGAGCACTGGGTTCGCTTCGGCCGGCTCGCCGAAGAAACCATCCTCGACCGCCGCCGTCGCATCTTCGCGTTCCGTCCGGGCGCGATCTTCGCCTTCGTTCGATGGGCGTCGAACAACTTCGGCACGATCATCTCGCGCATCGACATCGTGCGCGCGGTCACGCCCGGCGAATCCTATCAGACGCTGCCCTTCGTGCGCCCCGGCGGCGAAATCCTGCTCAAGATCGACGGCTGGCCCAGGGTCGAACAGGTGCTCCGCCACATCGACGCCATCCAGGCGATCGGCATCGATCCGGAGGATGTTTCGCCCGCTCACTGGCGCCACGTCCACAACCGGCTGACGGCCGGACACGAGCCGCGCGCCTACACCGCCGACCAGCACCGGGCGTTCCTCAAGCGCCGGAGCGTCGCGCCATGACCCGCTTCGGCTATGTGATGGTGACGTATCTCTCGATCATAGGCGTCGCCATCGCGTCCTTCATCCCGACGCCAACCCGGCTGGTATGGAACGTCTCCGCCAGCGCGCCGATCGGCCTCTACGCCATCGATCCGCCCGGTGACCTGACCGTCACCGATCTGGTCGCGGTCGATCCGCCTGAACCGTTCGCCGATTTCATGGTGGAGCGCGGCTATATCGGCCGAGGCGTGCCGCTCTTGAAGCGCGTCATGGGACTGCCGGGGCAGGAAGTCTGCCGGGTCCGGCGCACGATCACGGTCGATGGCGTCGAACTCGGCGCGGCGCTCGATCGCGACCGCTCGGGCCGCGAACTGCCGGTCTGGAACGGCTGCCGCCGCATCGCCGGTGACGAAATCTTCCTGATGAACGCCGATGTCCGCGACAGCCTGGACGGCCGCTACTTCGGGCCGATCCCGGTCAGCGCCGTCATCGGCCGCGCGACGCCGGTCTACACCGACGAGGACGGCGACGGCCGCTTCGTCTGGCGCGCCGCGACGCGCTGACCGCCGCGATTCCGGCGGCAATCGTTCTCGCCGGCTCTCACGCATTCACCAGCATCGAGGAGACTACCATGCCGCAGATCGGCCAGTTCACGCGCGAGACGACGGGTTTCGTCGGACGCGTTCATACACTCACCCTCTATCGCGAACTCACTATAGTTCCGGCCGAGCCGTCCGATGCCGAGAACGCACCGGACTATCGCATCCATCACGGCGCCGACGACGGACCGGAGATCGGCGCGGGCTGGAAACGGACCGGCGAGCGCGCCGGCGAGTACATCTCGCTGCTGATCGACGACCCGGCCTTGCCGCAGCCGATCCGCGCCAACCTGTTCCGCGACGACGACGGCGGAGCCGCCTGGTCGCTGCACTGGACGCGGCCAATCAAGCGCGGCGAGCGGGAGTGATCTCATGCGATCGATCATCAGGATTGCAGGCGGGATCGTGCGAACAAGCCCCATCCCTTTGTTCGCGAACAGGCCGTCTCATCCCTCCGTCCCGCTCGACGATCCGTCGGCCGGCGCGCGCAGCGAAGGTCAAGGGCGATCGAAGATCGGCGCGTCGCGCGCACCCTTGACCGCAGCGAGCACGCTGGCAGGCTGGCGTCGTTGCGGAGACAGGATGCCCGTTAGATCGGCAGTTCTTCTGCTTTCCTCTGTGCTCGCCGTCGCCATGCCGCTGCCCTGTCACGCGCAGCCGGAACCGGTGCCGCGCCAGTCCCAGGCCGATCCCTATGCCGCGCATATCGCCGAGGCGGCGCAGCGCTTCGGTATTCCGGCGGCGTGGATCAGGGCCGTCATGCGCGTCGAGAGCGCAAACGAGGTGCAAGCGATCTCGCCCAAGGGCGCGATGGGCCTGATGCAGATCATGCCCGCGACATGGGCGGAGCTTCGCGCCCGCCATGCGCTCGGCAGCGATTTCTACGACCCGCGTGACAACATTCTGGCGGGCGCGGCCTACCTCCGCGAACTGCATGACCGCTACGGATCGCCGGGTTTTCTGGCGGCCTACAATGCCGGTCCCGGTCGCTACGAAGAGCATCTTGCCGGCCGACCGTTGCCAGCGGAAACGCGTGCCTATGTCGCAACGCTCGCACCGCAGATCGGCGGCGGCGAGATCACCGGGCCGATCGCGGTCGCAGCGGCCGATCCGCTGTCGTGGACTCGCGCGCCGTTATTCGTCGCGCAGGCTGAACGCACATCGTCTGCCGATTCTGTGCAGGCGGGCGCGCAGTCCGGGGACACTCCGGCTGCAACGCCGGTGCGCGATCTCTCCGCGATCGTACCGCAGTCGGGCGGACTGTTTGTTGCCCGAGCGGAAACGGGAGGTCCGCGATGAGCATAGGGCACAGGTACGGCTGGCGGTCCTTTCCAGTGTGCAGAGGGTACGAGTGGGGTTGGGCTGAATCAGGGTTGGGAGGGGTGAAAGGGGCAGAGAGGCGGGAGGGCAAGATTAAAGCGGACGGCACCCCATGGGTCCGATCCGGGGGGCAAGCCTTTGTCTGCACACTGTTTGGGACGGCACCGTCATCCGGGCACCATGGTGCCGCCTGTTGCCACAATTCCAGCAGACGCCGCGTTTTCGGCGGCACTCTCCCCAGAAACCGGCGCTTTCGGGCGGGTTGCCGCCGATGAGCGCCGACGACGACAACCGCTTCCGCCCGAAGCCCGGCCGCATCCGCTCCGATGCGTCGAAGGCCGGACAGGCGAAGAGCTTCCTCACCAAGGTCAGGAAGATCGCCCGCCAGCATGGCGCGGACTCCGGTCGAACCTCGCGAAGCGGCAGCGTCGGAGGTGGCGGCAAGCCAGGGCGGAACGGTGCGGTCGCTTCCGGCCGGGGCGTCAAGCGCGGGCGCGGCGCGGCCTTCGTCCGATCCCGCAATCTGTCGAACGCCTGGAGTCATCGCCAAGCTGGCAGCCGCCGCGTCATCGTCAAGTCGCGTTCCGTCCGTGCGGCTGGCAAGAGCGGCAAGGCCGCCGCCCATCTGCGTTACATCCAGCGCGACGGCACCTCGCGCGATGGCGAGCGCGGCCGGCTCTATTCGGCGACCGAAGGCCGCGCCGATGGCGATGCTTTCCTCGATCGCGGCAAGGACGATCGCCACCAGTTCCGCTTCATCGTCTCGCCTGAAGACGCCGCCGACATCGAAGACCTGACCGGTCACACCCGTGACCTGATGGCCCGCGTCGAAGCCGATCTCGGTACGAAGCTGGATTGGGTCGCGGTCAACCACTTCAACACCGGCCATCCTCATGTCCATGTCATCGTCAACGGACGCGACGATATGGGCGAGGATCTGGTCATCAACGGCGACTATCTCGCCAACGGCGTCCGCGAACGGGCGAGCGAACTGGCGACGCTGGAACTCGGCCCCGTCACCGAGATCGAGCAGCGCCGCAAGCTGACCGCCGAGATCGACCAGGACCGCTTCACCCGCATCGACCGGGCGATGGTGAACGAGGCCGCCGAGGATGGACGGCTCGACCTGCGCCATGCGCCGGAGAACATGCGAGGCCAGGAGGATCGGACGCTCCGGCTGCGCCGTCTTGGCAAGCTGGAGAAGATGGGCCTCGCAACCGAACAGTCACCGGGCGTCTGGGAACTTGGTGATCGCCTGGAGTCGACCCTGCGCGACCTGGGCGAGCGCGGCGACATCGTGCGTACCATGCAGAAGGCGATGCGAGCCGAGGGCCATGACCGCGATCCGATAAGTTTCCAGATTTACGACACTGCGCCCGCAACGCCGGTCGTTGGCCGCGTCATCGACAAACACCTCTCCGACGAGCTGGGTGAGAACTTGACGCTTGTGATCGACGGCACCGACGGCCGCACACATCACATCTCCGGCGTCGATCAGGCGAAGGTCGCGGATGTCCGCATCGGCAGCGTTATCGAGATCGGCGCGACCGACGCCGGATCGCGCCCGTCCGACCGCACGATCGCCAGCATGGTCGAAGATGGCATCTACCGGCCCAGCCGCCATCTGGAGCAGGCCCGGTTCAATGGTCGCGTGCCCGGCAGCGACTATGATGGCTTCGTCGATGCCCATGTTCGCCGCCTGGAGGCGCTGCGCCGCGCCGGCATCGCCGAGCGAATCGACGCCGACCAGTGGCGCATCCCGCAGGACTTCGAGGCGCGCGCCGCTGCCCATGATGCGGGCCGAGGTCGCCAGCTCAATATCCGTGTTCTCTCGACCTTCGATCTGGAGAAACAGATCATGGCGGACGGGGCGACCTGGCTCGACCGGAAGCTGGTCGGGCGCGGTCCTTCCGATATTGCGCAAGCGGGGTTCGGGCAGGACGTGAGCGAGGCTATGGGCCGCCGCCGCGAGCGCTTGGTCGAACAGGGTGACGCCACTCGCCAGCAGAACGGTCGCGTTCTCTATCGTCGCGATCTGCTCACCACGCTGGAGGCGCGCGAGGTGGCGCGCGCCGGGGCGGAGTTGACGGCGACAAAGCCGATACCGTTCCGTGCGGCCGGCGACGGCGAGACGGTCAGCGGCACCTTCACCGGGACGGTCCAGCTCGCCAGCGGCAAGTTCGCCATCGTCGAGAAGAGCCACGAGTTCACGCTGGTCCCGTGGCGGCCGGTCATCGACCGCCAGCTCGGCCGCGAGGTGATGGGTGTCGTGCAGGGCCGATCGGTGTCGTGGCAGCTCGGGCGGAAGATGCAATTGGGACTGTAGTCCTGTTCGGGCGACGTGCTGGCAACGCAGCGCACGCAGCGTCGTCGATTAACTAAACCAAACTAAATCATGTGATTGATTTAATATCTTACCGGCGCTAAAGCTGGCCGTGGGATAGGGGTCAGCAAGCGCCGCGAGCAAGCGGATGGGCGGCTTCCGGCTCCCAGGATGAAGGATGGAGCACGGGCCTCATGTCGGGACGAAGGATCGAGCGCGGCGATCAAACTCGCGAGAAACTGCTTATCGCAGCCATCGACGTTTTCGGGCGTGTCGGTTTTGATGCCGCGACGACACGGATGCTTTCCGAGGGGGCCGGAGCAAACCAACAAGCAATTGCCTACTACTTCGGCAGCAAGGAAGGTCTATACCTTGCTACGGCCGCCTCCATCGCGGACGGCATAAACGATCACATCGCCCCGCTGCGAAGCCTCGTCTTCGCCCGTGTCGAAGCGGCCCGCTCGGGGACAGCGCCACTCAGCACGGACGAGGCGCGTCGCCTGCTGTGCAAGATCATTCAGCGGATGGCGGCGCTATTCGCCAGCAGCCGCTCCGAGCCTTGGGCGCTCTTCATTATTCGCGAGCAGTCGCAGCCCACTGCGGCCTTCCGTCAGCTCTACGACGGCGTAATGGGGCCGCTTCTTCAAATATGTCACCATCTGGTCGGAATTCTGCTCGACGAAGATCCCGCCTCCCAACACGTACGTCTCAGAACCGTCTCTCTGGTCGGAAGCGTCCTCGTGTTTAGGATGGCGAATGCCGCAGTCCTCTCGACGCTCGATTGGGAAGCGATAGACGACAAGGGCCTAGCGGCGATTGAGGCTCTGGCGGTCGAACTTGTCGCGTCCATTGCGCCTGTTTCTCCGATTGTGGGGACGCGATAGTGTCCCGGCGCATCATCATCCTGGTGGTCATCATCGCCTGCGCTGCTGGCGCGGCAATCTACACCCGTGGGTTCGGCCTTTGGGACAAGCCCGACGAGGGGCTGGTTCTCTATGGCAATGTCGATATTCGTCAGGTGAATCTCGGATTCCGCGTCGGAGGACGCATTGCCGAGATGCCGGTTGATGAAGGAGCTTCGGTCGACGCGATGGCAACGCTGGCACAGCTCGACCGCCAGCCTTTCATCGACGCGCTGACGGGGGCGGAAGCGCAAGTCGCTGCCGCTCAGGCTGAACTCGACAAGCGGCGCAGCGGAAATCGACCTCAGGAGATCGCCCAGGCGGAGGCTGCGGTCGCCGTCCGAAGGGCTGACATGGTGCGGACTCGCGAAGCCTACGAGCGCCGCCGAGCGCTGGTCGCTACGGGCGCTGTGTCCCAATCCGTTTTCGAGGCCGCCGAGGCTGAATACCGCGCCGCCGAGGCTCAGCTTCGGGCGGCGGAGGAAGCATTATCGCTGCTTCGCGCTGGCTCACGCATCGAAGACATAGCGGCTGCGGAGGCGCAGCTCGCGGCAGCAATAGCGGAACGCGACAGGGCCAGAACCAGCTTGGCCGATACGACGCTTCAGTCGCCGGACGCGGGCACAATCCTTACGCGAGCTGCCGAACCCGGAGCCATCGTCCAATCCGGCGCAACCATCTTCACGCTCACCATCAACCGGCCGATCCGGGTGCGCGCCTACGTCGCCGAACCTGACCTCGGCCGGATCGCTCCCGGCATGACCGTGCTCGTGACCACCGACGGTAATCCCAAAGCCTATCGTGGTGTCATCGGCTTCATCTCACCAACCGCTGAATTCACGCCAAGGACCGTCCAGACCGAGCAACTGCGGGCCGATCTTGTCTATCGGCTGCGGATCAACGTCACCGATCCCGATGACCGTCTCCGTCAAGGTCAACCCGCAACCGTGAGGCTCGAACAGAGCTCGGAACCAGCGGCAGGGTCAGTGAAATGACGGAGGTAGTCGCTCGCGCTGTTCGTGTCACCAAGCGCTTCGAGGCCAATGCGGCTCCAGCGCTCGATGCCGTGAACATCGAGGTGATGGCCGGCCTGATGACAGGCTTGGTCGGTCCTGACGGCGCGGGTAAAACGACTCTGATCCGTCTGCTCGCCGGATTACTCGACCCGGATGAAGGGGAAGTCACCCTTCTTGGCGAGCCCGCTGTCGCGGCCGACAGGTCAGCACTAGGCTATATGCCGCAACGCTTCGGACTCTACGAAGACCTATCCGTCATCGAGAATCTGTCGCTCTACGCCGATCTTCGCGGCTTACCCCCAGGGGAGCGCGCAGAGCGGTTTTCTCAACTTCTGTCTTTCACCGATCTGGAGCGATTTCGGCCTCGATTGGCTGGCCAACTCTCGGGCGGCATGAAGCAGAAGCTGGGCCTCGCCTGCGCGCTGGTGCGGCCCCCTCGGGTGCTGCTGCTTGACGAGCCCGGCGTTGGCGTCGACCCCGTGGCCAGGCGCGAACTATGGGCCATGGTTCGCCAGCTCACGACTGAAGGCATGGGTGTCGTCTGGTCCACCGCCTATCTCGACGAAGCCGAGAAATGCGATACGGTATTTCTGCTGAACGAAGGCAAGTTGCTGTTCAGTGGACCGCCGAAGCAACTGACATCCCGCGTCGCTGGACGGACGTATCGCCTATTTGGTCCGACCGAAAGCCGGCGGTCTCTGCTCGCCAGCCTTGTTCTTCGAGATGAAGTAAGGGACGCCACCATCCAGGGCGCGTCCATTCGTGTGCTCATGGATGAAGGCGTTGCTGCACCGTCCCTCGAACTGCTCGGACTGTCGCGCGGCGACCGGATCGAAGCCGTGCAGCCGCGGTTTGAGGATGCGTTCATTGACATCCTCGGCGGTGGGCCGAGAGGAGCCAGCCAACTCGCGGCAGGATATCGGCCCATCGAAAAGTCTGACGCACCGGCGATCGAGGCGCGAGGACTTACCAAGAAGTTTGGAACGTTTACGGCGGCGGGCGACATCACCTTCTCCGTGCCGGAGGGGCAGATATTCGGCCTCCTTGGGCCGAACGGTGCCGGCAAGTCCACGACCTTCAAGATGCTTTGCGGCCTTCTCACGCCGACAGCGGGCGACGGTCGCGTTGCGGGCCATGATCTGCGCAGCGCTAGAGCGGAAGCACGTCAGTCGCTAGGCTACATGGCGCAGAAATTCTCCTTGTATGGCGATCTCAGCGTCAAACAGAATCTGGACTTCTTCGCAGGAGCCTATGGCCTGGATCGACGCGCACGGTCGGAGGCGGTGGCGCGCGTCGTCGATATTTTTCAGCTTGAACGGCATCTGCCGGTGAACAGCGGGACGTTGCCGCTGGGCTTCAAGCAGCGGCTCTCCCTTGCCTGCGCCGTGCTTCATCAACCGCCGGTGCTTTTCCTGGATGAGCCGACATCAGGCGTGGACCCCATCACCCGCCGCGAGTTCTGGCTACACATCAACGGGCTCGTGCAACGCGGCGTGACGGTGCTCGTCACTACCCACTTCATGGAAGAGGCGGAGTATTGCGACCGAATAGCGTTGATCTATCGCGCACAGGAGATCGCCGAAGGCACGCCCGAAGACCTCAAGACCCGCGCGGCTGAAATCGGCGGTGGCACGGACCTGACGATGGAGGATGCCTTCATCGCACTGATCGAGGACTCGGATCGGAAGCGGAAGGCCGCATGACCGATCGCTTCGACGCTCGACGCTTCGCCGCGCTGCTTCGCAAGGAGTCGCTACAGATTCTTCGCGACCCCTCTACCATGCTGATCGCCTTTGTGCTGCCGCTGCTCCTGCTCTTCCTGTTTGGTTACGGCGTGTCTCTCGATACGGCTAGGACGCGAATTGGCCTGGCTGTTCAGGACTCCAGTGAAGCAGCGGCCAGCCTGGCGGGTGCCTACCGATCATCCCGGTGGTTCGAGGTTGAAGCTCGGCGCGACGTGACTTCGCTAAAGGATGAGCTGATCGCGGGACGCACCCGGGGTATCGTGGTCATTCCGAGTGATTTCGGCCAAAGGATCGCAGCCGGGAGCGACGCGCCGGTCCAAGTCATCACCGATGGCTCGTTGCCGAACACGGCCGCCTTCGTTGCCGCCTATGCCGAAGGTGTGCGAGCCACCTGGGCAGAAGGCCGCGCATTGGAGCGTGGCGTGCGATTGCCTCCCTCGATCGTTCCTTTGCCCCGGTTCTGGTTCAATCCCGGTCTCGAAAGTCGTTTCGCCCTCATTCCGGGCTCGATCAGCATTGTGATGACAATGATCGGGACGCTTCTGACCGCGCTCGTCGTCGCGCGGGAATGGGAGCGCGGCACCCTCGAAGCATTGATGGCGACGCCCATCAGCATGGGCGAATTCCTGGCGACGAAGATCATCCCCTATTTCGTGCTCGGGCTGGGCTCCATGACGCTCTGCGTCGTCGTGGCCGTCTTCCTGTTCGGCGTGCCGTTCAGGGGGTCGATTATCGGCCTGTATGCGCTCGGTGCGGCCTTCCTCATGCCAGCGTTGGGCCAAGGATTGCTCATTTCGGCGGCGACGAAGAATCAGTTTGTAGCCAGCCAGGTTGCGCTGCTGACGGCCTTCATGCCGGGTCTGCTGCTGTCGGGATTTCTATTCGAGATCGGCTCAATGCCGAAAATCCTTCAAGGGATAACCTATGCAGTCCCCGCTCGCTACTTCATCTCGCCCCTGACCAGCGTGTTCGTCGTGGGCGATCTCTGGCCCATGTTCATTCGCAGCATTCTGGCGATGCTGGGTTTCGGTCTGCTGTTCTTCGGCCTCGCTTTTCGGGTGACGAGACGGAGGATTGCCTGATGGGTTCCTCCAGTTTCGCGCGTCTTTCGGCGATCATCGTCAAGGAACTATGGGCGGTCTTTCGCGATCCCAAAGCCCGTATCACCCTTATTGCACCCCCCTTGCTTCAACTCGTCCTGTTCGGTTTCGCGGCGACGCTGGAAGTGCGCAACTTCGACGTAGGCGTCCTCGACCGCGATTCCGGCATCTGGAGCCATGAAGTTGTTTCAAGAGTAGCGGGCAGCCCTAACGTCGGTCGCGTCGTGCCGCTCGCATCGCCTGCCGACATGCGGGAGGCAATCAACAATCAGCAGGTCATCGCCGTTTTGAATTTCGATTCCCGCTTCAGCGCGGCTATCGAGAGCGGACAGACTGGAGAGGTCCAGATCATCCTCGACGGGCGTCGCTCGAACGCATCGCAGATCGTTTCCTCATACCTGCAACAGATCGTTGGCCAGGTTGCTGCGGAAGCCCGTCCCGCCGCAATTGCAGTCCAGCCGACTTCCCGAACTGTCGTCACCAACTGGTTCAATCCCGCGCTGATCTACCTCTGGTTCGTGATGCCTGCATTGCTTGTGACCCTGGGCGCAACCGGCACCTTGTCGATCACAGCGCAGTCCGTCGCGCGAGAGCGGGAGCTAGGCACTTTCGATCAGCTCATGGTCTCACCTTTGAGGGTCCACGAAATCCTGATCGGCAAGATGGCGCCGCCTCTGCTGATCGGCTTTTTCAATGCCACGCTCTACATGATCCTTATCCCAACGGTCTTCGGAGTGCCGCTTACCGGCTCCGTGACCGCGTTCTATTTCTCTCTGTTCTTCTATCTGGTTTCGCTGATCGGCGTCGGGATGCTGGTATCCACGTTGTCGCAAACCCAGCAACAAGCCTTCCTCGGCATGTTTCTGGTGACGGTGCCGCTCATCCTGCTGTCTGGATTCGCCACTCCCGTCGACAACATGCCCGGCTGGCTACAGGTCATCGCCTACGCCAATCCCTGTCGGCATTTTCTCGTCGTCTCCGAGGGCGTGTTTCTCAAGAACATGCCGGCGGCGGTCATTCTCGCCAACACTTGGCCGCTGGCGGTTATCGCGTCCGTCACGCTGACCGTCTCGGCGATTCTATTCCGCGCGCGGATGGAGTAGCCCATGCAACGATCACCGTTTCCCGCATTGCTTGCATCTATGAGCGTCGCTGCCTGCACTGTCGGACCAAGCAATGTCGAACTGCGCCCGGCGGTAGCGCCCGGCTGGATGTCCGCTGCAAATCCGCATCCAATAGATGACGACTGGTGGCATTCGTTCGACGATCCGCAACTCGTCGAACTCGTTGAGCTGGCAGTAAGGAACAACCACGATGTTAGAGAGGCCGAAGCGCGCCTACGCGAGGCTCGCGCATTGCGTGACGCCGCACGCGGCCGTGCCGGCCCAGATGTAGCATTCACCGGCGCGGCCACCGAGAACCGGGTCAGCGAAAACGGTCAGTTGCCGGTCGCCAGCGTTCCGGGGTTGGATCCTCGATTTTCCCTTTTCGATCTCGGATTTGATGCGTCGTGGGAAATCGACCTGTGGGGCCGCGCACGGCGTAGCGTCGAGGCGGCCGACGCACGTGCAGAGGCCATGCGGGAAGCGCGGCACGGCGTCATCCTACAGGTGATCGCCGAGGTCGTCCGAAGCTATGTCGATCTACGCAGCGCCCAAACTCGGCTGGTGATTGCGCGCGCGGACGCCGACGCGCAGCAAGGCATTGCAACCCTGGTCGAAGAACGATTCCGATCCGGTGAGGCATCGCTCTTCGACTTTGCCCGTGCCGATACCCAGGCGAAGGCGACAAGCATAAGTCTTGACGGCATCGAGGCGGACGCGCACGCGGCAGCCTACCGTTTGTCCTTGCTAACTGGTCAAGCACCGGGAGCGACCGCGCTCCGGCTGTTGAGCCCTGGACCGCTTCCATCTGATCCATCACAGGTCACGGCTGGGCTGCCATCGGAGCTTCTGAGGCGACGCCCGGATATCCGTCAGGCGGAGCGCGAATTGGCGGCCTTCACCGCCGACGTTGGCGTGGCGACGGCCGATCTCTTCCCGCGACTGTCGCTCATTGGTTCGATTGGTCAGCAAGCGCAGAACGCGGGTGATCTCGCCTCGGGGACGAGCACACGATTTCAGATTGGGCCTAGCCTGCACTGGCCCATATTCTCCATGGGACGCATCCGGGCGCAGATTCGAGCTGCCGATGCCCGCGCCGAAGCGGCGCTAGTGCGCTACGAGCGGACCGTGACGGGTGCGCTTACCGACAGTGAAACAGCGCTCAATCGGTATGCCGCAGCGCGAAGCATGCGTCAGAAAGCGGATGGAGCAACAGCACAGGCGGCCGTCGCGGTCGATCTTGCGCGACAGCGCTACCATGCTGGCGAGGACGCCCTGACCATCTTGCTGAACGCACAATCCGCATACAGCGTTGCGGAGCGCGCGAGCCTTGATGCCCGCGTCGGTGAGTTGATGGCCGTCGTCGCTCTCTACAAGGCGCTAGGGGGTGGGTGGGAGGCCGTCATCGCATGATCGGTCTGCCACTCTTACGATCACAGGTTTATCGCGTTTCCGCCATCCGGCGCGAAGGTTGCCGCCGAACGACCGAGCGCGGGTAGAGCGATGCGGCGGCGGCGTTCGGCACCAATAATCGACCGCCAACCCAAGAGTGCGGCTGTAAACCAGCCACCTCAACTGCTGGGCGGTCGAATTCCGATGACATCTCTTCTTCAAACGCTCGCCGTTGCCGAGTATCTGAACTTCCGCCATGCGGCGAATGCCATGGGCGTCAGCCAGTCCAGTGTCAGCGCGCGCGTAAAGGCGCTGGAAGAAGACCTTGGCGTCCAGCTGTTCGAGCGCCACGCGCGCGGTGTGCGGCTGACGGAAGCCGGCCGGCATTTCGTCGAGCGGGTGACGACCGGCATCGACCAGCTCGACCACGCAGTCAGGACGGCTGGAATGGTGGCGCGCGGAGAGCACGGCCGGCTGCGCGTAGGTATCCATGCCCTCATCCCCGGCAGCTTTCTCGCCATGCTGATCGAACGCTACCGGGAGCAATATCCTGGCATAGAGGTCGAGATCGCCGAAGGCAGCGCCCGCGATAGCGTCATGCGGCTTCGGGCCAACAGACTGGACCTGACGTTCGTGGCGGGCTCGCCCGAGTTTCCCGACTGTCATGCACGGAGGATATGGAGCGAACGGCTTCTGGCCGCGCTGCCCTCGCGCCATCCGCTCGCCGATGGCGTGGGCGTGACCTGGGCCGATCTGGCAGGCGACAACTTCATAGTTCGTGAAGGCGGCAGCGGGCCACAGGTGCATGACCACATCGTCATGCGCTTCGCTGGCAGTTCGCCGGACCTGTCGATCCTGCGTTTCGACGTTGAGCGCAGCACGCTGCTGTCGATGGTCGCGCAAGGTTATGGTGTCACCATTGCCGGCGAGGCGACAATGCTTCTGCACGTGCCCAGCGTGACGTTTCTGCCGATCCTCGACGAGTTCGAACCTTTTGCGTTTTCTGCCGTCTGGTCCCCGCACAATCGCAGCCCAGCGCTCAGGAACCTCCTCGACCTCGCAGCCGAGATGGGCAGGTCAGCGCGATCCGGCTGACGATTTTAGAAGCTCGCCCGGTTCCACGCTCAAGGCGTCGGCAATCTGCCCGAGAACCGTAACGCTAGCCGACACGTCGGCACGCTCGATCGCCCCGATATAGCGCGCGCTCAGGCCGGAGCGATCCGCCAGTTCCTCCTGCGTCAGTTGCTTGCCATGACGTATCCGACGCAGATTGACCGCCATGACCTCTTTGAGATCCATGACGTGAGCGGAGCCTGAGTAGGAATGATCGTTCCAGGAACGATAATTCCGATTCGTTGCGCGATGTGATATTTACCGGATAGCTTCGACTATCGGGGCGGTTGAATGCTTGGCGGAACTACACCGCCAGACATCAACGGTCTCACCTGAGAAGCAAAAGTGAGGTAATTATCAATCCGAGCCGCGGTGCCGGAAGGAGGCCGCAGATGCGCGTCAAACCCGAACTCGATCCCCATGTCGATGATTTGGCTCCGATGGAGCCGGACATAACCCTCTACGACGAGGCGCATTTCGTCACCTATCTGCGCCTGCTGGATGCCGAGACCGATGGCGCGGACTGGATGGAGGTGGCGCGGATCGTGCTGCATCGTGATCCGCTGGCAGAGCAAGACCGAACGCGGACGTGCTGGGAAAGCCATCTCGCCCGAGCGCAGTGGATGACGAAAATCGGCTACCGGCGCATTCTGGAACAAGCCGTCGAAGAAGCCCGCAACACACGGCACTGACCCGTCCGATTTCTACGCCATGGTATCCGGCAGCACGCTCGCTGTTCTTTCCTGTTGCCTATCGTGAAACCGCCTATTCTCTGATCGGCTCCGCCTCTTTTGCCGATTGGAGCCTGTATGTCGGGAAGCCGTGTCCTCTGGGGCCAGATCACCATCGTCGTCGTCATCGTGCTGGCGGCGATCTGGGGCGCGACCGAGTGGACGGCGTGGAGGCTCGGATTTCAGGGGCAGCTTGGCACACCATGGTTCGAGCTGGGCGGCTGGCCGTTCTACTATCCGCCGGCCTTTTTCTGGTGGTGGTACTCCTACGATGCCTATGCGCCCGCGATCTTCGTCGAAGGAGCGATCATCGCGGCTTCGGGCGGTTTCCTCTCCATCGCCGTCGCCATCACCCTGTCGATCATCCGCGCGCGTGAGGCCAAGAACGTCGCCACCTACGGTTCGGCGCGTTGGGCCTCGGCCGAGGAGGTGAAGGCGGCCGGATTGCTCGGCCCGGATGGCGTGGTGCTGGGCAGGCTGGACCGCGACTATCTCCGCCACGATGGGCCGGAGCATGTGCTGTGCTTCGCGCCGACCCGTTCCGGCAAGGGCGTCGGCCTTGTCGTGCCGACATTGCTGACCTGGCCGGGCAGCGTCATCGTCCATGATATCAAGGGCGAGAACTGGGGCCTGACGGCGGGATTCCGCGCCGGGCATGGCCGCGTGCTGCTGTTCGATCCGACGGATGCCAAATCCTCCGCCTACAATCCGCTGCTGGAGGTCCGGCGCGGCGACTGGGAGGTCCGCGACGTCCAGAACATCGCCGACATCCTGGTCGATCCCGAAGGCGCGCTCGACAAGCGGAACCATTGGGAGAAGACCAGCCACTCGCTGCTGGTCGGCGTGATCCTGCATGTCCTCTATGCCGAACCCGACAAGACGCTGGCCGGGGTCGCCAACTTCCTCTCCGATCCGAAACGTCCCATGGAGGCGACGCTGCGCGCCATGATGTCTACGCCGCATCTGGGCGAGGTCGGCGTGCATCCCGTCATCGCCTCGTCGGCCCGCGAGTTGCTCAACAAATCCGACAACGAGCGATCGGGCGTACTGTCCACCGCCATGTCGTTCCTCGGTCTCTACCGCGATCCCGTGGTGGCGAAGGTGACGGCGCGCTGCGACTGGCGCATCGCCGATCTGGTCGCGGGCAACCGGCCCGTCAGCCTCTACCTCGTCGTGCCGCCTTCCGATATCGCCCGCACCAAACCGCTCATCCGCCTGATCCTCAATCAGGTCGGGCGACGGCTGACCGAGGAGTTGAACGCCGCCAATCGCCATCGGCTGCTGCTGATGCTGGACGAGTTTCCGGCGCTGGGGCGGCTCGACTTCTTCGAGTCCGCGCTGGCCTTCATGGCCGGCTACGGCATCAAGAGTTTCCTGATTGCGCAGTCGCTGAACCAGATCGAGAAAGCCTATGGCGCGAACAATTCGGTGCTCGACAATTGCCATGTCCGCGTTGCCTTCGCTACCAATGACGAGCGCACCGCCAAGCGCGTGTCGGACTCGCTGGGCACCGCGACCGAGATGCGTGATTCCACCAACTATGCCGGCCACAGGCTATCGCCCTGGCTCGGCCATCTCATGGTCTCGCGGCAGGAGACGGCCCGGCCACTTCTGACCCCCGGCGAGGTGATGCAGCTTCCACCGACCGACGAACTGCTGCTGGTCGCGGGCGTGCCGCCAATCCGGGCGAGGAAGGCGCGCTACTACGAAGACGCGCGCTTCAAGGAGCGGCTGCTGCCGCCGCCGGACCTGTCCACCGGGGCCAAAGCCTCGAAAGCGCCATCGGGTGACGACTGGTCGGCCCTGACGACACCAACGCCCACCGCACCATCCGCGCCGCCAACGCACGACGCCGCCGCGACCGATCCCGCCAATGCAGGTATCCGCCGCGAGCCGGAACTGCCCGAGCATGAGGAGATCGTGCCCGACGCACATCCGGTGGTCCGCGAGTTCGATGTGCTCGACGACGAGCCGGACGTGGACGCCGCCAAGGCCCGCACCATCCGCCAGCAGGTCAGGTCCGTCGCACGCCAGGCGACGATGGACCCGTCCGACGGCATCGAACTGTAAGGAGCCGTCGCCATGCAGACCAAATCCCGCATGAATGTCTATTTCGAGCCAGACCTTCTGAAGAAGGTCGAGGCGTTGGCGCTGCGCCGCAACGTGTCCAAATCAGCCGTGATCGAAGCGGCGGTCGCGTCCTTCTTGTCCGCCGACGCGTCCGAACGGCTGGAGGCGGTCTTCGCTCGCCGCATGGACAAGCTCGGCCGACAGGTCGAAGGACTGGACGAGGATCTGGCCATTCTCGGGGATACGCTCTCGCTGTTCATCCGCTTCTGGCTGACCGTGACGCCACCTTTGCCCGACAGCGCGCAGGCGTCGGCACGGGCGAAGGGCGCGGAGCGATTCGACGGCTTCCTGCAATCGCTCGGGCGGCGGCTGGCGACCGGCGATCGATTTCTGAAGGAGCTGTCGCGGGACATCGACGCAGCACGAAATAGTAGCGATACGCAATAGGACGGACGCCGCTGATCGTCCTCACGACCTATGATCGGTCGATCGCGACATAGCTTTTCGCGAACTCGCCCTCCAGCGCCTGCGATTCCTCCCATGTCATCGGGTTCTTGTTCGCCTTCTCCCAGATGCTGACCGCCTTGTCGGCGTGCTTCATCGACTGGCCGATGCCCGACAAGCCCGGAAACAGGACTTCCGCCTCAGCACGCGCTTTCCTGCCGACTTCGCCACGCGCCTCACGCCATGTGCGATAGGCGGGATGATGCGCCTGCTTATACTCGTCCAGCGCTCGATCTCGATCTTCGCGCTCCCGCTTGACCCATGGAGCAGGCTTGCCCTTTTTGCCTGGATTATTGCTCATCGCGCTGCCTTTTCTGATTCCATTCAAGATGGGCATAGCTGATCACTATCGATCGCGGGCTTTTCAATCCCGCCGATTGCCGCCTTTTCTTCGCCATGGCCGTCGGCTGTTAGATACTTGTTGAATCAGCCAAACTTCCGGCTCTTTTAATCATCCCGGTCCGGGAGCGTCTGTTTTGTCCCTGGCGAGATCGGGGATCAGATGGCGGCTTCACACCAGATTTCGGAGAGCTTGACGCGGGGCGCGCGGATGCTGCGCACCGCGCTCGGCCCCGCCATCGCGCGATTTCTGGAAGACCCGGCCGTCGTCGAGGTGATGCTAAACCCCGACGGGCGGCTCTGGATCGACCGACTGTCCGAAGGTCTGTCGGATACGGGCGAGCGGCTGTCGCCCGCTGATGGCGAGCGCATCGTTCGCCTGGTCGCGCATAATGTCGGCGCGGAAGTCCATGCCGGTGCGCCGCGCGTCTCCGCCGAACTCCCCGAAACCGCCGAACGGTTCGAGGGGTTGTTGCCGCCCGTCGTCGCCGCGCCGGCCTTCGCCATTCGCAAGCCCGCCGTCGCCGTATTCACGCTCGACGACTATGTCGCCGCCGGGATCATGTCGGCGACACAGGCCGAAGCGCTGCGTTCCGCCGTCGCGTCGCGCGCCAACATCCTCGTCGCCGGAGGCACGTCCACCGGCAAGACGACGCTGACCAATGCGCTGCTGGCCGAGGTAGCGAAAACCGCTGATCGCGTCGTCATCATCGAGGATACGCGCGAGCTGCAATGCGCCGCGCCCAACCTCGTCGCCATGCGCACCAAGGATGGCGTCGCCTCGCTGTCCGATCTCGTCCGCTCGTCGCTGCGGTTGCGGCCCGACCGCATCCCGATCGGCGAGGTGCGCGGCCCCGAAGCCCTCGACCTGTTGAAGGCTTGGGGCACCGGCCATCCGGGCGGCGTCGGCACCATCCATGCGGGCAGCGCCATCGGCGCGATCCGCCGCCTCGAACAGCTCATCCAGGAAGCCGTCGTCACCGTGCCTCGCGCGTTGATCGCCGAGACCATCGATCTCGTCGCCGTGCTCGCCGGACGCGGTTCGCAGCGCCGGCTCGTCGAACTCGCCCGCGTCGAAGGCCTCGGCCCCGACGGCGATTACAGCGTCGTGCCTGCCGTCACCGACGGCGGCGACATCCAGTCCGTCCTCAGTCTTGAATCCAAAGGAGATATCCGATGATCCGCACGTTTTCGCGCGGTTGCCAGCACATGGCGACCGCAGCCCTTGCCGTATCCATCAGCATGATGCTGGCGCCCGCCGCCCATGCTTCCGGCTCTTCCATGCCGTGGGAAGCGCCGCTGCAATCCATCCTCCAGTCGATCGAAGGCCCGGTCGCCAAGATCATCGCCGTGATCGTCATCATCTCGACCGGCCTGGCGCTGGCCTTCGGCGACACGTCGGGCGGATTCCGTCGTCTGATCCAGATCGTCTTCGGTCTGTCGATCGCGTTCGCCGCGTCGAGCTTCTTCCTGTCGTTCTTCTCGTTCGGCGGGGGGGCGCTCGTCTGATGGCCGGCCTTGTCGAACAGGGCGGTGACGTGCCGGGGTATTCCGTGCCGGTCCACCGGGCGCTGACCGAGCACATCCTGCTCGGCGGCGCGCCGCGTGGCCTCGCCATCCTCAACGGCACATTGGCGGCGGCGCTTGGCCTCGGCCTGCGGCTCTGGCTGGTCGGTCTCGCCATCTGGGCGGTCGGCCATCTCGCCGCCGTCTGGGCGGCCAAGCGCGATCCGATGTTCGTCGATGTGGTGCGCCGCCATCTGCGCATCCCCGGCCATCTCGGCGTTTGAGGAGGCCGATCCCATGATGAACCTCACCGAATATCGCCGCACCGCCACCCGCCTCGCCGACTTCCTGCCCTGGGTCGCGCTCGTGGGTGAAGGCGTCGTCCTCAACAAGGACGGCAGTTTCCAGCGAACGGCGCGGTTTCGCGGCCCTGATCTGGACTCGGCCGTGCCCGCCGAGCTGGTCGCCGTCGCCGGGCGATTGAACAACGCCTTCCGCCGCCTCGGATCGGGATGGGCGATCTTCGTCGAGGCGCAGCGCCATGAGGCGGCGTCCTATGCCGTCAGCCGCTTTCCCGATGCCGCCTCCGCGCTGGTCGATGCCGAGCGCAAGGCGGACTTCAAGGAAGCGGGTTCGCATTACGAATCCAGCTATTTCCTGACCTTCACCTACCTGCCGCCGGCCGAGGACGCGGCACGCGCCGAGACCTGGCTGTACGAGGGTCGCGAGCGCTCCGGCGTCGATGGGCGCGAGATGCTCGCGGGCTTCGTCGATCGCACCGATCGCGTGCTGCAACTGGTCGAAGGCTTCATGCCGGAATGCGTCTGGCTCGATGACGCGGAGACGCTGACCTATTTGCATTCCTGCGTTTCGACGCAGCGTCATCGCGTCCGTGTGCCCGAGACGCCGATGTATCTCGATGCGCTCGTCGCCGACCAGCCGCTGATCGGCGGTCTCGAGCCACGATTGGGATCGTCGCATCTGCGCGTCCTGACCATCGTCGGCTTTCCGACCGCGACCACGCCCGGCCTGCTCGACGAGTTGAACCGGCTCGCCTTTCCCTATCGCTGGTCCACCCGCGCGATCCTGCTCGACAAGACCGATGCGACGAAGCTGCTGACCAAGATCCGGCGGCAATGGTTCGCCAAGCGCAAGTCGATCGCCGCGATCCTGAAAGAGGTGATGACCAACGAGGCCTCGGCCCTCGTGGACACGGACGCCGCCAACAAGGCGGCCGACGCCGATCTGGCGTTGCAGGAGCTGGGCGCGGACTATGCCGGTCTCGCCTATGTCACCGCGACGATCACGGTTTGGGACGACGATCCGCGTATTGCCGACGAGAAGCTTCGGCTGACGGAAAAAATCGTCCAGGGCCGCGATTTCACGGCGATGGCCGAGACGATTAATGCGGCGGACGCCTGGCTCGGCAGCTTGCCGGGCCATGTCTATGCCAATGTCCGACAGCCGCCGATTTCGACTTTGAACCTCGCCCACATGATTCCGCTTTCGGCGGTATGGGCGGGTCCGGAACGGGACGAGCATTTTGCAGCGCCCCCACTGCTCTTCGGTAAGACCGAAGGCTCGACCCCGTTCCGGTTATCCCTTCACGTCGGCGATGTCGGCCATACCCTCGTCGTCGGGCCGACTGGTGCCGGCAAGTCCGTGCTGCTGGCGCTCATGGCGCTTCAGTTTCGGCGCTACCCGCAAGCGCAAGTCTTCGCCTTCGACTTTGGTGGCAGTATTCGCGCCGCCGCGCTGGCGATGGACGGCGACTGGCACGATCTCGGCGGTGGCTTGAGCGACGGCAGCGACGAGAGCGTGTCGCTCCAACCGCTGGCCCGCATCCATGACGTGCCGGAGCGCGCCTGGGCGGCCGACTGGATCGTGGCGATCCTGACCCGCGAAGGCGTCGCCATCACCCCGGAGGTGAAAGAATACATCTGGACCGCGCTGACCTCGCTCGCCAGCGCGCCCGTCGGCGAGCGCACGATCACCGGCCTTGCGGTCCTGCTTCAGTCCAATGACCTGAAACAGGCGCTCCGGCCTTATTGTGTCGGCGGCGCCCATGGCCGGCTGCTCGACGCCGAGGCCGAGCACCTCGGCTCCGCCACGGTCCAGGCCTTCGAGACCGAGGGGTTGATCGGCACAGAGGCAGCGCCCGCCGTGCTGGCCTATCTGTTTCACCGCATCGGCGACCGGCTCGACGGTTCGCCAACGCTCATCATCATCGACGAAGGGTGGCTGGCGCTGGACGACGAAGGGTTCGCCGGCCAGCTCCGCGAATGGCTGAAGACGCTGCGCAAAAAGAACGCCAGCGTCATCTTCGCCACGCAGTCGCTGTCTGACATCGACGGCAGCGCCATCGCGCCCGCCATCATCGAAAGCTGCCAGACCCGGCTTCTGCTCCCCAACGAACGGGCGATCGAGCCGCAGATCACGGCCATCTATCGCCGCTTCGGCCTCAACGACCGCCAAATCGAGATCCTCGCACGGGCGACACCGAAGCGCGATTATTACTGCCAGTCGCGGCGGGGCAACCGGCTGTTCGAGTTGGGTCTGTCCGATGTGGCGCTGGCGCTCTGCGCCGTCTCGTCGAAGACCGACCAGACCGAGATCGCCCGCATCGTCGCCGATCATGGCCGCGACGGCTTCCTCACCGACTGGCTGCGCCATCGCGGTCTCGCCTGGGCGGCCGACCTTATCCCCGACCTTACCAACCTGGAGATCCCATCATGACCACTCGTCGTTCCCTTGGCCGCCGCTTCGCCGCTGTCTTGCTGGCCGCACCCATCGCGCTGTCGCCGATCCTCGTGACGACGCCCGCCCAAGCGCAGTTCGGCGGGATCGTGTTCGACCCGCGCAATTACGTGGAAAACGTCCTGTCGGCCGCACGCTCGCTCCAGCAGATCAACAACCAGATCACCTCGCTTCAGAACGAGGCCCAGTCGCTCATTAATCAGGCTCGTAACCTTACCAGCCTGCCATATTCATCGCTGCAACAGCTTCAGCAGTCGGTCCAGCGCACCCAGCAGCTTCTGCAACAGGCGCAGAACGTCGCCTATGACGTCCAGCAGATCGACCGGATGTTCAGCCAAAAATACGGCAACGTCTCGCTATCGGCCTCCGACAGCCAGCTTGTCTCCGACGCCCGCTCGCGTTGGCAGAACACCGTCGGCGGTTTGCAGGACGCGATGAAGGTGCAGGCCGGCGTCGTCGGCAATATCGAGACCAACCGGTCGCAGATGTCTGCGCTGGTCGGATCGAGCCAATCCGCGACCGGCGCGCTTCAGGCAACGCAGGCGGGCAACCAGCTTCTCGCGCTCCAGGCCCAGCAGCTCGCCGATCTCACCGCCGTAGTCGCCGCCAACGGCCGCGCGCAAGCGCTGACCGAGGCCGAGCGCGCGGCAGCGGCCGAACAGGGCCGCGAGCAGCGCCGCCGCTTCCTGACGCCGGGCACCGGCTACCAGCCCGGCAGCGCGCAGATGTTCAATAACGGCAACAACTGAGCGGGGAGACGCGCCATGGAAGGCAAGACGCTCGCCCGCATCGCAGCCGCCGTGTTCGCGGGCGTCGCCATCACCGCGACCGCGATCGAGATGACCCGCGAGGAAGAGACGTCGGCAGATCCGACGGCGGCCGTGATCGCGCCGGCCGCGCCAGACCCGCTGCGCGAGGGGCAGCGCCGATGCCAACGTCTCGGCGAGGCAGGTACGCGCGACGCGGAATGCCTTCGTGTCTGGGCCGAAAGCCGCGACCGCTTCCTTGGTCTCGATAGGCAACGCCCCTCCGTACCGTCGAACGACGATCCCGCGACCAAGCAGACCGCGCCGGCCGAGCCGAGCACGACCGAGGAACGATAATATGGGCGGCACCGGCGTCATCGACCAGTTCCTGGCCGTCTTCACCCGCTACATCGACAGTGGCTTCGGCTTGCTGTCGGGCGAGGTCGCCTTCATCGCAACCACGCTGATCGTCATCGACGTGACGCTGGCCGCGCTGTTCTGGTCGATGGGTGGCGAGGACGACATCATCGGCCGCCTCATTAAGAAGACGCTGTTCGTTGGGGTGTTCGCCTACATCATCGGCAACTGGAACAACCTCGCGCGCATCGTCTTCGAGAGCTTTGCCGGCCTCGGCCTGAAGGCATCGGGCACGGGGTTCACGACCGCCGATCTCCTGCGCCCTGGCAAGGTGGCGCAGGTCGGTCTCGACGCGGGGCGACCGCTGCTCGAATCGATCTCCGGCCTGATGGGCTGGATTTCCTTCTTCGAGAATTTTATCCAGATCGCCTGCCTGCTGTTCGCCTGGGCGCTGGTGCTGCTCGCCTTCTTCATCCTCGCCATCCAGCTCTTCGTCACCCTGATCGAGTTCAAGCTGACGACGCTCGCCGGGTTCGTGCTCATTCCGTTCGGCCTGTTCGGCAAGTCCGCCTTCATGGCCGAACGGGTGCTGGGCAACGTCATTTCCAGCGGCATCAAGGTGCTGGTACTCGCCGTCATCATCGGCATCGGCTCGACGCTGTTCAGCCAGTTCACTGCCGGGTTCGGCGGGACCGCGCCGACGATCGACGACGCGATGGCGATCGTGCTCGCCGCGCTGTCGCTGCTGGGCCTCGGCATCTTCGGTCCCGGCATCGCCAACGGTCTCGTCTCCGGCGGACCGCAGCTCGGCGCGGGCGCAGCAATCGGCACCGGTCTCGCGGCGGGTGGCATGGTGGCCGCCGGAGGTGCGGCCATCGGTGCCGTCGCATCCGGCGGTGCAGCTCTCGCCGGAGGGGCCGCCGCTGCCGCCCGCGGCGGTGCGACCCTGGCGGGCGGTGCGACCGCCGCCTATCGGGCCGGAGGCGCATCGGGGGTCGCCAGTACCGGCGCGTCCCAGGCCGGGTCTGCCATCGCCAGCCCGTTCAAGCGCGCCGCCGCCTCCATGAAGGACAGCTTCCAGACCGGCGAACGGACCGTCGCTGGCGGAGCCGCGTCGAACGAGGCTGCTGATGCCACGTCTGACTCTTCGTCGTCCGCCGCCAGCAACGGCCCGCCTGCCTGGGCCAAGCGCATGAAGCGCGGCCAGCAAGCCTCCCACGGCATTCAGGCCGCCGCCCATGCCGTCAAATCCGGCGACAGCCATGGCGGCGGCTCTTCCGTCAACCTCTGCGAAAGCGACCGCTGATGTTCAAACGACCCTCAACCCATTACGGCAAGACGCCGCAACCCGAGACGCCATACCAACGCGCCGCCCAGGTCTGGGACGACCGCATCGGCTCGGCCCGCGTCCAGGCCAGGAACTGGCGGCTGATGGCGTTCGGCTCGCTGATCCTATCGGCCGGGCTGTCCGGCGCGCTGGTCTGGCAATCCGCCAACGGCTCGATCGTGCCGTGGGTGGTGCAGGTCGATAAGCTCGGCCAGGCCCAGGCCATCGCACCCGCCATCGCCGACTATCGCCCGACCGATCCGCAGATCGCCTGGCATCTGGCCCGCTTCATCGAGCAGGTCCGCTCTATCGCGGCCGATGCGATCATCGTGCGGCAGAACTGGCTCCGCGCCTACGAGTTCACGACGGATCGCGGGGCGATGGCGCTGAACGACTATGCCCGCGTCAACGACCCTTTCACCAAGGTCGGCAAGCAGCAGATCTCTGTCGAGGTGTCGTCCGTGATCCGAGCCTCACCCGACAGCTTTCGCGTCGCCTGGGTGGAGCGCCGCTATCAGGACGGGAGCCTCGCTTCCACCGAGCGCTGGACCGCCATCCTCACCATTACCGTCGCGCCTCCGCGTGACGCCGAAAAGCTCCGGGCCAATCCGCTCGGAATCTACGTTAATGCCATCAACTGGTCGAAGGAGCTCGGACAATGATCCGGCCGTCTCAACTGACCGCCGGACATCCGGCGAACCCTGTTCACACCATTACGCCTGCACGGAGAGTTGGAAAGGCGGGTTTCCGTAAAGTCGGACTTGCGGTTTTGCTGCTCTCAGCAACGGCGCTGGCCGGCTGCGCCACGACGCAGAAGCCGCCCGAGATCGCCTATGACGATGCCGCACCCGCCGTGCGGACGGTCGATGCGCCAGCGCCCGTCACTGTCGTCGAACTGCCGCGTCCGTTGCCGTTGCCCGGCCAGATGAAGCCGGTGGAGCAATCCCGCCGTGCGCCCGAGCCGACCGATCCGGCCGCCCGCGTCAATCAGGCGAACGCCGCCGCCCGCATTCAGCCTGTCCGCGACGGCTTCATCAACGCCATGCAGGTCTATCCCTACACCGGCGGGGCGCTCTATCAGGTCTATACCGCCGTCGGGCAGATCACCGACATCGCGCTCCAGCCCGGCGAAACCCTCGTCGGCTCCGGTCCCGTCGCTGCCGGCGACACCGTGCGCTGGATCATCGGCGACACGCTCAGCGGTTCGGGGGCGACTCAACAGGTGCATATCCTGGTCAAGCCGACGCGCACCGAGCTGATGACCAACCTCATCATCAACACCAATATGCGCACCTATCACATGGAGCTACGCTCGACCGAACGGACCTATATGGCGTCGGTATCCTGGCAATATCCGCAGGATCAGCTCATCGTCCTACGTCGTCAGAACAGCCAGGCCGAGGCCGCGCAGCCCATCGCCAGCGGCGTCGATCTCGCCAACGTCAACTTCCGCTATGCGATCGAGGGCGACCGCGCCCCGTGGAGGCCGCTTCGCGCCTTCGACGACGGCCGCCAGGTCTTCATCGAATTCCCGCGTGGCATCGCGCAGGGCGAGATGCCGCCGCTGTTCGTCGTCGGCCCCGAAGGCAACACCTCCGAGCTGGTGAACTACCGGGTGCGCGGCCGTCATATGATCGTCGATCGGCTGTTCGCTGCCGCCGAACTGCGCTTCGGCACGGGCGATACCCAGCGCCGCGTCCGCATCACCCGCACTGACGGGAGGCCGGCATCGTGAGCGAGATCGATCCCGATAAGAGCGCGAAGCCAGAACCGACGCCGGAGCCGTCTGACGACGATGCCCGCCCGCTGACCGGCGAACCCGTCGTACCGATGCGGCTGCGCGCCGAACCGCCGCGCGTCACCCGGTTGTCGCGGAAGGTTCTGGCCGGTCTCGGTCTGGTCAGCAGCCTCAGTATTGGCGGCGCGTTGATCTATGCGCTCCAGACCCGCGATGGCGGCGGCGGAAACACCGAACTCCATTCGACCGAGAATCGCGCGACCGCCGATGGTCTCGCCGGCCTGCCCAAGGACTATACCGGTCCTGTCCTCGGCCCGGCTTTGCCCGGCGATCTCGGTCGGCCGATCCTCGATGCGCAGAACCGTGGCCAGCCCGTGCCCGGGCCGGGTATCGGCACACCAGCCGCGACACCGCCGGGCCTCAGCGCCGAGGAACAACGCAGGTTACAGGAGATCGAAGCGGCGCGGACCGGGCGGCTCTTTGCATCGACGGAGACGCGGAATACCGGACAGCCAGCCACCACGACCCCCAATGCCACAGCGCCCATGCCGGACCTGACCAGCCTAGGTCTCGCGCCGCAGCCGACGACGCCCACAGCTCAGGACCGGCAAACAGCCTTTCTCGACCAGGGGGCCGATCGGCGCACCGTTGCGCCGGATCGCGTTGCCGCGCCGGCGTCGCCGAACATCCTTCAAGCCGGCGCGGTCATTCCGGCCGCGCTCATCACCGGCATCCGTTCCGATCTGCCGGGCCAGATCACCGCCCAGGTCACGGAGAACGTCTATGACAGCCCCACGGGCCGCATCCTGCTGGTGCCACAGGGCACGCGGTTGCTCGGCCAGTATGACAATGGCGTCGGCTTCGGTCAGCGCCGCGTCCTGCTGGCCTGGAACCGCCTCATCATGCCCGACGGCCGCTCGATCGTGCTGGAACGCCAGCCGGGTGCGGACGCCGAAGGTTATGCCGGGCTGGAGGATGGCGTCGATTATCATTGGGGCGAACTGTTCAAGGCGGCGGCGCTTTCGACATTGCTCAGCATCGGCGCCAACACGGGATCGTCCGGTGACGAGAGCGATCTCCTCAGCGCCATCCGCGACGGCGCATCCGACAGCATCGGTCAGACCGGCCGGCAGATCGTCCAGCGCCAACTCAACATCGCCCCGACACTGACCATCCGGCCGGGTTTCCCCGTCCGCGTCATCGTCACACGCGATCTTGTGCTCGAACCCTATGGAGCCACGCCATGACGAAGCTGAAGCTCGGCCCGATCACTGAGACCAAGCCGGTGAAGGTGACGGTGGAACTACCCGCTGACCTGCATCGGGATCTAACCGCCTATGCCCACGTGCTCGGCCGCGAGAACGGCCATCCGCCGACCGATCCCGTCCGCCTGATCGTGCCGATGCTGGAGCGGTTCATCGCGACTGATCGGGCATTTGCGAAGGCGAGGCGGACCACGCCGTCGGCCGCAGGCGGGCAATCATGATTCCGACGCTCGCCGTTCTTCGCCGGACCGATAGCCAAACACGATCATGGTTTCGGATCACGCCGTCTTCACAGTCCGCGCGATCCGTTGATGCTGGAAGAATTGCGCGGCGTCGTGGCGAAGGATCGAGCGTCTTTACGGTTGGTCATTTCACAGAATGCGGTTCCCATGTCCCGGCGCAGCACTGATCGCCCGCGACGCCGGCTCCGTGTCGTGTCCGGCGCTCTGCCCGACGACCTCTACGACTATATCCCGCCGGACGAGATCGGGACGCCAGCCCCACCCATCGGCCGCCCGCCCAAGCACGATGTCGAATCCTGGACCGTGACCGACGACTGGCCGGAGCGCGTTCCAGTGACGGAGGCCGAGATCGACTTGTTCGAGGCATGGTTCGGCGACATCTTCGACGAATTGTTCGGGCCGTCCCGCTGAGCCGTGATCGGTTTCGGTGAAACTCATACGAACATGATCCGTTTGATTTAGTTGCGTTGTGATGATAACTATAAGCGGTGATTAGTCGATCCGCCGCCCGATGCTTTTGCCCGGCCCGGCGAATGCCAGGACGGAGGCAAAACGCCATGACGACGCTGAAGGTTGGCATCGCCGATCCCGACGAAATGAAGGCCCGCTCGCAGCGGATCGCGCGCGGAGAGGAGAGGCCGCGCGAGGCCGACCCCAAGATCTGGTTCGCCTCGACCGAATCTTTCGCCCGCATTCTTTCCGCGCCCAATCGCGAGATGTTGCGCATTATCGCAGAGCAGGCCCCGGGCTCGCTCGACGAACTGGCGGTGCTAACCGATCGGGCCAAATCCAACCTCTCACGCACCCTGAAGACGATGACCGGCTACGGCCTGATCCGCATGGAGCGCAGCGGCCGAAAGCTCGCGCCGAAGCTCGTCCACGATCGCGTCGTCCTGGACCTGCCGCTGAGACAATCGCGGAAGCGGACCATCACGGCAGAGGGAGACCCATCATGAACGCTGAAACACCCAGCATTGCCACGCGCGCCGCCCTCTATCTCCGCGTCTCGACGACCCGGCAGGCCGAGCATGACGTCTCGATCCCCGACCAGAAGCGCCAGGGCGAAGCCTACTGCGTTTCGCGTGGCTACCAACTTATCGATACCTTTGTTGAACCCGGCGCGTCGGCCACCAACGATCGCCGTCCCGAGTTCCAGCGCATGATCGAGGCGGGCACGTCCAAGCCCGCGCCCTTCGACATCGTCGTCGTCCACTCGTTCAGCCGCTTCTTCCGCGATCATTTCGAGCTGGAGTTCTACGTCCGCAAGCTGGCCAAGAACGGCGTCAAGCTGATCTCCATCACCCAGGAGATGGGCGATGATCCAATGCACGTCATGATGCGCCAGATCATGGCGCTGTTCGACGAGTATCAGTCCAAGGAGAACGGCAAGCACGTCATGCGCGCCTTGAAGGAGAACGCCCGGCAGGGCTTCTGGAACGGCGCGCTGCCGCCGATCGGCTACCGCATCGTCGCGGCCGAACAGCGTGGGGCCAAGACCAAGAAGAAGCTGGAGATCGATCCGCTGCACGCCGACACCGTGCGGCTGATCTACCGGCTGGCGCTGGAAGGGAACGGCACCTCCGGCCCGATGGGCGTCAAGGCGATCGTGTCCCATCTGAACGCGCGCCGCATCTTCACCCGCGACGGCGGGCGCTGGGGCATCGGCCAGCTTCACCGCATCCTGACGCGGCGCACCTATATCGGCGAGCACGAGTTCAACAAGCGCTCCAAGACCAAGGAACTGAAACCGATCAGCGAGATCGTCACGGTTCCTGTGCCGCCGCTGATCGACCTTGAGACTTTCGACGCCGTTCAGACGCATCTGAAAGCCCGCAATCCCAAGGTCACGCCGCCGCGCGTGGTCAGCGGGCCGACCCTGCTCACCGGCATCTGCTTCTGCGCCAAGTGCGGCGGGGCCATGACGATCCGCACCGGCAAGGGCGGGCGCTACCGCTATTACACCTGCTCGATCAAGGCGCGGCAGGGCGAGACCGGATGCTCGGGCCGTTCGATCCCGATGGAAAAGCTCGACACCATCGTCGCCGGCCATATCGAGGATCGGCTGCTCCAACCCGATCGGCTGGAGGAGGTGCTGTCGTCCGTCCTCGACCGCCGGCACGAGCGGGCCGAACGTCGGCAGGAGCATATCGGCGAGTTGAACCGCCGGGCGGCCGAGACCGACCTTCGCCTCAAGCGCCTCTATGACGCGATCGAATCAGGCGTCGCCGATATCTCCGATCCGGCGTTGAAAGACCGCATCGCCGGGTTGAAGGCGCTTCGCGACCAGGCGCAGGTGGATGCCGAGCGGGCGCAAGCCACGCTTGAAAGCTCCGGCAATCAGGCGGTCACGCCGGCTACCGTGCGCCGGTTTGCCGACGTGGCGCGCCAGCGCCTCCGCCTCGACGGGGGCGGTTATCGGCGGGATCACTTGCGCGCCTTCGCCCAGCGCGTCGAGGTCGCAAAGACCGAAGTTCGCATCATGGGATCGAAAGGAGAGCTACTCCGCACGCTTGCGGCCGTTTCCGGAGGGAAATCGGCGGGAATCGGCGTGCCCAGCTTGGGACTGAAGTGGCGGACAGAGAGGGATTCGAACCCTCGGTAGGCTTTCACCTACACACGCTTTCCAAGCGTGCGCGATCGACCACTCCGCCACCTGTCCGTTTCACGCCCGCTCGTGCGCGCCGCCGGAGGTCGATCCGGCGGGAGGCGGGCCTGATAGAACACCATCGCCCCCTCGGCAAGCGCCTCTCGCATCCCCATATGGGGATCAACGCCATTTTCCGATGAGGGACCCGCCCATGCTGTTCAAGAAAAGCGCCGAACTGCCCACGCCCGAGACCGCCCTGCCCGGCCGCGCCGAGCCCCTGGCCACCGACCTGAACCATTATATCAGCGGCCATCCGCTGAAGGGGCCCTATCCCGAGGGTTTCCAGACCGCCATCTTCGGCATGGGCTGTTTCTGGGGCGTGGAGCGCATCTTCTGGCGGCTGCCGGGCGTGTGGGTGACGTCGGCCGGCTATTCCGGGGGGATCACGCCGAACCCGACCTATGAGGAGACCTGCACGGGCCGCACGGGCCATACCGAGGTGGTCAAGGTGGTGTTCGATCCGGCCGTCATCTCCTACGCCGAACTGCTGAAGACCTTCTGGGAGAACCACGACCCGACGCAAGGGATGCGCCAGGGCAATGACGTGGGCACCACCTATCGCTCGGCCATCTATACGCTGAACGCCGAGCAGCAGGTCGAAGCCGAGGCGTCGCGCGACGCCTATCAGGCGGCCCTGACCAAGGCGGGGCGCGCCGCCATCACCACCGAGATCGAACCGGCTGGCGACTATTTCTACGCCGAGGGTTATCACCAGGGCTATCTGGCCAAGAACCCAGCCGGATACTGCGGCATCGGCGGGACGGGCGTGGTCTGCCCCATCGGCGTGGGCGTGGACGCCTGACGCCTGCGACGGCCGCCGGGTTTCGCCCGGCGGCCGACCGGCTTAAGAGCGACGAAAAAGCAGGAGCGCTCATGTCCGCCTTCGTCCATCCCGACGACATCCGCAGCCGGTTCTCGGCCGCCCTGTCCGCCCTGTACCGGGCCGAAGTGCCCCAATACGGCGACCTGCTGACCCTGGTGGCGGACATCAACGCCCGGGCGCTGAAGGCGGATGCGGACGCCGCCGACCGGCTGGCGGCGTCGGGCGAACTGGCGCGGTTGTCTGAGGAGCGGCACGGCGCCATCCGCGTCGGCACGGCGGCCGAACTGGCCACCATCGCCCGCGCCTTCGCCGTCATGGGGATGGCGCCGGTCAGCTATTACAACCTGGCCCCGGCGGGGGTGCCGGTTCATTCCACCGCCTTCCGCCCCGTCGATCCGGCGGCCCTGGCGCGCAATCCGTTCCGGGTCTTCTGCTCCCTGCTGCGGCTGGAGTTGATCGAGGACGAAGCCCTGCGGGCCGAGGCGGCCCAGACCCTGGCCCGCCGCGACATCTTCACCCCCGGCGCGCGCGAACTGATCGAGACGGCCGAACGCGAAGGCGGGCTGGACGCGGATCAGGCCGACCGTTTCGTCGCCGAACTGCTGGAAACCTTCCGCTGGCACGCCGAGGCGACCGTCAGCGCCGAGACCTACGCCCGCCTGGTCGCCGCCCACCGGCTGATCGCCGACGTGGTCAGCTTCAAGGGGCCGCACATCAACCATCTGACCCCGCGCACCCTGGACATCGACGCGGCCCAGACGGCCATGCCCGAACGCGGCATAAGCCCCAAGGAGACCATCGAGGGACCGCCCGCCCGCGCCTGTCCCATCCTGTTGCGCCAGACCAGTTTCAAGGCGCTGGAGGAAGCCATCGCCTTCCCCGGCGCGGACGGCCCAGACTCTGTAGAAATGGTCGCCGGAACCCACACCGCCCGCTTCGGCGAGATCGAGCAGCGCGGCTGCGCCCTGACCCCGGCCGGCCGCGCCCTGTACGACGCCGCCCTGGCGTCCAGGGACTTCTCCGCCCTGCCCGACGACTGGGACGCCCTGCGTCGCGGCGACCTGGCCTGGTTCCGCTATCGCGCGACGCCCCAGGGGCTGGCGACGCGCGCCGAGACCGCCGACCTGGAGGCCCTGATCGCCGCGGGCTTCGTCGTCGCCGAACCCATCACCTACGAGGACTTCCTGCCCGTCAGCGCGGCCGGCATCTTCCAGTCCAACCTGGGCGCCGAGGCCCGCCAGACCGCCTACGCCGTCGATCCCGCCCGCGCCGACTTCGAAACCGCCCTGGGCCGCCCGGTCCAGGACGAGATGGCCCTGTACCGCGCCGAACAGGACGCCTCCATCGCGGCCACGCTGAAGGCGCTGGGACTGTCGACAGCGGCCTGACCGCGGCAGTTCGGATAGCATCGCAGAAAGGCGGCGAACAAACCGCGCCACCGTAAACCGTCACTTGACGCACGTCATATGAAGTGTGAAAGTAATCGGGTGGAAGTCGCCAGCATTCGGCACAAGGCGTTGCGCCAGTTCGCGGAGACAGGACGGTCAAAGGGCCTGCCCGCCGCGCTTGTCGGTCGGCTGATCAATATCCTGGCCTATATCGACGCTATCGCGACGGAGGACGAGTTGCTGCTTCCGCCGAACTTCGGCGCGCATCGCCTGACATGCGACCGCGCCGGCGTCTGGTCGCTGGTCTTGACGCGCAACTGGCGACTGACTTTCCGCGTCACGCCAGACCTCGAGATCGAGGATATGGATTTGGAGGATTATCACTGATGGCCATGCGCCTTCATCACACCTTCGCCGTTCATCCCGGCCCCTGGCTGCGCGACGAAGTCGTGGCCCCCAGGGCCCTCAGCGTCACCGCCCTGGCGGAGGCGCTGGGCGTGACCCGCCAGGCCGCCAGCAGCCTGCTGAACGGTCGGTCGGGCGTGTCCGCCGAAATGGCGATCCGGTTCGAAAAACTGTTCGGCGTCAGCGCCGACACCCTCATGCGGATGCAGGCCCGCCATGACCTGTCCAGGGCCCGCGCCCACGAACAGGACATTCGGGTCCGGCCCCTGGCCGCCGCCTGATCCATCGGCCCCGCAATCCCCGAGACCATCCGTCGTCTTGCCTGACCGCGCGGCTGGTCGCATAGACGCGGCCGTGAACCCGTCCGCTTCCCCGACCCAGCGCCGTTACGATCTCGACTGGATCCGGGTCGGCGCCTTCGGCCTGCTGATCCTGTATCACGTCGGCCTGGTTTACGGCGTCTATGACTGGCACGTGCACAGCGCCCACACCTTCGAGTGGATGCGCGAGGCGATCCTGATCACCAATCCCTGGCGGCTGACGCTGCTGTTTCTGGTGTCCGGCGCCGCGCTGCGGTTCATGACCCTGCGCCGCACGCCGCGCCAGGTGGCCCGCGCTAGGTTCGAGCGGCTGGTCCCGCCCCTGCTGTTCGGCGCGGTCGTGCTGGTGCCGATCCAGGCCTGGATCGAGGCGATGGACAAGGGCGGCTGGCCGGGCGGCGTCGCCGGCTATGTCGCCTGGATGGCGCGCGAGTTCAGCCCGGCCGGCCTGGCCGACGGCGTGCCGGTCAATCACCTGTGGTTCATCGTCTATATCGCCGCCTACAGCATCGTGACGATCCTGCTGTGGCGTCAGCCGGGCCTGATCGAGCGGCTGGGCGATGCGCTGCAGCGCGTTCTGAGGGGGCCTTGGCTGCTGGTCCTGCCGATCCTCTATCTGTCGGCCATTCGCCTGTTTCTGTTTCCCCATTTCGGCATCACCAACATGCTCCACTGGGACTGGTACAACCACGCCCTGTCGCTGGCGGCCTTCGTGTTCGGCTTCTGCATCGTGGGTCGCGAGAGCGTGTGGCGCGACATGGAGCGGTATCGCTGGCTGGCCCTGGGCCTGGCCGCCGTCGCCCTGCCGATCATGATGGTCCAGGTCTGGCATCCGGGCGCGCGGGCCTTCTGGGGCGCGCCCAGGGCCTTCGTGTATGGCGTGGATCAATGGGCGACCATCGTGGCCATCCTGGGCTTCGGCTCGCGCCATCTGCGGGCGCGCGGCGGGCCGGTGCTGAACTATCTGACCCAGGCCACCTTTCCCCTGTATCTGGCGCATCAGACGATCCTGGTCGCCGCCGTCTGGATCATGCGGCCCGCCGCCCTGCCGGCCGGGCTGGAGGCGCTGTTCCTGGTCGCCGCGACCTTCTTGGGCAGTCTGGCGGTCTATGAGGGCGTGCGCCGCATCCCCCCCATCCGCCCGCTGTGGGGGCTGAAGCCGCTGGACGACCGCCCCTGGCCGCTGGACCTGAAGGCGCTGATCCGCCCCACCCAGCCCTATCACCGTCGCCGGCGGCTGCTGGGGGTGGGGGTCGCCGCGCCGATCCTGGCCCTGACCGTGGTCGCCGCCGCCATCGCCGCCTATCCCGGATTCAACAACGCCACCCAGTATCTCAGCGAACTGGGCGGCGCCTCGGCCAGGGCGCCGATCATCTTCAACGGCGGGGTCTTCGTCGCCGGGGTCATGGCGGGCCTGGCCGGGATCGGCTTCGGCCTTGGGACCTACGCCCTGACCGGCGCGCGCGTCGCGGGCTGGGTCATCGCGGTCGTCTTCGTCCTGGCGGGGGCGGGCATGGCGGGATCGACCCTGTATCCCTGGCCCGATCCGCGCCACATGGTCATCAACCTGGCCCTGGGCATCCAACTGGCGCCGCTGCTTTTGCTGTGGGGGCTGCACCGCCGCCGCGACATGCCCCGGCTGAAGGTCTTTTTGGCCGCGACCTTCGTGGTCATGGCGATCCTGACGGTCCTGACCAAGCATCTGGTCCTGCCGGGCACGGTGAACGACGCCAATGTCGGCTGGTGGGAACGGCTCTACGCCATCGTCCTGGTGGGCTGGGTCGGGATCGCGGCCTGGGTTCTGGACCGCAAACTGCTGCACCACGCCACAGTCTTGCCGCCCCGGCGCCCGGCTTCCGCCGCGCTAGACGTCCCGATCTGAAAAATCCCCGGAAAATTTCGCTGCAATCAACATTGCGTGATTGAAAATCGCGCGAATGTGATCGAGTATGGCGGAACGTGTTGCAGTGCAGCACTCCGCGTCCTTCCTGCCTTCGGAAAGACGATCGGTCAACACGGGGGCGTCCAGAAGCGGCATGAACAAGCTGGCGATCCGGCCTGTCGAACAGGCTGAAATCGAGACTGTCGAGCGGGCTCAGGCGCCGTCCTGGTCCTGGCTGCCCGACGAGGCGCGCCTGGCCATGCCGGTGCAGTCCCTGGCCGCGCCCGACGCCGTGGCCGACCTGACGCCCGCGACCTCGCCGCGCACGGTGGCCCTGCGCCGCCTGGCGCTCTTGGCCGGCACCATCGTCCTGACGGGTCTGTCGGCCATCACCCCCTTCTATCTGTACGCCCGCAAGGGCTGGGACGGGACCGAGATCCTGGCCTTCAGCCTGTTCATGGTGCTGATCACCGCCATCTCCTGCTGGTTCGTCAGCGGCCTGATGGGGCTGTTCGTCATGCTGCGCGGCAAGGATCAGCAGGACCTGGCCTTCTCGCCCCATCCGCCGATGCCGCGCACGCGCACGGCCCTGCTGATGCCGCTGTATAACGAGGACGCCCGCGCCTCCTTCGCCCGACTAGCCATGATCGACCAGTCGCTGGCCCGCCTGGGCGCCGCCTCGGCCTTCGACATCTTCGTGCTCAGCGATTCGACCAAGGACGAGGCCGCCGCCGCCGAACGTTCGGTCTTCCAGGCCTTCCGCCTGACCGCCAACTCCAAGGCCTACTACCGCCGCCGCACCGACAACGCCGAGCGCAAGGCCGGCAATCTGGCCGAATGGGTCCGTCGTTTCGGCGGCGCCTATGAGAACATGATCGTGCTGGACGCCGACAGCACCATGGCCGGCGAGACCCTGCTGCGCATGGTCGACGCCATGGAGCGCAATCCGGGCGTGGGCCTGATCCAGACCGCCCCGGTCATCATCAAGGCCCGCACCATCTTCGCGCGCGTGTCCCAGTATTCGGTGCGCCTGTACGGCCGCGTCGCCGCCGCCGGTCTGGCCTACTGGACCGGCTCGGAATCCAGCTACTGGGGCCACAACGCCATCATCCGCACGCGCGCCTTCGCCGCCTGCTGCGGCCTGCCGCATCTGAAGGGCCGCAAGCCCTTCGGCGGGCACATCATGAGCCACGACGTGGTCGAGGCCGCCCTGATGCGCCGCGCCGGCTGGGCCGTCCACGTCACCGCCTCGCTGGACGGATCGTGGGAAGAGACCCCGCCCTCGATCACCGACTTCATCCGCCGCGACCACCGCTGGTTCCAGGGCAATCTGCAGCACCTGGGCCTGATCACCGCCAAGGGCCTGTCGCCGATGAGCCGGCTTCAGCTGCTGATGGGCTGCATGGCCTATCTGTCCTCGCCGCTGTGGCTGGCCTCGCTGATGACCGGCCTGTTCATCCAGATGTTCTATCCGGTCGACTGGTCCAGCTTCTTCTACATCCTGAACCCCCAGTTCACCCCCTTCATGCTGGCCTCCTTCCTGTCGGGCATTCTTTTGATCGGGCCCAAATTCATGGGCGCGGCCCTGGTGCTCAGCCGCCCGGCCGAGCTGCGCGCCTTCGGCGGGCGCCGCGCCATCGCCCGCGGCATGGCGGCCGAGATCGCCCTGTCCGCCATCCTGGCCCCCATCCTGATGGTCGCCAACACCAAGGCCTTCATCCAGATCGTCTCGGGTCACGACACCGGCTGGTCGACCCAGCAGCGCGAGGCCGACGGCCTGGCCTGGTCCGACGCCCTGCGCGCCATGCGCTGGCAGATGATCGCCGGCGTCGGCTTCATGGTTCCCCTGTGCGTGCGCCCCGACCTGGCCACCTGGTTCGCCCCGATCGTCCTGCCGCTGCTGCTGTCGGCCCCGATCACCGTCTGGACCTCGCGCGTCCGTTCGGGCGACGCCCTGGCCAGGAAGGGCTTCCTGGTCACCCCGGTTCAGGACGGCGTCAGCGTCTCGCCGGCCGTCCTGCACACGCCCCGTTCGCCGCTGCGCGCGGTCGCCGGCGGCGTCCTGGCCCCGGTCGCCGCCCCCGCCATGGTCCCGGCCCGCGCGCCGGAGCTGTAAAGCCGGCCAAACCGATGCACGGCGGCCACAGCGCCGCCACAACCGTTACGGTCAAGCTCGACGCGAAGGCGACTTCGCATCACCCTTGGCCCCTGACCTTTTCGGGGAGATGTGATTCCATGGCCCAGTCCAACGGTTCCGACGCCAAGCCCGACCTGCGGCTCGTCGCGGCCGAGGCCGAGATCTACGATCTGATGAAGGCGCCCGAGACCACCGCCGACCGGGTCAAGCGCCTGCAGCTCGAAGCCCACGCCCTGGCCCTGGAAGAGATCGAGGCGCTGGAGAAGCTGCTGCTGGACGCCGCCGCCAAGGCCAAGGCCATCGCCGAGGGCGGCGACGCCTATCCGGTCGGCGCGCGCGAGATCGCCTCGCGCCTGGCCTCCGACCTGCCCAACCGCGCCGAGACCATCAAGACCATCATCCACCGCGTCAGCTGATCGCGCGCAGGGAACGCCCGTCCGCCTCGTCCGCTTCCTGAAGGTCCCGTCCTTCAGGAGCCTTCGATGACCGACACCGCCCGCGCCGACGCCGTCGCCGACCACGAACGCGCCATCCAGCGCGACATCGACGCCAAGGACAAGACGTCCGGCGACGACACATCCTCCGGCGCGGTCCAGGCCGGCGCCCGCCCCTATCCCGAACCGCCCTTCCCCAAACAGCATCAGACCAAGCCCGGCGACGAGGCCGCGCTGGATCCCGCGCCCCTGTACGACGCCCCCTTCTGGAAGGGCTCGGGCAAGCTTGACGGCTTCGCCGCCCTGATCACCGGGGCCGATTCCGGCATCGGTCGCTCCGTCGCCGTCCTGTTCGCGCGCGAGGGCTGCGACGTGGTCATCTGCCATCTGGACGAGGACGCCGACGCCGAAACGACCAAGGCCGCCGTCGAGGCCGAAGGCCGTCGCGCCGTGGTGCTGAAGGGCGACGTCTCTGACCCCGCCTTCGCCGAAGCCGCCGTCAGGGCCACGCTGGACGCCTTCGGCCGCCTGGACGTCCTGGTCCCCAACGCCGCCTTCCAGGAACACGTCGGCGCCTTCGAGGACCTGACCTACGAGCATTTCGACCGCACGCTGAAGACCAACCTCTACGGCTATTTCAACATGACCAAGGCGGCGGTCCCGCACATGAAGACCGGCGGCGCCATCGTCATGACCGGCTCGGTCACCGGGCTTCAGGGCAACAAGGACTTGCTGGACTATTCCCTGACCAAGGGCGGCATTCACGCCTACGCCCGATCGTTGGGCACGCATCTGGCGCCGCGCGGCATCCGCGTGAACGTGGTCGCGCCGGGCCCGGTCTGGACCCCTCTGAACCCCGCCGACAAGGACGCCGAAGCCGTCTCCCAGTTCGGCGCCCAGACGGTGATGAAACGCCCGGCCCAGCCCGAGGAGATCGCCCCCGCCTACGTTTTCCTGGCCTCGCCCCAGATGTCCAGCTTCATCACCGGCGAGATCCTGCCGATCATCGGCGGCTATTCGGGCGGTTGAACCCGCCCACGCCTTCGTCATCCTCGCCCTCGTGGCGAGGATGACGGCTCAATGGATGGTCAGGCCAGCACGTCGTCGTAATCGGGATGGCGCTTGTGCCACGCGACCGCATAGCTGCACTGCGGAAACAGCTTCATCCCGCTCTCGCGCGCATGTTCGGCCAAGGCCTGCATGAACCGTCCCGCCGCGCCCGATCCGCGCAGCGCCTGATCGGCCTCGACGTGCAGGATCATCCGCGTGTCGCCGCGCACGGCGTAGTCGGCCCAGACCTGGCCCGCGCCGCCGTCGCTCTCGAAGTCCTGTTCGAAGCGGTTCTCGTCCGCCTTGTCGATCAGTCGGCCCTGTCCGTCGGTCATGTGTCGCTCCTGTTTCCGAAGCCTGAACCGCCGACCGGCCCGCTGTGTTCCCGCCGCGTCAGATCGGGCGGTTCTGCAACAGGTTGATCAGCCCCAGCACGCTCTTGACCGTGAACCAGACGCTGAGCAGGAACCAGATCAGCAGGAACAGCAGCAGGAACGGTATGCCGATCAGCACCACCGAGGCCACGGCGCTGACCGCGATCCCGACCCAGGCGGCGATGGTCCACCAGAACACCGACCAGAACAGCGCGATCTGCGCGTCGATATGCTGGCGCGCCACGCCCGTCGCCGTGCCCCGCGCGACGTAGGACACCGCCAGCCCGATCAGCACCAGCACATTGGCGCTGGGGATCGACAGGATGAACAGCGCCCAGGCGATCAGGGCGCCGACCTTGCCTTCCGGTTCGCGTCCGGCGATGAATTCGGGGGCGTCGGTCATGATGATCCTTGGTTCAGAACAGCCAGCTGCGGGGCTTGGGAACGGCCTGGCCGCTCTTCAGTTTCAGCACGCCATAGGCGCCGCGCGCCAGAATCCAGATCGCCACGGCGAACAGGACGATCACCCCGACATTGACCACCACCAGCACGGCGCCGACCACGGCCGCCGCGATCGCCCCAAGCACGGTGCGCTTCTGATACAGGGCGTGACTGCTTTCCAGCGCATCGGCCGCCGTATCGCGCCGCATCACCGCCAGCAGCGCCACCAGGCACGAGGCGCCCAGCGTCGGCACCGCCAGCAGGATCAGCATATAGACCGCATAAAGCCGCATCGGCGCGGCCGGACCGGGAACGCGCTCGGCCACCCGCTCGGACGCGCGCGGCGTCTCGGCGCGCATCCGGTCGCGCATGTCGGCATGGGGCGCGGCGTTCGGCTTCGGATGCGGGGCGAAGCGGGCCACGGGCTGCACCCCTTCGCTGCGGTCGAACGGTCCCGGCTCGCGCGCCAGGGGCGGATCGAACAGGTCCGGCTCGTCGTCGTGTTCCGGCGCCGCCGTCGGCTCTGGCGCACGCGCCCGCCCGGCCAGCGAGGCGGGCGAGACGAAACCGACATGGGCGTCGTGATCGGTCCCGTCTTGCGCTGCGGCAGGGGTCTTGGGATCGCCGGGCTCGGCCATGAACAACGCTTCTCTCACGCCGGACGCCCGGCTGGACTCAAGGCGCCGACAATGGCGGTCGGGCGGGCCGGACGCAACCGGGCTTGACGCCCCTCAGCGCCCCAGCACGATCTCGCAGCCGGGGGCGATCACGGCGGCCAGGGCGCCGGGCTTTTCGATCCGCACCGTCGCGCGCCGCACCCGCCCATCCTCCAGACAGGCCCGCGCCAGCCGTTCGGCGAAGGTCTCCACCAGCCCCACATGCCCCGCCTCGGCGATGGCGCGCGCCGCATTGGCCACGGTCTCGTAGTCGATGGTGTCGGCCAGCCGTTCGATGGGGCGCGGCTCCAGCTCCAGCGTCACATCGATCACCAGCCGCTGCAGCCGCCCGTGTTCGTGGTCATAGACCCCGATGCCCGCCTCGACCTCAAGCCCGCGCACGAAGACGCTCAACCGTTCGAAACGCAAAGGCTCGTCCGCCGGCGACGGCGAAACCTGCGACGACTGGACCACGCGGCCTACTCCTGGATGTCGGGGGTGCGCCAGGCCAGATGCTGGCCCCCGTCGACGGCGATCATCTGGCCCGTGACCAGCCGGGCGTCAATCAGCCACAGCACGGCCTCGGCCACCGCCTCCGGGCTGCCGGGCGTTTCCAGCAGGGTGGCGCGCGCCTCGGCGGCGAACTCCTCGGGCGTCTGGTGGATGGACGGCAGGGTCGGCCCCGGCCCCACCCCGTTGACGCGGATGCCCGGCGCCAGCGCCTGGGCCAGGGTCTGGGTCGCCCACCACAGGCCGTTGCGCGACAGGCTGTAGGAGAAGAAGCGCGGATCCGGCTTCAGCACCTTCTGGTCCAGCAGATTGACTATGGCCCCCTCGACCGCCTGCGCGGCGAACGCCTCGGCCAGCACGATGGGCGCGCGCAGATTGGTCTCGATATGCGTATCCCAGCTTTCGCGCGTCAGCCCCCCGATCCGGTCGTCCTGAAACACCGAGGCGTTGTTGACCAGCGCCGTCACCGGCCCCAGCGCCTCCACCGCCGCCGGGATCAGCGCCCGCACCCGCGCCTCGTCCATCAGGTCCGCCTGCAACAGGCACGCACGCCGCCCCAGGCCCGCGATCTCGTCGGCCAGGCCCCGCGCCTCGTCGCCCGAAGCATGATGATGGATCGCCACGTCGAACCCGGCCCGCGCCAGCCTCAGACAGACAGCCCGCCCGATCCGCCGCGCCCCGCCCGTGACCAGGGCGACGCCCCTTTCAGAGCGAGCAGCCCCCTCAGTCAACCCGACCGAACTCGAACACATTGAAGGCCGCGATGACGGCGATGAAGCCAAAGATAATGCCGAGCGCCAGCATGGAATGCTCCTGTTGTGGGTCTTGGCTTAGAGCGGGATGGGGCGGGGTTCAAGCGGGGACGGGGGTGAGGAAGTGCTCAGGCCCCGCATAATCCAATCTCGCTATCCAGGGAGGCGCGTAGCGCGACGCTGAGTATCATGCCAAGCTGATCATCAGAAGATTTCGGGGCGCCCATGACCATTCTACAGCTGAAGGCGCAACAGGACGCGCTCCAGAAGGCAGCAATGACGCGCGACCCTGTCCGTGCGTTGGCGGAGTTTGTCTGGAACGCCTTGGACGCTGACGCCTCGGAAGTCTACGTCGAGTTCGACCGCAACAGCCTTGGCGGCATTGAGGGCATCGCGGTCCGCGACAACGGCAGCGGGATCACGTCTGAACGGGCCAACATTGATTTCGACAATTGGGGCGGCTCTTGGAAACGAACGCGCGTCCGCACCGACGGCAACCGCGCTTTCCACGGTAAGGAAGGTCAGGGACGCCTACGGTTCTTTTCGTTGGCCGAACGCGCGCTTTGGACCAGCATCTATGCGGATGGGGACACACTTAAAAAGCTGACCATCAAGATCGCGGCGGGTGCGCTGGGCCACGCGGAGGTCGAGCCAGCCGACCTTCTACCCCAAGACAACCAGACCGGAACCGTCGTCCAGCTGCGCCCTCTGAAAAGCCCTCTCAACATTCTTGGCGGCGAAGAAGCGCGTAATGATTTCAGCGCAATTTTCGCTCCCTACATCCTGCAATATCCGACCATCGCCATCTTCTATGATGGAGCTCGCATCGACCCCAGTTCCACGATTTTGCAGGCTCAGGAGTTTCCTGCCCGCACAATCATCTGCCCGAACCGGACGGTCCGAGATCTTTCGATCAAAGTCATCGAGTGGAAGCAAAGCGCCGGCGCGCGGAAAATTCATTTCGGAGGCGAGACCGGCGTTGTCCTTGGGGCGCTGCCGGCCAACGTCACTGCTCCAGGGTACGAGTTTTCGGCCTACGCCTATGCACCCTTCTTCCAAGAGATCGCTGACGCCAATCTTCTGGAGTTTGACGGGCTGACTGATCCAGACTTCGGTCATGTCGTTGAGCACATCCGCGAAGAGCTTTCAGATTATTTTCGTGGACGGCAAGCCGAGAAGTCCGGCGAGCTGATCCAACAGCTCAAGGACGATGGCGTCTACCCCTACGAGGGCGACCCAAAGGATGAGGTCGAAAAGCGTGAGCGGCAGGTCCTCGACATCGCTATTCATGCCGTGACTTCGTATTCACGCGACTTCAAAAAGGCCGAGAACGGCCTCAAGAAGATGACGCTAGGACTCTTGCGAGAGGCACTTCGCCATAACCCCGAAGCAATCCACAATATCCTCCACCATGTTTTCAATTTACCCAAGAATCGGCAAGACGAGTTCTCCAATCTTCTTCAAAAGACTAATCTTGGAAATATTATTTCTGCTTCTACGCTAATCGCAGACAGGATCGTGGCCCTCCAAGTGCTTAAGGGCATAGTTTTCGATCCGACGCACCGCAATACCGTTAAAGAGCGGGGGGAGTTGGATGCCCTCGTCCAAGCTAACACCTGGATGTTCGGCGAAAACTTCCACATCACCTTGGCTGAGACCGGGCTTACGCGCATCATGGATCGTGTTTCCCAAGAGATCGGCACCAAGCGCGGCAAAAAGCGGGTCACAAAGGGCAACGGCAAAGTCGGTCGCGTCGACTCATTCCTGGGCCGAATCGTGCCCCATCCCAATCAGGCCCACAGAGAATTTTTACTGATCGAACTTAAGCGACCATCACTTACCATCGGCCGCAAAGAACTCGACCAGCTTGAAGACTATGTAAACGCGATTAAGGCTCAGCCGGAATACAATGACACCTCGAACACATGGACCTTTTACCTAGTCACAGGTGAGTATGACGACACGGTTAAGGGACGCATCACTCAGTCGGGACGTCCAGTAGGGTTGTTCATTGAACAGGGAGGCGTCACAGTTTGGGTGAAGACTTGGTCGCAGATCGTTCGCGACTGCGAAGCTCGCCTACACTTCATCGCCGACAAGCTCCAAGTTGAAGTGTCCGGCGAGGAAATCGAAAGCCGCATCGCGCAACTAAAGTCTTCGATTCTTAAAACCGCGAGCAAGGGTCAAGCCGACCCAGAGGGAATGCAAACATCTTAGTCAACATCTACTATGCTGCTAGTTCTCCAAAATTCTTCTTGGCCCTGCACCAGAATGATCGAACATCCCGCCAAGCACTGTAGTCGACGGCAGACACACCCATGACCTGGCGCATCCACGTCGAACCCTTCACCCGGCCGCTGTTCTTCGCCTGGTCGCGGCTGACGCGGGGCAAGACGTTGGGGGTGCGGGCGGTGGCGGTGGATGGGGACGGGCGGGTGCTGTTGGTGCGGCACACCTATCTGGCGGGCTGGTGGCTGCCGGGCGGCGGGGTGGATCGGGGCGAGACGACGCAGGCCGCCGTGGCGCGCGAACTGCGTGAGGAGACCGGGCTGATCGCGCGCGGGGCGCCGCGTCTGATCTCCCTGCATTCCAACGACCGCTTCTTTCCCGGCGACCATGTGGCGGTCTTTCGCATCGACGTCTTCGAGGCGGGTCCCGACGCGCCGCGCGACGGCGAGATCGCCGAGGTCGGCTGGTTCGATCCCGCCGCCCTGCCCGCCGACGTCAATCGCGGTTGTCGCGCCCGTCTGGCGGAGATTTTCGACGGCGCCCCGCTCGATCCCGACTGGTGAGACCCGTTGCCGTCTCCTCCCTATCGCCTAGCGATGGGGAGGTGGCGCGGCGCGCCTTCGCGCCGTGACGGAGGGGTTCTGCGACGCATCACAATCGCCTGTGGAGCTTCAAGAGCCCCTCCACCACGCTTCGCGCGGTCCCCCTCCCCACAGGTGTGGAGGAGACGTTGTGCGTCCGCATTTGACGCAAGCGCGTGCCAGCGTGCGGCCATGACCCAGGCCGTCCCCGTCTATCGCGTCCGCTCGCAACAGGTCTGGGACCTGGCGCGCGACGACTATCTGGCGGGCGAGCCGGCGCGCATCGTCTGCCGCCGCTATGACCTGGGCCTGTCGGCCTTTCGCATCCGCGCCCGCAAGGCGGGCTGGCGGCGCCAGGATCAGGACGACCCCGATCTCTACGATCCCGCCCTGGCGCTGGAGGCGGTCGAGGATGTCGCCTTTTCCGACATGGCGGCCTCGGCGCGCCGTCGTCTGCAGCTGGCCCTGATGGACGGCGAGGCGACCGAGGCCCAGCGCTGGCTGAAGATTTTCGAAACCCTGTCCGTCCTGGCGGCCGAGGCCGGCGATGTGCACCCATTGCACCCTGATTTCGCGCTCCCGCCGTCCGATCGGGACGATGCGGCCGTATCCCTCGTCGCCGCCTCCGACGTCGGGACCGAACCGGACGAAGCGCACCCATTGCACCCTGTTTCTTCGTCGGCCGACGCCGACGCCCCCCAGGCGCCCCTCAACAGGGCCGAGCGCCGCCGCCTGCGTCGCGCCCATCGCCGAACGCCGCCCTCCGCAAGCCATGAAAGCCGTGCTAGCCAGGGGCCATGAACCCGTCGCTGCTCGCCATCCTCGTCGTCGTCCTGGCCGGGGGCGCAACCGCGCTGCAGGCGCCGACCAACGCCCGGCTGGCCGGCGCCGTGGCCTCGCCGGTCAACGCCGCCTTCATCTCGTTCGCGGTGGGGACCACGGTGCTGGGGGTGCTGGCCGCCATCCTGCACACCCGGCCCGACATGACGGCGGTGCGCGCTCTGCCCTGGTACGCCTGGCTGGGCGGGTTTTACGGCGCCTGTTTCGTGGTCGCCGCCGCCTGGGGCGTGCCGCGCCTGGGCGTGGCCATGACCATCACCCTGATGGTCGGGGGCCAGCTGATGCTCAGCCTGGCGCTGGATCATTTCGGCGCCCTGGGCGTGCCGCGCCAGCCGCTGAACCTGGGCCGGATCGCCGGGGTGGGCCTGGTTCTGGCCGGCGTCCTTCTGGTCCGGCGCTCCTGACCCTATATCCCGCCCGATGACCGCGGAGCCCCCCGATTCGAAACTGACCGCCGCCGCCCTGATCGCCGACGAGGCGCGTCGCGCGCCGGACAAGCCGGGCGTCTATCGCATGTATGGCGAGGACGGGTCGTGCCTGTATGTCGGCAAGGCCCGCAGCCTGAAGAAGCGCATCGTCCAGTATGCGCAGGGGCGCTTCCACACCCAGCGCATCGGCCTGATGGTGGCCCAGACCCGGTCGATGGAGCTGGTGGTCACGGCGTCCGAGACCGAGGCCCTGCTGCTGGAATCCAACTTCATCAAGAAGCTGAAGCCGCGCTACAACGTGGTTCTGCGCGACGACAAGTCCTTCGCCGAACTGATGATCCGCAGCGACCATCGCGCCCCTCAGGTGAAGAAGCATCGCGGCGCCCACACCACGCCCGGCCATTACTTCGGCCCCTTCGCCTCGACCTGGGCGGTCAACCGCACGCTGAACACCCTGCAGAAGGCGTTTCTGCTGCGGTCCTGTTCCGACAGCGTCTACGAGACCCGCACCCGCCCCTGCATGCTGCATCAGATCAAGCGCTGCTCGGCGCCCTGCACCGGCCTGATCTCGCTGGAGGACTATGGCGAACTGGTCGACGAGGCCGAGGCCTTTCTGCGCGGCAAGTCGCGCGCCGTGATCGGCCGCCTGTCGGGCGAGATGCAGGCCGCGTCGGACGCTATGGACTTCGAACAAGCCGCCCGCGTGCGCGACCGCATCCGGGCGCTGTCGGCCATCACCATGGAGAACTCCGTCAGCGCCGACAGCGTGGCCGAAGGCGACGTCTTCGCCCTGCATTCCGATGGCGGCCAGGCCTGCGTCCAGGTCTTCTTCTACCGCGCGGGCCAGAACTGGGGCGGGCGCGCCTATTTCCCGCGCGTGGACAAGTCCGACACGGACCCGGAGATCCTGGCCGCCTTCCTGGGTCAGTTCTACGAGGACAAGCCCATCCCGCGCCTGATCCTGTCCAACGTCCGCCCGCACGAGCTGGAGTTGCTGGAGGAGGCCTTCTCGATGAAGGCGGACCGCAAGGTCGAGATCGCGCGGCCTCAGCGCGGCGAGAAGCTGGCCCTGATCGACCACGCCCTGACCAACGCCAAGGAGGCCCTGGGCCGCCGCCTGGCCGAAAGTTCGGCGCAGGGCAAAATCCTGGACGAGGTGTGCGAAGCCTTCGGACTGGAGAGCCGACCCGAACGGATCGAGATATACGACAACGCCCACATTCAGGGGACCAATGCCGTGGGCGGCATGGTCGTCGCCGGCCCGGAAGGCTTCCAGAAGTCGCAGTATCGTAAGTTCAACATCCGAGGCGAAGACCTGACGCCCGGCGACGACTACGGCATGATGCGCGAGGTCATGCGCCGCCGCTTCGCCCGCCTGGTCAAGGACGAGGAGGAAGGCGAGGACGTCGTCCGCCCCGACCTGCTGCTGATCGACGGCGGCGCGGGACAGTTGGCCGAGGTGCTGGCCGTCATGGCCGATCTAGGCGGTCTGGATGATATCGCCGTGGTCGGCGTGGCCAAGGGGCCGGATCGGGATGCGGGGATGGAGAAGTTCTTCATGCCGGGCAAGGCGCCCTTCATGCTGCCGCTGAAGTCGCCGGCCCTCTACTACCTTCAGCGTCTCCGCGACGAAGCCCACCGCTTCGCCAACGGCGCCCACGCCAAGCGCCGCTCGATGGACATCAAGAAAAACCCGCTGGACGAGATCGAAGGCGTCGGCCCCGGCCGCAAGAAGGCCCTGCTCCACGCCTTCGGCTCCGCCAAGGGCGTCAGCCGCGCCTCGGTAGTCGATCTGGTCAAGGTCGACGGCGTCAGCCAGCCCCTGGCCGAACGCATCCACGCCTTCTTCAGGAAGGCGTAAGGCGTGTCACCACTCCAGCAGCGTCAGACCGGGAATGTCGCGAAAATCGTCGCCGTTGCGCGTGACCAGCGTCGCGCCCGCCGTGATCGCCTGCGCCGCGATCATCCGATCCAGCACCTTGCGCCGCGAGAAGCCGCAGGCCTCGACGATGCCGCGATAGGCCTGGGCCTCGGCCGAGCCGAAGGGCAGCACAGGCACGGCGTCCAACAGGGCGTCCAGCCTCGCTCGCCGATCGCCTGTGCCGGCCTCCATCCGGCCGAGATCGGCCTCCAACTCGACCCGGCTGACGATGGACAGCAGCAGCGGCGGGCTCAAGGCGTCCACGCGCTCATCGATCACCGCATCGCCATCCCTCAGGTGAATGGCGACGTTCGCATCCAGCATATAGGCCACGTTTCAGAGGCCCGGACGCTCGGGAATCTCGACCTCGTGGCGAACGCCGATGCTGTCGGGCTTGGGCAGGCTGCGCAGCTTGGCCAGCATCTCCTTCACGGACTTCTGCTTGGGCGAGATGGTCACGACGTCGCCCTTGCGCTCGATCTCGACCTCGACGCCCGGCCCGAACGAGATTTCCTTGGGCAGACGCACCGCGTCGCTGTTTCCGCTTCGAAAGGTTCGACTGGTGACGGGCATGACGGCCTCCTTCGTATAGACAAGTATACACCATTTATCGCCGCCCCCCAAAACGCTACAGGCGCAGCATGAGCGACATCGAAGACGAACTGACCGCCGGCTATCGCCGCTTCCGCGCCGACCACTGGCCGACCGCCCGCGCCGAGTACGAGAGTCTGGCGACCAAGGGCCAGAAGCCGCACACCCTGATCGTCGCCTGTTCCGACAGCCGCGCCGATCCGGCCCTGATCTTCGACGCCAAGCCGGGCGAACTGTTCGTCGTCCGCAACGTCGCCAATCTGGTCCCGCCCTATGAGCCGGACGGCAAGCTGCACGGCGTGTCGGCGGCGTTGGAGTTCGGGGTCAAGGTGCTGGGCGTCAAGCGGATCGTGGTCATGGGCCACGCCCACTGCGGCGGGGTCAACGCCATGATCCACGGCGCGCCGGACATCGTCGCCGATTTCGTCGGCCCCTGGATCGCGCAAGGGACGCCCGTCGTCCAGCACGTGGCCGAGACCGTCGCCCCGGACCAGCTGGAACGCGCGGCCGAGGAGGCCATCGTGCGCCTGTCGATCCGAAACCTGCGCACCTTCCCCTGGATCGCCGAACGCGAGGCCAAGGGCGAGCTTCAGCTCAGCGGCCTTCACTTCGGCATCGCCGAGGGCGCCCTGACCGCCCTGACCGACAAGCCCCGGTTCGAACCGTTGGCTTGACTTGCAACATAGTAGTGAAATCACTACTATTGCATTCATGGAACGCACGATCACCGCAACCGAAGCCAATCGTGACTTTTCGCGCGTGTTTCGAGAAGTCGCGGCGGGCGAATCCTATGTCGTCACAGCGCGCGGCCAGCCGCTAGTCAGAATGACACCCGCGACGGATCGGGCCGACAGCCACGGAGATCGCGTGGCAGGGCGTCATGCTCTTGTCGATGCGCTAGCCGCCCTGCCCGCCGTCGGCGCAGGCCGCATCACGCGCGAAGACGGCTACGCTTGAAGCTGGCGCTAGACACCAATGTGCTGGGCTATGCGGCAGGCATCGGTGACGACGCGCCACGTCGCGCCCGAGCGATAGAGGTTCTTCGTCAGGTCGCGCACCACGACCTGATCCTGCCGACCCAGGTCGCGGGCGAGTTCTACAACATTCTGACCCGCAAAGGCCGCCATCCGCCCAAGGTCGCGCGTGAGATCGTGCGGAAATGGGTGGAGGACATCGGCCTGACCGCTCCGACGTCCGCGACCATGGAAGCCGCGCTCGAAGCAGCGGCTTTCTTCAATCTTCAAATATGGGACGCCTTGATCCTGACCATCGCCGCCGAAGCCGGGTGCGGCCTTCTGCTTTCCGAAGACATGCAGGACGGCTTCGTCTATCGAGGCGTGACCGTCGCCAATCCGTTCGCAGAGACGCCGCATCCCCTGCTGGCGTCCTTGCTGGAGACCCTGCCATGACCGCCCACCGCGCCAACCCCATTCCCAACATCCTGACCGGCGCGCGCCTGGCCGCCGGGGTGGTGATGTTCCTGATCCTGGCGGGCGCGACCAGCGGCTTCCCCCTGGCCGATCAGTGGATGAGCCCCGACGACCAGTTCGCCCTCTATCGCGTCGCCTTCTGGATCTTCGTCATCGCCGCCTCGACCGACTGGATCGACGGCTTCCTGGCCCGGCGCTGGAACGCCACCACCCGCTGGGGCGCCATCCTGGACCCTATCGCGGACAAGGTTCTGGTGACCGGCGCCATCCTGGGCGTGCTGACGTCCGGCTCCGTGCCGCAGATCATCATTCCCTGCGGCCTGATCCTGTTCCGCGAGTTCGCCGTCTCGGCCCTGCGCGAGACCATGGCCGGGCGGATCGAACTGCCCGTCACCCTGGCCGCCAAGTGGAAGACCACGCTGCAGCTGGTCGCCCTGGGCTGCCAGCTGTTCGCCCGCAACTGGGACGGCTTCGGCCTGTCGCTGGACTGGCTGGAGAATTTCCAGTTCTTCTCGGACGTGCTGATCTGGCTGGCCGCCATCATCACCCTGTGGACCGGCTGGCAGTATTTCCACGAAGCCCGCCGCCAGATGCGGGACCTTTAGGGCCGCAGCGTCAGGCCCGTCGGCGTGGCCTCGAAGGCCGACAGGCGACCCAGGTAGCTCATGCCCAGCAGGGAGTATTCCAGCCCCTGCTCGACCACCAGCGCCTCGACCCGATCCACGCGCGCCCCGGCGACCGAGACGGTGTTCAGCCGCACCGGCGCGGCGCGCACCATGCCAGACGCCGTCTGGATCCGGCCGGTGAAGCTCGCCGGTTCCGGGGCGACGCCCAGCCGCCCGGCATCGGCCCGCGTCAGGACCACGACGCTGGCGCCGGTATCGACCAGCACCCGCACCGCCCGTCCGTCGATCCGGGCCTGGGCCCAGTAGTGGCCGTCTTCGGCCTTGACCACCTGGGCGGCCGTTGCGACCGCGGCCGGCGCCGTGACAGGGACGGGGGCGGTCGCCGCCTGGGCCGCCCCGTCGCCCTCCAGATGCCGGATCGTCAGCGCCGTGGCGAAGGACGCCGTCAGGGCGACGCCGAACACGATGACGGACTGGAAGTCGATGCGGATCATGCCCCCTGTCTAGCGGGGCGATCTTTGGATGCCGTGAAACGACGTGGCTGACGAAAGCTTAAAACCCCAGGACCGATCAGGCCAGTTTCGCCGGATCGATCCGGTCCCGTCGCCCGGGCAGGTCGGCCATCACGGCGGCCCGCTCGTCGTCGCTAAGGCCCCGCCAGCCGGCGATCTCCTTCAGGGTGCGAAAGCATCCCAGGCACAGGCCGCTCTCCCCATCGACCGCGCACACCATGACGCAGGGGCTGGCGATGGCCTTGGGCGGACCGGGACGAGCGGGATTGGGCGTGGTCATTGTGACATCGGAACGAAAAACACTCCGACTCCTGACGAATAAATTTGCAAATTCACGAAAGTGTCTTATGTTGTCCGATGACGCGAAACGACTGACGGTGGAATCCCATTGGTACGACGTGTCTCTTTTCATCGTTCTGCGAAAGGAGACGCCAAGATGAACGATAAGGAGCGTAACCTCCAACACGCCATGATGTCCTTCGCCCTGTGGGGCGGGATGCTGGTCAACAGTCGGCATATGCCGTCGAACTCGGGCCGGGTGGTCAGCCATCCGTCCAACTTCGTACCCTATACGATCAAGAAACGCTGACGGCCTTTGCGGCCCAAGCCTGAAAAAGCCCCGGTCACGACCGGGGCTTTTGCAATTGCGGCCTTGCCTAACCCTGCGGCGCCGGTCGATGACGGGCGCGAACATCGGAGACGACGCATGGGCCTGATCGCCGAAGAGAGACGGGGCGCGATCCTGATCTGGACGCTGGACCGCGAGGCGCGGCTGAACGCCCTGCCCGATCTGGGCGACGGGGACGAGGTGGCGGCGGCGTGCGAGCGGGTCAACGCCGATCCGTCCGTCCGCTGCGTGGTGCTGACCGGCGCCGGGCGCGCCTTCTCGGCCGGCGGCGACCTGACGGCCATGCGCGACCGGCGCGACCTGTTCGAGGGATCGGGCGCGGCGATCCGCGAACGCTATCGCCGCGTCGTGCACCGGATCGTGCGGTCGCTGTACGGGCTGGAGGTTCCGTTGATCGCCGCCGTCAACGGGGCGGCCATGGGGCTGGGCTGCGACATCGCGGGTCTGGGCGATATCCGCATCGCCTCGGACCGCGCCAGCTTCGGCGTGCCGTTCCTGAAGCTGGGCATCATCCCCGGCGACGGGGGATCGTGGCTGCTGCCGCGCAACATCGGCTACGCCCGCGCCGCCGAGCTGCTGTTCACCGCCCGGTCCATTGACGCCGCGACTGCGGCCGAATGGGGCCTAGTCAACCGGGTCGTCGCGCACGACAGCCTGATGGACGAGGCCCTGACCACCGCCGCCCAGGTCGCGGCCCAGCCGCCCCAGGCCCTGCGCATGGCCAAGACCCTGCTGCGCCAGGGCCGGGACACGACCTTCGATCAGATGCTGGAGATGTCGGCGGCCATGCAGGCCCTGGCCCACCTGACCGACGACCATCAGGAAGGCGTCGGCGCCGTGCTGGAAAAGCGACCGGGCGATTTCACAGGAAACTGAACGGGACCGCTGATCGCCCCCAAACGAAAAAGGGGCGCCGCAGCGCCCCCTTCCCCCGATCGATCGGCAGAGCCGCCTACTTCTGGCCCGCCGGGCGCATGGCGGCGGACGGGCCGACGCCGGCCTGGACCGGACGGGCGACGCCTGCCTTCTGACCAGGCTTCATGAACTTCACCAGAACGCGCTGGCCGATCAGGAAGGGCGTGTTGTCGGCCGAGACCACCACCTCGACCACCCGCTCGTCTGTGCGGGCCGAGGGGTCTTCGGACTGCAGCTGACGGGCGCCGAACACGGCGGCGCGGCGCAGCACGCGGCCCACGGTGATCTTGGTGGGATCGCCCTCCGGGGTCAGTTCGACCTCCTGACCGACCGTGACATTGGGGATGTCGGCCTCGACGATTTCGGCGCGGACGATGCGGTCGGTGTCCGGCTCCAGATCGAACATGGCCGTCACGTTCAGGGTCGATGCGCCGGCGCCGGGCTGGGCGTAGCGACGGGCGATCCGACCGTCCATCGGCGCGCGGATGACGGTCAGTTCCTGGTTGTAGCGGGCCTCGGCCAGACGCGACTGGGCCGTCTGGATGGCGGCGTCCTGAGAGGCGATGCGCGCCTCGGCCTGGGCGATCTGATCGCGCGCCTGGTCCAGCCGCTGGGCCGCGACATTGTTGGTGGCCGACAGTTTCGACAGGCGGTCGTATTCGCGCCGGGCCGTGGTCAGTTCGACCCGCGACATCCCCAGCTGGGCGCGCGCCTCGGTGACGGCGGCGGCGGCGCTCTGGGCGGCCAGGCGCGTCTCGTCGTCTTCCTGGCGGGCCAGGATCTGGCCGGCGACGACGCGGTCGCCCTCGTTGACCAGCACCTCGCGCACCACGCCGCCGCGACGGGCGGCGACCTTGATCACCCCGCCCTCGACGTCGGCCTTGCCGTTGGCGATGGCGGCGTAGGGGCTGTCGATCTTCTGGGACGCCTCCTTCTCCTGCTGCGCCTTCTTGGCGGCCCCGGCCTTGGAGAAGGCCATGAAGCCCCCGACCAGCAGCACGATCAGGACCAGTCCGATCCAGAGCCATTTGTTCTTTAGGAAGGCGGGCATGACGGCAGGGTCCGTTCGAGAGAGGGCTTAGTGGGACGCCAGCTGGGCGTCGGGATTGGGGATGCGGCGCTGATCGTCCAGGATCTTGCCGTCCTCGATGTGAATGACGCGATCGGCCCAGGCCTCCAGGCGCGGGTCGTGGGTCACGCAGATGACGGCGGCGCCGTGTTCGGTGGCGGCGCGACGCAACAGACGGATCACGACCTGGCCGTTCTCCCCGTCCAGGGCCGAGGTCGGTTCGTCGGCGAACAGGATCTGCGGGTTCTTGGCCAGGGCGCGGGCGATGGCGACGCGCTGCTTCTCGCCGCCCGACAGGGCGCTGGGCCGCTGGTTCAGGCGATGGCCCAGCCCGACTTCCTCAAGGGCGGTGGTGGCCCGCGCCTTGGCCTCGGACTTGGACAGGCCCTGGTATTTCAGCACCGTCATCACCTGCTGCAGCGCCGTCAGCGATGGGAACAGGTTGAAGCCCTGGAAGATGAAGCCGCAGTGGTCCAGCCGGAACTTGTCGATCCGACCCGAGCCGTATTTCCACAGGTCGTCGACGTCCAGGATGTCGACCCGGCCCTCCTCGGGCTTCAGCAGGCCCGACAGATTGGCGATCAGGGTCGACTTGCCCGAGCCGGACGGCCCCATGACCATGGTCAGGTCGCCGTGGCGGGCGTCGAAGTCCACGCCCTTCAACACCTCGACCCAGCTGCGGCCGGTCTTGAACCGCTTGACCAGCCCCTTGGCCTCGATGGCGAAATCGCCGTGCTTGCCGTGCGTCGTGGTATGAGAGGTCATCGCAGCAGATCCGCAGGCTGGCTCTTCTTCAGGACGCCCAGCGACAGGAAACCGGAGCCCAGGGCGATCAGCACCAGCATGGCCGAAACCATCAGCACCATCGTCGGGGGGAAGGCCATGGTCAGGCCCGTGCCGGCCGCCAGCAGGCTGACCAGCCACGTCAGGACATAGGCCGCCAGCACGCCGGCGATGCCGACCCAGAAGCTGAGCTCCAGCACGATCCGGCGCAGCGACCCCATCGACACGCCCAGCGCCCGCAGCGAGGCGAACTCCTTGATGTTGGCCATGATGGCGCCGCGCAGCGTCTGCCAGGTGATGGCCACGCCGATCAGGATGCCCAGGAACAGCGAGAAGCCCAGCATGATGGCGATGAAGCTCTCCTTCATCATCGCGCCTTCGTTGGCCTTGGCCAGGTCCTGACGGGTCCAGGCCTTGAACTGGCCGTTGGCGATGGCGTTCAACTGGGCCACGACGATGGTCGCGCGGGCGGGGTTCTTGATCTGAACCATCAGCGGCCCGACCCGCTCGCCGGTGTTGGCCTCGCCCAGCATCCGCAGGGTGTCGCGCGACATGACCACCGTGGCCTGCATCATGTTGGGATAGCCCTGGGTGACGGCGGCGACCCTCACGGTCTTGCCGTTATAGGACGCCTGATCGCCCAGCTTGACGCCTAGACGCCCCAGGGCGGTTTGGTCGATCGCCACGGCGTAGGGCTGGCGCAGCGCCTCGACCAGGTCGTCGGAATAGTCGGTCGGCACCGTCACGGCGCCCGGCACGGCGTCGATGGTGGTGACGTTGACGAACTCCATCTTCTTGGCGCCCTGGGAATCCTTGCCCTGGGCGTCCTGATCCTTGACGATGTTCTGCCAGCGACCGCCCGAACCATCCAGGTCGGCGACGGCGACCACCTCCGGGTGCTGATAGACCACCGGCATGATGCGGCGCGGCACGCCCGACGGGCCGCCGTTGAACAGGGCCGTGGCGCCGGGGCTGAGGATCATGATGTCGGCGCGCGCACGGTCGATCTGGGCCGTGAACGCCTTGCCGATGCCCATGAACATACCGACCTGGGCCAGGACCAGCAGGCCCGAGAAGGCCAGCGCCACGATGGCGGCCATGTAGCGGCGCCATTCGTAAAGCAGCGTTGAAAGTGCAAGCGACATGAACCGGCGGTTCCCCCGAACTGGGTGCTATCTGACCGCGAGCCATCGCACCGCCAAGTTAAATCGCAGTAAGGCTTGGGTCGTGTTCGGGCCGGCCTGATCGGTTGCGCCGTATTGAACAGGAGACTAAGGCCCGTGCAGCCCTTGGCGCCGGCCTATTGTCGGCGCTAGTTACAACATAACAGATGGGACAGGCCGTCCCACGCTTCGGGAAACACGCCGCCATGTCCTTGCCCTCGCTTCGTCTCACCGCCTCGCTGGCCGCCCTGGGCGCCGCGACCGCCGTCCTGTCGGCGCCCGCCTCCCCCGCCAAGGCCGACGAGGGGATGTGGACCTTCGACAACTTCCCCATCGCCACGGTGAACCAAAAGTACGGCACCAACATCGACCAGGCCTGGCTGGACCGGGTTCGCAACGCCGCCGTCCGCCTGCAGGGCTGCTCGGCCTCGCTGGTGTCGGGCGAAGGTCTGGTGCTGACCAACCACCACTGCGTCGTCTCGTGCGTGCAGGACCTGTCCACGGCCCAGAACGACTACGTCAAGAACGGCTGGATGCCCGGCTCCCGCGAGGAAGAGAAGAAATGCCCCGGTCAGACGGCCGAAATCCTGACCGACATCACCGACGTCACCGACCGCGTCGTGGGCGCCGGCGCCGGGCTTGAGGGCGCCGCCTTCGTCCAGGCCCGCGCGGCCGAGATCGACAAGATCCAGAAGGAGGTCTGCGGCGACGACCAGAAGCTGACCTGCCAGGTCATCAGCTTCTATCGCGGCGGCCAGTACAAGCTGTACAAGTTCCGCAAATACGACGACGTGCGCCTGGTCTTCGCGCCCGAGTTCCAGGCGGCCTTCTTCGGCGGCGACCCGGACAACTTCAACTTCCCCCGCTACGCCCTCGACGCCGGTTTCCTGCGCATCTACGAGGACGGCAAGCCGGTCGCCACGCCGAACCACCTGACCTGGAACGCCAATGCGCCCAAGGACGGCGACGTCACCTTCGTCGCGGGCAACCCCGGCTCGACCCAGCGCCTGCTGACGGTGGCCCAGTTGGAGGCGCTGCGCGATCAGCAGATGCCGCTGACCCTGATCCAGTCGTCCGAACTGCGCGGCCGCCTGCTGGAATATTCGACCACCGGCGAAGAGGCCAAGCGCGTCACCGTCGATCCGCTGTTCGGCCTGGAGAACAGCTTCAAGGTCTTCTACGGCCAGCAGGGCGCCCTGACCGATCCGGCCTTCATGGCCACCAAGCGCAATGAAGAGCAGGAACTGCGCCAGCGCGTCGCCGCCGACCCGGCCCTGGCCCAGCGCATCGGCGATCCCTGGGCCGATCTGGAGCGCGTCTCGACCGCCCAGCGCGACCTGTATCTGCCCTATCGCCAGCTGGAATCGGCGGCGGGCCAGCGGTCGCAGCTGTACAGCTACGCCAAGGCCATCGTTCGCGCCTCCAAGGAGCGGGCCAAGCCGGTGGCCGAGCGCCGCGCCGGCTATTCGGACGCCGACATCGCCTCGCTGGGCCGCCGTCTGGCGACCGAGACGCCGATCTCGACCGACCTGGAGAAGATCTTCCTGGACTTCTGGCTGTCCAAGACCCGCGAGTATCTGACCGTCGACAACGCCAACGTTAAGGCGCTGCTGGGCAAGGAAAGTCCCGAACAGGTGGCCCAGCGCCTGATCGACGGCACGCGCCTGGCCGATCCCGCCTTCCGAGCCCAGGCCCTGGCCATGACGCCGGAGCAGCTGGCCGCCTCGGGCGATCCGCTGATCGCCTTCGTCCTGGCCAATGACGACGCGGCCCAGGCCGTGCGCACCCAGTGGGAATCGGCGGTGTCCGGCCCGACCAGCCGCGCGGGCGAAAAGATCGCCCAGGCCCGGTTCGCGGTTTACGGCACCAACCTGTATCCCGACGCGACCTTCTCCCTGCGCCTGTCCTACGGCCAGGTGAAGGGCTGGACCTATCGCGGCGTGACGGTGGAGCCCTTCACCCACATCGGCGGCCTCTACGAGCGCAACACCGGCGCCGAGCCGTTCAATGCGGCGACCGACTGGCTGGCGGCCGAGAACAAGGTGAACAAGGCGACCGTCTATGACTTCGTCTCGACCAACGACATCATCGGCGGCAACTCGGGCTCGCCGGTGATCAACGCCAAGGGCGAAGTCATCGGCGCCGCCTTCGACGGCAACATCCACTCGCTGGGCGGCAGCTTCGGTTACGACCCCGAGCTGAACCGCACGGTGACGGTCTCGACCGCCGCCATCACCGAGGCCCTGCGCAACGTCTACAACCAGCCGCGCCTGCTGCGCGAACTGGGCGTGCGTCGCTAAGAAGAAAATCCTTCTCCCTTCGGGGGAGAAGGTGGCTCGCGCAAGCGAGACGGATGAGGGGGCTGGTTGACCCAGGCCCCCTTTTTCCATTTTGAATGCGGACAGAGCCCCCTCATCCGAGCCCTTCGGGCCCACCTTCTCCCCCGGGGGGAGAAGGATCAGGAGTTTTCCATGCGCCCTCTTCTCCTCGCCTCCGCCGCCCTTCTCGCCTTCGCCGCCACGTCGGCGCGCGCGGAGGAAGGCATGTGGACCTACGACAACTTCCCGATCGCCCGCGCCAACCAGACGCTGGGGACCAATATCGACCAGGCCTTCCTGGATCGGGTGCGGCTGTCGTCGGTGAAGTTCGGCGGCTGTTCGGCGGGCGTGGTGTCGGGCCAGGGCCTGGTGATGACCAACAACCACTGTGTCGCCACCTGCGTGGCCAACCTGTCCACGCCGCAACAGCAGTATGGCGAGACCGGCTTTACGCCCAGGACGCGCGAGGAAGAGCGCAAATGCCCCGGCGCGACAGCCGAAATCCTGACCGACATCTCCGACGTGACCGAGCGGATGCACAAGGCCGGCGAAGGACTTGAGGGCCAGGCCTTCACCCAGGCGCGCGAGGCCGAGGCCGGGCGGATCGAAACCGAAGCCTGCGGAAACGATCCCAAGATCCGCTGCCAGGTCGTCAGCCTTTATCGCGGCGGCCAGTTCAAGCTGTATAGGTTCCGCAAATACACCGACGTGCGTCTGGCCTGGGCGCCGGAAGACCGCGCCGCGACGTTCGGCGGCGATCTGGACAACTTCTCCTTCCCCCGCTTCGCCATCGATGCCGCCTTCATCCGCCTGTACGAGGACGGAAAGCCGGTGAAGACCCCGACCCACTTCGTCTGGAACGCCGACAAGCCGACCGAGGGCGAAGCCGTCTTCGTCTCGGGCAACCCCGGCGCGACCCAGCGCCTGTTGACGATGGACCAACTGGCGACCATCCGCGACGTGGTCCTGCCGCTGGATCAGCTGATCGCCTCGGAGCTGCGCGGCCGCCTGATCCGCTATGCCGAAGAAGGCGAGGACCAGGCCTTTATCGCCATGGATCCCATCGTCGGCGTGGAGAACACCTACAAGCGCGGCCTTGGCCGGATGCGCGCCCTGACCGACGCTGACTTCATCCAGGCCAAGGCGGCGGCCGAGGCCGACTTCATGCAGCGTTACGCCGCCGCCGACGCCAACGGCTCGAACCCGTGGGAGGCGCTGAAGACCATCCAGCCGCTGGCCCGCGAACTGTATGCCCCCACCGCCCTGCTGGAGGGCGGCACCGCCATGGGCACGACCTCGGTCGCGGGCGGATCGCAGCTGTTCCAGTGGGCCAAGGCCATCGTGCGCGGCGCGCAGGAGCGGGCCAAGCCGTCGGACCAGCGTCTGGCCGAGTTCGCCGACAGCCGCCTGCCGGGCGTCGAATCCGGTCTGTTCGCTGAAAAGCCCACCTATCCCGAACTGGAGCAGATCCGGCTGGAATGGTGGCTGTCCAAGACCCGCGAATGGCTGACGGTCGACAGCCCCTATGTCCGCACCCTGCTGGGCAAGGAAAGCCCCGAGGACCTGTCGGCGCGCGTCGTCGCCGGCACGAAGCTGGCCGATCCGGCGGTGCGCCGCGCCCTGTGGACCGGCGGCCTGGCGGCGGTTCAGGCGTCCGACGATCCGATGATCCAATATGTGCTGTCGATCGACGCCGACGCTCGCGCGGTTCGCGCAGAGTGGGAAAACAAGGTCAAGGCGCCGACCGACCGCGCCTCGGAGCAGTTGGCCGCCGCCCGCTTCGCCGCCTATGGCGACGCGGTCTATCCCGACGCGACCGGCACCCTGCGTTTGACCTACGGCAAGGTCGAAGGCTCCGACGTGCCGGGCCAGCGGTTCGGCGCCTTCACCACCTTCGCCGGCCTGTGGGACCGCGCAACCGGCGCCGAGCCGTTCAAGGTCGCGCCCAAGCTGCTGGCCGCCAAGGACCGGATCGATCCGAACGCGGTGATGGACATGGCCGTCTCGACCGACACCATCGGCGGCTCGTCCGGCTCGCCCGCCGTCAACGCGCGGGGCGAGATCATCGGGGCCAACTTCGATTCCACCGTCCTGACCCAGCGCAACGCCTATGGCTACGACCGCAACACCAACCGCAGCGTGATCGTGAGCACCCAGGCGGTGACGGTGGCCCTGCGCGACGTCTATGGGATGGATCATCTGCTGGCGGAGCTGGGCGTCCGCCGTTGAGCCCGATCGCTTTTCGGGCCGCGACCCCAGCCGATGTCGCCGCCCTGCATCCGCTGATCGAGCGGGCCTATCGCGGCGAGACGGCCAAGGCCGGATGGACGCACGAGGCCGATCTGCTGTTCGACGAGCGGACCAGCGCCGAGGAGCTGGCGGGTCTGATCGCCGATCCCGAACGGGTCATCCTGCTGGCGCACCATGCCGATGATCTGATCGGCTGCGTCCAGGTCGCCCGCGCCGGAGAAGACCTGGCCTATCTGGGGATGTTGACGGTCGAGCCGACGCTGCAGGCGTCCGGCCTGGGGCGCCGTCTGCTGGCCGCCGCAGAGGCCGAGGCCGTGGCCCGGTTCGGCGCGCGGCGCATGGAGATGACGGTGATCCATCGCCGCGCCGAACTGATCGCCTGGTACGCGCGACGCGGCTATGCCCCCACCGGCGAGACCCGCCCCTTCCCCGTCGATCCGCCCCGGCCCGAACTGGCGTTCGTGGTGCTGGAGAAGGGGCTCTGAACCTGCCCTTCTCCCATTGGGAGAAGGTGGCCCGGAGGGCCGGATGAGGGTCGGCTGGTGAGCCAGGTCGTAGCACTCGACCCTTACCCTTTCGCGCGAGAACGCCGGCTGTCGCCGTCGTGCGCTCAAGCCCTCTCCCAGCGGGAGAGGGTAAGATGCTAGTAGCCCCTTGCAAAACGGACACGACTGTCCATTTAAGCGCGTCACCATGTCGCGCCCCGCCCCCAGACCTGTCCGAAAGGACGCCGTTCAGAACCGCGCCGCCCTGTTGCAGGCGGCGCGCGTCGTGCTGTCCGAACAGGGGCTGGACGCGCCGCTGGACCTGATCGCGGAAAAGGCCGGAGTCGGGCGCGGCACGCTTTATCGCCACTTCGCCGACCGCACCGAACTGGCGCTGGCGGTGCTGGAGGCCGATGTCGCGGACCTGGGGCGTCGCACCGACGAACAGGGCGACGACCCGGCCGTCTTCTTCTGGTTCCTGGACCGGCTGGCCGAGGACATGATCCGCAATGCCGGTCTGGCGGGCCTGGTGCGGAACGTGCGGTCGCCGGACGCGCTTACCCCCTTGCGGCAGAGCTTGATGGAGGCGGGCGCCGCGTCGCTGAGGCGGGCCCAGGCCGCCGGTCTGGTGCGGGAGGATTTGCGGCCGATGGACATTCGTCTGATCGCCACCCTGCTGGGCGCCGGATTCCAGGGCGCCGACGCGGCCGAGCGCGAGGCCGTGTCCCTGCGCACGCGCGACATCATCCTGGACGGGCTGAAACCCCGCGCGGAGGCGCTCTGATGGCCCGCGCCGACCGTCACTGGCATCTGCCGTGGGACCAGTATGTCGCCACGCTGAAGCCGCACGAACTGCCCACCCTGCCCGGCTCGCCCGCCACGCCGGACCATGCGCCCTGGCTGAGGGTGCAATACGCCCTGACGGGGGTTCTGGTGGCCATGGTCGGCGCCCTGGGCAACGCCGCCGTCACCGCCAACATCACCAGCCTGCAAGGCTCGCTGGGGATCACCCTGACCGAGGCGGCGTGGCTGCCGGTCGTGTTCGTGATGACCAACGCCTGTATGAACCTGATCCTGGTCAAGTTCCGCCAGCAATACGGCCTGCGCCTGTTCACTCAGATCTGTCTGGGCGCCTTCGTCGCCACCTGCGCGGCGCACCTGCTGGTCGACAACTATGAATCGACCCTGGTGGTGCGGGCGGCGGCCGGCATGGCGGCGGCGGGGCTGAGCAGCCTGGGCTTCCTCTACATGATCCAGGCGTTTCCGGCCCAGCATCGTCTGAAGGGGCTGGTGATCGGCATCGGCCTGGCCAGTTTCGCCGTGCCGGTGGCGCGTCTGGTCATGCCGACCCTGCTGCAGTTGAACGACTGGAAGGCGTTTTACACCTTCGAACTGGGGATGGCGCTTCTGGCCTGGGCGGCGGTGCAGGTGCTGCGTCTGCCCCCGTCCGAGCGGCTGAAACTGTTCGAGCCGCTGGACTTTCTGACCTTCGCCCTGTTCGCGCCGGGCGTGGCGCTTCTGGCCGCCGTGCTGGGGCTGGGTCGGATCGTCTGGTGGACCGAGGCGGCGTGGATCGGCTGGGCCCTGGTCGGGTCGATCATCCTGCTGAGCGTGGCCCTGGTGATCGAGCATAATCGCGCCAATCCGCTGATCAACACCCGCTGGCTGACCGGCAAGGACGTGCTGCGCCTGTTCGGAGCCGTCATCCTGATCCGCGTCACCCTGTCCGAACAGACCTCGGGCGCGGTGGGGTTCCTGACCGTCGTCGGCCTGGGCCAGGATCAGCTTCACGGCCTGTTCCTGCTGATCCTGCTGTCGATGATGGCGGGCACGGCGGTCAGCGCCCTGACGCTCAACATGACCAAGCTGCACAAGCCCATCGCCATCGCCCTGGGTCTGATCGCCATCGGCGCCTTCATCGACAGCCACGCCACCGTCCTGACCCGCCCGGCCCAGCTGTATTTCAGCCAGGCCCTGATCGCCTTCGCCTCGGCCATGTTCGTGGGGCCGGCCTTGCTGATCGGGGTGGGACGGGTGTTGCAGACCAATCCGCGCAATCTGATCAGCTTCATCGTCATGTTCAGCGTGCTGCAGAACGTGGGGGGCCTGGCCGGTTCGGCCCTGGTCGGCACGGTCCAGATCGTGCGCGAGAAGTTTCACTCCAACGAGCTGGCCGCCGGCATCGACGCCATGAACCCGCTGGTCGTGCAACGCCTGGCCCAGTTGTCCGGCGCCTATGGCCACGTCATCGGCGACCCGGCCCTCCTGAAGGCCGAGGGCGTCGCCCTGCTGAGCCGACAGGTGACGCAGCAGGCCAATATCCTGGCCTATAACGACGTCTTCCTGCTCATTTCCGTGATCGCCGCCCTGGGCTGCGCCTGGATCACGGTCATCCACCTTCTTCCCCGCTTCAAGGCCCGCAAACAGGCGCGCCAAGACGCCCGGCTGGCGGCGCAACAGGCCGCCGCAGCCGCCGCCGTCGACTGAGACCTTCCGAGAGCCGAACCGACATGACCGACACCACCGCCCCGACCTCCGCTCCTGCTCCTCAACCCGCCCCGGCGCCCGAGCCGAAGAAGCGCGTCCTGTGGTCGGTGGTGGCGGCCTGTATCGCCGTGCTGGCCATCGGCCTGGTGCTCTACGCCTGGCAGTTGCCGCCCTTCACCGGCCATATCCAGCGCACCGACAACGCCTATGTGCGGGGCCAGGTCACGCTGATCAGCCCGCAGGTCAGCGGCTATGTCACCCAGGTTCCGGTTCAGGACTTCCAGACGGTGCAGCAGGGCCAGCTGCTGGCCCAGGTGGACGACCGCATCTATCGTCAGCGACTGGAGCAGGCCGAGGCCAGTCTGCACGCGGCCGAGGCGGCCCTGTCCAACTCGACCCAGACCCAGGCGTCCGCGCGGGGATCGGTGGCCCAGCAGCGCGCCTCCATCGCCGCCGCCGAGGCGACGCTGACGCGGGCTCAGGCCGACGCCAATCGCGCCCGCACCCTGAAGGCCGGCGGCTGGGTGGCCCAGGCCAATGTCGATATCGCCGAGGCCGCCCTGCGCAGCGCCCAGGCCCAGGTCGCCCAGGCCCGCGCCGCCGAGGGCATCGCCCAGACCGGCGTCACCTCCGCCGTGGTCGGCCGCGACAGCCTGGCCGCCGCCGTGGAGAACGCCCGCGCCGCCGTGCGCCTGGCCCAGATCGACCTGGCCAACACCCGCATCGTCGCGCCGCGCGCCGGTCGGCTAGGCGAGGTCGGGGTGCGTCAGGGCCAGTATGTCACGGCCGGGACCCAGCTGATGGGCCTGGTGCCCGACGTGGTCTGGGTCACCGCCAATATGAAGGAGACGCAGATGCGCAACATCCGCGTCGGCCAGCCCGTCACCCTGACCGTCGACGCCCTGGGCGGCCAGACGCTGCGCGGCCGCGTCGAACGCATCGCCCCCGCCGCCGGGTCGGAGTTCAGCGTCATCCGTCCCGACAACGCCACCGGCAACTTCACCAAGGTCGCCCAGCGCATCCCCGTGCGCATCCGCATCGATCCCGGCCAGGAGGCCGCGCAACGCCTGGCGCCGGGCATGTCGGTGGTGGCCAAGGTGGATACGGCGGGCTGATCCCAGGCCGCCAAGGAACGGCTTCGCCCGCGCCGCGCTCCCTCTTCAACGAGAAGGAGACGACCATGGACCGCGAACAGACCGAAGGCCGGGAAAAGAACGGCGCAGACCCCGCCGGAAAGCCGGACGGCGCCACCTCCGACAAGGTGGTGAAGCGCGTCGGTCAGGCCGAGCAGAAGAGCGCCGGGCCGGACGGCCCGGACGCCTCGGTCATCGGCGACACCTTCAAGCGCGAGCCCTAGGCGGCGCGGCGCGGAGACAGCTGCGCCGCCAAGAGGTGGGCGTCATGCGCCCGCATCCGCTCGAAATTGCCCAGGCCCAGCGCCAGGGCGCGCATGACCTCGGTCTGGCGGGTGTGTTCCGGGCAGGCCGGCAGGGACGGCTCGGCCCGCGCCAGCTCGGCGTCCAGTTCGGCCATCATCCGGGCCAGGATTGCATCGTTCATCTGATCCTCCATCACGCCGCCGACCGCCGCAGACGGTTAGAGCATGATCGGAACAAATGCGGAACACCGAGGCGCTCGCCAGCCTGTGGACGAACGAAAAAGGGCCGGGCGATGCGTCGCCCGGCCCTTCCGTTTCAGGATTGCGGCAGGATCAGCTGTCGGCCTGCCAGCCCCCGGCCAGGGCGCGGAACAGGGCGATCTGATAGGTGGTGACCAGAGCGTCGGACTGGGCCAGGGCCGCATCGGCCGCCGCCTGGGTGCGCTGGGCGTCCAGCACCAACAGGAAGCTGTCGGCCCCGGCGTTGAAGCGCAGGCGCGACAGGTCGGCGGCGCGGGCCGCCTGGTCGCGCGCCTCGGTCAGGGCCGCACGGCGGTCCAGCTCGTTGGCGTAGTTGCTGAGCGCCGTCTCCGTCTCCTGCAGGGCCGTCAGCACCGTCTGATCGAAGGTGGCCAGGGCGGCGTCCGAACGGGCCCCGGCCGCCTTGATCTGAGCGCGAGCGGCGAAGACGTTGGGGAAAGACCAGCTGATCAGCGGACCGAAGCTGAAGCGGTAATTCTGGTCCTCGCCCAGATCGCCGGACTTCAGCGCCGTCGAGCCGTAGGAGCCGCCCAGGCTGATGCGGGGAAACAGGTTGGCGGTCGCCACATTCACGCGAGCGGCCGCACCGGCCAGTTCCGCCTCGGCCTGGCGCACGTCGGGACGACGGGCCAGGAGGGCGGCGCCGTCGCCGACCGGGATCGGCTGGGACAGCTGGGGCGGACGCACGCAGGACGCCGCCGCCTGGCTGGCCTCGGCCGGGGTGCGGCCGATCAGGGTGGACAGGCGGAACAGGGCCTCGTTGCGGGCGGCGCGCAGGGTCGGCAGGGTCGCCGCGGTCTGGGCCACCGCCGCGCGGGCGCTGGCCACGTCCAGCCCGGTGCCGGCCCCGCCGTCCAGTAGGGTCTGGGTCAGGCTGGCGGTGTTGCGTTGCAGCTCCAGCGTCCGTTCGGCCACCGCGATCTGGGCGTTGGCCGAGCAGGTATCCGCATAGGCGCGGGCGGTCTCGGCCGCGACCGTCACCTGAACCGTGGCCAGGGCGGCCTCGGCGGCGCGCGTATCGGCGCGGGCGGCGCGGATGGTCGATTCCACCCGCCCGAACAGATCGACCTCATAGGCCGCCTGGATCCCGACGTCGTAGGTGTCGATCTCCGGCGCCTTTTCGCCCGCCGGCAGCTCCTGGACCGTGGCGGCCGAGGCGCGGCTGCGCTGGGCCTGGGCGCTGGTCGTCGTGGTCGGGAAGCGGCCGACGCGCGCCTCCGACAGCGACGCCCGGACGGCGCGCAGATTGGCGAAGGCGGCCTCCAGCTGGTTGTTCTCGGCGAAGGCCTGCTGGATCAGGGCGTCCAGTTGCGGGTCGTCGTACAGCCGCCACCAGTCGTCGCGCGCCTGGGCGGTCGAGACGGTGGGGCTGGCGGAGCCGACGAAGGCGCCGGTTCCGGCCGTCGGCAGGTCCGCCGGCGGCGCCTTCGGCCCGACCGCGCAGGCGGCCAGCAGGGCGCTGGAGGCTGCGGCGGTCAGGAGGCTGAGCGTGGATTTGCGGGTCATCAGATGTCCCCTCCCCGGCCGGTCGCGGGCGCAGGCGCGTTCGGATCGGTCAGGTCGCTGGTTTCGTCGTAACGCTCGATCCGATCAGGGTTCGAGGTCGGCTTGGGTCCCGGCTTGTGGCCCTGCGGCAGCTTGGACGACAGCCAGCGGCAGACCACATAGAAGACCGGGGTGAAGATCAGACCGAAGAAGGTCACCCCCAGCATCCCCGAGAAGACGGAGGTGCCCAGGGACTGACGCATCTCCGCGCCCGGCCCCGTCGCCAGCATCAGCGGCACGACGCCGAGGATGAAGGCGAAGGAGGTCATCAGGATCGGACGCATGCGGGTCTTGGCGGCGGCGACGGCCGCGTCGAACCGGTTCATGCCCTGCTCTTCCTCGGCCTGTTTGGCGAACTCCACGATCAGGATGGCGTTCTTGGCCGCCAGGGCGATCAGCACCACCAGCCCGATCTGGACCAGGATGTTGTTGTCCAGGCCGCGCAGGTTCACCCCGACGATGGCGGCGAGCAGACACATGGGCACAATCAGGATGACCGCCAGCGGAAGCGTGAACGCCTCATACTGCGCCGCCAGCACCAGGAAGACGAACACCACCGCCATCAGGAAGATGACCGTCGCGCCCGAACCGGCCGCCTTCTGCTGATAGGCCAGACCCGTCCATTCGTAGGAGAAGCCCTGCGGCAGGGTCTGTGCGGCCATACGCTCCATGACCTGCAGCGCCTCGCCCGACGACACGCCCGCCGCGGCGTTGCCCTGAAGTTCGGCGGCCGGGAACAGGTTGTAGCGCACGATCCGGGAGGGACCGGAATCGTTCGTCAGATTGGCCACCGAACCGATCGGCACCATGGCCCCCGACGACGACTTGGTCTTCAGATTGGCGATGTCGGCGATGTCGTCGCGCGACTGCGGCTCCGCCTGCGCCGTCACCCGGAAGGTGCGGCCCAGCATGTTGAAGTCGTTGACGTAGGACGAGCCGAGATAGACCCCCAGCGTGTCGAACACGGCGCTGGGCTGGACCCCCATCATCAGCGCCTTGTCGCGGTCGACATCGGCGGTGATGCGCGGCGAGGCGGTGTTGTAGGTCGAGAAGACCTGGTTCACCTCGGTCGGCGCCTGGGCGGCCGCGCCCATCATGGCGAAGGTCGCGCCTTCCAGCGGACGATAGCCGGCGCCTTCGCGATCCTGGATCATCATCGAGAAGCCGTTGCCGGTGCCCAGACCCTGAACCGCCGGGGGGGCGATGACGAAGATCTGCGCGTCCTCGATCTGACCCGTGGCCTGGGTGATGGCCCCGGCCAGGGCGGTCGCGGCCTCCTGCTTCGAGCGCTCCTCGAACGGGTTCAGGCGCACGAAGATGGTGGCGGCGTTGGAGCCGAACGAGAAGCTGGAGCCGTCAAGGCCGGCGAAGGCGATGGCGCCGTTCACGCCGTCGGTCTTGCGGATGATGTCGGTGGCGCGCGTCATCACCGCCTCCGTCCGATCAAGCGAGGCGCCGGCGGGCAGCTGGATCACGCCGATCAGGAAGCCCTGATCCTGTTCGGGGATGAAGCCCGAGGGGGTGTCGATCAGGCGCCAGGCGGTCAGGCCCAGCAGGCCGGCGTAGACGATCAGCACCAGACCGACCGTACGCACCAGACGCGCGGTCAGACGACCGTAGCGATCCGATAGCCAGTCGAAGCCCTCGTTGAACTTCCGCCCGGCCCAGCCGCCGTAATAGACGACCGTGCCCAGGACGCCCGGCTTGCGGGCGTGTTCGTGATCCTTCTTGTGCGGCTTCAGCAGCAGGGCGGCCATGGCCGGCGACAGCGTCAGCGACACGAACAGGGAGATGACCGAGGCCGAGGCGATCACCACCGCGAACTGGCGGTAGAAGATGCCGGGGATGCCGGGCACGAACATGGTCGGGATGAAGACCGAGATCAGCACCAGACCGATGGCGATCAGGGCGCCGGACACCTCCTGCATCGAGCGATAGGCGGCCTCCTTGGGACTGAGGCCCTCGCTGATGGCCCGCTCCACGTTCTCGACCACGACGATGGCGTCATCGACGACGATGCCGACCGCGAGGACCAGGGCGAACAGGGACAGGGAGTTGATCGAATAGCCCAGCGCCAGCTGCACCGCGAAGGTGCCGACCAGGGCGACGGGAATGGCGATGATGGGAATGATGGCCGCACGCCAGGTCTGCAGGAAGACCATAATGACGATGACGACCAGGATGACGGCCTCGACCAGGGTGTGCTGAACCGACTCCACCGAGGCGGCGACGAATTCGGTCGGGTTGTAGGGCACCGAGACGTTCATGCCGGCCGGCAGGTCGGCCTTGATGGCGTCGACCTCTTTCAAGACGCGGTCGGCGGTGCCCAGGGCGTTGGCGCCCGGCTGCTGCACGATGGCGACGCCGACGCCGCGCTGGCCGTCGAAGAAGCCGCGAATGCCATAGTCCTGGGCGCCCAGTTCGATCCGCGCCACGTCGCGCAGATAGGTGACGCGCCCCTGGGCGTCCGTCTTCAGGATGACCTTGGAGAACTCATCCGGGTCGCTGAGGCGGCCCTGAACCTGGACCGGCAGCTGGAACGAGGCGGCGCTGTTGGCGAACGGCGGCTGGCCGATGGAGCCGGCGGCGGCCTGGACGTTCTGGGCGCGCAGGGCGGCGACGATCTCGGGACCTGTCAGACCGCGCTCGGCCGCCTTGGCCGGGTCGATCCAGACGCGCATCGAATAGTTGCCGCCGCCGAACACCTGGACCGCGCCCACGCCCTCGATCCGCAGCAGGCGGTCCCGCAGCGTGGAGTTGGCGTAGTTGCCGACATAGTCGTTATCCAGCGTGCCGTCCGGCGAGGTCAGGCCCAGGATCATCAAAAAGCCGCTCTCGGCCTTGTTGACCACGACACCCGTCTGGCGAACCGCCTCGGGCAGGCGGGGCTCGGCCAGGGCGACCCGGTTCTGGACCAGCACCTGAGCGGAATCGAGGTCCGTTCCGGGCTGGAAGGTCACGGTGATCGCCACCGCCCCGTCCGAGGTGGACGAGGAGGTGATGTAGAGCATCTTCTCGACGCCGTTCACCTCCTGCTCGATGGGGGCGGCGACGGTCTCGGCCAGGGTCTCGGCCGAGGCGCCGGGATAGGCGGCGTTGATGGTGATCGTCGGCGGGGCGATCTCGGGATACTGCGACAGCGGCAGCAGCGGATAGGCCGCGATGCCGATGATGGAGATCACCACCGCAATCACGGCCGCGAAGATCGGCCGGTCGATGAAGAAGCGGGAGATGTTCATGGCTTAGCCAGCGGGAATGGAGTTGGCGAACGAGGCGCTGGACGCCGGGGCCGCCTGGGTGACCGGCGCCTGGGAGGCGTCGGCGGCGACGGGTTCGATCTTGCCGTTCTTGGGCGTGACCTTGGAACCCGGCTGGGCGGCGCGCTGCAGGCCGGCGATGATGACGCGATCGGTCGGGGCCAGGCCCGAACGAACGACGCGCAGACCCTGGACGATGGGGCCCAGCTGGACCGCCTTGTTCGTCACGGTGCCGTCGGCGTTGACGACGGCGACGGTGCGGCGGGCCTGATCGGTGCCGATGGCCGAATCCGGCACCAGCAGGGCGTTGTAGGCGCCGGCGCCGGCGACCTGGGCGCTGCCGAACATGCCGGGGCGCAGGAAGCCGTCGGCGTTGGGCAGGATGGCGCGCAGGCGGATCACGCCCGAGGCGGTGTCCACGGCGTTGTCCGAGAAGTCCAGGCGGCCGGTGTGCTTGTAGGTGCTTTCGTCCTGCAGGCGGACGTTGACGGTCGCGCCCTGGTTGGCGCCGCCCTCGCGCAGGTATTTCAGCAGCACCGCTTCCGAACCGTCGAAGACGAAGTGGATCGGCCCGCCCGAGATGATGGTGGTCAGGACGTCGCCGGCCGACGATCCGCCGGCGATGACATTGCCCGGATCGACGCGACGGTCGGACACGCGGCCCGAGGTCGGCGCCGTGACGCGGGTGTAGTCCAGGTTCAGCCGCGCATTGCGGACCGCGGCGTTGGCGGCCGCCAGATTGGCCTGGGCCGCATCCACGGCGGCCTTGTTGGAATCATACTCGGCCTTGGACACCGCCTGGGACGCCAGCAGCGTCTCGCTGCGGGCCAGGTTGGCGCGAGCCAGGGTCAGTTGCGACTGCATCTGCGCGACCTGGGCCTGGGCCTGGGCCAGGGCGGCCTGGGCCGGACGCGGATCCAGGGTGAACAGCAGCTGGCCGCGCTGAACCATCTGTCCGTCGCGGAAGTGGACCGCTTGGATATAGCCGCCGACGCGGGCGCGCACGTCCACCGTCTCGACCGCCTCGAACCGGCCCGTGAACTCGTCCCAGTCGCGCACCTGCTGCTGCAGGGGCGTCGCCACCGTCACCGGGGGCGCGCCTTGCGCCGGAGCCTCCGCCTTTGGGGAACAACCATAAAGCGCACCCGTCGCCATGACGGATACAGCCGCAATCTTCAGCCCGCGCATCTGCGCAATCTCCCTGTCGGAGGTAAATCCCAGTCAAGCGGACATCGGCCAATGGGGAGTCGGCCTTGTCAACGCATGGTGACTTAATGGTCGGGGCCGTGGCGCTTGTCAACACGCGTTGACAAAGCCATATGGGAGCTACGGTTATTGTTCTGTGGAGTGTCACACCCTTGTTATGTCCCGGCCCACGCCCGAGAAACGCCGCCGCGACGCGCACGGCCATTCTCGATGCTGCACGCGAACGGTTCGCGGCCGAGAGCTATGACGACGTCGGGATGCGCGACATCGCCCGCGACGTGGGCGTCGATGCGGCCCTGATCAGCCGATATTTCGGCTCCAAGGACGACCTGTTCCTGGCCGCGCTGGACAGCTGCGGCGACGGCAGCACGCTGATGTCCGGCGAAAAGTCCGAGTTCGGCGCGCGCGTGGCCAATGAGATCGTGTTCGAGCCCAAGACCGCCGAAAAGCTGAAGGGCATGTCGATCATGCTGCGCTCCATCGGCTCGAACAAGGCGGCGGAGATGGTGCAGACGACCTGCACCTCGCGCTTCTTCGGCCCGCTGGAGGAATGGCTGAGCGGACCGAACGCCACGGTGCGCGCGCGTCTGCTGGCCGGCTTCATCATAGGCATGTCCGTCAGCCGCGAGCTGGGCGGCGGCAGCTTCAACATCGAACCGGCCCAGTGCGAAGAGATGCGCGACCGGCTGGCCCCCATCCTTCAGGCGCTGATCGACGGCTGATCGCGCGACGGAGAATTGAAAAAGGGCGCGGAGGTCTCCCTCCGCGCCCTTCGTCTTGTCCGGCGACGTATCGCTTAGTGCGAAGCGGTCGTCGTCACCTCGGTCAGGGCCTTGGTGCGGATGCAGGCGATGGCGAAGACGGTCAGGCCGACATAGCCCAGCATCGGCACGATGAAGGCCGGCTGCAGATCGCCCGCCGCGTCGGCGATGTGCGCCGCGACCTGCGGCAGCAGGGCGCCGCCGATGATGCCGAACACCAGCAGGCCCGACGTCGCCGAGGTCGGGGCGGTCGACCGCTCCAGCGTCAGGGTGAAGATGGTCGGGAACATGATGGAGTTGAACAGGCCGATGGACAGGACGGCATAGGCCGCCGTCGGTCCGCCCAGCTGGCTGACGGTCAGGCACAGGGTGGCGGCCGCGACCGTGCAGAAGGCCAGGACGATGCCGGGGCGCACCTTGGTCAGGACGGCCGAGCCGATGAAGCGGCCGACCATGGCCCCGCCCCAGTACAGGGCGACCATCTTGCCCGCCGTCTCGATGGGGGCGTTCAGGATTTCCGGGCTTTCCAGGAAGTTGGTCAGCATCCCGCCGATGGCCACCTCCGACCCGACGTAGAGGAAGATGGCCAGGGCGCCGAAGATCGCCCAGGGCGAGGACAGGGCCTTCAGCGGCGACACGGCCTCGGTCGTCGCAGGCGCGGCGGCGTTGATCTTCTTGCGCGCCGTGAAGATGAAGACGGCGACCAGGGCGAAGAAGGAGCCCATGCCCAGGAAGGCCATGTCGATGCTGCGCAGCGACTGGGTGCGGGTGGCGGCGGTCACGACCGCGCCGGCGGCGAAGACGCCGCCCGTCAGCAGGACGTGCGAACCCAGCCACGGCCCGATCGTCGTTCCCAGAGAGTTGAAGGCCTGCGACAGGTTCAGGCGGCTGGAGGCGCCCTTGGGGCTGCCCAGTTCGGCGACCAGCGGATTGGCGGCGACCTGCAACAGGGTGACGCCCGACGCGATGACGAACAGGGCGATCAGCACGCCCGGATACCAGTCGGCGGCCGTCGCGGCCGGCACGATCAGACAGCCGGCGACCATCACGATCAGGGCGCCGATGATCGAGCGGCTGTAGCCCAGCTTGCTGAGCACCGATGCGGCCGGCAGCGACATCAGCCCATAGGCGATGAACCAGGCGAAGGTGGTCAGGAAGGCTTCGGCGTTGTTCAGGTCGAACACCCGCTTCACCGCCGCGATCAGCGGATCGATCAGCGAGGTGGCGAAGCCCCAGGCGAAGAACAGGGTGGTGACATAGGCGAAGGCCAGGCCTGCGCCCTGGCGTTTTCCAGCGTCCGTCGTGGTCATGAAAGTCAGGTCCCCCAGTGGCGTCATCGGCCGCGCTGTGCCGCGCGGTTCTTCAGACCGACGTGGTTCCGACATCGCGGGCCGTGCGTCCAGCCGAAAAGCGCGTCCTGTAACCAAACTTTTGCCGTCGGACGAAAAAGGGCCGCCCCATGATCGGGGCGGCCCAAGTCTGCTCGGAGAGAAGGAAGATCAGAACTTGTAGTTCAGACCGACCGCAAAGGTGCGGCCATAGTGCTGGTAGTCGATGGTCTGACGCTCATCGCCGTTCTGGAAGGTCTTGAACGGTTCGTCGGTCAGGTTGTTGACCTGGGCCAGGACCGACAGCCCCTCCAGCGCGCCGGACTGGAACTCGTAGCCGACCTGGGCGTCGACCACGGTTTCCGCCGCCACCGAACGCAGGGTGCGGCCGTTGCCGAAGCCGGCGACCTCGCCCAGGTAGTCCGAGCGATAGCGGGCCGAAATCCGCGACTGGAAGCCGTAGCGCTCATAGTACAGCGAGCCGTTGATGACGTTCTCCGACAGACCCGGCAGGGCGGTCGGCGCCTGGGTCGGATCGGGCTGGACCTCGCTGTCCGTCGTCGAGGCGCTGAACTGGGCGCCGAAGCCTTCCAGCGCGGGATGGAAGATGTCGAACGGCGCCGAGATCGACAGCTCCAGACCCTTGATCCAACCGCCTTCGCCGTTGTCAGGGGCCGAGGACTTGCCGAAGTTGATGACGGGCGTCACGCCGCCGGTCGGATAGCCGGTGAAATCGAAGATCTGGTCGTGGTTATAAACGTAGCTTTCCAGATGCTTGTAGAAGGCCGCCAGCGAGATGTAGCCCTTGCGGTTGGCGAAATACTTCTCGAACGAGAGGTCGGCCACATCGGCGATATAGGGGGTCAGCGTCGGATTGCCGCCCGAGGCGCTCCAGGGCGAGTTCTGATCGGCCGACGCATTGCCATTGTTCTTGCCGTTGTCGAACGAATAGTTCCGCGACGCGCGCATGTCGTCCATGCGGGCGCGGGCCAGGGTGCGGGCCGCCGCGAAACGCACGAAGGTGTCGTCCGCGACCTGCAGGATGAAGTTCGAGCTGGGCAGGATTTCCAGATAGTCCTTGCCGCCCGAGACGGCGACCGTCTGGGACACGCCCGGTCCCGCCTGACGGGCCGAGAAGCCGTTAGAACTCTGGTCCGTATAGACGAACTGCATCCCCACATTGCCGGTCAGCGGCAGGCCGAACAGATTGTGATCGACGTTGGCGCGGACATAGGCGGTCGAGACCTTTTCCGTCACTTCCCAGTTGCCCGAGATGACGTCGGCGTTCGGGTTGCGGATGCGGTTCAGTGCGCCGCTGTTGACCAGGCCCAGGGCGTCGTAGCTCAGCACCTGCGAGATGCCGAGATAGCCCAGGTCGGTCGGGTCCAGCAGGAAGGCGGTCGGCACCGTCAGATCGCCGCCGCCGGGGACGCCGAGGTAGTATTGGTCGTTGACGAAGGTCTTCTGGCGCTCGGTGTAGTTGAAGCCGAAGTCGATCGACTTGAACGGGCTCTGGTGCAGTTGGCGCGTGACCGAGAAGCGGGCGGCCTTCAGCTCGTCCTCGATGGACGGGGTGTTCAGATAACCGGCCTGGCCCTCGGGGATCACGTCGCCGCCCCAGCCCTGCGGGCTGGTGATCTTGATCAGCGTCGGATCGGCGTAGTTCAGACGGCTGGTGAAGCGGGTCACGCCGTCGCCGGTCAGCTGGAAGCCCAGGGTGTCCAGGGCGCCGTTGATGTTGCGGCCGGTGCCGGCGTTGGTTTCCAGGATGATGTCGTTACGCTCGACCTTCGAATAGCTGAGGTCCAGGTTGGCCGACCAGTCGTCGCTGATCGTGAACTCGGTGTTCCAGCCCAGGGCCGTGATGTTGCTGTCGCGCTTGTTCAGGTCGTTGCGGACGACGCCCTTGATGTTGTCCCAGGCGCCCGCGACGATAAGGCCGTTCTCGACCGTGTAGCCGGGACGCAGCGACGGCGCCGGGCGGCAGACGTTGGGCGTCGCGACATTGTTGGTGATCTGGCAACCGCCCAGAACGACAGGATTGGTGCTGCGGTTGGGGGTTTCAGCCAGACCGCCCCAGGCCAGCGGGAATTCGATGCCGCGCAGGACCTGGGTGTTCTTGAACTCGGAATAGAAGGCGTCGATCGTGGAGTGGATACGGTCGTTCGGGCGCCATTCCAGCACGCCCATATAGCCGTCGCGCTCCAGTTCCGACGACATGACATAGGGCTTGACCCCGCCGGTCAGCAGATTGCCGTCGGTATAGTTGGGATAGCCCCAGGCGTTGAACCGTTCGGACTGATAGGGCGAGCTCATGTGGGCGTAACCCAGGGCCACGCCCAGGGTGCCGTCCAGGAACTGATCGACGTAGGAGACGGTGTAGCGGTCGCCCTTGTCGGTGGTGCCCGAGTTCAGGGCGCCGATGTCGTTCCATTCGTGGCGATAGTTCAGGGCGATGGCCTGGCGGCCATAGGCCAGCGGTCGCACGGTGCGCAGGTCGACGGTGCCGCCCAGGCCCTGGCCGATCAGGGCCGAATCCGGGGTCTTGTAGACGACGACGCTGGACAGCAGTTCGGCGGGGAACTGGTCGAACTCGACGCCGCGGTTGTCGCCGGTGGTGACCAGTTCGCGACCGTTCAGCAAGGCGGTGGTGAAGTCGGGACCCAGGCCCCGGATCGAGATCGCCTGGCTGCGGCCGTCCAGACGCTGCATCGTCACGCCCGGCAGGCGCGCCAGGGATTCGGCGATGGACACGTCCGGCAGCTTGCCGATGTCCTCGGAGGAAATGACCTCGACGATCGAGGTGTTGTTGGCCTTGGCCGAGATCGACGCTTCGATCGAGCGGCGGATGCCGGTGACGACGATTTCGCCGACTTCGGTCGGTTGGTCGCCGGCCTGCGCGGTCGTCGCCGCGGCGGTTTGGGCGTGGGCCGAGCCGACCGTCATGAGGGCGGCGGCGCCGAAGGCGACACCGGACAGCAGACGCGCGCGTCGGTTGAGACGTTGGAACATGATCATCCTCCCTGGGGCTGATCGCATTTCTGAACGTCGCGACCCTAAGCCGTCGCAAAAATATGCAAATCTTCGCGAACCTTGCAAGCAGTTAATGTTGCCGCCGTCTTACGGCCTTCACAAGGGCGGGATTTTTGCAACTGCGACACCTGATCGCGGCTTGAAGGCGCTCATAATGTTTGCATTGCAGCAAAAACAACCCGCGTTGACAGGCGGAGCCATTGCTGCAAAATCTTGCAAACTGATCTGGAAGGCTTTGCATCGGCCAGACGTGTGGGAGCGACGACGATGAACACCGCCAAGACACGAAACAGATGGCGCGCGGTTGCGGCCGCTGCCGCCCTGATGTCCGCCGCCGGCGGCTCGGCCCTGGCCCAGACCGCCCCGACGCCCGCCGGGCTGGAGGCGCTGCGCCAGCGCCCGCCCCAGGACGAGGTGATCTATTTCCTGCTGCCCGACCGCTTCGCCAACGGCGATCCCGCCAACGACCACGGCGGCTATGCGCCCCAGCGGCTGGTCAGCGGCTTCGACCCGACCGACACCGACTTCTACCACGGCGGCGACCTGGCGGGGGTGGTCCAGCGGCTGGACTATATCCAGGGCCTGGGCGCGACGGCCGTGTGGCTGGCGCCCATCTTCAAGAACAAGCCGGTCCAGACGCACGGAAACTACACCGGCGCGGCGCACCACGGCTACTGGATCACCGACTTCACCACGGTCGATCCCCATTTCGGCGACGAGGCGACGATGCGCGCCCTGGTCGATGCGGCCCATGCGCGGGGCATGAAGGTCTATCTGGACATCGTGGCCAACCACACCGCCGACGTCATCCGCTATCGCGAATGCCCCCAGAACGACTGCGCCTACCGCAGCCGCGCCGACTATCCCTATACGCGCCAGGGCGGGGTGGACGGCGCGGCGATCAACGAGGGCTTCGACGGTCGCGACTTCTCGCGCCTGACCCGGACCGACTACGCCTACAGCCCTTACGTCCCGGCGGGCGAGGAGAACGCCAAGGTTCCCGCCTGGCTGAACGATCCGATCCGCTATCATAACCGGGGCGAGAGCACCTTCTCGGGCGAAAGCAGCCTGGACGGCGACTTCGCCGGTCTGGACGATCTGCTGACCGAGGACCCGGTGGTCTTGCAGGGCATGATCGACATCTTCGGCGGCTGGATCGACCGATATGGCATCGACGGCTATCGCATCGACACCGCCCGCCATGTGAACCCCGAATTCTGGCGGGCCTTCATCCCCGCCATGAAGGCCCGCGCCGCCGCCAAGGGCATCCCCAACTTCCACATCTTCGGCGAGGTCTATGATCCCGATCCGGCCGTGACGGCGCGGTTCACGCGGGTCGATGGCTATCCGGCCGTGCTGGACTTCCCGTTCCAGAAACAGGCGACCGATGTCGCGGCGGGCAAGGTCGGGACCGACGCCCTGGCCAGGCTGTTCGACGCCGATACGATCTATGCGGACGGCGCCGAGACGGCCGCCATCCTGCCGACCTTCCTGGGCAATCACGACATGGGCCGGATCGGCTTCTTCGTGAAACAGGCGAACCCCCAGGCCGACGACGCCGAACTGCTGGCCCGGATCAAACTGGCCCATGCGCTGATGATGTTCAGCCGGGGCGTGCCCACCCTCTATTACGGCGACGAACAGGGCTTCGCCGGCGCGGGCGGATACGGAAACTCGCGCCAGGACATGTGGCCCAGCCGCACGCCGGTCTATGCGAACGAGACGCCCGTCGGCGGCCGCCAGCCAGCCTATTCGACCGAGGCGCCGCTGTACAAGGCCATCGCGGAAATGGCGCGGCTGCGCGCCGCCGAACCGGCGCTGCGGCGCGGCCGTCAGGTCGTTCGGGCCTATGGCGACAAGCCGGGCCTGTTCGCCTTCTCGCGCCTGACAGACGACGGCGGCGAGGTGCTGGTGCTGTTCAACAGTTCGACCGCGCCCGTCAGCGCCCAGGTCGAGGTGGAGCCCGGCTCGCTTCGGTGGCAAGCTTTGCGCGGCGACTGCGCCGCCCGTTCGTCGGCGCCCGCCAGCGTCGCCGTCCGCGTTCCCCCTCTCGATTACCTCGTCTGCAAGAGCGTGCCGTGACCGCCCAGCCCATCGACCTTTCCCCGGCCGCCGTCGCCCCTGCCCTCTCCCAGGACTGGTGGCGGGGCGCGGTCCTGTACCAGATCTATCCGCGCAGCTTCGCCGACGCGAACGACGACGGCGTGGGCGACCTGCGGGGGATCACGGCGCATCTGGATCATGTCGCCAGCCTGGGCGTGGACGGGGTGTGGCTGTCGCCCTTCTTCAAGTCGCCGATGAAGGACTTCGGCTATGACGTGTCGGACTATTGCGACGTCGATCCGATCTTCGGGACCCTGGCCGATTTCGACGCCCTGATGGCGCGCGCCCAGGCGCTGGGGCTGAAGGTCGTCATCGATCAGGTGTTCTCGCATACCTCGGACGAACACCCCTGGTTCGTGGACAGCCGCGCCAGCCGCAACGGCGAACACGCCGACTGGTACGTCTGGGCCGACGCCAAGCCGGACGGCTCGCCGCCGTCTAACTGGCAGTCGGTGTTCGGCGGCCCGGCCTGGACCTGGGATGCGCGGCGCGGCCAATACTACATGCACAACTTCCTGGCCTCTCAGCCTCAGCTGAACGTCAGGAACCCGGCGGTGCAGGACGCCCTGATCGCGGCGGCGCGGTTCTGGCTGGACCGGGGGGTGGACGGCTTCCGACTGGATGCGATCAACTTCGCCATCCATGACCCGTCCTTGCGCGACAATCCGCCGATCCAGGACGGCAAGAAGCGCACGCGCCCGTTCGATTTCCAGGACAAGATCTACAACCAGTCCCATCCCGACATCATCGGCTTCCTGAACCGCATCCGCGCCCTGACCGACAGCTATGACGCCCGGTTCACGGTGGCGGAGGTCGGCGGCGACCACGCCGACCGCGAGATGAAGGCGTTCACCGCCGGGAACGACCGGCTGCATTCGGCCTATGGCTTTCTCTACCTCTACGCCGACACGCTGAAGGGCGAACTGATCGGCCAGGGCGACCAGATGTGGCCGGACCAGCAAGGCGAAGGCTGGCCGTCCTGGACCTTCTCCAACCACGATGCGCCGCGCGCGGTGTCCCGCTGGGCCAAGGGCCGCGACGAGAAGGCCTTTTCGGAGATGGCCCTGCTGCTGCTGATGAGCCTGCGCGGCAATGTCTTCGTCTATCAGGGCGAGGAGCTGGGCCTGCCGCAGGCCGAGGTGCCGTTCGAGCGGCTGGTCGATCCCGAGGCCATCGCCAACTGGCCCCAGACTCTGGGCCGCGACGGCGCCCGTACGCCGATGCCGTGGGTGGCGTCCGCGCCCAACGCCGGGTTTTCGACGGCGGAGCCGTGGCTGCCGGTCGATCCGCGCCACCTGCCCATGTCGGTGGATGCGCAGGAAGCGGACCCGACCTCGGTCCTGCACGCCGCGCGCCGCATCATCGCCCTGCGTCACGCCCATCCGGCGCTGCGCACCGGCGGGCTGGAGATCGAAAGCGCGGGCGATCTGGTGATCTTCCGCCGGTTCGAACGGGCCGAGGGCGGCGAGCGTCTGCTGTGCGTGTTCAACCTGGGCTTCGAGGCCGTGGACTGGTCTCCTCCCGCCGGCGCGCGCCGGATCGCGGCGGTCAACTGGACCGAGGCGGACGGATCGGCGCTGAAGCCGCTGGCCGGCCTGATCTTCGCCGAAGCCAGATGAGGGGTTCAGCCGCCGCAGGTCTCGCGAACGATCAGTTCGGTCGGAACGCGCTCGGACCGGCCGGCGCCCATGCCCGTCGATGCGCCGCCGTGATCCAGCAGTTTGGACACCATCAGCCGACCGGCCTTCATCGTGTCCTGGGCGATGGTGCTGAGCGCCGGGCGCGAATAGCGGCTGAACGGCACATTGTCGAAGCCGATGACCGAGACCTGGCCCGGCACATCGACGCCCGCGTGCAACAGGGCGCGCACGGCGCCCAGCGCGATCTGGTCCGAGGCGGCCACCACCCCATCGAAGACCACGCCGCGTCGGATCAGGGCGTCCACGGTCGCCTCGGCCGATTCGACCTCGAAATGAGCGGGCACGATCAGCTCGGCGTCGGCCTCCAGTCCGGCCTGGGCCAGAGCGTCCAGATAGCCGCGATGCCGCTGCATGGCCTCGGGCGGATCCAGGTCGCCCAGGAAGACGATGCGCTTTCGCTCCAGCCGCGCCAGATGCAGGGTCGCGCGGCGTCCGCCCGAGATATTGTCCGAGCCGATGGAGCAATAATCCTGATCCGGCAGTTCGGCGCCCCAGACGACGAAGCGATGGTCGGCATCCACCAGCCGGTTGAAGGCGGAATGCAGGCTGGACTGCCCCAGGAAGATCACCCCGTCCGCCCGGCTGGTGTTCAGCGCCGCCGACAGTTCGTCATAGTTGGCGGGCGAGATATGGCTCATCAGCAGGTCGCAGCCGCGTTCGCGCGCCGCCTCGCCCACCCCGGCCAGCAGCTCCAGGAAGAAGGGATCGCTGAGGCGCCCTTCCCGCCCCTGCGGACGCGGCACCACCAGGGCGATGGTGCCCTGGGCGCCGATGGGGCCGGCCGGCATGTGGCGGCGGAACGGATAGTCGTGCTCCTTGGCCAGCTTCCAGATCGTCTGTTTGGTGCGGTCGTTGACGGCCGGGCTGTCGTTCAGGGCGCGCGAGGCGGTGGCGATGGACACGCCGGCCAGGCGGGCGATGTCTTCCAGACGGGTGGTCTTGCGGCTCAAGGTCGCGGGTCCTCACGGCAGCATGGTGAAGCTGCAAAATTTTCTGCAAATATTTCAGCCACCGTTCGCGGCGGTTGGCAAGAGGCGGCGTAACGGAGTTCCCATGATGCAGCGCAGATCCTTCCTGGCCCTTGGCGGCGTGTCGATCCTGGCGTTCGGGGCGACGGGCGTTCGCGCCCAGACGACGGCCACCCACGCTCGCGCCAGCTCGCCCGGCGGCGTGCTGACGGTCGAGGCCTTCACCGACAACGACGGGCGGCCGATGTATTCGGTTCTGCGTCAGGGCCGGGTCGTGGTGGCGCCGTCCAAGCTGGGCTTCCTCTTGACCGACGCCCCCGCCATCGAGCGCGGCCTGGCGATCACCGCCGGTCAGCCGGTCACGGTGGACGACACCTGGGAGCAGCCGTGGGGCGAGCGCCGCTTCATCCGCAACCACTACAACGAATGGCGCGTCGCCTATGCCGAGACCGGCGGCCTGCAGCGCCGCGTGGACGTGGTGTTCCGCCTGTATGACGACGGCCTGGGCTTCCGTTACGAGTTCCCGGATCAGCCCGCGCTAAAGACCGTGCGCATCGGCTCGGAACTGACCGAGTTCAACCTGGCGGAAAACGGCGAGGCCCTGTGGGCGCCCGCATGGGAATGGAACCGCGAGGAATACCTCTACGATCGCACCCCAATCGACGCGGTCGGCAGCGCCCAGACGCCGATGACGGTGAAGGGCCAGTCGGGCCTGCACGTCTCGATCCACGAGGCGGCCTGCATCGACTACGCCGGCATGAACCTGCGTCGCTCCGAAGGCACGAACTTCCGCGCCCAGCTGACGCCCGGCCTGACCAATGCGGCGGTGGTGCGCCAGGCCCCGTTCAACACCCCGTGGCGCACGCTGCAGATCGCCGACAATGGCGCGGGCCTGATCGAATCCAGCCTGATCCTGAACCTGAACGAACCCAACAAACTGGGCGACGTGTCATGGTTCAAGCCGATGAAATACGTCGGCGTCTGGTGGGAGATGCACCTGGAGCTGAAGACCTGGAACGCCGGTCCCAAGCACGGCGCCACCACCGAGAACACGATCAAACACATCGACTTCGCCGCAAAACACGGCCTGGGCGGGGTGCTGGTCGAGGGCTGGAACAAGGGCTGGGACGGCCAGTGGTTCGCCAATGGTTCGGACTTCAGCTTCACCGAGGCCTATCCCGATTTCGATATCGAGGCGGTCTGCGCCCACGCCCGGTCCAAGGGCGTACAGTTGATCGGCCACCACGAGACCGGCGGCAACGCCTTCCACTACGAGCAGCAGCTTGAACCGGCGATGGCGCTGTACGAGCGGCTGGGCGTCCATTCGGTCAAGACCGGCTATGTCGCCGATGCGGGCGGGGCGCGCGTGGCGGGGCCGGACGGTCGGATGGTCATGGCGTGGCACGAGAGCCAGCCGATGGCCCAGCACCATATGCGCGTGATCGAGGCGGGCGCCCGGCACAAGGTCGCCGTCAACGCCCACGAGCCGTTCAAGGACACGGGCCTGCGCCGCACCTATCCCAATATGATCAGCCGCGAGGGCCAGCGGGGCATGGAATATTCGGCCTGGGGCAACCCCGGCAATCCGCCCGAGCACGAGCCGAACCTGGTCTTCACCCGCCTGCTGGCCGGGCCGATGGACTATACGCCCGGCATCTTCGGCATGGAGACGCGCAGCCCCGGCGGCGTGCAGACGACCTGGGCCAAGCAACTGGCGCTCTATGTCGTGATCTATAGCCCGATCCAGATGGCGGCGGACCTCTTGGTCAACTACGAGGCCAATCCCGGTCCGTTCCAGTTCATCAAGGACGTGCCGTGCGACTGGGCCGAGACCCGCGTGCTGGCCGCCGAGATGGGCGACTATGTCGTGATCGCCAGAAAGGACCGGGCGTCCGACGTCTGGGCCCTGGGCGCCGTCACCGACGAGCATCCGCGCGTGCTGAGCGCGCCGCTCGACTTCCTGGACGCCGGCCGACGTTACCGCGCCGAAATCTACCGCGACGGCCCGGAGGCCGACTATAAGGCCAAGCGCGAGGACATCGTGATCGAGCAGCGGGAGGTGACGTCGGGCGACGTGCTGACCCTGGCCCTGGCGCCGGGCGGCGGCCAGGCGATCCGGTTCGTGCCGGTGGGGCGGGCGCGGAGATGAGCATCGCCAATGACGTCCTTCTCCCCTCGGGGGAGAAGGTGGCTCGCGGAGCGAGACGGATGAGGGGGCTGGTTCAGCAGCCCGATCGTCCGACATGGAGTCCGTATCCGGCAGCCCCCTCATCCGAGCGGCTTCGCCGCCCACCTTCTCCCCCGAGGGGAGAAGGATCAGGTGTGCGCCCATGACCCTCCTCTCCCACCGCCCGCGCCTGTCCGGTCTGGCGATCTGGAACATGTGCGTCGGCTTTTTCGGCATCCAGATCGGCTTCGGCCTGCAGAACGCCAACACCAGCCGCATCTTCCAGACCCTGGGGGCCGAGGTCGATACGCTGGCCATCCTGTGGATCGCCGCGCCGCTGACGGGTCTGCTGGTCCAGCCGATCATCGGCCATTTCAGCGACAAGACCTGGACCCGGTTCGGGCGGCGGCGGCCCTATTTCCTGATCGGCGCCATCGCCACGACCTTGGCGCTGATCGCCATGCCCAACAGTCCAAGCCTGTGGTTCGCCGCGGCAATGCTGTGGATCATGGACGCCTCGATCAACATCACCATGGAGCCGTTCCGCGCCTTCGTCGGCGACAACCTGCCGGAGGAGCAGCGCACCGCAGGCTATGCGATGCAGAGCTTCTTCATCGGCGCGGGCGCGGTCTTCGCCTCGACCCTGCCGTGGCTGTTATCCAACGTCTTCCACTTCGCCTCGACGGCCGAGGCGGGGGTCGTGCCCCTGTCGGTCAAGATCGCTTTCTATGTCGGCGCCGTGGGCCTGTTCGCCGCCGTCCTGTGGACCGTGCTGTCGACCCGTGAATACAGCCCCGAACAGATCGCCGCGTTCGAACGCGCCCGCATCCCGGTCGCCGACGATGCGCCCGAGGCGCCGGCCCGGTCGGTTCGCGGCTGGCTGGGATCGGGTCTGATCTGTCTGGTGCTGGGGGTTCTGGCGCTGGGCCTGATCGCGGCGCTGGGGCTTGAGAAGGAGCTGCTGATCCTGGGCGGCTTCATCGCCGGGTTCGGCCTTCTGATGATCGCCGTGGGCATGATGCAGCGTCGGGGCATGGTCAACGCCGCGACCGAGATCCTGAACGACTTCTTCCGTATGCCGCAGACGATGCGCGGCCTGGCGGTGGTTCAGTTCTTCAGCTGGTTCGCCCTGTTCGCCATGTGGATCTACACCACCGCCGCCGTGACGCGCGTCCATTACGGCGCGACCGACATGACCTCGGCCGCCTATGCGGCCGGCGCGGACTGGGTGGGGGTGCTGTTCGGCGTCTATAACGGCGTGGCGGCCCTGGCGGCCTTCACCCTGCCGGTCATCGCCCGGCGGATCGGGCGAAAGGCGACCCATGCGCTGATGCTGCTGCTGGGGGCGGCCGGCCTGTTCGGCGTCTTCGCCATTCGCGAGCCGGGCCTGCTGTGGCTGCCGATGATTGGCGTCGGCTTCGCCTGGGCGTCCATCGTCTCCATGCCCTACGCCATCCTGTCGGCGGCGGTGCCGGACCGGAAGATGGGCGTCTATATGGGGGTGTTCAACATCTTCATCGTGGCGCCGCAACTGCTGGCCGCCACAGTTCTGGGCCTGATCCTGAAGACCCTGTTCGACGGCCAGGCCATCTGGGCCCTGGTGCTGGGCGCGGGCTCCTTTGTGCTGGCGGCGGCCAGCGCCCTGCTGGTCAAGGAGCATCGCGCATGAACCGGCGCGGCCTGCTGGCCCTGATGGCCGCCCTGCCCTTCGCCGGCGCGGCCCGCGCCGAAGGCGCCGTCGCGGGCGGTCGCCTGATCGTTCATGAAAACATGGCCTCGGCCCATGCGAAGGCGCGCAATGTCTCCATCTGGCTGCCGCCGGGATATCAGGGGTCGGACGCCCGCCATCCTGTCCTCTATATGCACGACGGTCAGAACCTGTTCGATGCGGCCACGGCCAACTTCGGCGAATGGGGCGTGGACGAGCATCTGACGCGACTGATCGCGGGCGGCCAGGTGCGCGCCCCCATCGTCGTCGGCGTCTGGAACACCGATCTGCGTCTTCGGGAATACGTGCCGGCCGACCTGATCGCGGCCCTGCCCGCCGACATGCGCGACGAGGTTCAGGCCATTTACGGCGGGCCGTCGCTGTCCGACGGCTATCTGCGGTTTCTGACCGAGGAGTTGAAGCCCTTCGTCGACCGGACCTATCGCACCCTGACCGAGCCGCAGGATACGATGATCGCCGGGTCCAGCATGGGCGGTCTGATCTCGATGGCGGCGGTGATGAAGCGGCCCGACGTCTTTTCCGCCGCCGCCTGTCTGTCGACCCACTGGCCGCTGAAGCTGGAGGGGCTGGAGGCGGGCGCGGCGCTGGACGCCTGGCGCGAGCGGATGGTCGCCGCCTGGACCGGCGTGATCGAACGCGGCCTGCCGGCGCCCGGCGCGCACCGCTTCTATTTCGACCGGGGCGACGAGACGCTGGATCAGTTCTACGCCGTCTTCCAGACCCAGGTGGACCAGACGTTCCGTCGTCGCGGCTATGGCCCCGGCGATTTCCAGAGCCTGGTCTTCCCCGGCGCCCAGCACACCGAGGCGTCGTGGAACCAGCGTCTGGACGCGCCCCTGACCTTTCTTCTTTCCCCCGCCCCCACGCGCAACCCGTGAGGACCACAATGCGTCACTTCCGTACCTTCTGCCTCGCCGGCGCCGCCGGCCTGGCCCTCGCTTCCGCAGCGACCGCCCAGTCGGGCGTCGCCCCCGGCGCGCCCGGCGCGCCGCCCGTCTGGTCCAGCGCGGCCAAGACCGGCGCGGGCGCCTCCTACGAAGCCTATGTCGACGGCCAGTATCGCGACGGCGGCCCGACCGGGGCGGTGTCCAAGGTCTGGTATTCCATCGCCGACGGCGTCCTGACCGAGACCATGTACGGCCTGATCCACGAGGCCCAGATCAAGGCCCTGCGCTTCGCCGGCGTCACCCATGACGGCCTGGTCGTCGAAGGCCCCGACACCACCAGCCGCACCGAATATCTGCACGTGGACGCGCAAGGGCGCCCGCTGTCGCCCGCCTATCGCATCACTACCCGCGACAAGAACGGCCGTTTCCAGATCGAAAAGCAGATCTTCAGCGACCCGGATCGCAACGCCCTGGTGCTGCGCGTCACCATCACGGCGCTGAAGGGCGAGGTGACGCCCTATCTGATGCTGGAGCCGCACATCGCCAATACCGGCGTCGATGACCGGGGCCAGGTCGCGCGCGACGGCTTCCACGCCTGGGAAGGCGACACCCACCTGTTCCTGAAGCCCAGCCACGCGTTCGAAAAGGCCAGCGTGGGCTTCGTCGGAGCTTCGGACGGTCTGACGGACCTGAAGGACGGCAAGCTGGACTGGACCTACGCCTCGACCGGCGATCAGGCCGGCAACACCATGATGACCGGCGCCCTGCCCCGGATGCGCGAAAGCACCCAGATCACGCGCGACTTCGTGATCGGCTTCGGCCAGAGCGAGGCCGAGGCGCGCGCGGCGGCGGACGGATCGTTCGCCACCGGACTGGACGAGGTGCTGGCCCGCTTCAACGGCGAGGGCGAGCGCGTGGGCTGGGAGGACTATGTCGCCTCCCTGACCGAACTGCCGCGCATCGCCGAACAGGCGACCGACGGCGGCAAGCTGGCCTACGCCTCGGCCCTGATGCTGAAGGTGCAGGAGGACCGCACCCACGCCGGCGCCCTGATCGCCAGCCTGTCCAACCCGTGGGGCGACACGGTGGATGCGTCGAAATCCTCGACCGGCTACAAGGCCGTCTGGCCGCGCGACTTCTATCAGGTGGCGATGGCTCTGGCGGCCATGGGCGACAAGGAGACGCCGCTGGCGGCCTTCAACTATCTGCCCCAGGTCCAGGTGGGGCCGAACACGCCGGGCAACACCGGCGTCGGCGGATGGTTCCTGCAGAAGACGCACGTCGACGGCGAGCTGGAATGGGTCGCGGTCCAGCTGGACCAGACCGCCATGCCGATCATGCTGGGCTATCGTCTGTGGAAGATGGGCTGGCTGTCCGACGCCCAGATGACCGAACACTATCGGTCTATGCTGAAGCCGGCCGCCGACTTCCTGGTCGACGGCGGCAAGGTCGGCCTGATGTGGAACGATGCGGAGATCAAGCCGCCCTTCACCCAGCAGGAACGCTGGGAGGAGCAGCAGGGCTATTCGCCGTCATCGACCGCCGCCGTGGTCGCGGGCCTGACGGTCGCGGCCGAAATGGCGCGCGCCTCTGGCGATGCGGCCGGGGCGACCCGCTATCTGGCCACGGCCGACAGCTATGCGTCCAAGATCGAAGAGCGGATGTTCACCACCAACGGCGACTTCGGCGACGGGCGCTACTTCATCCGCATCACCCAGAACGAGAACCCCAACGACAAGGCCCCGATCGGCGCCGCCAACGGCCAGGTCGCCCCGCCGGAGGACAAGGTGGTGGACGGCGGCTTCCTGGAACTGGTCCGATACGGCGTGCGCAAGGCCGACGATCCGCATATCGTCGCCACCCTGCCCGTCTATGACGACCAGGGGCTGGAAGACCTGTACCGCGTCCGCTTCGACTTCGGCCCCGAGGGCGACAAGACGCCGGGCTGGCGCCGATATGGCGTCGATGGGTATGGCGAGGATCATGTCACCGGCGCCAACTACGGCGTCGGCGGCCAGATGAGCCCCGGTCAGCGCGGCCGGGTCTGGCCCTTCTTCACCGGCGAACGCGGTCATTACGAGCTGGCCCGCGTCAGCGTGAACGGCGCCCCCTCGGCCGCCGACATCGCCGCCATCCGCCAGACCTATGTGCGCGGCATGGAGCGGTTCGCCAACGGTGGGTTGATGCTGGCCGAACAGGTGTGGGACGGGGTCGGAAACCCCACGGCCCGCGACTACGCCCTGGGTCAGAACACCGACTCGGCCACCCCCCTGGCCTGGACCCATGCGGAATATCTGAAGCTGCTGCGGTCGCTGGCCGACGGCAAGGTCTGGGACAGCTACGATCCCGTCCACGACCGCTACGCCCGCTGAACGAAAAAGGCCCCGGAGAGCGATCTCCGGGGCCTTTCCACTTCTGGGTTCGGGTGGATCAGAAGGTCAGCTTCAGGCCGCCCACGATGCGGTCGTCGGCGGCCGGAACCCCTTTGACGTTGGTGTCATAGTAGCGCACGTCCAGCCCCAGATTGTCGGTCAGGGCGTAGCCGACGCCCAGGTTCCAGGTGGTGTAGTCGTTGCTGACGTTCAGCCACTGACGGCCGACGGCGCCCGAGACGGTCCATTTGGGCGCCGGGGCGAAGGCGCCGTTGATCTCGGCATAGGTCGCCTCCTTGTCCACGCCGTAGAAGTCCGGCGAGTAATAGACGGCGGCGCCGACGGTGGCGGGGCCCACGGCGCGCGAGGCGGCGGCCTTGAACTCGGCGTAGTTATAGTCCGCGCCCTTGGGCTCGCCGGCATAAAGGTAGCCGATCACGCCGAAATCCCAGGCGAAGCCCGCCGCCTCGGTGCGATAACCGCCATAGACGTCGATCTCCGCATCGGTGTCGTCGCCGAAATCGACGTTGGAGGCCCAGGCGCCGGCGTAGAAGCTGCCCGAGGTCAGATCGACACCGCCCTGGATGGCCGGGTCCTCGCCCGTCTGGCTGAAGCCGCGGAAGATGTAGTCGCTGACGACGCCAACGTTCCAAGCCACCTTGACGTCGCTCTGGGCCGAGGCCGGGCTGGACAGGCCGATCAGGGCCGTGGCCAGGGTCGCGGCGGCGGCTGCACGCAACAGGTTCTTGCTCATAGTCTTTATCCCCTTGTTTTGATTTACGAACCGGCGGCGATGGCCGAGCGCGGGGATGGAGCCGCGCCCGGTCGCCGGATCAATGTTCCAGCACTTCGCCGTGCAGCGAGGTATCCAGGCCGGCCGCCTCTTCCGCCTCGCTGACCCGCAGGCCCGTGGTGAACTTGCAGATCATCAGGATGATCAGGGTGCCGACGGCGCTGTAGACGATGGTCCACAGCAGGCCCAGGGCCTGAGCGCCGACATTGGCGCCTTCCGACAGGCTGTTGATCGCGGTGGTGGCGAACACGCCGGTCAGCAGCGCGCCGATCAGGCCGCCCGCGCCGTGGATGCCGAAGGCGTCCAGGCTGTCGTCGTAACGCAGCAGCTTCTTGACCCACACCGAGGAGGCGTAGCAGGCCGGACCGGCGATCAGGCCGATGATGACCGCGCCCTTGGGATCGACGAAGCCGGCCGCCGGGGTGATGGCGACTAGGCCCGCGACCACGCCCGACAACATGCCGATCAGCGAGACCTTCTTCTTTTCGATGTATTCGACGATCTTCCAGGTCAGGGCGGCGGCGGCGGCGGCCAGCAGGGTGTTCAGCAGCGCCACGCCCGTCAGGTCGTTGGCCGCGCCCGCCGAACCGGCGTTGAAGCCGATCCAGCCGACCAGCAGCAGGCTGGCGCCGATCATAGTCAGGACCGGATTGTGCGCCAGGATCGGCTCGATCCCGTAACCCTTGCGACGGCCCAGGACGATGGCGCAGACCAGTCCCGCGACGCCCGAGTTGACGTGAACCACCGCGCCGCCGGCGAAGTCCAGCACGCCGGCCGAACCCAGGAAGCCCCCGCCCCAGACCCAGTGGCAGATCGGCGCATAGACCAGCAGCGACCACAGGGCGGTGAACAGCAGCAGCGCCGAATATTTCATCCGCTCGGCGAAGGCGCCGGTCACCAGCGCCGGGGTGATGATGGCGAAGGTCATCTGGAAGGAGATGAACAGGAACTCGGGGATGCCCGGCAGCAGGGCGTTGGCGGTCTTCAACGAGACGCCGTTCAGGAACAGCATGTCCAGGCTGCCAATGAAGGGCTGGAGGCCCGCCGAGGGATTGGCCCCGAACGCCAGGCTGTAGCCGGCGATGAACCACACCAGCGACACCACGGCGAAGACGCCGACGGACTGGGTGATGGTGGCGATCACGTTCTTCTTGCGCACCATGCCGCCGTAGAACAGCGCCAGACCGGGGAGGGTCATCAGCAGAACCAGCGCGGTGGAGGTGCCGAGCCAGGAGGCCCCGGCGCTGTCCAGCACCAGCGGAGCCTGGTGGCCCAGAAGGGCCGGCGTTCCGGTCTGCGCCTGGGCGGCGCCGGCGCCGATAAGACAGAGTGTGGGAAGGACGAGGCCGGCGGCCCCAATAAGTCGGTTTCCAAGCTGCGACATGAAATAGTACCCCCTATGCAATCTCGCAGTTGCGAAGGTTTTACCGCAATTGCGAGACGCGCAAGAGGAAAGCGCGCCGACAGCGCAACATTCTTGCAACGGTCAGGTCACAAAACGTTCAAGGCGCAAGATCATTCGATCCTGCGCCGAAAACGAGATTTCAGATTGCCGCAAAAGCCAAGCTTAAGGCACGGATTCTCGGCCCTTGTCGGCGAGCCTCAAGCCCAGTGCATCTGCACCCGGTGCGCCGCCGCCCAGTGGATGGCGCGGATGGCGTCGATGACGGCCTCGGTGGCGGCGCGCGTGCCCAGTTCGCCGCCCAGATCGGCGGTTACGGCGCCGGCGGCCAGGACGGCGGCGACGGCGGCCTCGATCGAATCCGCCTCGTCCTCCAACTTCAGACTGTGGCGCAGCAGCAGGGCCGCCGACAGGATGGCCCCCACCGGATTGGCCAGGTCCTGACCGGCGATGTCCGGCGCCGAACCATGGATCGGCTCGAACAGACCCGGCCCCTGGGTCCCCAGGGAGGCGGACGGCAGCAAGCCGATGGAGCCGCCCAGCACCGAAATCTCGTCCGACAGGATGTCGCCGAACATGTTCTCGGTCAGGATGACGTCGTAATCGCGCGGCTTCCTGATCAGATGCATGGCCATGGAATCGACCAGGGCGTGCTCCAGCTGGATGTCCGGGAATTCCTCGGCGTGGATGCGGGTCACGACCTCGCGCCACAGGCGGCTGGTCTCCATGACATTGGCCTTGTCGACCGACGTCACCTTGCCGCGACGCTGGCGCGCGGTCTGGAAGGCGGCGCGGGCGACGCGCTCGATCTCCACCACCGTATATTCGCACAGGTCGGTGGCGCCCTTCTCGTCGCGGGTCTTCTTGCCGAAATAGACGCCCCCGGTCAGTTCGCGAAAGACGATCAGATCGACGCCTTCGACGATCTCCTTCTTTAGCGGCGAGCGGTGCGCCATCACCGGCGAGACCTGCAGCGGACGCAGATTGGCGAACAGCCCCATCGCCTTGCGGATGGCCAGCAGCCCCTGTTCGGGCCGCACCTTGCCGCCGTCCCACTTGGGCCCGCCGACCGCGCCCAGCAGAACCGCGTCGGCCTCGATACAGGCGGCGCTGGTGACGTCGGGCAGAGCCTCGCCCGTGGCATCGATGGCCGCGCCGCCGATCAGATGTTCGGTGAAGGCGAAGTGGTGGCCGTAGAAGTCGGCGATGACCGACAGCACCTGACGGGCGGCGCCCGCCACTTCGGGTCCGACGCCGTCGCCCGGCAGGACGACGATATTGTAGGTCTTGGGGGCGGCGGTGGTCATCAGGCGGTCTCTCTCGATCGCTCGTAGGCTTCGATCTCGGTCATGTTTGATTGCAGCCAGCCCAGGGTGTCCACCCCGTCCAGCAGGCATTGGCGGGCGAAGGATTCGACCCCGAACGGCACGGGTTCGGCATTGCCGCGCTGGATCTGATTGGCCTGGAGGTCGATCGTGACCGGCTGGTCCGGCTGCGACGCCAGATCGTCCCAGACGGCCTGGCTGACGACGATGGGCAGAAGGCCGTTTTTCAACGCATTAGATGTAAAAATGTCAGCGATCTCGGTCGAGATCACGGCCCGGAACCCATAGTCCAACAGGGCCCAGGGCGCATGTTCGCGCGACGACCCGCAGGCGAAGTTCCGTCCCGCCAGCAGAATGCGATGCTCGGCTGGGTCGATGCGGTTCAGAATGGCCTCGGGCTTTTCCGAGCCGTCGTCTTCGTAGCGCCAGTCATAGAAGGCGGCCTTGCCCAGCCCTTCGCGCGTGGTCGTGGTCAGGAAGCGCGCGGGGATGATCTGGTCGGTGTCGATATTGGCCTGACTGAGCGTGACCGTCTTCGATGTCAGGACCTGGAAGGGTTCAGACATTTTGCGCTCCTACCGTCTCGCGCGCGGCGCTCGACTGCTTGAGGGCGGCCGCCTCGTTCAGATAGACGCGCGGGTCGGTCAGGACCCCGGCCACCGCCGTCGCGGCCGCCGTGGCCGGGCTGGCCAGGATGGTGCGGGCGTCCTTTCCCTGACGGCCCTCGAAATTGCGGTTCGAGGTCGAGACCGCCAGCTGCCCCGGCGCGACGAAATCGCCGTTCATGGCGATGCACATCGAACAGCCCGGAATGCGCCATTCGGCCCCGGCGGCGATGAAGACCTGATCCAGCCCTTCCGCCTCCGCGTCGCGACGCACGGCCTCCGAGCCCGGCACCACCAGCATCCGCAGACCCTGTTTGACCTTGCGACCGCGCAGCACGTCGGCGGCGGCGCGCAGGTCGGGCAAACGACCATTGGTGCAGGAGCCGATGAAGACCACGTCCACCGGCTGGCTGGTCGTCGCCTCGCCGGGGGTGAAGCCCATATAAGCGATGGCCTTGCGGTCCGAGTCCGACTGTGGCTGCGGCACCTGAGAGCCGATGGGCGCGCCCGCGTCCGGCGTCGTGCCCCAGGTCGCCATCGGACGGATGGCCGCGCCGTCGATCACGACCTCCTGGTCGAAGACCGCGCCCGGATCGCTGGCCATGTTCAGCCAGTCGGCCGTCGCCGCCTCATAGTCGGCGGGGACGTGCTTGCGGCCGCGCAGCCAGTCGATGGTCTTCTGGTCCGGCGCGATCATGCCGGCCCGCGCGCCGGCTTCTATGGACATGTTGCACAGGGTCATCCGCCCTTCCATGTCCAGCGACCGCACCGCCTCGCCCGCATATTCGATGACATAGCCGGTGCCGCCGCCGAAGCCGATGGCGGCGATGACGGCCAGGGCGACATCCTTGCCCGAGACGCCCGGCTGCAGTTGACCATCCACCGTCACCCGCATGGCCTTGGCCTTGCGCTGCAGCAGGCACTGGGTCGCCAGCACATGGCCGACCTCCGAGGTGCCGATGCCGAAGGCCAGGGCTCCGAAGGCGCCGTGGGTCGCGGTATGGCTGTCGCCGCACACCACCGTCATGCCCGGCTGTGTCAGACCCAGTTCCGGTCCCATGACATGGACCACGCCGCGATCGTCCGAATCCCATCCCGCCAGCGGCACGCCGTGGGCGGCGCAGTTGCGCTCCAGCGTGTGCACCTGGGCCTCGGCCTGGGCGGTGACATAGGGTTTCAGACCGTTCAGTCCCGCCGGCAGGGTCGGGGTCGAATGGTCCAGGGTCGCATAGGTGCGGTCGGGGCGGCGCACCTTCAGCCCGCGCGCCTCGATCTCGCTGAACGCCTGGGGGCTGGTGACTTCGTGGACCAGATGCAGGTCGATATACAGCACCCCCGGCGTGTCGGCCGTTTCCGACCGCACGACGTGGGCGTCCCACACCTTGTCGAACAGGGTCCTGGGATCAGGCATACTGGGCCACGACCTCGGAAACGCCGTCCACCTGGTCGATGATGGCGATCAGTTCGGCGTCGTTGATCTCGCCGATCTGGTCGGCGCGGCGCTTGAAGCCGGCGACGACGGCGGCCAGACGCTCGCCCTCGATGGGACGGCCGATGGTCTCGGCGCGCTTGGCGATGGCGTGACGGCCCGAATGCTTGCCCAGCACGAACCAGCTGCCCTCGAAGCCCACGTCCTGGGGCCGCATGATCTCATAGGTGCGGCTGTCGGCCAGCATCCCGTGCTGATGGATGCCCGCCTCGTGGGCGAAGGCGTTGATCCCGACCACCGACTTGTTGCGCGCGATGACCGTCTCGGTGATCTCGCACAGGATCTTGGAGGCGCGCACCAGATGGCGGCTGTCGGCGCCGGTCGTGACGCCATACAGGTCCTCGCGCACCTTCAGCGCCATGATGACTTCTTCGATCGAGCAGTTGCCGGCCCGCTCGCCGATGCCGTTGATCGCGCCCTCGACCTGACGCGCGCCGCCCTGGACGGCCGCCAGGGAGTTGGCGACAGCCATGCCCAGGTCGTCATGGCAGTGGGTGGAGAAGATGACGTGCGGATGGCGCTGCTTGATCCGCGCGGCCAGGACGGCGAAGCGGTCGCGCACCTCCTGCGGCGTCGCATAGCCGACCGTATCGGGCACGTTCAGGGTGCGGGCGCCGGCGTCGGCGGCGGCCTCCAGCACATCGGCCAGGAATTCCGGCTCGGTGCGGAAGGCGTCCTCGGCCGAAAACTCCACGTCGTCGAACAGACTGGCCGCGTATTCCACGGATCGCACGGCGGTCGACAGCACCTCATTGGTCGACATCTTCAGCTTGGCCGCCCGGTGGATCGGGCTGGTGGCCAGGAAGACGTGGCAGCGGCGATTGGCCCTGGGCGCCGGCTGCAGGGCGCGGAAGGTGGCGTCGATGTCCTTTTCATTGGCCCGCGACAGGGAGCAGAAGATCGGCCCCTCCACCTCGCCTGCCACGCGGCGGATGCAGTCCTCGTCGCCCGGCGAGGCGGCGGCGAAGCCGGCCTCGATGACGTCGACGCCCAGGTCCGTCAGGACCTGGGCCATCTTCACCTTGGCCTGACCGGACATGGAGAAGCCGGGCGCCTGCTCTCCGTCCCGCATCGTGGTGTCGAAGATGATGACGCGGTTGGGATCGGCCGCGATCTGCTCGGTGCGCGATACGCCCGATACTCGGACCTCTTCGGGGGTGGTCATCACGCGGCCTCGGATTGAATAATGTCGTTGCTGATGCGGCGCACGCCGAACAGCCGGTCGATCTGGCGACCCAGGTTGTCCATGCAGCGGCCGCCATCGCGGCCCCGCACGGTCAGGGCGATACGGCGGAACGCGCCCTCATCGAACATGTTGATCCCGTCGATGTGGAAGCCCCGGCGTTCCACAAGGCCGATGAGACGCTGAAGCGAACCATCCGCACGGTCGATCTGGATGTGGATCGTGTCGCTCATCTCAGGAGCCCTCCATCATTTCAGCGTTGTTCTTGCCCGGCGGAACCAGCGGCCAGACATTGTCTCGGGGGTCGATGACCACATGGGCCAGGCAGGGGCCGTCGGCGGCCAGCAGGCGCTGGATGCCGTTCGACACCTGATCGCGGCGATCGATACGGAAGGCCTCGACGCCGAAGGCTTCGGCGACCTTCACGAAGTCCGGATTGTCGGACAGGTCGATCTCGGAATAGTTCTCGGCGAAGAACAGCTCCTGCCACTGGCGCACCAGGCCCAGGCTGGAGTTGTCGATCAGCACGATCTTCAGCGGGATGCCGTAACGCTTCAGCGTCGCCAGCTCCTGGATGTTCATCATGAAGCCGCCGTCGCCGGCGATGGTGACAACCGTCGCGGACGGGTCGGCCAGCTTGGCGCCGATGCCGGCGGGCAGACCAAAACCCATGGCCCCCAGGCCGCCCGAGGTGATGTGCGCTTCGGGCCGGGCGAAGCGGCAATGCATGGCCGCCCACATCTGGTGCTGGCCCACATCGCAGGCGGCGACGAAATCATCGCCCGCCGCTTCCGAGATTTCCTTCAGCAGGGCCGGGGCATAGACCCCCTCGCCCGGCGCGTCATAAGGGTGAGCGCCCGCCTCGGCGGCGCGCGCGCAATCGTCGGCCCAGGTCTGGATGTCCAGCGCCGCGCCGGCCTGCATCCGCTGGGTCAGGGCCTCGACGCCTTCGCGCAGTTCGCCGACGACGGCGACATTGGCGCTGCGCAGCTTGCCGACTTCGGAGGCGTCGATGTCGAAATGAACGATGCGGGCGTTGGGCGCGAACTCGGCCAGCTTGCCCGTCGCGCGGTCGTCGAAACGGGCGCCGACGACGATCAGCAGATCGCTGTCCTGAACCGCATGGTTGGCGGCGCGTGTGCCGTGCATGCCCAACATGCCCAGCATTCCGGGCGCATCCGTCGGGATCGTGCCCAGGGCGTTCAGGGTCGAGACCTGAGGGATGTCGGTCGCCTGGGCGAAGGCGCGCACCGCCTCGGTCGCTCCACCGATCTTCACCCCGCCGCCGATGTAGATCAGGGGCTGGCGGGCCGCGCGGATCGCCGCCTCGGCCGCGGCGATGGCCTCGTGATCGACCGGCGCCGTCGTGTTCGGAATGGAAAAGCCATAGTCCTCGCCGGTCGTGGCGAACTGCACGTCCTTGGGCAGGTCGACCAGAACCGGGCCAGGACGGCCCGAGGCGGCGATGTGGAACGCCTCCTCGATCGCGGCCGGAACCTGGGCGGCGTCGCGGACCAGGATCGAGTGTTTCACGATCGGCAGGGTGACGCCCAGGATGTCGATCTCCTGGAAGGCGTCGGTGCCCATCAGCCCTTGGGCGACGTTGCCGGTGATGCAGACCATCGGCACCGAATCCATCATCGCGTTTGCGATGCCGGTGACCAGATTGGTGGCGCCGGGGCCGGAAGTGGCCATGCACACCCCGACCCGGCCGCTCTTGCGCGCATAGGCGTCGGCGGCGAAGGCCGCGCCCTGCTCGTGACGGACCAGGATGTGCTTCAGCTTGGAGCCGGCCAGCGCGTCATAGACCGGCATGATGGCGCCGCCCGGATAGCCGAACACCACCTCCACCCCCAGCCGCTCCAGGGTGGAGACCAGCAGGCGGGCCCCCGATTGGGGAGCGGCCTCGGCTTGAGGTTTGAAGGCGGCGGCGGTCATCACGGTCATGCGATCTATGCTGTCGGTCGTTCAGGCGGCGCTCAGGCCGCTTCGGCCTTGGGCGTGTTCAGCCAGGCCATGCGCTCGCGCAGACGCGCGCCGACCTGCTCGATCTGGCTTTCGCGGTCCGCCTTCAGCCAGGCTTCGTACTGCGGCTTGCCGGCCTCGTTCTCGGCGATCCAGTTCCTGGCGAAGGTTCCGCTCTGGATCTCGTCCAGAATGGTCTTCATGCGGGCCTTGGTCTCTTCGTTGACCACGCGCGGGCCGCTGGCGACGGCGCCGTATTTGGCCGTTTCCGAGATGAAGTGGTGCATCTTGGAGATGCCGCCTTCGTAGAACAGGTCCACGATCAGCTTCAGTTCGTGCAAGCATTCGAAATAGGCGATCTCGGGCTGGTAGCCGGCCTCGACCAGGGTGTTGAAGCCCTGGATGACCAGTTCCTTGGCGCCGCCGCACAGCACCGCCTGTTCGCCGAACAGGTCGGTCTCGGTCTCTTCGCGGAAGGTGGTCTCCAGCAGGCCGCCGGTCGCGCCGCCGTTGCCCTTGGCGTAACCCATGGCCCGGTCGCGGGCCTTGCCCGTCGCGTCGTTCTCGATGGCGAACAGCGAAGGCACGCCGCGCCCGCGCTGGAACTCGCGGCGGACCAGATCGCCCGGCCCCTTGGGCGCCACCAGGATGACATCCATGTCCTCGCGCGGTTTGACGCGCTCGTAGATGATCGAGAAGCCGTGGGCGAACAGCAGGGCCGAGCCTTGCTTGGCGTTCGGTTCGACGATGTCGCGATAGACCTCGCCCTGAACCATGTCCGGCGTCAGGATGGAGATGATGTCGGCGCCCTTGACGGCCTCGGCCGGCTCGGCGGTCGCGATGCCGTCCTCGGTGGCGTGTTTCCAGCCCGTGCCGCCGTGACGGACGCCGGCGACCACGTCATGGCCGCTGTCGCGCAGGTTCTGGGCGTGAGCCCGGCCCTGCGAGCCGTAGCCGATGATGGCGATGCGCTGACCGGCGATGGCGCCCGGCTTGATGTCTTCATTGGTGTAGATGGTGATGGCCATGGGGATCAGGCGTCCTGAGCAGCGTTGGTCTTGTGGGATGCCGGAACTTGAGCCGGCGGCGGGTTGGGAATGGTGACGGCGCCCTGGGCGGCCGAGGCGACCGAGGCGCGGTATTTGGCGAAGACGCCTCGCGCCGGGCGGACTACGTGGGGCGTAAAGCCCGCCCGGCGCGTCGCCAGGTCGACATTGACGTCGATCCGGCGGTTGGTGACGTCGATGGTGATGCGGTCACCATCGCGGATGAGGGCGATCGGGCCGCCGACGGCGGCTTCCGGCGAGACGTGGCCGGCGACGAAGCCATAGCTGGCGCCCGAGAAGCGGCCGTCGGTCAGCAGGGCGACATTGTCGATCTTGCGGCCCTTCAGGGCGGCGGTGACCTGCAGCATCTCGCGCATTCCGGGACCGCCCTTGGGCCCTTCGTAGCGGATGATGATGACGTCGCCTTCGCCCACCGTTCCGTCCTGAACCGCGTGGAAGGCGTCTTCCTCGGAGTCGAAGACGCAGGCCGGACCTTCGAACGTGTCGACCTTGTGGCCCGTCAGCTTGATGACCGCGCCTTCGGGAGCGACATCGCCGTAGATGACCGCGAAGCTGCCGCGTTCCATCACCGGCGCGTCGAAAGATGTGACCACCACCTGGCCCGGCGTCTCCTCGGCCTCGGCCGCCTCGGCGAACAGGCTGCGGCCGGTGACGGTGGGGGTGTTTACGATCTTGCCGGCCTCGGCCATCCGCTGCGCGACCAAGCGGGTGCCGCCGGCGGCAAACAGGTGCGAGGCCAGGAAACGGCCGCCCGGCTTCAGGTCGCAGATGACCGGCGCCTCGACGCAGGCCTGGTGGCAGTCCTCGACGCCGAAATCGACGCCGGCTTCCGCCGCGATGGCCGTCAGGTGCATGACCGCATTGGTCGATCCACCCGAGGCCGAGACGGCGACGGCGGCGTTCTTCAGGCTGGCGCGGGTGATGTATTTGCGGGCCGTGTCCCCGGCGAAGACGCGCTCGACGATGATGCGGCCGCAGCGCTCACCCTCGGCCCCCTTGTTCGGATCGACGGCGGGCACGTCATTGGCGCCCATGGGGCTGATGCCCATGACCGACAGGGCCATGGCCATGGTGTTGGCCGTGAACTGCCCACCGCAGGCGCCGGCGCCGGGGCAGACGGCGCTCTCGACCGCCTTCAGACCCGCATCGTCCAGCGCGCCGGCCGAATGGGCGCCGATGGCCTCGAACACCTCCTGGACCGAGACCTCCTTGGTCCCCCCAGGAGCGGGCAAGACGCCCGGCATGATGGTGCCGCCGTAATAGACCAGGCCGGGGATATCCATCCGCGCCAGGGCCATGGCCGCCGCCGGGATCGTCTTGTCGCAGCCGACGATGCAGACCACGCCGTCCAGCTGGTGGCCCTCGATGGCCAGTTCGATCGAGTCGGCGACGACCTCGCGGCTGATCAGCGAGGCTTTCATCCCCGCCGTGCCCATCGAGATGCCGTCGGTGACCACGATGGTGTTGAAGTCGACCGGATAGCCGCCAGCCGCCACGATGCCCGCACGCACGTCCTTGGCCAGGCGGTCCAAGTGCATGTTGCACGGCGTGACCGTCGACCAGGTGTTGACGATGCCGATCATCGGCTTGTCGAAGTCGGCGTCCTGCATGCCGGCGGCCCGCAGATACGAGCGGGCGGCGGCCCGGTTCGGGCCGGCCGTCACCGCCGCGCTGCGCGCGTTGGGCTTTCTGGGCTGAGAGGTAGAATCTTGCGTCATCGGTCCGGTTCGTTTCGAACCGCCGCGCACTAAAAACCCCGCTTCCTTTCGGAGGCGGGGTGGTGCGAGGCGATCCTGAGTGCGTTTAGGTCAGGTCGCGTGCATCCACGCCGCTTGCGTAAGCAGGCCGAGAAGTACGAGGGTAATCAGGAATACGGGGCTTTCCAGGCCGACGGGCGCGCGAACGGCCGCGACCGCCGCGGCGGTGCTTCCCTTCATCATGTCGCGCATCATCGTGGCCACGGGCGGCTCCCTGTCTGACGCCAAGAAACCATACCGCCCGAACCCGCACAAGCCCTGTCGCAAAAATTTTGCTCAATAGGCGCCGCAACGCCCCTCGCGGGGTGTTTCTTGCCTCCGACATGGACCGGCCGCCTCGAAGCGTAACCGTTCATCACATCATGTTACAGGCTCAGGGTTGCAAGCCGCGCCCGACCGCTCCATTGAGACGCCCACCTATATAAGCGTCACACCTATCCGTTCAGAGGAGCCTTCCATCATGACCGTCCGCGTCGCCATTAACGGCTTCGGCCGCATCGGCCGTCTCGTCCTTCGCTCGATTGTCGAGCATGGCCGCAAGGACATCGAAGTGGTGGCGATCAACGATCTGGGGCCGGTCGAGACCAACGCCCACCTGTTCCGCTACGATTCGGTTCACGGCCGCTTCCCCGGCACGGTGACGTCGGGCGAGGACTGGATCGACGTCGGCACGGGCAAGATCAAGGTGACGGCCGATCGTGATCCGGCCAATCTGCCGCACGCCGAGTTGAAGGTGGACATCGCCTTCGAATGCACCGGCATCTTCACCTCCAAGGACAAGGCCAGCGCCCACCTGAAGGCCGGCGCCAAGCGCGTCCTGGTCTCGGCTCCAGCCGACGGCGCCGACAAGACCATCGTCTTCAAGGTCAATCACGAGACCCTGACCGCCGACGACATCGTCGTGTCGAACGGCTCGTGCACCACCAACGCCCTGGCCCCGGTCGCCAAGGTGCTGAACGACCTGTTCGGCATCGAGCGCGGCTATATGACCACCATCCACTCCTACACCGGCGATCAGCCGACGCTGGATACGATGCACAAGGACCTGTACCGCGCCCGCGCCGCCGCCCTGTCGATGATCCCGACCTCGACCGGCGCCGCCAAGGCCCTGGGCCTTGTCCTGCCGGAACTGAAGGGCAAGCTGGACGGCTCTTCGATCCGCGTCCCCACCCCGAACGTCTCGGTCGTGGACCTCAAGGTCGTCGCCGGTCGCGAGGTCACGGTCGAGGAGATCAACGCGGCGCTTCAGGCCGCCGCCGACGGCCCGATGAACGGCGTCCTGTTCACCACGACCGATCCGCTTGTGTCGCACGACCTGAACCACATCGCCGCCTCCTCCACCGCCGCCCTGCCCCAGACCCAGGTCGTCGACGGCAAACTGGCCCGCGTGCTGAGCTGGTACGACAACGAATGGGGCTTCGCGACGCGCATGAGCGACACGGCGCTGCAGATGGCGAAGTTCCTGTAAGCCGAAAACGTCTCCTCCCCACAGCGTGGGGAGGGGGACCACGAAGTGGTGGAGGGGCTCTTTCCACCGCACCGAACTCGGGGCCAGAGCCCCTCCGTCACGGCGCAGGCGCGCCGCGCCACCTCCCCATCGCTTCGCGACGGGGAGGAGACAGGGAAACCAACATGACCTTCCGCACCCTCGACGACGCCCCCAACGACCTGGGCTCCCTCGCCGGCAAGACGGCTCTGGTCCGCGTGGACTTCAACGTCCCGATGGAGGGCGGCAATGTCACCGACGACACCCGGCTGCGGGTCGCCCTGCCGACGATCCAGCGCCTGCGCGACGCGGGCGCCAAGGTCGCGCTATTGGCCCACTTCGACCGCCCCAAGGGCCAGCGCGTTCCGTCGATGAGCCTGAAGCCGGTCGTCCAACCGCTGGAGGAACTGCTCGGCGCGCCGGTCCGCTTCGCCGACGACTGCATCGGCGGCCCCGCCGTGGAGGCCATTCGCGACCTGGACGCCGGCGGCGTCGTCCTGCTGGAAAACGTGCGCTTCCATGCGGCGGAAGAGGCCAATGATCCGGTCTTCGCCCAGAAGCTGGCCGACCTGGGCGATCTCTATGTCAACGACGCCTTCTCGGCCGCACACCGCGCACACGCCTCGACCGAAGGGATCGCGCATCGCATTCCCGCCTACGCCGGCGAATCGATGCGCCGCGAACTGGATGCGCTGGACGCCGCGCTCGGCAATCCGCAGAAGCCGGTCATCGGCATCGTCGGCGGCTCCAAGGTCTCGACCAAACTGGATCTACTGAAGAATCTGGTCGGCAAGCTGGATGCGCTGGCCATCGGCGGCGGCATGGCCAACACCTTCCTCTATGCGCAAGGCGTCGATATCGGCGGCTCGCTGGCCGAGAAGGACATGGCCGACACCGCGCGCGAAATCCTGGCGGAAGCCGAGGCCAAGGGCTGCGACATCCTGCTGCCCGTCGATGTCGTCGTGGCGACCGAGGTCAAGCCCGGCGCCGACGCCCGCACGGTCAAGACCGGCGCAGCCCTGTCCGCCGACGACAAGATTCTGGACGCCGGCCCCGAGACTGTCGCCCGCCTGAACGCCGCCGTCGACGCCTCGAAAACTCTGATCTGGAACGGCCCGCTGGGCGTGTTCGAGGTTCCGCCCTTCGACGCCGCCACCGTCGCCGCCGCCCAGCACGTCGCCGAACGCACCAAGGCCGGCGCCCTGATCGCGGTGGCGGGCGGCGGCGACACGGTTGCGGCCGTCGGCCATGCCGGCGTCGCGGCGGACCTGACCTTCGTCTCCACGGCCGGCGGCGCCTTCCTGGAATGGATGGAGGGCAAGCCCCTGCCCGGCGTCGAGGCCCTGCGCGCCTGATGGGTTAGCGATGCAGGCGGATCACGCCTGCGCGCTTCCGCCGGAAATGCCCGCCCGGCGGCTGTAACGTGGCGTGACTTCGGCGCGCCGCGCGGCTAGTCTTTCGCCCAATCAAAAAAGACTATTCGGCTCAGGAGACTATCATCATGGCGCGCATCACGCTGCGACAGCTGCTCGACCACGCGGCGGAGAACGACTACGGCCTGCCGGCCTACAACATCAACAATATGGAACAGGGTCTGGCGATCATGGAGGCGGCCCACGAGGTCAACGCCCCGGTCATCATCCAGGCTTCGCGCGGCGCCCGTAACTATGCCAACGACATCGTCCTGGCCAAACTGATCGACGCCCTGGCCGAACTCTATCCTCATATCCCGGTCTGTATGCACCAGGACCACGGCAACGGCCCGGCGACCTGCGCCACCGCCATCCAGTACGGCTTCACCAGCGTCATGATGGACGGTTCGCTGGAAGAGGACGCCAAGACCCCCGCCTCCTACGAATACAATGTCGACGTCACCCGTCGCGTCACCGAAATGGCCCACGCCTGCGGCGTCTCGGTCGAGGGCGAGCTGGGCGTTCTGGGTTCGCTGGAAACCGGCATGGGCGAGGCCGAGGACGGCCACGGCTTCGAAGGCAAGCTGGATCACTCGCAACTGCTGACCGACCCGGATCAGGCCGTGGACTTCGTCGCCGCCACCAAGGTCGACGCCTTGGCCATCGCCATGGGCACCAGCCACGGCGCCTACAAGTTCACGCGCCAGCCGGACGGCGACGTCCTCGCCATGAATGTGATCGAAGAAATCCACCGCCGCCTGCCCAACACCCATTTGGTGATGCACGGCAGTTCTTCGGTGCCGCAGGACCTGCAGGACATCATCAACCAGTACGGCGGCGAAATGCCTCAGACCTGGGGCGTGCCGGTCGAGGAAATCCAGCGCGGCATCAAGCACGGCGTGCGCAAGGTCAATATCGACACCGACAACCGCATGGCCATCACCGGCGCCATCCGCAAGGCGCTGATGGAGAAGCCGGGCGAGTTCGACCCGCGCTACTATCTGAAGCCCGCCAAGGAGGCGATGAAGAAACTCTGCATGGAGCGCTACCAGCAGTTCGGCTGCGAGGGCCAGGCGTCCAAAATCCAACCGCTCTCCACCGCCCAGATGGCCAAGCGTTATGCTTCCGGCGACCTGGATCCGTCCTTCCGCGGCGCCGCCGTCAAGGCGGCCTAAAGCACGTCTAGACCGGGTAGCGGCCGCTCAGTTCGCGCCGCACCCGGCGAACGTCCCATTCGGCGCGATCCAGGGCGTCGCGCGAATCCCTGGCGTCGCGACGCGCCTCTCGGATTTCACCCCGGACCTCCTGGATGCGATTGCGAATGCGCTCCCGCTCCTGGTCCGTCAGGCCCTCGCCGTCCAGTTCGCGCTCCTTGGCTTCCAGCTTGTCCTGGCGATTCTCGATCCGGGCCTCGGCGCTGTTCAGCGCGCTTTCCGCCGTCTCGAACGCCGCCTCGACCTCATGCAGTCGCAAGCCGTCGTGATAGGCGGGCAGGAAGGCCTGCTCCTCCTGCGGCCGACAGACGCCGTAATAGGTATTGCCCGACCGACCTTCCTCCCAACCCCGCTCGAAGGTGCAATAGGACCGCAAGCCATCCTGGCGCGCCGAATCATAGGCGGCGGAGTTCGGCGCGACCTGATATTTGGCGCAGGCCCTGGCGTGGTCGTCCAGCCGCGTCATCGGATAGCCAGCCGCGCCGTCGGCATAGCCCTTCTCGCCCCAGGCGCCGGCCAGACACTGATCCTTGCTCATGGTGGAGCAGCCCGCCAGCCATCCGCCCCCGACCGTCAGTCCGCCGACGACTCCGGCCGCGATGATCCATCGCCTCATTGGATAGTTCCCTCAACGCCCCCAGGCGTCACTATCGAACGACGCTCGCCCCTCGCGCAAGCGGCCCTTCATGCTAGGGAGAACCGTGTCCGATCCTGACCTGACCGACGACGACGACCTGTCCGCCCCGGGCGCACCCGCCGAGGTGCTGCAGGCGCGCATCGACGCCGCCGGCCTCCGCCTGGACAAGGCGCTGGCCGATGCCTTTCCCACCCTGTCGCGCGCCCGGCTCCAGGCCCTGCTGTCCGAGGGCGCCGTCACCCGCGACGGCGCGGTCCTGACCGGCGGATCGACCAAGGCCCAGCCCGGCCTCTATAGCGTCGCCCTGCCGCCCGTCGCGCCCGCCACGCCCCAACCGCAGGCCATTCCCCTGACCGTCCTCTACGAGGACGCGGACCTGATCGTCATCGACAAGCCCGCGGGCATGGCCGCCCACCCGGCGCCCGGCACGCCCGACGGCACCCTGGTCAACGCTCTTCTGGCGCATTGCGGCGACAGCCTGTCGGGCATCGGCGGCGTGGCCCGTCCCGGAATCGTCCACCGGCTGGACAAGGACACCTCCGGCGTCATGGTCGCCGCCAAAACCGACCGCGCCCATGCGGGCCTGTCCGCCCTGTTCGCGACCCACGACATCGAACGCACCTACATCGCCCTGACGCGCGGCGCCCCCTCGCCCACGACCGGCCGTATCCACACCCGCATCGGCCGATCCACCGGGGATCGCAAGAAGATGGCGGTTCTAAAGGCCGGCGGCCGCGAGGCCATCACCGACTATGTCGTCCAGACGACCTTCGGCGAACCCGCCAAGGCCGGCGGCGCGCCTTTGGCCGCCCGCGTCGCCTGCACCCTGCACACGGGCCGGACACACCAGATCCGCGTGCATCTATCGTCCAAAGGGTCGCCCATTCTCGGCGACGCCGTCTATGGGTCGGGCAGTCCCGCCGCCCCTGTCCGCGCCGCCATCGCCGAAGCCGGACTGGCCCGTCAGGCCCTGCACGCCGCCGTGCTCGGCTTCGTCCACCCCGTCACCGGCGAACGGCTGCGTTTCGAAACCGCCCCGCCCGCTGATATGCTGGCGCTGGAAGCCCTGCTTCGCGAACTCTGAGGACCGCCATGCTTGACCCCGACATCCGCGACAATGCCGAACTGAAACGCTACGAACTGCCCGTGGAGGGCGATTTGGCCGTCGTCACCTACAATCTCTCGCCGCCCAATCTGATGATCACCGAGACCCTGGTGCCCGAGCGTCTGGAAGGCCGGGGCATCGCCAGCCGCCTTGCCCGGCACGTGCTGGCCGACGCCCGGGCCCGCGACCTGTTGATCCTGCCGGTCTGTCCCTTCTTTTCGGCCTATCTTCAGAAGCACCCGGATCAGGCCGATGTCGTCCATCCGACCTATCGGGGCATTCTCGGCCTATGAACGCAAGCGGGTCTTGAATAGCAACGGACCCGTTCCCACATGCGACCTCGGTCGGCGCGAGTGGCGCACGGGTCACGGTCACGCCTTCGTGTGACCTTCCGCCTCTACAAAAGGCGGCAACCCATCGCCATTTGACCGGTTGAGGGGTGAGACGTCGATGCACGCGCGTGATCGACAGCGAAGAGCCCGCTCGTTCAAGACGGTCGGAGGGACCTGTATATGGCTGCCAATAGTACGCTCGCGGTGATGTCGCCTGAACAAGGCCTGTCGCGTTATCTGACGGAAATCCGCAAGTTTCCGATGCTGACCAAGGACGAGGAGTTCATGCTCGCCAAACGTTGGTCCGAGCACCAGGATCCCGAGGCCGCCCACCGTCTCGTCACCTCTCACCTTCGTCTTGTGGCCAAGATCGCCATGGGCTATCGCGGCTACGGACTGCCGATCGGCGAAGTGATCTCCGAGGGCAACGTCGGCCTGATGCAGGCCGTCAAGAAGTTCGACCCGGACAAGGGCTTCCGCCTGGCCACCTACGCCATGTGGTGGATCCGCGCCTCGATCCAGGAATACATCCTGCGCAGCTGGTCGCTGGTGAAGATGGGCACCACCGCCGCGCAGAAGAAGCTGTTCTTCAACCTGCGCAAGGCCAAGAGCCAGATCTCGGCCTTCGAGGAAGGCGACCTGCACCCCGAACACCTGTCCGCCATCGCCACCAAGCTGGGCGTATCGGAAGAGGAAGTCACCAATATGAACCGCCGTCTCGGCGGCGACGCCTCGTTGAACGCGCCGTTGCGCGCCGATGGCGAAAGCGAATGGCAGGACTGGCTGGCCGACGACACGGCCGTTTCTCAGGAAACCCAACTCGCCGACGACGAGGAAAAGGGCATCCGCATGAGCCTGCTCCAGGAGGCCATGGAAGAACTGACCGACCGCGAGAAGCACATTCTGACCGAACGTCGCCTCAAGGACGATCCGGTCACGCTGGAAGAGTTGGCTGGTCAATACGGCGTGTCGCGCGAGCGCGTGCGTCAGATCGAGGTCCGCGCCTTCGAGAAGCTGCAGAAGGCCATGCGCGCCGCCGCCGAAGAGCGTAATCTGGTCGACGCCTGATCTGAGCCGTTCGTCTGCGCCTCAGGACGCCCTGGCCATCGGCTCGGCGTCTGCGGCGCGGGCGGCGTTCACCACCGCGTTGACCGGCTGCATCAGCCCGGCCTTGGTCACCTGCCCGGTCGCCAGATAGGCCTGCAGCGTGGCCACCACCATCACCAGCTTGGCGTCCGACGCCTTGATCGCCAGACCGTTCAAGGTCTCGACCTGCTGGCGGATGGCGCGCGTCGCCTGCGACGGATCCTGCTCGAACTGGGACAGGGCCGAAACCAGGATGCGCGTCGCCTGATCGCGCATTTCCGCCGCTCCGCCAGCTGCGCCATCGCTGCGGCGCTTCTTGGCCCCGGTGTATTCGCCCGAGTTGAAGCGGCGCCGATCCGGCCCGACGTAGCCGACCGCCTCGATCCACGGGCGCGGCTTCAGGGCGACGTTCTCGACCCGTTTGAACAGGTCGCCAGTCGTGAAGGGTTTTCTCAGAAACTCATGGACGCCGGCGTCGCGCGCGCCCTTGATGGCGGCGGCCGTGGCCTCGCCCGTCACCATGATGATCGGCGACATCCGGCACGACATGCTGGAACGCCGAACGCGCCGCGCCAGGGTCTCGCCGTTCAGCGTCTCGCCCGACCGTTCGGTGAAGATTACGCCCGGCTCGACGTCGCGCAGCAGCTCCAGCGCCCGCTCCTCGTCGCTCTCGCTATAGACCTCGCGCGCGCCCATCCCCTTCATGATGTCGGTCAGCAACCGAACGGCGGACATGTTGGGATCGACGATCACCACGCGCCTAATCGCGGGCTCTATGCGGCTCAGGGTTCTGGCGTTGGTAGAGAACACGTCCGGCTCCGGGTTTGAGCCTTATGCTTACCGCGCCTGGGTTAAAGCCTGTTGAATCCGCCGTTGCGCCCGATCAGCCCTGGAAGGGGTCGCGCATCAGTATGGTGTCGTCCCGCTCCGGGCTGGTCGACAACAGCGCCACCGGCGCCCCGATCAGCTCTTCGATCCGACGCACATATTTGATGGCGTTGGCGTTGATGTCCTTGAAACTGCGGACCCCGGCCGTGCTTTCGCTCCAGCCTTCCAACTCCTCGAACACCGGCTCGGCGGCGCCCTGGGCCTTCAGGCTTGAGGGCAGATAGTCCAGCACCTCGCCATCGACCTTGTAGCCGACGCAGATCTTCAGCGTCTTCAGCCCGTCCAGCACATCCAGCTTGGTCAGGGCGATCCCGTCGATGCCGTTTATCGCCACCGACTGGCGGACCAGCACGGCGTCGAACCAGCCGCAGCGGCGGGCGCGCCCGGTGTTCACCCCGACCTCGCGGCCCACGGTCGCCAGATGCTCTCCGACCTCGTCGTTCAGTTCGCAGGCGAACGGTCCTTCGCCCACGCGGGTCGTATAGGCCTTCACGATGCCCAGCACATAGCCGACGCCGCGCGGACCGACGCCCGACCCTGCCGCCGCCTGTCCCGCCACGGTGTTCGAGCTGGTGACATAGGGATAGGTGCCGTGGTCCACGTCCAGGAAGGCGCCCTGCGCGCCCTCGAACAGCACGCGCTTGCCGTCCTTCTGCGCCTGATCCAGCACGCGCCAGGCGGGCTTCACATAGGGCAGGATCTTCGGCGCGATCTCCAGCAACTGCGCCAGCAGCGCCTCGGGATCGATCGGCTCCAGCCCCAGGCCGGCGCGCAGCGGATCGTGGTGCGAGCGCAGACGGTCGATTTTGACCTTCAGATCGTCTGCGTTGGCCAGGTCGCAGACGCGGATGGCGCGACGCCCCACCTTGTCCTCATAGGCCGGGCCGATGCCGCGTCCGGTCGTGCCGATCTTGGCCCCCGGCGCGCTCGCCGCCGCCTCGCGCGCCACGTCCAGCGCGGGGTGGATGGGCAGGATCAGGCAGGCGTTGTCGGCAATGGTCAGGATATCGGGCGTGATCGCCACCCCCTGCGCCTGAATCTTCTCGATCTCGCCGACCAGATGCCAGGGGTCCACCACCACGCCATTGCCGATGATCGACGGCTTGCCCTGCACCACGCCCGAAGGCAGCAGCGCCAGCTTATAGACCTTGCCGTCCACGACCAGCGTATGGCCCGCGTTATGGCCGCCCTGGAACCGCACCACCATGTCGGCGCGGTTGGACAGCCAGTCCACGATCTTGCCCTTGCCCTCGTCGCCCCACTGAGCGCCGACCACCGCCACGTTCGCCAAAGCACTTCTCCGCCTTCGAATGCGGGCGCAGCCTATAGCGGGGGAATCGTCCGGTGTCGTCCCAGAAGTCGGATTATCCGACCTCGTTCGCCGCCGTCTGGAACGCCCATTCCAGCCAAGGCGTCGCCGCGATCACATCGGCAGTCTCGACGGTGCAACCGCACCACAGCCTCAGGCCCGGCGGCGCATTGCGGTGCGGCTCCATGTCGAACACCGCCGCCTCATTCTCCAGCAGCGCCTTGAAGCGCGAAACGAAAGCCTTCTGCGCCTTGTCTTCCAGGCGCGTCACGCGCGGATCGACGAACTTCAGGCACACCGACGTCGTCGAACGGATCTCGGGCCGTTCGGGCAGGAAGTCGATCCAGTCGGTCTTCTCGACCCACGCCGCCAACGCCGCATAGTTGGCGTTCGTCCGCCGGATCAGTTCGCTCAAACCCCCGATGTCGCGCGCCCAGCCCAGGGCGTCGATCCAGTCTTCCAGCGTCAGAACCGAGAAGGTGTTGATCGCCACCCCGTCCGCCAGCACCCGGTCGAACCGGCCCTGACCATCGGTCAGACGCAGCAGCTTGGGGATGGGCCGATCCGGCCGATATGTATCCAGCCGCTCCACCGCGCGCGGCGACAGCACCATCACCCCGATGCCCGCCTCGCCGCCCAGCGCCTTCTGGAAGCTGAACGTCACCACATCCAGCTTGTCGTACGGCAGCGGCATGGCGAAGGCGGCCGAGGTGGCGTCGCAGATGGCCAGCCCCTCGCGATCGTCCGCGATCCAGTCGGCGTCCGGCACGCGCACGCCAGACGTCGTACCGTTCCAGGGAAAGATCACATCCCTGGACCAGTCCGCCCGCGACAGGTCGGGCAGTTCGCCCCACGGCGCCGTCAGGGCCTCGGGCTCCAGCCCCAGATGATCCTTCACGTCCGCCAGCCAGGTCAGGCCGAAATTCTCATAGGCCACTACCTGCACCGGCCGTGCGCCCAGCATCCCCCACAGCGCCGCCTCGACCGCGCCCGTGTCGGACCCCGGCGTATAGAGCATCACATGGCTGTCGGGGACTTCCAGCACCTCGCGCGTCAGGCGCAGACCATGGGCGAACCGCTCCTCCACCTCCGGCGCGCGTATGCCGCGCCCCAGCAGGTCGGACGGCAGGTCGCCCAGCGCATAGCCCGCGCGCTTGGCCGTCGGTCCGGCCGAGAACCACGGCCGCGCCGGCTTCACATCGGGCTTCACAATCATGATCGTCTCCTCGGCCGGCGCGCTCAACGCCCCGGCGTATAGGGCCGCTTGGCGCGCCAGTCCTCGGCGAACTGCGTCAGCGTGTGATCCGGCTCTTCCGGCAGCGTGACCACCAGCTTGGCCAGCAGATCCCCGCGCCGCCCTTGGGCGAACGCGCCGCGCCCCTTCAGTCGCAGCACCTTGCCCGTGTTCGAGCCGGCCGGGATCGTCATCTGCACCGCCCCCTCCGGCGTCGGCACGCGCACCTTGGCGCCCAGCACCGCGTCGGGGACCGAGATCGGCAGGTCCATCGTCAGGTCCGCGCCTTCGCGACGATAGATCGGGTGCGCCTCGATCTTGAGCTCGATCAGGGCGTCGCCGTTCTCCGCGCCCCGGCCCGGCGCGCCCTGCCCGCGCAGACGGATGGTCTGGCCGTCCGACGCCCCCTTGGGGATGGTCACGTCCAGCGTGCGCCCGTCCGAGAACTGAATCCGGCGCGTCGCCCCGGCGATGGCGTCTTCCAGGCTGATGTCCAGCGTCGCCTTCACGTCCTGGCCGCGCGCGGTGAAATCGCGCGCCCCGCGCTGACGCCCCCCGCCGCCGAACATGCCGAACAGGTCGTCCAGATCGACGCCCTCGAAGTTGGCCCGTCCGCCCGGCCCGCCGCCCTGACCGAAGGGATTGCCCCCCTGTCCGAACGGATTGCCGCCCGCGCGTCCCCCGCCGCTTCCGCCAAAGCCGCGATACTGTTCGTTGCCGTCGCCGTCGATCTGGCCCGCGTCGTATTTGGCGCGCTTGTCCTTGTCGCCCAGGATGTCGAAGGCGGCGGTCACCCGCTTGAACTTGTCCTCGGTGATCTTGTCGCCGGGGTTCTTGTCGGGGTGCAGTTCCTTGGCGAGCTTGCGGTACGCCTTCTTGACCTCGTCCGCGCTCGCGCCCTTCGAAACGCCCAGTTCCTTGTAGGGATCGCCTGCCACGTGCGTTGTCGCTCCAACTGAAAACCGATGGGCCGTCAGTTAAGCCATGCCCCCGCCCCCGCAAAGGGCCGGGTCCGTCATATTTCGTCAGACCAGACCGATTTCCAGCCCGACCGACGCCTCCACGCCCCAGCCGAAGCCCTCGCCCCATTGCGCCACGGCGATCCGCGCCTCGCCCCCCGGTCCCTGCGGAAAGTCCGCCGCGAACGCCGCCAGCGGATACAGCAGGCTGCTCCCCTCCACCTCGAACGTCCTCACCAGCCCTTCGCCGTCCAGCACCCTGCCTCGGAACCGAAGCGGATCGACCGCCGCCGGCTCGCCGTCCCAGCCGTCGCCATACAGGCGCACGCGCGGCGTCCAGCGCACGATCCGCCCCGCGTCCGTCGTCTCGACCGTCAGGCCGCACGGCGACCACGGCCGCGCATGGACGCCCGCCGGGGTGAAGCCGACCTCCCGGAACCCTGCGCCGCCCGGCGCCGCGCCCGCCGGTCCCGCGCGACAGACCAGCGGCAGCCCCCGCTCGCCGCGCCCGATCTCGGCCCGCGCCAGCCGACCGTCCAGAAACACCGCCGTCGCCCCTTGCGCCGCCCCGGCCCTCATCTCGACCTCGGTTCCCTGCTGCGCCCGCAGCAGGTTCGTCAGCCGCCATGTCCCCGGCCCGACCAGGGCGGCGGATCGATACTGGATCACCTCCCACCCCGCCGCCGTCTCGACCGCCACGGCGTTTGCTCCGCCCAGCACCGCCGCCTCGACCGCGCTTTCCGGCTCCCCGCCTTCGATTTGAACCACGACCGCATTCGCCGCATCCCAGCGATGACGCACGCCGGGCGCCAGGGCCTGAACCAGGGTCCCGACCATGGCCGACGTCTCCATGTCCGCGCGCGGCGTCAGGACATCGGCGTTGGCACCGGCGTGCAACCGCATCGTCCGCCAGGGGTCCGCCGCCGCCGCGACCACGGGCCGCCCGTCTTCCTCCGCCCCCATCAGCGGCGGCAGGTCCAGCAGTTTCAGGAACGGCGCCCCGACCACCGTCGGCGCCTCGCCCCCGCGCCAGCCGCCGTCGTCCTCCTGCCGCGCCCGCTCCGTCACCGGCTCCAACTCGGCCGAAGGCGTCTCGTCCGCCGTCGTCCGCATCACCCGCCAGTCACCGGCGCGCCCATCCAGCCGCACCATGTCCCCCGGCTCCAGCCGCATGGCGTCCAGCGGCCCCAGCGCCACGGTCACGGCCTCCATCCCGGCCCCCGTTAGCACGTCCAGCGCCGCCGCCTTTGCCAGGCCGCCCCCGCACACCACCGGCAAATCCAGGTCCACCCCGCCCCCGGTCGCGCCTTGGTCGTCGGACCGCACCACCGCCGCCCCGGTCTGATAGTCCGCCGTCTCGTCGATGTAGCGCACCCGCACCGTTGACGGTCGCGCCTCCAGCGTCCGCGTCGCGCTGACCGACGCGCCCCGCTCGGGCAGGGCCAGGGCGTCGGCCGTCAGTTCGCCCTCGACCGCCGCCCGCCCCCTGACCGCGACCCGCCCGTCCCGCTCCGCCGCCACGACGTCGAAGGCGGCCAGCAGCGGCTCCAGCGCGTCGCGCGTCCGCATCGGCCTGTCGATGACATAGCCGGCCGCCGCCCCCTCGACACCCTCCACCGACATCTCGTCCGGCTTCAGTCCGCCCCGCGCCAGCACCGCCGCGATCAGGTCGCGCCCGTCGCCCGCCAGTCGTCCGTTCAGCCAGTGTCCGGCCCGCCACGCCCCCGCATCGGCCCAGACGTCGCCTCGCGCCGGAAACGCCGGATAGGGCCTGGCGTCCCAGCACCAGGCGTCCGCCGCCTCCAGCATCCGCCCGCCATAGACCGCCGATGTCGGATTGTTCTCCACCTTGCCGAAATGCCCCAGCACCGCCTCCAGCGCCGCCCGCTGCACCCCATCGTCGCGCGCGCCGGTCGAGGCGGGCGGCCGATGGCTCTCGCTGCTCTTGGGGTCCTGGAACAGGTTCGGCGCATTGCCGCCCCGGTCCACCGCCGCGCAGCCGAACTCCGACAGCCTGACCGGCTTCATCCCCGGAACCCAGGCCGTCGGCGTCGCGCTTCGGACCCCGCCCGGCCGATCATGGTGCAGGTTCGACCACCACCCCTTCAGGTCCTTGGGCCGGAACACCCAGTCTTCGCCATGCGCCCCATCGACGATGCGCGTCCGTGCCTGCCCCGCCCGATCCGCCTCGCTGGCGTAGAACCAGTCGAACCCGTCCCCGCCCGCGACGCCGGCCGCCAGATAGGCCGGGTCCGCCGCCCCCGCCCACGCGCCCGCGTCCACTCCGCCCTCGCCCGCGCGCCAGTCGGTCAAAGGCGGATACCAGTCGATGGCGACGTAATCGATGTTCGGATCGGCCCACAGCGGATCCAGATGGAACACCACCTCCCCGCCCGCCTGCCATCCGAAATATTCGCTCCAGTCGGCCGCATACGACAGCTTCACCCCCGCCCCGACCACCGCCCGGCATTCCGCCGCCAGCGCCCGGAACTGCTGAACCGCCGGAAAGCCCCCGTCCGCATCCCGCGTCCCGGTCACGCCCCGCATCTCCGAGCCGATCAGCAGCCCGTGCGCCCCTTCCTCCGCCGCGATCCGCGCATAGTGCAGCGCCATCCGCCGCAAACCCCAGCCGGCCGCCGTCCCGAACAGCGCCGCCATCTCCGCCGTCGCCCCGGCGCCGTCCTGGCCCGTCACACGCCCCCGCCACGGATAACCGGGGCAGTCCATGAAGACGAACGGATACAGCGTCACCTCCAGCCCCCGCGCCTTCAGCTCGCGGATCGCCTGGCGCACGCTGTCGTCCGAAGGCGTCCCGCCATAGGCCGGCGCCCCATCGACCTGGCTGACGACATAGGCGTCTGCGCGCCCCAGCCCCGCCACCGACCAGGCGTGCGGCTCGGTCGGCTTGTCGCGTCGCTCAACCCCCGGCCGCACCCGGCATTCCCCCGCCCTCAGGTCGCTGCCGAACCAGCCGACCACCAGACTGACCCGCTTCAGGTTCGGCAGCTGCGCCTGAAGCTGATCCAGCGACGCCAGCAGGTCCGCCCGCCCCTCGCCGTTGTGCATGTTCTCCGCCGTCGTCCGCGTCAGCCCTTCGCGGCGCAGCACCGCCTCGGTCGCCAGGGCGAACTCCCCCGCGCCGGGGATCAGACACACGCCCTCCAGCAAGTCCTCCAGCCGGGGCGCCCCGCCCCTGGGTCGCCGGAACACCTCGAAGCTCAGCTGCGGAACCCGGTCCCCGAACGGCCCCAGCGGCAGGTCCTCGAACACCACATAGGCCGCGCCGCGATAGGCCGGAGCGTTTCCTTCTACGGCCTCGATCAGGGGATCGGGCGTCTGCTCCTCGCCGCCGCGATGCACCCGCATCACGACGCCGGTCATGTCCATCGGCCGCCCGTCGGCCCAGACCCGGCCGATCCCATCGATCTGGCCCTCGCACAGGGCCACCGCGAAGCTCAGCGAATAGGTGTAGTCGACCGTCTTGGGCCCGCCCTTGCCCGCCCGTCCCTTGGTCCTGCCTTCCAGGAACCGCGCGGCCCAGATCACCTGGCCGGTCACCCGCGCCCGACCGAAGACGCAGGCCATAGGCGACCCTTCCGCCGTCCCCTGCACCTTCAGCGTCTCGATGCGCGGCCCGATCTGACGCGCCGGTCCCAGCGACCCGATCACGCGATTGTCGATCGCCCGCCCGATGGTGGCGCCGATCACCCGCCCGATCCCGCCCCCGACCTGCTGCCCGACCGCGCTCAGTACGACTTGCGCCATGCTTTTAAACTCCGTCATCCTCGGTCAACGAGGCGGCGCACGCCGCCGAGGCCGAACCGGGGACAGGAAAGCGGAACACGGCGGCCAGCCGCCTTCGCCACCACGCCCCCATCCAGCTTTCGACCACCGCCCGCCCCCAATAGGCGTGGATCATCCTCGGCTCCGGCCCGCCGACGTCGCTCAGGATGGCGCAATGCTTGACCGCAGCCCCCGGCGACATCCGAAACAGCAGCACGTCGCCCGCCCGCATCTGATCGACCGCCACCGGCCGCATCCACCGCCCCGCCGCCTCCAGCAGCGTCTCGCGCCCGCCCACCTCGGCCCAGTCCGCCGAATAGGCCGGCAAGACTTCCGGCTCCTCGCCCACGACCGCGCGCCACACCCCGCGCACCAGCCCCAGACAGTCCGCGCCCACGCCCTTCACACTGGCCTGATGACGATACGGCGTCCCCAGCCAGGACCGCGCGGCGGCGACCACGACAGATCCTCCCCCGTTCAAGGGGGAGGGGGACCGCGAAGCGGTGGAGGGGGCGGACGCAAAACCACCCTTCGAAGCCGCCTGATCGACACCCGTGGGATTTTCGCCCCCTCCACCACGCTGCGCGCGGTCCCCCTCCTCCGCTACGCGGTGGAGGATCAGGTCGTCTTCCCGCCTCACCGCCGGCTCCCGCCGTCGTTCCGCGCCCCGCCCGCCGGATAGGCCGTCAGGAAATCGTCGCCCGGCACATCGGGGAAGCCGCGAAAGTTCGCCCCGTTCGCAAACGTTCCGACGCAGGTCTCCCACCGCTTGTCGCAGACCCGTCCCGCCGCCTCCGCAACCCCGCACCGCTGGTCACCCAGCCGCGCGTCGCACATCCGCCCATAGGTCCGCCCGACTACCCGCTCCAGCCTGGCCAGCGGTCCCTCAAGTTCGGCCACGAACGTCCCTGCGCTCAGGACGCCCGATGGGCGACAGCCCTCAAAGGCGTTCTCGCGCCTGATCCGCGCCAGCGTGCCGACCCACAGCCGCACCCTCAGCGTCGGCTGCGTCCAGTCCACGCGCCACAGCTCGACCGACGCCTGGTCGTACAACCCCGCCGCCACGTCCGCCTCGGTGATCGCTGAATCGTCCAGCGCCCCCGCCGCCGAAACCGATCCGGCCGCCAACCCCACGGCGCTCTCGCCCGCCCCCGCCGTCCAACCGCTGGCGGCGCGACAGACCACCCCATCCATGACCAGATCGCGGTCGTGATCGGTGAACCCCATCGTCGCGCCGTCCACGCGCGTCAGCCGCCAGACATGACAAAGCGTCGCCGCCCCGCTCTCGACGCGGGCGGCCAGGTCTTCCGGTATGTGTCTCATGTTCGCTTTCGCTCAGGCGTGGCGAGTGACGAGTGGCGAGTGGTGAGTGGCGAGGATCGCCGAAGCAGGGCGAACGACCGTGGCGGTTTCGAAGGCGGGACGGCGGCTCACTCACCACTCACCACCACCACTCACACCCGCACCTCGATCAGCGGAACCGCCGCCATCCGCCCGGCCTCGAAACTTTCCAGCGTCGTCTCAATCCGGTCCGTGTCGAACCGGACCGGCGTGTCGAACAGGAAACCCGCCGTCACCGGCGCCCCTGCCCCGGGCGCGCTCGCCAGCGTCACCCGCCCCGTCGCGACATCGACCGTGAAGGCCGTGGTCTCCACCCCGCCGACCGCGACGCGCACCGACCTCGCGACCGGCTTGGCGATCGTCCGCGCCACGTCGCCATAGGCCTTGGTCAGGTCAAACGCCGTCCGCGCCCCATCCCCGACGCCCAGCGCCTGGTCGTCTGGCGCCGGCGTCCCGCCCGGCGCGCACGACTTGAAGTCGGCGAAGTCCTTGAACCGAAACCCGTAAAGCCGCCCCCGCCGCGCCTCGAAGAAGGCGGTCAGCGCCGCCATGTCGTCCAGCGACCTCAGGTTCGCCCCGATCAGATACCGCCTGCGCCCCAGCGCCCACGGCGTCGACCGCCGCTCGAACCCCGAGGCCAGGGTCGTGATCTCGGTCCTGCGCTCCACCCCGCCGGTCGAACCGAACGCCAGTCGCGCCGGCAGCCGCACCTCGTGAAAGGCGCCCATGGTCACTCTCCTGTTGTGCAATGCCGCTCGCCCGGTCCAAATCTTTGCGGCGGCGCTCGGGCCGCCCTCTCGGGACCACAGACCTTGCGCGGCGAAATCCTCAGCTACGATCCGATGACCGGCGATGGCCTGATCAGCGGCGACGACCTTCTGCGCTACGCCTTCACATCGACGACCGCCGATCTCGAACCCGGTCGTCGCGTCGATTTCGTCGTCCAGGACGACCGGGCTGTCAGCCTGATGGTGCTGCGCGAGGGGCCCTTGCCGCCCGTCGTCCATGCGCCCGAGCCGGACCTCGGCCTGTGGGGCTATTTCGTCCGCTGCCTGACCACGAAATACATCGACGGGAACGGCCGCGCCCGGCGCAAGGAATACTGGTCCTTCGCCCTGTTTCAGTTCCTGATCCTGATGCTGTCGTTCATGCCGATCATTGGTCTGGCCATCGCCGACGCCGAGACGGGGCAGGGCATCGAAGCCTGGGCCGTCGCTTGGATATGCATCGTGGCCCTGGTCTATTTCGGCCTCGTCATTCCAGGCGTCAGCGTCACGATCCGCCGTTTCCACGACGTGGGCCTCAGCGGCTGGCTGATCCTGATCGGCCTCATTCCCTATGTGGGCGGCCTGTTCGTCTTCATCGTCAGCCTGCTGCCGTCGCAGCCGTGCGTGAATGTCCACGGCGCGCCGCCGAAAGGCATGGGTCAAATCCCACTTTGAGAGAAATTCTCAGGAACCCTTCGCCAAGCTTGACCTTTCAGTCTTGCCCGGCGCACGTCGTCCGGCGATGCTCGCAAACTGCCGCTCGGCGGCGACAACCAAGGAGACCTCCGTGCGCGGTGAAATTCTCAGCTACGACGCCACGACCGGCGCCGGCCTGATCAGCGGCGACGACGGCGCGCGTTACGACTTCACCTCCGACGCGCTTCAGTCGCCGGCCGTGCCCGCCGCCGGCGTGCGCGTCGACTTCGTGCCCGAAGGCGCCGTCGCCACCCAGATCCTGATCCTGGCCGGCGCCCCCACCACAACCGGCGTCGCCGGCGGTTACGCGGCCTCCGCTGCGGTGGGCGCCCCGGGTTCGGGCTTCGACTTCAAGTCCGCCATGCTGTCGTTCGAGGGCCGCCTGCGCCGCTCGCACTTCTGGATCGGCTGGCTGATCCTGTTCGGCGTCAACATCGTCATCAGCTGGATTCCGATCATCAACCTGTTCGGCGTCGTCCTGATCTGGCCGAACCTGGCCATTTCGGTGAAACGCCTGCACGACATGGGCAAGAGCGGCTGGCTGATCGCCATTCCCTGGGTCGGCTCGATCATCGCCTTCGTCGCCGGCTTCGCCATGATGATCGCCGCCGCCGTGGCCAACGGCTATTCGGAAGATTATTTCGAGAACAACCCCGCCGCCGTCTTCGGCATGATGGGACCGGCGTTCGGTCTGTTCGCCATCGCCGGCCTGCTGGGCCTGGCCTTCCTGCTGTGGATCGGTCTGGTCGACAGCCAGAAGGGCGAAAACCGCTTCGGCCCGAACCCCAAGGGCGAGTGAGCTTCCAGGGGTGAATCGTGATGCGTGAATCGTGAGCGGAAGGCGGCCTGCTTGCCAACGCTGCATCCCAGTCACGATTCACCGCTCACCCTTCACCCGTGATCACATCCGCCGCGCGCCCAGGCTGACCGCCCGCGCCAGCATCTGGGCGATCTGCGCCTCGGACCGCAGCAGGGCCGGCGCCCCGCCGTCGACCGCCACATTGACCGTCACCCCGCCGCCCGAGACCGGCCCGATCTCGCCGCCCGTCGCCGGCCGGAACACCTCCGGTCCGCGCTCGCCGACCAGATAGGCGCCCCCGCCCAGCACCGGCCCGCCCTCCGCCCGCGCCCCGCCGAAGCTGGACATGGCCGCCTGGATCGCGGCGCTCAATCCACCGCCCGGGCCGCCCTGCGATCCCGCCGCCGCATTGACCGCGTTCAGCACCGCTCGCGCCAGTTCGGCCAGCGACACCTCCCCGTCCGCCGCCGCCCGCGCCAGCGACCGCGTCAGGCTGTCGCCCGCCCGTCCGAAGGCGTCCTGGATGGCGTCAGCCGCCTCCTGCGCCGGCGCCTTCAACGCCTCCAGCGCCGCCCCGGCCTCGGCGGCCTTGATCGCGACCTGATCGATCCCGTCCCGCCCGAACTCATCCGCCATCCGGCCAAACCTCCATCAGTCGCGCCAGTCCCTCGCGCCCCAGCGGCGCCGTCCCGCGCGACGCCTGCGTCAGCATCCGCCACTCCTTCAGCGACAGCCGCCAAAACGCCTCGGGCGCCACGCCCATCGCCGCCGCCAGCCGCAACATCTCGCCCCACGGCGTCATCGTGCGGCGGCCGCAAACGCCTGCGCCACCGCGACCGCCGCCTCGCGCGGATCGGCCGTCGCGACATCCGGCGTCGCCTCACCACCCCCGCGCAACACCGCCGCCAGCACCACCATCAAATCCCTCGCCGACAGCGCCTTCATTCGCTCCGCCACGGCCGCCATCCCGTCGACGCCCAGCCCCGTCTCGATCTCCGCCAGCGCCCCCAGCGTCAGACAGGCCCGACGCCGTTCGCCGCCGACTTCAACGACCACTTCACCCCGCGCCCCGTTCATCACATCTCCAACTTCGATTTCGTGAGCGGTGAATCGTGATGCGTGATGCGTGATCGATGCTTCTCCTCACGATTCACGATTCACGAGGTTTCATATCGCGCTGAACCCGATGGCGCCTGCGCTGGCCAGGCTCAGCGCAAAGGTCGCCTCGCCCTCGTGCTCGCCGGCGTATTCCAGCGCCGCGACCAGGAACGGCCCCTCCAGCACGCCGAAGTCCGGCACGATCAGCCGCCACCGCTTCGCCGCCTGGTCGAAGAAGGCTTCGCGCACCAGCGCGTCCGACGCCGCGTCGCGAAAGATGCCCTGCCCCGACACCGCCGCCGACTTCACGCCTGCGCCGGCCAGCAGTTCGCGCCACCGTCCGGCGCTGTCGCCGTCCGTCGCGTCCACCGTCCTGGCGTTCAGCGAGATCGTCCGCGCCCTCAACCCCGCCACCGTCGTGAACACACCAGGCGTCCCCTCGATCTTCAGCAGCATGTCCTTGCCGGCCTGTGCCGTCATTTCCGTCTCTCCCATTGGTCGTGAATCGTGATTCGTGACGGGTGATTGCGCGCCGGCCGGCGTCGTCGCCGCTCACGACTCACGCATCACCACTCACGTCTTCCGTCACCGCCCTCAGCCGCACCACCGCATAGGTCCGCCGCCCGTCCCCGGCCGGAAAGACGTCGGCGAAGGTCGCCCTCAGGGTCGCCGTCCGCACGCCGTCGGCCTCCAGCGTCGTCTCATGCAGGCAGGCCCGCACCGCCGCCGCCATCGCCTTGGCCTCTTCCGACCCGGCGAAGCGCGACACGCCCGTCAGGGTCAGCCGCTGCTCCACCCCGCCTCCGTCCGCCGCCACAGGCCGGCTCTCGCACCGCCCCAGCGCCAGATAGGGACACAGCGCCCCTTCCGGCGCGTGGTCGTAAACCCGCCCCTGGATCAGGGCCGACAGCGCCGGATCGGCCTTCAGCGCCGCCACCATCGCCTTCTGCAGCGCGCCCTCGTGGTCCGTCATCGCGTCCGCTCCAGCTCCAGTTCGACCCGTCCCGGCCGCGGCTCCGCGATCAGACGGATCGTCCAGTCCGCCCCGCCGAAGCGCAGCACGCGCCCGACCGCCAGCCTCGGATCGGCCCGCGTCCCGGCCCGCATCGTCTCGACCGACCGGCGCCGATCGCCCTCGCCGCGCTCGACCCGTCGCCGCGTCCCGGCTTTCAGCCAGATCGCCCCCAGCGGCTCGAACGTCACGCTGCGCCCGCCATAGGGCGTCTCGGCCTCCATCGGCTGGAACAGCCCCGTCAGCACCCTCACAGCCGCACCACGCGATAGGGCGCGATCCAGGCCTCGACCGGCTCCACCGCCATGTCGGGATCGCCCCGCTCATAGGCCCGCAGCACCAGCATCAGGATCGCCAGCCTAAGCGGCGCGGGGGAGGTGGACGTCAGGCTCAACCCCACATCCGCCTCCACCCGCGCCCGCGCCGCCTCGATGAAGGTCTGGATCAGCCCGTCCTCGGCCTCATGCTCGACCCGCAGAAACAGCTTCGCCTCCGCCGCCGTCACCGGTTGCGCCATGGCAATCTCCATTGTCGAACTCAGAATTCTCCCTCCCCGCCTCGGGGAGGGTGGTCGCGCAGCGACCGGGTGGGGGCGGCCCGGTAGGGACGCAGGCTTGGTAAGCGATCCCAGTCCGGTCGCCCTGCCGTCCCCACCCGGCTTCGGCTGCGCCTCAGCCACCCTCCCCCGCAGGGGGAGGGAAAGCCGCTAACGCCTCAGCTCGCGCTGAACTTCATGACTTTCAAAGCGTCGAAGTTCTGCACCCCGCCGCCCACGCGCTTGGTCGTGTAGAACAGCACATAGGGCTTGGCCGAATAGGGATCGCGCAGCACCCGCACCCCCGCCCGATCCACGATCAGATACCCCCTCTGGAAGTCCCCGAACGCGATCGACAGACTGTTGGCCGCCACGTCCGGCATGGTCTCGATCTCAGTGACCGGATAGCCCAGCAGGCTCGCCGTCTCGCCCAGCCGCGTCGCCGGCTGCCAGATGTAGTTGCCGTCCGCGTCCTTGAACTTGCGCACGGCCGACACCGTCTTGCGGTTCATCACGAACCGCCCGTTCGGCCGATACTGGGCCTTGGGCGCATAGATCAGGTCGATCAGACGATCCGCCGGATTGCTGGCAGCGAACCCACCGGCAGCCCCCGACGCCACATAGCCGATCTGACCCCAGGTCTGTCCGGCATCCGCAACGGTGGGATAGGCCAGGAAGCCGCGCGGCTTGTTCACACCGTCGCCATTGACGAAGGCCGCCGTCTCCTGGGCCGCAAAGGCGTCCTCGACCTCGGCCGCCAGCCATTCGTCCAGATCGACCATGGCGTCGTCCAGCAGGGCCTGGGTCGCCGCCGGATTGGCGTAAAGATCCGCCGACGGGAACTCCAGCAGGGCCAGGGTCGCCGGATCGGTCTCGGGTCGCGCAGCGGTTTCCGCCACCCAGCCCGAGGCCACGCCCGCCGTCGACACCGGCTTTTTGAACACGCCCGCCGCCACCGTGCGCACCGTGGCGATCTCGCGCATCGGCGACGCCGCCATCAGACGCCGCTCGATGGCGCGCTCGGTCTCGTACGGCACGACATAGCCGCCCGAGGTCGCGCCGCCCGACAGGCCCGCCTTCACCTCCAGCGCACCCGATTGACCCGTCTTCAGATAGCCGTCCCACGCCGCCTTGGCCTCCGGCGCAGACGCCGGCTCGACCGGCTCGCCCCCAATGACCGGACGCCGGCTCTGGCTCATCACCCGATCCAGCCGCGCCTGGGCCGCCGCCACCGCCTGGTCGATGCGCGCCACCTTCTCCTCCAGCAGCACATCGGCCGCCGCCTTCTTCTCGATCTCGTCCAGCCGGACGTCGTTCGCCCCTTTGAACGCCTCGAACGCCGTCATCATCTCGCGCACGACTTCGCGCGCCTCGGGCTGGCCCGACGCCTGTTTGGTCTCTTTCATGATCTCTCCGGTTGAAGAACCGCGCGTTGCGGTTAGGGTCGAGGCGTGAACCGCCTTCTTGATAATTTTGTCGTTCGAGACGTCGCCTGATGTCCCATCTCACGCCGCTCGAAAGCGCCGTCATGGAGGCCATGGCCTGGCAGATGGGCGACAGCGTGCCCGATCTGACCGCCCAGGCGGCGTCCAGTTCGCCCGGCCTGCGCCGCAACACGGGCGCGGGCCTCTATTCCCAGTTTCTGGTCGACGCGGACCGGCGCACCGCCAATCCCGACGCCACCGGCCTGTTCGGCACGGTCCATGCGATGGTGGCGGACCTGCCCGATCCCATCGGCTTCCAGATCGAGCTGCGCCAGGGCCGGCTGATGGCCCTGCACGGCCAGAGCTATGGCCAGGACACCCGCGCCATCGACTTCTCGACCACGTCCTTCGGCAAAATCTTCACCATCGACGAGCGCGGCCAGTCCGTCCTGTATCGCCCCGCCCGCCGCCCGCCCGAAGTGATCGTCCCCCGGCCGAAAGCCGCCGCTCGACCGCCGGCGCCGGCCCAGCCGCGCCCTCAAACCCCGATCAAGACCCCGGCGACGAAGCCGGCGGACCACGCCCTGCCCGCCGCCGCCGCCCCGCCCGGCGTGGCGGAGATGCTCGCCGGCGTCTCCAACCCCACCGCCTCGCGCGGCGGCAAGCTGGCTCTGGTCTATCTCGGCGTCTACGGCCTCATTCTGTTCGCCGTTTTGTTCGCCCGGATCGCCCTGCACACCGGCTGGATCTTCGCCCTGATCGTCGCCGTCTGGGCCCTGCGCTATATCCACAGTCCCAAGGGCCGCGCCAAGATGGCCGACCTCGCCGACCGCCTGGACCGCAACGGCGCCTTCCAGGCCCTCAAGCTACGCTGAACCTCGCCCCCGGCAGCATGGGAAACGTCACCAGCGACACCTCCCACAGGTCCACGCCGCTCAGCACCCGCAACCGTCCCTGACGCCGCGCCCGCGCGGTGCGATAGCCGATCGACAAACCATCCAGCGCCCCTGCCCGGCTCAGCGCCCCGGCGAACCGCGCCTCGGCCGACCAGTCCTCGATCCGGCCGCGCACGAACAGGCCGCGCGCATCCTCCACGATCTGATCCCACACGCCGACCGGCGCCCGCGCATCGTGCTGGTTCAGCATCCGCACGCCCCCGGCGCCCGTCCGGGCCACACTGTCGGCGAACGCTCCCGCCTGCACCACGTCCCCGTTCAGATCCGCCACGCCCCACAGGGAGGCGTAGCCCTGGATGACAAGCGGCCCGGATTTCTCCCTCCCCCTGCGGGGGAGGAGAGAAGCGCCTGCACCATCCATCATTTCCCCTCCAACCGCCGCTCGATCCGCTCCACGGCCGCCGCCGTCGCCTCGCCCTGCGTCTCCAGCCGGGCCAGCCGTTCGGCGACCAGCCTCTGCTCCCCGACCCGCTGCTCCAGCGTCGCGATCCGCGCCGCCGCGCCTCCGGCCCAGACCAGGCCGCCGATGGTCTGCACGACCACCGCGATCAGCAGCGCCGTCGGCACGCGCCGGATTTGATGTTCGGTCATCCTTCCAACCCCGCCATCCGCCGACGCTCTTCGTCCGTCAGAAAGCTGGCGCCATCCAGCCGCGCCCACAACGCATCCCGCTCGGGCTGCAGGGCCGACACCGCATCCAGGTCCGCCCGGATCTCGCACCCCACGAACCGCTCGCCCAGCCAGCCCGTCATCGCCCCGGCCGCCTTCCTGACCAGCGGGATCACCGTCTGACGCCAGAAGGCCGCATTGGCCTCGCGATAGTTGGCGTAGGTCGCATCGCCCGGTATTCCCAAGAGCTGCGGCGGCACCCCGAAGGCCAGGGCGATCTCGCGCGCCGCCGCATGTTTGCCGGCCGTGAAATCCATCTCCGCCGGCGTCAGGCTCAGCGGCTTCCAGTCCATCCCGCCCTCCAGCAGGATCGGCCGTCCGGCGTTGGTCGCCCCGGCATAGACGTTCGACAGCTGATCCTTCAGCGCCTCGAACTGCCCGTCCGTCAGCCGCTCGCCGTTGCGCGCCCCATAGACCAGCGCCCCCGACGGCCGCGCCGCATTGTCCAGCAGGGCCTTGTTCCAGGCGCCCGCGGCATTGTGCGCGTCCACCCCTTGCGCCGCCGCCTCCAGCGGCGACAGCCCGTACCAGTCGTCCAGCGGGTGCCACAGCTTCAGGTGCATCACCGTCGCCCAGCCGTCCGCCGCCCGCCCGATCCTGACCGAACGCCCCTCGACCGAATAGTCCCACGCCTCGGGCCAGCCCGACCGGCCGGGAACCACCTTCACCCGATCCGACCGCAGCGCCCACAGCTCGTCCGGCGCCCCGTCCCCGTCCGCATCGCCGGTCGCCTCGACATAGGCGTTGCCCGACACCTGCAGCGCGCCATAGACCGCCTCCATCAACTCCGCCCCCGACTGTTCGGGATTGGGCCGACGGATCAGCTTGGCCAGCGGATGGGCGTCGTCGCGCACCCCCTCCACGAACACCGCGAACGGCGCAGCCGCCGCCGCCTCGGCGATCATGCGGATGCAGCGATAGGCCACGGCGTTCTTCTGATAGCCCTCGCGCGCCAGGCTGGCATAGTCGTTGGGCGTCCAGCGCGGCCGCCCGACCCCGGACAGGGCGATCACCCCGCCCGCCCGGCTTTCCTTGACCTCGGGCGCACCCCTGCGCCCCGCCTGGCCGAACGGCCACCGGATCGAAACCATCGCAATCTCCTAAGAATTCCCGTCCCTTCTCCCAGTGGGAGAAGGTGGCTCGAAGAGCCGGATGAGGGTCGTCCGGTGGGCCAAGGCGCACGGGCGCGACCCTCACCCTTTCGCGTTGACCGATCGCTACGCTCTCGGACGCTCAAGCCCTCTCCCAACGGGAGAGGGTGTCATCACCTTCAACAACGAGCGCTCCACCCACAGATGCACCGTCACGCCCGCCGCCAGACTCGCCGCGACGGTCAGCGCCACCACCGCATCCCCCGGCAGGGCGACCAGCCCGCTCTCGAACAGCCGCCCCAACGCCCGAACCACCAGCACATGGGTCAGATAGATCGAATAGGACGCATCCCCCATGAAGGCCGCCGCCCGGCCCAGCCGTCCCGTCGCACGGTCCAGACGCTCCATCCGCACCGCGCCGAACACCACCAGGGCGCCGGGCAGGCCCCAGATCAGGACCCGCGCCAGACCCGTCGCCGGATCGTTCAGGGCCTCCACCCCGTCGATCCGCCCATATCCGAACGCCGGCGTCAGCCCCAGGCCGACCAGCCCCAGACCGACCGCCCACGGCCCGGCCCATCGCGGCGCCGACCGCCACGCCCCGGCGATGCCGACGCCCAGCAGAAACTTCAGAACGATCGGCGCGCCCCAGAACCTCAGCACCGGCGCCGCCACAAAGAACCCGGCGACCAGCAGGACCGCATAGGCCCCGACCAGCCCCCATCCGACCCGCCGCCCGCCCGCCAGGCTCAGGCCGAACCCGGCGTAGAACAGCATCTCGAAACACAGGGTCCACCCCGGCCCCAGCGCCGGAAAGGTCATCTCCAGCCCGCTGAACGGCCAGAACAGAAAGGTCGCCGTCGCCATTTCCGCGCCCAGCGTCCCGCCCCGCGCCATGCCGATCAGGATCGGCAGAGACAGCAGCCAATAGATCGGCGCCACCCTTCGAAACCGTCGCCACAGGAACTCGCCCACCGCCGCCAGACCCGACCGCCCCTGCGTCGTCATGGCGATGACGAAGCCGCTGATGACGAAGAACACATCCACGCCCACCGCGCCGAAATCCGCCAGCGGCCCGTTGCCCGCCAGCGTCTCCAGCCCCAGCCGCGTCCCGGCCAGGTCCACGGCGTGGGCCGCGACCACCGCCGTCGCCGCCGCGAACCGTAGCGCCTGCACCCCGTAAAACCGCTCCCCCATCCGCCACGCCTATCATCCGGCGCGACGGATCGACAATCTCAGATCATCGTCCGCGCCCGCACGGCCTCGGCGATCCGCGCCTGCCCCGTCGCATTGGGATGGGCCGCATCGAACATCAGCCCGCCGGCGAACGCCCCGCCGAACAGGGCCGCCCCGTCGATGGGCGTGGCCAGCCCCCTGGCCGCCGCCACCTCGAACACCGCGTCGCGGATCGCCCCTTGCGTCGCATAGGCCGCCTTGCCCTGGGTCGGATCGGACGGACAGCCGGTCATCAGCAGCACGTCCCCCGTCGTCGCCGCCCGGTCGACCAAAGTCCCCAGCTGCGCCTTGTAGGTCGCCACAGCCGTCCCCGCATTCCAGTCGTTGATCGTCAGAGCGATCACCGTCAGATCCGCCGCCGCGACCGGCAGCGATCCATAGGCCCGGTACGGCTGGTCCGTCGTAATCCAGTCCGAAACCTTCGATCCGCCCCAGCCGGCGTTGATCACCCGCGCCCGCTTCGCGTCCGACCGCCAGGCCATGCCGCCCGCCACGAACACCGCCCCGCCCGAGGCCCAGCGCACCGTCACCGGCCCGCCGGTCTCGGGAAAGGCGACCGTCGTCGCCTCCATCGACGCCGCCTTGGTCGTATTGACCGTGGCCCGCACCAGCCCGTCGGTCTCGACCGTCAGAACGCCCAGCGCCGTGTTCGTCACCGCCCACAGATCGAACCGATCGACCGGCCCGTCGGGCTGGAAACTCCATCCGCCGGTCGAACCCGCCGCGCCGGAAAACAGCTTCCCGCCCAGCCCCGCCAGCGCATTGACGCTCCATCCTGCGCCCAGCGTCACGCGCGGATCATAGGCCGGATAGCCGCCGCTGGCGCCATCCGCCCCGCCCGCGCCCGCCACGGACGCCGCCGACGTCGGCAGCCCTCGTCCGGCCATCAGCATCGCCAATCGTTCGGGCCAGGCGCCGGCCCTGGCGTTGGGCGTCCAGCCGCCGGCGGCCCCGCCAAACCCTTGCGTCACGCTGTCGCCGATGCACAGCAGTCGCGCCTCGCGCCCGCCCGCCTGCATCGTCCGCACCGCCGCGGACCAGGCCGGCAGGTCCGGCACGGCGAACCGCGTCCGACCCAGCACCCCGCCCGGCGCCGCCGACGCCGCCCCGACCCCCAATCCCGGCATCAGTCGAACGCCGCCACGATCTGGCCGGCCGTCGTGCCCGTCGCCAGCACCCGGCGCACCTGCACCGGCAGCCAGCCGACCGGATGGTTGGCGAAGGTCACGGGCTCTCCATCCTCGGCGCCGACCGTCAGCACCCGGACATTGCCCGCCGCCCCGACATACAGCGCCTTGGCGTAGGCGTTCAGGTCCGCCGTATCGCTGGGCGTCACCGCCGCCGCCCGCCTGGCCGGTCCCCCGGCCTCGCGCCCATGGCTCAGCAATCCGTCCCGCTCGGGAATGGCCGGCATATCGTCTCTCCTGTCATTCAAAAATCTCCCTCCCCGCAACGGGGAGGGTGGCTGAGCCGAAGGCGAAGCCGGGTGGGTACGACAAGCCGACCCGCCACCGATCTAAGCGATCCTGCCTAACCGCCCCCACCCGGTCGCTTCGCGACCACCCTCCCCGCAACGGTGAGGGAAAAGCCTGTTACAGCCCCCGCACCCTCGGCCCGGCCGAACGCGCCTCCAGCATCAGCCGCGTGATCCCCCACACCAGGGCGTCGGCCCGGTCGGGGCTGGGTCCGCCTTCGGACCCCAGGGCCAGCATCTCCTCCTCCAGGGCCGAAAAGGCCTCGCAGTGGATCACCCGTCCCTGTTCGTACAGCAGCGCCACCGGCTCGGCCCGCGCGGCCTTGGAGCGGGTCGCGTGGACCATCTCGATCTTGGCCGGACAGTCGCTGGCCCCCAGGACCGCGCGCACCATGTCGCCGCCCTGATTGCCCTCGGCGATCACCTCGTGCGCGCCGAACTCGCGCGCCGCCTGACAGACCACGGCGGCCCAGCCGCTGGGCGAGCGCCCCCTGACCGTCCGGTCGGCCAGGACGAAGGCTTTGCCGTCCCGCCGCCCGACCACCACCACGCCGCAGGCGTCGCCCCGCGCGGTCGCCGGCGGATCGACCGCCACCACCACCCGGTCCAGTTCGGGCGGCCGCGCGCCCCTGGCCTGCTTCAACTCTTCGATGGAGAACAAGGCCCCCTCGCCCTCGACCACCAGCCCCTCCAGCTCCTGCGCCGCCAGTCGCGTGCCGCCATAGACGTCGTTCAGATGCGCCAGGAACCCCGGCGACAGATTGTGCGCGTTCAGCGCCGTCTCGGCCCGCTCCGTCACCGTCCCGCTCTCGGCCATCAGCTTGCGCAGCGCCGGGATCGGCCGGGGCGTCGTCGTCACCGCCAGCAGCGGCTTGGCCCCCAGCCGCAACCCGAACCTCAGGTTCGACAGCACCAGATCCGGCCGCCGCCAGGCGCAGAATTCGTCGGCCCAGGCCGCATGGAACTGCGGCCCTCTCAGACTGTCGGGATCCTCGGCCGAAAACGCATAGGCCGCCGACTGATTGTCCCACACCAGCCTTCGTCGCCCCGCCTCCCAGCGCGGCCGGTCGCCCGGTTCGGCCAGCGCCTTGATCCCCGACGCCCCCTCCACCATCACCTCGCGCACGTCGTGCAGGGCGGGGCCGACCAGGGCCAGGACGATGCCCGCCTTGTCGCGCGCCATCTTGTCGATCCAGACCGACCCGGCGAAGGTCTTGCCGGAGCCCCGTCCACCCAGCAGCAGCCAGGTGCGAAGGTCGAGATCAGCCGGCTTTATCTGATGCTTCAGCAGCCGAGCATGATTGCGATGCAGCCTTAGCTCTTGCCCGTTCGTCGGCTTCGGCCTGTTTCTCTTCCATGATCCGGTCGAGCCGCTCGTATTCGACCAGCAGTTCCTGTCGGATTCGCTCGTCGTCTGCGGGATCGTAGGTTCGTCCACCCATCTCGTCCTCTTCGTTGTCGCTCAGGCACAGCAGCCGCATCGCCTCGACCGCCTTGGCCGAGCGCGCGATCACGCCGATCTGGCGCGCGACCTTTTCGGCCGCTCCGGCCTCTGTGACGTCCGTCTTGCAGACGCTCTCGGTCGCCTCTTCGATCTTGGCCTTCATCTTCAGGAACAGAGGCTCCATCCACCCGGCGCAGGACGCAGCCGTTTCGCGAGCGCCGTCCCCGCCGCCCTCGTCGTCATCCCGATTTCCCGCCATGCCCAAACCATAGCGCACCAGCGTCCTCAGGCCGGAAGAACGCCTACATAATTCGCCAACGGTCTGTTTTATCTGGGTTTCAACCAGCGACATTGCGCTGGCTGGGGGTGCCTACCCTATCGCTCGCGCCCGCGTTCGACCGCCCATTCCGGCGCCTCGAAGTCCAGCGCGTCCTCCGGCTCGGCCAGCGACAGCTCCGAAATCGTCTGCCCCCGCACCGACACGCCCGCCGTATGCACCGTCTCGCGACTGCCCGAGATCAGATGATGCCATTTCGCCAGCGGCCGCCCCTCGTGCAGCCGGCGATAGGCGCAGGACTTGGGCATCCAGGCCAGCGCCTCGATATTGCCGGGCGTCAGCTTGATGCAGTCCGGCACCTGGGCCTTGCGGTTGGCATAGTCCGAGCAGGAACAGGCCTTCGAATCGAACAGCTTGCAATGCACCCGCGTCGGAATGACCTCGCCCGTATCCTCGTCCTCGAACCGGATCACGCAGCACAGCCCGCACCCGTCGCACAACGCCTCCCACTCGGTCGGCGACATCTCGTCCAGGGTCTTGGTTTCCCAGTAGGCTTGCATGGCGGGCCTCATACGCGCCCATTCGGGCGCTGTCGCGGCCTCAATGCCCCACGGTTCGGGAGAACAGGTTGATCACCAGCACCCCGCCGACGATCATCGCCAGCCCCGCGATGGCCGGCGGGTCCAGCCGCTGGCGAAAGACCACCGTCCCGACTGCCGAGATCAGCACCACCCCCAGCCCGCTCCAGATCGCATAGGCGATCCCCACCGGCATCTGCCTCAGCGCGATCGACAGCAGATAGAAGGCCAGGCCGTAGCAGACCGCCATCCCCGCCGTGGGCCAGGCCCGCGTGAACTGCGCCGAGGCCTGCAGCAGACTGGTCCCCGCCACCTCCAGCCCGATGGCGCCCAGCAGCGCCATCCATGTCGTCGGGCTCATGCGTCGTTGGCCGTGATCGGATGGCCGGGCGTCAGCAGCGACAGCAGCGCCTGCCTCTGCTCCGGCGAAACCCGGTGCGTCCCGAACAGGTCCGACATCCACAGCCCGTCCGCGATCAGCCTCAGCATCAGGGCGTCGTCGGCCCCGACCGGATCGCATGGATCGTCGATCTTCACCTTGTCGATCCAGTTGTTCCAGCGCTGGGCCAGCCCGGGATCGATGGCGCAGGCGGCCATGATGACCCGGCCGATGCTGACGTCTTGCGGCGTCACCGGCTCGTTCACCGTGGCCCTCAGATAGGCGCGCGCATTGCGGCCATAGGGTTCGGGATCGCGCGCGGCCTCGGCCAGGATCATGTCCGTGTGCATCCGCCCCAGATGATCGACCATCCCTTCCAACAGCGCGATCTTGCTGGGGAAATGGTGCAGCAGGGCGCCCTTGCTGACCGTCGTGCGCGCCGCCACCGCATCCAGCGTAAAGCCCGACGCCCCCAGCTCCGCCGCCACCTCCAGCGCCTTTTCGATGATTTCGGCGCGGGTGTCGTCGGGCGCGCGGCGGCGTGTGATCATATCCATTCCGGCTACATACCAACCGGACGGTATCTGTCAAATTCCAAAGGCCGTGGCGGTTCGGCCTGCCCTCCTCTATATGGCCGCCCATGGCAGCCAGACCCCCTCTCGTCGCACTCAAGGACGTCCGTCTTCAGGACGGCCAGCGCCCCCTCTTCGACGGCGTCGATCTGGCGGTCGAACCGCGCAGCCGCGCCGCCCTGGTGGGCCGCAACGGCGCGGGCAAGTCCACCCTGATGAAGGTGGTCATGGGCCTGATCGAACCGGACAGCGGCGACCGTTCGGTCCAGTCCGCGACCCGCTTCGCCTATGTGCCGCAGGAGCCGGTCATCACCGGCGAGACGCTGCTGGACTACGCCTCATCCGGGGAGGCCGAGAGCTGGACGGCCGAGGCCTGGCTGGCCACCTTCGGTCTGGACCCCGCCAAATCGACGCAAGGTTTATCGGGCGGCGAGACCCGCCGCGCGGCCCTGGCCAAGGCCTTCGCCGAGGAGCCCGACCTGCTGCTGCTGGACGAGCCGACCAACCACCTCGACATCCTGGCCATCGAACTGTTGGAGAACGAGTTGCTGTCGGCCCGGTTCGCCCTGCTGGTCGTCAGCCACGACCGCGCCTTCCTGAACCGCGTCACCAACACCGTCCACTGGCTGGAGGGGCGCCGCGTCCGCACCCTCAGCAAGGGCTTCGTCGAGTTCGACGAATGGTCGACCAAGGTGCTGGAGGAAGAGGCCGAATCCCTGCGTCGCCTGACCAAGACCATCGAGCGCGAGACCGCCACCTTCTACTCCTCCATCACCGCTCGCCGCAGCCGCAACGAGGGCCGCGCCCGCTCGCTTCAGGCCCTGCGCGCCGAACGGGCCGAGAAGATGAAGGACTTGCCGCGCGAACTTTCGCTGGGCGTCGATTCCGGTGCCACCTCGGGCAAGCTGGTCGCCGAGATCAAGCATGTCTCAAAGGGCTTCAACGGCCGCACCCTGTTCAAGGACCTGACCACCCGCATCATGCGCGGCGACCGCCTGGGCATCGTCGGTCCCAACGGCGCGGGCAAGACCACCCTGGTCAAGACCCTGCTAGGCGAACTGGCGCCCGACGAAGGCACGGTCCGCATGGGCGCCAACCTCGAGCCCGTCTATCTGGACCAGTCGCGCGAGGGGCTGAAGTCGGACATGACCCTGTGGGACGCCCTGACGCCGGGCGGCGGCGACAGCATCATCGTGCGCGGCTTCTCCAAACACGTCGCCGCCTACGCCAAGGAATTCCTCTTCTCCGAGGCCCAGTTGCGCCAGCCGATCTCGACCCTGTCGGGGGGCGAGCGAAACCGCCTGCTGCTGGCCCGCGCCCTGGCGAAACCCGCCAACCTGCTGATTCTCGACGAACCGACCAACGACCTGGACATGGACACGTTGGACAAGCTGGAAGAGCTGCTGGAAGGCTATGACGGCACCCTAATTCTGGTCAGCCACGACCGCGACTTCATCGACCGCCTGTCCACCTCGACCCTGGCGCTGAACGGGCGCGGCGACATCGTCGAGACCCCCGGCGGCTGGACCGACTTCATTCGCCAGAACCCCGGCTTCCTCCAGCCTGGCGCCAATCCCCGCCCCCAGGACAAGGCGGCCGCCCAGCGCGCCGCCGAAGCGCCCCCGCCCGCCGTGGCCCCCAAGAAGACCGCCAAACTCTCCTTCAAGGACGCCCACCGCCTGAAGGAACTCGAAACCCTGATCGACACGCTTCCCGCGACCATCGCCAAACACGACGCGACCCTGGCCGACCCGACCCTCTACACCCGCGACCCCAAGACCTTCGACGCCACGATGAGGGCCGCCGAAAAGGCCCGCGCCGACCTTGAAGCCGCCGAACTGGAATGGCTGGAGCTTGAGGAGAAGAAGGCGGCTCTGGCGGGGTAGCGACCGACCTTTTCGTCATTCCGGGGCTGAGCGAAGCGAAGAACCCGGAACCCAGGAGGACAGAGGTTTTGTCAGACGCATTCGGAGCTGGATGTGCGTCTCCTGGCTTCCGGGGTTCGTCCTGCGGACGCCCCGGAATGACGGTGACGTCTGCCCCTTGAAACCAAACGCGCCGCCGCACACTCAAGCTTCATGACCCTGCGCTCCCACGTCGTCGCCTTCGCCCCGCCCCAGCAGGCGGCCGTAAGGCGCATCAACGCCGCCCTGGCCCGCGCGCCGCGCCTGCGCACGGAGGGCTGGCGGATCGATGCGGGTCAGCGGCTGTCGCTGTGGCTGGACGCGGCGGCGGGGCGCGTCACGACGCCTCGCCTGAAGAAGCGCGGCGTCACGGTCGAGATCGTCCAGACCGACGGCGAACACCCGGTCAATCTGCGCATCCTGCACCCGGCGGGCGCGCCCCGCGCCGTCATCCTGGACATCCACGGCGGCGGCTGGGTGCTGGGCAGCGCGGGGCTGAACGACCGGCTGAACGCCCATCTGGCGCATCACGGCTTCTGCGTCGTCTCGGTGGATTACCGCCTGCTGTCCGAGCGTCGCCGTGTCTATATCGACGCCGCCATCGCCGACTGTCTGGCCGCCGCCTTCTGGACCGTGACCAACGTCGATCGGCTGGGCGCCGCGACCCTGTTCATCGCGGGCGAATCCGCCGGCGGCCATCTGGCGGCCCTGACCGCCGTCGCCCTGCGCGACAAGGGGCTGATCGACCTGGTCAAGGGCTGCGTCTTCACCTACGGCGTGTTCGACCTGTCGGGGACCGAAAGCGTGCGCTCTGCGGGCCCCGAGACCCTGCTGTTCAACGGCCCGACGATGCAGGCCGATCTGGCCCGACTGGCCCCCGACCGCGACGAGGCGGGCCTGCGCCAGCCCGACGTCTCGCCGCTCTACGCCGACCTGACCGGCCTGCCGCCCGCCCTGTTCCTGGCCGGGGAATACGATCCGCTGTTCGAGGACAGCCTGTTGATGGCCACGCGCTGGGGCGAGGCGTCGGACGCCGATCTGATCCGCGTGCCCGAGGTCCCGCACGGCTTCCTGCACTTCGGCGGCCCCGCCGCGCGCGGCGCGCGCAAAGCCATCCGCACCTGGCTGGACGCGCGTCTTTAATACCCATCCCAGACGATAGGGCGCCTACTCATCTCCGTTCATCCCGGCGGAAGCCGGGACCCAGCGCTTTGGGCGAGACCTCCTCGAGATCAAATCGGGGTGTTCATCCCACGCACTGCAGATGCGAAAGACCTGGGTCCCGGCTTTCGCCGGGATGAACGGAAGAGGGACGTTCAGCTCTCGATCAGATCGCGGATTCGCGTGCCCAGGGCCTCCATGGCGAAGGGCTTGGTCATGACGTGCATTCCGGGGTCCAGGTGGCCGTTTCCGACCACGGCGTTCTCGGCGTAGCCGGTGATGAACAGCACCTTCAGGTCCGGCCGGTCCAGTCGCGCGGCGTCGGCCATCTGGCGTCCGTTCATCCCGCCCGGCAGGCCGACGTCCGTCACCAGAAGGTCGATCCGCGCCCCGGACTGCAACAGCTTCAGCCCCGCCGCCCCGTCCGACGCCTCGATGCACTGATAGCCCAGTTCGTGCAGGATTTCGGCGACCAGCATCCGCACCGTGGGTTCGTCGTCCACCACCATCACCGTCTCGCCGGCCTGGGCGCGCGGCGCCTGCTCGATCTCGGGCGCCGCCTCGCCGTCCTCGACCTCGCCGAAGTGGCGGGGCAGGTACAGGCAGACCATCGTCCCCTGCTCAGGCTCGGAATAGATCCGCACCTGCCCGCCCGACTGGCGCACGAAACCATAGATCATCGACAGGCCCAGGCCCGTGCCCTCGCCCAGCGGCTTGGTGGTGAAGAAGGGTTCGAACGCCCGCGCCGCCACCTCCGGCGCCATGCCGTCGCCGGTGTCGCTGACGCAGATGGAGACATATTGGCCAGGGTCCAGATCCTGGGTCTTGGCCGTGCGCGCATCGATCCAGCGGTTGCCGGTCTCGACCGTCAGCCGCCCGCCGTTCGGCATGGCGTCGCGCGCATTGATGCACAGGTTCAGCACCGCGTTCTCCAACTGGTGCGCGTCGATCAGCACGGGCCACAGGCCGGTGCTGGCCACCACCTCCAACGCCACGCCCGGCCCGGTCGTGCGCCGGATCAGGTCCTCCATCCCCCGGATCAGCCGGTTGGGGTCGGTCGGCTTGGGGTCCAGGGTCTGGCGGCGCGAAAACGCCAGCAGCCGGTGCGTCAGGGCCGCGGCCCGCTTGGCCGCCCCCTGCGCCGCCGCCGTGAACCGCTCGACATCGCCATAGCGGCCTTGCGCGATCCGGTTGGTGATGATCTCCAGACTGCCGCTGATCCCGGCCAGCAGATTGTTGAAGTCGTGGGCGATGCCGCCCGTCAGCTGCCCCACCGCCTCCATCTTCTGGCTCTGACGCAGCGCCTCTTCGGCCTGCATCAGCGCGCTGGTGCGCTCGGCGACCTGTTCCTCCAGCGTCTCGTTGAACCGGGCCAGTTCGGCCGACTGGCTGCGCAGGTCCTCGATGTCGATGTTTGAGCCGACCCAGCGGGTGATCCGGCCCTCCTCGTCGTGAACCGGCTCGGCCCGCACCATGAAGGTGCGGAACACCCCGTCGTGGCGGCGGATGCGGAACTCGGCCTCGTAGACCTGGCCGCTGGCCAGCGATCGGGACCAGCCCTCGCCCGCGCGCGCCACGTCGTCTGGATGCACGATCGCGGCCCAGGCGTCGGTCCCGTCCAGCGCCCCGTGCGCCAGACCCGTATAGGCATAGACCTGGGGGTTGAACCAATACAGCGATCCGTCCGCCCAGCTGGCCCAGATCTGGTTCGGCGTGGCCTGGGCGAAGACGCGGAACTGGGCCTCGCTGTCGCGCAGGGCCGCCTCGCTCTTGGCGCGCTCGGTGGCCATCCGCACCCGCTCGGCGACATCGCGCATCAGGCGCAGATCGCTGTCGCTGTAATGGCGCGGCGCCTCGTGGTTGACGAACACCATGGCCACCACCCGGCCCTGCTCCATCAAGGGCATGTTGACGAAGGAGCCGGCGCTGATCCGCTTCAGCACCTCCGCCGTCGCGGCCGTGCGGGGGTCCAGCGTGACATCGGCGATGGCCACCGTCTCGCCGCGCTTGATGTCCTCGATGTAGGAGCCATGCTCGCGGAAGGCCAGGGTGCCGGCGATGCTGCCGACCCCCGGCTGGTTGAAGTCGCGCTCGATGGTGATGGTCTCGGCGACGGTGTCCACCGTGCCGTAACCGGCCCGGCTGACCCCCATGGCCTGGGCCAGGACGCGCGCCGACGCCAGGGCGATCTCGCCGGCGTCGGTCAGGTCGCGGATGGCGTCGTTCAGCTCCAGCAGGGCCGCCTGGCGCGCCTCGCTCTGTTTTCGCTCGGTGATGTTGTTGAACAGGATGGCGACCTGATAGGCGCCCGGCTGCCCGATCCGCAGCGCCTGGACGTCGTACCATCGGCCGAAGATGTCGGCCGGATTCTCGAACCGCACCGGCTGTCCCTTGCGCGCCACCCCGCCGTACAGATCGAACCAGTGCTGCTCCAGCCCCGGCGCGATCTCGCTGACCCATTTGCCGTAGGGGTCGGCTAGGCCCGTCATGTCCTCGAAGGCTTCGTTGCCCTCCACGATCTTGTAATCGACCGGCCGATCCGCCGCGTCGAACTTCATTTCGATGACGCAGAACCCGGTCGCCATGGCCGCGAACAAGGCGCCGTATCGCGCCTCGCTCAGCGCCAGGGCCTGGTCGGCCCGCATCCGTTCGGTGACGTCGGCGCCCTGGACGAAAACGCCCCAGACCCGACCGTCCTCCGTCTTCATCGGCTGGAGGACGAAATCCAGATAGCGCTCCTTGACCGGCCCGTCCGGCGTCGCCTGCACGGCGTAGAGCGCGCTTTCGGCGTGGTGGGGCAGACCGGTGCGATACACGGTGTCCAGCAGCGCCAGATATCCCTGATCCACCGCATCCTTCAGCACGTCGGCCAGGGCGCAGCCCGCCACGGACCGATGGCCGATCAGCGTCTGATAGTTAGGATTGGTCAGTTCGAAGCGATGTTCCGGCCCGACCAGCAGCGCCATGAATCCCGGCGCGTGGGCGAACATCTGCGCCAACTGGGCGCGGTTAAAAGCGACGGTGGCGCCTTCGGAGACAGTGATGGACAAGCCTTTTCCTCAGAGTCTGACGTCTGCGACCACAGAACCCCCAGCCGGTGAAGTTGTTGCAGCCGTTCTTGTGTTCGTCACCGGACATAAGCATTTCCAGGCGCGTTCCTGTGGACAACGCAACGCGCTGATCCGCAAATACGAATTTGATCCGTCCACCGATGTTCACAGGTTTGTCCACCGCCGCCGGGCCAGTCGTGCACATCCTGGCGGGATCGGGCGCTTGCCTCATAGCCGGTTTCGTCGGAACGTCAACAGGCCAAGGGACACGGCGGCGCGGAAATCCGGGGGAGACCCTGGAAGATCAAGCGAACCGGCCCGGCTCTCCGACCCGGCGTTTCGGGCGATCTTCGGATCGTAACGTGCGGCAGGCGGGATCCAGGCTCCGATCCTCGACGGTCCTCGGATCGACGACGAGCGGGGAACCGGATCGGGATCGAGGGACGATGCGGCCGCAACGCCGCAGAACGCCCGAGGCCAGGAGCGCGACAGGATACAGCCGACCGTCCTTTCGGGTTCGCCCGCGACGACGCCCAGGCCAAGGCCCTGACCCGAACGGCCAAGTCCAACCCGGACTTGGCGAGGGGACGAAGCACACGGGTCCGCCCGCACGCTTCGTCCCCTCGCTCAATTGGGGCCGAACCCTGCACGGCGTCACACGACCGCGCTAGACAGCCCGCGCCCGATCTGCACCCATGGGGTGCAGACGGAGACACCCATGCGCGCACCCCTGATCGCCCTCGGCCTGACCCTGACCACATCCCCCGCCCTGGCGGCGGCCCCCGGCCAGACGCTGGAGCAGTTGCAGGTGTCGCCCGTTCGGGACGGGCGTCTTTTCTCGCCCGAGTCGTCGTCGCCGCTGCTGGTTCCCACGACCGAGATCGCCTGCGGCGGCCAGCCGATCCAACCGCTCTACGCCGACGATCTGGCCCTAGGGGTCGCCCGCAGCGCCGGCTACGAAAAGCCGGCCGTCGTTCTGGCCTTCTCGGTGGACGAACAGGGCCGCGCCCGCGACATTCGGCCGGTCAGGGACGCCGCCTCGACCCCGTCGGGCCCGATCGTCATTGCGCCGCTCAGCCCCAGCCAGGAGGAGCAGGCCGCACTGGCCGCCTGGCGTTTCGAAGGCGGGCCGCGCGCCGACTGCCGGGCCACCGTCCGCTATTCCGTCAAGTCTGTGGAAGCGGCGACCACCGACGATCTGCTGCGCTATTTCGCCGTCACCCGCACGCGCGGCGCGCTGCGCGAAATGGTCGCTCGGCGCCTGGGCGGCCCCGACGCGAACTGCGGCGGCGACGGTCGGGGCGGACGCGCCGCGCGCACCGTCAGCGTCCCCGACTTCATGATCGGCCGGCGCCCGCCGCCGGGCGGTCGGTCCTGGACCGTGGTGCGCTGGAACGTGGACGCCGAGGGGCGGACGACGGCGGTCCAGACCCTGGGCTCGTCAGGCGACGCCGATCTGGACCGCGAGGCCCGGCGCGCCATCTCCGAGACGGTGCTGCGGCCGGGCGCGCCCCTGACCGGCTGCGTCTTCAACTTCAACCGCGTCGGCGAGACGCTGACGCCGCCCGATCTGCCCCCGCGCGAAGAGGACCCCCAACAGTCCTGCCCGGCGGACATCTCGGACCGACTGCGGCTCAACATCGCGCCCGCGCGTTTTCCGCCCGCCTTCGCCAAACGCCGGATCGAGGGTTGGGCCCTGGTGCGGTTCGACCTGGCGACCTGGGGCCAGACGGGCGCCATAGAGGTGATCGACGCCCAGCCGTCCGCCGTGTTCGGCGAGGACGCCAGCCAGTTGATCGCCTCCGCCCGCGCCGAGCCGGCCCTGACCGGCGCGGTCCGCTGCGTCCTGCCGATCCGCTATCGCCTGCCCGACGCCGGCGGGACGGCCGTCGAGATCGCGACCGACTGACGCCCCGCCTTTCCAACGCCGCCATCCGCCCGTAAGTCAGGCGCATGAGCTTATCGGGGAATCGGTTCCTGACCCGTCGCCGCGCCCTGATCGCGGGGGCTGCGGCAGTGGGGGCGTCGGCGGTGGGGTTGCGCGCCTGCGGCCGGTCCGAGGCGCCGGTGGACGAACAGGGTCGGGTGCGCCTGCGCTTCGCCCTGGACTGGCGCGCCCAGGCCGACCACGGCGGCTTCTATCAGGCCCTGGCCAGCGGCGCCTATGAGAAGCGCGGCCTGAACGTCCAGATCGTCCAGGGCGGTCCGGCGGTCAACGTGCCGCAACGGCTGGCCTCGGGCGCGGTGGAGCTGGGCATGGCGTCCAACAGCTTCACGCCGATGAACCTGGTCGCGTCCGGCGCGCCGGTCCGGGCGGTCGCCGCCTTCTTCCAGAAGGACCCGCAGATCCTGATGGCCCACCCCGACGACGCGCTGCGCACCATCGCCGACCTGGCCGAACGCCCGTTCCTGATCGCCCAGGCGGGGATCGAGACCTTCTGGGTCTGGCTGAAGGCGACCTACGGGTTCACCGACGCCCAGTTGCGCCCCTACGCCTACGACCCCGCCCCCTTCATCGCCAATGCGCGGGCGGTGCAGCAGGGCTTTCTGACCAGCGATCCCTATACGGTCGAACAGACCGCCGATTTCGATCCCAGGGTCTTCCTGCTGGCGGACGAGGGCTATCCCTCCTACGGCGCCATCGTCCTGGCCCCCAACGCCTTCGCGCGCGACAATGCGGCGGCCCTGCGCAGCTTCATCGCCGGCTCGGCCGAGGGATGGCGCGACTATATCCGGGGCGACGCCTCGGCCGGCGACGCCCTGATCCGCCGGGACAATCCCGACATGAGCCAGGCCCAGCTGGATCAGGCGCGCGAGCGCTTGCGCGACACGGCCGTGGTCGATGGGGGCGACGCCGCCCTCTATGGCCTGGGCGCCCTGACGGCCGAGCGCTGGCAGGCCTTCTTCGAGGTCACGTCGAAGGCGGGCGTCTATGAGCCGGGCCTGAACTGGCGCGACGCCTTCACCGACAACTATCTGCCCGGCCGGGGCTGAACTGCGCCGTTAGCGCGGGGTTAAGCGGTGGGGCCTATCCTGACGGTTGGATAATCCCCAGCCGGAGAGCCGCCTTGCGCCGCGCCCTCGTTCTCACGACCGTCCTGACCGCGGCGAGCGTCCTGGCCGGCGGCGCCGTCGCCCAGTCGGCGCCGACCAATGGCGCGGGACTGCGCTACCTGTCCTGGCCGGGCAAGCCGCCGGTCGGCGCCCGCCCGGCGCCCGCCCCCGCACCGACCCACACGCCGGCCTCGCCCGAGGCCGCCCCGACCGTCATCGCCGCCAGCCGCACCCTGCCCCTGGCGCGCCTGGCCCCGCCGCCCGCAGACACGCCGCCCGCTCCGTCGCCGTCGCCCCGCCGGGGCCTGACGCCCGCCAGCGACTGGACCAACCCCCAGGCCGCCCGCAACGTCCCCCAGGCCTATCCGACCTTCGCGCCCGTGCGCTCCGCCGAAGCGCCCGTCCAGCCTTCGACCTCGACCGCCGTCGAAGCCCCCGCCCCCGTTCCCTATCAGCCGGCCCCTCAGCAGGTCGCGGCCAGCCAGCCGCCGGCGCCTCAGCCCGCGCCCGCCGCCATGGCCGAGGCGCAACCCGCCCCGCCCCCCGTTGCTCAGCCGCCCGTCGTCCAGGCCGCCGCCCCCCAGCCCGCGCCCGCAGAGACGCCCGCCGTCCAGCCGACGCCCGACCAGGCTCCGACCGCCCAGGCCGGCCAACAGGCCGCCGCCGACCCGATGGCCCCGCGCCGCGACGCCCCCATCTATCGGCTGATGCGGCCCCAGACCGGCGTCGCCCTGGACGGCGCGGCCGTGGCCGGCGCGCAGCAGGCGGCCCAACTGCCGCCCGGCGAACAGACCGCCCGCTACTATTCGGTCCACCGTCAGGCCGGCCGTCATCCCGACACCATCGTCACGCCCCAGCCGACCTATCTGGACGCCCTGCCGGTGCAGATGACCCAGACGCCCAAGTCCGACGACCTGGCCCAGCCGGACGGTCCGCCCGCCCTGATCCGCAACGCCAACGGCTCGCTGCGCGCCGTGCCCCAGACCCAGGCCGACGACCTTCCATGAGCGACACGTCCACGGTCGAGACCGCCGTCGTCTCCGCGTCTCGCCTGCCCCAGCTGATCGCGCTGGCCGGCGAGGAGTCCAGCGACAAGCGCCGTCTTCTGCTGCGCGAACTGACCGGCCATTTCTTCGGCGCCCCCGAACACAGCCCCAGCGAGACCGCCCTGTATGGCGCGGTCCTGGCCAAACTGTCCGACGAGATGGAGCAGGCGGTGCGCGCCGAGCTGGCCGCCCGTTTCGCCCCCGCCGCCAATGCGCCGCACAGCCTGATCCGGCGTCTGGCGGACGACGAGCTGGAGGTGGCCGAGCCGGTCCTGCGCGGCTCCGCCGTCCTGACCGACGACGATCTGATCCAGGTGGCGCGCCGGCGCGGCCAAGGTCATCTGCGCGCCGTGTCGGGCCGCGCCGTGGTGTCGGAGGCGGTGTCGGACATCATCGTCGAGCGCGGCGACGACGACACCCTGGGCGCCCTGTTGCGCAACGACGGCGCCCGCCTGTCGCGCGCGGCGTCCGAGACGGCCGTCGAACGGGCCAAGGCCAATCCCGCCCTGCACGCCGCCACGGTCGAGCGCCAGAGCCTGCCGGTCGACCTGCTGAACGAGATGTATTTCGTCGTCGAGGCCCGGCTGCGTCACCAGATCCTGGAGCAGAACGCGCGGATGGACCCCGACTTGCTGGAGGCGGCGCTGGCCGCCGGCCGCACCCGGGTCGCCACCGACGACGGCGCCCTGCCGGCCGACTACGCCGAGAACCTGGCCTATGTGAACGAGCTGCACGCGGCGGGCCAGCTGACGCCTCAGGTGCTGATCCGCTTTCTGCGCTCGAACGGCCGCACGCCCTTCCTGATCGCCCTGTCCAAACTGGCGGACATCGACTTCCACACCGCGCGCGGCATCGTCGAGCGCAAGGACCTGGACGCCCTGTCGGTGGTCTGCAAGGCGGCCGACATGGACCGCGCCGTCTATCTGACCTACGCCGTCGCCGTCCTGGGGTCCGAGGACAATCCGATGGGCAAGGCCGCCGCCTATGGGCGGATGTACGGCGAACTGACCCGCGACGCGGCCCTGCGCACCCTGCGCTTCTGGCGTATGCGCCGCACGGCGCAGGCGGCGTAACGCCCTACTGACTTCTCCCTCCCCTACGGGGGAGGGTGGCTGAGGCGCAGCCGAAGCCGGGTGGAGACGGCTCTGTAGCCACACGCGCATCGAAGAAAGCGTGTTGTCAGCACCGCACCGCACAACATAGCCGCGTTGCGGGATTTCGAAGTGATGGAGCATCGATCCTTTCTTTTGGAAGGAGCGACGGATGTCCGTCATCAACGCACTCATCGAAGCCTGGAATAACACCGCCCCCTATCTAGCCGATGGCCTTAGCGACCGCGTTATCGGTTATATTTTCGAAACTGGATTCCGATACTGCCTCAAGCGCTGGCGCGATGGATCGCGCGTAAAAGCGATAGACGGATCATCCGCACATGGAGTTGCTCCACCGCAGCCTGAAGCACGGCAGAGAGGTGGCCATGATTAAGCCCCAGCTATCGAAACAGCATCATCTGCGATCCATCGCCTGCCGTCCCCACCCGGCTTCGGCTGCGCCTCAGCCACCCTCCCCCGCAGGGGGAGGGAGAGACATCACCCCAAAGCAAAAACGCCCGCCTCCTTTCGGAAGCGGGCGTCTCTATACCGAAACGATCCGGCTTATTTCTTGACGCGCGGGGTGCGGGCCGGCTTGCGGCCGCCTTGGCCCAGGCCCATCGACTTGGCCAGTTCCGAACGCGCCTTGGCGTAGTTCGGGGCGACCATCGGATAGTCTTTGGGCAGACCCCATTTGGCGCGGTATTCTTCGGGGCTCATGTCGTATTTGGTGCGCAGGTGGCGCTTCAGCGACTTGAACTTGCGGCCGTCTTCCAGGCAGATCAGGAAGTCGGGCGCGATCGACTTGCGGATCGGCACCGCCGGTTCCTTGGGTTCCGGCTCGGCCTCGACCGGACCATTGGAAACACCCGACAGGGCGGCGTGGATACTGGCGATAAGCGACGGCAGGGTCTCGGCCGAGACTGTATTGTTGCCCACATAGGCGGACACGATGTCTGCGGTCATCTCGAGCAGTTCGGGCTTATCTTCCATTCGCGTCTTCGCTTTCCTGATCTATTGCGCCCGACCGATTCTGCAGCCGAAACATCCTGTCTCGGCTAATAGAGTTATTCGGCCTCGAAAGCAAACGCGACCGTCACGACCGATCTATGCACGTTACTGCATCTATCTGTAGTGGTGAAGCTCAGCGGCCGAAGTCTTCGGCCAGCACCATCATCGCCGCGCGTTCGGGCGCCGAATATTCGTCGACCACATCGTCCTCGCCGTCGCGTATGGCCCGCAACAGACTGGGCGTCAGCGCCGAGGACAGAGACCAGTTCCAGTAACGCAGCACCGTCTGCGCCCGGTCCACGGCCAGCATTTCATAGGTGATCTGCACCCGCTCCCAATCGGGATGGATCTGACCGTCGGCCGTCGTCTCGGGCCGCCGCATCGAACGCCACAGACGGGTCAGGTCGGCGCGCGACATCCCCGTGGCCTTGCACAATATGGCCAGCGGCTCGCCGCCCGGATCGCCCAGCAGCTTGGCGCCCGTCAGCGGCTTGACCCCCGACAGGAAGGCGATCTCAGAGGCCGTCTCGCGCGTCAGCCCGTCGCGCCCGGCGACCATCACGGCCTGTTCCAGGCTGTCGAACGGGCTCTTGGCGATGGCGCCGCGATTGCGCTGGCGCCGCTCGATGAACTGCAGCGCCTTGCGCGCGACGGGGTCGGACCAGTCCTCGGCCGCCGCCATGCCGAACACGTCCTCGGACGCCTCCTGCATCACCTCGCGCGACACGGCGAACCGCTGCAGGATGGTGCGGCGATCCTCCGGCCCGCACCACCAGAACATGACATAGGCGCCCGACGGCCTCAGCTCCGGCCGTTTCAGCAACAGGCCGCACAGGCCCGGCGATTGTCGGCTCAGGCCCACCACCGCCTCGATCCCCACCTGCGACAGCCGGGCGGTCGGGTTGCGCAGCACCGCCTCCATCACGGCCATCTCGCCGAAGGAGAACAGGGTCTCGGTCACGATCTCGGACAGGCCGCGCCGGGCCGCGATCAGCAGGCGGTGATCGATGCTGGCGTCGCGCGCGCAGCCCACGATGTCGGCGTCGCTCAGGGACGCGCACTGTTCGATCAGAAGGCCGGCGATCTCCACCTCGTCGCGTAGCAGAATGCGCGCCACGCTGTTGGGCAGTTCGGCCAGGGGCGCCAGGCGGGCGGCGACGCGGCGACGCTCCTCGCGCGAGGCCAGGCGCAGCATCTCGACCAGCAAATCGCCCGTCACCGCGCGTTCGAAGGCGTTGATCCGGCTGGCGGGCAGCGACACGACATCGGCCAGACGCTTCAGCAGCGCCCGGCGCGCCCGCAGCGGCGCATCCGCCCCCGGCTCATGCCCGATCATGGCTGTCAGTTCGCCCATCCGACCAATCTAGGCGCGAGCGGTTAACCGGGCGTGAGGGCCTCAGCTCTTGTTGACCACCACCACGATGGCCAGGACGACGAACAGGATCAACGCCAAGATGCGCGCGATCCACGGCGCGGCGACGAAGACGCCCAGCACGGTAAAGCCGCTTTTCACCGCCTCTGGCCGGGTCAGGGCCTGTTTGAACGTGCCGCCGTTGTCGCCTGCGATCGGATGGCCGCAGTTGGGACAGGCGACGGCGGCCTGGGACACCTGACGCCCGCAGGCGGGACAGGGGATCAGCGCCATGGTCAGCCCCCCGCCTGCGGGGCGATGCGGATTTCGACGCGCCGGTTCTTCTGACGGCCCGCCGGGTCGTCGGCCCCGTCCGGTTTGACGTTGGGCGCCACGGGGCGACGCTCGCCGAAGCCCTCGGCCTTCAGCGACCGGCCGGCGGGGCCTTGCAGCCGATCCGCCACCGCTCGCGCCCGTCTCAGCGACAGGCCCTCGTTATAGGCGTCGTCGCCCTTGGCGTCGGTGTGGCCGCCGATGCTGACCTGGGCGCGCGGATAGCTTTTCAGCAGTTCCGCCGCCCGCGCCAGGGCCGGCTCGGCGTCGGGCCGGATCGTGGCCTTGTCGAAGTCGAACAGCACGTCGGCGGGCAGGTCGATCACGATGACGCCCTCGCTGCGCCGCGCATTCAGTTCGCTCAGCAGACTGCGGGTCGTCTCAACCCGCTCGGGCGCGACCTCGGACGAGACGAAGACGCTCTGAAGCTCGCTGTCCGGCCCGGCCTTCTCGAAGGTGGAGCGCGGGGTCTCGGCCTTTTCGAAGGTGGATTTCATGCCGATGGCGCTGCCGCTCATCAGCCGCACGGTCAGGGCCGAGGCCGCGCAGGGCGTCAGACCGGCGGCCAGCAGGGCGGCCGCCAGGGCGGGCGCGTGCCGCCCCGTCATCCGGCGGCTCCCGCGGTCGCCGCCTGGGCCGTCAGCGGAATGGTCATGCGCAGGAACGGGCCGATGATGCTGTCCGACGTCGAACCTTCGTTGAACACCACCGAAATCTGCGGCGTCCCGGTCGGCACGGCGCCCATGAAGACCAGGCGGCCGTTCATGGTGTCGCCCTTGACGATGTTCATGTTCGGATTGCCCTCGGGCGGCTTCAGACGCAGCTTCTGACCGTTGGGCAGTTCGATATAGGTGGCGTTGGTGGCCATCTGGACGTTGTTGGTCATGTCGCTGGCGAACGAGATGCTGACGTCCAGTATGGTGGCGTCCTCGGCCAGATCGACGTTCTTGACCCGCACCGTGGCCCCGACCTCGGTCACGCCCTGCACATCGACCGGCACATTGCGGGTCTGGCGCGGCTGGGCGGTGACGGGGGTGTTGGCGGCGGCGGCGGCCTGCTGTTCGGGGGACATGCCGGCGGCCGCCTTGTCCTCGTTGTTCGAACAGGCGGCCAGGGCCAGGGCGGACACCCCGGCGACGGCGATCAGGCGAAGGGCGACAGGCATGGAACGCTCCGGCGTTGTTGATCCACCGCGCGTCTGTCCGCCTCCCAAGCGGAGCCGCACGCGCGTCCGTTGTCGAACACGCGAGCGGTGAAAAAGCTCCGCTTACAAGCCCTCGAACAAGGCCGTGGAAAGATAGCGTTCGGCGAAGGAGGGGATCACCACCACGATGGTCTTGCCCGCATTCTCGTCGCGCGCCGCCAGACGGAAGGCCGCCGTCAGGGCCGCGCCCGAACTGATGCCGACCGGAATACCCTCGACGCGCGCGGCCTTGCGCGCCATGTCGAAACTGTCGTCGTTGGACACCTGCTCCACCCCGTCCACGACCGAGGGGTCATAGATGGCGGGCACGAAGCCGGCGCCGATGCCCTGGATCTTGTGCGGCCCCGGCTGTCCGCCCGACAGCACCGGCGACGCCTCCGGCTCCACCGCGATCATCTGGACCGACGGCTTTCTGGCCTTCAGCGCCTGGCCGACGCCGGAAATGGTGCCGCCGGTGCCGACGCCCGCCACGATGATGTCCACCGCCCCGTCGGTGTCGTTCCAGATCTCCTCGGCCGTCGTCACGCGGTGGATGGCGGGGTTGGCCAGGTTCTCGAACTGCGAGGGGCTGATGGCGTTGGGCGTCGAATCCAGCAGTTCCTGGGCGCGGGCGATGGCGCCCTTCATCCCCTTCTCGGCCGGCGTCAGCTCCAGCTGGGCGCCCAGCAGGGCCAGCATCTTGCGCCGTTCGATCGACATGCTTTCGGGCATGCACAGGATCAGCTTCAGCCCCTTGGCGGCGGCGACGAAGGCCAGGGCGATGCCGGTGTTGCCGCTGGTGGGTTCGATAAGCACCGTGTTGCGGTCGATCTTGCCCGCCTGCTCCAGCGCCTCGACCATGGCCACGCCGATCCGGTCCTTGACCGAGGCGATGGGGTTGAAGAACTCCAGCTTGGCCAGCACCGTGGCCTTTGCGCCATATTCGGCCGACAGGCGCGGCAGGCGCACGATGGGGGTGTCGCCGATGGTGTCGATGATCGAGTCATAGACCTTGCCCCGACCCTTCTTCAGGTGGCGGGCGGCGTCATAGCTGAAGTCAGACATGGGGAGGTCTCCGTGAAACTGCGGCCCGTAACAGATAAGGCATAAGGCCCCGGCGCAAGGGGCCGCGCGCGATCATTTCTGCGCGAGACTTTCAGAGCGGCTATGTCGGACTATATGTCGCCGTCGCGCGAAGTCGAGATTACAGCCCTTGCCCCACCGTCGTCCTCCCTCCGACCCCGGCCTGACGCCAGAGATCGCGGACCTGGTGGCCGAGGTGCGCGCCGATCAGGCCGAGCCGACCCAGATCCAGATGGACGCCCCCGTTCCGCCCCGCGTCGAAGCGGCGCCCGTGGCCGACGCCCGGCCCCTGGACGACGAGCTGCGCTATCGGCTGAAGCAGCAGTCGCTGCTGGCGCGGTTCGGCGAACTGGCGCTGCGCGAGCGGGATCGTCAGGCCCTGCTGGACGCCGCCTGCGCGGTCTGCGCCGACGGGCTGGAGACGCCGCTGTCCAAGGTGCTGATCCATAACGAGGCGCGCGACCGGCTGGTGCTGATCGCCGGCGTCGGCTGGACCGGGGCGGTCGAAGGGCTGTCGTCCCTGGGGGTGGAGCTGGATTCGCCCGCCGGCTACGCCTTCCAGACCGGCAAGCCGCTGATCTCCAACCACCTGGACATCGAACAGCGGTTCCGCACGCCCAGGCTTCTGGCCGATCACGGGGTTCGGCGCGCGATCAACGTCCTGATCCGACCCGAGGTGGACGGCGAACCCTGGGGCGTGCTGGAGGTGGACAGCCCCGACGAGGGCCAGTTCGACGCCCGCGACGCCCTGTTCCTGGACGCCTTCGCCGCCGTGGTGGGCGCGGCCCTGGCCCGCCAGCAGACCGAGCAACGGCTGCTGGCCGCCATCGAACACCAGGCCCTGCTGGCGCGCGAGGTCAGCCACCGGGTCAAGAACAGCCTGACCCTGGTCTCCAGCCTGTTGTCGATGCAGGCGCGCGGCGCCGCGTCCGACGACGTGCGCCAGGCGCTGGCGACGGCGGGCGCCCGCATCCAGGCCATCGGCCAGGTCCACGACCAGCTGTGGCGCGGCGCCGACGTGCAGAGCGTGATCCTGTCCGACTTCCTGTGCCAGCTGTGCGAGGCCGTCGCCGCCGGCAGCGAACGCCATGTCGTCACCTGCGAGGCGTCAGAGGCGCCGCTGGGCGCCGACATCGCCATTCCGCTGGGGCTGATCGTCAACGAGTTGGTCACCAACGCCATCAAATACGCCTATGGCCCCGAGGGCGGCGCCATCGCCGTGTCGGGCCGGATCGCCAACGGCCGCCTGACCGTCACCGTCGCCGACCGGGGCCGGGGGTTCGACCTGGCCGCCGCCCGCAGCGACCGCAGCCTGGGCATGCGCGTGATCGACAGTCTGGTGAAACAGATCGGCGGGGTGATCGAGAACCGCGCCGAAGGGACCGGCTCGGTCCTGGTGGTCGAGGCCGCCGCCGTCTGACCACGCCCGTTCCGCCACAAACCGTCGGCCCTTACCGCCCCAGCACCGCGCGGGCGGGGTCGAAGGCGACCACCTCGCGGATCACGATCATGCTCTTGAAGCCGCGCACGCCCTTCTCGGGGACCAGTTCGCGAATGCCGAACGCCTCGTAGTCCTGCATGGAGCGGACGGCGACGGTCAGCAGATAGTCGGTCTCGCCCGTCACGTCCCAGCAGCCCTGGACCTCGGGACTGGCCTTCATGGCGCGCTGGAAGGCGTCCATCACCTTGCGGTCCTGGGTGTTCATCTCGACCTGGACGTGCAGGACGATGCGCGGCTCGATCCGCGCAGGATCGATCATGGCCACGTCGCGCACGATCACCCCCTCGGCCCGCAGCCGCCGCAACCGCCGCAGCACCGCCGATTCCGACAGGCCCACCGCCTCGGCCGTGACCCGCGCCGGCTCCTGATTGTCGCGACGCACTCGATCCAGCAGCTTGTGATCGAACGCATCCAGCGTGACGAAATTCGTCATTTCATTTCCCTTGACGCCGGTTTCAGGCGCATTCAGGCCGGAAATCGCCGGGAAGCGCAACCGTATTTGGGCTAGTCATCGGCCATGACCGCCGTGGCCCTGAAATCGCACCTGACCTCGCCCCTGATGGCGCGGCTGATCCCCTATCTGGCGCTGTTCGGCGGCATGATGACGCTGGCGTGCGGCACCTCCTTCGCCAAGACCCTGTTCCCGGTGATCGGGGCGCAGGGGACGACCGCCTATCGCGTCGGTCTGTCGGCCGTCATTCTGGTTGCGGTGTTCCGGCCCTGGCGGTTCCGCCTGACGCGCGCCGATCTCGGCGCCGTGGCCCTGTACGGCGTGGTTCTGGGGGCGATGAACCTCAGCTTCTACATGTCGCTGAGGACCATTCCGCTGGGTCTGGCCATCGCCATCGAGTTTATGGGGCCGCTGACCCTGGCGCTGCTGCATTCGCGCAAGGCGGTCCACTTCGTCTGCATCGGCTTCGCCGTCCTGGGCCTGGGCCTGCTGCTGCCGCTGAAACAGGGCGTGGGCGCGCTGGATCCGGTCGGCATGGCTTTGGCCGCCTTCGCCGGCCTGTGCTGGGCGCTGTATATCGTGTTCGGCAAGCGGCTGTCGCACCTGCACGCCGGACAATCTGTGGCCCTGGGCATGAGCGTGGCGGCCATGGTGGTCGTGCCGTTCGGCGTCGCCCATGCCGGGATGGCGCTGCTGAACCCGGCCATCGTGCTGGCGGGCGTGGCCGTGGCGATCTTCTCCAGCGCCCTGCCCTATTCGCTGGAGATGGTGGCCCTGCGCGCCATTCCCAAACGCACCTTCGGCGTGGTGCTGAGCGCCGAACCGGCCGTCGGCGCCCTGGCCGGCCTGGTCATCCTGCACGAGCATCTGACCGGCCAGCAATGGCTGGCCATCGCCGCCATCGTCGCCGCCTCGGTCGGCGCCATCGCCACGACGCGCGAGCCGCAGACGGGACCGGAGCCGGTCTAGTTGCGCCACGTCATTCCGGGGCTGAGCGAAGCGAAGAACCCGGAAGCCAGGCGTGTGGCGACGACGCTTGCCGCATTGGGCGCCGGCAATGCGGCCCTGGCTTCCGGGTTCGTCCTACGGACGCCCCGGAATGACGGCTGAACGTCCCCTCAGAACTCCTCCCAATCCTGACTGACCGCCGTCGCCGCGCTTGCGCCGGCGTAGGCGCGGATGCGGGCGCGTTCGCGGGCCAGGGGGATGGGGCCGGCGCCGCGCGACAGGTCGTGGACGCGCGGCGGGGCCTCGCCCGTCTCGAACCGTTCGACCAGTTGCGCCAACTGGTCCGTCTCGGTCTTCAGGCTGATGGCCGCCGCCGTCGTCTGTTCGACCATGGCGGCGTTCTGCTGCGTGACCTGATCCATCTGGTTGACGGCGCTGTTGACCTGGCTGAGGCCGGTCGCCTGTTCCTGGGCCGAGGCGGCGATTTCGGAGACCAGGGCGTCCATCTCGGCCACCTTGACCACGATGGCGTCCAGCGCCGCGCCGGTTTCGTGGACCAGCCGCACCCCGTGCGACACCTCCTGGCCCGAGGTGGTGATCAGGGTCTTGATCTGCTTGGCGGCCTCGGCCGAACGCTGGGCCAGGGCGCGGACCTCCGACGCCACGACGGCGAAGCCGCGCCCCGCCTCGCCCGCCCGCGCCGCCTCTACCCCGGCGTTCAGCGCCAGAAGATTGGTCTGGAAGGCGATCTCGTCGATCACGCCGATGATGTCGCTGATCTGGGTCGAGCTGCGCTTGATGCCGTCCATGGCCGCCACGGCCTGACGCACCACCTCGGACGAACGATCCGCCTCGGTGCGGGCCCCGGCGGCGGCGGTCGAGGCCTGACGGGCGCCGTCCGCGCTGCGTTTGACGGTGGCGGTGATCTGATCCAGCGCCGCCGCCGTCTCTTCCAGACTGGCCGCCTGCTGTTCGGTGCGCCGCGACAGATCGTCCGAGGCGCTGGAGATTTCGCCCACCCCGCCGCGCAGCACCCCGATGGCCCCCAGCGCCTGGCCCAGCGTCTGACGCAGGCTTTCGACCGCCGCATTATAGTCGTCGCGCACCCGCACATGCGCCCCCTCGACCGGCGCGTCGATCCGCGCGGTCAGGTCGCCCGCCGACAGCCGCGCCAACACCCCGGCCAGGGCCTCGACCAGCACGGTCTGGGCCTGTTCCGCCGCGATCCGCTGGGCCTCGCGCCGGGCCGCCTCCTGCTCCTGTTCGGTGATGTCGATGGCCAGTTTGATCACCTTCACCGGCCGCCCGTCGGGGCCGAAGACCGGGTTGTAGGAGGCTTGCAGCCACACCTCGCGCCCGCCCTTGGCCAGCCGCCGAAACTTGCGCGCCAGGAACCGGCCGGCGTTCAACTCGCGCCAGAATGCGACATAGTCGGGCGAGGCCGCCTCGACCGGATCCATGAACTGCCGGTGATGGGCGCCCCGGATCTCGTCCAGGCTGTAACCCATGGTGGTCAGCAGGTTCTGGTTGGCGTCGATGATCACCCCATCCAGACTGAACTCGATCACCGCCTGGGATCGGCCGATAGCGGCCATCTTGCCGTCCAGATCGGCCAGCCGGTCCTGCATCTGCACACGCGCTCGATGCTACTTTGCGAACATGGTCCCACCCCTTCGCGATCAGCGAGTCCCCGCTCGCCTCAGTTGCAGGATTAACACCTGAATTGGTTTCGGAAGTCTTTCGCCCATGAGTTGCATACCGTACACAACTCGCGTTGCTGCAAAGGTTGGAAGGCGGTCGAACTTCACGGGTCGTTAACCACGATGGCGCATCTGATCGGGGTCTGTTCCTGGGGTCGTCCGCTTGCGCAATCTCGTCGCCGCCGTCGAAGCGATCGATCCGCTGGTCGTCACCGGCAAGGTCGCGGGCGTGTCCGGCCTGCTGATCGAATCGCGCGGCGGCCTGTCGCGTCTGGCGGTCGGGGCGCGGGCCGAGATCGGGCGTCGCGGCCATGATCCCCTGCCGGCCGAGGTGGTCGGCTTTCGCGATTCCAAGGCCCTGCTGATGCCGTTCGGACCCGTAGAGGGCGTGGCCCCCGGCGCCGACATCAGGATCATCGAGACGGCCGCCAGCGTGCGCCCGACCACCGCCTGGCTGGGCCGGATCATCGACGCCTTCGGCCAGCCGATCGACGGCAAGGGGCCGTTGCCGCAGGGGCCAGCGCCCTATCCCTTGCGCGCCCCGCCCCCGCCCGCCCATTCGCGCGGCCGCGTGGGCGAACGGCTGGATCTTGGCGTGCGGGCCATGGACGTCTTCACCACCACCTGCCGGGGCCAGCGCCTGGGCATCTTCGCCGGGTCGGGCGTGGGCAAGTCGGTGCTTTTGTCCATGCTGGCCAAGGAGGCGACCTGCGACGCCGTGGTCGTGGGCCTGATCGGCGAACGGGGCCGCGAGGTGCGCGAGTTCGTCGAGGAGACCCTGGGCGAAGAGGGGCTGAAACGCGCCGTCGTCGTGGTCGCCACCTCGGACGAGCCGGCCCTGAAACGCCGCCAGTCGGCCTATATGACCATGGCCATCGCCGAGTTCCTGCGCGACCAGGATCTGGAGGTGCTGTGCCTAATGGACAGCGTCACCCGCTTTGCGATGGCCCAGCGCGAGATCGGTCTGGCGGCCGGCGAACCGCCGACCACCAAGGGCTATACGCCGACCGTCTTCACCGAACTGCCCAAACTGCTGGAGCGCGCCGGTCCCGGCCCGATCCGGCCCGACGGCACGACGGCTGCGCCCATAACCGCCCTGTTCACCGTTCTGGTGGACGGCGGCGACCATGACGAGCCGATCGCGGACGCCGTGCGCGGTATTCTGGACGGCCACATCGTCATGGACCGCAAGATCGCCGAGCGCGGGCGCTTTCCCGCCATCGACGTGCTGAAATCCGTCAGCCGCACCCTGCCCGGCTGTCAGACCCCGCCCGAGCGCGAGTTGAACAAGCGGGCGCGCCAATGTCTGTCGGCCTATGCGAACATGGAGGAGTTGATCAAGATCGGCGCCTACCGGACCGGCGCCGACCCCATCGTGGACCGGGCCATCGCCCTGAACCCCGCGCTGGAGGATTTCCTGGGTCAGGACAAGGACGACGCCACCCGTCTTTCCGATTCCTTTACCCGGCTGGAAGCAATCCTGAACATGGGAATGGTGCAGGGGTGAGAAGTGCTAGTGAGCGAGAAGTGAGCGCAGACGTGGACGCTTCGACGTCCCGGCTCACCCCTTGCTCACTCGCACGCCTCACCTCCGCCCCGGCCTCCATGCCCACCCTCAAGAAGACGCAGTGACCTCATGACCGCTTGGGCTCAATCCCTGATCCGCATCTCCAACTACGAGGTCGAGACGCTGCAGAAGCGCCTGGCCGAGATCGCCGAACGCCGCGCCGGCGCCGAGGTCCGCATCGCCGTTCTGGACGCCGAGGCCGAGGCCGAACGCGACCGCGCCCGCCTGGACGCAGAGGCCGGTCTGATGCTGGGCGCCTATCTGAACGGCTGGAAATCCCGCAAAGCCCAGGCCGAAGGCGACCTGTCGGTGCTGGACGCCGAGGAAGCCGGCGCGCGCGACGCCCTGACCGGCGCCTTCGAAGAGCTGAAGAAGTTCGAACACGTCGCCGAGACCACACGCCTGAACCAGCTGGTCGCCATCGCCAAGCGCGAAACCGCCGCCTTCGACGAACTGGGCCTGCGGAAGCGTGCGGTCTAGCAGCCGACAATCTCCCTCCCCGACCCGGCGAGGGTCGTCGCGCAGCGACGGGGCGGGGGCGGCCCGTCAGGGACGCAACTGCCAGATGCCAGACAGGCTAGTGGGGCGTCGCCCTGCCGTCCCCACCCGACTTCGGCTGCGCCTCAGCCACCCTCCCCGTAACGGGGAGGGAAAGCCTTGACCCCGACCCGCCGCGCCGTCCTCGCCGCCCCCATCGCCCTCGCCGCCTGCGATCGCTTCGCCTCGGCGGAGCCGACGCCGCCGACCGTTCCGCCGCTGAAATCCGTCGCCCCCGCCCCCTTCGGCACGGCGATCAAGGCCAGCCAGATCGACGACCCGGACTGGGTCGCTCTGGCCCGCGCCAACGTCTCCCAGCTGACGCCGGAGTGGGAGATGAAGATGGAATACATCCTGGCCGAGGGCCTGGACCAGCCCAACTTCGACCGCTCGGACCGCATCGCCGCCTTCGCCCAGGCTGAGGGCATGGCCCTGCATGGCCACACCCTGATCTGGTACGCACAGGGCGAACAGGCGTTCGCGGGCCTGTCCGGCGCCGCCTTCGACCGCGCCTTCGACGGCTATATCGCGACCACGGCCGGTCGTTATCGCGGCAAGGTCCGCAGCTGGGACGTGGTCAACGAGCCGATCCTGGACGACGGCTCGGGGATGCGCGACTGCCACTGGAGCGCCCGTTACGGCCACGACGGCTATATCCTGCGCGCCTTCGAAAAGGCCCGCGCCGCCGATCCGCAGGCCCTGCTGTTCCTCAACGACTACAATCAGGAAAGCGTGCCGGCCAAGGGCGCGCAGTTCCTGAAACTGGTCGAACGGCTGCTGAAGGCCGGCTGTCCGCTGCAGGGGCTGGGGCTGCAATCCCACCTGTGGATCGACATCAAGCCGGGCGTCATCGCCGCCTTCATGCGCGAGGCGGCCCAGTTCGGCCTGCCGATCCATGTGTCGGAGCTGGACTGCACCCTGCGCACCGAGGACCGGCTGGACTTCCGCAGCCAGTCCGAACGCCTGACCGCCCAGGGCGCGCGCGTGACCGAACTGGCCCAGGCCTTCGCCGCCCTGCCTAAGGCCCAGCAGTTCGCCTTCACCGTCTGGGGCCTGAGGGATACCGACAGCTGGTATCGCCAGGGCGAAAAGGACGACGGCAAGGACAAGCCCCTGCCCTTCGACAGCTTCGGCCGCCCCAACCCGATGGCGGCGGCCCTCGCTGCGGGGTTCAGGACGCCCGCCTGATCGGAAGGCGGCCGGTCGTCCGGCGACGGCCTGGCGTTATTTCGACGGCGTGCATCCGCAAGGCCCCCTCGCCGCCTCTTGTTGAAAGCGTCAGCGTGGCGCGTTCAGGAGAGACCGCCTTGCCCCATTCGCCCGTCGCCCGACGCACCACCGCCCGCCTGCTGTTCGCCGTCGGCACGCTCGCCCTCGCCTTCGGTCCCCTGGCGGCAAATCAGGCCAAGGCCCAGGACGTCGGGCGCATGGATCAGGTCGTGCGCGCCTCCAGCGACGCCGACGCGTTTTCGGGCGCCGTCCTGGTCGCGCGCGACGGCCGCATCCTGCTGGATCAGGGCTACGGCCTGGCCAATCGCGAGTGGAACATCCCCAACGACGGGGATGTGAAGTTCCGCTTGGGGTCCCTGTCCAAACAGTTCACCGCCGTCGCCGTCATGCTGTTGAACCAACAGGGCAAGCTCGACCTGGACGCGCCGATCAAGACCTGGCTGCCCGACGCCCCGGTCGCCTGGGACAAGATCACCCCGCGCCATCTACTCAGCCACACGGCGGGCGTGCCGAACTTCACCGCCCTTCCCGACTATCAGGATTTGAAGACGCGACCGGCGACGCTGGAGCAGTTGATCGCCCGGTTCCGCGACCGCCCGCTGGACTTCGCGCCCGGCTCGCGCTTCGCCTATTCCAACTCAGGCTATGTGTTGCTCAGCGCCATCGTCGAGGCGGCCGGCGGCCAGAGCTACGCCGACTTCGTGAGCGCCAATCTGTTCCAGCCGCTGGGCATGAACGACAGCGGCTATGACCGCAATGAGGTCGTCCTGCCCCGCCGGGCCTCGGGCTATGCGCCGGGCGCCGACGGGGTCGTCAACGCCGACTATGTGGACATGAGCATCCCGACCGGCGCCGGCGCTCTGTATTCGACGACCCACGACCTGCTGAAGTGGGAACAGGGTCTATTCGGCGGCCGGCTTCTGAACGCCCAGTCCCTGACCGCCCTGACGACGCCCGTTCGCGACGGCTACGCCATGGGCCTGATCGTCAGCGAGGCCGATGGCCGCCGCCTGGTCTGGCACAATGGCGCCATCGAGGGCTTCAACACCTATATGGCCTATGATCCGGGTGACCGGACGGCCGTGATCGTGTTGGGCAATCTGAACGGCGAGGCGCCGGACAAGCTGGGCGCGGCCCTGGTCGCCCTGGCGCGCGGCGGGACCGTCACCCTGGCCAGCGAGCGCCGCGCCGTCGCCCTGTCGCCCGAGGCGTTGAAGGTCTATGAGGGCGTCTACGCCCTGTCGTCCGCCTTCGCCCTGACCGTGTCGGTCGTGGACGGCAAGTTGACGGCCCAGGCCACGGGCCAGAAGGCGTTCGAACTGACGGCGGAGGCCGAGGACGCCTTCTACCTGACCGCTGTCGACGCCCAGATCACCTTCACCCGCGACGCGACCGGCGCCGTCGATGGGCTGGTCCTGCACCAGGGCGGTCGCGACATGCCGGCCAGACGGCAGTAGGCGAAACGCAAAAACGCCCGCCGTTTCCGGCGGGCGTTTCAGCATCTCAGGATCGAAAACCGATCAGGCGGCGACGGTGACGACGCTCTCGGACGGGTCGCGCAGGACGTAGCCGCGGCCCCAGACGGTTTCGATATAGTGTTTGCCGTCGGCGGCGGTGGCCAGCTTCTTGCGCAGCTTGCAGATGAAGACGTCGATGATCTTCAACTCGGGCTCGTCCATGCCGCCATACAGGTGGTTCAGGAACATTTCCTTGGTCAGGGTCGTGCCCTTGCGCAGCGAGAGCAGCTCCAGCATCTGATATTCCTTGCCGGTCAGATGCACGCGGTGACCGTTCACCTCGACCGTCTTGGCGTCCAGGTTCACGGCGATCTCGCCGGTGTGGATGATGGCCTGGGCGTGACCCTTCGAGCGGCGGACCACGGCGTGGGTGCGCGCGATCAACTCGTCCTTGTGGAAGGGCTTGGTCATGTAGTCGTCGGCGCCGCCGCCGAACGTCTTGACCTTGGTTTCGATCTCGTGGCTGCCCGACAGGATCATGACGGGGGTGTTGACCTTGCTCACGCGCAGCTGGCGCAGGACTTCCAGGCCGCTCATGTCCGGCAGGTTGAGGTCAAGAAGAATGAGGTCGTAGTCATAGATCTTGCCCAGATCGATGCCTTCTTCGCCCAGGTCGGTCGTGTAGACGTTGAAGCCTTCCGACTTCAGCATCAGTTCGATGCTTTGGGCAGTTGCGTGATCGTCTTCAATCAACAGGACGCGCATTCGTGCCCCTCCAGGCCATAGCTTTGCGGTAACCACCCTGGCACACGGCCGGGTAACCTTGTTCGCAGGTTAAGACGTGAAAACCTTAAGAAGGGTTAACGCCATTCGATTGAGTCGAATCTAGGCTGATTTGCGAATCGGCGTCGAGTGGGCGGAGTCAACGATTCGAAAATTATTAACCATGTTCCCCGCGCCGCCCGGCGCGACGCGGACGACGCCCCGACCCCAGCCAGCACATCGCCCGCCCCACAACCCCAAGGCGGTTAAGGCGCCACGACCGATTTTGACGTTGGATAGGCATTTATTCCTATCGCAGGGTCGAGGCGCCTTATGGTGTCGGCGTGGGTTCAGAAGAACAGGGAGGCGTTCGCCGTGGAAGACTATATCGTGCCGGTCAGCGAGGAGGATCGGATCAAGGCCGGGCTGGCCATCCATCTGGTCGCGGCGCGGACGGGGGCGCGGCCGTCGCAGATGATGGGCCGGGGCCGGATGCATCCGCGCACGGCCCGGCCGCGCTGGGTGGCCATGTATCTGTCGCACGTCGCCTTCGGCTGGACGCTGGAGCGGGTCAGCCACGTCTTCGGGGTCAACCGCGCCAGCGTCGGCGCGGCCTGCCGCTGGGTGGAGGACGAACGGGACCGGCGCACGCTGGACGACCTGCTGAACGAGCTGGAGACCTGCATCCAGGCCCTGTATCAGCCGCCCGTCCTGGACCTGGCCCGATGAGCCGGATCGTGGAGCGGGCGCGCAACCTGATGACCCGCCCCGGCGCCTGGCTGGCCCCCAGCGGCGACGGAGGCGGCGGCTATGCGCTGCGGCTGTCGGCGGATCGGCGCAGCCGGATCAGCCTGAGCCTGAACGAGGCCGAGTTCAGGGCCCTGATCGAACGGCCCGGCCTGCGCGCCCGGCCCGGCGGCGGGTGGCAGGCGCGGGCCGAAGGGGAGACGGCGGCCCCGCCTCCCCCCGGCCGACCGGGGGTGGTCCTGGGCGAACGCGACCTGATCCAGCCGGACGGACGGGTGGCGCGGCGGGCGGCCAATCTGGGCGAAAGCCCCATCGCCTGGCTGGCGCGGCGAAAGGACGTCTCGGGCCGCCCCTGGCTGACGCCGGCCGAGGCGGCGGCCGGGGAGCGTCTGCGGCGCGAGGCCGAGTTCGCCCTGCGCGGCCCGTCCCTGACCATGCGCTGGGACGCCCTGCCGACGTCGGGCGCCGGAACCGCCGCGCGGCTGGAGCCGAGCGACCGCGCCCTGTCGGCCGGGCGCCGGGTGGAGGCGGCGCTGGCGGTGGTCGGCCCGCGCCTGCGTCCGATGCTGAACCGCATCTGCATCCATGGCGACAGCCTGCAACTGGCCGAAACCGGCCTGGGCCTGCGTCGCCGCCAGGGCAAGACGGTGCTGAAACACGCGCTCCAGGCCCTGGCCGAACACTATGGGATCGGGGTCTAGCGCGCCGATACGCGATCAATCTGGCCCACAATCGTCATTCCGGGGCGTCCGAAGGACAAACCCGGAACCCCGGGCTTCGCATCCGGCATCAAAGGCGTCCAGCAGCGTGAGCGTGGCCCTGGGTTCCGGGTTCTTCGCTGCGCTCAGCCCCGGAATGACGGTCTTCGGCTGACTTCGGTTTGGACCTAGAGGTATTTCATCCAGGGCTGGCCGCTGGTCCGCTTGATCCGGGCGAACCAGCGGCAGGCGAACCAGCAGGGGATGGCGACGACGGCCGCCAGCGCCCAGAGCCAGCCTACGCCCGGCACGGCGAAGCCATCGCCCTGATTGGGCCCGAGGACCGCCAGCGCCGCCAGTTGCAGAAGATGCAGGCCGTAGAGGTGGATCAGATAGAAGAACAGCGGCGCCGCGCCGAACACGGCCAACAGGCCGACCAGCCGATCCGACGCCCGCTCCAGCCCCGCCAGCAGCAGGGCGCCGACGCCCAGGGTCAGCAGGATGAAATCGGCGGACGGCGGATATTTGGTCAGATTCAGCACGCTCATCGCCGTCTGCAACGGCGTCGCCTGCACGGTCCACGGGGTGGGATCGCCATACAGGTTGATCGCGCGCAGGACCGCGAACAGGGCCAAGGCCGAAAGGCCGGTCGCCGCCAGACGCTTCAGCCGCACCCCTTGCGGCCCCGCGAACCAGGGACCGACGCCATAGCCCAGGGCGATAACGCCGATCCACGGCAGCAGGGGATAGGAGGTTCGGGCCTGTTCGACGCCTAGCCCCAACCCCGACAGGTCGATGAAGCCCCGGTCGTGCAGAATGGCCCATATCGCATGGCCCGGCTGACCCGGCTGCAGGCTGATCGTGTCCAGCAGATTGTGGCCCAGGACGATCGCAAGACCGACCGCGATCAGGGCCGGGCGCGGCAGATACGCCAGCCCCGCCAGGGCGATCATCGACAGGCCGATGACCCAGATCACCTGCAGATAGAGGGTCTGCGGCGTCAGGGAGAAGGTCCAGGCGAAACTGACCACCGTCAGCTCCAGCGCCACCAGGAACAGGCCGCGCTTCAGCAGAAAGCCCGAGGCGGCCCGCGCCCGGTTCCCGCCCGCGGCGGTCTTGTCCGCATAGAGCCAGGCCCCCAGGCCGGTCAGGGCGACGAACACCGGGGCGCACAGGTGGGCCGACAGCCGGGTGAAGAACAGGCCCGGCGTGGTCGTCGAAACGTCCATCGGGTCCGAGACCTGGGCGTGGATGAAGAAGAACTCCCGCGCATGGTCCACCAGCATCAGCAGGATCACCAGCCCCCGCAGGGCGTCGATGGAGCGGATGCGCCCGCCCACGCCGGCGGCGATGCGGGATCGGGCGAGGGCGCGGGACGGGGCGGAAGGCGAAAGCGTTGCGGCGGTTGACAGCATCATGCCGAAACGGATAGCCGATATATTATAACGTTTCAAACGGAGCCTGACTTGTCCCTGCTTTCGAGCTGCGCCGGCGCCTGCCTGCTGGCCGCCGCCCAACCGCCTGTCGCGCCTGCGCCGGAGGCGGCGGTCGAACCGGCCGCCTTGAGCGAAATCGTCGTCTTGGGCCGCCGCGCGGCGCCGCGCGACCGCACCCTGGGCGCCGGGCGCGACACCGAGACCATGTCCCCGTCCAGCCGCTCGATCGAGAACGACCTGATCCTGGCGGTCGGGGCCACGCGCCTGGCGGATGCGCTGGAGCTGGTCAGCGGCGTCAGCCAGCAGAACAATCGCGGCGGGGTGATGGACAACTTCGCCATTCGCGGCTTTCTGGGCACGCCCGACGGCGGGGCGGAATATTACGTCGACGGCTTCCTGGCCAATCGCGGCATGGCCCCGCCCCGCGACCCGGCCACGGCCGAGCGGATCGAGGTGCTGAAGGGCCCGTCCGGCGCCCTGTTTGGCGACATCGATCCGGCCGGGCGGGTCAATCTGGTTTCCAAGACGCCCCGGTTCGCGACAGAGGCGGCGTTCACCGGAACTGTCGGCTCCTTCGGCCTGCGGCGCGGCGAGCTGGACGTCACCGGCCCGGTGACCGAGACCCTGGCCGGGCGGCTGATCCTGGCGGGCGAGACCAGCACGGGCTGGCGCGACAATGTCGGGCTGGACCGGACGGTGGTCGCGCCGTCCCTGACCTGGCGGCCCAATGGCGATCTGCGCCTGACCTATGTGGGCGAGTTCACCACCTTCACCACTCTGTTCGACCGGGGGATGCCGGCGATCGGCGGCGACGCCCTGGCCCTGCCGGAATCCAACTACTACGGCGAGCCGGGCGACGGCCCGACCCGGTTCCGCAACGAACGGCATCAGGTCACGGGCGAATACGCCCTGAACGGCGCTTGGAGCCTGAACGGCGGGATCGCCTGGCGCGGCGGCTCGTTGCGCGGCCTGTCCAGCGATCAGTCGCGCCTGGTCGGCGACCAGCTGTGGCGCCAGCGTCGGGGCCGCGACTTCTCCGTCGAGGACCTGTCGGCGCGGCTGGAGGTGCGGGGCGCTGTCGCGACCGGCCCGGGCGTCCACAACCTCGCCTTCGGGCTCAAGGGCTACAAGCTGACCTATGGAGAGAAGTGGCTGCGGATCAATCCGACGGCGGCCAACCCCTATCCGATCAATGTCTTCGACCCGGTCTATGGGGCGGTCCCGGCGCCCACGCCCCTGCCGTTCACCGACAATCTGGAGACGCGCGAGGTCGTGACCCTGTACGCCCAGGACCTGTGGGAGGTGAACGACCGCCTGAGCCTGTCGGCGGGCCTGCGGCTGGACGACTACAGCCAGCGCATCCGCAACAACCGCACCGGCGCCGTGGGCGAGGCGGCGGACACGCCGTTCGACTATCGCTTCGCCGCCCGCTACCGCCTGACCGACAACGTCACCGCCCACGCCAGCTATGGCCGCTCCTTCGTGCTGAACTCGGGCACGGGGCGCGACGGCGCGGGCTTCGCGCCCGAGAAGGGCCAGGGGTCCGAGATCGGTCTGGCCGGCGCCTGGGACGGGCTGGACCTGGCCGCCACCGTCTTCGACATCGAGAAGTCGAACATCCTGACCACCGACCCGGTCGATTCCAACTATCTGGCCCCGGTCGGCAAGCTGACCACGCGCGGGATCGAGCTGGACGGCTCGCTGAAGATCGACGACGCCTGGCAGGTGGTGGCCAACTACAGCTGGACCGACGCCAAGGCCGACGACAGCCGGTTCGCCAGCGACGCCGTGCTGAACGTGCCCGAACATTCCGGCTCGCTGTTCGTCATCGGCCGGTTCCCCACCGCCCACGGCACGGACTGGTCGGTGATGGCGGGCGCGGCCTATGTCGGCGACCGCGCCGGCGCCCTGACCGCCGATCCGGTCAGACTGCCCGCCTATTGGAAGGCCAAGGCGGCGCTGGACTATGGGCTGACGCGCCAGGTCACGGCGCGGGTCGAGGTCGACAACCTGTTCGACGAACGCTACGCCGCCAGCTCCTACAGCGCCCTGTGGATCTTCCCCGGCGCGCCGCGCAGCGTTAGGGCGTCGCTGAGGATCGCGCTGTAAGCCTTCACCCCGCCGCCAGCGCCGCCTCCCTGATCCGCCCCACCATGCTGTTCAGGCCGTTGGCGCGCTGGCGCGTCAGGGCCGAGGGCAGGCCCAGGCGGTCAAGCGCGGCCCTGGCGTCGAAGGCCAGGATTTCGGACGGCGTGCGCCCGGAATACAGTTTCAGCAACAGGGCGATATTGCCCTTGGACAGGGCGCTGTCGCTGTCGGCGGCGAACCACAGGCGCCCGTCCGCAGCCGTCACGGCCAGCCACACCTGGGCCGCGCAGCCCGGCACCTTGTTGGCCTCGACACGGTCGGCCTCGTCCAGCGGGGCCAGCCCCTTGCCCAGTTCGATCACATATTCGATCCGCTGCTCCCAATCGCCCAGCAGGTCGAAATCCTCGGCCAGTTCGGCCAGGGTCTGATCCAGGCTGTCGGTCGGGGGCGTGGGGTCGCTTGCGGTCATGGGCGCTGGATAGGCCGCCGCGCCGTTAACGACAACCGGCCGTTTTGTCCCCCGATATTCATGGTGAACGCCGCGATGGGGTTCGCCTGAGGGGGGAGCGGCCTCGCACCGACTCAAGGCGGGGACTAATCTGGGATCAGACAGAACACCGGCCCGACCGATTGACACCCTTCCCTCGCCACAGCTTCCAGGACGACCCGCGCCCGCCGCCGCATGACGCCCGGTCGGGCGCGCCGCTGGTGGCCCTGTGGCACGCCGTCTGGGCCGTGGCGGTCAGCCTGACGGCCCTGTCGGCCCAGATGACGGGCAGTCTGCATAACGGACCGCTGGCCGCGCTTCTGATCATGGCCCTGCCCGGGGTGCTGGGGGTGGCGCTGATGGTGCGCGACACCCTGGCGCTGCGGCTGACGATCATGGTCGCCTGGCTGGTCGCGGCGACGGCGGCGGCGGGCCTGACCGGGGGCGTCACCGGCGCCCTGCCCGGTCTGGTCATGCTGCCGCTGGCGGCGGGCGTGGCCCTGGATCACGAACGCGACGGCCGCGACGGCCTGACCTGGCTGGGGGTGGGCGGCGTGCTGCCGCCGCTGTTCAGCGGCCTGACGTCCAGCTGGTTGAACGGGCCGGAGGCGCAGGAACCGCTGCTGGCCGCCGCCTCTGCCTTTCTGGCCCTGGGCGCCGTCGGATCGGCCCTGCGCCTGACCTGGGGCCAGCGTCGCCGCCGCTTGGTCGAGGCGCAGGACCAGGCCGACCGCATCGCCGCCCTGCTGCACGACCAGCCCGGCCTGACCCTGCTGCTGGAGCCGTCGGGCCATGCGGTCGCGACGTGGGGGGCCGCCCCGCCCGCCCTGTCGGTTCCGGCCCTGATCGACCAGGGTCTGGTGGCCAGCGCCCATGCGCCGGACCGGCCGGCTGTCTCCGCCGCCCTGTCGCGCGCCCTGTCGGGCCAGCCGGCCGAGGTGCAGTTCAGCCCCCGCAGCGCCCTGGACCGCCGCGTCATCCTGATCGTCGCCCCCTTCCATGATCGGGCCGCCAGCCGCCCCCGCCTAATCGCCCAGGCGTTCGACGGCACGGCCCAGTTCGCCCGCGAACTGGGGCTGGAGACCGCCCGCGTCGAGGCCGAGGCCCAGTCCGCCGGCAAGACCCGCTTCCTGGCCAATATGAGCCACGAACTGCGCACGCCGCTGAACGCCGTGCTGGGCTTCGCCGACATCATGCGCCAGCGCCTGTTCGGCCCCATGCCCGACCGTTACGCCGGTTACGCCGACGCCATCCACCAGGCGGGCGGCCACCTGCTGGACCTGATCAACGACGTCTTGGACCTGTCCAAGATCGAAGCCGAACGCTATCAGCTGGCCGTCGCCGAGTTCGATGCGCGCGACGCCGTGTCCGCCGCCGTCGCCCTGGTACGGCTCCAGGCCGACGACAAGGGCGTGGATCTGGCCGCCGTCCTGTCGGCCGAGCCATTGAAGGTGCGCGCCGACGCCCGCGCCCTGAAGCAGATGGCGCTGAACCTGCTGTCCAATGCGGTCAAGTTCACCCCGGCCGGCGGCTCCGTCACCCTGACGCTGGACGCGGACGGCCCGGACCTGGAGCTGGCGGTGTCCGACACCGGCGTCGGCATCGCCCCCGAAGACCTGAAACGCCTGGGCCGCCCCTTCGAACAGGCCGGCGGCGCCGACCAGAAGGCCCAAGGCACGGGCCTGGGCCTATCCCTGGTCCGCAGCCTGACCGAACTGCACGGCGGCCGCATGACCATCGACAGCACCCTAGGCGAAGGGGCGGCGGTGATGATCCGGTTGCCGGTGATGGTGGTGGGGGGCGAACAGCCCGAGGCGACGCCCCGTCGCATCCTCGCCGAGACCTGACCGCCGGCTTTTATCCGGCCTCGCGCACCTCGTCGCAACGCTGCATGAACCGATGCGCCAGTTCGGCAGGCGGCGGCGGGTATCGGACGGCGCCGTCGCCATCCGCATATCGTTCGCCGATCTCGAACCAGGGCCCACCCAGCAAGGCGGCCAGCTCGTTCTTGGACGGATGCAGCCGGTAAGAGGCGAACATGTCGAAGCCGCCGTATTCCCAGACGGGCTCGCCCAACAGCGAGACACCCGGGCTTCGAAGCCCGAACATCGGCAGCAGTTGCGGAGGACCGCCCACGTCGGTCGCAAATCTGTAGGCGTCGCCCCACACATGCAAACTTCCGTCGGCTTCGCAGGTCAGCAACAGCTCGGCGTCGGGCACCGTCGGGTAAAGACTGTCTCTTTCGGCGATCACCAGGGTCGGCGCACTCGCCCACGTCGCGGGGGCTTGGTCCCATAGGTATTCACGGTCGAAGTCCGCCTCGGCGACAACTCTCACAGGCGGTGGCGGCCGATCCTCCTTCGAGCAGGCCGAGGCCAGGACAAGAACGGCGGCGACTGACAGCATCTGGCGCATAATCCGAAAAATGCACGTCAGGCGAACGCCGACAACCCGAACCTACACCTGTCCCATCGCCAAAAAGGCCCGACCAGCCGCGAAGTCCCCGGCTTCGAACGTCGAGCGTGCGATGCTGCCGTCGCGGAAGACGAACTCGACGGTGAAGACCTCGCGCGGGTCCAGCCGCGACAGGGCGTCGGCGGCCTCGGCGGGGAACAGCCAGGCCTGGCCGTTCGCACGGCCCTCGGACAGCAGGGTGCGGTCGGCCGCCTGCGTGCCGGCGGCCCAGAAGGCGCGGCGCTGGACCACGGGCGGCAGGCCCTGCGCCAGCCACGGGCGCGGCGCCACGCCCGCGTCGCGCATCACGATCCGAACGCCGGTCGGGCGCGAGCGCCCCTGCCAGGACACCACGGCCGCCAGTTGATCCGGCCGATCCATGCCGCCCACCACCCCGAACCGCACGGGCGAAGCGCCGGTCGTGGTCGCCTGCATCAGCCGCCAGGTCGGGCGCGCATAGGCGGCGCGGTCGGCGCTCCAGCCCCTGCGGTCGCCGGGAAACTGCATCCGCGTGGTGCGCGACCAGCCGGAGAAGGCGGTCTGCACCCGGCCCTGAACCGTCTTCAGATCGGCCGAGCCGCACGGCGTCGTGACCGCCCGCGCCCGCGCCCGCTGGGCCGTCTCGGCCAGTTGCCGGTCGTTGGCGCCCGCCCGCAGGGCCGCGCCCCGCGCCTGATAGGCGGCCGCCGTCAGGGCGGCGGTCAGCTGCGGCTCGAACAGGCCGCAACGGTCGTTGGCGGCCAGCACGAAGCTGCGCTCATAATAGCGGTCCTGCGGCGCGGCCAGCGCGGCGGCAGGGGTGGCGGCGATCAGCAGCGCCGACATCAGGGCTTGGGTCCGCCGGGGGGAAAGGCCTATCCTCATGCCTCGACCCTAGCGGCTCAGCGTTGGGGTTCCGTGTTCGAGCAGGGTTAGCGAATTGCTTCTTTCCAGCGACCTGTGGGTCAGCGCCCTGATCCGCCGCGCCCAGATCGAGGGCGCCTATGCGACCGTGGTCAACAAGGGCGACGACCGCGCCGGCTCGGTCATCGTCAAGGCCTATGACACCTCCACCCGCACCGCCCGCCTATACACCGAAGCCTTCGGAACCGACGGCGACCGCCTGTGGATCCAGCCCGTCACGTCCGACAGCGAAAGCGAACTGGACGCCTATATCGCCCGCCAGCGGGGCTATGATCCCGACCTGTGGGTGGTGGAGATCGAGGACAAGCAGGGCCGGCACTTCATCACCGAGACGGTGCAGGTCTGACCTCAGATTCGGCCCAGCGCCGCGTCGCGCTCGGCCCGCGTCTTGATGATGGTCAGCACATTGTCCTGAATGTCGCCCATCATCAGTTCGCCCCACAGTCTGGCATAGGGGTTGACGTGGGTCTTGGCGACATAGCGGGTCGTCAGGGTCACTTCGGTCAGGCCGGGTGAGATCGGGCGCAGGACGTAGTCGCCGGACTCGATCTTCAGGAATTCGCCATCCGGCGAAATATGCTTGTCGGTATAGTCCTGCACCGAACTGTTGGTGAAGTTGAAGTCCCAGCCCAGTTTGCGGCCGGGCGCCCAGGCGACGATCCGTTCCTCGAAGTTGACGTGATCGCCCCAATAGGCCGTCCGCACCGCCTCCACGCCGGTCCCGACGACGGTGGATTCCTTGGGGCGGGGGATGCCCAGGATGTTGTGGGTGATGGTCCAGCGCCCCTCCTGTTCGCCGATGTCGCGGCTGGACACCGCATAGGGCCAGATGTCTTCGGGCGCGGCGCGGACCACGACGGTGCGGCTGAGGGAGACGGCTTCGTGCGGCATGGGCAGTTGCGCCTCCACCATCGCCGCCGCCAGGGGGATGATCAGGAAGCTGGATTGCAGGGTCCCGCCCCGGCGATGACGTTGCGAGCGCATGATGAGCGCGCCCGCCCAGCCGCTGAGCAGCCAGACCGGCGACAGCATGACGATGCAGATGACCCCCTCATGCAGGATGAAGGCCGAGGCCAGACAGACGATCACGCCCAGAACCACAGGCACAAGCCAGTAGAAGCCGACCGACCGGGTCTTGTCCGGGTCGCCGATGTAGCAGATCAGCGCGCACAGGACGGCCGGCAACAGGGCCAGAAACCATAGGCTGGCGAACCAGACCGAGCCTGCCCGCGAAGCCGAGAACAGAACGAAGGCGCTGAACGCGATCGCCAGGGCCAGGGCGAAGCCCGACAGGAGACGTCCGTTCAGACGTCTGCGGGCATTGGAAGTCGTGGGGTCTTGCTGGGTCATGACGGTCTCGTCAGTTGTTTCTGCAGAGAGAGAAATCAAAGGGCAAATGAATCATCCGCCTCGGTCCCGCTTGCCGACGAACTTGAGCAGGCCGACGACCTTGGATCCCATGCGGATCAGCCGCATCAAGGTGTCAGGCGGCACGTCCAGCATCTGCTGATACCAGCCGTCCACGGTGTTGACGAAACCCTGCAGCCGCTCCAGCCGGGCGCGAACCTCCGGGCTGACGCCGGAACCCTGGGCGTCGACGCCGGCTACGGCCTCGTTGATGGCGGCGACCATGGGATCGATCTCGCGCGCCTTGCGGCCCTGGGCGACCTTGGTGGCCATCTGCCAGAGATCGGTTTCGGCCTGATAGTGATCGCGACGGTCGCCCAGCACCGGAACCCGGTGGATCAGTTTCCAGGTCAGCAGTTCCTTCAGGCTGTTGGAGACATTCGACCGGGCCAGCCCCAGTGTCGTTGCGATGTCCTCGGCCGTCAGCGGCTGCTCGCTGAGATATAGAAGCGCCTGAATCTGGGCGACCGAACGGTTAACGCCCCACTGGCCGCCAAGGTCGCCCCAGCGCAGCACGATCTGCTCGACAGCGAGCGGCAAAGATCGGTCATTCGTTTCTGTCATGACAGAAATAAACGACGAACACCGTTTTGAGTCAAGGAGGCGGGGGCGCCGCCTCTGCCTATCCCTTGCGGCCGTCGAACGCGGCCCGCGCGGCTTCGATGCGGTCGATGTTCTTTTCGGCCCAGGTCCAGACGCCGCAGAAGGCTTCGGCCAGGGTGACGCCCAGGTCGATCAGGCGGTATTCGACCCTGGGCGGGATGACGGGGTGGACGGTGCGGATGACCAGGCCGTCGCGCTCCATCTGACGCAGGGTCTGGGTCAGCATCTTCTGGCTGATCCCGCCGACCAGGTCGCCGACGCGGGTAAAGCGCTGCTCGCCGTGTTCGGCCAGGACCTCCAGGATCAGCATGGTCCATTTGTCGGCGACGCGGCCGATCACGTCGTTGACCAGGGCCTCTACACGCGGATCGGCGGTTTCGCCGGTTTCGGGATGCGCGATTCTTGCGGGCGGAACGGCCGTCATGTCCATTTCTTTCCGGCGGGTAAGTAGGGCGGTTTCAAGTGCCTACTTTCGATTGGAGAGTGAAGGTCATACCTCGTCTTCATCGCTGACGCATCCTCGAGGAAACGATCATGAACATCACCGGCAACACCCTGCTGATCACCGGCGGCGGCACGGGCATAGGCCGCGCCCTGGCCGAGGCGCTGCACGCGCGCGGCAATCAGATCATCATCACCGGCCGTCGCGAAGACGTGCTGAAGGCGACGGCCGCCGCCAATCCCGGCATGGCCTGGGCCACGCTGGACATGCAGGACGCCGGCACCGTCGCCGCCTTCGGCGCCCAGGTGGTCAAGGACCATCCCGCCCTGAACGCCGTGATCCTGAACGCCGGGATCATGAAGCTGGAGGACCTGAAGGCCCAGCCGTTCGACCTGGCCACGGTGGACGCGACCATCGCCACCAATCTGTTGGGGCCGATCCGCCTGACGGCCGCCCTGCTGCCGCATCTGACGGCGCAACCGGCGGCGACGGTGATGACGGTGACGTCGGGCCTGGCCTTCATCCCCCTGACGGCGACGCCGACCTACAACGCCACCAAGGCGGCGATGCATTCCTGGACCCAGTCGCTGCGGCATCAACTGGCCGACACCTCGGTCGAGGTGCTGGAGCTGGCCCCGCCCGCCGTGGCCACCGACATCGTGCCGGGCCATGCGGAGAACCCCAACTCCATGCCGCTGGCGGACTATACGGCCGAGGTGATCGGCCTGATCGAACGGGGCGAGACGCCGCGCGGCGAAATCCTGGTCGAACGGGTCAAGCCGCTACGGTTCGCCGAGGTGAACGGCTATGACGCGGTGTTCGAGCGGCTGAACGGGGCGCACTGAGGCGTCGTAAATGCCTTTCCCTCCCCGTGCCGGGGAGGGTGGTCGCGAAGCGACCGGGTGGGGGCGGCCGGGCAAAGCCTCTCAGATTTCGTCTGAAGTCAGATCAGCGCGCCGTCGCCTAGCCGCCCCCACCCGGCTTCGCCTGCGGCTCAGCCACCCTACCCCGCAGGGGGAGGGATAAGATCGTCGCTAGGCGATCAATCCTCGTCCATCTTCAGGGCGGCGATGAAGGCTTCCTGCGGGATTTCGACCTTGCCGAACTGGCGCATCCGCTTCTTGCCGGCCTTCTGCTTTTCCAGCAGCTTCTTCTTGCGGGTGGCGTCGCCGCCGTAGCATTTCGAGGTCACGTCCTTGCGAAGCGCGCGCACGGTCTCGCGGGCGATGATCTTGCCGCCGATGGCCGCCTGGATCGGGATCTGGAACAGGTGGGGCGGGATCAATTCCTTCATCTTCTCGACCATGCCCCGCCCGCGCGTCTCGGCGCGGGCGCGGTGGACCAGCATGGACAGGGCGTCGACCGGCTCGGCGTTGACCAGAATGGACATCTTCACCAGGTCGCCGACCTTGTATTCGGTGATCTCGTAGTCGAACGAAGCGTAGCCCTTCGAGATCGACTTCAGCCGGTCGTAGAAGTCGAAAACCACCTCGTTCAGCGGCAGCTCATAGACCACCATGGCGCGGTTGCCGACGTAGGACAGTTCGATCTGCTGGCCGCGGCGGTCCTGGCACAGCTTGATCACGCCGCCGAGGTATTCGTCGGGGGTCAGGATGGTGGCCTTGATCCAGGGCTCGGCGATGGTCTCGATCTGCATCACGTCGGGCAGGTCGGCCGGGTTGTGCAGGTCCATTTCGGAGCCGTCGCGCAGGCCGATCTTGTAGACGACCGAGGGCGCCGTGGCGATCAGGTCGAGGTTGAACTCGCGGCTCAGGCGTTCCTGAATGATCTCCAGGTGCAGCAGACCCAGGAAGCCGCAGCGGAAGCCGAAGCCCAGGGCCGCCGAGCTTTCCATCTCATAGGTGAAGGAGGCGTCGTTCAGGCGCAGCTTGCCGATCGCGGCGCGCAGGTCCTCGAAGTCGGCGGCGTCCACCGGGAAAAGGCCGCAGAAGACCACCGACTGGACTTCCTTGAACCCCTTCAGCGGCTCGGCGGTCGGCTTCTTCTCGTCGGTGATGGTGTCGCCGACGGCGGCGTGGGCCACTTCCTTGATCTGGGCGGTGATGAAGCCGACCTCGCCGGGGCCGAGCTGATCGACCGGCGTGTTCTTGGGCAGGAAGACGCCGACCCGGTCGATCAGGTGGGTCGAGCCGTTGCGCATCATCTTGACCCGCATCCCGGTCTTCAGCACGCCGTCGAACACCCGCACCAGCACGACGACGCCCAGGTAAGGGTCGTACCAGGCGTCCACCAGCATGGCCTTCAGCGGCGCGTTGGCATCCCCCTTAGGAGAGGGCAGCTTGGTGACGATGGCCTCCAGCACCTCCTCGATGCCGATGCCGGACTTGGCGCTGGCCAGGACGGCTTCGGAGGCGTCGATGCCGATCACGTCCTCGATCTGGGCGCGCACCCGGTCCGGCTCCGCGGCCGGCAGATCGACCTTGTTCAGGACCGGGACGATCTCGTGGTTGTTGTCGATGGCCTGATAGACATTGGCCAGGGTCTGGGCCTCGACGCCTTGCGAGGCGTCCACCACCAGCAGCGAGCCTTCGCAGGCGGCCAGCGAGCGGCTGACCTCATAGGCGAAGTCCACGTGGCCGGGCGTGTCCATCAGGTTCAGGATATAGTCCTGGCCGTCCTTGGCCCGATAGGTCAGGCGCACGGTCTGGGCCTTGATGGTGATGCCCCGTTCCTTCTCGATCTCCATGTTGTCGAGAACCTGTTCGGACATCTCGCGCGCGGTCAGGCCGCCGGTGTGCTGGATCAGGCGGTCGGACAGGGTCGACTTGCCGTGGTCGATGTGCGCGACCACGCTGAAGTTGCGAATGTTCGAGATGGGGGGAGTCGTCATCCGCGCGCCCCTATCACGCGCAAGGGTCCGGGGCCAGCCGCACGGCCGATCTGTCGCGCGCCCGACCACATTACGGCTTTGCAACAAACCACTTCCGCGTTTGAGAACGGCTCGCGGACGCGGTAAGGAGCAACTCTTCCCCTAACCGGCGCCCAGCCGGCGATGCGCTTCGCCTGCAACCGAGGAAATCCCCCGTGTCCAAGACGACCCGAACCGCTCTCAACGTCGGCGCCATGGCCCTGTCGGCGTTTCTGCTGGCGAGCTGCGGCGGGCATGGCGAGGACAAGAGCGAGGAAAAGGCCGGCGGCGGCTCGCGCCAGACCGTCAGCGTGGCCACCGTGTCCCAGACCAGCCTGAACCGCACCGTGACCGCGTCCGGCACCGTCTCGGCCTGGGAAGAGGTGCCGGTGGCGGCCGAGACCGGGGGCCTGACCGCCGTCGCCGTCTATGTGGACGAGGGAACCTATGTCCGTCAGGGCCAGCCCCTGGTGCAGATGAACGATGTCCTGCTGCGCGCCCAACTTCAGCAGCAGCAGGCCCAGGTGCAGCTGGCCCAGGCCAATGTGTCGCGCGACGACGCCGCCCTGGACCGCGCCCAGCAGCTGAAGGAACGCGGCTTCCTCAGCCAGGCGTCGCTGGACACCGCCCTGGCCAATCAGCGGTCCTCGACCGCCAATCTGGCCGCCGCCCGCGCGGCCCTGTCCGAGACCCAGACGCGCCTCAGCCAATCCACCATCCGCGCGCCCGTCGGCGGGCTGATCGTCAGCCGCAGCGTGACCAAGGGCCAGATCATCGCGGCCGGGACCGAACTGTTCCGCATGGTCCGCGACGGCCGGCTGGAGCTGGACGCCCAGGTGCCGGAGACGGAGCTGGGCCTGGTGCGCGCCGGTCAGTCGGCGACCGTGACCTCCAGCGAGGCCGGCCAGACCACCGGCTCGGTCCGCATCGTCACGCCCGAGGTGAACGCCACGACCCGCCTGGGCCTGGCCCGCATCTCCCTGGCGCCCGGCGCCCAGCTGCGGCCCGGCATGTTCGCGCGCGCCGACATCGCCGTGGGCGACCAGCCGGCGACCACCGTCCCGACCGGGGCGGTGCTGTACCGGGAGAACAAGCCCGGCGTCTTCGTCCTGAACGGCGACAGGGTTCATTTCCAGCCGATCACGGTCCTGTCGCGCACCGACGCCCAGACGGCGGTGTCGGGCGTCAACACCGGCGTGCGCGTGGTGGTGGACGGCGCGGGCTTCCTGAACGAGGGCGACCGCGTCAACGTCGCCCCGGCCGTGGGCGCCCCCGCCGTCGCCCCCGCAGCCCCGGCCGCGACCAAGTAGGACCGACGCCATGAACCAGATGTCGTCCTGGGCGATCAAGAATCCGATCCCGATCATCCTGCTGTTCCTGCTGCTGACGCTCGGCGGGGTGGTCGGCTTCATGGGGATGCGGATCAATCAGAACCCCGACGTCGACTTCCCCCTGGTCGCCGTCACCGCCGCCCGCCCCGGCTCCGCCCCGGCGGAAATGGAGGTGCAGGTCACGCGCCTGATCGAGGATTCGCTGGCCGGCCTGTCGGGCGTGCGCCACATCAACTCCAACATCACCGACGGCGTCTCGACCACGACCATCGAGTTCGAGCTGGGCACAGACACCGACCGGGCCACCAACGACGTGCGCAACGCCATGACCGGCCTGCGCGCCAGCCTGCCCCAGGACATGCAGGAGCCGGCGGTCCAGCGCATCGACATCACCGGCGACGCCCTGATCACCTATGTCGTGCGCTCGCCCACCATGACGCCGGAAGAGATCAGCTGGTTCATCGACAACGAGGTCAGCCGCAGCCTGCTGGCCCTGGGCGGCGTCGGCCAGGTCAACCGCTCCGGCGGGGTGGATCGCGAAATGCGGGTCGAGCTGGATCCGCAACGGCTGGCCGCCTATGGCGTCACCGCCGCCGAGGTCAGCCAGGCCCTGAACAACGTCAACAACAACCTGCCCGGCGGCCGCGTCACCATCGCCGGATCCGAGCGCGCGGTCCGCACCCTGGGTTCGGCCACCTCGGTCCAGCAGCTTCGCGAGACCCTGGTGCCGCTGGGCGACGGCAAGACCGTGCGCCTGGATAATCTGGGCAAGGTCGAGGACAAGTGGAGCGAGCCGCGCCGCCTGGCCCGCTACAACGGCCAGGAGGCCGTGACCTTCAACTTCCTGCGCTCGCGCACCGCCTCCGAGGTCAAGGTCGCCGACAAGGTCCGCGAAGAGGTCAAGCGGCTGAACGAGGCCCATCCCGAACTGACCATCCGCCAGGTCACCGCCAGCGTCGAACAGATCGAGGAATCCTATCTGGCCTCGCTGGAGGCCCTGCTGCTGGGCGCCGTGCTGGCGGTCATCATCGTCTTCATCTTCCTGCGAGACTGGCGGGCCACCTTCATCGCGGCCACGGCCATGCCGATGTCGCTGATCCCGACCTTCGCCATCCTGGGGCCGATGGATCAGTCGCTGAACGTGGTCACGCTCCTGGCCCTGTCGCTGACCATCGGCATCCTGGTCGACGACGCCATCGTGGAGATCGAGAACATCGTCCGCCACATGCGCGACGGCAAACCGCCCTATGACGCCTCGCTGGAGGCGGCCGACGAGATCGGTCTGGCGGTCGTGGCCACCACCGCCACCATCGTCGCCGTGTTCGCGCCCGTGGGCTTCATGCCCGGCATCATCGGACAGTTCTTCAAGGCCTTCGCCCTGGCGGCCTGCGTGTCTGTGGTCTTCTCCCTGCTGGTGGCGCGCACCCTGACGCCGCTGATGGCGGCCTATATCCTCAAACACACCCACCATGAGGACAAGGATCCGTTCTGGATGGGCGGTTACCTGAAAGCGCTGCGCTGGTCGCTGGGCAACCGCTGGAAGGTGTTCGTCCTGGGCATCCTGTTCCTGGTCGGCTCCATCGGCACCGCGATCGTGGCCAAGATGTCGTTCGAGTTCATGTCGCCCGGCGACACGGCCCGCGCCGCCTTCCAGGTCGAACTGCCGCCCGGCTCCACCCTGCGTCAGACCGATGCGGTGGTGCAGCAGGTGACCCGGACGCTGGAGGCCCGGCCCGAGGTGACGTCGGTCTATGCCGCCATCGGGGGTCAGGACGTGACCCAGGCCAATGTCTATGCCGACATGGTGCCCAAGGGCGACCGCGATCTGAGCCAGCAGGCCTTCGCCCGCGCCATGGTGGACGAGCTGAAGAAGATCCCCGGCGCCCGCGTCCGCGCCGGCATCGCCCAGCAGGGCGGCGGCCCCGGAGACGGCACGACCTACACCTTCTCGATTCTGGGCGACAATCCCGACGCCCTGAACGCGGCGGCGCGCAAGGTCGAGGCCGAGATGCGGACCGTTCCGGGTCTGGCGAACGTGGTCAACTCGGCCGCCATCGCCCGGCCGGAAATCCTGGTCACGCCGCGCCCCGACGAGGCGGCCCTGGCGGGCGTGTCCGCCGGCGCCATTTCACAGGCCGTGCGCGTCGCCACCATCGGCGACGTGGATCAGAACCTGCCCAAATATAACCTCGGCGACCGCCAGGTGCCGATCCGTCTGCAGCTGACCGAGGCCGCGCGCGAGGACCTGAGCGTGCTGGAGAACCTGCGCGTTCCCGCAAGCGGCGGCGCCTCGGTGCCGCTGAGCGCCGTCGCCGACATCCAGTTCGGCGCCGGCCCAGCCACCGTCAACCGCCAGGACCGTTCGCGCCTCGCCTCGATCAGCGCCGAACTGGACGGCACGACGACCGGGGCGGCCAGCGCGGCGGTCAACCGCCTGCCCTCGGTCAAGAACCTGCCCGCCGGCGTGCGCCAGGTGCCGGCCGGCGACGCCGAGTTCATTCAGGAGATGCTGACCGGCTTCGGCGTCGCCTTCGCCTCGGGCATCCTGTTGATGTATGCGGTTCTGACCTTGCTGTTCAAAAGCTTCGCCTATCCGATCACCATCATGGCGGCCCTGCCGCTGGCCATCGGCGGCGCCTTCATCGCCCTGGCCATCGGCGGCGCCAACTTCTCCATGTCGGCCCTGATCGGGGTGCTGATGCTGATGGGGATCGCGGCCAAGAACTCCATCCTGCTGGTCGACTACGTCATCATGGCCGAGCGCGACGGGATGCCCCGGCGCGAGGCCATTCTGGACGCGGCGCACAAGCGCGCCCGGCCCATCCTGATGACCACCTTCGCCATGGGCGCCGGCATGGTGCCCATCGCCATGGGGGTGGGGGCCGACGTCCAGTTCCGCTCGCCCATGGCCATCGCCGTGCTGGGCGGACTGATCTCCTCGACCTTCCTCAGCCTGCTCTACATCCCGGCCATCTTCACCATCGTCGACGACTTCGCCCAGGGCGCCCGCCGCATCCTGCACCGCAAGACGGCCGGCCAGCGCGAACTGGCCAAGCCGAAACAGGGACCGCTGGTGGAATAAAGGCCTTTCCGGGAGAGGCGCCGCGCGTTCGGCGGACCTCTCCCGGCCGTTTTGGAAAGCGCCTAGGGATCGGCGGCGACGCTTTGCGCGATCTGCGTCCGCAACCATCTCAGGCCCTGGTCGTAATCCCGCCGGACATGCCAGGCCTGCACCAGGGGAATGATCGGCAGCGCGATCGGCGGCGGCGCGATCACAAGGCCTTCTTGCCGGCTCGCCAGACTCCGGCGGGCGACGGTCAGGATCAGGTCGGAGCCTTGCAGAAGCCGGGGCGCGACCGACCAATGCGGCAGGGTGATCGCCACGCGCCTGTCGAGACCCCGAGCGGCCAGGGCGGCGTCCACCTCCCCATTGTCCTCGGGCGAGGCGGAGACGGCGATGTGCGGTCTCGACAGATAGGCCCGTAGCGAAGCCGGCGCCCCCGATGTCGCATCGGCGAGGCAGGCGAACTGGTCATCGAACAGGGGGGATGTGCGAAGGTCGTCGGTTCGCCCCTGGGGATAGACCCCGATCGCCAGATCGATCTCGCCCGCCCGGATCGCGGCCAGCGCGGCGTCCCGACCCAGCGACACAAGGGCCAGAGTCGCGCCCGGCGCCGCATGAACGATCCGCCCGACCAGGCCGGGCAGAAGGACGTCGGCCGCATAGTCCGACATCGACAGCCGAAACTCGCGCTTGGCCGTCTCGGCCCTGAACACCCGCTCGTCCACCAGACCGCTCAGCATCGACAGCGCGTCCCGCAACGGCGCCGCCAGGTCCAGGGCGCGCGGCGTCGGCTCCAACCGCCCCTGGCGCCGCACCAGAATCGGATCGTCGAACAGGACGCGAAGACGGGCCAGGGCATGGCTGACGGCAGGCTGGGTCTTGTTCAGCCGAACGGCGGCGCGGGTGACATGGCGCTCGGCGAGCAAGGCGTCCAGCACAACCAGAAGGTTGAGATCGACGCCGTTCAGATCATTCACAGATCGCATGATCGGCATCATGCATCTTCATTTCCATTCGCTCAACGCATGACGAAACATGCCGGACATCAAGCCAGGAGCGCAAGACATGTCCGAAACGCCACATCCCGACCGGGGACTGACCCACGTCGCATTTGTCGTGCGCGACCTGGATCGGAGCCGCGCCTTCTACAAAACCTTCGCCGGGCTTTCGGCGACCCACGAGCGCGAGGGAGCGGGGCCCATCAACCGCGTCGTCTGGATGGCGGACCCCCATACGCGGTTCGCCGTCGTGCTGGTGGAATCCGACGCCCTGCGCGACACGCCTCTGGGGCCTTTCGGCCATTTGGGCATGGCCTGCGCCAGCCGCGCGGACGTGGATCGTCTGGCGGACCTGGCCAGGGCGCAAGGCGTCCTGCGCTCGCCGCCCACGCAAAGCCCCGATCCGGTGGGGTACTGGACCTATATCGCCGACCCCGACGGCAACACCCTGGAGCTGTCCTACGGGCAGACCGTTCGCCATTCGGCCCGACAGGCGGCCGGATAGCGGCCCGGCGAGCGCAAAGGAAAAAGGGCCGGCCGGTTTCCCGGTCGGCCCTTGGTCGTCCAGCCCTGCGGCCTGACGATCAGTATTTGACCTTCAGCGTCACGCCGTAGGTGCGCGGGGCGCCGAGGTAGGCGTTGTAGGTCGCCGTGTCGGTGGCCTGGTTGTAGAAGGTGCCGTTGGCCTGGGGCGTCGTGGTGTTGGTGAAGGCCGTGCCCTGCAGCGGGGCGGCGAAGCCGACCTGGGTGTATTCTTCCTGCAGCAGGTTCTGGCCCCAGACCTCCACGGTCCAGCGTTCGTCTTCCGACCCGATCGAGACCCGGCCGTTGACCACGGTGAAGGCGTCCTGATGCTTGTAGGGCAGCAGGTCAGAGCCGGTGTTGTACTCGGTCGAATATTTGGCCGACAGGTTGAACCCGCCGCGCAGGCCCCCGCCCAGCGAGCGGTCGAAGGCCAGGGCGCCGGTCAGCGACCATTCCGGGGCGAACGAGGCGCGTGCGCCCGGCAGCAGCGACAGCTGCGGGAAGCGGCCCGGGCTGGACAGGTCGGCGGCGCCGAACTGGCCATACTTCGCGTCGGTGTAGGTCACGCCGCCCTGGAAGGTCAGGCCCTCGACCGGGGTGAACCAGACCATGTCGGCGTCGACGCCGCGCGAGGTCAGTTCCGGGATCGATTCCACCACGAAGGCGGTGCCCAGGAAGGTGTTCAGCTGGAAGTTCTCGAACTTCTGGTCGAAGTAGGTCAGGTTCAGCAGCATGGTGCGGTTGAACAGGGTCGTCTTGACCCCAGCCTCATAGCTGTCGACCGTCTCGGCCTTGAAGAACAGCGAGGCGTCCGGCGTCACGCCCGTCTGCACCCGGTCCATGTTGTAGCCCGCGCCCTTGTAGCCGCGCGCATAGGACCCATAGACCATGATCGAGGGGTTGAAGCGGTAGGACGCCTTGATCGTGCCCGACAGGTCGGTGTCGCTGAACTTCTCCTGGATGCGGCGACCGTCATAGAGCGGGTTGGACCAGGGCAGGCACAGAAGGCCCAGCGCGGCGGCCGGCGTGGCGACATTGGCGGTGCCGGGGATCGGCGAGACGGTGCGGTTGGCCGGGTTCTGGTTCGCCAGGGCGCCGCCGCAGGCCGCGCCGTTGGTCCCCAGATTGTCCTGCAGGCCCAGCAGACGCTTGCTGTCGTAGGTGTAGCGCAGGCCCAGGTTGATGTCGAAGGCCTCGGTCACGCGGTAGGTGTTGTTGGTGAACAGGGCGACCGATTCCGACTTCTGGGAATAACGGTCCTCATAGGCCTTGCCGACGCCGAAGGCAGGGGCGGCGGCGCTGGGCGGAACCAGCCCCAGAACGCAAAGCGGCTGGCCGGCCAGGGCGCCGGTCGTGCCGACCAGGAAGCCGTTCGGATTGGTGAAGCAGCCGATCCGCGACGGGCTGGGGCCGCCGAAGGCCGCAGGCACCGAGGCCGTCAGCAGGAAGGAGGCGAAGGCGTTGTAATCCGAGCCATAGACATAGTTGTCGTCGCGATAGACCGTCTCGCGCGTGGCGAACATGCCGACCAGCCAGTCGAACTTGTCCGTCGTTCCGGCCAGCCGCAGTTCCTGGGTCAGGTTGCCGACGCCATAGCCGTTGGAGCCGTCGTTGGCGCGGTACAGGAGGTCGGCGCCGGTGTAGTCCAGGTCCATCCCCTGCTGGAACGACCAGTCGCGCCACGAGGTCAGCGACGTCAGGGTGGCGTTCATGCTGGGGAAGTCGATGGTGGCTTCCGCCGACAGTCCCATGTCCTCGATCTCTTGCGGCGTCTCGCGGTTCGAATAGGCCAGGCGCGAGAAGGGCACCGTGCCGAATCCTGCGACCGGCGGCGTTTGGCCCGGACCGTTCGGCGCGGCCAGGGCGGCGATGAAGGCCTGGGACGGGCCGACGCGGGTCTGCACGGCGACGCAGCAGTATTCCTCGCGCTTGGTGTAGTCCGCGATCAGGCGGATCGAGGTGTTGTCGTTGGGCAGGATCAGCAGCTGGCCGCGCGTGGTCCAGTAATCCTGGGTCTGGTCGTCCTTGCGGCTGTTGGGGCCGTCGCCGTTGTTGACGTCGTAGAAGCCGTCACGCTCGCGGTGGGCGACGAACAGGCGACCGGCGATCTGGTCGGTCAGGCCGCCCGTGACGGAAACCGAGCCGCCGATGGCGCCGAAGTTGCCGCCGGTCAGTTCCGCCGAGATCGACGGGTCGAACGACGGGCGTTCGGTGATGATGTTGATGACGCCGGCCGAGGTGTTCTTGCCGAACAGGGTGCCCTGCGGGCCCTTCAGGACCTCGATGCGGCTCAGTTCGCCCAGGTCGCCGAAGCCGACCGAGTTGCGCGAGCGATAGACGCCGTCGATCACCACGCCGACCGAGCTTTCCAGGCCGGGGTTGTCGCCCACGGTGCCGGCGCCGCGGATGCGGACGGTGGTGGAGGCTTCCGACTGGGTCGAGGTGACGGTCATGCCCGGCGTCAGGATCTGCAGGTCCTTGATGTCCTGCACGCCCGCGCCCTGCAGCAGTTCCTGCGACAGGGTGGTGACCACGATCGGCACGTCCTGCAGGCTCTGTTCGCGCTTCTGGGCGGTGACGATGATGTCGTCGACGGTCGCCGGCGCTTCCTGTGCGACGGCGGCGCCGGCGAAGCCGAAGGCCACGGCGCCGATCACGGCGGCGGCGGACACGGTGGTCCTGAGTTGAAGATTGCGGCGCATAGCGTCCTCCCGGCTGAAGTCGCGTCGCCTTGGGCGATCGCGGCGTTTCCTGTTCCCATCGACGTCCCCTTCGTGGGGGAGCGTTCGTTATCGCTAGGCTAAGCGCGCTTCGACGCCACCGACAAGCGAGCGTTCTCGCCCGCGACGATTTTTCGCCGCAGATCCGCCTTTGTGTGTCGAGGAAGCGACAGAAAACCCTGACGCTAGGTCAGTTTTTGCCCGGTTTTCGGCCCCAATGGCTCTACCTCGGGTTTCAGAGCGACGGGGTCGAAGCGGCGCTTCCGGCCCGCCAGACCCAGCACCAGGGCCGCCGCGACCGCCGACAGGATCGAGCCGCCGATAACCCCCAGCTTGACCTCGACCTGCTCGGGGCTGTCGACCACGCCGGGGAAGGCCAGCACGCCGATGAACAGGCTCATGGTGAAGCCCACGCCGCACAGCAGCGACACCCCATAGACCTGCAGCCAGCCGGCGCCGGTCGGACGTGCGCCGATCTTCAGCGCCGAGGCCAGCCAGGCGGCGCCGAACACGCCGATCTGCTTGCCCAGGAACAGGCCCAGCGCGATGGCGACGACCAGCGGCGCGAACGCCTGATCCATCGACAGGCCGGCGAAGGAGACGCCCGCCTTGGCGAAGGCGAACAGGGGCAGGACCAGAAAGGCGTTCCACGGGTGCAGGTCGTGGATGGCCGCCTTCAGCGGGCTCTGGCCGTCTTCGGCGCGCGCCTGGATCGGCACGATCATGGCGAAGGCCACGGCGGTCAGGGAGGTGCTGAGGCCCGACAGCACCGTCAGATACCAGACCAGGGCGAACCCCAGCACCCAAAAGGGCGCGGGGATGCGGATGCGATGCGCGGCGACGGCGCCCGCGATCAGGGCGGCCGCGGCCCACAGCAGCTGAATCCAGTTGGTCCCCTCGCTGAACAGCACGGCGATCAGGGCGATGGCGCCCAGGTCGTCGACGATGGCCAGGGTCAGAAGGAAGACCCGCAGCGACGACGGCAGCCCCTTGCCCACGAAACCGAAGACGGCCAGGGCGAAGGCGATATCGGTGGCCAGGGGGATGGGCCATCCCGCGTGGGGCGCGCCGATCAGGCCGGATGCCAGCAGATAGACCGCCGCCGGCCCCGCCATGCCGCCCAGGGCCGCCAGCACCGGCGTCGCCAGCTTCCTGGGATCGCTCAGTTCGCCGCGCACGATCTCGTATTTGATCTCCAGCCCCACCACGAGGAAGAAGACCGCCATCAGCCCTTCCTTGATCCAGTCGGAGATCGTCTCCTGCAGCCTGATCGGGCCGATCTGAAGCACGTGATAGGACTTCAGCCAGGCGAAATACTCCCCGCTCCAGGGCGAGTTGGCGACCATCAAGGCGGCGAGGGCCGCCAGCGCCAGGGCCAGGCCGGATGCGGCCTCGGTCTTGAGGAAATCGAGAGTCAGTCTGCGCGCCACGGCGGCCTCCAAAGGAAGTTTCGTCGTGACGCCAGGTTATCGACGGGCGTCGGACCGGATTCGCCGCCCGCATAGGGCGCGCCAGCCTGGCCGCGCGGGGCGGCCTGATGTCTGGCGACATTATAGGCGAAGCTGAGTGCGGGACCAACCGCCGCCCTCTTTCGTCATTCCGGGCGAAGCGGAGCGAAGACCCGGAACCCAGCGGCGCCGAAGGCGAAACTCATCCGCCGTAAGCTCTCCAAAGATCCAGTTCGCGACAGGTTCGCGCTCACGCGCGCCGCTGGGTCCCCCGGTCTGCGCCGCAAGCGGCTTGCCGGAGGATGACGAAAGAAGCGGTTGCGCTTCCCCCGTCGGACACGCACCTAGCCCTCCATGCCCGTCTCCTCCGCCTATCGCCCCGAACCGCGCTTCATCGACCTCGGCCCCGACTATTCGGACGCGGTTCAGGCCGCCGACTTCCCGCAGACGATCCTGCGGTTCCGCAACGACCGCGCCGCCGCCGAGGTCGGGCTGGAGGGATTGAGCGACGCGGAATGGATCGCCGCCTTCGGCCGGTTCGAACCCCTGCCCGGCCAGCCCGGCCCGGTCGCCATGCGCTATCACGGCCATCAGTTCCGCCACTACAATCCCGACCTGGGCGACGGGCGCGGCTTTCTGGCGGCGCAGATGCGCGACGCCAATGGCCGCCTGCTCGATCTGGGGACCAAGGGGTCGGGCCGCACGCCTTGGTCGCGCGACGGCGACGGACGGCTAACGCTGAAGGGCGGGGTGCGCGAGGTGCTGGCGGCGGCGATGCTGGAGGCGCTGGGCGTACCCACCAGCCGCGCCCTGTCCCTGATCGAGACCGGCGAGGCGCTGGAGCGGGGGGACGAACCGTCGCCTACCCGATCCGCCGTCCTGGTGCGGCTGTCGCACAGTCATGTGAGGTTCGGGACCTTTCAGCGCGCCGCCTATCTGAACCGGCCGGATCAGATCGAGGCCCTGATCGAACACGTCCGCAGTATGTATCACCCCCAGGTCGCGCCGGGCGACGTTCCCGGCCTGATGCGCGCCATCGTCGACGCCTCGGCCCGGCTGACGGCGCGCTGGATCGCGGCGGGGTTCGTGCATGGGGTGCTGAACACCGACAATCTGAACGTCACGGGCGAGAGCTTCGACTATGGCCCGTGGCGCTTCCTGCCGTCCTATCAGCCTGGTTTCACCGCCGCCTATTTCGACCACGGCGGCCTCTACGCCTTCGCCCGCCAGCCCGAGGCGGTGTTCTGGAACCTGACGCAGCTGGCCAGCTGCCTGGCGGTGGTGTCCGATCCCAAGACCCTGGCCGACGCGCTGAACGGGTTTGGCCCGGCCTATATCCGCGAACTGCGCGCCGCCTTTTTGATGCGGCTGGGAGTCCACAGCCTGGGCGAAGCGGCGGATCAGCGGCTTGTGGATGCGACTCTGGCCCTTCTGCGCGAAGGCGGCGAGGCGATGCGGTGGGAGCCGCTGTTCTTCGACTGGTTCGGCGGTTTCGCCTCCTCGGCCCGCGCCCTGTCGGGACCGCGCGCCAAACTGTATCAGGGCGAGGCCTTCGACGCCTTCCGCTTCGCCCTGTTGGAGCACGAGCCCGACCGGATCGAGCGGCTGGAGCACCCCATGTTCGCCGCCCGCGAGCCGGAGGAAATGCTGATCGGGGAGGTCGAAACCCTGTGGGCCTCAATCGACGCCGACGACGACTGGACGCCGCTCCACGCCAAGCTGGCCCGGCTGGAGGCGGCCCGCGTCGCCTGGGGCTTCACCGCCTGAAGCCGAACCTTACGAAAGCTTCATCTCGTTTATCGATAATGTTCTTGCCCGTTTATCGATAAATCCATATCGATATTCACCAAGTCGGTCGCGGAGGGCGACCCATTGGAAGGGTTTCGAGATGAAGATGATCGGCAAATACTCCATCGCCAGCGCCCTGCGCTGGCTATTGGGCTTCTTGAACGTGTACGTGATGATCGGCGCCGTGGCGACGATTCTCGTCTTCCTGTTCACCCTGGTCGTGCCGAGTTTCGGCGCAGGGCTGATCGACGCGCTGAAGGGCGCCAGCGCCGACCCGACCAACACCCTGCAATGGACCGGGCGCCTGACCTTCCTGGGCGCGGCCATGGCCTGCGGCTTCACCTGGTGGATCATCAACCGGCTGCGGCGCATCCTGCTGTCGGTGAACCAGGCCGACGCCTTCGAGTTCGCCAACGTCAAACGCCTGCAAGGCGTGGGCCTGGGCCTGATCGGCATCCAGATGACGGCGCTGCTGCTGGTCTTCGTCGCCCCGCAGAGCATCGGCCAGGCGCCGTCGGACTATAAGTTCGACCTGGGGTCCTGGCTGGGGATCCTGGTGGTCTTCATCCTGGCCGAGGTGTTTCGCCAGGGCGCCGCCATGCGCGACGAACAGCTGACCACGGTCTGAGGGCGCGCCATGATCCTGATCCAACTGGACCGCCTGCTGCTGGACCGCCGGATGTCGCTGACCGAACTGTCCGACCGGGTGGGGGTGACGATGGCCAATCTGTCGATCCTGAAGACCGGCAAGGCCCGCGCCGTGCGATTTTCCACCCTGGACGCCCTGTGCCGCGAACTGGACTGCCAGCCCGGCGACCTGATCGTGCAGACGCCGGGACCGCAGCCGGAATAGGCCCGGCTGCACAATCCGAAAGTTCGACGAGGCGCGGAAAATCTCTCCGCGCCTCAACGGTTTGAGAGGCCTGTAACACAAAGTCATCAACCGATGTCATCAGCTGATGTCATCGCCGGATGACAAATATTCAAAGCGCCGCTATATCCCCTCTTGCGAACGGCGATGCCCGATCCGATATCGCGGCTGTTACGAATTAGGCCCTTTCCCAATGACCACGACGACCCTTCCCGCCCCCCAGGCCCGCAGCCGCGCCGCCTATCGCAACATCGCCCTGTGGACCCTGCAGGGCTGGATCGCGATGTTCTTCATCGCCGCCGGCTACGCCAAGCTGACCGAGCCGATGACCAATCTGATCAATCTGATGGGCTGGCCCGCCGTCGCGCCCGAGAACATGGTGCGCGGCCTGGGCCTGGTCGAGGTGGTGCTGGCGCTGGGCGTGCTGAGCCCGCTGATCTCCTGGCGCGTCGGCCGTCCGCTGCTGCTGACCGCCGCGACCGGCCTGGTCGTGATGGAGGCGGCCATGATGGCCGTCCACGCCGTCAATCACGACATCGCCCTGGCGGCGGTCAACGCCGTGCTTCTGGCCTTCACGGTTCCGGTGCTGCTGGGTCGCCGCCGGGCCTGACGCGCCGACAAGTTCGAGCGCCGGACGTTCTCCCCCCTCCATCCGGCGTTTCGCGCCCGGAACCGTTCCCCCGGTTCCGGGCTTTTTCTTTGCCGAAAGCGCGCCGCCGAAAAAGCTTACCCTTACGTGCGCGTAAACTCTTCCCTTTACGTGCGGGTAAAGTTATGGTCGGCGCATGGCCACAGCCGACGATCACAGAACCTATTCCATTCGCCAGCTGTGCCGCGAGTTCGGCGCCACGGCGCGGGCCCTTCGATTCTATGAGGACAAGGGCCTTCTGACCCCTGCGCGCAAGGGCCAGACGCGGGTCTATGACGCCCGCGACCGCGCCCGTCTGAAGCTGATCCTGAGGGGACGCCGCATCGGCTTCACCCTGCAGGAGATCCAGGACATGATGGATCTCTATGATCAGAAGGACCACAACGTCCATCAGATGGCGGTGGCCCTGGTGCGGCACCGCGCCCAGATCGCCGCGCTGAAACAGCAGCTGGAAGACATCGAGGGCGCGATCGAGACGGCGGAAACCGCCTGCGCCTGGATGGAATCCAAACTGTCCGAACATCGCCCCGACCTGCTGCCGGGCGCGGAAGACTATGAGCGGCTGCTGAAGTCGCGCCTCAATCACGACCATCACCCCTTCAAAGCAAGAGCGTAATCCATGGCCTACAAGGCGCCTGTCCGCGACTTCACCTTCATCCTGAACGAAGTGCTGGAGATCGACCGCTACACCAACCAGCCGGGCTTCCAGGACGTCTCTTCGGATCTGGTCGACCAGATCCTGGAAGAAGGCGCCAAGTTCGCCGACGAGGTGATCGCGCCGATCAACAATCCGGGCGACAAGGAAGGCTGTCACTGGGCCGAGGGCGGCGTCGTGACCGGACCCAAGGGCTGGAAGGAAGCCTACAAGGCCATGTCGGAAGCCGGCTGGATGGCGCTGGCCGCCGACCCGGCCTATGGCGGTCAGGGCATGCCCAGCGTGGTGGCCTCGGCCTTCGGTCAGATGACGGCGGGCGCCTCGGCCGCGTTCTCGATGTATCCGGGCCTGACGGCGGGCGCCTATGCGGGCATCCACGCCAATGCGTCGGATGAGCTTAAGCAGAAATACCTGCCCAAGATGGCGACCGGCGAATGGTCGGGCACCATGAACCTGACCGAGCCCCAGTGCGGCACCGACTTAGGACTGGTCCGCACCAAGGCGGTTCCGAACGGCGACGGGTCGTATTCGATCACCGGCCAGAAGATCTGGATTTCGGCCGGCGAGCACGACTTCGCCGACAACATCATCCACACGGTGCTGGCCCGCGTCGAGGGCGCGGTTCCGGGCATCAAGGGCCTGTCGCTGTTCGTCGTGCCCAAGTATCTGGTCAACGAAGACGGTTCGCTGGGCGAGCGCAACACGCTGGAATGCGCCGGCCTTGAGCACAAGATGGGCATTCACGGCAACGCCACGGCGGTCATGCAATATGACGGCGCCAAGGGCTGGCTGATCGGCGAAGAAGGCCGGGGCATGAACAATATGTTCGTGGTGATGAACGAGGCCCGCCTGGGCACCGGCCTGCAGGGTCTGGCCATCGGCACCGCCGCCTATCAGGCCGCCGTCGAGTTCGCCAAGGACCGCCTGCAGGGCCGTTCGCTGACCGGACCGAAGAACCCGGACGGCCCGGCCGATTCGATCATGGTCCACCCCGACGTGCGCCGGATGCTGCTGGAATCCAAGGCCTTCGTCGAAGGCGGCCAGGCCTTCATCCTGTGGACCGCGCTGCACGCCGATCTGGAGAAGTCCGAGGACGAGGCCGTCGCCACCAAGGCCAAGGATTACATGGGCCTGCTGACGCCGGTGCTGAAGGCCTATCTGACCGACAAGGGCTTCCACGTCGCCTCGCTGGGCATGCAGGTCCACGGCGGTTCGGGCTACACCGAACACTTCCCCGCCTCGCAGTATCTGCGCGATGCCCGCATCACCATGATCTACGAGGGCACCAACGGCATCCAGGCGCTGGACCTGGTGGGCCGCAAACTGCCCTCGGCCGGCGGTCGGGCCATCATGACCTGGTTCGGCGAGATAGACGCCTTCGTCGCCGAGAACAGCGGCAACGAAGCCATCAAGCCTTTCGTCGACGGTCTGGCCGATGTGAAGGCCAAGCTGCAGGACGGCACCATGTGGCTGATGCAGAACGGCATGGCCAACCCGGACAACGCCGGCGCCGCTTCTACCGACTATCTGAACGTCTTCGGCCTGACGGCCCTGGCCTATATGTGGGCGCAGATGGCCAAGGCGGCCCAGGCCAAGATCGAGGCCGGCTCGACCGACCCCTACTATGCGACCAAGCTGCAGACCGGCCGCTACTTCGTCGAGCGCATCCTGCCGGACGCGGAAAGCCACCTGAAGAAGATGAAGACCGGCGCCGACGTGCTGATGGCCATGCCAGCCGAGGCCTTCTGATTCAGCCGACTGGCCTTGCCTGCGGCAGGGCCAGTCGTGACTTCTCGCGTTCGAATTCTTCAAGGTACAAAGGACCTTTGACCGAAACAGACGGTTCCGCCAAAGGCCCATCAAGCGCCCTTATGATATAGTAATAGCTTAGATGACTGCCGTCGTTGTCTTCATCGACGCTAGCGACGACATAACGATCATCGTACCCGACCTCGAACACCGTGGCTGGAATACGCTCAATGCAATTCCCGCCATCAAGCGAGTAACAAAGCATCTGCTCCTCTGGGGCATCCGTCGCGACGAGCCGATAATGGCCAACAACATCCCGATCCTGTACTGGGCCGCAACCAGCCAACACTGCAGCAGCCGCCAGTAATAAAAAAAGCCGCATAACCCCATCCATCTCAAAGGCACGGCGACAATGACCGGAGCCACATATTTAGGGAAGACGCCGTGAACGTGCTCAACAGCCCCGAACCCGCCTTCATGCAGGAAGAGGAGATCACCCTCTTCTCCGACAGCGTCGGCAAATGGATCGACGAGCACGCGCCGCTGGACAAGGTGCAGCAGTGGATCGCCAACTCCAGCGTGCCGCGCCAGCTGTGGAACGATGCCGGGGCGGCGGGCCTGCTGGGCCTGAGCCTGCCGGAAGAAGACGGCGGCTTCGGCGGCGATTATCGCCATGAAGTCGTGCTGATGCGCCAGCTGGGCTGGAAGGGCGCGGACCACTTCGGCATCAGCCTGCACAATGCGATCGTTATGCCCTACATCTGGCATTACGGCACCGAGGAGCAGAAGCAGCGCTGGCTGCCCCGCCTGCAATCGGGCGAACTGGTCGGCGCCATCGCCATGACCGAACCGGGCGCGGGTTCGGACCTGCAAGGGATCAAGACCACCGCCATCAAGTCGGGCGACAGCTATGTCGTCAACGGCTCCAAGACCTTCATCACCAACGGGCAGTTGGCCAATCTGATCATCGTGGTGGCCAAGACCGACCCGGCCGAGGGCGCCAAGGGCACCAGCCTGATCGTGGTCGAGACCGATGGCGCGGAAGGGTTCGAGCGCGGCCGCAACCTGCACAAGATCGGCATGGAGGCCAACGACACCTCCGAACTGTTCTTCAACGACGTGAAGGTTCCCGGCGACAACATCATCGGCGGCGGCGAGGGCCACGGCTTCGTCCAGCTGATGCAGCAACTGCCGCAGGAACGACTGAACATCGCCGTCCAGGGCGTCGCCGCCGCCGAGCGCGGCCTCGAGGCGACCCTGGCCTACGTCAAGGAGCGCAAGGCCTTCGGCAAGCGGATCCTGGACTTCCAGAACACCCAGTTCAAGCTGGCCGAGGTCAAGACCAAGCTGACCGTGGCCAAGGTCTTCGTCGATCACTGCATCGGCCTGCACCTGCAGGGCAAGCTCGACGCCGCCACGGCCTCCATGGCCAAATACTGGGTCACCGACATCCAGGGCGAGACCTTGGACGAGATGCTGCAGCTGCACGGCGGATATGGCTATATGAACGAATATCCCATCGCCCAGCTGTACAAGGACGCGCGGGTGCAGCGCATCTATGGCGGCACCAACGAGATCATGAAGCTGCTGATCGCGCGGACGCTCTGACAGCCCGCTTGCCTCAATGTACAGAAACCTGTACATTGAAGCCATGAACGCGATGTCTGTCACCGAACTCCGCAAGAACCTCGCCTCGGCCATCGACCGGGTCACGGCGGATCATGACTACACCATCATCACGCGCGAGGGGGGCAAGCCCGCGGCTGTGTTGATGTCGCTGGAGGACTTCGCCTCCTGGCAAGAGACGGAGTATCTGCTGCGCAGCCCGGCGAACGCCGCGCGGTTGCGTGAAGCGATCTCCGAACTCGATGCGGGCGGCGGTCAGGTTCGCGAACTGATCGAAGAATGAAGCTGACCTTCCAGACCTACGGGTGGGAGGATTACCTTCACTGGCAAGACCATGATCGAAAGATGCTGCGAAAGCTCAATCGGCTGATCACGGAATGCCAGCGGACGCCTCTTTCCGGGACTGGAAAACCGGAACCGTTGAAGGGCGATTTCACGGGATGGTGGTCGCGACGCATCGACCAGGAGCATCGCCTCGTCTATCGCGTGACGGACGATGCGCTTTTGATCGCCCAATGCCGCTATCACTACGACCGATGATCCGCCTCCACGTAACATCGCCGCTCGCCGCCGCCGCGCCCGTCGCCCCGACGCTGGACCAATCCCGCTATCTGACCCAGGTCATGCGGTTGAAGGTCGGGGACGAACTGCTGGCTTTCAACGGTCGCGACGGCGAGTGGCGGTGTTCGGTCGCGGAGGTGCTGAAGAAGGGCGTGATCCTGCGGGCCGAGGAACAGGTCCGGCCCCAGACCTTCGGCCCCGATCTGGAGCTGATCGTCGCCGTGGTGAAGAAGGCCAGGGTCGAGACCATCGTGGAAAAGGCGGCGGAACTGGGCGCGCGGCGGGTGCGGCTGGTGCTGACCAAACGCACCAACGCCGACCGCATCCGCCTGGATCGGCTGGACGCCATCGCCGAGGAGGCCGCCGAACAGACCGGGCGGATGGACGTGCCTGCGGTCGACGATCCGGTGAAGCTGGACGCCCTGCTGGATGGCTGGGAAGCCGGACGCCGGCTGATGTTCTGCGACGAGACCGGCGGCGCGCCGGCGATATTGGCGCTGGCGGCTGCGGGCGCTGGTCCCCAAGAGCAAAAATGGTCCATCCTGATCGGGCCGGAGGGTGGGTTCTCGCCGGAAGAGGGCGAGCGGCTGCGGTCCCTGCCCTTCACCACCTCCGTTTCTCTGGGTCCGCGCATCCTGCGCGCCGACACCGCCGCCATCGCCGCCATGACCCTGTGGCAGGCGGCGGTCGGCGATTGGGAACGATAAGTGTCACGGATGCTCTTGAGCCGCGCCGCAATCTTGCCCATCTAGCCGCGACACACGGTCGCTTACGGCGCGCCGCAGGGAACTGACGCATGACCGACAACGCGCCGCTGACCCGGACCGCCCTGATCGAGGCCATGTCCAAGGGGGTCAAGCCCAAGGATCAATGGCGCATCGGCGCCGAGCACGAGAAGTTCGGCTTCGACAAGATCACCCTGGCGCGCCCCGCCTATGACGGCCCGAACGGCATCAAGGCCATGCTGGAAGGGTTGGAGCGGTTCGGCTGGTCGCGGGTCGAGGAGAACGGCTTCCTGATCGGGCTGGAGCGCAAGAACAGCGAAGGCTTCGTCGCCTCGGTCAGCCTGGAGCCCGGCGGTCAGTTGGAACTGTCGGGCGCGCCGCTTCTGACCATCCACGACATCTGCAACGAGACCGGCCAGCATCTGATGGAGGTCAAGCAGGTCGCAGACCAGATCGGCGTCGGCTTCCTGGGCGCCGGTTTCGACCCGCTGTGGACGCGCGCCGACATTCCGGTCATGCCCAAGGGCCGCTATGACATCATGCGCGCCTATATGCCCAAGGTCGGGACCCTGGGTCTGGACATGATGCTGCGCACCTGCACCATCCAGGCGAACCTGGACTTCGATTCCGAAGCCGACATGGTGATGAAGTTCCGCACCTCGCTGGCGCTTCAGCCCATCGCCACGGCCCTGTTCGCCTGTTCGCCCTTCACCGAGGGACGGCCCAACGGCTTCCTGTCGGCCCGCGCCAATGTCTGGACCGACACCGACGCCGACCGCACCGGAATGCTGGGCTTTGTCTACGAGGACGGTTTCGGCTTCGAACGCTATGCCGACTACGCCCTGGACACGCCTATGTATTTCGCCAAGCGCGACGGCAAATACGTCGACGCCTCGGGCCAGTCGTTCCGCGATTTTCAGGCCGGCAAACTGCCCGCCCTGCCCGGCGAATATCCGACCCTCAAGGACTGGAACGACCACCTGACGACGCTTTTCCCCGAGGTGCGGCTGAAATCCTATCTGGAGATGCGTGGCGCCGACGGCGGGCCGTGGAGCCGCATCTGCGCCCTGCCCGCCCTTTGGGCCGGGGTCCTGTACGACGCGCCGTCGCTGGCCGCCGCCTGGGACCTGGTCAAGGATTGGGACATCGCCGACCACGAGCGCCTGCGCCGCGACGTGACGCGCCTGGGCCTGAAGGCCGAGGTCGCGGGCCGCAGCGTGCGCGACATCGCCGTCGACCTGGTCAACATCGCCAAACAAGGCTTGAAGAACCGCGCCAAATTCTCGGGCGGCATGGTGGACGAGCGCGGCTATCTGTCGGAACTGGAAGACATCGCCGACAGCGGGATCACCCCCGCCGAACGCCTGCTGGACCTGTATCATGGCGCCTGGCAGGGCGACGTCAAACGCATCTACGCCGACTTCGCCTATTAGGGCGTGGTGTAGTCCGAACAGTCGGGCAGTTTGCGATCCGGGCGGTATTCGCCCGCAGCGGCGTCGAAGGTGAACCGGCGCGTGAAACTGCATTTCGGATCGCGCACCGTGATCAGGTCGGCGGGCTTCAGCGGCGGCTTCTCCAGCGAATCCTCGGATCGCGAGGCGCCGCGCGGATAGGCGGTCGCGGTGGTCGCATAGGTCAGCACGGGCAGGGTCTCGCCCGCCTGCGCCTCGACGGTCAGCACGCCTTCGAAACCGTATTCATCGTGACAGGCGCCCGCCCTCTGCGTCATGTCCTCCTCGCTGAAACAGGCCCGGATCATCAGCGAACTCTGGATCGGCACGGACAGGACCGGCGTCGACGCCGCGTCGCCCCGCGCATCCAGCCGATAGAGCCGCAGCTCCGTCGCCTGGCCGCCGCCGCCCGAATACATGCTGCGGGTCTCCACCTGCACCCCGGCCAAGGCGCCGCCGTCGCCCAGGCGGATCAGGCCGGTCCACGGCTGGAAACTCTCGACCTCGCTGTCTTCGGGCTTGGCGGCGAGCGAGGCGTCGCCCCGGCGCAGGACGGGCCGCACCACCGGCTCTCCATCCTGCACGCCCTGCGCCAGACCCACGCACCAGGCCCCGTCGCCGGTGCAGGCGCGATCGTCGACGCGCGTCAGGGTCTGGAGGCCGCCCGCGTCGGATTGAAGCGCGGCGATCAGAAGAAGGGTGGCGATCATGGGTCCATCCTATCCATCCCAAATCCCGACGCCAGCCGATATCGCCGGACTTGACTTGACAAGGATTGCCAAAACGCTGCCTCTGATATCCAGGAGGCCGATCATGGCGACGATGAACATCTCCCTGCCCGATCCGATGAAGGCCTGGGTCGAGGAACAGGCCAAATCCGGGCGCTATGCCAACACGTCCGACGTGGTGCGCGATCTGATCCGCCGCGAGCAGGTCAAGGCCGAGAAAATCGCACACATGCAAAGGCTGATCGACGAGGGCCGGGCAAGCGGGATCAGCGACATGACCATGGCCGACATTCGCGCCGAAGCTCTTTCTCGCATCACCGCGCGGCGTAAGGCGGGATGAGCGGCTATCGGCTGTCGAAGGAGGCGAGCGAGGATCTCGTCGCCATCTATATTCAGGAACACGACCAATTCGGTCCGCGACAGGCCGACCGATATCAGGACGATCTGGACGCTCTGTTTCGTCGCCTTGCCGCGACGCCGACCATTGCGCGGTTGCGTTTGGAGTATGCCCCGCCGGTTCGGGTGTTTGTCTTCAAAGCCCACGTGATCATCTATGATCAGGAACCGGACGGCGTCCTCATCCAGCGGGTTCGGCACGGACACGAAGATTGGCAGGGCGACCCTTACGGATCCAGCGACGAAGGCGACCATCCATGACCCATCCCATCCATGTCGGAGTCGGCGGCTGGACGTTCGAGCCGTGGCGCGGGGTCTTCTATCCCGAGGGGTTGGTGCAGAAGCGGGAGCTGGAATATGCGGCGTCCAAACTGACCTCCATCGAGATCAACGGCACCTATTATTCGACCTTCAAGCCCGACAGCTGGAAGAAGTGGCGCGACGAGACGCCCGCCGGTTTCGTCTTTTCGGTCAAGGCCAGCCGCTACTGCACCAATCGCAAGGTGCTGTCCGACGGGGCCGAGAGCTTCGACCGTTTCCTGTCGCAGGGCCTGACCGAACTGGGCGACAAACTGGGGCCGATCAACTGGCAGTTCATAGGGACCAAGAAGTTCGATCCCGAGGATTTCGAGGGCTTCCTGAAGCTGTTGCCCAAGGAAAAGAATGGTGTGCGGCTGCGCCACGCGCTGGAGGTTCGCAACCCGACCTTCGCCACGGAACAGTTCTACGACCTGGCCCGCAAATACGGCGCGGCCATCGTCTATGCCGTGGACGACGAGGAGCCGACCTGGCCCCAGATCGACGAGGCGACCGCCGACTTTACCTATGCCCGGCTAATGTCCAGCCGCGAGGACGAGCCGACCGGCATGACCGCGAGCGAGCTGGACGCCGTGGCCGATCAGGCCAGGGCCTGGGCGAAACGCGGCGACGTCTTCGCCTATTTCATCTCGGGGGCCAAGGTGCGGAACCCGGCGGCGGCTCAGGCGCTGATCGCCAAGCTGAAATAGCGGAGCCAGGCCATGATCACCGGACGCTGCCACTGCGGCGACATCGCCTTCGAGATCGACGGCGATATCCCCGACGAACTGACGCGCTGCACCTGCAGCCTGTGTTCGAAACGCGGACGTCTATATGCCTACTACGAGCCGACAGCCTTCCGTCGTCTGTTCCCTCAGGATAGGGCCAGCGAAAGCACCTATTTCTGGAAAACCAAGCTGGTCGCCAACAACTTCTGCGCTCGTTGCGGGTGCGATATCTATGCCGACAGTCCGATCTTCGTGCCCGAAAAGGACTTCAAGGCGGGCAAACGCCGCATCGCCGTCAACGCGCGTCTGTTCGACGACTTCGACGCCGCATCGCACCCGGTCACCGTCATCGACGGCAAGAACCTGTGGTGACAACGTTGCGGCCCCGCCGCAGCGATCGCATCTGACGCCCCCGCCAAGACCAAAGGACTTCCCATGCCGATCGCCACACGCGCCTTCGCCGCGACCGCCGCCGACAAGCCGCTGACGCCCTATCGTTTCGACCGCCGCGATCCCGGCCCGGACGATGTGCTGATCGACGTCAAATACTGCGGCGTCTGCCATTCCGATCTGCACGCCGCCCGCAGCGAGACCGGCCGATCCACCTATCCGCTGGTGCCGGGCCACGAGATCGCCGGCGTGGTCAAGGCGGTGGGCGCCAACGTCACCCGCTTCAAGGAAGGCGACCGGGTCGGCGTCGGCTGCATGGTCGACAGCTGCCGCAAATGCGCCTCGTGCCAGGAAGGCGTCGAACAGTACTGCGTCCCCGGCTTCACCGGCACTTATGGCGGCAAGGACAAGAAGGGCGGGACCAGCGAGACGATTACTCAGGGCGGCTATTCCGACCACATCACGGTCGATCAGCATTTCGTCCTGTCCATCCCCGACAGCCTGGCGCTGGATGTCGCCGCCCCCCTGCTGTGCGCCGGCATCACCACCTATTCGCCGCTGAAGGAATGGGGCGTCGGGCCGGGCTCCAGGGTGGCGGTCATCGGCCTGGGCGGTCTGGGCCATATGGCGGTCAAGCTGGCGGCGGCCATGGGGGCGGAGGTCACCGTCCTGTCCACCTCGGACCGCAAGAAGGCCGACGCTGAACGGATGGGGGCCAAACACTTCCTGATCAACTCCGACAAGGATGCGATGAAGGCGGCCGCCGAGAAGTTCGACCTGATCATCAACACCGTCTCGGCCACGCACGAGATCGCCAGCCACGTCCAGCTGCTGGCGCGCGACGGCACAATGATCATGCTGGGCCTGACGACCGAGGGCCTGCCGGTGTTCGCCCTGCCGCTGCTTTGGCGTCGTCGCCGCATCGCCGGCTCGCTGATCGGCGGGATCAGGGAGACGCAAGAGATGCTGGACTTCTGCGCCCGGCACGGCATCGCCTGCGACATCGAGACCATCGCCCCGGATCAGATCAACGAGGCCTATGAGCGGATGGAGAAGTCGGACGTCCGCTATCGCTTCGTCATCGACATGGAGAAGCTGGCCGCCTGACGGATCGGAACGCGACGGAGGGTGAAACTTCCGTTGCGTCAGATTCACGTCTTGCGCGCGGGGCCTCGGGCGTTAATCCTGAGCCCCGACAAGGCCTTTCGAAAGGCCGGCAAGGGACAGGAGACGACATGGCGCGCGTGGCTTTCGTAACGGGCGGGACCCGGGGCATCGGCAAGGCGATCGTTCAGCGCCTGCACGAGGACGGGTTCAAGGTCGCCGCCGGCTATTCCGGCAATGACGAGGCGGCCAAGGCCATCGCCGATGCGCTGGACGTCATGGTGGTCAAGGGCAATGTCGGCAGCTTCGACGACTGCGCCCGCGCCGTAAAGGAGGTCGAGGATCAGCTCGGCCCCATCGACATCCTGGTCAACAACGCCGGCATCACCCGCGACGGCTTCTTCCACAAGATGAGCCACGACCAGTGGTCCGACGTGATCCGCGTCAATATGGACAGCGTGTTCAATATGACGCGCCAGGTCATCAACGGGATGCGCGACCGGGGCCATGGCCGCATCGTCAACATCTCCTCGATCAACGGCCAGAAGGGCCAGATCGGCCAGACCAACTATTCCGCCGCCAAGGCCGGGATGATCGGCTTCACCAAGGCCCTGGCGCTGGAGAATGCGAGGAAGGGCGTCACCGTCAACTGCATCGCGCCCGGCTATATCGACACCGAAATGGTCGGCGCCATGGACCCCAAGGTGCTGGAAGGCATCATCAGCCACATCCCCGTCGGCCGCCTGGGCAAGGGCGAGGAGATCGCCGACATGGTGTCCTGGCTGGTGGGCGAGCGTGCCGGATATGTCACAGGCTGCACCCTGTCGCTGAACGGCGGTCAATACCTGGTCGGTTGAGACGGCCTTCGCCCAAAATCCGCCGCGCGTCGCTTTCATCAAGTCTGTCATGAAGTTGTTGGGAACGGTCAGGGCGAAAAAATCGCCGCGCGTGACCGCGATGGCGGTCGTCGCCCTCGCGGTCGTGGGCGTCAGCCTCGCCGCGCCCGCCGTCCTGCCCGCCGACTGTCACGCCCAGACGCGCCGCAGCGTGCCGCCCACCGCCCGCTATGTCAGCGGCAACGGCCAGGCCTTCATCCTGGACACGTCGGGCTCGCGCGCCCTAATGCGGTTCGAGCGGTCGACCGAGGTCTGGGTGCTGCGCCCCACGCCCGCGCCGCGCGGCGACATCATCTATCGCAACGACAACGGCGATCAGGTGCTGAAAGTCACGCCCGACGGCGGCGTGACCCTCTATACCACCGCCGCGCCGCAGGGGTCGCCCGTGTCGCGCGTCGGGGACGCGCAAGGGCTGGCCAGCGCCACCCTGACCGGGGCCCAGCTGGTCGATTACTTCATGCGTCAGAGCTATCGCGCCAGCCAGGCCATGGGCCGGCTGATCGTGATCGACGTGGACATCCAGCCGGGTTCCGAACAGGTCGCGGCCGAAACGGTCTCGGCCGCCAGCGACGCCATCGTGCGCATGGCCCGCGCCTCCAACCTGCGCGGCCAGGTCGAGCGGGTGCGGCGCGTGGTGGTGTCCGATCAGGGCCGGCCCGGCGTCACCCTGGTCCAGGGCACGCTGCGGATCGTCATCGACGCCGACGCCGGCATGGCCGGCCGGCCGTCCTCGGCCCGCATCGTCCGGGTCGTCGCCGGCGACGCTCTGAACCGCTGATCGTCTCTGTCGTCATTCCGGGACGTCCGTAGGACGAACCCGGAACCCAGGCGATCGGAGGCTCTGCTTGAGCATCCCCCAGGGATAGCGACCGCCCCCTGGGCTCCGGGTTCCTCGCTGCCCTCGGCCCCGGAATGACGGACTGGAAAAGCGCCTAGAAAGCGTCCTTCGCCGCCCGGCGCGCGGCGAACTGTTCGGTGTCGGCTGCGGTCAGGAAGGGGTTGAAACGCTTTTCCACCCCCATTGTCGTCGGCACGGTCGGTTCGCCGCGCTCGCGGGCGGTGAAGATCGCCTGGGCATGGGCGGCGGTTTCGGGCCGGTCGTCCAGGCTCAGGGTGAAACGGGCGTTGGCGGCGGTGTATTCGTGGGCGCACCAGATGACCGTGGCGGCGGGCCAGACTTTCAGCCGTTGCAGGCTGGCGAACATCTGTTCCGGCGCGCCTTCGAACAGCCGGCCGCAGCCCAGGGCGAACAGGGTGTCGCCGACGAAGGCCAGGCCGTCGTCGGGCGCGTGGAACACCACATGGCCCAGGGTGTGGCCGGGCGTGGCCGTGACCTCGAACCGCGTCTCGCCCACCATCACCACATCGCCGTCCGCCACCACGCGGTCCAGCGGGGCGACGCGCCGCACCTCTTCCGGCCCGACGATCTCGCAAGCCCATTCGGACTTCAGCCGTTCGTTGCCCTCGGTGTGATCGGGGTGCCAGTGGGTATTGAGGATCATATCCAGCCGCCCCCAGCCCAGCCGCTCCAACTCTTCCAGAATCCGCGCGGCGTCCGGCGTATCGACCGCCGCGACCACGCCGGTCGCCGCATCGCGGATCAGAAAGCCGTAGTTGTCGCTGCGGCAGGGGAACAGATGAACGTCCAGGGTCATGCCGCCATCCTAGCAGGAGGGCGGTCGCCGGGCCTATAGTGGCCGGATGCGGCGCAGCATCGACGAGCTTCGAACCTTCTACGGCGAACCGAACGGCGCCCTGGCGCGTCGGCTGGTGGCGCGCCGGCTGGACGACGCCTGGGGCGAGGCGGCCGATTGCGACGTGCTGGGCATCGGTTACGCCACGCCGTGGCTGGACGCCTTCGTCGGCGCGCGACGGGTGGTCGCGGCCATGCCGGGCGGTCAGGGGGTCGAGCAGTGGCCCACGGTCGGGCGCAACCGCACCCTTCTGGTGGACGACCGCCGCCTGCCCTTCCCCGCCGGATCGTTCGACCGCATCCTGCTGGTCCATGCGCTGGAGGAGGCGGACGATCCCGCCGCCCTGCTGCTGGAAGCCGTCAGGGCGCTGTCCCCCACCGGGCGGATCATCCTGGCGGCGGCGGCGCGCGGCGGCCTGTGGGCGCGGGCGGACAACACCCCTTTCGGCCACGGACGCCCTTTCACGCGGCGCCAGCTGGAGCGGCTGGTGCGCGACGTGGGGCTGGAGCCCATGGCCTGGTCCCAGACCCTGTATGTGCCGCCGTGGGGGCCGCTGCTGCCCCTGGCCGAAGGGTTCGAACAGGTGGGCCGCCATGTCTTTCCGGGAACCGCCGGCCTGATCCTGCTGGAGGCGTCGCGCCAGGGCTATGCCCGCATCCGGCCCAGCGGCCATGCCCAGCGCGTCGCCGCCCCCGTCCTGACGCCCCAGCCCGTCGCCTCCGTCTCTTCGCGGGGCGAACATCGCGACTGACGGCGAGTTGACCGTCGCCCCATCTGGCGGGCCGGGCGAAACCGCCTTATGGCGAAGGCCATGCACCGACTGATCCTGATGCGGCACGCCCAGGCCGAAACCTCCGCCCCGTCCGGCGGCGGCGACGAGGCCCGCCCCCTGTCCGCCGCCGGCCGCGCCGAGGCGGTCCTGATGGGCCGCGCCCTGGCCGAACGCGGGCTGAAGCCCGACCTGGCCCTGGTCTCGACCGCCGTGCGGACGCGCCAGACCTGGGAGCAGATGCACGACGCCCTGGGCGATGTGGAGGTGCGCGACGAGGCCAATCTGTACAACGCCTCCGCCGACGTCATCCGCCGCTTCGTCGAGGCCGGCGAGGACGAGGCCGGCTGCCTGCTGGTCCTGGCGCACAATCCGGGCGTCCATGTGCTGGCGGCCGAATATCTGATCGAAAGTGCGGCTTCGCCGGCGGTGGTGGACAAGCTGTCGGGCGGTTTTCCCACCGGCGCGGCCGCCCTGTTCACCGTCGATGCGGCGGGGCGCTGCGCCTACGAAGGGTTTCTGACGCCCCGGTCGCTGGGCGCGCCCTCGCTGTGACCGACATCGCCTACAAGATCGTGGACGCCGCCGAATGGCGCGCGGCCGTCGCCGAGGGCCGCTATGACGGCGCGCCCGTCGATCTGGCCGACGGCTATATCCATATGTCGACCGAGGCGCAGCTGGCCGAGACGGCGCGACGGCATTTCGCCGGTCGCCGCGACCTGCTGCTGCTGGACGTCGACCTGACGCGCCTGGGCGACGACGTGGTCTGGGAGCCGTCGCGGGGCGGCGCCCTGTTCCCGCACCTCTATGCGCCCCTGCCCGTCTCGGCGGTTATCAAGACCCGCACCCTGAACGTCACCGCCGAGGGCGAGATGCAGGTCGGGGACGCGGCATGAGCCTGATGGCGCGCATCAGCGACGCGGGCGCCGCCGCCCTGCGGCGTCTGGATCCCGAACAGGCGCACCGTCTGGCGATCAAGGGGCTGGCCTTCGCCCGCCTGCCCCGGCCGTCGACCGACGATCCGATCCTGAGGACGGCGCTGGCCGGGCTGGACCTGCCCAATCCGGTCGGTCTGGCCGCCGGTCTGGACAAAAACGGCGAGGCCCTGCGCGGCCTGTCGCGTCTGGGCTTCGGCTTCGTCGAATGCGGCTCGGTCACGCCGCGCGCCCAGGCCGGCAATCCCCAGCCGCGCCTGTTCCGCCTGACCGAGGACCGCGCCATCATCAACCGGATGGGGTTCAACAACGCCGGGCTGGACGCCTTCGCAGCCCGGCTGGATAGGCGCCCCTCGGGCGTGGTGGTCGGGGCCAATCTGGGGGCCAACAAGGATACGGAGGACAAGGCGGCCGATTATGTGGCGGGCCTGAAGCGTCTGGCCGGGCGCGCCAGCTATTTCACCGTCAACATCTCCTCGCCCAATACGCCGGGCCTGCGCGCCTTGCAGGGCCGGGCGCAGCTGGACGACCTGTTGGGCCGCATCGACGCCGCCCGCCCGGCGACGGGCCCGGCGCGCGTGCCGGTCTTCCTGAAGATCGCGCCCGACCTGATCGCCGACGAGATCGGCATGATCGTGGAGGCGTCGCTGGCGCACCGGATCGACGGGCTGATCGTATCCAACACCACGCTGGAGCGGCCCGAGACCCTGCGCTCGCCCCAGGCGCACGAGACCGGCGGCCTGTCGGGCGCGCCCATCCGGCCCTTCGCCGAAAAGGCCCTGCGCGCGGCGGCCGAGGCGGCGGGCGGGCGTCTGCCCCTGATCGCGGTGGGCGGGATCGACAGCGGCGCGGAAGCCTATGCCCGCATCCGGCTGGGCGCCTCGGCGGTGCAAATCTATTCCGCCCTGATTTACGAGGGGCCGGGTCTGGTCGCCCGGATCAAGCGCGACCTGGCCGCCCGGCTGCGCGCCGACGGCTTTTCCACCCTGTCCGAGGCGATCGGCGCGGGCCGTTGACGGAGCGTTAGGCTCGATCACGGATAAATCCCCGCGAAGCGCGTCATCGCGCCAAGCGGGGAAATGCATGTCGCACACCACGGGCGCCGATACGGTCAGCGGCTGGGCCTATGCGGTCCGGCAACGCCGGGGCGCGATGATGCAGCGCATCGCCGTGGGCATGGCCAGCAGCCTGGCGGCGACGTCGCTGGTGGGCTGGCCCACCGCCGTGGCCTGGGGCCTGGCCTATATCGCCATCCAGGCCTGGGAAGCCTTCGTCTTCGCGCCCCTGAACCGGCCGGTCCCGCGCCCGATGTCCAGGGCGCGCAACATCCTGGGCGGGGCGACCATGTTCGCCAACACCGGCCTGTACGGCGCCCTTTCGATCATTCTGTGGGCGCTCGGCGGGGCGGCGGGCGGCGTGTCGGCGGCGATCATGCTGTCGGCCGCCATGGTCTATTCGATGGTCAATGCGCCCCGGTCGCTGACCGTGCTGGCCTGCACCACCGCGCCCCAGATCCTCTATATGGCGGCCTTCCCCTTCCTGCTGATGGGCCTGGGCGCGCCGCTGGGCGCCGCGATCACGGCGGCGGCGGCGGTGATCATCTTCACCATCTACTGCCTGAATGTCTGGCGCGGCCTGGCCGACCGGCTAAAGCGCGAGCAGCACGACCGCCTGCAGGCCGAGGCGCACGTCGAGCGGATGAGCCGCGAACTGAGCGAGCAGCGCGCCTTCCTCGCCGCCATCGGCCATGATCTGCGCACCCCCATCGGCGCGATCCTGAGCGGGGCGGCCGAGGTGCGCGGCGCGGACGCCGGATCGCGCCAGAACGCCGAACTGATCACCGACGCCGGCCTGATGATGAAGTCCCTGCTGGACGATCTGCTGGACCATTCGCGCATCGGGGCGGGCCGAATGGCCATCGAGGTCAAGGATTTCGACCTGCGCCAGATGCTGGCCCAGACGCTGCAACTGTGGCGCGCGCCGGCCGAGGCCAAGGGGCTGAAGCTGCGGATCGAGGGGGCGGCGACCATGCCCCGGTCGGTCAAGGGCGACGTGATCCGCATTCGCCAGGTGCTGAACAACCTGTTGTCCAACGCCATGAAGTTCACCGACAGCGGAACCATCACCCTGCGGGTGCAGGGCTGGCTGGAAGAGCCGACGTCCTATGCTCTGACGTTCGAGATCGCCGACACCGGACCGGGCATGACGCCCGTCCAGTTGGACCGACTGTTCACCCCGTTCGATCAGACCGCCGAGGGTGTCACCGCCCGCTATGGCGGATCGGGCCTGGGACTGGCGATCAGCCGCAATCTGGTGGAGCTGATGGGCGGACGGCTGACGGTGCGCAGCACGCCGGGCCAGGGGTCGCGGTTCACCGTCTCGCTGGTCCTGCCGCGCGGCGAGGCGATCGAGCCGGTCGCCGAGGCGGTCGATGAAAGCCGCATGGAGATCGCCCGCGCCCTGAGGCCGACCGCGACGGTGCGCGAGCCCACGCCCGTCGCCGCGCCCATGCCAGCGCCCGAGCCGGCGCCCGAACCTGGGACGACCGTCGAGGCGGCGGAGGCAGACGACGAGGACGACGCCGTTGCACCCTTGCGCCTGCTGGTGGTGGACGATCACGACATCAACCGTCGCGCGGTGCAGCTGATCCTCCAGCCCCTGGGGTGCGAGATCACCACGGCCGCCGACGGCCTGATCGCGCTGGAACGCTGCGAGGAGACGGTCTTCGACGTCATCTTCATGGATGTGCGAATGCCCGAACTGGACGGGCGAGAGACCACACGCCGCCTGCGGGCCGGCCATGGCCCCAATGCTCTTACGCCCGTGGTCGCCGTCACCGCCGACACGGCGCCCGAGGACGTCGCCGCCTGCCAGGCGGCGGGCATGGCCTATTTCGTGTCCAAGCCTCTGACGCCCGCGGCCCTGATCGGCGCCCTGGAGCATGTGCTGGAAGAAACCGCTCAGGCCAGGTCCGAGGCCGCCTGACCCGTCACCTCGGCGATCAGGGCCGGGGCGAAGTCAGGGCGGCGCAGGTCGCATTCCCAAACCACGATCACGCGCCAGTCGTCCGCCAGCAGCGCCTGAACGGCGGCGTCGTCGCGGGCGCGGTTGCGGCCGATCTTGGCGATCCAATAGTCGGCGTTGGTCTTGGGCTGGCGCGCGCCTCTCGAGCAGTCGTGGCCGTGCCAGAAACAGCCGTGGACGAACAGGGCGATGCGGCGGCCCTTCATCACGACATCCGGCCGACCGGCCAGGCCGCAGCCGCCCAGCCGATAACCGATGCCGGCCGCACGCAAAATCTTGCGCACGGCCAGTTCCGGCGACGTGTTCCGCCCCTTCACGCGACGCATGACGGCGCTGCGCTTTTCCGGGCTGAACACGTCCGTCGTCATCTTCGGTCGGTCCAGGCCATCGCTTCGCGGCTGAAGCCCGAACCGACAGACATCAAAGCTGGGCCAGCAGATGCTCGGCCGAGGACACCTTGAACTCGCCGCCCTGTTCGATGTTCAGCTGGGTCACCACGCCGTCCTTGACCAGCATGGAATAGCGCTGCGAGCGCTCGCCCAGGCCGAAGCCCGAACCGTCCAGCACCAGGCCCAGGGCCTTGGTCAGTTCGCCGTTGCCGTCGGCCAGCATGACGATGCTGTCGTCGGTGATGTCCTGGCTGTCGGCCCAGGCCTTCATGACGAAGGCGTCGTTGACCGAGATGCAGGCGACCGTATCGACGCCCTTGCCCTGGATGTCGGCCAGGTGACCCTTGAAGCCCGGCAGGTGGCGGGCCGAGCAGGTGGGGGTGAAGGCGCCGGGCACGGCGAACAGGGCCACGGTCTTGCCGGCGAAGATGTCGGCCGTGCTGACGGGCTTGGGGCCCTCGGCGGTGGCCTGGGCCAGGGTCGCGTCTGGGATGCGATCGCCGATCTGGATGGTCATGGAGGTCTCCGCGGACAGGGAAGGAAAAAAGGGAAAGGGCGTGGCGTCGAACGGATGTGAAACACCGCCTGCGACACATAGAGGCCGCCGGGCCAACCGCAAGCGTCCGCCGACTTGCGCCCGCCGCTTTCGCGACGGATGATGGGCGGATCATGAGCCAAGCCTCCCCCCTGACCGGCCGCCTGCTGGTGGCCATGCCCGGCATCGACGATCCCCGGTTCGAACATGCGGTCATCCTGATCTGCGCCCATGGCCCGGACCATGCGATGGGCCTGAGGCTGGATCGTCCCGCGCCGGGGGTGGACCTGAAGACCGTGCTGGACAAGCTGGATGCGCCCGCGCCGGACCAGTCCATCGGTCGGGCGGTGCTGATGGGCGGGCCGGTGGAGCGCGAACGGGGCTTCGTCCTGCACACCGACGACTGGATGATCGGCGAGGACAGCCTGCCGTTCGGCGACGGCCTGGCGATGACGGGCACGCGCGAGGCCCTGACGGCCATGACCGACGATGTCGGCGGCCCGCGCCGCTCGGCCCTGCTGCTGGGCTATGCCGGTTGGGGCGAAGGGCAGTTGGAGGAGGAGTTGGCCGACAATGTCTGGCTGACCGCCGAGGCGGATCTGGATCTGATCTTCGACGGCGAACACACGTCGAAATGGACGCGCGCCCTGGCCCAGCTGGGCGTGGACGCGGCCATGTTGTCCAGCCAGGGCGGCCGGGCCTGATACCGACCCGACCGCCCCGCTTCGAGACCTAGAAGCGGTAGTTCATGCCCACGCGGAACATGTGCGTGCCGAACTTGCCGTTGCCGCGCGTGATGTCCGTGCCCGTGGTGTTGGGCGCCAGAACGAACGGGTTGGTCGCCGGCGCCGTGCCCTGACCCACGCGCACGACCGGGCTGTCCACGTCCAGCGAGGTATAGAGGTATTCGCCGGTGAAGGTCAGGCCGCGACCCAGGGCGTATTCCACGCCGCCGCCGGCCTGCCAGCCGTCGCCGTCGTCGCCTTCGCTGTTCTGGCTGAAGCTGTTGGCCTGGTTCGAGGTGCGGAACTTGTTGTCGAACTTGCCGTAGGCGTAGCCGCCGGTGCCGTAGATCAGGGCGTTGCCGGCCGCATAGCCGAGACGCAGACGGGCGGCCGCCGTGCTCTCCAGCTCGCGCGTGAAGGTGTAGGAGGCCGGGGTGGTGGAGAAGCCGGTCACCGAATCCTGGGCGTTGTTGACGGTGTATTCGGCCAGGGCGCCGACGACGATGTTGCCGAACTGCCAGTCATAGCCGGCGCGCACGCCCGCCTCGACGCCGCTGTTGTCGCTCTTGCAGCCGGTCGCGGGGCTGGCGCTGGACGCCGCGCCGCCGCAGAAGCCGGGGCTGAACGCATTGGCGCCGGCCGCCGTATTGACCGGGTCGCCGTAGTTTCCGTCCAGATTGCGGTCGAAGCGCAGGATTTCGTCGCCGTCGTCGTTGGTCTGGTTATAGCCGCCGAAGACGCCGACATAGGGGCCGGACCAGTTCTGGACGGTCGATTGGGCCAGGGCCGGGGTGGAGACGAGGGCCAGCGCCAGGGCGCTGCAGGCGAGGGTCTTGATCATGGGGGAGGCTTACGTGCTGGGTGCGGGCGCGAAGTCCCCGCTCGCCGTCGGAAAAGCGAAACCGCGCGGGACGTTCCCGAAAAAGGTGCGCCGCCAAATGTCGCACATCCAATGGCTGCGCTTGAGCGTAGGCGCCTAGCGCGTGGCCATGGAGATCAAAAAGGCCAGCAGCAGGATCAGGCTGACGCCCTGCCAGAACCGCACCGGATCGCGTTCGATCAGCGACAGCTGGCGCGGCGGCGGGGCGGCGACGGCGCTGCCCGTCTCCAGCACGTGGATCAGCTCCTCCACATCCTCGAACCGATCGTTGGGATCGATCGCCGTGGCGCGCAGGATGGCCGCCTCCAGCCAGGCGGGCATGTCGGGCCGGTGTCGGGTCGGAGGCGCCGGCGCACGGTCGAAGCGCGGGGCGTCGGCCGGATCGACCTCGCCCCACGGATAGGTTCGGGTGAACAGTCGATACAGGGTCACGCCCAATGCGAACTGGTCGGTCAGGGCGTTTCCGGCCTCGCCGGCGTACATCTCCGGCGGCTTGTAGCCCGCCGTGCCGGGCGCCTCGGCCTCGGCGAACTCCTCGGCCAGTCGCAGGCGCGCCACGCCTAGATCGACCAGTTTCAGCCCGCCGTTCGCCTCCAGGATCACATTGTCCGGCTTGATGTCACGGTGCGTCACCCCCGCCCGGTGCAGGGCTGACACCGCCCGCGACAGACGCAAGGCCACACCGATTCCTTCTGCGATCTCGAACGGCCCCTCCTCCGCCAGCCGCGCGTGCAGGGTCCGACCGGCGTGGAAGGGCTGGGCGATGTAGAGGCGGCTCTGACGCCCGGCGTCCAGCGTCAGCACCTTGCCGACATGGGGGCTGTCGATGCGCCGGCCGATGAAGGCTTCGCGCAGGAAGGCGGTCCGGGCGCCGCGTTCGGAGACCACGGCGGGCTTGGGAAACTTCAGCACCACAAGGCCCGCGTCGCCCAGCGTGTCCCGGGCAAGGAACAGCCGGGTATAGCGCCCGTCCGCCACCAGCCGCTGCAGCGCGAAACCGTCCACCGTCTGGCCCACCTCGGGCGGCGGGGCGATGGCCAACCCTTCCGCCTCGGCCGTGATCGCCTCCCAGTCGGGCGCCCCGGTGCGGACCACGTCGATGACGATGGCGGTGGCGTTGTCGCGCGCGCCCGCCGCCTCCACCTCGGCCAGGATCGCGTGTGCGTCCGCATCGGGCGATCCGCGCCGCGCCAGCAGTCCCGCGATCACCGCATCGGCCAGCACCCCATGCACCCCGTCGGTGGTCAGCAGCAGCCGGTCGTGCGGCTCCAGCCGCACCTGGCGCACGTCCAGCTTGACGTCCGCCTCGATGCCCACGGCGCGATAGAGCACATGGCTCAGCCCCTGCTGCGCGCGGGTGTGATCCTCGGTCAGCCGCGTCAGAACCCCGTCGCGGAAATGCCAGGCGCGGCTGTCGCCGACGTGCAGGGCCGTGGCCTCGCGCCCGCGCAGCACCAAGGCGGTGAAGGTGGTCGCCGCCCCCTCCATCGCCGGGTCGCTGCGTCCCTTGGCGTGGAGCCAGCGGTTGAAACCCCTCAGCGCCTTGATCCCGTTGGCGGCGATGCCGTTCAGCGGGTTCTGATCCAGATAGCCGTCGATGAAGCTGCGGGTCGTCAGTTCGGCCGCCATCCGCCCGGCCTTTGACCCCGACACCCCGTCGGCGATCACCGCCACCACCCCATGCTCGCGCTGCTCGGCCGCCGTGCCGATGTGGACCCCGCCGAAATCCTGATTGTCCGCCTTGGGCCCCTGCGCGGTCGCGAAGCCGGCGGCGATCTCCAGTCTGGCGTCGGTCATGGGGCTTTTGTGTTTAGTCTCGCTTCACCGCTCATCCGAAACCTGCATCAGCAGACCAATCAGCGGTGCATTGACGTAATAGTTGTTGCGTCCGAACTGATGTTTCTCGACGAAGCCTGCCGCATCCAGTTGATCAAGATATTTCGCGGCCGTCTGGCGCGTGACGCCCAGATCGTCCTGAAGAAATTCGATGCGTGTATAGGGATGTCGAAAAAGATTGTTCAACAGGTCCTGGGAATACCGAATCTTCGGATGAGCCCGCAGCCGGGCCTTATAATCCGCCATCAATCGGCTCATGCCGTCGATCAACCGAAGGGTCTGAATGGCCGTTTCGGATACGGCCCGGAGCATGTAGATAAGCCAAGCCTCCCATGCTCCACTGTCGCGAACATCCTGTAGCAGTCGGTAGTATTCGCTCTTATTCTCCGTGACATACCGGCTAAGATAAAGCACCGGGATATCCAAAAGGCCGACGCGCGTCAGGTAGAGGACGTTCAGTATTCGCCCGATCCGCCCATTGCCGTCCGAGAATGGGTGGATGCTTTCGAACTGATGATGGATCAAAGCCATCTTCACCAAAGGATCGAGATCGCTGGCTGTGTCATCGTTGATGAAGACTTCCAGCGCCTTCATGTGCCGGGAGATCTCCGCTTCTGACTGAGGCGGCACATAGACCGTTGCTCCGGTCGCCTGGTTTTTCAGCGCCGTGCCCGGGGTTGATCGAAAGCGTTCCTGGCTGCGTTTAAGCACCTGAAACATCTCGATCAGAATGTTGTTCGTCAGCAATCCCTGACTGGCCTGCAGTTGGTCAAAGCCCCGTTTCAGGGCGTCGCCGTAATTCGCCACTTCCTTTGCGGCTGGCGAATCCGCCTCCTCCCAGAACAGGCTCGCCCGAAACAGCTCGTCCTGGGTCGTGACGATGTTCTCGACTTCCGAACTGGCCTTGGCCTCCTGAAGCACAAGCGTATTGATCAGGATCGCCTGGTTGGGAATGCTGCGCGCCCCGCCCTTCAATTCGGCCAGATGTCGATGCGCACGGGCGACCTCTCGCAAAACAGAAACCGTTTCGAGGTCTTCGCGAGGTGGTAGCGGCGGGATCGCATAGGTGGCTTTTAACATGTCACCCTAAACGTGTTCGATTTTCGGTCGTTTTTTAACACGTCGATGCCGACATGTTAAGCGAGGGAAAAACGACGTTCGGCGGATTGCTCTCTATGTATCAAGCCGACCGCTGCTTGATCGGCGCCGATCCGTCGGCCAGGCTTTCGGCCAGATAGACCTCGGCCTCCTGGGCCGGCAATGCGGGGGCGTAGCCGAAGCCCTGGCCGTAGTGGCATTGGGCGTCCAGCAGCAGGCGGGCCAGTTCGGCGTTCTCGACCCCTTCGGCGACGACCTCCAGCGACAGGTCGCGGCCCAGGTTGACCACCGACTTGACGATCTTGGCCGAGCCTTCGTCCTTGTTCATCGTCAGCACGAAATAGCGGTCGATCTTCAGCGTATCGAACGGCAGGCGCGCCAGATAGGACAGGGACGAGAAGCCGGTGCCGAAGTCGTCGAGCGCCAGCGACGCCCCCACATCCTTCAGCGACTGCAGCACCTCTGCGGCGTGCGCGGTGTCGCGCATGATGTCGCCCTCGGTGACTTCCAGTTTCAGCGCGCCCTTGGGCAGGCCGCTTTCCTTGATGACGCGCGCCACGTCCTCGCACAGGTGCGGACGCTCGATCTCGCCCACCGACAGATTGACGCTGCAGAACAGCTTGCCGGCCAGCGGATGGCGTTCGATCCATTCGGCAAGCTGCCGCGCCGACTGGGTCATCATTAGAAGACCCAGTTCGTTCATCATGCCCAGGTCGGCGGTCAGGCCCAGGAACTCGTCCGGCGGCACCAGGCCGCGACGCGGATGCCGCCAGCGGGCCAGGGCCTCGAACCCGGCCACCGCCCCGGTGTTCAGGTTCACGATGGGCTGGAAGAAGGGCACGATCTCGCCGCGCACGAAGGCGTTGCGCAGGTCCGCCTCCAGCGCCAGTCGGCTTAAGGAGTCGCTTTCCAGCGCGCGGCCATAGGCGGCCGATCCGCCGCGCCCGGCGCTCTTGGCCGATTCCACCGCCAGCTCCACCCGCCGCAGCAGTTCGGCGGCGTCGGGCGCATCCGGCCCGCCCTCCACCATCACCGCCCCGATGGAAACGGTCGGATAGATGTCGAAGCCGGCGACCCGCAACGGCTGCTCCAGCGCATCGCGCATCCGATAGCTGGTGTGAGAGGCGCTGCGCGGCACGATGATGGCGAACTCGTCCTCGCCGATCCGGGCGGGCGAGGCGTCCTTGGGGAAGGCGGCTGCCAGGCGCGACCCCAGGGCCGACAGCACCAGGTCCGTGCGTTCGTGGCCCAGGGCCTCGTTCAGGCGACGCAGGCGGTCGACGTCGCCGACCACCATCTCGTATTCGCCGGCCTGGGTCAGAACCTCGCCCACGCGGGCCAGGAAGGCGCGGCGGTCCAGAAGGCCCGTCAGCGTGTCGCGATCCGATCCGGCGAACTTGGTCTCCAGCGCCACGACGCCGGCGGCGCGCAGACCGTCCTCCAGCCAGACGCCGCGCCACAGGCAGGTCTCGGACCCGCGCATCCGCAGGCGCACGGCGACCTCTGTCCCCTCTTCCTGGGGTTTCAGCATCCGTTCGGCCAGGCTGCGGTCCTGGGGCATGGCCAGGGCGACGAAACCGGCGGCGGTGCATTCCGGCGCCAGCGGACCCAGGCCCAGCGCCCGCGTGGCCCCGGTGAATCTCAGTTCGTTCTCGGCCGGGGTCCAGATCCACAGCACCGTGTCGGCGGCGGCCAGCGCCTCGATGGCGGTCGTGGCGTCCCAGGCCAGCGATCGGGATCGTGTCGTCACGCTATCCGCCCTTCCAGACGGCCCGCGACCGTCAACGCTCGTCCTCGACCAGGCCGAACAGAAGATGGTCTGCCCACGCGCCGTTAATTTTCAAATAAGCCCGCGCCCGACCCTCGTTGCGGAAACCCGATTTCTCCAGCACCCGGCGCGAACCGTGGTTGGTCGGCAGGCAGGCCGCCTCCAGCCGGTGCAGTTTCAGCGTGTCGAAGGCGTAGCCGACCACCGCCCTGACCGCCGCCGTGGCCACGCCCTGGCCGGAATGGGGCTGGCCGATCCAGTAGCCCAGCGTGCCGGTCTCGGCCACGCCGCGCCGCACGTTCGACAGGGTCACGGCGCCCGCCAGCGTCTTTCCCCCGTCCACCAGGACGAAGAAGGGCCAGGCATGGCCCAACTCCATCTCGCGCGCATAGATCGACAGCCGCCGCCGGAACGCCGCCTTGGTCAGGTCGTCCTCGGGCCAGGCCGGCTCCCACGGTTGCAGATAGTCGCGCGATCCGTCCCGCAGCGTGGACCAGGCGGCGTAGTCGCCGGCGCGCGGCGGGCGCAGCAGCACGCCGTTCCCGCGCACCACGGGTCCGCCGACATCGCTCATCCAGTCCAGAAGGGCCATGGGTCGGGACTATAGCACCAAGATTCCAGCCTGAACCTTACGGTTCGGCCAAAAGTGTCGCCGTCAGTTTCAGCGCCAGATCGCGGCCCAGGCCGTCGGGCGCGTCCAGCATCGGCGTCAGTATGTCGCCGATCAGACCCTCGGCGAAGGCCATATAGGCCGCCGTGACCACCAGGGCCTTGGCCCGTTCCGCCGCGCGCGGATCGTCCGGCGCCATGGCCGCCAGCCGGTCGGCCAGATCGCGCACCACCTGGGCGAAACTCTCGGCCCGCGCCTGTTCGCGCGCCAGCGCCAGCCAGGCCGCCATCTGCGAGGCCCCGCCGTGGCCGAAGGCGTCGAACACCGCCGTCATCAGCCGGTCGGGCTCCACGTCGTCGCGCCCGGCGCCCAGCCCCGCCTCGATCCGGTCGGCCAGGTCGCGCACCATCCGGTCCATCAGCGCGCCCTGAAGCCCGGCGGCCGAGCCGAAGTGGTGGATCAGATTGGCGTGGCCCACCCCCATACGCTCGCCCACCGCCTTCAGCGTCACCGCCGCCGGGCCGCCGGACAGAAGCAGATCGCGCGCCGCCTCCAGCGCCTCCTCGCGCGCCGCCGCCCCTCGACGGCGCCTTGCCGGACCATTAGTTGACATGGATGTCAGTTAACTCCATATTGGTCTCGAAATCGAGGGGCAGACCCTTTAAGGAGCCTTATCATGGCGAAATCCGCCACCCCCGCCGACCTCCAGATCAAGCCGCGCGACCTGCATATCGACCGCGAGGCCGCCACGCCACGGTGGTGGTTCAACGGCGACCCCTTCGGCACGGCGGTGATGAACGCGCTCAGCCTAACCTTCCCCGACGGCGAGCGGTTCTTCATCCAGTCGGTCAAACGCTTCGCCAAGGACGCGCCGCCGAACCTGGCCGCCGACATCCGCGCCTTCACGGTGCAGGAAGGGGCGCACACGCGCGAGCACATGGCCTTCAACGCCATCACCGAACGCGCCGGCTATCGGACCGCCGAGATCGAGGCCTATGTCGCCCAGCGGCTGGGCATCGCCCGCGCCCGCCCGCCGCTGGCGCAACTGGCCGCGACCATGGCGCTGGAGCATTTCACCGCCGCCTTCGCCCATCGGCTGCTGGCCGACCCGGATCTGCTGAAGGGATCGCCCCACGATCTGGCGCGGCTGTGGCGCTGGCACTCCATCGAGGAGATCGAGCACAAGGGCGTGGCCTATGACGTCTTCCTGCACGCCACGCGCGACATGTCGCCGTTGCAGCGTTGGCGGCTGCGGCGCTGGGCCATGCTGCTGACGACCCTGCTGTTCACCAAGACGGTGCGAGAGACCAGTCTGATGCTGCTGAAACAGGACGGCATCGTCGGCTGGCGCGCCCGGTTCGGCCTGTTCCGCTGGCTGTGGTTCAAGCCGGGCCTGTATCGCCGGATGATCGGCGACTATTTCGCCTTCTACCGCCCCGACTTCCACCCCTGGCAGGTCGACGACCGCGACCTGATCGCCGAGGCCGAGGCGGGCCTGGGCCAACCGGCGTAAAGCCCTCCATTCCGGGGCGTCCTTCGGGCGCCCCGGAGCCGGCGCTTGCTTTTCGCGGCGCGAGGCCGCATCAGGACGTCATCACCTTGGACCCGGCCCTGTTCGCAGGCGACGGGTGGCTATCCCCGCCGCCGATCCGCTGGGAAACCGAACCGCCGGAAACCGCATCGTCGGGCGCGGCTCATCCAGATGAAATTCCGACATGACCCTGATCGCTTCCGCGCGCCGGCAATGGCTCGCCAGTCCGCGCCGCGACCTGCTGGCGGGGACCGTGGTGGCCCTGGCCCTGATCCCAGAGGCCATCGCCTTCTCCCTGATCGCCGGGGTCGATCCGGCGGTGGGCCTGTACGCCAGCGTCGTGATCGCGATCACCATCGCCTTCGTTGGCGGCCGGCCGGCCATGATCTCGGCGGCGACCGGGGCCATGGCGCTGCTGATGGTCACCCTGGTTCGCGACCACGGCATAGAATATCTGTTCGCCGCCTCCATCCTGTGCGGCCTGTTCCAGATCGTCATCGGCCTGCTGAAGCTGGGCCGTTACATCAAGTTCGTCAGCCGCAGCGTGATGACCGGCTTCGTCAATGCGCTGGCGATCCTGATCTTTTTGGCCCAGATGCCCGAACTGATCGGGGCCGGGCCGATCACCTATGTCCTGGTCGCGGCGGCCCTGGCCATCATCTATGGCGCGCCGCGGCTGACCAAGGCCGTCCCCTCGCCCCTGATCGCCATTGTCGTCATCAGCGCCGTGGTGATGGCGATGAAGCTGGACGTGCGGACGGTCGGCGACATGGGCCAGATGCCCACGGCCCTGCCGGCGTTCCACCTGCCGGCCGTGCCGCTGACGTGGGAGACGCTGACCCTCATCGCGCCGATCTCGGCGACCCTGGCCTTCGTCGGCCTGCTGGAGAGCCTGCTGACCGCCAATCTGATCGACGACGTGACCGACACCGCCTCGGACAAGGATCGCGAGACGCGCGGCCAGGGGATCGCCAACATCCTGTCGCCCCTGTTCGGCGGCATGGCGGGTTGCGCCATGATCGGCCAGTCGATGATCAATGTCGGATCGGGCGCGCGCGGGCGGCTGTCGACCCTGTGGGCCGGGCTGTTACTGCTGTTTCTGATGCTGGCGCTTCAGGACTGGGTGGCGCGCATTCCGATGGCGGCCCTGGTTGCGGTGATGATCATGGTGTCGGTCGGCACCTTCGACTGGAACTCGGTGTTGAAGCTGCGCACCCTGCCGATCCAATCGTCCATCGTCATGGTCGCCACCACGGCGACCGTCGTCGTCACCCACGACCTGTCCAAGGGGGTGATGCTGGGCGTCCTGCTGTCCGCCGTCTTCTTCATGCGCAAGGTCGGCAAGACCCTCAGCGTGACCGAAGTTCAGACGTCGGAACCCGGCGCATTGCGATATCGCGTGTCGGGCCAGTTGTTCTTCGGCTCGGCCGATCTGTTCGCCGCCAGTTTCGAACACCATGGCCGACCGACGCATGTCGAGATCGACCTGACCGACGCCCACCTGTGGGATCTGACCGGCGTCGCCGCCGTGGACAAGGTGGTGTTCCGCTATCGCCGACAGGGCGCCCAGGTTCAGGTGGTCGGCATGAACGACGCCGCCCGCACCCTGGTCGCGCGGGTCGGGCGGTTCGAGAAGATGCATCTGCCGGCCGACGCCGGCGCGCATTGAGCCTTTAGGGTTGGCCCTCAGGCCGCGTCGGGCGTTGCCTCGACCTCGGCCTTGGGCATCTTGCAGATGCGGTTCAGGTCGGCGCGGATCGAACTGCCCTGGAAGTGCGAGATTTCGGCGCCGGAATAACCCTCGCCAGACAGGGCTTTCACGACGTCGCCGGTGTTGAGACAGTTTTGCGTGCGGGCCAGTTGATAGGCGCGCTCCACGACGTGGGTGCGGTTCATGGAAATGCCTTTCGTTCGCCACATCAACGCCTTGCAAGCTAAACCGTTCCAGACGCTGGATTTTATCGTCCGGCGCGGCGCGCTTGCATTTGTCACAAAGACCTGCGCACATAAGCCTCGTCGATCTCTCTGCGTAACGCCCACTCTCTCTGCGAACGCACGAGTCCAGGCCGCTCCCATTCAGACCCGACAGGCCGCAGGGGCGTTCCCTCGGTCAATCTCTAACGGAGGTCTCATCATGGCTACCGGCACTGTTAAGTGGTTCAACGCGACCAAGGGCTACGGCTTCATCCAACCCGACGACGGCGGCAAGGACGTCTTCGTCCACATTTCGGCTGTTGAAGCCGCCGGCCTGCGCGGCCTGGACGAAAACCAGAAGGTTTCCTACGAGCTGGAACGCGACAAGCGTTCGGGCAAGGAATCGGCTGGCCAGCTCCAGACCCAAGGCTGATTTCAGCCTCACGGCTGATCTTGCGACGGCGGCTCCTCACGGAGCCGCCGTTTTCAATTGGGCCGGGTGGTGGCGCTTTTCGATCTTTGTCCTGGTCACGATCGTCCTGGCCGTCATGGTCGGACGCACGCTGATCCCGATCTGGTGAGGCGTCCGCCGCGGATCAGGCGGCATTCTTCTCGATCCAGGTGGCGAAGGCGTCCATGAAGTCCTTCAGGAACTTGCGGGTGTCGTCCTTCTTCAGCTTGCCGTTGTCGTCCAACAGGTCGGCGACATTGCCGATATAGGCTTCGGGCTGCTGCATCGTGGGCATGCCCAGGAAGACCAGGGGCTGGCGCAGGTGGTGGTTGGCGCCGAAGGCGGCCAGGGCGCCGGGCGAGACGCTGACGATGGCGGCGGGCTTTCTGGCCCAGATGCTGTGGCCATAGGGGCGCGAGCCGACGTCCAGGGCGTTCTTCAGCGCGCCGGGGATGGAGCGATTATATTCCGGCGTGACGAACAGCACGGCCTGGGTCGTCGCCACCTCCTCGCGGAACCGCGTCCAGGCAGGCGGCGGCGCATCGGTCTCCAGGTCGGGATTGTAGAGCGGCAAGTCGCCGATCTCGACCAACTCCAGCTCAAGACCCGGCGCGGCGAGCGCCTTCAGTTCCAGGCCGATGGCGCGCGAATAGGCGCCTTGGCGCAGGCTGCCGACGATCAGGGCGACGCGGACGGACATGAGGCTCTCCGGGACTGCAGGGTTGAAGCGTCGGCATAACCGATGCGCCCGGCCGATGTTCCCTGAAACCCCGCGTCAGCCGCCGAACAGGGCGGCGGCGAAGGCTTCGCCCGCCGACGCGGCGTTCTTTGGCCCCAGAACCGCGCTGGCGGACCGGCCAGCCGCCAGCAGCCGCCCGCCGACGACGCGCACGTCCTCCACCGACTGGGCCTCCAGCTCTTCGGTCATCAGGGCGCTGGCGCGCGGGGCGCCGAAGATCAGGGTCTGGGCGGCGTTGCGTCCCGCCCGGCTCATCGGGTTTTCGTCCGACATCCACAGACCGGCCTTCATCACCGCCTTGGCCCGCGACAGTTCCCGGTCGGTCGGGCCGTGTTCGGCCAGCGCCCGCACCTCGGCCGCCGAAACCTCGGCCAGCTCCCTGGCCCGATCCGCCGCCGCCCCGGCGTAGACGCCCAGCACGCCCGTATCCTCGTACGGCTCCTGATAGGCGTCGATGGCGTAGGCCAGGCCCCGCTCCTCGCGCGCGCTCTGGAACAGGCGCGAGGCCATGCCGCCGCCCAGTATCTCGCCGAACAGCCGCATGGCCGACAGGGCCGGATCGGTCGCCGACAGGGCGGGTAGCTGGAAGACCAGATTGGCCTGTTCGATCTTGCGCGTCAGCTTGGCGTGACCGCCGACGAAGACGGCCGGGGGCGGAGCGTCGACCGGGGTCGCGACCGCATCGCCGAACCAGCGCTCGGCCAGGGCCAGCAGCTCGGTTTCGTCCACCGCGCCCGACACCGACACCACCATCCGGTCGGGCGAATACAGCCGTGCACGCCAGGCCTCGACCGTCGTCTTGTCGGCGGGCTTCAGGCTGGCGACCGAACCCAGGATGGGGCGGCCCAGCGGCTGTCTGGCGAAGGCGCGGGTCTGGACCATTTCGAACACATGGTCGTCGGGCGTGTCGAAGGCCTCGGCGATCTCCTGGGCCACCACATCCTTTTCGCGCACGATCTCGGCGGGATCCAGCGTGGGGCGAAACACCAGGTCCGACAGCACCTGCATGGCCAGCGGCAGGGAGCCGTCCAGGCCGCGCACCTCGAAACTGGTCCGCTCGTATCCGGTGGAGGCGTTGATGGTGCCGCCCTCGGCCTCGATCCGCTCGACGATCTCGCGCGCGGCCATGTCGCCGGCGCCCTTGAACACCAGATGCTCCAACAGGTGCGACCAGCCGGAGCGATCCTCGGCCTCCCAGCGCGCGCCGCCCTTGACGGTGACGACGACGGCCAGGGTCTTGAGCCCCGGCATGGGATCGCAGACGACGCGAACGCCGTTGGACAGGGTGTGGAGAGAAGCGGTCAGGACTTTAGTCTTTCCTATCGCCGCGCACGCGGTGCGCGGCTGCTTGAGGACCGTCTTTCTTCATTCGACGGCGAAGCAGGGCCACATAGAAGCCCACAAGCGCGATCGCCAGTCCGAACCAGGTCAGGGCGTATCCGAAATGGTTGTTGGAGAAGGCGGCCGGGGGCGCGGAGGGCCTGAGCGCCGCAAACTCGGGATTGACGGCGGTGACGGCGAAGACGACCTCGGGCCGCACGGGCCCCGTGACGTTCAGCGCCCTGGCCATGGCGGCGGTGTCGCGTGCATAGAAGCGGCCGTCCCTCGGCGCGGGGCTCATGGCGCCCGGTTTGGGGAAGCTGCGGAACTCGCCCACCATCACCAGCGGCAGGGTCGTCTCGATCACACGCGGCCGGGCCGTCACGCCGTCGCCGACGAAGCCCCGGTCTATCAGAACGGTGAAGTCATGCCCCGCCGGCCGACAGGCCGAGATCAGCCGCACCCCGGCCTCGCCGTCATGGATGGACTGCAACTCCACGAAGGGCGCGCTGGCCAAGCCCGGACAGACGATCAGGGCCTTGCGGAACTCCAGGTCGCCCTCGGCCAGCACCTGATCCAGCGGCGCGGGCGGTTTCGCCGCCGCCACGTCGGCCGCCGCGATCAGCCCTTCCTTCCACTTCAGCCGCTCGACCTGCCACACGCCCAGGCCGATCAGCAGGACGATGGCGACCGCCGTCAGCACGGTCAGAATCCAGGGGAAACGCTTCATCGCTGGTTCCTGTACTGCAGGCCGATCATCAGCCCCCGCCCCGGCCGCATCAGCGCCAGCGACAGGCCCGCCACCATCGGCAGCCAGACGATCAGATGCAGCCACATGGGCGGGTGGAACCTGATCTCCACGAACAGGGCCGAGAACACCACCACGAAGCCGGCGATCTGCATGATGAAGGTCGCCGGGCCGTCGCCGGTCTGGATGGTCGAGAAATCCAGGCCGCAGACCGCGCAGGCCGGCCGAACCTTCAGAAAACCGTCGAACAGCCGCCCCTGGCCGCAGCGCGGGCAGCGCCCCTTCAACGCCGCGCGAACCGGGTGATCGCAAACGACGACGGCGCGGGACGATCCCTCGTCCCGCGCCGTTTCGACAGTCTCAGACCCGTCTTGGTTCAACCGAAGACGACATAGACGAAGGCGAACAGGAACAGCCAGACCACGTCCACGAAGTGCCAGTACCAGGCCGCCGCCTCGAAGCCGAAATGCTTCTGCGGGGTGAAGTCGCCGGCCAGCAGGCGGATCAGGCAGACCGCCAGGAAGATGGTGCCGATCAGCACGTGGAAGCCGTGGAAGCCCGTCGCCATGAAGAAGATCGAACCATACAGGCCCGAGTTCACGGCCTCTTCGTTGAAGAACAGCTTCTCGTGCAGGATGTGGTGATACTCATAGGCCTGGACGCAGGTGAACAGCACGCCCAGCGCCACGGTGATGGCCAGGGCGATCTTGGCGCCCTTGCGGTCCCCGACCTGGATGGCGTGGTGCGCCCAGGTGACGGTGCAGCCGCTGAGCAGCAGGGTCACGGTGTTCAGCAGCGGCAGCTGCCACGGCGACAGAACCTCCACGCCCTTCGGCGGCCAGGTCGACCAGGCCTTGGCGGTGTCGGCCCAAGTCCCCACTTCCGGCGTCAGCGCCCGCGATTCGTGGAACAGGGCCATGTCGAAGAACATCCAGAAGAAGGCGACGAAGAACATCACCTCCGACGCGATGAACAGGATCATGCCGTAGCGCAGGCCGATGGAGACGACCGGCGTATGGTCGCCCGCCTTGGATTCCTTGATCACGTCCGACCACCAGCAGAAGGCCGAGATCAGCACCCCCGCCAGACCGGCGAAGAAGACGCCGGGCTTGCCCTGGGCCAGGAAGTTGGCGGCGATCGGGCCGCCGTCGGCTGGGGCCAGACCCTTCATCCAGATCACCGCGCCGATGAACATGATGGTGGCGCCGATGGACGACACCAGCGGCCACGGGCTGGGCGGAACCAGGTGATAGTCGTGCTGCGGAGCGGCGTGCGCGTCGGCCATGCGGTCTCTTCCCCTCAATCCATCCTCGGCCGGGCCATTTGTCAGGCCTCGATCCTGCGATGAAGTCGTCTTTTCTTCCGACATAACGGCGTCGAGCGCAACAGGCCAGACGCCGCGTCGGCCCTAATCAAGCCTCGCCGTCAGGCCGCCGGCGCATCCACCGACGGATAGAAGGTGTAGCTGAGAGTGATCTCGCGCGCGCCCCGCGCCTCGCGGTCGGTGGCCAGTTCGGGGGCGATGAAATACTGCACCGGAAACTGGCGCGTCTCGCCGGCCTTCAGCGTCTGATCGGTGAAGCAGAAGCACTGCAGCTTCTGGAAATACGGCCCCGTATATTCCGGCACGACGTTGTAGCCGGCCCGCACCTGGATCGGCCGGTCGGAGGTGTTGGTCACGTCGAAATAGGCCAGGCCCGTCTCGCCGATCCGCACGCGCTGGGTCGCCTGTTCGGCCTGGAACGTCATGGGCAGGCCCCGGACATTGGTGTCGAACCGCACCAGGACGGTCTGGTCCAGCACCTGGTCGGGGGCCTTTTCCGCCCGCCGCACCGTGCCGTCGAAGCCGGTGACCTGACAGAACATCCGATAGAGGGGCACCGCCGCGAAGGCGGCGCCCGTCATCCCCATCACGCCCAGCACGCAGACGATGGCGATCAGGTTCTTGCGGTCGCTCCTCACGGCTGGGACGTCGCGACGGCGCGCTCCAGCGCGCGTTCGGCGGCCTGGTTCTGCTGCAGGCGCAGGACGGTGGTGGCGAAGACCAGGACGATGAAGGCGACCAGGGCGCTGGCGATCCAGACGTTGCGGCGTTTGCGCGCGCGCATCTCTTCGGGGGTCAGACGCATGGCTTACGCTCCCAGGCCGGCCAGGGCCTCGACCAACAGGGCCGAGAACAGGGCCATCAGATACAGGATGGAAAAGGCGAACAGGTCCCGCGCCGGTTTGGCCTGGGCCTTGACGTCATACAATGCGGCCTCGCGTCCCACGGTGTCGGCCTTGTCCGGCTCGTCGCCCGCGCGCGAGCGGAACAGCCGCCAGGCCAGGCCCAGGAAGCCCAGACCGCCGGCGACCGACACGACCAGATAGATCGCGCCGCCTAGCCCCACCAGGGCCGGCGCGATGGCGGTCGGCACGAAGACCAGGCTGTAGATCAGGATCTGCAGCCGGGTGGATTTGGCGCCGCGCGCCACCGGCATCATCGGAATGCCCGCCTTGGCGTAGTCGCCGGCCGAATACAGCGCCAGGGCCCAGCTGTGCGGTGGGGTCCACAGGAAGATGATGGCGAACAGCAGCCAGGCTTGCCACGGCGCCTGACCCGTCGCCGCCGCCCAGCCGATCACCGGCGGAAAGGCCCCCGCCGCCCCGCCGATGACGATGTTCTGGGGTGTCCTGCGTTTCAGCAGCAGGGTGTAGAAGCCGGCGTAATAGACGATGGTCAGGGCCAGCAGCCCCGCCGCCAGCCAGTTGGCGTTCATCCCCAGCAGCATGACCGAGAACAGGCTCAGGATCACGCCGAACGCCATGGCGTCGTTCTTCCTGACCCGCCCCGCCGCCACAGGGCGGCCGCGCGTGCGGCGCATCAGGGCGTCGGTCTCGCCCTCCAGCGCCATGTTCAGCGCCCCGGCCGCGCCCGCGCCCACGGCGATGCACAGGATGGCGATGGCGGCGACCAGCGGATTGACCGCTCCCGGCGCGACGATCAGCCCGGTCGCGGCGGTGAACACCACCAGCGACATCACGCGCGGCTTCAACAGCTGGAAGAAGTCTTCCGGCTGGGCGGTCGAGAGGGCGGGGGGTGTCTGGGCTTGGGTCATCGGTGCGGGCCGCAATAGCACACTGATCAGCAGAAGGCCGCCCTTTCCGATGGAAAGCGCGGCCCGCTGGTCTCAGCTTCGCCGGGTGGCGATCAGTGCTCGTCGCCCTTGACCACCGGCAGTTCGTTGAACTGGTGCGTCGGCGGCGGAGAGGACAGGGTCCACTCCAGGGTCGTGGCGCCCTCGCCCCACGGATTGGCCACGCCGGGCCGGCGACGGATCGCCGCCTCGGCCAGCATGATCAGGAACACCACCACGCCGACGGCCGTGATCGCATAGCCGATGGACGAGACGTGGTTCCACAGGGTGAAGGCGTCGGGATAGTCGATGTAGCGACGCGGCATCCCCTGCAGACCCAGGAAGTGCTGCGGGAAGAAGACCAGGTTCACGCCCACGAACATGATCCAGAAGTGCAGCGCGCCCAGGAACTCGTTATACTTCACCCCGAACATCTTCTCGAACCAGTAGTAGAAGCCCGCGAAGATGGCGAAGACGGCGCCCAGCGACAGCACATAGTGGAAGTGGGCCACCACGTAATAGGTGTCGTGCAGGCTGTAATCGATGCCGGCGTTCGACAGGACCACGCCGGTCACGCCGCCGACGGTGAACAGGAAGATGAAGCCGATCGCCCACAGCATGGGCGTCTTGAAGCTGATGGAGCCGCCCCACATGGTTGCGATCCAGCTGAAGATCTTCACGCCCGTCGGCACCGCGATGATCATGGTGGCGGCGATGAAATAGGCGCGCAGATTGATGCTCATGCCGACCGTGTACATGTGGTGCGCCCACACGATGAAGCCGACGAAGCCGATGGCCACCATGGCATAGGCCATGGCCAGATAGCCGAACACGGGCTTGCGGCTGAAGGTCGAGACGATGTGGCTGATGATGCCGAAGCCCGGCAGGATCAGGATGTACACTTCAGGGTGACCGAAGAACCAGAACAGGTGCTGGTACATGATCGGATCGCCGCCGCCGGCGGGATCGAAGAAGTGGGTGTGGAAGTTGCGGTCCGTCAGCAGCATGGTGATGGCGCCGGCCAGGACGGGCAGCGACAGCAGCAGCAGGAAGGCGGTGATCAGCACCGACCAGGCGAACAGCGGCATCCGGTGCAGGGTCATGCCCGGCGCGCGCATGTTCAGGATGGTGGTGATGAAGTTGATCGCGCCCAGGATCGAGCTGGCGCCCGCGACGTGAAGGGCGAAGATGGCCAGGTCGAAGGCGGGGCCGACGTGGCCCGTGGTCGACAGCGGCGGATAGGCCGTCCAGCCCCCGCCGAAGCCCTTGCCCGGTCCGCCGTCGACGAACATCGACAGGATCAGCAGGCACCAGGCGGCGACCAGCAGCCAGAACGAGATATTGTTCATGCGCGGGAAGGCCATGTCCGGCGCGCCGATCATGATCGGCACGAACCAGTTGCCGAAGCCGCCGATCATGGCGGGCATCACCATGAAGAAGATCATGATCAGGGCGTGGGCCGTGACCACGGCGTTGTAGCCGTGCTTGGACTGCTCGACGAGACCCAGGAGCTGGATCGAAGAGCCTTCCTTGAAGATCTGGATGCCCGGCTCGGCCAGTTCCCAGCGGATCAGACCCGACAGGGCGCCGCCCACGATGCCCGCCATGATGGCGAACATCAGATAGAGCGTGCCGATGTCCTTGTGATTGGTCGACAGGAACCAGCGGGTGAAGAAGCCCACCTTGTGGTCGTCGTGATGATGGTGGTCGTGGGCGTGACCGATGGAGGTCGCGTCACGGGTTACGGTAGCGTCAGCCATATGTCTGTTCGCCTCTTACTGGGCGGCCGGCGCGGCGGGCGCCGCGGCGGGAACGGGTTGGGCGCCGGGAGCGCCGGCGGGAGCGGCGGCCGCTTCCGGGGTCGCGGCGGCGGGCGTCTCGGCGGGCGCGGCAGGCGCGGCGGCGGTCGGCGCGGGCTCGGCGGCCTTGGGCGTCATAGAGCCGCCCTTGGAGGCCAGCCACTGTTCGAACTGGGCCTGGGTCACGACCCGGATCTCGATGGGCATGAAGGCGTGATCGACGCCGCACAGCTCGGAGCATTGGCCGTAGAAGACGCCGGTGCGCTCGGCCTTGAACCAGGTGGTGTTGATCCGGCCGGGCACCGCGTCGGTCTTCAGACCGAAGGCCGGCAGGGCGACGGCGTGGATCACGTCCGAGGCGGTGATGACCAGCTGGACCGTCTTGCCGACCGGCACGACCATCGGTTCGGTCGCCGCCAGGCGATAGGGCACGCCCCGCGCCTTGGCCTCGTCCTCGGGCAGCATGTTGGAGATGTATTCCGCCACGCCCTGGTCGGGGTATTCATAGGCCCAGTTCCACTGGTTGCCCGTGACCTTCACCGTCAGGTCCGGCTTGGGCATGTCGTGATAGGCGAACAGCAGCCGGAACGAGAACAGGGAAATGCCCGCCAAGATCAGGACCGGCATGACCGTCCAGATGATCTCGATGGTGGTGTTGTGGCTCCAGCGCGCCGGCGTCGGATTTGCCTTCTTGTTGTAGCGGAAGACGATCCAGGCCAGCAGGCCCAGCACCAACAGGGTGATGGCGGTGATGACGACCAGCAGCCCGTTGTGGAAGGCGATGGCGTCATGCTTCAGCGGCGAGGCCGCGGGCTGCAGGTCGATGCCCCCCGGCGTCGGCTGTCCCATCAGATCCTGCGCCCAGGTCGGCGCGGCGGCGAACACCGCCAATCCGGCGCCTAGAACGATGGAGGCCGCAGTCTCCCCCAGCGTCCTCCGGGCTCGCTTGCCCATCCCCATCGGAGTCTTCCCCATTAAACCGTTCTACAGCAGACACTTGCGAATGGCTCGCAAGTAATCACACTGGCGCGATTCCCACGCCCGGCGATCTTTTTGACCTATCGGATCGCCTTCGGCTTGCCAAGCGATCAACGCAGGCGCCGCCGCAAAGCCGCCAAAGATCGGCCATCCGGCGCACTCGATTAAATCGGTGTCATGTTTCGACAGCTACCTTGCACCGCCAGATACCTTGCCGTAATCAATCCCTGCACACAGGAGAGATCGCGGTGCCTGAAACCATCGAGATACAGTTGAAGAAAGGGGTGCTGGGCCTATGCGTCCTGGCGCTTCTGAGCCGGGCGGACAGCTACGCCTACGAGATCGCCAGCCGCCTGTCGGACGCGATCGACATGGGCGAAGGCACCATCTACCCCTTGATGCGGCGGATGCAGTCGGAGGGCCAGGTCGAGACATATCTGGTCGAATCCTCCGCCGGTCCCTCGCGCAAATACTATCGCCTGACCGAGGCGGGTCGCGCGGCCCTGGCCGCCCAGACCGCCGAATGGTCCGCCTTCACCAAGGCCGTCGACGCCATCGTGGCGAACGACGCCGATCAGGGAGCCGCCCAATGACGCGCGCCGATTTCATCAACCGCCTGAAGGACGGGCTGGTCGGCCTGCCGACCACCACGGCCAACGACATCGTCGCCGACTACCAGGCCCATTTCGACGACGGCCTCGCCGCCGGCCGCACCGAGGCCGAGGTCGCCGAAGCCCTGGGCGATCCGGTCCGCCTGGCCCGCGAGCTGAAGGCCGAGGCCGGCATCCAGCGCTGGCATCAGGAAAAGAACCCGTCCGCCGCCGCCGGCGCCGTCTTCGCGGTGCTGGGCCTGGGCGCCCTGGACATCCTGATCCTGCTGCCTCTGCTGATGGGGGTGGTCGGGACGGTGTTCGGCTTCTTCATCGCCGCCATCGGTCTGTTCGTCGCGGGCGGGGTGATCATGGTCGCCGGGCCCTTCGCCGGCTTCCCCGGCGGGCCGTTCGCGGCCATCCTGATGGGGCTGGGCCTGATGGCCGGATCGGTCTTCATCGGCGCCCTGCTGGCCATCTTCACCATCTGGCTGGTCAACGGCGTCGTCTGGTTCGCCCGCCTGCACTATCGCCTGCTCAAGCCCGCGCTTGAGCCCACCCCTGCTCAATCCACGCCTGTTTCGGGAGCTTCGGCATGATCCGCACCCTGTTCATCATCGCCGGCGCCGCCCTGGTGCTGTGCCTTGTCACCGTGGGCGGCGCCCTTGCCATCGGCGGCCACGACCTGCAGCGCCACGGCTGGGCCTGGACCTTCAAGGACGATGACGGCGAGACCGTCCGCTTCGAGCGGGTAAAAGGCGGCGGGACCGACGACATGGGCCCCTTCACCACCCGCACCCTGGCCTGGACGGGCGGCGAGACCCTGAGCGTCGATTCCAGCGTCGACGTCGAATACATCCAGGGCGACGCCAACTCCGTCGTCGTCACCGGACCCAAGGCCCTGGCCGACCGGGTGCAGATCGAGGACGGCCGCATTCGCCTGAGCGACGGTGACGAACGGGTCGTCTTCGGCTGGAACAGCGGAAACTTCTCGGCCCGGTCCGAACGCGACGAACTGAAAGTGGTCGTCACCGCCCCCACCGTGCGCCGCTTCGTCTCCAACGGTTCGGGCGACCTGACCATCGCCGGTTTCGACCAGCCGTCCCTGGCGCTGGACGTCTCGGGTTCGGCGGACGTCACGGCGACCGGCCGGATCCAGACCCTTGACCTCAGCATCAAGGGATCGGGCGACGCCGATCTCAGCGGCCTGGCGACCACCGACGCCAAGGTGGACATCTCGGGCTCCGGCAGCGCCAACATCGCCGCCACGGGCAAGGTGGACGTCGAGATCAACGGCTCGGGCGACGTCACCCTGTCCGGCCGCCCCGCCAAGCTGAACAGCAGCGTGTCTGGCTCTGGCCAGGTCAACCAGGAGTGATCGACGCAAAAGCGTCGAACGGTCAGGGGGCTGGTCCGACCAGCCCCCTTTCTTTTGACGCCCGACCGACCCTTGCGCCTTCACCCCCCGGTCCAGAACCGCTAAGTCGTCGCCATGACCTCCGCCCCCCTTCCCGACGCCGGCGCCAACTGGGTGGATCGCCATGCGCCGGAGGGGCTGAAACCCTGGCTGAAGCTGGGGCGGTTCGACCGGCCCATCGGCATCTGGCTGTTGCTGCTGCCCGGCTGGCAGGGGATCGCCCTGGCCTTGGCCCAGTATCGGCAGGCGCCCGGTCTCTATGATCTGTGGCTGTTCGTCGGCTTCGCGATCGGCGCCTGTCTGATGCGGGCGGCGGGCTGCGCCTTCAATGACATCGTGGACCGGGATTTCGACGCCAAGGTCGCCCGCACCGCCCAGCGCCCCATTCCGTCAGGCCGGATCAGCGTCAAACAGGCCTGGGCCTTCGTCGTGGCGTGCAGCCTGGTCAGCCTGATGATCCTGCTGACCCTGCCGACCGTCGCCATCCTGCTGGGGGTCGGGTCGCTGGCTCTGGTCGCGGCCTATCCCTTCATGAAGCGGATCACCTGGTGGCCCCAGGCCTGGCTGGGCCTGACCTTCAACTGGGGCGCCCTGATGGGGTTCGCCGCCGCCCTGCCGCTGGCGGCCGCGGCGTTGCTTCTGCCCGCCGACATCGCGGGCGAGTTCCGCCCCTTCCTGTGGTCCCCCGCCGGCGACAGCGGCCATGCCGTCGCCCTGGTCTGGCAGGCCTATGTCCCCGCCGTCCTGCTGTGGTTCGGCGGCGTCTTCTGGACCCTGGGCTACGACACCATCTACGCCCTTCAGGACATAGAGGACGACGCCATGATCGGGGTGAAGTCCTCGGCGCGGCGCCTGGCCTCGGCCGTGCGGCCCGGCGTCGCCGTCTTCTATGGTCTGGCGGTCGTCCTGGCCGGCGCGGCCGGGGCGGCCGGGGGGCTGGGGGCCGTCTTCTGGATCGGCCTGGTCGCCTACGCCGTCCATCTGGCGCGCCAGGTCGTCCGCCTGAACCCCGACGATGGCGCGCACGCGCTGAAACTGTTCAAGTCGAACCGCGAGGCCGGCCTTATCCTGCTGGCCGCCATCGCCCTCGGATTCATCACGCTGTGAAGGAAACGCTCATGACCTCCGCCCCCCGCATCCTGCTGCTGTCCGTCGCCGTCGCTGCGACCCTGGCTGCCTGCCAGCGTCGCGAGGAAAAGGCCCCCGCCCCCAAGGCCGCGCCGGCCCCAGCCGTCGCCGCCGACACCACGCCGGTCGGCTATGAGAGCAAGACCCCCTATGCCGATGTCAAACTGACCCTGCCCCAGACGGTCAAGGCCACGCCCGCCCTGCACGCCGCCCTCTATGCCGACATGGTGCGCGACCTGAAGCAGTTCGAGGAGGGCGCCCAGGCCGACCTCACCGAGGCCGGCGGCGGCTCCAACCCCTATGAAAAGTCCATCGCCTTCGCCCCCGGCGCCGAGACCGCCAAACTGGTCAGCCTGGCCCGCACCGATTTCGAGTTCACGGGCGGCGCCCACCCCAACACCAGCTTCGCCTCGGTGATCTGGGACAAGACGACCAACAAGCGCCTGGGCTTCGCCGATCTGTTCCGCCCCGGCGCCGATCTGGCCGTGCTGGACAAGGCCCTGTGCGCCGCCGCCAACGCCGCCAAACAGGCCCGCTCTCCGGGATCGGAGGCCGCGACCCTGGACGGCAAGATGTGGACCTGCCCCAAGGCCGTCTCCACCCCCTTCTTCCTGACGCCCGGCTCGACGCCCGGCAAGGCGGGGGGCGTGACCTTCCTGATGGGGCCGTATCAGATCGGCCCCTATTCGGACGGCCCCTACTGGATCGCCCTGCCTCAAAGCGCCTTCCGCGCCCTTGTGAACCCCGCCTACGCCGACCAGTTCGACGGCGCCCCGGTCAAGGCCGGCGACGTGACGCCGAAGAACGGCTGACGCTCAGAAATCCTCCCCCGCCTGCGGGGGAGGGGGACCCCGAAGGGGTGGAGGGGGCGGGCGCCGCACCAGCGTCACCCCAGCCACCGGGACCGTTTCCGCCCCCTCCACCCCGCTTTGCGCGGTCCCCCTCCCCCGTTTCGCTACGCTGCTCGGGGGAGGATCGGCGTCACCTCGCCAAGAACGCATCCACCAGTTCGGCGAACCGCGCCGGCTGATCGGTCATGATGAAATGCCGCGATCCATCCACGCGGATCAGCGTCACCCCCGGCAGGGCCGCATACTCCCGCCCCCACATCCCGTCGGCCATCGCCCCCGGCGCCCCGCCGTCCGCATCGGCGGCATAGAGGGCCGTCACGGGCGTCGTCATGGCCGCAAGGCCCGGCCGCGCATCGGTGGTCATCACATCCTTCATGGCCGAGGCGACGGCGTGTCGGTCGCTGGCCATCGACCAGGCGACGATGCGCCTCTGTTCTTCAGGCGTTCGCGACAGGGCCTTCGCCGTCGCCTCCTGCTGGGTGCGGAAGGCGGCCTCGTCGGCGCCCAGGATCATGGCGGCCGCCTGGTCCGCGAACGGCCTGGCGCTCTCGGCCGTCGCGGTCGGGCCGAACAGGGCGCTGTAGAAGGGCAGGGAATCCACCGTCATCACCCGCCCGACCAGGCCCGGTTGCTGCTGCGCCAGCAACAGGCCGCTCAAGCCGCCCATCGAATGGCCGATCACCGCCGGCCGGTTCAGCCCCGCCTCACGGATATAGCGGGCCAGTTCCTCGACCTCCGGCTGGACGAAGGCGCCGTCGCCATGCGTCCAGGCCTCGCCCGCGAACCCGGCCAACTGCACCAGATGCACCCGGTGCGTCGCCTTCAGCCGATCCGCCGTCGCCCGCCACACCTCGTGCGAGGAGGCCAGGCCGGGGATCAGGATCACGTCCGGCCCCTGACCCACGACCTGGACCGACAGCCGGTCCGAGACGAAGGGCGCGGCGGCGACCGCAGGGGTTTGGGCCGGGGTTTGGGATTCGGCGCGCGCCGGTTCGTTGGCGACGCAGCAGGCGATGGCGACGCCGATCAGGACGGCGAGGCGTGCAGGCGGGCGCACGCCCCTGCAAGCGCGAGGGAGCTTCGTCATGGCAGTCTCCAATTGTAAGGTTATTCTGACTTTTCGTTCAGCCCGCGTGCGGGTTCTCGAATATCTCTTCGACCGGCCGTTCGAAGGTCGCGGCGATGCGGTAGGCCAGGTCCAGCGAGGGGTCGTGCCGCTCGGTCTCCAGCGCGATCACCGCCTGGCGCGAGACGCCCAGCGCCTGGCCCAGCTGCTCCTGCGTCCACCCACGCTCGACGCGCAGCAGTTTCAGACGGTTCTTCATCGGCTGGTCTTTATGAAGGGCGAGACGACGCCGTACATGGCCCAGAACACCGGCACGATCAGCCAGGTCTGAACATGCGGCGCGCGGGCGAAACTCTCGCCAAAACCCCAGAAGGTTGCGATCGCCAGCGTCAAACCGGCCGCCACGATGAACTGTTTGGCGGTCACGCCGCGCACGAACTCGTCGCTCTCGCGCATCAGCGCCAGGGTCGCCCAGATCTGACCGATCACCGGCGCGGACAGCACCGCCGCCAGCCCCCAGGCCGCCGGCTTGCCCACGATCTCATCGAATGCTTCCGTCGTCATCATCGCCACGCAGATCGCGACATAGGGCGCGGTGAACGCCATCGTTCGGATCACATAGCGCCGATGCGCGGGCGTTCCGGTCTTCCATGCGGTGAACATCTGCACCTCCTGTTGTAAGGCCAACCTGACATCGACCACATGTCATGTCAACCTGACTTTTTGTCAGGACAGCCCAACATTCACCCATCGCTTCTCCAGACCCGCCGATGGCGTTAGGATGCGCCATGCCCGCCGCCCCGCGCATCGCCCCGTCGGTTCTGTTCACGTCTCAGGAATGGGCGCCCTTCCAGACACGTTCGGCCTGGGCCGGCCCGCTGCTGGTCGTGCATTGCTGGGTGGTGATCGCCCTGGCCGTGGCGGCGGGCGTCGCCCTGCCCTGGCTGATCCCGCTGTGCGTCATGATCGTCGGGACCCGCCAGTTGGGCCTGGCCATACTGATGCACGAGGCGGCGCACGGTGGTCTGTCCAAATCGCCCCGCCTGAACGATTTTCTGGGCCATTGGCTGTGCGCTGTGCCCATCGGCGCATCCTTGGCGGCCTATCGCCCCTATCACCTGACCCATCACCGCTTCGCCCAGCAGGCTGAGGATCCCGACCTGATGCTGTCGGCGCCCTTCCCCGTCAGCCCGGCCTCCTTGCGGCGCAAGCTGATCCGCGACCTGACGGGCCAGACCTTCTTCAAGCAGCGGGTGCTGCTGCCGCTGGCGCAGCGTCGTGAGACCCGGCCCGCGGGGGCGACCCATGATTACGAGGCCGTCGTGACGGGCCGGTCCATCCTGCCCTTCCTGATCTTCAACGCCGTTCTGCTGGCGGGCTTCGTCGCGGCGGGGCTCTGGTGGGCCTTCTTCGTCCTGTGGCTGCTGCCGATGGCGACCTGGTTTCCGATGGTGACGCGGCTGAGGAACATCGCCGAACACGCCTGCGTCGAGGGCTCGGCCGTCGATCCCTTCCGCGCCGCCCGCACCACCCGCGCCGCCTGGTGGGAGCGCGCCTTCATCGCCCCCTACTGGGTCAACTTCCACGCCGAACATCATCTGTTCATGCATGTGCCCTGCTGGAAGCTGCCCGCCCTGCACCGCGCCATTCACGCCAGACCCCAGGCCCAGGCGATGGAGGTCTCGCCGGGCTATCTGGACGTGATCCGAACCGCGACCCGCCGCCCCGCATGACGATCACGGACTTCGCCGCCTTCATCCGCAATAACACGCGGCTGCAGACCGTGCCGCACGCGCCGGAGATTTCCCTGTGGCTGGCCGACGAGATCACCCCGATCTGGCGGCTGACGGAGGAGGAGCTGGGCGAGATGGGCGTGCCGCCGCCCTTCTGGGCCTTCGCCTGGGCGGGCGGGCAGGCATTGAGCCGCTACCTGCTTGACCATCCGCATGAGACCGCCGGCAAGCGGGTGCTGGATTTCGCCGCCGGCTCGGGTCTTGTCGGCGTGGCGGCGATGAAGGCGGGCGCGGCCTCGGTCCTGTGCGCCGACATCGACCCCTTCTGCCAGGCCGCCGTCGCCGCCAATGCGACCGCCAACGGGGTGACGCTGGCCTTCACACAGACCAATCTGCTTGACGCCCCGCCGCCGGAGGTCGAGGTGATCTGCGCCGGCGACATCTGTTACGAACGCCCGATGACCGACGCCGTCCTGGCCTGGCTGGCCCAGGCCCGCGCCCGGGGGACGCGCGTCCTGATCGGCGATCCGGGGCGCACCTATTTCCCACAAACGGGCCTGGATTTCCTGGCCGAATACCGCGTCCCGACCTCGCGCGAACTGGAGGACCAGGAGATCAAACGGTCCTCCGTCTGGGCCATGCCTTAGACGGCCCTCGCTTAAGCGGATTGGCCTTCGTGCCGGCCCTCGCCGAATTCCTCGATCATCTTGGCGTTGAAGGCCGGGATGTCGTCGGGGCAGCGGCTGGTGACCAGGCCCTGATCCACCACCACCTCCTCGTTGACCACATTGGCCCCGGCGTTCTTCAGGTCGGTGCGGATGCTCTCGAACGCCGTCATCGTGCGCCCCTCGACCACCCCCGCCTCGATCAGCAGCCAGGGTGCGTGACAGATGGCGGCGACCGGCTTGCCCGCATCGAAGAAGGCCCGCACGAAGGCGACCGCATCCGCATCGGCGCGCAGCAGGTCGGGGTTGGCCACCCCGCCCGGCAGCAGCAGGGCCGAATAGGCCGAGGCGTCCACCGCCGCCACCGCCTTGTCCGCCGTCACCTTCTCGCCCGGCGTCAGATGGTCGAAGCCCTGAAACTCCCCGGCCTTCAGCGACACGATCTCCACCACCGCGCCCGCATCCTTCAGCGCCTTCATCGGTTCATTCAGTTCGATCAGCTCGACGCCGTCGGTCGCCAGGATGGCGACGGTCTTGCCGGAAAGGGTCTGGGCCATGGGACATGCTCCGTTTTTGAAAGGGGTTCGGCGCGATGAACCCACGGCAAGTCAAAGGGTTGCGGCTCCGCTTGGCGCAAACGACCGTCCGCCCCACATATCCTCCATGCGAATGCTCCTGACCCTGACGACCCTGCTGGCGGCCGCCGCGACGCCCGTCCTGGCCCAGACCTATCCCCTGCCCGGTCGCCCGTACGGCGCCTATCCGGGCGGCGTCCCCGCCGCCATCGCCGACCAGCATCGCTATGAGAACGACCGCCTGCGCGCCCAGGCCCAATCGAACGCCGACCAGGCCCGCCAGCAGCAGATCGAGACCCAGCTTCGCCTGCGCGCCATCGAATCCGCACGCGGGTCGACGGCGCCGTCCGCCCTGCCGCCCCGGCCCCTCTATGGCCCCGAGCAGGAGCGGGCGCTGCGCCAATCCGCCGCCGAACGCCGCCAGGAAACCGCGCAAGGCGTCAGTCAGATCGACGCCTGGCTGGACCGTCCGCATTAAGGCGACGCATCCCTTCCCTCTCCCCCGCGTTCCGGCCTAGCTTAGGCAGGGATCAGGCGGAGAACGACATATGCAATGGCAGGGCGGACGGACGGGCGGCGGGGTCGAGGACCGGCGCGGCATGGGCGGCGGCGCCATCGCGGGGGGCGGCATCGGCGTGGGCGTCCTGGCCCTGATCGGCTATTTCGTCTTCGGCATAGACCCGTCCACCACGACCCAGCTGGCCAGTCAGCTTGGCGGCGTGGGCGCCTCGGAACAGCAGGGACAGGTCGGCACGCCCGAGGATCAGGCCGGTCGCTTCGTCGACGTCATCGGCGCAAACATCAACGATGTCTGGGCGCAGAAGCTGAACGGCTATCAGCCGCCGAAGGTCGTGATCTACGAACAGGGTACGGGGACAGGCTGCGGCTATGGCCAGTCGGCCATGGGCCCCTTCTACTGCCCCAACGACAAGACCGTCTATCTGGACCTGGGCTTCTGGCAGGAGATGGAAACCCAACTGGGCGCATCCGGCGCCGACTTCGCCCGCGCCTATGTCATCGCCCATGAGTTCGGCCACCACGTCCAGACCCTGACGGGAACCTCGGATCAGGTTCGCCAGGCCCAGCAACGCGCAAGCGGCCAGGGCGAGGCCAATCGCTATTCCGTCGCGCTGGAGCTTCAGGCCGACTGCTACGCCGGTGTCTGGGCCAAGAACGCCTCGGCCGTCTCCAACGGTCAGGTGGCGCTGGAGCCCGGCGACATCGAGGAAGGCATGAAGACCGCCCAGGCCATCGGCGACGACACCCTGCAACGGCGCGGCGGCGGGCGCGTCTCGCCCGAAAGCTTCACCCACGGCTCCTCGGCCCAGCGGGTCGAATGGCTGCAGCGCGGCTATCAGTCGGGCGACCCCGCATCCTGCGACACCTTCGGCGGCGCCTGATCGCCGCCTGTTCCCGACAACGACTGATTGACTGATTATGCATGACCGCGCCGGCCTGACCGCACGCCCCGAAGACCTGATCGACCTGGACGCCCTGCTCGGCGCCTATGAGACCGTGCGGCCGGACATGGCCGACCCGATGCAGCGGGTGGTGTTCGGCACCTCAGGCCATCGGGGCTCCAGTCTGGACGGCGCCTTCAACCAGGCTCACATCCTGGCCATCGCCCAGTCCATCGCCGAATACCGCGCGGCGCAAGGCGTCGACGGCCCGCTGTTCCTGGCCCGCGACACCCACGGCCTGTCCGAGCCGGCCTTCCGCACGACGCTGCAGGTGCTGGTCGCCAACGGGCTCGAGGTGCTGATCGACGCCCGCGACGGCTTCACCCCGACGCCGGCCGTATCGCACGCCATCCTGACCCACAACCGCACGAATGCGCGTCAGGCGGACGGCGTTCTGATCACCCCGTCGCACAATCCGCCGCGCGACGGCGGCATCAAATACAATCCCCCCTCGGGCGGCCCGGCAGGCAGCGAGGCCACCGCCGCCATCGCCGCCCGCGCCAACCAGTTGATCGAGGGCGGCCTGCAAGAGGTGCGCCGCGTCCCGTTCGCCCAGGCCCATGCGGCGGCCGGCCGTTTCGACTACCTGTCCGCCTATATCGACGACCTGCCCAGCGTGCTGGACCTGGACGCCATTAGAAACGCCGGGGTTCGCATCGGCGCCGATCCGCTGGGCGGCGCCGCCGTCGCCTATTGGGGCGAGATCGCGGATCGCCACCGACTGGACCTGACCGTGGTCAACGATACCGTCGATCCGCGCTGGGCCTTCATGCCATTGGACGCCGACGGCAAGATCCGCATGGACTGTTCGTCGCCCTCGGCCATGGCCGGACTGATCGGCATGATGCAGGGCGGCTCGGCCTATGACGTCGCCTTCGGCAACGACGCCGACGCCGATCGCCACGGCATCGTCACGCCCGACACGGGCCTGATGAACCCCAACCATTTCCTGGCCGCCGCCATCACCTATCTGTTCGCCAACCGACCCGGCTGGGGCGCGGACGTGGCGGTGGGCAAGACCCTGGTCTCGTCGTCCATGATCGACCGCGTCGTCGCCGGCATGGGCCGCCGCCTCTTGGAGGTGCCCGTCGGCTTCAAGCATTTCGTGCCCGGCCTCTTGGATGGAACGGTCGGTTTCGGCGGCGAGGAATCGGCCGGGGCGTCCTTCCTGCGCCACGACGGCACGGTCTGGACCACCGACAAGGACGGCATACTGCTGTGCCTGCTGGCCGCCGAGATCCAGGCCCGCACGGGGCGCAGCGCCAGCCAGCTCTACGCCGGTCTGACGGATCAGTACGGCGCCCCCGCCTACGCCCGCGTCGACGCGCCCGCGACCCGCACGGAAAAGGCCCGCCTGGCCGCCCTCAGCCCCTCGGACGTGACCGCCACAACCCTGGCCGGGCAGACCATCACCGACATCCTGACCAAGGCCCCCGGCAACGGCGAGGCCATCGGCGGCCTGAAGGTGGTCACCGCCGACGCCTGGTTCGCCGCCCGTCCCTCGGGCACCGAGGATGTCTACAAGATCTACGCCGAATCCTTCCTCGGCCCCGACCATTTGGCCCAGGTTCAGGACGAGGCCAGGGCCGTGGTGGCGACGGCGCTGGCGGGCTGAAGCCCATGAGCGTCCGCCGCTTCCAGATTTTCTCGGACTATTTCCAGTTCTACGTCTGCGACGAAACCTACGTCACCGACACCGCCGCCTTGTGGAGCGCGGACAGCGACCCGATGCTGGCCGTCGGCCCCGACCTGATCGCTATCGGCACGGTTCGCAACATGCTGGTGCCGGTCGAGCTTGAAATCCTGCCCGCCGAACCGGCGCCCGACCCGAGCGCCTGGGACCAGGTCCGCGACTGCGGCCTCAGCCTGGCCAGCGGCGCGCTGATCGTATTTGGCTGCACCGACGATCCGTACGCGGCCCTGCGCATCGCCGCGCCCGCCGGCGACTATGCCGCCCGCGTTTCCCACGGCGGACTGGACACCCTGTCCGAAGACGGGCTGGACGGCGACGACCGCTATCGCATCCAGCTCTGGCCCGGCCCGGTGCGTCCCGTGACCGTGGTCAAAGGCCCCGCCTGAAGGGTTCAGATCAAACCCTCGATCCATGCCCTCAGCGGATTGGCGGGATCGGACAGCAGTTTGATCACCATGCCGATGCAGATCACCACCAGCAGCGGCCGGATCAGCCGGGGTCCGAACCGCATGGCGGCGTGCGATCCCATCCAACCGCCCATGACCTGACCTGCCGCCATGATCAGGCCGACGGCCCACAGCACATGGCCGCCAACGGCGAACACCACCACAGACACCAGCTGGAGAAGTTCAGCGCCTTGGTGTGGGCCGTCGCCCGGGTCAACCCCATCCCCATCAGGGTCACCAGGGCCAGGGCGAAGAAGGACCCCGCGCCGGGCCCGAAGAAGCCGTCGTAGAAGCCGATCCCGCCCGCCACGGCCCCGAAGGCGAAGGGCGTCAGCCGCGCATGGACATCCTCGTCGCTGGCCTTGGGTCCGATCAAAAAATAGACCGCGATCCCCGCCAGCAGCAGCGGCAGCAGCACCATCAACCAGGTCGCATCGACGAAACTGACCACCACCGCGCCCAGGGCCGCGCCGACCACGGTGGCGATCAGCGGCCATTTCAGCAGGGCGAAGTCGATCCGCCCCTTGCGCCAGAAGGTCCAGGTCGCCGAGGCCGTGCCGAAACTGCCCTGAATCTTGTTGGTGGCGATGGCCGCCACCGGATTGACGCCGACCGCCAGCAACACCGGCACGGTGATCAGGCCGCCGCCCCCGGCGATGGCGTCCACGAACCCCGCCGCCACGGCTGCGGCGAACAACAGGGCGATGATTTCCGGGGCGAAGTCGATCATGGCGCGGACCTAGGCCGTTCGCCGCCGCCGATCCAGCCTCAATCGGTCAGGCCCCGACCGTGATCTGCATCGACCGTTCCACGAACAGGCGCGGGCCGCGCAGGTCCAGGACGACCCGGCGATCCTCGAACGCCGCCATGCCCACCAGGGCCTTGGGAAAGCCCGGCACGGCCACGTCGTCATAGATGGCCACGGCCGCCTGCCGATACAGTTCGTCGCCGATGGTCAGGGTGCGGACGATCACCGTCTCGGCGCCCACCACGCCGCCCAGGACGATGCTCTGGCCTGGCGTCCGCGCACGTCCGTCCAGCAGGCCCGCCGCCTGGGCCGTCTCGCGCGTGACGGCCAGCACGGCCGAGGCGCCGGTGTCGATCACCGCATCGACCGCCGCCCCCTCCACCGTGATCGCCGCCTGCAGCGCCTTGCCCGCCCGCGTCACCGCGACGGACGCAAGCCCCGGCGGCGGGGTCCAGCCCGCTCGCGATGTCAGCCTGATCCGCCGCTTGCGCGTATCCAGATCCAGGATCAGTTCGCGCAGCACGTCCTGGCCCAGGATCAGGGGCGCGCCCAGCCCCTTGTCGCTGGCCAGCGGCCCCAGCCCCAGGATGGCGGCGCGCAAACCCGCCAGCCGCACCCCCTGCGGGCCGCCGATCGCGACGTCCAGCGTCGCGCCGCGCCCGACCTGGGCCTGGCCGCCGACCCCATAGGCCACCATGGGGATGTCGAACACCTGGGTCAGGCCCAGCGTCTCGACCAGCGAACGGTCGATCACCGAATACTGCGCCCCGGAATCGATCAGCGCCCGCACAGGCCGCCCATTCACCGAGACCTCGACCGTCGGGGTGCTGGAGCGCGGCTCGGCATAGGGCATCCAATCGCTCGCCCCGGCCGCCGGAAAGACCACCGTCGGCCCTTTCCACAGCACATGGTCGCGCAGCCACCAGGCCCCGCCCACGCCGCCGGCGATCAGCCCCAGCCGGATCAGAAGATCGCGTCGTCTCATGCGCCAGACATGGACCGTCGCGGCGGCGGGCGCCAGCGGGGCGATGTCGCAACGTCCGTTCTCTCGCCCCTTCCTAGCCGTCATCCTCGCCCTTGTGGCGAGGATCCATACTCCCGGTGTCAGCATTGGCCCACTGCGGGGCGCCGGGCTTATGGATCCCAGGGACAAGCCCTGGGGATGACGATAACCCGGGGGACAGGGAAAGGCATGGAATTGCCCTGAGCCGCCAATCTTGCCCTGTCGATGCGGCTACACCGTCACAACACCCCAGAACCCGACAAAATCATCCCCGTTGCGGCCAGAAACCGGGTGACGCCGCGCCGTTCGCTGGTTACGACCAAGCCGCCATGACGACTTCCAGCGCCCGCTACGTCTCGACCCGAGGCCGATCGCCCGAAACCGATTTCGCCGACGCCCTGCTGCGCGGCATCGCGCCCGACGGCGGCCTCTATATGCCGAACGCCTGGCCGACCCTGTCGCCCGACGCCTGGACCGGCGCAGCGGACTACAAGGCCATCGCCCTTCAGGTTCTGACGCTCTTCGTCGGCGACGCCCTGCCGGCCAGCGCGCTGGACCGGGCGCTGGATCGCGTGATCGCCGGCTTCGACCATCCGCTGGTCACGCCCCTGGTCGAGCTGGAGCCGGGGCTGTTCGTGCTGGAGCTGTTCCACGGCCCGACCGCCGCCTTCAAGGACCTGGCGATGCAGCTGGTCGCCAGTCTGACGGACGAGGCCCTGGCCGCCTCGGGCGAGCGGCTGACCATCCTGACCGCCACGTCGGGCGACACCGGCGCCGCCGCCGTGCGCGCCTTCGCCGGGGCGAAATCCGTCGATCTGGTCGTGCTGCACCCGCTGGATCGCGTCTCGCCGATCCAACGCAAACAGATGACGACGGTCCAGGCCGACAATGTGCTGAACCTGGCCGTGCGCGGCGATTTCGACGACTGCCAGCGGCTGGTGAAGGGGCTGCTGGCCGACGACGCCCTGCGCGCGCGCGGCCGCCTGTCGTCGGTCAACTCCATCAACTGGGCGCGGCTGGCGGGCCAGATCCCCTATTACGTCTCCGCCACCGCCCAGTTGCGTCAGGCCGCAACCTTCGTCGTCCCGACCGGCAATTTCGGCGACGCCTTCGCCGGCATCGCCGCGACACGGATGGGCCTGCCGTCCAACGGCTTCGTCGCGGCGGTGAACCAGAACGACGCCCTGGCCCGCGCCCTGAACGACGGCCTCTATTCGCGCCGTCCGGCGGTCGAGAGCGGCAGCGTCTCCATGGACGTCCAGGCCCCGTCCAACTTCGAACGTCTGGTGTTCGAGGCGACCGGCCGCGACGCCGAGGCCACCCGCGCTGTGTTCGAAACCTTCGCCCGCGACGGCGCCGCAGCCTTCGATCCGGCCCTGCTGGCGGCCCTGCGTTCCGAAGTCTCCGCCGTCTCCATCGACGAGGACGAGACCCGCGCCGAGATCGCCCACGCCTATGAGGCCTGGGGCCGTATCGTCTGCCCGCACACGGCCGTCGCCCTGGCCGCCGCCCGGCGGCAGGATCGCGCCAGGAGGCCGGTCGTCGCCCTGTCCACCGCCCATCCGTCCAAGTTCGGCGCCTTCGTCTCGGACGTGCTGGGCGTCGAACCCGAACCCGCAAACGTCATCGCCGCCCTGGGCGATCAGCCCGAGCGGTTGACGGTCGTCGATGGAACGATGGCGGCGGCGCGAGATGCGGTGGCGGCCTTTTCAGGCCGCCACTGAACCGACCTCAGCGACGATTGCCGCCGGTCAGGGCGCGCAGGAGCAACAGGCCGACGCCGGCGACCGACAGGGTCGTGACCAGCGGACGCTTGCGCGCCTCGGCCGCCACGGTGCGGGCCTTGTCGCGATAGTCGGCGGGCGCCTTTTCGACCAGGCGATCCACGGCGTCCATGGCCTTGCCGAAGGTCTCCAGCGACTTGCCCTTGGCGTCGTTGAACGCGCCTTCGACCTGCATCTTCTGGTCGCCGACCAGATTGCCGAAAGCCTTCTGCGTCTTGCCCTGCGCCTGCGAAGCGGCGCCGTTGATCTGTTCGTCGGTCATGATGTCATCCTCGGGGAGAGCGGCGGTTTTCGCCGTTGCACATCAAAATCCCGGTTACGCTTTCGGTTCCAGCGACGCTTCGGCGCAGGCCCGCTTTCACGCCGGCTCCACCGCCCGCCAGTGGTCCAGGCGGCGCAGGAAGACGGCCGGGTCCTTGGGCGTGACCAGGTTGGCCGGGTCGTGGAAGATGCGGTCGTGCAGCCGCGTGACCGTGAAGCGCAGGGCGGCGGCCTCGCCCAGGCGCGGCAGGGCGGCGCGCTCGGGGAGGCTCAGCGGCCGCACGGCCTCGTAGCCGCGCTGGAAGGCCGCCAGGGCCTCGGGCATGGGCCGTCCCTCGGCGTCGAAGCCCCAGGCCGACAGGGCGATGGCCAGGTCGTAGGCGAAGGCGCCGTCGCAGCCGAAGTAGAAGTCGATGACCGCCGACACCGCCCCGTCCGCGAACAGCACATTGTCGGGGAAATAGTCGGCGTGGATCGCCCCGCCCGGCAGGTCGTCCGTGAACGGATCGCCCAGCCGCGTCAGCGCCGCCTGGACCTGTTTCAACAGGACACGGTCCGTGTCCGAGGCGCGCGGGGCGCCCTCGGCGCACCGATCCGCCAACCGCCGCCAGACGGCCGGCCCCACGGGATTGGCGCGACGCAGGGGAAAATCGGCCGCCGTCTGGTGCAGGCGCGCCAGAACCGCGCCCGCCGCCGCCTGATCCGCCGCATCGGGATGGCGCAGCCAGGCGCCGGTCTTCCATTCGATCACCGCCGCCGCGCGGTCGTTCAGCCGCCCCAGCCAGCCGCCCGACCGATCCGAAATCGGCATGGGGCAGGAAAAGCCCCGCCCCGCCAGATGGGCCGTCAGTCCCAGGCAGAACGGCAGGGAGGCGGCGTCGGTCCGCCCCTCGAACAGGGTCAGGACGAACCGTCGCGCCGCGCCGTCCTGCAGCGTCTCCAGCCGATAGTTGGTGTTCTCCACCCCCTCGGCGATGGCGGTCAGCGACACCGCCTCGCCGATGTCATAGCCGGTCAGAAAGGCGCGCGCCTGTTCCAGGGAAACGGAGGTGAAGACGGCCATGGACCTAGTTCAGGCCCGCATCGGCGCGGCGCGCACGCACGATCTCGGCCAGGTCCGCCATGATGCTCTCGGTCGTGGCCCAGCGCCCGGCGCCGCGTCCGCGACAGCGCCAGACCCGACCGTCCGCGCCGTAAACCTTCAGCGCATTGCCCTCGCCGCACAGGTTGGAGAACAGCGGATCGCCGTGGTCGGCGTTCAACGACACCGACGGGCTGATCACCCCGTCCTTCAGATGGGCGGCGCCGATCTGGCGCACCCCGCCCTCGGCGGAGGTGGCCTCGGTCAGGTGGTCGCGCGGCACGTCGCCATCGGGCGACCGGCCGAACGCCTCGTGGCACAGCAGCCGCACCTTGGCCGCCGCATCCAGCCCTTCCAGGTCCGACGAGGGGTCTTCCTCGGCGAAGCCCGCCGCGCGGGCGTCGGCCAGGGCCTCGCCGAAGGCCGCGCCGTCGCCCAGACGCTCCAGCATGAAGTTGACCGTGCCGTTCAGCACCGCCTCGAAGCCGACCACCTCGCCCGCCGCGCGGGCGGCGCGGACCGTCTCGACCATCGGCGCCCCGCCGCCGACCGAGGCCGACCAGAAGACGCGACGGCCGTGCTGTCGGGCCAGATCCTGCAGCCCGCCGGGATCGCGGCTGACCGCCTGTTTGTTGGCGCTGGCCACGTCGCAGCCGGCCTCCAGCGCGGCGCGGATCACCGCATGGCCCGCCTCGCCTTCCGACAGGGCCTCCAGCACGATGTCAGGTTTGCGTGACAGCAGCTCATCGGCGCTGGCCGTGAACAGAGAGGGCGGACAGGCCACGTCGCGCGGCTTCTTCGGATTACGCACCAGCACGCCCACCACGTCGTATCGCGGATCGACCAGCAGCCGGCCCAGGACCCCGCCGCCCACCACGCCGCAGCCGGCGACGGCCACCTTCAGCGGCGGCAGGGCCGGGGCCGGTCCGGGGGGCGCCGACTTGTCGCCGATCACCGTGCCGTCGGCCCGATCAAGCGCCGCCACCTCGATCTCCACCCCCCGGCTTTCGCCCAGGTCGATGGCGTCGTGCTGCACCAGGGCGCCGCCCAGCTTGCGCGCCACATCCCAGGAGGCGCGGCGATAACGCAGGGCCGGGGCCGTCTTGTCGTTGGGGTCGTGATCGTAGAGACCGTCCACATCCTTGACCAGCCGCACCTTCTTCAGCCCCAGCTCGGCCGCCAGGAAGACCGCCGTCAGGTCCGATCCGCCGCGTCCCAGCAGGGCCACCCGCCCGTCGGGCCGCACGGCGCCGAAGCCGGGCACCACCACCACCTCGTGCCGATCCAGCGCCTGTTTCAGATGGTCGGGCCGCAGGCCGCAGGGGCGCGAATGCTCCGGCTCGCCTTCCGCCACGATGCCCAGTTCGCGCACCGACAGGGCGCAGGCGTCCAGGCCGATCCGGTCGCAGGCGATGGCGACCAGGGCCGCCGACTTCTCCTCGCCCAGGGCCACATAGCCGGGCAGGAGGTCGTTGGAATGGGCCAGGCCCAGCGCCCGCGCCTCGCCCAGCAGCCGATCCGTCGCCCCGCCGAAGGCCGAGACCACCGCCACCACCTTTCGCCCCGCCCGCACATGGCCATAGACGGCCGAGGCGACCAGCGGCGCCTCCGCCGGGCTGCGCAGGATGGACGAGCCGAACTTCAGCACCACCACCTCGGGCGCGGGATCGGCGGCGAGCCGACAATCGGGATCGAGCGGTTCGGATTTCTCTACGACGGCGAGGGAGGCGGACATCGGGGTTCTCGGATTTCTGTGGGGAGCGTGGGGTGAAAAGAAAAACCCCGCCTGGCGGACCGGGCGGGGTTCGGGTTCTGCGTTCGCCTGTGTTCGGCGTGCTAAACTCGTCCCGCCCGACTGGGCATGGTGGTGGCGCCGGTCGTGCCGCCGATAATGGTTCCGCCGAGGATCGCGCCCATGCCGAAGACCGTCGCGGCGGCGCCGGCGACGGTGGAAACTTCGGCGATGAACGAGCGCTGCAGCACGGGACAGGTCCGGTTGAAATCTTCGCCTAGGGTGATTGGCGCACCCCCGGTCTGTCAAGCGCCCTTGGATGATTTTTTCACGACAAGGCGATTTCGGCCCGTTTCACACCCGATGCGGTCATGCCACGCCCGCATATAGGTGGAATTTTCCGCTTGACCGGCGCCGCCTGTTTGATCAACGTAAAGTCACTCATCAAGACCGGCTGAGGGATTAGGCCCTTTGACGCCGGGGCAACCATCGGGTTCCGCCCGAAACGGTGCCAACTCCTGCGGGGTCCTTCGGGCCGCGAGAGATGAGTGGAGCATCGACGAGGCGACGCTCCACGATCTGTCACCGCATCGAGACCTTGCTGAGGCGAGAACGATGCGGACGACGATTGATGACCCTGGCTGAAACATCCCTGCTTGAAGAGCCCTTCTGTCGGCCCCAGCCGATCGACACGCCGGTTGTGCGCGAACCGACGCGCGAACGCGGCGGCGCCCGCGACGTCATCGTGCCCATCCCCGCCGACTTCCGCCTGGCTTCGGGCGAAAAGCTGAACCAACCCAATATCGTGGGTCGTCTGCACGGCCGCGTCGGGGCGCCTGTCGTCGTCGTCGCCGGCGGCATTTCGGCCGGGCGTTTCGTTCACCGCACCGAGACCAACGGCCTGGGCTGGTGGTCGGGCGCCGTGTCGGTGCGCGGCCCCATCGACCTGAGCCGATTCCAGGTTCTGGCCGTCGATTTCGCCCCCGGCGCCGAGTTCCTGGCTGCGCCCGTCACCATCACCACCCACGACCAGGCGCGCCTGCTGGCCCTGGTGCTGAACCATCTGAGGATCGAGCGGGTCGCCGCCTTCGTCGGCTGCTCTTACGGCGGCATGGTCGGCCTGGCCTTCGCCGAACTGTTCCCCGACTGGGCCGAACAGCTGATCGTGGTGTCCGCCGCACACCGCGCCCATCCCCAGGCCACCGCCTGGCGCGGCATCCAGCGCCGCATCCTGCAGTTCGCCGTCGCAGCCGGCCGCCCGGAGGAAGGCGTCGCCCTGGCCCGCGAACTGGCCATGACCACCTATCGCACGGCCGAGGAGTTCCACGACCGGTTCGAGACCACCGCGCCCACGGCCGTCGGCGGCGCCTATCCCGTCTGCGACTATCTGACGGCGCGGGGCCAGGCTTACCGCACCCACACCACCCCGGCCCGCTGGCTGTCGATGTCCGATTCCCTGGATCGCCACAGCGTGACCCCCGAGGCCATCAAGACCCCGGTCACCCTGATCGGCTTCACCTCCGACCGTCTAGTCCCGATCGACGACATCCGCGAACTGGCCGCGCGGTTGCCGACCCTGTGGCGCTTCGTCGAGGCGCCCTCCCTCTTTGGCCACGACGCCTTTCTGAAGGAGGACGCCTTCGTCGGCGACATCCTCCGCGCCGCCTTCAAGGACATCAAAGCATGACTTCCCGTCCCGCCAATCCGCACACCATCGCCGCCCGCACGGGCGTGGATTCGGACACGGCCCACGGCGCGGTCATGCCGCCGCTCTATCTGTCGTCCAACTATTCCTTCGCCGGCTTCGAGCAGAAGCGGAAGTACGACTACAGCCGCTCGGGCAACCCTACCCGCGACGTCCTGGCCGAGACCCTGACCGAGCTGGAAGGCGGCGCGGGCGCCGTCATCACCGCCACCGGCATGGCCGCCGTCGACCTGCCCCTGGCCCTGCTGGAGCCGGGCGATCTGCTGATCGCGCCGCACGACTGTTACGGCGGCACCTGCCGCCTGCTGAACGCCCGCGCCAAGAAGGGGCATTTTGAACTGCTGCTGGTCGATCAGGGCGATCCCGTCGCCTTCGAGGCCGCCTTGGCGCTGAAGCCCAAGCTGGTTCTGGTCGAGACCCCGTCCAACCCGCTGCTGCGCCTGGTCGATGTCGCCGACATCTGCACCCGCGCCCATGCGGCGGGCGCCAAGGTCGTCTGCGACAACACCTTCCTGTCGCCAGCGCTGCAGAACCCGATCAAGCTGGGCGCCGACTTCGTGGTCCACTCGACGACCAAGTTCATCAACGGCCATTCCGACGTGGTCGGCGGCGCGGTCATCTCGGCCGACGCCGAGGATCATCAAACCCTGGCCTGGTGGGCCAACTGCACCGGCGTGACCGGCTCGCCCTTCGACGCCTATCTGACCCTGCGCGGCGTGCGGACCCTGTTCGCCCGTATCGAACGGCAACAGGCCACCGCCAGCAAGATCGCGGAGCTTCTGAACGCCCACCCGGCGGTCAAGGCCGTCCACTATCCGGGTCTGAAGTCGCACCCCAGCCATGCCCTGGTCGCCGCCCAGCAGGCTGGCCCCGGCGCCATGCTCAGCTTCGAGCTGGAAGGCGGGACCGAGGCCGTGCGCGATCTGGTCGAGACGCTGGAGATCTTCACCCTGGCCGAATCGCTGGGCGGCGTCGAAAGCCTGATCGCCCACCCCGCCACCATGACCCACGCCGCCATGACGCCGGAGCAGCGCGCCACCGCCGGCATCGGCGACGGTCTGGTCCGCCTGTCGGTCGGGCTGGAGCACGTCGAGGACCTGATCGCCGACCTGTTCCCGGCGCTGGACGCCCTGGCGCCCGCCAAGGCGGAAGCCGCATAAGTTTTCGCTTGCAGAGGGGACCGAACCGGGGCAAATGCGCCGCCCCGGCCGCGGTCCCTTCGTCTATCGGTTAGGACGTCAGGTTTTCAACCTGAAAAGAGGGGTTCGACTCCCCTAGGGACTGCCACCGGCGACGCCTCCACCACCTTTCCGATCCGCCGCGTGGAGCGAACGCTCCGCCCCCGGATTAACCTTCTGGTAATCACTATGTTCGGATCGCGGCGGTAAGCCATTCGATTCATGGACTTTTTTCGGACGCACTCAGGAACTATCCACAGAGACTGTGGTTAATTCACCGTGAACGCGGCGCAGAAGCGCCCTCCCCCTCCCGCACCGAGATCGTCATGTTTATCGCCATCGCCCGCCCGGCGGTGGAGCCCCAAGGCCCCGACGCCGTCGCCGTCCCCGGCTCTCCCGCCATCGCCGAACTGTCGCCTCGCGCCCTTCATGCGCGCCTTCTCGAAAACGCCGCTCTGCGCCGCCTGCGCGGGCTGGAACGCCGTCGCGAGCATCGGCTCGACGACGCCGACTACTGGCTTCACGCCGCCCCGATCGCCGTCAGAAAGGCCAGCGCCCTGCGCGAGGAACGCAGCTTCTCGCCCCTGCCCTGACACCCTTTATCTACCTCAGATGACTTTGTCTGTTATCAGGGGTTGTTCAGGCGCCCTGTGATGTCCGACAACGACGGTCATGGGCTCTGGCGTCGCGACACCTTCCGTCCGAAAGGCGATCCTGGTCACGGGGGGCGCGGGCTATGTCGGCGCCCATGTGTGCGAGGCCCTGGCCGCCGCCGGATATCGCCCCATTGTCATGGACAATCTGTCGACCGGCCGCCGCGCCTTCGTGCGCTGGGGTCCGCTGATTCAGGGCGATGTCTGGGACGCCGAACTGGTGCGTCGGACCCTGGTCGAGCATGACATCCGCGCCGTCCTGCATTTCGCCGCCTCCTCCGTCGTGCCGGAATCGGTGCGGGCGCCGCTGGACTACTATCGCAACAATGTCGGCGGGCTGTTCGGCCTGTTGGGCGGGATGCGGGCGGCGGGCGTGAACAGCCTCGTCTTCTCCAGCACCTGCGCCGTCTATGGCGACCCCGGCGCGGGGCCCATCACGGAGCGGCAGGCGCCGGCGCCCGTCACCCCCTATGGCCGCTCCAAACTAGGGTGCGAGCAGATCCTGGCCGACGCCAGCGCCGCCCACGGCCTGAACGTCGTCGCCCTGCGCTACTTCAACGCCTGCGGGGCCTCGGCCTGCGGCCTGATCGGCGAGGACCGGCCGGTCGAAACCCATCTGATCCCCCGCGCCATGATGGCCCTGAAGGGCGGCGTCGACGATTTCGCCGTCCATGGAACCGACTATCCCACGCCGGACGGCACGGCGGTCCGCGACTATGTCCATGTGTCCGACCTAGCCCAGGGCCATCTGTCGGCCTTGGCGCAACTGCTGCGGGGACGCAGCGGCTTTGCGGCCTACAATCTCGGCGCCGGACAGGGCCATTCGGTGCGTCAGGTGCTGGCGGCGATCATGCGCCACAGCGGCCTGCGGCTGCCGGACATCTCGGGCGAACGTCGGGCCGGCGATCCGGCGCAGCTGGTTTCCGACATCGCCCTGGCCCGCCGCGACCTGGGGTTCGAGCCGCGTCGGTCCGACCTGTCCGCCATCGTCGCCAGCGCCTGGGCCTGGCACAGTCGCCTCAGCGCAGTTCGGGCATCCGGCGGCGCAGCGAGGCTTTCAGCTTTTCCAGCTTCTGGCCTGCGGATTTCGGCCGCACCCGCTTGCGATGCTCCAGTCCCGCGCCCCAACGCGCATGGACCGGCGCGTCCAGATGCGGATGGCGGTCGTGCTGATGGACGATGGGGCTGATCCCGCCGTCGGGATTGACCACCTTGCCGTCCTCGAACCTCAGCCGCTCGCCGGGCGTCAGGCCCAGGGTCGCCACCCGGCCGTAGTTGCCCCGCACCGTCGCCGCGACCAGGCCCTGATGGATGGCCAGGTTGAAGGCCGCCTGATCGGCGCCGAACGCCCCGCCGATCTCCGAACGCGGCGCGGACGCCAGCGTCAAAATCAACCGCGACAGGCGCGATACCTCCGCGCGCGGCCCGACCAGCGTCCCCACGCACAGACACGACTTGTCCGCCATCCGGTCCGCCTGAGCCTGACCGAACAGGGCGCGCAGATATTTCATGTTGAAGGCGTGGTCGGCCAGCGGCCCGTCCGCCTCCACGAAGGCCTCCAGCCCTTGCGGCGCGGGCTCGAACGGCGGGGCCTGGAAGATCACGTCGCGCACGTCGCAGGCCAGGGCGACGCCCGGCCGGTCGCCCAGCAGGCCCGCAAAGGCGACGAACCGCTGCATCACCGGATGGGGCGCCCAGCCGCGCCAGACCGGCGCATCCACGGCCATCACATCATGCTGGGCCAGAAAGGCGCGCAGGTCCGCGTCCCGGTCCACCACCAGGGCGACCGACCCGTCGAACACGGCCCGCAGCGAGGTCACGAAGGGGGCGATGTCGGCGGCGTCGTATCCGGTGGCGTAGCCGACCACGGCATCGCCGTCGGGCAGGGGCGCGAATTCTTCCGTCGCCGCCAGCGCCTGGGCCAGCCAGTCCAGATAGTCCGACCGCGCCGCCCCCTGTTTCATGGTCTCAGCGGTCGCCCATCAGTTCGGCGAACCGGTCGAACAGATAAAGGCTGTCGGTCGGTCCGGGCGAGGCCTCGGGGTGGTGCTGAACGCTGAAGATCGGCTTGTCCTTGACCGCGATGCCGCAGTTGGTGCCGTCGAACAGGCTGACGTGGGTCTCGGTCACGGCGTCCGGCAGGCTGTCGCGGTCCACGGTGAAGCCATGGTTCATCGACACGATCTCGACCTTGCCGGTGGTCAGGTCCTTGACCGGATGGTTGGCGCCGTGGTGGCCCTGCTCCATCTTCACCGTCCTGGCGCCCAGGGCCAGGGCCAGCATCTGATGGCCCAGGCAGATGCCCATCAGGGGCTTGCCGCTGGCGACCAGCTTCTGGATTTCCGGCACGGCGTATTCGCCGGTCGCGGCCGGATCGCCCGGACCGTTGGACAGGACCACGCCGTCGGGATTGCGGGCCAGCACCTCTTCCGCCGTCGTCGTGGCGGGAACCACGGTGATCCGGGCGCCGGTCGAGGCCAGGGCGCGCAGGATGTTGCGCTTCACCCCATAGTCGATGACCACCACGGCCTTGCGGCCCTCGGTCTTCGGATGACCTTCCGGCCATTCCCACAGCCCCTCGTCCCATTCGAACGCCTGCAGCGTCGAAGCGGGCTTGGCCAGGTCCAGACCGACCAGGCCGGTCCACGCCTTGGCCTGGGCGACCAGGGCGTCCAGGTCGAAATTGCCATCGGGATCGTGGGCGATCACCGCATGGGGCGCGCCCTTGTCGCGGATGATCTTGGTCAGGGCGCGAGTGTCCACGCCCGCCAGACCCACCACGCCGCGCCGCTTCATCCAGTCGTCGAAACTGGCGTCCGAGCGATAGTTGGCCGGATCGGTGGGTGCGTCGCGGAAGATGGCGCCGCGCGCCGAGGTGTCGGACCCGCCGCCCATCTGTTCGATGTCTTCGACGTTGGTGCCGACATTGCCGACGTGCGGGAAGGTGAAAGCCAGGATCTGGCTCATGTAGGACGGGTCGGTCAGGATTTCCTGATAGCCGGTCATGGCGGTGTTGAAGACCACCTCGCCCAGGGCTGAACCGACCGCGCCGACGCCGACGCCCTGCAGAATGGTGCCGTCCGCGAGCGCGAGGACGCCCGTCGCGCCCGGAAGAATCTTGGTCGTCATGGGCGCGCTCCTAAAACCGAATCCTGCCCGAACCGGGGCGGGACGCAAACGGCGGGGTCGTTAGGCCCTGCCGCCCGCGCCGTCAACCACGGCTCAACGCCCATCGCTGATGGAGGCCGGCCCGACCAGCTGGAAGGTCGCCGTCGCGCCGCCCTGGGCGTGGGGCGCCAGCCAGATGTCGAACAGGCCCGGCTCGATCCGATAGGTCTCGTCCGCCCCGATGAAGCCCAGCTGGCGGGCGTTCAGGGTGAAGCCGACCTTGCGGCTCTCACCGGGGCGCAAGGCCACCCGCTTGAAGTCCTTCAGCAGCCGACTTGGCTGGGTCAGGCTGGCCACCCGGTCGTGGATATAGAGCTGCACCAGCTCCTCGGCCGCGTGTCGTCCGTTATTGGTCACGGTGACCGCGACCTCCAGCGTCCCGGCCCAGGGCAGCTGGTCCGTCGCCATCTCGATCGGCCCGTATGTGATCGCCCCATAGGTCAGGCCATAGCCGAACGGATAAAGCGCCGTATTCGTCGTCTCGCGATAGCGGGACTTGTACTCCTCGGTCGCCAGATCGGGATTGGCCGGGCGGCCGGTCGTCTTGCGGTCGTAGGAATAGGGCTGCTGGCCCGACTTGTGCGGGAAGCTGACGGGCAGGCGGGCGGACGGGCCGTGATCGCCGAAGATCACGTCGGCGACCGCATGGCCCATCTGTTCGCCCAGGAACCAGGTCACGACGATGGCCTGGGCGTTCTTGACATTGCCCTCCAGCGCCAGACCCCGGCCGTTGCGCAACAGGACGACCATGGGCTTGCCCAGCGCCGCCATGGCGTCGACCAGGGCCATCTGCGGGGCCGGCACCACGATCTCGGTGCGCGACTGGGCCTCGCCGGACATATTGGTCGCCTCGCCGATGGCCAGGACGATGACCTCGGCGTCGCGGGCGGCGGCTATGGCCTGTTCGATCCCGCCGTCCAGCGGCGTCTCCACCCCTGAACCGCGCGCGATGGTCAGGTTCTGCGGATCGCGCATGGCGGCGCGGAAGCCGGTCTCCAGCGAGACTCGTCGCTCGGGCGCGCCCCAGATGGTCCACGGCCCCCACACATTGTCCACGTCGTCGGCGAACGGGCCGACCAGGGCGATCTTGCGGCCCTTGTCCAGCGGCAGCAGGTCCTGGTCGTTCTTCAGCAGCACCACCGACTTGCGGCCCGCCTCGCGCGACAGTTCGATGTGTTCGCGCGATCCGACCACGGCCTTTTCGCGCGCGGCGTCGGTGCCGCGATAGGGGTCGTCGAACAGGCCCAGCGCCGCCTTGGTGGTCAGGACGCGGCGCACCGCCTCGTCCAGACGCGCCATCGACACCTCGCCCGAGGCCACCAGGCCGGGCAGATGCTCCATATACAGGCCCGACACCATCGACACGTCCACCCCGGCGTTGAAGGCCAGGCGCGTGGCGTCGCGGCCGTCCTCGGCGAAGCCGTGGGCCACCAGTTCCTGCTCGGAGGTGTAGTCCGAGACCACGAAGCCCTCGAAGCCCCATTCCCCACGCAGGATGTCGGTCAACAGCTTGCGGCTGCCCGAGGCCGGCACGCCGTTCACGTCGTTGAAGGCGCTCATGATCGACAGGGCGCCGGCGTCCACCGACGCCTTGAACGGCGGCAGGAACACCCCGCGCAGCGTCTGCTCGCTCATGTCGGTGGTGTTGTATTCGACCCCGCCCACGGCGGCGGAATAGGCCGCCATGTGTTTGGCGGTGGCCAGGACGGCGTCGCGGTCGTCCAGACCCTTTTCGCCCTGGAAGCCGCGCACCCGGGCCGCGGCCAGCAGGTTGTTCAGCAGCACGTCCTCGCCCGCGCCCTCGACGTTGCGGCCCCAGCGCTGGTCGCGCGCCACGTCCACCATCGGCGCATAGGTCTGATGAACGGCCGAGGCCGCCGTCTCCACCGCCGCCGCGCGCGCGGTCCGGTAGGCCAGTTCGGTGTCGAACGCCGCCGCCTCGGCCAGGGGCACGGGGAAGATGGTCGACAGGCCGTGGATCACGTCGGCGGCGAACAGCAGCGGGATCTTCAGCCGGCTTTCCTCCATCGCCACCTGCTGGATGCGACGGCCCGCCTCGGCGCCGATGCCGTTGAACAGCGACCCGACCTTGCCCTCGCGGATCAGGGCGGTGACGCGCGCGGGATCGCCCGTGCCGTCCAGCGGGTTCACCGCCGTCGGCATCCAACGGAACGGATCGGCCAGCAGGTTCAGCTGCCCGGCCTTTTCCTCGACCGTCATGGCCGCGATCAGATCCTCGATCCTCTGGCGGTGACGGGCGATGGTGCGGGACGCTTGGGCGGAAACAGGCATGGGGAAGACTCCGGCGCCCATCAGGGCCAAAAGCCCCAGGCCAGACAAGAAATTTCTACGGGAAGCCGCAGGCTTGAGAGGTCGCGTCAACAGTGGCGCTCCTTCAGGGACGAGATCGAGCAGCGAAGCCCAGACGCCTAGCCTCTGGCGACCGACCGCTTCAACCCCCGACGACGATGTAAATGATGTAACGGCCGCCCGCCCGATCAAGGTCGGTTTCAGCGCCGTGATCGACATGGCCGCCATTGCTCTGTCGTCATTCCGGGGCTGAGCGCAGCGAAGAACCCGGAACCCAGGGCCACAGTCGCCACGCCAAATGCGTCACGGGTCGGATGACATCCTCCTGGCTTCCGGGTTCGGCCTGTGGCCGCCCCGGAATGACGACTGCGGACACAACCACTGCCCGCCTCGCCCCGCCTATCCCAGGGCGATGTCCAGGAACATCATCCCCACCAGGCCGATCATCAGCCCGATCATCGAGCCCTCGCCCTTGGACTTCTCGCGCGTCTCGGGAATGATCTCGGCGGTGACGACATAGATCATTGCCCCGGCCGCCAGACCCAGGCCCCAGGGCAGGGCGCCGGGCAGCAGGTCGACCACGCTGGCCCCGATCAGCCCGCCGACCGGCTCGACGAGGCCCGACGCCAGCGCCGCCAGGAAGGCCGGCCAGCGCCCATAGCCCAGGGTCGCCATCGCCGCCGAGACGGCCAGCCCCTCGGGCATATTCTGGATGCCGATGCCGATGGCGGTGGACAGGCCCTGATGAACGTCGCCGCCGCCGAAGCTGACGCCTACCGCCGCGCCTTCGGGGAAGTTGTGCAGGGTGATGGCGATGATGAACAGCCAGATGCGCCGCGACAGGTCGCGCGATCCCGCCGGGCCGATGGCCAACATGTCCACCGGCGCGAACCGGTTCATCAGGCCGATCACCGCCGCCCCGATCAGCACCGCCGTCGCCATGACCCCGGCGGCCATCGCCTGTCCCGCGCCGCCCGCTTGCAGCACGTCAACGCCCGGAATGATCAGCGAGAAGAAGGAGGCCGCCAGCATGACCCCGGCGGCGAAGCCCAACAGGGCGCTCTGGGTCTGGACCCCCGCCTTGCGGAAGAACAGCAGCGGCACGGCCCCCACCGCCGTCATCATGCCCGCCGCCAGGCTGCCGAGACCGCCTGCGGCGATCGGGGAAAGGGATTCCATCATCCGTCTGCATTGGGGCGAGACACAGCAAGAGACAAGCCCGAACCGTGGCGTTAGAGAAAGCTTCATGTCCCAGCGCGCCGCCCTCCCCGCCGGCCCGAACGCTGCGTCGGCGCTGGGCGCCGCGCGGCGGGTCGTGGTCAAGATCGGATCCTCCCTTTTGATCGACGCCGCCACGCGCCGGCCGACGCGCGACTGGCTGGCCGCCATCGCCTCGGATCTGGCCGCGCTGCGGGCCGAGGGGCGCGAGGTCATCGTCGTCTCGTCCGGCTCCATCGCCCTGGGCCGGGGCCGGCTGCCCGATCTGGGCGCGCGGCTGGAGGACAAGCAGGCGGCGGCCTCGGTCGGGCAGTCGCTGCTGATGGCCGCCTGGTCCGAGGCCCTGGCGCCGCACGGCCTGGTCGCCGGTCAGGTGCTGCTGACGCGCGACGACACCGAACGCCGCAGGCGATGGCTGAACGCCCGCGCCACCGTCCAGGCGCTTCTGGCCCACGGCGTCGTCCCCATCGTCAACGAGAACGACACGGTGGCGACCGAGGAAATCCGTTACGGCGACAACGACCGGCTGGCCGCGCGCACGGCCCAGCTGGCGCGGGCGGACCTGCTGATTTTGCTGTCGGACGTGGACGGCCTCTACACCGCCGATCCGCGTCGTGATCCGAACGCCGCCCATCTTCCGCTGATCGAGACGCTCAGCCCTGACATCCTGGCCATGGGCGGGGGCGCAAACGCCGATGCAGGCGTCGGCACGGGCGGCATGGCCACCAAGCTGGCGGCGGCCCAGATCGCCCGGTCCGCCGGCTGCGCCACCATCATCGCCTCGGGCCAGACCCTGTCGCCCCTGACCGCCATCCGCGACGGCGCGCGGGCCACCCTGATCGCCGCGCCTGATGGTCCGATGGCCGCCTATAAACAGTGGATCGCCGGCAGTCTGTCGCCCGCCGGCGAACTGCGGCTGGACGCCGGGGCCGTCGCCGCCTTGCAGGCGGGCAAGAGCCTGCTGCCCGCAGGCGTCACCGCCGTATCCGGCGATTTCGAAAAGGGCGACTGCGTGCGCCTGACCGACCCTTCCGGCCTGCCGGTCGGGGTGGGGCTGGCCGCCTACGCCGCCGAAGACGCCGCCCGTATTCGCGGACGCCGCAGCGATGAGATCGAGGCCATCCTCGGCTATCGCGGGGCCTCCGTCCTGATCCACCGAGACGACATGGTTCTGGCTGACCGATGACCGACCTGACCGCACGAATGCTCGACCTGGGCCGCCGCGCCCGCGCCGCCGCCGCAGCCTTGCGCGAGGCCCCCGCCGCCGCCCGCACCCGCGCGCTGGAGCTGCTGTCCGAAAAGCTGAAGGCGGCCGAGCCCGCGCTTCTGGCCGCCAACGCCCGCGACGTGGACGCCGCGCGCGCCAATGGCATGGCCGAGGCCCAGATCGACCGCCTGCTTCTGACGCCCGCCCGCGTGGAGGGCATGGCCCAGGCCGTGGCGATCATCGCCGCCGTGCCCGATCCTCTGGGGGTGGAGACCGAACGCTGGACCCCCGCCAACGGCCTGGACATCGCCCGCGTCCGCACCCCCATCGGCGTGTTGGGCGTGATCTATGAGAGCCGGCCCAATGTGACGGCGGACGCCGCCGCCCTGTGCATCCGTTCGGGCAATGCGGCCATCCTGCGCTGCGGCTCGGACTGTCTGCAATCGTCCCTGGCCATCGCCGCCCTGATCGCCGAAGCCCTGGCCGAGGCCGGCCTGCCCGCCGACGCGATCCAGTTGGTCGACACCCCCGACCGCGAGGCCGTGGGCCTGATGCTGACCGGGCTGGAGGGGACCATCGACGTCATCGTGCCGCGTGGCGGCAAGAGCCTGGTCGCCCGCGTCCAGGCCGAGGCGCGCACGGCGGTCCTCAGCCATCTGGAGGGGCTGAACCATACCTATCTGCACACGTCCGCCGATCTGGAGACCGCCCGCGCCATCGTCCTGAACGCCAAGATGCGCCGCGTCTCGGTGTGCGGCGCGACCGAGACCCTGCTGGTGGACCGGGCGGCGGCCCAGCGTCTGTTGCCCCCCGTCGCCGCCGACCTGATCGCCGCCGGCTGCGAACTGCGCGGCGACGCCGAGGCGCAAGCCCTTGTGCCCGGCATGGTCCCGGCGGACGAGAGCGATTGGCTGACCGAATATCTGGCGCCGATCCTGGCCGTCCGCATCGTCGAGGATATGGACGCCGCCGTCGATCACATCGCCCGCTACGGCTCGGGCCACACCGAGGCCATTGTCGCGACCGACCAAGCTGCCGCCGAACGGTTCGCCTCAAAGATCGACAGCGCCATCGTCCTGATCAACGCCTCGACCCAGTTCGCCGACGGTGGAGAGTTCGGCTTCGGCGGCGAAATCGGCATCTCCACCAACCGCCTGCACGCGCGGGGGCCCGTCGGCGCGGAGCAGCTGACCACCTACAAATACGTCGTGCGGGGACAAGGGCAGGTCAGGCCGTAAGATCATAATCTGACCATCTCCCTCCCCGTTCGGGGAGGGTGGCTGAGCCGAAGGCGAGGCCGGGTGGGGGCGGCCTCACAAAACACGCATGAACGAGAAAAGGCGGCTCGTTTCCGAGCCGCCCCCACCCGGTCGCTGGCGCGACCACCCTCCCCCGCTGGGGGAGGGAGATTGACGCTTCGTCTCAGCCGCGTTGCGGCAGAGCATAGGCGATCACGTAGTCGCCCTCCGGCGTCTCCATGAAGTGATGGCCGGCGGCGACGATCACCAGATATTGGCGGCCGTTCTGCTCGTAGATCATCGGATTGGCCTGGCCGCCTGCGGGCAGGACGTCGGACCAGACGGTCTTGCCCGTCTCGATGTCGATGGCGCGGATCAGATCGTCGGTCGCCGCGGCGATGAAGATCAGACCGCCCGCCGTGACCACCGAGCCGCCGTTGTTCGGCGTGCCGATCTCAAGCGGCAGCATCGAGGGGATGCCGAACGGCCCGTTCTTGCGCGCCGTGCCGAACGGGCGGTCCCACAGGGTCTTGCCGCTCTGCACGTCGATGGCGCGGATGCCGCCGTAGGGAGGCTCCTTGCACAGCAGGCCGGTGAAGGGCATCCGCCAGCCGGCGTTCACGTCGATGGCGTAGGGCACGCCCATCTGCGGGTCGCCCGCGCCCTCGGCCTTGGACAGGTTGCCGCCCCGGTTGGCCAGTTCCTTCTCGCGGGCGATGTAGCGGGGGTCGTCGCGCGGGAACCAGCCCAGCTTGTCGGCCTCGGCGCGCGGCACCAGACGGTTGTAGTTGGGCATGTCGTTATAGTTGGCGACGATCACGCCGCGACGCGGATCCAGCGCCACGCTGCCCCAGTCCGAACCGCCGTTATAGCCCGGATATTCGATGAAGCGGCGATCCGCCGTCGGGGGCGTGAACTGGCCCTGATACGACGCCTTCTTGAACTGGATGCGGCAGATCATCTGGTCGATCGGCGACATCCCCCACATGTCGGCTTCGCGCAGATCGGGCTTGGCCAGGGTATTGAACAGCGAATAGGGCTGGGTCGCCGCACGCTGAGCCGGTTCGACGCCCCCGCGCGGGGCCGGACGATCCTGAACGCCGTGCAGCGGCTGGCCCGTGCGGCGATCCAGCACGAAGATCTCGCCGCGCTTGGACGGCAGGATCACCGCCGGCGTCACCCCGCCTGCGGTCGGCATGTCGACCAGCGTCACCTGCGAGCCCAGGTCATAGTCCCACACGTCGCGGCGCACGGTCTGATAGCTCCAGCGCGGCTTGCCTGTGGTGACGTCCAGCGCGACCAGGGCGCTGGAATACTGATCCTCCTGCGGCCGGCGCAGCGACGAATAATAGTCGGCGGCCGAGTTGCCCATCGGCAGATAGACCAGACCCAAAGCTTCGTCGCCCGTCGCCGTCGTCCACATGTTCGGCGTGCCGGGGGTGTAGGTCTGACCGGCCGGCGGCGTGGTCGTGGTCTCGGGACGCATCATGTCCCAGGCGAAGCGCATCTGGCCCGTCACGGCGTCATAGCCCTGGATCACGCCGGAGGCGTTCCAGCGCTTCTGGCCGTCCAGGACCTGGTGGCCGGTGACGATGATCCCGCGCACGATGACGGGTGGCGAGGTGATCGACACCATGCCGGGATAGGGGTCGCCCATCCCTTCCTTGATGCTGACCGCCCCATTGGTCCCGAAGGCGGGGCAAGGCACGCCCGTCCTGGCGTCCAGGGCGATGATGCGGCCGTCCAGCGTGCCTTCGATGATGCGGGTGGCGCAGGGCTGGGCCTGGTCCGCGTTCGGCACGGCGTAATAGGTCACCCCCCGGCACGCGGCCGTATAGGGGATCTGATCGTCCGGCACCTGGGGATCATAGGCCCACTTCTGCTTGCCGGTGTTGGCGTCCAGGGCGAACATCTTGTTGCGCGCCGAGCACAGATAGATGGTGTCGGCGATCTTCAGCGGCGTGGTCTCGGCTCCGAACCGCTGGCCCGGCAGGTCGCCGGTGCGGAAGGTCCAGGCGCGTTCCAGCTGGCCGACATTGTCCTTGTTGATCTGGTTCAGCGGCGAATATCGCTGGGCGGCGTCCGATCCGCCATAGGCGGGCCAGTCCATTCCGGCCTTGATCAGCGCCGGATCGCCGAACGGACCGCGCGCGCCGGGCACGGGGCTGTCGACGCCGGGCTTGTTGATCTGTCCGACCACCAGGCCGAACACGACCGTCAGCACCGCCAGGCCCAGGGCCCCGACGCCCGCCGTCCGGCCGCCGCCCCGACCGGGACGCAGCACCGGCAGGGTCGCCAGAACCAGGAACATCAAGACCAGCGGTCCGACCAGACGCGGGATCATGGCCCAGCCGTTCAGACCCTTCTCCCACAGCGCCCAGACCAGGGTCAGGATGAAGGTCGCGCCATAGATCCAGGCGCCGCGAACGTCGCGATAGACAAGGAAAAAGCCCGACGCGATCAGCGCCACGCCCGCCAGCAGATAGTACCAGGAACCGCCCAGTGCGGCGAGTTGAACCCCGCCCACGGTCAGCACCAGACCGATCACGGCCAGAAGCAGGCCGAGAAGCAGCGTCAGCCACCCTCCCAGCCCGGTCGGGGTTGTCCATCGTGGCATGATCGCGCCTCTTCCGCTGAGTGTGCAGCCCCGGCAACGCTTCAGGGGCCGTGCGGTTCCTATTGTCGCACCACAGGAACCAAACGCCGTTGCACGGCCAGCGCTGTTTTTCGGCATCATTTGACGACTTAAAGTCCGATATTGGACGATTTTTTCTTTCTTTCGGTCCATTACCCGCTCACGGCAATAATATTTGCCTATACGGCTGGCTTTGCGGCATATGCGAGACATGCATAAGACCCTGAAGCAAGGCGGGACTTTCGTCGTCGAACCCCGCCGCCTGTCCAAGGCCTCGGCCGAACTGCGCGCGCGCGGTTTCGGCGAGATTACGATTCCGCCTTCGACCGAGACGGCGGAAAAACAGGCGTCGCGCTGCACCGACTGCGGCGTGCCCTTCTGCCAGAACGCCTGCCCGCTTCAGAACAACATCCCCGACTGGCTGCGTCTGTCGGCCGAGAACGAGGCCCGCGAGGCCTGGCGCGTGTCGTCCCAGACCTCGACCATGCCCGAAATCTGCGGCCGCATCTGCCCGCAGGACCGGCTGTGCGAGGGGTCGTGCACATTGAACCAGTCCGGCTGGGACGCGGTGACCATCGGCTCGGTCGAGGCCTGGCTGGGCGATCAGGCGTGGGAGAAGGGCTGGGTCGAGCCGATCCGACCCGCCGCCGAACGCGGCGAGACCGTGGGCATCGTCGGGGCGGGGCCGGCGGGCCTGGCCGCCGCCGACCGTCTGCGTTCGGAAGGCTATCAGGTCACAGTCTATGACCGGCACGACCGCGCGGGCGGCCTGCTGATCTATGGCATCCCCGGCTTCAAGCTGGAGAAGCACGTGGTCCAGCGCCGCGTGGACCGCCTGGCCGAGGGCGGGGTCCGGTTCGTGCTGGGCTGCGAGATCGGCAAGGACGTGACCCTGACCGAGTTGCGCGAGCGTCATGACGTGGTGTTGCTGGCCATGGGCGTCTATCAGCCCCGCATCCTGTCGGCGCCGGGCCGTGGGCCAGATTCGACGGTCGAGGCCCTGTCCTATCTGACCCATCAGAACCGTCGCGATCTGGGCGACGCCGAACAGGCGGGCTGGTACGAGGCCAGCGGCAAGCGCGTGGTCGTGATCGGCGGCGGCGACACCGCCATGGACTGCGTCCGCACCGCCATCCGTCAGGGCGCGGCCAGCGTCACCTGCCTCTATCGTCGCGACCGCGAGAATATGCCGGGTTCCGCCCGCGAGGTTCAGAACGCCGAGGAGGAAGGCGTCGTCTTCGAATGGCTGGGCGCGCCCAAGGCCCTGCTGTCTCAAGGCGACGCCGTGACCGGCGTCCGCGCCGCGCGGATGCAGCTGACCGAAGCCGCCCCCGGCGAGCGCCGCGACATCGTGCCGGTGCCGGGCGCCGACTTCGACATTCCCGCCGATATCGTCATCGAGGCCCTGGGCTTCTCGCCCGAGCCGTTCGCGGCGCACGAACCCGACCTTCGCCTGCGCGACGACGGCACGATCAAGGTCGGCGCCGTCAGCTTCGCCACCAGCCTGCCCGGCGTCTTCGCCGCCGGCGACGCGGTGCGCGGCGCATCGCTGGTGGTCTGGGCCGTGCGCGAAGGCCAGGACGCCGCCGCCGAGATCGACCGCTACTTCAAGACCCGCACCGAGGAGGTCGCGGCATGACCTTCCTCAAACTTCCGCTCATCCCCGCGAAAGCGGGGACCCAGTTCTTTGGGCGCTCTGACGGAGCGATCGGATCAACGATTTTTATCCCTGACGCCTGTGCTTTACGACAGCACTGGGTCCCCGCTTTCGCGGGGATGAGCGGAGGGGTTGGGTAAGCTTATGACCTGGCTTGATAAGTACGAAGAAACCCGCGACCGGCTGGAAGCCGGCAACGCCTATGACCGCGCCTCCGAGCGCGACGCCTGCGGCGTGGGCCTGGTCTGCTCCATCGACGGCACGCCGCGCCGCGACGTGGTCGAATATGCGATCCGCAGCCTGAAGGCCGTGGCCCACCGGGGCGCGGTCGATCCCGACGGCCTGTCGGGCGACGGCGCGGGCATCATGGCCGAACTGCCGCAGGCCTTCTTCGCCGAACAGGTGGCCTCCATCGGCCAGTCCCTGCGTCCCGGCCCGATCTGCGTGGGTCAGGTCTTCCTGCCGCGCACCGACCTGGGCGCCCAGGACCGCGCCCGCGCCATCGTCGAGACCGAGGCCCTGCGCGGCGGTTTCTGGATCTATGGCTGGCGCCAGACGCCCATCGACCTGTCGGTCGTGGGGACCAAGGCCGGGGCGACCCGGCCCGAGATCGAACAGATCATGCTGGCCCCGGCGCTGGACGACGCCGGACAGCCGCTGGACGGCGAGGCGCTGGAGCGCGAACTGTATCTGTGCCGCCGCCGCATCGAGAAGACGGTCAAGACCGAGAACCTGGCGGGCGTCTATATCTGCACCCTGTCCGCCCGCTCCATCGCCTACAAGGGCATGGTCCGCGCCGAACTGCTGGGCGATCTGTATCCCGATCTGGAGGACCCGCGCTTCGTCTCGGCCTACGCCGTCTTCCACCAACGCTATTCGACCAACACCTTCCCGGAATGGAAGCTGGCCCAGCCCTTCCGCATGATGGCCCACAACGGCGAGATCAACACGCTGAAGGGCAATCTGAACTGGATGAAGTCGCACGAGATCCGCATGGCGGCCAGCGCCTTCGGCGACCGCGACCGCGAGGTCAAGCCTGTGGTCCAGCCGGGCGGGTCGGACTCGGCGGCGCTCGACAATGTCATGGAGGTGCTGGTCCACGCCGGTCGCCCCGCGCCCATGGCCAAGGCGCTGCTGATCCCAGAGGCCTGGGCCAAGGACGACGTGGTCATGCCCGCCGAACACCGGGCCTTCTACGCCTATTGCAATGCGGTGATGGAGCCGTGGGACGGCCCGGCCGCCATCTGCGCCGCCGACGGCCGCTGGATCGTGGCGGGCAAGGACCGGAACGGCCTGCGCCCCCTGCGCGCCGTCGAGACCGTCGACGGCCTGCTGATGGCGGGGTCCGAAGCCGGTCTGGTGCCCATCCCCGAAAGCCGGGTGAAGCGCCGCCTGCACATCGGCCCCGGCAAGCTGATCGCCGTCGATCTGAAGCATGGCCGCGTCTATGACGAGCATGAGGCCATCGACGCCCTGTCGGCCGCCCACCCCTATGAGGCGTGGCTGGACAATATGGTCGATCTGGAGCCGATCATCGGCCCGGGACCCGAGCCGCGCTCCGTCTCGGGCGAGGCCCTGACCCGCCGTCAGATCGCCGCCGGCTACAGCCGCGAGGACCTGGACCTGCTGCTGGACGCCCTGGTGCGCGACGGCAAGGAGGCGGTCGGCTCCATGGGCGACGACGCCCCGCCCGCCGTGCTGTCGGCCCTGCCGCGCCCGCTGAGCCACTATTTCCGCCAGAACTTCAGCCAGGTCACCAACCCGCCCATCGACCCGCTGCGCGAAGCGGGCGCCATGAGCCTGAAGACCCGGTTCAAGAACCTGGGCAACATCCTGGCCGAGGAGGAGGCCCAGACCGACGTCTTCGTGCTGGACAGCCCGGTCCTGACCAACGGCATGTACGAGCGGATGATCGAGACGGTCGGCGCCGGTTCGACCGTGGTCATCGACTGCAGCTATGACGTCCCGTCCGACGACGCCCAAAAAACCTACAAGGCTGGCGCCGCCCTGCGCGCGGCGCTGGACCGGATCATGGACGAGGCCGAGGCCGCCGCCCGCGACGGCGCGGCCCTGATCGTGCTGACCGATCAGGCCGGTTCGGCGGACCGTCTGGCCGCCCCGATGATCCTGGCCACCGCCGGGGTTCACGGCCGCCTGACCAAGGCGGGCCTGCGCACCTATTGCTCCATCGTGGTCCGCACGGCCGAGACGCTGGACCCGCACGGGTTCGCCGTCCTGGTGGGGGTCGGGGCCACCACTGTCAACGCCTGGCTGGCCCAGGACCTGTTCCAGGAGCGTCTGGACCGGGGCCTGTATCCCGGCCTGACGCTGCGCGACGCCTGCCTGAACTACAAGGCCGGGATCGAGGCGGGCCTGCTCAAGACCCTGGCCCGCAAGGGCATCAGCGTCATCTCCGCTTATCGCGGCGGGTGCGAGTTCGAGGTGCTGGGCCTGTCGCGGGCGCTTACGGCCGAGTTCTTCCCTGGCGCCCCGTCGCGCATCTCCGGCATCGGCCTGGCCGGTCTGGAGCAGGCGGCCATGAAGCGGCACAAGGTGGCCTGGGGCGAGGCCGTCCCGTCGCCCGCCATCGGCGGCTTCTTCAAGATCCGCGCAGGCGGCGAGGCCCACGCCCACGAGGCCAGGACCATCCACCTGCTTCAGGACGCCTGCAACCGGGGCGACTACCGCCGCTTCAAGCAGTTCTCCGAGGTCGTCCACGCCCAGGCCGACCTGTCCCTGCGCGATCTCCTGGACTTCCGCGAAGGCACGGCCATCCCGCTGGACCAGGTGGAGAGCGTGTCGGACATCCGCCGCCGCTTCCTGACCCAGGCCATGTCGCTGGGCGCGCTTGGCCCCGAGGCGCACGAGACGCTGAACATCGCCATGAACCGCATCGGCGCCCGCTCGGTGTCCGGCGAGGGCGGCGAGGATCCCGAACGCTATCACCCGCGTCCGAACGGCGACGACGCCAACTCGGCGGTGAAACAGGTGGCCTCGGGTCGGTTCGGCGTCACCGCCGAATATCTGAACCAGTGCCGCGAAATCGAGATCAAGGTGGCCCAGGGCGCCAAGCCCGGCGAGGGCGGCCAGCTGCCCGGCTTCAAGGTCACCGAGTTCATCGCCCGGATGCGCCACGCCGTGCCCGGCACGACCCTGATTTCGCCGCCGCCGCACCACGACATCTATTCGATCGAGGACCTGGCCCAGCTCATCTACGACCTGAAGGCCATCAACCCCGATGCGCGGGTGACGGTGAAACTGGTGTCCGCCTCGGGCATCGGCGCCATCGCCTCCGGGGTGGCCAAGGCCAACGCCGACGCCATCCTGATCGCCGGCCACAATGGCGGCACTGGCGCCTCGCCCCAGACCTCGATCAAGCACGCGGGCCTGCCATGGGAGATCGGCCTGGCCGAGGCCCATCAGGTGCTGACGCTGAACAATCTGCGCGGCTCGGTCACGCTGAGGACCGACGGTGGAGTCCGCACGGGCCGCGATGTCGTCATCGCCGCCATGCTGGGCGCCGAGGAATACGGCGTCGGCACCGCCGCCCTGATCGCCATGGGCTGTCTGATGGTGCGCCAGTGCCATTCGAACACCTGCCCGGTCGGCGTCTGCTCTCAGGACGACCGCCTGCGCGAGAAGTTCACCGGCACCCCGGACAAGGTGGTCAATCTGTTCACCTTCATCGCCGAGGAGACGCGCGAAATCCTGGCCTCCATCGGCGCCCGGACGATGGACGAGATCATCGGCCGCACCGACCTGTTGCGTCAGGTGCGTCGCGGCGGCTCGCATCTGGACGACCTGGACCTGAACCCCCTGCTGGTTCAGGTGGACGAAGGCGCGGCCGGCAAATGGGCCGACAAGGCCGCGAGAAAGCCCATCGCCGAAAGCCTGGACGCGCGCGTGCTGAAGGACGCCGTGCGCTTCCTGGATCGCGGCCAGACGCTGGAACTGTCCTATCCGCTGAACAACACCCAGCGCACGGTCGGCGCCGCCGTGTCCTCGGCCATCGTGCGCCGCTTTGGCGCGCAAGGTCCGGCCGGTCGTCTGAAGCTGCGTCTGGAAGGCATCGCGGGCCAGAGCTTCGGCGCCTTCGCCGCCAAGGGTCTGGAACTGCATCTGACGGGCGAGGCCAACGACTATGTCGGCAAGGGTCTGTCGGGCGCCGAGATTTCGGTCCGCACCCCCGAATGGCGCGAGGATCAGCTGATCTGCGGCAACACCACCCTGTATGGCGCGACCTCGGGCCGGCTGTTCGTCGCCGGTGCGGCGGGCGAGCGGTTCGCGGTCAGGAACTCCGGCGCCGAGGCCGTGGTCGAGGGGCTGGGCGCGCATGGCTGCGAATATATGACCGGCGGCCGCGTGGTCGTTCTGGGTCCGGTCGGCTGGAACCTGGCGGCGGGCATGAGCGGCGGCGAACTGTTCGTGCTGGACCAGCCCGGCCATGCCGAGCGCGCCCTGAACGGCGATCTGGCGGGCGTGACCGACATCGACGCGGCGGCGGCCGAACGGCTGCGCGACCTGATCGAGGCCCATCTGGCGGCGACCGGCTCGCCCCTGGCCCGACGCCTGCTGGGCGACTGGGACAACAGCCTGCAAAGGTTCGTCCGCATCGTTCCGCTGACGCACATCGTCGCCAAGACCGAACGGCTGAAGACCAGCGCCTGACCTCCACGCCCTCCTCTCCCCCCGAGACGAACAGATGAAACGCTACGCCGCCTTCGCCGCCACTCTTGCAGCGGGGGCGGCGTCGCCCGCCTTTGCGGCCCCGGCCTTGCTGGCGCACCAGACGCCGCTGGTCATCGACAGCGCGGCGACCGCCTGGATCCTGACCTCAACGGCCCTGGTCCTGTTGATGACCCTGCCGGGCCTGGCGCTGTTCTACGGCGGCATGGTCAGGAAGAAGAACATCATCAGCGTGGTCGCCCAGTCGGCGGCGGCCTTCGCCATCGTCTCGGTGCTGTGGTTCCTGGTCGGCTACAGCCTGTCGTTCGGCAAGGGACCGGAGCCGATCAACGGCTTCATCGGCGGGGTTCAGGCAGCCTTTCTGAACGGGGTGACGGCCCGGACGGCCCACAGCCTGCTGCCTGGCCTGCCCGAACTGCTGTTCGTCGCCTTCCAGATGACCTTCGCCATCATCACCCCGGCCCTGATCGCCGGCGCCTTCGCCGAGCGGATGAAATTCTCGGCCAGCCTGCTGTTCTTCGCCCTTTGGCACCTGATCGTCTATGCGCCGATCTGTCACCAGGTCTGGGGCGGCGGCTGGCTGGGCGGACTGGGGGTTCTGGATTTCGCGGGCGGGGCGGTGGTCCATGTCAATGCAGGGGTCGCCGGCCTGGTCTGCGCCCTGGTGCTGGGACCGCGCCACGGCTTCGGGCGCGACAACATGGCCCCCGCCAACCTGGTCTATAGCGCCATCGGCACGGGCCTGTTGCTGGTCGGCTGGCTGGGCTTCAACGCGGGATCGGCCGGCGCGGCGGATGCGCTGGCGGCCACCGCCGCCTTCAACACCATCCTGGCCGCAGGCAGCGCCGCCCTGGGCTGGATGACCATCGAATGGTTCGACCGCAAGCGCCCGACCCTGCTGGGCCTGTTGTCGGGGATCGTCGGCGGGCTGGTCGCCATCACACCCGCCGCCGGCTTCGTCGATCCCAAGGGCGCCTTCTTCATCGGCCTGATCGGCGGCCCCGCCTGCTATGCGGGCGCGGTCTGGCTGAAGCAAGCGCTGAAATACGACGACAGCCTGGACGCCTTCGGCGTGCACGGCGTCGGCGGGGTCGTCGGCGCCCTGCTGACCGGCCTGTTCGCCACCACCACCGTCAACGCCCTGTCCGACGGCGCCACGGTGTGGAAACAGGCCGTCGGCCTGGCCGGCGTCATCGCCTGGAGCGCGACCGGCACCTTCGTCGTCCTGATGATCTGCAAGTTCACCACCGGCCTGCGCGTCACCAAGGACCAGGAGGTCGAGGGGCTGGACTACACCCAGCACGGCGAAGCCATCCACTGACCGCCCCACAGCGGACAGGGCGGAGCCGGTTGATCCCGCCCCCGCCAACCCCCATCTTCATCTGTGACGGAGCGTCTTGCCGATTGCGGGAGACGCCTTCGTCGGTCGCTTTCTTCAAGGACCCCAGATGACGACGACGCGCACCATCCTGTTCGACAGCCCGTTCCTCTTGGGCTTCGACCACACACGCGCCCTGATCGACCGCGCCGCCAAGGCCGCTGCCGAGAGCTATCCGCCCTACAATGTCGAGCAGATCGGCGATGCGGGCGTGCGGATCAGCCTGGCCGTCGCCGGCTTTTCGCCCGAGGAGCTGGCCATCACCCTGGAAGGCCGCCAGTTGACCATCGCCGGCAAGCGCGACGACGCAGGCCGGGGCGAACAGGCGTTTCTGCACCGGGGCATCGCCGCGCGCGGCTTCGTGCGCAGCTTCGTCCTGGCCGACGGGCTGGAGGTGTCCGGCGCCCGGTTGGAGCACGGCCTTCTGCATGTCGACCTGATCCGGCCCGAAGCCGAGCGTCAGGTGCGTCGCATTCCCATCACGGCCGGCTGAAAGGCGCGGCTGTTCGAACCGCCCGGCGATCCGGGCGTTGTCAAACCGAAGGAGGCGGTCCTAATGACGCCGATGACTATGACCAAGGAAGATTTCGCCGGCCTGGGCGCCCCCGACCTCGTCTATGTGCGCGAGATCAAGGCCTCCGACCTGCTGGACGAGGCGGTTCAGATCAAGGACGTGGATATCGATCCCGGCCAGATGCTCTACGCCGTCCACAGCGCGGACGGCGAGCGTCTGGCGGTCATGATCGACCGCGACACCGCCTTCGCCGCCGCCGTGGCGCATGAGCTGGAGCCCGTTTCGGTCCACTGACCGGGCCGGGCGCCCCCCGTCAGGCGGCGGTCGCCGCCTTGTCCTTGACGAACAGCGCGCGGACCGCGTCGGTCGTGTGCGCCTGACGCAGCTGCTCGCGCAGTTCGGGCGAACGCAGGGCGCGCGACACGGCCGCCAGCGCGCGCAGATGCTCGGCCCCCGCCTTGGGCGGCGCGAACAGGCCGAAGATCAGATCCACCGGCCGGTCGTCCACCGCATCATAGGCGACCGGCGTATCCAGCCGCACGAACACCGCCGTCACCTTGTCGATCTCGGCCAGCCGCGCATGCGGCACCGCCACCCCCGACCCCAGGCCGGTCGAGCCCAGCGCCTCGCGCTCCATCAGGGCGTCGAACACCTTGGCGTCGTCAATGCCCAGGGCGTGCGAGGCGGCCTCGGACAGGGCGTGCAGGGCCTGGCGTTTGGACGACGCCCCCCCGCGCAGCACGACGCCCTTGGGCGCGAGCAAATCACCGATGTCCATCAGACAACCCTCGATTACGCATACGAACGGCGCGGGCGCCCGTTTAGAGCCTCCCGCGCCGAAGTCAAACTAAGCCGTTCAGTTCACGGCGGCGTCGGTCTTGGCCTCGTTGGCCTGACCGCCGTTTGCGTGCTTGCCATTGGCCGCCGCGGTCCGTTCCGGGTCGATCCAGCCGACATTGCCGTCCGGCCGACGATAGACGACAGCCAGCCCGCCGTGGGCCGCATTGCGGAACAGCACCACCGGATAGCCGGTCATGTCCAGCTCCAGCACCGCGCGCCCGACCGTGATGGTGCGGATTTCGTGTTCGGTCTCGGCGATGACCATGCCGAGCGGCGGCGGGCCGTCGTTCTCGTTCGCGTCGCCGAAGACATCGTCCTCCACGCTGTCGGGATCCCTCAGCACGATGCTGCGGGCGACTTCGCGGGCGGCGTTCTCGGTCTTCTCGGGCGACAGGCCCTTGGGCCCGATGTGGTGATCCTTCAGGCGACGCTTGTAGCGACGCACCCGCGTTTCGAGACGATCCAGCGCCTCGGTGAAGGCCGAATGGGCGTCGCCGCCGAACCCGGTCGTCACCAGCGTCTGTCCAGACGCCAGGCGGACCCAACAGTCCACTTTGAAGCCATGGCCGTCCTTGGACACCACGACCTCGGCGTCGTCGCCGCCTCGGGCGAAGTATTTTCCGACCCCGTCTTCGAGTTCCTGGGAGATGCGCGAGCCTAACGCTTCGCCGACATCCACTTGCTTGCCGCTGACTTGGACTTGCATGCCGATAGAACGCGCCCGACCCGATTTGGTGTCAATCGGGATCACCGTTTTGTGGTGAAGCTTATCAGGCGGTCTTCAGCATCCGCCGACGTTGTACGGAGGATGGAATCCTCAAGGCTTCCCGATACTTGGCCACCGTTCGACGGGCGATGTCGATGCCGGTCTCCTTCAGGATTTCGACGATCCGGTCGTCGGACAAAACGTCGCCCTCCAGACCCTCGCCGTCGATCATCGTCTTGATCCGATGGCGGACCGCTTCGGCCGAATGGGACGACGCCCCGTCCACCGACTGGATGGCGGCGGTGAAGAAGAATTTCAGCTCGAACACGCCCCTCGGCGTGGCGACATATTTGTTGGAGGTGACGCGGCTGACGGTCGATTCGTGCATGCCGATGGCGTCCGCCACCGTCTTCAGATTCAGCGGCCGCAGGAACTCGACGCCGAAGGCGAAGAAGGCGTCCTGCTGGCGCACGATCTCGGACGACACCTTCAATATGGTCTTGGCCCGCTGATCCAGCGACTTGACCAGCCAGTTGGCCTGGGCCGCGCAATCGGCGACGAAAGTCTTTTCGGTGTCGGAGCGTGCGCCCGCCTGGACCAGACCGTGATAGCGCTTGTCCACCAGGAGACGCGGCAGGGTGTCGGCGTTCAGCTCCACCCGCCAGCCGCCGGCCGGATCGGGTCGCACATGGACGTCGGGCACGACCGTCTGGGCCGGCTCGCCGCCGAAGCCCGCGCCGGGACGCGGCGTCAGGGCCTTCAGCTCGGCGATCATCTCGGCCAGGTCTTCCCCGTCCACGTCGCAGACCCGGCGCAGCGCCGTCAGGTCGCGCCGCGCCAACAGGTCCAGATTGTCCAGCAGGGCCGCCATGGCCGGGTCGAACCGATTGCGTTCGATCAGTTGCAGCTTCAGGCACTCCGGCACCGACCGCGCCATGATCCCGGTCGGCTCGAACCCGTGACAGACGCTCAGCACCGCCTCGATCCGCTCGAGCGGCACGCCCAGCCGATCCGCGAACTCGGCCAGCTCGCCCCGCAGATAGCCGCCCTCGTCCGTCGCGTCGATCAGGGTCAGGGCGATGCCATGGTCCGCCGCCGTGAACCCCGCCGACGACGCCTGGGCCTGAAGATGCTCCCACAGCGTCGGCTCGTGGGTGTCGGGCCGTTCACCCTCGCCCTCGAAGATCGATCCGCCCTTGCCGGCGCTGGACCAGTCCGACAGCCCCGGCTGGGCCTCGTCGGTCATCCGGTCGCTGGTGCGTTCGCCCGGCGCGGCGTCGCCATAGACGTCGTCCGATCCGGCGTCCATCGCCGCCACCGACCCCTCGCCCACCCCGTCGCCGAAGGTCATTTCGCCGTCGCCGGTCTCGGCGCGTTCGACGGCCTCGGGCGTCTCGCCCTCCGGCTCCTCGCGCTGCAGCAGCGGATTGCGCTCCAGCTCCTGCTCGACGAAATCGTCCAGTTCCAGGTTGGACAGTTGCAGCAGCTTGATCGCCTGCTGCAGCTGGGGCGTGATGACCAGCCCCTGCCCCTGCCTGACCTCTAACCTCTGCCCGATCACGTCCGCATCCCGCCGCCAGAGCCAGACTGGCCCGGAACTTGCTGGGGCAGAATGTCGCCTAACCCGTTAACGTCAGACGAACGCGCTTTTCGTCTCCTCCCCATTTCATGGGGAGCTGGCGCGGCGCTTCCTTTAAGCGCCGTGACGGAGGGGTTCTTGACCGCATCACAGACGCCCGTGGGGCTTCACCAGCCCCTCCACCACGCTACGCGCGGTCCCCCTCCCCACGAGTGGGGAGGAGACGCGATCGATCAAACGTAGTTTTCGCCCAGATACACCCGGCGCACCTCGGCGTCGTGGATCGCCTCGTCGGAGGTGCCTTCGAACAGCACCGCGCCGTTGGAGATGATCGACACCCGGTCGGTGATGTCCAGGGTCTCGCGCACATTGTGGTCGGTGATCAGCACCCCGATCCCCTGGCTGGCCAGATAGCGGATCACGGTGCGGATGTCGGCGATGGCCAGGGGGTCGATGCCGGCGAAGGGTTCGTCCAGCAGCATGAAGGACGGCCGCCCGGCCAGGGCGCGCGCGATCTCCACCCGCCGCCGCTCGCCGCCCGACAGGGCCGTGGCCGCCGCATGGCGCAGATGGTCGATGTGCAGTTCGTGCAGCAGCCGCTCGGTCTCGGCCTTGATCTGATCGGCGGGGTAGTTCAGCTCGACCACCGCGCGCACGTTCTTCTCGACCGTCATGCCGCGAAAGATCGAGGCTTCCTGCGCCAGATAGCCCAGGCCCATCCGCGCCCGCTGATACATGGGCTGGCCGGTGATGTCCTCGCCGTCCAGCCAGATCGCGCCCGAATCCGGCGGGATCAGGCCGGTGATCATGTAGAAACAGGTGGTCTTGCCCGCGCCGTTCGGCCCCAGCAGCCCTGCGACCTCGCCCCGCTGCACCGTCAGGGACACGTCGCGCACCACCTGCCGCGCCCCGAACGACCGGGCGATATTGACGACCCTCAGACCCTTTTCGGCCGGCGAGACGACAGGCGGCCACACAGCCGCCGGCCGGTCGTCCAGGTTCAGGGCGGAAAGTTCCTTGCGCGCCAAATCACTGATCCCCAGGCCGAAGGGCCTCAGTTCCCGCTGGGATAGAAGACGCCCTGCACGCGGCTGCCGGCGGCGCCGCGCGGCGCGCCGTCCATACGGGCGGTCTCGGTGTTGATGTTGTAGACCAGGCGCGATCCGGTCAGCACGTTCTGGCCCTGGGTCAGGATGACGTTGCCCGTCACCACGATCTCGCCATTGCCCAGATTATAGACCGCGCGGTCGCCGCGCATCGACTGGTCCGGGGTGACGAAATAGACGGTCCCCGCCGCCTCGGCCCGCTCCAGGCTGCCGCCGTCGCTGCTGACCAGGGTCAGGGTGTCGGCGCGGAAGCGGTTGCCGCCCTGGGTCGCCTCGGCCCGGCCGCGCAGGATCACCCGGTTGGGCGCGTATTCGACCGAATCGGCGCCATAGGCCACCGGCTGGTTCGACGCCTGGGCGCGGCCTGCGCCCTGGCTCTGGGCGTCCCCGACCGCAGGCAGGGCGACGACCGCGACCGCCGCGACGGCCGCCAGGGCCCTGGAAATCTTCATCGTCATCATCGGCCTGCACCCGCGGGCGTCAGCACGCCCTTCACCTTGTTGTCGCCTGCGCCATCGAACACCACGCGCTGACCCTGGTCATAGATGGCATAGGACGATGCGTTGATGGTTCCAATAGGGCCTGAACCCTGAACGCCCTTTGAACCCGTGACGACGCCGGTATCGGTGTTCACCACCGCCTCGGGCGTGGTCAGGATGAAGCCCGTGCCGCCGTCGGAGATCCGCACGTTCGGGCCGATCGTCACCGTCTTGGCCTGTTCGTCATAAGTCCCGCCGTCGGCCGTCAGCTCCGTCACCTTGCGCCCGCCCAGGTTCAGCTTCAGCGCCGGGCCGATCAGGCGGAACTTCCCCGTATTGGGATCGCGCACCGCCCCTTGGGCGCCCACGGTGAAGGCGCGGCCTTGCGAATCCTGGCCGTGGAACAGCGGGCTGTCCAGCCGCACCTCCTGGCTCTGACTGGCCTTGCGCTCCACCCCCGACATCACGGTGCGGAACACCGTCCAGGTCAGGACGCCGCCCGCCAGCACCAGGATGACGATGGGCAGCACTCGGCGATACAGCTTCACCCGGCGCGAACGCGCGCGCCAGCGGGCGCCGGCCAGGGCGACCCGGGCCTCGTCGGCCTCGATGCGGGACGGATCGACGGGGTCGGTCAAGCGCGCCTCAGCTGTGGGCGAAGATGTCGATCTCGTCCCAGCCGGCGAGGTCGAGCGCCGAACGGGTCGGCAGGAAGTCGAAACATTTCGCGGCCAGTTCGGTGCGCCCCTCGCGCGCCAGCATCTGGTCCAGCTTGGCCTTGGCCGCGTGCAGATAAAGGACGTCCGACGCCGCATAGTCCAGCTGCGCCTGGGTCAGGGTCGCCGCGCCCCAGTCCGACGACTGCTGCGCCTTGGACAGGTCCACGCCGACCGTCTCGCGCACCACGTCCTTCAGCCCGTGCCGGTCCGTATAGGTGCGCGCCAGCTTTGAGGCGATCTTGGTGCAATAGACCGGCCGCGTCTCGACGCCGAGGTGCAGCAGGAACATGCCGATGTCGAACCGGCCGAAGTGGAAGATCTTGGTCACCGCCGGATCGGTCAGCACCCGCTTCAGGTTCGGACAGTCGTAGGCGGGACGGTTCAGCCGCACGACATGGGCGTTGCCGTCGCCCGACGACAGCTGCACCACGCACAGCGGATCGCGGCGAAAACGCAGGCCCATGGTCTCGGAATCGATGGCGACCTCGGAACCCAGGTCCAGATCGTCGGGCAGGTCGCCCTCGTGCAGGTAAACGGTCATGCTCAGGCTCTTACACGGCGAATGCAGCGGGCGAAACGGGCTGCTTCAAGGGGCGCCGACCCGAACGGTCAGGGATAGGAGGCGATCTCGATCAGATTGCCGTCGGGGTCGCGCACATAGACGGAACGGATCGGCCCTTTCGCCCCTCGCTTGTCGACCGGGCCCAGTTCAAGCGAAACACCGCAATGACGGAGATGCGCCAGAACGGCGTCTGGCTCGAGTTCCGTCAGAAAACAGAGGTCCGCCCCGCCTGCGCCAGGATTGCGGCCCGTGAACCAATCAGCCTGCGAGGCGTCGAGCGGCCGCAAATTAATTTTGTTGCCGCCAAAGAAAAGGCTCGTGCGAACGTCGCCCGACGGGGCGCGCGCGTCACGGCGCTCCATGCCCAAGGTCTGGCCGTACCACTTGGCCGAGAGATCGACGTCCCGCACGTTCAGCACGATGTGGTCGAAAGCGTTCACGGTCAGCATGAGATCGTCTCGTTGCGGTGCGCTATATCCCGCAACCCCTACTGGCCTAACGCGACAGCGATCAAGCCGATCACTCTGCGCCCGAAAACAACAACGGCGCCGTGTTCGAAAACACGGCGCCGTCTGAAAGATGGTGCCCAGAAGAGGACTCGAACCTCCACGGCCGTTAAGCCACTGGCACCTGAAGCCAGCGCGTCTACCAATTCCGCCATCTGGGCCCCGTCGGCAGCGCCTTGCGGCGTTTCCATCGGGAAGGCGCGGACCTCTAAGGGAGGCTCCGGGCGGGGTCAACAAGGATTTTTCGCCTTTGCGAGATTTCTTCCGCGAACGGCGTTTGAAGCGTGGCCGCGCGCCCCGCGCCGCCGTCGTTTAACGCCCGCTAAGCCTGTTTTCTAACCGCGTCTTGAGGCGACCGGGCCTAAAGGGAAACCATGACGGAGCCGTCCCCGCCCCTGCCGACGACCGAGCGCCGCGCCCGGCCCCGCGCGCCCTTTCGCGCCCGTCGCCGCGCCAGCGAAAGGGTGCGGCTGATGGGCCAGTGGGTCGATCTGGTCCGGCCCGAGGAGGTCCAGCACCATATTCAGCAGGCCGTGACCGAGGGCCGCAAGAGCCTGATCGCCAACCACAATCTGCACAGCCTGTATCTGATGCAGCGCACGCCGGGCCTGGCCGCCTTCTATGACCGGGCCGACATGGTGGAGGTCGATTCCACCCCCCTGATCGCCTTTTCGCGGCTGGCGGGCCTGAACAGCCGGGGTTTCCACCGCTGCACCTATCTGGACTGGCGCGACCATTTCTGGAGCGTGGCCGCCCGCAACGGCTGGCGCGTCCTGTCGGTCGGGGGCGCGTCCGGCGTGGGCGAGACGGCGGCCGACCGCCTGCGCGCCGCCTGGCCCGGCGCCGAGATCGCGGTCCACCACGGCTTCTTCGACGCCCGCCCCGGCTCGGCCGAGAACGCCGCCGTCCTGGCCCGGATCGAAGACTTCCAACCCCACGTCCTGTTCGTGGGCATGGGAATGCCGCGCCAGGAGCTTTGGATCGCCGACAACTACGACCGCCTGCCCGATTGCGTCATCCTGTCGGTCGGGGCCGCCTTCGACTATGAGGCGGGCGTCCAGAGCGCGGCGCCGCGCTGGATGGGCCGGGCCGGGATCGAATGGGCTTATCGCCTGTTCCGCGACCCTCGGCGGCTGTTCGTCCGCTACTGCATCGAACCGTGGAGCCTGATCCCCCTGGCGCTGGCCGACCTGCGCGCAGGGCGGCGTCGTCGCTGATCGCCCCCAATCGTCATTCCGGGGCGTCGGAAGGACGGCGAGGGCTTGAATCCCGGTCAAATCTGACGCGGCCATATTCCTACTGGTCAGATAGATATTTATCGCCATGATCGACGCCCGTCGCCGTGTGCTATCGACACGGCGTCGAAACCAGGACGGAGCGCGCATGTCACAGCGACACCGGGCACAGCGAGACGGGCCGCAGATCGCCATTGTGGGCGCGGGGTTCAGCGGCCTGCTGACGGCCGTGAACCTTCTTCAGGCCTCGTCCGCCGTGCGGGTGACGCTGATCGAGCGGCGCGGCGTGTTCGGGCCCGGCACGGCCTATGACACCGGCAACCCCCAGCATCTTCTGAACGTGCGCCTGGACAATATGAGCGCCTTTCCCGACCGGCCGGGGCATCTGGCCGACTGGCTGGCGGAACAGCCGTCCTGGCGCGCCCAGGACGGCTTCATCACCCGCGGCGTCTATGGCGACTATCTGCAATCCCTGCTGGACGCGGCGCTTGATGACGCGCCCGAACGCCTTACCCTGATCGGCGCCGAGGCCCGCGCGCTGGATCGCCAGGACGACGGCTGGCGCATCGGAACATCGGACGGCGAGATCGTCGTGGACCAGGTGGTGCTGGCGCTGGGCAATCTGGAGCCGGCCTCGCCGCCGGGCGTGGACGCGGCCGTGCGCGCCTCGTCCGCCTATGTCGAGAACCCCTGGCGGCTGGACGCGGCCTCGGCCGAGACGGCGCGCAACGTGCTTCTGATCGGGTCGGGCCTGACCATGGTCGATGCGGCCCTGACGCTGCGGCGGCCGGGGCGGCGCTTCACCGCCCTGTCGCGCCACGGCCTTCTGCCCCGCGCCCATGCCGTCGCGCCCCCCGCGCCCTTCGGCGGCGACTTCTCCGGCGGGCCGGCCCAGGTCCTGCGCCAGGTCCGAAAGGCGACCGATCAGGCCGACTGGCGCGCCGTGTTCGACCGTCTGCGCCATTCGGCCCGCGCGTTGTGGCGGGGTTGGTCGCCGGTCGAGAGGCGGCGGTTCCTGCGCCATCTGCGCCCCCTGTGGGACGTGCATCGCCACCGGCTGTCGCCGGGATCGGCGCGCGACATCCATTCCATGCTGGCGGGCGGCGAGCTGACGGTTCTGGCCGGCAAGCTGACCGAACTGAAGGCCGTCGATGTCATCGACGTCGCCTGGCGCCCGCGCGGTCGCCGGCGCGCCATCCGCGACCGGTTCGACCTGGTGGTCAACTGCACCGGCCCGCTCGGCTCCATCGGCCACAGCATCGAGCCGATGATCCGCGACATCCTGCAAAAGGGCTATGGCCGGCCCGATCCCCTGGGCCTGGGGCTTCAGGTCGACGACGACGGCCGCCTGCTGGACGCCGACGGCCGTCCGGCCCAGGGCCTGCACGCCATCGGCCCCCTGACGCGCGGCGCCTTCTGGGAAATGACCGCCGTCCCCGACCTGCGCGGCCAGGCCCGCGACCTGGCGACGCGGATATTGGCCGATCGGGCTTGAAACAGCCGTCATTCCGGGGCGCCCTTAGGGGCGGCCCTGGGTTCCGGGTTCCTCGCCAGGCTCGGCCCCGGAATGACAAGAACGGCGAGGGACCATGCGTCTGGACCTTCACAATCCAGACAGATATTCTGGACAGCTTCACCGTGCATCCGGGAGAGACGACCCTGCCGCGTCCCGTCCTCGCCGTTAGTCTCGCGCTGGCCCTGGCGTTCGGCCTGACCGCCTTTACCGACAATGTGCTGGGCGACTATCGCCTGGCCCCGGCCGACAGGGTGCGGATCGAGGTGTTTGGAGAGCCGGCGCTGGGGGGCGACTTCGCCCTGGACGGCCGGGGCCGCATCACCCTGCCGCTGGTCGGCGAAATCCAGGCGTCCGGGCTCAGCGCGCCCCAGCTTCAGGCCGCCGTCGCCGACGCCCTCGGCCAGGGCTATCTGAAACAGCCGCGCGTCGCCGCCCAGGTCCTGACCTATCGGCCCTTCTACATTTTGGGCGAGGTCAATCGGCCGGGCGAATACCCCTATGCCAACGACCTGACGGCGCTGCAGGCGGTCGCCACGGCCCAGGGCTTCACCTACCGCGCCAATAGCCGCCGCCTGTTCGTCCGCCGCGCCGGCGCCGCCGACGAACAGCCCCTGTCGCCCGACGCCCGCATCCTGCCCGGCGACACGATCCGCATCGCAGAGCGGTATTTCTGAGGCGCTTCCCACACCGCTCGTCATCCTAGGCCTTGTGCCTAGGATCCAGAAACACAGGCGTCAGAACACGGGGCTCACCTTCAAACACCGGGCGTATGGATCCTCGGCACGAGGCCGAGGATGACGGCCGGAAGAGCCAATCCCCTCAGATCGGCATCGCCATGATTTCCTTATAGGCGGAAATCACCTGGTCCCGGACCGAGATCACCGTCTCCAGCGACGCCTCGGCCGAGCTCAGCGCCGTCACCACGTCGATCAGATTGCCCTGGCCCTGGACCGAGCGGGTCATCTGGGTCTCGGCCGCGCGCGACTGCTGGGTCATGTCGGTCATGGCGTTCTTGACCAGGTCGGCGAAGCCGCCGTCGCCGGCGCCCGGCGCTTGCGCTGCGCCAGAAAGCCCGGTCGGCATGGCGCCGCCCTGGACGGCGGCATAGGCCCTGGCGGCCATCATCGGGTTCATGGCCTAGACCTCAGCGTTTGATGATGTCGAGGGTGCGGCTGTCCATCGACCGCGCCGTCTCGATGACGTTCAGATTGGCCTCATAGGCCCGCTGCGCCTCGCGCATGTCCATGGCCTCGACCAGGGTGTCGACGTTGGGCCGCATCACATAGCCCTGCGCGTTCGCGGCCGGGTGCGACGGGTCGTAGTCCATCTTGAAGTCGCTCTGGTCGGGCCGCACCTCGGCCAGGGTCACCCCCGTCGCCCCGTCGACCTCGCGCGCCTGAAACACCGGGATCTGGCGGCGATAGGGTTCGCCGCCCGGCGTGCGGGCGGTGGACTGGGCGTTGGCGATGTTCTCGGCGATGACGCGCATCCGCGACTGCTGCGCCTTCAGCGCAGAGGCGGCCACGGCCATGGCGCTGTTGGAGGGGGAGACGGGATCGGTCATGGCTTAGCGTCCTCCTCAGCCGCCGGGCCGTTTGGCGGCCAGGCGGATCATGGACATGGACTTCTGGTAGAAGCCGATGGCGGCGTCATAGGCCATGCGGCTCTCGGCCATCTTCAGCATCTGCTCTTCGACCACCACCGAATTGCCGTCCATCGTGGTTTCCGAATCGGGCGCCTTGGCCGGATCGAACCGCGCGGCCGGGCCGGTCGGGGCGATGTGGGACGCATTGGTCCGCGTCATCTGCAGCCCCCCGCCCCTGGCCATGGCGGCGGCGAAGTCGGTCGGCTGTTTCAGGTCGCGCCCGACGTAGCCCGGCGTGTCGGCGTTGGCCACGTTCTCGGCGATCACCCGCTGGCGCGCGTCCAGCCAGCCCAGCCGGCCCTTGATCTGCCCCAGCAGCGGTATGTCGGCGACGCCCATGGCGATCTCCCGTGCGACGCGGATGCGCGCGATGGGCAGAAAATGCCGCCTCCATGGTTAACAACCCCTTATCTCAACGCCTCGTTAACCGTGGTGGTTAAGACTTGGACCACAGCGCCGACTGCGCGGGGCCTTGCAGCGTATGAATTTCCTCGATCTCGCCCGGGCCGTCTTCGGCCTGGCCTTCACCCTCGGCCTGATCGGTATCGTGGCCTGGGCCGCGCGCCGCTATGCGCCCCAGCTGTTGGCCAAGCTCAGCGCCGAGCGGGGCGCGCGTCGAATGCAGGTGGTCGAGACCCTGGTCCTGGACCCCGCCCGCCGCCTGGTCCTGGTCCGCATCGACGAGGAGGAGCGGCTGATCCTGCTGGGCGAAGGCCGCGAACTGATCGAGCCGCGCCAGCCGGGGGGCCTTCAGTGAAACACGCGGTCTTCGTCAAACCCACCGGCGCCGAGCTGAAGCGCGCGGCCCTGCTGTCGCTGTTCACCACCCTGGTCTGCCTGGCCTGGCCCGTCGCGGCCCTGGCTCAGCAGGCGGCGCAGGGCGGGTCGGCCCTGAACATCGACCTGGGTTCGGGCGCCGGCCTGACCCAGCGGGTGGTGCAGCTGGTCGGGCTGATGACCGTGCTGTCGCTGGCGCCGTCCATCGTCATCATGACCACCAGCTTCGTGCGGATCATCGTGGTCCTGTCGCTGCTGCGAACCGCCCTGGGTCTGCAGCAGTCGCCGCCGAACGCCGTCCTGGTGTCCCTGTCGCTGTTCCTGTCGGCCATCGTCATGGCCCCGACCTGGCAGGACGCCTATGATTCGGGCATCCGTCCGCTGATGGATCAGCAGATCGAACTGCCCCAGGCCTTCGATCAGGCGTCCGAGCCGGTGAAAACCTTCATGCTGGCCCAGGTGGACCGTGGCGACCTGGCCCTGTTCACCCGTCTGTCCAAGATCGAGACCCCTCCGAACGTCCAGGAACTGCCGCTCCGCGTCGTCACCCCGGCCTTCATGATCAGCGAGCTGAAGAAGGCTTTCGAGATCGGATTTCTTCTTTTCGTTCCGTTTCTTGTGATCGATCTGGTGGTGGCCAGCGTGCTGATGTCGATGGGCATGATGATGCTGCCTCCGGTCGTTGTATCCCTGCCGTTCAAGTTGATCTTCTTCGTGCTGGTGGACGGCTGGCGACTGGTCGCCGGAAGCCTGGTCGAGAGCTTCCAGCGGGCGTCCGGGACCGGATAATCCCCCGCCCCATATGGCTTTCCGCGTCATCGGCGCTTGCAAAGCTGGTGGAAATCCGTGTTGATCCCCCGGTCCTCGCCCTGAATCGGGCGATTAACACTGGAAACGCTTCTTATGACCACTCAAGCCGAACTGATCGCCGCCGTCGCCAAGGACGCTGGTGTCTCGCAGGCCGACGCCGGCAAGGTGCTGACCGCGATCGTCGAAAACATCCACTCGACCCTGAAGTCGGGCGGCGACATCCGCATCTCGAACCTGGGCGTCTTCGACACCGCCGCCCGCGCCGAGCGCGAAGGCCGCAACCCGGCCACCGGCGCGACCATCAAGATCGCCGCCTCCAAGGCCGTGCGCTTCCGCGTCTCCAAGCCGCTGAAGGACGCCGTCAACGGCTAAGCCTTAGATCCTCCCCCGCATCGCGGGGGAGGGGGACCGCCGTCAGGCGGTGGAGGGGGCGACCGCATCACCGGTGCTGGGTCCGCCCCCTCCACCACTTCGTGGTCCCCCTCCCCCGTTAAAGCACGGGGGAGGATCACGCTTCGACGGGCGGGGATCGCGACGCGGTCTCCGCCCGTTTTCGTTTCAGGCGGCCCTATCACGCCGTCATTCCGGGGCGTCCGTAGGACGAACCCGGAACCCAGGGGGTCATCCCCAGTGTCCAATGGATCAGCGCCGTCGCTGTCGTCCTGGGTTCCGGGTTCTTCGCTGCGCTCAGCCCCGGAATGACGAAGCAGGTGCTCGATCAGGCGGCGCTCTTCGCGTCAGCTTCTTTTCTAAACGCCTGTTTGGCGCTGTTGACCCAGCCGACGAAGGTGTCCGCCTGGCTGGACAGGTTGGCGAAGTCGCCCGTTCCACCACGCCCGACAGATTGTCGTCCAGCGCCACCCGGATCGCCGCCGCCGACCGCGCGCCCGCCACGAACGGCCCATAGCGGCCGCTCAGCCGCTGCAACGCCGCCCGATCCCCGGCCAGCGAATAGCCCACGCCCGCCCGGATCAGCCAGCTTTCCTCGGCCGGCGTCAGGGCCGTTCCGGCGGTCTTGTAGCGATCGCCCAGCCGCGCCTCATAGACCGGTGCCGCCTCGGCCCATTTCTGCTGTTTCCAGAAGATGTCGGCCCGCACCTCGCGCGCCGGGTTCGACTGATCCTTGTCCAGCACCTCCAGCGCATGGTCGAACCGGCCCAGGTCCATCAGGGCGCGGGCCTCCAGCGCGCGCCGCTCGCTGTTCATCGCGGCCGGCAACAGGGTGGTGCGCGACCCCCAGATCGCCTGCAGCGCCTTCTCCGGCTGGCGGTCCATCAGATAGACGGTGGCCAGGTTGGTGGCGACCTGGGCCTTGGCTGCGCCGTCCAGCCGCTCGTCCACCTGGTGCTGCAAAAGCTCGGCCGCCTGGTCGAGCAGATCCACATCGATCAGGCGTCGCGACAGGCGGCGCACCATCTCGTCCCCGTCCGCCCCGATCGGCGTCAGTTCGCGGAAGTCGTAGAACAGGGCCAGGGCCTGCACCGGCTGCAAACCGTCGGCCGCGCCCTCCAGGAACAGGGCGCGGAAGGCGTTGGACTGATCGGCCTGGATCTCGGTCGCGCCCGGAATGCCCGACAGCCGCTTGCCCGCCCCGCGCAGGGCGTCCAGCGCCTCGCGGTAACGCCCCTGCTTCAGATAGATGTCCGACAGCTTGCGGATAACCGCCAGTTCCGTGCCGTCCCCGCGCCAGCGCCACTTCAGCTGTTCCAGCTGCTGGGCCGCCTGATCGGGGCTCAGCGCGCCCTTGTCCATCTCCAGACCGATGGCGCCCAGTTTGGCGGGGGTGGCGATCCCGTCCAGCGGCGCGCGCGCCACGGCCTTGTAGACCGCCAGCGCGCGGCCCTTGTCGCCCTGCAGATCGAACAGCCGCGCCTGCACCAGCCGCGCGGTCAGCTGGTCCGTCGCCGGCGCCTTCTGGCTGAAGCTGTAGGCCAGCAGCTGCTGGGCGGCGGCCAGATCGCCGGTCTCGATGGCCGCCAGCGCATGGGCGGCGCCGAACCGCGCGCGCCAGGCCGGGGGAAAGTCGTCGATCACCGAGGCCCCGGCGGCGAAGTTGCGCCTGGCCCCCTCCCAGTCGCCCTGTTCGGAGGCGATATAGCCCTGCCACACCTTGGTCGCCGGGTCGCTGGCCAGGGCCGCGCCCGCGAAATCGACCTGCGCCTCCTCCAGCCGCCCCACGCCGACGCGGGCGACGCCGCGCAGACCCCTGACCTCCGGCTCGCCCTGCATATTCGGCGCCTTGGCGATCAGGGCGTTCAGCACCCCGATGGCCTCATAGTTCAGTCCCGACCCGACAAGGAACCGCGCTAGGGCCAGCCGCGCCTCGATGGGCGCGCGCGGATCGTCGGCGGCCGCGATGGTCTCCAGCCCCGCCGCGTCCTGCAGCCGGCGATAGCGGTCCGAGAAGCCCGCCTCGCCCGCCGCCGCCCAGGCCTCGTCGATCATGGCCGGATAGGCGGCGCGCCGGGGCGCATCGGCCCCATGATCGCCGGTCTCCAGCCCCGCCGACGGCGCCGACAACGTCAGCCCCTTGGTCCGGCTCAGCGTCACCAGATCGCCCGCCGCCTCGATCTTCAGGTCGTCGGCGCCCGTCTCGACCGCCATCCCCTGGGCGGTCGGGATCAGGGTCAGATCGACCGTGCGCCGCCCGCCCGCATAGCCCTTGCCCGGCGCCAGGGCCGTCACCGCCGCGAAACGGTCGCCCACCAGCGGGTCGGTCAGCCAGATCGCCTTGGTCGCCCCCGCCATCCGCGCCACCAGGGTCGCCGACCCGTCGTCCGCCCGCCCCACCTCGACGCCCGAAGCCGCAGGCGCGGTTCCGCCCAGCGTCACGGTCCAGGTCCCGCCCTGCCCCTGCGCCGCCACGCCCATGCCTTCGGGCGCGGAAATCCGCATGGCGGTATAGCCCGGCCCCGCCGCCCAGCGCGCGTCCCTGGCCGGCCCCAGCTGTTTGGCGCCGGTCATGTCCATCCGCGCGGCGGTGTCGAAGACGATCCACACCGCATCGCCGCGCCGGAACACGGCCGCGCCCACCGGCGCGCTCCATTGGAAGGTCAGCACCGTCTTGTCGGCGCTGGCCTCGGCCTTGACCGGCACGACCGCATCCGTGGTCGCCGGCTTGGCCGCATCCCCGCCCTGCGGCGCCTTGCCCGGCGCATAGAGGTTCAGCCAGACCGCCCCGTCCGCCACGCCCGAGCGGGCGTCGGCGCCCTCCTCCAGGGTGATGATCAGGTCCGTGCCGCCGCCGGCGCGCGCGGCCCGGGTCTCGACCGACTTCACCCCGGCGGGCGGATCGACCTTCAGGCGCGACACGTCGGGCGCCGCCGTCGTGCCCAGCCGCACCACCACCTTGTCGCCCTGGCGGCTGACGCGCGAACGCACGCCGATCACGCCGCCGAACTCGACGCGGGTGAACTCGGCGTTTTGGCCGATGCCGATGGACAGCGGATCGCGCGACCGCCCCGCCTCCTGCGCCAGGGGCGACAGCGGCGCGAGCACGACGGCGCCGGCCGCGGCGGCCGCCACGGTCGTCTTCAGAATACGCTTTGTCGGCGCGGCCCCGGACATATCCCCCGACCCATGCCGCACAAGCCCTTTAATCGCGGTTAACCGCCGTTCACCGTGACGACGCGGCCATAGGACAACCCGTCCACGCGACAAGGCCGCCCACAGCGCGCATACATGACCCCATGACGGACTATCCACGCCTCAGCACGATCAAGACCGGCCTGGCCTGCCGTTGCCCCCGCTGCGGCAAGGGCCCGCTGTTCAAGGGCTATCTGACCCTGCGCGAAGGCTGCACGGACTGCGGCCTCAGCTACGGCTTCGCCGACCCGGCCGACGGCCCGGCCTTCTTCGTCATGACGGCGGTCGGGGTGGTGGGCATGATCCTGCTGATGCTGTTCGACTTCACCGTCCACCCGCCGATCTGGGTGCATGGGGTCGTGACCCTGCCCATCCTGATCGGCCTGTGCCTGGGGTGCCTGCGCCCCTTCAAGGCCTGGCTGGTCGCCGAACAATACATCCACAAGGCCGCCCCGCCGGAGTTCTCCTCGAACGGCAAGCACGGGCCTTACTAAGGCTCCACCACCGTCAGTTCCGGCCACCGCGCCCGCGCGCTGTCGATCACCTTGGCCCAGCTCCTGGCCACAGGCCGGCTCGGATTGGGCCGGATGGTCATGGAGAAGATGTCCTCCAGCCCGAACGGCGCGGCGACGGTGATGGCGTCGTCCGCCTCCAGCCGCACCCCGACCGCGAAGGCGGGCGCCACGAACCGCCCCAAGGCTTCGTCGGTCGATCCCAGCGCCTGATAGGGCTCGCCGAACCGATCCTGGAACCACAGATGCACCCGCGCCTGGTTCCTGACCTCGACCCGGCTGCGGAGCGGCGCGTCGAAAGCGGCGGCGACCCGTTTGATGACGACGTCCTCGGCTTCGTAGGACAGGTCCGAGCCGTCGAAATAGGCCAGGTCGTAGTCCTTGACCCCATAGCCCGCCGGCCGCCCCGTCCGCGCGTTCCACACCGCCTGATAGACCGCGCCGGACACCAGCCGCCAATCCGGCAGGTCCAGCGCCCGAACCGTCGTCAGAATGTGCATCAGCGCGGGGTCGGCGCGCACGATGGCGATCAGGCGGTCGGTCAGGGCGTCGCTCATCCCCTTCTCTTAGCGAGCGCATCGGTCCCAGGGGAGTGGCGGCGAACCCCCATCCACAGCCCTTTCCGCCCGTCATCCTAGGCCTTGTGCCTAGGATCCCTATTCCCGGTGCATGGGATGAAGGACCGACGGCAAAGAAGCGTCTCCACGCGGACAGGTCTGAGTGTATGGATCCTAGGCACAAGGCCTAGGATGACGGACCGGGGGGCGGCGCCTCACCCCCGCACCGGCCAGCCGTGATCCAGCGGCCCATGCCCGCCGCCCAGGCCGGGCGCGCGACGGATCGCCTCGCCGACATAGGCCCAGGCTTCGGCCACCGCGACCTCCAGCGGCCGCCCCAGCGCCAGCCCGGCCGCGCAGGCGCTGGCCAGCGTGCAGCCGGTGCCGTGGGTGTGGCGGGTGTCGATCCGTTCGGCCTCCAGCGCCGTCTCGCCGTCGGGCGTCAGCAGCAGGTCGATCACCGTCGTTCCCGGCACATGGCCGCCCTTCATCAGCACCGCCCGCGCGCCCATGGCCAGCAGGGCCTCGCCCGCCCGCCGCTGACCGTCCAGGTCCTGCACCGCGATCCCCGTCAGGGCCTCGGCCTCGGGCGCATTGGGGGTCAGAAGCGCCGCGCGCGGGATCATCAACGCCTTGACCGCCTCCACCGCCGCATCGGGCAACAGAGGGTGCCCGCCCTTGGCCACCATGACCGGATCGACCACGGCGGGGGCGTCGGCGCTGTCCAACAGGGCGGCGACCGTCTCGACCACCTCGACCGAGCCCAGCATGCCGGTCTTGAAGGCGTCGGTCCCGATGTCGTCCAGCACCGCACGCCCCTGGGCCGCGATCAGCTCCAGCGGCAGCGGATGGACGCCGTGGACCCCCAGGGTGTTCTGCACCGTGATGGCCGTGATGGCGGTGGCGGCGAACCCGCCCATCATCGTCACGGCCTTGATGTCGGCCTGGATGCCCGCGCCGCCGCCGCTGTCCGACCCCGCCAGGATCAGCACTCTGCCTTGATGAAGCGCGCTCATGCCGCCGCCCCCGAAAACAGCTTAAGCCCGACGATGCCCGCCACGATCAGCAGGATGCACACCGCCCGCACCGCCGTCGCCGGCTCGCCATAGGCCAGCACCCCCACCAGCGCCGCGCCCACCGCGCCGATCCCGGTCCACACCGCATAGGCCGTGCCGATCGGCAGCTTCTGCGTCGCCACCCACAACAGGATCATGCTGCCGGCCAGGGCGATCCCTACCCCCAGCGACGTCAGCGGCCGGTGCAGGCCCAAATTCTTCAGGCCCGAAGCCCACAGCACTTCCAACAGACCGGCGACGACCAGCGTCGCCCACGGATTGATCGACATGACCCAGGACATGACGGATCAGATGGCCCAGCCCATCCGTCAGGGCAAGCGATCAGGCGCCTAGCGGCCCCTTGAAGATGAAGAAGGCGCCCAGGCCGATGAAGGCGAAGCCGACCAGATGGTTCACCGTCAGCTTCTCGCCCAGATACAGCACCGAAAAACCGGCGAAGACCAAGAGGGTGATCACCTCCTGCATCGTCTTCAGCTCGGCCGGCGAATAGACCTTGATGCCGATCCGGTTGGCCGGCACCGCCAGCCAGTATTCGAAGAAGGCGATGCTCCAGCTGGCGATCACCAGCAGCCACAGCGGCTTGTGCTCGAACTTCAGGTGGCCGTACCAGGCGAAGGTCATGAAGACGTTCGACAGGGCCAACATGACGATGGGGGCGATATAGGCGGTCAGGGGCATGGGCGACGCTGCGACGGTTGATCCCCGTCCTTAGCTCAACCGCGACCGAACGTCGCGTCCGTTCAACCCGCGTCGCGAACCGCCGCCTGGACCTTCAGCGCCTGCACAGTCTCGCGCACGTCATGGACCCGCACCATCCTGGCCCCGTGCGCCGCCGCCGTCAGGGCCAGGGCGATGGAGCCGCCCAGCCGGTCGGTGGCCTCGACCGCCGTCGGGTCGACCGCCTGGATCGTGCGTTTGCGGCTGGCGGCGTACAGCACCGGAAACCCCAGATCGACCAGCGCCCCCAGGCCCGCCGTCAGGGCCAGATTGTGCGCCAGCGTCTTGCCGAAGCCGATGCCGGGGTCCAGCCATATCCGCTGTCGCGCCACGCCCGCCGCCATCGCCGCCTCGGCGCGCTCCAGCAGATAATCCCGCACCTCGCCCGTCACGTCGTCATAGGTCGGGTTCGCCTGCATGGTGCGCGGCTCGCCCTTCATGTGCATCAGCACGATACGGCACCCCAGTTCGGCCGCCACGCCTGCGTTGTCAGGCGCGTGTGTCAGGGCCGTCACGTCGTTCCACATCGTCGCCCCGGCCGCGACGGCGGCGCGGGCCACCTCGGGCTTCATCGTGTCGATGCTGATCGCCCCGGCCCAACGAGCACGGAGGCCCGCGATGACCGGGACGACCCGCGCGATCTCCTCGTCCGTCCCCACCGGATCGGCGCCCGGCCGGGTGCTTTCGCCGCCGATGTCCAAGACATCCGCCCCGTCCGCGACCAGACGCATGGCCCGGTCCACCGCCGCCTCGACCGAGGTCCACCGCCCGCCGTCAGAGAAGCTGTCGGGCGTGACGTTGACGATCCCCATGACCTGGGGCCATCCCGGTGTTTGACTTTCGCGCGGCATGGGACCAGCCTCTAGCCGTGATCGCTCGTTTCGTCAGCCAGGCTCGACGCCTTTCCCACGCGGGACGCCTCGTCGCAGGCTTCTGACCCGGAACGGCCGCGCGCCCTTCGCCCCGTTCCGGGCGCCGATCTGAACCCCCTTCCTCTTCGCCGCTGCACGACGCCAGGCGCGTGCGGCGGCCCCTGCCGTATGCGAGACCCTCCATGTCCAAATCCACCCTTCCCGTCCGCCCCGACATCTTCCTCAGCGCCGAGGACCACGACGCCCTGTCGCGTCTGGTCGGCGACATGCCTGGAGAGGGCGTGGCGGGAATGCTTCAGGAAGAGCTGGAGCGCGCCGTCATCTGCGAACCGGGCGACCGGCCCAAGGGCGCCGTGCCGCTGAACCGCTGGCTTCACTATGTCGATGGCCGTTCGTCCGACCCGCGCCGCATCCAGATCGTCCTGCCGAAGGACGCCGACATCGACGCGGGCAAGGTTTCGGTCCTTTCCCATGTCGGCGCGGGCCTGATCGGCCTGGTCGAAGGCCACACCATTTCCTGGAGCGACCCCTCCGGCGCCGAACGCAGCCTGACGCCGGTGATGATCGAGGACGCGGAAATCCTGCCGGCCTGACACGCCGCCTTCGCCCATGAAAAACCCGCCGGAGATCGCTCTCCCGGCGGGCTTCTTCATTCCGAACTGAAGGCCGGTTCAGTGAACCGTCGGCACGCTGGTCGCGGCGGGCTTGGCGACCGGAACCTCGATCTCGGTCCCGTCCGACACCGGCGTCACCGGCACCGAGACCGAAGGCCCGGCGTTGGGGAAGTTGTTCTCGTCGCGGTTCGGCGCGACGCCCTTCTCCAGCAGGTCCTTGATCTCCTCGCCCGACAGGGTCTCGTATTCCAACAGGGCCTGCGACAGCTTCTCGTGGTGATCGGCCTTGGTCGTCAGGATGTGACGCGCCTCGTCCCAGCCCGAGGCGACCAGACGGCGGACCTCCTCGTCGATGGTGCGGGCCGTCTCTTCCGAGACGTTCTGGCTGCGCGCGACCGAATGGCCCAGGAAGACCTCTTCCTGGTTCTCGCCATAGGCCACCGTGCCCAGCTTCTCGGAGAAGCCCCAGCGCGTGACCATGGCGCGGGCCAGCTTGGTCGCCTGTTCGATGTCCGACGACGCGCCCGAGGTGATGTTCTCCTTGCCGAAGATCAGCTCCTCGGCCACGCGCCCGCCCGCCATGATGGCGATCCGGTCGATCATCTGCTGATACTTCATCGAATAGCGGTCGCCTTCCGGCAACTGCATCACCATGCCGAGCGCCCGGCCGCGCGGGACGATGGTCGCCTTGTGCACCGGGTCGGCCGCCTTGACGTTCATGGCCACGATGGCGTGACCGGCCTCGTGATAGGCGGTCAGGCGCTTTTCTTCCTCGTTCATGGCCATGGAGCGACGCTCCGAGCCCATCAGCACCTTGTCCTTGGCGTCCTCGAAGTCGCGGTGCGTGACCATGCGACGGTCCTTGCGCGCCGCCGTCAGGGCCGCTTCGTTGACCAGATTGGCCAGATCGGCGCCCGAGAAACCGGGCGTGCCGCGCGCGATGGTCTTGACGTTCACATCGGCGGCCAGGGGCACATCCTTCATGTGGACGCGCAAGATGCGTTCACGGCCCGAGACGTCGGGGTTCGGCACCACCACCTGGCGGTCGAACCGGCCGGGACGCAGGAGGGCCGGGTCCAGCACGTCGGGACGGTTGGTCGCCGCGATCAGGATGATGTTCTCGGACGCCTCGAAACCGTCCATCTCGACCAGCAGCTGGTTCAGCGTCTGTTCGCGCTCGTCATTGCCGCCGCCCAAGCCGGCGCCGCGATGGCGACCGACGGCGTCGATCTCGTCGATGAAGATGATGCAGGGCGCATTCTTCTTGGCCTGTTCGAACATGTCGCGCACGCGGCTGGCGCCGACGCCGACGAACATCTCGACGAAGTCCGAACCCGAGATCGAGAAGAAGGGCACGCCCGCCTCGCCCGCGACCGCGCGCGCCAGCAGCGTCTTGCCGGTGCCGGGAGGGCCGACCAGCAGGGCGCCCTTGGGAATCTTGCCGCCCAGACGCTGGAACTTGCCCGGATCCTTCAGGAAGTCGACGACCTCCTGCAGTTCGTCCTTGGCCTCGTCCACGCCCGCGACGTCCTCGAAGGTCTTGCGGCCCTTGTGTTCGGTCAGCAGCTTGGCCTTGGACTTGCCAAAGCCCATGGCCCCGCGCGCCCCGCCCTGCATTTGGCGCATGAAGAAGATCCACACCCCGATCAGCAGCGCGATGGGCAGGATGCCCAAGAGCAGGCTCATCCAGATCGATTGGCCGCCCGACTTGGCGTCGATCTCGACCCCCGCCTGCAGCATGGAGGTCATCAGCTGTTCGTTCGGATAGACAGTGGTGGAGGTGAAGCGCTGGCCGTTCTTCAGCTCGCCGTTCACCTTGTCGACCCGCACCGTCACCTTCTTGACGTCGCCGGCGTTCACCCGCTGCACCAGTTCGGAATAGCTCATGATTTCGGGCCGTCCGGCCGCCGGCTGACCGGCCATGCCGTTCATCGCGCCGCCTTGGGACAGGGCCGCATAGCCCGCCAGCAGCGCCAGAATGATCACGCCGGTGATCGCCAGATTACGCAGGTTCATTGAGGTCCTCGGTCGTCCGCCGCCCCGCTCGGGTCGACGGTCTGGATGTGTCTGTCTGGGAAAATAGGAGGTTCCATGGCGTTACGCCATCGCGGGGCTGAAATCAGGTCGTCTTCATGCGTCGTTTCGTCCAGCGTCAGCCTGAGCCGTTCCGCGACAAGCCCGCGCCGTTCGACCCCCGCCCCTGCAAGAGCCGGGCCCGGCGCCCCGTCCTTAACGAGCACGGGCCAGGCCGCCCGCGCCTGCGGCGACAGCGGGGCCAGCGCCGCCCGGTCCGCGTCCGACAGCTGCGACAATCGCCCGCGCCCCGCCACGACCGACCAGCCCGCATCGGCGGCGACGAAGGCGAACCGCCCGTCCCACACCGCCTCCACGCCCGGCGTCAGCCGCAAGGGTCCGGCGCCCTTTCGCGCCATCTCGCCGGCCTCGCGCACCAGGGTCACGGTTTCGCCCGCCGCTGTGATCCGCGCCCCGCACAGGGTGGCGGTGAAATCCTCGCCGGCCCGCAACCGCCGGACCAGGGCGGCCAGCCGCTCGCCCCTCGGCGGCGTCGCCCCGCCCCCGACGCAGACCAGGGCCGCCGCCAGGGTGCGCGCGGCGACGTCGCGCGACGCCTCGACCACCGCCTCCCCGACCGTCGTCAGCCCTTCCGCGCCCGAAGCCGCGCCCGCCGCCAAGACCGGCCGCCGCTCTGCGTCCTCGCCGGCCAAGACCTGTCGCGCCCGGCTGCGGCCATAGCGCAGATCGGCGTTGGCGGGGTCCTCGATCCAGTCCGCCCCTTGCCCCCTCAGCCAGTCGCGCAAAGGTTCGCGCCCCTCGTCCAGCAGGGGCCGCAGCAGCATCAGCCCCCGCCCCTCGGGCCAGACGGGCGACGGCGACCATTCGCGCACCCGCCCCAGCGTCGCCCCTTCGCGGCGCATCAGATCGGCCTCGGCGATGTCGTCGGCCGTGTGGGCGAACAGCACGACCCGCGCGCCCGCCGCCCGCGCCGCCTCGGCGATCAGCCGATGGCGCGCCGTCCGCGCCGCCGCCGTCAGTCCCGTCGCGGGCTTATCGCCCTCCCAGCGCAGGCCGCGCCAATCGGCCCCGACCGCTCGCGCCGCCTGTTCCGCAAAGGCGTTCCAGCGCCCGCTGTCGGGGTTCAGCCCGTGGTCCACGCTGAGCGCCAGCAGACGCCGCCCGCGCGCCCCGGCCCATTCGGCCGCCAGCCGCAGCAGGGCGATGGAATCCCCCCCGCCCGACAGGGCCAGGGCCAGGGGCCGTTCGACGTCCCGGCTCAGCCGCGCCTCCAGCCGTGTCAGGACGCGGGCGGCCAGCCCCCCGGCGACGCCCCCCTCGCCGTCGTCGTCGGACGTCAGGCGGCGCACGCGCCCGTGGTCCGCAGCTGGGCCGCGCGGGCCTTCTGCGGATCGGAGGCGGAGGGCGCATAGCGGCGGGTGAACTCGGCCAGGGCGGCGCAGCCTTGCGGCTTCCTCTGGGTCGAAAACAGCGCGTCGGCCAGTTTCAGCGTCGTATCCGCCGCCCAGCCGATGCGCGGCCAGTCCTTCAGCGCGGCGGCGTAATAGGGCACCGCCCCCGCCTTGTCGTTGGCCGCGATCCGCAGGTCGCCCAGGCGCGAGTTCGCCTCACGCGATTGCGGCGTGTCGGGCCAGGCCGCGATCACCGTCTCCAGCGCCCGCTCGCCGCGCGGCTTGTCGGTCGACAACAGGGCCACCGCCGCCGCCAGATCGCGCGTCGCGTCCCCGGTGGGCGAGGTCGCCTCGATCGGCGCGTTCAGCTCGGCCTGGGTCTCCAGCTTCTGGATGCGGGCCTCGGCGTCTCTCAACCGGGTCTGCAGGGCCTGATTGTCCCGCGTGGCCTCGTCCAGCTGGAAGGTCAGCCGCTCGTTGTCGCCGTTGATGCGGCGCACCGTGGCCTCCAGGTCGCCGAGGCGCCGATCCATCAGGGCGAACTGCCCCTGCAGCGTCACCACCTCCGGGTCCGGCTCGACCAGCACCGGCTGGCCGGCGGCGTTCCTCTGGGTCAGCGCCCGCTCCAGCCGGCGCACGTTGCGATCCAGCTGGTCCAGGCGGCGATTGTCCCATTCGGTCCGCTCCATGATGTTGGGCTGGGCCTGCTGGGCGAGGGCGGCGCCGCCGATCAGCAGCACGCCGACAGCAGCGGCGACGATGGCGTGGACGTGAGAGATCGAGAGCTTTGTCATCCGTCTAGCTTTCACCGATTTAGGGCCGCCGCAAGGCCGTCGGCCCCGCTCAATGTCCCAGGCCCAGATAGATGATCGCCGTGACGAACAGGCCGATCACGATGTTGCAGAACACCAACAGCGCCGTCGTCCGCCACAGGGCCGAAAACACTCCCAGCGAATAGGCGCCCTTCATCTGGGCGAACATATGCACCGGCACCGCCAGCAGCCCCACCGGAATGACGATACCGCCCAGCCATCCGGCCAGACTGGCCGACACCACCATCAGCATCAGCAGCATGGCCATGAAGGTCAGCGAATACAGGACGAACACCCCGTGGTCGTACAGGGTGAACCCGCGCTTCCACAGGAACAGCAGCGCCACGAACGGGATCGACAGCGGCACCAGCAGGAAGGCGAATTTGTACAGCGTCTGCTGCAGCTTGTAGAGGGCCAAGTCCGGGTTCTGCAGCTTCTTGGCGATGGTGGCGCCCAGGCCATGCCCCTCGGCCTTGACCGCCTGGCCCATCACGGTCGCCTTGGCGTGCGGCTGTCCGTCTTCCGCATCGCCGGTCGCCATGTCCTTCAGACTGGCCTGCCAGCTGCCGGGCTTAAGCCCGTCGGCCCGGCCGTCGCGCATTTCCGCCTCCAGCTTCACCAGCTGCTCGCGGCGCTGATCCACGATCATCTGCGCGGCCTGGATGGCCTGGGGCTGGGCGTTGTCGGCGCGCAGTTCGTTGACGGTCTGCTGGGCCGCCTCCACCACGGTCCGCTGTTCGGCGATCTCGGCCGGCTGGACCGACGCCTCCTCCTTGTGCGGCGCGAAGCTCAGGGCGAAGAACATCACGAACAGGGTGAACAGGAAGATGGCCAGCGGCGAGACATAGCGGGTCCGCCGTCCCTCGACCCATTCCCGCGTCAGCTTGCCGGGGTTCAGCCACAGCAGCGGCAGGGTGCGCCAGACGCGGGCGTCGAAATGCATCACTCCGTGCAGCAGTTCTTCGCCCAGGTGCAGCAGGGTGCGGTGGACATGGGTCGGCTGGCCGCAGTTGGCGCAGAAGTTGCCGCTGGTCGGGGCGCCGCAGTCCGAACAGACGCCGTGGGCGTGGTCCTCGCCCGCCTTGCCGGTCGGCTTTTCGATCGCGCCCGCGATCAGACCGCCCGTGACGACGCCGCCCGCCCCTTCGATATCCATATGGTCATCCCCCAACGCCAGGACGGTGTTCTTGCCGCCCGCCCATCGTCAGGACAAGCGCCGAAACGAAAAGAGGCGCCGGCTTCAAGCCGACGCCTCCCTTCAGATCAGTCGTCTTTCGCCGATTAGCGCGGTGCGCCCGACACGATGGCGGTGTGGGCGTTGCGGTTGCGGGCGAAGGCGTCCTCGTTGGAGCCTTCCGCGATCGGCCGCTCCTTGCCGAAGCTGATGGTGTCGATCCGGCCCGCCGGAATGCCCCGGTTGATCAGATAGGTCCGCACCGATTCCGCGCGGCGGGCGCCCAGGGCCAGGTTGTATTCGCGCGTGCCGCGTTCGTCGGCGTTGCCTTCGATGCGGACCGTCACGGACGGATAGCGTTGCAGCCACTGGGCCTGGGCGTCCAGGCGCGGCATGGCTTCGGGGCGGACCTCATAGCTGTCCAGGTCGAAATAGATGCGGTCGCCGACATTGACGACGAAGTCCTGCTCGGACCCCGGCTGGGCCGAGCCCAGGCCGCCGCCCGTCACCGGGCCGGTCGGGGCGGTCGGATAGGCCGGGCCGGTCGGCGCGGTCGAGGTTCCGTCGTTCGGGCCGGGCACGCCAGTCTCGACCGGAGGCTTGCGGGTGCAGGCGGCCATCGCCGCCACGGCGCAGCCGACCATCGCCAGTTTGAGGATGCGTGAAGTCTTCATGGGGTCGTCTCCTGACGTGTCGTTTCTTGCAAGGGGGCGGGCCTCAAGCTTGACGTTACTGTCTGCCTCGGGCGCCCCTCGGACGCCAGAGGCGATAACGCAGTGTTGAGCCTTATGGCTCCGCCGTGATCGAGGACGGGCCTTCAGGCCGGGCAGCTGTCGGCGCCCTGGCCATAACCCAGATTGGTCGGCGGCCGGTCCAGCAGCGGCGACCAGGCCGGGTCGGTGCCGCGTCCGTTATAGCCCGCCTGCGACACCACGCGCCCCGACAGGTCCACGGTCCACAGACGGGTGTCGCCGCCCGGCGTCTGGCGCGCGAACATGACGTATCGGCCGTTGGGGGCCCAGTTCGGCCCCTCCTCGAAATAGCTGGAGGACAGGATGCGTTCGCCCGAGCCGTCGGCGTTCATCACCCCGGTCGAGAACCGGCCGCCGCCCTGTTTGGTGAAGGCGATCAGATTGCCGGTCGGGCTCCAGGACGGGGCCGTATAGATGCCGCCGCCGCGCGAGATCGGCCGCTGGCCCGATCCGTCCGCGCGCATCACATAAAGCCGCGCCGACCCGGAACGGTCGGAGGTGAAGACGATCTGGCTGCCGTCCGGGCTGAACGACGGCGAGGTGTCGATGCCGGGGTCGTTGGTCAGGCGCGTGATCTGACGGCTTCTCAGGTCCATCACATAGACGTCGGTGTTGCCGCCCCGGATGATGGAGAAGGCGATCTTGTTGCCGTCGTTGGAGAAGCGCGGCGCCAGCACCTGCCCATCGAACTCGCCCAGGCTCTCGCGCCGGCCGGTCGTCAGATTATAGAGGTAGATGCGGCTGTAATCCTTGCCCAGCGCGACATAGGTGATCTCGTCCGGCTGCGACAGCGAGAAGCGCGGCGACATGATCACCTCGTCCCCTTGCGTCAGATAGGTCGGGTTGAACCCATCCTGGTCGGCGATGGTCAGGCGGTTGATCCGGTTCAGCGCCGACCCTTCCTCGGACACGAAGATCACGCGCGAATCGAAGAAGCCCGCCTCGCCCGTCATCCGCTGATAGATGACGTCGGAAATCTTGTGCGCGATCCGGCGCCACTGTTCCTGCGTCGCGGTGAACTGATAGCTGACCAGTTGGCACTGGCGGTACGGATCATACAGGCGGAAGCCTACGTCCATCCGCCCGTCGCCGCGCATCGTCACCCCGCCATACAGCACCGCCTGCGCCCCGATCTGGGTCCACTGGGGGAAGTTGGGCGCATTGGCCAGGGTCAGGCCCGTTTCGATGAAGCTGGCCGGGTTCAGCGGCTCGAAGAAGCCCGACCGCCGCAGGTTCGCGCTGACCACGCTGGAGATGTCCGACCCATGCGTCCCCGCAAACGGCACGACCGCGATCTGAAGGGGCCGCAGCACGCCCTGGTCGATCTCGACCTCGACCGGCTGGTTCTGACGCGCCGGCGTGGCCTGCGAGGTCTGGGCCGCCGTCGTCAACGGCGCCGCCATCGCGACCGCCGCCACGGAGGCCAGAAGAAGGTTCAGACGCATCGAGTGCTCCCACAAGTCTCAAAGGATCGCCGCCCCTTATCGCCGGGCCGTTCGACTTTCGCCAGCTTGACGGCGAATGGGGCGACTTTCGGGACGGGCCCATCACATTGATGCGTGATGCGTGATGCAGTATATTCGGGCCATGCGCACCACTCTCGCCATCGACGACGACGTGCTGAACGCCGCAAGAGCGATCGCGGTCCATCAGGATCGAACGGTCGGCGAGGTCGTGTCCGAACTGGCGCGACAGACGCTGCAGAAGCGTCCCACAACTGTTCGGTTTCGCGACGGCGTTCCTCTCTTGCCGGATCGACCCGGACCGATGGTCACATTGGAGGACGTCAACGCCCTGCGCGACGAGGCGCCTTGACCTATCTGCTGGACGTCAATGTGCTGATCGCCCTGGTCGATCCGCGTCATGTGTTCCATGAGACAGCCAATGTCTGGTTCCAGCGTGAAGCCGTATCCTCTTGGGCGACGTGTCCGATAACGGAAAATGGCCTGGTCCGAATCGTCGGCAACAGCCGCTATCGCAACCCGGTCGGAACGCCTTTCGAAATCATTGGCACGCTGAAGCTCCTGCGCGCCATGTCAGGCCATGTGTTCTGGCCGGACACCCTCAGCTTGGCCGACGCCAGCGTGTTTGACGGCTCGGCCATCACGGCGCCCGAGCAGGTCACGGATAGCTATCTGCTCGGTTTGGCCGTTTCGAACGGCGGGCGCCTGGCGACGTTCGATCGCCGCCTCTCGCCCCATGCCGTCATCGGGGGACGCGACGCGCTCCACCTCATAGGACCGCCTCACGCCTAACGATTCCGACACGCCCGTTCGGTGTTGAATGTCGGGCGATAGACGCCGCCGGAAAAGCCCTGGGGCACGTCGAACGGAGCAGTCTGGCGCAAGGCGCGCAGGGCCCCGTCTGCGGCGGCGCGATAGACGTTCGAGGACTGGGCGTTGATCAGGCTGGGTCCGCTGGTGATGCGCCCGTCCGCCGACAGCGTCAGTTCGACCTGGATCCTCAGCTGGTCCGCCCCCGGGATGTCGCAGGGCAGGATCCAGTTCGGATAGACCTGGTTGAAGATGGCCGTAATCTGCGGCCCGGTGGCCTGCGACGCCGCGCCCGCCCCCTGCTGACCCGTCGCCGGGCGGCCGCGATTGTTGGTCGGGCGCGTCGGTCCGGCCAGGGCGTCCAGGTCTAGGCTGGGTTCGGTGCGCTGCGGGGCCGGCCGGGCGGGCGCCGGATTGCTGGGTCGCGGCGTCGGCTGGGCCTTGGTCGGCGGCGAGGGCGTGGGCGCGGGCGGCGTTGGCCGGGGCTGCGGTCGAGGCGGCGTGGGGGTCGGACGCGGGGTCGGCGCAGGCGTCGGCGTGGGGCGGGGCGTGGGCGCTGGTGTCGGGCGCTGCGGCGTTGGCGTCGGGCGTGGCTGGGGCTGGGGCTGCGGTTGCGGACGCGGTTGGGGCGGCGTCGGCTCGGGCGTCGGCGGAACCGGATCGGGCTGCTGCACCGGCGCGGTCGCGGCGTCGTCGGGCGAGGGTTCGGGCTGGGGATTGTCGGCCGGCGCGGCCTGGACCACCTCCTGCGACACGATGGTCACGGGCACCGAGGCGACCAGCGGCTTTTCCTCCTCGGTCTGGTGCGAAAACGTCACGAAGGCGAGCGCGATCACCCCGGCGTGCAGGGCGAGGGATCCGAGGATGGCCGGGCTCGGACGACGCAAGGGCTCAGGCCTCCGGCGCCGTGTCGGTGATCAGGTTCAGCTTGGTGAAGCCGGACGCGCTCAACCGCGCCATCACCCGCGCCACGGCCTGATAGGGCGCGCGCCCGTCGGCCCGCACGAACACCGGCCGCTCGGCCGCCTTGTCCGCGCCGCCCGCCTCGGTCTGCAGCCGCGCCGACAGCTGGTCGAACGCCGTCTCGCTGTCGCCCACGAAGATGGCGCCCTGCTGGTCGATGCTGACCGACAGGGGTTCGGACTTGGTCTCGACCGCGCTGGCCTCGGTCTTGGGCAGCTCGACCGGCACCCCCACCGTCAGCAGGGGCGCCGAGATCATGAAGATGATCAGCAGCACCAGCATCACGTCCACCAGGGGCGTGACGTTGATCTCGGTCAGGGGGCCCTTTCGCCCCCTGCGCCCGCGACGCCCGCCGCCGCTCGAACCACCACCGCCAAGCGCCATGGATCAGCCGCCCCGCTTCAGGCTGAGATCGGCGGCGGGCGGGGGCGGCGGCGGCGGGGCTGAGGGGCCGCCCAGCCGGCGCGCGACCGCGGCCTGCAGGTCGTCGGCGAACGCCTCCAGCCGGCCGGTGAACTTGCCCGCGTCGATGGAGAATTTGTTGTAGGCGATATAGGCCGGGATGGCCGCCGCCAGGCCGATGGCCGTGGCGAACAGGGCCTCGGCGATGGCCGGCGCCACCGTCGTCAGATTGGTGTTGCCCGCCGCCGCGATCCGCCCGAACGCATTCATGATGCCCCACACTGTGCCGAACAGGCCGATGAAGGGCGAGGCCGTGGCCACCACCGACAGCACGCCCAGCCCGTTCTCGATCCGCTGGCTCTCGCGCGCGATCAGGCTGTTCATCGCCTTGTCGATCCGCACCATCAGAAGGTCGCCCTGGTGCTCGTTCAGCGCCCCGCGCTGACGCGCCTCGCGCCAGTCCGACAGGGCGATGGCCAGCATGCGCGGCAGGGCGTGGTCCGGCTCCGGCCCGGCCTGGGCCGACACCTCCTCCAGCGACCGGCCCGACTGCACCGCCTTTTCGAAGTCGTCGGCCTGTCGGTTCAAGGCGGTGAACCGCACCGCCTTGTCGATGATGATGGTCCACGACCAGATCGAGGCCGCCGCCAGGCCGATCATGACCGTCTTCACCACCCAGTCGGCGGTCATGAACAGCTCGACGGGGTTCATCATCGAGGCGTCGACGGGCATGGTCATTCAGGCGCTCCGGGCGGATTCGGGATCGGTCACCTCGTCTTCGACCCAGCCGACGTGACCATTGTGTGGCGTCCGGCCCGTTTAACGACGACCCGACCGCGCGTCATCTGACAGGCGCGTCATAAGGGTTAACAGCAAGTTATCGCGACGTCAGCGAAAGGTCGAAACGACGATGAGCGCGGTATGAGTTTCCGGTTGCGGCGATAGACCCGGTTCCATGTATGACACGCGCGACGGTATCGACGTAGGGGCCTGAGCGCCTGCGGAATCTCGAGGCCCCTTTTGAAGTAGTTAGGAAGACAGATGGCTCGTTTCCAAGACAAGCGCGTCCTGATCACCGGCGGAACCAGCGGTATGGGATTGGCCGGGGCCGGACGTATCGTCCGCGAGGGTGGTTCGGTCATCGTAACCGGCATGACCCCGGCGCGCCTCGACGCGGCACGAACAGCGCTCGGCGAGAAGGGGGAGGTTCTCGCCAACGACGCAGCCGATCCTGCTGCGGCCGCCGTACTGGCGGAAGCGGCCGAGACGGCGGGGGGACTGGACGGGCTGTGGTTGAACGCAGCCTACGCCGCGCTTGGCGCGCCTGAAGACATCGACCCCCCGGCGTTCGATCGCATGATGGCCGCGAATGTGCGTGGCCCCGCCTTGCAGATCGCCGCGCTATCGCCCCACCTGAAAGCTGGTGCTTCCGTCGTCGTAACCGCCTCCTCGTCAGTGTACGAAGGTGCGGCGGCAACCGGCCTTTACGCTGCGACCAAGGGCGCGCTGATCGCCATGACGCGATCTTGGGCTTCGGCGCTGGCGCCTCGCGGTATTCGCGTCAATGTGGTTGTGCCGGGTCCGATCGACACCAATTTCCGTCACTTCCTGCCGGAAGAGGCTAAGCGCGGCTTCGAGGATTTTGTCGTCAGCCAAGTACCTCTCGGCCGAGCAGGCAGGCCCGAAGAGGCGGCGGCCGTTGCGCTTTTCCTGCTGTCGGACGACGCTTCCTACGTAACGGGCAGCCAGTATGCGGTGGATGGCGGCCTGATCATGCAATAGCGCGCTTCTTCCCCCGTTATTCCGACGCCGCCCGCCGCGTCGGATCGACCGCGACCGACACCGGGGCGCCGACGCTGATGATGACGCCCTCGTGGCCTTCCTTGGCGATGGAATAGGTGGCGGCGTCCTTCAGCAGCTGCTCCTCGCATTGGCGGTCGCCGGGGCGGCCCAGTTCGGCGCAGCCGCGCCTGGCCGCATCGGTCCAGCCCAGCACCCGGCGCGTCGCCGCCTCGGCCCGCTTGATCGCCGCCTCGTCTTCCGCCGCCGCCTGGGCGATCAAGGCCTGGCGCGCGCCCTGCTGATACTGCAGCTCGGCCTGACCCGCCATCTTGCGCTCCCAGACCTTGTAATAGGGACATCCCACCAGCCCGCCCCCGACCAGCAGCAACGCCAGCAGAACCGACACCACGACCGCGCTGGCCGACATATTGTAGTTTTCGCTCGCCATGATCTTCCCCCTCGTTTCGCGGTGATTTTAGAGCACTTCACGGCCAGTATGCACCCAACTTCTCCGCTCATCCCGGCGAAAGCCGGGACCCAGATCTTTCGCAGAGAGGGTGCGTCGGATGACCACCGACTTTTGATCTCGTGCAACCTTCGCCCAAAGCACTGGGTCCCGGCTTTCGCCGGGATGAGCGGGATACGAGGGTGCTACCCCGCCCCTGCCAGCCACGGCGTCACCTTTTCGACCAGCCCCTTCGACGGTCGGCGCGGACGGCCGTCCAGATGGATGCAGACCGCCGTCACCTCGGCCCGGCACAGCACCTCGCCGGCCCGCTCCACGCTCTGGCGGATGATCAGCCGCACGCCCTTCACCTGCTCATAGACGGTGCGGACCACCAGGGCGTCGTCGATGCGCGCCGGCTTCAGATATCTGATATTTAACTCAGCGACCACAAAGGCCAGCGGCTCGGCCTCCTCCAGCAGATCGGCGTGGCCCACCCCGATGGCGCGCAGGAAATCGGACCGCCCCCGCTCGAAATACCGCACATAGTTGGCGTGATAGACCAGGCCCGTGAAATCGGTGTCCTCGTAATAGACGCGCACCGGCAGCAGGTGGTCGCGCCCCTCGAATCGGCCGGCGGTGGGAAGGTCGATGCTCATGGCCGCAATCTAGCGCAACCGACGCCTCAGCGCGCCCCCGCCGGCGCGCCGGTGAAGCCGGGGCAATAGCGCAGCCGCATCTCGCGGAACTCGGTCGGCAGGGGGTCGTCGCTGAACAGGATCCGGTTGGGAATAGAGACGAAGGCCGTCGCCGGCCCGCCCGGCCGGCGCCCCATATAGCCGCACACCGCCCGTCTCTGCCCTGGCTCGGAATAGCGCAACTCGGCCCCGCGCCCCGCCTGCACCCGGATCTGGCGCATCACCCGCTCGTCCGCCGGTTCGGGCGCCGGGGCGCCGCTGGGCCGCGTCGCCAGCCACACCCCGCCCGCGCACAGCGCCAGCATCCCCGCCGCCGCGATCAGGGCCGTCGTCCGTCGCTGCTGGGAGAACCGCCCGCGCATCGCCCTATCCCGCCGAGGCGGCCTCGATGAAGTCCAGCGGCGTGTCCGCCGCCGGCAGGCAGCTGCGGTCCACCGGCGCGGACGGATCGCGCAGGAAGTCGCGCGCCATCTTTCGCGTGCAGGGGCTGGCGTTGATGACGCCGTGGGTGGCGTTGGTCACGATCACCACCTGGCTGCGGGAATAGCCCTTGGCCGCCGCCTCGGTCAGCGGCGGGGGACAGCCGGGATCGATCTCGGCGGCGACGAACAGGGTCGGGATATCGGTCCTGACCGGCTGGTTCTCGATGGGCGCGGCCGGGGTCTCGCCCACGGCGTCGCACACGTCGAACAGGCGCGACAGCGACGGGACCAGCACCTCGGCCACCGGGTCGCCCGCCGCGCCCGCCGCCAGCCGCGCCTTGGATTCGAACGGCAGCTCCTCCTTGCACAGATGGGCCATGTGCTGGCCCTCGGTGTAATAGGTGCGGTTCTGCGCGATCTCGGCCACCGGCGTCAGATTGCCGGCGATGATCCCCTCCAGGTCGGCCGGCAGCCGCCGCACCCCCGTCGCGCTATAGGTCGTGTCCATCAGAAAGGCCGACAGGTCGTCGACGGTGAAGGCGCGCCCGTCCTTGCCCGTGACCGGCCCGGCCAGCCATTTTCGCGCCTCGGCCTCGAACCGCGCCTGCAGGTTCGGATGCCGCGCCGCGCAGGCCGCCTGCGCCTGGCATTTGGCCAGGATCAGCCGCACCGCCGCCGACACCTGCTCGGGCGTGCCGACGGCCCAATTGCCCTCGGGCGGCCAGGGGCTGTCCATCACCGCCGCCCGCACGATCCGGGGATGATGGGTGATCACCGCGGCCTCGATGCGCGGCCCGTAGGAGCCGCCCCACAGGTCGATCCTGTCGTAACCCAGCACCTGGACCAGATCGCGCACGTCGTCGGCGATGACGGCGGCGTTATACCGGTTCAGGTCGATCCCCTTGGCCTGATAGGCTTTCAGACAGGCGATCAGACCGTCGCGGTCGGCGTCCGACGGCGGCCCCGCATCGGTCAGTTGCACTCCAGGACAGTCCATAGACGGATCGCCCCGCCCGCCCCCGCGCTGGTCGAACAGGACCACGTCCTGATCCACCGCCATCAGGTCCGGCCGCCGCGACAGCGCGCGCAGCATATTGCCGACGCCGGGCGTCAGCGCCCCGCCCGGCCCGCCGTGGAACATGAACACCGGCGGCAGCGTCCGGCCCGAGGCGTCCGTGAACGGCTGGCTGGCCTTCAGCACCACAACCGCCACCTCGATGCGCCGGTCGCTGCCCGTCCCGCGCGCCTCGTCCACCGTCAGGATACCGCACGTCGTCTTGCGCACGTCGGTCGGCCAGTCGGCCGGACAGGGCTTTTCGGTGAAGACGGGCGCCGCCGCGCGGGCCGGCGTCGCCGCCGCCAGGCCGACCCACAATCCAAGGCTCAAAACCAATGCCGCGACTGGACGAAAGATCATGGGGCGCTCCGATGCCGCGCCAGCAAACGCCGATCCGCCCCGGCTTGGCAACGCCTATTCGAACAGGTCGCCCGGCACAGGACCGGCGGGGGGCGACTGCGGCGCGCTCAGCCCCAGATGGGCGTAGGCCTTGGCGCAGGCGACCCGGCCGCGCGGGGTGCGCATGATGAAACCCTGTTGCAGCAGATAGGGTTCGATCACGTCCTCGACCGCGTCGCGCGCCTCGGCGATGGCGGCGGCCAGCGTGTCCATCCCCACCGGCCCCCCGCCATAGTTTTCGATCAGCGCCTTCAGAAACCGGCGGTCCAGACTGTCCAGGCCGGATTCGTCCACCTCCAGCCGCGCCAGCGCCCGCGCCGAGGCGGCCTGGGTGATGACCGCGCTGCCCTCCGCGTCGGCGAAATCGCGCACCCGGCGCAGCAGACGCCCGGCGATGCGCGGCGTGCCCCGCGCCCGGCGCGCGATCTCCAGCGCCCCGCCCTCGTCGATGCCCGCGCCCATCTTGCGCGCCGTGCCCCGCACCACGGCGGTCAACTCCTCGGGGGTGTAGAACTCCAGCCGCAGCGGAATGCCGAACCGATCCCGCAGCGGCGTCGCCAACAGGCCCGCCCGCGTCGTGGCGCCGACCAGAGTGAACGGCGCCAGATCGATCCGCACCGACCGCGCCGACGGCCCTTCGCCGATGATCAGGTCCAGCACATGGTCCTCCATGGCCGGATACAGGATCTCCTCGACCTGGGGGCTCAGCCGGTGGATCTCGTCGATGAACAGGACGTCGCGCGGCTCCAGATTGGTTAGGATCGCCGCCAGATCGCCCGCCTTGGCCAGGATCGGCCCGGAGGTGGCCCGGAACCCCACCCCCAGTTCGCGCGCCACGATCTGCGCCAGCGTCGTCTTGCCCAGGCCCGGAGGCCCGAACAGCAGCACATGGTCCAGCGCCTCGCCCCGCCCGCGCGCCGCGTCGATGAAGACCTTCAGATTGCCCTTGGCCTGCGACTGGCCGACGAACTCGGCCAGGGTCTGGGGCCGCAGGGCGCGGTCGTAGGCTTCGCCCGTTTCGGCCTCGGGGGAGAGGATGCGGGTCATGGCTGATCCGAGTGGCGAGTGGCGAGTGGCGAGTGGCGAGTGAGACGTGAGCGCGGAAGCCAGCGAGGTGCAGGGACGGCGACATCACAGCTCACCTCTTGCTCACCAGCACTCATCACCCCTCGCCACTCGCCACTCGCCACTCGCCACTCTCTTGCACTCACCGCCCCAACTCCTGCAGGGCCGCCCGGATCACGGCCGACAATTCCGCCTGGTCGCCCAGCCGGATCAGGGCCTGATCGACCGCCCGGCGCGCATTGACCTCCACCACGCCCAGGCTCAGCAGGGCCGACACCGCCTCGCCGGTGATCGACGGCGGGGGCGGCGCGATCTCGACATGCATCCCGGGCGCGTGCGGCGCAAAACCGACGTCGCCCAGCGGCTTGCCCTTCAACTCGGTCACGATCCGCAGCGCCAGTTTCGGCCCCACGCCGTTGGCCCGCGCCACCGCCGCCTTGTCCTCGCGCGCCACCGCCCCGGCCAGTTCGCCGGGCGGCAGCACGTCCAGCACCGCCAGCGCCGCCTTTGGCCCCACCCCCTGAATGGCCAGCAGGGTCGTGAACGCCCGCCGCTCGTCGCGTGTCAGAAAGCCATACAGGCGCGGCCCCGCATCCTCGCTCCATTGCGAATGGATATGCAGCGTCGCCTCGTCGCCAGGCGCCGGCAGCCGCCCCAGCGTGCGCGCCCCGCACGACGCCACATAGCCCACGCCGGCGCAGTCGATCAGGCAGTCCGCCTCCCCGACCTCGGCCAGAACCCCTCTCAGACGACCGATCACGCCGCCCCCCGATGCATCGCTTCCAACAGGCTCCGCTTCCTCAGCTGCGCATGGGTGATCGCCACCGCCAGCGCATCGGCCGCGTCCGCCTTGACCTCGCCCGCCGCCGGCAACAGCCGTTTGACCATGAAGGCGATCTGGCTCTTGTCGGCGTGGCCGGCGCCCACCACCGCCTTCTTGATCAGGTTCGGCGAATATTCCGCCACCGCCAGCCCCGCCTTGGCCGGGGCCAGCATCACCGCCGCCCGCGCATGACCCAGCTTCAGCGTCGAGGACGGGTTCACGTTTACGAACACCTCCTCCACCGCCGCCTCTTCGCAGCCGTGGGCGGCGCAGACCGCCGCCACATGGTCCAGCAGATGCACCAGGCGCTCGGCGAAGGGCGCGGCCTCGGGCGGCGTCACCACCCCGTGCGCGATCCACCGCAGCCGCGACCCCTCGGCCGCGATCACGCCCCAGCCGGTGCGCCTGAGACCGGGGTCCAGCCCGATGATTCTGATCGGTTCGTTCGCCATCCGTTCCCCTCATGCCGCAAAGAGGGTTATCGGGCAATGAACGGTTTCGGATCGACCCTCAGCGCTGCATCCGCAAGGGTCGCCGAGGCGGGGCGTCCTGCGCCGGCGGCTCCGTCGAAACGGGCTCGACCTCGACCGTCGCGACATCCGCCTCCGCCGTCACGGGTTCGGGCGCCGGCGTCGGCTCGTAGACCACCGGCGGCGGCTCCACCACCTGGTTTCTAGGCGTCGCCTCCTGCCGCCCGTTCGCCACGGCCGTCTGCACCCGCGTCACCAGCCAGGTCGTCACGGCGGCGGCGCACAGCAGGAAGACGATCGCCCCGCCCCAGGCGCCGGCTTTGACCCACGCCCAGCGTCGCCCCTCCACCGGGGGCCCCGCCGCGCCGGGCAGATCGGTCCTCGGATCGCGCCCCTGCTGCATCGTCCGTCGCTCCCGACCTCAGCCGTGTTTTTCGATATAGGTCTCGGGGTCCTTGTTGACCGGCTTGACGCCCGTGATGTGCTCGGCCTCGAAGGCGGCGAACTTGACCGCCAGGTCGTGGCGCGCCGCGATATCGGCGTTCATGCGGAAGTCGGTCAGCCCCTGCCGCTCCTCCTCGCCCATGTGTTTGGAGTTGACCACATTGGCCTCGCCCACCGCGTCGAACCAGGCCTTGGAGCCGACCTTGTGCTTCTCGACCGCCTTGACCGCATCGCGCAGCTTGTTGTGGTCCTCGATGGCGTCCTCGGTCTCGCCCTCGACCGTGCCGTCCTCGGCGTCGTTGGCGCCCTCGCCCTGTTTCAGCAGTTCGGGATAGAAGAACCGCTCCTCGGCCTCGGCGTGCACGTCCAGAAACGCCGACAGCCGGCCCCACACCTTGGTCAGGGCGTCCGTGTCCTTCGGATCGATCTGTTCGATGATCGAGAACAGCCGGCGCTGTTCGGCATGGTCGTCGAGGATCAGCTGGGTGATGTCCATGGGGCGCTCCGGGCGTAATGGTGAAGCCCCGATACGCCCCACGCCCGGCCCGGTTCCGTGCGAACGACTCGCTGCTTTCAGGCGAACGGTTCGCGCGCGCCGTGCCACACCCGGGCAATCTCGATGTGATCCGCCTTGACGCGATAGATGATCAGATATCCGGTCTTGGCGACGACGAACTGCCTCAGGTCGCCCCTCAAACGTCGCCCTGTTTCTGGAAAGACGCTCAGCCCATCGACGGCATCGATGATGCGGTTTTCAACTAGGGTCGCGGCATTGACGCTATCGCTCGCGATATACCGCCAGACCTCTTCAAGGTCCGTGCGAGCGGCGGGCGACCAGATGACCTTCAACTCTGGGTCCGCGCCGCCTGACGCGCGCGCAGCTCGGCGACGACCACCTCGTGCGGGATGCCCTCTCCGGCGTCCAGCGACCTCAGACCCTCATCCACAGCCGCCTCGAAAGCCGCCTCATCGTCTGCGGAGACGAAAGGCGCGGCCTCCTCTTCCACCGCCATGTCCAGCACCGCCATGGCGACGATCTCGTCGATCGGCGCCTGTCGGGCGTCCGCCAGGGCGTCCAGCTTGGCCTTGACGGCCTCATCCAGGGCGATGGTCACGTGCACGGTCATGGGCAAACCGTATCACAGCTCCCAGGGCGCATGAAATGCGCCGCCCGTCACCCTGCGTATTTGGCCGCGTCCTCGTCCGAGACGTCCTCGTTGGAATAGACGGCCGACACGTCGTCCTCGGCGTCCAGCGCGTCCAGCAGCTTGAACAGGGTCCCCACGGCCTCGCCGGTGACCGGCACGTCCGACTGCGGCTTCCAGACGATGGCGGTGGACTTGGGATCCCCCAGCACCTTGGACATGGCCTCGGCGACCTCGTTCAGGTCCTCGTAGGCGGTCCAGATCACGTGGCCCGGCGCGTCCTCATAGATGTCGGGCTTGACCAGGTCGCTCTCGACGTCGGCGGCCCCGGCCTCGATGGCGGCCTCCATCACCGCGTCCTCGCTGCCCGCCTCGGCCGGATAGGTGATCTTGCCCACCTTGTCCCACATGAAGGCGACCGAATTCATCTCGCCCAGCGCCCCGCCGTTCTTCTTGAAGGCCGTGCCGATGTTGGAGGCCGCGCGGTTGCGGTTGTCGGTCAACGCTTCGACGATGATGCCGACGCCGCCAGGACCCCGCCCTTCGTAGCGGACTTCCTCCATCGTATCGACGTCGCCGCCGGCGGCCTTGTTGATGGCCCGCTGGATCACGTCCTTGGGCAGGCTTTCGGCCTTGGCGTTGTTGACCGCCAGACGCAGGCGCGGGTTGGCCGCTGGATCGGGCAGACCCGACTTGGCCGCCACCGTGATGTCGCGCGACAGTTTGGAGAACAGCTTGGAACGCTGCGCATCGGCGCGCCCCTTGCGGTGCATGATGTTCTTGAATTTCGAGTGGCCGGCCATGGGATCGTCTTTTGCGCGTTCTGAAACCTTGAGCCGCGCCTCATAGAGCCTGATCCGCCGAAGTGGAAGCGCTGCGCGCTTCGACGAGACGGTGAATCAGGCTCCATGTTCAAACCGAGCCTTGATTCACGGCGACTGCGAAATCGCGAAGCGATTTCTCTTCGGCCGGTCAAGGCTCGGCCCATGGGCGGCATCCTGTCACGATGGCTCGCGGGGGTGGAACCTCCACCGTTTGCGCGTATTGATCCCGGCAAGAGAGACGGAGCGTAAAGTCATGACCGCCGACGACACCATCTACCAGGCCGAAGGCTATATGGACGACGACCTGCACGAGGCCGACATCGTCGAATGGTACGAGGCCCGCCCCGTCACCGTCTCCACGGCCGTCGCCGCCGGCGCCGTTATCACCGCCTTCACCCTGGGCGCCCTCACCGCCGTCGGCGCCCTGTTCCTCATCGGCCGCCTGGACGAGTAGGACCCAGAGTCCTAGACTCAGGACTGATAGTCAGAAGACGGTTGCGGCGAGGGCTATGGCGGATAGCAAGACGGTCGGGCAGCGATCATAGCGAGTGGCGACGCTTCGCCAGTCGTTCAAGCGGCCGAAAATGATCTCCATGCGGTTGCGTCGTTTGTAACGGCGCTTGTCGTAGCGGATGGGTTCGGTCCGGGTCTTGCGGCCTGGGATGCAGGTCGCGATCCCTTTGGCTTTCAAGGCGCCTGAACCAGTCTGCATCATAGCCTCCGTCGCCCAGCAGCCATTGGGCTCGGAGCAAGTTGTCCAGCAGAGGAGCGGCGCCGATGTAGTCGCTGACCTGGCCCGCCGTAATGAACAGGCTGATGGGCCTGCCGTTTGCATCGGTTACGGCGTGAAGCTTGGTGTTCATGCCGCCCTTGGTGCAAGCGTGTGGACGACATTCAGACGCTCGAAGAAGACAGGGCCGAAGCCTTGGAAAGCCCGTCGCGCGTCGCATCTTCTCGCAAGGGAATGACGGCAAGGACGAAGCATATAGCCACGTAATAGAAATCCGACTTACTATAAGATATCGCCGCAGGTTTCTCGAAGCTGTCGATACGTCGACGTTCCTACCGGTTCCACCGCAGCAAAAGGCCCCGTGTAATGTCTGACAGATCGGTTCGGCCTGGCCCGATAGCCGGCATATGGCTAAGCTTGCTCGGCGTGGTGCTTGTCGCCGCAGCCCTTTTTTTCACCATTGGCGGCGCGCGTCTGCTGATGCTGGGCGGCAGCGCATATTTCCTGATTGCGGGACTGGCGCTGCTGCTTTCAGGCGGGCTGATCGTGGCGCGCAGGCCGGTCGGGGCGCTGATCTTTGGTCTGGTCTACGTCGCAACCGTGGTCTGGGCGGTGTGGGAGGTCGGGTTCACGTTCTGGCCGTTGAATTCGCGCCTGCTGGCCATCACCGTCGGCGCGGTCGCCGTCGCCGTCAGCTATCCGCTGCTGCGCCGGTTTGAAGGGCGCACGCCGATGCGGGCGCCGTCCTTCGCCATCGCTGGTGTTCTGGCCGTGGGCGCTGTCGCCGGCTTTGCGGGCATGTTCGTTCCTCATGCGCCGGTCGCCTTCAAGGGCGCCGTGCCCGACCTGTTTTCAGAGGCTGAGGGCGCCGCAGCGAGCAACTGGTCCGCCTATGGGCACGACGCCGCGAACAGCCGGTTTGTCGGCCTGAACCAGATCAACCGCGACAATGTCAATCAGTTGAAGGTCGCCTGGACCTATCGCACCGGCGACGTCGCCGTCAGCGACGGCAATGGCGCGGAAGACCAGAACACGCCGCTTCAGATCGGCGACACCCTGTACGTCTGCACGCCGCACAACAACGTCATCGCTCTGAACGCCGACACCGGGCGCGAGAAGTGGAAGACGATGATCAACGCCAAAAGCTCCATCTGGCAACGGTGCCGGGGCCTGGCCTATTTCGATGCGGCCGCGCCGCTTCAACAGCCCACGATACCGGGCGCAACGGCGGTTCCGGCGGCCGTGCTTCCTCAGGGCGCCGCATGCCGTCGCCGTCTGTTCGTCAACACCATCGACGCCCGCCTGATCGCCATCGACGCCGACACCGGCGCCCTGTGCCCCGACTTCGGCGCGAATGGCGTGGTGGATCTGAAGGCCGGCATGGGTGCGGCGCCCGATCCGCAATACCAGCTGACGTCCGCGCCCACCCTGGCGGGCACGACCGTCGTGGTCGGCGGTCGTGTGGCCGACAATGTGCAGGTCAACATGCCTGGCGGCGTGATGCGCGGCTTCGACGTCATCACCGGCCAGATGCGCTGGGCCTTCGACCCTGGCAATCCAGGACAAGGCCGTGCCCGCAGCGGGCAAAACCTATGTGCGCTCCACGCCCAACAACTGGGCGGGCATGACCTATGATGCGGCGTCGAACACCGTGTTCGCTCCGATGGGCAGCTCGTCGGTCGATGTCTATGGCGCAACGCGCACGCCGCTCGATCACCGCTATGGCGCCTCGATGCTGGCCATCGACGCCACGACAGGTCAGGAAAAATGGCATTATCAGACCGTCCATAACGACCTGTGGGATTTCGACATCCCGATGGCGCCGACGTTGATCGACTTCCCTGTCGATGGAGCGACGGTTCCCGCGCTGGTGTTCGGCACCAAGGCTGGTCAGATCTATGTGCTGGATCGCGCCACCGGACGCCCGCTGACGGAGGTTGTCGAACAGCCGGTCAAGGCCGCCAACATTCCGGGCGAGCCCTATTCCCTGACCCAGCCCCGCTCGGTCGGAATGCCCCAGATCGGCGCCCAGACGCTGAAGGAAGCGGACATGTGGGGGGCGACGCCGTTCGACCAACTGCTGTGCCGCATCTCTTTCAAGTCAATGCGTTATGAGGGCCTTTACACGGCCCCGGGCACGGACCTTTCGCTCAGCTTCCCCGGGTCTCTGGGCGGCATGAACTGGGGCGGGCTGTCGGTCGATCCCAACAGCCAGACGATCTACGCCAATGATATGCGGCTGGGTCTGTGGTCCAAGATGCTGCCTCAGGCGCCTCAGACCGCTGGTCAGGCCGGATCTGGCGGCGAGGCCGTCAATGCGGGCATGGGCGCCGTGCCGATGAAGGGCACCCCCTACGCGGTCGACAAGAACCGCTTCCTTTCGGCCTTGGGCATTCCCTGCCAGTCGCCGCCCTTCGGCACCCTGACCGCCATCGACATGAAGACCCGCGCCATCAAATGGCAGGTCCCGGTCGGCACGGTTCAGGACACCGGACCGATGGGCATCCGCATGGGCTTGCCGATCCCGGTCGGCATGCCGACGCTGGGGGGCGCCCTGACCACACAGGGCGGCCTGGTCTTCATCGCCGGAACGCAAGACTTCTATCTGCGCGCCTTCAACAGCGGCAACGGCAAGGAGCTATGGAAGGCCCGCCTGCCCGTCGGCAGCCAGGGCGGCCCAATCAGCTATCGCTCGCCCGTCAGCGGCAAACAGTATGTCGTCGTGACGGCTGGCGGCGCCCGTCAGTCGCCGGATCGCGGCGACTATGTGATCGCCTATCGTCTGCCCTGACCCAAAAGGGATCGGGAGGACGTCTTCAGCGATGTCCTCTCGATCCCGTCCGCCAGGTCTCGCCGCACCCTGATCGCCAGCAACGCCGGGCGATTTCGCCGCGGCGCAAGATGGCGCCATGTGCATATCCAACCTCTTCGTCATCGCCCTGACATTTGGCGCGGCCTTGGCTGCCGCGGCGTTCGCCCACAGCGCGACGCCCGCCTCAGTCGGGCAGCGAGCCCAGCAAAGCACGACCCTGACCGGGAATTGGGGCGGCCTCCGCACTCACCTTCAATAAGACAGGGTCACGGTGCGGGGCGACCAGGCGTATCAGCAAACCGACTGGATACGTCATCAAGACCTTCCGTATCAGCGACAGCTTCGGTGAATACAGACAACACCCGATCGTTTTAGGGACAACTCGGATTCTGCTTCGTCCTTTGGCTCGATTGGATCTGTCATGAGCCCCTCCGTTAACCGGAGGCTAGGTCAGCTTGGCAATACAACCAACGCCTCTGTCAAAGCTGCCTAAATAGCGCATCGACATCCGGACGTTCGTAAGGTCAGCTAGGCGTCATAGGCAGACATTCCACCCGGCTGCTCGATCCTGCCTTAGCCTGTTTTTCGCGTCTTAAGTTGGATTCGTGCCAGCCTTAACTTGCACCGACAAAAACTGTCGGGACCACTTAAGACCTGCTCACTCGGAGCCCGCGATCGCTGGGCTTTAGAAGCCTGACCACTTAAGCTGACCACCTAAAAGGTGCTCAAATTCGACCCAAACCACCTAAGACCTGCTCAAAATCATGTTCGACCGCCAAAATGTTTGAGAAAACAGTCGTCGAGCCGTTATCCTGAGCGCGCCAAACGCTGACGAAAAACTCGGACATGGCCGACACGCATCATGCCCGCCCGTCAGCCCACAGATTGGACGGCGCTGACCGCTCTTGTCCCAACCAGGGCTTCAACTGCAAAGCTCCAGCTTCCGAGCAGGCGTAGAATCCTCCCGTCGGGCCATAGGCGTGGGTCATGGCCAAGGCGACCGCCGCACGGGCGCCCCCCTCTGGCGAATGCCCGGCGCCGTTGCCCGTCATATCGGTCGAAGTCAGGCCCGGGTACGGCATTGACCTTTATGCCATCGGCCTCGAGTTCCTTGGCGAACTTGACCGTGAACATGTTCAGCGCCGTCTTCGAGGCGCAATAGCCAGCGAAGCTGACCCCCCAAGGTCTCACCGCGCATGTCGAGCGCCTCGCTGAGCGAAGCCAGGCCGCTGCTCATCATCACGATCCGGCCCGCGTCCGACTTGCGCAGCAGTGGAAGGAAGGCCTGGGTCACCCGCATGACCCCGAAGACATTGGTGTCGAACATCCGTTTGACGTCATCGACCGATTCCTCGGCAGCAGACGTCGGCGGGGCGACCATCAGCCCGGCCTTGTTGACCAGGATATCGAGTTGCTCGCAGCTTTCCGTCGGCAGGGCGGCCGCCTTCGCCACGCTGGCCTCGTCCACCACATCGAGTTGGACCACGCGGGCGTCGATACCGGCACCTGGCAGGGCTCGCGCAGCGCTTTCGCCACGTTGGGCGTCGCGACACCCCAACCAAACGCTATGGCCCCGCGCGCCCAATTGACGGGCGATCGCGAGTCCGATGCCCCTGTTGGCTCCGGTGATGAGCGCCGTACGACGATGGTCGATGGTCACGCTATTTCCTCGCAGTCATGCCCCAAGCCACACATACTACGATTTTCGTATAGTATAATTATCGGACCCTAGAGCCTTCCCCATCAGCTTTACCAACTGCTCTCGCTCGACCTGATCGAGCGCCGCCAGCATGGCGCCGCAGGTGTCGCGGTAGCCGTCGACATAGCGCCGAACGTCTTGTCTCCCTGCCGTGGTCAGCGTCAGAGCCACCGTGCGTCGATTGAACTCCGGGCGCTCCCGCTGAAGCATCTCCCTGCGCACCAGCCGATCCACAGAGGACGACATGGTCGTGAGCGCGACCTGAAGCTCCCGGGCCACGTCGCCCAAGGCGCATCCGGGATGATCGTTGATGAAGAGCAGCGCCTGAATGTCCAATCCGTTCAGGGCATGCTCCATAGCGGCCGTGGCTTCGGAGACCTTGAAGCGACGCATGAAGCGTTCGAGGATATCAGCGAGTTGGGCGGTCTGGTCTATGTCAGTCTTCGTCATGGCGCCGCAGCCATAGGTCCATTGAAAGCTTTTGCACGCACTCCGGCCAGTTATTTTGTGGGGGATGCAAGATGCCAAGCCTGCGCGCCCTGCCGAATTCGAATGCCACGCAGGTCGCGAAGCGCCTTAGCGAAGGCCACAGTGTCACCTGTCTCGAACACACCGTCGACAGACAGATTTCCGACCGCTTCATCGTCGACCACAATCGGGGTTTGGCTGTAGCGGTTCATCTCACCGACGGCTTCACGCAATGGTGTGCGATAGAAGCTGACGCGGCCTTGTCGCCAGTCCTCGACATAGGAGGCACGAGCCGGCGTCGCCGGAGCGACTGGCTGGCCTTTGCGATCGAACCGGATCGCCTGGTCCGCGGTCAGCCGCAGCCTCTTGCCGTCGACATCGTCCTTCCGACCTATAACGACGCTACCTTCCAATAGGTCGATTTCGGCAAAACCCGCATGGCGACGGATGTTGAACCGGGTTCCCGTGACGTGAACGCGCGCCTCATTGATGAAAACGTTGAAGGCCGCGCCGTCCAGATGGGCCACGTCAAAAAAGGCTTCGCCCTGTTCCAGCACCACGTCACGACGGTCACCGTCGACACGGGCGGCGATGCGGGTGGCGGTGTTCAGAGTGACCTCGGACCCGTCCGGCAGGCGGATCGTGCGACGTTCGCCCACGGCGGTCTCGTGGATCACCGGCTGCTGCCGCCACAGGAAGACGCCGCCCATGGCGACGCCGGCGGCCAAGGTCCCGCCGACCATCCAGGCGCGACGGTTCATCCGCACGCCGGGTTCGATCCGAGCGCGATCCTGTTCGAAGTCGGCGACGTCCAGCTGGCCCAGGGCGTCCCAGACGTCGACGATCTGGCCCTGCTCGGCACGCACCGAGGCGGTTTCGCCCGTCTCTTCCTTCAGGCGGTCGGCGACGAAGGCGTCGGCCTCGACGTCGCGCGGGGCGGGACGAAAGGGAATTACTGTTCGAACCATCCACAATCCTTAAGCCTGTGCCGGCAACGTGCAAGGGCGTCGGCCAGCAGGCGCTGGGTCGTCCGCAGCGGGATACGCTGGCGTTCCGAAATCTCGACCAGGGTCAGCCCCTCAATCCGGTGCATCATCAGCACCATTCGCTGTTCCCGCGTCAGGGCGGCGATGGCCCGGCGCAGCAGGTCGGCGTTCTGCTGCCAGCGCAGTTCGTCGAAGGGAGACGGGGCGTCATGGGCCAGGTCGTCCGACATCTCGACGTGACGGTCGCCGCCGCGCCCCATCCGCCGCCGGCGCAGGTCGCGCGCGACGCTGTCGGCGGTCTTGAACACATAGGTGGCGTTGAACTCCGGCGGCGGAACGCCACCCGCCAGCCGTGTCAGGCGTAGATAGATATCCTGCAGGGCGTCCTCGACGTCCGCAGGCGCAAGGAAGCGCGACAGATGTCGACGCAGCCGGTCGTCGAACCGGGCCATCAGCGCGGCCATGATCCCCTCGACCGGATCGGCGGGCTTCCGTGAAGCTGTCATCGATAGGGCGACGCCGTCAAACATCCGAACTCGCGGGGGGCTCTACTGCAAGAGACGCAGCCGCGTCGACAGGCCGCCAAATCAACGGCCGAAATGTCATCAATCCATTGCAGCCCGACCATAGAAGCCGCGCAGTCGCGAGGTTCATTCACGGATCGTCCCCTATGGGCGGTGACGGTCGTCACGCTTACCTACGGTCTATCGCAGGCGGCGCGGCCCTGGTCGCGGCGATCCTGCCGACGACGGCGACGGCGGCTGGTCGCGCCCCCGTCTTCGACGTGCCGGCCCAGCCCCTGGCCTCGGCCCCTGCGCGAGCTGGCGCGGCAGGGGCGGGTGCAGATTCTGTTTCCCGCCGAGCGACTGGAGGGCCGACGCAGCCGCGCCGTGGTCGGCCGGATCGAGGTGACGCACGCCTTCGACCTGGCCCTGAGCGACGCGGGGTTCGAGGCGCGCCGGGTGGACGCCCGCACCTTCGTCATCGTGGCGCGTTCCCGCCGAGCGATCGCGCCCCCCTATCCGCCGCCGACGGCCGAACTGGATCCGATCCTGGTCACGGCGAGGCGGCCCGATCCGAAAGAGATCGAGCGACGTCTGGCCGGCGATCTGGAGGCGGCGACGGCGGTACGCAGCCTGTCACGCGACGACATGGAGCGCGGCGCGGCCCAGAACCTGTCCGAGGCCCTGGGCGACCTGCCGGGCATGACGGTGATCAACACCGGCCGTTCCTTCATCGGCGGCATCGACTCGGCCTCTCGCGGCGAGGGGCTCTACGCCGCCTATCGCGGGCTGAACGCCGAATACAATCTGAGCATGATCAACGGGGTCTCTGTGGCCCAGGGCCTGCCCTATTCGCGCGGGGTGCAACTGAACCTGTTGCCGCCCGACGCCTTCCAGACGGTGGTGGTGCACAAGACCGGCCGGGCCGATTTCGACGGCGACTTCATCGCCGCCGCCTTGGACTTCCAGACGCCGGGGCCGGCGGACCTGTCGCGCACGCCCTGGACCGCCGTGAGCGTCGGCGGCCGGGTCGAGACGCGAGCCCGGGACTATGGCGACGACGGTCTGGGCGAGAATCTCCGCATCGAGCACGGTCTCCGCTTCGGCGCCGAGGATCAGCTGGGCCTCTATTTCGCCGCCGCCCACGAGGATCGCGTCTTCGTCAATTCGGAACTGGCCGGCGTCATGGCGGCCCAGAACGACCGGGGTTGGGCCTATGGGGTGTCAGGTTCGGCGGCGGGCGGACCGGTCGATCCCTCGCGGCCGCAGGACGACCTGGTTCAGACCAGTCTGAGCGTCGGCGTTTCCAGCGGCCGCAGCCGCCTGCAGAATTACGCCCTGGCCCTGCACTGGCGGGCCGCGCCCGGCGTCGATGTTCGACTGAACGCCACCCACGCCCAGGCCCGCACAGAGCAGAACTCCACCTTCAGCCAGGTGGTCAGCGGCGCCCAGTCCCGGATCCCCGACGGCGCGGGCCTGTACCGGCTGTCGGTCGAGGATCTATCGACGCGGGTCTGGTACGAGACCAATCCCGACAACGTCTCCCTGTCCACGACCAGTCTGGCGGCGGATCTGGTAGAAGGGCGCTGGCGCCTGTCGCCCTATCTGTTCGCCAGCCACGGCGAGAGCGCCCGGCCCGACCATCTGGAGGCCTCGGTCTGGGTCGATCAGAACGACGCCTACAACACCGGCCAGACGCCGCGTCCGTTCGGAGGAGTGACGGTGGCCTATCGCGACGGCCTGCCGGTTCCCCAGTGGTCGCAGAGCGTCTTCGACGACCTGAACCAGGCAGGGTCGACCCTGCTGGCCCGCCGCGCCGGACAGCGCACCGAACAGTTCAGCGACCAGACCCGCTACGGCGGCGGCTTTGGTCTGAGCTTCGTTCCCGATCAGGGGCCATGGCGCAGTCTGCGTGTCGGGGCCAAGCTGACGCATAGCGACCGGAGCCTGACCGATCGCAACTGGACCAACGGCTTCTTCGCCGACCTGTACCAGACCCCCGGCCTGACCTGGCAGGATCTGGGCGTGGCGCGCGGAACCTATGCCGAGGTCTTTCCCGGCCTGTACGGCTGGTCGATCCCCAGGATCGACCATGACCGGCTGGAGACTCTGTTCCAGGCGAACCGGACGGACGAGAGTTTCGACACCTGCGGCGCGCTGTTCGTCAACAATCTGAACTGCAACAGCCAGTCGGGACGCGAAACCGTGGAGGCGGCCTACGCCATGGCCACCCACGCTGTCGGCCGCTGGGAGACGCAGTTCGGTCTGCGGCACGAGCGCGCCCGCATCGTCAACCGGTTCTGGATCATGCCCGACATGGGTCAGGCCGAGACCGTCGGCGACTGGGGCGTCAGCCGCAGCGCCTATGACAAATGGCTGCCCAGCGTGAACCTGTCGTGGCGACCGAACGACCGCGGCGTCTGGCGGGCGGCGGTCTGGCGGTCCTACAGCCGCCCCGCCTTCATGCAACTGGGCGGCGGCGCGCGGACCGAGACCCTGGACGGGGTGACGACGATCACGCGGGGCAATCCCGACCTGAAGAGCGCCGACGCCTGGAATCTGGACCTGTCACACCAGACCTGGCTTCCGGGCGGCGGGGCTTTGAGCCTGTCGGCCTACGCCAAGCGGATCGATCATTATCTGTACGAGAGCGGTTCGGGCCTGGGGCTGGGCGTCGATCCGGGTCCCCATCTCGGCGATGGGGTTCGCATCGTCACCCCGCGCAACGGCGGCCGAGGCGATACGCGCGGCCTGGAGGCGGAGTGGTTCCAGCCGCTGGGCGATCCCTTCGACCTGGGCGGCGAGGCGAGCCTGGACGTCAATCTGAGCCGCCAGTGGTCGAAGGTCGATCTGGGGGCCGTGCTGGGACGATCGCAGCCGATGCTGAACGCGCCGGAATGGCTGGGCAACGCCGAACTGGCCTACAGCCGGGGGCGCGCCGCCGCCTATCTGAGCCTGAACTACACCGGCGGCTATCTGTCCGCCTATGACGTGCTGGGGGCCGAAGGCGACTGGGACAATCTGTGGGTCCGGGCCGTGCCCCGTCTGGACGCCCGCGCCCGCTGGCGGTTCGACGCCCGAACGCGGCTGGACGTGACCATGACCAATCTGACCGGGGCATACAGCTACTGGGCCCATGTCGGACGCGACAGCACCGCCCTGTCGGACGTGGTCGATTCCGGCCGACGCATGGTCGTCAGCGTCAGAAGCGTCTTCTAGAGACCGGCGTCCCGCAAGGCGCGTTCGACCGCGTCGTCGCCTTCCGTTTCCGCCAACGTCCTGATCCGATCGGCGCCGAGGACCTCAAGCGCCGGATTGCGCAGCCGAATGCGATAGTCGGCCCCGTTCGCGTCCGGATGACCGAAGCGGGGGGCCAGCCGCGCCAAGGCTGCGTCCGCCGCATGGACCGAGGTCTCGGCGTGAATCCAGTTGTCGTCGGCGGCGTTGCTGATCAGACATTCGCGGGTCGCGACGACCGAGGTGGTCCATTCGGTGCGCGAGATGATCGCCGCCGCCCTCAGCCAGTCCTCGACCTTGCGCCGGTCCTCGCCGACCGGGGCGACATGGGCGCAGGCCTGGGTCAGGATCATGCGGGGCTGCAGGCCGCGCGCCATGGACTCGGCCAGACCCAGAACATGGTGCGCGCCCGCCCCGGCGATGGGGCCTTCGGGCGGCAGGTCTCCGTCGGCGTCGAACAGCAGGACCAGGGCCTTGGCCCAGTCGTGCCAGAGCACCGATCCGACCAGGGCGTCGTGGTCGACCGGGACGCCGCCTTCGGCGGCGTAGAGATCGGCCAGGGCCAGGGCCAGCCGCAGGTTGAACCCCTCATGATCGACAAGGCCGCCGGGCCAGTCGTGGTGCGAACCGGAGTTGCCGCCCGGGGCGACTTCAAAGGCTTGAGGCAGAACCGGGCAGTCGGCGCGCCGGGCCAGGGGCGGGAAGATCGTCTCCCTCTGACGCTCGGCCTCTGCCGCATCGGCCGGCGTGGGCAGCAGTCTTTCGGCGCGCAGCGTCACGAGGATCGCCTGCTCGTCGGCGGCCGTCAGGCCCGTGCGATGCCGGACACAGGGACGGGACTGCAGACCCGACAGGGTCTCCTGCCGCAGATGTTCGTCCGTCAGCCCCTGCGCAGCCGCCCGCAGATCGTCCAGGGCCGCGACCGTGCGGGGCGACTGGGCGGACGCGCTTCCGGCGCCGATCAGGGCGATCCCGAAGGCGAAGACGAACGAACGGATCATGCGGACCTCGAAAAAAGAGGGGCCCGGCGCCAGGGGATCGCGCCGGGCCCGCGCTGACATCAGAAGTCGTACTTCAGCGTCAGCAGGGTGGTGCGACCGGAGTCGACCACGTCCGAGAGGGCCAGGCTGTTGTGGCCGACATGGGCCCAATAGCTGTAGTCCTCGAACAGGTTGGACACCGACAGGTCCAGAACCACGCCGTTGTCGAAGGCGTAGCCGGCGTGCAGGTCGGTGCGGCGGGTCGGCCGGGTCCAGTAGTCCAGACCGGCGACGCGGTTGTAGGCCATGACCGTCTCGCCGGAGTAGTTCCAGTTCAGGTCCAGGGTCAGGTTGCGCCAGGCGTAGTTCAGCTTGACGTTGGCGAGTTCGTCGGGGGCGTTCTGCATCCGGTGCTTCTCGCCGCCGCCGATGTCGACCTCGGTCCACTGGCGGGTGTAGTTCACGCCGGCGCCGAAGCCCGACATCCAGCCCGGCAGCATATCGAAGGCCTGGTACAGCTGGATCTCGATCCCCTTGACGTAGCCGTCGCCGCCGTTGGTCGGCGAGATGATGGTCACGCGGTCGAAGATTTCGCCGTTGTACTCGGTGCCGCCCGAGGTCTGGCTGCCGTTCACCGTGGTCGAGCCGTTGTCGTACAGATAGTCGGACAGTTGCTTGTAATAGGCGCCGACCATGGCGTAGCCGCCGAAGCTGCTGCGCCATTCGCCCGAGGCGTCGAAGTTCCAGGACTTCAGCGTCTCCAGGTCCGGATTGCCGCGCGTGACGGTGATCGAGTTGTCGCCGCGCGAGGTCGTTTCCGACCCGCCCAGTTGCACCAGGGCCGGGCGCATATAGGCGCGGGTGATCGAGGCGCGGTACACGGCCTCATCGGTCGGGCGATAGTTGACGAACAGGCTGGGCAGCCATTCGTTGTACTCGGTCGAGTTGGTCTCGAACCGCTGGGCCTGGGCGTCGTTGTTCCAGTAGGTGTTCTCGATCCGGGTGTTCTCGAAGCGCAGCCCCGGAATGATCTCGACCGCGCCCGCGTTCCACTTGCCGGTGACATAGGCGGCGGCGACGTTCTCGTCGCCCTTCAGCGTGTTGCAGTTCAGGTAGCAGAGGTCGGCAGCAGCGGCGTCCGCGTTGAAATACTGATTGAACAGCTCCATCAGCCGGTCGTGGTTCACCTTGGGCGCCCGGACGTCATAGAGACCCGGATAGGCCGAGTCGAAATAGCCTTCGATCAGACCCAGTTCGTTCCAGGTCACGCCGGGACGGCCCAGCAGATTGGCGAAATGGTCGTTGGTCCAGTCATGGCTGCTGACACGCCGCTGGCTCTGGACATATTTCACGCCGGCCTTGACGTAGGACAGGGCGCCGCTGTCGAAATCGTACTGGGTGTCGAACCTGCCCCCGACCTTTTGCTGGTTCGAGAATTGTTCGGTTAGCTGGCCGGCGCGGCGAGCCAGAAGGGCGCTGCCGGAGTTGTTAAGCAGGTCGCGCTGGGCCTGGGTCAGCAGCGGGATCGCATGGCCGTCCTTGTCGTAACCGACGAACAGGCCGCTATAGGGCAACAGCGAACCGGTGTTGTACTTGTCCGACTGGTTGTTGCGGACCGAGGCTTCGATGTGGTGCGGCCGATCATTGCCGCCGTAGGAGTAGAAGACCGACGGCGAGAAGGTCCAGGCGCCGTGACGCTTCTGCGCCCCGAAGGTCAGGGTGCTGAGGTCGGCGTCCTCGGGGTTGGTCGTGTACCACATCCGTACCGACGAATCCGTCAGGTTCAGGTCATAGAGCCCGGTCGCGGCGTTGAAGACGCGGCTGCGACCCTGGATGATCTGATTGTGGGTGGAGTTCTGCTGGGTGTCGGCGAAGGCGTAGGAGCCGCGCAGATAGACGTCCAGGCTGTCGTCGGGCCGCCAGTCCAGCGAGAAGTTGCCGCCGTAACGTTCGGTGTAGCCGGTCGAGACCCCCAGGTTCAGACCGGTCTGGATCAGGTTGGCCTCCCGATCCATGCCGGCCGGGTTGGTTCCCCCGCCCGAGTTGGTAGCCGAGTGCAGATAGGCCCAGCCGCCGTCGTTCTGCGCCGCCATCAGACCCGAGACCATCGAGTTGGCGAAGTTGCGCTTGTCGTAGAAGGCGCTGACGTACAGACCGAACTCATCGTTCCGCCCGAAACGCTGGGCGAATTCGCCGCTGGCGCCGCCGCCCAGACCGTCCTCGTCATAGTCACGGGCCCGGCTTTCGACCCGGCCGGCGACCGACAGGGAGGCGTAGCCGTCGCGGAAGGTGAAGGCCGACGGGGTGATGAAGTCGATGGTTCCGCCGATGGCGTCGCCGTCCATGTCGGCGGTCGAGTTCTTGTTGACCACGATGGTCTTCAGACCCGACGGCGGCAGCAGAGACAGCTGCACCTGACGCGAATAGGGCATGCCCTGGGCGGCGTTGACGCCGTTGATCAGGGCCAGGGTGAACTCCGAGTTCATGCCACGCACGCCGACGAACATGCCCTCGCCGCGCGAGGCGCCTTCGACGCCGCCGAAGAAGGAGTTGCCGGTGTTCTGCACGCTGATGCCCGGCAGCAGAGCCAGAGCTTCGGCGACGTTGTGGACCGCCGTGTGTTCCAGATCCTCCGCCGACATGACGCTGACGGCGTTGTCGCTGCGCATCTGGGTGCGCATGGCGTCGTTGCGCGTGCCGACGACGACGATCTCGCTGACGTTCGTTGTGTCGCCAGCGGCAGCCGCCTGATCCTGAGCGGCGGCCTGCGCTGCGCCGAACACCGAAAGAAGCGCCATCGAAGACGCGAGAAGTCTGGTTTTGAACGAAAGAATCTTCATCGACCGCAGTCCCTGAACCGGAGCTGAGATATGCCCCCAAGTCCAAGGACGCGGCCCGCCGTTCGACGCGCCGAAACTTTATGAATGCTTCATAATTCAGAGCCCGACGCCTGGGCTCCCAGAGGCCCCGATACGCTAACGACCCTGTCGGCTTCATCCCGGTTGCTGGTGACCACAATCCGATAGGTCGCACCGCCCGGCGCGACACGGACCACCACATGGCCATCGCGGCTGGCCAGACGCCCCGTGAGCCATGGCATGGTCAGATCGGTCGTCTCGTCCAGGGCCGTGGCGAACACGTCTCTCGGACCGGGGTAGAGGCGCGGATTGAACACGCGATCCAACGTGCTGGGGCTGGGGTGCAGCGCATGCCAGGCCGACACGATCCAGGCTCTCGGCTGAAGGGCTCTGACCGCCTCCGCCCCCGTGGCGTCGAACATGCCGTGGTGCGGGGCGACCGCCACGTCCACTCGACCGCAAGCGCGGGCTGCGGCCGTCTCCACGTCCCGCCAGGGCAGGACGCCGTCGAACGTCGAACTCGTCAGGTCACCTGCGGCGAAATAGCCGAACGCGCCATAGGACACACGAACGGCTGCAGACCAGACATTCTCCTCTGGCATATCCGCCGCCGACAAGGACGCCATGTCCGGGAAGACCGGTCGGCTGGTCTCGCCCTCGCCGCTCCACACCTGCCCATTGACCGCCAGATTGCGGATCGAGAATTCAGGAAAGGCGGTGGACGCGGGATCGCGCCGGAATTGGTTTAGCGTCCCGGCCGTGAATCGCTCGACCGCCAGGCCTTGCGCGACACGCGCCCGCACGAAGGCCTCGTAATTCTGCTGGAAAGGCAACGCGATCGGACGCGGCAGATCGTAGGACGGATAAGCCCGATCGATCAGCCGACTTATCGGCGTGATGGCGTCGACATCGGTGACTCCGGAAAGACGATAGTCGCCGCCCGCCGCATGGGGCGTCGTTTCATCGACGTCGCCGATGTGATCCGGGTGTTGGTGGGTGGCCAGAAAGACGTCGAGCGCGCTCGCGCCTGTGTCGCGCAGCCGCCGCTGGGCGTAGCGTCCGATCCATTCGCCGGGACGGCGGCTCTCGTCCGGCCGCGTGGTCAGGGCCGGCGGCGACGGCGTCAGCGAGGCCCCGGCGTCGATCATCACGGTCGAGCCGTCCGGGCCGACGATCAGGGTTGAGTCTCCGCGTCCGGTAGAGATGTGGTGGATGTCCAGCATCCCCGGTCGCCAGGGACGCAGCGGCTGGCCGACGACATCGCCGTCGTCGGTCGCCGCCCGGACCGCGCCGCCCCTCGCGCCGACCGCCAGCGAGGCGGCGCCCAGCAACAGGGTGCGGCGCGACCAGCCCATGGTCAGAACCGCGCCGACAGGGTGACGCCCCAGGTGCGCGGCTCGCCCAGATATTCGGCCAGGACGCCCTGGGTCGAATTGGTCAGGACATAGTCCTTGTCGGTCAGGTTCCGAACCCAGGCCGCGGCCCGCCAGGCGCGGTCGGCAGGCTCGTAGCCGACCATTAGATTGGCCAGCGAATAGGCGTCGATCTGCAGGTTGGGATCGGCGGCCGCGCCGGTGTTGTAGGTGTCGGTATAGGCCCAGCTGGCGGAACCGATCAGATAGCCCGCCTCGCCCAGGGGCAAATCCAGATCGGCGGCCAGAGACGCCTTGTTCTCGGGCGACGAGCCCAGGGCGTTGCCGGTGTAGGTCGCGCCGCCGGGGATGACGAAGGAGTCATAGACCGTGTCCAGATAGCCGTAGGTCGCTGTCAGCCCCAGCCATCCGGTCGGCCGATAGGCGACCTCCAGCTCCGCCCCCTTGATGGTCGCCTCGCCGGCGTTGGTGATGGTCAGGATCCGGGTCAAGTTGTTGAAGAAGAGCTCCTGCTTGTCCTGATAGTCCATCTGGAAGACCGCGGCGTTCACCCGCAGGCGGCGCTCCAGCCATTCGGACTTCACCCCCAACTCGTAGTTGGTCACCGTCTCTGGATCGAAGGGCGTGGTCAGGGCGGCCAGGGCGGCGGCGTCGGTATTGAACCCGCCGGCGGTATAGCCGCGCGTGACGCTGGCGTAGGCGTGAAAGTCCTGGGTCGGCGACCAGGTCAGGACCGCGCGCGGCGTGACCTCGCTCCAGTCCGCCTTCAGGTCTCGCGCGACGAAATTGCCTGCGGCGCTGATCGCGTCGACGCGGTTCAGCGAGGCCGTCTTCTCGTCGCGGGTCCAGCGGGCGCCCAGGGTCAGATCCAGATGGGCCGGCAGGTGCAGGGATCCGTCGGCGAAGACCGCATAGCTGAGGGTGTCCACCGCCTGATCGGTCAGGACGTTCGACGTGACCCGTCCCGTCCCGGCGGCCAGATTGCGCACCGTCAGCTGACGCTTGGCCTCCTCGTCGGCGTAATAGAGGCCCGCAACGAAATCGCCCCAGCTCCATTTCGGACTGACGTAGCGGACTTCCTGCGACAGAACGCCGACCTGATCGACGTCGCGGTTCACCGTCTGGCTGCCCGTGGTCAGGAACTGGTAGCCGGCGCCGACGCCGGAATAGTCTTCCCCGGACTGGGAGCCGCGATAGCCGGTGATCGAGATCAGCTGGCCGATCGGCAGGGTCAAGTACAGGCGCGCCGAGACGCCGCCCTGGTTCCGGTCGAAGGCCTGATCGAAGCCCAGTTCGGAGGTGCGACGATCCCCGTCGTCGCCCAGGGCCCTGGACGACAGCGTGCGGCCGCCGTTGTGGTCGTCGCTATAGTCGGCGCCGAGCAGAATCTCCAGATCGTCCGTGGCCCGCAGGCGGAACTGACCGCGCAGGCTGCGGCTGTCCAGATCGTCCTGCTCGCGCCCCGTCAGCCGGTCATGGCCGAAGCCGTCGCGGGTCTTGATCGAGGCGGCCAGGCGCACCGCCGCCTGTTCGCCCAGGGGCGCATCGACGAAGCCGTCGAACTGGCGCAGATCGTACGAGCCTGCCGAGAGACGGGCCGAGCCGCCCAGATCGCCATAGACGGGCTTGCCGGTGTCCAGCACCACGGCGCCGCCGGTGACGTTGCGACCGAACAGGGTGCCCTGCGGCCCCTTCAGCACCTGGATGGAGTTGAGGCCGTAAAGCTCGAAGGTCGCGGCGCTGTTGCGCGGGATGAACAGGTCGTCGACGACCACGGCGACCGGCTTGTTGGCGCCGATCTGGCTGAAGGTGTTGGTCGCGCCGCGCACGGCGATGGTCGGGCTGCTCTGGTTGAAGGACGAGACCAGCAGACCCGGCGTCAGGCGCGACACGTCGCGCAGCGTCTCCAGCTGATGCCGTTCCAGCGTCGCGCCGGAGAAGGCCGTCAGGGCGATGGGCACCTCCTGGGCGCGCTGGTCGCGCTTCTGGGCGGTTACGACGACGTCCTCGACGGCGGCCGGCGCGGCTGGGGGGCCTTGAAACCCAGGCGCCGCGCGACGCAGGACGATGACCCCGTCGGCGTCCGAGGCGACCTCCAGACCGGCGTCCTGGATCAGTCGGCTGAGAACGGCCCGCGCCTCCATGCGTCCCGAGACGGCGGTGCTGCGCAGACCCGCCATGACATCGGCCGGGGCCACGATCTGCAGACCGGACTGACGCCCGAAACGCGAGATGGCGGCGCTCAGGTCCTGCGCCGGAATGTCGAAGTTGCGCTCCTGTGCGACCGCCGGAAGCGCGAGCACGATCGCGGCTGCGGCGACGCCGCAACCCAGCCAAGGTTTGATGGACATGTCGATGATCCCAAGCGCGCCGGTCCCCATACGCCGGCTTCCAGGACTAGAGGCGGGCGACGGGATTTTCCCCCATGCGTCCGCCGGAAAAATTTCAACGCCCGCCGACGCGGCCGATCCGCACGCCGGTCGCCGTCGGGGTCGTCTCCAGCCCCAGGCTCATGGCCGCAGCCGTCGCAAACCCCTTGGGGTCGCTGAGATTATAGACGCCCGCCACCTTCATCCGGGCCACTTCGGGATCGTCGATCAGGATAGGCCGGTCCGCGTAACGACCGAACTCTGCAGCCGCCTGTCCCAGGGTCAGGCCGGTGAGATCCAGTCGCCCTTCCCGCCAGGCCATGCCCCGTTCGATGGTCTCGAGCGCGAGGCGCTCGGTCGCGACCGCGCCGTCGGCTGCGACACTCTGTCGATCCCCGGCCTGCAACCGGATCGCCGGCCCGTCGCCGCGACGAACCTCCACCACGCCCTCACGCACCGCCACGTCGACGCGGCCGTCGTCGCGCAGGCGTACGGTGAAACTGGTGCCCACGGCGCGCACCCGCACGGCGTCGGCCACGACGACGAAAGGCCGCGACGGATCCTTTGCCACGTCGAACAAAGCCTCTCCGCGCGACAGCAGGATGCGCCGCTCGTTCCGGCCCAGTTCCGGCCGAACTACCGTATCGGTGTTGAGCGTGATCGCCGAACCCTCGGCGAGAGACACACGCCTGACATCCCCCAAGCGGGTGACGATCCTTTCCCGATGCTGCAGCACCCCATAGCCGACCGCGCCGACCAGGCTGGCCGCCAGCAGGGCGCCGCCGCCCGTCATGATCGCGCGCCGCCCCATCGTCCGACGCGGCGGGCGATAGTCGGCGCCCAGGGCCGAGACGCGGTTCAGATAGGCGTTGGCGGCCAGGGCGCGGGCATAGGCTCCGGCCCGGCGCGCATCCACGGCCGCCCAGGCGTCCAGAGCGGCCTGATCCTCGGCGGACAGGGGACCGCGGTCCGCCTTCGCCGCCCAGGCCAGGGCCGCCGCCTCAATCGCGGCGGCGCTCTCGCGCAGTTCGGTCGGGGGCGTGCTGGTCAGCCTCATGGTTCCTAGATGCATCGACCCGCCAGCTTCCGCCACGTCCGATCTTCGCGGTCAAGATTCCGAGCGCCTTGCCGATATGTTTCTCGACCGTGCTTTCCGACAGGCCGAGGCGCTGGGCGACCTCGCGCTGGGACAGGCCCTGGATCTTCCGCAGGGTGAAGACCTCGCGACACTTCGGCGGCAGAGCCGCGATCAGGGCGGCGACCCGTCCCAGCTCCTGCCGATCCGCCGCCGCCTGCTCCGGGCTGGGCGCGTCCGACGGCGCCTGCAGGCCGTCCACGGCCTCGGCCAGGGCGTCCAGACTGATCACTCGCGAACGGCGCAGCGACCGATAGACGACCGTCTTGGCGACTTCGAACATATAGGTGCGCGGATTGCGGATATGATCGACGCGCTCCAGACCGGCCAGAACGGCGTAGGTCTCCTGAACGATGTCGTCGACTTCCATTCCCGCCAGCGCGCGGCGCGAAAGCCAGGCGCGCAGTTCGGCCTCATTGGGAAAGACCCACTGGCCCAGCCAGATCGCGCGCTCCGTGGAAACCAGCCCCATCGGCGCGCGATAGCAGGCGGCTGTGACGATCCGCTGACATCGGGACGCACCCGGACAGGCTTTCTGAACGAGGCCATACGTCTTTCGTCGAATGCAGGCGAAGTGCTTCAGCAGGCCGTTCACCAGTCCATGGCCGCCGCCATGGCTCTTGGGCACGATGTGGTCGTAAGTCGGATATTCGGGCCGGTCACGTGGAAGACCGCGCTTCAGGCCCATGGGCTGTCCGCACCCAGCGCAACGACCGCCCTGCGCCCAATGCAATATTTGGCGTTGTCGAACGCGACGCTGCGCTTCTTTGGACATGGCCCAACCGATACATTTGCACGTTCTGCGCGACGGGGTGGTTGGTCGGCCATACCTGCCGAGGAGCGGACATTCCGAACATCAGCTAGGAGTCATAGGCAGACATTCCACCCCGACTGCTCGATCTCGCCTTAGCTTGTCTTTCGCGTCTTAAGTTGGATTCGTGCCAACCTTAACTTGCAGGGACAGTGAGGTGGCGACCCCGGAGGGACTCCAACCCCCGACCTCGGCTTTAGGAATCGCTCAGCGGTTGTATTTGGTGAGTTTCACGCCGTTTCATGCGGCTCAGAAAGCTTGCATATTCCACAATATACTTGTTTTCGTGGTTTCATAACGTACCCTCCAGTTGCGTCGCTCTGTGTCCCCAAGGGGTCCCAAATCTGGAGGCCGGTATGACCACCGTCACGTTGACGGATCGATACTTAAACAGTCTGAAACCTCTGTCCAGACAGCGGATAGAGATCTCGGACGCCGGGTGCCCTGGGTTGGCGCTGCGCGCCAGCAACAAGAGCGCCAAGGTTTGGCTTCTGCGATATCGAGGACACGACGGACGACACGCTCGCCATCGTCTGGGCGAGTACCCTGCGCTGACGTTGAAGGCGGCGCGTCTTGAGGCGGGTCGTCTTCGGGAGCTGATCGCTAACGGCGGCGATCCGCTTCACGAAAGGCGGCAGGCCAAGGAACAAGCTCGACAGGATGCTGTAGCCACGTTCGGCAAGCTCATCGAGGCCTATTGGACGGCCTGCGAGACCGGCGGCAACCCAAGCGAAAGCGAAAACGCGCGAGCACCCTCGCCTATGAAAAGCGTCTCGCCGAACGCCATATCCAACCCGTACTCTACGATCTGCCGTTGACCGCAATAAAACGCTCCACGGTGAAGTCGCTGCTCAGAGAGATGGTCCGCGAGGGCATCACCGCCCAGACAAACCGGGTTCAGGCCGTCATTCGGCAGGCCTACAATTTCGGCATCGGTGAGGAGTTGGTGGAAATCAATCCCGCCACGGGCTTTCCCGCATTCCACGCCCAGAAACCCCGGCTGAGAATCTGGAAAGATCATGAACTGCGCCTGCTCTGGAGGGCTCTGACCGAGCCGGAGCCTCCGAAGGCGATCAAGTCGGACGAAATCTTTGTAGGACCGCAGGTCCGTATTGCGCTCCAACTCTCCATGCTGCTGCTCCAGCGCCGAACGGAGATCGTAGGGATGGACCTGGCAGAGCTCGATCTCGATCAGGGTCTCTGGATGATCGATCCACGTCGAATGAAGTCGGGCCGCCCACATCAGGTGCCGCTCCCGCCACACTCCGTCGAACTGATCCGCAGGGCCATCACGCTTTCCGGTCTGCCAGCGGACCGAATGTCGGGACCCGTCTTCCACGACCCCCGCGACACCACCAAGCCGATGAAGCCGGCCGCCCTCACGCGTGCCATGGGTCGATTGAGAGAGCTGATCGGCGTGGAAGACCTGACCGTTCACGACCTGCGCCGCACCGGCTCGACTGCGCTGACGAGCGAGCGTCTGCGCGTCTCTCCGCTGATCCGATCGAAGGTGCTCGGTCATAGCTCCGACACCGGCGGCGGCGCGCAGGTTTCCAGCGCCCACTATGACGTCAACGAATATATGGTCGACAAACGCTCCGCCCTGAAGGGATGGGAAGCGCTGCTGCTGAAGATCGTCAGCTATGACACCCCTACCGCTTCGCAACCCCGTCAGACCGGCGTCATTCGTGCAGCCATGTTCGGGCTGGAAGCCGCAAACGATCCCTGGCCGCTTACCTCCACCAGCCACCGAGGCTGACGGCAAGGCAGGTCCGGGCCTGCCGTTTTCGAGGCCTCAACGCGCATTAAGCACGCTTTCCAACCGTGGGTTAAGTCGGCGGCGCCAATGTCGGATCTCATTGGAGGTTCACCGATGGACCAACGGGGTCGCCTTGTCGCGGTGATGAGGAACTGGATGGTGCGAAACAGGACCAAGATCTTCGATCTCGGCTTCATCTTCGTGCTGATCGCCGCAGCCTGCGTCGTCGTCTTCGAGATCGATATTTTCGGCGGCGAACTGCGGATCTCGCGCGCCAAACTGGATCTCGAGCTCAATGAGCTGATGGGACTGGTCGCCGTCGTTACGGCCTGTTCTCTGTTCTACACTTGGCGACGCGCGCGCGAACACGTCAGGGAAAACAGACGCCGCCTCGAAGCCGAGCGGGAGGTGATGAACCTGGCCCTTCAGGATTCTCTCACCGGCCTGCCCAATCGTCGCCAGTTCGACGAGGCCTTCCGCCGCGCGCTGGCGACCGTGCCCACTGCGCCGGAAGCGCACGCTGTGCTGATGCTGGACCTCAACGGCTTTAAGAAGGTCAACGATGTCCATGGCCACCCCGTCGGCGACCAGGTGCTGATCCATGTGGGCGCGAGATTGCTGCGGGCCGTGCGCGACGGCGATCTGGTCGCTCGGCTGGGCGGCGACGAGTTCGTGATTCTGGCGCGCAATGTGGCGGGCGCCGAGGGCGCCGCTTCGATCGCCTTGCGTGTGACCGAGTGTCTGGCCGAACCGGTCCAGACCGGGGGCCTGCGTCACGCCATCGGCACGGCCATAGGCATCGCCTTGTCGCCGCAGGACGGCGAAACGGCTGAGGAGTTGTTGCGCAAGGCCGACGTCGCTCTCTATCGCGCCAAGGCGGAACGTCGATCGGCGCTGCGGTTCTTCGAAGCTGAGATGGACGCCCGCCTGAAGGAACGGGCCGATCTTGAACGCGCGCTGCGACAGGACTGGTCAGGCCCCAGCTTCGTCTTGAAATATCAGCCCGTGGTCGGGATCCAAGGGGCGCAGGTCGGCGGCTTCGAGGCGGTTCCGCTGTGGCGCCACGCGGAATTGGGTCAGATCGGTTCGGATCGCTTCACGCCCGTCGCCGAAGAGGCGGGCTTGCTGACAGATTTGACGGACCGTCTCTTTAGAGAGGCGTGCTTGTCCGCCGCCGCGTGGCCTGCCGACGTGCGATTGTCATTCAGCCTGCCGGGCGCGTTGCTCTCGGACCCCACTTTCGGCTTGCGCGTCCTGGCCAGCCTCGCGGCGACCGGACTGTCGCCGACGCGGCTTGATCTCGAGGTGGATGAGGGCGCTTTGATCCGAGATCTGGATGCGGCCGAAGCCTTGCTGGGACCGTTGCGACAAGCCGGCGTCGCCATCGTGGCCGCCCACTTCGGCACGGGCTACTCTGATCTGCGCAACCTTCAAAAGCTGAAGCTCGATCGCATCAAGATCGATCAAAGCTTCATAGCCGCCATGACGCGCGACCGTAAGGCGGCGGTGATGGTCAAGGCCTTGATCGGGATCGGACAGGGGCTTGATTTGGCCGTGACGGCCGAAGGGGTCAGCACCTCGGAACAGCGCGCCGCGTTGGCGGCTCAAGGCTGTGGCCAAGCCCAGGGGACGGTCTTCGGCCAGGCGCTGGACGCTGCGGACGCTTTGGCTCTGGTGATGACATCCACCGACACCCTGCGGCGGGCCTAGCTCCAACGCGGCGCCGTCCGTTCGAAGCGTCGGTCTCTCCGTCGGATTTGAGACGGCTGCCCCAAGCCCAAGTCGTCAGCGATCATCGAAGAGCCGCTGTTCACCCGGAGCAGACCGGACTCCTGCGTGGACGAAGGCGTCGAGCCAGACATCCTTCTCCTCGTCGGTTAGTTCGGCCGTATCGATCGTTCCCGCAAGCGCCGCGGTAATGCGCGTATGACCGAAGCTGCCCGACTCTTCGATCCCGCGCCCCATCCGCACCCAGTGGACGATCTGTCTCGCAACCGACCGACTATGCAGTTCGGACTCGCGCCGAACGACTTTCATGATGTCGTCGCCAAGCTTCCCGGCCTGAGGCAGGCCAACCTCCAAATGGCCGTTGGCATTATGCCATCTGCCCATCGACCAGTAAGCGGAGCTGCGTTGACCCCATCGAAGGCTCATCGCACACCCCGGCCGTCAGGCCCGCATAGAGCCGCTGCGCGGCAGCGGGACCCGCCGATCCTTTGCGCGCGCGTCGCCGCGATCTCCAGCGTTGCGGTGCTGGTGCCCCCTGTAGACAACGGAGACGCTAGGCCGCCCTGGAAGGTCGACCAACCGCCTCGCGCCCTTGTGCGGCTTGCGCCACGACATCCGAAAGCGCGTCGAAGTCGATCGGCTTGTTGAGATAGGCGTCTGCGCCGGCAGCAAGTCCCAGCGTGTGGTCCTCCATTCGGGCGGACGCGGAGAGCACCACCACGGCAGCCCCTTGGTTCGGCCCCTTTTTGGACCTCAGCGCACGTGTGGCCGTCAATCCGTCCATGCGCGGCATGTTGATGTCCATGAGGATGAGATCGAAGGGCGTCTCCGCACAGCACGCGAGCGCTTCGATCCCGTCGCGCGCGGCGATGCAATGGTGGCCCATCGATCCGAGCCAAGTCTGCAACAGCATCAGGTTTACAGGATGGTCTTCGACAACCAATACATTGAGCGGAGCGCCAGCGACGTTCGTCAGATCGATTGCGTCGGCTGACAAGGCGTCATCGCTCTCCCAATTCAAGACCTCGACCGTCGCCGAAAAGGTGAATTGGGATCCACGCCCCACGTCGGAGACGACGCTCACATCACCGCCGAACAAGCTCGCGATCTTGCGCGCTATGCTCAGCCCAAGCCCGGTGCCCCCAAACCGACGCGTGGATGAGGCATCGACTTGAGTGAACGGCTGAAACAGGCGCTCCAGGTCGTGGGCGGAAATCCCCTCGCCGGTGTCGGTCACGGAGACGCGCAGCGCCGCTGTGGCGTCGCCGAGCCGTTCGACGCCCAACGATAGAGTCACCCGTCCGGACGCCGTGAACTTAATGGCGTTGCCCAGCAAATTTTGGACGACCTGGCCGGCCCGCAGCGCGTCCAGCTTCAGGACGGCGGGCAACTCACCGGATGTCTCCACAACGAATTCCAGTCCCTTGCTTTCGGCCTGGCTTCGAAACGGTCCGATCAATCGGTCCTGAAGCTCACGAAGCGTTATGGGCAGGGGCGTAAGTTCAAGCTTTCCAGCCTCCACCTTGGTGAGATCGAGAATGTCATTCAGGGTCACCAACAGACCATCGCCGGATTTGCGGATGACGGAGACAAGTTCACGTTGGCGGTCTTCAAGAGCGGCCATCTCGAGCAGTTGGGCCGCGCCAAGCACGCCATTCAAGGGCGTCCGAAGCTCATGGGAGACGACCGCCAGAAAGGCGGACTTGGCGTCATTGGCGGCGTTCGCTTGGTCGCGCGCGTCTTCCAGATCCGAAATCAACCGATCCTGACGCGCCTGCGCTTCGGCGATTTCACGATCTCGTATGCGGGTGACCACGACCTTGATGAGAAGAGACACCGCGAGCACGGGTCCGGCGCTGAGAAGGGTCCAGAATCCAGCCTTTCCCCAGAGGCTGACCGTCATCGCAAGACCGACCAGGGTGTAAGGCGTCGATACGATCACGGCGTCCTTCAGAGCGGATCTCATCTGGGTGAAGACCAGCATATAGCCGCTACACAACAGGATCGCCGCCAAGACGCGCCCCTGATCGCCCCCATAAAACCACGCGAGGAACGGCGCTCCGGCCCATGCCGCGCAGACGACGGTTACAAGGATGCGCGCGAGGCGAAGGCGAGAGAGTCTGGGATCCGCCAGCGCCCGATGTTCAAACGTCGCGCGGACGAAGCCGAAACCCATCGTCACCACATACCAGACCGCAACCCACCGAACGTCGACCTCCGTAAGAAGCGCCGCCGCCCAAGCCGTGATCACCCAATATCGGAGATGGCCATCCGCCACGAACCTTTCGATGAGCGGCCTCCGGGATTCGTCCATCATGGGAGCCAAGCTTTCGAAGAGGCAGTCAACGATGCATCATGTATCGCCGATATGAAATTAAGGTAAAATCTAGACTATGTACGGTTTAGGACATAGGTTTCGATTTCTTGATAAGGCAAAGCTTCGACGATAGCGGCGGACTCTTAATTCACACGGGCATTGATCAGCATGACTGCAAAGCTTGCGAACTCTTCGCGCGTCGAGCGTCACTCGGACAATTCCAAATGCTATGCCCAAAAAGCGCACCCAATACAGACCGTCGATGTCGGGTTCGGTCCGATACCGCAGACTTAGCCAAATCCAGAGCCGCCGGTTGCCGACTCATCAGCCGGTGCGGAGCCGCTCGTCAGACTTGGCGTCTCAGGTCGAGGCGGTGATAAAGGTCATCATGTCCTCGACGCCGAGCGGCCGGCTGAAGAGGTAGCCCTGAAGGTGCGTGCAGCCCAAGGCGACAAGCTCGGCGCGCTGAGCGTGCGTTTCCACCCCCTCCGCAACGATCCCCATCCCAAGGGCCCGTCCGAGCCCTGCGACAGCGGCGATCACCGCTCGTGAGGCCTGGGATTGCTCAATGTCGTCGACGAAGGATTTGTCGATCTTCACCTTGTCGAACGGGAAGCGCTTGAAGTAGCTGAGCGAGGAATAGCCGACGCCGAAGTCGTCCATCAGCAGCTGGATTCCCAGGGCCTTCAACGCCGTCAGCTGATCGAACGTGCTTTCCACGTCGCGAATGACTAGGCCTTCGGTGACCTCGAGCTGAAGCCTGTTCGCGGGCAAGCCTGAGACAGCCAAGGCCGCCTCGACCGTTTCGACCAATCGACCCGAGAGGAACTGCGCGGGCGAAAGGTTGACCGCAACACGAATGGGAACGGGCCAGCGACTTGCATCCTGGCAAGCAAGGCGCAGCAGACAGCTGCCGAGCGCCTCGATCAGACCGAGATCCTCGGCCAGTCCGATGAAGACGTCCGGACGGATCGGCCCCAAAGACGGATGGCGCCACCGCGCCAGGGCTTCGGCGCTGGTGATTTTCCCCGTTTCAGCCGCCACGACCGGTTGATAGGCCAAACCGATATCGCCTCGCTCGATCGCCCCGCGCAGATCCGATTTCAAGCGGCGTCGCATCCGGGTCTCGACATCGGAGGTTTCGTCGAAGAAGCAGGGGGCGCCCGTCTCGGACTGTTTCGCGCGCGTCAGGGCGACATCGACATTTTCGCGCAGTTCGGCGGCGGTCTCTCCATGATCTGGCGCGATGACGCCGGCGACGGCGACGTCGAGATGGGCCAGACCGCGATCCGTGGCGTAGGGCGCGGACAGGGATGCGGCGATCCGTTCGGCGGCATCCCTGGCGCGGGTCTTCGGTTCGGAGCCGATCAAGACAACGGCGAACTCATCGCCCCCCACACGGGCGATCCAGTCGGAGGGCGACACGATGGCCCGCAAGCGATCGGCCGCCTGGGTCAGCACCTGATCGCCCGCCGTCAGCCCCCATTGCTCGTTAATCGTTTTAAAGCGCCGCAAATCGACGCTGAGCATGGCGAACCGCGCTCCCGCCTGCACTTGGCGCTCGAGGCGCTCGGCGGCGCCGAACCGGTTGACCACCCCGGTCAAGTCGTCGTGCCGCGACAGGTGGAGCGCCTTCGCCTCCGCAATCCGTGTCGGGGTCACGTCTTCCGAGAAGCCGAGGATATACTGGTCGCGGCGATCCGGACCGTCGATCAAGACGCGCGTTGTCCGCAAACGGGCGACTACGCCATCGTCGCGAACGAAACTGCTTTCGAAGACATGCGGAACCCTGCGTAAGACGGCTTCCGCGTCGCGACTCTCGTACGCGGCTCCGATCTTGGGAAACAGTCGCCGGTCATTCGAGCCCAGAACTTCGGCGGCGGTCTTGCCCATGACCGCCTCGGCCGCCCTGTTGATCAGGACGTAGTCGTAGGTCTGCGCATCCTTGACGAACAGCATGGCCGGGAGATTGGCGACAACATTGTCGAGCAGTCCCTGTACGTCGGCCCGCGCCTTTTCGACACGGCGCTGTTCGGAGACGTCGCGCGCCACGACCGCCACGCCGCGCTCCTCCATTGTCCCCCAAGGCGAGACCGTCACTTCAACAGCCGTGGACACGCCGTCGTCGCGCTTTACGAAAGACGAGATAGACGACGACCGTTCCGCCCGATCTCGGAATTGGTCCATCAACCTGCGCACCGGATTGGCAGGTCCATCGAACAGACTTTCAAGGACCTGACCGATCATCTTTTCCGCCGGTCGGCCGAACAGCCGCTCAGCCGCTCCATTGGCGTAGACAATCCTTCCCTCAGCATCTGCAGCGACGACGGCATCCGCCGAAGCCGTCACGACTTCGGCGGCGATCCTGTCGAGCCGTCGAGCGTGACGGGTCTTGATTAACGCCGTGGCGACATCCGCCAGCAGCATGAGGGTCGTTTTCTGCGCTTCGCTTAAGTCGGGTCGCGCCACGGGGTCGAACACGCAAAGCGCCCCGATGCAGTGGCCAGACGCGAGCCTCAGCGGCGCGCCCGCATAAAACCGAATGCCCCCGTCTTGCGTCACAAGAGGATTGTCGGCGAAACGCAGATCCGAAGAAGCGTCGGGCACCACGATGAGCTCGCCTTGCGCGACCGCGTGATCGCAGAACGCGAGGCTGCGCTCGGACTCTAAGAAGTCGATGTTTCGTCGCGCCTTGAACCATTGCCGACGCTCATCGATGAGGCTGACGCCTGCGCTCGCCGTACCGACGAGCGTCGCGGCGATGCGGGCGAGTTCGTCGAACTCTGTCTCGGGGGCCGTGTCGAGAATATTCAGATCGATGAGCGCGCTCAGTCTCGCCTGTTCCCGCACGGCGATGCTGTCTCGGTCCAGGAGAGCCATGCCCTGAGGGTGTCAGATCAGGCTTACGGGGCCGTAAAGAAGATCACCCTTCGACAGCCGTTCTTTTTAAGCGACGAAGTTGAGGGCCTTTCAGACGAGCATCCCGCCCATTCAGCAGTCATTCCCCAACGACGCGGAATATCGGAAGCGCCACAGTGCGTCGATGATTGTCGCCTGCCGCGCCGGGCGCCTCGTCAAGGTCACGCCGAGCGACCCGGCCGCTTCCCTCGCGACCCGGTCGTGCTTATCGTCCAGCCAATGGCCACAGCGATCCCTCAACCAGCGGCAAGCACCACCTCCCGTCATCCGGCGTCATCGCGGGAACTGGCGGTCGACGCCCAGCTTTGTCTGGCCCTCTCCACATCCAGCGCTCTCGTCGTGAAGCTCTATCGAAAATTGCTCGCGCCGCTGGGTCTGACCCATCCTCAGTACCTGATCCTCATCGTTCTTCTCGAAACCCGAAAAGCGCAGACCATCGGGATGATTGGAACCCGGCTGTCTCTCAAGACAGGATCGATGACGCCCCTGATCAAGCGGCTGGCTGCGGCCGGATTCATCGACAAGAGACGTGATGCGGACGACGACCGCAAAACCTGGATCAGCCTGACGGAAAAAGGGATCGCGACACAAAGTCATCTCGAGGCGGTGCGCGAGGAGGTCGTGCGACGACTGCCGCTGAGCAGCGCGGGGTTAGAGTGTCTGACGGACGAGCTTCAGCGCTTGAACACGGCCTTGAGACCTCAGTTCGCGCCAGACGGACGCCCCACGGCGAAACGGCTCTAAGACGCCGCCTAGGACGCCTCCCACGTCCGATCGACCACGTGCAGTCTCGGCGCTGTCCGAACGCTTGGCGGGGCTACGGGCGGGGTCGTGACGGCAAGCAGTCCGCTCGCGAGGACACGCCGCGTCGAATCTGGATGGCCCTCGTCCCGCTTGTTCGCTTCCGTCTGGAACCGCGCGACACTCTCGACCAAAGCCGTTGCCTCTTGGGCCAGAGCGTCACTCGCGGCGGTCGCCTCCTCCACCATGGCGGCGTTTTGCTGGGTGATGCGGTCCATGTCATTGACCGCTGTGTTGACCTCGGCGAGCGCGATCGCCTGCTCCTGCGACGACGCTGCGATCTCCGCGACCAAGCCTGCGACCTGATCAACACGATCTTCGATGAGGCGGAGCGCCTCCGCCGTCCTTCCCACCAGGCCTACCCCCTCCTCCACCTCGGCCGTTGACGCCGAGATAAGCGTCTTGATTTCGCGCGCAGCCGCTGCAGATCGCTGCGCGAGCCCGCGAACCTCCGACGCGACGACAGCGAAGCCGCGCCCGGACTCGCCGGCCCGCGCCGCCTCGACTCCAGCATTCAACGCCAGCAGGTTCGTCTGAAATGCGATTTCGTCAATCACGCCGACAATCTGAGCGATCTGGACGGAAGACTGTTCGATCGCCGTCATCGCCGTCATCGCCTTGGACACGACATCGCCCGAAGACTTGGCCTGTGTCGTCGCCGACAAGGCGACCGCGGACGCCGCGTCCGCCCCCTGAGCGGACCGCCTCACCGTCGCCGTGATCTCATCGAGTGCAGCCGCCGTCTGCTCCAATGCGGCGGCCTGTTGTTCGGTCCGCCGCGATAGTTCGTCAGCCGCCAGACGAATTTCGTCGGAGCCCGTACGGATCGATTGCGCACCTGTCGTGATGACCGAAACAACGCCGGCGAGCCCCTCAAGCGCGTCATTGATGTCTGCCCTGAGCCTCGAAAAGTCCGGAGGAAAATCGCCTGGCAGGGTCCGCGTGAGATCCCCCGCCGCAAGGCCTCGGAGCGTGTCTGCGACTCGGCCGATTGCGTCCTCCCGAACAGCCGTCAAGGCCTGACGCTCAGCCTCGTATGTCAGCCTCTCTGTCTCCACCGCCGTGACATCAGACGCAAATTTGACGATCCGGTACGGCTTGCCTTGATCGTCAAACAAAGGGTTGTAGGTCGCCTGGATCCAGACGGGATCGCCGGACTTTGAACGTCGCAGGAACTTGTCCGCTATGAAGGCCCCGTCCCGAAGACGCTCCCAGAATCGGCGATAGTCGTCCGAGCCCTTCTGCTCGTCGCTGACGAAAATCTCGTGATGGCGGCCCACGACCTCTTCCAGCGCATAGCCGACCACGTTGAGAAAGTTCTCGTTGGCCGTGATAACGGCCCCATCCAGATCAAACTCGATTACGGCTTGCGACCGACTGATCGCCGCCACACGCGCCTCTAGATCGTGGACGCGGTGGCGTTCCGCCACGCGCTTCTTCGTGCGATCGAACATGGTCTGCCTGTTTCGGTTGAAACCCATCGGCTAAGGCGGAAACCCTAAGAGCCGGTATATCAAACTTGATATATCTCCCAAGACCGAAGCCTGCCGTTCGGTTCCGCCCGGGCGCCGCCGCCCGAAAATATGAACGAGCCCGGACCCGACGCCCAGCGGTTGCGACGAGGCGCCATCGGTCACCCAACGTCGGACTAGGACGAATCGACATTCAC
>NZ_DJKE01000008.1:0-100478 GCF_002434505.1 Brevundimonas sp. UBA6550
GTCGAGTAATCGACGACACGATCCGGCCCTCGAGCCGAACAGAGTAGCGTACAGAGCGGCCCCCGGAGCGATCCGGGGGCCGCTTTTGCTTTGGGGCGACGAACACCCCAAGACCGTCACCTCCATGCCGTCACCAATCGGGCCGCGTTGCGTGGGAGGCGGCGCATAGCCCGTTCGGCGCCCGATCCTCGGGTCGAGCCCGAGGATGACGGAGAGGTAGGGAAGGCGGGAGGCATAGCGCGGGTCCGCAACGGGTTGCGTGTTCAGGCGTTCGGGTGAACTGCCGAACAGCCAAGGTTCCCGATGCGTCTGATCCCCCTGCTTGCGTGCCTGATGGCGCTGACGGCCTGCGCCACCCATCCCGGCCGGGTCGATCATGTCCTGTTCGCCGGCGATGGGAAGACGGTGCTGGCGTCCACCGAGGACGGGACCGTGCGCGGGGTCGAGGGGGATGGGACGCGGGCGTTTCTGGGCGTGCCCTTCGCCGCGCCGCCGGTGGGCGACGGCCGCTGGCGGGCGCCGCAGCCTGTCGAGCCCTGGTCCGGCGTGCGCGATGCGACGCGGATCGGTTCGGACTGCACCCAGGCCATCGGGCGGCGCGCCATTCTGGGCGGGGGCGGCGGGATTGTGGTGGGGTCCGAGGACTGTCTTTATCTGAACATCTACGCCCCGGCCGGGCAGCCGGAAGAGGCCCGGCCGGTGATGGTCTATATCCCCGGCGGCGCCTTCACCGTGGGATCCGGCGCCAACTACGATCCGTCGAAGCTGGCCCGCGACCAGGGGCGGGTGGTGGTGACGATGAACTATCGGCTGGGCGCTTTGGGCTGGCTGGCCCATCCGGGGTTTCAGGCGACGGGGGAGGGGTTCGGCGGCAACTTCGGCCTGATGGACCAGCAGGCGGCGCTGAAATGGGTGCATCGCAATATCGCGGCCTTCGGCGGCGATCCCGCCGACGTCACCCTGTTCGCCGAGAGCGCAGGGGCCTGGACGGCCTGCTACCTGATGGCGTCGCCGGGGTCGCAGGGGCTGTATCGGCGGGTCATCATGCAGAGCGGTGGATGCCTGGAGCCATCGTCCCTGGTCAGCGCACACGACGCCGCCCAGTCGGGACCGATGTTCGCCGAACGGCTGGGGTGCGACGGGCCGGATCAGGTCGCCTGCCTGAAGGCCCTGCCGGCGTGGCGGCTGTCGCGGGCGCCGTCTTTGAGGGCGGGGATCAACGGGCCGGGGTCGTGGGGGCCGGTGCATACCGATGCGACCGTGCCGGAAAGCCCGGCGGACGCGCTGCGCGACGGGCGGTTCACCCAGGTCCCGGTGCTGGTCGGCACCAATCTGGACGAGGGCCGGCTGTTCGCCAACGAGGTCAAGACGATGGATCGCTATCAGAAGGAGACGATCTGGATGTATGGCGACGAGGGCCAGCGGGTGCTGGACCGCTATCCGGTCGGTGAGGACGGGCCCGCCTACGCCATCGCCACGAACTTCACCGACCAGAGGTTCGCCTGTCCGTCACAGGCCCTGCGGCGGGTGTTGTCGGCCCATGTGCCGGTCTGGGGCTATGAGTTCGCGGATCGCCAGGCGCCGTTCGTGCTGCCGGACTGGATCGTCGGGCTGGACCTGGGGGCGTATCACGCCAGCGAGCTGGCCTATGTGTTCGGGACCAGCTGGGTGTTCGCGGATGTGAAGCGGTTCACCCCGCAACAGAAGGCCTTGTCGGATCGGATGCAGCGTCTTTGGGCGACGTTCGGCACGCAAGCGTTCGCCGCCGAATGGCCCCGCGTCGAGGGTGCGGGGCCGGTGCGGGTGTTCGCGCCCGAAGGCGACCGGATGGACCACGACTTCTTCGACCGTCACCACTGCGCCTTCTGGGACGGAACGTCGTTCGGCGCGGTCCACTGACGCCTAGATGAAGCGCACGGTCACGCCGGGCTTGACCTTGTCGGCCAGGGTCCATGCGTCCCAGTTCGTCAGGCGGACGCAGCCGTGCGAGGCGGTCTTGCCGACCAGTTCCGGGTCGGGCGTGCCGTGGATGCCGTAGCTGGGCTTGTTCAGGTCGATCCAGACGACGCCGACCGGATTGTTGGGGCCGGGCTTGACCACGACCTTTTCCTTGCCGTCGCCGTAGCTGAGCTTGGACGGGTCGTAGGTGTAGTCGGGATTGCGGGCCACGCCGTTGACCTTGACCGTGCCGGTCGGTGTGGGGTTGTCGCCGCTGCCGATGGTGGCGGGGAAGTAGGCGATCAGTTTGCCGTCGGCGTCGAAGGCGCGGACCGAACCCTCGGACTTGTCGACGTCGATATGGTCGACATCGGCCGGCAGGGGCGTGTGATTGACGGCGGGAACCAGCAGCGACTGACCGACGCGGGTGAAGTCGGCGCCGGGGTTCATGGCGCGCAGCAGGGCCTCGGTGACGTGGAACCGCTCGGCCAGCGCCTCCACGACATTGGCATAGCCCATGTGATCCGCCTGGCCCTGAGCCGCCAGATCGGTGGGGACCGTGCCGAGATAGGGGCCGGCGATGTCCTGCTGGGTGATCTGATAGGTGGTGGTGATCGCGCCGGCGCCGGCCGCGCGCAGGCGGCCCATGACCTCGGCGTCCAGCTGGCCGTTGACCGGCAGGCCCTGCGCCTTCTGGAAGGCGGAAATGGCCTGCTTCATGTTGGAGCCGGCCAGGCCGTCGATAGCGCCGGGCGAAAAGCGCGCCCGTTCAAGAAGGACCTGGGCGTGGATCAGGGCGGGATCGGGCTGGGCCGGGGTTTGAGCCGGGGCCGCTCCCTCCTGCGGCGTCGGCTGGGTCGGCGGGGCATAGGCGGCGTTTTCGATGGCGTCACGCGACAGGGGGCCGGTCTGTCCGACCTGGGCGGCGGGGGCCTTGGCCTCCTGCTGGGGCGAACAGGCGGCGAGCGACAGGACGGCGAGGGCGGCAAGATAGGCGGGACGGTTCATCGAATGGCTTTCGGCAGGCGGGCGTAAAGGGGCGTGTTCAGTTCGGCTTGCCCGTGGCGGGATCGGTTTCGGTTTCGCCCGAGTTGGACGAGCCTTTGGACCCCTGGGGTTCGGTGGCGGGGCGAGGCGGCTGGCCGGGCTTGTCGGGGCGAAGGTTTTCGTTCTCGACTTTACGGTCGTCGGGGCGGCTGTCGGTCATGGTCATCTCCCTGGAAGGTCAGGAAACGCACGGGGCGGGCGACGGCTCCGTCAACGCTTGTTCACCATGCCGATCAACCCTGCTGAAACGCGCGCCGTGCAAGGGTAGGCTGTGGAACGGACCTTGCGGCGCACGGTCCGACGAGGATGGGCATGAGCGGAAACCTGCAGGTCGAGATCGTGGAGGCCGGTGCGCTGGATGGCGCCGCCGTGGCCCTGTGGCGCGCCTGGACGGCCGAGAACCCGGATCTGGCCAGCCCCTATTTCCGCTGGGACTATGCCGAGATCGCCAGCCGCGTCTGCCCCGGCGCGGCGATTGCGGTGTTTCGGCGCGACGGCCGGATCGTGGGCTTTTTTCCGCATCAGAGGCGCGGCGGGGCGGTGCAGCCGCTTGGGGCGCCGATGAACGACTATCACGGGGTGATCGCGCCGGTCGGGGAGACGATCGCGCTGGAGGATGTCGCGCGACTGCTGAAGGCGCGCAGTCTGAACGTGCCGGGCTGGATCGGCGCGGGCGAGGCGGGCCAGACGCGCCAGACCGTGCAGGCCGCCATGCCGGAAGAGGGCTATGACGCCTGGTACGCCGAGCGGCGCGCCACCTTCGGCAAATATTTCAAGGACAAGGAACGGGCGCGTCGCAGCCTGGAGGCCGAGCTGGGCCCGATCCGGGTCGAGCGGTGCTTGCGCGACCCGGCGCTGCTGGATCAGCTGATCGACCTGAAGGCGGCGCAGTATCGGCGGTCGGGCCTGCACGACATCTTCGGCTGCGGCTGGACGCGGGATCTGCTGCACGCCCTGATGACCGAGCGGCGGGCGGACTTCGGCGCCTCGATGGCGGCGATGCACGCGGGCGACAAGCTGGTGGCGGTGGAGTTTTCGCTGCACGCCGGGCGGCATTACCATTTCTGGTTCCCGGTCTATGAGCCGGGGCTGGCGCGGTGTTCGCCGGGCATACTGTTGAGCATGGACACGATGCGGCTGGCCTCGGCCGAGGGGTTCCGCGTGTTCGACTTCGGCTTCGAGGGCGAGCCCTACAAGAAGTATTTCGTCAACGCCCGCCAGACGGTGCGCGAGGCCGTGGTGCTGAAGCCGGGGCTGAGCCAGGCGCTGGGCGACATGGCCGTGGGCGCGCTGGCCCAGGTGGGCGAGCGGGGCGAGAAGGTGCGAACCTCGCTGCGCCGCCGCTGGGCCACCATCGAGGCGTGCGAGCCGACGTCGGCCGGACGGCTGAAAGGCACGGCGGTCGCGGCGCGTGCGATGGCGCAGAAACTGGCCGCCCGCAAGAAGACGCCCGCGCGCGTCGCCCATGCGTGAAGGAGAGGCTGTCATGACCGAACGCCGCACCCGCTATCCCGGCCCGATCGCCGAGGCCAGGGATCATCCGCATACGCTGGTGGCGCAGGGCTTCGCCGAGGATGCGGCCCTGGCGGCGGTGCTGGACCGCTATCCGGCCGACTTGTTCGACATCAATCTGTACGACTTCGACGACGCGGGGCAGGTGTCGCTGCGCACCGGCGCGCGCGGGCGGCTGTCGGGAGAGGACCTGCTGGAGGCGATCAAACAGGGCCGGCTGTGGGTCAATCTGCGCGGGGTGGAACGCGGCTGGCCCGAGCTATGGGCGGCGGCGATGAAGGATTTCGCGGCCATCCAGGCGACCTATCCGGGGATGCGGGCCGTGCGGAACGCGGGGCAGTTGATCCTGTCGTCGCCCAAGGCGCGGGTGCCCTATCATTTCGACGCAGCCGGGGTGGTGCTGTTCCATCTGCGGGGGCACAAGCGGCTGTTCGTCTATCCGGGCGACGAGCGGCACCTGCCCGAGCGAAACATGGAACAGGTGGTGACGCGCCAGACGACCGAGGAACTGCCCTATACGCTGGCGTTCGAGGAGGACGCCCAGGTCATGGATCTGGAGCCGGGACGGGCGCTGACCTGGCCGCTGTATGCGCCGCACCGGGTGGAGAATCTGGATCGCTTCTGCGTCAGCCTGTCGATGGATTTCCAGACCTGGCCGTCGCGGTTCAGGAACGGAGCGCTGTTCACCAATGCGGTGATCCGCAGCCGGGGTGGACGGCCGCGTCAGACGGACGGGATGGCGACGCCGGAACTGGCTGCGCGTTGGGCGGCGTCGCTGGCGCTGAAGCGGGCCGGCGCGATGAAGAGCCGGATCGCCCATTTCGAACGCGATTTCGAACCGGAGGTCGGGGCGGCGGACGGGGCGGGAACGCTGAAGCCCGCAGGTTAAATCGCGTTCATGACCTGAAGTTAAAATGACTTCGCGGCGGGCGGCGCGCACCTTTCCTGCATAGACGGGAAGGGAACAGCCGAATGAAGACCGCATTGATCGCCGCCGCCGCAGCCGCCGCCCTGACGGGGATGGCCGCCGCCCCCGCATCGGCCGCCGAGGTCCAGATCCGCAACGCCGTGGCGCGGGTCGTCGTGATCGTGGAGGACCGCCAGGACGTGGGGGTCGAGGTGACGCAAGGCGCCTCGGGCCTGCCGGCCGTCCAGGTGCGCCGCGAAGGGCGCGGCGTCCGCATCGACGGCGGCCTGGGCCGCAACGGCGGATTCTGGGCCAATGGCGGAAATCGCATCCGCGGCTGCAACGCCAGCCGCGCCGATCCGGCCCAGCCGGGCCGTGGCGCGACCGTCGAGGTCAGCAACCTGGGCCGCGTACGCCTGGAGGACGCGCCGATGATCGTGATCCGCACGCCGCGCGACGTGGATGTCAGCGCCGGCGGGGCGGTGTTCGGCTCGGTCGGACGCGGCGCGCGCTCGGTCGAACTGAACAGCGGCGGCTGCGGGGCGTGGAACGTGGCCAATGTCGACGGGCGGGTGTCGCTGGGCGTCGGCGGCTCGGGCTCGATCCGGGCGGGATCCTCGCGGGCGCTGGAAGGCAATGTGGGCGGGTCGGGCAGCATCTACGCCGGTCCCACCGGCGACCTGAAGGCGGCCGTGGGGGGATCGGGCAATGTCGAGGTGGCCAGCGCCGGCGGCGACGGCGACCTGTCCATCGGCGGTTCGGGCGGGATCACCGTGCGCCAGGGGCGGATGGACAAGCTGTCGGTGGCCATCGGCGGATCGGGCGACGTGAACTATGGCGGGGCGACCCGCGACCTGAGCGTGGCCATAGCCGGATCGGGCAATGTCCGCGTCGCCTCCGCCACGGGTTCGGTGTCGCGCACCGTGGTCGGGTCTGGTTCGCTGCAGATCGGGCGCTGAGGTCCGCCTCCTCGTCTGAAAGGCAAGGCCCCCGGTCGTGGAACCCCGGGGGTCTTTTCCCTTTCGCCCATGGAAAAAGCCCCGGCGGATCGCTCCGCCGGGGCTTCTCTGTCTTCCGGCTCTGGCCGGCGGCTCGATCAGAAGCCGCGGATGCCCGGCAGGCCCGCCAGGGTGCGGCCCAGGTTGGCGCCGGCGCGGTCCAGCGTCTGCAGCGCGCCGCCGAAGTTGTAGCGTGCGCCGATGACGAAGTTGTCGGAATCGACGTCCACATCGTTCAGCGAAACGCGCTGCCACGAGCCGAACAGGCTGATCGGGCTGTTGTCCAGCTGGTATTCGGCGCCGACGCCGTAGGCCCAGGCGTCGACCTTGCCGGCCACGTCGGTGTCGATGTTGTTGTACGACACGCCGGCGTTCAGGCGCAGCGACGGGTTGACGTAGTAGGCGTAGTCGCCGCCGAAGGTCCAGGCGTCAGCCCCGTCCAGATCGGTGTAGGCGACAACGCCGGTCAGGGTGGCGGAGGCCAGATACTTCTGCACTTCGCCGCCGACCGAGAAGTAGTTCTCGCCGCCCAGGTCCGAAACGCCCGCGAAGGCGCCGGCGCGCAGGTCCGAACCGAAGGTCTTGGTCAGGTGAGCGGCGGCTGCGCCGACGGTGTCGTCGCCCAGGTCGCTGTCCGAGTAGGCGACCGAACCGTTCAGGGTCACGGTCCATTCCGGGGCGACCTTCATGGCGGTGACGCCGTCCAGGGTGGCGCCGTCGGTCTTGAAGCCCTCGGTGTCGGTGTGGGCGTAGCCCAGGCCGACCGAGCCGATGGCGTCTTGAGCGAAGGCCGGGGCGGCGAACAGGGTGGCGGCGGCGGCCGAGGCGAGGAGGATCGTCTTCATTTTGTCTTGTCCTTAGCAGTCTGGCCCGGATGGGGGTCCGGGGAGGGGCGCCTGCTAACAGCATATGACCCAGGCGCAGCACTAAACCGCCGTTCGATAAGCCGCTGTCGCCAAACTGTTGCGCCACTGTCACGTGGTGCGGCAAGAATGTGTCGTCAACGCGGAGAACCGATGGCGAGCGGTTAACGCCCGCTAAGAATAGAGGCGCGGGCTCTGAACCGGCGAGGGGGGCAGGCAAGCGATTCCCGCTCCGCGCCGCTCGGCGAAATCCGTCTGGTCGTAGATTGATGGGAAGCGCCCTCTATATAAGGTGTGACTCCGGCAGGTCGCGCAGCGCCGATCTGGGGTTCGGTCGGACGCCCGCGAAGGCCTGACGAAATCCTGTCTGCGCCTTGGTTTCGCCGCTTGACGAAATCGGAATCGGTAGGCATAAGCCACCACTCTTGTTGGACCGGCTGTGCACTTCGGTGCAGACGCGGTTCGCAAGAACGACCTAAGTCACTGTTCTTTGCAGCTTCTTGGGACTTCAGCGGCCTTCGCGGGGAACTGCGTGGGCCGATCGTTTTTGCGGATTTGCGTATCCTGAGGGCCTAGCGCCCGAAGGCCTTCGGTCTTTGAAATGGTTCACAGGGACGCGGTCCTCCGACCGCATTGGAAGTAAGCACCGATATGGATCAAAGCATCCGCATCAGGCTCAAGGCCTTTGATCATCGCGTCCTCGATTTCTCGACGCGCGAGATCGTCAATACAGCCAAGCGCACCGGCGCGACCGTTCGCGGTCCGATTCCGCTGCCGACCCTGATCGAAAAGTTCACCGTGAACCGCTCTCCGCACGTCGATAAGAAGTCGCGTGAGCAGTTTGAAATCCGCACGCACAAGCGCGTGCTCGACATCGTCGACCCCACCCCGCAGACCGTGGACGCGCTCATGAAGCTCGACCTGTCCGCCGGCGTGGACGTCGAGATCAAGATTTAAAGTAGAAAGAGGCGGGATCCGATGCGCACGGGCGTGATCGCCAAGAAGCTGGGCATGACCCGCGTGTTCGCCGATGACGGCGCGCACGTACCGGTCACTGTGCTGCAGCTCGACGGCTGCCAAGTCGTCGGCCAACGTACCCAGGAGCGTGACGGCTACGTCGCTCTCCAGCTGGGCGCTGGCACGAAGAAGGCCAAGAACACCAACAAGGCTCAACGCGAGACCTTCGCCAAGGCGGAAGTCGAACCCAAGGCCTATGTCACCGAGTTCCGCGTCGATGCGGACGGTCTGCTGGACGTGGGCGCCGAACTGTCGGCCGAACACTTCCTGGTCGGCCAGAAGGTGGACATCCAGGGCGAGACCATCGGTAAGGGTTTCGCCGGCGCCATGAAGCGCTGGAACTTCGGCGGCCTTCGCGCCACCCACGGCGTCTCGGTCTCGCACCGTTCGCACGGTTCGACGGGTAACCGTCAGGACCCGGGTCGCACGTTCCCCGGCAAGAAGATGGCCGGCCACTACGGCACCGAAACCGTCACCACCCAGAACCTGACCGTCGTCCGCGTGGACGCCGAGCGTGGCCTGATCCTGATCAAGGGCGCCGTCCCGGGTCACGACGGCAGCTACGTCAAGGTTCGCGACGCCATCAAGAAGGCTCGCCCGGCCGACGCTCCGTTCCCCGGCGCGCTGAAGTCGAGCAAGTCTGCTGCTCAACCCGCCTCGACCCCGGCTGAAGAAGCCCCTGTCGAAGCGACCGAAGGCGGTGAAGCGTAATGAAACTCTCTGTCATCCAACTCGACGGCAAGTCTGCTGGCGACGTGGAGCTGTCGGACGCCGTCTTCGGCATCGACGCCATCCGCGGCGACATCCTGGCCCGCACCGTCAACTGGCAACTGGCCAAGCGCCGCGCCGGCACGCACAAGGTTCAAACCCGTAACGAGAACTCTCGCACGGGCAAGAAGATGTACAAGCAGAAGGGCACCGGCGGCGCTCGTCACGGTTCGCGCCGTGCGCCGCAGTTCATCGGCGGCTCGCGCGCCTTCGGTCCGGTCGTTCGCGACCACGGCTTCTCGCTGCCGAAGAAGATCCGCGCGCTCGCTCTGCGTCACGCCCTGTCCTCCAAGGCCAAGTCCGGCGACCTGATCGTCGTCGACACCGTCTCGGTCAAGGAAGCCAAGACGGCCGCCCTGCGCGAGACGTTCGGCAAGCTGGGCTGGACCAAGGCTCTCATCATCGCGGGTCCCGAAGTCGACACGAACTTCGGCCTGGCCGCACGCAACATCCCGCACATCGACGTGCTGCCGAACGCCGGCCTGAACGTCTATGACATCCTGCGCGCGGACAAGCTGGTGCTGACCAAGGCCGCCATCGAGGCGATCGAAGCCCGCTTCAGCGATAAGGAAGCCGCGTAATGGCCGCTCAACCTACCGCCAAGCACTACGACACCATCCTGGCCCCGGTGATCACCGAAAAGGCCACGATCCTGTCCGAGCAGAATAAGGTCGTCTTCCGCGTCGCCGACACGGCGTCCAAGGACGAGATCGCAGCCGCGGTCGAAAGCCTGTTCAAAGTCAACGTCGTCAAGGTCAACACCCTGGTCCAAAAGGGCAAGACCAAGCGCTTCCGGGGCATCCTGGGTCGTCGCGTCGACATCAAAAAAGCGATCGTGACGCTGGCCGACGGCCAGTCGATCGACGTCACCACGGGGCTCTGATCAGATGGCCTTGAAAACCTACAATCCGACTTCGCCGGGCCGTCGCGCCCTCGTGCTGGTCGACCGTTCGGAACTCCACAAGGGCCGTCCGGAAAAGTCGCTGACCGAAGGCCTGACCAAGTCGGGCGGACGCGGGCAGGGCGGTCGCATCGCGGTCCGCTTCCGTGGCGGCGGCGCCAAGACCCTGTACCGCAAGATCGACTTCAAGCGTCGCAAGTGGGACATGGTCGGCACGGTCGAGCGTCTGGAATACGACCCGAACCGCACGGCCTTCATCGCCCTGGTCACCTATGCCGATGGCGAGAAGACCTACATCATCGCGCCGCAACGCCTTAAGGCGGGCGACACGATCATCGCGGGCGAAAAGACCGACGTGAAGCCTGGCAACGCCATGCCGCTGCGTTCGATGCCGGTGGGTACGATCATCCACAACATCGAAATGAAGCCGGGCAAGGGCGCCCAGCTGGCCCGTTCGGCCGGCGCCTACGCCCAGCTGGTGGGTCGCGATCAGGGCTACGCCCAGATCCGTCTTGGCTCGGGCGAGCTGCGCATGGTCCTGGACGGCTGCATCGCCACGGTGGGCGCGGTTTCCAACCCCGATCACATGAACCAGAACCTGGGCAAGGCCGGTCGCAAGCGTCACATGGGCTGGCGTCCGCACGTCCGCGGCGTCGCCATGAACCCGATCGACCACCCGCATGGTGGTGGTGAAGGCCGGACCTCTGGTGGTCGCACCCCTGTCACGCCGTGGGGCAAGGACACCAAGGGCACCCGCACCCGTAAGAACAAGGCTACGGACAAGTACATCATCCGTACCCGCCACGTTAAGAAGGCTCGCTAAGAATGGCCCGCTCCTCCTGGAAAGGCCCGTTTGTCGACGGGTATCTGCTCAAGAAGGCCGACGCCGTTCAATCGTCGGGCCGCAAGGACGTGATCAAGACCTGGTCGCGCCGCTCCACCATCCTGCCGCAGTTCGTCGGTCTGACGTTCGGCGTCCATAACGGTCAGAAGCACGTGCCCGTGTCGGTCTCGGAAGAGATGGTCGGCATGAAGCTCGGCGAGTTCGCCCCGACCCGGAACTTCCCGGGCCACGCGGCGGACAAGAAGGCCAAAAGGAAGTAACCGATGGCCCAGACCAAGAACATCCGTCGGGTCGCCCCGACCGAGGCCCGCGCCAAGCTGGTCAACGTCCGCATCAGCCCTCAGAAGCTGAACCTGGTGGCCGCCTCGATCCGCGGCATGCCGGTGCAGAAGGCGCTGAACGAGCTGGAATTCAGCCGTAAGCGCATCGCCGGCGACGTCCGCAAGGTCCTGTATTCGGCGATCTCCAACGCCGAGAACAACCACAACCTCGACATCGACAACCTGGTCGTCGCCGAGGCCTTCGTGGGCAAGAACCTGGTGATGAAGCGTTTCGCGAGCCGTGCTCGCGGTCGCTCGTCGCGCATCCTGAAACCGTTCAGCGAGATCACCATCGTGGTCCGTGAAGCCGGCGAGGCCGCCTGATGGGACAGAAAATCAATCCGGTCGGTCTGCGCCTCGGCGTGAACCGCACGTGGGACAGCCGTTGGTTCGCCGCCGGCGCCGACTATTCCCGCCTGCTGCACCAGGACCTGAAGCTGCGCGAGTGGCTGAAGGAGCGTCTGGCCGCCGCCGGCGTATCGCGCATCATCATCGAGCGCCCGCACAAGAAGTGCCGCATCACCATCTACGCCGCCCGTCCGGGCGTCGTGATCGGCAAGAAGGGCGCTGACATCGAGAAGCTCCGCAAGGACATCTCGGCGCGCACCGAGGGTGAAGTTCACCTGAACATCATCGAAGTCCGCAAGCCGGAAACCGATGCGCAGCTGATCGCCGAGAACATCGCGCAGCAGCTGGAACGCCGCGTGGCCTTCCGTCGCGCCATGAAGCGTTCGATGCAGTCGGCCATGCGTCTGGGCGCCAAGGGCATTCGTATGAATGTCTCGGGTCGTCTGGGCGGCGCGGAAATCGCACGGATGGAATGGTACCGCGAAGGTCGCGTGCCGCTTCACACCCTGCGCGCCGACATCGACTACGGCTTCTACGAAGCCAAGACGACCTACGGCATCATCGGCGTGAAGGTCTGGGTGTTTAAGGGTGAAGTGCTCGAGCACGATCCGATGGCCCAGGACAAGCGTTGGGCCCAGGAAGCCTCGGGTCCGTCCTCGAACGAAGGCCGCGAACGCGGCGGCCCCCGTGGCGACCGCGGTCCGCGTCGCGACCGGGGACGTGAGAACTAAGTCATGTTGCAACCGAAGAAGACCAAGTACCGCAAGGCCTTCAAGGGCCGCATCCACGGCTCGGCCAAGGGCGGCTTCTCGCTGAACTTCGGGTCGTACGGCCTGAAGACGCTGGAGCCGGAACGCATCACCGCGCGTCAGATCGAAGCGGCTCGCCGCGCGATCACTCGCCAGATGAAGCGCCAAGGCCGCGTCTGGATCCGCGTCTTCCCCGACCTGCCCGTCACGGGCAAGCCGGCCGAAGTCCGGATGGGTAAGGGCAAGGGCGCCGTGGACCACTGGGCCGCGCGCTGCCACCCTGGCCGTATCCTGTTTGAAATCGACGGCGTTCCGGACGATGTCGCCCGCGAAGCGCTCCGTCTCGGCGCAGCCAAGCTGCCGGTCCGCACCAAGGTGGTGACCCGCATCGACGCCGGCGTCGCTCATGTCGAGGTAGCCGCCTAATGACCAAGATCGCCGATCTGCGGTCGCAAACGACCGACCAACTGGCCGACGAGCTGCTGAAGCTCAAGAAGGAACAGTTCAACCTGCGCTTCCAGGCGGCCACCGGCCAAATGGAAAAGACCCACCGCGTGGGTGAAGTGCGCAAAGACATCGCCCGCATCTCGACGCTTCTGCGCGAGAAGCGTGCGGCCTCGTAAGGAAACGAATATGCCCAAGCGAATTCTCGAAGGCGTGGTCGTGTCCGACAAGGGCGAAAAGACCGTCGTCGTGAAGGTGGAGCGCACGCTGCTCCACCCGCTTCTGAAGAAGACCGTCCGGTCCTCCAAGAAGTATCACGCGCACGACGAAGCCAACGCGCTCAAGGTCGGCGACATCGCTCGCATCGTCGAGTGCGCCCCGAAGTCCAAGCTGAAGCGCTGGGAAGTCATCTCCCCGGCCTCGGCCTCGTAATCAGAAGGATCTGATCTTATGATCCAGATGCAAACTAACCTGGAAGTGGCCGATAATTCGGGCGCCCGCCGGGTCATGTGCATCAAGGTGTTGGGCGGCTCCAAGCGCCGCTACGCCTCGATCGGCGACACAATCGTCGCCTCCGTGAAGGAAGCCATCCCGCGCGGCCGCGTGAAGAAGGGCGACGTCGTTCGCGCCATCGTCGTGCGCACCGCCAAGGACATCCAACGCAAGGACGGCTCGGTCATCCGCTTCGACAAGTCGGCCGCCGTCATCGTCAACAAGGCGAACGAGCCGGTTGGCACGCGGATCTTCGGCCCGGTTCCCCGCGAACTGCGCGCCAAGAACCACATGAAGATCATCTCGCTGGCTCCGGAGGTCCTGTAACATGGCCGCCAAGATCAAGAAGGGCGACCGTGTCGTCGTCCTCACCGGCAAGGACAAGGGCCGCACGGGCAACGTGCTGAAGGTCCTGCCTTCCGAAAACCGCGTCGTCGTCGAAGGCGTCAACATGGTTCAGCGCCATACGCGCCCGAGCCAGGCTGACCCGCAAGGCGGCATCAAGAACAAGGAAGCCTCGCTTCACCTGTCGAACGTCGCGATCGCCGACGCCAACGGCAAGGCGACCCGCGTCGGCTTCAAGATCGATGGGGACGCCAAGGTCCGCATCGCCAAGACGACGGGAGACGTCATCTGATGGCGACCGAGAAATACGCTCCGCGCCTCAAGGGCGAATATCACTCGCGCATCCGCCAGGTGATGAAGGAAAAGTTCGGCTATACGAACGAAATGCAGGTGCCCAAGCTGGACAAGATCGTCCTGAACATGGGCATCGGCGAAGCCGTCGCGGACTCCAAGAAGGTGAACACCGCCCTCAAGGACCTGACGGCCATCGCCGGCCAGAAGGCTGTCGCCACCAAGGCCCGCAACTCCATCGCCGGCTTCAAGCTGCGTGAAGGCATGGTCATCGGCGGCAAGGTCACGCTGCGCGGCGACCAGATGTACGAGTTCCTGGACCGGTTCATCACGATCGCGCTGCCGCGCGTGAAGGATTTCCGTGGTCTGAAGGGCACGTCCTTCGATGGTCGCGGCAACTACGCCACCGGTCTGAAGGAACACATCGTGTTCCCCGAGATCAACTACGACCAGATCGATCAGATGTGGGGCATGGACATTGTCGTCTGCACCACGGCCAAGACCGATGAGGAAGCCAAGGCTCTCCTCACCGAGTTCAAGTTCCCGTTCGTGAAGAACTGAGCGGGAAGGGAAGAGCACAATGGCTAAGAAGAGCGCCGTAAACCGCAACGAGGCCGTCAAGGCGTTGGTTGCGAAGTATGCCGCAAAGCGGGCCGCCCTGAAGGCGACCGCCAACGACGAAAACCTGCCGCTGGAGGAGCGCTTCGAGGCGCGCCTGCAACTGGCCGCCCTGCCGCGCAACTCCGCGCCTAGCCGCATTCGCAACCGTTGCGAAGTGACGGGTCGCCCGCGTGCGTTCTATCGCAAGCTCAAGATGAGCCGGATCGCGCTGCGTGAACTGGGCAACCTGGGCCAGATTCCCGGCCTGACGAAGTCGAGCTGGTAAGGGGAGCGAACAGACATGATGATCAACGATCCCCTGAGCGACATGATCGCTCGCATCAAGAACGCGGCGACCCGCAAGCGTTCCAAGGTGCTGACCCCCGCTTCGCGTCTGCGCCAGCGCGTCCTGGACGTGCTGCAGGACGAAGGCTACATCCGCGGCTACAACCTGGTTCAGAACCCGGGTGAGTTTCCGCAGTTCGAGATCGAGCTGAAATACTTCGACGGCCAGCCCGTCATCGCCGAGATCGCGCGCGTGTCCAAGCCGGGCCGCCGCGTCTATTCGGCGATCGGCGATCTGAAGCCGATCAAGAACGGCCTCGGCATCTCGATCCTCTCGACTTCGAAGGGCGTCATGTCCGACGCCGCCGCTCGCGACGCCAATGTCGGCGGCGAAGTCCTCTGCAGGGTCTACTGATATGTCCCGTATTGGCAAGAAAACCATCGCCGTGCCGAAGGGCGTGACTGTCGCGCTCGACGGCCAGAACATCACCGTCAAGGGTCCCAAGGGCGAACGCGCCTGGACGGTCGCCGACGAGATCGAAGTCAAGCAGGAAGGCGACGACCTGTCGCTGACCCCGCGTTCGGACACCCCTCGCGCCCGCGCGATGTGGGGTCTGTCGCGGACCCTGGTCGACAACATGGTCACCGGCGTCACCGAAGGCTTCGAAAAGTCGCTGGAACTGGTCGGCGTGGGTTACCGCGCCGCGATGAAGGGCAACGCCCTGTCGCTGCAACTCGGCTTCTCGCACGAAGTCGATATCGACCCGCCGGCCGGCGTCAGCTTCGCTGTGCCCAAGCAGACCGAGATCAAGATCTCGGGCTCGGACAAGCAGGCTGTGGGTCAGGTCGCCGCGGTCATCCGCAAGCTGCGTCCGCCGGAACCCTACAAGGGCAAGGGCGTCCGTTACGCGGGCGAGAAGGTCCGTCGCAAGGAAGGCAAGAAGAAGTAAGTCATGGCTCTTTCTCTTCGACAACAAGCCAAGCGCCGCTCGGAGCGCACTCGCCGTCGCCTGAAGGCTGTCGCCAACGGTCGTCTGCGTCTGTCGGTCTATCGTTCGGACAAGAACATCTCGGCCCAGATCATCGACGACGCCCAGGGCGTGACCGTCGCGTCGGCCTCGTCGCTGGAAGGCGGCAAGGGCAAGCGCGGTTCGGACACGGCCGCGGCCGCCGCGATCGGCAAGCTGATCGCCGAACGCGCCATCGAGAAGGGCGTCAAGGACGTCGTCTTCGACCGCGGCGAGTACATCTATCACGGACGGGTGAAGGCGCTGGCGGAAGCCGCGCGTGAAGCCGGCCTGAACTTCTAAGGGACGCGACAGATGGCGCAACAACCCCAACGCGGCGGCGGCGGCAACGATCGCAACCGTCGTGACAACCGCAACGCTCCCGCTGTCGATGGCCCGGATTCGGACATCGTCGAGAAGCTGGTTCACATCAACCGCGTCGCCGCCACCGTGAAGGGCGGCCGTCGCTTCAGCTTCGCAGCCCTGATGGTCGTCGGCGACGGCAAGGGCCGCGTCGGCTTCGGTCACGGCAAGGCGCGTGAAGTGCCGGAAGCCATCCGCAAGGCGACGGAAGAAGCCAAGAAGACGATGATCCGCGTTCCGCTGCGCGAGAACCGCACCCTGCACCACGACGGCAACGGCCGTTGGGGCGCCGGCAAGATCATGATGCGCGCGGCCCCTCCCGGCACCGGCGTCATCGCCGGCGGTCCGATGCGTGCTGTCCTCGAAACCCTGGGCGTCCAGGACGTCGTGGGCAAGTCGACCGGCTCGTCGAACCCCTACAACATGATCCGTGCGACGTTCGAGGCCCTGAAGGTCCAGTCGTCGCCGCGTCAGGTCGCCTCGAAGCGTGGCAAGAAGGTCGCCGACCTGATGGGCCGCCGCAACGACGGCGCCTCGACGCCCGAAGCCGTGGAGTCCTGATCATGGCCGAGAAGAAGACCGTCACCGTCAAGCAGACCGGTTCGCCGATCCGCCGCAAGAACGACCAGCGCGCCACCCTGGTGGGCCTGGGGCTGAACCGCCTGGGTCGTGAATCGACCCTGGAGGACACGCCTTCGGTTCGTGGGATGATCGCAAAGGTCGCCCACCTGACCGAGATCGTCGAAAAGTAAGACGTTGCGCCCTCTCCCGAAACCGGGGGAGGGCGTTTCTGCACTTGCAGATACCCGAGGGGCCGCCTAGAAGCGGCCCTTCATTTTTTCACCGCCGAGTCTGGACGACTGTTCCGGGCGCTAGCACCCGAAAGGATCAGGCACATGAAACTGAACGAAATCCGCGACAACGAAGGCGCGCACAAGAAGCGCATGCGTGTCGGCCGTGGCCCCGGCTCGGGCAAGGGCAAGACCGCCGGTCGCGGCGTCAAGGGTCAGAAGTCGCGTACGGGCGTCAGCCTGCTGGGCTTCGAAGGCGGCCAGATGCCGCTGTACATGCGTATGCCCAAGCGCGGCTTCAACAATCCCAACGCCCTGAAGCTGGCTGAAGTGAACCTGTGGCGCCTGCAGGACGCCATCGACGCCGGCAAGCTGGACGCCAAGTCGGAACTGAAGGGCGACGCCCTGGTCGCCGCCGGCGTGATCCGTCGCGTCAAGGACGGCGTGCGTCTGCTGGGCACCGGCGAAGTGAAGCAGGCGCTGAACCTGGTCGTCTGGTCGGCCACGGCCGGCGCCAAGAAGGTCATCGAAGCCGCCGGCGGTTCGGTCGTCGAACAACGCATCGAAGCCGAAGCCAAGGCCGCCGCGCGCGTCGAGAAGCGCAACGCCGCCAAGGGCAAGGCCCCGGCGCCGAAGGCTCCGCGCGGCGACGAGAACAAGATCTCGGCCCGTACCAAGCGCGCCGCCGCCAAAGCCTAAGCAACACGTCGTCGCGGCTATTAGGCCGTGGCCTGATTACACCTGCGACGACGAAAGAACGGAAGCGGCCTCGCAAGAGCGCCGCTTCTCGCCTATCTGACGACTCAATCAGTCGTGGGGACGCATAATGGCTTCGGCCGCAGAACAACTCGCCGCCAATATGAACATCGGCTCGTTCGCGAAAGCGACCGAGCTGCACAAGCGCCTGCTGTTCACGCTGGGCGCGCTTCTGGTCTATCGCATCGGCACCTATGTGCCGATCCCGGGCATCAACTCGCAGGCCTTCCTGCAGTTCTTCCAGGACCCCTCGGGCCAGCGCGGCATCTTGGACATGTTCAACATGTTCTCGGGCGGCGCGGTCGAGCGTATGGCCATCTTCGCGCTGAACGTGATGCCCTACATCTCGGCGTCCATCATCGTGCAGCTGATGGGCACGGTGTATCCGCCCTGGGAGAAGCTGAAGAAGGAAGGCGGCGAAAGCGGCCGCAAGCAGCTGAACCAGTACACCCGCTATCTGACGGTGTTCCTGGCGCTGGCGCAGTCGTTCGGCATCGCCGCCGGCCTGAACAGCACGGCGGGCCTGGTCGACAATCCCGGCGTCTTCTTCATCGCCTCGACGGTCGTGACCCTGACCGGCGGCACCATGTTCCTGATGTGGCTGGGTGAGCAGGTGACGGCGCGCGGCGTCGGCAATGGCATCTCGCTGATCATCTTCGCCGGCATCGTGGCGGTCCTGCCGTCCACCATCGCGCGTCTGCTGGGCCTGGCCCAGCAAGGCCAGATGTCGGCCTTCGCCCTGCTGTTCATCGCCGTCCTGGCCGTGGCCACCGTGGTCTTCATCGTCTTCATGGAACGCGCCCAGCGCCGTCTTCTGATCCAGTATCCGAAGCGCCAGGAAGGCAATCGCATGGCCGGGGGCGAGCGTTCGTTCCTGCCGCTGAAGGTCAACACCGCCGGCGTGATCCCGCCGATCTTCGCCTCGTCGCTGCTGATGCTGCCGACGACGGTTGCGACCATGACGGCCAACGCCGACCTGCCCAGCTGGATGAGCTGGCTGCCGCTGGTGACGGCGCAGCTGACGCATGGCCAGCCGCTGTTCATGGCGCTGTACGCCGCCCTGATCGTCTTCTTCTGCTTCTTCTACACCTCGATCACCTTCAACCCTGAAGACACGGCCGAGAACCTGCGGAAATACGGCGGCTTCCTGCCGGGGATCCGTCCGGGCAAGCGCACGGCGGAATATCTGGACTATGTGCTGACCCGGCTGACGGTGATCGGCGCGGCCTATATCACCGCCGTCTGCCTGCTGCCGGAGTTCATCGTCAGCCAGTTCGGCAACAGCCTGTACTTTGGCGGAACGTCTATCTTGATCGTGGTCTCGGTCACCATGGACACTGTGGCCCAGATTCAGTCCCAACTGCTGGCCCACCAGTACGAAGGCCTGATCAAGAAGGCCAAGCTGCGTGGTCGTGGCGGTCGCGGCGCGCCGACGCCGGTGCGTCGCTAACTTCAAGCCGACAGAGACGCCCAGGGGAGGGCTGATAGCGTGAACTTGATCCTGTTCGGACCGCCGGCGGCGGGCAAGGGCACCCAGGCCAAGCGGCTGGTGGAAGAGAAGGGCATGGTCCAGCTCTCCACCGGCGACATGCTGCGGGCGGCCATCGCCTCGGGCTCGGAGCTGGGCGTCAAGGTCAAGGACGTGCTGGCGCGCGGCGATCTGGTCACCGACGAGATCGTCATCGCCCTGATCGAGGATCGTCTGCCCGAGGCCGAGGCCGCCGGCGGCGCCATCTTCGACGGATTTCCCCGCACCGTGGCCCAGGCCGAGGCCCTGGACGCCATGCTGGCCAAGCGCGACGCGCAGATCGACGCCGTCGTGCGGCTGAAGGTGGACGACGCCGCCCTGACCGAACGGATCGCCAAGCGGTTCGCCGACCAAGGCCGGCCAGACGACAATCCGGAATCGTTCAAGGTCCGGCTGGAGGCCTATAACCGCAACACCGCCCCGCTGCTTCCCTATTACGAAAAGCAGGGCAAGCTGACCGAGGCGGACGGCATGGGCTCTATCGACTCGGTCGCCAAGGCCATCGACGCCGCCCTGGCGTGACCAAAGCCGGCCTCGGGCGTTAGACGTCCGATGATCGACGACGACGCCAATCCCGACAAGAGGCGCGCCCGCAGACGCTGGCGCGCCTTCGCCGTTTTCTGCGCCGTCGCCGGGGCGCAGACGGGGCTGTTCCTGCTGCTAGGCCGGATCGACGGCCGGACGCCGCAGGTTCCGACTGCGCCCGAGCCGCAGCCCTTCGAGGTGGTGCTGTACGATCCGCCGCCGCCGGCGTCCGAACAGCCGCCGGCGCCGCAGACCGGCGGCGGCGCCCCCGCTGCGCCTTCCCGCATCCACACGCCCCCGCCGCCGAAACAGCCGCGAGCGCCCGAACTGCCGGCCCCGCCGAAACAGGCGCCGACCCCTGCGCCCGTCGTCGGCGTCGCGCCCGCGCCCTCGCCCCAGCCGGGCTTCGGCCAGGGCGGGCAGGGGACAGGCAGCGGCTCCGGCGTCGGGTCGGGATCGGGTCCGGGAAGCGGCTCGACAGGACCGCGCCTGTTGACGGGCCCCACGATCGGCCAGATTCGCGCCAACCACCCGCCGGCCGCCCGCAGCCGCTATGGCCGGGCCGAACTGTCGTGCGTCATCCGGCTGGACAACCGACTGGACGATTGTCGCGTCGTGGACGAGACGCCGCCGGGCCTGGGCTTCGGCGCGGCGGGCCTGCAGGTGTCGGGCGTCTTTCGTTTCCAGCCGCCGACCGAGAACGGCCGCCCCGTCGAGGGCCAGCGCGTCACCGTCGGCGTCGATTTCGGCCGCCCGCCGCGTTGATCCACGGCAGACGTTGACGCCCTGTGAATCATCTGTATAAGGGCGCCTTCCCGCGAAGGGCGCCACGCTCCTGGTTTGTTAACCGGAGCGTTTGTTGCGTCTGACTAACGCGTATCTGGAGAATTTCGTGGCCCGTATTGCTGGCGTCAACATCCCGACCAACAAGCGCGTGGAAATCGCGCTTCAGTACATCCATGGCATCGGCCCCGCCGCCGCCAAGGACATCACCGAGAAGGTGGGCATCGAGCCCGCCCGTCGCGTGAACCAGCTGACGGACGCCGAAGTCCTGTCGATCCGCGAAACGATCGACAAGGATCACACCGTCGAGGGCGACCTGCGCCGCGAGACGTCGATGAACATCAAGCGTCTGATGGACCTGGCCTGCTATCGCGGCCTGCGTCACCGCAAGGGCCTGCCGGTCCGCGGCCAGCGCACCCATACGAACGCCCGCACCCGCAAGGGTCCCGCCAAGCCGATCGCCGGCAAGAAGAAGTAAGACAGACACATGGCCAAGGAACCGGGTCGCGTAAAGAAGCGCGAGCGCAAGAACATCACCTCGGGCGTCGCCCACGTGAATGCTTCGTTCAACAACACCATGATCACGATCACCGATGCCCAGGGCAACGCGATCTCGTGGTCTTCGGCCGGTCACATGGGCTTCAAGGGTTCGCGCAAGTCGACCCCTTACGCCGCCCAGATGGCTGCGGAAGACGCCGGCAAGAAGGCGCAGGAACACGGCGTGAAGACGCTGGAAGTGAACGTTTCGGGTCCGGGTTCCGGCCGTGAATCGGCCCTGCGCGCGCTGCAGTCGGTCGGCCTGACGATCACGACCATCCGCGACGTCACCCCGATGCCGCACAACGGTTGCCGTCCGCCCAAGCGTCGTCGCGTCTAATCGCGACTTCGTTCAAGGCACACCCCATCTCCGTCGGCTCCACCATGGCCTCGTCGACAAGGCCGGAGCCGACGAAACCCGTTCGAGGGACAAAATGATCGAAAGAAACTGGCAAGAGCTGATCCGTCCCGAGAAGCCCCAGATCGAGACCGGTTCCGACGCCCAGCGCAAGGCGCGCCTGGTGGCCGAGCCCCTCGAGCGTGGCTTCGGCGTGACCCTCGGCAACGCGCTCCGTCGCGTTCTGCTGTCCTCGCTGCAAGGCGCGGCGGTCACCGCCATCCAGATCGACGGCGTGGTCCATGAGTTCTCGTCGCTGGAAGGCGTGCGCGAAGACGTGGTCGACATCGTCCTGAACATCAAGCAACTGGCGCTGCGCATGCACGCCGAAGGCCCCAAGCGCATGACCCTGCGCGCCACGGGCCCCGGCGCGGTGACGGCCGGCCAGATTGACGTGCCGGCCGACATCGAGGTTCTGAACCCCGATCACGTCATCTGCACGCTGGACGACGGCGCCTCGGTGCGCATGGAACTGACCGTCCAGAACGGCAAGGGCTATGTCGCGGCCGAACTGAACCGGCCGGAAGACGCCCCCATCGGCCTGATCGCCGTGGATGCGCTGTATTCGCCGGTCAAGAAGGTGGCCTATCGCGTCGAGCCGACCCGTCAGGGCCAGTCGCTGGACTATGACAAGCTGCTGCTGGAAGTCGAAACCAACGGCGCGGTGACGCCTGTGGACGCCGTGGCCTACGCCGCGCGCATCCTGCAGGACCAACTGCAGATCTTCATCACCTTCGAAGAGCCCAAGAAGGCTGTCGAGCAGTCGGACGGCAAGCCCGACCTGCCCTTCAACCCGGCGCTGCTGAAGAAGGTGGACGAGCTGGAGCTGTCGGTCCGTTCGGCCAACTGCTTGAAGAACGACAACATCGTCTACATCGGCGACCTGATCCAGAAGACCGAGGGCGAAATGCTTCGCACCCCGAACTTCGGCCGCAAGTCGCTGAACGAGATCAAGGAAGTTCTCGCGACGATGGGCCTCAGCCTCGGCATGGATGTGCCGAACTGGCCGCCCGAAAACATCGAAGATCTGGCCAAGAAGTTCGACGACCAGATCTAAGTTCAACCCTCCGCCCGTCTCCTTTCGAGGAGAATGACGGGGCGGTTAGAAGATTACGGGCCTAGGTCTCCTGTCAGGAGATACCGGGCCCGGAGTAGGAGAGACCCTGATGCGCCACGGCGCCGCCCATCGTAAACTCGGTCGCACGACCAGCCACCGCACCGCCATGTTCGCGAACATGGCCGCCTCGCTGATCAAGCACGAGCAAATCACCACGACCCTGCCCAAGGCCAAGGAACTGCGTCCCTTCGTCGAGAAGCTGGTCACCCTGGCCAAGAAGGGCGATCTGCACGCCCGTCGTCAGGCCATCAGCCAGGTTCGCGACGTGCCGCAGGTCGGCAAGCTGTTCGAGACGCTGGGCCCGCGCTACAGCGAGCGCAACGGCGGCTATATCCGCATCATGAAGGCCGGCTTCCGCCACGGCGACAACGCCCCGATGGCCGTGATCGAGTTCGTCGATCGCGACGTCGAGGCCAAGGGCAAGGACTCCGGTCCGGTCCTGGCCTATGAAGGCGACGAAGACTAAGACCCGGTCGAAAGACCAGACGCCGAAAGGGCGGTCGGAGCGATCCGGCCGCCCTTTTGCTTTGCGACACGCTCCGGTTGAGCCATGCTCTGGTTATGAGCCGCACGATTCCGACCTTGCTCTTCTGCGCCTTGCTTGGCGGATGTATGCCGATCCGGTCGTTTCAGACTGTGACGACTGATGGCCTTTCCGCTGGAGGTATTTTCCAGCGCGGCGAGTTGATCACCGGCGTCAGGAGGGGCGGGGAAAGCGTCAGCTTGGGCGGCGTCGTACCGGCAGGGGATCTGTTGTGCGGCCGTCATCTTGATCCGCCGTGCTTCGCCGCGTCGGATTTGGCTGAGGTGACTGTCGCCGCTCCCTATCAGACCACGGCAAAGGATTTGGCGATTCAGTCCCCGTTGATCGTTTTGGGCGTGGCCTTGTTGCCGCTTTCGCTCCTGCCGACAGCCAAACAGCCAAGTTGGTTGGAACGTGCAGACAATCCTTGTGTGGAAACAGGCGAGGCCGAGCCTTTCACGGTCGAGAACAAAAAGGATGTCAAGGACGAGGCCGTTGCTCTGGCGGGATTGATCGTTCGGCGACATGAACTGACGGGGAGTTGTCTGTTGTTCGTGTCAACTACCAGTCAGTCGAAGGATTTGAATCGGAGGATGGGGTTTACCGCCACGGCACGACTGCGGTTCGAGGAACGAGCCTGTGTCGAAAATGACGGTCAAGCCGAAACGGCATGGCGGTGGAATCTGCCGCGAGAAGACCAGATGGACGAGGCAAGCGTCGTGACTTGGCCTGAAGAGCTTCGGCAAGTTCTGAACGATCCTGCGACGTTCGATTATCCTGGCCTGATGAAGGTCTGCCTCGCGCGAGGCGGCGTCAGGGCTGACCTGACCGATGCCATCCGACGTTCGCGTGAAGCATGGCCGCTGCCAACTGCGCTCTGAGCCGCTAGCTGTCGATCATGGCTGCAAAGGCCGTGAGCCATATGACGAGAATGCACAGGCCGTAGGCGATCTGGTCATGCAGCGGACGGCGAGGCGGGCGGGGCGGCGGATCGAGGTGCGACATCGGCCAGGTTGAAGCCGATAGGCGCGCGCCGGGAAATCGATTATGCGGTCAGGTCTGTGTGAGGGGAGGTCACATGACGGGCCGTGCGCCGCCGCCGTTGAATGCGCTGCGAACCTTCGAGGTCTTTGCCCGCCACGCCAGCATGACGCGGGCGGCGGCCGAACTGTGCGTCACCCATGGCGCGGTCAGCCGCCAGATCGCGGCGCTTCAGGCCGCGCTGGGCGTGCGGCTGGTCAGCGGGCCGCGCCATGCTCTCGTCCTGACGGAGGCCGGCCGTCGGTTGGCGGACGCTCTGACGCCCGCATTTGGCGCGATCACCGATGCGGTGTCTCAGGCGCGGGGCGAGGCGGTGCGCGAGATCGAGATTTCCTGCCTGGGCACCTTTGCGCTGAAATGGTTGATCCCGCGCCTGCCGCACTTTCTGGACGCGCATCCCGAGGTCAGGGTGCGGCTATCGGAATCCTATCTGCCGGTCGACTTTCGCCGGGATCGGTTCGACGGCGCCATCCGCATCGTGGAGCCGGATCAGCGCCATGTCCGCACCGAAAACACGCGGTTTCTGTCCCAGCATCAGGGGCCGGTCGGCGCGCCGGGTCTGATGGCGAAGATGCCCACGCTTCAGGCGGTCGGAGCGGCGCCGCGTCTGCGCTCGGCCACCTTCCGGCAGGCGTGGACGGTGTGGGCGGACCTGGCGGGCGTGACGTTGAAGAGCGACGCGCCGGAGCGGGAGTTCGCTCACAACCATTCGCTGGTCGAGGCCGCCGCATCGGGCCTGGGCGTGGCCATAGCGCCGTGGGCCTTGGTGGCGCCCGACGTCATGGCCGGGCGGCTGGTCGCGCCGTTCGGCTTTGAGGAGCGCGCGTCGTGGTTCGCCTTCCTGCGGCCGGAGGGGCGGCGCGACCCCGCCGTGGACGCCTTCCGCGACTGGCTGGTGCGGGAAGGCGAGCGCAGCCCGCCGCCGCCTATTCCTTCGACAGGTCCTGCTTGTTGAACCAGGCCACGGCGGCGGCGAAGGGAACGACGATCCACAGGGCCAGGCCGAGCACGCCCTTGATCACCGCATGATCCGGCAGGTCCGCCGCCGCCGTCCCGCCCTGGATGACGGCTTTCAGCAGGTCGGTCGCCATGCCGGGCGACAGCAGGGGCAGCAGCCAGCCGTCCGGGGTCACGCCCATCGGCATCAGAATCTGCGGCAGGAAGAACTGGCCGATGCCGATCACCAGCGGCGCGAACAGGGCGGCCAGAAGCGAGCGGGTCAGGACCGCCGCCAACAGGCCCAGCATGGTGAACTGCAGGATGCGCGCCCAGCCGGTCAGGGCCAGAAGGCCGAAGTCTGCGGCCGCCCCGCCCGTCATCGAGAAGGTCAGGGCCCGGCCGAACACGGCCGCCTGGATCAGGCTGGCGATCACGTCGGACACCAGGGCGGCGACGGTGGCGGCGATCATCAACAGGGCGACCACCACGACCTTGCCGGCCAGCAGGTTGGAACGGGTGTTTCGCGCGCTGATCAGCCGCCAGGTCTCCCAGCGATAGTCGCCGGCGTAGATGGTGGCCGCGCCGATCAGGACGAACATCAGGATGGCGGGGTTGGCGAAGTCGCCGGCGCTCTTGACCAAGGTCAGGCCCAGGTCCAGCGGGCCGCCCTTCATCAGTTCCGGCGGCAGCTTGCCGACCAGCTTGGCCTCATTGGCCTTGGCGACCACGAAGCCGATGGTGGCCAGCAGCAGGCCGATGACCGGCACGAACAGCACGCTCCAGAACAAGGCGGTGCGGTTGCGCGACAGGCGATAGGTTTCGGATCGGATCGCGTCAGCCAGCACGGTTTTGCTCCTGCACGCCGGTCCAGCCGGTCTCGCTCATGAAGACGTCTTCCAGGTCGGCGCCGATCCAGCGGGCCTCCTCGATATCGACGCCGTTTTCGACCAGGGCCTTGATCAGGGCGGGGGCCTCGGCGCGGGGCGCCGTGGCCAGAAGGGCGTCGCCGTCCAGCGCGGCGCGCTCGCCCAGCACGGCCATGGCCTTGGCCAGGGGGGTGACGGACAGGCGCAGACGCTCGCCCGAGGCGGTCAGGTCCGAGACCCGGCCCTCGGTGATGACCTTGCCCTTGTTGAAGATGGCCACGCGGTCGCAGACGCGCTGGACCTCCTGAAGCTGGTGGCTGGCCAGGATGACGGTCACGCCGTCGTTGTCGGCCAGGCTGCGGATCAGGGCGCGCATTTCCTGGATGCCGGGCGGGTCCATGCCGCTGGTCGGTTCATCCAGAATGACCAGATCGGGCTTGGTCATCAGGGCGGCGGCGACGCCCAGGCGTTGCAGCATCCCGACGGAAAAGCCGCGCACGCGACGGTTTGCGGCCTCGGCCAGACCGACGCGCTGGAGCCAGTTGTCGATATCGGCCCCGCTGACGCCGCCGTGGGCCTGGGCCAGCCAGACCAGAACCTGGCGGGCGGTCATGAACGGGGGGAAGCGCGGGGTCTCGATCATGGAACCCATGCGGCGCATCGCCGCCGGATCGCCGATCCGGCCGCCCATCACCGTGGCGTCGCCCTCGGTCGGCCGAATCAGGCCCAGCAGGGTGCGGAACAGGGTCGACTTGCCCGCCCCGTTGGGGCCCAGCACCCCATAAACCCCGCCACGCGGGATCGAGAGCGTCAGGCCGTCCAGGGCCTTCACCGCCCCATAGGTCTTGGTGAGGCCGCGGATTTCGATGACGGTGTCCATGATGCAAGCTTGGCGCGAGAACGATGTTCCGACAAGCCGTCGTGGGGCTGTCGCGCATTAAGTTTAGGCAATGGTTTCGTGTCGTATCCGAGGTCGCCCATGTTTCGTTTCCCGCTCGCCGGTCTGATCGCCGCCGGCGCCCTGGCCCTGTCGTCCTGCGCCGGGACGCCGCCCGTGCAGACGTCGCAGGGCGTGGCGGGCGCAGAGGCTCAGGCGGCCCTGCCGGATCGGGTGATCCTGATCTCCATCGACGGGTTCCGGCCGGACTATCTGGGCAAGGGCCAGACGCCGGTGCTGGACGGACTGGTCGCCGGCGGCGCGTTCGGGCCGATGCGGCCGTCGTTCCCCAGCGTGACCTTTCCCAACCACTATACGCTGGTGACGGGTCTGCATCCCGACCATCACGGCGTGGTGGGCAACCGCTTCACGGACGCGCAGCTAGGCGTCTTCACCATGGCCAGCAAGGAAAGCGGCTTCTGGGATCAGGGCGAGCCGATCTGGGTCACGGCCGAGAAGGCCGGGGTGCGCACCGGCACCATGTTCTGGCCGGGATCGGAGGTCGAGATCCACGGCGTGCGCCCCAGCCAGTGGGCGCCATTCGATCAGGGGATGCCGGGCGATGCGCGGGTGGATCGGCTGCTGTCCTGGCTGGACCTGCCCGCGGATCAGCGGCCAAGGTTGGAGACCCTGTATTTCGACATCGTCGATACCGCCGGCCACCGCAACGGCCCGGATGCGCCGGAAACGCGCGCGGCCGCGGCCTCGGTCGATGCGTCGATCGGGCGGCTGATCGAGGGGCTGAAGGCCAGGGGGCTGTATGACCGGACCCTGCTGGTGGTGGTGTCCGATCACGGCATGGCGGCGACCTCGCCCGACCGGGTGGTCTGGATCGACGACATCATCGACCCGGCGGCGCTGAAGATCGGTTACGGCGGGGCGGTGCTGACCGCCGACCCGGCGCCCGGCCGCGAGGCGGAGGTGCAGCAGAAACTGGTCGGCCGGCATCCGCACATGGAATGCTGGAACAAGGCCGACGTGCCGGCGCGCCTGGTCTATGGCTCCAATCCGCGCGTGGCCCAGATCGTCTGCCTGGTCGAGACCGGCTGGCTGACCGCGACGCGCGACCGACCCGTGACCCGCGCGGGCGGGGCCCATGGCTATGACAATCAGGCGCCCGAGATGGTCGCGATCTTCATCGCCCATGGACCGGGCGTGGTTGCGGGACGGCGGCTGAGCGACCTGGACAGCGTGGACGTTCATCCCTTCCTGGCGCGGATGCTGGGTCTCGCGGCGCCGATGGGCGACGGCAGGCCCGAGGATACGCTGGCCGTCACGCGCCCCTGAACGGCTGCGCATTGGCGCGTCCGCGATTTCGGCGCACAATGACCGTCGCAAACGCGGGGAGGCGGCGATGCGCAAGGGTCTGTGGGTCGCGACGGTTTCGGTCGCCTGTCTGATCGTGCCGGTCGCGGTCGCCGACGCCACCGCCACGGCGGCCACCCTGGCCCTGATCGCCAATCCCCAGGTCTGCGGCCGGGTGGGGGCGGTCGGCGACGTCCAGCCGACGGCGGACATGGTCATGGTCCCCGGCTTCGGCAGCGACGGCTTCCCGGTGGATGCCAGGACGCCCGAGGCCCAGGCCTGGTTCGACTATGGCGTGCGGCTGCGCTGGGCGTTCGAACATTCCGAATCGGTGCGGGCGTTTCGAAAGGCGCGTCAGCTGGACCCGTCGTGCGGCATGTGCGCCTGGGGCGAGGCCTGGGCCATCGGGCCGAATCTGAACGGCGGCGGGGGCGATCCTGAATCGATCGCCACGGGCCTGAGGGTCGCGCGCGAGGCGCGTCAGCTGGCCCGCGACGCGACGCCGGTGCAGCGCCAGATGATCGACGCCCTGATCCAGCGTTATTCCGGCAAGGAGGATACGCGCGCCCTGCGGTTCGCCCGCGCCATGGACCGGATCGCCAAACGCCATCCCGACGACGTCTCCATCGCCAGCATCGCCGCCGACGCCTGGATGCTGCAGCCCGAGGGCGAGTGGTGGGACAAGAGCGGCAAGGCGGCCGATCCGGCCGTGACCCGCGCGATGGCGATTCTGGAACACGCCCTGACGGTCAAGCCGAACGACCCCGGCGCCATCCACCTGTATATCCACCTGACCGAATGGTCGGACGATCCGCACCGGGCCCTGGCCTATGGCGAGCGGCTGGTCCTGCTGGCGCCGGGGGCCAGCCATCTGGTGCATATGCCGTCGCACACCTTCTATCGCGTCGGGCGCTACAAGGATGCGATGATGTCCAATGTCCAGGCCGTGGCGCTGGACAAGACCTATGACCGGCTGGTCGGGCCGCCGGGCGGCATTCGCGGCATGAGACTGCACGCCCACAACATCCATTTCGGCATGGGCGGCGCCCTGATGGCGGGCGGGGCCGAAAAGGGGCTGGAACTGGCCGACTGGTATATGGCGACCTATCCGACGCTGCTGGGCGCGCCCCAGGCGGGGGAGGACGATTACTGGGCCTATCGCCAGATCATGGCGGCCGACGCCTATGCCTTGTACGGCCGGTTCGGCACGGCGGCCCAGGTCACGGCCCTGCCGGAGCCGGACGCCGGTCGGCCGCTAATGCGGGTCGGCTGGCGCTATGCGCGGGGCGAGGCGGCGGCGCGTCGCGGCGACGCGCGGGCGGTGCGGGCCGAGGCGGCGGGCATCGCCGCGCTGTTGGCCGACAAGGCGTTCAAGGGGCCGATGGCGGATCGCCAGACCGGCTTTGCCGAACTGTTTCAGAAGGTGCTGGAGGGGCGGGCGGCCATGATCGAGGCCGACTATCCCGCCGCCATCGCCGCCTATGGCCGGGCCGCGCAAATCCAGGCCATGAACCCCGAAGGGGGCGATCCGCCGATGATCTGGTATCCGACGCGCCGCAGCCTGGCGGCCGCCCTGCTGGCGTCGGGCGATGCGGCGGGGGCCAAGGCCAAGGTTGGCGAACTGCTGAAGGACTGGCCGAACGATCCCTACAGCTATTACGTCCTGTATCGCGCCGAACAGGCGATGGGCGACGAGGCGGCCGCCAACGACGCCCTGCGCCATGCGGGCGTCGAATGGATCGGCGGTCAGATGACCTTGGCCGAGGCCTAGGACCAATCGACATTCAGTCGATCTGAGATCGTCATTCCGGGGCGGAGCGAAGCGAAGAACCCGGAACCCAGGGCCTCAACGCCGTTGCTAGACGTAGTTCGCCGGATTGCGAGCCTCCTGGGTTCCGGGTTCGTCCTACGGACGCCCCGGAATGACAATTTGGCGCTGAATGTCGATTAGACCTGACGCCCCAGGGCGAACACGGACGGCACGTCGCAGCGCCAGGTCTTCAGCCGCATCGTAATGGCGAAGGCCTCGATCTGCGACAGCATGCCCAGGCCGAAGGTCAGCCACAGCAGCCAACTCGCCTGGCCAGAGACGAACAACTGAACGAACAGCGCCCACAGACACAGGCAGAACAGTTTGGACAGCCAGTGGTGAGGGGAAGCCTCGCGTCGGAAGCGGGCGAAGCTGACGGCGTGGTTGGCGATCTCCAAGACGAGCAGGATCAAGACCAGCGGCCCCACCATCGCCGCCAGGGCCGTATGCATCAGCCAAAGGGCGAGGGCGGCGCTTAACCAGAAGATCACGTCCGCCCGACCGTCCCAGCGTCGAAGCGTCGGGGTGACCACCTTCAGCCGCCGCGCGATGACCCCGTCGAAGATGTCGGACAACACCGCCAGCGACAGCAGGATCGCGGCGGCCCCGCCTGCCTGAGGCGCCATCAGCGACAGGCCGACCAGCGCAGGCGCGCACAGCAGCCGGAAGACGACCAGAGCCCAGGGCAGGTGGTTCAGCATCGCGGACCTATTTCTTCGCGGCCTCGATCATCTTGCCGATCTCGGCGGGGTCGATGCTGGCGGCGGCCTTGCCGTTGACGAAGAAGGTGGGCGTGCCCTGCAGGCGCAGGGCGGCGGCGATGGTGTGGATGTCGGCGATGTGTCGGGTGGTCTCGGGCGAGGCCAGGGTCGCCTTGGCGCGGGTCATGTCCACCCCGTGCGCGGCCAGGATGGAGTCGATGGATTGAAGGGTCAGGGCGCGCTCGTTCATCAGCGCGTCGTACACCTCCAGATATTTGCCCTGCTGATGCGCGGCCAGGGCGGCGCGGGCGGCGTATTGCGAGGTGACGTCGTCGCCCCGGTCCAGAATGGGCCAGTCCTTGAAGACGAAGCGAACCTCAGGGTGGGCGGCCATCAGGGCGCGGTAGTCGTGGGCCACGGCCTTGCAGCCGGGGCAGCGGAAGTCGAAGAATTCGATCACCGTGACCTTGGCGTCCGCCGGGCCGAAGCTGGGATCGCGGCTGTCGGGGGCCAAAAGGCCCGCGTTCGCGGCGACGGCGGCGTTGGTCTCGTCCACGCGGGCCTGGCCTTCCTTGGCCTGCAGCGCCTGGCTGGCCTCCTGCAACACCTCGGGGTGGTCCAGCAGATAGGCGCGGACGTTGGAGCCGCCGGTGAAATAGGGCGCGGCCGCCAGACCCAGGGCGACGACCGACAGGCCCAGGGCGATGTAGCCGGCGCGCCCGCCGCTCAGCAGCCCCGCCGTCCTGGGCTGGGGGGCGGCGTGGGGTTCGGGCGCAGGCGCGGGGGCGTCGTCGGTCATGAAGGCTCGCAGTCGGGGAAAATCAGTTCAGGGACGTGGGCCGGCGGGCGGCGTCGCGTTGGTCGAGGTCGCGCAGATCGTCGGGCGTGGCGCCCGAGGCCAGGACGATGTCCACCGCCCGGCGCCATTCGATGGAGCCGGGGTCCAGCATGGACCGGGCGCGCAGGGCGAACTGGGTCGCCTGTTTCTCGTCGCCGCCGGCGAAATAGTATTCGGCCGAGGCCAGGCGGGCCTCGCCCTCCTTGCCCTGGGCGGCGTAGGCCTGGGCCAGCAGACGCCAGGCCATGGTGTTGTCCTTCTCGGCGACCACGGCGCGTTTCAGCTGGTCGATGGCCTCGTCCAGATTGGCCTTGTCGTTGGTCTCGATCAGGGCGTGGGCCAGGTTGACGCGCAGCAGGGGGGCGTCGGGCTTCAGCCGCACGGCCTCGCGGTGAGAGGCGACGGCTTCGGCCGGGCGGCCTTCCTCGAACAGGATCTGGCCCTTCAGTTCCTGGAAATAGGGGTTCGCGACATCGCCGGCGATCAGGGCGTCGACGGCCGCCAGCGCCTTGTCCGTCTGGCCGTCGCGATACCAGGCGATGGCGCGGGCGTAGCGGCCGGGCAGGGAGACGTCGGTGGAGGGATAGTCCCGCAGCGTGGCGTTGGGCGCGTCCATGAAGGCGTGAATCTTGGCCAGGATCAGGGCGTGCTGGGCCACCCGTTCGGGGCTGTCGCGATGGTCGTAGTGCGGCTGTTCCTGCACATAGCGGCGCAGGGTCTCGATACGCTGGGAAGACAGGGGGTGGCTGCGGAAATAGGGATAGCGCCGCGCGTCGGAGAAGACCTCCTGCGAGCGGAAGTTGTCGAAGAAGGACACCAGGCCCGCGCCGGATTCGCCAGCCGCCTCCAGGCCGCGCGCCCCGGTCAGATCGGCCTCGCCCTCCTGACCCTGCATGTAGCGCAGGGCGCCCAGAGCGCCGAAATACTGGCTGGATCCCAGCAAGGCCATGCCGGCGTCGGGCGCGCCCGCCGCGATGGCCAGGGCGCCCAGGGCCATGGTCATGAACATCGGCTGTTTGCCGGCGTTCTGGGCGCCGTCGCGCAGGGTGTGACGGTTCTTGATGTGGCCCGCCTCGTGCGCCATCACGCCCAGCAACTCGTTGGGCGTCTTGGTGCGCAGGATCAGGCCGGTGTTGACGCCCATGATCCGCCCGCGCGTGGCGAAGGCGTTCAGTTCGTCGTCATTGACCAGCAAAACCTGGATGTCGGACGGGTTCAGACCCATGGCGGTGAACACCGGGTCGGCCCATTCGCGCACGATGCCCTCGACCTCGGTGTCGCGGATCAGACTTTGCGCGGCGGCCTGGCCGGCGACGGACAGGGCCATCAAGGCCGTCGCCGCCGCCGCCAGAAGACGGGATGCAGAGCGGGGAAGCCACGTCATGGCTGAACTCCAATAGCGACCGGCCCCCGCCTGCATCCTGACAATCTAATCGTGACCGATCAGCGGCGCCACCACCCGCGTTTGGGCTTTTCGGGCGGGGCGACGATCTGGTTGGGATCCTCGGCGATGAGGGCCTCGACGTCGATCTCCGGCGTGGGCGCGACGAAGGGTTCGGCCAGGACGGCGGGCGAGGGCTCGATTGGAGCCGGGGCGGGCTCCGCCGGCTGCTCGACCGGGGCGATCTCGACCGTTTCCGAAACGAGCGCCTCGTGCGGGGTCACGTCAAGGTCGGCCGGTTCGCCTTCCACCGTCGCCTCGTTCGGCTCGATGGCCGTGTCGGGGTGCGGCTCGGTCGCGATCTCGACGCTGGCGCTGGCCGATTTGCGACGCACGCGGCGGCGCTGCGGTTCGGGCGCGAGGGCCGGCGCGGCGGCCTCGACGGTCTCGCTGGTCGGTTCGACCATGACCGCCATCGGCGTCTCGGGCGAACCGTCGGGCGGCATGCCTTCGTTGGTGGCGCGGTTCTCGACCTTGATCTCGTGCAGGGCGCCGGCTTCGCCGCCCCGACCCCGACCGCGACGACGACGGCGACGCGAACGGCCGCCTTCCTCGTTTCCGGCCTCATCGTTGGTTTCGCCGACCGTGACGGCCAGGTTCTCGACGCCGGTGTCGGCGACGGGGCGTTCGGCGCGCTCCGAGCGCTCGCCTCGACCTTCGCCGCGACCGGGGTTCAGCGGGTCGAACCAGACATAGGGATCGTCCAGCGAGGGCGTGCGGCCGCGCACCCAGGTATAGACGTCGCGCTCTCCGTCCTCGCGCATCCGGCGACCGCCGCGACGGCCGCGACGGCGGCGACGGCCGTTCTCGTCTTCCTCGTCGTCCGAGGCGTCATCCACGACGACGGCGTCCACGGCCTCGTCGTCGCGCCGACCGCCGCGACGGCGGCGACGGTTGCGACCGCGGCCGTTTCCGTCGTGACGCTCCGACCGTTCGCGCGGTTCGTCGTCGTCCGTGTCCTCGCGCTCCAGCGAATCCTCGTCTTCGTCGTCGTCGGCGACGATCTCCTCGTCGTCGTCGTCTTCCTCGTCGTCATAGAGGGAGGCGTCGAAATCGTCGTCCAGGTCGGGCATCTCGACCTCGGGCGCCACGAAGTCCTCGTTGGTCTCGGTGCGCTCGATGTTGTGTTCGCCCTGACCCAGGCTGTCGTCGATCTGGACGATGACGTTCAGGCCGCGACGTTCCAGCAGCGCCTGCAGATAGGCGCGCTTGTGGTTCAGGATATATAGGCCGACGGCCGTGCAGACCTTCAGCACCACGACGCCCGCGCCGTTCTTGCCGGCCTCGATGTCGACCGCGCGCAGGGTCATCAGGGCGGCGGACTCGGCGGACCGAATGCGGCCGGTGCCCTGGCAGTGGGGGCAGGCCTCGGTGGCGCCCTCGATCACGCCCAGGCGGCGACGCTGGCGGCTGATCTCCATCAGGCCGAACGGCGAGATGCGGCCCATCTGGATGCGGGCGCGGTCGGACGACAGGGCGTCCTTCAGCACCTTCTCCACGGCGCGGTTATTCTTGCCCTCGTCCATGTCGATGAAGTCGATCACGACCAGGCCGGCCAGGTCGCGCAGACGCAGCTGGCGCGCGGCCTCGACGGCCGCCTCCATATTGGTCTTGAACGCCGTCTGTTCGACGTTGCGCTCCTTGGTGGCGCGGCCGGAGTTGACGTCGATGGCCACCAGGGCCTCGGTCTGGTTGATGACCAGATAGCCGCCGGACTTCAGCGGCACGACCGGCTGGTGGATCTGCGTCAGCAGTTCCTCAATGCCGTTGGCGGCGAACAGGGGCCGCGAGCCGCGATACAGATGAACCTTCTTGGCCTGGGCCGGCATCAGCACGCGCATGAAGTCGCGCGCTTCCTTGAAACCCTCCACGCCTTCGACCTGGATGCCGTCGAAGTCCTTGTCGAACATGTCGCGCACGGCGCGGCGGACCAGGTTCTCTTCCTCGTAGATCACCGAGGGGGCGTGAGAGGCCAGGGTGGTCTCGCGGATCGTCTCCCACAGGCGCAGCAGATACTGATAGTCGCGCTTGATCTCGGCCTTGGTGCGCTTGGCGCCGGCGGTGCGGATGATCAGGCCCATGCCCTTGGGCACGTCCAGGGCCGCGACGGCGCTCTTCAGGCGGCGACGGTCCGAGGTGTTGGTGATCTTGCGGCTAATGCCGCCGCCCTTGCCGGTGTTGGGCATCAGCACGCAGTAACGGCCGGCCAGCGACAGCCAGGTGGTCAAGGCCGCGCCCTTGGCGCCGCGCTCGTCCTTGACGACCTGAACCAGCAGGATCTGGCGGCGCTTGATGACGTCCTGGATCTTGTAGCGCCGCATCAGGCGACGCTTCAGACGCTCCTCGTCGGCCAGGGCGGCGTCGGGATCGACGTCGTCGCCGGTCGATTCGCGATCCAGATCGTCCTCGTCCTCGTCGTCGTGCGCCTCGGCCATGATGGCTTCGCGGTCGGCGACGGGGATCTGGTAATAGTCCGGGTGGATTTCGTTGAAGGCCAGGAAGCCGTGGCGATTGCCGCCGTATTCGACGAAGGCGGCCTGAAGGCTGGGCTCTACGCGCGTGACCTTGGCCAGGTAGATGTTGCCGCGAAGCTGGCGCTTCGCACGGGATTCGAAATCGAATTCCTCAATCTGGCGTCCGTCCACGATGGCGACCCGGGTTTCCTCCGGGTGGGCCGCGTCGATCAGCATTGTCTTTGACATGGATGGTCTCTCTCTGGCGCGCGCAGGCCGACCGTCCCGGATCACGGAACAGGGTCATGGCGGCTCGCCGAATGAAGGTGAGGGCCGGCGCGCGCGACATCCCCTCGCCGAGAACGGCGAAGCGGGCTTGATCAAGCCGTTGGGGTGCGCAGGCGTTAAGGCCCATGGAAGTCGTCGGTCCTGAACCGGGCGCGCCAATCCCTTGGGAAGGCCGCGTCCCTGGTCCGCTCTTCGAATCCTCGGCGATGCCGGGAGATTCTAGGATTGGTGAAAGTCATCGCCGCGAGGAGGGCGCGCCAGGCTTCGCAGGGGGCGAAATCGGCGCGATCGGTTCGCGAGCGGTCACAGCATAGTCACGCAACTCGCGAATTAAAAGGCGTTGGCCTTAACCCCCTGAATACGAGCGTCTGGCATCCTGGGCGCAGAGTAGGCTTTCAGTAGGTTCGTCGGCGCAAATGAGCGGTCGCGTTTTGACAGGTCTGATGCGCTGGGGCGCGAAGGAATGGGCGATGACCGCCCTGGCCTTCGTGGTCATCTGCGCCGTGGGACTGTTCGGCACGCGCGGCTTCGCCTGGGGCGCGCAGGGCGATGTGCTCAGCGTGCGCTTCGGCGCGGACGGCGACCGGACCCGCGTGGTCATCGATCTGGAAAAGGCGGCGCAGGGCCGGGTGGTGGACGCGGGCGGGCAGGGGCGCGTCACCCTGGCGCTGAACGGCGTGGCGCCGGGCCGGGGCCTGAACGGGGACGGATCGGGCCTGGTGCGATCCTACGCCGTGTCGGCTTCGGGCGGATCGTCGCGCATCCAGCTGGAACTGGCGCGCGGCAGCGAGATCGAGCGGCGCTTTCTGCTGCCGCCCGGCGACGGGGTCAGCCACTATCGCTACGTCATCGACCTGAAGGCGGTGGGCGGCGCCGTCGCGGCCGCCCGCGCGCCCTCGCCATCGACCCCGCCGCCCCAGCCGCGCCGGTCGGGAAAGCCGCTGATCGTCATCGACGCGGGCCATGGCGGCAACGATCCCGGCGCGAGCGGGGCCGGCGCGCGCGAAAAGACCGTCACCCTGGCCGCCGCCCTGGCGCTGAAAAGCGAGCTGGAGCGGACCGGGCGGTATCGCGTGCGGCTGACGCGCGAGGACGACCGCTATGTCGATCTGTATCGTCGCGTGGCCATCGCGCGCCAGGCGGACGCGGACCTGTTCATCTCTTTGCACGCCGACGCCGGCGCCGATCCCGCCCTGCGCGGGGCCAGCGTCTATACCCTGTCCGAACAGGGGGCGGGTCGGGCGGTGCGAGAGTTCACGCGCGGCGACAACTGGCACCGCGAGCTGCATCTGCCGGGGCGCGATCCGTCGGTGGACCGCATCCTGCTGGACATGACCCAACGCGCGACGCAGAACCGATCGGCCCAGTTCGCGCGGGTTCTGCTGACCCATCTGGAAGGCTCCGAGACGCCGCTGCTGCGCCGCAGCCACCGCGACGCCGGCCTGGCCGTGCTGCTGGCGCCCGACGTGCCGGCGGTGCTGCTGGAGATGGGCTTCATCACCAATCCCGAGGACGAGCGGATGCTGACCGACGAGCGCGCCCGCCGTCGATTGATGAAGACGGTCGCGGATGGCATCGACCGTTATTTCCGCGAGCCGGCCGCGCCGATGATGACCGCTTCGAACGGTCTGGCCGCCGGGCAACCCTGATCCTCGCAACCAACCGGCGTCCGGCCGGTTGTGAGGCCCATGAAGAAAGCCATCGTCACGGGCGGATCCGGCCTGATCGGATCGGGATTATGCCAGGCCCTGTCGGATCAAGGATGGGACGTCGCCTCGTTCGACCTGAAACCGGGCGAGGGCGCGGCGCGCCACGTCGACTGCGATCTGGGCGACGAGGCCTCGGTCGCGCGGGCCTTCGAGACGCTGGGCTGGTCCGAGCTTGATCTGCTGGTCAACAACGGCGGGGTCGCCGATCCCGTCAATGGGCCGCTGGCCGATCTGTCGCTAGCCGACTGGCGAAAAGTGGTCGACAGCCACCTGACCGGCGCCTTTCTGATGTGCCGATCCGCCATCCCCTTGCTCAGGGACGGCGGCTCCATCGTCAACATGGTTTCCACCCGCGCCTTCATGTCCGAACCCGAGACCGAAGCCTATGCGGCGTCGAAAGGCGCTCTCGTCGCCCTGACCCATGCGCTGGCGATCAGCCTGGGGCCCAGGATCCGGGTGAACGCCATCGCGCCGGGCTGGATTTCCGATGGCGAAGGCCTGCGGCCGGTCGATCACGATCAGCACCCGGTCGGCCGCGTCGGCCGCCCCGCCGACGTCGCCCAGGCCGTCTTGTATCTGGCCGAGGCCGACTTCGTGACGGGGCAGGTGCTGACGGTGGACGGCGGAATGAGCCGCAAGATGATCTACGCGGAGTGACACCGCGACCGCTTGCCGTTGTCGCCTCGATTGTGCCAGTGATGGCCACAGGTTGGGGCAAAGGGGATGGCCATGATCCAGATTTTCGCCGCGATTGCGCTTCTGTCTGTGCCGGACGCGCCGTCGGCGACGGGAGCCTGTGCTTGGTCGCGCCTGCCGGAGGCGGAGCAGCAGGCGGTGATGACCGCCTATGACCGCGGCATGTCGCAAGGGATGCGCGCCCTGTCGCAACGCGGCGCCGACCTTCTGGCGATCTCACAGGACTGTACGGGCCGATCTGATTTGCCGCCGCGCTGGATACATGCCGCGATTGCGTCCCATGTGATCCAACTGGGAGCTTCGGCGCGGGTCGAACGCGAAAAGGGTTTGAGCAGGGCGCGCCTGGATCGGGCTTGGGATGAGGCCAGCGAGGCCGCCCGGAGTTGCGTCTTCAATAACGCCGCCAAACCGTTCGGCATCGAAGGACCGGCCTGCCCTGATCAACGCGCGGGGACGACCTTTCTGGCGTCTCTCGGCCTATCGACGGTGAACCGGGCGGATCGCGTCGCGGCGGAACAGGCGCTGATCTATATGAACGCCAAGGCCCAGCAAATGATCGCGGATCAACTGATCTCCAAGGCGCCGGTCAGGCCCTAAGCCAGGCCGGCCTTCTTCAGCGTCTTCCAGGCCTTGATGACGCGCTGCAGCTTGGCCTCGGCGCCGCGGTCGCCGCCGTTGGTGTCCGGGTGGAAGCGTTTCAGCATCTCGTGATAGCTGGCCTTCACCTTGGCCTTGTCGGCGCCGGGGTCCAGGCCCAGGTCGGCGAGAGCCGCGCGTTCCAACTTGCCCACGCGGCGATCCTCGGTCGGGGACTGCGGCGCCTGATCGCCCTTGCGGCCGAACAGGCCGAAGCTGTCGCGCCACGAGCCGGCGCCGGTGGTGTTGGACGTGCCCATCTTGGAGGCGAAGGCGGCGGCCTCGCGCGTGAACTTGCCGGCCTTCATCTCCCAGGTCGGGCGGCCGCCGGTCATGGCTTCGTTCTCCTGGGCGGCGCGGACCTCGCCCTCGCTCATGCCGGCGTAGAAGTTCCAGCCCTTGTTGTATTCGCCGGCGTGGGGCTGACAGAATTCGTAGAAGTCGTTCAGCCGGTCGCGCGACTTGGGGGCCTTGGCGGTCGCGGCCTTGCGGCAGTCGGGCCATTGGCACGGCTTTTCGCCGGGCTTGAGGTGAAGGACGTCGGCCTTGGCCGCCTCTTCCTCGGGCTTCGGCGGCTTCACGCGGATGTCGGTGAAGCGCGGCTTGTATTGAAAGGAGGCGGACATCAGCCGAAGTGTAGGGCCGAATTGGACGGCATCAAGGAATCGATCATGTCGGAAGGCCCGGTCGCGGCAATTATTCGTGCAAAACTGACGGAGGGCCTGGCCCCCCGGCGGCTGGAGATCGAGGATGACAGCTGGCGGCACGCCGGCCATCACCACGAGGGCGGGATGGACGCCAAGCCTGGCGGAGAGAGCCATTTCAATCTGGTGATCGTGTCCGAGACTTTCCAGGGGCAGTCGCGCGTGGCGCGCCAGCGCGCGGTCAATGCGCTGCTGAAGACCGAACTGGCCGGGCCGGTCCACGCCCTGTCGATCAAGGCCCTGACGCCGGACGAGGCTGGGGAAGAAAAAACAACGTTCACATCGTCTTAGAACCTTCGTCTTAGCGTCACGCGACCAAACAGAAGGTGGGGCTCTGGGCTATGGTGGAATCGGACGGCGTAGCGAAGGCTTTGCCAGGCGATCAGCGCGCCGGGGATGCGTCCCAGGCGCTAACGGCCATCCTGCAGACGCAGTACCTGCGCTATATGATCATCGCCTCCTGGGCCGTGGGGCTGCTGGGGACGGTGGGCTGGCTGCCGGCCGCCCTCTGGTTCGGTGTGACGCTGGCCGCGGGATCGCTGCGCGGCCTGGTGGAGAAACGACTGAGCCATCGTGTGGAAGCCGGCTGGGGCATGGTGTTCCCGATCGTGGCGACCGCGACCACCGGCGCCTGGGCGACCGCGCCCCTGCTGGCGTGGTTCTCGTCGGCGGAATTCGGCCGTCCCCTGGCCTTGGCGCTGATCATTTCCGGCTATGTGCTGGTCTTTGCGCAGTTGCGCAGTTCGCCGCGTCAGGCCCTCATCATCTCCTCGCCCTACGGTGCGGCGGCGGCGGTCATTCTCGGCAGCCTTTGGGGCGGCGACGAGTTCTGGTCCATGCTGGCGGTGGTGCCGTTCACGGCCGCCGGCCTGTTTGTCCTGGTCACCATGACCCTGTTGCGCGAAGAGCGGATACGGGTGTTCCAATCCCATCAGGCGCATCTGATCGAAGAGTTGGAAGCCGCGCGCGACAAGGCCAACGCCGCCAATGACGCCAAGTCCAACTTCCTCGGCGTGATCTCCCACGAACTGCGCACGCCGATGAACGGGGTGCTGGGCGCCGCCCAACTGCTGGGCGCCACGCGGCTGGAGACGACGCAGCGGGAGTATCTGTCGATCATCCGCAACTCGGGCGACAATCTGCTGTCGCTGCTGAACGACATCCTCGACATGACCAAGATCGAGGCGGGCAAGATGAACTTCGAGGTCGTCGATATCTCGATCGACAGCCTGCACAAGCGCATCACCGGCCCGTTCGAGGCCCAGGCCGAGGCCAAGGGGCTGGAGTTCGTCTCCACCTTCGAAGGCGAGATGCCGACCGTGGTGCGCGGCGACCCCTTGCGGGTCTGCCAGGTGGTGCAGAACCTGTTGTCCAACGCCGTCAAATTCACCGAGGCCGGCCGCATCCTCTACACCGTGCGGGCGCAGCGGATTTCGGATCAGCGCGTGCGGTTCCAGTTCGTCGTTCAGGACAGCGGGGCGGGGATCGCCTCGGCCGATCTGGAGCGGCTGTTCCTCCCGTTCACCCAGGTCGACAGCTCGTCCACGCGCCGGTTCGGCGGCACGGGCCTGGGCCTGACCATCGCGCGGCGCATGGCCAACATCATGGGCGGGGACATCACCGTCACCTCCAAACTGGCCGAGGGATCGCGCTTCACCCTGGAGATCGAGGCCGAGGTGGTGGAATGGGCCAAGCCGGTGCTGGCCGAAGAGGTCCATGCCGAGATCGAGGGCGGGGAATCGCTGCGGGTGCTGGTGGTCGAGGACCATCCGGTCAATCGCATGATCCTGGAGGCGTGGATGAGCTCGGCCAGCCATGTCACCGCCACGGCCGAAAACGGTCAGATCGCCATCGACAGCGCCGCCAGCCAGCCGTTCGACCTGATCATCATGGACGTCAACATGCCGGTGATGGATGGATTGAGCGCGACGCGCCTGATCCGTGAAGGCGGCGGTCTGAACGCCGACACGCCCATTGTCGTGCTGTCCGCCTCGGCGCGGTCGGAGGATCATGAGGCGGGCCTGAACGCCGGGGCGGACGCCTATCTGAACAAACCCATCGACTTCAGCGCCCTGGCCCTGCTGATGGGCCGGGTAAGCGGGGGACGCGAGGCTGTCGCGCAGACGTTCAAGCCGCCGTCCGAGACCTCGGCCGCCGCCTGACGCGCGAAGGAATGCGGCCGGGACTTGGCCGCGCGATGAACCTCGACCGAACGGCGCGGTTCAGACTGACCTCAGGCCGGAGCCTCCATAAGGGCGAGACGTCGAATCGTTTCGGCCGCAGATGGAGACACGACCATGAGAAAGACCCTCACCGCCGCGATCGCTGCAGTCATGGCCGCCGGCGCACTGGGTGCCGCAGGCGCGGCCTCGGCCCAGCCCATGCCGCCGCACGGGCCGCATGGCCCCGCCGCGCGCCACGGTCCCGGCCCGGATCACCGCGACTTCCGTCGCGAGCAGCGCCACGAGCGCCGCGACTTCCGCCATGAGCAACGCCGCGAACGCCACGCCTATCGCGAGGAGCAGCGCGCCTATGCCCGCTGGCAGCAGGCGCAGCGCCGCTATCACGCCCCGCGCTATGTGCCGCCGCGCGGCTACGAGGTCCGGTCGTGGCGATACGGCCAGCGGATGCCGTCCTACTACCGCACCAACGACTATGTGGTGCGCGACTACGGCCGCTACGGTCTGCGTGCGCCGCCCCACGGCTATCAATATGTCCGCAGCGGCAACGACGTCGTGCTGGCAGCCGTGGCGGGCGGTTTGATCACCGCCGTGATCGCGGGCCTGTTCAACTAAGCGACCGCATCGGCGAGAAGCGCCCCGGAGGGAAACCTCCGGGGCGTTTTTCGTTTGGAACCAGCGGCGACGGTTGGCGCGCCTGGACAGGGATGGAAATGCGCGCCTTCGCCGAGCTTCTGGATCGCCTGTCCCTGACGGCGTCGCGCAACGCCAAACTGGTGCTGGTGCGCGACTATCTGCGGGCGACGCCCGACCCGGATCGGGGCTGGGCGCTGGCGGCCCTGACCGGCGACCTGACCTTCGACGCCGCCAAGCCGGCCATGATCCGAAAGGCGGTGGAGGGGCGGGTGGACAGCGTGCTGTTCGGCTGGTCCTACGACTATGTGGGCGATCTGGCCGAGACGGTCGCCCTGATCTGGCCCGTGACGCCGGACCGCCGCCCGAACCGCGAACCGGAACTGGCCGAGGTGGTCGAGGCCCTGCGCACCGCCAGCCGGGCCGAGGTGCGGGGTCTGCTGGAAAACTGGCTGGACGCGCTGGAGCCCAAGGGGCGGTGGGCGCTGCTGAAGCTGATGACGGGGGCCTTGCGCGTGGGTCTGTCGGCGCGGCTGGCCAAGACGGCGGCGGCGATGATGCGTCCCGACGTCGCGCCCGCGCCGCCATCGCCGGACGGCGACGAAGGCGAGACGATGCTGGAGGCCCTGGACGCCTCGGCCATAGAGGAGGTCTGGCACGCGGTGGAGCCGCCCTATGCCGACCTGTTCGCCTGGCTGGAGGGGCGGGCCGAGCGGCCCAGCCCCGATGCGCCCGGTCGGTTCCGGCCCGTCATGCTGGCGGTGGCCATCGACGAGGCGGTGGATCTGCCCAAACTGTCGCCCGCCGATTACGCCGCCGAGTGGAAGTGGGACGGCATCCGCGTTCAGGCCGTGCTGGAGGGCGAGGTGCGAAAACTCTATTCCCGCACCGGCGACGAGATTTCGGCGGCCTTTCCCGATGTGATGGACGCCCTGGCGTTCGAGGGCGCCATAGACGGCGAACTGATCGTCTGGCGCGAGGGGGCGGTGGCGCCGTTCGGCGATCTGCAGCAGCGGCTGAACCGCAAGACGGTGGACGCCAAGGCGATGCAGTCCTTTCCGGCGGCGGTGGTGGCCTATGATCTGCTGGCCCAGGACGGCGAGGACCTTCGCAGCCTGCCGCTGCGCCAGCGTCGCGCGCGGCTGGAGACGCTGGTGGCCGACCATGCGGGCGGGCGGCTGCATCTGTCGCCCCTGGTCGACTATGCCGACTGGGAAGAACTGGCGCGGCTGAGAGCCGATCCGCCGGTGGGAGCGGCGGCCGAGGGGCTGATGCTGAAACGCTGGGACAGCGCCTATCTGGCCGGGCGGCCCAAGGGGCCGTGGTTCAAGTGGAAGCGCGATCCGCACGTCATCGACGCGGTGCTGATGTACGCCCAGCGCGGGCACGGCAAGCGATCCAGCTTCTATTCCGACTACACCTTCGGCGTCTGGACCGAGGAGGGGGCGCTGACGCCGGTCGGAAAGGCCTATTTCGGCTTCACCGACGAGGAGTTGAAGCAGTTGGACAAGTTCGTGCGCGACCACACGATCGACCGTTTCGGACCCGTGCGGTCGGTGCGGGCGGAACGGGATTTCGGCCTGGTGCTGGAGATCGCCTTCGAGGGGCTGAATCGCTCGACCCGGCACAAGTCGGGCGTGGCCATGCGGTTTCCGCGCGTCAGCCGCATCCGCTGGGACAAGCCCGCCCGAGAGGCCGACACCCTGGCCAATGTGATGGACCTGCTGGACGCCATAGAAAGCGGCGGCGGACGCATCGCCAAGGCTTGAAAAGCGAAGCCTGAAAATCGCCCTTTCGGGGGTTCCAATCGGCGCGGCAGGCGTTAGACCCGGCCTATGTCCAATACCGCAAGCCCCATCGCAGAAGCTGTAGCCGCAGGACGCCAGGCGGTCGCCGTGGACGCCGCCATGGTCGCCAAGTTGACGGATATGGCCGGCGATTTCGCGATCAATCTGACCATCGCCATCCTGATTTTCATCGCGACCCTGTTCGCGGCGAAATGGGCGTCCAGCGCGGCGCGCAAGACCCTGTCGCGGGTGCGGGGGTTCCGGCACGACCCGACGGTCCTCAGCTTCGCCGTGCAGGTGGTGCGGGTGGTGGTCATCATCGTCGGCATGATCGCTGTGCTGCAGCGGCTGGGCGTGCAGACGACCTCGATCATCGCGGTGCTGGGCGCGGCGTCGCTGGCGGTCGGTCTGGCGTTGCAGGGCACGCTGTCGAACGTGGCGTCGGGGATCATGCTGCTGGTGCTGCGACCCTATCGCGTGGGCGATGTGGTGGACGTGGGCGGGATGTCGGGCACGGTGCAGCGGCTGGACCTGTTCACGACCCAGCTGTCGAACGCCAACAACCACAAGATCGTCATTCCGAACTCCAAGGTCCTGAGCGATTCTTTGACCAATCTGACGGGGCAGCAGACGCGCCGGATCGAGATCCATTTCACCGTCGGCTATGGCGACGACCTGAACCAGGCGCGTCAGGTTCTGGCCGATGTCGCGGGCGGCCACGACAAGGTGCTGCATGATCCCAAGCCGTGGACCGGCGTGACGGGCCTGCTGGACAGTTCGGTTCAGATCACCCTGCACGCCTGGGTCAAGGTCGGCGACTGGTGGCAGACCCAGGCCGATCTGATGCAGGGCGGCAAGGAGGCGCTGGACGACGCCGGAATCGAGATTCCGTTCCCGCATCAGGTGGCCGTGCCCTATGGCGACGCCGATCACCATTCCATCGACGCGCCGGTTGCGGGCAAGGTCGGCTGATGCGTTACGACTTTGGGTCCGACAATACGGCGGGGATGGCGCTGAGCGCCATCGAGGGGCTGGTGCGCGCCAACAAGGGGTTCGCCCGCGCCTATGGCGCCGACGACGTGACGGCGCGCGCCGCCGATCAGATCCGGCAGCGGCTGGACGCGGACGCCGAGGTGCGGTTCGTGTTCAGCGGCACGGCCGCCAACGCCATCGCCCTGTCGATGCTGGCCCAGCCCTATGAGGCGGTGATGGCGCACCATGCAGCGCATATCTGCACCGACGAGACGGGCGCCCCGGGCTTCTTCGGCCATGGCGTCGGCCTGATCGGCCTGCCGGGCTTTTCCGGCAAGATCGACCCTCTGGCCCTGCAGGCGCAACTGGCCGAGGCCGAGGTCGGCCATCGCCAGCCGCCCGCCGCCCTGTCCCTGACCCAGGCGACGGAATATGGCGGGGTTTATACCGAGGAAGACCTGCGCCACCTGATCGAGCCGGTGAAGGCGCAGGGCTATCGCGTCCATATGGACGGGGCGCGGTTGGCCAATGCGGCGGCGGCCGGGTTCGACCTGAAGGACATTCCGCGCCTGGGCGTGGATGTTCTGGTATTCGGCGGGGCCAAGGCCGGGGCCAACTGCGCCGAAGCCATCGTGCTGTTCGACAAGACGCTGGCGCGGCGTTTGGACAACCGGCTGAAACAGGCCGGGCAGACGGCGTCCAAGACGCGACTGCTGTCCGGCCCGATGCTGGGCCTGTTGGAAAGCGGCGACTGGGAAGCCGGCGCCGCCCACGCCAATCTGATGGCGCAGCGGCTGGCGGCGGGCATCGCCACGCGGTCGTCCTTCGTCCTGGCCCATCCGGTGGAGGCCAACGCCGTCTTCGTGCGGATGACGCCAGAGGCGCACGCGCGGCTGACCGACCTGGGCTGGGCCTGCTATCCGTTCGACGACGGTTCGGTGCGGTTCGTCTGTTCCTGGGCCACCCAGACGGCGGCGGTCGACGAGTTGCTGGACGCGATCGTCGGCCTGGATTGACGACTAATCCCCGGTCGCGCGCCAGCGTGGCCTTTCCCCGGTCGCATTGGCTTTCCATATGCGGCCCATGGCGATGCGTGGTGAACGCTCAGGCGGCCGGCGCGACCCGATGGTCAAGGCGCAGCAGGCCGGGAGCATGGATGACAAGACGGACGGACCGGCGACGCTGACGGCGCTCGCGGATCTGGCGCGGTTGGTGGGGCGTTCGGGCGCGCCGCAGCTTCGGCTGCGGCTGATCTCGGCTATCGCCCTGACGCTGGCGGGTAAGGGGCTGGGGGTGCTGGCGCCGCTGGTGCTGGGCGCGGCGGTCAATCGACTGGCGGCGGGGCAGGGCGCGGCGGCGGCCGTCGGCCTGGGGTTCGCCGCCTTCGCGGTCGGTTGGGCCCTGGTGCGGCTGCTGTCGGCGGCCTCGCCGCTGATTTCCGATGTCGTGTTCGCACCCGTGCGCGCCGCCGCCCAGCGCGCCACGGCGGCCGAGGCCTTCGCCCATGCGCTGAGCCTGTCGCTGGATTTCCACCAGACCAAACGCTCGGGCGCCCTGTCGCGCACGATGGATCGCGGGTCGCGCGCCGTGGACTTCCTGCTGCGCATCCTGGCCTTCAACCTGGTCCCGACCGGGGTCGAACTGGTGCTGGCCGCCGCCGTTCTGGGCGGCAAATACGACTGGCGCTTCGCCGCCGTCGCTGTGGCGGTCGTGGCCATCTACACCATCGCCACCTTCGCCATGTCCAACTGGCGGCTGGAGCATCGGCGCATCATGAACGCCGCCGATTCCGAGGCCGCCGGGGTCTCGGTCGACGCCCTGCTGAACTATGAGACGGTCAAGTCCTTCGGCGCAGAGACTCGCGCGACCCGGACCTATGAACGGGCGCTGGGCGACTATGCCCAGGCGTCGCTGAAGGCCAACAGTTCGCTGGCCATGCTGAACGGGATGCAGGCTCTGGTCATGAACCTGGGGCTGGGCGTCATGGCGGTGATGGCCGGGTTCGAGGCGGCGGCCGGACGGATGGGACCAGGCGATGTGACCGCCGCCGTCCTGATCATGATCTCGCTGTATGCGCCGCTGAACATCCTGGGCTTCGCCTATCGTGAAATCCGTCAGTCCTTCATCGACATGGAGGAGATGCTGAAGGTGACGCGCCAGACGCCGCAGGTGGCCGATGCGCCCGACGCCGTCGCCCTGCCGCGCCCGGTCGATGCGCGCGGCGCGGCGGTGCGGTTCGAGCACGTCGGTTTCCGCCACGACGCCCGCGCCAACGGGTTGGAAGACGTCAGCTTCTTCGCCCCGCCCGGCACGACCACGGCCCTGGTCGGTCCGTCAGGGGCGGGCAAGTCCACCATCGTCAAACTGGCCCTGCGTCTGCTGGACCCGCAGGAGGGGCGGGTGCTGATCGACGGTCATGATGCGCGTCAGGTGACCCAGGCGTCGTTGCGGGCGGCGGTCGCCTTGGTGCCGCAGGACGTGGCCCTGTTCAACGACACCCTGGCGGCCAACATCGCCTTCGCCCGTCCAGACGCCGACGAGGCCCAGGTCTGGGCGGCGGCCGAAGCGGCGGAACTGGCCGACTTCATCCGGGGCCTTCCCGAAGGGATGCAGACCAAGGTCGGCGAGCGTGGGCTGAAGCTGTCGGGCGGCGAGCGTCAGCGGGTCGGCATCGCCCGCGCCCTGCTGGCCGATCCTTGCATCCTGATTCTGGACGAGGCCACCAGCGCCCTGGACAGCCGAACCGAGGCGGCGATCCAGAAGACCCTGCGCAAGGCCCGGAACGGGCGCACGACCCTGGTCGTCGCGCACAGACTGTCCACCGTGGCCGACGCCGATCAGATTCTGGTGTTGAAGGCCGGGCGGATCGTCGAACGCGGGGCCCACCATGAGCTGGTGGCGCGTCAGGGCGGGGAATACGCCGCCCTGTGGAAGAAGCAGACCCGCGCCGGAAAGGCAGCTCAGCCCGCCGACTGATCGGCGGCCGGCAGTTTGCGGCGAAGGACTTCGTGCAGATTGGTCAGTATGGCGGTGCGGGCGGCCTGTTCCTCTGGCGGGAGAGACAGCAGCACCTTCATGGCCTGGGCGTGGACGGTGGCGATGCGCCAGTCGAAGCCGCCCTGGCGCGGCGCGGCGTCCAGCAGATCGCACAATCCCTTGGCCGCCGTGCACAGGTCGTCCATCGAAAAGGGACTGGCCGCGTCGATGATCTGGCTGGAGGCCGAATAGGCCGCATCCAGCCGCAACGGCTCGATCAGGTCGGGATCGGGCTTGGCCAGCAGGGCGGCGATGTTCCGGGCGATGATGTCGCGCGCCTGGTCCTGAAGGGCGTCCAGATTGGTCCTGGCCTGGGCCAGGGCGACGCCGACGCTGATCCCGCCGGGTCGATCCATCATCTCGGCCAGGCGCGAGCGTTTCTGATTATGGGTGATGACGGTCATAGCGCCACGCTCTCCATCGCGGTCTTGCGGCGCAACATGTCCGCGCGGCGTTCGACGCCCTCGTAGTCCGTGTGGCGGAACCGGCGATCCGGTCCCAGATAGTCGCCCACTTCCAGGAAGGGACGGCTGTCGCGGGCCACCCAAAGGATGCGCTCCAGCAAGAGCGCGGGGCTGAACGGCTTGGTCACGACGAAGTTGGCCCCGCAGTCGCGCGCCTCGGCCACGCGGCCGCGCCGGATGTGGCTGGCCGTCATGATCACAGGGATGAAGGCGTTGGGGTTGGGGCCGGATCGCCGCAGCCAGCGGATCAGCTCGAAGCCGTCGATGTCGGGCATGTCGGTGTCGATGACCAGCAGATCGATGGTCTTTTCGGCCAGCAGCCGTTTGGCCTCGGCGCCGCTGCCGATGGCGAAGCTGGGTCGGATGCCGAAACCGGCCAGGGCGTTGGCCGTCAAGGTCAGCGAGAAGGGCGAATCATCGACGATCATCGTCACCGCGCCCGTCAGGTTGAAGACGGCGCTTTCGCGCAGGGTTTCGCCGCCGCTCATGCTGCTCGGCCCCGGATCGAACCCGCCGTTGTGATCATGGCCGGCCGTGCGCCCCGTAACCGCTGTGGATAGGGCGTCAGCCTGTCAGACGATGATGGACGCTGCGTTAACGCTGGCGCTCGGCGCCTTACAGGGCGCCGATGGCGTAGAAGCGTTCGGCGCGCTGGGTCTTGATCTGCTGCGGCGACAGGCCGGCGAAACCCTTGAGTTCCTCGGCCAGGACGTCGCCGACCTTGGCGATGGCGGCCTCGCGGTCGGTGTGGGCGCCGCCGGTCGGCTCCTCGATCAGGCGGTCCACGATCTTCAGCTGCATCAGGTCGGGGCCGGTGATCTTCATCGCCATGGCCGCATCCTTGGCCCGCGCGCCGTCGCGCCACAGGATGCCGGCGGCGCCCTCGGGCGAGATGACCGAATAGATCGAATGCTCCAGCATAATCACCCGGCTGGCCGCCGCGATGGCGATGGCGCCGCCCGAACCGCCTTCGCCCGTGATGGTGGCGATGGAGGGCACGCCCAGCGTCAGACAGCGCTCGGTCGAGCGGGCGATGGCCTCGGCCTGACCGCGCTCCTCGGCGCCCAGGCCCGGATAGGCGCCGGCCGTGTCGATGAAGCTGAGAACCGGCAGGCCGAACTGCTCGGCCATGTCCATCAGGCGCACCGCCTTGCGATAGCCCTCGGGCCGGGCCATGCCGAAGTTGTGGGTGATGCGGGTGGTGGTGTCGTGACCCTTTTCGTGGCCCATGATGACCACCGGCCGACCGCGAAACCGCGCCAGACCGCCCAGAATCGCCTGGTCGTCCCCGAACTGACGGTCGCCGTGCAGTTCGTTCCAGTCGGTGAACAGACCCTCGACATAGTCGACGAAGTGCGGACGCTGGGGGTGGCGCGCGACCTGGGTCTTCATCCAGGGGTCCAGACCGGCGTAGGTCTTCTTGCGCAGCTGCTCGGCCTTCTTGCGCAGGGCCTCAATTTCGTTGTCGAAGTCGCCCGAGGTGTCGGACAGCAGCGACAGCTCCTCGATCTTGGCTTCCAGATCGGCGATCGGCTTTTCGAAGTCGAGATAGTGCGTGGCCATCAAGGCGTCCGGGAACTGCAAGCGGGCAAGAGCGCCCTTGGGGAAGGCGGGGGAAACTAGAGAGGTCAACGCCGCCCGGCAAGCGACGGTTCAGAAGGCCTTGGGCAAACCGGCTTGTTTGAGGATAGTGTTGGCGGTGTGTCGGCTCTTGGAGCGCGGAACGATGACGGCGTGCGGTTGATCCGGGTGCTGCCACTTCTCGTGACTACCCTTGGCGTTGATGACGCGACGCCAGCCAGCGGCGAAGAGGAGGGCGGTGAGTTCGGGATAGAAGTCCTTGGGCATTTCCAGATCAATCGTTGTTCTGGAACAATGATGGCGTCACGACGTAAGCGACAGAATGCACCGCTTGTTGTGCGGTGCGGTCGTGACAATATTGAATGTCACGCGGCGATGACGTCAAACCCACCAGCAGCCTCGAATCGCACTGGAACAGGGCCGTGAATGCCGAGGTTTTCCGCCAGAAGCTCCGGCGCGAAATGTCGAGCCAAATTCTCGAACTCACCGAGTGTGGCCGTTTCCAGCACCAGCCCGACAATATTCGATTCGCTGTACCAGACCCCGGCTTCGGGATCCCAGATCGCCTTGACGTAGAACTGTTCAGCCATAGGCCGAATATGCGCTGTCAGTCGTCGCGCGCCAAGGGGTGGTTTTGGTGGACGACCTGGGCCAGGCGGTCGGTGGCGACATGGGTGTAGATCTGGGTGGTGGCGATGTCAGCGTGGCCCAGCAGGGTCTGGACGACCCGCAGGTCGGCGCCGCCCTCCAGCAGGTGGGTGGCGAAGGCGTGGCGCAGGACGTGGGGGCTGACGCGGGCGGGGTCGATTCCGGCGGTGATCGCGGCCTCGTCCAGCAGTTGGGCGAACCGGCGCGGGGTCAGGTGGCCGGTGCGGCCGAAGGAGGGAAAGAGCCAGGGGCTGTCAGGCGTCTCGGGCTTTCGCCCATTCTTGGCCTTGAGTTTGGCGTCGCGGGCGGTCAGCCAGGCCTTGATCGCCTCGCGGGCGGCGGGGTTCAGGGGAGCCAGCCGTTCCTTGCCGCCCTTGCCGCGCACGATCAGATAGGCGGGGTCGCGGCGCACCGCCTCGACCTTGAGCCCCAGCAGTTCGGACACCCGCAGGCCCGAGGCGTAGGCCATCTCTACCAGGGCGACCAGGCGCAGGCCCGCCGCCGCGTCGCGGGCGGCCGAGGCGGCCAGCAGGGCGTCGATCTCGGCGCGGCTCAGGACCTTGGGCAGGGACCGGCCCTGTTTGGGCGCGTCCAAACGGCGCGACGGATCGTCGGCGCGCCAGCCCTCGGCCAGGACGAAGCGATAGAACTGGCGCGCGGAGGATCGGCGGCGGGCGGCGGTGGCGGCCGACAGGCCGCGACGCGACAGGTCGGCGAACCAGGCTTCCACGGCTTCGGCGTCCGCGCCCATCAGGCCGCCGACATCGGACAGCGCCGTCTCGGCGTCGGCCAGATCGCGACCATAGGCCGACAGGGTGTGGGGCGAGGCGTCGCGCTCGACGGCCATCATCTCCAGAAAGGCCTCGATCTGGGGCGTCATCTCACGATCCGCGCGCCGAACGGATGGCGCATGGTCTGGCTTGGTGTAGAGGTTTCAGGGATCATGCCTGCCTGCGCCTTCGCCTTCGCCGTTCCTTCGACCGTCCGTTCCGCCGGAGCCGCCGGATGAGGCGGCGCGCGAATCCGGCGCCGACGCGCACCATAGCCCTGGTCGGGCTGATGGGGGTGGGCAAATCGTCGGTCGGGCGCCGGCTGGCCAATCGGTTGAAGCTGCCGTTTGCGGACGGCGACGTGGAGATCGAGGCGGCGGCCGGCATGACGGTGTCGGAAATCTTCGCAGCCCTGGGCGAGGACGAGTTCAGGGCGGGCGAGGCGCGGGTCATCCGACGCCTGCTGGAAGGGCCGCCCATAGTCCTGGCCACCGGCGGCGGGGCGATGATGAACCCGGAAACACGCGCCCTGCTGAAGGACCGCGCCGACACCATCTGGCTGAGGGCCGATCTGGCCGTGATCGCCGAGCGGGTGGCGCGACGCGACACCCGCCCCCTGTTGCGCGGCAAGGACCCGTTGGAGGTGCTGACCACCTTGGCCGAGGCGCGCTATCCCATCTATGGCGAGGCGGACGTGACGGTGGACGTGGGCCAGGGCTCGCACGGCCAGGCGGTCGACGCCATCCACAAGAACCTGCGCCGCCACTGGCGCAACCGAAGACGCGCGGAGACCCGGACATGACGACCCTTGCCGTGAGCGGCGGCGCCTTCGCCGCCTATGACGTCGTGGTCGGACGTGGCCTGCTGGCCCAGGCGGGCGGGCGCATCGCACCGCTGGCCAAGGGGCGGACGGTCATCGTCACGGACGAGACGGTGGCGGCGATCCACGGCGCGGCCCTGGCCGAATCGCTGGCGGCGGCGGGTGTGAACACTCAGACGGTCGCCGTGCCTGCGGGGGAAGGGTCGAAGTCCTTCGCCCAGCTGGAGCGGGTGCTGGACCGGCTGCTGGAGATCGGGCTGGACCGCAAGGATGTGGTCATCGCCCTGGGCGGCGGGGTCGTGGGCGATCTGGCCGGTCTGGCGGCGGCGCTCTATATGCGCGGCATCGACTTCGTGCAGGTTCCGACGACCCTGCTGGCCCAGGTGGATTCGTCGGTCGGCGGCAAGACGGCCATCGACACGCCGCGCGGCAAGAATCTGGTGGGCGCCTTCCATCAGCCGCGTCTGGTGCTGGCCGACATCGACGTGCTGGCGACCCTGCCGGAACGTCAGGTGCGCTCGGGCTGGGCCGAGGTGCTGAAGCACGGGCTGATCTGCGACGCGGCCTTCTTCGACTGGTTGGCGGGCGAGGGGGCGGTGGGGGCGTCGGGTGATCCGGCGGCGCTGGAGCGGGCGGTAATCCGTTCGGTCGAGATCAAGAGCGCGGTGGTCGGCGAGGACGAGAAGGAGGCGGGACGGCGCGCCCTGCTGAACCTGGGCCACACCTTCGGCCATGCGGTCGAAACCGAGGTGGGGTTCGACGAGGACGCCCTGGCGCACGGCGAGGCGGTGGCGCTGGGCTGCTGCATGGCCTTCCGCTATTCGGCGCGCGAGGGCCTGTGTTCGGCCGCCGATGTCGCGCGGGTCGAGGCGGTGGTCGCCGCCGCAGGCTTGCCGACGCGGCTGGAACAGGCGGGCGCGTTCGCGGCCGACCGGCTGCTGGCCCTGATGGCCGGGGACAAGAAGGCCGAGGGCGGGGCGCTGACACTGATCCTGGCGCGCGGCGTCGGCCAGGCTTTCGTGGCCAAGGGCGTGGATTCGGCCAAGGTGCGGGCCTTCCTGATCGAGGAAGGCGCGACGGCGTGATGCGGATCGGCATGGAGCCGCTGGAGGATCGGTTCGTCCGGCTGGAGCCGTTCGAGGACGGGCTGAAAGCCGAGGTCCGCGCGGCTCTGGATTGCGATCCCGACGCCTGGGCGATCATGGTGGCGCCCGCCTATGGCGACCATTTCGACGGTTGGTGGGAGGCGGCGCTGGCGGCGATGCGGGCCGGGACGCGGATCGCCTATGCGGTGCGGCGGCGCTCGGACGGGGCGGTGGTGGGCACGACCAGCCTGTACGAGATCAATCCCGCCCATCGCCGCTGCGAGATCGGCTCGACCTTCTATCGGCCCGAGGCGCGCGGCGGTCCGATCAATCCGGCGTGCAAGCGACTGTTGCTGGCCCATGCCTTCGCGGCCGGCGCGGTGCGGGTCGAGATCATCACCGACGCCGTCAACGCCCAGAGCCAGGCCGCCATCCTGAAACTGGGCGCCAAGGCCGAAGGCGTGCTGAGAAAGCACAAGACCACCTGGACCGGCCGGGCGCGCGACACGGCCATGTTCGCCGTCATAGACGACGACTGGCCCGAGGTCCGCGACGGCCTGGATCGCCGGTTGGCGGCGTTGGGCTAGACGTCCATCTCCGCGACCAGCGTCGCGATCAGGTCGGCGGCGGGCAGGGTGCGGGCCAGGGGCGCGCCCTGACCGGCCCACTGGGCGCCGAAGCCGAACTCGCCCACGGCCTTGGCGGCGGCGTTCAGCGCCTTTCCGGCGTCATAGGCGACCGGATAGTCGGGCGGGACGGCCGCGGCCGTCGCGGCCCAGGCGGTGAAGCGATTGGCCAGGCAGCGGGCGGGGCGGCCGGATATGGCGCGGGTCATTGTCGTATGGTTCGCGGCGTCGCCGGCCAGGGCGGCGCGGTATCCGGCGTCGGCGGCGCTTTCGGGACAGGCGACGAAGGCGGTGCCCATCTGAGCCGCGACGGCGCCGAGATCCAGTGCGGCGCGGACGCCCCGTCCGTCCATGATCCCGCCGGCGGCGATGACGGGCAGACCCGCGCGGGCGACCAGAAGCCGGGTCAGGGCCATCGCGCCCAGGCGGCTGTCCTCGGCGTCGGGGTCGAACATGCCGCGATGGCCGCCGGCCTCCCACCCCTGCGCCACCACGGCGTCCATGCCGGCAGTCTTGCAGGCCAGGGCCTCGTCCAGCGTGGTGGCGGTGGCCAGCAGCAGGCAACCGGCCGCCTTCAGGGCGCGGATGCGGGCGTCGTCGGGCAGGCCGAAATGGAAGCTGACCACCGCAGGCGGATCGGCCAGCAATCGGGCCAGCATGGCGTCGTCATCGGCGAAGCTGCGATAGATCACGCCCAAGCTGGCCGGCGGCGCGGCGTCGAGGGCCGCGAACTGGGGCGTCAGGGCCTGAAGCCAGGCGGCTTCCCTGGCCGGGTCGCGGCGCGGCGCGGCGTGGACGAACAGATTGACGTTGAAGGGGCGGTCGGTGAGGGCGCGGGTCTCGGCGATCATCCGCCCGGCCCCGTCCGCATCGGTCGCGCCGACGCCGATTGAGCCCAGGGCGCCGGCGTCGGACACGGCGGCCGCCATCTGCGGGGTGGAGACGCCCGCCATCGGGGCCTGGATGACGGGAACGGTCAGGTCGAGGCGGTCGATCAGGGACATGGGCTGCAGCTAGGCGCCCGAAGCGTCCGCCGCAACGGCGTCAGTCGACGGCCCGGCATTCCGTCGGTTGGCGGCCCTCGACCGACCAGGTGGCCAGCACGCCCTTGCCGCGCAGTTCGACGTTGGAGGCGCGATACCAGATGCCGTCGGCGGCGCGTTCCTGATACAGGTCCACCGCCTCGCCGGACGAGTTGCGGACGGTGGCCATCTGGCGCGGATTGTCGAAGTCCACCGACAGGCGCTCGCCGTTGTCGCACAGATAGACCGTGTGGACGACGCGGTTCAGGGTGCGGTCCTGGATTTCGGCGCCGGTGCGCTGGCGCGCCGTCTGGGCGGCGACGGCGCGATCCTTCACCTCGTCGCCGCTGCGGGGCGCCTTGTCGGGGTCCGGGCCGCAGGCGGTCAGCAGGGCCAGGGCGGCCAGGCCGCTGAACACGATCGACTGCGGCAGATCCGGCTTGAACAAGGTCTTTCCCTCCACGGCGTCGCCCAACGGCGCCGCTTTCGCGGCGGTTTAACGTGCGCGGCCTGCCCCCGTTCCCCTCCGTTGGCGGAAGAAGGACCTGAGCAGAGACGACGCCTCCTCGGCCAGAAGACCTGAGTCCGTGGTCGGACGCCAGTGGCAGGTCGGCTGTTCGAACAGACGCGGGCCGTGGAGGACGGCGCCGCCCTTGGGATCGTCGGCGGCCCAGACCACGCGACCGATACGCGCGTGGCTGATGGCGCCGGCGCACATGGCGCACGGCTCAAGCGTCACATAGAGGGTCAGGCCGGTGAGGCGGTAGTTCTCCAGCGCCGTCGCGGCCCGCCGCATGGCCACGATCTCGGCGTGGGCGGTGGGGTCGTGGGCCGAGATCGGACCATTGGCGCCGGTCGCGACGACCTCTCCGGTGGTCGGATCGACAAGAATTGCGCCCACGGGCACCTCTCCTGCGTCCGCCGCCGCTTGCGCTTGGTCCAGCGCCATGCGCATGAACCGCTCATCATGGTCCGCCATACAGACGACAACGACAAGAAGCCCCGCGCCCGTCAAGACGAACGGTCGCCCCGGCCCTTTAAATCCTCCGGTCCCCGCAAGAGCGGCGACGGGACGAAATCATTCGGCGACAAGCCGCGCGGCCCTCGCGACGACGGCGCAAAGCGTTTCGGCGACAAGCCGGATCGGCCCCGCAGCGACCGGCCTCGCAGCGACAAGGGCGGCAAGGACGCCAAGTCGGGCAAGGCGGAGACGCCCCTGCGCGCCGAGCGAATCGCCAAGACCATGGCCCGCGCCGGCATCGCCTCGCGACGCGAGGTCGAGCGGCTGATCGGCCTGGGCAAGGTGGCGGTGAACGGCCGCATCCTGGACACGCCCGCGACCCTGGTGACGCGCGACGACGTGATCACGGTCGATGGCAAGCCCATCGGCTCGACCCAGGCGACGCGCGTGTGGCGCTATCACAAGCCTGCGGGCCTCTTGACCAGCCACAGCGATCCGACCGGACGGCCGACGGTGTTCGACGCCCTGCCGGCCGGCCTGCCGCGCGTGATCTCGGTCGGGCGGCTGGACTTGGCGACCGAAGGCCTGCTGCTGCTGACCAATGACGGCGAGCTGAGCCGGGCGCTGGAACTGCCCTCCACCTCGCTGGTGCGCCAGTACCGGGCGCGGGCGCGCGGCAAGATCACCCAGGACCAGCTGGACGCGCTGAAGGACGGCGTGGTCGTGGACGGCGTGTCCTATGGCCCCATCGAGGCCAAGCTGGACAAGGCCAAGGAGTCGAAGGCCGAGGACGGCAAGGCCCCCGCCAACCTGTGGATCTCGGTCTCGATCACCGAGGGCAAGAACCGCGAGGTCCGCAAGGTGCTGGAATCGGTCGGCCTGACGGTCAACCGCCTGATCCGCCTGGCCTATGGTCCGTTCCGCCTGGATGTGCTGCCCGTCGGGGCGGTCGAGGAGGTCGGGCCGCGCGTGATCCGCGAACTGCTGGCCGACTATATCCGGCCCGAGAACCTGCCCACCGGCAATACGGTCGAGACGCCCGCGCCCATCCCCGGTCGCCGGGTATCGACGCCCATCGTCAAGGGCCGGTCGGGCTCGGCCATGTCGGACCCGTCGCGCAAGCCCAGCCGCGTGCGCGCCGCCGAAACGGCCCAGGCCGACGCCGTCGAACGCCGCGAGCGTCCGGCCAAGAAGGAGGGCTGGGCCAAGGCCGCGCCCAGGTTCGAACATTCCAAGACCTTCAAGCCGCGCGAGCGCACCGCCCCCGCCGGCGACCGTCCGGCGCGCGAGGACGGCGACCGGCCAAAGCGCGCCTTCAAGCCGCGCGACGACCAGTTCATCGACGACCGCAGGAAGCCCGCAGGGGCCAGGCCCGCCGCCAAGCCGGGCGCCAAGCCCGGTGGACGCGCCGGTCCGGGCGCGGGCGCGGGGGGGCGCGACTTCAAGCCGCGTTCCGGCGGCAAGCCGGCGGGTCCATCGGGAACCAGCGGGCGCGGCCCTGGCGGCAAGCCGCGCGCGCCTCGCTGAAACGCGCCGCCGAGGAGAGTTGAGGCATGACGTCTTCTTCCACCGGCCGGTGCCTGTGCGGCGCCGTGACGTTCACCGCCACGCCTAGAGGCGGGATGCACGCCTGCCATTGCGGCACGTGCCGGCGCCTGTCGGGCGGCATCCTGTTCAGCGTGGACTGCGGCGACAGCGTCGCGGTTCAGGGGACGGTGGCGACCTACGCCTCGTCCGACTGGGCGACGCGCCAGTTCTGCCCGGCCTGCGGGACCGGCCTGTTCTGGCGCTCCAACGCCTGGGCCGTGACCATGGTCTCGGCCCAGGCGTTCGACGACCCGTCCGCCTTTAAGCTGGAGGACGAGTTCTGCATCGAGAGCAAGCCCGACACCTACGCCCTGGCGGGGGATCGGCCGCGCCTGACCACGGACGAACTGTACGCCCAGTTCGCTGCGCCCGAAGCCTGATGCGGATCGTCGCCGGAAGCCTGAAGGGCCGCGCCATCGTCGCGCCGGAGGGGCAGGGCACGCGCCCGACCTCGGACCGCGCGCGCCAGGCGGTGTTCAACGTGCTGGAACACGCCGCCTGGGCCGAGAGCCTGCAGGGCGCGCGGGTCATCGACCTGTACGCCGGTTCCGGCGCCCTGGGGTTCGAGGCGGTCAGCCGGGGCGCGGGCTTCTGCCTGTTCGTGGAGACGGACGACGGCGCGCGCGGCGCCATCCGCGAGAACGCCGACGCCTATGGGCTGATGGGGCGCACGCGGGTCCATAGGCGCAGCGCCACCGACCTGGGCGTGCGCCCCGGCCCGGTGGCGGAGGCCTTCGACATCGCCTTCCTGGACCCGCCCTACGGCAAGGGCTTGGGGGAGCAGACGCTGGCTCGCCTGGTCGAAGGCGACTGGCTGAAACCCGGCGCCCTGGTGGTGTTCGAGCGCGGCTCGGATGAACCGGAGATCGACACGCCCGGCTATGAGCGGCTGGACGCGCGCGACTATGGCGCGGCGCGAGTGCTGTTCCTGCGCGCGGGACCGGGCGCCTGAGCCTCAGCCGTCCATTGCACTGCACGATCGAAAACAGTGCGATGTGCAACAAGGTGCAGTTCCAGGCGGCGCCCCTGCACCGTCAGAACAGGCGGCCATTATAGTCTGGCGTCGCCGCACCGTGCGTCGATCAGCTTTGCTTTCAGGCAAGATGCTGATTCAGCGTGCTTTCGTGCGTTCAGTCATGCGCGCAGTTTGATCGCAAGAGTCTGCGCCGCCTGGGTGACCTCGGCCCATGTGACGTCGAAACCGTCGTCCTCGTCGAAATAGGGGTCGGCCACCGCCTGACCCTCGCGGCCCGGCACATGGTCCAGCAGGAGGCTGAGGTCTGCGGTGGCGTCTGCGGGCGCGATTCGGCGCAGATTGGCCAGATTGTCGTGGTCCAGGGCGATAATGTGGGTGAAGCGGCGGAAGTCCGCAGGCTTCACCTGGCGCCCCTGATAGCCGGAAATATCGACCCCATGCCTGCGCGCCACGGCCTGAGCGCGCGGATCGGGCGCCTCGCCGATGTGCCAGCCGCCCGTGCCTGCGGAATCCACGATCAGATCCATCCGCAACCGCTGCGCCTCGGCCCGCAGCGCCGCCTCCGCCAGAGGCGAGCGACAGATGTTGCCGAGACAGACGAAGAGGACGGAAGCCATGGATGGGTTCGTTGCTGTGCCGGGTTAATGCGCGACAGGGTTTGGGGTTTGGGGCCAGGCCTGCCTGTCACGCCCCGTTTCGAGCGCCGACGCCCAGCCGGTTCATCCCATGCTGTTCAGGGTTTCGACGATCTGCTGGCGCGCGCGTTTGGCTTCCGGCCCGAGAAGCAGGGGATAGACATGGATCAGGCCTTCCTCGCGATAGTACTGAACCTGCACACCCGATGTCTTCGCCTTGGCGGCCAGCAGGTCGGTGTCCGGGTTGGTGATGTCGTGTGATCCGCTGAAAAGGGTCAACGGCCCCAGGCCCGCGAGGTCCGCCAGAAGGGGACTGACCTTGGGGTCGTCCACCTTCAAGCCACCCCTCCACATCTCGATAGCCGCCGTCAAACCCCTGCGTGCGAGCCAGGGATCCAGCTTTTCGACACGGTCCAGGGCTGGATTGTTCAGTCGGAGATCCAGAGCAGGAGAAATGAGAATCGTTCTCGCCAGCGTCTCGTTTCTGGTCCGCAGAAGGTGAAGCGCCGTGGAGAGCGAGATTTGTCCGCCCGCCGAATCGCCCATGATGAATGTGCGGTCGGAGCCAATCCGATCGACGATGCCGCCGACAAGCCGGCTTACCTGGTCGACGACAGGTTCCGCCGTTCCCAGAGGCGCCAGGGGATAGATGGGGACATAGACCGCCGCTTTGGACTTCACGGCCACCTCAGCCGCCAACTGCCACTGAGGCGCGACGATTTCGTTGATCCAGGCGCCGCCGTGGACATAGACGCCCTCGCGCTTCACGTCGCCATCCGTCGGCGCCAGTCTGTAGACCGGCCATCCCGAGGAATAATCCACCGAAACGTCCACAGGGTCGCGCCAGCGCGATGGCGGCGAGAACGAGGTCGGCCTGATCAGGCGCTCCGCAACCTTGGCTCTGACGAGGTCAGGGTCCGAGAAACCCGCCTTCCGCCCCGATTTCTCAATATAGAAGGCGATGAGCTTCGCAGTAATGCTTGGCATGGGGCGGCTTTCTCTGGTCGTCGTCTGTCCAGCTTTCAATACCACCCCAAGCTATGGATGAATGTCGCGAGCGGCTCAACCCGTTACGCTGACGCAGCCTGGACGATATCGCCATCCGGTATGTCGCCAGTCTTAACTGGTGATCTATCTGGCGAGGTAACGACCAGGCGGTTGGCCGACGGCCTTGCGAAACATGCTGACGAAACTGCTGGTGCTTTCGTAGCCCAGGTCGAGGCCGACCGACTGGACGGATCGCCCGGAAGCCAGCCAGCGCAGCGCCAGCAGGATGTGAAGCTGGCGTCGCCAGCGGCCGAAACCCATGCCGATTTCCGACGACAGTCTGCGGTTGAGCGTGCGTTCGCTCATGCCGACGCCCGCGGCCCATTGCGCCACGGTCGATGAGGCGGCCGGATTGGCGATCATGGCTTCGGCCAGAGCCTTCAAACGAGGGTCGGAGGGGATCGGCAGGCGGAAATTCTCGATGGGCGCCGTGGCCAGTTCGTCGAGGATGACCGAGGCGATGCGGCCCTCGGGTCCGTCAGGGTCGTACTGGGCGGGCATTTCACTGGCGCGCATCAGCAGATGGCGAAGCAGGTCTGAAATCAGGATGGCGCAACCGTGTGGCGGCAGTCGCGCGGCAGGCGTCGCGTGGATGAACAGACAGACGCATTCCACGTCGCCCGATCCGAACACGGTATGGGGCGTATCGCCGGGAATCCAGATGGCCGAGCCGGGCGGTACGATCCACACAGCCTCTTCCATTTCGCAGTTGATGGCGCCGCGAACCCCATAGAGAAGCTGGGCCTTGCGGTGTCGGTGACGTTGGGACTGCTCGACCGTTTCCAGACGGCCGACGCCGGCCGCGACGACCATATCGCGCGCGTCGTCATCAATGGCGGTCGGCCAGTCGGCGCGCACGTCCAGACGCATTCGCCTGAGCCTCTCGCTGAAATGGCCGATTTGAAACACGGAATGGCGATTGTGCGCAATGACGCCATTCAACGCCTCGGTTATCCTCGTGGTCGGCCATCAGATTCCTGGCTGAAAGGATGTTTCGTCATGTCCATGGACAGTTCAGGCTTTCCCTACGTCTGGTTCAGCTATGCCGACGGGTTCGGCGATGACGAGGGCATGGCCGAGTTCGAGCGCAACCTTGCCCGCCACAAGCCTTTCGTGATCCTTTCGGACTCCGCCCCCGATGAGAACAGGCAGCCTTCGCACGAGGAGCGGAAACGCCTGTCCCTGTGGATGAAGGCGCACAAGGCCGATTTGCGTCGGTTCGTGCTGGCGATGGTCGTGGTGGAGCCAAGCGCGGTTAAGCGGCTGGCCTTCGCCGCCTTTGGCGTGATTTTCGAGAAGTTCTGGGGCTATCCGATGGTCATGGTCGAATCGCGCGACGCCGCCATGGCCCAGGCCGAGACGCTGCTGGCCAAGGTCGGGCGTTAGGCCGTCGTTGGCTCAACGCCGCCCGAACAACTTCTCCAGATCGTGCAGCTTCAGCTCCACATAGGTCGGGCGGCCGTGGTTGCATTGGCCGGAGTGGGGGGTGGCTTCCATCTGGCGGAGCAGGGCGTTCATCTCGGGGGCCGAGAGGACGCGGCCTGAGCGGACGCTGCCGTGGCAGGCCATGGTGCCGCAGATGGCGGCCAGGCGTTCCTTGAGCGACAGGGCCTGGCCGTGCTCGGACAGGTCGTCGGCGATGTCGCGGATCAGGCCCTGAACATCGGTATCGCCCAGCATGGCCGGGGTCTCGCGCACCAGGACGGCGCCGGCGCCGAAGGCCTCGACGATCAGGCCCATCTCGGCCAGTTCCTCGGCGCGCGAGGCGACGCGCTCGGCCTCGGCGGGGTCCAGATCGACCACCTCGGGCGTCAGCAGGGCCTGGCGGGTCACGGACCCCTCGGCCATCTGGGCCTTCATCCGCTCATAGACCAGCCGTTCGTGAGCGGCGTGCTGATCGACGATGACCAGACCGTCGCGGGTCTGGGCGACGATATAGTTGGCGTGGAGTTGGCCACGCGCGGCGCCCAGGGGGTAGTCGAGGGGGTCCGTGGGGGTGTGAGGCGTGAAGGGTGAATCGTGATTGGCGGGCGCGGCCGCTTGCTGGGGCCATGAAGGGGCGTTCCCAAACGCGGGCCAGCTGGGTTCGACGCGGGCGCTGCGTTCGTTCAGGCCGGGCAGGACCTGGGCGGCGGCGGCGGGCTGGGACCAGCCGGTCCAGCCGCTGAACCCTTGCGCGGACGGGGCGCTGGGGCTGTAGGCGGGGCTGGATGCGACGCCGGTGTGGGGCTGGAACCCCGACAGGGCGTCGGCGGCGACGGTCGTTGAGGCGCGGTGGCCTGCGGCGTGCAGGGCGTGACGCAGGGCGCCGACGATCAGGCCGCGCACCAGGGCCGGATCGCGGAACCGGACCTCGGCCTTGGCCGGGTGGACGTTGACGTCGACATAGAGCGGATCGATGTCGAGGAAGAGGACGGCGGCCGGGTGGCGGTCGCGCGCCAGGAAGTCGGCGTAGGCGCCGCGCAGGGCCCCTTGCAGCAGCCGATCCTTCACCGGGCGGCCGTTGACGAACAGATACTGATGCGCCGCATTGCCGCGCGAATAGGTGGGCAGGCCCGCATAGCCCGACAGGCGCACGCCATCCCGCTCCTGATCGATCAGCAGGGCGTTGGCCTCGAAGTCGCGGCCCAGAAGGGCGGACAGGCGCTTCAGGCGGCCCTCGTCGCCGGGGTGTTCGGCGGGCAGGCGCAGGGTGACCTTGCCGTCCAGCGACAGGGTGAAGGCGACGGCCTCGTGCGCCATGGCCTGACGCTTGATCTCTTCGGAGATGGCCATGGCCTCGGACCGTTCGGACTTCATGAACTTGAGCCGGGCGGGGGTGGCGTAGAAGAGGTCGCGCACCTCCACCCGCGCGCCGTGCGGGCCGGGGAAGGGGGCGGGGGCCAGGGGGCGGGTCTCGCCGCCCTCGACAGTGATGGCCCAGGCGTCGGTTTCGTCACGGGATCGGGTGGTGATCGACAGGCGGGCGACCGAGCCGATGGAGGGCAGGGCTTCGCCCCGGAAGCCCAGGGTGTGGATGCGCAGCAGGTCCACGTCGCCGGCGTCGTCGGGCTCAAGCTTTGACGTCGCGTGGCGTTCGATGGCCAGGGGCAGTTCCTCCCGCGGAATGCCCTTGCCGTCGTCGGCGATCAGGATGCGCGACAGGCCGCCGCCGTCGGCCTGAATCTCGATATTGCGACCGCCGGCGTCCAGGGCGTTCTCGACCAGTTCCTTGATGGCGCTGGCCGGTCGCTCGACCACCTCGCCGGCGGCGATGCGGTTGACGGTTTCGGGGGAGAGGCGACGGATGGGCATGAGCAGTCCAAGATAGGGCGCGCGGGGGATTCGCGCCATGCGGCGTTCGACGGGCGGGGAACGCGACGACAGCTTGGCCGTTCAGACGGCTGCGCGCCTTGATCCAGCCCGAAACCCGGTGCGGAATGGCGTGGCTGACCGCCTGACCTTTCTCGGATGACCATGAAGACCCGATCGATCGTGCTCGCCGCCGCCCTGGCCCTGTCGGCTTGCGGCAATCCCAATAGCTCCAAGGCGCAGGAGGGCGAATTCGCCCAGCCGACGCGAAACGTGCCCAGCGACGCCGGGGGCATGAAGTCCAGCTTCGCGCCCGTGGTCCGCTCGGCGGCGCCGGCGGTGGTCAATATCTCGGCGCGCAGCGTGCAGCGTGTGCAGGCCGATCCCTTCTTCCAGCTGTTCGGCGGCGGAATTCCGCAGGCGCGGGTGGCGGAATCGGTGGGGTCGGGCGTGATCGTGCGCTCGGACGGGATCGTGGTGACCAACAACCACGTCATCCAGGGCGCCCAGCAGATCAAGGTCGTGCTGAACGACCGGCGCGAGTTTCCCGCCACCGTCATCCTGGCCGACGAGCGCAGCGATATCGCCGTGCTGAGGCTGGAAAACGTCAGCGACCGGCTGCCGGTGCTGGCCATCGACGACCGCGAGCAGCAGCAGGTGGGCGACCTGGTCCTGGCCATCGGCAATCCGTTCGGCGTGGGCCAGACGGTGACCAACGGCATCATCTCGGCCCTGAACCGCACCGAGACCGGCATTTCCGACAGCGGCTCCTTCATCCAGACCGATGCGGCCATCAATCCCGGCAACTCGGGCGGGGCGCTGGTGGACATGGACGGCGACCTGATCGGCATCAACACGGCGATCTTCTCGCGATCCGGCTCTTCGGCCGGGGTCGGGTTCGCGGTGCCCGCCGCCATGGTCAAGCGGGTGGTCGACAGCGCTTTGGGCGGGGCGAAACAGGTCGTGCGACCCTGGCTGGGCGTGAAGGGCGACACGGTGACGGGCGACATCGCCGGCAGCCTGGGTCTGAGCCGGCCGCAAGGGTTGGTCGTCACCGAGGTTTACGCCAATGGGCCGGCGGCGCGGGCGGGCGTGCGCCAGGGCGATGTGATCACCGCGGTCGACGGCCAGGAGATCAACGACCAGGGCGGGCTGAACTACCGCGTCGGCTCGCGCAATCCCAACGATCAGGTGCAGGTGGCCATCCTGCGCGACGGTCGGGCCCAGACCCTGACGGCGCGGGTCCAGCCCCTGCCGGGCGACGCCGATCCCAGCGGCGGCGTGACCATCGCGTCCGGTCCGTTCGCGGGCGCCGAGGTCGTGGCCCTGAACCCGGCCCTGGCCGACCGTCTGGGCGGCGATCCGTTCGCGACGGGGGTGATCGTCACCGGCGTGTCGGGACGCGGCTATGCGGCGCGGGCGGGCTTCCGCCAGAACGACCTGATCGTCAGCATCAACGGCCGCGCCATCGCCTCGGCCCGCGACATAGAGGCCGCCGGCGCCGGCCGGGGTCCGTGGGAGGTCGTCATCAATCGCGGCGGCCGTCAGATTCGCGGCGTGCTGAGGTAAGGGAAGGGCGCTTCAGCCCTTCTTGGGCCCGCCGATGGACCAGGTGTGACCGAAAGGGTCGCGGAGCTGGCCGTAGCGGTCGCCCCAGAACTGGTCGGCCATGTCCAGAACAGGCTCGGCGCCGCCGACGACCAGGGCGCGGGTCCACCAGGCGTCGGGATCGGCGACCTGAAGGTGCAGGGTCACGCCGGTGGGGCGCACGTCCTGAAGGCCGGTGTATTCCGGAAACTCGTCGTTCAGCATGACGCTGGCGCCGTTGATCTTCAGATGGGCGTGGATCAGCCGTTCGCCGTCGTCGGCCAGCCTGCGGTCCAGCACCTCGGCACCGAAGGCGATGATGTAGAAATCGACCGCCGCCGAGGCCCCGCGCGAGGGGATGGTCAGGTGGGGCGTCACGCCGGAAGTCGGCCCTTGGGCGGGATTGGCGTCGGTCATCAAGGCGGTCTCCGTGGCAGGGCGCCATACTAGCGCGTGAAAAGCCTTTGGCGAACGCCTACATAGGTCGCACTCATGAGCGATCTGTTCGAAGCCTCCGGCATTCTGCCCCCCGACGCCCCCCTGGCCGACCGCCTGCGTCCGCGCACGCTGGACGAGGTGGTGGGACAGGACCATCTGCTGGGCCCCGGCGGGCCGATCCGGCGCATGATCGAGGCCGGACGGCTGGGTTCGATGATTCTGTGGGGACCGCCAGGCACCGGCAAGACCACCATCGCGCGGCTGCTGGCCCAGGCGGCGGGCTATGAATATCAGGCGATCAGCGCGGTGTTTTCGGGCGTCGCGGACCTGAAGAAGGCGTTCGAGGCGGCGCGGATGCGGCGGGCGGCGGGGCAGAGCACCTTGCTGTTCGTCGACGAAATCCACCGCTTCAATCGCGCCCAGCAGGACGGCTTTCTGCCCTTCGTCGAGGCGGGGGTTGTGACGCTGGTCGGCGCCACGACCGAGAACCCCAGTTTCGAGCTGAACGGGGCCTTGCTGTCGCGCAGCCAGGTCTATGTGCTGAAACGGCTGGACGATGCGGCGCTGGATCAGCTGCTGAGTCGGGCCGAGGCGCATATGGAGAAGGCTTTGCCGCTGACGCCGGAGGCGCGACAGGCGATGCTGGCCCTTGCCGACGGGGACGGGCGGTATCTGCTGACCATGTCGGAGGTGCTGTTCGACCTGCCCGACGGCGAAATGCTGGACGTGCAGGGCCTGGCCGGGGTGCTGCAACGCCGGGCGCCGGCCTACGACAAGTCGCGAGAAGAACACTATAACCTCATATCCGCCCTGCATAAATCGGTGCGGGGGTCGGACCCGGATGCAGCGCTGTATTGGTTGGCGCGGATGCTGAACGGGGGCGAGGACCCGCTGTATCTGGCGCGGCGGATCGTGCGGATGGCGGTTGAGGACATCGGCGAGGCGGACCCGCTGTCGATCTTGGTCGCCAATGCCGCCAAGGACACTTACGACTTCCTGGGCAGTCCAGAGGGCGAACTGGCGCTGGCCCAGGCGGTGGTGCATCTGGCGACCGCGCCCAAGTCGGTCGGGGTTTACGAAGCCTTCAAGGCGGCCAAGAAGGCGGCCTATGAGACCGGCTCGCTGATGCCGCCCGCCCACATCCGCAACGCCCCGACCAAGCTGATGAAACAACTCGGTTACGGCAAGGGCTATCAATACGATCCCGACACGCCCGAGGGTTTCTCCGGCGCCGACTTCTTCCCCGACGAAATGGAGCGCCGAACCTTCTACAAGCCCAAGGGCGAGGGGCACGAGGAGAAGGTCAAGGCGCGGCTGGAACGCTGGGCCGCGATGCGGGCGCGGATGGCGGTGGACGGCGCTGTGGACGCGGCGGGCGACTGACCTCTAGAAGCCCCGGATGACCGACCGCCAGCCCGTCGCCCTGTCCGATGACGAAATCGCCGCCGTCCGTTCGTGGGTGATCCACGAGGATGCGCACGTCATCGCCTTTTCAAAGCCCAGCGGCCTGTCCAGCCAGGGGGGGCGGATAAAGGCGCATACGCTGGACGATCTGCTGTGGGCGTTCGCGCGGTCGAACGGCAAGCGGCCGGAGCTGGTGCATCGGCTGGATCGCGACACCTCGGGCGTGATCCTGGCGGCCAAGACCAAGCCGGCGGCGGGGTTCCTGGGCAAGGCGCTGCAGATGCGGCGGTTCGGGAAGCAATATCTGGCCTTGCTGTCGGCGGCGCCCGAGCCGCGATCCGGCACGGTGGATGCGCCGCTGCGCCGCGAAGAGATCGGGCGCGAGAGCTATATGCGGGTCGTCGCCTTCGATGCGCCGGGCGCGCAAGGGTCGCAGAGCCGATACCGCACCCTGGCCGCCAGCGATCACGGGGCGGTGGTGGAGCTGGAGCCGCTGACCGGACGGATGCACCAACTGCGGGTGCATATGGCGCATCTGGGGCGGCCGCTGATCGGGGATGTGCGCTATGGCGGCGCCCTGACCACGCCGGTCGGGGCCGCGCCGCGCCTGATGCTGCACGCCGCCAAGCTGAGCTTTCCGCATCTCGAGGGCGGGACCACGACGGTCGAGGCCCCGCCGCCCGAAGATTTCCAGACGCTGCGGAACGCCCTGGGTCTATAAGACCCGTCGAACCTGGGAGAGCCGCCTATGATCGCGACCGTGCTGATCGTCATCGTCGCGCTGATCCACGCCTATATCGTGGTGCTGGAGATGGCGCTGTGGACCACGCCGCGCGGGCGCAAGGCCTTTGGCATGAGCGTGGAAAAGGCCGAACTGACCAAGGTGCTGGCCGCCAATCAGGGCCTCTACAACGGCTTTCTGGTCGCCGGTCTGGCCTGGGGGCTGTGGCTGGGCGAGGGTGGCTTTCAGATCAAGGTCTTCTTCCTGGCCTGCGTGCTGGTCGCGGGGCTTTACGGGGCGGCGACGGTCAGTCGGAAGATCCTGCTGGTGCAGGCGGTTCCGGCGGCCCTGGCTCTGATCGCGCTCGCCCTGCGTATATGAGGGAACGCCAACCCCGTTGCGACGCTATGTCGTTGAAAGGATTCATCCGATGAAGCGTCTCGCCATCGCCCTGACCGGCTTGTCCGCCCTGGCCCTGACCGCCTGCGCCAGCCTTGCGCCTTACGCGGCCCAACGCGGGTCGGGCGGGCAGGGGTATTCCGAGCAACGCATCGAAACCAACCGATATCGCGTGACCTACAATGGCGTGGGCGCGGCCGGTCGCGTGGCCGACTGGGCGTTGGTGCGCGCGGCGGACCTGACGACCGAACAGGGCTATGACTGGTTCGAAGTGACGCAAAGCTGGACCGACGGCCGTCCCGGCGGCGCGGGCGGCGTCAGTCCCAGCGTCTCCATCGGCGGCGGGAGCAGCCGTTACGGCGGCTATTCCGCATCGGGCGTTGGCGTTGGGGTCGGTCTGAACTTCAGCGGGCCGCAGCCGACATCGACCACGCTGGAGGTCGTCATGGGCCGGGGCGCCAAGCCCGACAGCCCCTACGCCTATGATGCGCGCTCGGTGCAGGGTTCTATCCCGCGCTGACCATCGCTTTCGCTGCGGACCGCGTATAGAAGGCCGCACGATGACACGTATTCTTCTCGTCGCGGCCGGCGGCGCCATCGGATCGGTGGCGCGCTATGGGCTGGGCGTCGCGGCCGGCCGGTGGGCGCCGAACGCTGGATGGCCGGCAGGCACCTTCGCCGCCAATGTCGCCGGCGGCCTGTTGATGGGGCTGCTGGTCGGCTGGCTGGCGTTCCGGGGCGGGGCGCAGCAGGAGGCGGTGCGCCTGTTCGCCGCCGTGGGCGTGCTGGGCGGGTTCACGACCTTTTCGTCCTATTCGCTGGAGGCGGTGCAGATGATCGAGCGCCGCCAGATCGGCCTGGCCGCCGCCTATGTGATCGGGTCGGTGGTCTTGGCCATCGTGGCCCTGTTCGTCGGCCTGATGATCGCCCGCCGCTCCTTTGGAGTCCCCGCTTGACCGACCAGCCGCCCGAAGCAGACGCCCCGAAGCGTGAAGTCCTGACCATCTATGTCGCCGAGGACGAGGACGGCATCCGCCTGGACCGCTGGTTCCGCCGACGCTGGCCACACCTGTCCAACATCCAGGTGCAGAAGATGGCCCGCAGCGGTCAGATCCGCGTGGACGGCGCCCGTATCAAACCCGAAGGCCGTCTGACCGCCGGGGCCGCCGTGCGCGTGCCGCCGATCCCGGACGACACCTCGCGCCAGGCGGGCGACGTGCATACGCTGTCAGAAAAGGACATCGCCTTCGCCAAGTCGCTGGTCCTGTACGAAGACGACATGGTGATCGCGCTGAACAAGCCGCACGGCCTGGCCGTGCAGGGCGGGACCAAGACCAGCCGCCACGTCGACCGTCTCCTGTCGGCCTGGGGCGAGGGGTTGGAGCGCCCGCGTCTGGTCCACCGGCTGGACCGCGACACATCCGGCGTCCTGCTGCTGGGCAAGGGGCCGGAAGCGGCAAAGCGGCTGGCCGGCGCCTTCGCGCGGCGTCAGGCCAAGAAGACCTATTGGGCCATCGTCATCGGCAATCCGAAACCCTATTCGGGCCAGATCGACATGCCGTTGAAGAAGACCGGCATCAACGACTTCGAGATGATGCGTCCCGCCGAGCGCAAGGACCCGCGCGCCGAACCGGCCGAGACGGCGTTTTCGACCATCAGCCGGGCCTCGCACCGCGCCGCCTGGATGGCGCTGCGTCCCTTCACCGGGCGGACGCACCAGTTGCGTGCGCACATGGCGGGGATCGGCCATCCGATCCTGGGCGATCCCAAATACGGCGACGATAAATCGCGCGAACTGTCGGGGCCGCTGAAGCTGCAACTACACGCGCGCAGCATCGAGCTGGATCACCCGCGCGGCGGCGTCCTGAAGGTCACGGCGCCGTTGAGCCCCGAGATGAAGGCCGGCTTCGCCCACTTCGGCTTTTCCGAGGACGAGGCCGAGGACGACCCGTTCCTGGGCGTGAAGAGGATCAGGTGACCGTCGGCGCCCAGGCCGAGGTCGAACGCGCCCAGGCCCTGGCCCGATCCGGTCGGCAGGAAGCGGCGCTGGCGGTGCTGGCGGCCGTGACGCAGCGGCCGGATGCCCCGTGGCAGGCCCTGTCCATCCATGCCGACATGGCCAAGCAGGCCGGGCGGCTGGAGGACAGTCTGGCGCTGTCGCGGAGGCTGATCGCGGTGCGCCCAAACAGCGTGCCGGCGCGGCATAACCTGGCCTCGACGCTGGGCGACCTTGGGCGAGCTGCCGAGGCGGAGGCGGTCTGTCGCGAGGCCATGGCGCTGGGCGGAGATGCCCCGGAGACCTGGCTGGTGCTGGCCCGCGCGCTGCAGTCCCAGAACCGCTTCGAAGCGGCCGAGGACGCCTATCGCCAGGCCTTGTCGCGCCGGCCCGGCTATGGCGAGGTCTTGAGGGATCTCAGCCAGTTGATCTGGATGCGCGACGCCGACGTTGCGGCCGCCAGCGCGCCGGTGGATCTCGCCATCGCGGCGGCGCCGGGCGATGCGGGGCTGCGCCGGATCAAGGCGCGGTTGCTGGAGTATGCGGGCGACGCGAAAGGGGCGTATCGCACCCTGGTCGCGGGGGCGCTGGACGCGCCGGGCGAACTGGCGGCGGCGCAGGCCTGTATGGGGCTGGACCCGCGGCGGGCGCTGAACCATGCGAACCGGGCGGCGGCGCTGGCAGGCGCGGCCGTGCCGGCGGTGATGACGACCCAGGCGGAATGTCTGCTGGCGCTCGGCCGACCCGAGGCGGCGCTGGAGCCGATCACGGCGCTCAGGGCCCGGGAGCCGCTGAACCAGCACGTCCTGGCGCACCAGGCGACGGCGTGGCGAATGCTGGGCGATGCACGCTATGCGCAGCTCTATGACTATGACGCCTTCGTGCGGCCCTATCGGTTGGAGACGCCGGACGGGTGGGCGACGTTGGCGGACTATCTGGGCGATCTGGCGGCCGGGCTTAACCGGCTGCACAGGTTGAAGACCCATCCGGTCGGACAGTCGTTGCGCGGCGGATCGCAGACGGCGATGTCGCTGACGCAGAGCGACGATCCGGCGATCCGCGCCTTCTTCGCCGCCATCGAAGCGCCGATCCGGGCCTATATGGCGGCGCTGGGCCAGGGCGACGATCCGTTGAGGGCGCGCAACACCGGCGACTATCGCGTCAAGGGCAGTTGGTCGGTGCGGCTGCGCCCCAACGGGTTTCACGCCGACCATATCCATTCGGACGGCTGGCTGTCCTCGGCGTGTCATATCGAGGTTCCGCCGTCGGTCGAAGGCGAGGGGCGCGAGGGCTGGCTGCGGTTCGGCGCGCCGCCCGGCCTGCCGCACCTGACGGCCCAGCACCATGTGCGACCGCAGGCGGGGACGCTGGTGCTGTTTCCCTCCTATATGTGGCACGGCACCCAGCCGTTCGGCGGCGAGGCGTCACGCCTGACGCTGGCGTTCGACGTCGTGCCGGCCTGATCTTCGACGGAGCTTCCATGACCGACCAGCCCGCCCCGCATCGCCCGCGTTTCGTGGAGCTTTCGCCCGATCGCATCGCCCGCTTCTGGACCGAGGCCGGCGTGGGGGCGCACACCGAGGGGGGCTGGGCCGTGCTGCTGGACGGGCGCACGCCAAAGACGCCGGACAAGGCGCCGCTGGTGCTGCCCACCGAGGCGGCGGCGCGCATGGCGGCGGACGAATGGGCGGCGCAGGAACAGTTTCTCGATCCCTCGACCATGCCGGCGACCCGGCTGGCGTCGACCGCCATCGACCGGATCGGCGGCGCGCGCGAGGCGGTGGCCGACGAGATCGCGGCCTATGCCGGATCGGACGTGGTCTGTTACCTGGCCGAGCATCCTACGGCGCTGGTCGAACGACAGGCGCGCGAGTGGGGGCCGTGGCGCGCCTGGGCCGCGCGGGAGATGGGGATCGTGCTGGAGCCGACCAGCGGCATCGTCCACCGGTCCCAGTCGCCCGAGGCCATCGCGCGGGTGAAGGCCCACGCCCTGACGCTGGATGACTTCCGCCTGACGGGCTTGGCGACGGCGGTGCCTCTGTTGGGGTCGGCGGTGCTGGCGCTGGCGGTCGAGCGGGGCGCGCTGACGGGCGGCGAGGCCTTCGACCTGTCGCGGATCGACGAGGCGTTTCAGGAAGATCAGTGGGGCGTGGACGCCGAAGCGGCCGAACGCACCCAGGCGCGCCGCGCCGAGGCGGAAATGCTGGATCGGTGGTTCAGGGCGCTCGATTAGGGCGTCAGGCCGAGGCCGTGGACGCGGCGATCAGGGCCGTGCGTTCCTGATCGGTCAGATGGCGCCAGCGCCCCTCGGGCAGGTCGCCCAGCAGCAGCGGACCGATGCGGATGCGGTGCAGGTCCACGACCTCCAGCCCGACCAGTTCGCACATCCGGCGGATCTGGCGATACTTGCCCTCGGTCAGGATGAACCGCAGGCCCTGCGGCCCGGTCTGGGTGACGCGGGCGGGTTTCAGCGGCTTGTCGTTCAGCGACAGGCCGTGACGCAGCAGACCCAGTTTGTTCTCGGTGATCTGGCCATCGACGACAACCAGATATTCCTTGTCCAGTTCGGACGACGGGCCGATCACCGCCTTGGCCACCACGCCGTCGGACGACAGCAGCAGAAGCCCTCGCGAATCCTCGTCCAGCCGACCGATGGGGGGCAGGGAGGCGTCGCGGGCGGGTGTCTCGCCCTCGCCGATGCGATTGGGCGTCTTCAACAGGCGCACGGCGGGGATTTTGCCGGGATCGGGCTGGCCCGAGACGTATCCGACCGGCTTGTGCAGCACCAGGGTCATGCCCGACGCCAGGGCCGCCTGGGCCGTGTCGTTCAGGGTCAGAGTCTCGCCCGGCTGAATCTTGCGGCCCGCGTCGCCGATGGTTTCGCCGTCGATGGAGACCAGGCCGTTGGCGATCAGACTGTCGGCCTCGCGCCGGGAACAGACGCCGGTCTGGCCCAGCCATTTGTTCACGCGAACGGGTTCGTCGCCGTCATAGGTGCGGGTGAAGGCCATGCGATTCCGTCGTCCAGTCGATGCCGCTGTCTAGAGCCGGTCAACAGGGCGGGCAAGCCGGCCATCATTTTCAGAAAATGAAAGCGCCTGATTTGCAGGCGCGCGGGTTGATGCGGATTGTTTCGACACTATATCCGTCCGCACACCCCAAATAAGCCAGAGTGCGGGACGACGCCGGTCGAACCCGTCGATTTTCATTTTTCTGGCGTCGTGGGTGAAGGATTTGCGCGCCCGAGGCGGTGAATCTGAGACATTATTGAAACCGACAAAGGATACGTCTTGTACGCTCAAAACAAATCTTCCGCTGGACCCCGCCGCACTGGATACAACCGCCCCGTTCCCACCCGTCTGCGCATGGGGCTGGTGATGCGGCGCAATATGGAGTTCGGACCGCTGGGCGATGTGGAGGGCGCGTTGCGGGCCGAGGGCGTGGGACTGGCGCCGATGTCGACCGGCGAGGCCAGTCTGGTGTCGGGCGGCGTGACCGTGCTGGCGACCGCCACGGCCAAGGACATCGCGGAAGGCCGGCTGAAGGGGCTGGTCGTTCCGGGCGGATCGACCGACGAGGCGTCGCTGGCCGTCGTGCGTTCGCTGATCGACCTGGCGCGCGCCAACGACCTGACTATCATCGCCTTCGCGGACGGCGTCGCCCTGACGGCCGAACGGTTCGGCGCGACGGTCGAGGCGGAGGCGGCGATCTTCAGCGGCGGTCAGCCGACCGTGCTGAACGAGCGCACGGACCTGTCCAAGGCCGTCGCCGCCCTGTCCTGATCAGGCGGCCCTGAACAGAAGCATCAGGTTCTCGGCCGGCATCCGCACCCTGAGCGTGGCGACCAGGCCATGCGCGCGGGCCAGGGTCTGGACAGCGTCGCGGTCGCGCAGGCCCCAGTCGGGATTGCGCGACTTCAGGCTGTCGTCGAAGGCGGCGTTCGACGGCGCCAGCGCGACCTCCGCCTCGCGATAGGGGCCATAGAGAACGAGCAGCCCGCCCGGACGCCGCAGGGTTCGGCCGGCCAGATCCATCAGCCCCTCGGTCGCCGACCAGGGGCTGATGTGCGTCATGTTCGCGCAATATAGGGCGTCGAAAGGCCCTGTCGGCCAGGTCGTCGGGTCCTGCGCGTCAAGGGCGAGGGGCGGCTGGAGATTCGGCAGGGACGCCGTGCGGCTCCAGGCGGCGATGCTGTCGCGCGCCTGGGCGCTGGGGTCGCTGGGCGTCCAACGCAGGGCCGGTAGGGCGGACGAAAAGGCGACGGCGTGTTCGCCCGAACCCGAGGCGACCTCCAGCACCGATCCGGCAGCCGGCAGATGGGCGCGCAGGACCCGCAGAATGGCCTGGGCGTTGCGCCGGGCGGCCGGCGAAGTCAGGGCGCCGTCGGGCAGGGCGGCGATGGAATCCAGGCTGTTCATACGTCCTGATACTCCGGGACGGCGGCTTGGGCATCTGCGATTTCTTGCCGCGAAAGCCGAATGATACGTCCATTTCTTGCGCAATTTGACGATGAAACCGCTGGGGCGCATTGCGCCTGTAACAGTGCGTGATCGTAGTGTTTTCGGGTCATGGCGGCGTCAGATCGCCAGACCTCCTTTGCTCAGGAGACGTCCATTGTCCATGTCCACCACGCCCGGATTGCGTCCGGCGCCCACCCATCATGCCGGGCTGATCGCCTGGGTCGAGCAGATCGCCGCCCTGACCCGGCCCGCCCGCGTTCATTGGTGCGACGGATCCGAGGCCGAGAAGCAGGCTATCGTCGCCGACCTGCTGGCCAAGGGCACGCTGAAGGCGCTGGATCAGGACAAGCGGCCGGGATGCTACTACGCCGCCTCCGATCCGCGCGACGTCGCGCGGGTGGAGAGCCGCACCTTCATCTGTTCGGAAGATGAGGCGGACGCCGGTCCGACCAACAACTGGGCCGATCCCATCGCGATGCGCGAGCGTCTGGCGGGGCTGTTCGACGGCTGCATGGCCGGGCGGACCATGTATGTCGCGCCCTTCTGCATGGGGCCGCTGGGTTCGGAGATCAGCGCCCTGGGCGTCGAGATCACCGACAGCGGCTATGTCGCCCTGTCGATGGGCGTGATGACCCGGATGGGCAAGCCGGCGCTGGATCAGTTGGGCGACAAGGGCGTGTTCGTGCCCGCCGTCCATACGCTGGGCGCGCCGTTGGCCCAGGCGCAGGCCGATGTGCCGTGGCCCTGCAACGACGACAAATGGATCGTCCATTTCCCCGAGACGCGCGAAATCTGGTCCTATGGCTCCGGCTATGGCGGCAACGCCCTGTTGGGCAAGAAATGCTATGCGCTGCGGATCGCCTCGGTCATGGCCCGCGACGAGGGCTGGCTGGCCGAACATATGCTGATCCTGAAACTAACCGATCCCAAGGGACGCGCCAAATATGTCGCCGCCGCCTTCCCCTCGGCCTGCGGCAAGACGAACCTGGCCATGCTGCAGCCGAGCCTGCCGGGCTGGAAGGCCGAGACCATCGGCGACGACATCGCCTGGATGCGGTTCGGCGATGACGGACGGCTGTATGCCGTGAACCCCGAGGCTGGCTTCTTCGGCGTGGCGCCCGGCACCAGCCGTGACACCAACCACAATGCGCTGGAGACCCTGGCGACCAACACCATCTTCACCAACACCGCCCTGACCGAAGACGGCGACGTGTGGTGGGAGGGGATGACCAAGACCGCGCCCGACGGTCTGACCAACTGGAAGGGTCAGCCGCACGATCCGGCGTCGGGCGAGCCGGCGGCCCATCCGAACGCCCGCTTCGCCTCGCCCGCCGGCCAATGCCCCGCCATCGCGCCGGAGTGGGAGGACCCCAGGGGCGTGCCCATCGACGCCATCCTGTTCGGCGGACGTCGGGCCAGCGCCGTGCCGCTGGTGACGGAGGCGTTCGACTGGGAGCACGGGGTGTTCATGGGATCGACCGTGGCGTCGGAAGGCACGGCGGCGGCCGAGAACAAGGTCGGGGAACTGCGCCGCGACCCGTTCGCCATGCTGCCCTTCTGCGGTTACAATATGGGCGACTATTTCGCCCATTGGCTGAAGATGGGGCAGGGGCGCGACGCCGCGAAACTGCCGCGCATCTTCTTCGTCAACTGGTTCAGGAAGGATCAGGACGGCCGCTTCGTCTGGCCGGGATTCGGCGACAATGCGCGCGTGCTGAAATGGATCAGCGAGCGGATCGACGGCGAGGCGACGGCCGTGGACACCGCCGTTGGTCGGGTGCCGTCGCCCGAGGCGCTGGACCTGTTGGGTCTGGACCTGACGGCGGCGCAGTTGTCGATCCTCTTGGATGTGGACGCCGGCGTCTGGGCCGAGGAGGCGGCGCTGATCCCCGACTTCTATCGCCGGTTCGGCGAGCGACTGCCGGCCGCATTGTGGGACCAGCACGCGGCTCTGGTCGCGCGGCTCGACCGGGCCGCAGGGGCCTCGATGGCGGCGGAATAGGCCGCCGACACTTGCATTGAGGACGTCGCGGGTCGATCAGACGGGCCGTGACGTCTTCCTCCTCCATCGTGATCGTCGGCGCCGGCGTGCTTGGCCTCTGCACGGCGTTCGAACTGCATCGGCGCGGGCGCTCCTTTTTGGTGGTCGATCCCGGCGAAGCGAACGCGTCTGCGGTCGCGGCGGGCATGATCGCCCCGGCGATGGAGGCGGCGATAGACGACGCCTCGCCGGAACGGGCCGCCCTGTTCCGCGAGTCCCGCGACCTGTGGCCGGATTTCGCCCAGGCCGCCGGAATCGCTTTGGCGAGGCGACCGGCGGAATGGCGCGGCGGGGACGCGGCGGTGATCGCCGCGCGGATGCGGGCGCTGGGGTTTCAAGCGTCGTTGAACGGCGACCGAGTCGTCACGGACGAGGACTATCAGGTCAATCCAGGCCAGGCGCTGGCGGCGATGAAGGCGGCCTTGAGCGATGCGGTCATGACCGGGCGTGTGGAGGCGGTTCGTCGCACGGGCGGAGGATGGCGTGTGCAGACGGATCGCCGCGCGCTGCAGACCGACGCCGTGGTGCTGGCGACGGGCGCTGAGGGGGCCGTTCTCGGCCTGCCCCAGGCGGTGCGCCAACAGGTGGCGGCGATCCAGCCCATTCGCGGTCAGATCGGCACGATGACGCAGGCTTTGGCGGCCCATGTGGTGCGCGGGCCCGGCGCCTATGTCGCGCCGATGGGGACGGGCGTGGTCGTGGGCGCGACGATGGAGCCGGGGCGTCGCGACACGGCGCCGGACGCGGCGGCGGGCGAGCGCCTGGTTCAGGCCGCGTGGCGGGTGTTGGGTCGGACGCTTGAGCCGCTGGAGATCGAATGGCGCGCGGGCGTGCGCGGGGCCACGGCGGATGGTCTGCCGCTGGCGGGCGCGGCGCCGGGGGGGCCGGGGCTATTCATGGCCTTGGCGCCGCGCCGCAATGGTTGGCTGCTGGGGCCGCTGGTCGGCCAGGTGGTCGCCGATGCGATCGAGGGGCGGGCGGCGTCGCTGCACGCCCGCGCCCTCGACCCCGGTCGGTTCTAGCCCTCCATCGCGAAGCGGACGGTGAAGTTGACCGTGGCCCCGTCGACGGGGCGGCCGTCAACGGTGCGCGGATTCATGCGGAAGTCGCGCGTCAGGCTCTGCGCCGCGCGACCGAAGCCCTGACCGCTGGGCGTTTCGCCCACGACGCGACAACCAGTCAGACCGCCGTCCACCCGCACCATGCACGAAAGGCTGGCGGAACCCGGCGTGCCGTTGTCCGCCGCGCGAGACGGATAGGCCCGCGCCATCTGCGCCGCGGACGGACGGCTGGCCCAGGTCGGATTGTTGATCACCGAGGGCGCGCGGGGCGGGGTCTCGACCGTGGCCGTGCCGCCTTCGACGCCGGTTGGGGCGACGCTGATGATCGGCAAGCCCGGTTGAGCGGTAGCGACACCGGGCTCAGGCGGGGTCAGCGGGATCGTTTCCACGGTATTCGGCGCAGGAAGCGGTGAGTTATGAACAGGCGTCGGCGGCGCCGCTGTTTCCGGGGTCGGTAATGGCTTGGGTTTGGGTGGCGTTTCCATCGTGACCCTGAAGATCGGCTCATCTGGGATCGGATCGCTTATTCCGCTCAGCTCGAACCGTTGATTGTAAAGCACCACGCCCGCCGCGACGTGCAGGATCACCGAGACGCCGATGGCGGTTAGCATCCAGCGCGGGATGGGTTTCTTGCGTTCCCCGAAGTCGATGGGGCTGATCAAGCCGGGTCCGCCGGCGGTTTGCATCATCATGGCCTAACTCCCTCGTTCACCGCCCCCGCAGCGCCCGTAAGGTGAAGTTGAGCGCGCAGGTTGTGGCGGCTTTGCGGCAAGCCGAGCGCGTTCGACCAACGTCGATCCGTTAACGCCGCCGTCAAGGATTAGGGATTGGTTAACCACGTTCGCCGACCATTGCGCGCATGGGCATCGGAGCGATTCCATCGGCAGGCGGGGTTGAGGCGGCGATCAGGCGCGCCTCGGCGGCCGTGGGCGTGGACTATGACTTCATGGTCAAGACCGCGCGGCGCGAAAGCGCGATGAACCCCTCGGCCAAGGCCCCGACGTCTTCGGCGGCGGGCCTGTTCCAGTTCATCGAACAGACCTGGCTGGGCACGGTCAAGCAGCATGGCGCCCAGCATGGCTATGGACAATACGCCGACCTGATCCATCGCGGATCGGACGGCCGCTGGCGGGTGGAGGGGTCGGCGCGCAATGTGGTGCTGGACCTGCGTTTCGATCCGCACGCCGCGTCGACCATGGCGGCGGAGCTGACGGCGTCCAACGCCGCCTATCTGCGCGGACGCACGGGCAAGGAGCCGGGGGCCGGCGATCTCTATGCCGCACACTTCCTGGGACCGGCGGGGGCGGCGGACCTGATGCAGGCGATGGATCGCAATCCGGGCGGCAGCGCGGCGGCCCTGTTCCCCCAGGCGGCGCGCGCGAACCGCAGCATCTTCTATCGCGACGGTCGCGCGGCCACAGTGGCCGAGGTTCACGCCAATCTGCAGCGCACGGCGGGCGAGGGCGCGCCGGCGGCCGGAGCGGGCGAGCCGCGCTATTTGACGCCCAATCTGAGCGACCAGGACCAAATGCTGGCCGCGCGGCTGGACCGGCTGAAGCAGGACCAGGGGCTTCTGGCCCTGTTGCTGGGCCAGGACGGATCGTCCAGCAGCGGCTTCGGCGGCGCCTTCTCGCCAATGGGCAAGGAAACGACCTGAGTTCTGTGAACTTCAACCGGTGGTAAACCGCCCGTTAAGCATGGCAGTCTCATTTTGGGATCAACGCCCGATTCCCTGACGAGCCGTCCATGACCGCCTATCGCGCACGCCTGACCGAAGTGGACATTCGTCGCCTGATCAAGGCGGCGGACGACGACGAGCGCGCGGAGGCGGCGCACAAGCTGTGTCGCAACATGGAGCGCGCGGAACTGGGCGAGGAGGACCGTGCGGCGGCGCAGAAGATTCTGCGGATGCTGGCTAACGACGCCGCCGAACTGGTGCGGCGCGCCATGGCGGTGACGCTGAAGGCGTCGGACCTGATCCCCAACGATGTGGCGCGAAAGCTGGCCGGGGACCTGGACAGCATCGCCCTGCCGATCATCGCCGCCTCGCCCGCCTTCAGCGACGAGGATCTGATCGAGATCGTGCGCGCGGGCTCGACCGTGCGGCAGGTGGCGGTGGCGGGTCGGACGCGGGTGTCGCGCGACGTCGCCGACGTTCTGGCCGGCGAGGGCTGCGAGCAGGCGGTGCGGGTTCTGGCGGCAAACGACAACGCCGATCTGTCCGAAGGCTCGCTGGCCGTCGTGGTCGAACGGTTCGCCGAGACGCCGGAGGTGCTGACCGCCGTCGCCTATCGCCAGGTTCTGCCGTTGCAGGTCACCGAGCGGCTGATCCAACTGGCCAGCGACACGGTGCGCGAACATCTGATCAGCCGCCATGCCGTGGCGCCCGAAACCGCCATCCGCCTGGCCCAGTATGCGCGCGAGCGCACGACCGTCGATCTGGTCGATCAGGCGGGCGTCAGCGCGGATCTGGCCGCCTTCATGACCCAGCTGAATGCGCGCCGGGTCCTGAACGCCTCCCTGCTGCTGCGCGGATTGGCGCGGGGGCAGATGGCGATGTTCGAATATGGTCTGGCCGAGTTGGCCAATACGCCCCATCACCGCGCCTGGTTGATGGTGCATGACGCCGGGCCGCTAGGGTTGAAGGCCATCTATGATCGGGCGGGCCTGCCGCCGCGCCTGTTCCCCGCCTTCCGCGCCGGCGTGGACACCTGGCGCGCACTGGCGGCCGAGGGGATCGACACGTCCAGCACCCTATTCCGCGAACAGATGCTGGAGCGATTCCTGACGCAGCGCCCGAATGTGCTACGCGACGACCTGGCCTATCTGATGGAGCGACTGGATCAGTCGCCCGCCGCCGGCCACGCCGCCGCCAACGCGGCCTGATCGCCAAACGAGAAAAGGCCCGCCGAACGGCGGGCCTTTTTCCTTGCGGTCTTCAGCCTGGTTCAGCCCGCCAGATGCTGGGCGACCCGTTGCTCAAGCGTTTCCGCCAGGGCGCGGCCGGTGGGGTGTTCGTCGGTCTTGATCTGGTCGCGGACCACTGCGCGAATGGCGTCGATATGGGCGTCCAGGATCGGCAAGGGCGCCGACATCCGGCGTTCGGCGTCGTCCAGCATCTTGCACAGCGAACCGGCGATGCGCGTCACCAGCGGATACTCATAGGTCGTGCCCAGGCCCTTCAGGTCATGGGCGCGGAAATACAGGGCCTCGGCGGTGGCGGGGGTGTAGCCCTGCTCGCGGATGTCGGCCTGGGCCTTGTCCAGTTTGACGATCTCGTCGTTCAGCCACTGGCCGAACTGGGCGGACATGGCCTTCAGCGCTTCTTCGGCCTTGGCGATGGCGTCGGCGTTGATGCCGAAACCGCCGCCGACCTTCATGCGCAGAGCGTTGGTCGGAGGGGTGATTTGCGCCGGGTTGCTCATGGCGGGCTCCATAGGTCTTTCGCGAAAGCTAGACGGCTTGGCTTAAGAAGCCGTGACCAGTCAGTTGGCGAACTGTTCGGCGATCACGCGCTCGTCGAACGACCGGCCGGCGTCGAACAGCATGGTCAGGGCCACGTCGCGCCGTTCGCGCACCTCGACCCTGGCGACGCGCCGGACCTCGAAATTGTCGGCGGTGGCCGAGACGGGGCGTTTGTCGGCCTCCAGCACATCGAAGCGCACCCGTGCGCCGTGCGACAGCAGGGCCCCGCGCCAGCGGCGGGGGCGGAAGGCGCTGATCGGCGTCAGGGCCAGGATGCGGGCGTCCAGCGGAATGATGGGGCCGTGGGCCGACAGATTGTAGGCGGTCGATCCGGCGGGCGTGGCCACCAGACAGCCGTCGCAGGACAACTCCTCCAGCCGCACCCGGTCGTCGACCGTGATCCTGAGCTTGGCGCTCTGGCGGGTCTGGCGCAGCAGGGAGACCTCGTTGATGGCCAGGCCCATGTGGACCTCGCCCGCCTCGGTCCAGGCGTCCATCTGCAGGGGGTGGATGACGGTGCGTTCGGCGGTTGTGATCCGCTCCAGCAGGCCGTCCTCCTCGTAGTCGTTCATCAGGAAGCCGACCGAGCCGCGGTTCATGCCATAGACCGGGGTGCGGCGGCGCATATTGCCGTGCAGCGTCTCCAGCATCTGGCCGTCGCCACCCAGGGCCACGATGACGTCGGCCTGCTCTTCAGCCACGGCGCCATAGCGCGCGATCAGGGCCGCCCGGGCGTCCTGCGCCTCTGGTCGGTCGCTGGCGACAAAGGCCAGGGCGGGCGTGGTCGTGATCTGGGAAGGCCGGGTCTGGGTCACGGGGCGACGTGAGCCGAGCTTTGAGGCGAAGTCAAACGATCGCGGGGTTTTGCATCATCTGACGGAAGGCGCGCGCGGCGGAATGGGCGTTCATCGGCGTGGCGGTCCAGCCGCCGTCGCCGGGCAGACCGCCGGTCAGTTTGCGCACCTCGACCAGCAGGGAGGCGAAGACGGCCTTGTCCACCCCGACCGCAATACAGGCCAGATAGAGGGCCTCGGCCGTGGGCGCGCGCACCGCCTGGCGAACCTGGGCGTCGCTGAAGCCGCCTAGTGCGGCCAGGGCCTGCTCGAACAGTTCGAAACGCTGCTCGCGCAGGGCGCGGACCAGAAGGCCGGGGCGCAGTTGGCCGGCGGCCTGCAGCTTGTCCACCAGGCGGCGCTCCATCTCGGCGCGCTCTCGATTCTCGGCCAGGCGGCTGGTTGGAGCGGCGCGCCACTCCGGCGTCCCGACGGCGACGGCGGCGGACTGCTGCACGGCGGCGTTCAACCGGGCATCGTCGATGCGGAAACGTTCGCCGATGGATTGGCGCAGGGCCTGGCCGACCCATTGATAGAGTTCCTGCGCCAGATCCTGGTTCAGGCGGGGATGGCGCGTCAGTGGCGCGCGCAGGCCCGCGACGCGGCGCGACTGATCGACCAGGCGGCGCATGGCCGCATCGCTGATCTGGGCGGTGCGGTTCGAGGCCAGGGCGGTCATGGTCACCGCCTCGCCGCGGTCGATGATGGCGTCGCACACGGCGTCCGACAGGCGCGGACGGCGGGCCACGGCGATCTGATGCTCCAGCGTCGCCTCGATCAGCAGGCGGATCAGGTCGGCGTCCTTCAGCAGGTTGCTGGCGGTTATGACGGGGCGGGCGATCTCGATCTCGTCCAGCGCCAGCATATTGACCAGGGCGGCCGGCGCCCAGTCCGCGCCGGCGATCCGTTCGGCCAGGGCCAGCCGGATGTCGCGCTCGGCCTGGGCGGTCAGGGTCAGGAAGATGTCGGCGAGAAGGGGCGCGACGGTGGGCGGCGGCGCGCCGGCCTCGCACAGGCCGGTCACCTTGAGCAGAAGGCGCTGGCGATCCTCGGCCGAGCGGCTGCTGGCCAGGGTCAGCATCTGCGCCACGGTGCGGTCGTCCCAGCCATCGCGGGCCGGCTCCAGTTGAACGACAGACACAGCGGCTCCCCGAACCGTCGATGGACCCGCATACCCTTAAGCCGGCGTCGTAAAGACCGGGTTAACCACGTCCGGGCGGGCAAGATGACGCTGCGTCAGCCTTGTCCTTCGCGCTTGACGCCGCCCCCTGCGAGGGAGACGGTCTGTGCAAACGCCCATCCAGAGGCAGGAGGAAATCATGGCGGACGGTGCAAACCCCTCGATCAAGTCCCGCGTGTCAGAGGCCGAATGGCAGACGCGCGTCGAGCTGGCGGCCCTGTATCGGCTGGTCGCGCTGCACGGGTGGGACGACATGATCTTCACCCATATCTCGGCGCGGGTTCCGGGGCCGGAACATCATTTCCTGATCAATCCCTATGGCTTCTACTTCGACGAGATCACGGCCTCGTCGCTGGTGAAGGTCGATCTGGAAGGCAATATCGTTCAGGACACGACCCACTTCATCAATCCGGCGGGCTTCACCATTCACTCGGCGGTCCATGCCGCGCGCGAAGACGCCAAGTTCGTCATCCACCTGCACACCGTCGGCGGCGTCGGGGTGGCGGCCCAGGCCGAGGGTTTGCTGCCGATCAGTCAGAACGCATGTTTACTGCAGCATCAGGTTGCGTATCATGGATACGAGGGGTTGGCCCTGCACCATGACGAGCGCGAACGTCTGGTCGCCGACCTGGGGGACAAACCGCTGATGCTGCTGCGCAACCACGGCACGCTGGCGGTCGGGGAGACGGCGGCGCAGGCATGGATCGGCATCTTCTTCCTGGAACGGGCCTGCGCGCAGCAGGTGGCGGCGCTGTCGGGCGGACGCGAGCACGTGCTGCTGGCTCCCGATGCGGCGCAGGAGGAGACCAAGGAGCAGGGACGGGGGATCGGCTTTATTTCGGCCCTGGCATGGCCGGGCGCGCTGCGGCAGCTGGAGCGCAAGTCGCCGGGCTACGACGCCTGATCCTGGCGGCGGCGGGGGGCGTTCTGTCCCTCGGCGTCGCTGAGACGGCCCAGGCCGGCGCCTGGGTCCAGCCCAGGGGACAGGGCCAGGCCATCGTCAAATACGAGCGTCTGAAGGCCGACAGCGGTTTCGATCCGTCCGGCGAAGAGACGGCCTTGCCGGCCGTGCGACGCGATGCGCGCCTGGGCCTGTTCGCCGAATACGGGGTGACGGATCGGCTGACCCTGCAGCTCAAGGCCGACTGGCAGAAGGGCGAGGACGCCTTCGTCGAGTACGAGGGACGCGGTCCCATCGAGATCGGCGCGACCTGGCAGGTGTTTCGCGACGACCGAAACGCCGTCAGCCTCTATGGCGGCTACGGCCGGGCGGGGGAGGGGCGAAATGCGGACTATGCGCCGCCGGGCGTGGGCGACCACGACTGGGAGGCGCGGTTGTCGGCGGGCCGGTCGCTGGGGCCGCGATGGGGGATGGACCGATCCTTCGTGGAGGTTCAGGCCGCGCGGCGTCTGCGCGACGGCCTGCCCGACGAGACGCGGATCGACGCTACGGCGGGCGCGCGGTTCGGCGGCGGCTGGATGGCGCTGGGCCAAGCCTTTGGCGGCGCGGCGGACGGCGGCGCCCGTTGGCTGTCGGTGGAGGCGTCGGTGGTGCGCGACCTGGGGTCCTGGAGCCTGCAGACCGGGTGGAGACAAACGGTCGCAGGGCGAGAGACGCCTGCGGCCCATGGGCCCGTCATCGCGATCTGGCGTCGGTTCTAAAGCGGATTTCCGCGACGGAAATCTCCGCCCAGCGCGTTAGTGTCGGATTACGTTGCGCAAGCCGCATTAGCCGGTAATGCATGCGGCGTCCCCTGACCGAGAGTTCCGCCGCGTGATCAAACGTCACTTCTTCCTCGTCGCCGCCGCGATCCTTCTGGCGCTGATGGTCGTCGCCGCCGTGGTCAAGGTGGCCGCCCCGAACGACAAGTCGGCCCAAGGGCCGGGCGCGGGCGGCGGACGGCGAGGCGGGCAGCAGGTGTCGGAAGCGGTGGTGGCCCAGCGTCCGTTCTCGGATCAGATCCGCGTGCTGGGCGTGGCGCGCGGCCAGCGGTCGGTCAATGTCACCTCGTCGACGACGGAGCTGATCACCCGCGTCCTGTTCACCGATGGCCAGCTGGTGTCGGCCGGGGCGCCGCTGGTCGAACTGCAGGCGCGCGAAGAGGACGCCGCCATCATCGAGGCGCGCGCCAACGTCAACCAGGCCCAGCGCGAATACGACCGCTACAAGGCCCTGGCCGACCGCGGCGTGGCGCCCCAGGTCATGCTGGAGCAGGCCGAGACGGGGCTGGAGACCGCGCGCGCGTCGCTGCAGGCGGCGCAGGCGCGGCGCGGCGACCGTGTGATCCGCGCCCCGTTCGCCGGTCGGATGGGCCTGACGACCGTGACGCCCGGCACCCTGATCAATCCGGGCGCGGTGATCGCGACCCTTGACGACACCTCGACCATCCGCGTCGATTTCCCCTTGCCCGAGCGGTATCTGAACCTGCTGCAGCCGGGCGCGTCCATCACCGCGACGGCCGACGCCTATGGCGATGCGCCGTTCCAGGGGCGGATCGCCCTGATCGACACCCGCGTCAACGAGGCGACCCGCGCCGCCACCGCCCGCGCCGAATTCCCCAATCCCGGCGGCCGCATTCGGCCCGGAATGCTGCTGCGCGTCGTGGTGCAGCAGGGCCAGCGCCAGACGGCGGCGGCCCCGGAATCGGCCGTACAATACGAGGGCGCCGGCGCCTTCGTCTATCGCATCGCGCCCGGTCAGAACGGTTCGACCGCCCAGCGTGTCGAGGTCGAGACGGGCGCGGTCGAGAACGGCTTCGTCGAAATCCTGTCGGGGGTCGAGCCTGGCGAGCGGATCGTGGGGTCCGGCCTGAACCGCATCCAGCCCGGCGCGCCCGTCAGCGTCGCCGGGGCCCAGCGCAAGTCGGGCGCCGCCCAATGATGCTGTCCGATGTCTCGGTCCGGCGGCCGGTCTTCGCCGCCGTCGCCGCCATCGTGCTGTGCGTGATCGGCGCGGCGGCCTTCTTCTTCCTGCCGGTGCGCGAACTGCCCGACGTCGATCCGCCCATCGTGTCGGTCAACACCAGCTACGCCGGGGCCTCGGCCGAGGTCATCGAAAGCCGGATCACCGAGCCGGTCGAGCAGCAGATCGCCGGCATCCAGGGGGTCGAACGGATCACCTCCACCAGCCGCGACGGCCGTTCCAGCGTCAACATCGAGTTCTCGCTGGACCGCAACATCGACGACGCCGCCAACGACGTGCGCGACCGCGTCAGCCGCGTGGTCGGCCGCCTCCCGGATCAGGCCGATCCGCCCGAGGTGGCCAAGGCCGATTCCGACAGCCAGCCGATCATCATCGTCTTCCTGCGCTCGACCAGCATGAACCGGCTGCAGCTGACCGACTACGCCGACCGTTATCTGGTCGACCGGATGGCGACCGTGCCGGGCGTGGCCCAGGTGAACATCTATGGCGAGCAGCGCTATTCGATGCGGATCTGGCTGGATTCGGCGGCGATGGCGGCGCGCGGCCTGACGGTCAACGACGTCGAGACGGCGCTGAACAACCAGAACGTCGAGCTTCCGGCCGGGTCGCTGGAATCCACGGCCAAGAACTACACCGTGCGCGTGGCGCGCACCTACGCCCGGCCCGACGACTTCCGCCAGCTGCCCATCGGCACGCGCGGTTCGGCCTCGGCCTCGACCTCGGTCGCGACCGGCACCGGCAGCGGTTCCTCGGCCATCATCCAGGGCCAGCCCACCTATGTGACGCGCCTGGGCGACATCGCGCGGGTCGAGGAGGCGCCGGAAGAGGATCGTCGTCTGTTCCGGGGCAACGGCATGGACCAGATCGGCCTGGCCGTGACGCGCCAGGCCCAGTCGAACGACCTGGCCATCTCCGATGGCGTTCACAAGATGATCGACGAGATCCGGCCGACCCTGCCGCCCGGCGTGACCATCGAGATCGGCTCGGACAACTCGGTCTTCACCTCTCACGCCATCGACGAGGTGTGGATCACCATCGGCATTTCGATGGCCGTGGTCGCCCTGGTCAACTTCATCTTCCTGGGCAGCCTGCGGGCGGCGCTGATCCCGTCGATCGTGGCGCCCATCTGCCTGCTGGCGACCTTCATCGTGCTGGCGCCTCTGGGGTTCTCGCTGAACCTGCTGACGCTGCTGGCGCTGGTGCTGGCCATCGGCCTGGTGGTGGACGACGCCATCGTGGTGGTCGAGAACATTCAGCGACGGCTCGACCACGGGGAGCCGCCGCTGGTGGCGGCCGAGCGCGGGGCGCGTCAGGTCTTCTTCGCGGTCGTGGCCACGACCATCGTCCTCTTGTCGGTGTTCGCGCCGCTGCTGTTCCTGCCGGGGTACGTCGGGCGCCTGTTCGTGGAGCTGGCGGCGGCCATCGCGGCGGCCGTGGCCTTCTCGGCCTTCCTGGCGCTGAGCCTGTCGCCCATGCTGGCGTCCAAGATCCTGAAGCCCGCCCACACCGGCGGCTGGATCGCGCGCCGGGTCGACTGGGGCATGGATCGGCTGAAATCGTCCTATTCGCGGTCGCTGGACATGTTGCTGGGGCGTCGGATCGCCGTGATCGGCGTGGGCGCCCTGATCCTGCTGGTGGCGGCGGGGGCGGGGGGCATCTTCCTGGTCCTGCCGAACGAACTGGTGCCGGACGAGGATCGCGGGCGTGTCACCGTGCGCGTCGCCGGGCCGGAGGGCGCGGGCTTCGACTACACCCGGAAGATCATGCTGGGGCTGGAGCCGCTGCTGGCGGAATACAAGGCCAGCGGCGAGGCGGACAGCTATCTGGTGTCCGCGCCCGGCTTCGGCGGCAGCGGGTTCAACTCGGGCAATGCGGTGCTCACTCTGGCCGACTGGTCCAAGCGCGACCGCACGGCCGCCGAGATCGCGCAGGAGCTGAACGGCAAGCTGCGCGGCCAGACGGACGCCCAGGTCAACGCCTCCACGCCCGGCGCCTTCCAGCGCGGCGGCGGCAACTCCAACTCCATCGAGCTGATCGCCACGGGCAGCGACTATCAGCAGATCTACAACTGGCTTCAGCCGATCCTGACCGCGGCCCAGGCCAACCCCGGCTTCTCGCGCCCGCGTCTGAACTACGAACCGAACTCGCCCCGCCTGCTGGTCGACGTCGATCCGCAGAAGGCGGCGGCGCTGGGCGTCTCGGCCCAGTCCATCGGCCGCACGCTGGAGACCATGTTCGGTTCGCGCCGCGCCACCACCTACATCAAGGGCGGGCAGGAGTATGACGTCATCCTGCAGACCGAGCGCGACAACCGGCGCGAGGTTTCGGACCTGGAGGCCCTGTATGTCGCGACCGGCGGCGGGCAGCTGGTGCCGCTGTCGGCCGTGGTCACGACCAAGACCAGCGGCGACACCCCGGACCGGCGGCGTCTGGATCGCCAGCGGTCGATCTCGCTGCAGGCCGACCTGAACCCCGGCATGACCATCGACGACGCCGTGCAGTTCCTGCGCGCCGAGACGGCCAAACAGCCGCAAGGGGGCGTGGTCGTTCAATGGGGCGGGGCGGCGCGCGACCAGCAGGAGGCGGGCGGCGCGGTCGTCGCGGCCTTCGGCCTGGCGCTGCTGCTGGTCTTCCTGGTGCTGGCGGCCCAGTTCGAAAGCTGGATCACGCCGGCGGTCATCATGCTGACGGTGCCGCTGGCGGCGGCGGGCGGCCTGTTCGGCCTGCTGATGGCAGGGTCCAGCCTGAATATCTACAGCCAGATCGGCCTGATCATCCTGATCGGGGTGGCGGCCAAGAACGGCATTCTGATCGTGGAGTTCGCCAACCAGCTGCGCGACCAGGGGCGGTCGATCCGCGAGGCGATCATCGAGTCGTCGTCGCTTCGTCTGCGCCCGATCATCATGACGTCCATCGCAACCGCCTTCGGCGCCTTGCCGCTGGTGCTATGGCAGGGGGCGGGCGCCGGCAGCCGCCAGACCATCGGCGTGGTGATCTTCACCGGCGCCATCTTCGCCACCGTCCTGACCCTGTTCGTGGTGCCGGTGATCTATGGCGTCCTGGCGCGCTTCACCAAGTCGCCCGAATGGACCGCCCGCAAGATCGAGGAGTGGGAAGCGCAGGAGATGCGAGACGGCGGCGAAAAGCCGATCGCCGAGGCCTGACCGATCAGGAGGCGGGGGCAGGCTCCGGCTTGTAGCCCGTCTCCACCTTCAGGAAGGCGATGACGTCGCGGCGATCCTTGGCGTCGGGCAGGCCGGGGAAGGTCATCTTGTTGCCCGGCAGGAAGCCGCGCGGGTTCTGCAGCCAGTGGTCCAGCCGCTCGGCGTCCCAGACGAAGTCGGCGTTCCTGAGCGCATTGGAATAGCTGTAGCGCGGCCGCTCGCCCACCTTGCGGCCGAACACGCCGTAGAGGTTGGGCCCGGTCATGTCGGCGCCGCCCTCGCCGATGGTGTGACACGACCGGCATCGGGCGAAGGCGCGACGCCCGTTCTCCAGATCGCCGGTGTCATAGGGGGCGGGCAGGGCGGCCAGCAGACTGGCCTTTTCCGCATCCGTCAGCACGTGCGCCGGCTTAGACGGCGCCGTCGAGGCGGGGGCGTCCTGTCCGCAGGCGGCCAGGCCCAGGATCGGGGCCAGAAGAAGCGGGGCGGCAAGGGCGAGGCGGGACATGGACGGCTCCTGTTCCAGGGTCTGATAGCGCAATGCGCCCGCGCGGCAATTGGTCAAGCTGTCCCGCTGGACGCGGGGCGTCCGCACCTGATAATCACTGTCAAAGAAACGCGGAGCCGCTGGGGAGCGGCCTCGCCCGTGCGAGCGTAGATTTTGACCGACACCATAAAGCTGAGCCAGGCCCGACGCGGCGATCGCGGCGTCATCGCCCAAGTGGGAGCCCATTGCCATCACCAGAACGAGGCCGTGGAGCTGGAGCGCCGCCTTCTGGAGCTGGGCTTTGTCGAGGGCGCGCAGATCGAACTGCTGCACGAAGGCCTGTTCGGTCACGATCCCATCGCCATGAAGGTGGACGACATGCGCGTGGCGCTGCGTCGGCATGAGGCCGAGAGCCTGACCATCAAGCTCGACCAGCGGGGCGTCGCCTGATGGACATCGCCCTGAAGACCGCCCGCGTCGCCCTGGTCGGCAATCCCAACAGCGGCAAGACCGCCCTGTTCAACGCCCTGACCGGCGCGCACCAGAAGGTGGCCAACTACGCCGGCGTCACGGTGGAGCGGAAGGAGGGTCTGATCCGCGCCACGTCCGGCCGCACGATGTCGGTGCTGGATTTGCCCGGCACCTATTCCCTGCGCGCCCGCAGCCCGGACGAAGAGGTCACGCGCGACGCCGTGCTGGGGCGCCTGGCCGGAGAGACGCCGCCGGACGTGGTGGTCTGTGTCGCCGACGCCACCAACCTGCGCCTGGTGCTGCGCCTGATCCTGGAACTCAAGGCCGTCGGTCGGCCGATGGTTCTGGCGCTGAACATGTACGACATCGCCCAGCGTCAAGGCCTGCGGATCGATCTGGAGGCGCTTCGCGCCGAACTGGGCGTGCCGATCATCACCACGGTCGCCACGCGCAAGCGCGGCATCGACGATCTGATCGCCGCCGTCGAGGTTCAGGCCGACGCCGCTGCGCTCGGCGAAAACTCCTGGCATACGCCCGACGCCGCCGAACTGCGCAGCGCGGCGCGCGAGGCCGAGCGGATCATGAAGGCCTGCGTCCGCCCGCCCGAGCGGCCCGACACCCTCACCGGCAAGATCGACTCTGTCCTGCTGCATCCGGTCGGCGGCCTGCTGATCCTGCTGGCCCTGCTATTCGTGATGTTCCAGGCGGTGTTCAGCTGGGCGGCGCCCCTGATGGACGGCATCGAGGCGGGCATCGGCTGGTTAGGCGGCCTGGTGGCCAATGTGCTGCCGGACGGCCTGCTGCAAAGCCTGATCGTGGACGGGATCATTTCCGGGGTCGGCAGCGTGCTGGTTTTCCTGCCCCAGATCCTGATCCTGTTCCTGTTCATCATCGCGCTGGAGGACTTCGGCTATATGGCCCGGGCGGCCTTCCTGATGGACAAGATCATGGGCGGGGCGGGGCTGCATGGCCGCGCCTTCATTCCTCTGCTGTCCAGTTTCGCCTGCGCCATTCCCGGCGTGATGGCCGCGCGGGTGATAGATTCCAAGCGCGACCGCCTGACCACCATCCTGGTCGCGCCGCTGATGACCTGCTCCGCGCGCATCCCGGTCTATACGCTGATCATCGCCGCCTTCATTCCGAACGAGCGCGTGTGGGGCTTCGCCAATCTGCAGGGACTGGTGATGTTCGGCCTCTATGCGGCGGGCATTCTCAGCGCGCTTCTGGTCTCGCTGGTGATCCGCAAGGTGTTCTGGCGCGGCGCGGTCGAGCCCTTCATGATGGAGCTGCCGACCTACAAGGTCCCGGACCTGAAAAGCGTCGGCTTCAACCTGTGGCTCCGCGCCAAGATATTCCTGAACCGGGCCGGGCGGATCATCCTGCCCGCCGTGATCATCCTGTGGGTGCTGGCGACCTTCCCGTATCCGCCCGAGAACGCGACCCTGCCGGCCATCGACTATTCGTTCGCCGGCATGATCGGCCGCGCGCTGGAGCCGATCTTCGCGCCCATCGGCTTCAACTGGCAGATGGTCATCGCCCTGATCCCCGGCATGGCGGCGCGCGAGGTGGCGGTGGCGGCGCTGGGCACCACCTACGCCATTGCGGACGCAGAGAATGCGACGGGCCTGCTGGCCTCCACCCTCGCCACCCACTGGTCCTTGGCCACGGCCCTGTCCTTCCTGGCCTGGTACATCTTCGCGCCCCAGTGCGTGGCGACCCTGGGCGTGGTGCGGCGCGAGACCAACTCGCTGAAATGGACCTGGATCATGATCGGCTACATGTTCGGTCTGGCCTATCTGGCGTCGCTGGTGACCTATCACGTGGCGGTGGCGCTCGGGGGCGGCTGAGCCTGATCGGGTGAGGAGAAATCGCTTCGCGATTTCGCCGATGCCGTGAATCAAGCTCCTGCTTAATGCGAGAGCATGATTCACGCTTCTGTCGGAACCGCGAAGCGGTTCCTCAAGAAACGATCATGCTCTAAGCCGGTGCGGTTCGCCGCCGTCTGGACGTCCTGATGAACCCTGTGATCGCCGGTGCCGTCATGGGCGGCCTGGGCCTGGTTTTCGGTAGCTTCATCGCCGCCGTCAGCGTGCGCCTGCCGCGTGACGAGGACATCGTCATGGCCCGCTCGCGCTGCCGGGGCTGCGACCAGCCGCTGCGTCCGTGGGAACTGGTTCCGCTGTTCAGCTGGTTGGCCTTGCGCGGCCGTTGCGCGCGCTGCGACACGCGGATTTCAAGGCGCTATCCGCTGATCGAACTGGCGGCGGCCGGCATCGGCGCGTGGGCGGCGCTGTGGGGCATTGGCGGGGGGGCGTCGCTGTTCACGATCGCGGCGACAGCGGTGCTGGGCTGGCAGTTGCTGCTGATCGCCATCGTCGACGGCGAGAACTTCTGGCTGCCGGACATCCTGACCCTGCCGCTGATCGCCACCGGCCTTGTCGTGGCCATGGGCGCCAGCTGGGATGTCGCCGTGTCGCATCTGATCGGGGCAGCGGCCGGGTTCGGCGGGCTGTGGCTGGTGGGCTGGCTGTATCAGGCCGTCCGCAAGCGCCAGGGGCTGGGGGGCGGCGACCCCTTCCTGTTCGCAGGCGCCGGGGCCTGGGTGGGCTGGGTCGGTCTGCCCAGCGTCCTGCTGTGGGCCTGCGCGGTGGGCCTCAGCCTGGTGTTCGCAATGCTAGTGGTGCGCAGGTCGATCAGCGCGACGGACAGGCTGCCGTTCGGCGTCTTTCTGGCGGTGGGGATCTGGCTGACCTGGCTCTACGGCCCGCTGGGGCTCTAACGCCCGGTCGTCAGCTTGACGACGATGATCGCCGCCGTATCCAGAATGGCCTCCGGCGTATCGGCGCGGCGCAGCAGATCGAAACTGGCCGCCGTCGATTCGGCGATGGAGGCGATCTGGTACGAGGCCAGGCGGGGGTTGTATTCCTTGGGGTGCAGGCCGCTGGCATGGGCCTGGGCCACGCGGCGTTCGATGGCCAGGTGCAGACGGCGCAGACGGCGCACGCGGCTTTCGACGAAGGCGGCGTCGCCATTGTCCGCCAGCATATGCTCGACCCGCAGCACCTGGCCGTGGCTGCGCCAGATCGCCATCACGTCCAGGATGAAGGCGCGGGCGATGACGAAGGCCTTGTCGCCCGGCCAGTCCGCCTGAAAATGCGTCGCCAGTCCCTGGAAATCGGCAGCCGCGACCTCGCACAAGGCCAGAACAGGTTCTTCGACCGTCTTGAAATAAGTATAGAAATTCGACGGAGACACGCCGGCCGTCGAGGCCAGGTCGGCGACGCGAATCTCGCCGTAATGCCGCGCGTTCAACAGGCGCCGGGTCGCGTCGAGGATCGCCTGGCGGGTTCTGCCTCCGCGCGCGCCGATCTTGTGACCCAGCTTGTTGGTGGTGTCGGGCATCGCCCCATTGGTCGAAAGAGGGTGGTGCCGGCTGCAGGAATCGAACCCGCGACATCCAGTTTACAAAACTGGCGCTCTACCAACTGAGCTAAGCCGGCCCGCATGTGCGGTTTCGCCCTTATGTCCAGACCGAAGCCGCGACGCAAGACGACCCTGCGCCGTAAACGGACAAATTGCGCCTGCACACCGGCACATTCGCACGCGGCGAAGTCGAGACATCATCGAGTCAGAGGATGGCGGAGGGGGTGTCCGCTTCGACGATTGAATAAATAAAACAACAATGGGCTGTGGTCACGCTATCGATTCATCCCACATCGGTACCCACGTTTCGGATCGCGCCGGCTAGACCAAACCGCTCCCGGTTCGAAGATCGAGTCAGCAGCCAAGCCGTTCTGTGCGCGATCATGCATAATGTTCGTCAATGATGCCACATTTCAGATTCAGCGAGCCGCATCGGCAGGTGCTGGAAGCCATCCGGCGCTGGCAACCCGTGGCGCGGGCGGAACTGGGACGTCGCTTGGGCATTGCGTCGGGCCCCATGAGCCAGTTGACGCGCGATCTGCTCAAGGCGGGCGTGATCATTGAGGGCGATCCCTTGCGAGGCGGACGAGGACAGCCGTCGCGACCGCTTTCCGTCAATCCGGCAGGAGGCCTCAGTTTCGGGGCGAGCCTGTCGCCCGGCATGATGCGAACAGTGGCGCTGGATTTCGCCGGAACCGTCATTCAGGAACGCGCCCAATCGATCGAGGACGGGGCGCCCGAGCGTGTCGCCGGGCTTCTCAGCGAACACATCGCGGCGATAACCCAGACCGTTCGGCTGGACGAGCCGTCCCGGATCGTGGGAGTGGGCCTAGCCGTGCCCGGCTTCTTCTTTCAGGATTCCTCGAAGATGCGGACGGTCAGCGAACACGCGGCCTGGCGTCAGCATGACCTGAAGGTCTGGTTTCAGGCGCGGCTCGGTTTGCCGGTACGCATCGAGAATGATGCGACCGCCGCCGCCATGGCGGAGGCCTTTTCGTCCGAAGGACGAACGGCGCGATCGCTTGTGCTGTTGCTGATCAACTACGGCATCGGCGCCGGCGTCGTTATCGACGGTCGCCCCTTGCGCGGCGCGCACGGGAATGTGGGGGAGATCGGCGCTTACTATCCGCTGGGACGACCGCGTCCATCCGGCAGCGATCTGCTGGCTTATCTGGCTGAAAAGGGCATGGGCGAAAAGTCTCTGGAGCGGGCCGATTTCCAAACGGCCGGTATGGACGCTGTGCTGCGGCAATGGGTGGATCGCGCCGCCCCGCAGTTGGAAACGGTGCTCGAGTCCGCATGGGCCTGGCTTGATCCCGACCGTCTGGTGATCGGAGGCGCGCTGCCTGCACGCCTGCTTCAGGCCTTGGCGGAGGCCCTGCCAACCCGTCTGTTCGCACTTCACCCGGAACGTCCGCGTCCAGTGATCGCCGCCTCCACACTTGGACCTGCCGTGGCGGCTATCGGGGCGGCCTGCCTTCCGCTGCACGCCGTGACCCATCCTGAGCCGACAACCATTTCACGCCCCCAATTAAACTCGTCTTATTAGGTTAATCAGAGCGCCCTATCGCCTGTCCGCGCCAGCCGCAGGCGGCCGCGACATCGGGGGATTTCATGGGCAGAACATCATTCAAGGCGCATCTGGCGTCGACCGCAGGGTTTGCAGCGATTTTGATCGCGCCCACCGCAATGGCGCAACAGTCGGCGCCCGCCGCTCAACTGGACGACATCACCGTGGTCGGGGCTCGGGCCGAAGCCCTGGGCATCGTGACCCAGAAGCGTCGCACGGATGGGATCGCCGATTTCCTCAGCGAGGACGAGGCGGGTCAGCTTCCCGACCTGAACATCGCCGAATCGCTGCGTCGTATTCCGGGCGTCACCGCCATCTTCGATGAGGATCGCGGGCGTTTCGTTACCGTGCGGGGTCTGAACGCCAATCTGAACTATGTGGCGATAGACGGTCTGGGCGTCGCCACGACGGACGAGTTCGGCGGAACGGGGCGCAAGGTCAACCTCGAGGTCATCCCCTCAGGCGCAGTGGGATTGCTGGAGGTGCGAAAGACCTTCACGCCGGACATCGACGGCGGCGCAATCGGCGGCTTCGTGGATCTTCACACCCGCAGCGCCTTCAAGGGACGCGCGCCCTTCATCGTGGCGGAAGGCGGCCTGAACCTGCAGACCTATCAGGACGTGCCCAACGGCAACAGCGGCAAGGGACCGATCCGTTCGCCCGTCGGCGGACAGTTCAGCGTGACCTATGCCAATCGGTTCGGGGCCGCCGAACAGTTCGGCATGGTCGCCGCCGCCCACCTGTCGCAGGATCAACGCGACGAATCCAAGAACATTCAGGCCGGCGAGGCCTACTATACGGCGGCCGGCGCGAAGGTCGATCCGATACTGGCCGATGGGACTGTGAACCCTGCCTGGAACGGATTCGTCGCCCCGGACCAGGTCCGCAGTTACGACTACACCAATCGCGTCCGCGACTACGGCGCGAATCTCAAGCTGGAGTATCGAACGCAGCAACTCTATGCGTCGGTTCTTGGCTACTATTATGCGGAAGGTCAGCAGGAAACCCGAAACGCCGTCCAATATCTGAACATGGATAGGGCGACGAACCAGACCCAAGATTCAGGAACGCTTCGTCTCGGGCAGGTTCGCATTGGGTGGAACTTCAATCCCCTAGATCGCCAGAACATCGGAGCCATCCTAAGTTCGCGCTACACCTTCGATAACGGTCGCTTCCTCAGCCTCAAGGCCGGCTGGTCATACAATGATTTCGACGATTTGCAGCCGCTTGTGGAGTTCCGCGGCCTGCCTGCGAACCGATCGGTGTCGTACGAAGTTGTCGAGCGTGGACCAGCCGTGAACCGTTACGCCTTCGCCGACCCTGTCGGCCTGCTCAACCCGGCGCGCTACACCCTTAATCAGTATTCGGTGCAAAGCCGCCATTCCGACGAGAACGTCTTCGATGTGAAACTAGATCATGGATTCAATCGCGACGGCGCGCGACTGGGTTGGGGTTATCAGGTGGGAGTTGAACTGCGGAGGCTGGACCGCCGGCGTGACAACAATCGCACCGATTATGTCAGCAATAGCGTGGCGCTGACGGACTATGCATTCCAGACCGATTTCCAACCCGGCTGGCTCAATGTGCCGCTGTTGTGGGTGGACGGGCCGAAATTCCTGCGAGATGTCGCCCCGACCCTGAAGGTCAATGCGGCCTCGACCGCAGAGCGCGAGATCATAGAGGACTATCGCTACGTCGAAGACACACGTGCGGCATATGGACTGACGACCTACACGGGGCCGAATTACAAGTTTGTGGGCGGCCTGCGCTATGAGGATGTGGGCACCGAGGCTACAACCCCAGGCGAGGTGCTGGCCGATGGATTTTCGAAGCGCAAGGGCGGTTATGACCAGCTTCTGCCGTCCGCGACCTTCGCCTATGACCTGGCTTCGGACCTGCGGCTAAAGCTCGGCGCCAGTCGATCTTTGGGCAGACCCAACCCGGGCGACATCGCCCAACGCGAACGCCGCAGCGACACCAACGCCACAATCAGCCGCGGCAATCCGGATCTTCGTCCGCGTGTTTCGACCAATCTGGATGTGGGGCTGGAATACTATCTGCCGAACCGCAATGGCCTGATCTCGGCGGCCCTGTTCTCGAAGGCAATCGACGACGAAATCGTCACCCGCAAGACCGAAGAGATCATAGACGGCGTCACCTACCTCGTAACCCAACCGCAGAACGCTGAAGGCGCGGACGTCTGGGGCGTCGAGTTGGGGGTGATCGCCAATCGTCTGACCTTCCTGCCGGAGCAGTTCCAGGGGTTCGGCGTCTCGGGCAATCTGACCTATGTCAACGGCCGGATCACTTATCTGGACGACGACGGTCAACGGGTGACTTCGGATCGGCTGGTGGATCAGTCCCGCTGGTTCGGCAACGCCGCCCTGTTCTACGCCGGGCGAAACTATGAGGCCCGCGTTACCTATAATCACTGGGGCGGCTACATCGACGCCCTGACGCCGCAGCCTTGGCTGGCGCAGGGATGGGACGGTTTCGAGACCATCGATCTCTCCGTGCGCTACGATCTGAGCCGGCAATGGAAGCTCAAGTTCAAGGCGCGAAATCTGCTGAACGAGAATCGCACGCGCGTCCGAGGCCTCGCCTTGTCGGATTTGTACGAGCAGGTGGAGTTCGGCCAGTCCTTCTATCTGAACCTCAGCTATAAATACTGACCATGGACATCCTGGCCTCTTCAGCATTCGCCGCGCTGAGCCTTCTCGCCACGCCCTGCGCCGCCTTCCAGGACAACTCGACGGTGCTTGCGCCGTCTGGCTCCATCGCCGCCTATGCGCCCCTGACCAGTGGATCGGCGATCCAGGATCAGAACTTCTATCTGTTGACGGTGCTGGACCAGGACCCGCTGTCTCGACAGGCCCTGCAAGCGTCTCAGACGATACGCGCCCTGGCGCAAGCCAGGGCCAGCCGCATCCGAAACGCCTTGTCGCATTGCAACGAAACCGCATCGTGTCGGGTGCTGGCCCTGCTTTGGACGCCCCAGGATATCGCCGCTTTCGAGAACGCCTTGGCGGCCGAGCCGGGCCTCAGCGATGTCGCGGTTCGCCACCTGCGCCCGTCCTCCGCCTTCGCCCTTTATGAAAGCCAGTCCGACGAGGCCATGTTGAGAACCGCATGGAAAGATGCGGCAGAGGGCATGAATCGCATCCTGCGCGTCTATGGTCTGGGCGAAGCGCCGCGTTATCCGCAGATCGACGCCATCAGTTTCGAGCCCGAAAGCCGCCGCTTCCAAGGTTTGGTGGACGAGACAATAGACGTGCTGAGCGTCGGCGACGGCGGTCGCGCCTTCTACGCGGATACGCTCCGCTTCTCGCTGATGCTTCTCTATCTGAACGATCGCGAGACCGTCCGCGTCAGCGACGTATTGGAACGATGCGAGAACGCGGCGGCAGCCGCGGCGGCACAGCGGACGGATTGGTCCAAATGGCGCTATCCAGCCATTCTTGTCCCCGGCGACGGGCCCGACACGCCAGGAGAACGCCTGGGCGAGATCGGCAAGCTCAGGGTCATGCGGGCCGCCGAACTCTATCACGCGCAATTGGCGCCCTTTCTGATCGTATCCGGCGGCGCCGTCCATCCTGCCCACACGTCCATCATTGAAGCCGAAGAGATGAAACGCGAACTGATGGACCGCTATGGGGTGCCAGAGTCCGCGATCTTCATCGAGCCGTCGGCGCGCCACACCACGACAAACTTCCGCAATGCGATCCGGTTGATGCTGCGCTACGGGCTGCCGATCGACCGATCTTACGTTGTGACTTCCACTCGCAGCCAGATCAGCAAGATCGCAGATGATGCATTTCGTGTTCGGTTGAACACCGAGCTTGGTTACGCGCCGATCGCCGACCTGAGAGCATTGGGCCCGCACGAGGTCGTGTTCCAGCCTTCTGCGATCGCCACCCACAGGGATGCGCGCGACCCGCTCGATCCCTGACGATCCTGCGGGCCGCGCTTCATCGTCGTGTCGTGTCTGCGGCTTATTCGCCCATGATGCACAGGAAGGCGCCTATCGCATTGGGTCGATCGGGATTTAGGGGGCTGACGCTGGTCTATGGGCTGGCGCATCTGGGCAAGAGCCTGTTCTGGTATGCATCGGAACTTTTGCTGGCCTTCTATCTCACCGAACTGGCGGGGCTTTCGCCGCACCAGATGGGCCTTGTCCTGTGCGCGGGGCTGGTCGTCAGCGCCGTGATCGACGTCGTCGTCGGTGCGCGTCTGGGCCGAGTCATGCCGGACGCGCGGTCTGCAGGGCGGCTCCAACTGTTTGGGGCGGCCGCATGCGCCGCAGCCTTTCTGGCCATCACGGCTGGCGTGTGGGCGCCGATCGAGTGGCGCTTCGCCTACATCCTGACGGCTGGGCTGGCCTTTCGCATCGCCTACGCCCTCTATGATGTGCCGCAGAACGCCCTGATGTCGTTGGGGGTATCCGACGCCGCAGCGCGAAATCGTGTCGCGGCGACACGGATTTGGTTCAGCGGCCTGGCTGCGCTGATCATCACGGCCGCCGTGGCGCCCCTGCTTTCCGCCGGTCAGGACGACCTTCCGACCTATTTCTGGGTGACGTTCGGCGGATCGGCGTTTGCGGTCGCGGCGGCTGCGGGCCTTTCCATCGCCTTGGCGCGCGTCGAGGAGCCCGCGAATCGGAACCCAGCGTTTGTCCCTGCGGCGCGCTGGCGGCCTTCGAATACATTCTGGCTGATCACGGCCTTGATGGCCGTCACCTCGATAGCGACCCCGCTCTTCGCAAAGACCGCGCCCTTCTTCGCCGCCAATGTGCTGAAGTCTCCCATTTGGGGCGGCGCGGTCGCGTCTGGCATGGCGGTCGGCATCCTCGCCGGCCAGCCGATCTGGCCGCTGATCTCGCGCCGGTGGTCGCTGGCAGCCACTTTGGCCGTCGCCGCCGTCATCCAGCTTGTCGGACTGTCGGTGATCGCCCACGCGACGACCAGGCTCGCTGAGACGACATTGCATACGTTCGTGCTCGCCGCCTTCCTGTTCGGGCTCGGCAACGGCGGCGTGGGCATGGCGCTGTGGGCCGGTTTCAGTGCTGTCACGGCGCGCCAGGCGCCTGGATACGAGGGGCTCGCCTTTGGCCTATTTTCCGCGGTGGCGAAGTTGGGATTGTCTATCGGGGCCATCTCGCTCAGCGCCGTCCTGGGAGGGCTTCGTCACGAAAGAGGCGACGCTGTGACTTTGACTGCCCTGATGGCGGGCGTGCCTGCGGGAGGTGCCCTAATCGGCCTTGTGATCGCGTGCGTCTGGACACAAACTGCGACGCATCGCAATAGAATTTCCCCGTAATGGGTTGACTTTGTTGCTTTTTAAGGGGCTGGCGGAGAGGGTGGGATTCGAACCCACG
>NZ_DJKE01000008.1:100561-842222 GCF_002434505.1 Brevundimonas sp. UBA6550
GGTGGGATTCGAACCCACGGTACCCTTCCAGGCACGCCGCATTTCGAGTGCGGTACATTCGACCACTCTGCCACCTCTCCGCGGCGCCGATATCGCTTGGTCGAGCGAGGGGCTTCTCTAATCGGAGCCGCTGCGGTTCGCAAGCGGTCTGTGAAAGAAATCCGACGCTATCTTTGGGCCGGCAGGGACAGGCCGGGCGCGGCGCCGGTCTGGTCGTCCACGCCCTTGAATCGAAACAGTTCGGCGGGGCGGCCGCCGGTCGCGGAGGACATCTGCCCGGTGGGTTCGACCAGGCCCGTGCGTTCGACCCCGCGGCGAAAGTTCTGCTTGTGCAGGCCAAGGCCCGAGACGGCCTCTGCGCCGGCCTGAAGCTGCGACAGGGTGAACAGACCCGGCGTCAGGTCGAACAGGACCGGGCGATATTTCAGCTTGCTGCGCAGGCGGCCGAGCGCGGTGGCCAGGATGCGGCGGTGGTCGGACGCCATGGGGCGACCGGGCAGGGGGAAGGGGGCGGGCCGGCCCGCGTCGCGCCAGGCCTCGGACGCCAGGCGCGCCTCGTAGAGCAGTTCGTAGCGTTCCAGCACCCGCTCCTCGTTCCAGCGGTGATCGGGCGTCAGGGCGAACAGGCTGCGCGCGCGGGTCAGGCGCGCCTCGTCGCCATCGGCCCAGGCGATCAAACGCTCGCCGAGATCGGGGGCCGCCGGCAGGCGGCGGTCTTCCCATGGGAAATAGTCGAAGACGGCGTCCCAGCGCGCGTCGTGGACCTGGCCTTCGGCGGCGTCCGGCGTCAGGGCCAGATAGCCGACAGAGACCTCGCGACGGCGGCCCGGTCCCGGCGTGGCGCGGGGCGACGCGCGGCCGGCGTCGCCGAAGGTGTAGAGCTGTTCGACGAAGCCCAGGCGAAAGCCGGTCTGGGCGGTCACGAAGTCGCGCAAGGCCCGCTCGAACGTGCGGTCGCGCGCCGGGTCGAAGGGTCCGAAGGGCAGGGCGCGGGCGCCGTCCTCGGCCGGGGTGGTCAGGACGACGGCCTTCCGGGTCTGGAGCGTCATGACGACCGCCGACAGACCGATGCGAACGCCGTCTTCCGCCCCCTGGGTCATGGTCCTATTCCGTGTGCCAGGCGTCGTCGGCGGGGATCAGGCCGACCGCCCCGGCCAGGACGCGATAACGCTCCAGATAGCGGGCCTGGGCGACCGGCGCCGGCTGGGGTTCGATCACCAGGCTGTAGCCGGCCGGCGGGCTGCCGAAGAAGCCCAGGGATTCCTTTTCGGTGAAGCCGGCCAACTGAGTCGCTTCGAAGAAGGCGCAGGCCTTGTCGGCCTTTTTGATCAGGGTCTTGATGGTCTGCGGCGTCTTGGGCGGCAGGCCGTAGCGCAGGTGGATGGCGGCCTCCAGCTTGGCCTCGAAATCCTTGTAGCCCGAGCCCAGCGCGGCCTTGAACGGCGAGATCATGTCGCCGATCACATATTCGGAGGCGTCGTGCAGCAAGGCGGCCAGACGCCATTTCGGGTCCAGGCCCGGCTTGATGTGGGCCGCGATCTCCTCGACCACGACGCTGTGCTGGGCGACCGAAAAGGCGTGTTCGCCGATGGTCTGGCCGTTCCAGCGCGCGACGCGGGCTAGGCCGTGGGCGATGTCCTCGATCTCGATATCGAAGGGCGAGGGGTCCAGCAGGTCCAGGCGGCGCCCCGACAACATACGCTGCCAGGCGCGGGGGGCGTTCTTCTTGGGGGGGCGCTCGGCCAAGGGACGTGTCCTGATCGCTTACGGGACGGTCAGGTGGCGCAAAGACGCGCCGGGATCAAGCGTCGCCCGTCGATCCGGCCAACTATCCCGCGCCGCAATGAGGCTTTCGGGCGGCCTCAGCGGCCGACGTTCAGCGCGACCAGATCGCGGGCGTCGTCGAACACCCCGCCGTCGCGACGGTCCTTGGAGCGGACCACGGCGATGACGATGGGCCCGCCGGCGGGGCCGCGCGCCTCGAAGCCCACACGGCGCCAGCCGGCGTCGGCGGGCAGGTCGTCGGACAGGATATAAGTCATGCGCGTCGCCGCGCCGGGCGCACGGGTTCGCACCCGTGTCGACTTGTCGTTGGAATCCACGCTGACCGTCGAGGTCTCGGTGCGGGCGTTCTGGCCGTCCTTGGACTGTATGTTGATGCCGCCGATGCGGACGCTGGCGTTGTCGCCCTGGGTTTCGATCCGCAGGCCGGGCAGGCGCACCGAGGCGTCCTCGCCCCGGGTCTGGATGTTGACGCCTGGCGCCTGGACCGAGGCGGTCTCTTCACCGTTCGCGGCGGCGGCCGGCGCCGCCTCGGCGGCGGGCGAGGGGGCCAGTCGGGCGGAGGTCGTCGGCAGTTCGGCGCTGACGCGGTCCTCGAAATCGCGCAGAACGTCATCGACCGGGCGCCCGTCCAACCGGACCAGATGCAGGACGACGTCCGATCCCTTTGGCCCGCCATAGACGCAGTTGGCGCCGCCCGCCGCCGCCAGGCCTTTGCGGGTCAGGACGCCCAGATTGTCCGGGCATTGCAGGGTGTCGATCACCTTCAGAACGCCGGTCTCCTGATCGTCGCTGGACTGGGTGGTGGTGATCCGCACCGAGTTCTCGCCGTCGCAGGCGGACAGGCCGGTCGCGAGGGCAAGGCAAATCAGGACATGACGCATGGTCGAACCTCTCTTGGCCCCTATTCTGCGCGCCGTGGTCGGGCGTTCCAGTGAAATCGCGGTAAGGCGGGTTCAGCCGCCGGGACGCGCGCCTTCGCGGCGGTTCAGGAAGGCCAGCCGTTCGAACAGATGCACGTCCTGCTCGTTCTTCAGAAGCGCGCCGTGCAGCGGCGGGATCAGGCGATTGGGCGTCTTTTCGCGCAGGGTTTCGGCGTCGATGTCCTCGACCAGCAGCAGCTTCAGCCAGTCCAGCAGTTCGGAGGTGGACGGCTTCTTCTTCAGGCCCGGCGTGTCGCGGATCTCGTAGAAGGTTTTCAGCGCCTCGGAGACCAGGCGCGGCTTGATGCCGGGGAAGTGGACATCGACGATGGCCGACAGGGTCTCGGCGTCCGGGAAGCGGATGAAGTGGAAGAAGCAGCGGCGCAGGAAGGCGTCGGGCAGCTCCTTTTCATTGTTCGATGTGATGATGACGATGGGCCGAACCTCGGCGTGGATCGTCTCGTCTGTTTCCTGGACGTAGAACTCCATCCGGTCCAGTTCCTGAAGCAGGTCGTTCGGGAACTCGATGTCGGCCTTGTCGATCTCGTCGATCAGCAGGACGGGTCGGACCGGGGCGGTGAAGGCTTCCCACAGCTTGCCCTTCTTCAGATAGTTGCGGACGTCGTGGACACGCTCTTCACCCAGCTGGCTGTCGCGCAGGCGGCTGACGGCGTCGTATTCGTACAGGCCGTTGTGGGCCTTGGTCGTGGACTTGACGTGCCAGGTGATCAGCGGGGCGTCGAAGGCCTTGGCGATCTCATAGGCCAGCACCGTCTTGCCCGTTCCCGGCTCGCCCTTGATCAGAAGGGGACGCTCCAGCGCCACGGCGGCGTTGACCGCCACCTTCAGGTCGTCGGTCGCGATATAGCGGTCGGTGCCTTCGAAACGGCTCATGAAAAACCCACTCCGTGTTTCCACGAAGTGGGTAGCGTATCGCCATCGACGTGAACAGCGATCAGGTGATGCGTTTGGCCGAAACGGGATCGCTGGCGGGGAAGGTCTCTTCCAGACCCTCGTCGACCAGGGCTTCCTGGCGGCTCTCGGACTTGTCGATCTTGTCCAGTTGATCGGGCTTCTCGACCTGGCCGTCCGCACGTTTGGCGTGGGGGGCGTCGGAATGGGCGTCGTTACGGGCTTTTTCGTGATCCATGACGTTATCCTCTCGGGTTATCGGGCGGGGCTGTCCTGATCGCCGTCCGGGCCGTAGCCCAGGTCGGAGATGTCGTCGTCGGACAGGCGTTTGGCTTCCCAATGGGCGGCGCTGGCCTGGGCGCCGCGTTCATTTTCCATCAGGCCGGAATAGACCAGCTCAACCTCTTCGGGGGCGGACGTCGGCTCTCCGTCGGCGTCCAGCTGACTGCGGTTTTCCCCGTCAACGCCGAGCAGGGCGTCGGCCTCGCGTTCGATGCCGTCCAGGGCCAGCTGGTCGTCGAGGTCGATCTCGGCGTCGGGGTCGAAATCCTCGTCGTCGGCGTCGCCTTCGGCCTGGGTGACGTCCAGAACCTGATCGGCTTCGTCCAGCAGGAAATCGCCGTCGCCCTCGTCGTCCAGATGGGTTTCGTCGAAGGTCTCCGACTGTTCCTGATCGTCCTGATAATCGTTGTCCGGCATGGTCGCCTCCTGTGTCACAGGCAAACGCCGCGTCGGCGATACGTGTTCCCGCAGAGGCTTCGCACAAGGGATGGTTAACCGATGGCGGGCTAGGGTGGCGCGCATCAAGCCTGTCCTTGGGGACGCTGCCTGGAGTTCGGTCCTCAATGGCCCTGAAGCTGTCGCTGAAACCCGGCGAGAAATTCGTCCTGAACGGCGCCGTGGTCCAGAACGGCGACCGTCGCGGCGTGCTGATCCTGCAGAACCGCGCCAGCGTCCTGCGGGAGAAGGACATCATGCAGGCCGAGGACGTCACGACCCCCGCACGCCGCATCTACTTCCCCATCATGATGATGTATCTGGACGAGAGCGGGGCGGCCAAATTCTACGACGAACTGGCGCTTCGGATCACCGAATTCATGGGCGCGACGCAGAACCCGGACATCCTGGCGGAATGCGTTTCGGCCTCGCGTCACGTGCTGGCGCGCGAATACTACAAGGCCCTGATGTCGGCGCGTAAGATTGTCGAGTATGAAGAGAGAGTGCTGAATGTCGCTTCAGGCCTACACAGCGGCGACGGCGAGGGCTGAGAGCCCGCGCGACCTGGAGTACCGCTTGTTCGGTCAGGTCACGCGCGCGCTGGTTCACGCTTCCACGCTCGATCCTTCGGACATCGGCGGCCGCATCGACGCGCTGGATTGGAACAGGCGTCTGTGGTCGACCCTGGCCGGCGACTGCAGCGATCCGGCCAACGCCCTGGCCAATCCGGTTCGAGCCCAGATCATCTCGCTTAGCCTGTTCGTCAATCGTCACTCCTCTGCGGTGATGCGGGGCGAGGAGACGTTCCAGGAACTGATCGACATCAATCGCATGATCATGCAGGGCCTGTCGGGCGGCGCACAGGCCGCCTGAGGTCGCCGACTTCACGAAAGCGCGAAGTCTATTGGCGCAAGGCGTTGAGACGGCTTACGTTTGACCTCCCTGTTCAACAGTCGAAAGGAGGTGATCCAGTGTCTCATTGTCATCAATCGCGAGCGACGGCCGCGACCCTGGGCCTCGGGAAGGCCCTGGTCTGATCCTTTCAGACTGACGTTGCGGCCTGATCCTCTGCGATCAGGCAATGAAGGGCCGTCGGAGCGATCCGGCGGCCCTTTTGCATTGTCCGGTCAGTGAAAGATTCGCGCCATCCAGCTTGCCGCATGGTGGGCGACCTCGATCACCGTTCGCCAGATCAGGAACAGATAGAGGCCGCAGGCGCCCGACGCGACCGCGCCTAGCAGGATGGCCACGCCGTCGCGCTGCATCATGCCCAGGGCGAAGAAGACCAGGGCGATGCCGGGCAGGGCGTCCCCGAACGGAATGGGCAGGGCCATTATGAGCGCCAACACCACGCAGACCAGCCCCGTGACGGTGTCGGCGATCTCGCCCGTCAGGAACGGAATGCGCGGCCGGGTCAGGTTTTCGACATAGCGGACCATCTTCATGATCCGCGATACGCCGGCGCGATAGGCCGGACGGCTGATCGAAGCGTTCAGCGCCCAGCGGGGCAGCCAGATGGCGTCGCGCTGGAACGCCAGTTCCAGCGACATCAGGATGATCGGCACGGCGAACACCGCCTTGCCGCCTGGCGGCCAGGGCAGCAGGGCCAGCATCGACAGAATCAGGATCATGGCCCCGAAGCCGCGTTCGCCGAAGGCGGCGACCAGCTCTTCCAGCCTCAGCTTGGGATCGGGACTTTCGCCGATTTCCTCCAGGACGTCGGAAAACCGCCGCAGGTCGTCGTTTTCAGGCGGTAGGGCGGGCATCGCGATGGGCGCTCGGCTGAAGGTTCGAGCCATCTAGGCGCGCAACGGTTTCACCGCCACTTACAGAATGGCGACACGGTCGAATAATCACGAAATGCGACTTATTTTTCCGCTACGTGATCGGGTTTTCCCTTGCGCTTGGTGTGCGCCAGGTCTTCCAGCTGACCCTCTGTCATGCTGTCGACCATCGACTTGGACGCGCCCTTCAGCTTGGATTTGGGCGTGTCGCCGCGCTTGGCCGACAGGGCGGCGCCGGCGGCCTTTTGCTGGGCTGCGGATTTTGCGGGCATCGGATGTCTCCTCTGGCGGAGACAAGCCGTCAGCCGCCCAGCAGTTCCCGCCCGATCAGGAAGCGACGGATCTCGTTGGTGCCGGCGCCGATGTCGTACAGCTTGGCGTCGCGGACCAGGCGTTCGACCGGCCATTCCTTGGTGTAGCCGGCGCCGCCCAAGGCCTGAACGGCTTCCAGCGACACCTTCACCGCGTTCTCCGACGCCAGCAGGATCGCGCCGGCCGCATCATAGCGGGTCGTCTTGCCCTGATCGCAGGCGCGGGCGACGGCATAGACATAGGCGCGGGCGCTGTTCAGGGCGACGTACATGTCGGCGACCTTGGCCTGCATCAGCTGGAACGAGCCGATCGGCTTGCCGAACTGCTTGCGGTCGCGAACATAGGGCAGAACCACGTCCAGCGCGGCCTGCATGATGCCCAGCGGTCCGGCGGACAGCACGGCCCGCTCATAGTCCAGGCCGCTCATCAGCACGCCCGCGCCGCCGCCCAGCGGACCCATGACGTTTTCTTCCGGCACTTCGCAGTCTTCGAACACCAGTTCGGCGGTGTCCGAGCCCCGCATCCCCATCTTGTCCAGCTTCTTGGAGACGCTGAAGCCCTTCATGCCCTTTTCGATCAGGAAGGCGGTGCAACCCTTTGATCCGGCGTCGGGATCGGTCTTGGCGTACACGACCAGGGTGTCGGCGTGCGGAGCGTTGGTGATCCAGAACTTGGTCCCGTTCAGGACATAGCGATCGCCCTTGCGATCCGCGCGGGTCCGCATCGACATGACGTCCGAACCCGAACCGGCTTCCGACATGGCCAGGGAGCCGACGTGTTCGCCGCTGATCAGTTTGGGCAGGTATTTCTGCTTCTGCTCGGGCGTGCCCCAGCGGCGGATCTGGTTGACGCACAGGTTGGAGTGGGCGCCGTAGGACAGGCCGATGGACGCGGAGGCGCGGCTTACCTCTTCCATCGCCACGACGTGTTCCAGATAGCCCAGGCCCAGGCCGCCGAACTCTTCCTCGACGGTGATGCCGTGCAGGCCCAGATCGCCCATCTCGGGCCACAGCTCGCGCTTGAACTCGTTCTTCTCGTCGATCTCGGCCGCCAGCGGCGCCAGACGATCGGCGGCCCAGCGGGCCGTGGTGTCGCGAATGGCGTCGGCGTTTTCGCCAAGGCCGAATTCCATGGATTGGGGCGCGAAGGGAATGCTCATGCGCAACGGGGTAGCATCGCGCACGGGTCTTCGCCAAGCGTCGTCAGTCGCGGTCGGGACGGCCCCAGCGGCGATAGAGGTTGTAGGCCGACACCCCGATACAGGCGACCGCGATCAGGGCCAGGACCCAGGCCACCGTCGCCGTGTCGCCGCTGCGCGTCGACGAAGCACGTTGAAAGGCGGCGACGGCGACCCCCAGCGACACCATGCCCAGCGCGCCCATGGCGAAGAAGGTGACCAGTTCACCCAGACCCGCGCGCCGCGAAGCCTTGGCGCGCGCCACGACCTCGCGAACCCCCAGCGCCTGATCGGGTGGCGTGAAGTCGGGATCGAGGGCGGTCAGGGCGGGGTCGGCAAGTGTCGGCGCGGCGCTTTCGGCGGCGGTCAGACCCGGCGCGGTCAGGACGACGCTCGCGGCTTCGGCGGCTGCGAAATCCGAGGGGGCGGTTTTGGCGGGCTTTCCAACCAGCGGCTCATGCACATCATTCGCGACGACGACAGCCACGGTCTCGACCGCCTGACCTGTCAGGGGCGCCACGTCGGCGATGGGGCCGACGGTCCTGGCGGCATAGGTCGCCTCGGCCAGCGGCGTCGGGACGGCGCCGGCTTCGGCGGCGGGGAAGGGGGCGACGGCTTCTTCCAGGGCGCCGTCGACCAGGGGCAGGGCGGTCTGGCCTGTCTCGAAAGGAGACGGCAGGGGCGCGGCCAGCAGGTCGGCCAGGGTGACGGCCGCGCCCGGCGCGGCGTTGAACAGGGCGTGTTCGGCCGAGCGGCGGCGCGTGGGTTTTTCGGCGGCGGCGTCGTCGGCCCAGGCGCTCATCGCGGCGGCGGCCTGTCGCGATGCGCCGGCGTTCAGTTGGGCGAGCACGTCGGAGGTCGCGAAGCGCTCGGCGCCGATGGAGAAGGCGAAACTGGCCAAGGCGTCGAACTGGTGCTGGTTCAGCGGCGCCGTCACGTGGTCGCTCACGGCCTTGACGACCGGCAGCAGGTCATACTGCATCAGAAGCTCGGCCTCGGCCTCCGACACCGTGGCGCCGTCCCTGGCGGATCGGGTGTGGCCGTAGCCGATGACCCAGCGGCCGTCGCTGCGACGCACGGCCCGGGGGCGGAACCCTTCGAAGCTCTTGATCAGAAGGACCCCCTCTCGGGAGACCCTGGTCGGTTTGGCTAGGACGTCGGACAAAGTTGACCCAATTGAAGACAGGCGCGTGGCGTTCGCACCGTCCTCAGCAAGGGCCGCGCCGGACGCTGGATCGCGCCCGGTCTAGAGCAGGACCAGTGTGGCCAGACCAAGGAAGATCAGGAAACCGAAGAAGTCGGTGGTCGCCGTCACGAAGACGGCCGACGACACGGCCGGGTCGAACTTCAGCTTGGACAGGGTCAGCGGCGTCAGCACCCCTATGATGGCGGCGACCAAGAGGTTCAGGATCATGGCCGCGCCGATGACCAGGCCGATCTTCCAGTCCTCGTCCCTAAACCAGAATCCGGCCGCGACCCCGATCAGGGGCGCCAGGATCAGGCCGTTGGCCAGGCCCACGACCAGTTCGCGCAGGAAGGTCCGCATGGCGTTGGCAGAGTTCAACTCGCGTGTCGCCAGCGCCCGCACGGTCACGGTCAGGGCCTGGGTGCCCGCATTGCCGCCGATGGCCGAGACGATGGGCATCAGGACGGCCAGGGCCACGATCTGCTGGATAGTGGCCTCGAACAGGCCGATGACGCTGGCGCCCGCCGCCGCCGTGGCCAGGTTGATGGCCAGCCAGGGCACGCGACCGCGCACGATCTCTGGCACCGAGGAGCCGCGATCCTCGTCGGCCACACCGGCTAGGCGCAGGATGTCCTCGCGGTTCTCTTCCTGAATGATGTTGACGATGTCATCGACGGTGATCTGACCGACCAGCCGCCCGCCCGCATCGACGACCGGCGCCGAGATCAGGTGGTATTTCTCGAAGATGTAGGCGACCTCTTCCTGGTCCTGATCGACGGTGATCTCGTTCACCGATTCCATCAGATCGGTCAGGGCCGCGCTGCGGGGCGCGCGCAGCAGGGCGCTGATGGCCACGCCGCCGACCGGCCGGTTGACCGGATCGACCACATAGATGTCGAAGAACAGTTCGGGCAGGTCGTCGCCCTGTTTGCGGATGTGGTCGATGGTGTCGCCCACGCTCCAGAATTGGGGCGCGGCCATGACCTCGCGCTGCATCAGGCGGCCGGCCGATTCCTCGGCGTAGCCCAGGCTGCTTTCGATGGCGGCCCGGTCGACCTCGGGCATGGCGGCCAGGACGCGCTCGCGCTGATCGTCCTCCAGATCCTCCACGACGGCGGCGGCGTCGTCGGAGTCCAGTTCCTGCAGCGCCTCGGCCAGGGTGCCGTGCGGCACGCGCTCCAGCACCTCCTCGCGAATGCCGTCGTCCAGCTCCGGCAAGGTCTCGGCCAGCAGTTCCGGCGGCAGCCACAGCACCACGACCGCGCGATGCTCGGCCGTCAGGAAGCCCATCAGGTCGGCGACGTCGGCGGGGTGCAGGTCTTCCAGCAGCGAACGCAGCCGCATCCCGTCGCCGTCGTCGGCGGCGTCCACGACTTTTTCGACGAAGGCCGGGGTGAGGACATAGTCCTCGTCCAGGGCGGCGTGGTCTTCGGTATCAGGCGCTTCGGCTGGCGCGAAGGCGTTGTCCGTGGTGCTCACGTTGTCGCCTTCCTTGGTAGTGTGTCCAGCCGGAGTTAGCCGATGAATCGCCCTGTTTAGCCAGATGGTGCGGTCGAGAAGACTCGAACTTCCACGGGTTGCCCCACAGCGACCTCAACGCTGCGCGTCTACCAATTCCGCCACGACCGCTCGCATCGGAGCGGCGGCGAATAGACGAAGCCGTTGAAAAAGGAAAGGGGCGAATTGAGCGGCGTCCTGGACGCCCGCAGATCAGGCCGATCCGGCCATGAAGTCATACACGTCGGCCTGACGGGTGACGGTGATGGCGATGCGGTCGTCCCGAATCTCGATCTCGCCGCGCGCCACCGGATAGTTGTTGGCCAGGATCCACACCTCGTCGCCCTCGGCCACGTCCAGGGGAATCACCGCGCCGCGTCCCATGCGCAGCAGTTGGGACATCGGCAGCACCGAACGCCCCAGCACGACTGAGATTTCGACATCGACGGCGTTGATCTGGGTCACGAAAAGCTCTCGGTCACGGCAAGGCCGTCCCTTGCGGAAACGCCTTCGCACCCACATTGAAGCCTCATGCTTGCTGAGCCGTTAAGTCCGTCCCTTCAGAAACTGCGTCTCGACGACGGCCGGCCCGTCGAATGGGCGGTATCCGAAGCCTATGTCGACTATGCCGTCGCCGAAGCCTTCATGGAGGCGCGGGTCGCCGCCATCGCGGCGGGCGAGGCGGCCGAGATGGTCTGGCTGCTGGAACACCCGCCGCTTTATACCGCCGGGGTGTCGGCCAAGGACGAGGACCTGCTGGACGCCGGTCGGTTCCCCGTCCACCGCACGGGGCGCGGGGGGCAGTTCACCTATCACGGGCCGGGACAGCGGGTCTGCTATGTCATGCTGGACATGAACCGGCGGGGCAGGGACGTGCGCTGTTTCGTGCGGGGACTGGAGCTTTGGCTGATCGGCGCCCTGTCCGACTTCGGCGTCGCGGCCGACGTCCGCCCGGGCCGGGTCGGGGTGTGGGTGGAGCGTAAAGGGCCGGGCTGGTCGCGCGAGGACAAGATCGCGGCGATCGGCGTTAAGGTCCGCAAATGGGTCACCTTTCATGGCATCAGTCTGAACGTCGAACCGAACCTGGATCATTTCGGCGGCATCGTGCCTTGCGGCATTCAGGAGCATGGCGTGACCAGCCTGGTCGATCTAGGCGTCCTGGCCACGCTGGACGAGGCGGACGCGGCGCTGCGGCGCAGTTTCGTCTCGTTGTTCGGGCCGGTGACGACAGCGAAGGCGCCGGTCTGAGCCGCGCTGCATCGCTGGGTCGCATGTGACAATGCGGCGAAATCGGGTCGTGCGGGCTTGGCAAGCGCGGGACGCATGGGGTTTAACGCTGGCCAAGCGTTTACCTTTGAGAAGACCGCAGGAAACCCCATGAACCGCATGATCGCCGCCGCATCGGCCGCCGTTCTGTCGCTGACCGTCGCCGCCGGCGCGGCCGTCGCCCAGGACTTCCGCGCCCTGGCCCAGCAGGATCTTCAGGCCGCGCACGACGCCCTGGCTGCGAACCATCCCGCAGCCGTTATTCCCGGCGCGCCCAGCGAAGCCTTCCGCAGCTGGATCGACGCGGGCCTGGCCCAGGCGAAAGCCAAGGTGGGTCAGGTCAACAGCGGCGACAGCCATGCCTATCTGATGCGCTACTACGCCAACGGTTTCCGCGATTCGAACATCGCCATCCGCCCGACCTATGAAGGTCTGGGGCCGTTCTTCGCCACCAGCTGGCCGGGCGTGGCCACGGCCTGGCGCAACGGGGAATATGTCGTCTCCTACGCCAAGCCGGGCGTGCGCAACCTGCCGCCGGTCGGGGCGACCCTGGTCAAGTGCGGCGACAAGACCGTTGCCCAGCTGGCCGAAGAGCGGCTGGATCGCTGGGAAGGCGACCTGACCACCGAGGCCGGTCGCGTTCGCACCGCGCCCTATCTGCTGTGGAACCGCAACAATCCCTTCACCGGCGGCGTGCCGTCGCTGTGCACCTTCAAGGTCGGCCGTCGCGACCGCGACTTCCAGATGCAGCCCCAGCCCGCCGACGCCGCCGGCCTGGAGGCCGCCTATCGCGCCACCGTCTATGTGCCCGGCGCCAATCCGCTGTCGATCGAGACGGTGAACGGTCGGCCCTGGATCAATGTCCATACCCTGGCGGACGACGCCGGTTGGGACGCCTTCTTCGCCGCTGTCGAGGCGCAGCTTCCGGCCATTCGCGGGGCGCAGGGCCTGGTCATCGACCTGCGCGGCGCCAACGGCGCCTCTCTGAACGCCACGGGTCGCGGCTATGGCCTGGCCAACCGCATCTGGACGCCCGAGTTCACCGTCAGCCGCCAGCCCGAGGCCGGCTCCATCACCTATCGCGCCACCCAGGCCAACCGTCAGTGGTTCGTCGACACCCTGGCGCGGATGCAGGCCGATCCGCGCTTCGTCGCCGAATCCGGCCCGGTGATCGAACAGACCCAGGCCATCGTCGCCGCCTTCGATTCGGCCCTGGCCGCCAATCAGCCCACCTTCACCCTGCCGGGTCGTCCGTCCGTGGCCGATACGGGGGCCGCCAACCCGGTCGCCGGGCCTGTCGTGGTTCTGGTGGACGGCGGCTGCACCAGCGGTTGCCTGGACACGCTGGACCTGCTGACGCGCCTGCCGAACGTGCGCCTGGCCGGATCGGTCACGGCCGAGGATTCGATCTTCATCGAGCCCACCGTGCTGCGTCTGCCGTCGAACTATGCCGAGCTGACCTATGGCCACAAGGCCTGGACGACGCGCCAGCGCGGCAATGACGCGCCCTTCACCCCGGCGCAGGGCCTGGCCTACACCGGCGACGCCACCGACGAAGCGGCCGTGCGCGCCTGGGTCGGAACCCTGTTCCAGTAACTTCGCGGTAGTCCGAGAGGCGCAAGGGGCGGGCAGGGGTGGAACCTCGGCCCGCCCCTTCCCATTTGCAGACCATGACCGACTTCGCCCAACACACCGAAAGCCTGCGCTCGCCCTCCGGCTATGATCTGACGCCGCCCGACGCCGAGGAACGCGCCCGGCTGGAGGCGGACCTGAACCCGGAGGAAAAGCGTGTCCTGCTGTCGCACGGCACCGAGGCGCCGTTCTGCGGGACGCTGCTGGGCGAGAAGCGGGCCGGCGTCTTCTGCTGTCGCGAGTGCGGCCTGCCGCTGTTCCGCAGCCGCACCAAGTTCGAGAGCGGCACGGGCTGGCCCAGCTTCACCGAGCCGGTCGACGCCACCCACGTCCACGAAGTCCGCGACACCAGCTACGGCATGATCCGCATCGAGACCCAGTGCGCCCGGTGCGGCAGCCACCAGGGCCATGTCTTTCCCGACGGCCCGCCGCCGACCGGAAATCGCTACTGCATCAACTCCGTGGCCCTGTCGTTCGTCGCGGAGGGAGAGCCGTTGCCGGACCCGTTGGAGCGCGGCGACGGAAACGCCTGACCATCGCCTTATTCGCCGTGCTAGGATGATGTCGAAGGGAGAGGCGAAATGCTGATCGCAGGTTTCTTGGCCGGCATGGCCGTGATGGCGCCGGGCGCGGACCCGGACGGGGTGGTCGCTACCGCCCCGACCAACGCCCCGACCTTGGCCCAGGCCATGAACGCCGCGCCCCAGGCCGCCGTCTCGGCGCCGACGGCCCAGGACGCTCAGCCGCACGGCATGACCACGGAACAGCAGATCCAGAACTGGATTTCGAACCGCACGCCAGGCGCCAGTTTCGAGGAGGCGCCTGCGCCGGGTCCGCAGGACGACCGTCAGATGCATGGCATGGTCGAAGCGGGCATCGGCACCGGCGGATATCGCACCTATGGCGCGGCGGTCTCCATGCCGGTCGGCGAGAACGGACGGCTGGATCTAGCCTATCGCGAGGGGCGCAACGAGCCCTGGGGTTACGGCTATGGCTATCCGGGCCGTTATGGATTGGCGGGTCCCGGCTTCTATTCGCCCTATGGCGTGCGCGCTCGCGGCTATGGCGGCGACACCACCAGCAAGTCGCTGTCGATGGGCTTCAGCTGGAGCAAGGATCGCGATTCGGACGCGCGCGACCCTTACCGGGGGCGGATGTCCGCCTTCGACTGAAAGGGTCGAACCGACAGGTTCTGAATGCAAAAAGGCCCGGCGAAAGCCGGGCCTTTTCAGGTCTCAGATGGTGCCGCCGGGGGGAATCGAACCCACGACCTCAGCCTTACCAAGGATGCGCTCTACCACTGAGCTACGGCGGCCCCGACTGAGGAAGCGGCCGTATAGCCAAACCCTTCCGGGGAGGGAAGCGGCTTTTTGACGATCTGAAAGAAAGTTTGGACATGGCCCGTGATCGCGGCATTCTGCGGCTCATGACTCGTTCTCCGCACGACGCCGTTACGCCGCCAGCCGCCCCCGCGCCCCCGTGCGTCGAGTCGCCGGCCAAGGCCGAGGCCGTGCAACCGCCCGCCGCCGCACCCGAACCAGCCCCGTCCGAAGCGGCGCGCGCCAAGGCCGAAAAGGCCATTCGCCTGGCCGCCGCCCTTCGCGCCAATCTGCGACGCCGCAAGGCGCCTGCCCGGACGCCCGCGGCGCCCAAGGACAGCAACTGAAAGTCATCGGCGCGTCGCCGCCCAGCCCTTTGGCAAGCGCCCGTCGGCTTGCTACAGAACCCTCCCCCCGAAGCGTTTCCTTCGGGCGCGCTTAAGGACCACATGGACAGCATCGCCATTCACGGCGGCGCCCAGCTTTTCGGGGATATTCCCGTCAGCGGCGCCAAGAACTCCGCCATCAAGCTGATGGCCGCCTCGATCCTGACGGATCAGCCCCTGCTGCTGACCAATATGCCGCGCCTGGCGGACACGCGGTTCCTGGGGCAACTGCTGCGCCAGTTCGGCGTGGAGGTGACCGAGCGGGACGGGGCGGACGGGCAGGAGAGCCTGTTCCACGCCAAGGACCTGACCTCGACCTTCGCCCCCTATGATCTGGTTCGCCAGATGCGGGCGTCGTTCAATGTGCTGGGGCCGCTCTTGGCGCGCACGGGCGAGGCCAAGGTCTCGCTGCCGGGCGGCTGCACCATCGGCGCGCGTCCGGTGGACCTGCACCTGCAGGCCCTGACGGCCCTGGGCGCCGAGATCGAGCTGGAAGAGGGCTATGTCACCGCCCGTGCGCCCAAGGGGCTGCGCGGCGCCGAGATCGAATTCCCGTTCGTCTCCGTGGGTGCGACCGAACACGCCCTGTTGGCGGCGGTGCTGGCGCAGGGCACCACGGTTCTGCGTCGCGCGGCGCGTGAGCCGGAAATCGGCGATCTGGCGCACTGCCTGACCGCGATGGGCGCCAGGATCGAGGGCATCGACACCGACGTCCTGACCATCACAGGCGTCTCGTCCCTGAACGGCGCGACCTGGTCGGTGATTCCCGACCGGATCGAGATGGGCTCCTACGCCGTCGCCGCCGCCATGGCGGGCGGCGAGGTGCGCCTGACCAAGGCGCGCGCCGAACTGATCTCGTCTTTGACCGACAAGATGATCGAGGCGGGCGTCGAGGTGTCGCCCACCGCCGACGGGGTGCTGATCAAGCGCGATCCGAAGCGGCGGCTGAAGGCCGTGGACGTGGAGACCGCCATCTATCCCGGCTTCGCCACCGACCTGCAGGCGCAGTTCATGGCCCTGATGACGACCGCCGAGGGCGTCAGCACGGTGCGTGAAACCATCTTCGAGAACCGTTTCATGCACGTGCCGGAACTGGCGCGTCTGGGCGCCGAGATTTCGGTCCACGCCGGCGAGGCCCAGGTGACGGGCGTCGAGGTTCTGCACGGCGCCCAGGTCATGGCCACCGATCTGCGGGCCTCGATGTGCCTGGTGATCGCGGGCCTGGTCGCCGAGGGCGAGACGACGGTGGGGCGCGTCTATCATCTGGATCGCGGGTTCGAGCGTTTGGAGGAGAAGCTCGGCGCGTGCGGCGCCGACATCCGACGCATAAAGGGAACAGGTGATGAGCACTGAGATCGACGCGGTCCCGCCCGTTCCCAGCACGCCGGTCGAGCCGCTGCGCCTGCTGGCGGAGGACGCCGACGATCTTCAGATCATTTCCGCCGCGCTGCAGGACGCCATCCTGCGGCCCGTCGATATCGTTTGGGAAAAGCAGGCGCGCACCCTGACCATCGCCTTCAGCCGCTTCTGCTGGGAATGCGGGGGTACGCGGGTGATGTGCGCCATGCAGTTCGGGGACGTGCTGGCGGTCAAGAGCCGTCGTCTGTCGCGCAGCCCCGACGCCTCGCTGGAGTTGCTGGCGCTGGACTTCCTGCCGACCGAGGCGCCTGGCGGCCGCGTCATCCTGATGTTCGCCGGGGGCGGCGACCTGCGGATCGACGTGGAATGTCTGGACGCCGTGGTGACGGACATCTCCGAGCGCTGGCCCGCGCGGATCGCGCCGACCCATCTGGACGGCCCCGAACTGGATGCCCTGGCACTGGACAAGGGGAATGCGGCATGAGCGGTCCGCACAGGCTGGCCTCCGTCGAACTGGACGCCGCGACCCTGCCGGCCGCGACGGCCGAGATCGAGCATGAGCGGCGCGTCGCCATCTTCGATCTGGTGGAGAAGAACAGCTTCGAACCGCAGGGTGCGCCCGGCGGGCCGTATCGGCTGAAGCTGTCGCTCCAGGACAATCGTCTGGTGTTCGACATCGACGGCGAGGATTTCACCCGCACCTACGCCATCAGCCTGACGCCGCTGAAGGGCGTGCTGAAGGACTATCTGCTGATCTGCGACAGCTATTACGAGGCGTTGCGCGGATCGTCCCCCAGCCAGATCGAGTCGGTCGACATGGGCCGGCGCGGTCTGCACAACGAAGGCGCCGAACAGCTGAAGTCGCGGCTGGACGGCAAGATCGTGGTCGATCACGAGACCGCGCGACGGCTGTTTACGCTGCTGTGCGCCCTCTACCGTCGCGGCTGACCTCGACTATCTCTGCGTTTTCGGGCATTAGGCCCCTCCATTCCGCCCCTCGCGCCCGCCCGGCGTGGGGTCGAACGCATATTCAACGGGCGTGAGAGGCCGCATGGCTAAGGAAGAACTGCTCGAGTTTCCCGGCACCGTCAGCGAACTGCTGCCGAACGCCACCTTCCGCGTGACGCTTGAGAACGACCACGAGATCATCGCCCACACCGCCGGCAAGATGCGCAAGAACCGCATCCGCGTGCTGGCCGGCGACAAGGTGCTGGTCGAAATGACCCCCTACGATCTGACCAAGGGTCGCATCACCTACCGCTTCAAGTAAGGGCAGGCCGGCATTTCCGTGTCTGGGGCCCGTCCTGAACTTGTGCTGGCGTCGTCCAGCCCGCGTCGCATCGAACTGCTGGCGCAGGTCGGCATCACACCCGACCATATCGACCCCGCCGATATCGACGAGACGCCGCTGAAGGGCGAAACCCCGCCGCGTCTGGCCGAGCGTCTCGCCACGTCCAAGGCGCGGGTCGTCGCGGCGCGTCGGCCCGAGGCGGTGGTCATCGCCGCCGATACGGTGGTGGCGGTCGGTCGCCGCTTTCTGGAAAAGGCGGCTGACGAGGCGGAAGCGACTCGGTTTCTGAAACTTCTGTCCGGGCGCAATCACCGCGTCTTCACCGGGGTCGCCGTGGTGCGGGACGGGAAACTGTCGGCGCGCGTCAGCGAAACCCGCGTCGCCTTCAAGCCGCTGTCCGACCACGAGATCGCGACCTATGTCGCCACCGGCGACTGGCGCGGCAAGGCCGGGGCCTATGGCATCCAGGGACCGGCCGGCGCCTTCGTCCAGCGAATCGTCGGCAGCCATCCTTCGGTGATGGGCCTTCCTTTGTATGAGGCGGTTCAACTGCTGCACGGCGTCGGTTGGCGGCCGTGAGCGGGCCGGTCGAGGTCTTCCTCGACGAAACCCCGGGCGAGACGCGCGGCGCGATCCTGCGAAACGGCCGGTTCACCCATCTTCTTATTCAGCGCGAGAGCGACGTGGCGCAGATGCAGCTGGGCGCCCGTTCGATCGGGCGGGTGGTCGAGGTCAATCCCGGGCTGCGCGGCGCCTTTGTCGATCTGGGCGCCGGTGCGCGCGCTTTCCTGCCCTTCAATCGCAATGATCGGCTGACCCAGGGGCAGAGGCTCGAAGTCGTCGTCTCGGCGGAGCCGCGATTCGGCAAGGGCGCCGTCGTTCGCCGCCTGGGGTCGGGGGAGGGCGCGCCGCGCCTGATCCAGAAAGCGCCAAGCGTCGCCGACCAGTTGCGCGCGCTCGCGCCCGGCGAGGAATCAGTCGTTGGGATCGCGGCGATCGACGCGGTTATGGAAGCCGAGGAGGAGGCGCTTGCGCGAACCCATCTCTTTCCCGCGCATGGCCTCGATCTGTCGCTGGAGCGCACTCGCGCCCTGATCGCCATCGACATCGACCATGCGCCCACGCCCGGCCGCGATCCGAAACAGGGCAGGGCGGCGGCGAATCGCGAGGGATTGAACCAGGCGGCGCGTCTGATCGGTCTGCGCCGTTGGGGCGGCCTCGTGGTCGTCGATCTGGTCGGGGACGGACGGGACGCGGCGGCGCAATCCGAGGCGGTTCGCGCCGCCTTCGGCCATGAAGCGCAGGCGGTGTTCGGCCCCGTCAGCCGGTTCGGCCTGCTGGAGCTATCCTTGCCCTGGCGTCACACGCCGCTGGAGGACGTGCTGCTGGACGTCGATGGCCGACCTTCGCTCCAGACCCGCGCCCAGGCTTTGGTCCGCAGGTTGAGGCGACATCTGTTGGCCGATACGGCTGCGCCCCGCATCGTCGCACGTTGCACGCCGGAGGAGGCGGCCGTTCTCGCCCCATTAGTCGAACGTCTGGGGCCGCGCGCCGCAGTTCGGCCGGACGCCGCCGTCGCCGCCGGACGCGGCCATATAGAAGAGACCTGACCGATGTCGATCTGCCCCATCTGCCGCAAGGCCGACGCTGATCCCAAATACAAGCCCTTCTGCTCGCGCCGGTGTTCCGAGGTGGATCTGCAGCGCTGGTTCACCGGCGCCTACGCCATTCCCGCCGCCCTGGACGAAGGCGCCGAAGATGATGACGAAAACGATGGATTGGGCGCTGGACAGGCGCAAAAGCCTCCCCTATAGACCCGCCTCTCGCGACGCCGCGTCGGCGCCTGGATAGCTCAGCTGGTAGAGCAGCGGATTGAAAATCCGCGTGTCGGTGGTTCGAACCCGCCTCCAGGCACCACTCTTTTATTTCCCGAAATCGTCATCCATTCCCAGGCTGTCATGAGCATCCTTTTGCGCTCACGCTTGGAAGGTCGGTTCGACGTCGGCAGGGACGATCCGTCGCGATCTTTGCAATTCGGGCATGAAACCGCCGATGGATCGCTGTTTGGAACAAGCTTGCTCCAACTGACGCGCCGCCTTCATCAAAATGTCGCGCGGCAACGCTTCAATGCGAGGCGCGGGCGAAACTTTTCTCCCGTCCCCTGGGGGAGTTAAAAGCCGTCCTTGTCCCTTGACGCTCCGGTAAGGGTTCTTCAAAGGGGTTGAGACGCCTTCCCGAGGAGGCGTTAACGCGAACGGTCGGAGAGTTGCTCTTCGGCGGTTCGGACATCGGAGGCGACGCGGGCGACCGCATCGGCCTCCACCAAAGATTTCAGCGGACTTCGATCCTCGAGGGGGACGGGGTGCGCTGAAGGAAACATTTCAGGTTGGGGAGCGGTCGCTGACTATGGCCGCACCTTTGGTTCCACGAGTCAGACCAAGCAGGAACTGGCGAACTATGCTGAACAGCAAAAAGACGAACATCCTTCTCGCCATGGCCGGCGCCGCCGCGCTGATGGCGAGCTCGCCGGTTCTGGCCCAGGCCCCGGCCGAGCCGACCCCGGCTGCCTCGACTGCGGCGCCCGCCGCAGCCTCGGCGACCCCGGAAGCCGACCCCGCGTCGATGAACGAAGCCGTTGGCGGCGGTCATCACGGCGGCGGCATCACCCCGATCTCCATGTTCATGGAAGCCACGGTGGTCGTTAAGGTCGTCATGGCCGGCCTGCTTCTGGCCTCGATCCTGTCGTGGACCCTTCTGCTGATCAAACTGTTCGAGTTCGGTTCGCTGAACCGCAAGACGGACAACTTCCTCGAAACCTTCCGCGGCGCTCGCACCATCGCTGACATGCGCGCCGTCGCCACCCAGGAAGAGTTCGACGGCAACCCGCTGGCCGACATGGCCGCCGCCGCCACCGAGGAAATCGAACTGTCGCGTCAGTCGGGCCTGTCGGTCACCGGCGATCACCTGGACTCGGCCCTGGGCCGCGCCCAAGCCGCCGTCGCTGCCGTGCAATCCGGTCTGGCCAAGCGCCTGTCGGGCGGCCAGCAGTTCCTGGCTTCCGTTGGGTCCATCGGGCCGTTCGTCGGTCTGTTCGGCACCGTTTACGGCATCATGAACTCCTTCATCGGCATCGCCGAATCCAACACGACCAACCTGGCCGTCGTTGCTCCGGGTATCGCCGAGGCCCTGCTGGCCACCGGTATCGGCCTGTTCGCCGCTATCCCGGCCGTCGTGTTCTACAACTACTTCAACACCCGCATCGCCGGTTACGGCACCCGCGCCGACGGCTTCGCCGCTGAGCTGCTGAACGGCATCTCGCGTCAGCTCGACAAGGGAGCGTAAGACGGATGGCCGCCAAGATTAAATCGGGCGGCGCTGGCAACGTGGTCGAGGCCAACAGCGATATCAACGTTACGCCTTTCGTTGATATCATGCTGGTCTTGCTCATCATCTTCATGGTGGCGGCTCCGCTAGCCTCCGTGTCGGTGCCCGTCGAGTTGCCAATCGCCGTCGCCAAGGCGGCCCCGAATCCGCCCAAGCCGGTCTATATTTCGATCCAGAACGACGGCGACGTCTATGTGGGCGACTTCCGGACCGACGTCGGCTCTCTGGGTGAAGATCTGCTGAAACAGATCGGATCCCGGAACCCGGCCGATGAGCGGATCTTCATTCGGGGCGACCAGAACACCCGTTACGGCGATTTCATGCAGGTCATGAACGCGCTGCAGGATAACGGCTTCTACAGCGTTGCACTGGTCGGCGAAGACCAGGCGACGAGCTAGAGCGCGGAGATAGTATGACAGACGTCGAATATCATCGCAGTCGTTACGACGTACCCAAGTCGAAGGGCTTCATGGGGGTTTCCTACCCCGTGCTGATCGTTTGCCTGCTGGTCGTCACCATCCTGTTCGCCTTGCTGATCTTCTTCCTGCAGCAGTCCAAGTTCAAGCTGAAGGAATTCAACTACGTCGACGAGTCCGTCGAGGTCGAGTTGGTCGAGCCGGTTCCGCCGCCTCCGCCGCCTCCGCCCCCGCCGCCTCCGCCGACGGATCAGCCGCCGCCGCCCAAGCTTCAGGTGCGCGTGCCGGCGCCGGTCCCGAACGTCACGCCTCCTCCGCCGGTGAACATCACGCCGACGAAGAAGGAAGATCGGGTGGAATACACGGGTCCGCCCGTGAATATTCCTGGACCGCCGCCGCCGCCCGCTCCGCCGGCTCCGGCTCGTCCGTCGACGATCACGAACGTCCAATGGGCGCGCCAGCCGCGTCCGACCGCGGACGACTTCCCGGCGCGCGCGCTGGAACGTGAGATCAGCGGATCGGCCACCGTGGAGTGCACCGCGCGCTCCAACGGGTCGCCGGCCAACTGCCAGGTGATCTCGGAAGAGCCCGCAGGCATGGGCTTCGGACGCGCCGCCGTTCGCGTGGTTCAGCGTGGACAACTGTCCCCGCGGACCGTCGATGGCGCCGCCCAGGATGCGACCTTCCGCGTTCGGGTGCCGTTCAACCTCGGTTGAGCCAAGAAGCGATCAAGACGAAACGCCCCGGAGAGCCATCTCCGGGGCGTTTTTCTTTGGCCGGGCGCCGACGGAAATCTCCTGATGAAATCGCACGAAGTCGCTTGATCGCATCGGTCAGGCCCGGTAGAGAACGCGCCTCGCGATGAGCGGGCCGCCTTAGCTCAGTTGGTTAGAGCGCCGGTTTGTGGAACCGGAGGTCCTCAGTTCAAGCCTGAGAGGCGGTACCATCGCAAAGCGCGGCCAGGCTTGAAGCCGGCCGGCGCAGCGACCATCTCCTGATCATCGGCGCATTGGCCGATCCCCCACATCGACAGGAGAGCGCGAATGAAGATGCGCAAGCTGGGCCCGAACGGACCCGAGGTTTCGGCCATCGGCCTGGGCTGCATGGGCATGAGCGCCTTCTATGGCGGCGCGGACGAAGCCCAGTCGGTGTCGGTCATTCACCGCGCGCTCGATCTGGGGATCACCCTTTTCGATACGGCCGAAATGTATGGGCCGCATACGAATGAGGTTCTGGTGGGCCGGGCGCTCAAGGATCGTCGGGACAAGGCGTTCATCGCCACCAAGTTCGGCATCAACTACAACGCCGACCGCAGCCGCCTGATGACGGACGGCAGCCCCGCCAACGTCAGGCGCGCCATCGAAGGCAGCCTCCAGCGCCTGGGCGTCGATCACGTCGATCTCTATTACCTGCACCGGGTGGATCCGGACACGCCGATCGAGGAGACCGTCGGCGCGATGGCCGAACTGGTCCAGGAGGGCAAGGTGCGCTTCCTGGGTCTGTCCGAGGCCGCGCCGGACACCTTGCGCAAGGCCCATGCGACCCATCCGATCACGGCGCTGCAGACGGAGTATTCGCTGTGGAGCCGCGAGCCTGAGGACGACCTGTTCGCCGTGACCCGCGAACTGGGTATCGGCTTCGTGCCCTACAGCCCGCTGGGACGCGGCTTCCTGTCCGGCGACATCACATCGATCGAAGATCTGGACGCCGACGACTTCCGTCGCAGCAATCCCCGCTTCATGGACGAGAACTTCCAGAAGAACCTGGATCTTGTGGACGCGGTCAAGGCCATCGCGGCCGACAAGGGCGCCACGGCCGCTCAACTGGCCCTGGCCTGGGTGCTGGCGCAAGGCGATGATCTGGTCCCCATCCCCGGCACACGCCGCATCGCGACGCTGGAGCAGAATGCGGCCGCCGTGGACCTCGTGCTGTCGCCGGAAGACCTGGCCCGTATCGACGCGGTCTTCCCCAAGGGCGCCGCCAGCGGGCATCGCTATGCCGAGGCGGCGCGCGCGGCCTTGAATCGTTGAGCGCCAGACGTCTGAAATGAAAAAGGCCCGGTCGGATCGCTCCGGCCGGGCCTTTCGTCTGTCTGGCGGCAAGACCTACTGAATGCGGGTCCAGGTCTGGGTCTTGCACAGCGGGGCGACGATGCAGCCGCGCAGGCGCAGGGTATTGTCGTTGGTCATGGTGATGGTGCCGCGATAGGTGCCGCCGTCCGCCGGATTATAGACCGAACCGTTGCGCCACTCCGTCGGCCCGCCGGTGAAGCCCGTCAGCATGGGCAGGTTGCGCAGGGTGCGGGTCCGCTGAGCCGCATCGCGGTTATGCTCGTCGCGCGCACCGGCGTTGGCGCGGATATGGTCGGACGTCACCAGCGTGCCGCACAGGGCCTGGCCGCAGCGCGCGATGCGAACCTGCCCGCCGTTGGTCGGAGTCTGCCACAGGCCGGTGGGGTCGCCGGCCAGGGCGGGCGTGGCGAGCGCGCCGGTCAGGGCCGCGGCGGCCAGCAGAATCTTTATCTTCATGGTCGTTTCCTTTGTCCTCAGGCCGCTTGGGACGGTCCTCTTGAAGAACACGCTGATCCTGATTTCCGTCGAAAACAAGTCGGAAATCGCGGCCGGAAAATGTGAACATGGGCGACGTTACGTCAAGTTTTCAGGCGCTTGGCGGCATTGGAGGCGCCGTGTCGCGGCGATATCCGACGGCCCCGAGCAGCTTGAAGATTAGCCGATCAGCGCCAGCCAGTCGTCCTCGGACAGAACCTTGACCCCATGCTTCTCGGCGTCCTTCAGCTTGGAGCCCGCGCCCGGACCGGCGACGAGGTAGTCGGTCTTCTTGGACACCGAACCCGAGACCTTGGCGCCCAGGCTTTCGGCGCGGGCCTTGGCCTCGTCGCGGGTGAAGCGCTCCAGCGCGCCGGTGAAGACCACGGTCTTGCCGGCCACGACGGTGTCGGACTTGGGCCGTTCGGCGTCGACGATCCGGGTCAGTTCGGCCTCGAGGGCGGCGACGACCTCCAGATTGTGCGGCTCGTGGAAGAAGTGGGCCAGGGCCTCGGCGGCGACGGGACCGACGCCGGTGACGCCGGCGATCTGGTTCAGCATTTCGGACGGACCTTCGTGGCGCGCCACGCGGGCCAGTTCGACCAGGCCCGACCAGTCGTCGGTCAGGGTCGCCAACGAACGCCGGGCCGGGGCGGCCATGCCGGGGAAGGCCTGGGCGATCTTCATGTCCAGGGTGGCCGTGGGCCAGGGATCGGCGGCGGGCGGCGTCGCCTCGGCCATCAGGGCCAGGACGCGCGGCGAGATGGCGTGGGCGCCGGCCAGCGCGCGCCAGGCCGGCGACGGAATGCCCGACGCGGCCTGAAGACAGGCGGCCTTCAGCGCCGACCAGCTCTCGAACGCGCGGGCCAGGATGATGGAGGTCTGTTCGCCGATGTCGCGCACCCCCAGGCCGAACAGGAATCGGTCCAGCGAAATGACGCGCCGCGCGTCGATGCCGGCGACCAGGTTGCGGATGCTGGTCTCGCCGTAACCGTCGTCCCGCTCCAGCTCGGCCAGCCGATCAGGGTCGCGCGCCAGGCGGAAGATGTCGGCGGGCTCCTTGATCCAGCCCCGCGCATGGAAGGCGACCAACTGCTTCTCGCCCAGTCCCTCGATGTCGAAGGCGCGGCGGCCGACGAAATGCTTCAGCCGCTCCACGATCTGGGCGTCGCAGATCAGGCCGCCGGTGCAGCGGCGCTTGACCTCGTCGCCCTCGCGCACCGCTTCTGACCCGCAGACCGGGCAGTGATCGGGGAAGACGTAGGGAACGGCGTCGGCCGGTCGCTGGTCCAACTGGACGCCCAGGATCTGAGGGATCACGTCGCCGGCGCGTTGCAGGCGCACCGTGTCGCCGATGCGCACGTCCAGACGCTGGATTTCGTCCTCGTTGTGCAGGGTGGCGTTGCGCACGACCACGCCGCCCACGGTCACCGGATGCAGCCGGGCGACGGGGGTCAGGGAGCCGGTGCGGCCGACCTGGATGTCGATGCCTTCCAGCACCGTGGTCGCCTGCTGGGCCGGGAACTTGTGGGCGATGGCCCAGCGGGGGCTGCGGGCGACGAAGCCGAGGCGGCGCTGCCAGTCCAGCCGATCGACCTTGTACACCACGCCGTCGATGTCATAGCCCAGGGTGGCCCGGTCGCGCTCCAACTCCCGATAGACGGCGATCAGCCCCTCGGCGCCCTCGACCCGGCGGGAACGCTCGTTGACGGGAAAGCCCCAAGCCCTGAGCCTTTGCAGGGCCTCCCACTGGGTCTCGGCGAAGTCGATGGAGTGTTCGCCCCAGGCGTAGGCGAAGAAGGTCAGGGGGCGTTTGGCGGTGATCCGCGCGTCCTTCTGGCGCAGGGACCCTGCGGCGAAGTTGCGGGGGTTGGCGTAGGTGCGGCGTCCCTCGGCCTCGGCCGTCGCATTGAAGGCGTCGAAGGCGGCGTTGGGGGCATAGACCTCGCCGCGCACCTCGATCCGGTCGGGCCAGTCGTCGCCGTTCAGGGTCTGGCGGACCGCCGCGATGGTCTTCAGATTGGCGGTGACGTCCTCGCCGGTGCGGCCGTCGCCGCGTGTGGCCCCGATGCTGAGCTTGCCGTCGACATAGAGCAGGTTGGCGGACAGGCCGTCGATCTTGGGTTCGGCGACGAAGGCGATGGGTTCGTCGGCCGGCAGTTTCAGGAATCGGGCGATCCGCGCCACGAAATCGCGCACCTCGCCCTCGTCGAAGGCGTTGTCCAGCGACAGCATGGGCACGCCGTGGCGGACCTCTGCGAACTGGCTGGAGGCGGCGGCGCCGACCTTGTTCGACGGCGAATCCGGACGGATCAGATCGGGGAAGGCGGCCTCGATGGCGGCGTTGCGGGCGCGCAGGGCGTCGTAGTCCGCATCGGAAATCTCGGGCGACGCCTCGGCGTAGAGCGCGTCGTGACGCGCCATCTCTGCGGCCAGCCAGGCCAGTTCGTCCGCCGCGATCTCTGGCGTCAGGTCATCGAGGGCAGGGGGCGGAGGATTCGTCGGGGCCATTCGTGTGCCTTATCATCTGTCGGCGGTCGCGTGCATCGTCATGACTGCGAACGAACGGCTGACGCGAGGTTCGGGTGCCGCTAGGGTCGGGCGGCCTTTACGGAGTTCGCATGATCCGCCCGACCGCCTGTTCCCTTCTATTGGCCGCTCTGTTGATCGGCGGCTGCACGCCGGTTTCGCCCGTAACGGTCGCCGGCGCGCCGACGGCCAGTCCCGTGGTCTCCAGTCCGCTGCTGGACGATGTGCGCATCCTGTCCGGCGACGACATGCAGGGGCGCGACACCGGCTCGGCGGGCGGCGAGCGGGCGCGGGCCTATATCGTGTCGCGGCTGGAGGCGATGGGGGTTCAGCCCGCATCCTTCGGCCGGCTTCAACCGTTCGAGGCGCCGGGACGCACGCGCGAGGGCGTGAAACGGTTCAGCGGCGTCAACATCGTCGGCCTGATCCCCGGCACGCGGGTGGCGGACCGCTATATCGTGGTGACGGCCCACTACGATCATGTCGGCATCAACGACAGCCAGATCTATCACGGCGCCGACGACAATGCGTCGGGCGTGGCGACGATGCTGGAGCTGGCGCGGCGGCTGAAGGCCGATCCGCCGGAGCACAGCGTGCTGATCGTGGCTCTGGATGGGGAGGAGCGAGGGCTGCTGGGCGCGCGAGAATTCGTCAAGGCGCCGCCCGTGCCGCTGGCGTCCGTCAGCCTGAACCTGAACTTCGACATGACGGCGCGCGCGGAGACCGACGGACATCTGTGGGTCACCGGCGGTCATCAGCACCCCGATCTGCGCCGCATCTTGCAGGCGACCCCGGCGCAGGGGGCCGTGTCCTTCGCCTTCGGCAAGGACACGCCGCAGGACACGGGCGAGAACAACTGGGTCGAGGCGTCCGATCACGCCGCCTTCCACGCGGTGGGGGTGCCGTTCCTCTATATGGGCGTCGACTATCATCCCGATTACCACCGGCCCAGCGACACCTTCGAGCGGATCGATCCGGCGGTGTTCACCAATGCCACGGACCTGGCCATCGCGGGCTTTCAGGCCCTGGACAAGGCGCTGGACCGATGAGGCGTCTGCTGGGGGCGGTCGCCGTGCTGGGGCTGCTGGCCGTCGGCGCCTGTGAACGGCGCGAAGACCCTGCCCGGCCACACAGCGTTGGGCAAACCGCCGTGTTTCGTCACGACCTCAGCGGCGATGTGTCGGGCGAGTATCGGCCGGCTGCAGCCGACGAAGCCGCCGTCGCGTCGCTGTTCATCGGCCAGAAGGCGGCGTTCGCGGCCTGGGAGGGCGGGGCTCGCAGCGCGCCGCCCCTGATCTTGACGCTGAACGGGCCTCAAGGCGAGGAGCGGGTTCTGCCGGAGACGTATCGCGTCACCGATGCATCCGTTCGGATGACGGGCGCGACGCCAGAGGGCCGGATCGAGCTGGAAGCGCGTATCGACCAGGATGCGCTGGCGACCGCCCGCCGAAATCTGGGCGACCGCACCGTTGTCATTTCGGGGACCGTGCAGTCAGCCGGCCGACGAGCGCCCATCGCCCTGACGGCCTGGAACGGCGACTGACTTAAAGCAGGATGCGAACGACCAGATAGACGCCGCCGGAGACCAGCGCCCAGAGCAGGATGCTGAACCCCGTCAGCACGCCTATCGTCATCCGCCCCGACCATCCTGGTCCTGGGGGTTGTCCACCGCGAGCCGGTTCGGCGGCCGCAGGGCGCTTGTCGTCATTGGCGGGTGCGGATCGCATTCGCAACCTATGGTAGGTGTCGTTCTCATCGTCAACAGCTTGAAGGGGTCGGGATCGAGGGTTGCGTTTTCAGCAACCCGAAGCGATTGTTCGGTGGGGAGGGGTCTGATGTCGATCACCGAGGCGATCCGGGCGCCATTGGCGGGCAAAGCCATCCGCGCCCCGCGATGGAGTCTGGACGGCGCAGGCCTGATTCGCGCGCTGGACATCGTCCTGGCGTCGGCCGCGCTGCTCTTTTTCCTTCCGCTGATGCTCCTGGCGGCCCTGGCCGTGCGGAGCCAGGGCGGCGGGCCTGTGCTGTTTCGTCAGCAGCGGATCGGGCTGGGCGGGCGCGTCTTCGACTGTCTGAAGTTTCGCACCATGGCGGCCGATGCGGAGGCGCAGCTTCCCGGTTTGATCGATGCGGAATGGCGGGCGTCGCGCAAGTTCCGCCACGACGTGCGCGTGACACGGCTCGGCGGCCTCTTGCGCCGCTCCAGCATCGACGAACTGCCCCAGCTGCTGAACGTGCTGAGGGGCGAGATGTCGTTGGTCGGACCCCGGCCGATCGTGATGGAGGAGGCGATTTTGTATGGGCGGCGGCTGGCCGACTACTGCGCCGTGCGCCCCGGATTGACGGGGCTTTGGCAGGTGTCCGGCCGCAACGACGTGCCCTATCGCCGCCGCGTGGCGATGGATGTCTGGATGGTCAGGAACCTGACGCTCGGCGTCTATCTCGCCATCCTCGCGCGCACCGTCCCCGCCGTGTCGAGCCGACGCGGCGTCTATTAGGGCCGGCGTTCCTCGAAGCCGTCGTCGGTACCGATGATGGCCAGATCGGCCAGGTCCAGGAACAGGCCGTGTTCGACGACGCCGGTGATCAGCTTCAGGTCGTCGGCCAGCCGCACCGGGTCGTTGATCGCCTTGCACGCCGCGTCATAGATCAGATTGCCGCCATCGGTGCGGACCAGGCCGCGATCCGCCTGACGCACCCGGGCGGGCTGGTTGATGTCGTGGTCGATCAGGACGTCGGCGATACGGTTGGCCGTCGTCTTGTGACCGAAGGCCACGACCTCGATCGGCAGGGGAAAGGCGCCCAGAACCGGCACCACCTTGGCCGCGTCGGCGATGACGATGCAGCGGCTGGACGCCTCCCACACGAGTTTTTCGCGCAGCAGGGCCGCGCCGCCGCCCTTGATCAGCGCCAGGCCCGGCCCCACCTCGTCGGCGCCGTCCACGGTCAGATCAATGCGCGGCGTGTCCTCCAGCGTCGACAGGGTCAGGCCCAGTTCGCGCGCCAGATCGGCGGTCTTTTCCGAGGTCGGGACGCAGCGCAGACCGGACAGGTTGCGCGCCGCCAGCGCCTTGACGAACCAGGCGGCGGTGGAGCCTGTGCCCAGGCCCACGATCATGCCGGCCTCGACATGGGCGGCGGCCGCCTCGCCGGCGTTCTTCTTCTGGATGTCGCTCATTTGGACGGCTCGCTCTTGGATTGGCCGGCCTTGGCCGCCGCCTTCCTGGCCTTGGCCGTCTCGCGGAAAGCGGCGGCGGCGTCGGCCTTGATGGTTTGGCGCGCGCGACCGAACGCCAGGGCGTCGGCGGGCACGTCCTCGGTGACGACCGAGCCCGAGGCGATCAGGGCGCCGTCGCCGATACGGACCGGCGCCACCAGGCTGGAGTTCGAGCCGACGAAAGCCCCGGCGCCGATCTCGGTGCGGGCCTTGTTGAAGCCGTCGTAGTTGCAGAAGATCGTGCCGGCGCCGATGTTGGCGCCCGCGCCCACGGCCCCGTCGCCCAGATAGGACAGGTGGTTGGCCTTGGCGCCCTTGGCCATGGCGACGTTCTTCACCTCGACGAAGTTGCCGATCTTGACGCCTTCGGCCAGGTCGGCGCCGGGACGCAGACGGGCATAGGGGCCGATCTCGGCGCCGGGGCCGACGCGGGCGCCTTCGATATGGCTGAAGCTGCGGATGCGCGCGCCGCCGTCGATCACCGCGCCGGGCCCGAACACGACGAAGGGTTCGATCACGGTTCCGCCGCCGACCTGGGTGTCCCAGGCGAAGTGGACGGTGTCGGGCGCGCTCATGGTCACGCCGGCGGCCAGGAAGGTCTCGCGCTGAACCTGTTGGAACAGGGCCTCGGCCTGCGCCAGTTCGGCCTGGGAGTTGACGCCCATCACCGCGTCCTCGGCGGCGAAGACGGCGCGGGTCGGATGACCGCCCTTGCGCGCCAGTTCGACCACATCGGTCAGATAGTATTCGCCCTTGGCGTTGTCGTTCGTCACATCCGCCAGCAGCGAGAACAGCAGGGCGGCCGGCGCGGCCATGACGCCGGAGTTGCAGGCGGTGACGGCCAGAACTTCGGCGGACGCCTCCTTGGCCTCGGTGATGGCGAGCAGAGCGTCGCCATCCAGGATCAGTCGGCCATAGGCGCCCGGATCGCGCGCCTCGAAGCCGATCACGGTCACGCCGTCGGCGTTGAACACCGGCGCGATGTCGCCGGCCTTCAGCAGGGGAACGTCGCCATAGGTGACGACCACCTCGCCGTCGAACCCGGCCAGGGCCTGTTCGGCGGCGCGGACGGCGTGGCCGGTGCCCAGCGGCGGGTCCTGAACCGCGATGGCGGCCTCGCCCAGCCGTTTGACGACATGGGCGCGGACCTCGGGGGAGTGATTTCCGACCACGACCACGATCCGCTCGCAGCCCAGACCCTCGGCCGCGTCGATGGCGTGGTCCAGCATGGCGCGGTGGGCGACGGGGTGCAGCACCTTGGGCAGAGGCGACTTCATGCGCGTTCCCTGGCCGGCGGCGAGAATGATGGCGGCGCGAGCGCGCGTCTGGCTGGTCATGAATCGTCCCGAAGGCTAGTCGTCTCGCGATCTAGCCCATTCGGCGGGCCAGCGGGAGATGTGGATGACCGATCGCGACCTGGAAGGCTGGACCATCGCCTTCGACCTGGATGGGACGCTGGTCGATTCCGCGCCGGATCTGATCGGGACCCTCAATCGGCTGCTGGTCGAGGAAGGTCTGCCGCCGGTGTCGATGCAGTCGGCCTCCACCCTGATCGGTTCGGGCGCGCGTGCGCTGCTGGTTCACGGGTTCGAGGCGGCGGGCGCGTCGGTCGAGCGGGCGCAGTCCGACGAACTGTTCGACCGCTTCCTGGTCGATTACGCGGCCCATATCGCGGACGGCTCGCAGCCGTTCGACGGGGTGGTCGAGACGCTGGAGCGGTTGGCGGACCGTGGGGCGATCCTGGTGGTGGCGACCAACAAGCGTTCGGACCTGTCCGAACTGCTCCTTCAAAAGCTGGACCTCGCCCGCCATTTCGCGGCCATCGTCGGCCCCGACCGGGTCAGTGCGCGCAAACCGTCCGGCGCCCACCTGAAGGAGGCCGTGGCCCTGGCCGGCGGCGATCCCGGGCGGGCGATCATGGTCGGCGACGCCGCGCCCGACGCAGGCGCGGCCAGGGACGCCGGCATGCCTTGCATCCTGGTCACCTTCGGTTTCACCCCGGTTCCGGTCGAGACCCTTGGGGCGGACGTCCTGATCGACGATTTCGAGGATGTGGAGGAGGCAATCGACGGCCTGTTGTCCGACTTCTACGTCTCGAAGGCGCTGAAATTCTGAAGGCGGTCGTCAGTAAATCTCTCGACGAATGATCGCCGACGCGGTTGCGGATCGCCCTGGCGATGGACAGATTGGCGCACCCCGTCGAAAGTGCCCCTCATGTTCGCTCGCTTCCTGAAAATTCCGCTGTGGCAGCGGACCGCCGCCGGCTTTGTCCTGGGCATCGTGGCCGGGCTGATCCTGCGGGAGCGGGCCGAGGTCTGGCTGCAACCGATCGGCGACGTCTATCTGAACCTGATCCGCATGGTGGTGGCGCCGCTGGTGCTGTTCACCATCGCCAGCTCCATCGCCAAGCTGGGCGAGGGGGCGGGCGCCGTCCGGCTGGGCGTGCGCACCATCGTCTGGTTCGCCATCACCTCCCTGTTGGCCGTGCTGGTCGGTTTCGCCTTCGGGCACATCATCAATCCGGGCGTCGGCCTGTCGAACCTACCGCTGGGCGAGGTCAAGGAACGGGTGATCCCGACCCCGCTGGAGGTGCTGATCGGCGTCGTGCCGACCAATCCGTTCGCCGCCCTGGCCGAGGGCAAGGTGCTGCAGATCATCTTCTTCTCGGCCCTGGTCGGCATGGCGCTGGTGGCGCTGGGCGACCGAGCGCAGGGCGCGCGCCGGCTGGTGGACGAGGGCGCGGCGATCATTTTCCGCATCACCCGCTGGGTGATCCAACTGACGCCCATCGGCGTGTTCGGCCTGATCGGCTCGGTGGTCGGCGGCTATGGATGGGAAGCTCTGCTGCCGCTTTTGAAGTTCATCGCCGCCATATACGCCGCCTGCCTGTTCCACATCCTGATCGTCTATTCGGGCCTGTTGAAGGTGCATGGGCTGAAGGTGACCAGCTTCTTCCGCGGCGCCTTCGCGGCCCAGCAGACGGCGTTTGCGACATCGTCGTCGCTGGGCACCCTGCCGATCACCCTGCGCCAGACGGTCGAAAGGCTGGGCGTGCCACAGGCCTATGCCGCCTTCGCCGTGCCTCTGGGCGCCAATGTTAAGATGGACGGATGCGGCGCCATCTATCCGGCCATCGCCTCGATCTTCATCGCCCAGTATTTCAAGATCGACCTGACCCTGACCCAATATGTGCTGATCGGCCTGACGGCGGTGCTGGGGTCGCTGGGCACGGCGGGGGTGCCGGGCACCTCCATCGTCATGTTGACCCTGACCCTGTCGACCGCGGGCCTGCCGCTGGAAGGCATCGGTTACATCGTCGCCATCGACCGTGTCATCGACATGATGCGCACCGCGACGAACGTCACGGGTCAGATGCTCGTGCCGGTCCTGGTGGCCAAGGAAGAGGGCATATTGAACCAGGACATCTACGACGGCCATGTGGCCTGGCTGCCTGGCGACCCCGAGGCCGAGACGCCGGAAACGGTTCGCGCCGCCGGAATCTGAAACGGACGCTTGCGCGGGGCGGGCGACCGGGCTATGTCGCCGCCTCCGCAAGGCATGGATGCGTAGCTCAGCGGGAGAGCACCTCGTTCACACCGAGGGGGTCACAGGTTCAATCCCTGTCGCATCCACCATTTTCTCCAAATGTGAATGGGCGCCGATGTGAACCCGGCGCCGCACCGCGCATTTCAGGTCCATGAAACTGATCATCCTGTTCGTCGGCGCGGTCGTTCTGGCCGGCGCCCTGTTCGCGCTTTCCGGCATGTTCGAGGGGAGACGGCGGGCGCACTTCACCGACAAGGATGCGGACGGCGAACCCGACGAGCCGAACGGCCCCGCCAAGGATCTCTGATCGGCGTCGGCTGCTAGATCATCCAGTCAGTCGGCCAGTCCCCTGTCGCCTCGCGATAAGCCAAGGCCAGTGCGCCATAAAGGCCTGCGGAAGCGCCGGCTGACGGTGCGGCGATGTAGTCTTCCATGTCCAGGCCGCGCACGCTGGCGTCGTAACCGCCCAACTGCTGGATCAGCGCGCGTCTGACCTTGTCGTAGAGGTGCGGCTGCATGACGCCGCCGCCGATGATGATGCGCTGGGGTCTCAGCACATAGGTCAGATTGGCGCAAAGGCTGGCGACATAGTGGGCCGCCATCGCCCAGGCGGGATGGTTCTGCGGCAGGGTTTCGGCGGGCGCGCCCCACCGCATCTGCATCGCCGGTCCGCTGGCCAAGCCCTCCAGACAGTCGCCGTGGAAGGGGCATGCGCCGGGAAAGGCGGTGTCGCCCGCTGCACGCGGCGTTCGGATATGCCCGGCCTCTGGATGGTTCGCCCCGCCGTGCGGTCGTCCGTCGATCATCACGCCCACCCCGACCCCCGTGCCCACGGTGACGTAGCAGAAACTGTCCAGCCCGCGTCCGCTGCCGAACAACCTTTCGCCAACGGCCGAGCCATTGACGTCGGTGGTCAGCACCGTGGGCGTATCCGCCGTGCGCCGCAGATGGCTCAGGAGGTTGGCGCCGCTCCAGCCCGGCTTCGGCGTCGTGGTGATCGCACCATAGTCTGGCGCATCAGGGCGGAGCGATAGCGGCCCGAAACTGCAGACGCCAAGGGCGGCCAGAGGGCCGTGGGCCGCCGCCGTTCTGGCGAAGAAGGCGTCGACCGCGGCCAGGGTTTCATCGGGCGTCGTCGTCGCAACGCGGACCTGCTCCAAAATCCGGCCGTCGCCATCGGCGACGCCGCACACGAACTTGGTGCCGCCCGCCTCGACGCCGCCGAGCAATAGGGTTTGCGTCATCGGCTTTGCTTCCGTTTGGCTATCGAGTGTGCGCCAAGAGGCGACATTCGCCTCTCGTCGCAGCGCGTGTCAGGTGCGACCAAGGTTCGCGTCGGCGAACAGGTTCGCCGTCGGGGCGTTGTTGGATCATGACCCTGCTCGCTCGCCTTCTCATCATGCTCGACTCCCTGACCAAGTTTGTGACGCGGCAGGAACGCCTGCTCTGACGTCAATCCGGCGACGGATGGATTTGGCGCATTGCGTCCGCCCCGTCATGCCGCCACCTTGTCCGCGACGCGATTTGACGAAAGGACCGCCCGATGGCTCGCAAACCCAACTATAGTTTCGAACGGCAGGAACGCGAGCGGGCGGCGGCGGCGAAGGCGGCCGAAAAGGCGGCGGCGAAGGCCCAGCGCAAGGCGGAGAATGCGACTGAAAAGGCGCCGTCCGCCGAAGACTGATCCTGCGCCGCAAAATCCATCCGTGTTTTCGTTGTTTGGACAGGCGCAAAGCCCTATTCTTGCACGATGACACGCTGGACCCCCGAAAGCTGGAGAACCAAGACCGCCCTGCACATGCCGGCGGACTATCCCGATCCCAAGGCTCTGGCAGTGGTCGAGGACGAACTGCGCGCTCTGCCGCCGCTCGTCTTCGCCGGCGAGGCGCGCCGCCTGACGTCGAAATTGGCGCAGGTGGAGCAGGGGGACGCCTTCCTGCTTCAGGGCGGCGACTGCGCCGAGAGCTTCAAGGAGTTCTCGACCGACAATATCCGCGACACCTTCCGCCTGATCCTGCAGATGGCGGTGGTCCTGACCTTCGCCGGCCGCAAGCCGGTGGTGAAGGTCGGCCGGATCGCCGGTCAGTTCGCCAAGCCGCGCTCGTCGCCGCTGGAGGAGATCGACGGCGTCGAACTGCCCAGCTATCGCGGCGACATCATCAACGGCATGGCGTTCACGCCCGAGGAGCGCGCGCCCGATCCCCAGCGCCTGATCCGGGCCTATAACCAGTCGGCGTCCACGCTGAATCTGCTGCGCGCCTTCGCCGGCGGCGGCTATGCCGATCTGTACAACATCCACCGCTGGACGCTGGGCTTCGCCGGCGACAATGCGGCGGGCACCCAGTATCGCGAGCTGGCCGACAAGATCACCGAGGCCCTGGCCTTCATGGAGGCGGTCGGCGTCACGCCAGAAACCCATCCCGACCTGAGCCGGGTCGAGGTCTTCACCAGCCACGAAGCCCTGCTGCTGAACGTCGAAAGCGCCCTGACGCGGCTGGACGGCGGTTCCGGCGACTGGTTCGACACCTCGGCCCACATGCTGTGGATCGGCGAACGCACCCGTCAGCTGGACGGCGCCCACGTCGAGTTCATGAAGGGGATCAAGAATCCCATCGGCGTGAAGTGCGGGCCGACCATGACGGCCGACGACCTGCTGCCGCTGATCGACGCGCTGAACCCGGACAATATCTCGGGCCGTCTGACGCTGATCGGACGCTTCGGTCACGACAAGGTGGGCGAGCGCCTGCCCAAGCTGATGCGCGAAGTGAAGGCGTCGGGCCGCAAGGTGATCTGGTCCATCGACCCGATGCACGGCAATACGCTGAAGGCCGGCAATGGCTACAAGACCCGGCCCTTCGACCGGATTCTGGGCGAGGTGCGGACCTTCATCGACGTGGCCGAGGCCGAGGGCGTCCACCCCGGCGGCGTGCATCTGGAGATGACGGGTCAGAACGTCACGGAATGTCTGGGCGGCGCCCAGGCGGTGACGGAGGACGATCTGTCCAACCGCTATCACACCCATTGCGATCCGCGCCTGAACGCCGATCAGGCGCTGGAACTGGCCTTCCTGGTCGCCGAACGGCTGAAGTCCGGCCGCGTCAGCCGATCCGAGGCCGCCTGATCGCACGAGGCCGCAGGGCGACCATCGCATGGTCGCCCTTGCTCCATCTGCGCGTCGATAGCGAATCCTGTTGGTGCATTCCGCTTGTCGGGCAGGGAATGGCGCCGCAGATACGACCGGATGCGGTCACGGCGCGGACATGGAGCCGCTGTCTGATCGACCGACAACGACAAAGGGCTTTTCGGGTCGCTCCCGGAGAGTGACGGACATGGATACGCCTGCGCACCAAGACGAAAAGCCCGGCCGTGTCGCCTATCAGGGCGCGCCGGGCGCCTTCAGTCACGAGGCGTGTCTGGCCCTGCGGCCGTGGGACGAGGCGGTGGCGTTCGAAACCTTCGAAGGCGCGCTCCAGGCCCTGACGTCCGGCGACTGCGGCTGCGCCCTGATCCCGGTCGAGAACTCGACCATCGGCATGGTGGAACCCGCCGCGACCCTGGTGCGCGCCCTGGGGATCGCGCCGGTCGCGGAGGTGTGGCGACCCATCCGTCATGCGCTGATGGGGCTGCCCGGCGCCCGCCTGTCCGACATCCGCACGGTCGAAAGCCACCCCATCGCCCTGGCTCAGTGCGAGCAGACGCTGAAGACCCTGCACATGACGGTGATCGAACATTTCGACACCGCCGGGGCCGCGCGGGACGTGGCCGAGGCCGGCGATCCGACCCGCGCCGCCATCGCAGCCGTCGGCGCGGCGGAGGTTTACGGTCTGTCGATCCTGCGCAACGATTTGCAGGATTCGAGCGATAATCGCACGCGCTTCGTTCTGCTGAGCGCTTCCGAGGGTTGACGACGCACGGTCTTTGCGTGTCTTAAGCCCGCACGGATCGCAAAACGATCCGCTTGACCGGAACCGGACCATGTCCCGCCAGCGCGCCCTCTCTGTTTCGTTCGACCGTTCGCGCGCGGTGTCCGGCCTCTATTTCGGCTACGGCTTTTACGGCTTTCGATACGCCGGCTGAGGCGTCGGGCGCACTCCGTCCCTGACTGCTTCACCGGCGACCGCTCTGGATCGGAGCGGCTGTTCGCCCCTGCACATATCGAAATTCAGAATGCCGAAAGCCCTATCCCATGCCCAATTCCAACATTCAGCAAGTCTGGCCAGACATGGCCGACCTGACCCCCGAACAGCAGGCGCTGGCCGCCCTGCGCGCCGAGATCGACGGCATCGACGACCAGATCCTGGCCCTGTTTGAACAGCGCCTCGCCGTCGCCGCCACCGTGGGCCGCGCCAAGGACGCCCCGACCGGCCCCCACACCAAGCTGCGCCCCGACCGCGAGCAGACGGTGCTGTCGCGTATGCTGTCGAAATGCCAGCCCGAGAACGCCGAGGCGGTCGAGCATCTGTGGCGCGAGATCGTCGGCTGGGGTCTGGCGCGCCAGGGCCGGCTGCAGGTCCAGGTCTGGGCCCCGATCGAGCCGACGCGGGCCTTCGACGGCGCCCGCCTTCGGTTCGGCGCGGCGGCCGACATCAGGATGGTGCGCGATCCGCAAAAGGCGCTGGCCTTCGCCGCCGAGGGGCACGGCGTCGCCGTCCTGGCCATCAATACCGAAGACGCCTGGTGGATGGGCCTTCGCCGCGAATGGTCGATGCTCAGCGTCTTCGACGGTTACGGCGGCGAGACGCCGACGTCTCTGGCCGTGGGCAAGATCGATCCGCCGGCTCTGCCCAAGGGCCGGCGCGTCATCGTGACGGCGGGCGGCGATGCGGGCGACGGCGGCGGCGCGCGACGCTGGGGCCTGAACACCCATCACGGCTGGACCATCGCCCTGACCGAGGCCGAACTGGCGCCGGGCGATGCCGAGGGCTGTGTCGGCGCGATCGGCTAGGTTTGATCGACATTCGGCCCCAAGCCGTCATTCCGGGGCTGAGCGAAGCGATGAATCCGGAACCCAGGACTACAGCCACGGACGCCCCGGAATGACGATCCAGGATTTCTACCGACTGACTGTCAATTGGTCCCAGACCTTTCCCCGTCCAAAGGAATCCGGGATTCTCGACCGGCGGCTGCTGTGTCACGGCCGCCAGCCATCCTTTCCGCCTGGGCGAAACCGCGCGTTTTCAGCGGCTTGAAGGACGGGATCGGCTTTTTCCTGAGTCCGATGTCAAAGGCGGTTATGATGCCGGCTCGGTCTTTGACATCGCCATCCCTCGACGAGACTTGGACTCGTTAGACTCGTTGGACTGTTTTTTCGAGTCCAACTTCCAGACCCGAATTGCACTTCGTTGCACTGTGCAATTCGGGCTCTATTTTTCTTCAACAAAAACAATGATCTGTTGCGTCAATTGCACGCCATTGCACCTTTTTTTGCGCGTGCAATGCGCCGCCCTTCCTGGCGCTGTCGCCGAAACGGCCTGAAGATCGGATCGCCGAAGAGGGCTGTGTCCCGAAGCGGATGCGGCCCTTGTTTCAGACGGCCATATTGTCGATCAGTCGCGTCTTGCCCAGCCAGGCGGCGGTCAGGATGCGTGCCGGTGCGTCGACGACATCGTTGCGGAACGGCGTCAGGTCCTCGGCGTGGCGAATGACGACGTAGTCGACGCGCTCGAACCCGGCTTTCAGTATGGCGGCATAGGCTTCACGTTCGATCCCCGGCAGAGGACGGCCGGAGGCGGCCTCCGCAGCAGCCTGGAACAGTATGCCGTTCAGTTGCCGCGCCGAGGCCAGTTCGGCCTCTGACAGATAGGCGTTGCGCGACGACAGGGCCAAGCCCCAGCCGTCCCGTTCGGTCGGGGCGCCGACGATCTCGACCGGCAGGTCCAGATCGCGCACGAACCGGCGAATGACCATCAGCTGCTGATAATCCTTCTCGCCGAAAACGGCGACGTCGGGCTGGACCTGGTTGAACAGCTTGGTCACGACCAGGGCGACGCCGCCGAACATCTGCGGCCGGAAATCGCCCTCCAGACCCAGGGCGGGGCCGGCCATGGCGATGCTGGTGGCGAAGCCTTCGGGATACATCTCCGCCGCCGTCGGCGCGAACATCAGGTGACAGCCGGCGCCGGCCAGCAGGCGCGCGTCCTCCTCCTGCTGGCGGGGGTATTTGTCCAGGTCCTCGTGGGCGGCGAACTGGGTCGGATTGACGAAGTTGGAGGCGACCACGCGGTCGGCGCGCCGGGCCGCTTCTCGCACCAGGGTCAGGTGGCCTTCGTGCAGGGCGCCCATGGTCGGAACCATGCCGACGCTGAGGCCTTGTCGTTTCCAGTCCCGAACGGTCGCGCGCAGGTCGGCCAGGGTGCGGACGACGGGCAGGGGAGGAGCGTCCATCATGATGAAGCGATTAACCTTTCCGCTTAAGCCTGTTGATGCACCAGACTTCAAAGACTGGGCGCTAGGGTCGTGCTTATGACGCCCGCAGAAGCGACCCGTCCAGTTCTGATCGCTCCGGCCCTGATTGCGGCCTTGGTCGGCGCCGTCGCGCTTTCGGGGTGCGGGGCGGCCAACGGCGATCCCCATAAGTTCGGATCAATGGCGGATCAGGTGGCGGCGGTCGATGTGCCGCTGACGCCCGGCGGCGATCCGTCCGCCCATCGTGCGCGGTCGGCCGAGGCGGCCGGTCTGCGCCCCGTCCGGTTCAGCGCCATGAAGGTCGCGGTGATGGATCCCCACGCCATGTGGGACGCCCGCGACGATCAGGCGGGGGTGCGCCGCGTGGCCGAGGACGCCGGGCTGCGCGACGCGGTGATTCGGATGGTTCAGCCGGCGGTTCAGACCGCATCGGCTGTTCCGGTTCGTGAAGCCGGCGCGGCGACGCCGGCGCCGGAGCGGGCCTCCATGATGCATGACGCCGGCTTGCGCCATCCGACGCCCACGGGCCGCACCATCCAGTTGGGCGCCTATTCCAGCCCTGACGCGGCGCGCCAGGCGTGGACACGGTTGAAGGCGTCCGCCGATCTCGCCGCCCTGGCGCCGGTGTTCGAACCCGTAGAAGTTCAGGGCCGAACATTGACGCGGTTGAAGGTCGGCCCCGTTCCGAACGAGGCCGCCGCCGCCGTCTGCCGCGCCGCCGCCGTCGCCGACGCCTGGTGCGCCCGCAACAGCTGATCCCCGCTTTCAGCGCCGTCCACAGGTCTGCGTTAAGGTTCCGTTGACGTTTGGCGCGCGGCGGCCGACTCTCGGTCGAACTGGACCGCGCCTGAGTCGCGCCGGTCGGCACAGAGGATTCCCTCGAATGACGCAGCCGCATGTGATCGTTCTCGGCAACGAAAAGGGCGGGGCGGGCAAGTCCACCCTGGCCATCCACATCGTCACGGGCCTGCTGCACGCGGGCCGGACGGTGGCGATCATCGATCTGGACCTGCGCCAGCGGTCGATGCAGCGCTTCTTCCACAATCGCCTGGCCTGGCTTGCGGCGAACGAACAGGCCTTGCCGCAGCCCTTCATCCCCGACATGGGCGACGGCAAGGCCCTGGCCAAGGCCGATGTCGCCGAACAGATCGCCGCCTTCGAACGCGCCTTCGACGAGGCGGCCGCTCAAGGGGTGGACTGCATCCTGATCGACACCCCGGGCGGCGATACGGCGGTCTCCAGCGCCGCCCACGCCCGCGCCGATCAGATCGTGACGCCGATGAACGACAGCTTCGTCGACTTCGACCTGCTGGGCGAGGTCGATCCGGTGTCGCTGGAGCTGCTGAAGCCGTCCATCTATTCCGAGAGCGTCTGGGAGGCGCGCAAGCAACGCGCCATCGCCCAGGGTCGCCACGCGACCATCGACTGGCTGGTGGTGACCAACCGTCTGGCCGTCGCCGAGGCTCGCAACCGCAAGCGTCTGGAAGAGCGGATGAACAAGCTGGCCAAACGGGTCGGTTTCCGCGTCGGACCGGGTCTGCGCGACCGGGTCATCTATCGCGAACTGTTTCCCTTCGGCCTGACCGTGGCGGACCTGTCCAATGACATCCGGCCCGTCGCGGTGTCGCTGGCCCACGTCGCGGCGCGCCAGGAGATGCGCAACCTGATGATGGCCATGGGGCTGGAGCAGGTGATCGCCCCTTTGGACGTGGCGGCCTGACGGTTTGACGACCCGATGGGTTTGATTTGGCTGGCCCTGGCGGCCATCGCCGTCTGGGCCCTGGTCCGGCTGGGTCGCCAGACCGAGCGGCGCGGCCGGGCGCATTGGCGCGTGACGGCGACCCTGTTGGGATCGGTCCTGCTGGCGGGCGGCGCGCTCGCGGCCTTTCGCGGCGCATGGCTGGCGGCGGCGGCGCTGGCCGGGGCGGGGCTCTATCTGGCCTGGTCCTCGCGAATACGATCCGCCGTTCGCTCCGAGCCGATCAGCGAGGCCGACGCCCGCGCCGTGCTGGGCGTCCCGGCGGGCGCGGACGAGGCGGAAATCCGAGCGGCGTGGAAGCGCGCCATGGCCCGCGCCCATCCCGATCAGGGCGGCACCGAGGGGCTGGCGACGCGCGTCAACGCCGCGCGTGATCGCCTGCTGAAGCGGCGGGGGTCTTCCTAGCCGACACCAGATTCATTCGAAACAGTAGTTGTTGCGTATCAGTTTCATCTGGCCTAGATCATCTGAACCAACTTTCGGATGGAGCCGGAAATGAAGATCGCAACCCTCGCCGCCGTGTCGGCGCTGGCCCTGCTGGCCGCGTGCAACAAGCCGGGCGAAGCGCCCGCCGCCGCCCCGAACGCCCCGGCCGAAGCCCCGGTGTCCGTGAAGGCGCCGGCCGGCGTCTATGTGCTGGACCCCACCCACGCCACGCTGCAGTGGTCGCTGCTGCACAATACGATCTCGCACTACACTGCGCGGTTCGACAAATTCGAGGCCAGGCTGACGCTCGACCCGGCGAACCTGGAAAACTCCAAGATCACCGCGACCATCGACCCCGCCTCGGTCAATGCGGCCTATCCCGCCGACTACAAGGCATCCCATGCGGGTTCGGCCTATTCCGGCTGGAACGACGACATGGCCAACAATCCGACCTGGCTGAATGCCAAAACCTTCCCCGCCATCACCTTCGTCTCGACGTCGGTGAAGAAGACGGGCGCGCGCACGGCCCAGGTGACGGGCGATCTGACCTTCCTGGGCCAGACGCATCCGGTGACGCTGGACGCGACCTTCAACGGCGAGATCGACCGCCATCCCTTCGCCAATGTGCCCGCCGTCGGCTTCGCGGCCGAAGGGCGGTTCAAGCGGTCCACGTTCGGCATGGCGGTCGGCCCCATCGGCGACGAGGTGACGATCCGCTTCGACGGCGAGTTCATCCAGGAAGCCGCCCCGGCCGCGCCCGCGTCCTGAGACCCAGATCAAGAGAGCGGCGATTTCGGTCGCCGCTCTTTTTACGTCGCCCTCAAGTCCGAGTGTCCATGTCCCAAGCCCGCACCCGCTATTCGTCCGTCGCCATCGCCCTGCACTGGGCCATCGCGCTTCTGATCCTGTCGATGATCCCGATGGGTCTGTGGATGACGTCGGCGATCGACAAGCCTGACAGCCAGGCCCTGGCCTATCGGGTCTTCCAGATCCACAAGTCGATCGGCTTTCTGATCCTGGCGCTGACGGCGGTGCGGATCGTCTGGCGGCTGACGCATCGCCCGCCGGCCTTGCCCGGGACGATGAAGCGGTGGGAGGCCTTTGCTGCGGGCGCAACCCATGTGGCCTTCTACGCCCTGTTGCTGGCCCTGCCGCTGACGGGCTGGCTGTATGTGTCGGCCGGCTGGGCGGTGTCGCAGGATCGGGCGCTGGAGGTGGCGACCAGCTGGTTCGGCCTGTTTCCCATTCCGCACCTGCCGGGCGTGGCCGAACTGTCGACCCAGATGCGGCGGGCGCTGGCCTTCCAGGCCATGGGCGCCCATTCGCTGATGGCCTGGGGCGCGGTCGTGCTGATCGTCCTGCACGTCGGCGCGGCCCTGAAGCACCAGTTCGTGGATAGGGATGGCGTGCTGGGCCATATGGTTCCGGGTCTGAAGGCCGGCCATGCCTATGAGCCTGCCGCTCCTGCGCCGTCGCCGGTGTGGGCCGAGCGCGCGGCGGGCGTCGCCCTGGTGCTGGCCGTCGCCGTCGCCGGCGCCATCGCCGCCCGACCCTACGCCTTGACGGAAGGCCAGCTGGCCGAGATCGCGCCGGCGCCCGTCGCCGCCGCCGCCCAGCCGAAGCCGGAGGCGCCGATCACGCCGGGCGCGGCGGCGGCATGGACCATCGACGCCGCCGCCTCCAGCATCCGCTTCACCGGAACCCACGCCGGGAAACGGTTCGAAGGGCGGTTCGACAAGTGGGAAAGCCACGTCTGGTTCGACCCAGCCGACCTGACAGGATCCAAGGCGGTGGTTCTGGTCCAGACCGCGTCGGCGCGGACGGGCGATCCGACGCAGGAAGGTTCGCTGCAGGGCGCGGAATGGTTCGATCCGGCGCAGTATCCGGTCGCCCGTTTCGAGGCGACGCGCTTCCGATCCCTGGGTGGCGACCGCTACGAGGCGGCGGGCGACCTGCGCATCAAGACGACCACCATCCCCGTGGTGCTGCCGTTCCGGTTCAGCGAATCCGGCGGCGTGGCCAAGGTGGACGGCGCGCTGGAGCTGGATCGGACGGCGCTGGATCTCGGCATGGCCTCGGACGCTGCGGCGGATTGGGTGTCCAAAATGATCGGGGTTCGGATCGAGGTCTCCGCCCGCCGCGCGTCGTGAACCGACGCTTGCCCTGACGGAAGCGAGGGCTTACGGCTCCGCGCCTTGATGAACGATTCAGGGAGCGGTCGATGACCCTCGCACTTCTGTTTCCGGGCCAGGGCAGCCAGGCCATCGGCATGGGCGCGCAGCTGGCGGACGCCTTCGCCTCCGCGCGCGAGGTCTTCGCCGAGGTGGACGAGGCCCTGGGCCAGAAGCTGTCGGTGCTGATGCGCGAGGGGCCCGAGGACCAGCTGACCCTGACCGAGAACGCCCAGCCCGCCCTGATGGCGGTGTCCGTGGCGGCGATCCGGGCGTTGAAGGTCGAGTTCGGTTTCGACGTCTCGGCGGCGGCCTATGTCGCCGGTCACTCGCTGGGTGAGTATTCGGCCCTGGCGGCGGCGGGCGCGATCTCGCTGTCGGACACCGCACGGCTCTTGAAGCTGCGCGGCCAGGCCATGCAGCGCGCCGTGCCGTTGGGGCAGGGGGCGATGGCCTCGCTGATCGGTCCGAAGACCGACCTGGCGCTGGCCGAGGCCGCAGCGGCGGCGGGCGCCGAACTGGGCGTCTGTGTGGTCGCCAACGACAATAACGCCGGCAACATCGTCATCTCCGGCGAGAAGGCGGCGGTCGACCGCGCCATCGAGAAGGCCAAGGAACTGGGCGCGCGGGCGATCCCGCTGAACGTCTCGGCGCCCTTCCACTGTCCGCTGATGCAGCCAGCCGCCGACGAAATGGCCCAGGCCCTGGCGGACGCAAGGATCGTCGCGCCGGTCGTGCCGGTGATCGCCAATGTGCTGGCGCGCCCGGAAAGCGACCCCGAAGTCATTCGCCGTCTGCTGGTCGAACAGGTCACGGGCCGCGTGCGCTGGCGCGAGAGCATGGAGTGGATGGCGACAGAAGGGGGCGTGACGCGCTTCGCCGAGATCGGCTCGGGCAAGGTGCTGACCGGCATGGCCAAGCGGATCGCGCCGGACGCCGAGAGCCTGCCGCTGAACACGCCGGAAGAGCTGGAAGCCTTCGCCAAGGCTCTTTGATAGCCGCTCATCCCGGCGGAGGCCGGGACCCAGCCCTTTGGGCGATGAGCGTTTGAGTTTGCGTTGGAATGGTGATCCCGGCCATCCTGCGCGTGAAAGCACTGGGTCCCGGCTTTCGCCGGGATGAGCGGAGAATTTCAATGTTCAATCTTGCAGGCAAGACCGCGCTGGTGACCGGCGCGACGGGCGGTATCGGTGGAGCGGTGGCGCGGGCGCTGCACGCCCGGGGCGCGACCGTGGTGCTGTCGGGCACGCGCGAGGCGGTTCTGGCCGATCTGGCAAAGGAGCTGGGCGCCAATGGAACGGGGCGCGCCCATTTCGCCACCGCCAACCTGTCGGACCCGGAATCGGTCGATAATCTGGTGAACGCGGCCGAGACGGCGGCGGGCGCGCCGCTCGACATCCTGGTGGCCAACGCGGGCATCACCAAGGACGGTCTGCTGATGCGGATGAAGGACGAGGACTTCCAGTCGGTCATCCAGATCAATCTTGAGAGCTATTTCCGCCTGACCCGCGCGGCGGTGAAGGGGATGATGAAGTGCCGCTCGGGCCGAATCATCGGCGTGACCTCGGTGGTCGGCGTGACCGGCAATCCCGGCCAGACCAACTATTCGGCGTCCAAGGCCGGCATGATCGGTTTTTCCAAGTCATTGGCCCAGGAGGTCGGCTCGCGCGGGATCACGGTCAACTGCATCGCGCCGGGCTTCATCGCTTCGCCGATGACCGACGTGCTGAACGATCAGCAGCGCGAAGCCATCCTGACCAGGATCCCCGCCGGGCGCCTGGGCACGGGCGACGAGATCGCCGCCGCCGCCGTCTATCTGTCGTCGAACGAAGCCGCCTATGTGACGGGCCAGACCCTGCACGTGAACGGCGGCATGGCGATGATTTAAGGCCCGCCGCCGTCATCACGACGCGCAACAGACTATTTCCAGCCCGAAAGCCTGTGCTAAAGGGCTTGATGCAACGGCGGTTCGGGCTTTCGGGCTTGCGTCGCCTTCGCTGCCGTGAGACGGCGATTTCCGAGCTACCCCCGCCTCTACGGCGATTTCAAACAGGCAGAGAGACACTGATGTCCGACACCCTCGAGCGCGTTCGCAAGATCGTCATCGACCACCTGGACGCCGATCCGGACAAGGTCACGGAAAAGGCCAGCTTCATCGACGACCTGGGCGCCGACTCGCTCGACAACGTCGAGCTGGTGATGGCCTTCGAAGAAGAATTCGACATCGAGATCCCGGATGACGCCGCCGAGCACATCCAGACGGTCGGCGATGCGGTCAAGTTCATCGACGAAAAGTCGGCCGGCTAATCCCAGCCCCCGACGGGAAGCCGAAAGGCTGACGGTTCAAAGGGCCGCCCGGCGCTCCTAGCGGAGACGCCCGGCGGCCTTTACTGTTTCTGACCCTGACGAATCCGCATGTGATTCCGTCGGGGAAGGTTTGGAGCTGAAGGAGCACGCACCATGCGCCGCGTCGTCGTTACGGGCATCGGTCTGCTGACACCCCTGGGGTGGGGCGTCGAGAAGAGCTGGCAAGGCATCGTCGAGGGACGGTCGGGCATCGGCCCGATCACCGCCTTCGACACGGAAGGTTATGGCTGCACCATCGCCGGCGAGGTGCCGAGCGTGGATGGGCGCGGCGGGGGCGGCGAAGGCGACTTCGACCCCGAAAAGATCATGTCCGCAAAGGACAGAAAGCGCGTCGACGATTTCATCCTGTACGCCATCGCGGCGGCGGACGAGGCCCTGGCCGACGCCGACTGGAAGCCCGAAACGGACGAGGACCGCGAGGCCACCGGCGTCATGGTCGGATCCGGCATCGGCGGCCTGGGCCCCATCGCGGAGACGGCCATCGTCCTGAAGGAACAGGGCGTGCGCCGGGTCAGCCCCTTCTTCATTCCCTCGGCCCTGATCAATCTGGCCTCGGGCCAGATTTCGATCCGCCATGGGCTGAAGGGGCCGAACCATTCGGTCGTGACCGCCTGCGCCACCGGCGCCCACGCCATCGGCGACGCGGCGCGGATGATCGCCCTGGGCGATGCGGAGGTGATGGTGGCCGGCGGGGCGGAAAGCTCCATCGTGCCCATCGGCATCGCTGGCTTCCTGGCCTGCAAGGCGCTGTGCACCGCCTACAACGACACGCCCGAGACGGCCTCGCGCCCCTATGACCGGGGCCACGCCGGCTTCGTCATGGGCGAGGGCGCCGGGGTCATGGTGCTGGAGGAGTACGAGCACGCCAAGGCGCGCGGCGCCAAGATCTACGCCGAGGTGGTGGGCTATGGCATGAGCGGCGACGCCTATCACATCACCGCCCCGTCCGAGGACGGCGAGGGCGGCCTGCGGGCCATGAAGATGGCCTTGAAGCGGGCCGGAATGCAGCCGTCCGACCTGGATTACGTCAATGCCCACGGCACCTCGACCATGGCCGACTGGATCGAGTTGAAGGCCATCGAGCGGCTGGCCGGCGATCACGCCAAGAACCTGACCGTCAGTTCGACCAAGTCGATGACGGGCCACCTGCTGGGCGCGGCCGGCGCCATCGAGGCGGCCTTCTGCGTTCTGGCCATCCGCGATCAGGTCGCGCCGCCGACGATCAATCTGAACGACCCGGAGATGGAGACGCCCATCGATCTGGCCGCGAACAAGGCCAAGCCGATGAAGATCGACGTCGCCATGTCCAACAGCTTCGGCTTCGGCGGCACCAACGCCTCGGTCATCTTCAAGAAGGTGGACTGAATGTTCGGACGGGGACGGGTCGAGAAGTCGAGCGGACGGTCGGGATTCACGGTCTCGCTGCTGACCGCATCGGCGACTTTCGGCCTGTTCCTGCTGGTCGCCTTGATCGCGGTCTGGGCCGTCTATTACGCGCCCGGCCCCTCGGCGCGGCAGGGCGACAAAACGGTCGTGACCCTGGCCAGCGGTTCCGGCGTCTCCGCCATCGCCGCCAAGATGAAGGCCGAGGGCGTGATCCGTTCGACCGACCTGTTCCGCGCGGCGGCGACCCTGACCGGGGCGGATCGTCGGCTGAGGGCCGGGGAATATGAAGTGCCCTCGGGCATGTCCCTGGCCGGGGTGCTGAACCTGCTGGTCGAGGGGCGGGTAGTGCGTCACTTCGTGACCCTGCCCGAAGGTTGGTCTTCGCTTCAGGCGGTGGACATCCTGAACAAGGAGCCGGTGCTGATCGGCACGGTCGCGGACACGCCTGCGGAAGGCAGCCTGTGGCCCGACACCTATGAGGTGGCGCGCGGGGATACGCGACAGTCGGTGATCGACCGGATGCAGCGCGCGGCGACGGAGAACCTGCGCCTGCTGTGGAGCCAGCGCTCGCCCGCGACCGTGGCGCGCACGCCGGAAGAGGCAGTCGTCCTGGCCTCCATCGTCGAAAAGGAAACCGCCCTGGCGACCGAGCGTCCGCGCGTGGCGGCGGTCTTCTCCAACCGGCTGCGCGCCGGAATGCGTCTGGAGAGCGATCCGACCATCGTTTACGGCATCACCAAGGGGCGGCCGCTGGGGCGCGGCATCCGGCGTTCCGAACTGTTGGCCGCGACCCCGTGGAACACCTATCAGATCAACGGCCTGCCGCCGACGCCTATCGCCAATCCGGGCGTGGAGGCGGTCAAGGCCGTCTTGAACCCGCAGGCGGACCCGGCCCTGTTCTTCGTCGCGGACGGATCGGGCGGCCACGCCTTCGCCCTGACCTATGAGGAGCATCAGCGAAACGTGGCCCGCTGGCGCCAGATCGAACGCCAGAAGGCGGGCCTGCCGCCTGAGGAGCCCGCGCCCGCAGTTCCCGGAACCAATCCCGCGCCGATGACGCCAGCGGCCGAACAACCCGCGACGGGCCAGGCGACCATCACCCTGCCGCCCGGCGCCAGTCAGGGGGCGAGATGACCGCGCTATCAGGCATGACGGGATTCGGCCGGGCGGACGGCGCCGGCGACGGCTGGACCTGGTCGGTCGAGGCCCGGTCCGTCAACGGTCGCAACCTGGAAGTCCGGTTTCGCGGACCCCACGGTTTCGACGCGGTGGAGCGGGCGGCCAAGGCGGCGGGGCAGGCCCGGTTCGCACGCGGTCAGGTTAGCATCGGCCTGCAGGCCAAACGCACCGACGCCGGCGAAGCCTCGGTCGCCGTCAATGCGGCCGTGCTGGCGCGCTATCTGACTCTGGCCAACGAACTGGCCGAGGATGGGGCGACGCCGCCGTCGGCGGACGGGCTGTTGGCGCTGCGCGGCGTGATCGAGACGCCCGAGGAGGTTGACGATCCCGAGGCGCGGTCGGCGCTCGAAGCCGCCATGGCCCAGACGGTGGAGCAGGCGCTGGACGCCTTGAAGGCGTCGCGCCAGCAGGAGGGCGCGCTTCTGGCCCCGGTGCTGGAGGATTTCATCGCCCGGATCGAAACCCTGACGGCTCAGGCCGAAAGCGAGGCGGCGGCGCAGGTCGAGACGATCCGCGAGCGGTTCACGCGCCGCATCACCGAACTGGCCCCCGACGCGCCCGGTCTGGACGAGCGAATCTTCCTTGAGGCGGCCGCGCTGGCGGCCAAGGCCGACGTGCGCGAGGAACTGGATCGACTGACGGCCCATGTCGCGGCGGCGCGCCAGCTTGTGGCCTCGGCGCCAGCCGGGCGGAAACTCGACTTCCTGATGCAGGAATTCATGAGAGAGGCGAACACCCTCTGCTCGAAATCGGCTACGACCGCGCTCACCGGAATCGGCCTGGAGCTCAAGGCCGTCATCGAACAGTTGCGTGAGCAGGTCCAGAATGTCGAATGAACGCACGCCCCGCCGGGGCGTCCTCCTGATCGTCGCCAGCCCCTCGGGCGCCGGCAAGACCTCGCTGTGCCGCCGCCTGATGGCGGACCACGGGGGACTGGAGCTGTCGGTCTCCATGACCACGCGCGGCATACGGCCGGGCGAGGTGGACGGCCGCGACTATCATTTCGTCGGCCACGACGAGTTTCAGCGTCTGATCGACGAAGACGCCTTCCTGGAATGGGCCGATGTTCACGGCAATCGCTACGGCAGCCCGCGGGGTCCGGTCGACCGCGCCCTGGCCGAGGGGCGCGACGTCCTGTTCGACATCGATTGGCAGGGCGCGCGCGACGTGGCCGAGAAATGCCCCGAGGACGCCGTGCGCGTCTTCATCCTGCCGCCCAGCCTGGAAGAACTGCGTCGTCGCCTGGTGACCCGCTCGCAGGACGCCGAGGATGTGATCGAGCGCCGCGTCGCCAACGCCAAGGGCGAGATCGAACACTGCGACGCCTTCGACTATGTGCTGGTCAACGAGGATTTCGACCGATCCTACGCCGAACTGGCCCACATCTATCACGCCGAGCGTTCGCGCCGGTTCCGCAACCTGTGGGTCGGCGACTACAAGGCCGCCCTGCTGCGCGAAGCGGTCTGAGAAAAACGCCGCAGACCTCGGGGCCTGCGGCGTCTGGGTACTCTACGCTACGCTACTGAAACCCTTTTGCCATGGCGGACGCCATCGGAGAGTAAACGGTGTCATAGGGAAGAACCCCTACACCGGGCCCCTGATTTACGTCCTGTTCGCCCTCTGTCCCTAAGGTAGGGGCAGCGAGGGGCTCATGATATCTCTGGATTCCATCGGACCGATCCTGGCGGGCAGCGCCAGGGAACGCGCCAAACAGGCGCCGGTGCGCCTATTGCTCGCCGTTGTCATGGCCTGGGCCATGTACGCCGGGGGCATGGCGTCGTGGATTCCGGTCTGGCTGGCGACCGCGCTGATGGTGCAGGGGTTCGAGTTCTGGGCCATGGCGCCGTTCCGGCGGGATCGACCGTCGACCGGCGGCCTGGCGGTCGGCCTGGCCTTGATGTCCACGATCCTGATGGCCACCCTGTTCGGCGGGATGGCCATGATCATCTGGACGACCAATCACCCCGCCCTGGTGACCCTGGCGGCCCTGACCCTGGCCGGAGGATTGCTGACCAATGTCGCTTCCGGCATCGGTTCGCGCGTGCTCTTCTTCATCGGCGGCGGCCCTTATCTGCTGTTCCTGGCCCTGATGCCGGTGATCAAGCTGGTTCAGGGCGATACGCGCGGCGTGGCTGTCATGACCCTGTCGGCCGCCCTGTTCGCGGGCATGATGCTGAACATCTATTGGCGCGTGTATCACGCCCGGCAGGCCGAGGTTCGGTCCCGCGCGGAGGCGGAACGCCGTCTCGAGCAGGCGCAGGGCGCCATGGCCGATCGCGCCGCCATGGCCGCCATCGTCAGTCACGAACTGCGCACCCCGGTCAGCGCCATACTGGCCGGCGCCCATGTCATCCGCGACGGCAAGCTGCCGGAGAAGCGGGAGGAGACGGCCGAGCTGATCATCGACGCCGGGCGCCTGATGACCGGCATGCTGAACGACCTTCTGGATCACTCCAAGATGGAGGCCGGGGCGATGGCGATAGAGAGCCGGGATTTCGAGCTGGGCGAGCTTGTGCGCGACACCGCCCGGTTCTGGACCGCGCCGGCCGCCGAAAAAGGCCTTGTGCTGGACTTGGCGGTGGATCACGACGAAGCCGTCTGGCTGCGCGGCGATCCCTATCGCCTGCGTCAGATCATCAACAATCTGGTGTCCAACGCCATCAAGTTCACGCCGGCCGGGGTGATCCGCCTGGAAGCCGCCGCGCCGCACGGCGATGGCCAGCATTGTCTGACCCTGACCGTCGTGGATCAGGGCGCCGGCATTACGCCGGAAGCCATGAACCGTCTGTTCTCGCCGTTCGCGCAAGGGTCCGCCGAGGTGGCGCGCACCTATGGCGGGACGGGGCTGGGCCTGACCGTCAGCCGCGAGCTGGCGCGGCTGATGGGCGGCGACCTGACGGTGAAGAGCGCACCGGGCGAAGGGGCGGCCTTCACCCTCTGCGTCGATCTGCCGGCAGGACAGCCCACCCAGGCGAACGAGGGTTTCGAAGGGTCTGCCCCGACCCTGACGCGGCGCATCCGCGTTCTGGCCGTGGACGATCACGAGATCAATCGCCGCACCATCGCCCTGGTATTGCAGCCGTTGGAGGTCGATCTGGCCACCGCCTCCGACGGGCATCTGGCGTTGTCATTGCTGGCGGAACGGGCGTTCGACGTGGTGTTGATGGACGTCAACATGCCGGGCATCGACGGCAATGAGACGACGCGGCGCCTGCGCGGCTCCGACGGTCTGAATGCGGCCGTGCCTGTGATCGGCTTCAGCGCCGGCACCGAGGCCGAACAGGTGGACGCCTGTTACGCCGCCGGCATGACCGACTGGCTGCCCAAGCCCTTGGAGCCCAAGCAGCTGTACGATGCGCTTCACCGGGCGACATCGACGGCGGACGTGGTGTCAGCTGCGGGCGGCGAACCAGGGACGCAGGCGGCTTAAAGCGTCCTCGATCTCGGGCGTGGAAACGGCGAAACTGAACCGGATGAAGCGGCGGCCATCCACCGGGTCGAAATCCACGCCGGGCGCGGTCGCGACGCCGGTGTCGCGCAGCATCTGCTCGCAGAAGGCGGCGCTGTCGTCCGTCAGATGGCCGATGTCCGCCCAGATATAGAAGGCGCCGTCCGGCGGGGCGATCTTCTTCAGGCCCAGCGCCGGCAGGGCCTGAAGCATCAGGTCGCGATTTCGGGCGTAGGTCTGGACATGGCCCTCCAACTCCTCGACCGCATCCATGGCGACCAGACCGGCGTGCTGGCTCAGCGACGGCGGGGTAAGGAACATATTGCCGATGTAGGCGCGGGCGGCGTCGACCTGCGCCTCGGGGACCAGCAGCCAGCCCAGGCGCCACCCGGCCATGCTCCAGTATTTGGAGAAGCTGTTGATCACCACGGCATCCGGCGCGAACTGCAGCATGGACGAGGTCGGCCCGACGTAGCTGAGGCCGTGGTAGATTTCGTCCGAGACGATGGCGATGCCGCGCTGACGGCACACCTCGGCGATGGCGGCCAGTTCGGCGTCCGGAATGATGGTGCCGGTCGGATTGGCAGGGCTGGCGATGACGACCCCGGCAGGCGCGGGGTCCAGCGCCCGAAGTTGATCGGCCGTCAGCTGGAACCGGGTCTCCGCCCCGCAGGCGATCTCGACCGGCTCCAGGTGCAATGCGCGCAGGGTGTTGCGATAGGCGACATAGCCGGGCCGGGCCAGGGCGATCCGGGCGCCGGGCTTGAACAGCGTGCTGAGCGCCAGAACCAAAGCCGGAGAGGCCCCGCAGGTCAGCAGGATGCGGTCGGGGTTGACCGTGACGCCGTAGCGGTCGTCATACAGGCGGGCGATGCGGGCGCGCAGGTCCGGGCTTTCCCAATAGCCCATGGCGTCGTCGTCCAGCACCTGATGGGCGCGGGCGATGGCGGCGGCGGGCGCGCCCGTCGACGGCTGGCCGAACTCCATATGGATGATCGACCGGCCTTCGGATTTCAGCTGGTGGGCCAGACGGCTGACGGATATCGCGCGGAAGGGTTCGACGGTCATGTCAGATACTCAGGAAAGCGCATCGGCCAGGCGCAGGAATCCCGCCACGTCGATGGTCTCGGCGCGGGCGTCGGGCTCGATCCCGGCCGCTTGGCACAGGGCGGCGCCGCCCAGTTGCTTCAGGCTGGAACGCAGCATCTTGCGGCGCTGGCCGAAGGCGGCGGCGGTGACCCGCTCCAGCTTCTTCAGGCGCTCGGGGCTGGGGCGTTCGGCCAGCGGGACCAGATGCACGACGGCCGAGGCCACCTTGGGCGGCGGGGTGAAGGCGGCGGCGGGCAGATGCATGACGATGCGCGCGGTGCAGACGGCCTGGGAGATCACGGCCAGACGGCCATAGGCGTCTTCGCCCGGAGCAGCGGCGACACGCTCGGCGACCTCCTTCTGGAACATCAGGGTCAGGCTGTGCGGCAGCCAGGGGCCTGTCAGCCATTTGATCAGCAGGGCCGTGCCGACGTTGTAGGGCAGGTTGGAGACCAGATGGGCGGGGCCGGAGACCAGATCGGCCTCCTTCACCTTCAGGGCGTCCGCCTCGACGATGGTCAGGCGGCCCGAGCCGTCGTCCAGCTCGGACAGCAGGGGAACGAAGCGGGGGTCCTTCTCGACCAGAACCACCGGACCGGCGTCGGATTCCAGCAGGGCGCGGGTCAGGCCGCCGGGACCGGGGCCGACCTCGATCACGGGGCGCCCCTCGAACGGACCGGCGAGGCGGACGATCTTGCGGGTGACGTTCAGGTCCAGCAGGAAATGCTGGCCGAAGCTCTTCTTGGCCGAGAGGCCGTGGGCGTCGAGGGTTTCGCGGAGGGAGGGAAGGTCGGTCACGACCGTGTGTTAGCGCGCGGCGCGCGCCGCCGCCATCTCCGAAGCCAGACGGATGGCGGCGATCAGGCTGTCGGGGCGCGCGACGCCCTTGCCCGCGATGTCGAACCCGGTGCCGTGGTCGGGCGAGGTGCGGATGACGGGCAGGCCCAACGACACGTTCACGCCGCCCCAGAAGTCCAGCGTCTTGACCGGGATCAGCGCCTGATCGTGATACATGCAGATGGCGGCGTCATAGGTGGCGCGCGCCGCGTCGTGGAACAGGGTGTCGGCCGGCCTGGGATCGGTGATGTCGACGCCCTCTGCGCGCAGCTGTTCAGCGACCGGGATCAGAATGTCCATCTCCTGAAGACCCAGGGCGCCGCCTTCGCCCGCATGGGGGTTGAGCGCCGCCATGGCCAGACGCGGGCGGGCGATGGCGAAGTCGCGCTTCAGGCTTTCATCGACGACACGGGCGGTGCGGGCCACGCGCTCGGCCGCGACGAGTTCCGGCACCTGGTCCAGAGCGACGTGGATGGTCACCAGACAGGCGCGCAAGTCTCGCGCCGTCAGCATCATCACTGGGCCGCGCGTTCCCTGATAGGGGGCGTCGGCGGTCAGTTCGGCGATGAACTCGGTATGGCCTGGAAAGCGGAAGCCCGAGGCGTACATTGGCGCCTTGGCGATGGGGGCGGTGACGACGCCGGAGGCTTCGCCGGACAGGGCGAAACTGACCGCCTCCTCGATGCCGTCCGCGACAGCCAGGGCGTTGGCGGGATCGGGGCGACCGACCTCGACCGGGGCGGGCAGGGGTCTGTGAATGACGGGCAGGGCGCGGGCGAAGCGGTCGGCCGCGTCGCCGGGCGTGCTGACTTCCACCACCGGCACGTCCTGCGCGCGCATCAGGTCGGCGTCGCCGATGACGGCGAAGGCCAGCGGTTCGTGTCTCAGGGCAGTCCAGGCGGCGGCGACGATCTCCGGCCCGACGCCGGCGGGCTCGCCCAGCGTCAGGACCAGAGGCGCGACCGATCCGGTCACTTGAACTCGATCAGGGCGTCGCTGCGCAGGTCGCGCAGATAGCGCCGCTCCAGAACCTGAAGGTTCTGCGCCCGCAGGCGGTTTTCGACCTGCTGGCGGCTGGGGGCCTCGGGGCCGCCGACGCGACGGCCGCAGACGGCGACCAGGTGCAGACCCAGGGGCGTTCGGATCGGGGTGGAGACGGCGCCAAGCTCGCCGGTGCGGGCGAACTGCTGGAACTGGGGCGCCAGGTTGGCCACGTCCGATTCGCCCAGGTCCGCGCCGATCACGCCCTCGGTAGCGCGAGCCTGCGACAGGATGTTGTCGCAGGTCAGGCCCGCGCGCATGGCCTGAAGCTTCTGAGTGGCGGCGGTTACGTCCGCTTCGGACGCGGTCTCGGGCAGTTCGACCATGACCTGACGCAGCGAAACCAGGCTGGTCGAGGCGCCGTCGCGCTTGTCGCGCAGATAAAGGATATAGACCCCGCCATCGACGACGATGGGGTTGGACAACTGGCCGGGTTGAAGCTGATCGACCACGGTCTGGACGGCGGGCTGCAGCGAATCACGCACCACCCAGCCCGCGTCGCCCGGCACCCTCGCGTTGGCGGACGGCGCCGAGGAAAACTGCTGGGCCACGGCCTGGAAGGGCGCGCCCTGAATGATCTGCTGCACCAGTTGGCGCGCGCCGTTCAGCGCGGCCTGCGGTCCGCCCACGCGGGCGGCGTCGATATAGATTTCGCCCAGCAGGAACTGGGGCTTGGAGGCCGCCTCGTTCAGGCGGCGCAGTTCCTGATCGACCTGCAGGCTGCTGGCGCGGGCGCGGCTGTTGAAACGACCGGGGACCAACTGGCTCCAGCCGATCTGGGTGCGCAGGTTCTCGCGGAAGGCGGCGGGCTGAATGCCGCCCTGTTGCAGGAACTGCAGATAGTTGGCGGGCGTGGTGCCGGCGGCGCGGGCCATCTCGGCGATTTCCTGATCCACCTCTTCGTCGGTGACCTTCAGGCTCTCGAACTTGGCCATCTCCTGAACCTTCAGGCGGTCCTCGATCAGGGCGTTCAGCGCCGCCTGCTGGATCGCGGGCAGGTTCTGTTCGGTCGGTTGAACCTGAGACGAGGCGATCAGCATCAGCATCCGCTGGCGCAGATCATAGCCGGTGATGATCTTGTCGTTGACGGTGGCGACGATGCCGTCGGCCATTTCGAACTGAGGTTCGGCGCGCGCGGTCGTGGGGGCTTCCTCGGCCGCCGGATTGGGCGCGCCGGCGGCGACGCCTTGGCCCGGCGTCTGAGCCGGAGGCTGGGCGGACCCTTGCGGGCGGGCCGGGGCCGTCTGGCCATGGGCCGAACCGGCGAGCAGGAGCGCCGCGAGCGCAGCCCCCGTCGAATAACGCATCAAACCCATTGCTCGTCCTGATTCCTCACAGCGGTCCGCCAGCCAGACGGGCAGGCGGTCGCGCCCCGTAAAGCGTCATGCTCAACGCATGTCGCCCTGTCCATAACCTGAACCTCCGAAAGTGGCGAGGTTTAGGCGCACATAGATGCCTTCGGACGGTCCGCCCGGCCGGGCGCGGGTGTTGTCGCGGCGATAGCCCAGTTCGAACCGGAGGCAGTCGTCGTCGAACAGCAGGCCGACTTCGGACCGGGTGATCTCGTTCTCGTCCAGATCGGCGATGCCGGCGACGGTGAAGCCCCAGTTGCGATACAGGAACTGCTGGCCCGCCAGTTGAACGAACTCGTAGTTCCGGTTCAACGGGCCGTCGACCGGGTTGGACTGATCCAGGATATAGCTGACGGTGGCCAGGTTGCGCCGTCCCCAGCGACCATCCAGCGCCGCCTCCGCCCGGCGAACCTCGCCCGATCCGTCCACGGTGGCGTGGAACCAGCTGCGGATCCGGTCCGACGGCGAGAAGTCGCCCTGAACCACCCAGTCGGAGGTTTCGGACGCCAGCCCCGTGGGATCGTAGAGACGCGCCGGCGCGTCGGGGATGGAAGTCCTGAAATCGTCCTGCTGCTGGAAGCGATAGCTGCGGCCGATGAACAGGCTGGCCTTTCGTCCCTCGGACCAGCGGATCGTGGCGCGACCGCCGGCGGTCAGACGCGCCCCGCCTTCCAGCAGGTCGTAGCCGGAGAAGCGGTCCATGCGGAACAGGGACGATTCGTCCAGCTCCAGGACCTGGGCGTCCTCGATCGGAATGCGCGGGTCCAGATTGACCTTGTTGGACACCGAGAACTGGCCGACCGGCTCCAGGATGATGTCGGCGTCGCCGGCGCGTTTGATCAGCGGATAGGTCACGTCCACCCCGGCGCTGAGGCGAGAGCGGCTGATCGTGGCGTCGCTGTCGATCCCCATCATCGGCGGCAGGTTCGACATGGAATAGAGATCGACGCGGGTGTCCACGAACGGCTCGACCCGCACGCCGATCGGCAGGATGACAGTGCGCCGCCATTCCAGCTGGCCGGTGATGCGGCGGCTGTCCACGCCGGTGAGGCCAGCGGTGACCGGCGGCACGATCTCGGGGTTCAGGATCGGCGCGCCGACGAAGCTGTCGCGATAGAGCGACACCGCCGAGCCCTTCAGCCGAAGCCGGCCGCCCATGACCAGCTCATGCGGTTCCCACCGGGCGTCGATCAGGGGCGCGACCAGGGGCAGGGTGTGGTCGTCCTCGAACACCTTGAACCCGGCCGGGTCGCGGAAATCGGTGGCGGCGAAGGCGGGGTCAAGCCGCAGGCTCTGGATCGAGAAGGCGGCGACCGACACATAGGAGCGGTCGGTCTGATGCTCGGCGTAGATCTGGCTGATCAGGCGGCGCCGGTCGCCGTAATAGAGACCGTTGTCCTGATAGGGAGAGCGCACGTCGTAGCGGTCGAACAGCGTCTTGTCCGAGGTCCGTTCGGCCGTGAAGCCGAAGCGCCAGGGACCATCGGGATCGAACTCGCCATGCGACAGCAGATAGCTGCGGTTCTCACGGTCGCCGAAACGGACGTTACTTTCCAGCCGGCCGTCGCCGTCGATGTCGAAGTCGCCGAAGTTGCGCTCGTTGGTATAGCCGCCGCGCGCCACGATCATCCCGTTGGCGAATCGGCGCCGCCATTGCAGATTCAGCAGCGGGGCGACCTTGGTGTTGATCTGCGGGCTGATCAGCCAGTCTTCGGACGGGGAGACGACGTGCAGATAGGGAACCTCCACCGACACGCCCCGGCCCTCGTCGAAGTTGACGATGGGCACCAGCACGCCGGACGCCCGTTCGACCGAAGGATCGGGGTGGGCGAAGAAGGGCGTGTAGAAGACCGGCAAGGGGCCGATGTAGAAGACGGCGTTCCGATACAGGATGGCGCGAAGCTGCTCGTCCTGAACCACGCGCTCGGCCTGGATCGAGATGGTGGGACGGCGCGGCCCGTTCTCGTCGCAGATCGGGCAGGGGGTGAACCGGGCGTAGTTCAACTCGTTGACGTTCGCGCTGCGGCGCACGGCCGTGGCGGCCATCAGGCTGGCGCCATTGGGCAGGCGGGTGGCGAAATCCACGGCGACGCCGGTGGTCAGGTTCTGGTCCAGCTCCAGACGGCTGGCGTAGACGACCGTGCCGTTCGGGGCGATGGCCTCGACATCGCCCTGGCCCGTCGCCGAACCGGCGTTCAGATCGTAGGACAGGCTTTCGCCGCGCAGCACATGGCCGCGCGTGCGCACATAGGCGCGGTTCTCGGGCGTGCCGTTGACCACGATTGAGTCGCCGACCCGCTGGGCGTTGTCGGCATCCACATAGACGGCGTTCGGCGCCAGACCGTCGGACGGCGCGGCCACCTGCACCGCAGGCGGGGCGGACCGCGCGTCGGACTGAGCGAGGGCCGGCGTGGCCAGGGGCGCGCAGGCGACCAAGGCGGCGCCGGCGAGAAGCCTTGCTCTGAAAGCGTTGCGGCGCCGATCGTGGCGATCACCCTGCATAGGCCATCCGTATTCTGAGAAGCGAGCGCCCGATTAGCCGTCTTCGGTATAGAACAGCAAGGTAAAGGCTGCGAGCGCCGTCAGAACGGGCGGGAGCCACGCGGCGACGAAGGGCGCCACGACCTCGGCCGATCCCATGGCCGAAGAGAACTGGTTCAGGAAGAAGAAGGCGAAGCCCAGCACCACGGCCGCCGCGCTCATCCGCGCCAGGTCGCCTAGCCGCATCAGACGCAGCGAGAAGGCGGCGGCCAGGATCGACATGGCGGCGAACACCAATGGCGTGGCCAAAAGCTGCTGGAAGCGCAGTCGATAGGCGGTGGAGGTGAAGCCCGCGTTCTCGATCCGGCTGATCTGGTTGGGCAGGGACCAGAAGGGGGTCGACTGCGGTCGGGCGAACCGTTCGAACGCCTCCTCGTCGGCCAGGCTGGAGACCAGGGTCAGGCTGGAATAGCTGACCGCGCGCTGGCCGATCTGGGCGCCGACCGCATCGGTCAGCCGCCAGCTGCCGGCGTTCAAGGACGCGGACTTGGCGTCGATCCGCTCCGAGAAGGTGCGGCCGCCGCCGGGCGCGGTGGTGTAGATGAAGAAGCTGACGTTCAGCAGGCGCGCATTGGCGCGGTCCTGGCGGCCGGCGCGAATGATCATCTGGCGCTGGTCGTCGCCTTCGCGCAGCCAGATCGCCGCGTTCGGATCGCCGCCGGGCGCCGTTCCCGAGATGCGGGCGCGCTCGCGCTGCCACAGCCCGTCGCCGGCCGAGGCCAGAGGCCCCAGGACCGTGACCGTCAGCACGCCCAGCACGAAGGCCATCCCGGCCGCCGGCAACACGAACCGCCAGGCCGATACGCCCGCCGCGCGCATGGCGATCAGCTCGCTTCGCCGGTTCAGGCCGATGAAGGCCGACAGGGTGCCGAACAGGAACACGAACGGCATCAGCTGCAAAATCACCGAGGGCGACTTCAGCAGCACCAGACCGAAGATACGCACCGCCGACAGGTCCTGATCCGACCCCAGGCCACGCGAAACCTCCACGAAGTCGATCAGCATGACCAGGGCGGCGATCACCGCCAGCGAGACGGCCAGCGACTTCGACTGCTGCACCAACACATAGCGCTCGATGACGCCCAGGCGCGGGATGTGCGGAGAACGACGGACGGGCGCGGTCGAACGCGGGGTGACGGCGGTCATGCGAACCTCGCCTTCAGATCGCGCAGGACGCGGGCGCTGCGGCTGCGGCGCGGCTTCAGGGCGCGGAAGAGGACCCGCAGGGATACGGCGACGGCGACGATCGGCACGACATACTGCAGCACGTTCAGGCTGCCGTTCCAGGCGCTGCCGGCGACCAGGCCATAGCCGATCACGCGCAGCAGCAGGAACAGGCCCGCGGCCTTGGCGATCCGCAGGGTATAGCCGGTGCGGCTGAACGATCCGCCCAGAATGGCCGATAGCGCAAGCGCCATGGCGACCAGGGCGTAGAGGGGCGAGGACAGGCGCGAATGGGCCTCGGCCAACAGTTCGCCGCGCGTGCCAGCGACCTCCACGATCTTGGCCGTGGGGTTCAGCAACTGCCGCAGATAAAGGTCGGTGGGCTTGAAGCGCAGGGTGTCGGTCACGCCGACGAACGGCGCCAGGGAGAAGTCGTAGCGACCGAACGACAGGGTCTCCAGCACCCCGCCCGACGAATAGCGCTGTGCCGAGCCGTCGATCATGGTCAAGACCGGCGTGCCGGCGGCGTCACGGCTGAACCGCGCCTCTGCGGCGTTCCAGGTGGTCACCTTGTCCTTGTCGTCCAGATAGACGAACAGGTTTTTCAGCAGGCCGTTCTGCTCGATCTGCTGCACATAGACGGTCAGGCCGTCAGGCCCCTGAACGAACTGCCCCTCTTCGACCAGCAGGGCGGCCAGATCGGTGCGGATGTCGAACGCCTGGCGTCGCGCCTCCTGCTGCGCCCACGGCAGCAGGAAGACATTGACCAGCAGGGTGACCAGGGCGACCAGCACGGCGATGCGGGCGGCGGGGGAGATCACCTGCCACCGGGTCATGCCGCCCGCGAAGCTGGCCGTCAGCTCCTGCTCCCGCTGCAGGCGGGTCAGGGCGATCAGGGCGCCGACGAACAGGCCGATGGGCAGAATCACCGCCAGCAGCTGCGGCAGGGCCAGCAGCGTCAGCTTGACCATGATCCACACGCTCTGGCCCCGCTCCACGATGACCTGGAGTTGGTCGAGGCTCTGGCTCAGAATTCCGATTCCCGCCAGCGCCGCGCAGGCGGCGACCACCGGGAAGAGGATTTGGCGGAAAAGGTATCTTTGAATCAGGTTCATGGGCGGATGGACTTCGCCCGGTTGCAGGCGGCGACATTGAGGCGCATCTAGTAGCACATCACGGCGCGTCGGCGACAAGCGGACGCGCCATTGTCTTTTAGTCTTTGCAGACGCCGGGTGGGGCCTGGCTGGAGTTGGTTGAATGAAGATCGAATTCGTCGCCGCCGTGGACGCCGCCGAGATTGTCGCGGTTCCGGTATTCGAAGAGCGCGCCCTGACCTCGGCCGGTTCGGCGCTGGACGGCAAGGCGGGCGGCGCCCTGACCAAGGCGATGACGAAGGGCCGCTTCACCGGCAAGGCGGGCCAGAGCCTGCTGATCGCCGCCCCGACGGGCGTGGACGCGGATTCGGTCCTGCTGATCGGCGCGGGCGACAAGGCCAAGCTGGACGATCTGGCGGTCGAGGCCTTCGGCGGTTCGGCCTATGCGGCGGTCAAGCTGTCGGGCGCCGAGGTGCTGACCATGGACGCCTCTGACCTGACGCCCGAGCAGGCGGCGCGCGCCGGCTTCGCCGCGCGTCTGGCGGCCTATCGCTTCGACAAATATCGCACCACGCAAAAGGCCGACAAGATTCCGTCCATCACGGCGGTTCGCGTCGTCACCTCCGACCTGCGCGCCGCCGAGGCGGCGCTGGAGCCGTTGTCGGCCGTGGCGGACGGCGTGATCTTCGCCCGCGACCTGGTGTCGGAACCCGCCAACGTCCTCTATCCGGCCGAGTTCGCCAAGCGCGTCAAGGCGCTGGAAAGCCTGGGCCTGGAGGTCGAGATTCTGGGCGAGGCCGAGATGGAGAAGCTGGGCATGCGCACCCTGCTGGGCGTCGGCCAGGGCAGCCGTCGCGAAAGCCAGCTGGCCGTGATCCAGTGGAAGGGCGGCGAGGCGGGCGGTCAGCCCATCGCCTTCGTCGGCAAGGGCGTCTGCTTCGACACCGGCGGCATCTCCATCAAGCCGGCCGACGGCATGGAGGACATGAAGTGGGACATGGGCGGCGCGGCCGCCGTGACCGGAACCATGATCGCCTTGGCCGGCCGCAAGGCCAAGGTCAACGCCGTGGGCGTTCTGGGCCTGGTCGAGAACATGCCGGACGGCAACGCCCAGCGTCCGGGCGACGTGGTGGTGTCCATGTCGGGCCAGACGGTCGAGGTCATCAACACAGACGCCGAGGGCCGCCTCGTGCTGGCCGACGCGCTCTGGTACACGCAGGAGCGTTTCAAGCCCAAGTTCATGATCGACCTGGCCACCCTGACGGGCGCCATGATCGTGGCCCTGGGCCTGGATTACGCCGGCGTCTTCTCCAACTCCGACGACGTGGCCGATCCGATCCTGGCGGCGGCCAAGAAGGTGGGCGAGAACTTTTGGCGGATGCCGATCCCGGCCATCTACGAACAGCACATCGATTCCAAGATCGCCGACGTGAAGAACACCGGCAACGGTCGCGCCGGCGGTTCGATCACCGCCGCCCTGTTCCTGCAACGCTTCACCAACGGCGTGCCGTGGGCGCACCTGGACATCGCCCCGACCGCCTGGGCCAACAAGAGCCCCAACCCCACCGTGCCCGAGGGCGGCGTCGGCTTCGCCGTACGCACCCTGGACCGTATGGTGGCCGACACCTACGAAGCCTGATCGTCGGATAGGTAGGGCCGGATGAGCGGCAAGCCCGAAATCTGGTTCTACCACCTGGAGCGGTCCACGCTGGATCAGGTGCTGCCGACCCTGCTCGAAAAGACGATCGAGCGGGGCTGGCGCGCCATGGTGAAGTCGTCGCATTCCCATCGTCTGGACGATGTGGACGAACTGCTCTGGACGTTTCGCGAAGACAGCTTCCTGCCCCATGGTCGGGCCGACCAGCCCCATGCCGAGCGTCAGCCCGTGCTGTTGAGCGAAACGGGTGAGAACCTGAACGGCGCTCAGGCGCTGTTCATTGTCGACGATGCAGACATGGGCGCAACGGAAGGGTTCGAACGATGCTTCATAATTTTCGACGGGCGGGACGAACCGGCGCTGCAGCACGCGCGCGGGCGCTGGAAGACGCTGAAGGATCAGGGCGCCGATCTGGCCTATTGGAAACAGTCGGACGAAGGGCGCTGGGAAAAGGCGGCCTGATCGCGCTGGGCCTGCTGGCGGCCTGTTCGACGCCGGTGTCCGAGGCGCCGGCCCCACGCGCCGTCGAGCAGGCGCAGCTCAACCCGCCCGTCGGCAGCCGAATGCCGACCGGACAGACCGAAGACTTCTGCAAGGCCGGAGAGATGCAATATCTGGTCGGCAAGCCGCGCACCGAGATTCCGGTGCCGGTCGAGGTCGTCAATCGCCGCGTCACCTGCACCACCTGCCCGGTGCAGCAAGATTTCTCGGCCTATCGTCTGAATATTTTCTATAATGAGCAGACCGGCGTAATCGAACAGGTTCGCTGCGGCTGAGCCGACTAGGAAAAGGGACGGATCATGAAAATCATCGTCAGCACGCTCCTCGCAGCCGGCGCCTTTGCGCTCTCGGCCTGCGCCCCGACCCAGACAACGACGCCGCCGACGAGCGGATCGGAAACCGCCTTCAAGGCGTGCAAGGTCGAGGATTATCAGAGCTACGTCGGGCGCAATCGCTCGACCATTCCGACCGCACCGGCCGGCCAGACGTTCCGCGTCCTGTGCACCACCTGCCCGGCGACGATGGACTATCGCGAGAACCGGGTGAACTTCGTGTTCGATGAGGCCACCAACATCGTCAAGGACGTGAAGTGCGGCTGACGCCCTATCGCCCGACCATATCGCCGGGCCATAACGGCTTGCTGAACCGATCGGCCAGATAGTCCATCAGGGCCGTGACCCGCGCGGGTCGCGGCCCGCTGTTGGGCGCCACCAGGTGAAGCGCGATGGGCGGCAGGCTCCAGTCGGTCATGACCGTCTCCAGATGACCGCCCGCGACATCTCTCCAGTAGATGAAGTCCGGCTGGGGGAAGATGCCCAGCCCCGCGCACAGCGACGCTGTCAGGGCGTCCGAGTTGTTGGCGCGCAACGGCCCCTGCGGCCGCACCACCACCTCTTCACCCGCCGCATTGCTGAACCGCCAGATGTCGGGCGTCGGCATATAGGCGTAGCAGAGGCAGGCGTGGCGGTTCAGGTCGTTCGGGTGGGTCGGCCGCCCTCGTTGCGCCAGATAGGTGGGCGAGGCCACCAGGGCGCGTCTGACCGGCCTCAGCTTGCGCGCGGTCAGCGAGGAATCGGGCAGGGCGGCGATCCGCAGGGCGCAGTCGAAGCCGCCGCCCACAAGGTCGATCACCTCGTCTGACAGATGCAGGTCCACCGAAATGTCGGGATGGGTGGCCAGGAACTCGGGCAGGGCGGGGGCCACATAGGCCATGCCGAACGACATGGGCGCGGCCAACCGCACCAGACCGCGCGGCGTAACCGACATGTCCAGCGCCTCGGACACCGCCCCTTCCGCCTCGGCCAGCATATGGGCGGCGCGGGCGGCCAGGCTTCGGCCCGTGTCGGTCAGGGCGAACCGGCGCGAGGTGCGGTGCAGGAGCGTGGTCCCCAGCGACTGCTCCAACCGCGTCACCGCCTTGGACACCGTCGCCTTGGACAGGCCCAGCGTCTCGGCGGCGCCGGAGAACGACTGCGCATCGGCCACCTTGGCGAAGATGGCCAGGGCTTCGAGGTCGGGCAGGCGGTTCATCGGGGGCGACCTGTCTGGAAACAATGAGTTTCGGCGGTTTCTGTTTCTGATCGGTCGCCGATCTCTATCTTGGCGTCAAGCAAAGGCGTCGGACGGTTCCGGCGCGAAAGGACCCCACCGATGATCGAGCGCAGACCGTTTGAATCCCTTGGCGGCGCCAACCATGGCTGGCTGAACGCCAAACACCATTTCTCCTTCGCCAACTACTACGATCCCAACCGGATGAGCTGGGGCAATCTGCGCGTCTGGAACGACGACGAGATCGCGCCGGGCAGCGGTTTTCCGCCCCATCCGCACGCCGACATGGAGATCATCACCTACGTCCGCGACGGCGCCATCAGCCACGAGGACAGCCTGGGCAATAAGGGCCGCACGGTTGCGGGCGATGTTCAGGTGATGAGCGCCGGCACAGGCATCCGCCACGCCGAGTACAATGCCGAAACCGAGTTGACCCGACTGTTCCAGATATGGATCGAACCGACCCGTCGCGGCGAGAAGCCCAGCTGGGGCACCAAGCCCTTCCCCAAGGGGGAGCGTGCGGGACAGTTCGTGGTCCTGGCCTCGGGCTTTGAGGATGACGCCGACGCCCTGCCGATCCGCACCGAGGCGCGGGTTGTCGCGGCGACGTTGAAGGCTGGCGATGTCGCCGAATATCCTGTCGGCGCGGCCCGCCGGGCCTATCTCGTCGCATCGCTGGGCGAGATCGAAGTGAACGGCGTCAAGCTGAGCCCGCGCGACGGCGCCGCCATCGCCCAGGAAGACGTCATCACGGTTAAGGCCCTGTCGGACGCCGAGATCGTGCTGGTGGACGCGGCGTAACTTTCGGATCAAGCTTCACGGCCGGACTTCGGTACGGCCGTGAAATCCGCATCGCGCCAGCGCGTGCAAAAGGGAGGGAAGACAGTGTTCAACCAAGCAAGCACGTGGTCGCCAAGGGCCTTGGCGGCGCTACGGATCGTCGCCGGTCTGCTGTTTCTGGCCCACGGTCTGGTCAAGCTGTTCGGCTTCCCGGCCGGCGCCGAACCTGGCCAGCAGGAACTGTTTTCCCTGTTCGGCATCGGCGGCGCCATCGAACTGGTGACGGGCGTGCTGCTGGTGCTGGGCCTGTTCACTCGCCCGGCGGCCTTCATCGCCTCGGGTCAGATGGCGGTGGCCTATTGGATGTTCCACTTCCCGCGCGACCCGATGCCGGCGGTGAACGGCGGCGATGCGGCCATCCTGTTCTGCTTTGTCTTCCTCTACATCTTCACCGCAGGGCCAGGCGCCTGGAGCCTGGACGAGCGCGGTTCCAAACGGTTCTGAACTCAAGCAAGCGAAAGGGCCGCCACGTGATCGACGTGGCGGCCCTTTTTCTCTGACTTGCGATTGGCGTCAGGCGGTCGCGGCCCAGTCGGTGGCGCGCACCAGGCTGTCGACGATGCCCGGCTCCGACGAGGCGTGGCCGGCGTCGTCCACGATATCCAGACGCGCCTCGGGCCAAGCGCGGTGCAAGGCCCAGGCGCCGGAAATCGGCGTGACCACGTCGAACCGACCCTGGGCGATCCAGCAGGGAATGTGGCGCATTCGGTCCACATTCTTCAGGATCCAGCCGTCCTCCTCGAAAAAGCCGGCGTTGGTGAAGAACCAGTTCTCGATCCGGGCGAAGGCCACGGCGAACTCCGGCTCGGCGAACTTCTCGGGGCGGGCATTGGGGCCTTCCACGCTGACGGTCTCGCCCTCCCAGCTTGACCAGGCGACCGCGCAGCGCTCGCGTTCCGCCACGTCGTCGCCGATCAATCGCTTGTAATAGGCCGCCATCAGGTCGCCGCGCTCCGCCTCGGGGATGGGCTCAAGGAACCGCTCCCAGGCGTCGGGGAAGATCATCGAGGCGCCGTCCTGATAGAACCAGTGCAACTCCTTTCTGGTCAGCAGGAAGATGCCGCGCAGCACCAGGGTCCGAACCCGCTCAGGGTGCGTGATGGCGTAGGCCATGGACAGGGTCGAACCCCACGAACCGCCGAACACCACCCACTTCTCGACGCCGCACAGAACGCGCAGCCGCTCGATGTCCGCGATCAGGGTCCAGGTGGTATTATCCTCCAGCGAGGCGTGGGGGCGCGACAGGCCGCAGCCGCGCTGGTCGAACATGATGATGCGATAGACGGCCGGGTCGAAGAAACGGCGCATTCCCGGATTGACCGCGCCGCCCGGACCGCCATGCAGCACGATGACCGGCACACCCTGCGGATTGCCGGATTCCTCGTAATAGATCTCGTGCACGCCCTCGGTCGTCATCCAGCCCGAAGTGTAGGCGTCGACCTCGGGATAGAGGATACGACGCGGATCAGCGGGCGTGGGCAAGGCCATGGAAATGGGCTTTCTACTCAGACGAACAATCAGGAACGAAGGGCGGCGATGGCCAGGCACAGCCAGCCGGCGATCATCAGCACCCCGCCGACAGGGGCGACCGCGCCGAAGGCTGGCACGCCGAGGAAGGCGATCAGCAGCAGGGACAGACAGAAGATCAGGCCACCGACAGACGCCAACCAGCCGGCCACGGACGCCAGTCGTCCGCCCGCCTGCCACTGAACGGCGGCGACCGCCAGAACGGCGTGGATCAGCTGATACTGGGCGCCGGTGGTCAGCAGGGTTTTGATCTGCGGCCCCGCCCCATGGGCGGCGAAGGTGCCGACGGCGACCGCCATGGCGCCGTTCAAGGCGGCGAAGAGGATCAGTTTGCGACTCACGATCATCTGGCCAACCTAGACCGTGGATCGACCGATGTCTTTCGCCGGTTCAATTGACGCGGGGCAGGGGCGTCAGGTGGCTGGCCATGGCCGAGGCGGCGGCCTTGATACCCTTGCGCACGGCGGCCTCGTTGGCGGGGGCAGGCGCGCGCAGCAGGCCGATGGAGGGCGTCAAGGGGCCGTCCGGCAGATCGGCCAGAACCCGATAGAGCAGATAGGAGCCCGCGTCCTTCTCCGCCTCGGACGAGGCGTCGGCTTCAAGCCCCGCCGCCGTCAGGGCGCGCACGATGTCGGCGACCGGGGCGGTGGCGCGAGCGACGCCGGGGCCGGTGCTGGACAGGCGATGCTTGTGATCCAGGGTGCGGTTTTCGGCGCGCATCTGGACGCGGAAACCCTGGCCCTGATGCGTGCGGCCGACCAACAGGACGGCGCGGCATTCGCCGCTGCCCAGACGCGCCGCCAGGGTCGAGGCCAGGGCGTCGGGGTCGTCGCCGACGATGGGGACGGCGCGCGCGCCCACGGGGCTCCAGATTTCGCCGGACAGGTCCTCGACCAGGTCCCAGCCGGCATCCTCGCCTTCATAGGCGCAGATGATGATGCCGGGGCGTCGGTCGTCGTTTCGGGTGTCGGCGTCCGCCGGCCTGTCGATTTCACTCATCGTGCTGGCCATCGCCACGCCCATGACAGTTCGGTGACCCGCAAGTGGCGGCAACTGGAGGGCATCGTCAAGTCCCGTCGCTCCCTAGCCCAGATCGCCGACAGCGGCGTCCAGCAGCATGAAGGCGCGTCCGGCGTCCGACGCCAGCGCGGTCTGCACCGCCGCCGCATCGCCCGCGCGCGCGGAGGCGGCTAGGCCGCTGGCGAAATGGCGTACATAGCGTTCGGCGTCGGCGCGCAGTTCGGCGTCGCTGAGCACCCGGCGCGACACGCTGCGGACGGCGGCCGGCGCCACGCGGCGCACGATCTGGCGCCCGCCGTCCGGGTCGCCCTTGCCGATGGCGCGCGCCGCCTCCTCGACCCGCGAGCGCGGCAGAAGGGCGTTGGGATCGACGCCCATGCGGCGAATGGCGGCCATCACCCGTTCGGACAGGGCCTCGGCCTCGGCCGGCGTGGGGCCTGCGGCCGCAGCGGGCGTGTCCAGATCCAGCGGCGGCTCGTCCCCGTCATCCTGGGAGACCAGGTCGCTCCAGTCCAGGCGGTCGTCGGTCGATGGACGAGGGGGTTCGGTCGGCTCAAGCCGCAGGCGGCTGCGCAGGCCGAACTTGCGCTCTTCGACAGGCGGCGTAACCGGCGTCCGCGCCGCGCGCGGTTCGGCGCGTTCGGACTCGGGGGGCGGCTCGCGACGGCGGGCAGGCGAGGCGTCGCCGGACACGACGCCCATCAGCCGCACCGCCTCGGTCAGCATGTCGTAGTTGCGGCGCACGCGCTCCTGGAACCCCAGGTCCAGCGCCTCGGTGTCCTCGGCCGCCTTGCGCGAGGCGGCGGACAGGGACGCCAGGCCGTCCTCGACCGTGGCGCGCACGGCCTCGGCGCGGACGCGGGCCTCCTGAGGCAGGCGGGCGGCGCGCTCGTCGATGTCGGCGACGGCGGTGTCGATCTCGGACAGTGCCTCGTTCAGGCGACTGACCAGGGACTCCAGACGGTTGACCATTCGCTCGCCGGCCTCTTCCACGATGCCGGAGGTCTCGCCAACGATGCGGCGCGCATCCTCGATGCGGGCGTCGGCGGCGTTGTCGGCCTTCTGCGCCGCCTCGAACAGGGTTTCGCCCAGGCGGTCGGCGCGCAGACGGGCCTGTTCGGCGGCGTCGGCGGCCGCGGCGCGGGAATCCTCGGCGGTGGCGCGCATCTGCTCCAGCGCGCGACGTGTCTCCTCCATCAGGGCGTCTCGGGCCTCGGCGGCCAGGGCCTCGAAGCGGTCCAGCGCGACCTTGGTGGCGGAATCGAAGCCGTCGGCCTCACGCTGGGACATGTCCACCAGGGCGCGGAATTGATCGGCGGCGGCCTCGACCAGATCGCGCATGGCGTCGACCGAGGTCTGGGTCGTGCGGTCCAGATCGCCGGCGGCGGTGCGGGTCGCCGACAAATGCTCGACCAACTGGGCGCGCTGGCTCTCGACCTGGGCCGAGAAGTCCTCCTGATCGGTGCGCAGCGCATAGGCGGCGGTGACCAGCGAGGCGCGCTGCTGGCCCAGGCCCTCTTCCACCGACTGGATCTGTTCGGCCACGCCTGAGCCGGCGTTCTCCAGCCGGATCGTCTGGCGGGCCAGGTCTTCGGCGGCCACGCGGGCGGCGTCCTGGGCCTCGCCGGCGGCGGCGGCCAGATCGGCGGCGCGGGCGGCGAGCGCGGCTTCGGCCTCGCGCAACTGGGCCTGGGCCAGGTCGGAGGCGTCGGCGACCATGCGCGACTGGCGTTCGACCGCGTCGATCACGCCTGTCGCCTGGGTGTCCAGATGAAGGCCCAGGGTCTGCATCTGATCGCGTTCGCGGCCCAGGTTCTCGGCCAGGCGACGGGCGGTGCGACCGGCGTTGTCGGCCGCCTCGTTCAGGCGCGCCGTCTCCTCGGCCAGGGCTTCGCGCAGCAGGGCCATGTCGGTGCGCGCCCGCTCGGCCGCCAGGGCGGCGTGGTCGATGTCGGAGCGCAGGGATTGAAGCACGTCGCCGGTCTGCTGGGCGGCCAGCGCCGTGGGGGCCACCAGGGCCTCCGCCAGTTGACGCGCGCGACGGGTCTCGGCCGCCAGTCCCGCGCCCTGCCGCACCGCATGGGCCAGCATGATGGCCAGACCCGCCGGCGCCAGGGCGATCAGGGCGTAGATAGCGATCCGCAACGGATCCAGTTCGGCCCCGCCGGCTCCGAACTCATAGGCGGCCCAGGAGGCGACGCCCCCGATCCAGAGCGCGGAGGCGATGCCCGCGATCAGATAGGCGTGACGGCCGGACGGCTCGCCGGCGCGCTTGGCCACGACGGGCTTGACGGCCGGCGGCGACGACAGTTCGAAGGGGGCGGGGGGCTTGCCGGCCGCGACGGCCAGTTCGACCTTGGCCGGCGATTCCGGCGCCGGTTCGGCGGGCGGCTCGGGCGAGGCGGCGGCATGCTGGGCCTGAGCGGCGCGCTCCTCGGCCAGGCGCTGCTCTTCCAGCAGGCGGCGACGGCGACGTTCGGACATCGGTCGTTCGAACGTGGGCTGCACGATCTCCAGATCGGCGTCGGTCAACGGTTCCGGTTCGAACGGGGCGTCGGCGACCGGCGTCTCCTCGACGGACGGCGCATCGACGGGGGCGACGATCTCTTCGTCGGTCAGCTTCAGCGGCGGCCGTTTGGGAGACTTCATCAGCTCAAAAACTCGATCTCTACGCAGGCGTCCGACAGCGCCGCCAAGACCCTAGAACAGGAATGAGGCGGACGGAACCTGCTGGCGCGCGTAAGCTGTCGATCGACCAGGACCCTACACGGCGTCAGCAGTCGCGCTTGCCCTCGGTCATGACTGCGGACGAAGCGGCGACGTCGCGGCATTCGGCGACCCGTCTGACCTCGCGGTCGGAATGATTGGTGGTGTGGGTATCGACGCCGAACTGCGACAGGACGGCTGCGGCCAGCAACGCGATGAAGCCGGCGATCAGTTCGACCAGCGCCTGCATTCCACCCTCCCTCGCGGCCCGAACGGCCCTGCACCTTATGCCTCAGATCGACGAACGTCACAATCCCGCCTCACGGCCCGCTCCCTTCGGAGATTGACCCGACGCCAAGCGCGTGAAACGGAGGACCAGGGCGCTCCGACACCGTGTCACGCGAATCAGGCAGAGGGGTTGCATGGGGCAAGGCGGCGACAGTTACGACGGCAGTTTGCTGGAGCCGGGGCCGGGTCTGTGGACCTCGGCCGTCGCCCATCGGTTTTCCGTGCTGATGGAGAACCAGGCCTATTTCGACGCCCTGTCCTCGGCCCTTCAGAAGGCGGAACGGTCCATTGTCCTTCTGGGCTGGCAGTTCGATCCGCGCACCCATCTGGATCCCGAGACGCGGCCGGGCGACAAGAGCGCCGAGATCGGTCGCCAGCTGAGAATGCTGGTCAAGAAGAAGCCCGATCTGGATGTGCGTCTGCTGATCTGGAAGTCGCCGCTGCTGATCGCGGCGTCGCAGGGCTTCTATCCCCATCGCGCCCAGCGCTGGTTTCGCAAGCGGATGGTGGAGTTCCGGCTGGATTCGCCCGGCCCCATCGGCGCCTGCCATCATCAGAAGGTGGTGGTGATCGACGACAAGCTGGCCTTCTGCGGTGGGGGCGACATCTCGACCGACCGCTGGGATTCCGACGAGCATCTGGACGGCGATCCGCGCCGCGCCCTGCCCAGCGGCGTCATCTGCAAGGCGCGTCACGAGGTGATGTGCGTGATGGACGGACCGGCGGCGCGGGCGCTGGGCGATCTGGCGCGCGAACGCTGGTTCAAGGCGACCTGGGAACGAACCATTCCCGACCAGGTCGATGGCGATCCCTGGCCCGACGGCGTGCCGGTCCAGATGAGCGACGTCCCCGTCGGCATCGCCAGGACCGAACCCAAATGGGCCGGCCGGCATGAGGTGCGCGAAAGCGAGGCCCTGCATCTGGACTCCATTCGGCGCGCCAAGAAGCTGATCTATCTGGAGAACCAGTATTTCACCTCGCCGGTGATCGCCGCCGCCCTGGCGCAGCGTCTGGCCGAGCCGGACGGGCCGCAGATCATCGTCGTCTCCACGGCCAAGAGCCCCAGCTGGTTCGACAGCCTGACGATGGATACGGCGCGCGCGGAGGTGCTGTACCGGCTGGAGCAGGCGGACAGGTTCAACCGCTTCTTCGCCTTCGCGCCCCTGACCGAGGAGGGCGACCGGATCATCGTCCACGCCAAGATGTCGATCATCGACGACCGCCTGCTGCGGATCGGATCGACCAATCTGAACAACCGTTCGATGGGGCTGGACACCGAATGCGACATCGCCGCCGAGCCGACGGATGCGGCGGGGCGCGCCGTCATCACCGCCCATCGCCATCGCACCATCGCCCACTGGCTGGGCGTCGCGACCGACGACTATGCTGCGGTGGAAGCGGTGTTCGGCTCGGTCGGACAGGCGATCTGCAGCTTCGAGACGGATCGTCTGAAGCCGCTGGGTTCGGACCCGCCGACCCGGATCCAGCGGATGTTCGCGGAATGGCAACTGGGCGATCCCACGTCCTCGACCGACGCCTGGCGTCCGTGGAAGCGGCTGAACCGCTCGCACCGGACGCGACCGGCATCAGAGGGCGGTCAGGCGCCCGGCTGAACCACGTCGAAATCGACGATCAGCGGCAGATGGTCCGACGCCACCCGCGCCAACGGTGAAAAGGCCGAGCGAACCGCGCGTATGTGAATGTGCGGGCTGACGAAGCAGTGGTCGATACGGATGGCCGGAAAGGCCGAGGGGAAGGTCTTGACGCTGGGCTTTACGCCCAACTGACGCTGGCAGTCTTCAAGACTGCGGCACAGGGTCTGATAGGGGCGGGTGATCGAGGTGGCGTTGAAGTCGCCCGCCAGCAGGGTCGGTCCGGTGCAGCCGCCCAGCCATCCGGGTCCGGTCAGGGCGGCCGCCTGCAGGCGCTGCTCTCTGGGGACCAGACCCAGATGGGTGTTGAAGACGTTCAGGGCCACGCCGTCGATTTCGATCTCCGACCATATGGCGCCCCGCGGCTCCAGCCCCGGAATGCCGCTGACGGTCGGCAGGGCGTCGGCGCGGATCAGCCGTTCGGGATGGGCGGTCAGGATGGCGTCGCCATACAGTTCCGCCTCCACCCGCATCGCCGGGTGAAAACGCGAGGTCATGGCCAGGCCGTCGGCGATGGCGCGCGCCTGATCCACGCCGTTGGTGCGCGACCGGCCGACGTCCAGCTCTTGCAGGCAGACGATGTCCGGCTCGTACTCGCCGATGACGGCGACGATGCGATCCACGTCCAGACGACGGTCTGTGCCGACGCATCGGTGAACATTGTAGGTGAGAAGGCGGGGCATGGCGTGGGGATGTCGTCTGGCTTCGACCGTGGGCTAGGCCTTCTGGCCCCGGATTGCGACCCCGATACGACGATTCACAACAGGATCAGATGATCCGGCAACTCATTGGGATTGTCGGCGCGGGGCGGGAAGTGCTGGGCCAACACCTGGCCGCACAGGGCGATGGCGGCTGAAAAGCCCTCGACCGGACGGTCGGCGCGCAGTTCGCGGGTCAGGGCGTTCACCGCCTGGGCCCAGGCGTCTTCCTCGACCTTGGCGTGAATGGATTCGTCGGCGATCAGCTCGACCTGGTGTTCGTCCAGAGCGGCGAAGATCAGGACGCCGGTGCGTTCGCGCGTGACGTGGACGCCGTGGGCCAGGAACTGTTGCAGGGCCGCCTCCCGCACCCGGCCGCGTCGCACGCCGGCGGGCGTGGCGAGACGGCGCAGAACGGGAATTCGGGTCAGCAGGAAGACGCCCACGAACACCGCCGCCTGCGACAGGGTGTAGATCGCCAGGGCCTGCCCGGCGCCAGCCGCCTCGGCCGCCTGATGGGCCGCCTCCCAGCCGCCGCCTGGCCACCGCAGGTCCAGAACGAAGGGCACGAAGACGATGGGCGCGATCAGGGCCGCGCCGGCCGCCCAGGCCAGGCTGACGTCCAGATAGGACGAGACGCGCCGCGCCACGACACAGAAGATTTCGCCCGAGGTCTGCTGTTCGGCGCCGGCGATGGCCTCGGCGATGCGGGCGCGGTCGCTGTCCGTGATCTGCATCACCATCCTCCCGATGCGCCGCCGCCGCCGAAGCCGCCGCCGCCTCCGCCAAATCCGCCCCCGCCGCCGAAGCCGCCGCCTCCGCCGCCCCAACCGCCGCCGCCGCGTCCCGAGTTGCGCAGNNCGCCGCCGCCGAAGCCGCCGCCGCCTCCGCCAAATCCGCCCCCGCCGCCGAAGCCGCCGCCTCCGCCGCCCCAACCGCCGCCGCCGCGTCCCGAGTTGCGCAGGGCCTCGGAAGCCGCCCACAGCAGGACGGAACCCACGCCGCTGCGCCGCCCGCGACCGGATCGCGCCGCAGCCATGAACATGAACAGGAAGATGATCGCGACGATCACCAGGGGTGCGATGGAGTCGCCCTTGTCCTTGGCCTGTTCGTCCGCGACGGCCTGGGCGCGGGCCTGGGCTTCGGCGGGATCGAGCGAAAGCTGGGCGATCAGGGCGTCCACGCCCTTGACCACGCCGGTCTTGTAGTCGCCATCGCGGAAGGATGGCAGGATGTCATTGCGGATGACCTGCGACGAGAAGGCGTCGGTCAGGATCGGCTCCAACCCATAGCCGACCTCGACCCGGACCTTGCGCTCATTGGGCGCGACGATCAGCAGGGCGCCGTTGTCCTTTTCCTTCTGACCGATGCCCCAGGCGCGACCCAGCTGATAGCCGTAGTCCTCGATCTCCTGGTCCTGCAGGCTGCTGACTGTCACGACGACAAGCTGATCGGTCGTCGCGGCCTCCAGCGCCGCCAGCTTCTCGGTCAGGGCCTGTTCGGTCGCCGGGTCGAGCAGACCGGCCTGATCGACCACGCGGCCGGTCAGGGGGGGGAAGTCGATCTTGGACTGGGCCATCGCCGGAACGGCGAACAGCAGCACGACCGCCAGAGCGATCAGCCACGCGGCGACGCCGGTCGGACGTCGCCCCGGCGCGAGCAGGCGTGTCACTGGGCCGGCGGGGTGGAACCGGGCGCGACGGCGGCCGCGCCGCCGCCGGGCGCGGAGGCGTTCGAGGGCGGGGCGTTCAGGTTGAAGTTGACCTGCGGCGCCGACTGGGCGGCGGCGGTGGCGGTGAACAGCTGCATCGGCTTGGAGCCGCCATGCAGGGTCTTGGCCCAGATCACCTGCGGGAAGGTGCGCAGGGTGGTATTGTAGTCGCGAACGGCCTCGTTGTAGTCGCGGCGCGCGATCTGGATGCGGTTCTCGGTGCCTTCCAACTGCGACTGCAGGGTCAGGAAGTTCTGGTTGGCCTGAAGCTGGGGATAGGCCTCGACCGTGACCAACAGGCGCGACAGGGCGCCCGACAGCTGGCCTTGCGCCTCCTGATACTGCTTGAAGGCCTGCGGATTATCCAGATCGTCGGCCGAGACATTGACCGAGGTGGCGCGGGCGCGGGCGTTGATCACGTCCGTCAGGGTCGTGCGTTCCTGGATCGCGGCGCCCTGGACCGTGGCGACCAGGTTCGGCACCAGGTCGGCGCGCCGTTGATACTGGCTCTGCACATCGGCCCAGGCGGCCTCGGCGCGCTCCTGCTTGGTCGGAATGGTGTTGTAGCCGCATCCCGCTGCGGCCGGGGTGATCAACAGGGCGGCCGTTACAGCCAGCGCACGCGCATTGAGGCGAACCATGACATCTCCCTATCGGCGCAGATCGCCGTCAGGTCGAATATCGACCCGCCGCATCGATCCATCAAGCGTCCAATGGCTCCGGTTGGAGATTGTTGATGCGGCAGGCGGCCGAATAGGTGTTGGCCAGCAGGCAGGCGATGGTCATGGGTCCCACGCCGCCGGGAACCGGGGTGATGCGGCCGGCGACTTCCACGGCGGTCTTGGCCACGTCGCCGACGACGCGGGTCTTGCCCTCGGCCGCCTTGACCGGATCGGCGGAGAGGACGCGGTTGATGCCGACATCGATGACCGTGGCGCCGGGTTTGATCCAGTCGTTCTGGATCATCTCGGGCCGTCCCACCGCCGCCACCAGAATGTCGGCCGCGCGGCAGACGGCGGGCAGGTCCCGCGTGCGCGAATGGGCGATGGTGACGGTGCAGCTTTCGCCAAGCAGCAGTTGCGCCATCGGCTTGCCGACGATGTTGGAACGGCCCACCACCACGGCGTTCAGGCCCGACAGATCGCCCAACTGATCCTTCAGCAGCATCAGACAGCCCAGTGGCGTGCAAGGGACCAGGCCCGGCAGGCCGACGGCCAGACGCCCGGCGTTGACGACATGAAACCCGTCCACGTCCTTGTCCGGGTCGATGGCGTCCAGCACCACGGTTGCGTCGATGTGAGCGGGCAGGGGCAGCTGCACCAGAATGCCGTGAATGCCCGCGTCGGCGTTCAACTGGTCGATCAGGGCCAGAAGCTCGTCCTGGCTGGTCGTGTCGGCCAGGCGATGGGTGTCGGATCGCATCCCGGCGCGCAGGGTCGTCTCGCCCTTGTTGCGGACGTAGATCTGGCTGGCCGGATCCTCGCCGACGATGACGACCGCCAGGCCGGGCTTGACGCCGTGTTCGGTCCCCAGCCGCTCGACGGCGGCCGCCACCCGCTGAACCAGCGTCGCCGAAAAGGCCTTGCCGTCGATCAGGGTCGCGGGCGTGGATTCGGCTGACATGGCAGCTCCGTCTGGCGGGAAATCGGGATGGCGGCGATTTACAGCCGCGACGGTTCGGCGTCTATGATCCCTGTCCAAAGCTGGAGAAATTCATGAGCCGTCCCTCTCTCGCCGCCGCCGTCAGCCTGATCGCCCTGATCGGAGCCGCAGGTCACGCCCTGGCCCAGGAGGCCCAGCCGCTGCGGATCGGCGCCAGCGTCAGCGGGGCTCTGACGGACGGCGACGCCAAGGCGGCGGACGACGAATACCGCTACGACGACTACCGCTTCCAGGCGCGCGCGGGCCAGCGGCTGGAGGCCGTGCTGCGATCCGACGCCTTCGACGCCTATCTGGCGATCTATGCCGATGGGGCGATGGACGAGGCGCTGGCCGAAGACGACGACGGCCTGGGCGACGGCACCAACGCGCGCCTGCGCTTCACGCCCGAGCGGGACGGCGTCTATGTGCTGAGGGCGCGCACCTTGAGCGGGCTGGACGGCGGCGACTATCGCCTGTCGCTGCAGGAGCGCCCGCCCGCGCCCCGCGCCCCGCGACCGACCGGCATCCGCGTCGGCGCGAGCGTCAGCGGCGAACTGACGGATCGCGACCCCGAGCAGGAGGACGGTGGACGCTACGACGCCTACGCCTTCCGCGCGGCTGCGGGCGATCGGTTCGTCGTCACCCTGGACTCCAGCGACATCGATCCCCTGGTCCGGGTCGGCCGGATGAACGGGCCGGACTTCACGGAACTGGCCAACAACGACGACGCGGCCGGCGGCGGGCTGAATTCACGCTTGACCTTCACGGCGCCGTCGGCGGGCGAATACGTGATCCGCGCGACCGGCGTGGACGAACGCCTGGGCCGTTATGAACTGGGCCTGGCCGAAGCGCCGCCCGCGCCGCCGTCCAAACCCATCGCCGTCGGCGACGAGGTCAAGGGCGAACTGGGCGCCGACAGCGCCACCAACGACGACGGCCAGCGCGCCGACACCTATCGCTTCACCGGAACCGCCGGACAGCGCATCGCCATCGAGATGAAGTCCAGCGATTTCGACGCCTATCTGACGCTGCGCCGCGCCTCTGACGGCTCCATGGTGGCGGAAGACGACGACGGCGCCGGATCGGGCACCGACGCCCGCATCGGCCGCACCCTGGACGCCGCCGGCGACTATATCATCGAGGCGCGCGGTTTCAGCGACGAGGCCGAGGGCGACTACACCCTGAAAGTAACCGAGACCGCCCCGCCGCCGCCGCCCACGCCCGCCGTATTCGGCCAGGCGGTCGAGGGCGAGATCAGCGATACGAGCCCGCAAGGCGACGATGGCAAACACTATCACGCCTACACCTTCGCCGGGACCAAGGGACAGCGCGTCCAGGCCATCCTGCGCTCCGGCGACTTCGACGCCTATCTGGAGATCGGCAAGGCCGGCGACGCCTTCGAAGCCTTGGCCAGCGACGACGACGGCCTGAGCGAAGGCACGGATTCGCGCCTGACCTTCACCCTGCCGGACGACGGCGACTATGTGGTGCGGGCCATGCCGCTTAGCGCCGAGGAGAAGGGTCTATATTCCTTCGAACTGTCGGATCGCGGGCCGGAGCCCAAGGCCGGCAGCCTGCTGGTCGGCTCGACCGTCCGCGGGGTGTTGAAGGATGCGTCGGCCCTGACGGACGAGGGCGCCTATTTCGACGCCTATCGGTTCCAGGCCAAGAAGGACGAGAAGCTGCGGCTGACCATGGTGTCCAACGCCTTCGATTCCTTCATCGACCTGGGTCGCCAGGACGATGACGGCGATTTCTCCAGCCTGGCGACCGACGACGACGGCCTGTCCGACGCCCATGCCAAGCTGGATTGGACGGCGCCGGACGACGGCTGGTATCTGGTGCGCGCCCGCGCCTATGGTCCCAACCAGACGGGCGCCTACGCCCTGACGGTCGAACGCCAGCCCGCGACGGGCGCCCGCGGCGGCGAAGGGCGGAGCCAGACGTCGTCCGAGTAGTCTCCTCATGAGCGACGCCGCCCCGCCCGACCGCAAGGACCAGCATCTGGACGTCGTTCTGGCGGGGCGGGGACGTCACGCGCGCGACGCCGGTTTCGACCGCGTGCATTTCGTCCACGAGGCCCTGCCGGACCTGGACCACGACAAGATCGACCTGGGGGCCGACTTTCTGGGACGGCGGCTGAAGGCGCCCCTGCTGATCAGCGCCATGACCGGAGGCCCCAGCCGCGCCGAGGCCATCAACGCCCGCCTGGCCGAGGCGGCCCAGCATCTGGGCGTCGCCTTGGCGGTGGGATCGCAGCGGGCGGCGATCGAGGGCCGCGCCAGCGGGGGCCTGGACCGGACTCTGCGTCGTCGCGCGCCCGATACGGTGATCCTGTCCAACATCGGCGCCGCCCAGCTGACGCGCGGCTTCGGACTGGACGAGGCGCGACGCGCCATGGACATGATCGACGCCGACGCCCTAGTCGTTCACCTGAACCCCTTGCAGGAGGCCTGTCAGCCGGAGGGGGATCGCGATTGGTGGGGCGTGGGTGCGGCGCTGGAGGCGCTGATCCTGAAACTGAACGCCCCGGTGGTCGTGAAGGAGACGGGCGCGGGCCTGTCGGGCCGCACCGCCCGGCGGCTGATCGACATGGGCGCGGCGGCGGTGGACGTGGCGGGCGCCGGCGGCACCAACTGGGCGCTGGTCGAGGGCGAACGGGCCTCGGACCCGTTCGATCAGGCGCACGCCGCCGTCTTCGCCGACTGGGGCGCGCCGACCGCCCAGGCCCTCGTCGATGTGCGACGCGCCTGTCCTGAGGCCGTGATCATCGGCTCCGGCGGCGTCCGCGACGGGGTGGATGCGGCCAAGGCGATTCGGCTGGGCGCGGATGTGGTGGGCCAAGCGGCGGGCGTCCTGGCGGCGGCCGCGACCTCCACGGAGGCGGTGATCGCACATTTTCAGCAGATGGTGCGCCAACTGCGAACCGTCTGTTTCTGCACCGACTCCGCCAATCTGGCCGCGTTGCGCCGTGCGCCCCTGCGACCCTTCGACTGATCGCGGGCGGTTGCCAAGCGCGCATCGGGTCGTGTAGAGCGCCGCCTCCTGTTGGGGAGTAGCTTCCGGCGTCGCATCGTCGGGATCGCGTCAACACACTCGCGCTTCGGCGCGTGGCGCGATCAGCGGACCACCGCCTAGCGAGACCAGCGTGTTCCACCGCCGCACCGGCCGGCGTGGGGACCGCTGTCGCTTGCCCGGTGGAGTCAATTCGCGTGACCCCAGGAACCATCGCCGTCTTGTCCCTCAGCATGTCCACGGACGCCTTCGCGGCCGCCGTGGGGCGCGGGGCGTCGCACCGACCGACCCTTCCGGCCGCCGTCAAGGCCGGCCTGGTGTTCGGGGTGATCGAGGCCATCACGCCGCTGATCGGCTGGGGGCTGGGCATCATCGCCGCCGGCCTGGTCGAGCGGATCGACCACTGGATCGCCTTCACCCTGCTGCTGATCGTGGGCGGCAAGATGATCTGGGAAGGCGCCAAGCCGCGCGACGGCGACGAGGACGCCGCCCCCCGCCGCTCGGGTCCGTGGGCCCTGATAGCCACCGCCATCGGCACCAGCATCGATGCGGCGGCGGTCGGCGTGGGTCTGGCCTTCATCGGCGCCAATATCTGGGTGATCGCCGCCTCGATCGGCTTCACCACCTTCGTCCTGACCACCATCGGCATGCTGATCGGCCGGGCCGTGGGCCTGAAATTCGGCAAGGCGGCCGAGATCGTGGGCGGCGTGGCCCTGATTGGCCTGGGCACGATGATCCTTATGGAACACCTCGGCGTTCTGGGCTGATCCCAGGGCTCAAGCCGGGCAGGGATCAGGCGGACGGCAGCAGGTCGTCCGCAAACGCCCGATAACGCCCCGCCCGGACGCCGTCGGTGGCGCGGGCGATGTCGGGTGCGAAATAGTGGTCGCTGGCGTAGGGAGCGGCGGCTTCGCGCACGATGGCGAAGACCTGTTCCAGCGCCGGCGAACTGGTCAGGGGGCGGTGGAACTCGATGCCTTGCGCCGCCGCCAGCAGTTCGATGCCCACCACCGTCGCCGCGTTTTCGGCCATGTCCAGCAGGCGCCGCGCGCCATGGGTGGCCATGGAGACGTGATCCTCCTGATTGGCGCTGGTCGGGACCGTGTCCACGCTGCACGGATGGGCCACCATCCGGTTCTCGGCGATCAGGGCGGCGGCCGTCACCTGGGCGATCATGAAGCCGGAGTTCAGCCCGCTTTCCTTGACCAGAAAGGCCGGCAGTTCGCTCATCTTCGGATCGACCAGGATGGCGGTGCGACGCTCGGAGATATTGCCGATCTCGCACAGGGCCATGGCGATCTGATCAGCTGCGAAAGCAACGGGTTCGGCGTGGAAGTTGCCGCCCGAGATCACGTCGCCGTCCTCGATGAAGACCAGCGGATTATCGGTGACGGCGTTGGCCTCGCGCTCCAGCGTCGCGGCGGCGGTCCTCAGCACGTCCAGCACGGCGCCCATGACCTGGGGCTGACAGCGCAGGGAGTAGGGGTCCTGCACCTTGGCGCAGTCGTCGCGATGGCTGTCGCGAATGGCCGAACCGTCGATCAGGGCGCGCAAGGTCGCGGCCACGGCGATCTGGCCGGGCTGGCGGCGCAGGGCGTGAATGCGCGGATCGAACGGGGCGTCGGATCCCTTCAACGCATCGACCGACAGGGCGCCCGCCGCCAGGCCGGCCGCGAACACCGCCTCGGCCGCGAACAGGCCCGCCAGCGCCAGCGCCGTCGAACACTGGGTGCCGTTCAACAGCGCCAGACCCTCCTTGGGGCCGAGCGTCAGCGGCGCCAGGCCCGCGAGCGCCAGCGCCGCTTCGGCCTCCAGCGTCTGGCCATCCACCCGCGCCTCGCCCACGCCGATCAGGGCGCAGGACATATGGGCCAGCGGCGCCAGATCGCCGGACGCCCCGACCGATCCCTTGGACGGAATGCAGGGCAGGATGTCGGTGTTGACCAGGGCGACCAAGGCCTCCAGCGTCTCGCGCCGGATGCCCGATGCGCCGCGCGACAGGGAGGCGATCTTCAGCACCATCAACAGCCGCGTGACCGCATCGGGCAACAGCGGACCGACGCCGCAGGCGTGGCTCAGCACCAGATTCTTCTGAAGGGTTTCAAGGTCCTGCGGCGCAATGCTGGTGTTGGCCAAGAGGCCAAATCCGGTGTTCACCCCATAGACGGTGCAGCCCTCAGCCACGATCGCCGCCACCGTCGCCGCGCCCCTTTCCACATCGGCCCAGGCGCGGGACGTGATGGTCACCATTACGGGGCCGTCCAGCACGGCGCGAAGCTGGGCCAGGGTCAGGGGCGCGTCGCCGATGGTCAGCATGGTCATCGTCAGGCCTTCAGGCTGGGCAGGTTCAGTTCGTGGTCGCGGGCGGCGGCGCGAGCGATCTCGTATCCCGCATCGGCATGGCGCATGACGCCGGTGGCCGGGTCGTTCCACAGGACGCGCTCCAGCCGCCTGGCGGCTTCCGGCGTGCCGTCGGCGACGATGACGACGCCCGAGTGCTGGGAATAGCCCATGCCGACCCCGCCGCCGTGATGCAGCGACACCCACGACGCGCCCGAGGCCGTGTTCAGCAGGGCGTTCAGCAGGGGCCAGTCGCTGACCGCGTCCGACCCGTCCATCATGGCCTCCGTCTCGCGATTGGGGCTGGCGACCGAGCCGGAATCCAGATGGTCGCGGCCGATGACGATGGGGCCGGACAGTTCGCCGGACGCCACCATCTCGTTGAGCATCAACCCCGCGCGATGGCGGTCGCCCAGGCCGATCCAGCAGATGCGGGCAGGCAGGCCTTGGAAGGCGATCCGCTCGCCCGCCATGTCCAGCCAGCGATGCAGCCCCGCATTGTCGGGGAACAGACGCTTCATCGCCGCATCGGTCTTTCGGATATCCTCCGGGCCGCCGGTCAGGGCGGCCCAGCGGAACGGACCGACGCCCCGGCAGAACAGCGGGCGGATATAGGCGGGCACGAAGCCGGGGAAGTCGAAGGCGTTCGTCACCCCCTCGTCGAAGGCGACCTGACGGATATTGTTGCCGTAATCGACCACCGGAACGCCCGCCTTCTGGAAGTTCAGCATGGCCTGAACATGGGCGACAATGGACCTGCGCGCCGCCGCCGCCACCGAGGCCGGATCGCTGACCCGCCGATCTTCCCATTGCGCCACGGTCCAGCCGGACGGCAGATAGCCGTTGACCAGGTCATGGGCGCTGGTCTGGTCCGTCACCAGATCCGGCCGCACACCGCGTCGCACCAGTTCAGGCAGCACATCGGCCGCATTGCCCAACAGGCCGACGGATATGGGTTTTCCGGTTTCCCTGGCTGTCTCGATCATCGCCAGCGCCTCGTCCAGCGTCTCGGCCATGACGTCCAGATAACGGGTCTTCAGCCGCATCTCGATCCGGCTGCGCTGGCATTCGACGGCCAGGCAGGATGCGCCGGCCATGGTCGCCGCCAGGGTCTGGGCGCCGCCCATGCCGCCCAATCCCGCCGTCAGGATCCATTTGCCGGACCAGTCGCCGCCGTGATGCTGGCGCCCCGCCTCCATGAAGGTCTCGTAGGTGCCCTGCACGATGCCTTGGGTGCCGATGTAGATCCACGAACCGGCCGTCATCTGGCCGTACATCATCAGCCCCTTGCGATCGAGTTCGCCGAAATGCTCCCAGGTCGCCCATTTCGGCACCAGATTGGAGTTGGCGATCAGCACGCGGGGCGCATCGGCATGGGTGCGAAACACGCCGACCGGCTTGCCCGACTGGACCAACAGGGTCTCGTCCGCCTCCAGCGCGCGCAGGGCCTCCACGATGCGGTCGAAGGCGGCCCAGTCGCGCGCCGCCTTGCCGATGCCGCCATAGACGACCAGATCCTGCGGCCGCTCGGCGACCTCGGGGTCCAGATTGTTCATCAGCATCCGCAGGGCGGCCTCGGCGGCCCAGGTCTTGGCGGTCATCTCCGGCCCGCGCGGACTGCGGACGATGCGGGTGTTGGGCGTGTTCATCTCTGGCTTTCCGCAAAGGCGATGCAGGCGCCCAGCACGCGGCGCAGATGGCCCCGCATCGGCGCCGCGCGTTCCGGCTGATAGGGGCTGGGCCAGGTATCGGGCGACACCGGCCCGGCGGGATCGGCCATATAGCCCCGGTCGGCCAGCTCCATCTGGATGGCGTGCATCCCCGCGCTCGGCCGCCCGTAATGTCGCGTGGTCCAGCCGCCCTTGAACCGGCCGTTGACGACCAGGCTGGAGCCGCTGATCGCGCAGGCGGCCTCGACGCCCTGGGTCAGTTCCGGCGCGCAAGTCGCCCCGTCATTGTCGCCGATGTTGAACTGTGGCAGTTCGCCCTCGAACAGGCGCGGCACGACCGAGCGGATCGAATGGGCGTCGTAGAGGACGACGGGGCCGCGCGCGCTCAGCCGATCCAGTTGGCTTCGCAGCGCGGCGTGATAGGGATCGAACCAGGTCGCCCGTCGCATTGCGATCTCGGCCTCGTCAGGGGTCTGGCCGTCGCGATACAGCGGCTCGCCGTCGAAGGTCTCGGTCGGGCAAAGGCCCGTGGTCGTCATGCCGGGATAGAGGGAGGCGCCGGACGGATCGCGGTTCACGTCGATGACGCTGCGTGAAATCGCCGTCCGCACCAGGGTCGCGCCCATGTCGGCGGCGAAATCGTAGAGCCGGTCCACCCACCAGTCCGCGTCCTTGCGCGCCAGCCAGGGCGAGGTCATCCGCGCCTCGATCTGGGGCGGAATCTCGGTTCCGGTGTGCGGCAGGCCGATCACCAGCGGCGCCGAACCTTCGTGGACGGTCAGCCAGTCCTTCATCCGCTCAGCCTCCCTCGCCAAATCGATCCGTCGTGGTATGTCTAGACATATTGATCGTAGAGACGCGGACCTGTCCAGTGACCCCTGAAGCGCACCCTGTGGATCGCAGCCTCTGGTTCCAGGCCGCCCTGCTGCCGGACGGCTGGGCGAAAGGGGTGCGGATCGGGCTGGCGGGCGGGCGGATCGCCAGGGTGGAGACCGGCGTGGCGCGCCAGCCGGCGGACGCGGGCGGCGGCGTCGCGCTGCCCGGGATGACCAATCTGCACAGCCACGCCTTTCAGCGGGCGATGGCCGGCCTGACCGAGGCGCGCGGGCCTTCGGACGACGACTTCTGGACCTGGCGCGCGCTGATGTATCGCTTTCTGGACCGGGGCGGGCCTGAGGAGATCGAGGCCATCACCGCCCTGTCCTTCCTGGAGATGCTGGAGGGCGGCTTCACCCGCGTCTGCGAGTTTCATTATCTGCACAACGATCCGTTGGGCGCGCCCTATGACGACATCGCCGAGATCGCCGGCCGGATCGTCGCGGCGGCCCGGACGACGGGGATCGGCCTGACCCTGCTGCCGGTCTTCTACGCCCACGCCGGTTTCGGCGGCCAACCGCCCGCGCACGGCCAGCGGCGGTTCGTCACCGATCTGGACGGGTTTTCCGATCTGGCAGGCCGTTGCCGCGCTTTGACGGCTGGTCTCGACGGCGCCGTGGCAGGCGTGGCGCCCCACAGCCTTCGTGCGGTCGCGCCGGACGAACTGGCGGTGATGCCGGCCCTGGCGAGCGACGGACCGATCCACATTCATGTCGCCGAACAGACCAAGGAGGTTCAGGACTGCCTGGACTGGTCGGGCGCGCGTCCGGTCGAATGGCTGCTGGCCAATGCGCCGGTCGATCCGCGCTGGTGCCTGATCCACTCGACCCATGTGACCGAGGCGGAATGGCGCGGGATCGTGGATCGGCAGGCCGTGGTCGGCCTGTGCCCGATCACCGAGGCCAATCTGGGCGACGGCGTCTTTCCAGCCGTCGATTTCGCTCAAGGCGGCGGGCGGTTCGGTATCGGCACCGATTCCAACGTCCAGATCGGCGTGGCGGAAGAGCTGCGGATGCTGGAATACAGCCAGCGGCTGGCGCGGCGGGGCCGGGCGGTCATGGCCGATCCACAGCGCTCGACGGGGCGGGCGCTCTACGACCGCGCCCTGGCGGGCGGGGCGCAGGCGGGCGGGGCAGGGGCGAACCTGGTCGTGGGCGCCTGGGCCGACATCGTGTCGCTGGATGTGGACGGGATCGCCTTCGCCGGGCGAGACGGCGATGCGGTTCTGGACAGCTGGATTTTCGGTGCGCCCCGATCCGGCGCGATCCGCTCGGTCTGGCGGGCCGGACGCGAGGTGGTGACGAACGGTCGCCATGTGGCCCGCGACGCGGTTCAGACGCGCTATCGCCAAGCCCTGCTGCGGATCTTGGGCGAGGCGGCGGCATGACGCTGCACCAACGCATCTACGCCGATCTTGAGCGTCGCATCCTGTCCGGCGATCTGTCGCCCGGCGACCGGATTCCGTTCGAGCATGAGTTGACCGAAACCTACGACTGCTCGCGCATGACCGTCTCCAAGGCGATTTCCGAACTGGCGGGGCGGGGGCTGGTGACGCGCCGCCGTCGCGCCGGCACCTTCGTCGCCCAGCCCAAGGCCCACGCCGCCGTCCTGGCCATTCCCGACCTGCAGGCCGAGGTCGCGGCGCGCGGGCAAGCCTATGGCTATGTGCTGCTGGATCGGGCGGAGCGAAGCGCCCGGGACGACGACGAAGCCGAACTGGCCGCCGGCGGGCGCCTGCTGGACCTGACCTGCCTTCACAGCGCGGACGGGACGCCCCTGGCGCTGGAGCATCGGCTGATCGCGCTCGCCGCCGCGCCACAGGCTGTCGAGGTTGACTTTCAAACGCTTGCGCCCGGAAGCTGGCTGCTGACCTCAGAACCCTGGACCGAGGCGGAGAACCGCATTTCCGCCATCGAGGCCGACGCCATGGCCGCGCGCCTGCTGGGCCTGAAGCCGGGCGCCGCCTGCCTGTGCGTCGAGCGGCGGACATGGCGGGACGGGCAGGGGGTGACGCGGGTGTGGCAGACCTTTCCCGGCGACCGCTACGATCTGGTCGCCCGCTTTTCGCCCGCCCACATGAAGGACATCCGCCGATGAAGGTCGACCGCGTGCTGATCGACTGCCATGTCGCGACCATGGCGGAGGGCGGCGCGCCCTACGGCGCGATCACCGACGCGGCGGTCGCCATCGCGGACGGGCGCATCGCCTGGGTCGGGCCCCGCGCCGATCTGCCGGCCATCGACGCCGCGCACACCGAACGCCTGGAGGGACGCTGGGTCACGCCCGGCCTGATCGACTGCCACACCCATCTGGTGTTCGGCGGGGATCGTTCGGGCGAGTTCGAGCAGCGGCTGGGCGGCGCCACCTATGAGCAGATCGCACGCGCGGGCGGCGGCATCGTCTCTTCGGTCAAGGCGACGCGGGCGGCGTCGGAAGACGAACTGTTCGCTTCGGCCATGAGCCGCCTGGCGGGCCTGAAGGCGACCGGCGTGACCACCGTCGAGATCAAGTCGGGCTATGGGCTGGATCGCGAAACCGAGCTGAAGATGCTGCGCGTCGCCCGCCGGATCGGGCGCGAGGGCGGGGTGCGCGTCCGCACCACCTATCTGGGTCTGCACGCCGTGCCGCCCGAGCATCGCGAAGACCGCGCCGCCTATGTCGATCTGGCCATCGACGACATCCTGCCGGCCGCCCATGCGCAGGGTCTGGTGGACGCGGTGGACGCCTATTGCGAGCCTATCGCCTTTTCCACCCAGGAGGTCTCGCGCCTGTTCGACAAGGCGCGCGACCTGGGCCTGCCGGTCAAGCTGCACGCCGACCAGCTGTCGAACGGCGGCGGGGCGGCTCTGGCCGCGCGTCATCGGGCGCTGTCGGCGGACCACATCGAACACGCAAGCGAAGAGGGCGTCGTCGCCATGGCCGCCGCCGGCGTGGTCGCGGTCCTGCTGCCCGGCGCCTATCTGATGCTGCGCGAGACCCAGGCGCCGCCGGTCGATCTGCTGCGCCGTCATGGCGTGCGAATGGCCGTCGCCACCGACTGCAACCCCGGCACCTCGCCCGTGGCCTCCATGACCGCCGCCCTGAACCTGGCCTGCGTGCAGTTCCGCCTGACCCCCGAAGAGGCCCTGGCCGGCGCGACGCGAGAAGCTGCGCGGGCGCTAGCCTTGCTGGATCAGGTCGGCACGGTCGAGCCGGGCAAGGTCGCCGACCTCGCCGTCTGGAATGTCACGCGCCCGGCGGAACTGGCCTATTGGCTCGGCAAACCTCTGCTGCACGCCGTCTATCGGTAGCGCACTCAAACCTCGGCGACGCCGATGGCCTTCATCAGGGCGTCGCGGATGGCGGCTTCGGTGAAGGGTTTCTGCACGGTGGGCTGGCCGCGCCATTCGTCGGGCAGGCCGCCCTCGCCATAGCCGGTGGAGAAGACGAACGGCACGCCGCGCGCCTTCAGCACCTCGGCGACGGGGAAGATCTGCTGGCCGGCGACATTGACGTCCAGAAGCGCGGCGTCCAGCGCGTCGGTATCGCGCGCCAGGGCCAGTCCCTCGTCGATGGTGGAGGCGGGGCCGACCGGCACGCACTCCATGTCTTCCAGAATGGTCTCGATCAGCATGGCGACGAGCGATTCATCCTCCACGATCAGGACGCGGCGGCCGGTCAGAGGCTGGGTCATTATGCGGCGGTCCTGTCGAGCGGAATCGTAAGCTCTGCAATCAATCCTTCAGGGGCGTAGACCAGATCGATCTCTCCCGCCAGATCATGGCGAATGTTTCGTTCAATCAACCGACTACCGAAGCCTCTTCTGTCCGGTATCGTAACTTTCGGGCCGCCGATCTCGCGCCAGGTCAGGCGCAGTTTCGGCGCGCGCTGATCGGCCAGCGCCCAGTCGATCAGAACGCGGCCGTCCGGTGTGTGCAGGGCGCCGTATTTCGCGGCGTTGGTCGCCAACTCATGGAAGATCATGCCCAACGACAGCACCACCGCCGGCTCCAGCGCGACGGGGGGGCCGACCAGGCTGACCCGTGTGGGGCCGTAGGCCTCGGTCTCGTGCTCCAGAATGGCGCGCAGGTCGGCGCCTTCCCAATGGCTTTGGGTCAGCAGATTGTGGGTGTGGGACAGGGACATGAGCCGCGACTGGAAGGTCTCGGCGAACCCGGCGGGGTCGGTGTTGGACCGCGCGGTCTGGATGGCGATGGACTGGACCGTGGCCAGGGTGTTCTTCACCCGGTGGTTCAACTCGTCGATCATCAGCTTCTGGCGCTGGGCGGCCTGGACGTTGGCGGTGACGTCGTGGCCCTGCACGAAGATGCCGACGACGGCGCCGGACCCGTCGCGGATCGGCTGATAGATGAAGTTCAGATAGACGGTCTCCAGCATCCCTTCGGGCGTGCGCTGAAGATCGGCGGCGCTTTCGCGGCCCTCATACGGTTCGCCGGTGGCGAAGACGCTGTCCAGCAGATCGAAATAGCCCTGGCCCGCCAGCTCAGGCAGAGCCTCGCGCACCGGCTTGCCGGCGATATCGCGGTGGCCGATCAGCTGGCCATAGGCGTCGTTGTGCATCTGGAACCGATGGTCCGGCCCGGACAGGATGGCGACGAAACCCGGCGCCTGCATGAACATCTCGACCAGGCGATTGCGCTCGCCCTCCAGGCGGCGATTGTCCTCCTGCACCGACTGGGCGCGGCGAAGGACCGAGCCGCCGACGATGGCGTCCAGAGCCGTGGTGGGCTCTTCCGACCTGATGGCCGGCGACAGGTCGGTGACGTCCGTGGTGTGCTGCAGCAGCAGTTCGACCTCGCCGGCCGCGTTCAGAAGCGGCGTGTGGGTCGCGCTCCACACCCGTTCGACGAAGCCCAGACTGCCGTCCGGCATGGTCCTCTCGATCGAGAAACGCACCAGCGCCAGATGATCGCGTTTTCGAGTGTCGCGCGCCTTTTCCAGCGAGGCCCGGACCTGCCTCACATTCTCGGGCGCGTCGGAACTCGGTCCTGAATCGAAGGCCGCGAACAGCGGCTGGCCCACGATGTCGATGCGGTTGGCGCCGGTCACCTCCTCATAGGCTCGGTTGACTGCGACGATCCGCAGGTCGGGCGTCAGCAGCACATAGGGATTGGGCGACGATTCGAACACCGCGCCCATGGCCGTGGATGCGGTGTCAGCCTGACCGGCTGTATTTGAGGCGGTCAGCCGGTCTGGTTTCATTGGATCGTTCAAACGCATGCCCCGCTAGCTTGGCGATAACGCACGATCCGGGAAACGGTTCGCCGAAGAGATTTCGCCGACTGTGATCGCAAGATCATTGGCCCGTCGCCAGGATTTGCTAATCAGCGAGGATGACAATCGCCGGCGTCTTCGCCACCCTCTCGCTCATGATGGCGCCCGCAGCCGACCAACCCACCGTCCGCATTTCGCAGGGCGTCCTGACCGGACGCGCCGAGGCCGACGTGGTTGCGTTCAAGAACATTCCCTACGCCGCGCCGCCGACGGCTGCGCGCCGGTGGCGGCCGCCCGGACCCGCGCCGACCTGGCAGGGGCAGCGCGACGCCGGCGCCTATGGGCCGATCTGCATCCAGGCGCCGCCCAGCGGCGATCCCGGCGTCGGCCCCCTGCCGATGAGCGAGGACTGTCTGAACCTGAACGTCTGGCGGCCGGCCGGCTCCAGTCAGCCGGCGCCGGTCATGGTGTGGATTCACGGCGGGGGAATGGTCAACGGCTCTGGCACCGCGCCGCTGTACGACGGATCGGCCCTGGCCCGGCGGGGCATGGTGGTGGTCAGTCTGAACTATCGGCTCGGGCGGCTGGGCTTCTTCGATCATCCGGCGCTGGCCGCCGAGCGGCCAGCCGGCGAGGCGGCCGCGAACTATGGCCTGATGGACGTGACGGCGGCGCTGAAATGGGTGCGCGCCAATATCGCGGCCTTCGGCGGCGACCCCAGGAACGTCACCATCTTCGGCGAATCGGCGGGCGGGGCCATCGTGACGCGGCTGATGATCTCGCCGCCCGCGCGGGGCCTGTTCGACCGGGCCGTCGTCCAGTCTGGGCTGGGGCGCGAGTTGCAGACGCCGCTGGACCGCAAGGGGCCGCACGGCGCTCCGTCCGCGCGCGAACGGGGCGAGGTCTGGGCCTATGGCGCCGGCCTTCGCACGGCGGCGGACCTGCGCGCGGCGCCGGCCGACCTGTTCCTGACGCCGCCGCCGGTGTTCGCCAACGGCGACCTGACCCTGATCGACGGTCGCGTCGTGCCGTCCACGGTCGAGGCCGCCTTCAAGGCCGGGCGTCAGGCGGCGGTGCCGCTGATCATCGGCACGAACAGCGCCGAGTTCTGGTGGATGCGCCCGACCGACCGCAACGGCTATGGCCAGATCGACGACGACATGACCTGGCTGGAGCGGGCCGACGCGGTTCAGGCCTATGGCGGGCTGGAGGCGTTCGACAAGCTGGTCGTCACCGACCTGGTCTTTTCCGAACCGGCGCGGATGCTGGCGCGCCTGCACAGCAAGGCCGGGCATCCGGCCTGGCTCTATCGGTTCGACATCTCGTCGCCGCAGAACCCCGAGCCGCACGGCGGGGCGACCCACGCCATCGAACGGCCCTATGTGTTCGGCACGCTGAACACCTTGCCGTATCCGGTCGAGGATCGGGACCGCAAGGCGTCGGACGCCATGATGGGCTATTGGACCGCCTTCGCGCGCTCGGGCGATCCGAACGGCGTGGGCCGCCCGGAATGGCCGAAGGCCAGGGCAGGGGACACCCGGCTGATGAACTTCGGCAACGCCGGGCCGACCGTGACGCCCGTGCCGTTCAGCGCGCGGCTGGACCTGTTGGAGCGGTTCCGCGAGCGGCCGCGCCCGTAAGCAGTTCAGCCGGCGGAGGTTGCCGGCGACTGCTTCTCCTTCAGCGTCACCAGTTCCTCGGCCATGGTCGGGTGAACGGCGCAGGTCGCGTCCCACTGGGCCTTGGTCAGGCCGGCCTTCACGGCGATGGCGGCCAGCTGGATCATTTCCGGGCTGTCGGGGCCGACGATGTGGACGCCGACGACCCGCTGGCTGTCCGCGTCGACCACCAGCTTCATCAGCACCCGCTCGTCCGAGCCGGTGAAGGCGTATTTCATCGGGCGGAACCGGGTGACATAGACGTCCACGCCGTTCGAGCACGACCGCCGCGCTTCCGCTTCGCTCAGGCCCACGACCCCGACCGGCGGCTGGCTGAAGACGGCGGTGGCCACCGCCTCATAGTCGAAGTGCTTGGGATTGTCGCGATAGACGGTCTGGTGGAAGGCGACGGCCTCGCGAATGGCGACGGGGGTCAGGTTCATCCGGTCGGTGACGTCGCCGATGGCCCAGATGTTGTCTGCCGTCGTTCTGGAATACTCGTCGACCCTGATGGCGCCCGCGTCGTTCAGCTCGACGCCTGCGCTCTCCAGACCCAGGTCCTTGACGTAGGGGATGCGGCCCGTGGCGAACATGACCACGTCCGTCTCCAGCTTCATGCCGTTTTCCAGGTGGTTGACCAGGCCAGTCTCGGTCTTTTCGATCTTCTCGTGCTGGCACCCCAGCACGACCTTGATGCCGCGCTTCTCGATCTCGCCCGCCAGATGCGCGCGCACGTCGTCGTCGAAGCCGCGCAGGATATTGGGGCCGCGATAGATCAGGGTGGTCTCCACCCCCAGTCCGGCGAAGATGCCGGCGAACTCCACGGCGATATAGCCGCCGCCCGCGATCAGGATGCGCTTGGGCAGTTCCGGCAGATGGAAGGCTTCTTCGGAGGTGATGGCGTGTTCGATGCCGGGCAGGTCGTCCGGCTTCCACGGCCGGCCGCCGGTGGCGATCAGGATCTTCTCGGCGGTGATGGTGCGGTCCTTGCCGATGATCTCGACCGTATGGGCGTCCTTCAGCACCGCCCGGCCGTGGACCAGTTCGACGCCCGCCTTGCCCAGATTGGCGGCGTAGATGCCGGACAGGCGCGCGATCTCGACATCCTTGGCTTCAAGGAAGGTGGGCCAGTCGAACTTGGCATTGTCGAACGACCAGCCGTAGCCCTCGGCGATCTCCAGCGCGTGGCTGACCTCGGACGCCATGACCATGAACTTCTTGGGCACACAGCCGCGAATGACGCAGGTGCCGCCGACGCGAAACTCCTCGGCGACCGCGACCCGCTTTCCATCCAGCGCCGTCAGCCGCGCCGCCCGCACGCCCCCGGAACCCGCGCCGATGACGAAGAGATCGTAGTCGTAGTCGGCCATGGCGTGCGTCCATTCAGCAGGGACCCCATCCGAAGGGGCTCTGGCATTTAAGCCGCCCGCCGCGAAATCCAACCCCGCCCGCGCGTTCGGTTCGATGCGCCCACGGCGGAACGGGCGTCTATCGTTCGGGGTTCTGCCGTTGATCTAGGTCGTGAAGGGACGCGGATATGCAACGGGTGAAGTTGGGATCGGCGGTGTCCATCGTCGCGCTGTGCGGCTTTGTCTTCGTGGCGGGTTGCGACCGCCAGCCGGGGCAGCCCCGTCCCGAATCCACGACCGCCGCACCGACGCCCAAGCCGACAGAGGACACGACGCCTGAAAAGACGGCCGAGACGTCGCCGGCTTCATCGACCCAGGCCTGCTACCTTTCTGTCGATGGTCAGGTGCGGGTCGAGGGGCCGTGTCTGGTTTTCCCGTTCGGCGATGGCGGATACACGATGAACGCCTGGTCGAACGGCAAGCCGGCGCAGTCGCATTTCGTGGTCGTCACGACCAATGGTGACGGCACGGCCGACGCCACCTGGAACGCCGATCCCGACGACACGCGCGCTGGCGATCCGCTCGGCACGGTCGCATTCGCGGATGGATGCTGGACCAACGACCGCGCCCGGATCTGTGCGGGGATGCGATGAGGACGACAGCCTTTCGGGCCTGTCTCGAAGTTGTAACGAAAGCGTAGCCGTATCGTATTCGCAGCGGCTTAGACGCGGCCCCTTCAACGGGGGATATGCGTCATGGTGTCACGGTTTAAACGTCTGAGTGTGGCCAGCCTGCTTGCGGGCACGGCTCTGTCGGGATGGGCGGGGGCCGCCGCAGCCGAAACCACGGCCGCCGACCCGGCCGTCGATCAGGTCGTGCAACGGTCGTCGGTCGATCAGCTGGACGAGATCGTGGTGGTCGGATCGGGTCAGACCCGCTCGGTTTCGACCCTGACGCCGGCCAACCTGGAAACCCTGCCGCCGGGAACCAGCGTCCAGAAGGCGCTGAACTTCCTGCCGGGCGTCAGCGCCCAGTCGATCGACGCCCTGGGGGTCAACGAGCAGTCGCTGACCCTGCAGGTGCGCGGGTTCAACACGACCCACCTGGGCTATACGCTGGACGGCGTGCCGTTGGGCGACGGCGCCTATAACAACTATAACGGCCTGACGATCAGCCGCGCGCTGATTTCCGAAAACCTGGGCCGCGCCGACCTGGCCACCGGCATCGCCGACCTGGCCATTCCGTCCACCAGCAATCTGGGCGGCGCCCTAATCTACACCTCGCGCAATCCCAGCCGTTCGTTCGGCCTGGCCGCCAGCCAGGGCTTCGGCAGCGAGGCGTCCAAGCGCAGCTTCCTGCGTGTGGACACGGGTGAGCACAACGGCTTCTCGGCCTATGTGTCCGGCCAGTACAGCGAGCAGGACCTGTTCGTGAACCAGGGCGACTACAAGACGTCCTGGGGCCGTCAGTTCAACGGCAAGGCCATGTACCGCTTCGATCGCGGCGCCATCACCGCCTTCGCCGACCTGTCGCGCACCAACCAGGCGGACGACGCCTATCTGTCCAAGGACATGCTGAACCGGCTGGGTTGGGACTGGGCCGGCTATGCGCCCGACTGGCAGTCGTATCTGGGCGTCGCCTATTGCGGCGTGACCAATCCGACGGCGACGGCCAAATGCGTTGCGGCGCCCGCGCCGCAGAAGAATTCGGACGTGACCTTCACCAATGGTCAGATCCTGCGCAACGACGACCTCTATTATCTGGCCGGCGATTACGATCTGACGGACAATCTGAAGATTAACGCCAAGGTCTATCGCCATACGGACAAGGGCGCCGGCAACAATTTCATCACCGGCTGGTCCACTCAAGGGACAACGACGACGGCCGACGACGTGCCGGTTCAGATCCGCGACACCCGCTACACCATCGATCGCTCGGGCGTGCTGGGCGGCCTGAGCTGGGTCTTCGGTCCCCACCACGTCCAGGCCGGCTTCTGGTTCGAGGATAACACCTCCAGCGCCGCGCGCTATATCCGCACCGACGTGACCGGACCGTTCAGCCTGGCCCACTATCTGGACGGTCAGCCGGCCCGCGCCCAGTGGGTGCAGGAGACGGATTGGGAGACGCGTCAGTTCTACATCCAGGACACGCTGTCGCTGCTGAACGACGCGGTGACGGTCGATTTCGGCTTCAAGAGCACCTACGCCAAGTCGGACGCCAAGGCGATCGACGGCATCGCCGCCACCCCGCCGCCCGCCTCCAGCCAGTTCGCCAGCGGCAGTCTGACGGCCAAGGATAACTTCCTGCCCGAGATCGGCCTCCACTGGCAGGTCGCCGAGGGCCATGAACTGTACGCCAGCTATGCCGAGAACATGGCTATGTTCCAGGGCGGCTTCAAACTGGGCCCGCAGTCGGTGTCGCAGGCGATCTGGGATCTGCAGGGCCAGTATCTGAAGCCTGAGACCTCCAAGAGCTTCGACGCCGGCTATCGCTACATCAGCGGGCCGCTTCAGGTCGCGCTGGCGGCCTATCGGGTCAAGTTCGACGACCGGCTGCTGCAATACAATCCGTGCCCGACCAACCAGCAGCAGAACCCCGGCTGCGGCAACTCCTTCCACAACGCCGGCAGCGTGACCAGCACGGGCGTCGAACTCGGCGTGCTGTGGAAGCCGACCCCCTGGTTCAACTGGTATAACTCGGCGTCCTACAGCAAGACGACCTATGACGACGATCTGAACTGGTGCACCACCACCTGCGTGGTCAAGGCGACGGCCGGCAAGCAGCAGGTCGATACGCCTAAGGAGATGCTGTCCAGCGTGGTCACGGTGAACTGGCGCGGCTTCTCCGGGTCCCTGATGGGCAAATACACGGGCGAGCGGTTCTACACCTACACCAACGACCAGGGCTTTGGCGGCTATACGACCTTCGATCTGGGCCTCAGCTACGACCTGAGCGAAGTCGGAGCGACGGGGTTGAAGTTCGCTGTGAACGTGACCAATCTGACCGACAAGCGCTACGCCTCGAACTTCGACGGCAGCGTCTTCGCGCCGGACGATGCGACGGGCAGCATCGTGGTCTTCCACGCCTCGGCCCCGCGTCAGGTGTTCGCCACCGTGAGCTACGCCTTCTGACCCTTACGTCGGCGGCCCCTTTTCGCATCCGCGCGGAAAGGGGCCGTGCCTGATAACAGACCGCCTTCTGGAGACGCACCGATGACGATGCCGCGCTGGATGAGAACCCTGGGAGCGATGCTGGCCGCGTCGTGGCTAGGGCTTGCGGGGGGCGCCCGCGCCCAGGACTTCACCGTCGCGGTGGTGCCGGACACCCAGAACTATTCAGACGTGACGATGGCTCAGCCGCGCGGCGAGGAGACCTTCGCCCTGGAGATGCAGTATCTGGCCGATCAGCGCGAGGCCAAGAGCATCGCCTTTGTCACCTTCGTCGGCGACATCGTTCAGCATGGCGACGGGCGTTTCCGTATCGCGGCCGTGGGCGACGCGCCGGCGCGGATCATGGACACCCGGGCCGAATGGGACATCGCCAACCGCGCCGTTTCGATCCTGAGCCGCAGCGGCGTTCCGTTCGGGATGTCGCCGGGCAATCACGACTACGACAACTATTCCTGGTGGTCCGAGCCTGACGGGCCGGGCGCATCGCGGCCCCTGTCCGGCGGTCGCGCCTGGGGCTTCTATTTCGGGCCGACGTCGCCTCATTTCGTCGGCAGGGACTGGTACGGCGGCGCGTCCGCCAACGGGCTGAACAGTTGGCAGACCTTCGTCGGCGACGGGCAGCGGTATCTGAATCTGTCGCTGGAGATGGATCCGCCCGCCAGCGTCCTGGACTGGGCCCAGGGCGTCGTGGACGCCCATCCCGGCCTGCCGGTCATCGTCACCACCCACGAATGGCTGTCGCCCAGCAAGACCGGCGAAACCCAGCGCGGCGACAGCACCGCCAACAGCTTCGCTGGGACCGATCACCTGTCGCCCGATCAGGTGTGGGATCGCTTCATCCGCAAGAACCCCATGATCTTCCTGGTGTTGAGCGGCCACGCCTATCTTCCTGCGGTCGACGGGGTCTCGCTGGGCGAGAACCTGAGGATCGACCGCAACGACGCGGGCCATCCCGTCTATCAGGTGCTTCAGGACTATCAGGCCAATACGGTCGGGCCGGACGGCCAGGCGGGCTCGGCCAACGGCGGCGGCTGCTGGCTGAGGTTCATCCGCTTCGACGTGACGCGGCGAAAGATGCATTTCTACACCTATTCGCCGCTGCTGGACCGCTACGCCGGCCGGAACGGCGAGGCGACCTTCGGCGTGGCGCCGGGCCTGTCCGACTTCGAACTGGATTTCCCGCCGCAGATCCCGGTGAAGCGCTAGGTGGTTCGGATTTTGGCTGTGGGGCGGGCTACCAGTTGAACTCCAGCCCGATCGCAAACTGTCGGCCGGCCGAGCCTAGCTGGAGCAGTCGCGCCGTCGAACCTTCGTAGGCCAGGTCGCGCGTGTCCGTCAGGTTGGTCGCCGCGATAGACAATCGTGTCCGCTGGTCGATCCGATAGGTCGCCTGGGCGTCCATATAGCCGGCCGGCCCGACGACGAAGGCCGAGACGCCGCCGCCCTGAAGGTCCGCCTCGGACCGGAAGGCCGAGCGCCATGACCACGACAGGTTCACCGCCACAGGCCCGCGCTCCAGATAGGGGTTGATCGACCAGGCCAGGTCGGACACGCCGGTCAGCCGCTCGCCGTTCCCCAGGCGGCTGTGGGTCCAGGTGGCGTTGGCCCAGACGCCCAGGCCGCCCGGCAGGCGTCGGTGCAGTCCCATCTCCAGCCCGTCGATGCGGGCGCGACCGACGTTGCGCGGCCGCGACATCAGGACGTCGGCGTGGACTGCGACGCCGGTCCTGGTTTCGAAGACCAGGGTCTCGGTCGCCGTTTCGGTCTGAATGAAGTCGTCGATGGTCTTGTGAAAGACGGCCAGGCTGAAGCTGGTCCGGCGGCCGGTGATCTCGTAGGACAGGTCGAGGTTGGTCGCGAGATAGGGCGTCAGCGCGGGATTGCCGCCGACGCCGCTGAAGATCACGCCCGGTTCGGGGCGATCGACCGCCGCCTGACCGTGGACGGCGATGGCCGAGATCAGCACGCTGGCCGGCACGGTGGAGGCGCGCAGATCGGCCAGGGAAGGGCGCGTCAGGCTGCGCGACGCCGCCAACCGCAGCATCCGGCCGTCGCCGAAATCCGCCGCCAGGTTCAGGCTCGGCAGCATCTGGGCGTCGCGGCGGTCGTGGGCGACCGGCCGCACTTCGGCGCGTCCCTGCGCGTCGATCATGCGCGCGCCTTCGACGTGGGTGCGGGCGCGCACCAGCCGGAGCCCCGCATTGCCGGACCAGGTCAGCCCCGCGCCCGATCCCTCGAAGTCGAGCCGGGCATAGGCCGCGCCGACCCGCTCCTGGACGCCATAGCTGTTCTGCAGGTCCGTGCCGGTGGCGACCAGATCGCCGGGACGGAACACCACGTCCGCCCGCTCGCCCGGCGCGGCGAACGCCGCCCGCACCCGCGCGAAGTCGCTGACGATCCAGGGGCCGGGACGTGCGCCGACCAGATCCGAAAAGACGTCGGCGGGGACGGCCGCATCGAACAGTCCGGCGATGCCGTCCGCCTCGTTTCGCAAGGCGGCGCGGCGGTCGCGACGTCGATAGTCGCGGCTGCGTCGGCCCCACTGTCCCCCCACGCGCAGGCTGGTGAACCGCAGGCCGTCCGACCCCCAGTCCAGCCGGCGCCGCACGTCCAGAGCGGCGGTCATGTCGTCGTCGCGCGACTCCACCGCTCGGATCGCCAGCTGCGCCAGCGTCAGCCGCGACGGGTCCAGCAGATCGAACTCGGTCGTCAACCGCGCAGCTTTCCGCCGGTCCGCCGCATCGGCCAGATCGAAGGCGTAGCCGACGCCTTCGGGTGACTGGACCGACAACCGTTCCAGAGGCGTCTCCAGAACCGAATGGGCGCTGGACAGGCTGACGCGCGGGACCAGGCGCCAGTCGCCGTGCTCGATTTCGGCGCCAATGGAGGCGGCCAGGTTCAGATGCGACTGGTCGGAGAATTCGGTGTTGTTGTCGATGCGGCCATCGACGACCCGGCCGGCGACGACGACGCCGTCGCGCACCTGAACGGCGCCGCCCGGCCGCATCAGTCGCTCGCCCAGGCCGAAGACCAGCCGATCCTCCTGTATGGCGTTGTCGAAGGTGGACGCCAGGGCGTCGAAGTCGAAGCGAACGCCCGGCCTGGCCTGCCAGTCGGCGCCCAGGAAGGCGCTGCGTCTGCGGCGATCCTCCTGCTCGACCGTGGTGCGCACATCGTTGGGAACGGCGATCGTGCGCCCGTCCAGCATCTGCTCGCCATAGCGCATGATCTGGAAACGATCGTAGCGCACCGCCCGGCCTTCCTGAGACAGGCCCGCGACCACGCCGAAGGCGCCGCCCGGCGACACCCAGCGGCCGGCCAGCGACCCATCGGGGCCGAGATCGGGCCGCCGTTCGGAGGCTTCGGCGCCCAGCCGCGCCGTCAGGAAGGGTGCGCCGTCCAGGCCGCCCTGCGTCTGGATGTCGATGTTGGAGCCGATGCCGCCGTCGGGCAGGTCGGCGGCGGCGGATTTGGTCAGCCTGGCGCCCGCCAACAGATCCACCGACAGGGCGCGAAAGCGGAACTGGCGCCCGCTCTGGGTCGAGTTGCGGATGTTCTCGTTGAAGGCCACCGGCGCGCCGTTCAGGGTCACGGACTGGAACAGGGGGCCCAGGCCCCGCACGCTGACGAACTGGCCCTCGCCGACCTCGCGCTCGATGGCCACGCCCGGCACGCGCTGAAGCGCCTCGGCCAGGTTGGCGGACGGCAGGTCGCCAATCCGTTCCGCCGACACGCCGTCGGAGATCACGTCGGCGTCGCGCTTATGACGAAGCGCGCGGTCGATCTGGTCCGACAGTCGCCCCACGACCTCGACCGCCTCCACCTCGGTCGCGGCGACGGGCGCGACGGCGCGGTGCGTGGGGGCGGGGCGTCTGACGTCTGGGCGACGGGGCTCGACCCACAGGCGCACGCCCCGGGCGCCGACGAGCCGATAGCGCAGATCGGTGCCCTGCAGCATGGCGTCCAGCGCCGCGCGCCAACTCATGCGGCCGTGGACCGCGCGGGTGCGGACCTCCCGACCCGGATGTTGCACGAAGGCCAGTTCGCAGCCCGCCTGAAGACACAGGTGCAGCAGGGCGGACGGCGCGGCCTGGCTGTCGATGTCGAAGGTCTGGATCGCAGCCCCCGTCTGGGCCTGGGCTGGCAGGGCCGCCGCGAGCACGAGCAGGACGCCGGTCGCGGCCAGCGCACGGCCTTCGCCGCGTCGCGCGCCGACGGGCAGCGATGCAGCGAGGGATATCAACGGCGGGCCTCGGGCAAGACAGGAACCGTGAAGGCCTTAACGCAGCCGCGTGACAAGTCCGCGAAGCGGCGGGGTCGCGCCGGGTCCTATTCGCGCCTGACGATCCGGCGCCCGTCGTCGGCGGTCTCGATGCGGATGGGCAGAAGCGCGGTCAGGCGCTGCTCCAGCGGCTGCGGCCCCTCCAGCGGCAGGACCACAGTGACGCGCGTGCGGCCCAGGGCGGGGTCGGCCAGGATCAGCGGATGATCGCCATAGCGTGCCGCCGAGGCGATCACCTGCGAGAGCGGAGCGTCCTGGAACACCAGCCGCCGCTGGCGCCAGGCCGTGGCCATGTCCACGTCGGCGTTCGTCTTGCGCACACCGGGCTGTCCCGGCCGAAAGTCCGCTTGTTCGCCGGGCGACAGGACCAGCGCGTCGTCCAGCGCGTCCTTGGCGCCGACATCGCGCATCGAGATGGCCACCCGGCCCTGCAGCAGCGACACCCGGGCCGCGTCGCCGGTCAGGGCTGTCACGAACCGGGTGCCGGTCACGATCACGTGGCGATCCGCGACCGCCACATGGAAGGGGCGCGCCGTATCGTGGGCGACGTCGAAATAGGCGGCGCCGCGCTCCAGCGTGGCGCGTCTGGCGTCGCGCCCCAGGGCGACGCGCACGGCCGAACCGGCGTCCAGCGTCATGTGCGATCCGTCGTCCAGGGCGACGTCGGTGATCCCGCCCGGCGCGCTTTCGTACAGGCGCGCCTCAGGCGCGGCCGTCATCATCGGGACCAGAACCGCCGCGCCGACCGCTGCTACGACCACGCCCCCGGCCAGGGCGCCGGTCAGGACGGAACGCCGGACCACCGGCGCTCGACGCGAGGATCGCAGCGCCGCCAAATCGTCGGCGAAGGCGCCTTTCAGCGGTTCCAGCGCGGCCTGATCCGCCTTGGCCTGCCGATACTGGCGCAGGTGATCGGGGTCCGCCTCGAGCCAGGCCAGCAGGGCCGCCTGCTCGCGCGCGCCGACGCCCGGCCGCGCCATGCGGGCCAGCCACGCCTCGGCCGTCCGGGGACGTCGCGCGAGCGGAATGTTCAGGCGCTGCAGCATCGGCGTGGCGATCTCCTCTTCACCGGGCGTCGCGGTCCGCCGTCGCGACCCGTCTTGAAACCTACAACGATCCGAAGGCGCGACACCTCAGTCATCGCGCGATTTCTTCAGTTGACGGAGCGCTTCGGCGATATGTTTCTCGACCATGCTGACCGAGACGCCCAGCCGGCCGGCGATCTGGCGATAGGTCAGGTTTTCGAAACGATGCAGCAGAAAGGCGTCGCGCGTCTTTGGCGGCAGGGCGCGGATCACGGCGGCGGCGGCGGCCAGGTTCTGGCGTCGTATCAGGCCGTCTTCGGCGTCGGGCGTTTCGCTGGCGATGGCCTGGGGGCCGTCGACCAGATCGTTGATGTCGTGGGGGCTGCGCCGCGCCGTCTCCCGTCCCGCGGCCTTCCAGCGGTCCAGCTGAAGGTTGCGTGCGATCACGAAGAGCAGGGGGCGAGCATCGGCGGCGCCCAGGTCGTGGCCCGCACGGTGGAAGCGAACGAACGCCTCCTGCACCAGGTCCTCGGCGTCGGCGTCGCCGCGCGTCTTGCGTTGCAGATAGGCGATCAGGTCGGTGCGCAGCCGTTCGATCTCGCCCGCCCCCGAACCCTGCGGCGCACGCGCAAAGACGCCCCCTCCGGCGGAGGGAGCGTCTCGGCGAGGCGAGCGCGAGGGGATCACGCGCCCGCCAGCCGGTCGGGGTTCGACGTCGGGGTCACAGGTGCGTCAGAACTCCAGCCGAAGCCCCAGATTGATGCGGCGGCCCGACAGTTCGTACATCGTCGGGAAGGACGGGTTCATCGTATAGCCCTTGGTCGCCTCGTCGGTGACGTTGATGCCTTCCAGATTGATCTGCAGCCTGTCGGTCAGATTGTAGCTGGCCGACATATCCAGCTGGCCATAGCCCTCGCGCCAGATCGGATACATCTCGTAGCCGATGCCTTCGACGTATTTGTCCTTGTAGTTATAGGACGCCCGCGCCTGGAACTTGGCGTTCTCGTAGAACAGGGTGACGTTGTAGGTGTTGTCGGCCAGACCGACCGGCGGAGTGGGGATGCCCAGTTTGGACGACCCGGTCAGCGAGCTGTCCAGCACCGTATAGTTGGCGTTGATCCCGAACCCTTCCAGCGGCGCATAGAACTGTCCGAACGGCACGATGGCGACCAGTTCGACCCCGCTGACCTCGTAGGAGCCCGGCTCGTTGATCGGCTGATAGACGTCGAAGGTGTAGACGCCGTCGATGGTGCCGTTGGCGTTGTATTTGGTCACGTTCGGCACCGTGCCCGTCAGGGCCTGGCGCACCACGCCCTCGATCTCCTTCCAGAAGTAGGAGACCGCCAGAAGGCCGCCGTCGCCCAGATACTGCTCCAGGCCGACTTCCCACTGTTTGGCGTAGGTCGGCTTCAGGTTGGGGTTGCCGTCGGTGAAGCGGAACGAGTTGAAGCTGGCCGTGCGTTTGTACGCCAGATCGGTCAGGGCCGGACGGATCAGGGTTTCGGACGCGGCGGCGCGCAGGATCAGGCTGTCGGTCAGTTCCGCCGTCACGTTCACGCTGGGCAGCACCTTGTCGTAACCGCCGTCGCTGGACACCGGATCGGACGTATAGCCGGTCGAACCGTTCGGGTTCTGGATCTGATGATAGCCCGAGGAGGTGATGGAGGTGTCGATGTAGCGGGCGCCGCCGTTGACCGAGACCGGCACCGGACCGATGTCGAAGTTCAGGTCGGCCATGGCGTAGAGGGCCAGCACCTTCTCGGACACTTCGTAATAGTCGCCGACGTTGAACGGCGTGAAGAAGCCGTCGTAGCGGAAGGTGCGCCGGGCGTAGTCGTTCGACACCTGGCTCCAGTTCAGGTCCCGCACCCGGAAGCGGCCGCCGGGCACCAGATCGCCGATGGGCGTCAGTTCGCTCTGGGTCATCGGGCGGTTCAGATAATCGACCCGCCCCGGTCCGGTCCCCTGGATGTTGAGCGATCCGTACTGACGTTCCTTGGACTTGTCCGTATAGCGCGCGCCGATCTGGATGCTGGTCAGGGCCGGGAAGACATCGAGACCCAGATATTTGGTGAAGTCCACCTGGGCGGCGTATTTGTCGTCCTGGATGTGTTCCAGCGTCGTCTCATAGGCCTCGAACAGATAGCGCTCGGGGCTGTTGTACATGTCGATCGAGGCGGGGTTGGCGCTCTTGATCGTCTCGCCGCCGTCCGCCGTCCAGCGGGTGCGCGACGGCGCATAGGCGACGTGTTTCAGATTGGCGTAGTCCAGCGTCTTCTCGGCGCCGGAATAGCCGGCCAGGGCGTGCAGCTTCCAGCTGTCGCCGCTCCAGTTCAGCTCGGTCCCGAACTGGCGATAGTCGGTCTCGTTGATCTGCTCCTTGGAGAGCATCTCGTGCTGGGTGGCGGTGTAGGAGACGTCGCGCAGCACCACCATGCCGTATTCGGCCAGGGTGGTCTTGTCGAACTCGTGGATGGTCTCCAGCGTCGAACGGCTGGAGGCCGAATAGGCCGCCGCGTCATACTGGTCCTCGGTCGTCTCGTAGCGGCCGATCAGGGCGTCGAACGCCAGGCTGAAGTTGGACGACGGCCGGTATTGCAGCGAGACGGCGCCGCCCCACTGGTCCTGGGTGTTCAGATAGGCGCGGTCGCCGACCTTGTCCTGGAAGATGATCCGGTCGGTCTCGGCGGTGTTGGCGCGGTTCTGGACCACCACGCCGGCGTCGCGCGCCAGCACGGCCTGGGCCTGGGCGCCCCGCGCGCCGGTCGATGTGGCCAGAAAGCGCGTCAGCGGCCGGAAGTTGATGCCCGATTCGGAGTCCGTGCGGTTGGTGCGGCGCGCGGCCGAAAACGACACCAGACCGCCCCAGTCGCCCCAGGTGTCGCTGGCCAGGAACGACAGTTTGGGATCGGTCTTCTCGGAGATGGAGTTATAGGCGCCCTCGGCGGAGGCCACGACGCGGCGACCCTCATAGTCGAAGGGGCGGGCGGTCGAGATGTTGACCGAGCCGGCGATGCCGCCTTCCTCGTCCGCGGCGCGCGGCGACTTCTGCACCGTGACCTGCTGGATGATCTCGGAGGCGAAGATGTCGAACTCGACATCCCGGCCGCCGCTGCCCGAGGCGGTCGCCAGGCCGTTGATGGTGACGAAGGTGAACTCGCTGGGCAGGCCGCGCACCGACACCCGCTGGCCCAGGCCGCGATTGCGTTCGATGGTCACGCCGGGAATGCGTTGCAGCGCCTCGGCCAGGTTCTGTTCGGGGAAGTTGGCGACGTCGGTCGCCACGATGGAGTCGGAGAAGCCGACGCCCTTGCGCTTGATGTCGACCGCCTGCTCCAGGCTGCGGCGATAGCTGCCGGTGACGACGATCTCGTCCACCTGGGCGACGTCCGACGACGTCGGGGCCGCAGTCTGCGCGAAGGCGGCGAAAGGCGTGGCGGCCGCGACGACCAGGGCCGTCGTGCCGAGGATTTGGTTCTTCATTTGGACTACCCCCAGAGAGCCTGGCGCGCCTCGTGGCGAGACGCGCCGACCGGCCCCGTGGCGTCTCACGCCGGCCGATCTAACGCCCTCAACGACGGGCCTGTGCGGTCCCTCAGTATGTGACAGTCGATTTCACTCAAGGTTCACGGCGCTGTCGCGTTCGGGGCCCGAACCGGCGCGACCCCGGCCTTTGCGAGCGCTGCCTGAACCTCGGCCCGGGCCGCCTCCATGTCGCGGCGGAACACGTCCGACCGCTGCTCGGCGCCATAGATCACCGCCCCCGACAGGATGCCGGCCTCCACGGCGCTGTAGGTGTGCGAGCCGCAGACGAACCGGCTCTCGGCGAACTCACGCCCCCGCGCATAAAGGGCGTTGGCCCGCTGGGGGGCCAGTTCGGCCAGGATCATGGCGATATGCATCCCATGCGCCGAATGGCCGGACGGATAGTCGGGATTGCCCGCCAAGTGATCGCTCTTGGCCTCGCAGATCGGCAGGTCCGTGCCGAGGTAGGGCCGCTTGGTCCCCCAGTGGTCCTTGGCCACGCCGACGACCGATCGGTCGTTGCCCGACCGATCCAGCAGGGCGGTCAGCACCGGCGCCGTCTCGGGCGTCAGGCGCACGCCCAGGGCCTGGGCGAAATGGTCGTATTTGTCGCCCGACACGTCCGCCGTCGCCAGGTCCCAGCGCGGCGTGCCCTGCAGCGCGCGGGTCTCGCGGAACACCTCGGCGTTGGCGCGGTCGCGGGGCGATCCCGGCGCGGGCGGCGGGGCCAGGACCGTCGTCAGGTCGGGCCGATCCGCCGCCGCCAGATAGCCGCGCATGGGGGCGCCCGTCACCATCTCGACCGCCAGGCCGTCGCAGCGCGCCGCGGCCCGCACCGGATTGCAGGCCGCCGCCTCGGCGCCCGGCAGGCGCACCTCATAGGTCGGGAAGCGCGGATCGGCCCAGTAGTAGTCGGTCGACACATATTGCGCCCCGCTGGCGAAGGCGGCGGTGCGGCGCGACACGTCGGCGGTACGGGCCTCCACCGTGTCGGCGTCGGCGCGGGTCCGCACGATGAAGCCCTGGCGCACGGCTTCGCGAATGCGCGCCTGCTGGCCCACCGGATCGTTCAGCGTCAGATAGGCGGCGGCGGGGCTGGCCTCGTCGGTGTTGACGAACAGGACCCGGCCCTCCAGCGACGGCCGGCCTTGGGCATAGGCGGCGACTTTTTCCGGCCCTTCGTCCAGGGCGAAGAAGACCTTGCCGCGCGCGGCGCCCAGCGCGGGCCATCCGCCCGCCATCACAGCCTCGCGCAGGGTGGCGCGGCGTCCGCGCACCTGATCGGGCGTGATCAGATGTCCGGCCTCGAACACCGAGCGGATTTCCGTATCCAGCGCGTCCCAGGCCGTCGCGTCGAAGTCCAGCGGCGCGACCCCGCCCGGCATCGAGGCCGAACCCGTCTTGGCGTTCAGCAGGATCAGGATCGGCGCGTGATCGGGATGGGCCGCCGACCAGTCGCGAATCTGCGTCAGACAGGCGACCAAGGTCAGGCAGCTGCTGCGAAAGTCCACGTCGGGCATATGCAGCACCTTGAACCCCGGCCGCGTCATCGCCTGCTGGAAGGCCGCACCGACCGGCGCCCCGGCGCCGGGCCGTCCCAGCGCCGACAGCGGGTGGGCGTAGCGCCCGCCCTGCGGATCGTTCAGCACGTCGATCTCCAGCTGGCGCGCGCCGGCGTCCAACTGTTCGGCGAGCGGTCGGTGGGCGTAGTCCAGGCCCGCCGCGCGCGGATCGACCGCCGTCATCGCCGCCAGCTCCGCCTCGGGAATGGCCAGCTTGTAGGCGTTGTGGGCGCCGACGGCGGCGATGTCGTTCATCCGCAACGTCCGGTCCATCCAGGCTGCGGCGCAGGCGTCGCCGCCCGCCGCACGCACATCGGCGGCGGCCGGGTCGCAGGCGGTCGCGGCGAGAAACAGGGTGGCGAGAAGGGCGCTCATGATCGATCTCCGTGGGACGCCGCCAGACATCGCGCGTCCCTTGAACAACGATCCTGAACCACGCCTCCTCAACAGCCGCATGACACCCCAAAGACGTAATCGAACGGGCGGGCATCCGCATGGCGGTCGGCGAGGTCCGGGCGATCGACTCGCGCGACGCCCGCGTCCGGGCCAAGGCGCTTCGTCGCCTCAGATCGGCCTGCGGTCGCGTAGACGAGGCGGATAGACTTCTCGCGCTGTCCATCGCCTTCGAAGCGCTTCTGGATGACGAGAAGAATGAGCTGACCTTTCGCTACGCCCTGCGTGCAGCGCTGTTCCTTCGGCGTAACTAAAGCGGAGCGTAAGGCCATCCGAGCCTCGGTCGCTCGGATGTATTCACTCCGCAGCAAGATCGTGCACGGTTCAACGGTGACGGACAATCTGCGCGAAGTTGCGCAAGGCGCAATCCGCCAGCTCGTTCATCTCGTCCGGATTTCTGTCGGCCTCGGCCAGGGCCGACACAAGGTGCCGCGCCGCGCGCCATGTCCACGCAATGTTGCGCTGGGATTCTGGGATCAGGCGAGAGCCCGAGGCGATGCGTGGTGCGCGTCGTGATCGGGTCGCCGTTCACAGCAAGGATCGGAGATCAGTTCCATGTCATTCCCTCTTATGCGTGCGCCGCGCCGCGCTCTGTCACTGGCCGGCGCCGGCGTCCTTGCCGTCCTCGCCCTTGCGGCCTGCGGGACCACGGCCGAGAGCCGCCAGGTCGCCTTTCACGAGGACGCACGAACCTGTTCGGCTTTCGGCTCGGATTACGGATCGCGCGCCTACAGCGAATGCATGCTGGAACAACAGCGCCGACGCGACGAAGCCCAGCTCAAAACCCTGGAGGAGATGCGTCTCACCAGCGAGATCGCCCGCGAGGGCCAGATCATGGCCGATCAGGCGCGCCGCGAGCGTTGCCGCCGGGATCCCGATCGCCGTGAGTGCCGTCGCGGCGGCCGCTGAGCGGGAGCCTTCTGGACATCGTAACCTGACCCGGAGCGGGGAGGGCAGGGCGTGCCCGCCCGCTCCGGATGTCGTCTCATGACCCAGGATTCCAGATGACTGCTGAACTCAAACGTCCGGGCTGGCTGGAGATCATCGTCGGGGTGGTCGCCTTCTTCCTCCTGCTCATTCCGACCGCCGTCATGGTTGGATATCTGCAGGATCAGCCCGTCCTTCAGGGTGTCGTCGCATCGACCGGCGGCGGCACGGCCGGCCTCGGCGCCTTCCTGCTCGTATATCTGCTCCGGATCCGCTCGCTCGCGGTCTTCGGGTTCAAGAGCGTTTCCCTCCGCTGGCTTCTCGCGGGAGCGGGACTGGCGGTCGTGGGGTACGGGCTGAGCCTGCTCATCCAGTACGGCTGGCTTCATTTCGTCGGCGCGGATCAATCGCAGAGCGTCCTTCACAATGCCGCCCAGGCCGGCGCGCTCGCCTTCACCCTGTCGCTCATCGGGGGAGCGGTTTTGACGCCGCTGGGCGAGGAGTTCCTTTTTCGCGGGGTCGTGGCCAACGCCCTCAACCGCTACGGCGCATGGGCCGGGATTGGTCTGAGCTCTGTCATCTTCGGCCTGATCCACGGTGTCGGCGTGGTTCTGCCGGTCGCCATCATGGTGGGCGTCCTGTCCGCGATCCTGTTCCGCAAGACCGGCTCGGTCTGGCCCTGTGTGGTGCTGCACGCCGTCTACAACGCATCCCAAAGTCTGGCTTCCGCGCTGGGCTCCGCCCCGATGCAGTAAGCGAGACGCCGGTTCACGGGGCTTCGCGAAGCAGATAGCCGACACCGCGGATGGGGTGGATCTCGATCAAGGCGCCGGCGTCGGAAAGCCGGCGGCGCAGGCGCGAGATATGGGAGTCGAGGGTGTTCGACTGCACGGCGTCGTCGAAACCGAAGACGGCCTGCTCCAGCGACTCTCTCAGCACGGTCCTGCCGCGTCGCTGCAGCAATGCAGCCAGGACCCGGAGCTCTCGGCGGGGGAGTTTTAGCAGAACGCCGTTGATTGACGCCTCGTCGTTGGTGACGCTGAAGACGAGTTTGCCCGCGTGGACCTCCTCGTCCACTACATCAGCGGGACGACGGCGGACCGCGCGGATGCGCGCCAGCATTTCGTCGATCGCGAACGGCTTCATCAGATAGTCGTCCGCCCCCTCGTCCAGCCCGAGAATGCGATCAGAGATATCCCCCCTGGCGCTAAGAATGATGACCGGGATACCGGGAGTCTTCGCGCGCAACGCTTCGATCAGCGACAGGCCGTCGCCGTCAGGAAGGGTCCGGTCGAGGAGGGCGAGGTCGAAAGACGCCATGGCGATGGCTTCGTGCGCCGCCGCCAGATGATCGGCGAGATCCACGATCATCCGCTCTCTCACCAGCGCCGACCGCAGCGTTTCGGCAAGCCAAGGTTCGTCCTCGACGATCAGCACTCTCATTCGGTTGTCTCGCAGAGGAGCTTCTGGGCCGCCTTCGGTCCGCTATGGCAAAAACGGTCGCGTATCAGACCCGGGACGGTGCAGGCCTTTGACGGTCTTGACTAGACGATCACTGGGAAACCCTCTGTTACTCATCCAGAAACACCGCAACCGCTTCAAGCCGTGGAAAGGCCATGCGGCACATGGTCGAGCAATCGGAAGATGCGGCGGCGATCGTGACGACCGAAGTCGAACTGTGTCGAGCCTAACAAGAGCCGAGTGTGCAAACTCGGCCACGCGATCTGGCGCTGCGCCCCCTCGCGGGGCGCGGCTGCTCCGTACGTTCTCCTAAATGCGTCTCGGAACGCCTGGCCCGTCCGGACTCTCTGCTCGTCGGAAACGTAGAGGCTCAGGCCCTCCCCCGACCAGGAAGGCGCGATTGGCGCATATGAAGCTGAACAGGACCGGATCGAAGAGGCGAAGCCCTTCCAGCGCCAGCATCCTGGGCGTCGATCTCACCGTCGAGCGCGGCCCATGAGAAGTTGACCGCGTTCGACAATCGCGCGACGTCGCGAGGCCCTGCAGCGACGGCTCCTTCGGCCGGTCGTCCAGGATCGCCGTGACGCCTCGCGCGGGGCGTTGACGGCTTCGGAAGACGCGAGGGGCGCCGATCTCGCAACGCAGCGTTCACGCGGACACGCCTTGTGAGCGCCACGCTCGTTTCGAAATTGTCGGGACACATCGCGGGACCCTGTCGGATGGACCGAGGCGCCCTCTGCGACCCTGCTGGAGGATCCGACCATGTCGTCACGATCGATCGATCGCATCACCGCCATTCCGCCTCTGGGACCCGGATTCGACGGGGACCACCACAGGGCCGCGCTCGTGATCGCGCCCGGCGATATGCCGCGTACCGACCCCTTCTTCCTGATGGCGGACGACCACATCACGGTCGAGGGCGGCTTCGGCGAGGCTCATCCGCATGCCGGGCTTGAGACCGTCACCTTCATGCTCAACGGGACCATGGCCGACACCGGCGGGCGCCTCGACGAAGGCGATGTGGAGTGGATGACGGCCGGCAGCGGCATCGTCCATTCCGAACAGGCCAAGGTTTCCGAGGGCATGCGGCTATTTCAGCTGTGGCTCACCCTGCCGGAGGCGCAGCGCAACATGGATCCCCGCGTTCAGATCATTCGCGGCGCCACCGCTCCGGCGCACCGGGAGGAGGGCGTCGAGGCAACGGTCTACAGCGGCCGTCTGGGCGATGCCGTTTCGCCTACCCTGAACGCCGTCCCGGTCACGTTGGCGGATATCCGGCTGGAGCCTGGCGTGGTCTGGGAGCCCGAACTGCCATCCGTCTTCAACGCCTTCGTGGTGGTGATTGAGGGGCAGGCCGCCGTGGGCGAGACTTCGGCGGAACTGAAGGTCGGAACGGTCGGCTGGTCGGGGCCGGTCGGGGACGGCGACGGCGCCCTGGCGCTGCGCGCAGGACAGGGCGGCGTGCGGCTTCTCCTCTATGCAGGCGCGCCGCAGAAAACGCCTGTAGTCTCGCAGGGCCCTTTCATCGCCGGCTCCCGTGAAGAACTGGCCGGCTATTACGCCGCCTATCGCAACGGCGCCTTTCCGCATGCGGGCAACATGAGGCCGCTTGTGTCCTGATCCCAGACGCCGGTCGGTCACGGTGGACCTTCGGGTCCGCTGCGGCTGTGCGGCCGCTTCGGAGCCATACCATGTCCAAAGCCATCCAAATCCAATCCACCGGCGGACCCGAAGTTCTCCAACTCATCTCCCGCGACGTCGATCGTCCCGGCCTCGGTCAGGTCCGGCTGGCCCAGACCGCCATCGGGCTCAACTACGTTGATGTCATGGTTCGGACGGGCCTCTTCCCTGTCGGCCTTCCGGCCATCCCCGGGTTCGAGGCGGCCGGCACGGTCGAGGCCGTCGGTCCCGGCGTTTCAGGCATCGCGCCTGGCGATCGGGTCGCCTACTTCTTTGCGGACGGCGCCTATGCCGAGGTTTCGAACGTTCCGGCCGCAGCCCTGATCCTGCTTCCGGATGACATCCCGGACGAGACGGCGGCGACATTCCTCGCCAAGGGTCTGACCGCCTGGATGGGTCTGCACGCCCTGGCGAAGCCGGCGCCTGGCGACACCATTCTTGTGCTCGGCGCGTCAGGAAACGTCGGCTCGATCCTTTCGCGCTGGGCTACCGCCGAAGGGATCAATGTGATCGGCGTGGCCGGCTCGTCGTCGAAGCTCGACAAGGTCGCGGCCGGGGCGACCCATGCTCTGCTGGCGGGCGACAACGATGTTTTCGGGGACATCCGTCAGATCGCCCCGGACGGGGTGGACGTGGTGTATGATTTCGTCGGGCAATCGACCTTCGACCTGGCTGTCGCGGCGGTTCGCGACGGCGGCGTGATCGCGACCATCGGCGCTGCATCGGGTTCGTCCACACCGCCTACCGAGGCCTTGCGCCGTCGTGGCGTGGAGGTCCGGGGCGGCGGCACGCCTCAGTATGTTCGGGACGGCACAGTCGAGATCGCCGCAACCGCGCTTTGGGATCGACTGCGCTGCGGCGTGTTCGAGGACCTCTCTGTGGAACGCTACGCATTCGAGGACGTGGCCCGGGCGCACGCGGCCATGGACAGTCGGCGCCTCGGCGGATTGCCGGTGCTGATCGTCTGAATCCCGGTCGGCTCAGATCTCGCGGGCGATGCGTTCGGTGAGGAAGTTCACCAGCGCCCGAACGCGCGCGATCCCGGAGCGGGCGGCGGGCAGGAAGAGCTGAAGGTCCGCGCCCTCGTGTGTGTAGTCTGGAAGCACGACCTCCAGCCTGCCGTCGGCCAAGGTGTCCTGGACCATGAAGCGCGGCACCAGAACCACGCCAAGCCCGGCCTTGGCGGCGGCGAGGAGCATCTGTCCGTTGTCGGCACGGAACCGCGTGTCCATGCGTACCGCCTCCCAGTCGCCGGACTGTCTGAATCGCCATCGCCCGGTATCGTGCAGATAAAGGACGGCTTCATGCTCGGCCAAGTCGTCGGGCGTTTCCGGTCGTCCTCGCGCCTCGAGGTAGGCCGGGCTGGCCAAGACCACCCAGCGCACCCGGGCCAGCTTTCGGGTAATCAGGACCGAGTCGGGCACATTGCTCGTCCAGACCGCCAAGTCGTACGCCTCACGCACCATGTCGACCTGACGATCCTCGAAGCGGACATCCAGGTGGACCTTGGGATGGAGCGCCGCGAACTCGGCCAGAAGCGGAGCCAGGCAGTATTCGCCGAAGGCGACCGGAACCTGGATGCGCAGCTGCCCGGAGATTTCCGCCGTCGACGTCGTGACCGCCTCGTGCGCGGCCTCCAGCTCCGCGAGGCCGGCGGAGGCGCGGGCGTGATAATCGCGACCGATGTCGGTCAGGGTCGTACCGCGGGGAGTGCGGGTCAGCAGCCGCGCGCCCAGTACGGTCTCGAGCCTGCTGATGCGTCGGCTGACGATCGACTTCGCGACATCAAGACGGTTTGCGGCGTTGGCGATACTGCCGGTCTCGACGACCTGGACGAAGGCGACCACGTCCAGCAGATCGACGGAGGCGGGTTTCGACATCAGCAACACTCCGTTGCAAGGGCGCGGTCTTCTGGAACACTAGGTCAGGTCTATCTTCTGGAAAAGCGACACGGTGTCGCTTGTAGATCGTTCTTCTAACGCCCGCCTTGGAGATGCTGATGATCGTCAGGGCTATCCCCGTCTCCGGCTAAGTCCCGTGGCGCCGCCATTGCGACGGCGCTCCGGGTCGCCGCCGGCCCTCCCTGTCCTTCACCTTGGCCCTGATCGCCTTGCGGCGTTGCGGCCCCGCCTCACCGATCGGATGAGCGCCCGTGCGGCCGTCGCCGCGCGGATCGTCCGGTCATGTCATGGAGACATCGATGCTCGATGGTCGAATTGCGGGTTCCGCCCCAAGCGCCGACCGCGCCGCCTGGCCTGCGGTCTATGCTCTGGCGTTCGGCGCCTTCGGCGTCGTCGCGGCGGAACTGCTCCCGGTCAGCATCCTGACGCCTATGGCGGTGGATTCGGGCGCGTCACTGGGCGCGGTCGCTCAATCCGTTGCCATGACGGCGGCGGTCGCCGCCATCACCGGCCCCCTGCTTGTGCTCGGCGCGGGACGGGTTGACCGTCGGACCCTGATTTGGATGTTGATGGCTCTCCTGATCGTATCCAGCCTTGGTGGCGCCTTCGCGCCCGACCGGGCCGAGAGCGCGGGAGCCCTGATGGCCGTCGCCTTGCAGGTGGCCATCGCCAGCGGCGCCGTTATGGGCGGCGTGCTCATCGACAATATCGGCCCGACCGGCGTGATGGCCTATGGGGCCGTCGCCGTCCTCGGCGGCGCCCTGACCATCCTGACCTTCGGTCGGGCGGAAGAGCGCAGGAGGGTCTGTGATGGCTGTCCTGCCTGACCCCGACCTCGCTTCACGCCCGGGAGCGGCCCCGCTGCTCCGGACGCAAACCAGCGCCGGACCTGACCGGCGCCGCCCCCCGATCCCGTCGCGCTCGGCCGAACTCCCGGTCTGTCAACCGCGCCTCGACCCGTCCCTAGAAAAGGAGATTCTCTCATGCCTGCAGTTCTCGTTCACGGCGTTCCCGACACCCATCGTCTGTGGGATCATGTTCGCGCCCGCCTGCAACGGCAGGACATCGTAGCCCTGTCCCTGCCGGGCTTCGACTCGCCGATCCCGGAAGGCTTCCAGTCCACCAAGGAAGAGTATCTGAACTGGCTGATCCAGCAGCTGGAAGCCTTTGGCGAGCCCGTCGATCTGGTCGGTCACGACTGGGGCTGTCTGCTGACCGCCCGCATCGCTTCGAACCGTCCCGATCTCGTCCGCACCTGGACCGGGATCAGCGGTCCGCTCGATCCCGAGTACGAGTGGCACTATCTCGCCGAGATATGGCAGAAGCCGGGTGAGGGCGAAGCTTGGATGGCCTCTCTGAATCGCGACGAGTTCGCCCAGAACCTCATCGACGCCAGGATGCCGCCGGAAGACGCCCGCGAGTCGGTCCGCCACATCGACGACCAGATGAAGGCCAGCATCCTGGCCCTGTACCGGTCGTCGATCAATGTCGGCGCGGAATGGAAGCCGGGCCTGGCCAATGTCACCGCGCCGGCCCTGGTCATCTGGGGCATCGACGACCCGTTCCTCCCAAACCGTTTCGCCGATCTGCTCGGCGAGGCCACCCGCGCTCGCGCCATCGTCAAGCTACGCGCCACGCACTGGCCCTTGCTCAATGTGCCCGGCGACGTGGCGCGCGAGCTGGAAGCCCATTGGGCGACCGTCAGCTGACCCCCTCCCGCCCCGTCGTCGGTGGACGACGGGGCGCCGACCATGAGCGCCCGGCGGCGGTCCCGTTCCCGAACCGCCGCCGTCGTTCACAATCCCAGGGACGCTCGCCGGGAACCGCTCCTCGCGACGCCGTCCGCAGACACCAAGCAGGAAAGACCTTGCGATGACCCAGACCTCCACGCTCAGCCGACGCAAGATCATGCTCGGCGCTTCCGCCAGCATGGCGGCCATGACCGCTCTCCCGGCCCTCCTGGCGCGCCCGGCGGCCGCCGCCGTTGTCCCGGCCGCTCGCGCCGCCAGTTCCGCGCCCGGCGCCAGCGCGCTCGGGGCCGGCTGGTGGTGAGCGCGAGCCCGCCCGTTCCTCCCAGGCTCACCGCGTCGCCCCGCTGCCGGACGAGGCCCCCTCCGGTTTTGACCGGAGGTCGCTCAGAGACCCGGTTTCGGAAATCCGGACGTCCCGACGTGAGAGCGGGGCGCCCCGGCCGGCAGGCCGGCCAGCATGCGAGCGCTTAACCCATGACGATCGCCGAGGTCTGCGCGACCGGCGCTCGCCGCCTGCTCCGGACATCTTTCCCAACCCTGAAAAGGAAACTGCAATGAGCCGAACTTCTTTGCCCGCCAAAGCGACCCGCGTTGGCCCCAACTATGTCGCCACCGGCGATGACGTCCTGATCCATTTCAAGGACTGGGGCCCCAGCGACGGTCCCGTCGTGACCCTCAGCCACGGCTGGCCGCTGAACGCGGACAGCTGGGAAAGCCAGGCCCTGTTTCTGGCCGACAACGGCCTGCGCGTGATCGCCCACGATCGACGCGGTCACGGTCGTTCGAGCCAGCCGTGGGACGGGAACGACATGGACCACTACGCCGACGATCTGGCGGCGGTGATCGAAGCCCTGGATCTGAAGGGCATCTCGGCCTTCGGCTTCTCGACCGGCGGCGGCGAAGTCGCCCGCTATGTCGGCCGTCACGGCACAGGCCGTATCGCGCGCCTGGGGCTCATCGCGGCCGTTCCGCCGCTGATGGTGCAGACCCCGGCCAATCCCGGCGGGCTTCCTATCGAGGTGTTCGACGGTCTCCGGTCGGGTTCGCGGGCGAACCGGTCGCAGCTTTACAAAGATATCGCCTCCGGGCCGTTCTTCGGGTTCAACCGCGATGGCGCGACCCCCAGCCAGGGTCTGATCGACAGCTTCTGGGCGCAGGGCATGCAGGCCGGGCACAAGAACACCTTCGACTCGATCAAGGCGTTCTCGGAGACCGATTTCACCGAGGATCTGGCGAAGTTCGACCGACCGACCCTGATCGTTCACGGCGACGACGACCAGATCGTTCCGATCGACGCTTCGGCGCACGCGGCGGGTCGCCTCGTGCCGCACGCCGTGCTGAAGGTCTATCCGGGCGCGCCCCACGGCCTGGCGGACACCCACAAGGACCAGCTTAACCGCGATATGCTGGAGTTCATTGGAAGCTAGCGCCCGAGGTCGACCTTTCATCCCCGGCGCCCTGACGGCGTCGCGGGGTTACGGGATGAAGGCCCGGATGACGAGCGCCACACCGCCCGCCGCAACGCCGCACAGGACGATCGTCTCCGCGAGCGATGCGGCGGGCGGTCGCCATTGCGAGGGGGCGGCGGCGACCGGCGGGGGCGGGGAGGGGGCTGCGCCCGCCTTGAGTTGCACGAGCCTGGCCCGGATGCGGATCGACAGAAGAACTCCGAGATAGACGGCGGTCGCCGTCGCCAGCATCGCCGCCAGGCGCAACGTATCCCGATAGGCGAGGACGATGGCGTCATCCGCCAGCGCCGCCTCGTGACGGGCGCGGGACCAGTCTAGGACGGTGGCGAGAAGGGCATGACCGAGCAGTGCGCCCACGGCGTTGATCAGACCGAACAGCACGATGAAGCTGATGAGCTCCCGGCTTCCGCGCTGCAACGCCTGGGTGACGCCCATCAGCAAGGCTGGTCCGAGGAAATAGGCGCCGGCGAAACCGATGACGAACTGGGAGCCGTAGAACCGCGGCAGGGCGTCCAGGTCGGCCGGCGCGCTCTCGACGAAGGCTGCGACCGCTACGACGGCGACGGCCAGCATCATGGGCCGCGCCAGCTTCTCGACATTGATGGACACCGCGCTGGCGGCGACGCCGGCGGCGGCGCCCATGAGAATGAGACCCGCCAACGCCTCCAGCTGATCCGGCCGGGCCCCCAGGGTGCGCAGCAGATCCATCGCGATCTGCTGCTCAGCCAGAACCAGCCGGGCCATCAGCACGGCCAGGGCGAACCGGGCCGCCTCGCTGCGCGCGAGCCAACGCAGGTCGATCAGAGGCTGTGGCCGCTTCAGCTCGATCCCCACGCCCAGCCCGATAAGGGGGACGGCCGCCGCGAGCGCCAGGGGGATCCAGCCGGGAGACCATCCGGACTCAAGACCCAAGCCAGCTACGGCCGCGACGAGGGCCAGCCCGCCGCCCATCAGGCCGAATGTCGCGGCGTCGAGCGTCTGGAAGACGCGGGTCCGCTCGGTGGGGGGCAGGCGAACCAGCGCGACAGCCGCCAGCGACAGAAGGGCGAGCCCCGCCTCGAACTCGAACAGGGACCGTCGCTCCGACGCCGCGAGCAGGGCGGGGGAAAGGACCATCGCCAGCGGTAGGGCGCACTGAACCACGCCGATGCCGAGGACGAGTCCCCGGATGCGCCATTTCGCGGGCAATGCCTGCGTCATATAGAATAGGCACAACGGAATCAGCGCCGCCGCGGCGATCCCGCTGGCGGCCCGAAGCGCGATGGCGTGTCCGAGATCGGTCGCGGCCAGATGACCGAACGCGAACATCGCATAGAGGCCCAGGAACAGGATGGCGAATGGCCGCAATCCGTACTGCTGACGGAATTTGATCAGAACCAGGTTGGCCGAGATGCTCGTCATCACATAGGCGGTCGGCAGCCAGGCGACCTCGACTGCGGACCAGCCCATCGCCTGCTGAATGGTCGGGGCGTTCACCAGCACGAACGCGCTTCCTAGGCCGGCGGTCAGACCGAGCAGCACCGCGATCACGGCATAGGCGGCGCGCAGCGGCGCCCCGTGCTGCGGGGACGCCGGCGACCCCGAGACAGCCGGCCGCTCTCCCGGTCCGAACAGGCGGTCCTCTTCGGCGAAGAAGCATCCGATGCGATGCGCCAGGCGTCCGGCGCGCGTGAGGGGGCGGTGACTGGACATGGGGCTCAGCTTAAGGGCGGCGCGGCGACGCTTCTCCCCCCAAATGGTTCCGCCAAAGCCAACTCAGCGTAGCGTATCACGCAATGCTCGGACTGCGGACGATGCCGCCCGGGCAGCGCCGGGTTGAGGCGGGGGAACGCCTTTCGCGCCGGCCTTTCGGGGTGATGAGGGCGCCCGCCCGGCCCCGGGAGCCAGTTGGAAAGACCCGTTTTCGGGTTTCCGGATAAGCAACGCTCCGTTCCCGCGCGACCGGCTTCAGTAACGCCGATCCTCATGTTCCTGTGAGGGCCAAGGCGTCGACAGGCGGTTCCCGCAACCCTGATGACGCCGCCCCGCCCGGGTGTCGGAGAAGGACGGCGCCCGCCAGACCCATCACCGGATCGACCGTCGCCCGCCCGGCGCGGCCGGCCCCAGACGAGAGGAGTCGTCGCATGAGCATCGCATCCCGAGCCGCAGTGGTGGATCGGAAGGACGCCCCCTTCGTGATCCGCCCGGTAGTCGTCGAGGAGCCGCGCGCCGACGAGGTGCTGGTCCGGATGGTCGCCACCGGAATCTGCGCGACTGACGCCCACGTCCAGCATCAGCTGATGCCCGCGCCGCTGCCGGCCATACTCGGCCATGAAGGCGCCGGGGTGGTGGAGCGGATCGGCTCGACCGTCACCCATGTCGAGCCCGGCGATCACGTCGTCCTGTCCTATCACTCTTGCGGCCACTGCAAATCGTGTGCGAGCGCCCACGCGGCCTATTGCGACAGGGTCTGGGACGCCAATTTCGCCGGCGCTCGCCTGGACGGGACCTCCGGGGTCCGCGGCGAGGACGGCGAAAGCCTGCACGCCCACTTCTTCGGTCAGTCGTCCTTTTCCACCTATGCGCTGGCCCATGCCCGCAACACCATCAAGGTGGCCCGCGATGTGCCGCTGGACATCCTCGGTCCGCTCGGCTGCGGCTTCCAGACCGGCGCCGGCGCGGTGCTCAAGGCCCTGGATGTCGGGGTCGGCGCCTCCATCGCGGTCTTCGGCGTCGGCGCCGTGGGCCTGGCCGCCATCATGGCGGCGCGGGTCGCCGACGCCATGACCATCGTCGCCGTGGATGTGAACCCCGACCGGCTCGCCTTGGCGCTGGAGCTGGGGGCCACCGACGTGGTCGACGCCCGCGAGGTCGCGGATGTCGCCGCGGCCATCCGGGCGATCGCTCCGCGCGGCGTCGAATATGTGCTCGACACCAGCGGTCGCAAGGAGAACCTGGATGCCGGCGTCGGCGCCCTGGCGCCCATGGGCCATTTCGGTTTCGTCGCCTTCAACGATCATTCCGGCGCCGTGCTGGACGCCTCGCGCCTGACCCTTGGTCAGAGCCTCACCGGCATTATCCAGGGCGACGCTGTCTCGACCCTGATGATCCCGGAGATGATCGACCTGTATCGCGCCGGCCGGTTCCCATTCGATCGCCTGATCAGCTTCTACGATTTCCAGGACATCAATCAGGCATTCGAGGACGCCGGCTCGGGCCGAGTCATCAAGGCCGTCCTCCGCTTCCCCGTCTCGTGACCGCCCGACCGTGTCTTCGGGCGCGGCCCCTTCCACCTCAGACAAGGACGATCGCCATGTGCGACAACCACCAGAAGCCCATCGTGGCCTCCGACACCCCGGCCTTCTTCGGCATCGACCACTACGGGTTCCCCGAAGCCGGCGAACACCCGGCCGATCCGCCGAGCTACTATCCGCCGTATTTCTTGAGCGAGCGCTTCCAGCGGCTGGGTTACCACGTCGAGGAGCTGCGCGACGGCTTCCACTGGGTGACGAGCGGCGGCTATGACGCGGCCTTCGTGGTCACTGCCGACGGGGTGATCGCGATCGACGCCCCGCCGACCCTGGGCGAGAACATGCTGGAAGCCATCCGGGACGTGACCGACAAGCCGGTCACCCATGTAATCTACAGCCACTGGCATTCGGACCATATCGGCGCCGCCGAGGTGTACGGATCGGATGTAGAGATCATCGGCCACGAGATCACCAAGGAACTGCTGGAGCGGTTTCCAGATCCGAAGCGTCCCGTCCCGACCCTGACCTTCGACAAGGCCTACACCTTGATCGTCGGCGGGGTGACCCTGGAGCTGTCCTACAAGGGCGAGAACCACTGCCCGGGGAACATCTTCATCTGGGCCCCTGCCCAGAAGGTGCTGACTGTGATCGACATCATCAGCCCCGGCAGCGCGACCTTCATGCACTGCGACGCCTCGCAGAACATCTCGGGCTGGTACGAGGCCCAGGCCCAGCTGATGGAGTACGACTTCGACTTCCTCGTCGCCGGCCACCACATGAGCTACGGCACGCCGGACACGGTGAAAGCGTCCATCGAGTATTTCGCCGATGTGCTGGAAGGCGCCCAGGCGGCCATCGACCGCTTCTCCCGGTCCGACGTCCTGATCGACATCCTGATCGAGCCGGGCCTCGACAAATTCTGGGTCGGCACCGAGAACTGGATCAACTCGATGACCAACTTCGCGACCAAGCACGTGCTTGAGAAGCGGAGCAGCAACGGACAGCTGTGGTCCGAACGTCTGGCCGGCGTCACCACCCAGACCAAATACCACGCCTACACCGTGCTGGAATCGATCCGCCTCGAGCGGAACCGGCCCAACTACCGTCTCAAGGGCGAGAACCCACCCCCGTTCTACGCCTGACCGGTCGGCCGACCCCCGTCGCGAAACATCCCCACCCGCGCGGCGGAGGCCGAACAGGGCGGGGCGCCCCGTCCCTTCCCCCCGAGCGCCCCGCCCACACCGGCCCCAAGCCCACAAGGGAGACCTCTCATGTCATCGTACAATGGACGCAACTGGATCGGCGGTCGGCACGTCTCGGCGTCGCGCCTGACGACCTCGATCGACCCGGCGACTTATCAGCCGATCGGAGATTACCCGGACGACGGAGCCAAGGCGGCCGCCGCCTCCATCTTCGCGGCGAGGACGGCCTTCGCGCGCTCGGCGTGGCGGCATGACGCCGAACTGCGCGCCCGGGTTCTGTTCCAGATGGCCGACGCCGTAGAGCGCAATCTCGATCGGTTGATCTCGGTCCTCTCCCTGGAGAACGGCAAGATCCGCGGCGAAGCCAGCTTTGAGGTCGCCGCCGTTCCTGGCAAGCTGCGCTACTGGGCGTCGATGGCCCTGACGGAGAGCGGCCGGGCGATCACACCCCGTCCCGGCAGCCTGTCGGTGATCCTGCGCCAGCCAATGGGTGTCGCGGGGGTCATCGTCCCCTGGAACTCACCCGTCATCCTGGCGGCGCGCTCCTTCGCTCCGGCGCTCGCCGCCGGCTGCACCGTCGTCATGAAGATGCCGGGGCAGACGGCGCAGACCGCCAGCGTCCTGGCCGAGGTCCTCGCCGAGGCTGGCGACCTTCCCGCCGGGGTGATGAACATGTTTGTCGAGAGCGGCGCCGAGGGCTCCGCCCTGCTCGTCGAGAGCCCCGACGTTCCCACCATCAGCTTCACGGGCAGCACCCGCACCGGCGCCGCCATCGGCGCCGTTGGGGCCCAGCGCATGAAACGGATGGGACTGGAACTCGGCGGCAAGGCGCCGATGATCGTCTTCGACGACGCGGACCTCGAGCCCATGCTGCCGGTGTTGGAGAAGGCCCTGACCATCTTCGCCGGCCAATTCTGCATGACGGGCTCGCGCCTGCTCGTCCAGGACAGTCTCTACGAGGTCGTTCGCGACCGACTGGCCGAACGGTTGCGCAAGGTCCGCGTCGGTCCGGCCTCGGATCCCGACAGCGACATGGGTCCCCTGATCGACCACCAGAACGTCGAGCGCGTCGACGGCGTGGTGCGCGCCGCGCTCGCGGCCGGGGCCGGGGCCGTCGTTCGTGGCGGGCCCATCATCGAGGGGCCGCTCGCCTCCGGCGCCTTCTTCCGACCCGCCATGCTCGAGGTCGCGGACAACAGTCTGGCCATCGTGCAGCAGGAGACCTTCGGACCGGTGATCACCGTCCAGAGGTTCGCCGACGAGGCCGAGGCCATCGCCCTGGCCAATGACAGCGTCTTCGGCCTGTCCGCCAGCGTCTGGACCCGGGACCTGGACCGCGCCCTGCGCGTCGCCCAGGCGCTCGAGGCGGGCAGCGTTTTCGTCAACGACTGGGCCAAGATTTTCGACGGCGCCGAGGAGGGTGGCTTCAAACAGTCCGGGCTCGGCCGCCTCAATGGTCACGCCGCCATCGAAGATTTCATTGAATACAAACACATCGCTCTGAAGCCTGGAGTCGCGTCATGACCGCCGTCGATTTTGAACCGGGAGACGCCGCCGGCGCGCAGGTCCCTGGCGTGGACTGCCTCTTCGACAAGGTGAAGCTTGGACCGAACCGTCTGTCCAACCGGCTCGTCATGGCGCCCATGACCCGCAATCGGGCCGAACCGGACGGGACGCCGGGCGCGCTGGCCGCCGAATATTACAGCCAGCGTGCGGGCCTGGGCCTGATCATAACCGAGAGCACCCAACCGTCCGAAAACGGTCAGGGCTATATGACCACGCCCGGCATCTACACCGACGCCCATGTGGCCGGCTGGCGCCGCGTGACCGACGCCGTGCACGATCGCGGCGGCCGAATCGTGATCCAGCTGGCCCATGCCGGCCGGATGTCGCACCCGGACAACACGCCCCACGGCCGGCCGGGTCTGGCGCCCAGCCCCGTCGGACCGGGCACGGGCATCTTCACCCCGTCGGGCATGCAGCCGATCCCGACCCCTCTGGAGATGTCCGACGATCAGGTCCGGGCGGCGGTCGAGGAGTTCCGACACGCCGCCAGACGGGCGATCAAGGCGGGAGCCGACGGCGTCGAGATCCATGGCGGCACAGGATATCTGATCCATCAGTTTCTCGGCGTGAGCTCCAACTACAGGACGGACGACTGGGGCGGCGCGATCGAACGGCGCGCTCGGTTTGCTGTCGAGGTCGCTCGCTCGGTAAGCGCCGAGATCGGCGCGGAGCGCACCGGCATCCGCCTGTCGCCCGGCGCCAACATCTTCGGGATCGACGAGGGCGTGGAGGCCGAGGCTCTCTATCAACATCTCGTCGTGGAGCTCGATCATCTGAATCTGGGCTACCTGCACATCACCCAGTTCGGCGAGGACGCCGTGGTGCGCGCCCTGCGAAGGCTCTGGGGCGGCGCCTTAATACTCAACCGGCCCGGCAGGCCGCGAGAGGCGATCGGCTCCGACGTCGAGAGCGGGCTGGCGGACTTCGAGGCCTATGGGCAGCTTGTCCTCGCAAATCCCGACTTCGAGCGCCGGCTGCGCGAAGGCGCCCCGTTCAATGACGCCGACCGCGCCACCTTCTACGGGGGCGGGGCGGCGGGCTACGTCGATTACCCACGGCTTCCGGATTGATCCTCCGAATGGGTATATCGTTGCGATCGATGGCAGGGGTCTTTAAAAATCCAGACTATGGATTTGCACGGCATCGACCTCAACCTTCTCGTGGCGTTCGACGCCCTGATTTCGGAACGGAGCGTGACGCGGGCCGGCATGCGGATCGGACGCACTCAGCCGGCGATGAGCGCCGCCCTGATGCGTCTACGACGTCTGATGGACGACGAGCTGTTCGTGCGCGGGCCGCAAGGGCTTCAGCCGACCCAAAGGGCGCTCGAGCTTGCCGAGCCCATCTCGGTGGCGCTCGGCGATATCCAGCGGACCCTGGAGTTCACCCAGGGGTTCGATCCGGCCCGCTCGGGCATGAGCTTCACACTGGGTTTATCCAGCCATGCCGAGACGGTGATCCTCCCGCGGCTCATGGCGATCCTCAGCGATCGCGCGCCGGGGGTCGATCTGCGCGTCCGATCCTTCACCGGCCGCGACGACGCCATCCGCATGCTCGACGCGGGGGAGGTGGACGTCTCGGTCGGAATTCCACCCTCGGCCACGGCGCGCATCCTGACCGCCCGACTGTTTCAGGAACGGTTCGTCTGTGTGGTGCGCAAGGATCATCCCTTCGCGCTTCGTCCTCTGGATCCGAAGACTTTTCAGGCCCTGGCCCACGTCGTGGTCTCGCCCGAGAACGAGGGAATCGATGTCGCCGATGCGGCGCTGGCCAGCAAGGGTTGGTCGCGACGGGCCGCCGCGACGGTCGGGCAGATGTCGACCGCCCTGCAACTCGTGGCCGGGTCCGACATGATCGCCACGGTGATGGAAAGCGCCGTCACCCAGTCGGCGCAGGCCGATCGTCTCGCCATGCTGGAGTTTCCGCTCGCCCTGAACGCCGTGCCTTTCGTGCTGGCTTGGCACCGGCGCAACGACGTCCATCCCGCCCAGACCTGGTTGCGAAGCTGCTTCCTGGGCGCCTTCCCCCACGTCTGGCAACCATCGCATCCGGTCTGCGCGGATCTGCGCCAGCAATACTACTGACGGCCGTTTCCGCCCACGGGGCCAGTGACGGGCTGATCATCCATCGCGTGGATGTATTGACATCCCAGATATCGATTTCCCCGACCTCGAGCGGCTCCCTAGATCGATCTGCGAGACGCGGCATCGCGCTCACCGTTCTTTCCGGAGCTGATCAATGACCAAACCGAACTTTCGTGTCGGCATCATCGGGGCGGACACCGCCGCGAGCTGGGCGGGGGCCTCTCACGTGCCCGCGCTGGCCGCCCAGCCGAACCTCGAGCTAACCGCCGTCGCCACCCGTCGGGAGGAGAGCGCCCGGGCTGCGGCCGAAGCCTTCGGCGCCGAGCGCTGGTACGCCGACCCCTATGCCCTGATCGCCGACGAGACCATCGACATCGTCACGGTATCCGTGAAGGTCCCTGCCCACCGCGATCTCGTGCTGGCCGCCCTCAAGGCCGGCAAGGCCGTCTACAGCGAATCTCCCCTGGGCGTCTCGGTCGCTGAGACGGAAGAGATGGCCGCCGCCGTCGGCGACCTGCACACCGCCATCGGTCTGCAAGGGCGGCACAATCCGGCGGTCAGGCGCGCGGCAGAACTGGTCGAGACGGGCGCGATCGGAAGACTGATGTCGGCCCGGGTTCTCGCCACCACCTTCGGCTATGGACCGCAGTCGCCGAGCGTCTACGACTATTTCAACAAGGCGGTTTCGGGGGCGAGCTTCCTGACAATCACCACGGGTCATGTGGTGGATGTAATCGAGGCGGTGCTGGGCAGGGTGACCGAGGTCGACGCTCGCACCGAGCTTCTGTGGCCCGATATCGAGATCGTCGACACCGGCGAGACGTCGCGCCGCGAAATCCCGGATCATCTCGACATGATCGCCAAGACCACGAGCGGAGCGCCTGTGTCGGTGCAGGTCCTCGCCGGCGTCCCTGCCGATCAGGCCAATTTCACCTTCGAGATCCGCGGCTCGGAGGGGTGGATTAAGCTGACGGGCTCTCATTTCGCGGGCGTCCAGGTCGGCGACCTCACCCTGGCAGCCAGTGTTCCATTCGACGCGCCGGACGCGCAGGTCGCCAATGGCGAGGGGCCGACGGCCGCCGAGTTCTGGGCCGGGGCGTCGATCAATGTGGGCGAGGTCTACGCCTCGCTCGCCAGAGACCTTCAGGCGGGGACCTATACGACCCCGGGTTTCGCCCACGCCCTGCACAACAGCCGCCTTGTCGCCGCGATCGAACGGGCGGCTCAGACCGGAGAGAGGCAGCGCATCGACAGCTGATCGCCCACCTGCGGTCGTCGCGGCGCGCGCCGTGGCGACCGGGACCGCAGTATTTTCGAAGCTTCAGGGAGACGCGCGATGAAGATGCGCAAACTGGGCGGAAGCGGACTGTTCGTGTCGGAGCTGAGCTTCGGCGCCATGACCTTCGGCGGAACCGACGGCCTGTGGGGCCAGGTCGGCCGATTGGGGCAGGACGACGCCAACACCCTCGTGCAGGCGGCGCTCGAGGCGGGGATCAATACCTTCGACACCGCCGACGTTTACGCCAACGGACGCAGAGAGGAGATTCTCGGGCGCGCGCTCACGACTATCGGCGTGTCGCGGGACGATGTCGTGATCGCCACCAAGGGCTTCAGCGCCATGGGGGAGGGCCCCAATCGTCGCGGGGCGTCCCGTCGACACCTGATCAGCGCATGCCGGGCGAGCCTGCAGCGCCTCGGTCTGGATCATATCGACCTTTATCAGGTGCACGGCTTCGATGCGTTTACGCCGATCGAGGAAACAGTAGAGGCGCTCGACACGCTCGTACGCGCCGGCGATGTTCGCTACGTCGGCCTGTCCAACTGGGCTGCCTGGCAGATCATGAAGGCGATCGGCATCTCGCAGGCGCGCGGTCTCGCTCCGGTGACTTCCCTGCAGGCTTACTACACCCTGGTCGGGCGTGATCTGGAGCGGGAGATCGTGCCGATGCTGACCGCCGAGCGGGTCGGTCTTATGGTCTGGAGCCCTCTGGCGGGCGGCTATCTGACCGGGAAATACGCCAATGGCGGCGACGCGACCGGTGGGCGGCAGACCGAGCTCGACTTCCCGCCGATAGACAGGAGTCGCGGAGAACCCCTTATCGAGACGCTCACGGGCGTCGCCGCCAAACACGAACGGCCACAGGCCCAGATCGCCATCGCCTGGCTGCTGCATCAGCCCGTGGTCTCCACCGTGATCGTCGGCGCCAAACGGGTCGAGCAGTTGCAGGACAATGTCCGGTCCACCGAGGTCAAGCTGGACGCCGAGGATTTGGCCGCGCTGGACAAGGTCAGTCGATTGCCGAGCGAGTACCCCGGCTGGCTGCTCAACCCGTCCAAATGGCCGTCGCAAGGATGAGTATGATGTCTTTCGCCGATGTCCCGCTCCGTCTGCTGGAGACGGATGTTCGATTATCACGATGTCGTCGGGATGAGCCTCGCACGTCAAATCCCCGACGGCGACCTTGTTCTGACCGCTCAGCGCCAGCTCTACGCTACGACGCGCCGGGCTGCTGCTCTTCGGCAACATGGCGGCGTACGAGTTTCACGACGATCACATCCGCATTTTTTGGGACTGTTTGCAGCCCCAGGACGTTGAAGCATTGGATGCGGAAGTATTGGCGCCGTCTGCGAACCGCCCGTTGGTGAGCCATGACCAGCCGATCCCTTAATCGAAGGAAGGACATCTCATGAAGGTCAGCAAGCTTAGGCGCGAAGACGCAGTCATGGAACGGGCGCCCGACCAGTCCGGCGACATATTCAACGGCGATCTAGTGAACGACAAGGATGGCGGGCCCATCACGATCGGGTTCGGCCGCTACGAGCCCCATCAGCGGCTGGAGATCACCTTGAAAGTCCATGACGTAATGATCGTCCAGGAAGGACGACTGACCGTCACCTTCGACGACCGTACGGAAGAGGTGGTTCCGGGTGAGATCGTCTACATGCCGACCGGGCAGACGGTGATCATCCAAACGGGGGAGGAGCGGGCTCTGACAGCCTATGTGACCCACCCGCACTGGAATACGCCGGAATGATCTGAATGATCGTTCCGCTATAAACCGCCGACCGCTCAGGGGCTCTCCAGCGGCAGACGTGGGGCGATCGCTGTTCAAGTCGGGGTTACAGCCACACCCCGGCAGAGTCATCTTTCGCCCGAGATAGGGAGTTCTCGCGCCCACATTGGGGGAACATCACGTCTCCCGAAAATGGATCAGGCGGTCGTCTGGCGAACGGCCAGCGGAAGGTGGATAGAGACATCGGCGCCTCCGCGCGGTCCCTCGCCGATGGAAACCGTTCCGCCATGCAGCTGGGCGATCTCCTTGACCAGCGCCAGCCCCAGTCCCGAACCCGTGCTGCGCGGCTTGAGACGATGGAAGGGCTCGAATACCTTACGCCGGGCTTCAGGGCGGATGCCTTGGCCCTCATCGGCGACGCTCATCGTTCCGCCCTTCACCGTGACCGTGATCGGACCGTCGCCATGCTGCAGGGCGTTCATGATGAGGTTGGACAGGGCGCGGCCGAGTGCTGGCCCATCCCCCGCAACGACGCTCGATCCGATCAACTCCAGCCCGATCTCCCGGTTGGCCGAAATCGCCAGGGGGGCCAGATCGGCGGCGCATTGGCGCGCGAGCTGTCCGAGGTCGACGGCGGTCCGCTGGCCGACGCCTTGGTTGATCCGCTGCAGATCCAGGAGTTGCTCGCATAGTAGCGCCAGCCGCGTGACGTCCTGGGTCAGGGCGGTTCGATCCATACCGGCGGAGAGGGACTCGATGCGGGTCTGTAGGATGGCCACTGGCGTGCGCAACTCATGCGCGGCGTCGGTCATGAACCGCGCCTGCGACGCATAGCCTTCCTCAAGCCGGTCGAGCGCACTGTTCACAGCCGCGATCAGCGGCGCGATCTCGCGCGGAAGGCGCCCCTCGGACAGACGGACGCCCGGCGATCGCACGTCGATGCGGCTCGCCTCATCGAGGACGACCTCGAGCGGCGCCAGGGTCCGGCGCACGGCCAGCACGATCAGGGGAGCGGCGCCCAGGGCCATGAGGATGGTCAGCGGCAGGCCATAGACCGCAAAGACCACGAGGGAACCCCTGAGGCTCTGCCAGACGGTCAGCTTTTGGCCGACGCCGATGATCAGGGCGGCCGGGCGGCCATCGACCTCCGTCTTGAGCATCCGCGCCGAGGGAAACCGGCGATCGGGGTCGGTCCAGTATGAGATGCGGTGGGCGAACTCCAGTTCGCCGATCCGAGCCTCAAGCGCGGGATATTCCGCGGGAAGGACGCCGTGCCGCAACTCCCGACCGTCCGCGTCCCGGAGCACGAACCAGAAGTCCCTGGTCGCCTTCATCGCCGCCACAGCCCGTGTTTCCCGCAGGGCGAGGCGACCGTTCGCATCGACGTGGATCGCCTTCTCGATGGCGACGATCTGTTCGGCGGACGCCTCGTCCACGACGATCCCGGAGATCGCCAGACCCGTCAGCACGACGGCCGTCATCAGGGCGGCCAGGACCACATGGATCAACACCACCCGACGGATCAGACGCCAGCCCAGCGAAGAGGATTTCAATGCGGGGTTTCCTTCACAAGATGGCCCACGCCCGCCCGACGGCCTCGAGCTTCTGTCTGAGCCGGGAGATATGGGCGTCCAGGATGTTCGAAGCGATTTGATCGTCATAGCCGTAGACCGCCGTCTTCGACGGCGGCGCGCATTAGCACCCATTCCGCCCGACGGCGATCTGGAGGCCGGCAGGATCCGCACCCTGGTGCCCGCCGACGCCGACGCTCTGGCGGATCAGCCCTATGTCGACAGCGTGACCCCGACGGTCTCGACCAACGTGACCGTCAAGCGCGCGGCCGTCGCCGTGGACGCCGCCGTGACCGGCGTCGGCGCCGACTTCTTCCGTGCGCGAGGTCTGGAACTGGCCAAGGGCCAGGCCTTCGACGCCCAGGACGTCCAGAGCTACAGCCAGAATGTCGTGATCGACGCCAACACCGCGCGCGACCTCTTCCCCGATGGTGTCGATCCCCTGGGACAGGTCATCCTGCTGGGCGCCATGCCGGCCCGCGTGGTCGGGGTGACCGAGCCGGAGAACTCGCTGGGGCCGGCCAGCGACACCCTGACCATATACGCCCCCTACACCACCGTCATGGGCCGGATGCTAGGGCGGCCGAATGTGGACGGCATCACCGTGCGGATCAGCGACGACGTTGATCCCGGGAATGTCGAGAGCGCCATCTCACGCCTGATCGAGCGACGGCACGGAGCGAAGGACTTCTTCCTCACCAACTCCGCCACCATCCGCGAGACGATCGAACAGACGACGCGGACGCTGACCCTGCTGATCTCGTCGGTGGCCGTCATCTCCCTCGTCGTCGGCGGCATTGGGGTGATGAACATCATGCTCGTCTCTGTCACCGAACGAACCAAGGAGATCGGCGTGCGGGTCGCCGTCGGCGCACGACGCAGCGACATCCTCTCCCAGTTCCTGATCGAGGCGGTTCTGGTCTGCCTGGTCGGCGGCTTCATCGGCGTGATGCTGGCGCTCGGCATCGGCTTCCTGTTCGGCCTCGTCAGCCCGGACTTCAAAATGATCTTTTCTCCCGGATCCATCATCATGGCCTTCACCTTCTCGACCCTGATCGGCGTGGTCTTCGGGTTCATGCCGGCCCGCAACGCGGCGAAACTCGATCCCATCGAAGCCCTCGCGAGGGACTGAGGTCATGACGCAGTCCTCGATCTTGTCCCTGACAGCCGTCGCCCTGACCCTGTCGGCCTGCGGAGCCTCGCGCTCGGTCTATGAAACCCCGACGCCCGTCGGTCCCGTCCAATCCAGCTGGAGCCAGCCGAGCCTTCCCGTCACGCCCGCCGACCTGTCCGGCCCTTGGTGGTCGCGCTTTGACGATCCGGCGCTGGACGCCCTGGTCGCGGACGTGCTGGAGCGCAATCAGAACCTGGCTGCGGCGGGCTGGCGTCTTCGACAGGCCAGGGCGCAGGCCGATCTGGCCGCCAGCCGTCGGACGCCGATCCTGTCAGGCGGCGCCAACGCCTCGGCCAGTCGTCCTTTCGACAGCGGACCGACCATTCGGGCTCACGATGCGAGTCTGGGCGTCGCCTATGAGGTCGATCTGTGGGGACGGCTCGCGGCCCAGACCGATGCGGCCGGCTGGGCGGCGTCGGCGACCGAGGAAGACCTGGCGGCGACACGGCTGTCCCTGATCGGTTCGACCGTCGATCTCTATTTCCAACTGGCCTACCTCAACGAGCGCCTGGCCCTCGCGGGCGCCAATCTCGCCGCCGCCGAACGCCGCCAGGGGCTGGTCGACGTTCGCTATCGGGCGGGCGAGGAATCCGGCCTGGCGGTCCAGGAAGCCCGCGAAAGTCTGCTCGCCCAGCAGACCGTCATGTCGCAGTTGACCCAGCAGCGGGTGGAGGCGCGCAACGCATTGGGCCTGTTGCTGGGCTCCGGTCACGGCGCGGCCCTGGACGACGAACCCGTTCGCGTGTCGGATCGCATCGCGCCCGTGCCGGACGCCGGGCTGCCGGCGGAGTTGCTCGCCCGTCGTCCCGATCTGCGGGCCGCCGAGGCCCGGCTTCGATCCCTGCTGGCGGAAGCCGATGCCACCCGCGCCAGCTTCTATCCGACCCTCTCCCTGACGGGCTCGGCAGGAGGATCGAGCGAGAGCCTGAGCGACCTGCTGTCCAACCCGGCTGGGACGATCGCCGGCGCCCTGACCCTGCCGTTCCTTGATGCCGCCGGCCAGCGGCTGACGAACACTTCCGCACGCGCCGGTTACGAAGCCGCGCGCCTCGAATTCCAGCAGACGCTGGTTACGGCGCTGTCGGAAGTTGAGGAAACCCTTTCCAGCAGCCGGGAACTGGCGGTGCAGGGCGCGCTTCGAGAAAAGGCGCTGGACGTCGCGCGTCGGGCCGAGGCGATCAACGAGGCGCGCTATCGCGCCGGAGAGATCGCACTAAGAGACGTCCTTGAAAGTCAGGATCGTCGCCGCGCCGCCGAGGTGGCGCTGATCGACAATCGCTTGGCGCGATTGGCGGAGGTCGTCGATCTGCAGTCGGCGCTGGGTGGAGAGGCCAGAGGGGTGGGAACTTTGGATTGAAGATGTCCTCCAACTGAACTCGAACTGAAGCCCTGCGACCGAGGTCATACATCTGCTTCGTCGCGCTTTGGAACCTGCGTTACATCCGTAGGCATGCGGGCGTCGCTGCCCGCCCACGCAAAATGCTGACGTATCGCGTAGCCTCCCGCCCGCCGGGCCGCTGGCTTACCAAGCGATACCGAACCCGCTAGCGCGATCCTCCGTTGTTCTCGCCGTTCTGAAACGGAAAAACGGCGCCTCTGGCTACACTCTCTATTGTCTCGGCAAGATCAAAGAGACGATGGTGGGTGATCACAGGTTCGAACTGTGGACCCGCTGATTAAGAGTCAGCTGCTCTACCGACTGAGCTAATCACCCACACCGATCGTCATGTCTTCGGCGGCGATTGCCCTTGCCGAAGGGCGCTCCTACTACCCAGCGGTTCGGGGGTTGGCAAGCGCTTTCGCAAACTTTCTTTCGCGGGCTATGGTCCCTGCGGAATCAGTCGCGGGGCGGCTGTGTGGGGAGTGAGCATCATGGCCTTCTGGAACCGGCGTCGATCCATCGACGCCATGCTGACGCCTCACGACGGGCCGCGACTGAAGCCGACGCTGAGCTGGCCGCACCTGCTGGCCCTGGGCGTGGGGGCCATCGTCGGCACCGGCATCCTGACGCTGATCGGGGTGGGGGCGGGGCTGGCGGGGCCGGCGGTGCTGATCAGCTTCGGCCTGGCGGGTCTGGTCTGCGCCTGCGCGGCCCTGGCCTATGCCGAGCTGTCGACCATGATGCCGACGGCGGGCAGCGCCTACACCTATTCCTATGCCGTGCTGGGCGAGATGATCGCCTGGGTCGTGGGGTGGAGCCTGATCCTGGAATATTCGCTGGTCGTCTCGGCCGTGGCGGTGGGTTGGTCCGGTTACGCCGTCGGCTTCCTGAGCGGGCTGGGGATCGACCTGCCCACGGCCCTGACCGCCGGGCCGCACGCGGGCGGGATCGTCAACCTGCCGGCCGTGGCCATCATCGGGGTGGTGACGGGCCTGCTGCTGTTGGGCACCAAGGAGAGCGCGACGCTGAACGCGGTGCTGGTGCTGATCAAGATCGCGGCCCTGGTGGTGTTCGTGGCCATCGCCCTGCCGGCGTTCAAGCCCGAGCATTTCACGCCCTTCATGCCCAACGGCTTCGGCGCGCCCTTCGTCCAGACGGGCGTGATGGCGGCGGCGGCGATCATCTTTTTCGCCTTCTATGGGTTCGACGCCATTTCGACGGCGGCCGAGGAGACCAAGCGGCCCGAGCGCGACCTGGCCATCGGCATCGTGGGATCCATGCTGGTGTGCACGGCGCTTTATCTGGTGGTGGCGGCCGCCGCCATCGGCGCGCGGCCCGTCGCGACCTTCGCCAGCAGTCCCGAGCCGCTGGCGCTGATCCTGCGCCAGATGGGGCAGGGGACGGCGGCCCAGTGGATCGCGGCGGCGGCGGTCGTGGCCCTGCCGACCGTGCTGCTGGCCTTCCTGTTCGGGCAGAGCCGCATCTTCCTGGGCATGGCGCGCGACGGCCTGCTGCCGCGTCGCCTGGCCAAGGTGTCCAGCCGGGGCGTGCCGGCGGTGGTGACGGTCTTCACCGCCATCGTGGTGGCCATCCTGGCGGGCCTGTTGCCCCTGGACGAGCTGGCGTCGCTGGCCAACGCCGGCACGCTGGCGGCCTTCTGCTCGGTCGGGGTGTGCCTGATCGTGCTGCGCATCCGCGAGCCGGGCCGCAAACGGGTGTTCAAGGCGCCGCTGTGGCCGCTGGTGGGGGCCATCAGCGTGATCGGCTGCATCGTCTTCTTCCTGAGCCTGAAGTCGGTGACGCAGATCGGCTTCGTGGTCTGGAACGTGATCGGGGTGGCGATCTATCTGCTGTGGTCGTCGCGGAACTCGCGCCTGGCCAAGGGCGAGGAGACGGCGGCCTGATGGCGTTGCGCGATCTGTCGGGCGCGGTCGATTTCGCCGTGCTGGAAGGCATGACGGGCGGCGACGACGCCATCAACGAGGAGGTGTTGGGCCTGTTCGTCAACCAGTCCGGCCTGTGGTCCGTGATGCTGGACCCCAAGGCCGAGGGCTGGCGCGACGGGGTCCACACGATCCGGGGCGCGGCGGCGGGAATCGGCGCGCGCGATCTGGCGGCGACCTGCGCCGAGGCGGAAGGCGTGGATCAGACGCTGGCCGCGCCGGCGCTGGAGCGGGTGCGCGATGCGCTGGAGGCGGCGCTGGCCGATGTGGCGGCCTATCGCCACGAACTGATGCTGCGCGGCCTGAAGGGCTGAGGCTGCCGGGCGGAAGTTGGACTCGGAAAAAACAGTCCAAGTGTCCAAGTGAGTCCAACTTCGGCAAACGAGGCGCGCAGCGATGTCAAAGACCGGACGGCCATTATAGGGCGCCTGGACAGGGTGTTGGGTCGATTGACGCTGCTGGCGCCTAAGAGGCTGAAATCACACGACGACGATACTGAGAATACGATGGCTGAGGCCTTCGAGGACATCGCGCTAAGCTGCATTCTCCGCGGCATGGCGAACGTCCAGAATGAAGACGCGCGGTCCGACGATCTTGTAGCGAAGCAGATAGGGCGGGATGTGCGTCAGTTGCCGCCGGCCGCCGGGGATGGGCGCGCCTCGTTCAGGATGTTCAGCCAGGCTCGCGCCGGCTGACATGAGACGTAGCGCCATGCGCTGACTGGCCAGCGGACTGAACTGAGCGATGTAGGTTCGGATGGCTTCGACGTTCCGAATGGCTTTCGCCGTCCAGATGACCTCAGCCATCAATGTTCCATTTGGTCGGAGGCGGACCTTCGTCAGCCGTTCCCCAGGTCTTCAGCCATTCGACCACGTCTTCGTGCGGGACGACCCTGCCGGCCGTGATGTCGGCCTCAGCCTCCGCAAGCGAACGCGCATCCGCTTCTTCGTCGTGGTCGTTGAAGATGGAGGGTTCCGGTCGAGCCATGACCGAACCTACCATTTTGCCGACCTAGCTGCGAGTCCGGTCGTAGGTGGCGAACTCGTGGGCGATGCAGCGGTCGATGAGCAGGCGCCAGACGGGTTCGGCGATATCGGGCGACAGATTGTGAGCTTCCGCTGAGACCAGCACCTTGGCCACCACGTCGTCGATGCGGGCCTGGTCGAAGACGGCGTCGCGGTCGGGCTTGATGCGGGCGGCGGCGTCCATGTAGCGCTGGCGCTCGGCCAGCAGGGCGACCAGGGCGCGGTCCAGGGCGTCGACGCCCTGACGGACGTCGGCCATCGACTGGCATTCGGCGGGATCGACGCGCGGATCGACGGCGACAAGGGCAGGCTTGGACATGGCCGTGGGTTAGCGGGTCAGACCGTTCAAGCCAAGACGTTCAACCGACGAAGGCGCGTTCCAGGACGTAGTCGGCCGGTTCGGCGTTGGAGCCTTCCTTCAGCCCGTAGGTCTCCAGCAGTTCGCCGGCTTCCTTGATCATGGCCATGGAGCCGCACAGCATGGCGCGGTCGCGGGCGGGATCGAACCCCTCGGGCAGGCCCAGGTCGCGGAAGAAGTCGCCGGACTTGATGCGGTCGGTGATCCGTCCCGGCGTTTCGAAGGCCTCGCGGGTCACGGTGGGGTAATAGGTCAGCTGGGCCTTGGCCTCGTCGCCGATCAGGGGATCGTCGTGGATCTCGCGGGTGAAGAAGTCGCGGTAGGCCAGGTCGGCGACGCTGCGGACCGTGTGGATCACATAGACATGGCCGAAGCGGGCGTAGGTGTCGGGATCGCGCGCGACGCTGAGCCAGGGCGCCAGGCCCGTGCCCGTGCCGATCAGGAACAGGCGCTCGCCGCCGGTCAGGGCGTCCAGGACCAGGGTGCCGGTCGGCTTCTTGCCCATAAGCACCGTGTCGCCGGGCTGGATCTTCTGCAGGCGCGAGGTCAGGGGGCCGTCGGCGACCTTGATGGAGAAGAACTCCAGCTCCTCGGCCCAGCAGGGGCTGGCGATGGAATAGGCGCGCAGGACCGGCTTTGCGCCGTCTTCGCCCGGCAGGCCGATCATCACGAACTCGCCCGAGCGGAAGCGGAAATCCTCGGGCCGTTTGACGCCGAAGCTGAACAGGCTGTCGGTCCAGTGGCGGACCCACAGAACCTCCAGTTCATTGAACGGGCTGGCCTTGCCAGGAACCTTGGCGGGGGCGGGGGATACGGCGGCGTCTGTCATCGTGCGGTCTCTCTAAGCTGAGAGCCGGTCGCAGGAAAGAAAAAGCGTTTCGCCCGGCGACGACATTTCCTCGTGACGGCTTGCAGAAGCGCGGTTAGCGTCCCCGGCCATGCGCACCGTCCTTCTCGCCTCGACCATCCTCCTGTCCGCCACATCGGCGCTTGCCCAGGAGACGCCCTCCAACATCCTGACGCCCGAGCGGGTGTTCGCCAGCCCCAATCTGAACGGGCCGGTGGCCAAGGGCGTCAGCCTGTCGCCGGATGGGCAGTTGGTCGCCTTCCTGCGCTCGCGGCCGGACAATGTGGATGTTCAGGACCTGTGGGCCGCGCCGACCGGGGCGGGCGAGCCCTACAAGCTGATCGACGCGCGGGCCCTGGTCCCCGACGCCGGCGAACTGTCGGAGGCCGAGAAGGCGCGGCGCGAGCGGATGCGGATCAGTGCGCGCGGCGTGGTGGAATATTCTTGGGACCAACAGGGCCGCTACATCCTGGCGCCGCTGGAAGGCGACATCTTCCTGGCGAACCGGGCGGACGGCAAGGTGCGCCGCCTGACCGAGACGCCCGCCGACGAGATCGACGCCAAGGTCTCGCCCAAGGGCAGCTATGTCTCCTATGTCCGGGATCAGAATCTGATCGTCTATGATCTGGCCAGCGGCAGGGAGACGCCGATCACCGACGACGGCGCCGGCCTGATCACCTGGGCCACCGCCGAGTTCATCGCTCAGGAGGAGATGGACCGCGATACGGGCTATTGGTGGAGCCCGGACGAACGCTACATCGCCATGACCCGCGTGGACGAAAGCCCGGTCGACGTCGTGCCGCGCTTCGAGATCACCGGCGGCGGCGCGACCATGGTCGAGCAGCGCTATCCCCGCGCGGGCCGACCCAATGCGGTGGTCGAACTGTATGTCCGCGACCTGCAGAGCGGGGCGCGGGTCAAGGTGGATTTGGGCGCCAACACCGACATCTATCTGGCGCGGGTCAACTGGTCCGGCGACGGCAGAACCCTGTATGTCCAGCGTCAGTCGCGCGACCAGAAGACGCTGGACCTCTTGAGCGTCGATCCGACCACCGGCGCCTCGCGGGTGATCCTGAGCCAGAAGGCCCAGGCCTGGGTCGATCTGAACGACGATTTCCGCGTGCTGTCGGACGGGCGCTTCATCTGGTCCAACGAGGATTCGGGCTGGCGGCACCTGTATCTGTACGATCGCAACGGCCGACGTCTGCGGGCCATCACGCGCGGCGACTATCCGGTCAAGCACCTGGACGGGGTCAACGAACAGACCGGCGACGTCTATTTCACCGCCTCGATGCGCGACGGCAAGGAACTGCAGATCGAGCAGCAGATGTTCCGCGCCAATCTGAACCGCACGGTCGATCCGGTCGCGGTGACGCCGGACGGCGGCTGGTGGACCGTGTCCGTGAACGGGCCGGCGACGGCCTATGTCGGCAACTATTCCGATCCGGCGACGCCGCCGCAGTCGGCGCTGTACCGGATCGACGGGACGCGGGTGCGCTGGATCGAGGAGAACAGGCTGGACGCCGGCCATCCCTTCGCCCCCTACGCCTCGCGCCTGCGCGCGCCCGAGTTCGGGACGATGCAGAGCCATGGCCAGACCCTGGTCTGGCGCATGACCACGCCGCCCGACTTCGATCCGTCCAAGACGTATCCGGTGGTGATGCAGGTCTATGGCGGCCCCGGCACCGGCGCGGGCGTGCAGAAGAGCTGGCAGCCCCTGACCAACCAATTGCTGACCGAGGCGGGCTATATCGTCTTCCGCGTCGACAATCGCGGCGAGGGGGATCGCTCGCAGGCGTTCGAGACCAGCATCTATCGGCGTCTGGGCATTCCGGCGGTCGAGGATCAGGCCCAGGCCGCGCAATGGCTGAAGACGCTGCCCTATGTCGATCCCGACCATATCGCGGTGATGGGCTGGAGCTTCGGCGGCTTCCTGAGCCTGCTGACCCTGACGGACAAGGACGCGAACCTGGCGGCGGCCCTGGCGGGCGCGGCGCCGACGGAGTGGAGCCTGTACGACACCCACTACACCGAACGCTATATGTCCACGCCCCAGGCCAACCCGGAAGGCTACGCCGCCACCGACATCCTGCCGCGTCTGGACGACATGACCGGGCGGCTGTTGATCCTGCACGGGATGGCCGACGACAATGTCATCTTCGGCAATGCGACCCGCGTCATCGACGCCCTGCAGGCCAAGAGCCAGCCGTTCGAGATGATGCTGTATCCCGGCCAGCGGCACGGCGTCCGCGGCGATCCGAGGCAACTGCAGCAATGGCGCACCTATCTGGACTTCCTGGACCGCACCATCGGCAAGCGGGCCGCGCCCAACGCGGACTGACGGTCGGACCCGCCGGTCGAGCATCCTTTCGCTCCGCCGCGCTTTCGGAGAGTGGGGCCGAAGGCCGCGGGTGAGGGTTCAAGGATGGCGAGACAGGGCGAAAGCACGCGGAAGGTCGCCCCATGAGCGACCTGATCGCCAATGTCGTCGGTTCGGCGGCGGCGGTGTGTTCCATCACCAGTTTCGCGCCCCAGGCGATCAAGATCTGGAAAGAGCGCGATGCGTCGTCGGTCAGTCTGAAGACCTATTCGCTGACGGTGACCTGTTTCGTGCTGTGGGTCGTCTATGGGGTGATGACCAAGGCCTGGCCGGTCACGGTCGCCAACGCCTGCGCCCTGGTGATGGCGTCGGGGGTGCTGGTCATGAAGTGGCGGTTTCGCGACGGCGACCCCGACGCCTGACGGTTTGATCCTGATCAAGGCGGCCGTGGGCGTTCGCGCGCACACGTTCGGCAAAGGAGATTTCCGATGCCCGAAGCCGCCGTTCCCTTCATCGCCGCCATCGTCGCGGCCTTCGTCTTCTTCATGGTCGCCGTGGGCGCGACGGCCCTCTATGCACGCGAGCCCGAGGAGAAGTGATCCAACCTTTCCCCGACGTGATCTTGGCGCCCCCGCCGATGCGGGCTAACCCGTAACGACAACGTCCAACAGGGAGACGCCCCAATGCCCGATCTCGCACAAGTCACCGAACACATCCGCGGCGCCGTCGGCGACAACTCCGGCCTCGGCAAGACCGTCAAGCTCGACCTGGGCGACCAGGGCAAGATATTCATCGACGGCGCCTCCACGCCGAACACGGTGACGAACGAAGACAAGCCCGCCGACGCCACCGTCTCGATCAAGTGGGATGACTTCATGGCGCTGTCGGAAGGCAAGCTGGACCCGATGATGGCCTTCATGCAGGGCAAGCTGAAGATCGCCGGCGACATGATGATCGCCCAGAAGCTGGCGCCGCTGCTGAAGCGCTGATGCCGGTCTGAACGACCATTTAGGGCGGCGCGGCTCCCGACCAGGGGCCGCGCCGTTTTCGTATCGAGCGCTCGGCAGAAGCGCGAACGGGAAGAGGAAACGACATGGACTTCAAACATTCCGACCGCGCCCTGGACTGGCACGCCCGCGTCCGCCGTTTCCTGGACGAGCAGGTGATCCCGCGCGAGCATGACTATTTCGCCCAGGTGCGCGAGGATTCGACCCGCCAGCCGCCCGTCATGGAGGCGATGAAGGCCGCCGCGCGCGAGGCGGGCCTGTGGAACATGTTCCTGCCCGGCGAACACGGGGCGGGTCTGACCAATCTGGACTATGCGCCGCTGGCCGAGATGATGGGCCGGCATCTGTGGTCGGCCGAGGTGTTCAACTGCAACGCCCCCGATACCGGCAATATGGAAGTGCTGCATATGTACGGGAATGCGGCCCAGCAGGATCGCTGGCTGAAGCCGCTGATGGCCGGCGAAATCCGTTCGGCCTTCCTGATGACCGAGCCGGAGGTCGCCTCCTCGGACGCCACGAACATCCAGACCCGGATCGAGCGCGACGGCGATCACTACGTCATCAACGGCCGCAAATGGTGGTCGACCAACATGGGCCATCCGAACGTCGCCATGACCATCGTCATGGGCAAGACCGACCCGGACGCGGCGACCCACGCCCAGCAGTCGCAGGTCATCGTGCCGGTGGATGCGCCCGGATTCCGCGTCGAGCGGATGCTGTCGGTGTTCGGCTATGACGAGAAGCCCATCGGCCATGCCGAGGTGGTGCTGGAGAATGTGCGGGTGCCAGTCGAAAACCTGATCGCCGGCGAGGGGCGGGGCTTCGAGATCGCGCAAGGGCGGCTGGGGCCGGGCCGCATCCACCACTGCATGCGCGTGATCGGGGCGGCGGAACGGGCGCTGGAGCTGATGGTGACGCGGCTCTTGAACCGCACCGCCTTTAGAAAACAGCTGGCCGAACATTCGGTGTGGGAGCAGCGCGTCGCCGACGCCCGCACCAATATCGAGATGTGCCGCCTCTTGGTGCTGAAGGCCGCGTGGATGATGGACGAGGCGGGGGCCAAGAACGCCCGCTCGGAGATCGCCCAGATCAAGGTGGCCGCGCCGAAGATGGCGCTTCAGGTCATCGACGACGCCATCCAGGCGTTTGGCGGGGCCGGCGTGTCGGGCGATACGCCTCTGGCCGAGCTGTATGCCGGGGTGCGCACCCTGCGCATCGCCGACGGCCCGGACGAGGTTCACAACCGCACCATCGCGCGGCTGGAATACGCCAAGCACGGAGGGCGTCCGGCGCGCTGAGCGAGAGCGGCCGGAAAGTCGTTTCGACCCAATCGGTTGGGAACCTTCACGGGAAAACCACGTTCGGGATTCCTGGGAACGACAGGGCGTATGGTCGGGGTCGTCGAGCGGTCTTGCCACGGAACGGCTGACATGAATGCGCGCTTTGAACCCGTTGTCGGGGCAGCGTCCGATGTGGCGCGTTACCGCGACGTGCGGGCCGCCATGGTCGATCTGGCGCAGGGTCTGTCGGTCGAGGATCTGTCGGCCCAGTCCATGCCGGATTGCAGCCCCGGCAAATGGCATCTGGCCCACACCAGCTGGTTCTTCGAGGCGATGATCCTGGGCGACGACCCGGCCTATCGGCCGGTCGATCCGCGTTTCCAGCAGCTGTTCAACTCCTACTACGAGGCGCTGGGCGAGCGGGTGGCGCGTCATCAGCGCGGCTTGATGACCCGGCCCTCGGTCGAGGAGGTGCTGGCCTATCGCCGAGAGATCGACCGGCGCATGGTTGACTGGCTGGCCCAGGCGCCGTCGGGCGGACAGCACCGCTATCTGCTGGAGCTGGGCCTGCATCACGACCAGCAGCATCAGGAGCTGTTCCTGATGGATATGCTGAACCTGATGTCGCGCTCGCCGCTGGACCCGGCCGCCTATGAGGTCGAACCGCGCGCCCGGCCGGTCGAGACCGCGCGCGGCGGCGCGGTCGCCTTCGACGGCGGCCTGGTCGCGATCGGCCACGACGAAGCGGGCTTCGCCTTCGACAACGAAGGTCCGGCGCACAAGGTCTGGCTGGAGCCGTTCGCCCTGGCCGCCGATCTGGTGACGAACGACGACTGGATGCGGTTCATGGCCGACGACGGCTATGGGCGCGCCGACCTGTGGCTGTCGGACGGCTGGGCGGTGGTGAAGGCCGAGGGCTGGACCGCGCCGCATTACTGGCGGCGCGACGGCGAGGACTGGACCGTGATGGGCCTGACGGGCCGCGCGCCCGTCGATCCGGCCGCCCCGGTGCGACACATCAGCTTCTACGAGGCCGACGCCTATGCGCGTTGGGCCGGCAAGCGTTTGCCGACCGAGGCGGAGTGGGAACACGCGGCCGCGACGAAGGGCGACGCCTTCTCCAACCTGTCGGGCGAGGTGTGGCAGTGGACCGCCAGCGCCTATGCCCCCTATCCGGGATTCCAGCCCACGCCGGGCACGGCCGCCGAATACAACGGCAAGTTCATGGCCAACCAGATGGTGCTGCGCGGCGGCGCCTTCGCCACGCCGCCCGGCCATGCGCGCCTGACCTACCGCAACTTCTACTATCCCCAGCAAAGGTGGGCCTTCATGGGTCTGAGACTAGCCGAAGACGCCGCCGGGCGTCGCGCCGCGCCCCATGCGGACGACGCCCAGACCAGGGCCTTCCGCCGCGACATGATCGACGGCCTGTCGCAGCCGCAAAAGGCCGTGCCGCCCAAATGGTTCTATGACGCCGAAGGGTCGCGCCTGTTCGAGGACATCACCGCCCTGACGGAATATTATCCGACGCGCCAGGAGACGGCTCTGCTGCGCGAACGGGCGGCGGAGCTGACCGCCGACTTCGGACCGGACGCGGTTCTGGTGGAGTTCGGTTCGGGCGCCAGCGAGAAGACGCGCATCCTGCTGGACGCCGTGCCGGACCTGGGCGCCTATGTGCCGCTGGACATCAGCGAAAGCGCCCTGGTGGACGCCGCCCATCGGATCGGCGCCGACTATCCGGGGCTGCGGGTGCAGCCGGTGCTGGGCGATTTCGAACATCTGTCGCCGCTGCCGGACGACCTGCCAAAGGGGCGGCGGATCGGCTTCTTCCCCGGATCGACCATCGGCAATCTGCAGCCGGACGAGGCGGTGCGCTTCCTGGCGGCGGCGCGTCGGATGCTGGGGGAGGGCAGCCTGTTCATCCTGGGGACCGACCTGGTCAAGGACGCCGGCGTGCTGGTGGCCGCCTATGACGATGCGCAGGGCGTGACGGCGGCGTTCAACATGAACCTGCTGGTCCGGGCCAACGCCGAGCTGGACGCCGATTTCGACCTGGACGCCTTTGCGCACCAGGCCGTCTGGAACCCGCAGGCGTCGCGCATGGAGATGCATCTTCGCGCGACCAAGCCCACCATCGCCCACATCGACGGCCGGACCTTCCGCTTCATGGAGGGCGAGACGATCCACACCGAAAGCTCGCGCAAGTTCACGCCCGAGACCATCACGGCCATGGCCGAGGCGGCGGGGTGGACGGTTTCCCGCCTGGACGTGTCGCCGGAACCCAGCGTGGCCCTGTCGCTGCTGCGCGGCTGATCGGCCGCCTCTGCGGCTGTCGCAACAAGAAAGGGCGGCTCATCCTGCGATGAGCCGCCCTTTGATGTGGAGTGGGATAGAGACCCTCAGTCCGGCTTTTCCGCCGGATCCTTTTTCACGCCATGCGACGCCTCGCCGCCCTTGCGGCCGGCCTGGGCGGCCAGGCTGCGATCCTGGGAGAAGCTGCGCTTCTCGCTGGGGACGCTGGCGCCGCCCTTGCGGGCGATCTCGCGCTGACGTTCGGGGTCCATTGAAGCAAAGCCTCGCTTGGAAACGCCTGAGGGTCGGGTGGGTTGGCTGTCCATCGGTCTTCCTTTCAGTGTCGCCGTTGCGCTTGCTGAAGTGAACCCAGTGACTCGGTGACGGTTCCGTTCGGAACCCTGTTTTACTGTCACGGCTCTGAGCATCTCTTCGCGCCTCGACTTCGGCCATCAGCCATAGGGGCGCGAATCACCTTCATCGCCGCCGCCGGGTTCCATGGGCGGAACTTCGTCGGGCGTATCCGACGGCAGGATTTCGGGTTCGGGCGAGGGGGCAGGCGGGATTTCGGGCTGCGGGGCGCCCGACGGCGTCGGCTCGATATAGGTCATGACGATCTCCTTGCGTTGAGCAGACAACGCCCGGCGCGACGCCGCGTTCGCCCGACTTGCGCGCCTTCATGCCGCAGGGGAACCTCGGGGGTCGCGGCTGGTTTGATCTGCGAACCCGGAGACCGACATGACACAGAGCCCCATCGCCGCCCCGACCCCCGACGACATCGTCATCGAAGACGACAGCCTGAACCAGCGGCTGGATCGCCAGGCGGACGCCATACTGGCCTCGGACGAAGGCGACAGCTTCGCCCCGACCACCTCCGTGCGTCAGGCGGTCAAGGACGACGCCGAGCGGGTGCGCCAAAAGGTCTCGCACCAGATCGACGATGCGCGCGACGGCATCCGCGACGAGCCGATCCGCATGACCCTCTACGCCCTGGGCGTCGGCGTCATCATCGGCCTGTGGCTGCGTCGCTGATCGTCAGGCGGGGCCGACCGGCTCTCGCCGGATCGGGGCCTGGCTGAGCGCGGCGTCCGAGACGAACGGATTGGTTCGACGTTCCTCGCCGAAGGTCGAGATCGGCCCGTGTCCCGGCACGAAGGTCACGTCGTCGCCCAGCGGCCACAGCTTTTCGACCACGGAACGGATCAGGGCGGGCGGATCGCTCATCGGGAAATCGGTGCGCCCAACTGACCCCTTGAACAGAACATCGCCGACCTGAGCGAATCGCGCCGCGCGGTTGAAGAAGACGACGTGACCGGGCGTGTGTCCGGGACAGTGGCGCACCTCCCACTGTGTCTCGCCCAGGCTGACCGTGTCGCCGTCTTCCAGCCAGCGGTCGGGGGTGAACGGGCGCGCGTCGGGCAGGCCGTACATCCGGCCGCTTTCGACGATGCGGTCGATCCAGAACTGATCGGCCTTCTGCGGTCCGACGATCTGGACGCCGCTCTTTTCCTGCATCTCGGCCGCCCCGCCCGCGTGATCCAGATGGCCGTGGGTGATCCAGATCTGGTCCAGCGTCAGGCCGCGCCGCGCGACCTCGTTCAGAATCACATTCACCGATCCGCCAGGGTCGATGACGGCGGCCTTGTTCGTGGCCGTGCACCAGACGGTCGTGCAGTTCTGCTGAAGCGGGGTGACGGGCGTGACGAAGACGCCGATGGGGGAGGCGGGCTGGCTCATCGCGCCAATATAAGGCCGGCCGATGCGCGAAACCACCGGCGGCGATCACGCTCGCGTTGACCTTTGGGGCCCTTCTCGACATAAGGGCGGGCTTCGAGGCGCCGCTCCACACGGGGCGGCCTTCTTGCTTTATCCATTCCGCGCCGGCCGTCCCGATGGCTCATGCGCCCCAGAGCGTCAGAAGTCCCGACCATGCAAGTCGTCGAAAAGTCGAACGAAGGCCTCAGCCGCGTGATCGCGGTCACCATTCCCGTCGCGGAGCTGAACGAAAAGCTCGAGGCCCGCGTCAAGGAAGTCGCCCCGCAGGTGAAGCTGAAGGGCTTCCGTCCGGGCAAGGTGCCGGTCGCCCACGTCAAGAAGACCTTCGGCCGCGAGTTCATGGGCGAGATCATCAACGCCGAGCTGAATGAAACCAGCCAGAAGGCCCTGGACGAGGCCAAGATTCGTCCGGCCGCGCCGGCCGAGATGAAGCTGACCAGCGACATGGACAAGGTCATCGCCGGTCAGGAAGACCTGGCCTATGAAATGTCGCTGGAGATCATGCCGGAGTTCGAGCCGGTCGATCCCAAGACCCTGAAGCTGGAACGCCCGACCTATGAAGCGTCGGACGCCGATCTGGACGAAGCCCTGACGGAACTGGCCGGTCAGGCCAAGACCTACGAAGACAAGAAGGGCAAGACGGTCAAGGCCGCCGAGGGCGACCAGCTGACGATCGACTTCCTGGGCAAGCTGGACGGCGAACCCTTCGAAGGCGGCGCCGCCGAGGACGCGGACCTGGTGATCGGCTCGGGCCGCTTCATCCCCGGCTTCGAGGAGCAGCTGACCGGCGCCAAGGTCGGCGAGGAAAAGACCATCGAGGTCACCTTCCCGGCCGACTATCAGGCCGCCCATCTGGCCGGCAAACTGGCCACCTTCGACATCAAGGTGAAGGCGATCAAGGCCGAGGCCGAATCCAAGATCGACGACGATTTCGCCACCCGCATCGGTCTGGAATCGCTGGACAAGCTGAAGGAACTGCTGAAGTCCAATCTGGACCAGCAATACGCCGGCGCCGCCCGCTTCAAGCTGAAGCGCGCCCTGCTGGACCAGCTGGACGAAGCCCACGACTTCCCGCTGCCGCCCAAGATGGTGGACGCCGAGTTCGACGGCATCTGGCAGCAGGTCGAGGCCGACAAGGCCGCCGGCCGTCTGCCGGAAGAGGACGCCGCCAAGTCCGACGAGGACCTGAAGGCCGAATACCGCAAGATCGCCGAGCGCCGCGTGCGCCTGGGCCTGGTGCTGGCCGAGATCGGCCGCGCCAACAACGTCCAGGTCACGGATCAGGAGCTGAACGCCGCCATCCTGCAGGAAGCCCGCAACTATCCGGGCCAGGAACAGGCCGTCCTGAACTTCTACCGCCAGAACCCCAACGCCGCCGCCCAGATGCGCGCCCCCATCTATGAAGAGAAGGTCGTCGACCTGATCGTGGGCGTCGCCGACGTGACCGACAAGCCGATCACCAAGGAAGAGCTGCTGAAGGAAGAGGACGAAGAGGGCTGAGCCCAGGATTACAATCGTTTAACTGGCGGTTGTGTCACATTCTTCTGTAAAGCTTGAAGGGTCCGCGATGCGGGCCCTTTTTGCTTTCCGAGGCTGATCCCCATGTCCCTGTCCGTCGCGTTCCTGGCCGCTCTTCTCGCATCCGGCGTCCAGGCGCAGGATCCCGCGCCCACACCCCCGCCAGTGGATCTTGAGGACATCACGGTCGAGGGGCGTTCGACACGCCAGGCGGCGCAGCAGTTCGTCCAGCGGGTCGCGGCGGCGCCGGCCGGCGCCCGATTGGGACGGTGGAATACGCCCATCTGCGTCAGCGTGGCCAATATGAAGGCGCCCTACGGCCAGATGCTGGCGGATCGGATTGGCGATATCGCCACGGAACTTGGCGTGAGCGTCGGGGCGCCGGGGTGTACGCCCAATGTGCTGGTGATCGCCGCCGACGATGGCTCGGCCGTCGCCTCCGCCTTGGTCGAAGGTTGGCGTCGTCGATTCCGGCCGCCCATCGACAACACCAACATGGGGCTGGCGGCGCTGGAACGGTTCAAGACCAGCGATGCGCCTGTGCGATGGTGGCATATTTCATTGCCCGTATCCGTCGATACAGGACAGCTGGCGGCGCGGGTCGCCGGAGAGGATCCGCCGAGCATCGGCTCAAGAACGGTCAGCCGGATGCGTTCGCCGCTTCGTTACGATCTTCGCTCGGCCACGGTCGTCATCGATATGGCCAAGGCCAACGGCGTGATGTTGCCGGCGCTGTTGGATTACACGGCCATGGTGGTGCTCGCTCAGGTCGATCCACGCTCGGATTATTCGGATCAGCCCACCATCCTGAACCTGTTCAACGCACCGGAGGGGATTACGGGGATGACGGACTGGGACCTGGCCTATCTGCATGCCCTGTACGAAGCCGAACCGGATCGCGCCTCGGCCCGCGCCCAGGAGGCGGCGGTGTCGGACAGGCTGGAAGCCCGGCGTCGCCGCTCGTCCGGCGAGCCGGAAGAGTCACAGCCGCGCTGACCGGGCGCTTGCATACGCAGGCGTCGAACGCGATATGCTGAGTGCAAAGCCGTCGCATCCACTGCGGCCGCAGTCCGTAAGACCAAAAAGGCATCCATGCGCGATCCGATCGAACTGATGAATATGAACCTCGTGCCGATGGTGGTGGAGCAATCCAGCCGGGGCGAGCGGTCCTTTGATATTTTCTCGCGTCTGCTGCGCGAGCGGATCATTTTTCTGACGGGGCCGTTCGAGGACGGCATGGCGTCGCTGATCTGCGCGCAACTGCTGTTCCTGGAATCGGAAAATCCGAAGAAGGAGATCAGCATGTACATCAACAGCCCCGGCGGTCAGGTGACCTCGGCGCTCGCGATCTACGACACCATGCAATACATCAAGTCGCCGGTGTCGACCGTGGTGATGGGCATGGCCGCCTCGGCCGGATCGTTGATCCTGACAGCGGGCGCGGCCGGCCAGCGGATCGCCCTGCCGAACGCGCGGGTCATGGTGCACCAGCCGTCGGGCGGGTTCCGGGGCCAGGCGTCGGATATCGAGCTGCACGCCGCCGACATCCGCTACACCAAGAAGCGTCTGAACGAGATTTACGTCCACCACACCGGCCGCACCTATGAGGAGGTCGAGAAGACGCTGGACCGCGACCACTTCATGTCTGCCGAGGAGGCCAAGGCCTGGGGCATCGTGGACCACGTCTATGATCGCCGCGAACAGGCCGACGCCGACGGCGTGAAGACGCCCGGCCACTGATCCGACCGGATCGAAACCGGAAGGGCGCGCCCATCGCGGCGCGCCCTTTTCATTTGTGCTATCGGAACCGTCATGCAGTTCACGCGAGATCAAACCGGCCAGGTCGAGGTCGACGGCGAGGCCTATGTGTGGGAGCTGCGTCGCCAGCCCCGGCCCAAGGGCGGCAATGTCTGGGAGGGGATGGCCGTGTCGCTGCGCCACCTGGACTACAAGCGCGAGGCGATCGTGCAGTTTCCGCCGCCGCTGCGCCCCAACGGCCGGCCGGACGTCGAGAAGCAGCGGGTCAATGTCGATGCGGTGCGCACCGCCGTCGCCTCCATCATTGCGGCGGGCTGGGACCCGACGACGCGCGGCAAGCCGATGGTGTTCGACGTCGACGCCGACGGCAACTAAGGGTCAGGGCTTCTCGCGAAAGACGCGGAAGCCGGCCTCCTGGGCCATCGCCAGCATTTCGGCGTCGCCCGAGGTGTCGCCATAGGCGGCGGCCAGCGTCATGGTGTCGCCATAGGCCGCCTTCAGCCGCCGCACCTTTTCCGCGCCGCGACAGTTGGGGCCGGCGAAGTCGCCCGTGATCCGATCCTGGGCGTCGAAGACGAACTCGGTCCCCAGCAGGGCCTCGGCGCCCAGGCGTTTCGCGAAGGGGGCGACCGTGGCGACGGGCGAGGCGGTCACGATGACGCGGTGGGCGCCGCGCCGGCCCCAGTCGTCCCAGACCTTCAGCGCATCCGGTCGCATGAAGCGGGGCCAGACCTGATCGGCGAACCGGGCGGCCTCCACCTCCAGCGTGTGGCGGTCCACGCCGTGCAGAAACTCGCGCACCGAGGCGGCCTTGATGCGTCCCCGGTCGCGGTCGCGGGCATAGGCGGCCAGGGCGGGCGCCAGCTTGACCAGGCCCAGCGCCCAGCCGCCTGGTCCGACACGCCAGCGCAGGAATTCGGTGAAACTGTCGCGAATCGTCAGTGTGCCGTCGAAATCGAAGGCCACGATCGGCTGGTCGGGGCGAGGGGACTGGCGCTCCGCACCCGCATTTCCCATGTCAGACATTCGCCTTGATCCCCGTCGACACTGATCCATCCACGCACTGCAACAATCCCCCGTCGCCTTCGGGGTTGTCGTGGAACGTGTGATGGGTGATTGTCATTTTTTGAAGACCTTCGCGTCCAGAGTGCTGGAATCAACGTGAGGGAAGCGCGTTACGGGCCATTTCGGTCCGCACCGCGGGAGTGAGATAAGGGTCTATGACCAAAGCAGCCGGCTCTGACGCCAAAAGCACCCTGTACTGCTCGTTCTGCGGAAAGAGCCAGCACGAGGTCCGCAAACTGATCGCGGGCCCGACCGTGTTCATTTGCGACGAGTGCGTCGAACTGTGCATGGACATCATCCGTGAAGAGCACAAGATCGGCTTCAAGAAGACGACCGACGGCGTGCCTTCGCCCAAGGAAATCCGCGACGTGCTGGATGACTATGTCATCGGCCAGGCCCACGCCAAGAAGGTGCTGTCGGTCGCGGTGCACAATCACTACAAGCGTCTGAACCACGCGACGAAGAACAACGACGTCGAACTGGCCAAGTCCAACATCATGCTGATCGGGCCGACCGGCTCGGGCAAGACGCTCTTGGCCCAGACGCTGGCGCGCATCATCGACGTGCCCTTCACCATGGCCGACGCCACCACCCTGACCGAAGCCGGCTATGTGGGCGAGGATGTCGAGAACATCATCCTGAAGCTGCTGCAGGCGTCGGACTACAACGTCGAACGGGCCCAGCGCGGCATCGTCTACATCGACGAGATCGACAAGATTTCGCGCAAGTCCGACAATCCCTCGATCACCCGCGACGTGTCGGGCGAGGGCGTGCAGCAGGCCCTGCTGAAGATCATGGAAGGCACCGTCGCCTCCGTGCCCCCGCAGGGCGGCCGCAAGCACCCGCAGCAGGAATTCCTGCAGGTCGACACCGCCAACATCCTGTTCATCGTCGGCGGCGCCTTCGCCGGGCTGGAGAAGGTGATCTCGGCGCGCGGCGCGGGGGCCTCCATCGGCTTCGGCGCCCAGGTCAAGGAAATCGACGAGCGGCGGACGGGCGACATCCTGAAGGGCGTCGAGCCTGACGACCTGATGCGGTTCGGCCTGATCCCCGAGTTCATCGGCCGTCTGCCGGTTCTGGCGACGCTGGAGGACCTGGACGAAGCCGCGCTGGTCACCATTCTGACCGAGCCGAAGAACGCCCTGGTCAAACAGTACAAGCGTCTGTTCGAGATGGAGAATGTCGAACTGACCTTCACCGACGACGCCCTGACCGCCGTCGCCAAGAAGGCCATCACGCGCAAGACCGGCGCGCGCGGTCTGCGCTCCATCCTGGAAGGCATTCTGCTGGAGACCATGTTCGAACTGCCGACCTTCGAAGGCGTCGAAGAGGTGGTGGTCAACGCCGAGGTCATCGACGGCAAGGCCCAGCCTCTGCTGATCTATTCGGAAGCGTCGAAGAAGAAGGCCGACGGCGCGGCCTGAACCGTCAGCCGACAACACGATGGATGAAGGCCGGAGCGTGATCGCTCCGGCCTTTTTCTTTGGGTCAGGCCGCGAGACTCGGGCCCGGCAACACCAGCAAGTGGCCGGGGTGAGCCTCGACCTCATCTCTCGCGCAGCGAACCGCACTTCTGGCGTCGATGAAGACGCCTTCGAACAGCCCATCGCTGGACGTGACGCGCCAGCGATCGCCAAGGGGTTGGATCGTCAGCGTCTCGACGGCGGGCGGGGCGGGCAGGGCGATCATTGGGTGCGCCTGTGCTGGTCGCGGTCCAGCCGGTCGACCTCGGCCTGAAGGCGTGCGGCGAGACGCTCAGCGGCGCTGCGGTCGGGCATGGGGCGGGTGGAGGCGTTGTCGATCGCCACCGCCCAGCCGCTACCACGCGGAACGACCCTGTATCGTTTGGGAAGGGCGCGGTGCGCCGCCCCACCCTCCATATAGCCCTGCATCATCGCGACGGCCCCCGGGGAATCGGCGCGCCGAACAGGGCGCCGATGAATGTCATCGCCATCTGGACGGTGGACGGCTTTGGCGCTGGACGTTTGAGGGTTTCCGCCAGCAGGTGTGAACGGCTCATGGTCATCTCCTCGGACCCGCAGAAGACGCCCGAACCCAGTAAAGCCGCCATGTCGAAAGCGCCGCGCGGCATAATGGGGGCATAAAGCGCGCGCGGAGCGGGTCACGGACCCACGCAGATGTGGGCCGTTCGCCCGTCACGCTTGAACCGCGGGTCTTTCAAACCACATACTCATCCGAACGCCGTCGGAATCGACGGGTCGTCACGCGCTGTCCGGGCCTGTTGTCCGGGCGACCGTGGCGGCGGGCCGGAGATACGCAATGGCCCGGGAGTATGTGCATCATGACTGAATCCAAGATCCTGCCCGTCCTGCCGCTGCGGGACATCGTCGTCTTCCCGCACATGGTCGTGCCGCTGTTCGTCGGCCGCGAGAAGTCGGTGAAGGCCCTCGACGAGATCATGAAGGGCGAGAAGCAGATCCTTCTGGCCACCCAGAAGAACAGCGTGGACGACGACCCGTCGCCGGACGCCATCTATCCCATCGGGGTCCTGGCCTCGGTGCTGCAACTGCTGAAACTGCCTGACGGCACCGTCAAGGTGCTGGTCGAGGGCAAGGGCCGCGCGCGCCTGACCCGCTTCACCGACCGCGAGGAGTATTTCGAGGCCGAGGCTGTCGAGATCGAGGACGAGCCGGGCGAAACCTCCCAGGCCGAGGCCATGCTGCGCGCCGTGGTCGAGCAGTTCGAAAACTATGTGAAGCTGAACAAGAAGGTGCCGCCCGAGGCCCTCAGCTCCATCCCCCAGATCACCGACGCCTCCAAGCTGGCGGACTCGGTCGCGGCCCATCTGTCGGTCAAGATCGCCGACAAACAGGGCCTGCTGGAAACTTTCGACGTGCCCAAGCGGCTGGAGAAGGTCTATGGCCTGATGGAGGGCGAGATCAGCGTCCTTCAGGTCGAGAAGAAGATCCGCTCGCGCGTGAAGCGCCAGATGGAGAAGACCCAGCGCGAATATTATCTGAACGAGCAGATGAAGGCGATCCAGCGCGAGCTGGGCGAGACGGACGACGCGCGCGACGAGATCATGGACCTGGAGAAGCGCATCCGTAAGACGCGCCTGTCCAAGGAGGCCCGCACCAAGGCCGAGGCCGAGGTCAAGAAGCTGCGCAACATGTCGCCGATGTCGGCGGAATCGACCGTGGTCCGCAACTATCTCGACTGGCTGCTGTCCGTGCCGTGGGGCAAGGCCAAGCAGAAGCCGATCGACTTGCAGAAGGCCGAGGACATCCTGGAAGAGGATCACTTCGGTCTGGAGAAGGTCAAGGAACGGATCATCGAATATCTGGCGGTCCAGGCCCGCACCGGCAGCCTTAAGGGGCCCATCCTGTGCCTGGTCGGCCCTCCCGGCGTCGGCAAGACCTCGCTGGCCAAGTCCATCGCCAAGGCGACGGGGCGTGAATACGTCCGCATGTCGCTGGGCGGCGTGCGGGACGAAAGCGAGATCCGGGGTCACCGCCGGACCTATATCGGCTCCATGCCCGGCAAGATCATCCAGTCGATGAAGAAAGCCAAGACGACCAACGCCTTCGTCCTGCTGGACGAGATCGACAAGCTGGGTTCCGATTGGCGCGGCGATCCATCTTCGGCCCTGCTGGAGGTGCTGGATCCCGCGCAGAACTCGACCTTCGGCGACCACTATCTGGAGGTGGACTACGACCTGTCGCAGGTCATGTTCGTGACGACCGCGAACAGCCTGAACATGCCGCAGCCGCTGATGGACCGGATGGAGATCATCCGGGTGTCGGGCTACACCGAGGACGAGAAGGTCGAGATCGCCAAGCGTCACGTCCTGCCCAAACAGTTGGCGGACCACGGCCTGAAGGGCGGCGAACTGATCGTGCCGGACGAGACGATCCGCGACCTGATCCGCTATTATACCCGCGAGGCCGGGGTGCGTTCGTTGGAGCGCGCTCTGGGCGGACTGGCGCGCAAGGCCGTGCGCGAAATGGCCAAGACCGGCGCCAAGTCGATCACGGTCGACGAGGCCAAGCTGGCCGACTATGCGGGCGTCAAGAAGTTCCGCTATGGCGAGACGGACGAGGAGGATCAGGTCGGCATCGTCACCGGCCTGGCCTGGACCGAGTTCGGCGGCGACATCCTGACCATCGAGGCGATAAAGATGCCCGGTCGCGGCCGCATGACGGTGACCGGCAATCTGAAGGATGTGATGAAGGAGTCGATCTCGGCGGCGGCCTCCTATGTGCGGTCGCGGGCCCTGGCCTTCGGCGTCAAGCCGCCGGTGTTCGAGAAGACCGACATCCACGTCCACGTGCCGGACGGCGCCACGCCCAAGGACGGCCCGTCCGCCGGCGTCGCCATGACGGTGGCCATGGTCTCGGTCCTGACCGGCATCCCGATCAGGAAGGATATCGCCATGACCGGCGAGATCACCCTGCGTGGTCGCGTCACCGCCATCGGCGGCTTGAAGGAGAAGCTGCTCGCGGCCTTGCGCTCGGGCGTCAAGACCGTGCTGATCCCGCAGGAGAACGAGAAGGACCTGGCCGAGGTGCCGGACAATGTGAAGTCGGCGCTGGAGATCGTGCCGATCTCCACGGCGGACGAGGCGCTGAAATGGGCCCTGGTCGGCACCCTGACCCCGGTCGAATGGGACGAGGCGGCCGAACCGCTGCCGGCCCCCGTGCCCCCGCTGGACGGACCTGCCGCGACCGTCAGTCACTGACGCCCGGTTGAAGAGGAGGCGCCGCCGGTCAGCAGCCGGCGGCGTTTTCGTTTTTGACGCAACCGCCGATCTGCCCTTTACTGATTCGGCGTGGAGGGCAGGATGACCAAGGCAGAACTGATCGGCCGCATGGCCGCAGCGGCGAACATCAGCCGCGACCAGGCGAAATCCGCGCTGGAAGCCTTCACCGACGGCGTCGCCGAGGCCCTGACCAAGGGACAGGACGTCAAGCTGATCGGCTTCGGCAGCTTCGTCGCCGTGGATCGCAAGGCGGGTGTGGCCCGCAATCCCCAGACCGGCGCGGCCGTGGCCCGGCCGGCGTCCCGCACCGCGCGCTTTCGTCCCGGCGAAGGTTTGAAAAGCGCCTTGAACGGTTGAGGCGGGAAGGGCATAAGCCCGTCTCCGATTTGAGGGCGGCTAGCTCAGCTGGTCAGAGCATCTCGTTTACACCGAGAGGGTCGGCGGTTCGAACCCGTCGCCGCCTACCATAACAAAAGGCCGCCGGATCGCTCCGGCGGCCTTTCGTGTTTCTGGCTGTGTGTCTTCCGATCAGAAGCGGAAGCTGGCCCGCAGCAGCAGCGAGTAGCGGACGTAGTCTTCCAGCAGTTCCGCGTCGCCGGTCAGCGACAGCATCCCCAGCTCGTTGCCGAAGTTCAGGCGGAAGCCCAGGATCGGCCCGCCGCCTTCGATGGCGTCCGGCGACAGGATGAAGTCCGGGCCGCCGCTGGCGAAGCGGGCGATGGTCTCGCCGGCGTCCACCGAGATGTTCTGGCGATAGCCGACGCGCAGTTCGGGCCGGATCCAGCCGTTGCGGCCGAAGCCGTAGCCGATGTTCATCGCCGCCACGGCCGAGAAGATGTGGCTGTCGCGCGAATCGATGTCCAGATCGAAGCCGTCGCCGCCGCCGCTCTCGCTGCGGGCGCCTTCCGACAGGCGGAAATACTCGCCGTACAGTTCGGGACGAATGTTCAGGCGACCGAAGTTGCGCTCGTAGCTGGCGCCGCCCGCGACGGCGGCGGTCCAGCCGTGCCAGTCGGACTTGTTGTTCAGATAGACGCCGCTGGCCACCAGGGAGCGGTCGGCGCTGAAGCTGGCGTAGCCGCCGGCCGCGCGGGCCCAGGTCGTCCAGTACTGGCCCTGGGCGCGCCAGTAGAGGCCCAGCTCCAAGAGGTTAGCGGACAGGACTTCCTCGGCCTCGGACTCGGGGTCCTTGATGTCCGAGGAGGTGAAGGCGGCCGAGATGCCGACGGCGCCGAGGCCGGTGCCCTTCTCCACGCCGCCCGCGACGCCGAACCCTTCGGAGCGGAAGCCGTAGGAATCTGTCTTGTCCTTGTCGGCGTAGAAGTTGATCTCCTGCACCCAGGCGCTGGTTTCGCCCGGGGCGGCGACGGCGTTGCGGCCGGTCAGGGCGCGGGTCACGGCGTCGACGCCGGCCGACAGCGACATCAGCGGACCGCCGGAGTGGTCGGGCAGCATCTGCTCATAGGCGTCGATGAAGCCGTCGCGCGTCGTCTGAGACAGGAACAGATTGCGCACCGTCTCATTGGACCCCAGGGCCGCATAGACGGCGTCGTAGGCGGACGCCTCGACCGGGATCAGATTGGCCTCGGCGGCCGTGCGGCGACGGGCGTCGACATAGACGGTGTTGGCCGCCTGATTGACGCCGGCCTCGACCACATAGAGGTAGGGCGAATTGTCGGTCAGCTGGCTCTGGTTGATCTGGCCCACGTTCAGCGAGCCGGCGGTGATGATGTCGAACCGCTCGGGCCCGTCCAGCAGCGAGGAGAAGCGCACGCCCAGCGTCGAGCCGGTCGCCAGGGTGGCGTTACCGCTGACGTTGAAGCCGCCGGCGCGGTCGTTGGCCGGGTCCAGATTGACCAGCAGCGAACCCTCGGCGCCGACGTTCAGGCTGGAAATGTTCACGGCGCCGGCCTGGGTCGCATTCAGCGTGCCCTTGCCGATGTTGATGTCCAGCAGGTTGTCGCCGTTCTTGATCGCGCCGGTCACCACGGCGCCGCCGCTGATGTTCAGCCTGTCCGCTCCGGCGCCGAAGTCGATGTCGCCGTTGACGACGCCGTTCTCGATATTGAGCGTGTCGGCGCCCGAGCCCAGCTTGATCGCGCCGACGATGGCCGGCTCGTTGGCGTCCGGCACGCCGTCCTTGTCGGTGTCGACCGCCGTGCTGCCGGCGGCGGCGGGAATGCCGTACTGGCGCAGGGTGACGCCGCTGGTGTTGGCCGACAGGTCGATGGCGGTGACGGTTCCGGTCACAGGGTTGGTGTCGGTTGTGTTGGGGGTCAACGAACCGATGATGGAGCCGGCGTTGTTCAACTGGGTCAGGGTGCCGGACTGGTCGAGGATGACCACGGCCGAGCCCTGATTGCCGCCGAAGGAGGCGACCAGATTGCCGGTGTTGGTCAGGGAGCCGACGTTGGCGCCCGCGCCGATCAGAATGCCCGTCGCGCTCTGGGTCTGCTTGCCCGAGGCCACGGCCTGGATGGCGCCGGTGTTGACGATGGCGGGGGCGGTCACGCCCGAACCGATCCACAGGCCGGTGGCGTTGGCGTCCACCGCGGTCGAGGACACGCCGCCCTCGTTGCGCACGCCGCCGGCGACGTTGACGGCCTGGCCGCCCGTGACGCCCAGCTGAACGGCGCGCGACTCGACGCCCGAATACAGGCCCGACGCCGTGATGGAGCCGCGATTGATCAGGCCATAGGCCGCGTCGCCCGTTCCGACGGCGCCCAGGTTCACCGCCTGGGTGGTCGAACCGACCAGCAGGGCGGGCGCGCCGCCCAGCGAGGTGATGGAGGCGGTCGTCTCGCTGGCGTCGGGGATGCCGTTGCCGTTGCGGTCGGGGTCGTCGCGGTTCTTGACGCCGTCGCCGTCGTCGTCCTCGTCGCCGTTCTTGATGCCGTCGCCGTCGTCGTCGCCCTCGATGCCGGCGGCGGAATAGGCGAGCGCCTTGTCCAGCAGGACGCCGCCCGCGACGTTCGCGCCGACGCGGACCGCCGGTCCGCCCTGCAGCAGGTCGTCGGCGTCCAGTTCGTCCAGGAACAGGGTGGTGGCGTTGTCGAATGTGCCGGTCGTCGGACGCGCGGGCGGCGGGGTCGTGTAGCGATAGCCGGTGGCGACGACGGAGGAGTGGATCTTGACCGCCCCGCCCACATCGCCCTCGATCGACACGCCGGTCGCATTGGCGCCCAGGGCCGAAATCGCGCCCGACAGCTCGACATTGCCGGAGATCGGGCCGGTCGTGCGGACGCCGGCCGTGTTGTCGCCGGTCACGCGGATGGTGCCCAGGCTCTGCAGCTTGCCGTTCAGGCCGGTCTCGACCGCCAGGCCGTAGGAGTTGTTACCCTCGACCGTGATCGCGCCGGTGCTTTCGACCAGGACGTTGCCGGTGAAGGGCGCGGGGCCGACCACGCGCACGCCATAGCGGCCGGTTCCCGTGGCGAAGGGACCGTCCAGGTCGCCGTCGCCGTCGGTGTCCTTGACATCCGCCGATTCCTGCGTGTCGTTGACGGTGATCGAGCCGCCGACGATGACCGAGCCGGTGTTGCCGCCGTTGACCAGGAGGCCGGTCGAGCCGTCGGCCGACTTGTCCATGGTGATGGAGCTGCCGCTGTCCAGATCGACGGTGTGGTTGGAGTTCAGCGTCACCGCCGCGCCGGATGTCACCGCGACGCTGCCGCCGCTGGCCAGGCGAATATTGTCAGGGCCGGTCCCGGTCGCGTTGGACGTCTGGATCGGCGTGGTGCGGGCGTTCGAGATCACGATCTCGGCCTGAGAGCCGGTGGCGACCATCAAAGGGGCGATCGCCACGGCGCTCGCGAGCAGAATACGCATTCGGTAGAAACCCCTGGTGGTCACGCACAACGGTACAGGCGACCCCTTAGCAGGGTCTGCGGCAGCCTTCCTCAAGTTTATCGAATTTGAGGCGAATACAAGGCCACAACCGCCGGATCGCCTGTCTAAGACGTGACTGACGTTTTGCGAAATCCAAGCTTTGCAGCGAATACGGAGCGATTTGGCGGGGCCGCTCTTGAGCTTTGCCACGGCCGGGTTTACGGGCGACGAAAGGCTTGGCGCCGCGTCGCGACGACGCATCCAACGAACCCCTTCGGCGTTCGACAGCCCAAGCCAGACGAGAACGCCCCATGAGCATGACCGACCTCGACGTCCAGGAAAGCGAACTCCGGTTGATTCCGGGGCTGGACGTGGAAGTCGCCGACACGTTGCGCGCCCTGAAGGCGGCGGCGATGGACGACCGACCGCGGCTGGTGGACACCACCATGCTGTATGCGCCCCGTTCGGGCGGCGTGAAACGCTATCTCCTGTCCAAGAAGGCGTGGATCGAGACCAATCGGCCGGGCGTCAGCCATTCGCTGATCGTGCCGGGCGCGCGGCACAAGGCGGGCGCGGACGGGGTGGTTCGGCTGCGCGCCACCAAGCTGCCGTTCGGCGACGGCTACCGCTGGCCGACGTCGGTCAAGCGCTGGAGCGCCTGGGTCGCGGCGATGAAGCCGTCGATCATCGAGGCGGGCGATCCCTATACGCCAGGGCAGGGCGCCCTGGAGGCCGGCCAGCGCGTCGGGTGCCCCGTCGTCGGCTTCTGTCATTCGGACCCGGCGGGTCTGGCGGCGCTGCATTTCGGCGAATGGGCCAAGAAGCCGGTCGAGAAGCGCTGGGCGCGTCTGTTCTCGCAGTTCGACCGGGTGGTGTCGCCCAGCCGCTTCATCGCCCGGCGGCTAGAAGAGGCGGGCGTGGACAATATCGTCATCCGGCCTTTGGGGGTCGAGATCGACACCTTCCGGCCCGAGCGCCGCGACCGGCAATGGCTGCTGGACCGACTGGGCCTGGACCAGGATGCGCGCCTGCTGTGCTTCGCCGGACGGCCGGCCAAGGAAAAGAACGTCGACGTGCTGATCGAGGCGGTCCAGAAGCTGGGTGCGCCCTATCATCTGGTCTTGGTCGGCGCCGGGTCGGGGATGCCGGACGAGGACCGGGTCATCTCCCTGCCTTACGAGACCGACCCCCGCGCCGTGGCCAAGATCATCGCCAGCTGCGACGCCTTCGTTCACGCCAACGACAAGGAGCCGTTCGGCCTGATCGTGCTGGAGGCCATGGCCTGCGGGCGGCCGGTCGTGGGCGTCAACGCCGGCGGCGTGGCCGAGACGGTGGACGATACGGTCGGGCAACTGGCCGCGCGCGCCGAGGCGGCGGACTACGCCGAGGCGGTCGAGGCTCTGTTCGCGCGCGACATCGAGGCCATCGGCCGGGCGGCGCGCGAAAAGGCGGTCAGCCAGTTCGCCTGGAACCGGGTGTTCGAGGATCTGTGCGCCGTCTATGGCCAGCTGACGGGCGAGGCGGCCTTCATGACGCCCGACGCGGAACTGCAGCTGCACTGAGGACGCCGTGCGACCCGCCCGCGCAGGCGGGGCGCGCCACTTCTTTATAACGATGTCTGGAAAAGAAGTGGCGCGAGTGACGGGGCTCGAACCCGCGACCTCCGGCGTGACAGGCCGGCACTCTAACCAACTGAGCTACACCCGCGTACCTGCGACGAAACTTTTGAGCTGTTTCGAAAGCTGTTTGGGAAGGCGGCGTGCGCCACTCTTTCTATCTCTAGAGAGAGTGGCGCGAGTGACGGGGCTCGAACCCGCGACCTCCGGCGTGACAGGCCGGCACTCTAACCAACTGAGCTACACCCGCGTTTCCCGGCCGAAGCGGCTGTGCGCCCCGGCGAGGGGCGTCGTTTAGGCGGCCCGACCCAGCGCGTCAAGCGACCTTTTCGGAGAAAGACGCCGGTCAGCGCGACGGGGCTGTGGACGGCGCGACGACGGCCGCCTGAGGCGGACTGTGCGGACCGGCCAGGCCGCCCGCCGCAGGCTCCTGAGCGGCGACGGCGGAGGCGGGCGGCTCATAGTGGACGCCGACGCCCGGCCCCAGCGGCAGGTCGAAGGCGACCCAGGCCGCCACCATGCAAAGCCCCGCGATCAGGAAGGCCCCGGCGTAGGGCAGCATGGTGGCCATCAGCGACCCCAGGCCGAATCGCGGGTCCCACCGCTGGGCGAAGGTCAGGATCAGCGGGAAATAGCTCATCAGCGGCGTGGCGATGTTGGTGACCGAATCGCCCATGCGATAGGCGGCGGTCGTCATCTCGGGCGAGATGCCCAGGAGCATGAACATGGGCACCACGATGGGCGCCAGCGCCGACCACTTGGCCGAGGCCGATCCGATGAACAGGTCGAAGAAGCACGAGACGAAGACCACGCAGATCAGCAGCAGCGGGGCGGGCAGGGCGATGCTCTTCAAGCCCGCCGCCGCATGGACCGCCAGGATCGGCCCCAGCCCCGACCAGTTGAACATGGCCACGAAATGGGCGGCGAAGAAGGCCAGAACGATATAGGGCGCCAGCTGGGCGATGCCGTCGCGCATCATGGCCACCAGATCGCGGTGCGACTGGATCGCGCCCGATCCCGCGCCGTAAGCCCCGCCGGCCACGAAGAAGGTGACGGCGAAGAAGGCGACCAGGGATCGGTACAGCGGATTGAAACGCTGTTCGGGATCGGCGTCGGGGTCCACGAAGGGCGAGCCGGGCAAAAAGGTGATCAGCGCCCACAGCGCGATCATGCCCAGCACCGCCAGGCCGGCGAAGGCCAGGCCGCGCTTTTCGGCGGCGGTCAGGGGCTGTTTCTCGTCGGCGGCGGGGGCGGCGACGCCCTGGGCCGGCTTCCATACCCCAAGGCGCGGCTCGATGACCCGGTCGGTCAGGAACCAGACGATGGGGGTGAAGACGAAGACGACGCCGACGATGAAGAACCAGTTGCCGGCGATGTTGACAGAATAGGACGGGTCGATCAGCCGGGCGGCCGGCTCGGTGATGCCCAGAATCAGGGCGTCGCTGGCCCCTGGAAACAGATTGCCGGCGTATCCGCCCGACACGGCGGCGAAGCCTGCCGCAAGGCCCGCCAGCGGATGACGCCCCGCCGCGGCGAAGATCACCGCCGCCAGAGGAATGACCACGACATAGGAGGCGTCCGACGCATGGTGGGACACCATGCCGGTGATGACCACGACCGGCGTCAGGATCATGCGCGGCGCATTCAGCAGGGCGCCGCGAATGGCGGTGGCGAACAGCCCTGTCCGCTCGGCGACCGAGGCCCCGTATATGATGGTGATGACGATGCCCAGCGGCGGGAAGTCGGCCAGGGTGCGCGGCATGCCGATGATCAGCCGCTCAAGATTCTCGCCCGACAGCAGGCTTTGCGCCGCCAGCCGGTCGCCGGTGACGGGATTGACCGCCGACCACCCCAGGCCCGCCCCGATCAGGCTCAGCACGATCAGCCCGCCGATCAGCCACAGGAACAGGAAGACCGGATCGGGCAGGCGGTTGCCGATCCGTTCGACGGCGTTCAGGGCGCGGCTGGCGACGCTCATTCGGATGACTTTCGGTTACGCGAGAGAGGTCGCCATAGGGCTTTGACCGCGCGGGACGCGCAAGCGCCGGGCCTGCGACATATGGCGCGCAAACTTGCGATCCATTCTCAATGAAAAGCCAATGTCCGCAGGGGTTTGAACGGCGACGTTGTTGGGTCTAAGAAGCGCCGAATCCCGCCTCTCCCCGGCGGACGAGGTTCTTCGAATGAACGCATTTCTTCTAGAATATCTGCCCGTGCTGGTGTTCGCCGGCGTCGCGGCCTTCATCGGCATTCTGTTCATCGCGCTGCCGCTGCTGCTGGCGCCGAAGAGCCCCGACAGCGAGAAGCTGTCGGCCTATGAGTGCGGGTTCAACGCCTTCGACGATGCGCGCATGAAGTTCGACATCCGCTTCTATCTGGTGTCGATCCTGTTCATCATCTTCGACCTGGAAGTGGCCTTCCTGTTCCCGTGGGCGGTGTCGATGTTCGACCTGTCGCACGCCGGCATGGTGTTCGCCTTCTGGTCGATGATGGTTTTCCTGGGCGTGCTGACCATCGGCTTCATCTACGAATGGAAGAAGGGAGCCTTGGAATGGGAGTAGTCGCCGCTTCCAAGCCCGTCGGGCTGGTGTCCGCATCGGGCGCGCCGCTGGTTCCGGCCGGCGCTGCCGCGCGTTCGACCGTCGAGGGCTATGATCCCAAGGTCCACGACAAGTTTTTCGAGGCCGTGAACATGGAGCTCGGCGAGCGCGGCTATCTGGTCGCCGCCGCCGACGACGTCATCAACTGGGCGCGCACCGGCTCCTTGATGTGGATGACTTTCGGCCTGGCCTGCTGCGCCGTCGAGATGATCCAGATGTCGATGCCGCGCTTCGATGTCGAGCGCTTCGGCATGGCGCCGCGCGCCAGCCCGCGCCAGTCGGACCTGATGATCGTCGCAGGCACCCTGACTAACAAGATGGCCCCGGCTATCCGCAAGGTCTACGACCAGATGCCCGATCCGCGCTATGTCGTGTCGATGGGCAGCTGCGCTAACGGCGGCGGCTATTATCACTACAGCTACAGCGTCGTGCGCGGTTGCGACCGCGTGGTGCCGGTGGACGTCTATGTGCCGGGCTGCCCGCCGACGGCCGAGGCGCTGCTGTACGGCCTGCTGCAACTGCAGAAGAAGATTCGTCGCACGGGGACCATCGACCGATGACCTCTTTGGCTGTTCAGGCCCAGCACGAGGCCGTTCTGACGCCGCTGGGCGCAGAAATGGTCGGCGCTTTGGGCGTCGAGGCCCAGGTGGCCTTTGGCGAACTGACGCTGGTGGCGCCGCGCGAGCGGATCGTCGAGGTGCTGACGGCGCTGCGGGATCAGTTCGGTTTCCAGCAGTTGCTGGACCTTTGCGGTGTGGACTACCCGGATCGCAAGGAGCGGTTCGAGGTGGTCTATCACCTGCTGTCGCTGACCCGGAACGCGCGCCTGCGCGTCAAGGTGTCGACCGACGAGACCCAGCCCGTGCCTTCGGTCATCTCGGCCTATCCGGCCGCCAACTGGTTCGAACGCGAAGCCTACGACATGTATGGGATGCTGTTCTCGGGCCACCCGGACCTGCGTCGCCTGCTGACGGACTATGGTTTCGAGGGGCATCCGCTCCGCAAGGACTTCCCCATGACGGGCTATGTCGAGGTTCGTTACGACGAGGAACAGCGCCGCGTGGTCTATGAGCCGGTCAAGCTGACGCAGGAATTCCGCACGTTCGACTTCCTGTCGCCGTGGGAAGGCGCCGAATACCCCGCGCCGGTCCTGCCGGGCGACGAAAAGGCGGGAGGCCAGGCGTAATGGCTGACGGAAACCCCACCGTGGCGCCGCTGGGCGTGGATGTGTTCGACGACGAACTCGACACCCGCACCGCCCACGCGCGCGAAATGGAAGACCGCAAGTTCACCATCAACTTCGGTCCGCAACACCCGGCCGCGCACGGCGTGCTGCGCCTGGTGCTGGAGCTGGACGGCGAGATCGTCGAGCGCGTCGATCCGCACATCGGCCTGCTGCATCGCGGCACCGAAAAGCTGATGGAGGCGCGCACCTATCTGCAGAACGTGCCGTATCTGGACCGGCTGGATTACGTTTCGCCGATGAACCAGGAGCATGCCTTCTGCCTGGCGATCGAGAAGCTGCTGGGCGTCGAGGTTCCATACCGGGCGCAGCTGATCCGCGTCCTGTATTCGGAAATCGGCCGCATCCTGTCGCACATGCTGAACGTGACGACCCAGGCCATGGACGTCGGCGCCCTGACGCCGCCGCTCTGGGGCTTCGAGGAACGCGAGAAGCTGATGGTGTTCTACGAGCGCGCCTGCGGCGCCCGTCTGCACGCCAACTATTTCCGTCCCGGCGGCGTCCACCAGGACCTGCCGATGGACCTGATCGACGACATCGGCCGCTGGTGCCACGAGTTCCCGCCGGCGCTGAAGGACATCGAAAGCCTCGTTACCGAGAACCGCATCTTCAAGCAGCGCAACGTCGACATCGGCGTGGTGTCCAAGCAGCAGGCCCTGGAATGGGGCTTCACCGGCGTCATGCTGCGCGGCTCGGACATCGCCTGGGACCTGCGCAAGTCGCAGCCCTATGAGTGCTACGCCGAACTCGAGTTCGACGTTGTTGTCGGCAAGAACGGCGACTGCTGGGACCGCTATCTGGTGCGCATCGAGGAGATGAAGCAGTCGGTGCGGATCATGGAGCAGTGCATCCATAAACTGCGGAACTGCCCCGGCGAGCCGGTGATGGTCGAGAACAACAAGATAGTCCCCCCGCGTCGCGGCGAGATGAAGCGGTCGATGGAATCGCTGATCCACCACTTCAAGCTCTACACCGAAGGCTTCTCGACGCCCGAGGGCGAGGTCTATGCCTCGGTCGAGGCGCCCAAGGGCGAGTTCGGCATCTATCTGGTGTCTGACGGAACCAACAAACCCTATCGCGTGAAGATTTCGGCGCCGGGCTTCCGCTCGCTGCAGGCGATGGACTGGATGAACCGGGGCCACCAGCTGGCCGACGTGTCCGCCATCCTGGGCTCGCTCGACATCGTTTTCGGAGAAGTGGACCGATGAGCGTTCGTCGTCTCGCCAAGGACCAGCCCGCCGCGTTCGCCTTCTCGGCCGACACGATGGCCAAGGCCGAATGGTGGATCAAGAAATACCCGGAAAGCCGTCGCCAGTCGGCGGTGATCCCGATCCTGTGGCTGGTGCAGAAGCAGGAAGGCTGGGTCTCCGAACCCGCCATCCGCGCCATCGGCGAACTGCTGGGCATGGCCTATATCCGGGTGCTGGAGGTCGCGACCTTCTACACCATGTTCATGCTGGAGCCGATCGGCAAGACCGCGCTGATCCAGGTGTGCGGCACCACGCCGTGCATGCTGCGCGGCGCCAATGAGCTGATGCGCGTCTGCAAGGAGAAGATCGGTCCCAAGGATCATCTGTCCGCCGACGGCCGCTTCACCTGGCAGGAGGTCGAATGCCTGGGCGCCTGCTCCAATGCGCCGATGGCCCAGATCAACGACTACTATTTCGAGGACCTGACGCCCGAGACCATCGGCCAGATCATCGACGACTTCGCCGCCGGCAAGACGCCGGAACGCGGTTCCTACATCGATCGCACCAATGCGGCGCCGGCCGGCGGGGCCAAGACCCTGCTGGACGCCAAACTGTATGACGGCTCGGCCGCCAAGCCGATCAAGAAACTGCCGAACAGCGATCCGGCCCCGGTCGAGAAGGCCCCGGCCTGATGTCGCCGCCCGATCTGAACACCGACGAGGGCCGCGCGGCCTATCGCAAGGAACTGCGGGGCGTGGGACGTCCGTTGCGCGCGGGGGGCCTGGCCATGGTCGTCGGCGCCGCCATGCTGATCCTGATCTCGCGTCAGGGCGTGGTCGGGCCGTGGGCGGTCAACGTCTCCTACTTCATGCTGGCGGCTGGCTGGGCGATGGTCATCGCCGCCATCTGGATGCGCACCCGCCACCACAAACGCCGTCTGGCGGAAGGACTCTGAGGGCCATGGTCGGCATTCTCGAAGACAAGGACCGGATCTTCACCAACCTGTACGGCTTCCATGACTGGGGCGTAGAGGGGGCGAAGCAGCGCGGGGCCTGGAACGCCACCAAGGACATGCTGGACCTTGGCCGCGACTGGATCATCAACAACGTCAAGGCCTCGGGCCTGCGCGGCCGTGGCGGCGCCGGTTTCTCGACCGGGCTGAAGTGGTCGTTCATGCCCAAGGAAGTGAAGGATCGCCCTCACTATCTGGTCATCAACGCCGACGAATCCGAGCCCGCGACCTGCAAGGACCGCGAGATCATGCGTCATGATCCGCACCTGCTGATCGAAGGCGCGCTGATCGCCAGCTTCGCGATGCAGGCCCACGCCTGCTACATCTATCTGCGCGGCGAATATGTGCTGGAGCGCGAGCGGATGGAAGCCGCCGTCAAGCAGGCCTATGAGGCCCGGCTGATCGGCGACGACAACGTCCACGGCTGGGATTTCCACGTCTATATCCACCACGGGGCAGGGGCCTATATCTGCGGTGAAGAGACGGCCCTGCTGGAGTCGCTGGAAGGCAAGAAGGGCCAGCCGCGCCTGAAGCCGCCGTTCCCGGCCGGCGCCGGCCTGTATGGCTGCCCAACCACGGTGAACAATGTCGAGTCGATCGCGGTCGTGGGCACGATCCTGCGTCGCGGCGCCGACTGGTTCGCCGGCTTCGGTCGCCCGAACAACACCGGCACCAAGCTGATGTCGCTGTCGGGGCATGTGAACACGCCCTGCGTGGTAGAAGAGGCCATGTCGATCCCGCTGCGCCAGCTGATCGAGGATCACGGCGGTGGGGTGCGCGGCGGCTGGGGCAATCTGAAGGCCATCATCCCCGGCGGCGCGTCCTGCCCGGTCATCACGCGCGAACAGGCCGAGACGGTCTTGATGGACTTCGATTCCATGCGCGAGATGCGCTCTTCGCTGGGCACCGCCGGCGTGACGGTGATGGACGAGTCGACCGACATCGTGAAGGCCATCGCTCGCATCAGCTACTTCTTCAAACATGAGAGCTGCGGCCAATGCACGCCGTGCCGCGAGGGCACCGGCTGGATGTGGCGGGTGCTGGAGCGGATGGCGGTGGGCGAGGCCGATCCGTCGGAAATCGACCTGTTGCTGGACGTCGCCGGCCAGGTCGAGGGCCACACCATCTGCGCCCTGGGCGATGCGGCTGCATGGCCGGTTCAGGGCCTGATCCGTCACTTCCGTCACGAGATCGAGGAACGCATCGCCAACTATCGCAGCCGCCGCGCGAACTTCGCCGGCCACGCCATCGCCGCGGAGTAGGGATGCGCCTTTCGCCCGCCATCGTGATCGGAGCCTTCGCTCTCGCCGCCTGCGGCGAGCGTGACGCTGCGCCCACGCCTGCGGAAAAGGTCTCGGCCGAGGTCAAGACGTCGGACGCCGTGCAGACCGCGCCCAAGGTTGTGACCGCCGGCGAACTGCGCCGCGTGTGCCGTGCGGGCCTGGCCCAGATTCACGGCCAGACGCCGTCGGCCATCACCCTCGACGGGGTGCAGGACGGGGTGGTGCGCGCCTCGTGGCGGGCGCCGGTCGATGGCGGCCGGATGCGCGCCGAGTGCCGCGTGGAAAACGATCTGATCGTGTGGAAGCCGCTCGATCTGCCCGATGCAACGCTCGTTCGCTGGATGAACCAGTCGGGCGACCCGGTGATCCGCTACGTCATGGACGGCGAGACGATCACCATCACACAGACGCTCCCGGATGGGACGACGGAACGCGCCGATCTGGCCGTTCCCGCTGAAGAAGAGGCCCGCTGATGCCAGTCGCCAAGGTCAACGGCGTCGAAACCGAGTTCGAGCCCGGCATGACCGTGCTCCAGGTCGCCGAACGCGCGGGGCAGGAAATCCCGCGCTTCTGCTATCACGAACGCCTGTCCATCGCCGGCAACTGCCGGATGTGTCTGGTCGAGGTGAAGCCTGGGCCGCCGAAGCCGCAAGCCTCTTGCGCGCTGCCGGCTGCCGATGGCCAGGAAATTTTCACCGACACGCCGATGGTCAAGAAGGCCCGCGAAGGGGTGATGGAGTTCCTGCTCATCAACCACCCGCTGGATTGCCCGATCTGCGATCAGGGCGGCGAGTGCGACCTGCAGGACCAGTCGGTCGGCTATGGCCGCGACGGCTCGCGCTATTCGGAGAACAAGCGCGCGGTCGAAGAAAAGGCGATGGGTCCGACCATCAAGACCTTCATGACGCGCTGCATTCAGTGCACGCGCTGCGTCCGCTTCATCACCGAAGTCGCCGGGGTGCCGGACATCGGCATGATCTCGCGCGGCGAGGACGCCGAGATCACGACCTATCTGGAGAAGTCGGTCGCCTCGGAATTGTCGGGCAATGTTAACGACCTGTGCCCGGTCGGCGCCCTGACGCACCGTCCGTGGCAGTACCACTATCGTCCGTGGGAACTGAAGAAGACCGAGACCATCGACGTCATGGACGCCCTGGGCTCGAACATCCGCGCCGACTACCGCGGGTCCGAGGTCATGCGCGTGCTGCCGCGCGTCAATGAGGGCATCAACGAGGAGTGGCTGTCGGACAAGAGCCGCTACGTCGTCGACGGCCTGACCGCGCGTCGTTTGGACCGTCCGTGGATCCGTGAGAACGGACGCTTGCGCGCCGCATCGTGGAACGAGGCGCTGGACGCCGTGGCCGCCAAGCTGAAGGCGGCACCGGCCGACCGCATCGGCGTGATCGCCGGCGATTTGCAGGACGCCGAGTCGATGAAGGCGACGCTGGACCTGTTCCGCGCGCTCGGCTCCAACAACACCGACTGCCGCCAGGACGGCGCGGCCGTGGGCTACGGCCCGCGTGAGGGATGGCTGTTCAACTCCGGCCTGGAAGGCATTGAAAAGGCTGACGCCATCCTGATCGTCGGGGCCAATCCCCGGATCGAGGCGCCGCTGCTGAACGCGCGCCTGCGCAAGACCTGGCTGAAGGGCGACGTCGAGATCGGCGTCATCGGCGAACAGGCCGACCTGACGTTCGACTACGCCTATCTGGGCGCCGGTTCGCAGACCCTGGGCAAGCTGCCCAAGTCGGCGATGGACTTCCTGACCAAGGCCGAGCGTCCGGCGATCATCGTCGGCTCCGGCGCTTTGAGCGGGGAGGGCGGCGCGGCCGTCCTGAACGCCCTGGGCGCCCTGGCGAAAAAGGTCGGCGTCGTCGCGGATGGCTGGAACGGCTTCAACGTCCTGCACCACGCCGCGTCGCGCGTCGCCGGTCTGGACATGGGCTTCGTGCCTGCCGAGGGCGGACTGACCGTCGCCGAGATGCTGAAGCCGGACGCGCTGGACGTTCTGTTCCTGCTGGGCGCCGACGAGGTCGATCCGACCGGCTCCAACGCCTTCCGCGTCTATCTGGGCAGCCACGGCGACCGGGGCGCGCACGGCGCCGACGTCATCCTGCCGGGCGCGGCCTATACCGAGAAGTCGGGCCTTTACGTCAATACCGAGGGCCGGGTGCAGATGGCCGAACGGGTCGTCTTCCCGAAAGGCGAGGCCAAGGAAGACTGGGCCATCATCCGCGCCCTGTCCGCCCGGGTCGATCATACCCTGCCTTACGACACGCTGGAGCAGTTGCGCACCAAGCTGATGGGCGAGCATCCGACCTTCGGCCGGATCGACTATCTGCCCGCGCCGGCGGCGTTCGACGTGGCGTCGCTGGGCGCCAAGGGCGATCTGGGCGACCGCGCCTTCGTCTCGGTCGTGGCCGACCCCTATCTTTCCAACCCGATCGCGCGCGCCAGCGCGACGATGGCCGAGTTGTCCGCCTTGCGGATCGCCCCGGTCGCTCTGGCGGCGGAGTAAACCATGGACCCCGTTTCCTTCTGGGCCACCCCGCTGGGCTGGACGCTGATCACGCTCGGTCAGGTTCTGCTGATCACGGTCGGCGTGCTGATCGCCGTCGCCTTCCTGCTGCTGGCCGACCGCAAGGTCTGGGCCGGCGTGCAGATGCGGAAAGGTCCCAACGTCGTCGGCCCCTTCGGCCTGCTTCAATCCTTTGCGGACATGATCAAGTTCGTGCTGAAGGAGGTCGTGATCCCGGCCGGCGCGGACAAGGCCGTCTTCATCATCGCCCCGATCATCACCGTGATCCTGGCCTTCATGGCCTGGGCCGTCATTCCGTTCGCGCCCGGTTGGGTGGTGTCGGACCTGAACGTCGGCATTCTGTATATCTTCGCGGTGTCGTCGCTGGGCGTTTACGGCATCATCATGGGCGGCTGGGCTTCGAACTCGAAGTATCCGTTCCTGGGCTCGCTGCGTTCGGCGGCGCAGATGGTGTCCTACGAAGTCTCGCTGGGCCTGATCATCATCAATGTGATCCTGCTGGCGGGGACCATGAACCTGTCGGCCATCGTCGAGAGCCAGAAGGGGATGTTCTGGAACTGGTACGGCTTTGGCGGCGGCGCCGACACCTGGCCGCTGGTGGTGATCCTGTTCCCGATGTCGATCATCTTCTTCATCTCGGCCCTTGCCGAAACCAACCGTCCGCCGTTCGACCTGCCCGAGGCCGAGTCCGAACTGGTCGCCGGTTATCAGGTTGAATACAGTTCGACGCCGTATCTGCTGTTCATGATGGGCGAATACGTCAACATCGTCTTCATGTCGGCGATGATCAGCCTGCTGTTCTTCGGCGGCTGGAACCCCGGCGTGCCGCAGGCCTGGATGGACGGGCTGCCGGCCTGGATCGCCTATGCGATCTACCTGCTGACTTTCATGGCCAAGACCGTCTTCTGGTTCGTCATGATCTCGATGGTGAAGGCCTTCGTGCCGCGCTATCGCTACGATCAGCTGATGCGCCTGGGCTGGAAAATCTTCCTGCCGACCTCGCTGGTGGCGGTCGTCATCGTCTCGGCCTGGCGCGTGTTCGTGGTGGGGTCGTGATGGTCGCGCCGAAGACGCCTGCTCTCAAGGATAAGTGCTGATGTTCACCCGTATCGTCCAGGCGACCAAGGGCGCGATGATGCTGGACGTCATCGGCGCCATCGGCCTGTCGCTGAAATATATGGCGCGGCCGAAGATGACCGTGAACTATCCGTTCGAGCGCAATCCGCAGTCGCCGCGCTTCCGTGGCGAGCACGCGCTGCGCCGCTATGCGAACGGCGAGGAACGCTGCATCGCCTGCAAGCTGTGCGAGGCGATCTGCCCGGCCCAGGCCATCACCATTGAGGCCGAACCGCGCGCCGACGGCAGCCGCCGCACGACCCGCTACGACATCGACATGGTCAAATGCATCTACTGCGGCCTGTGCCAGGAGGCCTGCCCGGTGGACGCCATCGTGGAGGGGCCGAACTCGGAGTTCGCCGTCGAGACGCGCGAGGAGCTGCTCTACGACAAGCAACGCCTGCTCGATAACGGCGACCGCTGGGAACGGCAGATCGCCAAGAATCTGGAACTCGACGCGCCTTACCGCTAAGGCGCTCACGCTAACGGGTCGGCGATTCCTGAACGGGGGTCGCGGCCGATACGAAAGGGGCTTCGTCCCGACATGCTGCAAGGCATAGCCTTCTATCTGCTGGCGGCGGTCGCCACGGTTTCCGGCCTTCTGGTCGTGACCGCGCGCAACCCTGTTCACAGCGTGCTGTGGTTGATCCTGGCCTTCTTCTCGTCGGCGGGTCTGTTCGTGCTGCTGGGGGCCGAGTTCCTGGCGATGCTGCTGGTCGTCGTCTATGTGGGCGCCGTCGCGGTGCTGTTCCTGTTCGTCGTCATGATGCTGGACGTGGACTTCCTGAAGCTGCGCGAGGGCTATGCGCGCTATCTGCCGCTGGGCGCCGTGATCGCCGCCGTGCTGCTGGCCGAGATGATCATCGTCTCGGTCGCCGTGGTGCAGGGCGGGGCGGCGGCGGGCCTGCCGGCGCCGGGCGCGCCGGACGCCAGCGTCACCAATGTCGAGGCCATCGGTCGCGTGCTCTACACGGACTACGTCTACTTCTTCCAGGCGGCCGGGATCGTGCTGCTGATCGCGATGATCGGCGCCATCACCCTGACGCTGCGCCACAAGCCGCACATCAAACGCCAGAACCCCGGCGATCAGGTGAACCGCGACCGTCTGAAGTCGGTCGAGATCAAGCCCGCCGCCACGGGCGAGGGCGTCAGCGCCGAGGAGCTTCTCTGATGATCGGTCTGACCCACTATCTGACGGTCGCCGCGATCCTGTTCACCATCGGGGTGTTCGGCATCTTCGTGAACCGCAAGAACGTCATCATCATCCTGATGTCGATCGAGCTGATCCTGCTGGCCGTGAACATCAACTTTGTCGCCTTCTCGACCTATCTGAACGAGATCAGCGGGCAGATCATGGCGATGTTCGTCCTGACCGTCGCCGCCGCCGAAGCCGCCGTCGGCCTGGCCATCCTGGTGACCTTCTTCCGTAACCGCGGCGACATCGCCGTCGACGACGCCTCCGTGATGAAGGGTTGAGCGTGACTTTCCATACCCTCGTCATTCTCGGGATCTTCGCCCCGCTGCTGGGCGCGGCCATCGCCGGCTTCTTCGGCCGCCGGATCGGCAATATCCCGTCGCAGGCCGTCACGACCGGCCTGCTGTTCTTCTCGTGCGCCGTGGCCTGGACGGTGTTCGGCCAATGGACCTGGGGCCATCTTGAGCCCTTCACGATCCGCCTGGCGCCCTTCATCAATGTGGGCGACTTCCAGTCGGCCTGGTCGATCCGCATCGACGCCCTGTCGGCGACCATGCTGATCGTGGTCACCAGCGTGTCGTCGCTGGTTCACCTGTATTCCTGGGGCTATATGGCCGAGGACGACAGCCGGCCGCGCTTCTTCGCCTATCTGTCGCTGTTCACCTTCATGATGCTGGCGCTGGTGACGGCGGCCGACTTCATGCAGATTTTCTTCGGCTGGGAAGGGGTGGGGCTGGCGTCCTATCTGCTGATCGGCTTCTGGTTCAAGAAGCCGACGGCCAGCGCCGCCGCCATCAAGGCCTTCGTCGTCAACCGCGTCGGCGACTTCGGCTTCGTCCTGGGGATCATGACGATCTTCTGGATGTACGGCACCATCAACTTCGCCGAACTGTTCCCGCTGATCGCGACCAAGGCCGGCACGACGTGGGAGTTCCTGGGCGTCCAATGGTCCGCGCTGGATCTGGCCGGCTTCCTGTTGTTCATCGGCGCCATGGGCAAGTCGGCCCAGTTCTTCCTGCACACCTGGTTGCCGGACGCCATGGAAGGCCCGACGCCGGTGTCGGCGCTGATCCACGCGGCGACCATGGTCACCGCCGGCGTCTATATGGTCTGCCTGCTGAGCCCCATCTATGAGTATGCGCCGGGCGCGTCGCAGATCATCGCCATCATCGGCGCGATCACGGCTTTGTTCGCCGCGACGGTCGGCCTGACCCAGAACGACATCAAGCGGGTCATCGCCTATTCGACCTGTTCGCAGCTGGGCTACATGTTCTTCGCGGCTGGCGTCGGCGCCTATCAGTCCGCCATGTTCCACCTGTTCACCCACGCCTTCTTCAAGGCCCTGCTGTTCCTGGGCGCCGGTTCGGTGATCCATGGCATGCACCACGAGCAGGACATGCGGAAGATGGGCGGTCTGTGGAGGCTGCTGCCCGTGACCTATGCGGTCATGACCATCGGCACCATCGCCATCACCGGCCTGGGCATTCCCGGGGTCGGCGGCTTCGCCGGCTTCTACTCCAAGGACTCGATCATCGAGAGCGCCTATGCCTCGGCGGCCTCGGGTCACTCGGCCATCGGCCTGTTCGCCTTCTTCGTCGGCATCATCGCCGCCGGTCTGACCGCCTACTATTCGTGGCGCCTGGTCTTCATGACCTTCCACAACAAGCCGGTGTGGAAGGAAGAGGGCGATGCGCATCACGCCGCGCATCACGCTGACGACCACGCCTCGCACGCCCAGCTGGAAACCCATTCCGAGCCGGTCACCGACGCCCACGCGCACGACGATCACGCCCATGACGACCACGGCCATCACGGCCCTCTGAAGCCGCACGAGAGCCCGCCGGTCATGCTGATCCCGCTGATCCTGCTGTCGGTCGGCGCGGTCGCCGCCGGCTTCGTCTTCGCGCCGCACTTCATCGGCCACCACGAGGGCGAGTTCTGGCGCGGGGCCATCTTCACCGGCGCGCACAACCACGTCCTGCACGAGAGCCATTCGGTCCCGACCTGGGTGAAGTGGTCGCCGCTGATCCTGACCCTGATCGGCACGGCCTTCGCCTACTGGATCTATGTCGCCCGCGAAGGCATGGGCCGTCGCATGGCCGAGCGGAACGGCGTCATCTACCGCTTCCTCTACAACAAGTGGTATTTCGACGAGCTGTACGACTTCGTCTTCGTGCGCGGCTTCCGCGCCATCGGGAACTTCTTCTGGAAGATGGTCGACGTGAAGATCATCGATGGTCTGGGCCCGAACGGCGCCGCCTGGGTGTCGCTGAAATCCGCCGCTCGACTGGCCAAGATCCAGTCCGGCTATGTCTATCACTATGCCTTCGTGATGCTGCTCGGGGTGGCTGGCCTGCTCACCTTCGCCATCCTCGCGTGGGGAGCCTGATCTCGTGCCCTACATCCTGAGCCTCGTTACATTCCTGCCCCTGGTCGGGGCCCTGGCGATCTTCGTCGCCCGGCTGACGTCAAAGTCGGCCGATGCGGCCGCGCCGGCCGCCCGCTGGATCGCGTTGATCACGACCCTGGTCGTGCTGGCGGTTTCGGTCGTGCTGGTTTCGGGCTTCGATCCGGCCAACACCGGCTATCAGTTCGTGGAGCTGGTGCCGTGGTTCGCGGGCGCCAGCTATCACCTGGGCGTCGACGGGATTTCGGTTCTGTTCGTCCTGCTGACCGCCTTCCTGATGCCGATCTGCATCCTGGCCAGCTGGAAGTCGGTCGAGACGCGCGTCGTCGAATATATGATCGCCTTCCTGGTGTTGGAGACGCTGGTCATCGGGGTGTTCACCTCGCTGGACCTGTTCCTGTTCTATATCTTCTTCGAAGGCACCCTGGTGCCGATGTTCCTGATCATCGGCATCTGGGGCGGCCAGAACCGGATCTACGCGGCCTACAAGTTCTTCCTCTACACCCTGCTGGGGTCGGTGCTGATGCTCCTGGCCATGCTGTGGATGGCGCATGAAGCAGGCACCACCAGCATTCCCGAGCTGAAGCGTTTCGCCTTCGATCCGGCCGTCCAGCCGATCCTGTGGCTGGCCTTCTTCGCCTCGTTCGCGGTCAAGATGCCGATGTGGCCGGTCCACACCTGGCTGCCCGACGCCCACGTTCAGGCGCCGACGGCCGGTTCGGTCATCCTGGCGGGCATTCTGCTGAAGCTGGGCGGCTACGGCTTCATCCTGTTCAACGTGCCGATGTTCCCGATGGCGTCGGAGATGTTCCGCCCGCTGGTCTTCACCCTGTCGGTCATCGCCATCGTCTATACGTCGCTGGTCGCCTGGCGTCAGACGGACATCAAGAAGCTGATCGCCTATTCGTCGGTCGCCCACATGGGCTTCGTGACCCTGGGCATCTTCGCCGGCAACGACGTCGGCATGCAGGGCGCCATCTTCCAGATGATCAGCCACGGCCTGATCTCCGGCGCGTTGTTCCTTTGCGTCGGCGTCGTCTATGACCGGATGCACACCCGCGAGATCGCCTTCTACGGCGGTCTGACGTCGAAGATGCCGTGGTATGCGGCCATCTTCCTGATGTTCACCATGGCCAACGTCGGCCTGCCGGGCACCTCTGGCTTCATCGGCGAAGTTCTGACCATGACGGGCGCCTATCACGCCTCGACCTGGGCGGCGCTGGTCGCGGCGTCGGGCGTGATCTTCTCGGCGGTCTACGCCCTGACCCTGTACCGCGCGGTCATGTTCGGCGAGATCACCAATCCGAAGCTTGAGACCATCACCGACATCGACAAGCGCGAACTGCTGCTGTTCGTGCCGCTGATCGTCGGCACCATCTGGCTGGGGGTCTATCCGGCCGCCGTCCTCGATTACACCGGGCCTGCCGTCGAGGCCCTGACCAGCGCGTATCGCGCCGCGATCGGCGGGTGAGACCTAAAGATGCCTGATCTATCCTCTGCCCTGCATCTCGCCGCCTCGGAAGTCACCCTTGCGGTCGGCGCCCTGGTCCTGCTGATGGTCGGCGCCTTCATCGGCGACAAGAGCGCCCGTCTGGTCTCGATCCTGTCGGTCCTGCTGCTGATCGCCGCGTCGGTCATCTCCATCGTCGGCCCGTGGGGCGTCGCCTTCAACGGCGCCTATGTCGCCGATCCGCTGGCCATCTACGCCAAGAGCCTGATCTATCTGTCGGCCGCCGTGGCGGTCGTGCTGGGCGACGGCTGGATGAAGCGCACGCGCATCGCCAAGTTCGAATATCCGGTCCTGATCGTGCTGGCGTCGGCCGGCATGGGGATGATGGCGTCCTCGGGCGACCTGATCTCCATGTATGTCGGAATCGAGCTGCATTCGCTGGCCCTGTATGTTCTGGCCGCCTTCCATCGCAACGAAATCAAGGCGTCGGAAGCGGGCCTGAAGTATTTCGTCCTGGGCGCCCTGTCGTCGGGCCTGCTGCTGTATGGCTCCAGCCTGATCTATGGTTTCGCCGGGTCGATGCGGTTCGAGGACATCGCCGCCTTCGCCGCCGACAACCCCGGCCCGGGCCTGATCTTCGGCCTGGTCTTCCTGATCTGCGGCCTGGCGTTCAAGGTTTCGGCCGCGCCGTTCCACATGTGGACGCCTGACGTCTATGAGGGCGCGCCGACGCCGGTCGTGGCCCTGTTCGCCACGGCGCCCAAGGTGGCGGCCATGGTCCTGATCGCCCGCGCGCTGGAGCATGGCTTCGGCGACGCCCACGCCCAGTGGTCGCAGGTCCTGATCGCCATTTCGCTGATCAGCTTCGTCGTCGGGGCCTTCGGCGGTCTGGCGCAGAAGGACATCCAGCGCCTGCTGGCCTATTCGTCGATCGCCAACATCGGCTACGCCCTGCTGGGCATCGCGGCGGGCACGGCCGAGGGGCTGCAGGCCATGCTGATGTTCATGACGCTGTATGTCATCGACCAACTGGGCTTCTTCGCCATCCTGCTGTCGCTGTCCAAGTCGGGCCGTCCGATCCGCCGCATCGCCGATCTGGCCGGATTGAAGAAGGATCGTCCGCTGACGGCCGTCGCGCTGACCATCCTGTCGCTGTCGGTGCTGGGGATGCCGCCGTTCTCGGGCTTCTGGGGAAAGTATTATGTGTTCGGCGCCGCCGCCGACGCGGGCCTGTGGCCGGTCGCGGCCGCCGGTCTGGTCGCCTCGGTCGTCGCCGCCTTCTACTATCTGCGCATCATCAAGCTGATGTGGTTCGATGCGCCGGTCGACGACATCGCCACCGACGCGGCGCCGGTCGAGGCCAAGTGGATCGGCTGGGCCTGCGCGGCCTTCGCCTTCCCGCTGGTGATCGTGGGCCTGACCTGGCTGGAGCCGCTGACCAAGGCCGCGAGCGCCGGCTTCGGGAACGGGTAGGGCGTTGACGCCCGCCCCCTTGGTCATTTTCGACGAGATCGACTCGACCAACGCCGAGGCGCGACGCCTGGCCGAGGCCGGAGAGACCGGGCCGCGATGGATCGTGGCGCGCCGCCAGACCGCCGGTCGTGGGCGGCGCGGTCGCAGGTGGGAGACCGAGCAGGGCAATCTGGCCGCCACGCTTCTGGTCACGACGCCGCGCTCCGCCGCCGAGGCGGCCCAGGCCACCTTCGTCGCGGCCCTGGCCGTGGCGGACCTGCTGGACGTGTTCGTGTCGCCGGCGCTGGTGGCGATCAAATGGCCCAACGACGTGCTGCTGGACGGGGTGAAGGCCTCGGGCATCCTGGTGGAGTCCGGGCGTCATGCGAATGGCGATCTGTGGCTGGCCGTCGGCATCGGCGTGAACCTGGCCCATTCGCCGGAGGGGACCGAGCGGGGGGCCACATCCGTCGCCGATCGCCTGCGCGCCGACCTGACCTATGTTCCGCCCATCGAGGCCGCCGCAGAGATCCTGGCCGAAACCTTCGCTGTCTGGTGGGGACGCTGGCAGACGCTGGGGTTCGAGCCGGTGCTGGACGCCTGGACCAGCCGGCTGACGGGGCTGAACGGCCCGTGCGTCGCGCGTCTGGACAATGAGACCCTTGAGGGGGTGGCCGAGGGTGTGGAGCCGGACGGCGCCTTGCGCCTGCGTCTGGCCGACGGTTCGGTGCGGCTGATTTCGGCCGGCGACGTCTTCTTCGGCAAGGCGAGCTGATGCTTCTGGCCATCGAGCAGGGCAACACCAATACGCTGTTCGCCGTTCACGACGGGTCTGAATGGATCGCCCAATGGCGCGCGGCCACCGAGGCCACGCGGACGGCCGACGAATACGCCGTCTGGCTGAACCAGCTGATGCTGATGAAGGGGCTGGCGGTCGCGAACCTGACCGGCTGCATCATCTCCAGCGTGGTTCCGCAGTCGATCTTCAACCTGCGCAACCTGGCGCGCCGCTATCTGAACATCGAGCCGCTGGTGATCGGCGAGAACGTCGATCTGGGCATCGACGTGCGGATCGCCAAGCCCAGCGAAGCCGGGGCCGACCGTCTGGTCAACGCCATCGGGGCCAAGCTGCTGTATTCGGGCGACCTGATCGTGATCGACAGCGGCACGGCGACGACCTTCGACATCGTGGCGGACGACGGCGCCTTCGAGGGCGGGCTGATCGCGCCGGGCATCAATCTGTCGCTGCAGGCCCTGCACGAGGCGGCGGCCAAACTGCCGCGCATCGCCATCCAGCGGCCCGAGCACGTGATCGGCCGCGGCACGGTCGAGGCCATGCAGTCCGGCGTCTTCTGGGGCTATATTTCGTTGATCGAGGGGCTGGTTGGGCGCATCAAGGCCGAGTGGGGCCGACCCATGACGGTCATCGGCACCGGCGGCGTCGCCAGCCTGTTCGAAGGCGCGACCGACAGCATCGACCACTTCGATTCCGACCTGACCATTCGCGGCCTCCTCGCAATCTGGCGTCGTAACGCCCATTTGACTGACTGAATGAAAAAGCAAAACCAAGACGAACTCGTTTTCCTGCCGCTAGGCGGCTCGGACGAGGTCGGTATGAACCTGAACGCCTACGGCTTCGGCCCAGAGGCCAACCGTGAATGGTTGATCGTCGATGTCGGCGTCACCTTCGGCGACCTGTCCACGCCCGGCGTGGACGTGATCGTGCCAGATCCCACCTATCTGCAGGGCGAGACGATCAAGGGCATCGTCCTGACCCACGCGCACGAGGACCATATCGGCGCCCTGGGCTGGCTGTGGCCGCGCATCAAGGCGCCGATCTACGCCACGCCCTTCACCGCCTATCTGATCCGCGACAAGCTGCGCGAGCGCGGCATCCTCGATCAGGTCGAGCTGATCGAGGTGCCGCTGGGCGGCACGGTCGACATCGGTTCGTTCGGCGTCACCTTCGTCAACATGACCCACTCGATCGCCGAGCCGAGCGGCCTGGCCATCGACACCCCGCTGGGGATGGTGTTCCACACCGGGGACTGGAAGATCGACGACCAGCCGGTGATCGGGACAAAGACCGACGCGGCCGCCATTCGCGCCCTGGGCGACGAGGGCGTGCTGGCCATGGTGTGCGATTCCACCAATGTCTTCGTGCCGGGCGTCGCCGGGTCCGAGGGCGATGTCGCCGTCGCCATCTCCAAACTGATCGCGAGCCTGAAGGGCCGCGTCGCCGTGGGTTGTTTCGCCTCCAACGTCGCACGGATGGACAGCGTGATCCGCGCGGCCGAGGCCTGCGGGCGTCGCGTCGCCCTGGCCGGGCGTTCGATGCACCGGATCACGGCGGCGGCCAAGCACGTCGGCATGTTGCAGGACGTGAAGCCCTTCCTTTCCGATGAAGAGGCTCGCGTCTGGCCCGCCGACCAGATCCTGTATCTGTGCACCGGCAGCCAGGGCGAGGCGAGGGCGGCCCTGTCGCGGGTCGCCGACGGCACCCACCCGACCGTCAAACTGGGCCTGGGCGACCACTGCATCTTCTCGTCGCGCCAGATTCCCGGCAACGAACTGGCCATCGGCAATCTGCAGGACAGGCTCGCGGATCGCGGCGTACGCCTCTACACCGAGAAGGATCACCCGGGCATCCACGTCTCGGGCCACCCCTGCCGTGACGAGCTGAAGCAGATGTATGAATGGGCCCGGCCGCAGATCGCGGTGCCGACCCACGGCGTGCGACGTTTCCTGCTCGAACACGCCAACTTGGCCAAGGAAGTCGGCGTTCGGGAAACGGTCACGCCGCGCAACGGCGACATGGTGCGCCTGGCGCCCGGACCGGCCCAGATCGTCGACGAGGTGCCGAACGGTCGCCTTTATGTCGATGGCGGGATGCTGGTCACCGAACAGGGCGAGGCGCTGAAGGAGCGTCGGCACGCCTCCACCAACGGCGTGCTGATCGTCAGCTTCGCCCTGGACAAGCGCGGCCGGATCGTCAGCGACATCGACATCCGCAGCGTGGGCTTGCCCGGCGATCTGCAGAAGCCGCTGGGCGATGTGCTGGACGACCTGGCCGAGCGCGTCGAGCAGGTGGTCAAGAACCTGAAGGGCGAGGCGCTGGAGGACGAGATGGTGGTCGAACAGGCCATCGCCCGCGTGCTGAAGAAGGCCAGCCAGCAGGTCTGGGATCGCCGTCCTATCGTCGAGACCGTCGTCCTGCGGGTCTGATGCAACCTTGACCGTTCGGGCGCATTTTTGCGCTCGAACCGTTGGGGCGACCGATGTCGAACAAGCCGAGGCGCGCGCGCCGTCTGTTGCAGCGGGTGCGCCACGCCCGCCATCCATTGCACGGCTGGCGGCGCTGGGCGGTGATCGCGGGGCAGGGGCTGGCCGGCTTCGTCGCCCTGTTCGCCGTGGTCAATTTGGGGCTCAGCCTGTCGACCTTCCGGGGCGAGGACCCGCTGGCGCGCACGGTTCAGGAGCTGCGCGTCCTGTGGTTCAGCCCGCCGCCCGGCCAGCCGATGTCGCCAGACGCCTTTCCCACCGTCTATGGCCGCGATCTGGGGCCGGCGCCCGACACCGCCGCCATCCATGCCTTTCTGGAGCGGGAGGCCGAGGACGGCGTCTTCCTGCTGGACCATGTGATGGTCGATCGCATCCTGGCGCTGAACGGTCGGATCGACGCCCGCAGTCTGCCGGTCGGCGTCTATGTCGGCGCCCATGCGCTGGGGCCGGACGGCCTACCCTTCGTGCCGGTGACCAAGTTCCTGGCGCAGTATCTGCTGTTTCCGCGTCACGCCTATATCCTGGTCGTGCCCGCCGAGGGGCCGGCCATCGCCTTTTCGGCCAGCCAGAACGCCAAGTTCGGCATCGCCGTGCATCCCGACCGCCTGTCGGCCGAGGTCGCGCCCTTCACCCCTGACGCCTACGACTTTCCCGGTTCGGGCGAGGCGCTGCATGAGATGACGCGCATCACCGACGATCCCGTGCGCGTCGCAGGCGCCGTCGAGGCGTTGAAGGGCGCCCAGGCGCGGCTGGCGCAGGAGGGCCTGACCTATGGTCTGCTGGCGCCCAACTCCAACACGGCGGTCGGCTGCGTGCTGCAGGGCTCGGGCGCCATCACCCAGCAGGCGCGCGCCTCCATCCTGCTGGCCCTGCGCGCGCCGGGCTTCGGGGCGACCTGCGATTAGCGGTCGCGACAGGCCGTCCGCATCGGCTATAGGCTGAGACATGGCCGAGACGCTCTTTCTGCTGAACCCCGACTGGCATGACGATCAGGGCGGGCCGTGGTTCTGCCCGCCCGGCGCCTATATCGAAGGCGTCCTGGCCTTCTATCCGCAACTGCGCGAGGCGCTGGACGTGGTCTATCTGGACCATGCCAGGCCGCGACCGCCGGTGATCGAACAGGTGGGCGAGGCGCATCAGAGCTGTCCGATCCTAATTCTGGACGGCGAACTGGACTGGCCCGACGCGCAGGTCAGCGCGGCGACCGGGCGGCGGTTCCTGCAGGATCAGGCCATCGCCCCTTATCTGGCGGCCCGCTACGGCGTCGGCCGCCCGCATCCCTGAAGCAAAGAGGCCCGTCATGCCCATCGGCCCCCTGACCATGATCGGCATCTACATCATCGTCTGGTGGACGGTGTTGTTCGCCGTCCTGCCGCTCGGCACGTCGCAGGAAACGCACGAGCCGCCGACCGACGGCGCCCAGTGGGGGGCGCCCCGCACGCCGAACCTGAAGAAGAAGTTCCTGACCACCACCTGGGTCTCGGCCATCGTCTGGGCCTTCGTCATGGTGCTGATCTTCACCGGCTGGCTGCCGCTGCCTGACTTCTCGCACGCGCCCGCGGTCTAAACCGAAACCGGGCCTAGCTTTCGCCCCGGTCCAGCGGCTAAAGCCTTGTTCCGTCTATACGCCTAGGATTCCCGATCATGCGCCTGTCGCGCTTTTTCCTGCCCACGCTGAAGGAAGCCCCTTCGGACGCCCAGATCGTCTCGCACCAGCTGATGTTGCGCGCCAGCATGATCAAGCAGGAGGCCGCCGGCATCTACGCCTGGCTGCCGCTGGGTCTGAAGGTGCTGCGCAAGATCGAGCAGATCGTGCGCGAAGAGCAGGCGCGGGCAGGGGCGGTCGAACTGCTGATGCCGACCTTGCAACTGGCCGATCTATGGCGCGAGAGCGGGCGTTACGACGCCTATGGCCCCGAGATGCTGCGCATCACCGACCGGCATGAACGCGAACTGCTGTACGGACCCACGAACGAGGAGATGGTCACCGACATCTTCCGGGCCTATGTGAAATCCTACAAGTCGCTGCCGCTGAACCTGTTTCACATCCAGTGGAAGTTCCGCGACGAGCGACGTCCGCGCTTTGGCGTGATGCGCGGACGCGAGTTCCTGATGAAGGACGCCTATTCGTTCGATCTGGACGAGGCGTCGGCCCGCGTCGCCTACAACCGGATGTTCACGGCCTATCTGAACACCTTCGCCCGGATCGGTCTGAAGGCCGTGCCGATGCGCGCCGACACCGGCCCCATCGGCGGCGACCTGAGCCACGAGTTCATCGTTCTGGCCGAAACGGGCGAGAGCGAAGTCTTCTGCGACCGCAAGCTGGTCGAGATGGCGCCGCCCGGACATGACCTGGACGCCGAGGCGCTGCAGGCCGTGTTCGACGAGCGCACGGCGCTGTACGCCGCGACCGAGGAAATGCACGACCAGGCCCAGTTCGAGGCCCAGACCGCCGAGAGCGACCGCCTGTCGGCGCGCGGCATCGAGGTCGGGCACATCTTCTATTTCGGAACGAAATACTCCGCGCCGATGAAGGCCAAGGTCGCCGGGCCGGACGGTCAGGACACCGAGGTCCATATGGGCAGCTATGGCGTCGGGGTGTCGCGTCTGCTGGGCGCCATCATCGAGGCCAGCCACGACGAGGGCGGCATCATCTGGCCTGACGCCGTGGCGCCCTTCGATGTGGTCGTCATCAATCTGCGCGCCAATGACGAAGCCGTCTCGGCCGCCTGCGAGGATGCGGTCGCGCAGCTGGAAGCCCTGGGCAAGGACGTGCTGTACGACGACACCGACGAGCGTCCGGGCGGCAAGTTCGCCACCGCCGACCTGATCGGAGTGCCTTGGCAGCTGACCATCGGGCCGAAGGGGCTGGCGGACGGCGTGGTCGAGCTGAAGCGCCGCGCCACCGGCGAGAAGGTCTCCGTTCCCCTGGCCGAAGCCATCGAAAGGCTGACCGCTTGAGCCTGCCGTCCCGCCCGTCCGGCGCCTTCTCCTCGTGGGAGATCGGCCTGGCCCTTCGCTATCTGCGCGCCAAGCGCAAGGAGGGCGGGGTGGCCACCATCGCCGTCATCAGCTTCATTGGCATCATGCTGGCCGTCGCCGTACTGATCAGCGTCATGAGCATCATGTCCGGCTTCCGCAGCGAACTGCTGGGCCGGATGCTGGCCTTCAACGGTCACATGTATGTGCAGGGGCCGGTGCTGACGTCGCCGGATCGGGATGCGGTCCTGAAGAAGATCGAGGCCATTCCCGGCGTCTATAGCGTAAATCCGCTGAACGAGGCGCAAAGCCTGATCCGCGTGGGCAGCTATACGACCGGCGTGATGGTCAAGGGCATTCGCCCAGAGGACCTGGCCAAGACCCAGTATGTGTTCGACAGCCTGTCGCCGCAGGAGCGCGAGAGCTTCGGCAAGGGCGCCTATGGCGGCGACCGCGTGTTGATCGGCGCGGCGCTGGCGAACTCGCTGGGCATCCGGGTCGGCGACGCGATCACCGTCTATTCCCCGACCGGGGCGGACAGCGCGTTCGGAAATCTGGGCGGGCTGGAGAAGACCTATTTCGTGGGCGGCCTGTTCCGCTCGGGCGCCGCCGATTACGACCGCGCCTTCATGTTCATGCCGTTGGAGCAGCAGCAACTGTTCTTCGGCAAGGAAGGCGTCTGGGACGCCATCGAGATCAAGGTGGACGACCCCGATCAGGTCGGCGCCCTGACCCCCGCCATCCGCGCCGCCGCCGGCCCCGGATCGGTCGTGAGCGACTGGCGCGAACGCCTCGCCGCCTTCTATGGCGCGCTGAAGGTCGAGCGGGTGGCCATGAGCATCATCCTGGGCCTGGTCGTGGCCATCGCCGCCATGAACATCATTTCCGGCATCGTCATGCTGGTGAAGAACAAGGGCCGCGACATCGCCATCCTGCGCACCATCGGCGCCAGCCCCTCGGCGATCCTGCGCGTCTTCTTCATGGCCGGCGCCATGATCGGCGTAGCGGGCACCCTGGCCGGACTGCTGCTGGGCCTGCTGTTCTGCTGGAACATCGGCGCGATCCAGCATTTCCTGGAGTGGGTGCTGCAGACCAAGCTGTTTGATTCCGACGTCTATATGCTGGACGCCATTCCCGCCCTGGTCGACCCGGTCGACGTGACCTGGGTCGCCTTCTGGTCGTTGCTGATGAGCTGTGTCGCCAGCCTGCCGCCGTCGTGGAATGCCTCGCGCATCGATCCCGTGGAGGCGCTCCGCTATGAGTAAGGCTCCCATCCTGTCGGTGCGCGGCCTGACCCGCACCTATCCCACAGCCCAGGGCGGTCTGACCGTTCTGAAAGGCGTCGATCTGGACGTGTTTCCGGGCGAACTGGTCGGGCTGATCGGCCCGTCGGGTTCGGGAAAGTCGTCGCTGCTGCACGCCGCCGGCCTGCTGGAGAAGCCGACCAGCGGCACGGTGGCCATTGATGGCGAACAGGTCGGCGATCTGGACGAACGCGCCCGTACGCGCCTGCGCCTGGGCCGGATCGGCTTCGTCTATCAGTTCCACCACCTGCTGCCCGAGTTCGACGCACGCGACAACGTAGCCCTGCCGATGCGGATCGCCGGCCTGGCGCAGGACGAGGCCCGCAAGCGCGCCGAGGTCACCCTGACGGCGCTGGGCCTGAGCGAACGGCTGACGCACCAGCCGGCGCAACTGTCGGGCGGCGAGCAGCAGCGCGTCGCCATCGCCCGCGCCCTGGCCAATGGTCCGCGCCTGCTGCTGGCCGACGAGCCGACAGGCAACCTGGACCCGACCACCAGCCAGTCTGTGTTCGAATCCCTGCGCGACCTGGCCAAGACAACGGGCGTCGCCGCCCTGATCGCCACGCACAATATGGAGCTGGCCGGCCATATGGACCGGGTCTTCGCCCTGCGCGACGGCCATCTGGAAGAGCGCGCGGCCGAAAGCCACGCCTATTGATCAGCTGACGGCGGCGTCGCCCCAGATGGCGCGCAGCCGTTCGGGGCGGCGGCAACCGATCCGATAGGCCTGATAGCTGGCGGCGTGGCGTTTGGCGTAGTTCTGATGCGCCTCGCCCGCCGGCCAGAAGCGTTGGACGCCCACGACCGGGGTGGTGAAGCTCTTTCTCAACACCCGCATCGCCGCATCGCGCGAGGCGACCGCGTCGGCCCGCTGCTCGCTCGTGGCGAAGACGGCCGAACGATAGGACGGACCCTGATCGCAGAACTGGCCGTTCGGATCGGTCGGGTCGATGGTGCGCCAATAGCGATCCACCAGGGCGCGATAGCTGACGACGCGCGGATCGAAGGTGACCTGCACCGCCTCCATATGGCCGGTCCCGCCACGCACGACCTGTTCATAGGTCGGATTGGCCGTATGTCCGCCGACAAAACCCGACACGGCGGATCGCACGCCGGGCACGTCGTCGAACGCCTTTTCCTCGGACCAGAAGCAGCCGCCGGCGAAGACGGCTGTCTGCAGGCCCGGCGCACGCGCTTGGGCATAGACGACCGGCGCCGCCAGCAAGGCCGCCGCCGTCAGAATGGAAACCCCGAACCGCATCGCCATGACCCTTCGTTGTCTGGTCAGGAATACGTCGGCGAAAGGAAATCGGTTTCAGGCGTCGGATCCGGCTGGTCGGTCGCCGCGCGCTCGAACGGCGACCAGGCTTCCGCCTGCACAGCCTCCGCCGAGTAAAAGCCCAGGTCCGCTTCGGTCTGGCGCAGCGCTGTCCAAGATAGAAAAGCCAGCAGGCTTTCGCCGTCTGGCGGCTCACGCCGCATCGCCGCGTCCAGCCATGCCGTCTCGCCGGGTCTTAGTCGCGGTCCGACCAGGCCCCGTTGTGCGAACAGCGGCCGTTCGACCGTCCGTTGAAGCAGAATGGCGGGGGCTAGCGTCGAACGATCTTCGATCAGCGGCTCAAAGAAGCGGGCGATATCCGCGCCGGCGCCCTCGACGCCCACCAGAGATGTCCGACCCAAGCGGACCGCGGCGCCTGACAAGCCGATTCGCCGAGCCTGGTCATGTTGCTGTTTCCGCACGGTTCGGGCAGAGCGAAGTGACAACTGTTCGACATGCGTTGTCACAATCACCGCCGCCACCCTGTGGTCGGCCATAGAGGCGGGGGCTTTGGAGGGCGGCGTCATCCGACATCGCTTAACCAAGCATAACAGTTGTTCAACTGCGTGTGACTACGAGGTTTCTCGGGGGAATAGGCGCTGTATCCTGTCGGTATGCGAAGGATGACGAACGCCATGGCGGGTTCCATGGCGCCAAAAGACAAGCCGGCCAAGCCCGACGCCGAACCGGTTTTCGCTCCAAGCAGCCACGGCGATGCGGGCTTCGAGATCGTCGTGATCGATGACGACGCCCTGATCCTGGAGATGACGCTGCTGACCTTCCGCGAGGCGGGTTACGCCGCCGTGGGATTCGCAGATCCTCTGGATGCGCTGATGTGGGCGTCCGACGCCGACCCGACCCTGGTCGTCGTCGATCTGAAACTGCCGGGCATCGAGGGGCTGGACCTGGTCAGCGCCTTTTGCGCCCTCGGTCGCCATGCCGTCATCCTGGTCAGCGCCTACGTCGATGTCCTGACGACTGTGGATGCGATGCGTTTGGGCGTCGATAATGTCCTGACCAAACCGACCTCGCCGGAGCGGCTGCTGGCGGCGGCCGAACACGCGCTGGACGCCCTTTCGCGCGCGCCGCATCAGGATATCCTGACCTTCACGCGCCGCGAGCGACAGGTCGCGGAGTTCCTGGTGGCGGGTCGAACGACGAAACAGATCGCTCAGGCCTTGAGCCTGAGCCCGCGCACGGTGGAGTTCTTCCGCGCCAGCCTGCTGCGAAAGACCCAGTCGCCGAACACCGCCGCCCTGGCCTCGGCCCTCACCCGTCTGGGCTTTGTCGCGACCGACGCTTGACGAGAACGCATAGGGAACATAGAACAGACGGAGAACAGTTGCGAGGTCAGGAAAGCCATGCCGCGTTTGATAAGGGATATGTTGTCGCTGGCCTGCTGCGGCGGCTTTGTCTGGATGGTCTGGACCCTGGCGTTCAGCGTCACCGCCGTCTGAGCGTTCAGACGTTGGATGCGACCGTCTGAATTGCGTTGGGGTAGAATCAATAGGTTGGGCGAATCTCAGACGATTCAGACTCTGTTTTTTCCAAGCGCGCGACCGTGGGTTCGCCGCTCTTCTGGGGATGATGGAGCGCCGCATCTGGTTTGCGATGGTCGTCCGGCGCAGGATGTGAGACTCGCATCAGGGTGATGACGGGCGCGGACGTCGCGCCGCCCGAGGTGGAGATTCAGTGAGCCAACCGATGAACAGCCAGGGTTTCGTCCATCTGCGGGTTCGTTCGGCCTATTCGCTGCTGGAAGGCGCGATCAAGGCTGGGAAGGTCGGCAAACTGGCGGCGGACGCGGGAATGCCCGCCGTCGCCGTGGCGGACCGCGCCAATCTGTTCGGGGCGCTGGAGTTCAGCCAGACGGCCAAGGATGCGGGCGTCCAGCCCATCGTGGCCTGCGCCCTGCCGATCGTGGGTATCGGCGGCCAGATCAATGCCCGCTGGGCCAAGACGCCGACCGTGGTGCTGCTGGCCCAGGACATGACGGGCTGGCTGAACCTGTGCGCCCTGTCGTCCTCGGCCTATCTGGACGCGGGCGAAATGGCCGAGCCGGGTGTGGCCTGGGATCAGGTCGTGGCGCGCGCCGAAGGCTTGATCCTGCTGTCCGGCGGCCCGGACGGCCCGGTCGACCCGCTGTTCGCCCAGGGCAAGACCGCCGAGGGCGTCGCGACGCTGGAGGCGATGAAGGCCGCGTTCGGCGACCGTTTCTACGTCGAGCTTCAGCGTCACGGCCTGGATGACGAACGCCGGGCCGAGCCGGGGCTTGTCGAATGGGCCTACGCCAACGACGTCCCGCTGGTGGCGACCAACGACGTCTATTACGCCAAGGCCGCTCAGGCGAAGTCGCACGACGCCCTGCTGTGCATCGCCGACGGGGCCTTCACCGGCCAGGAGGATCGTCGCCGCATCACCGGCGAACACTGGTTCAAGTCGGCCGAGGCGATGCGCGACCTGTTCGCCGACCTGCCCGAGGCCTGCGACAACACCATCGACATCGCCCGGCGCTGCGCCTTCCTGGTCCAGACCCACGCCCCGATCCTGCCGCGCTTCGACACCGGCGCCGGGCGGTCCGAGGCCGACGAACTGGCCCACCAGGCGCGCGAGGGGCTGAAGGTCCGCCTGACCCAGGTCGATCCAGCCGTGCCCGAGGAAGAGTATTGGGCGCGCTTGGAGTGGGAGGTCGGGATCATCCAGCAGATGGGGTTCCCCGGCTACTTCCTGATCGTGTCGGACTTCATCAAATGGGCCAAGACCCACGGCATTCCTGTCGGGCCGGGGCGGGGCTCCGGCGCCGGCTCGCTGGTGGCCTGGTCCCTGACCATCACCGATCTGGATCCGTTGCGGTTCGGTCTGCTGTTCGAGCGGTTCCTGAACCCCGAACGGGTCTCCATGCCCGACTTCGACATCGACTTCTGCCAGGAGCGGCGCGAAGAGGTGATCGACTATGTCCAGGCCCACTACGGCAAGGACCGGGTGGCCCAGATCATCACCTTCGGCACCCTGCAGGCGCGCGCGGTGCTGCGCGACGTCGGCCGCGTGCTGCAGATGCCGCTGGGCCAGGTGGACCGGCTCTGCAAGATGGTGCCGAACAATCCGGCCAACCCCGTCACCCTGGCCCAGGCCATCGATCTGGAGCCGCGCCTGAAGGAGGCGAGGGATGCCGAGCCGGCGGTCAAGACCCTGTTGGAAACGGCGCTGGAGCTGGAAGGGCTTTACCGCAACGCCTCGACCCACGCCGCCGGCATCGTCATCGGCGACCGGCCGCTGACCGAGCTGGTGCCGCTGTATCAGGACCCGCGTTCGACCATCCCGGCCAGCCAGTTCAACATGAAGTGGGTCGAGCCGGCGGGTCTGGTGAAGTTCGACTTCCTGGGGCTGAAGACCCTGACCGTGCTGGACCGGGCGCGGGGGTATCTGGAACGGCGCGGCGCGGCGCCGGAATGGAACCAGCTGCCGCTGGACGATGCGCGCACCTATGAGCTGATGGCGTCGGGCCAGACGGTTGGGGTGTTCCAGCTGGAATCCCAAGGGATGCGCGACACCCTGCGCAAGATGCGGTGCGGCTCCATCGAGGAGATCACCGCCCTGATCTCGCTCTATCGGCCGGGGCCGATGGAGATGATCGACACCTATATCGACCGCAAGTTCGGCCGGGCCGAGGTGGACTATCTGCACCCCAGTCTGAAGGAGGTGCTGACCGAGACCTATGGGGTCATCATCTACCAGGAACAGGTGATGAAGATCGCCCAGATCCTGGCGGGCTACAGCCTGGGCGAGGCCGACCTGCTGCGTCGCGCCATGGGCAAGAAGAAGAAGGAGGAGATGGATTTCCAGCGGGCGCGCTTCGTCAAGGGCGCGCTGGAAAAGACCGTGCCGGAAAGCCAGTCCGGCTCCATCTTCGACCTGGTGGCCAAGTTCGCGGGCTATGGCTTCAACAAGTCCCACGCCGCCGCCTATGCGCTGATCTCGTTCCAGACGGGGTGGCTGAAGGCCAATCAGCCGGTCGAATTCTTCGCCGCGTCGATGAGCCTGGACCTGTCGAACACCGACAAGCTGGCGGTCTTCTATCAGGATGCGCGCCGCTTCGAGGTGCCGGTGCTGTCGCCCGACATCAACCGCTCGTCCGCCGACTTCGACGTGGCGTGGGACGATGCGAAGGGCGCGGTCCTCTATGCCCTGGGCGCCATCCGCAACGTGGGCCTGGAGGCGATGAAACACGTCATCGAGGTGCGCGAGACCGGCGGCCGGTTCGCCGACATCTTCGACTTCCTGGAGCGGGTGGATCCGCGCAGCGTCAACAAGCGCGCGCTGGAGGGCCTGGCCAAGGCCGGCGCCTTCGACAGCATCCATCCCAATCGGCGCCAACTGGTCGAACAGGCCGATGTGCTGATGGCCTATTGCCAGAGCGTGGCGGCCGAGCGCGCCTCGTCGCAGGTGTCGTTGTTCGGCGGCGATCAGGCGCACGCGGCCCGCCCGCGCCTGAAGACGGTCGAGCCGTGGGTGGGACCGGAGCGGCTGGATCACGAACTGGCCGCCGTGGGGTTCTACCTGTCGGGCCACCCGCTGGACGAGATGACGTCGGCTCTGAAACGCAAGCGCGTCACCTTCGTCGCCGAGGCCATCCCTCTGGCCGAGGGCGGGCACGAGGCGTTCCAGATGGCCGGGGTGGTTCGTCGCAAGCAGGAGCGCGCCAGCGCTCGCACCGGCGAGAAGTTCGCCTTCGTCACCTTCTCCGATCCGACGGGCGAGTTCGAATGTCTCTTCCCGCCCGAACAGCTGCGCAAATGCCGCGAGGTTCTGGAGCCGGGGGCCTCGGTCATGGTGCGGGTTCGCGCCAAGGCGTCCGAGGGCGAGGTGCGCTTCTTCGGGGACGATGCGTCGCGCATGGACAATCTGCTGGACGACGCCAACATCGGGCTGCGCATCCATGTCTCTGCCCGATCCGCCGACGCCGACGCCCTGAAAGGCCGGCTTGAGCGCGCCCGATCCGGCGCCATCGGCAAGGGTGGCGAGATTGCCCTGATGATCGCCGGGCTGGAGCAGGGGCGGGAGGTCGAGGTCAAACTGCCCGGCCGCTATCGGCTGGACGGCGCCTTGCGCGGCGCGCTGAAGTCCGCGCCGGGCGTGGTCATGCTGGAGGATGCATAGGCGGGTTCAGGTGCCGGCTTATGGTCGCGCTATGGATTTTTCGGAACCTCACGACTGCGTGATGGGTTTCGTCAGTCCATAGGGAGACTGTTCCAATGAAATATCTCGCCATCGCCAGCGTCGCCTCGCTGGCCCTTCTCGCAGCGTGCAACCAGGGCGGCGACAGCGCCGGCCAGAACGCCAGCGAAGCCGTCAACGCCACTCAGGATGCGACCTCGGGCGTCGTCGGCCAGACCTCGGCCATGACCATGGGCGCCAACACCGTCGACGGCTTCGTGACGGGCCTGGGCACGAGCAATATGTACGAACTGGAAGCGGCAAAGATCGCCGCCGCCAAATCGACCAACGCCGACGTAAAGGCGCTGGCCGCCATGATCACCAAGGACCACACCGCCGCCGGCGAGAAGCTGGGCGCCGCGGTCGCGACCGCCGGTCCGAACGTGGCCATTCCGACCACGCTGGACGAGCGCCGCAAGGGTCTGATCGACAATCTGAACGCCGCCACGCCGGGCGATTTCGACAAGGTCTATCTGAACCAGCAGGTCGCCGCCCATAACGAGGCCCTGACCCTGCTGAACGGCTTCGCCGGCAACACCGATGCGCCGGCCCTGTCGACGCTGGCCCGCGAGCTGGTCGCGCCCGTGACCATGCACCGCGACCGCGCCCAGGCGCTGCTGGACGCGATGAAGTAGGATCACGCCTCAAGGCTGATCGGGAAAGGCGGTCTCGGCAGAGGCCGCCTTTCTGCTGCGCGCGACGCAGCGCTTGCTATTTGGGGCCATCCCGCCTACATGGCCCCCGCATTTCGCAACGCGGGTGAGGCGCGGTTCGGGGAGAAATCCCGGCACGCACCATTCCGAGGGTCGAACGACCTTTAATCCCCCGCGCCACGTTTGATCGGAAAAAGGACTGAACGATCATGGCTCTGCCTGAATTCTCGATGCGCACCCTGCTGGAAGCGGGCGCTCACTTCGGCCACCAGACGCACCGCTGGAACCCGAAGATGGACCGCTACATCTTCGGCTCGCGCTCGAACATCCACATCATCGACCTGTCGCAGACGATGCCGCTGTTCCACCAGGCTCTGGTGGCCGTGCGCGACGTCGCCGCCAAGGGCGGTCGCGTCCTGTTCGTCGGCACCAAGCGCCAGGCCTCCGAGCCGGTCGCCGAAGCCGCCAAGCGCTGCGCCCAATACTACATGAACAACCGTTGGCTGGGCGGCACGCTGACCAACTGGCGCACCGTCTCGGGCTCGATCGCTCGTCTGCGCGAACTGGAAGGCATCCTCGAGAACGGCGGCGAAGGCCGCGTCAAGAAGGAGCTGCTGACCCTGCAGCGCGAGAAGGACAAGCTGGAACTGTCGCTGGGCGGCATCAAGGACATGGGTTCCATCCCGGACATCATGTTCGTGATCGACACCAACAAGGAAGCGATCGCGATCCAGGAAGCCCGCAAGCTGAACATCCCGATCATCGCCATCCTGGACACCAACTCGGACCCGGACGGCATCACCTATCCGGTGCCCGGCAACGACGACGCCGCGCGTGCCATCCAGACCTACTGCGACCTGATCGCGGACGCGGTTCTGGACGGTCTGGCCGCCGGCGCCTCGGCCTCGGGCGTGGATCTGGGCGCTTCGGAAGCCCCGGTCGAGCCGATGCTGCGCGAAGCCTCGGCTCCGGTCGCCGCTGACGCCGCTCCGGCCGGCACGGAAGGCGCCGCCGCCGAACTGGAAGCCGCCGCTCAACCGGCCGTCGCCGACGAAGCCGCTCAGGCCGCCACCTCGGAAGCCAACGACGCGGTCGAAACCGAGAAGGCCACGGGCTGATGGCCCGCAGGGCGGCGCTCGGGCTTTCGAACGCCGCCTGACGAACTGACACACGGCCGGGCTAAGTCAGTCCGGCCGTTCCCACATACGAATCCCCCAAGGAGAAGAACATGGCCGAGATCACTGCCGCCCTCGTGAAGGAGCTTCGCGAGCGTTCGGGCGTCGGCATGATGGACTGCAAGAAGGCCTTGCAGGAAAACGACGGCAACATCGACGCCGCCATCGACTGGCTGCGCGCCAAGGGTCTGTCCAAGGCCGCCAAGAAGGCCGACCGCGTCGCCGCCGAAGGCCTGGTCGCCGTGGCGTCCAAGGAAGACGGCAAGGGTGAAGTCGCCGCCGCCATCGAATTCAACGCGGAAACCGACTTCGTCGCCCGTAACGATCTGTTCCAGAACGCCGCCAAGTCGTTCGCCCAACTGGGCCTGGAGCACCACTCGGTCGAGGCCCTGCACGGCGCCGAACTGGAATCCGGCAAGACGGTCCAGGACGAAGTGACCAACATGATCGCCACCATCGGCGAGAACATGCAACTGCGCCGCGCCGCCCGCCTGTCGGTCGAAGAGGGCGTGGTTTCCACCTACGTCCACAACGCCGTCTCGCCGGGCGTCGGCCGCATCGGCGTGCTGGTGGCCCTGGAAGGCGAGGGCGACAAGACCGCCCTGCGCGAACTGGGCCGCAAGATCGCCATGCACGTCGCCGCCACCGCGCCGCTGTCGCTGAACACGGACGACCTCGACCCCGCCGCCATCGAGAAGGAACGCGCCGTTCTGACCGAAAAGGCCAAGGAAGAAGGTCGCCCGGAAGCCATGATCGCCAAGATCGTGGAAGGCCAGATCAACAAGTTCCAGAAGGACGTGGTGCTGTCCAAGCAGCCGTTCGTCATGGACCCGGACGTGACCATCGAACAGCTGGTCGCCAACTCGGCCAAGGAACTGGGCTCCTCCAACCTGCACCTGGCCGGCTTCGTCCGCCTGGCGCTGGGTGAAGGCGTCGAGAAGGTCGAAGGCCCCGACTTCGCGTCGGAAGTCGCCTCCATGATGGGCGGCAACTAACCAGTCTTCCCCTCATTCGTGAGGGTTTTGTATCAGAAGGGCGCGTTCGGCTTTGATGGCCGGCGCGCCCTTCGTCTATAAGAAGCCGCCTGATTCAAGGGCGCAGCAGCCAACGGACCCTCCGCACATGCCCGACGCCCCCACCGCCTTCCGCTACAAGCGCGTCCTGCTGAAGGTCTCCGGCGAGGTGCTGATGGGCGATCAGTCGTTCGGCGTGGACATGAAGACCGTGGACACGGTCGCCAAGGCCGTCGCCGACGTGGCCGCCGAAGGGATCGAGATCTGCCTGGTCATCGGCGGCGGCAACATCTTCCGCGGCCTATCCAAGGCGGCGGCGGGAATGGAGCGCGCTCAGGCCGACTATATGGGCATGTTGGCCACCATCATGAACGCCCTGGCCATGCAGTCGGCGCTGGAGAAGATCGGCGTCTCGACGCGGGTGCAGAGCGCCATTCCGATGGCCGCCATCGCCGAACCCTACATCCGCCGTCGCGCCCTGCGTCACCTGGAAAAGGGCAGGGTGGTGATCTTCGCCGCCGGCGTGGGCGCGCCCTTCTTCACGACGGACTCGGGCGCCGCCCTGCGCGCCGCCGAAATGGGTTGCGACGCCCTGCTGAAGGGGACCAGCGTCGATGGCGTCTATACCGCCGACCCCAAGAAGGACCCCACCGCCACCCGCTACCAGACCCTGACCTATCAGGACGTGCTGGCCAAGGATCTGCGGGTCATGGACGCCTCGGCCATCGCCATGATGCGCGACACGGGCATCCCCATCGTGGTCTTCTCGATCCGGGAAGACAATTCGCTTCGCCGGACCCTGACCGGCGAAGGCACGTTCACGGTCATTCAGGACGTCGCCTAGGCGTCCGCGCGACCAGGAAAAACGAAGAGAGACCAAGACCATGGCAAAACCCGACCTCAAGACCTATCGCGACCGGATGGACCGTTCCGTCGCCGCCCTGAAGGAAGAGTTCAGCGGCCTGCGCACGGGCCGCGCCAACGCCGGCCTGCTGGAGCCCGTGCGGGTCGAGGCCTATGGTTCGGCCTCGCCCCTGACCGCCGTGGCCGCCATCAGCGTGCCCGAACCGCGCATGATCAGCGTCAGCGTCTGGGACAAGGGGATGGTCGTCGCCGTCGAGAAGGCGATCCGCAACGCCAACCTGGGCCTGAATCCCATCGTCGACGGCCAGACCCTGCGCATCCCCGTGCCGCCTCTGACCGAGGAGCGCCGCAAGGATCTGGTCAAGCTGGCCGGCAAATACGCCGAGCAGCAGAAGATTTCGGTCCGCAACGTTCGCCGCGACGCCAACGACGACCTGAAGAAGGCCGAGAAGGCCGGCGAGATGAGCCAGGACGAGCAGAAGAAGATGGAAACCGAGGTCCAGAAGGACACGGACGCGGCCATCAAGCGCATCGACGAGGCCTTGAAGACCAAGGAACAAGAGATCATGCAGGTCTGAGGCGAAACGGCTTGGGCCTGAAGGGATCGCACGACAGATGACGGCAGACAGCGCCGCCTCTTCAGGGCCGAGCCTCGCGGGTCCGCGCCATGTCGCCATCATCATGGACGGCAACGGCCGCTGGGCCAAGGCGCGGGGCCTGCCGCGCGCCTTGGGGCATCGCGAAGGCGTGCAGGCGTTGAAACGCACCATCCAGGCGGCGCCGGACCTGGGCATCGAATGCCTGACCGTCTTCGGCTTCTCCACCGAGAACTGGAGCCGGCCCGAGGACGAGGTGTCGGACCTGATGGGTCTGGTGCGGACCTATGTGGCCAGCGACCTGGCGCGGCTGGAGAAGGCGGGCGTCCGCCTGCGGATCCTGGGCCGGCGCGAGGGCCTGCCCGCCGACATCGCCGCCATCATCGACAAGGCCGAGGCGCAGACGGCGCACAACGATCGTTTCCTGTTGCAGGTCGCCTTCAACTATGGCGGCCGGGCCGATCTGGTGGACGCCGCGCGTCGGCATATGGCGCGTCTGGCGTCCGGCGAGACGACCGAGCCCCTGAGCGAACAGACTTTCGAGGCCGGACTGGCCACGTCGGGGTCGCCGCCGCTGGACCTGATCGTGCGGACATCGGGCGAGCAGCGGCTGTCGAACTTCCTGTTGTGGGAGGCCGCCTACGCCGAACTGGTGTTTCAGGACATCCTGTGGCCCGACTATGGGCCCAAGGCCCTGGCCGAAGCCGTGCAGGCGTTCGGCCAGCGTGACCGACGCTATGGCGGCCGCGCCGTCTCGCCTTTGCGCGAAACAGCCTGATGGCGGTCAAGGCCCGCGACATCGCCCTGCGCGGCGCTTCCGCCGTGGTCCTGGCGCCGGCCGCCGTGGCCGCGACCTGGGCCGGGGGCGTCTGGTTCCTGGCGCTGATGGTGGCGGCCAGCATCGTCCTGGCTTTCGAATGGGCGGCGATGAGCGCGCCGCACGCCCGGCGCGTCATGGGCGGGGCCGTCGGCTTCGGCGTCGTGGCGGCGGTGATCAGCGCGCATTTCGGCGTGATGTCTGTGGCCTTCATCATGCTGGTGTTCGGGGCCGCCGCCGCCGGCGTCTATGCCCGCAGCCGGGGGCAGGAGGCGTTGGATGCGGCCTATGGCGTGCTCTATCTGGGCTGGCCTTCCGTCCTGCTGATCTGGCTGCGCGGGGTGGACAGCCCCATTGGGCTGCACTGGACGGTGCTGGTCTTTGCGGTGGCCTGGTCCGCCGACATCGTGGCCTATCTGGCCGGTTCGACCTTCGGCGGCCCCAAGCTGTGGCCTCGGTTTTCGCCCAACAAGACCTGGTCCGGCTTCATCGGCGGCATAGTGGCCGGCGCGGTCGCGGGCGGCTTGATGACGGCCTGGGTCGACATGGGCGCCTTGACCGTGGTCTGGGGCGCAATCCTGGGCCTGGCGGCGGCGCTGGCGACGATGGCCGGCGACCTGTGGGAATCGGCGCTGAAGCGGCGGTTCGGCGTCAAGGACGCCGGCAACACCATTCCCGGCCACGGCGGCCTGCTGGACCGCGTGGACGGCCTGATGTTCGCCGTGGTCGTGGTGGCGGCCGGGCGACTGCTGGTCCTGATGCTGGAGCGTGGCGCGTGATCCGTCGCCGCGTCACGGTGCTGGGCGCCACCGGATCGGTCGGCTCCTCGACCCTGGACCTGATGGCGCAGGCCGAGGCGTCGGGAACCGGGGCCTTCGAGGTCGAGGCCCTGACGGGCGGCGCCAATATCGAAAAGCTGGCCGAACAGGCCCGACGCTGGACACCGAAGGTGGCGGTCACCGCCGATCCCGCGCGACTGGACGATCTGCGGGCCGCCCTGGTCGGAACCGACATCGCGGCGGCGGCCGGGGAGGCGGCCGTCGTGGAGGCGGCGACCCGCCCCGCCGACTGGATCATGGCCTCCATCGTGGGGGCCGCCGGTCTGAAGTCGGCCTGGGCGGCGGCGGGGATGGGCGCGACCCTGGCCCTGGCCAACAAGGAAAGCCTGGTCTGCTGCGGTCCCGCCCTGATCGAGCGGGTCAGGCGGGCAGGGGGACGGCTGATCCCGGTCGATTCCGAACATTCCGCCATCTTCCAGGTCTTCCCGGCCGAGGCGCCGGAGCGGGTGTCCAAGCTGGTCCTGACCGCCTCGGGCGGCCCGTTCCGCCAGACCCCGCGCGAGCGAATGGGCGCGATTACGCCGGAGCAGGCGGTGGCCCATCCGAACTGGAGCATGGGCGCCAAGATTTCGGTCGACAGCGCCACCATGGCCAACAAGGGCCTGGAGATGATCGAGGCGGCCTATCTGTTCGACATGCCGCAGGATCGGATCGACGTGGTGGTCCATCCCGAATCGATCATCCACAGCCTTGTGGAATATGTGGATGGATCGACCCTGGCGCAGATGGGGCAGCCGGATATGCGCACGCCGATCGCCTGCGCCCTAGCCTGGCCGGACCGCATCGCCTGGCCGGCGCCCCAACTGGACCTGGCCCTGCTGGGCCGACTGACGTTCGAGGCGCCCGATCTGGCGCGCTTCCCGGCCCTGGATCTGGCGCGTCAGGCGCTGAAGGCGGGGGGGGCGGCGCCGGCCGTATTCAACGCCGCCAACGAGGTCGCGGCCTTCGCCTTCCTTGACCGGAAGCTGGCCTTTCTCAATATTGCCGCAGTCGTCGCCGAAACCCTTGAACGTGCGACGAAAGCGGGGATGGTTTTCGGCTCTGGAGACGCCTGCAGCGCGGCCCTTTCGGTCGACGCCGAGGTTCGTCTGATGGCCGGTTCCATAATCGCCGGACTGGCGAACGCGGCCTGATCGGTCGGGGGAGACGATTTTCGAATGCTGGGCGTCCTGGGTCAGATCCTGATCTACATCGTGCCTTTCCTGCTGGTGCTGACCTTTATCGTCACCATCCATGAACTGGGTCACTTCCTGGTCGCGCGCGCCTTTGGCGTGAAGGTGGATCGTTTCGCGGTCGGCTTCGGCAAGGCCGTGTTCAGCCGAACGGATCGGCATGGCATCGAGTGGCGGCTGGGTTGGCTGCCGCTGGGCGGCTATGTGAAGTTCTCGGGCGATCTCGATGCGTCCAGCGTGCCGGATCAGGCGGGGCTTAACGAACTACGCCAGCGTGTCGTCGCCGAGCGTGGGCCTGGGGCCGAACGCGACTATTTCCACTTCAAGCCCGTGTGGCAGCGCGCCCTGGTCGTCGCCGCGGGACCGATCGCCAACTTCATCCTGGCCATCACCATCTTCGCCATCGTCTTCATGGCCGTGGGCGTTCAATTGCGTCCGGCGCGCGTGGCTCAGGTGCAGGCGGGATCGCCGGCCGCCGCCGCCGGTTTCCAGGTCGGCGACCTGATCACCGGCGTGAACGACAAGGCGATCAAGGACGGCAGCGCGGTGACGCGCACCGTCATGCTGTCGACCGGCGATCCCGTGCGGTTCACGGTCGAACGCGGCGCGCAGACGTTGCACCTGACGGCGGTGCCCGAGCGGCGCGAGGAGAACGACCCCGTCGCCGGCCGCGTCAAGGTCGGCCGCATCGGTCTGGGCCTGGGATCGACCGCCGCCGACGTGCGTCATGTGCGCTATGGCCCGGTGGGCGCCGTGGTCGAGGGCGTGCGCCAGACCGGCGACGTCATCGGCTCGACCCTGACCTATCTGGGGCGCCTCGCGACCGGCCGAGAGTCCGGCGATCAGTTCAGCGGCCCGCTGGGCATCGCCAAGGCCACAGGCTCGTTGACGACCGCCGCGGTCGAGGCCAGCCCGGCGCCCGGCCAGATGGCGATCAATCTGCTCCTGACGCTGACGACGCTGGCCGCCATACTTTCGATCGGAATCGGCTTTCTAAATCTGCTTCCCATTCCGATCCTCGACGGCGGGCATCTGCTTTTCTACGGCTATGAAGCCGTGGCCAGGCGACCTGTGTCGGCGCGGTTCCAGGAGATGGGCTATCGCGCAGGTCTTGCGCTTTTGGCGGGATTTATGTTGTTCGCGACGTGGAACGACCTACAGAAGCTCAACCTCTTCCAATTCCTCGGCGGGCTCGTCTCGTGAGCCGACGCCAGCCCCCGATGGTTTCCCGAATGAATGACATGACCTCTCGCGCCGCCGTTCGATTGAGCGCCCGTTCCAGCCTGCTGGCGCTGGCCGTCGCCGCCGGTCTCGGCGCGCCCGCCCTGGCCCAGACCGCGCCGGCGCAGGGTGCGCCCGCAACGCCTGCACCGGCGCCTGCCCCTGCCCCTGCCCCTGCCCCTCAGGGCGCCGCCGCCGAGCAGACCCCGCGCGTGGAAATCGCCGCGCCCCAGACGATCACGATCAACCGCATCATCGTGCAGGGCGCCCAGCGGATCGACCAGACGACGGTGCTGTCCTACCTGCCGATCCGTCCGGGCGATGCGGTTGACGCCTCGGTCCTGGACGTCGCCGTGCGCACCCTGTCGCGCACCGGCCTGTTCGCCGACGTGCAACTGGGCGTGCAGAACGGGGACCTGATCGTTCAGATCAAGGAAAACCCGATCATCAACCAGGTGGTGTTCGAGGGGAACAAGGCGCTGTCGCAGGACAAGCTGACCAAGGAGGTCACCCTGGCTCCGCGCGGCATCTACACCCGCGCCAAGGTGCAGGAAGACGTCGGCGCCATCGTCGAACTGTATCGCCTGCAGGGCCGCATCTCCGCGACCGTCACGCCCAAGCTGGTCCAGCTGGATCAGAACCGCGTGGACGTGATCTTCGAGATCAACGAAGGCCCGCAGACCGGCATCAGCGCGATCAACGTCCTGGGCAACCACGCCTTCTCCGACCGGGACGTGCGCGGGGTGATGGTGACCGAGAAGTCGACCTGGTGGAAGTTCTTCTCCAACAACGACAACTACGATCCCAATCGCCTGGAATATGACCAGGAGCAGCTGCGCAAGTTCTACACTAACCGGGGCTATTACGACTTCCGCGTCGTGTCCTCGGTCGCCGAACTGCAGCCCGACGATCAGGCGTTCCAGCTGACGCTGACGCTGAACGAAGGCGACAAATACAATTTCGGCGAGGTCAAGGTCGTCACCCAGAACGACCGTCTGAACGCCGACTTCCTGCAGCGCCTGATCCCGATCCGCTCGGGCGACCTGTACGAAAGCGACAAGATCGAACAGGCGGTCGACGCCCTGACGTTCGCGGCGGGTTCGGCCGGCTACGCCTTCGTCGAGATCAATCCGACCTATCGGGCCAATCCCGACACCGACACGGTGGACGTGACCTTCAACGTCTCAGAGGGGCAGCGGGTCTATATCGACCGCATCAATGTGGTCGGCAACACCCGCACCATCGACCCGGTAATCCGGCGCGAACTGATGCTGACGGAAGGCGACGCCTTCAATCGCGCCTTGATGGAGCGGTCGCGCAACAATCTGCGCGCCCTGGGCTTCTTCAAGGACGTGAAGGTCGAGGAGACGCGCGGCAGCGCGCCGGACCGTTCGGTGATCAACGTCAACGTTCAGGAACAGCCCACCGGCGAACTGTCGGTCGGCGCGGGCTTCAGCTCGGTCGACTCCTTCACCGTCAACCTGGGCATTTCCGAGCGGAACTTCCGTGGACGCGGCCAGAACGTGGTGGCCCGCCTGGAGTGGGGCTCGCTGCGTCAGCAGGTCGACTTCCGCTTCACCGAGCCGAAGTTCCTGGGCCGCGACCTGCGCGCCGGCTTCGACCTATTCCACTCGCGCTACGACCTCAGCCAGTATTCGTCGTACGACTACCGCTCGACCGGCGCGGGCCTGCGTCTGTCCTATCCGCTGAACGGCAATATGCTGCTCAGCACGCGCTACTTCCTGAAGTCGGACGAGATCATTGTCCCGTCCGGCTATTGCTCGGGCGTCGGCCAGGGTTCGTCGGCGCTGTGCGACCAGGTCGGCAGCTTCATCAACTCGTCCGTCGGCTATACGTTGCAGATGAACTACACCAATGACCCGGTGCGCCCGACGCGCGGCTGGGCCGGCTCGCTGCGTCAGGACCTGGCGGGTCTGGGCGGCGACGTGAACTATGTGAAGACCGAGGCGGACGCCAGCTGGTATTATGGCTTCACCCCGGCGTGGGTGGTCAGCGTGCAGGGTTCGACCGGCTATGTCAGCGGCTGGAACGGCGATCCGATCCGCATCAACGACCGCTTCTTCAAGGGCGGCAACAGCTTCCGTGGCTTCGAGACCGCCGGCATGGGGCCGCGCGATCTGAACACGACCGACGCGCTGGGCGGCAACTTCTACGCCATCGGCACGGTCGAGCTGACGGTGCCGAACTATCTGCCCGAGCAATATGGCATCAAGACCTCGCTGTTCGCCGACGTCGGGACGCTGGGCGTGCTGGACGATCGCTACAAGCTGACCTCCACCGGCACGGTGAACCCGAACATCGCCGACGAGCTGTCGCTGCGTGCGTCGGCCGGCGTCAGCATCCACTGGAAGTCGCCGATGGGTCCGATCCGCTTCGACATCTCCAAGGTCCTGTCCAAGGAAGACTACGACAAGACCGAATCCTTCCGCTTCTCGACCTCCACCCAGTTCTAATCGCGGCGTTTCGACCGCACGAGGAAATCCCATGAAAGCTCTGATCATCGCGGCGACCGCAGCCGCTTCGCTTCTCGCCACCGCAGCCTCGGCCGCCACGGCCCAGCAGGCGTCCGCCGCCCCCGCCAACCCCGGCCCGGTGATCCCCGGCGTGTGCGTCTATTACAACGCCCGTCTGCTGGCCCAATCGTCGGCTGGGCAGGCCGTCGAAGCTCGGATGCAGCAACTGGCCCAGGAAGTTCAGGGCGAGCTGCAACCCTACGCCACGGCGATCCAGAGCGAAGCCCAGCAACTGCAGACGTCGGGCGCCAGCCTGCCGGCCGATCAGCTGCAACAGCGTCGCCAGGCCCTGCAGCAGCGCGCGCAGGAAGCCCAGCAGCTGGAAGCCACCCGCGAGAACGAACTGCGCTATACCCTGGGCATGCAGCGCCAGGCGATCACCGAGGCGGTCTCGCCCATCCTGACCGCCCTGTATCAGGAAAAGGGCTGCGGCCTGCTGCTGGACCGCGAAAGCGTCTTCATGATGAACCCGGCCATGGACGTGACCGATCTGGCCATTCAGCGTCTGAACACCGCCCTGCCGACGCTCAGCTTCAACCGCATGACCGTGCCGGCTCAGACGCAGGCCCAGCCGGCCGCCGCCCGCTAAGTCTCGATGCCTGATCCCCGCTTCTTCGAGACCCTGCCGCCCCTCAGCGTCGCCGATCTGGCGGCCAGGATCGGCGGGGAGGTCGAACGGGGCGGTGATCGCATGATCGCCTCCGTCGCGCCCCTGTCCTCGGCGGACGGGGGCGCGATCGCGTTTCTGGGCGACCGCAAATTCGCCGGGGCCCTGAAGGAAACCAAGGCCGGCTGCGTGATCGTGCCGTCCGAGGCCGTGGACGCGGCGCCGGCGGACGCCGCCGTCATCGTCTGTCGCACGCCCCAGGCCGCCTGGGCCAAGGCGTCGATGCTTCTGCATCGCCCGATCCTGCTGGACGCCGCCATCGGAAGCGAGGAGGCGGCCGAGGACGACAGCGTGGTGATCGAGCCGGGCGCCGTTCTGGGCGCGGGCGTTCGCATCGGGCGCGGCTCTCGCATCGGGGCCAACAGCGTGATTGCGCCGGGCGTCCAGATCGGGCGGGACTGCGTGATCGGCGCCAACGTCAGCGTCGGCTTCGCCCTGATCGGCGACCGGGTGAAGTTGTACGCCGGCGCGCGGATCGGAGAGGCCGGCTTTGGCGCGACCGGAACCCAGGCCGGGGTGATGGACATTCCGCAGCTGGGCCGGGTCATCCTGCAGGACGGGGTGACGGTCGGCGCCAACAGCTGCATCGACCGCGGCGCCTATGACGACACCGTCATCGGCGAAAACACGAAGATCGATAATCTGGTCATGGTGGGCCACAACTGCGTCATCGGGCGCAACTGCCTGCTGGTCGCCAATACGGGCATTTCCGGCTCGGTCACGGTCGGCGACAACGTCATCTTCGGCGGCAAGGCGGGGATCGGCGACCACATCACCATCGGCGAGGGCGCGCGCGTGGCGGCGGGCGCCGGCGTGCTGGCCGATGTGCCGGCGGGCGAAACTTGGTCGGGCTATCCGGCCCGTCCGATCCGACAGTTCTTGCGCGAGACCGTCTGGCTCGCCAAACAGGCCTCATCAAAGAAGGCCCCGAAGGAATCATAGGGATGAGCGAAGACGGCAAGATCGATTACGCCGAGGTGATGCGGCGGCTGCCGCACCGCTATCCTTTCCTGCTGGTGGACAAGGCCGAGGACTTCGTGCCCCGCACCTCCATCGTGGGCGTCAAGAACGTCACCCATAACGAACCCTTCTTCCCCGGCCATTTCCCGATCGACCCGGTCATGCCGGGCGTTCTGATCGTCGAGGCCATGGCCCAGACCGGCGCCCTGCTGATGTCCAAGACGCTGGACGTCGCGGTGGCCGACAAGGTCATCATGTTCATGTCCATCGACGGCGTGCGGTTCCGCAAACCCGCCCGGCCCGGCGATCAGCTGCGCATGGAGGTCAAGGTGATCAAGGCGCGCGGCGACGCCTATAAGTTCCGGGGCGAGACCTTCATCGACGGCAAGCTGGCCGCCGAGGCCGAGTTCATGGCCATGGTGGTGACCGTGCCGGAGCCGGCCGCCTGATGACCATTCACCCGACCGCCATCGTCGATGCGTCCGCCGTGCTGGCCGACGGGGTCCAGGTCGGGCCGTGGTGTACGGTCGGGCCGAGCGTGACGCTGGGCGAGAATGTGCGGCTGGTCAGCCATGTCGTGATCCAGCAGGACACGACGGTCGGGGCGGACACGACGATCCATCCCTTCGCCGTCATCGGCGGCGACCCTCAGCACAACGGCTACAAGGGCGAGCCGGTGCGGCTGGAGATCGGGCGCAAAAACCTGATCCGCGAGCATTGCACCTTCAACCGAGGCACGCGGCAGGGGACGGGCGTCACGGTGATCGGGTCGAACAACCTGTTCATGACCGGCGCCCACGTCGGTCACGACTGCATTGTGGGCGATAACGTCGTCATGGCCAATAACGCGACCCTGGGCGGTCACGCCCAGGTCGGGGACAAGGTTTTCCTGGGCGGTCTTTGCGCGGTTCACCAGAACGGACGGGTGGGCCAGGGCGCGATCATCGGCGGTCTGGCCGCCGTGACGCGCGACGTCATTCCCTATGGCTCGGCCTGGGGTAATCATGCCCGGCTGAGAGGGCTGAATCTGATCGGCCTGAAGCGCAAGGGCTATGGCAAGGATCAGGTGCGGCGTCTGCTGGCCGCCTATCGCGAACTGTTCGAAGGCGGAGGTGAGTTCGCCGGGCGCGTCGATCAGGTCGCGGCCGACTATTCCGACCTGCCCGAGATCGTCGAAATCCTGACCTTCATCCGCGAGGGCGGCAAGCGGCCGCTGTGCCTGCCGAACGCGGAATGAGCGTCAAGCTGGGGCTGATCGCGGGCGGCGGCGACCTGCCCCAGGCTGTGGCCCAGCGGTGCGAGGCCGAGGGGCGGGCGGTCTATGTCGTGCGGCTGGAGGGGTTCGCCGATCCGCATCTGGCGCGCTGGCCCGGCGACGATTTCGGCATGGCCCAGATCGGCGCGATCCTGAAGGCGTTGAAGGCCAACGGCTGCGGCGCGGTCTGTCTGGCGGGCATCGTCAGCCGGCCGGATTTCAAGACGTTGAAGCCCGATTTCAAAGGCGCGACCCTGTTGCCCGGCATCGTGGCGGCGGCGACCAAGGGCGACGACGCCCTGCTGCGCAAGATCCTGTCTGTGTTCGAGGCCGAAGGATTTGCGGTCGAGGGCGCCGACGACATTCTGGGGGGCGAGACGCTGGGCGCCGGCGCCCTTGGCGCGTTTAGGCCGACGCCTGAACAGCTTTCGGACCTGAAGAAGGCGCTGCATATCGCTGAAAAATCAGGCGAACTGGACATTGGTCAAGGAGCTGTCGTCTGCGACGGTCTGGTGCTGGCGGTCGAGGCTCAAGAGGGCACGGACGCCATGCTGGGACGGGTCGCCAATCTCCCGGCCGACCTGCGGGGTTCGGCTGGCGACAGAAAGGGCGTCTTGGCCAAGGCGCCCAAGCCGATCCAGGATCTGCGCGTCGACATGCCGGTGATCGGGCCGCGCACGGTGGAGATGGCGGCGGCGGCGGGATTGGCGGGCATCGGCGGGGTCTCGGGCCGGCTTATCCTGATCGACAGGCCCGGCATCGTCGCGGCGGGGGACCGGCTGGGCCTGTTCGTCTGGGGCGAGGATCAATGAGCCGCCCGCTGAAGATCATGCTGGTGGCGGCCGAGGCGTCGGGCGACGCCCTGGGCGCCGGTCTGGCCCAGGCGCTGCGGGCGCGGCTGGGCGACGATGTGGCCTTCGTCGGCGTCGGCGGACCGCGCATGGCGGCAGAGGGCGTGGTCAGCCCGTTCGACATCGCCGAACTGTCGATCCTGGGCTGGATCGAGGGTCTGCGCGCCTATGGCAAGGTCAAGCGCCGGGTCGCGGAGACGGCGGCCCTGGCCGAGCGCGAAAGGCCGGACGCCGTGGTCCTGATCGACAGCTGGGGCTTCACCATCCGCGTCGCCCAGGCCATCCGCGCCGCGCGACCCGACGTGCCGCTGATCAAATATGTCGGCCCCCAGGTCTGGGCCTCTCGCCCCGGCCGGGCCAAGACGCTGGCCGGGGCGGTCGATCATCTGCTGGCGCTCTATGGCTTCGATGCGCCCTGGTTCGAGCGCGAGGGGCTGGCGACGACCGTGGTCGGCGCGTCCGCGCTGCACATCGACATGGCCCATGCGGACGGGGCGGCGTTTCGCGCGCGACGCGGCATAGCGGCGGACGCAAAACTGCTGCTGGTCTTGCCGGGCAGCCGACCCAGCGAGATTTCGCGAATGACGCCCGTCTATGAGGAGACGGTGCGCAAGCTGAAGGCCATCGATCCCGCGCTTGAGATCGCCGTGATCGCCGCAGGCACGGTCGCTGGCGACGTCGCCGGTCGCATCGCGACCTGGCCCTTCCGCGTGCATCTGGTGGACGAGGCCGAGAAATACGGCGCCATGCGCGCCGCCGACGTGGCCCTGGCCACCAGCGGCACGGTCTCGACCGAACTGGCCCTGGCCGGCGCCCCCATGGTCATCGCCTATAAGATCGACGGCCTGTCGTATCAGCTGATGAAGCGGATGGTGACGGCCAAATACATCACCCTGTTCAACGTCGCCGCCGACGACCAGATCGCGCCGGAATACATCCAGCACGAGGCCACGCCGGCCCTGCTGGCCTCCGCCGTGGGTCGGCTGCTGTCCGACCCCGAAATGGCCGGGGCGCAGGCGCGGCGCCAGACGGCGGCGCTGGACCTGATGGGGCGCGGCGGGCCCGATCCGTCGGAACTGGCCGCCGACGCCGTTTTGCGCGTCATCGCCGCCAAGGCCGGCGCGGAGCCGAGCTGACCGTGGCCCGCGCCCTTAGCCCCCGTCGTGCGGCCGAGGTGCGAGCGGCCTTGCAGATGGCGGTGGCCGCGACGGCCGCGCTGTATCTCGCCACGCTTCTGCGTCTGCCCCATCCCTATTGGAGCGTGATTTCCGCCATCGTGGTGGTGCAGGCCAGCGTCGGGGGCGGGGTGGTGGCCATCGCGCGCGACCGGGCCATCGGCACCGTGACAGGCGCGCTGGCGGGGGCGGCCTTTGCCTTCGTCCGGCCGCCGGGGATGGAGAGCCTGGCGCTCAGCATCGCCGTCTCGACGGCGGTCCTGGCCTTCCTGGGAACCGGACGCCCCTGGTTGAAGATCGCCCCGGTGACGGCGACCATCGTCATCGCCGGCGGTGCGGGATCGGAGGGGCCGGCGTCCCTGGCGCTGGACCGGGTGATGGAAATCCTGGTGGGCAGCGGCGTCGGGGTGGTGGCCATTCTGGCCCTGTTCCCTCGTCATGCGCGCCAGGCTTTCAAACTGCATGCGCGCGAAGCGGCGGGCGAGGCGGCCGTGCTGCTGGCGCTGGTCGCCAAGGGTGACGCCAGGGACGCGGCCGAGATCACCCGCCGACACGCCGATCTGAAGCGGCGGCTGGACGCCCTGGGCCAGACCGCCAAGAATGTGGTGGATTTCCCCGGCGCGCAGCGCGAGACGGCCGACCGCGCCGCCCTGGCCCGCGCCTTCTGGCGGGTGCGCAGCGACATCGTCATCCTGGGGCGTGGTTTTCACGACGAGGGGGCGGACGGGCGGCTGACGCCCTGGTCTCAAGACGCGGCGCGCGCCGTCGAACGACTGGAAGCCCTGTCGCGCGGCAAGGCCGCCGATCCCATGGGCCCGATCGACCAGAGCCTGGCCCTGTCCATCGCGGTCGAAGGCGACGACATGGCCCTGGGCGCCGCCGCCATCGGCGCGGCCCATATGCACCGCGACCTGGACGATCTGGCCGCGCGCTTCCGCGATCTGCGTCTGGTCTGATCCGCCAAACAAAAACGCCGGGGAGGTCCCCGGCGTTCTGCATTTCGTACTGGCGTTTCGATCAGCCGCGCTGATCGATGGGCACATAGTCGCGCTCGGTCGGGCCGGTGTACAGCTGACGCGGGCGGCCGATCTTTTGCGACGGGTCCGACATCATTTCCTGCCACTGGGCGATCCAGCCCACGGTGCGGGCCAGGGCGAACAGGACGGTGAACATGGTGGTCGGGAAGCCCATCGCCGACAGGGTGATGCCCGAATAGAAGTCGACGTTCGGGAACAGCTTGCGCGAGGTGAAATATTCGTCCGACAGGGCGACCTTCTCCAGCTCCTTGGCGACCTGGAACAGCGGATCGTTCTCGCGGCCTGTGGCGGCCAGCACTTCATAGGCCGACTGCTGCATGACCTTGGCGCGCGGATCGTAGTTCTTATACACGCGGTGACCGAAGCCCATCAGCTTATACTTGCGGTCCTTCACACCCTGAATGAACTCAGGAATCTTGTCGGGCGTGCCGATTTCCTTGAGCATGTTCAGCGCCTCTTCGTTGGCGCCGCCGTGCGACGGGCCCCACAGGCAGGCGATGCCGGCCGCGATACAGGCGAACGGATTGGCGCCCGACGAACCGGCCAGACGAACGGTCGAGGTAGAGGCGTTCTGTTCGTGGTCGGCGTGCAGGGTGAAGATGCGGTCCATGGCGCGAACCAAGGCCGGATCGACGTGATAGTCTTCGGCCGGCACGGCGAAGCACATCCGCAGGAAGTTCTCGGCGTACGACAGGTCGTTGCGCGGCGAGATGAAGGGCTGGCCGACGTGATACTTGTAGGCGCGGGCCGCGATGGTCGGCATCTTGGCGATCAGGCGGATGGCCGAGATGTCGCGCTGCACCGGATCATGGATGTCCAGGCTGTCGTGATAGAAGGCCGACAGGGCGCCGACCGTGCCGACCATGATCGACATCGGGTGGGCGTCGCGGCGGAAGCCCTCGAAGAAGCGGTCGAACTGGGCGTGCAGCATCGTGTGGGTGGTGATGCTGTTCTCGAACTTCTCGAACTGAGCGGCGGTCGGCAGTTCGCCGTGCAGCAGCAGGTGGCAGACTTCCAGGAAGTTCGACTTCGACGCCAGCTGGTCGATGGGATAGCCCCGGTGCAGCAGTACGCCTGCATCGCCGTCGATATAGGTCAGGGCCGATTCACAGGCCGCCGTGGAGGTGAAGCCGGGATCGAAGGTGAAGGCGCCCGTTCCCGCATAGAGCTTGCGGATGTCGATGACGTCCGGGCCGGTGGAGCCCGAAAGGACCGGCAACTCGATGGTCTTGTCCTCGAAGGACAGGGTCGCCGAGCCGGCGGTTTTGGCTTGTTCAGTCATGAATGCCCCTTTGCATCATACGTCCAGGCGCGGGGAGGCGTCGGCCGCTTTTTGGTTTGTGGGTGATCACTTAGTCTGTTGCAGCGCATCATCCAAGCGTCCGAGACTTTCGTCGCGGCCGAGAGCGGATAAAGTTCGTGCGATATCGGGCGAAGCTGACCCTGCGGTAAGCGCCGCGCGCATCGGCGGACCGATCTTTCCAAAGCCCACGCCCTCTGATTCGGCGAAGGCCTTCAGCTCCGCATCCAGGGCGAAAACGTCCCAGGACTGGAACAGGGCCAGCCGGTCGCGCAGTCGCGAGAGGCGGTCCAGCGTCTCGCCGGCCAGAAGGGCGTGGCCCTTGTCGTCGAGCGTCAGAGGGCGGGCTTTCAGCACGAATGCGGTCTGATCGGCCAGGTCCAGCACCGTCTTGGCGCGGTCCTTGACGAAGGGCATGGCGCGCTGGAGCCGGGCTTCGTCCGCCTCTGCCAGGGCGTGCCCCTTCTGCAGGTGGGCGTCCAGCGCCAGCTTGGCCAGACGCTCGTCGTCGGCCAGGCGCAGCCAGTGGGCGTTGACGTGGGCCAGTTTGTCGAAGTCCAGCCGCGCCGGGGCCTTGCCGATGCCGGCCAGGTCGAACCAGGCGATGGCCTGGGCGTCGCTGAACAGTTCGTCGTCGCCGTGCGCCCAGCCCAGGCGGGCCAGATAATTCCGCATGGCCTCGGGCAGATAGCCCATCTCGGCGTATTCATGCACCGCCTGGGCGCCGTGCCGCTTGGACAGTTTGGCGCCGTCCGGCCCGTGAATCAGCGGGATGTGGGCGAAGACAGGGCGCGCCCAGCCCAGGGCGTCGTAGATCAGGCTCTGACGTGCGGCGTTGTTCAGATGGTCGTCGCCGCGAATGACGTGGGTCACGCCCATGTCGTGATCGTCCACCACCACGGCCAGATTATAGGTCGGGGCGCCGTCCGAGCGCAGCAGGACCAGATCGTCCAGATCGTCGGTCGACCAACTGACCGCGCCTTGAACCTCGTCGGGCACCGTCACCGTGGTCGATTGCGGGCGGCGGAAACGCACGACGTGGGGCAGGGCCAGATCGTCCACGGTGGGCTCGCGGTCGCGCCACGGCGATTCGAAGCTGCGTTTCTCGGCCTTGGCTTCGTCGCGCAGACGGCCGGTCTCTTCGGCCGAGGTGAAGTCGCGATAGGCATGGCCGGTTTCGAGTAATTGATCGACCACCTCCCGGTGGCGGTCGGCGCGGCTGAATTGGAACACCGGCTCTTCGTCGGCGAACAGCTCCAGCCAGCTCAGGCCGTCGAAGATCGCCTTGACCGCTTCGTCGGTCGAGCGTTCCCGGTCGGTGTCCTCGACCCGGATCAGGAAACGTCCTGCGTGTCGCTTGGCGTACAGCCAGTTGAACAAGGCGGTTCTCGCCCCGCCGATATGCAGATAGCCTGTCGGCGAGGGGGCGAAGCGGGTGACGACAGTCGAGGAAGGTGAGGTCATGGGGGAGGGGTCCGTAGGCGAGGCCCTTATACGCCCCGACGCGGCAAAGCCTACCCCCGGCGCGCGATTGCGGATGTGGCTGGCCGATCAGGTCGCGGCCCAGGCGTTGCGATGGCGGCTGTGGGGGCCGGTGGCTTTCGGCGGCGGGTGCGCCCTCTATTTCGCCCTGCGGTTCGAGCCGCCGTTCTGGCCGCTGGGACTGGCGACGGTCGCTGCCTTCGCGGTTTGGGGCCTGGCCAAGGCGCGGGGGCGGACGCGGCGCGTCACCTGGCCCCTGCTGATGATCGCCTGTCTGGCGGGCGGCCTGGCGGCGGCTAAGGCGCGCACCGTCTTCGTCGCCGCCCCCATCGCGCCGGCGCTCGGCGAGCCAACGGTGATCGAGGCCTGGGTGGTCGATGTGGACAGCCCCGGCCAGCGCGGCGCGCGTGTGGTGATCGCGCCCGTCTGGATTCGCGGCCTGGCGCCGGATGAGACGCCGGTGCGCCTTCGCGCCACGGTGCGGGGCGAGCCGCCCGAACCCGGCCAGGCCATACGCCTGTTCGCCATCCTCAATCCGCCGCCCGCGCCGGCCAGCCCCGGCGCCTATGATTTCGGGCGCAACGCCTTCTTCCAGGGCATGGGCGGGGTCGCCTTCGCGCTGGGAGAGACGCGACAGGCCGACCTGCCGCGCCCGCCGTGGCGCCTGCGATTGGAGATGGCGGTGAACGGCGCGCGCTACGCCCTGGCGCAGCGGATCGTGACGCGGCTGGGCCAGCGGACGGGCGGCATCGCAGCCGCCATGACCACCAGCCACGAGACCTGGATCAGTCAGGCGGACATGGACGTGATGCGCGATTCCGGTTTGGCGCACATCCTGTCGGTGTCGGGTCTGCACATGGCCATCGTCGGCGGCTTCGTCTTCTTTGCGGTGCGGCTGGGCGTCGCGGCATGGCCTTGGTTGGCGCTGCGGGTTCCGGGCAAGAAGATCGCGGCTTTGGCGGGCCTGGTCGCGGTCGGGGTCTATCTGGTGGTGTCCGGTGCGCCGCCGCCGGCGGAGCGGGCCGCCATCACCGCATCCATCGCCTTTCTCGCCATCCTGCTGGATCGACAGGCGGTGACCATGCACGGTCTGGCGGTTGCCGCCTTTGTCGTGCTGGCCATCCAGCCCGAGGCTGTGGTGACGCCCGGCTTTCAGATGTCGTTCGCGGCGACGGCGGCCTTGGTGGCCCTGGTCGAGGCCTGGCCCAAGCGACCGCGCGAGATCTCCGCGCCCTGGCCGATCCTGGCCATCCAGCGGTTCGCGGGCTGGATCACGGCGGCGGTGGCCGCCAGCCTGGTCGCGGGCATGGCGACCGGCCCCTTCTCGATGCAGCATTTCAACCGCACCGCCGTCTATGGCCTGCTGGCCAATCTGGGCACATCGCCGGTGGCGGACTTCATACTGATGCCCGCCCTGGCGCTGGGCGCGGCGTTGGAGCCGCTGGGCCTGGGCGGTCCGTTCCTGGCCGTGGCGGGATGGGGTGTGGATCTGATGCTGGCGATCGGGTCGTGGACGGCCGGCTTGCCCGGCGCCGTGCGAACCATACCGAGCGCGCCCGACTTCGTTCTGCCCATCGCCTTCATCGGCGTGCTGTTCATCTGCCTGTGGCACGGGCGGCTGCGCTGGCTGGGTCTGCCGTTGGCGGCGGCGGTGCTGATCTGGCCCCGTCCTCCGGCGCCGGACCTCTGGATCGGCGACGGGGGGACGAACGCGGCCTTCCATCGGCAGGGCGAGGCAGTCGTCGTGCGGCCGGGCGTGAGAGAATTCGCCGCCGACCTGTGGTCCCGCCGAAGGGGGCTGGCCCTGATCGGGCGAGACGTGGACGGCTGGACCTGCGATCGCTTCTCGTGCCGACCTCAAAGCCCCGCCGCCGGGCCTATCGCGCTGTGGTGGGGCAGGCGCGCACCGGACTTGGAGCGTCTGGCGGCGCTGTGCGAAACGGCCGAGGTCATCGGGGTGCGCGCCGTCGTCTCGGATGTTCCCGCATCCTGCGCCGGCCGTCTGGTTCTGGACGGCGTGGATTTCGCCAGGGGCGGGGCGGTGGAGCTATGGCGCGACGACGACCGCTGGCACGCGGTCTGGACGACCGACGTGCGTGGAAACCGTCCCTGGACGCGCCAACCCGACCCCGACGTCAGTGATAGCGGCGCATGAGCCCAACCAGCTTGCCCTGAACCTCGACCTGATCGGGACCGAAGATGCGCGTCTCATAGTTGCGGTTGGCCGGCTCCAGCGCGATGGAGCCGCCCTTGCGGCGCAGGCGCTTCAGGGTGGCTTCCTCGCCCTCGACCAGGGCCACGACGATCTCGCCATTGGTCGCCGTGTCGCCGCGCCGGATCACCACCAGATCGCCATTCAGGATGCCGGCCTCGATCATCGAATCGCCCTCGATCTCCAGAACGTAGTGATCGCCCTTGCCGAGCATGGATTCAGGCACAGGCAGACGGTCCTGCTCGTGCTGAATGGCGGCGATGGGCGTGCCGGCGGCGATCTTGCCCAGCAGCGGCAGTTCGCGCGTGTCGTTGGCCGCCATCGGCGCGGCCTCGCGGACGGGTGCGCCGCCCTCGATCACGTCGGGCTTGAACCCGGCCCGGCCGCGCGGCGCGCCGGCGGTCGCCTGTTCGGGCAGTTTGGTCACTTCCAGCGCGCGGGCGCGGTGGGCCAGGCGGCGGATGAAACCGCGCTCCTCCAGCGCCGTGATCAGCCGGTGGATGCCCGACTTCGAGGCCAGATCCAGCGCCTCCTTCATCTCGTCGAACGAGGGGGAGACGCCCGTCTCCTGAATACGTTCATGGATGAACATCAGCAGTTCGTGCTGTTTGCGCGTGAGCATCGCCAAGCCCTCATGCGCCCTTTTCCGCAGAATCGGAACGGGCCGTGAACATTGACGATGTTCTGTAAGTGTTCCTTCCTAATGTCAACTTAACGGCCGCGCTGGCCTACATCGGATCAGGAAAGGCGTGTCTCAGGCCGCCAGCAACGCCCGCGTCGCCCCCTCGACGTCGGCCTGGCGCATCAGGCTCTCGCCGACCAGTATGGCCTGGGCGTGGGCGGCGGAGACGCGCGCGACATCGTCTGGCGTGAAGATGCCGCTCTCCGCGACCAGAAGCGCGCGCACGGGGCTGAGCATCGACAGGCGCTCGGTGACTTCCAGATCGACCTCGAACGTCCGCAGCGAGCGGTTGTTGACGCCCACCAGATCGCCCCCCAATGCGCAGGCGCGGGCCATCTCGTTCTCGTCGTGCGTCTCGATCAAGGCGTCCATGCCGAACCGTTCGGCCTCCGCCAGCAGTTCGGCCGCAAGCCTGTCGTCGATCATGGCCAGGATGATCAGGATGCAGTCGGCTCCCAACGCGCGGCTTTCGGCCACCTGCCACGGATCGACTAGGAAATCCTTGCGCAGGCAGGGCAGGGCGACAGCCTCGCGCGCGGCGGCCAGATAGGCGTTGTCGCCCTGGAAGCTGGGACTGTCGGTCAACACCGAAAGACAGGCGGCGCCCCCCGCCTGATAGGCGCGGGCCAGAACGGGAGGATCGAAGTCGGGGCGAATCAGGCCCTTGGACGGGCTGGCCTTCTTGATCTCGGCGATCAGGGCGGGGCGACCCGTTTCTTCTTCGACCCGCTCCAGGGCGGCGCGAAACCCGCGCGGCGCCGAGGCGGTCCTGGCCATAGCCTCGATCGCGTCCTGGGACGTGGCTGCCTTGCGGGCGGCGACGTCCTGGCGCTTATAGGCGGCGATACGGTCGAGAACGTCGGTCATGCGTCGGCTTCGGGGTCCAGCGGGGTCGTGGTGATGCGGGCCAGACGCTCCAGCGCCTGTGCGGCCCGGCCGTCGTCGATGGCGGCGGCAGCCAGCGCGGCGCCCTCTGCCAAGTCGGCCGCCTTGTCCGCCACGACCAGGGCGGCGGCGGCGTTCAGCAGGACGATGTCGCGATAGGCGCCGGCCTGACCGGCCAGCAGGGCGCGCAAGGCGGCGGCGTTCTCCTCGGCGTCGCCGCCGCGAATGGCGTCGATGGAGCTTCGGGGCAGGCCTGCGTCCTCTGGCGTGACCTGGAACCGTCGGACGTCGCCGTCCGTCCACTCGGCCACCTCGGTCGGGCCGGAGGTCGCCAGTTCATCCAAGCCCTGACCATGGACGGTCCAGGCGCGCGCCGCGCCCAGCCGCCCCAGAACCTCGGCCAAGGGCTCCAAAAGACGCGGATCATAGACGCCCATCACCTGACGTCGTGCAGACGCCGGGTTCGAAAGCGGGCCCAGGAGATTGAATACCGTGCGGAAACCGATCTCGGCCCGCACGGGTCCGACGTGACGCATGGCCCCGTGATAGGCGGGCGCGAACAGGAAGCAGATGCCCGCCTCGTCCAGCGCCTTCCGTTGCTGGGCCTGGCCCGCCATCAGGTTCACGCCCAGGATCGACAGAACGTCCGAAGAGCCTGATTTGGAAGACATGGCTCGGTTGCCGTGCTTGGCCACCTTCAAGCCCGCGCCGGCCAGCACCAGGGCGGCGGCGGTGGAGATGTTGTAGGTGTGCTGGCCGTCGCCGCCGGTGCCGCAGGTGTCGATGACGTCGTAAGGGTGATCCAGCGTCAGGGCGGCCTCGCGCATGGCCGAGGCGAAGGCGGCGATCTCGTCCACCGTCTCGCCGCGCATCCGCATGGCGGTCACGGCGGCGGCGACCTGGGACGGGGTCGGCTCCCCCCGCAGACAGGCGGCGAAGAAGTCGTGCGCCTGTTCCGACGTCAGCGGTCGGCCCTCGACCAGCCGGGCCAGGATCGGCTTGAACCCTTCCGCCATCGTCAATCCGTCACGATCAGGCGGCCGCGAGGCGCTTCACGCCGGCGATGTCGAGGAAGTTGGCCAGCATGTCGTGGCCGTGTTCGGTGGCAATCGATTCCGGGTGGAACTGCACGCCGTGGATCGGGCGGCTGCGGTGTCGCAGCCCCATGATCTCGCCGTCGGCCGTCCAGGCGGTGACCTCGAGGTCATCGGGCAAGGTCTCGCGCCTGACGGCCAGCGAATGATAGCGGGTGGCGGTGAAGGGCGAGGGCAGGCCGGCGAAGACGCTCTGGCCCTCGTGCAGGATGGGCGACGTCTTGCCGTGCATCAGCGTCTTGGCGCGGATCACCTCGCCGCCGAACGCCTGGCCGATGGCCTGATGGCCCAGACAGACGCCCAGGATCGGCATGGAGGCCGGCGCCGTCTGGATCAGCGGCAGGCAGATGCCGGCTTGGTCCGGCGCGCAGGGGCCGGGGGACAGCAGGACGGCGGCGGGGTTCAGCGCCCACGCCTGGTCCACCGTCAGGTCGTCGTTGCGCACCACATGCGTCGGCGCGCCCAACTCCGCGAGGTAGTGGACGAGGTTGTAGGTGAAGCTGTCGTAGTTATCGACGACGAGGATCATGCCTTGGCTTCTAGGCGCGACGCGCGTCCGCGCCAAGCCAGCGCGGCGGTAAAGCGCATTTTAACCCGCCCAGGCGCAGGATGTGGGCGTGAAACTGACCGCCGAAAAAGACATCGCCGCCAAGATCGCCGCCGCCAAGGCGCAACTGATCGTGGTCGAAAGCCCGCCGAGCGCGGCCGCCGCCCTGGGCGCCGCCGCCCTGGCGGCGATGGCGGCGCTGCTGATGGCCGGGGTGGTCATCGTCGGGCCTGGCGTCCAGTTCGAGGATCCGACGACGACGCTGACCCGTTAGCGGTTGCCGGTGCGAAAGCGCCAGGCTTCCTCGGCCGCCCGCATCGGCGCGCGGGCCTTGTGCTGGGTTTCGGCGTATTCGGCGGCCGGATCGCTGTCGGCGACCACGCCGGCCCCCGCCTGGACGAAGATGCGGTCGTCCGCGAACAGGGCAGTGCGCAGGGTGATGCAGATGTCCGCCTCGCCCCCGGCCGAGATATAGCCGACGCCGCCGCCGTAGCCGATGCCGCGCTTTTCGCTCTCCAACTCGTCGATGATCTCCATGGCGCGAACCTTGGGCGCGCCCGACAGGGTGCCGGCGGGCAGGGCCGCCAGCAGGGTGTCGACGGCGTCCAGACGCGGATCGGCCTTGCCCCGCACGTTCGAGACGATGTGCATGACCTGGCTGTAGCGTTCGACGACGAAGCTTTCCGTCACCTCCACCGTGCCAGGCGCGGCCACGCGGCCCACGTCGTTGCGGCCCAGGTCCAGCAGCATCAGATGCTCGGCCCGCTCCTTCGGATCGGCCAGCAGTTCGACTTCCAGCGCCTTGTCCGCCTCTGGCGTCTCGCCACGCGCCCGTGTGCCGGCCAGCGGACGAATGGTCACGTCACCGTCCTTCAGCCGAACCAGAATCTCCGGGCTGGATCCGGCCAACTGGAAACCGTCGAAGTTCAGATAGAACAGATAGGGCGACGGGTTCTGACGGCGCAACGACCGATAGAAGGCGAAGGGATCGGCCGACCAGGGCGCGGAGAAGCGGTGGCTGAGCACGACCTGAAAGATGTCGCCGGCGGCGATATAGTCCTTGGCCCGCGCCACCATTTCGCCGAATCCGGCTTCGTCCACCGGAGAAGCGAAGGCCGGCGCCTGGGTTTCCTGGGGCGCGGCGCGGACCGGCAGCGGGTCGCGCAAGGCGGCTTCGAAGGCGTCGAGCTGGCCAACCGCCGCGTCGTGGGCGGGCTGCGCGTCCAGGCCTGCGTCCGGGTAGGCGGCGGAAATCAGGACAATCTCGTGCCGCACCGAATCGAAGATGGCGACCAGGGACGGGCGGGTCAGAACGGCGTCCGGCAGGTCCAGCGGATCGGGGTTGGGCGCGCCCAGCGGCTCCAGCAGCCGCACCATGTCATAGCCGAACACCCCGAACAGGCCCGCCGCCATGGGCGGAAGGTCGTCGGGCAGGTCGAACCGCGAGGCCGCGATCAGGGCGCGCAGCGACTGAAGCGCCGGTTGGCTCTCGGGCGTGAAGGCGCCCTGGGCGATGGCGGGACCGCGCGCCAGTTCGGCCACGTTCGCCCGGCAACGCCAGACCACGTCGGGGTCCAGCGTCAGGATCGAATAGCGGCCGTTGACCGCCCCGCCTTCCACCGACTCCAGCAGGCAGGCGTAGGGGCGGTGCAGGCCCAGCTTCAGATAGGCCGAAACCGGCGTTTCCAGATCGTCGATGATCCGACGCACGATCACCTGCGGCCGACCGGCCCGAAGGCCGGCGGCGAAGGCGTCGAAGTCGGCGTCGGCGGGCGTCGCCGTGGTCATTGCGCCGGGGCGGCGGGCTTGGCGTCGGCCGACAGGCCAAGCGCCGAAAGCGCCTGGGCCGGGTCGTTCTTGGCCTTGGAACGCTGGGCGCCGGCGGTGAAGGACGACTGAACCATGGCCTGGACCAGTTCCTGGGTCAGGCGCGGACGGACCTGTTCGGCCAGCGGGCCGGCGGCGGCGGGATTTGCGGCATGGATGTTGTCCACGCGACCGACGACATAGGCGGTCTGCGACGCCGGCTGCGAGAAGGCCTGGCCCTTCGACTGGCCGAACAGACCCTGCAGCACGCCCTGTCCCAACGATTGCTGGGTTTCCTGATTGCGGACCACGCCGGTGCGCACCGTCAGGGGCGCGTTCACCGAGCGGGCCACGGCGGCGATGTCCTCGCCGTTGCGGACGCGGGCGGTCAGCTCCTCGGCCTTGGTGGACAGACGGCGCATGGTCTCGCGCTGGATCCACTGTTCGGCCAGGGGCGCGCGGACTTCGGCCAGGGTCGGCAGGGCCGAGGGGCGGATGTCGTTGACGCGGATGGCGAAATACTGGCCTTGGCCGGCGTCGACCACGTCGCTCTCGCCGCCCTTGGTCAGGCTCCAGGCCGTCTCGAAGATTTGCGGCGGGGCGTTCAACGCCTGACCGTTCGGCAGCTTGCCGTCCTTGGTGAAGGGCGGCAGGTCGACCACGCGGCCGCCGGCTTCACGCGCGGCGTCGGCCAGGTTCTTGCCGGCCGTGCGGGCGGCTTCGTACTTCTCGACCTTGGCGTAGGTCTGGGTCTTCACGTCCTCGGCGCGCAGCTCCTGGATCAGCTCCTGGCGGGCGCTTTCCAGCGAAGCCGGGGCGGCCGGCTGGATGGCCGTGACCTTGGCGACGGCGAAGCCCACGCCGGCCTGAACGGGATCGGACACCTGATTGGCCTGCAGGCCGAAAACGGCGCCGGCCGTGGCGGCGTCGCCGATGGCGGCGCGCGGCGTGGCCTCGAAGCTGGCGGGGGCGATGTTGTTGGCGCGGCCCACGTCGGCCGGCGACTGACCGGCGCGCAGGGCGGCGGCGATCTTCTGGGCCGTCTCACGGTTCGGGGCGGTCAGGGTGACGAAGGTGCGGGTCTCGGGCTTGCCCAGCGTGTCCTTCTTGAACTCGAAACGCTCGCGGATGCGATCTTCCGAGATCGGCGCATTGCCGGCGTTGTCGGGCGTGAACAGCACGACCGAGACCATGCGGAACTCGGGCGCGCGCAGACGCTCGGCATTCTCCTGAATGAAGGCGTTCAGCTGGGCGTCGGTCGGGGCGGGAACCTGGCCCGCCATGGCCGAGGTCACTTCGAACCAGCGACCGTCGCGCGTTTCAAGCGCCGAACCGGCCAGCAGGGCGCCGTAGATGCGCGGCACGCGGGCGCCGGCGAAGACGGCGGCGCCGAAATGCTCGGTGGCGTATTGGTCGCGCAGGTCCTGCTCCAGCATGGCCGGCGTCAGGTTCTGCTGGGCCAGGGCGGCCTGATAGGCCTGCTGGTCGAACTGACCCGTCACCGAGTTGAAGAAGGCCGGAATCTTGCGGATCTGTTTGACGACCAGCTCCTGACCGGGGCGGATGCCCGCCTTCCAGGCCCAGTTCAGGAACCCCAGCTGTTCGGTCTGTTCGGCCAGGAAGCGGGTGTGGATGTTCTCGGCGACCAGGTCCTGATTGGTCAGGGGGCGGCCCACCTGCTGCTGCAGCCGCTCGCGCACCTGATCGAAGGCGGTCTTGAACTCGGCCTCGTTCATCGAACGCTCGCCGGCGTCGATCACGTGTTTCGGACCCAGGTTCGAGAACACGTCCATGCGCGCGCCGACGATGACGAAACTGATCGCGATCAGGACAAGCAGGGCGGCCGCCCATTTGGATCGAGAGAAGGCGCGGAAGGCGGTGAGCATTCGAAAACCCGGGACAGGCCGATATTGGCGTCAGCTGTCGCGTATAGTCGCGCCGGGCACGCCCCCGCAAGGATGGCATGATGTCCAGATTGCGGCGCGCCTCTTGGCTTCGCGGTTTGCGCCCCCTAGACAGGCGGCCATGAAACAATCCGTGAAGATGATCGTCGGCAATTGGAAGATGAACGGCCTGGCCGGCGCCTTGGATGAAGCCCGGGCCATCGCCGAAGCCGCAAAATCCGTCGATGGCGCCTGTCGCGTCGCCCTGTGTCCGGCCGCGACGTTGGTCGAGCGCATGGCGGCTGTGCTGAAGGACGGGGCGGCGGCGGTCGGCGGTCAGGACTGCCACGCCAAGCCGTCGGGCGCCTTTACCGGATCGGTCTCGGCCGAGATGCTGGCGGACGCAGGCGCGACGCTGGTGATCCTGGGCCACTCCGAACGGCGGGCCGGATTCGGTGAAACCGACGCCGAGGTGGCGGGCAAGGTCGAGGCGGCCGTGGCGGCGGGCCTGGAACCCATCGTCTGCGTCGGCGAGACCCTGGCGCAGCGCGAGGCGGGCGACGCCATCGCCGTGGTGTCGGCCCAGGTCGAGGGTTCGCTGGCCGACAGCCTGTCGGAACGGCCGTTCGCCGTGGCCTATGAGCCGGTGTGGGCCATCGGCACGGGCCTGACGCCTACGCTGGACCAGATCGCAGAGGTTCATGCGGCCGTCCGCGCCGCCATCGTCAGGCGATTGGGGGAGGGCGCGCGCACCGCGCCGATCCTCTACGGCGGTTCGGTCAAGCCGGACAACGCCCGCGATATCCTGGCCACGCCCGAGGTCGGCGGGGCCCTGGTCGGCGGCGCCTCGCTGAAGGCGGCGGATTTCATTCCGATCATCCAGGCGGCCGTCTGAGGATGGTTTGCCCCCGGCGCGCTTCGATGATAGAGGCCGCCGCTTGATCGGCGCAGATCCGCGCCCACATGATTGACACCATGCTCCAGACCATTCTGCTCGTCGCCATTATCATCGTCGCCGTCGCCCTGACGGGGGTGGTGTTGCTTCAACGGTCCGAGGGCGGCGCCCTGGGCATGGGCGGCGGACCTTCGGGCTTCATGACGGCGCGGGGCGCGGGCAATCTGCTGACGCAGATCACCTGGATTCTGGCGGCCCTGCTGTTCGGTCTGACCATCGTGCTGACCGTGGTCGGCAACATGGATCGCGCCTCGGTTTCGGGCATCGACGCCGACGCGGTCGGATCGCTGGCCACGACGCCTCAAACCCCGGCTCAGCAGCAACCCGCGCAGCAGCAGCCCGCCGCCCCGGCGAAGCCGGCAGCGCCGTCGCTGGACGATCTGGAAGCCAGCCTTCCGTCGGCGGGCGCCCGGCCGGCGCCGGCCCCAGCCCCAGCCCAGCAACCCGCCCAGTAAGGGTCGGAAACCCGACCAGAGTTTTGGAAAGCGCGCCGCAGGGCGCGCTTTCTTCTTTTGATCAACAGTTCGATTCGCCGCGGGCCATGCGCCGTTCGCGAATCATGGAGTAAGGTGTTCGCCCATGGCTCGCTATGTGTTCATCACCGGCGGCGTGGTTTCCTCGCTAGGAAAAGGCCTCGCCTCCGCCGCTCTCGGCGCTCTTCTGCAGGCGCGCGGCTACAAGGTCCGCCTGCGCAAGCTGGACCCCTATCTGAACGTCGATCCGGGCACCATGAGCCCGTATCAGCACGGCGAGGTCTTCGTCACCGACGACGGCGCCGAGACCGACCTGGACCTGGGCCACTACGAGCGGTTCACCGGCGTGTCGGCGGCCAAGTCCGACAACATCACGACCGGCCGGATCTATTCGACCATCCTGGAAAAGGAGCGTCGCGGCGACTATCTGGGCGCGACCGTCCAGGTCATCCCGCACGTCACCGACCAGATCAAATCCTTCTGCCTGACCCCGGCCCTGACCGACGATGGCGACGACGTCGACTTCGTTCTGGTCGAGATCGGCGGCACGGTCGGCGACATCGAGGGCCTGCCCTTCTTCGAGGCCATTCGTCAGCTGGGCCAGGACCTGCCGCGCGGCCAGTCGTGCTTCGTCCATCTGACGCTGCTGCCCTTCATCAAGACCGCCGGCGAGATGAAGACCAAGCCGACGCAGCACTCGGTCAAGGAACTGCGCTCGATCGGCATCCAGCCCGACATCCTGCTGTGCCGTTGCGAACAGCCGATCCCGGCCGACGAGAAGCGCAAGATCGGCCTGTTCTGCAATGTGCGCGAAAGCGGCGTGATCCAGGCGATGGATTCGGCCGACATCTACGCCGTGCCGCTGGACTATCACCGCGAGGGTCTGGACCGCGAAGTCCTGGCCCATTTCGGCATCACGGACGCGCCGGAGCCGGACCTGACCCGCTGGCAGGAAATCTCACGCCGTCGCCTGCACCCCGATGGCGAAGTCACCATCGCCGTGGTCGGCAAATACACGGTCCTGAAGGACGCCTATAAGTCGCTGATCGAGGCGCTGCATCACGGCGGCGTGGCCAACAACGTCAAGGTCAACATCGACTGGGTCGAGGCCGACACCTTCGAAGGCGATCCCGAGGCCTGCGAGGAGCGGCTGCAGGGCGCCCACGCCGTTCTGGTGCCCGGCGGTTTCGGCGAGCGCGGATCGGAAGGCAAGATCGAGGCGGCCCGCTTCGCCCGGGAACGCAACATCCCCTATTTCGGCATCTGCTTCGGCATGCAGATGGCGGTGATCGAGGCAGCGCGGAACCTGGCGGGCTATCCCAAGGCGTCCTCGACCGAGTTCGGCCCGACGGACGAGCCTGTCGTCGGCCTGATGACCGAATGGACGCAGGGCAACCAGCGTGTCCTGCGTCAACAGGGCGGAGACCTGGGCGGCACCATGCGACTGGGCGCCTATGATTCGACCCTGACAGCAGGGTCGAAGATCGCTGAAATCTATGGCGCGACCGCCATCAGCGAACGGCACCGCCACCGCTACGAGGTCAACATCAACTATCGCGAAGCGATCGAGGCCAAGGCGGGGCTGGTCTTCGCCGGTTTGTCGCCGGACGGCGTGTTGCCCGAGACGGTGGAACGGCCCGACCACCCCTGGTTCATCGGCGTCCAGTATCACCCCGAGCTGAAGAGTCGCCCGTTCGCGCCGCATCCGCTGTTCGCCAGCTTCATCGGCGCGGCCGTGGTGCAGAGTCGCCTGATGTGACATAACGTCGTTCACGGACCTGCGATTCCATCAGGCGCGGCTTTTGCGTTAAGATGGCCGGGACGGATCGATTTGGCACGATCCGAGATGTCGCGGAGCGGTCGATGATCGGCGAGTTGCTCTATCACCTGCACCGGCACGTCCGCCTGGTGCTGATCGCCGGCGGGCTGATGTTCGTCATCGGCGCGGCGCTGCTCGGCTATGAGGCCGTGTGGCACATGGACGATCAGTCGAACCGGCCCGTGGCGTCGTCGCTGACCTAGCCGCGCTTCTTGTCCACCAACGGCATGCCTGGCGCGTCGGGCGACGCATAGGCGCCCTGGCCCAGGGGCCGCTGCATGAAGACGACATCGCGCCAGTCGTCGTGCTTCCAGCCGGCCGCCTTGAAAACGCCGGCGTCGATGAAGCCGCGGGTTCGGTGCAGGGCGATGGAGCCGACGTTTTCCGAATCGCCGATGACCGCCACCATCTGACGAAGTCCCATCGCCTCGCAGCGCTGGACCAGGACATCGAGCAGGGCGCCGGCGACGCCCTGTCCGCGCGCCCAGGGCGCGACATATATCGAATCCTCGACCATGTAGCGATAGGCCTGGCGCGTGCGGAACGGCGCGGCGTAGGCGTAGCCGGCGACCCGCCCGCCGATTTCGGCGACCAGGCCGGGCAGGCTCAGGGTTTGGACCGCCGCCAGACGCGACGCCATCTCGGCCTCGTCAGGCGGTTCCAGCTCGAACGTGCCGCGCCCGTTGGCGACGCTCTCGGCGTAGATGGCGGTGATCGCCGCGATGTCGTCGGGACGGGCGTCGCGAACCGTCTGGGCGCTCACGCCGTCTCCCACCCCTTGTCGACGGCCCAGACGGCGAAGGCGTAGTCGTGGGCGACCTCCTTCAGATAGTCGAACCGCCCCGCCGCCCCGCCGTGGCCGGCCTCCATGTTGATCTTCAGCAGCACCGGCTTGCCCGAGGTGGTGGCGGGCCGCAGCTTGGCGACCCACTTCTCCGGCTCCCAATAGGTGACGCGCGGATCGGACAGGCCGCCGGTGGCCAGCACCGCCGGATAGGCTTTCGGCGCGACCTGATCGTAGGGGCTGTAGCTGAGCATATAGTCGTAGGCCGCCGCATCCTCGATTGGGTTGCCCCATTCGGGCCATTCCGGCGGCGTCAGCGGCAGGGAGGTGTCGCTCATGGTGTTGATGACGTCCACGAACGGCACCTGACCGATCACGCCGGCCCACAGGTCGGGCCGCATATTGGTGACGGCGCCCATCAGCAGGCCGCCCGCCGATCCGCCCTGGGCCACGATATGGCCAGTCGTCGAGTATTTGCGGTCGATCAGATGTTCGGCGGCGGCGATGAAGTCGGTGAAGGTGTTCTTCTTCGTCATCTTCCGGGCGTCCAGGAACCAGCCCCAGCCCTTGTCGGAGCCGCCCCGGATGTGGGCGATGGCGTAGATCCAGCCGCGATCGACCAGCGACAGCCTGTTCGTTGAGAAGCTGGCGGGCATGGGAATGCCGTAGGATCCGTAGCCGTAAAGCAGCAGCGGCGCCGAGCCGTCGACCGGCGTCGACTTGTGGCGCAGCACCGTCACCGGCACCAACTGACCGTCGGACGCCGGGGCGTTCAGCCGTTCGACGACATAGTCCTCGATATTGTGACCGGACGGAATCTGCTGGGTCTTGCGCAGCGTCCGCTCGCGCGTCGCCATGTCGTAGTCGAAGGTCTGGGTCGGGGTGGACGGCGAGTTGTAGGCGTAGCGGGTCGTCGTCGTGTCGAACTCCGACGCGCCCGATAGCGACAGAGCGAAGGCGGGTTCATCCACCGCGATCTCATGCTCGGCGCCGGCCCGGTCGCGGATGATGATACGGGTGTTGGCGTCGGCGCGTTCTTGGCGGGCCAGATGGCCGCTCGTCAGGTCGAGACCTTCGATGAAGCGGCCGGGCGCGTGGGCGACCAGGTCGGTCCAGTTCGCCTTCGACGGCGTCGCGGTCGGGGCCTGGACGATCTTGAAGTCGTTGGCGTCGTCGGCGTTGGTGCGGATCACCCAGCGGTCGCCCCAGTGATCGGCGTCGTAGCGAATGGCGACGACGCGCGGCTCCAGAACCACCGGCTCGGCCGTGGGCGTCGCGGCGGGGATGTATCGGGCCTCTGACGTTTCCTGATTCTGGATGCCGATCAGGATGAACTGGTCGTCGGCGGTTCGGCCAACGCCGATGAACATGCCGTCGTCGGCCTCTTCATAGACCAGGGTGGTTTCGCCGCCGCGCGCCGGGCGACGGAAGATCTTGTCGGGGCGGCCGTTGTCGTCGCGGTTGGTCCAGAAGATCCACTGGCTGTCGGGCGAGAAGACGAAGTCGCCGGTGGCGCTGTCGATCACGTCGGGCAGAACCTCGCCCGTGGCGATGTCCTTGACGTAGATCTTGTGGACTTCGGACCCCTGGGCGTCCTCGGCATAGGCGAACAGGGCGTGGTCGGGGCTGTGCGAGGCGGCCGACACTTCCGAATAGGCCTTGCCTTCGGCCAGGACATTGGCGTCCAGCAGCAGTTGCGGCGTCGGGGCCATGACGAAATTCTTCGTCACCGGCTTGCCGTCCACCATCCATGTGCCCTGGCGTTCGACCCGCATGTAGCGCGGGTGCTGATCGCCGGTCTTGTATTCGACGTAGTAGTTCCAGCCGCCGTCCGGCGCGGGGACCGAGCTGTCGTCTTCCTTGATGCGGCCGCGCATCTCGGCGAACATCGTCTGCTGCAACGGAAGGGTGGAGGCCATCATGGCCTCGCGATAGGCGTTCTCGGCCGTCAGATGTTCTTTGACCTCGGCCTTGATCAGGGTCGGATCGCGTAGAACCGCCTGCCAGTTATCGTCCTTCATCCATTGATAGTCGTCGGTGCGGGTGCGGCCCAACTGTTCGATGACGACGGGAATCTTCTTGGCGACGGGCGGTTGGGGCATCGAGGCTCCGGCAGGTTGGCGGGCGAGGGCAGGGACGGCCGAGGCGGACAGGGCCGTGGCAGCCGTGGACATGATCACTTGCCGACGGTTCATCGGTCGCTCCCTGCATTTGAAGGTCGAAGGCCGCACCTTGCGGGCGACCGACGACGAAGGTCAATGAGGCGCCACGCGGTCAGCCCGCCAGCGCCTCGACCGACAGACGTTGCAGCACGGCGCCGCCTTGGCCCACGGCCGCCAGGCGGCTGGACACGTGGCCCAGCACATTGGCGGCGTAGATCTCGTAGAGGTCCAGCTTGCCCTGCAGCCAGGCCGGATCGCCGTCGTCAGCGCTCAGCCGAGCCTTGGCCGCCAGCGCGCTCTTGGCCAGCATCCAGCCGCCGACGACGTCGCCCAGCAGTTTCAGATAGGCGTCTGCGGCGGCCAGAACGTCGGCGGCCGCATTCGCATCGGCCTTCTGGTCCAGCAGCCACAGGGTCGCGTCCTCGACCGCCTCGATGGCCGTGGCGAAACGTTCGACGGGCTTGCCGGAATAGAGGGCGCCGAGATCGGCGAGGGTCGTCTTCATGTCGGCGATCAGGGCCTTGGCCGATTCGCCGCCATCCATCGACAGCTTGCGCCCGACCAGATCCATGGCCTGGATGCCATTGGTGCCTTCGTAGATCGGGGCGATGCGGGCGTCGCGATAGTATTGGGCCGCGCCGGTTTCCTCGATGAAGCCCATGCCGCCGTGAACCTGCACGCCCATCGAGGCCACCTCGCAGCCGACGTCGGTGGACCAGGCCTTGGCGATGGGGGTGAACAGGTCTTCGCGGCCCTTCCAGCGGCGGCGCTCCTCTTGCGTCGCGGCATGTCGGGCCAGATCGGCGGCGACGCCGGTGGACAGGCAGATGGCGCGAGCGGCGGAAATCTTGGCCTTCATGACGCCAAGCATCCGGCGCACGTCGGGGTGATCGAAGATCTGCGCATTGGCCTCTCCGGTCCAGACCGAACGGCCCTGACGACGGTCCAGCGCATAGGCCAGGGCGTGCTGATAGGCGCGTTCGGCGACGCCGACACCCTCCACGCCGACGGCCAGGCGCGCGGCGTTCATCATCACGAACATGTGGGCCAGGCCCTGGTTCGGTTGGCCGACCAGTTCGGCGCGGGCGCCCTCATAGCTCATGACGCAGGTGGGCGAGGCGTGGATGCCCAGCTTGTGCTCGACGCCGACCGGGCGGAAGGCGTTGCGGTCGCCCAGGCTTCCGTCGTCCTTGACCGCGAACTTGGGCGTCAGGAACAGGCTGATCCCCTTAGGCCCCTTGGGCGCGTCGGGAAGCCGGGCCAGCACCAGATGGACGATGTTGTCGGTGGCGTCGTGGTCGCCCCAGGTGATGAATATCTTCTGGCCGTTCAGCGCATAGGTTCCGTCGCCGTTCGGCGTGGCGGTGGCGGTCAGGGCGCCCAGGTCGGACCCGGCGCCGGGCTCGGTCAGAACCATGGCCCCGGTCCATTCGCCGCTGACCAGCTTGGTCAGGTATTTCGACTTCTGGTCTTCGGTGCCGACCTGCTCCAGCGCCTCGATGGCGGCCAGCGACAGCATGGGGCACAGACCGAACGCCATGTTGGCGGCGTGAACGGTCTCATAGGCGGCCAGCTCCAGCGCCTTGGGCAGGGCCTGGCCTCCGGCCTCGGTCGAGGCGGACAGGCCGGTCCAGCCGCCGGCGGCGAACTGGCGATAGGCGTCGGCAAAACCAGGCGCGGCGGTGACGGCGCCGTTGGCGTAGGTCGAGCCCTGCTGGTCGCCGATGCGGTTCAGGGGCGCCAGCACCTCTTCGGAAAACTGGCCGGCGGCCTCGATCACGGCGGCGGCGACATCGGCGTCATAGTCGGGAAAGGCGCCGGTCGCGGCGACGTCGGCCATGCCGGCGACAGCCTCCAGGGTGAAGGCCAGGTCTCGAACGGGCGCGCGGTAGGTCATGGGTTTCCTCAATCGTCTTTGCGGCCTAAGTGCCGCGTCGAGGCAGGGTGTCGCAAGCGTCTTGGCGACGCGCCCCGTCTCTGCGCAAGGTGACGTAGTGCCGTCACGGAAGGGAAGCCATGGGCGAACCGCGAAATCGATATTCGACCGTGTCCCTGGTCCTGCACTGGGGGATTGCGGCGGCGGTCCTGATCCAGGTGCTGCTGATCACGGCGCACGAGAATACCGAGGGGCCGCTGTCGGGCCAGTTCGTCATGCTGCACAAGTCGCTGGGTCTGACGATCCTGGTGGCGACGCTGGCGCGCATCGGCTGGCGTCTGGCCCATCCCGCCATCGCCCTGCCGTCCGACCTGCCGCGCTGGCAGAGGCTGGCGGCGCGGGCGACCCATGTGCTGTTCTATCTGGCGCTGATCGTGATTCCGATGACCGGATGGCTGGCGTCTTCGGCCGGCGGTCGCGCCATACAATGGTTCGGCCTGTTCGAATGGCCGTTGCTGCCCATCGGAGGAGGGCGAGAGGCCGCGCGCGGCCTGATGGCCGTCCATGGTCTGGCGGTGAAGGGGCTGTATGTACTGATCGCCCTGCACGTCCTGGCGGCGCTGAAGCATCAGTTCATCGACCGGGACAATGTGCTGCACCGGATGATCCCGCTGATCCCGCGCCGACCATGAGCGCGACGCCGCAAGAGGCTGCCGACGCCCTGAAGGCCGGGGCGCTGATCCTGCTGCCGACCGAGACGGTCTATGGCCTGGGCGCAGACGCCGGGAACCCGCAGGCGGTCGCGGCCATCTTCGAAGCCAAGGGCCGGCCGCGATTCAATCCGTTGATCTCGCATGTCGCCGATGCGGCGGCGGCGGCCGAGATCGCCGTCTTCGACGCCGCGGCTCAGGCTCTGGCCGACGCCTTCTGGCCGGGACCGCTGACCCTCGTGGCGCCTGTTCGGGATGCAGGGCGGGTCTGCGATCTGGCTCGCGCCGGGCTGGACAGCGTGGCGATCCGGGTTCCGGCCCATCCGATGGCTCGGGCGGTTCTGGCGGCCTTCGGCGGTCCGGTCGTGGCGCCGTCGGCCAACCGATCGGGACGGCCCAGCCCGACGACTTTCGACGATGCGGTGGAGGAGACCGGTTTCGCCGTCGCCGCCGCCGTCGATGGCGGGCCGTGTCAGGTGGGGCTGGAAAGCACGGTCGTGTCGGTGGTGGACGGCCGTGTCGCCTTGTTGCGGCCCGGCGCGGTGACGCGGGCCCAGATCGAGGCCGTGGTCGGACCGTTGGCGGAAAACGGGGAGGGGCGGCGCTCTCCGGGGCGATTGACGCTGCATTACGCGCCGGACGCCCCGGTGCGGATCGAGGCGGCTGCGGCGCGGCCGGGCGAAATTCTGCTGGGGTTCGGCCCCGGCGTGGGCGAGACGCGCTGGAGCCTGAGCCCCAGCGGCGACCTGGCGCAGGCGGCGGCCCGTCTGTTTCGGCTGCTGCGCGAGGCGGATCGCACCCGGCCGGTCGGCATCGCCATCTCGCCGATCCCGGCGACAGGACTGGGCGAGGCCATCAACGATCGTCTGCGCCGCGCCGCCGGCTTCGTCGGCTAACCGAAGCGGGCCTGCATATCGACGCTGGCGTGACGCCCCACGGCGCCCAGACAGCTTTCCAGCCATTCGTCGGCGGCGGCGCGACCGCGCGTCTTCAGATCGTTCAGGAAGCTCCATTCGGTGTTGAACTTGGTCCGCAGCGACAGGTCCGACAGCCAACGATCCGCCTCGATGGCGTGCATCCGAACGTGGCGATAGGGGCCCTGTCCGCCCACGTCGATCTGGCCCTGGCCGATCATCTCGCCCGCGATGGCGATGGCGCGAAGTTCCGCGACCAGGGGGGCGTTGAAGACGATCTCGTTCAGCCGATCCATGATGTCGGCGGCGCTGCGCGGCGTTTCCTCGCGGGCCATGGGGTTCAGCGTGATCAGAAGCACGTCGTCCGGCGTGTCCTCGCCCGTCAGGGGCCACAGCGGCGGATTTGTCAGATAGCCGCCGTCCCAATAGGGCTCGCCCTCGATCTCGACCGCCTGGAACAGGTGGGGCAGGCAGGCCGACGCCATCAGGACGTCGGCGTTGATCTCGCTGGCGGTGAATATCCGCGCCCTGGCCTGACGCACCGCCGTGGCGGCGACGAACAGTTTGATGTCGGACGCCTGGACGGCGCCGAAGTCGACGGCGGCCTTCAGAACCCGTTTCAGAGGATTGTGGTTCAGGGGATTGAATTCATAGGGGCTCATCGACAGGGCCAGCGTCTCGCCGGCGCGCCAGAAGGGGTTGTCCTTCATCCAGTCCGGCGGCTGGGCGGCATTCCAGATGGCGCTGTCGCCAAAGACGTTGCGACCGCCCGACTGGTTCACCTCGCGCCACAGCTTGTCCAGCGCGGCCCGGCCGTCGCCGGCGGCCAGGCCGGACACCAGGGCGGCGGCGTTCATCGCACCGGCCGAGACGCCCGATATTGCGCGAACGTCCAGCCGGTCGTCCTCAAGCAGTCGGTCCAGCACGCCCCACTGGAAGGCCCGTGGGCGCCGCCGCCCTGAAGCGCCAGGCAGATCGGTCGTTTGCCGGGCGGCTGAGCGCCCGTGTCCGCCGGTTGGGGGGTCTTGCGTCTGAAGATCGCCATGTCGCCCCCGTCGCCCCTGCCTGTCAGGCCCTTACTGGGCGGTCCAGCCGCCGTCGATGGAGAAGCTGGCGCCGTTGGCCGAGGCGCCCAGGTCGCTGACCAGATAGAGGAAGATTCCGGTCAGCTCCTCGGTCTTCACGAACCGCTTGGTCGGTTGGGCGGCCAGGATCACGTCGGTCAGCACCTGCGCCTCGCTCATGTTGCGGGTGCGGGCCTGGTCGGCGATCTGTTTCGACACGATGGGCGTCTCGACGAAGCCGGGGCAGATGGCGTTGCAGGTGATGTTGTCGCGCGCCAGCTCCAGCGCCACGGTCTTGGTGAAGCCGACGATCCCGTGCTTGGCCGCGACATAGGCGGATTTGAACGGACTGGCGACCAGGCCATGGGCCGAGGCCATGTTGACGATCCGACCGCGCCCCTGCGCCTTCATGATCGGGATGGCGGCGCGTGTGGCGTAGAAGGCCGAGGACAGGTTGATGGCGATGATCTTCTCCCACTGATCGGCAGGGAAGTTCTCGACGGATTCGACGTGCTGAATGCCGGCGTTGTTGACCAGAATGTCCAGCCGACCCAGCTCGCGATTGGCGAAGGCGACCATGTCCGCGATCTGGTCGCCCTGGGTCATGTCCGCCGGATGATAGAGGACGCGCCGTCCGGACGAAGCCTCCAGATCGGCGCGGGTGCGTTCGATCTCGGCTGGATCGCCCAGGCCGTTCAGCACCACGTCGCCGCCGGCCGCCGCCACCGCCCGCGCCAGGGCCAGGCCGATGCCGGAGGTCGAGCCGGTGACGACCGCGACCTGACCGGACATCTCGCCGATCTGGCGAACCGGCGAGGCCTGGTCTTCGGTCGAGGAGTGAGGCCGTTCTGACATGGGTCCGCCCTTTATGATCTTTCGGTCGAGACTAGCGGCATGACGCGCCGGGGATCAAGAATTTCCCGACCTGATGAATATCCAGTCGCTGTCGGTCGATGCGGCCTTGTCGAAACGATAGCCGTCGCGGTCGAAAGCCTTCAGATCCTCGACCCGTTCCACCCGCTCGTCGATGGCGAAACGGGTCATGGCGCCGCGCGCCTTCTTGGCGAAGAAGGAGACGATGCGGGTCTCGCCGTTCTTTTCCTCGCGAAACTGGGGCGTGACGACCGGCAGGTTCAGCGCCTTGGCGTCCACTGCGCCGAAATATTCCTGGCTGGCCAGGTTCACCAGGGTCGGATCGGCCTGGTCGGCCGCGTCCGCGTTCAGCTGTTTGGAGATGCGGTCGCCCCAGAAGTCGTAGAGGCTGTTGCCGCGCCCGGTCTTTAGGCGGGTGCCCATCTCCAACCGATAGGGCTGGATCCGGTCCAGCGGCCGCAACAGGCCATAGAAGCCCGACAGGATGCGGACGTGCGCCTGGGCGAAGTCCAGGGCCTCAGCGCCCAGTTCGCGCGCCTTCAGCCCCTCATAAACGTCGCCGGCGAAGGCGAAGGCGGCCTGGACGCCGTCGGTCGATTCGGACTCGAAGGCCTTGAACCGTTCGACGTTCAGGGTCGCCAGATCGTCGGAAATCCCCATCAACCGACGCAGATCCGCCTTGGTCTGGCGCCGGGCGGTCTTGGCCAGGCTGTCGGTGTCTTCCAGAAAGCGGCGGTCGGAGCCGGGCAGGGCCGGGTCGGCCGGGGTGAAGTCCAGTCGCTTGGCGGGGGAAAGAACGATCAGCAAGACAAGGCTCCGTGACGAAGCCGCCCACATAGGCCGCTTCGACGACGATTTGAACCGGGTGCGGCGACGGGGCGCCGGGCCTTCGCCCAGAGTGTGATGAAAGATTACCGTTTCGACGAAGTTCGACGCTCCGCGCGGAAGGTTGGCCTGCTGATCCTCGGGGCAAGCCCGAGGACGGGGCGTCGAGCGATGGCGGTCTTATCGCCTAACCCCATAAGCCTGCGACGGGTCGACGGGGTCTGCGAACCCCGTCCCGAGTGCGATCGAGTATCCCCCTCGATCCTCCGACACCGCTCCATGAGTCGATGTCGGCGCTGGCCGTTTCGGACCCGCTCCCGTTCCATCCGCTCCAGCCGCCGCAAGATCGCAGGCCAAACGAGCCCTCCGGTGTGACGAAACGGGGAGTAGAATACGCGCGTTTTGGAGGGGGGACATAATTCGGCAAGCGGTTGGATTCTCTGACTATGAACCAGCGGCATTGCGATGGCTGTGGCGATATCCCCCCCGCCGTCATCCTCGGCCTTGTGCCGAGGATCCATACGCTCGGTGTTCCCAGATCGTGGCGCGGCGGCTGACACCGGGATTATGGATCCTCGGCACGAGGCCGAGGATGACGAAGTGGGGTGGCGTGGCGGGGCATCGTCTCCTCCCTGCGGAGCGGGGAGGTGGCTCGAAGCGCAGCGGAGAGACGGAGGGGCTCTTGGCCGCATCACAGGCGCCTGTGGGACTTCGATACCCCCTCCACCACGCTACGCGCGGTCCCCCTCCCCATTGCATGGGGAGGAGACGGTTTGGTCAGAAAAGCACCGCGGGGTTCATGATGCGGTTGGGGTCGATGGCGCGGCGGATGGCGGCCATGGTCTCGATTTCGAGGGGGGACTTGTAGCGGCGCACTTCCTCGGTCTTCAGGCGGCCGAGGCCATGTTCGGCCGAGATCGAGCCGTCGTAGCGGGCGACGACGTCGTGGACGACCTGGGAGCCTTCCTTCCAACGGCCGATGAAGGCGGGAATGTCCTGGCCGACGCCCGGCAGGATGTCGTAGTGCAAATTGCCGTCGCCGACGTGGCCGAAGACCGAGATGCGGGCGCCGGGGTGGAAGCGGTCGACGGCGGCTGAGGCTTCGTCGATGAAGTCGGCGATGCGGCTGATGGGCACGGAGACATCGTGTTTCCAGCCGCCGCCCTCGGGCTTGAGCGCCGCCGAATGTTCTTCGCGAAGACGCCAGAAGGCCGCCCGCTGGGCGTCGTTCTGGGCGATGGCCGCGTCGTTGATCAGTCCTTCCTCGAAGGCGACCTCGAGCAGGCGTTCAAGCTGGGCCTCGGCGCCGCCGGGTGTGCCCGAAGCGATCTCGATCAGGACGTACCAGCCGGGGGTCGACTCCAGCGGCTCGCGGGTGTCGGGGATGTTCTTGAGGACAAGTTCCATGCCCAGACGCTTCATCAGTTCGAAGGCCTCCACGCCGCCGCCGGTCTCGGCCTTGGCGCGGGCCAGCAGTTCGACCGACGCGGCGGCGGTCTCCAGACCGACGATGGCCACGGCGCGCGACCGCATGATCGGAAACAGCTTCAGGGTGGCGGCGGTGACCACGCCCAGGGTGCCCTCGGCGCCGATCAGCAGCTGCTTCAGATCATAGCCGGTGTTGTCCTTGCGCAGCCGTTTCAGGCCGTTGAACACCTCGGCATTGGGCATGACCGCCTCGATCCCCAGCACCAGATCGCGCATCATGCCGTAGCGCAGAACCTGGGTGCCGCCCGCATTGGTGGAGATGACGCCCCCGATGGTGGCCGAGCCTTCGGCCGCCAGGCTGAGCGGGAAGTAGCGGCCCGCCGCCGTCGCCGCCTGCTGCGCCTCCAGCAGGGTCAGACCGGCCTCGACCGTCATGGCGTCGTCCAGCGGTGTGACGTCGCGGATGGCGCGCATCTTCTTCAGCGACAGCAGGACTTCGCCGAAAGGAACCTGACCGCCGACCAGGCCGGTGCCGCCGCCCTGGGGCGTGATGGCGACGCCCTCGCGCGCGCAGATGGCCACGGCGTGGGCGACCTCCTCCGTCGAACGGGGTGTCAGCAGGATCGGCGTATTCCCGGTCCAGCGATTGCGCCATTCGGTCAGGAAGGGCGCGACGACATCAGGGTCTTGCGTCCAGCCGCCGGAACCCATGGCGGCCTTCAGGTCGTCGAGGACGGCGGATGAGGGGGCGGTCGTGCTCATGCCCCCTTGTGTCAGGCGTCGCCGTGCGTTGGAAGGGCCGCGATGGCGTCAGACGTCCAGTTCTTCCTTCACGAACTGCGCGTTCTCCTGAATGAACTGGAAACGGGCGTCGGCGCGCTTGCCCATCAGGCGTTCGACCAGATCCTCGACGCTGGATTCGGCGTCGGGCACGGTGATGCGCGCCAGGGTCCGCTTCTTCGGGTCCATGGTGGTTTCCTTCAGCTGGGACGCCATCATTTCGCCCAGGCCCTTGAACCGGCCGATCTCGGTCTTCTTGCCCTTGAAGACGGTGGCCAGCAGTTCGTCGCGGTGGGCGTCGTCGCGGGCGTATTCGCTCAAGGGGCCGGCGGAAATCCGATAGAGCGGCGGCAGGGCCATGAAGACCCGGCCCTGACGGATCGTCTCGGGCATGACGCGATAGAAGAAGGTGATCAGCAGCGCGGCGATGTGGGCCCCGTCCACGTCGGCGTCGGTCATGATGACGATCCGCTCGTAGCGCAGGTCGTCGATGTTGAAGCGATTGCCGGGCTGGACGCCAAGGGCCAGGGCCAGGTCGGACAGTTCGACGTTCTGGCGCAGCTTGTCGGCGGTCGCGGACGCCACGTTCAGGATCTTGCCGCGCAAGGGCAGGATGGCCTGGGTCGTGCGGTCGCGCGCCTGTTTGGCCGAGCCGCCGGCCGAATCGCCTTCGACGATGAACAGTTCTGTCCCTTCGGCGGCCTGGCGGCTGCAATCCGACAGCTTGCCGGGCAGGCGCAGCTTGCGCGTGGCGGCGGCGCGCTGGACCTCCTTGTCCTTGCGGCGGCGCAGGCGATCCTCGGCGCGGTCGACGACGAAGCCCAGCAGGGCGTTGGCCTGTTTGGGGCTCTCGGTCAGCCAGTGGTCCAGGGGGTCGCGCAGCAGCTGTTCGACCAGACGGGCGCCTTCGGGCGAGGACAGGCGGTCCTTGGTCTGACCCTGGAACTCGGGGTTTCTGATGAAGACGCTGATCAGGGCGCCGGCGTTGGCGATGACGTCTTCGGCGGTGATGATGCCCGCGCGCTTTTCGTTGGTCAGTTCGCCATAAGCCTTAAGTCCCTTGACCAGGGCGGCGCGGAAGCCGGCCTCGTGCGTGCCGCCGTCCGGCGTCGAGACGGTGTTGCAGTAGGACTGGATGAAGCCGTCGGCCTCGCCAAAGCCGATGGGCGACCAGGTGACGGCCCATTCGAAGGCGCCCGCCTCGCCCTGACGCTCGGCGCGGCCGGCGAAGGTGGGTGTGACGGTCTCAAGCTGGCCGATGCGGTCGGTCAGGGCGTCGGCCAGACCGCCGGGGAAGTGCAACAGGGCCTGGGCCGGGGTGGCGTCGGTGATCCGATCCTGCGCGCAGGTCCATTTGATCTCGACGCCGCGGAACAGATAGGCCTTGGACCGCGCCATGCGGAACAGGCGCGCGGGCTTGAAGGCCGCGCCCATGCCGAAGATTTCCTCGTCCGGCTTGAACCGGATCAGAGTGCCCTTCTTCTTTGACGGCTGGACCTGCTGGATGGGGCCCAAGACGTGGCCGCGCGAGAAGGACTGCTTCCACTCGAACCCGTCGCGCCAGACGGTGACGTCGAGATGTTCCGACAGGGCGTTGACGACCGAGACGCCGACGCCGTGCAGACCGCCAGAGGTTTCATAGGCCTTGCCCGAGAACTTGCCGCCCGAGTGGAGGACGGTCATGACCACCTCCAGCGCCGACTTGCCGGGATGTTTCGGGTGGGGATCGACCGGGATGCCGCGTCCGTCGTCGCGCACGGACAGATAGCCGTCGGCGTCCAGATCGACCGTGATCAGCTTGGCGTGGCGGGCCACGGCCTCGTCCATCGCATTGTCGAGGACTTCGGCGAACAGGTGGTGCAGGGCGCGTTCGTCGGTGCCGCCGATATACATGCCGGGGCGTTTGCGGACGGGCTCCAACCCCTCCAGCACTTCGATCGATGAGGCGGAATAGCCGGTGGCGGCCGCCGTGGTGGCCGTGGCCTGAACAGGGGGCGGCGCAGGGGTCGGGACGACAGCGGGCGCAGCCGCAGGCGGCGTCATCACAGCGGGCTGCGACGCCTTTTGGGGCGGCTCGGGTTTGCGAGCTTCGGGTTCGTCGTCAAAAGCGAAGAGGTCGGCGGCCATTCACATAGTCTGAGGCGATTCGGGAGCGGGTCTGGTAGGCCCGCAACGCCGGCCGAGCAAGCGGGGCGCGCACGGGGGCCGGATCGAAGGTCACGGCCCGCGCCGCAATGGCCAACATCAGCACCCAGGGCAGGTTGGCGTGGGTCAGCAGCACGCTCTCCGACAGGCTCAGCGCGGTGAAGCCGGCCATATAGGCGATGCTCCAATAGCCTTCGCGCGCGCCAAGACCGTTCAGCCGCGCCACGATCAGCACGGCCGAGATCGCCATCAGGGCGCCGACGGCGACGGCGCCAGGCCAGCCCAACTGCACCAGAAGGTCGATCCAGCCGTTGTGGGCGCTGGGCACCGGCCATTGGGTCTCGATGCGGATTTCGCGCGCGGGAATGGAATCCACCCCCCAGAAGGCGCTGAAGCCATAGCCGGTCCAGGGGCGTTCGGCGACCTTTCGCATCAGCGCCTCCCAGATCAGGGTGCGGCCGGTCAGGGACGGATCCTTGCCCAGGGCCTCCAGGATGGCGGCGGAATCGGAGTTCCACAGCCAGGTCGCGGTGGCGACCGTGACCACGCCCAGCCAGACGCCGACGACGGTGATGACCGCGCCACCCTGTTTCAGCGCCCACCAGCCGCCCACCATGCCGACCCCCAGCATCCAGCACAGCAGCGAGGTCTTGGACTGGGTGGCCAGAACCAGCAGCGTGGTCAGGGCCAGGGCGATCAGGGCGGTCCAGACGCCGTCCCGGCGGCCCGCGATGTGATCGGCGGCCAGGGCGGCGGCGGCCGAGACGGCGCCGACCACCATGACCAGGCCCATCTGGTTCTTCTCGTACCACAGGCCGCGCCACAGGCCGGCGTTGTCGAACTGGTGCACCCCGACCTTGGGATAGGCGAAGACCATGATCAGACTGCCGACCGCCATCACCAGGCAGGTATGCATCAGAAGGCGCGGCAGAGCGGCGTCACGGAAGCGCGCGCCCAGATAGACGGCGAAGGCGCTATTTATCGCCATGGCGATGACCCGCCGTTCGGTCACGCCCGGGTCGATGGACCAGTACTGGGACGCAAAGGCCAGGGCCACCAAGCCGAACATCATCAGCCAGGCCGGCCAGGCGCGGATCACCCGATCGAAGCGGAAGACGATCAGTCCGGCGATGATCGCATAGACCGGCAGCCACATCAGGCGCAGCACGGGCGTCTCGGCCTGGTCCGGCGCGATCACGGGTGCGATCAGGGCGCCGGTCAGCATGAAGACGACGAAGCCGGCCGCCAGCTGTTCCCACAGCGGCGGCGAATCGTTCGGGACCTGGACGGGCGATGCGCGCACGGGCGGACAGTCCGTCGGGGCGCTTAAGGAAGGGTGAGCGCGGCGCGGAAGGCGGCCAGGCCGATCTCCAGATCGGCGATCAGGTCTGCCGGGTCCTCCAGTCCGATGTGCAGGCGGATCAGTTCCCCCTCCAGCGCCGGGGGATGGGCGCGATAGACCATCTGGTGCGTCTCTTGCGTGATCAGGCTTTCGAACCCGCCCCAGGAATAGCCCAGGCCGAACAGGGTCAGGGCGTCCAGGAACGTCTCGCCCGCCGCCGCGTCGCCGCCGTTCATCACGACCCCCATCAGGGAGGCGGCGCCGGTGAAGTCGCGCGTCCAGAGGGCATGACCGACGGCGCCGGGCAGGGGCGGATAGAGGACGCGCGAGACCTCGGGGCGCGCCTGAAGCCACTCGGCGACCCTCAGGGCCGAACGCGCCTGTTCGGCATAGCGCAGCGGCAGGGTGCGAAGGCCCCGCAAGGCCAGCCAGGCGTCGTCGGGCGAGACGTGCCAGCCCAAATCCTCGATGGCGTCGGCGATGGCGCGGCGATAGGCGGGGGCGTTGGCGGCGATGCTGCCCATCAGGATGTCGGAATGGCCGCCGACATATTTCGTCACGGCCTGGACGCTGACATCGACGCCGTGGGCGAGGGGACGATAGGCCAGGCCCGCCGCCCAGGTGTTGTCCATGACGGTCAGCACGCCGCGCGCGCGGCAGGCGCTCGCCACCGCCGCCACATCGACCATGTCGAAGGTCAGGGACGCGGGCGATTCCATCAGCACCAGCCGCGTCCGGTCGCCCAGCGCCGCGATGACGGCCCTCGCATCGGCGTCGGCGGGCAGGAACCGGGTCGTGACGCCCCGCGCGGCCTGATAGCGGCCGAGGAACCGGCGGGTCGGCCCATAGACGGCGTCGGTCGTCACCACCTCGTCGCCGGGGCGCAGCAGGGCCAGCAACGGAACCGTGACCGCGGCCAGGCCAGAGGGAACCAGAAAAGCCTCGTCGGCGCCTTCAAGATCGGCCAGGGCAAGACGAAGCTGCCGCGCCGCGCTGGTCCCCGAAAGGCCGTAGGTCGGCCCGTCCGTCTCGTCGCGCATGACGCCGGCGGTGTCGCTGAGCATCGTCGAGGCGCGTTCCAGCGGCGGATTGACCGGGCGGCGGCCCTGGCCCCGGCGCGTGGCGGAGGCGATCAAGCGGGTGCGGTCCGAATGCGTCGGCATGGGGAATCCATGGGTTGCGGTTCAGGGCCTAAAGGCCTCTAAAGCCTGCGTGGGCGCAAGCGGCGAGGGACCAAACGCGATGCGGTGCTGGATGATCGGGACGATGGCCCTGGCCCTGGCCCTGCTGGCCGCCGGTTGCGGACGCCAGGATGCGCCGCCCGCCACCCCCGAACCCGCCGCGACGCCCGTCGCCAACGGCCCCGCGGCCTTGCCGGAGAGCCCGACCGTGAAGGCGATCAAGCGTCGCGGGCGTCTGAACTGCGGCGTTCACCAGGGGCTGGTCGGCTTCGCCTATACGGACAACCGGGGCCAGTGGCGCGGGTTCGACGTCGACTTCTGCCGCGCCACGGCGGCGGCGGTGCTGGGCGACGCCAATGCGGTGCGGTTCGTGCCCCTGTCGGCGGCCGAGCGCTTCGCCGCCCTGAACGACGGGCGGATCGACGTGCTGTGGCGCAACTCGTCCTGGACGATGACGCGCGACGCGGGCGAAGGCTTAGTGTTCGCGGGCGTCAACTATTACGATGGTCAGGGTTTTCTGGTCCGGCGCGCGCTGAACCTGAACAGCGCCACGGAGCTGACAGGCGCGCGGGTGTGCGTGCAGTCCGGCTCGACCTCCCAGGCCAACGCGGCCGACTATTTCCGCTCGCGCGGCATCGAATACCGGCCCGTGGTCTTCGACACCGAAGAGGCGGCGCGCGACGCCTATAACCGCGAGGACTGCGACGCCTTCAGCGCGGACATCTCGGCCCTGGCGGCGGCGCGCACGGTGCTGAGCAACCCCAACGAACATGTGATCCTGTCGGACGTGGCGTCCAAGGAGCCGTTGGGGCCAGTGCTGAAGGCGGGCGACGAACGCTGGGCCGCGACCGTGCGATGGACGCTGAACGCCTTGATGCTGGCGGAGGAACTGGGCGTCACGCGCGAGGGCGCCGACGATCTGGCCAAGACCGCGACCGACCCGCGCGTGCGGCGATTGCTGGGGGCGGAGGGCGATTTCGGACCGATGCTGGGGCTGTCCAAGACCTGGGCCCGGGATGCGGTGTCGGCGGTCGGCAACTATGGTGAGATTTTCGAGCGGAATCTGGGTTCGCAATCGGCGCTCGACCTGGACCGCGGTTTGAACGCACAATGGAACGCGCGCCCGGCCGGCTTGATCTATGGCCTGCCGATCCGATAAGCGCCGAAAGCAGCATTGCTTCCTGGGGGAAAGATGACCGAGACGAAACGCGGCCTCGCGCTGCATTGGCTGATGCTGATCGGCTTTTCCGTGGGGTTGGTCGGGGGGCTTCTGGTCAATCTGGCCGTCGGCGCCGATGCCGCCTGGGTCGTCTGGCTGACGGACAATGTGACCGGACCGATCGGTCAGATCTTCCTGCGCCTGCTATTCATGATGGTGATCCCGCTGCTGTTCTCGGCCCTGGTGGTCGGGGTGGCCGAGATGGGCGACCTCAGCGCCCTGGGGCGTGCGGGCATCAAGACCCTGCTGCTGACCATCGTGGTGTCCAGCATCGCCGTGGTCATCGGCCTGGTGATGGTCAATGTCTTCCAGCCCGGTCGCGGGGTCGATCCGGCGGTGGCGCAGCAGCTGCTGGCCCAGGGCAAGGACGGCGCGGCCAGCATCGTTCAGACCGGCCGCGACAGCTCGATCCAGCTGGGCGACTTCTTCCTGGATCTGGTGCCGTCCAATGCGGTCGCGGCGGCGGCGGAGAACGCCATCTTGCCCCTGATGATCTTCGCCCTGTTCTTCGGCATCGGCCTGGTCATGGCCAAGAGCCCGGCGACGGATAGACTGCAGGAGGTGATCCAGGGGATCTTCGAGGTCTCCATGACCCTGATCAACCTGTTCATCAAACTGGCGCCGCTGGCCATCGCCTGCCTGATGTTCAACCTGGCGGCCCTGTTCGGATGGGATCTGCTGGTGCGGCTGGCGGCCTTCGTCGGCGTCGCCGTGGGCGCGATGGCGATCCATATGTTCGTGGTGTATCCGCTGGTGATCTGGCTGCTGGCCGGGCGTTCGCCCATCGCCTTCTTCAAAGGCGTGCGCGAGCCGATGGTGGTGGCCTTCTCGACCGCCTCGTCCAACGCCTCCCTGCCCGTGTCGTTGAAGGCGGCGGAAGAGCAGCTCAAGCTGCCGCGCAGGATCGCCCGTTTCGTCCTGACCGTGGGGGCGACCGCCAACCAGAACGGCACGGCCCTGTTCGAGGGGGTGACGGTGCTGTTCCTGGCGCAGTTCTTCGGCGTCGACCTGACGATCACCCAGCAGGTGGTGGTGATGCTGGTCTGTATTCTGGGCGGCGTGGGCACGGCGGGCGTGCCGGCCGGCTCCCTGCCGGTGGTGGCCATGATCCTGGTGATGGTGAAGGTGCCGCCCGAGGGCATCGGCCTGATCCTGGGCGTCGACCGCTTCCTGGACATGTGCCGCACCACGCTGAACGTGACGGGCGATCTGGTTCTGGCGACCGTGGTGTCGCGCGGGGAGGTCGACACGTCGGACGCACAGGCCCTGAGAGAAGAGGAAGGCCTGCCTGGCGCGGCTCGCCGCGGCCTGACGCACGAAACGGTCTGAAGGGATCAGCCGGTCTGGACGGGCGTGTCCGCGCGCCCGCCCCATTCCGACCAGGAGCCGTCGTAGAGGCGCGACGCTCGGCCCAGTTCGGCCAGGCCCAGCGTCAGAATGGCGGCGGTGACGCCGGAGCCGCAGGTGGTGATGGCGGGCTGGTCAAGATCCACCCCGGCGTCGACGAAGGCCCGGGCCAGGGCGTCGCCGCGCTTCATCCTGGCGTCGGGGTCGAGCAATCGGCCGAAGGGCAGGTTGACGGCGCCAGGCATATGGCCGCTGCGAACGCCAGGGCGCGGTTCGGCCGCCTGGCCCGCGAAACGGGCGGTGCCGCGCGCGTCTATGACCTGAGCGCCCCCATCCAGCGCGTGTCGAACATCGTCCAGCCCGGCGACGACGGCGGGCGTCGCGACGGCGTCGAACATGGCGGGCCGGGGGTCGGCGGCCCCTCGCTCCACCGCAAACCCCTGAGATTGCCACAGCGGAAGGCCGCCATCCAGAACGCGGACGTCGCGCGCGCCCATTGTCCTGAACATCCACCAGACGCGGGCCGCCGAAAACAGGCCGGCCGTGTCATAGACCACGATCAGATCGTCCGCCGCCACGCCCAGCGCGCCGACCGCTTCGGCGAAGTCCGCAGGGGCGGGCATCATATGGGGCAGGGGGCTGTCGGGGTCCGACACGGCGTCCAGATCGAAGAAGACGGCCCCCGGAATATGCGCCTGCTCGAAATCGGCGCGGGCGTCGCGGCCGTCCAGATGCCAGCTGGCGTCGACGACCCGCAAGTTGGGCTGGCCCAGCCGGTCCGCCAGCTCTTCGGCCGAGATCAGAAAGCTCATGCGCGCGCCAGGGTCAGTTGGATCACATCGGTGCGGGCCGAGCGAAAGCCCGCCTCGCAATAGGCCAGGTAGAAGCGCCACAGACGCCGGAAACGCTCGTCGAAACCGTTCATGCGGCTGATGTCGCCCCAGGCGGCCTGGAACCGCTCGTCCCAGAGCTTGAGCGTCTCGGCGTAATCCTGACCGAACCGCTCCACGGCCTGCCAAGTCAGGCCTGCGGCCTTCGTCACCGGCGCCAGCCGCTCTTCGGACGGCAGCATTCCGCCGGGAAAGACGTATTTCTGGATGAAGTCGGTGCGGGCGTTGTATTCGTCGAACAGGGCGTCCTGGATGGTGATGATCTGCAGGCCTGCCACGCCGCCAGGCGTCAGGACGTCGTGGATCTTGCCGAAATAGGCGGGCCAGTATTCCTTGCCCACCGCCTCGAACATCTCGATGGAGGCGACGCGGTCGAAGCGGCCCTGAACGTCGCGATAGTCGATCAACCGGATGTCGGCGCGATCCGACAGACCGGCGTTGAACAGCCGCGCCTGGGCGAAGTCGTGCTGCTCCTTTGAGATGGTGATGCCCGTGACGCGAGCGCCGATGTCGCGCGCCACGAACTCGGCGAAGCCGCCCCAGCCGCAACCGATCTCCAGCACGGTCATGCCGGGCTTGATGTCCATCATACGGATCAGCGCGGCGTATTTCTCGCGCTGGGCGGCCTCAAGCGGTTCGCCCGCACGACCGAAACGGGCCGAGGAATAGGTCATCGAGCCGTCAAGCCAGCTGGCGTAGAAGGCGTTGCCCAGGTCGTAGTGGGCGTGGATGTTCTTTTTCGAACCCGTGCGGCTGTTGCGGTTGCTGCGATGGGACAGCCAGTTGACGGCCATCATCAGCCAGTTGCCGTCGAACAGGCGGCGGATGTGGTCGTAGTTGTCGACCAGCGTCTCCAACAGGGCGGCCAGATGCGGGCTATCCCATTCGCCCGCCATATAGGCCTCGGCGAACCCGATGTCGCCGGCGGCCAGGACGCGACGGGCGAAGCGATAGTCCTTGACGTTCAGAATGCCGCACGGGCCCGGACGGTCGCCCTGCAGAACATGCACCTCGCCGTTCGGCAGTTGGACGGTCAACCGGCCGAAGGTCCAGTTCCTGGCCAGCAGGCGCAGCATCATCGCAAACACCCGAGGGGTCTGGCGGGCGACGGCTTCGAGATCGGCGCTGGCGACGCTCATGCTTGGACTTTCGGCTTGAAGGACATGTCGGTCAATCGCGATCGCTATGATCGTCGCCGCGACCGGAGACGGCTTTCAGGGCGTCGAGCGCGCGGGCGCGGGCCATTTCATGTTCGACGATGGGGCGGGGATAGTCGTGGCCCATGCGCACGCCCGCCTCGTGCAACACCTCTGCGGGCGCCGTCCAGGGGGCGTGGAGCCAGCGGTCGGGCAGGCGGGCCAATTCGGGAACCCAGCGGCGCACATAGCCCCCCTTCGGATCGAACTTCTCGCCCTGGGCGATGGGGTTGAAGATGCGGAAATAGGGCGAAGCGTCGGCGCCGGAACCCGCGACCCACTGCCAGTTCTGCACATTGCTGGCCACGTCGGCGTCCACCAGCGTGTCCCAGAACCAGGCCTCGCCTTCGCGCCAGTCGATCAGCAGATGTTTGATCAAGAAGGAGGCGACGATCATGCGCACCCGATTGTGCATCCAGCCGGTGGCCCACAGCTGGCGCATACCGGCGTCCACCAGCGGATAGCCGGTGCGGCCGCGCTTCCACGCCTGGAGCCCCTTGGGATCGTCACGCCAGGGCATGGCGTCGTATTCGGGGCGGAAGGCGTGATGGACGATGTAGGGGAACTGGTGCAGCAGGTGGGCCGAGAACTCGCGCCAGCCGATCTCGGCGACGAACTTTTCGGCCTCGGCGGGCGAGACCTTGCCGGCCTCGGCGGCCTGGCAAGCGCGTTCGATGGCGCGCCACGGACTGATCTCGCCCCAGTGCAGATGCGGGGACAGGCGGCTGGAGGCGGGGCGGTCCGGGAAGTCCCGGTCCTTTGCATAGGTCGCCAGTCCGTCGGCGAGGAAAGTCGACAGCGCCTCCAACGCGCCCGCCTCGCCGGGCGTCCAGTCGAAGCCGCCGGACCAGTCGGGGAACGCGGGATGCAGACCCCAGTCGTCCAGATCGTCGCTGGCTATCCGTCCAGGCGTCTCGATTTGCCGTGGGCCGGTCGTATGCGGCGGCGGCTCCGACATCGATAGCAGCGTCTTAAGAAAGGGCGTGAAGACCTTGTATGGATTGCCTGACCCGTTCAGCACGGCGCCCGGTCGGCACATCAGAGTTCCGTTAAAGCCCCGGCATTCGACACCGTCGGCCTTCAGGGTGTGGGCGATCTCCGCATCCTGTTCGAAGGCGCCCGGCTCGAACAGGCGGTTCAGGAAGACGGCGTCGGCGCTGGTCTCCGCGATCAGGGCCTGCAAGGCGGCCAGGGACCCGCCACGCCGCAGGATCAGTCGCGCGCCGCGATCCGTCAGCGCGGCGTCCAGGGCCCGCAGAGACTTGTCCAGCCACCATTTCGATGCCGCGCCGATGGGCCGGTCGTAATGGTCGTCCAGGATGAAGACCGGCATGATGGGCCGACCCGTCTCGACCGCATGATTCAGGGCCGGATTGTCGTGAAGCCGCAGGTCGCGCCTGAACCAGAGGATGACGGGCTTATTGGCCAAGCGGGCGAACTCCGTGATAACTTGCGCTCATCGCCGACGAGCGCCAACTGATGGCCTCAGGTTTGCGGCATCCCGCACGCCAGACCCACTAAATGCAGAAAGCCGTACCCGTGAGCCGACCCAATGCTGTCATTACGTTGTCCGAAGGTCTTCGGACGCCTGTCGTCATCGGCGGCGGCGCACGAATCGCCTTCATCGCCGGACCGTGCCAGATGGAAAGCCGCCAGCACGCGCTGGAAACGGCGCATCAGCTGAAGGAAATCGGCGAGCGGCTGAACGCGGGCATCATTTACAAGACCAGCTTCGACAAGGCCAACCGCACCAGCGCCAGCGCCGCGCGCGGGATCGGCCTGAAGGAGGCCCTGCCCATCTTCGCCGAGATTCGCGAGGTCACCGGCCTGCCGACCTTGACCGACGTCCATTCCGAGGCGCAATGCGGGCCGGTGGGCGAGGTGGTGGACGTGCTGCAGATTCCCGCCTTCCTCAGCCGCCAGACCGATCTGCTGCTGGCCGCCGCCGCCACGGGCAAGGCGATCAACATCAAGAAGGGCCAGTTCCTGGCGCCGTGGGACATGAAGAACGTCATCGCCAAGGTCGTCGGCGCGGGCAATCCGAACGTCATGGCCTGCGAACGCGGCGCCAGCTTCGGCTACAACACCCTGGTCAGCGACATGCGCGCGCTCCCGGTGCTGCGCGATATCGGTTGCCCGGTCGTGTTCGACGCGACCCACAGCGTCCAGCAGCCGGGCGGGCAGGGCACGTCGTCGGGCGGCCAGCGCGAATTCGTGCCGGTTCTGGCGCGCGCCGCCGTCTCGGTGGGCGTGGACGCGGTCTTCATCGAGACCCATCCCGACCCTGACCACGCGCCGTCGGATGGCCCGAACATGGTGCCGCTGGGTCAGTTCGAGGCCCTGGCCGCGCAACTGATCGCCTTCGACGACCTGGCCATCAAGCTGGGCGCCAAGGCGCCGGTGGCGCAGGCGGCGTGAATCCTCTAGGTCGGGCGAATGTCTGACACCCTGGATCTGGGCGCCCTGCAAAGCCTGCTGGAGCGCGTGCGCGGCCTGAAGATCGCCTGCGTCGGCGACCTGATGCTGGATCGCTACGTCTATGGCGAAGTCAGCCGTATTTCGCCCGAGGCGCCGATTCCGGTCCTGCGCGCCGCGCGCACCGTCGCCATGCCCGGCGGCGTGGGCAATGTGGCGCGCAACATCGCGGCCCTGGGGGGCGTGGCCCGGCTGGGCGCCGTGGTCGGAGACGATGCGGCGGGGGCGGAGTTGACCGCGCTGATCGCCGCCGAAGCGGGCATCGAGGATGTGCTGGTCAGGCCGGCGAGGGCGGCGACCATCGTCAAGACGCGGTTCGTGTCGTCGGGACAGCAGTTGCTGCGGCTGGACGTCGAGGCGGCGCCGGTTGCCGTCGAGGATTCGGACGCCTTTTCCGACGCTTGTGTCTATCTTCTGTCGGACTATGCGAAGGGCGTCGTCGGGGACGCCTTGATCGAGGCGGCCCTGACGGCGGCCAAGGCCTCGGGCGCGCCGGTCGTGGTTGATCCCAAGGGGCGGGATTTCGCCCGCTACGGCGCGGTGGACGTCATCAAGCCCAACGCCTCGGAGCTGGCGGCGGCGACGGGTCTGCCGGTCGGAACGGACGCAGAGGTGGAGGCGGCGCTGGAGGCCCTGCTGGCCGCCACGACCGCCAAGGCCGTTATCGTCACGCGCGCCGGCAAGGGCATGAGCCTGGCCAGACGGGGCGCGCCGGTGAAGCATTTCCCCGGCCGGGCGCGCGAGGTGTTCGACGTCTCCGGCGCCGGCGACACCGGTCTGGCGGCCATCGGCCTGGCGCTGGGCGCCGGCGCCTCGCTGGAGACGGCGGTGCAGTTCGCCATCCTGGCCTCGGGCGTGGTGGTCGGCAAGGCGGGCACCGCCGTGGTCACGCCGGCCGAGCTGATCGAGGCCGAGGTGAGCCAGCACGCCAGCGCCGCCGTCGCCAAGGTCACGCCGCTGGACGAACTGGCCGCCGAGGTCGAGACGTGGCGGCGTCAGGGGCTGAAGGTCGGCTTCACCAACGGCTGTTTCGACATTCTGCACCGGGGCCACGTCGCCTATCTGGCCCAGGCGCGCGGCTGGTGCGACCGGCTGGTGGTGGCGCTGAACACCGACGCCTCCGTCCGGCGATTGAAGGGCGAGGGGCGACCGGTCAACGATCTGGACAGTCGCGCGGTCGTCATCGGCGGCCTGGCCAGCGTGGATCGCGTGACCAGTTTCGACGATCCGACGCCGCTGGCGCTGATCGAACGTTTGCGGCCGGACGTGTTGATCAAGGGTTCGGACTATAGGCGCGAAGGCGTGGTGGGCGGCGATCTGGTGGAAAGCTGGGGCGGCGAGGTGAAGCTGGCCGATTTCAAGGACGGTTTCTCGACCACCCGGACCATCGAGAAGATGACCACCGGCGCCCCGGCCGCGCCGGCGACAGGACAACAGCAATGACCCCGCGCATGATCGTGGTGACCGGCGGCGCCGGCTTCATCGGCTCCAACATCGTGGCGCGCCTGACGGCCGAGACGGCCTATGACGTCGTGGTCTGCGATCGTCTGGAAACGGCCGATCTGGCCAAGTGGAAGAACCTGGCCAAACATCCCATCGCGGATTTCTGGGCGCCCGAAGAGCTGTTCGAACAGCTGGAACGCCACGCCGAGCGGATCGAGGCCGTGGTTCATATGGGCGCGATCTCTTCGACGACGGAGCCGGATGCGGACCTGATCCTGCGGACCAACTTCACCCTGTCGCGCGAACTGTGGGACTGGTGCGCCATCCGTGACGCGCGGATGATCTACGCCTCGTCGGCGGCGACCTATGGCGATGGAGAGACCGGCTTCAACGACGACGACGATGCGGAGTCCCTGTCTCAGCTTCGACCGCTAAACGCCTATGGCTATTCGAAGATGCTGTTCGACCAATATGCGGTGCGACAGGCGGATCGGGGGCAGGCGCCGCGCCAGTGGGCCGGGCTGAAGTTCTTCAACGTCTATGGCCCGAACGAGGGCCACAAGGGCGGGATGAAGTCGGTCGTGGCCCAAATCTGGCCCAGGGTGCAGGCGGGCGAGACCGTGACCCTGTTCCGCTCGCACAATCCGAACTACGCCGACGGCGGGCAGATGCGCGACTTCGTCTATGTCGACGACGTGGTCGACATCATCGAGTTCCTGCTGCAATCGCCCGAGGTGTCGGGCGTGTTCAACGCCGGGTCGGGACAGGCGCGGTCGTTCGCGGACCTGGCCAAGGCGACATTCGCCGCCGCGGGCAAGGATCCGTCCATCGACTATGTCGACACGCCGGTCTCGATCCGGGATCGCTACCAGTATTTCACCCAGGCGCGCATGGACCGCATTCGCGCCGCCGGCTTCCTGGGACAATCGACGCCGCTGGAAGAGGGCGTGCGCCGCTACGTCCAGAACTTCCTGTCCACGGCCGATCCGTACCGCTGATGCGCCGGCTGACCTTCAGACAATGGGTCGGCTATGCGGGGTTCGCCGCCGTCTTCGTGATGACCGCCGCTGTCGCCGTCTGGAGCGGAGATATCCTGAGGGCCGGGCTGGACCCCCAGGTGCCGTTCCAGACCTACGAGCCGCCGGCCGAGCCGGACTATCGTTCGGCCCTGTCCTGGGCGTTGCAGGACGACGGGCGGTCGGATCAGGCCTCGGTCTTCTTCGTCATGCCGACGACGTTCGACGGCGGTTCGGGCTGGAACGGGGCCATCGATGACGCGCGGGCGAACGCCTATATGCGCCGGGTCGTGCTGCCGAACTACGCCTCGCCGTTCGCGCGCGAAGCCAAGGTCAGCGCGCCGCTGTATCGACAGGCCAGCCTCTATACTCGCCTGACGCTGCGCGACGACGCGCGCGAGGCCCGGGCCTTCGCCTATGGGGACGTAAAGCGGGCCTTCGATCTGTGGCTGCAGAACCATCCGACGGGACCGATCGTCATCGCCGGGGTGGAGCAGGGGGGCGAATTGGCGGCTCGACTGGTGCGCGAGGAGTTGCAGGCGCGGCCGGCGCTGAAGGCCCGTCTGGCCGCCGCCTATCTGATCGAGACGCTGGTCAGCCGCGAGATGTTCGATGGACGGATCGCGCCGTGCGACGCCGCCGACCAGACGGGCTGTCTGGTGGCCTGGATGTCGGTGCAGGACGGCGATGATTCGGCCGCCCGCCGCGCCCTTCGTCGCGCGCTGGAATGGAACGACCGAGGCGAACTGGTGGGGCTGGAAACAGCGCCGATCTGCGTCAATCCCGTCACCGGCGCGACCGCTTACCCGCCCGCCGAGGCCCGACAGCACAGCGGCGCGACCAACGCGACCGGCCTGGAATGGGGCGCGCGGCCGGCCCTGACCGGGCGGCTGATCTCGACCGAATGTCGTGGCGGCCTGCTGTGGCACAGCGCACCGGACGCCGACTTCCTGACGGCTGGAGGAAGCTGGGCGGATCGGCGCAAGATCGAGCCCTACAACCTGTTCTATGGCGATATCGAGCGCGACGTGGCGACGCGGGTCGGCGCTTGGCGGCGGCGAAACGGCGCCTGAGACAACAGGCGCCGCCGGTTTCTGTGGCGCCGCTCGCGCGCAGCGGGTAGGCTTGACGCCTCAGGGAGGATCCGAATGGACGTGACCACCATCTTCGCCGGCGTCGTGCTGCTGCTGGCTATCGTGCTCTTGATCAGCGTGATCAAGATTGTGCCGCAAGGCTGTGAATTCACGGTCGAACGTTTCGGCAAATACACCAAGACGCTGAGCCCCGGCATCGGCTTCCTGACGCCGTTCGTGGAGCGCGTCGGCCGTCGCATGAATATGATGGAACAGGTGCTGGACGTCCCGACCCAGGAGGTCATCACCAAGGACAACGCCATGGTGAAGGTGGACGGCATCGTCTTCATCCAGGTGATGGATTCCGCCCGCGCCGCCTATCGCGTCGACGATCTGCCCTACGCCATTTCGCAGCTGTGCATGACCAATCTGCGGACCGTGGTCGGTTCGATGGAGCTGGACGAGGTGCTGAGCCAGCGCGACAGCATCAACACCCGCCTGCTGCACGTCATCGACGCCGCGACCGAACCCTGGGGCGTCAAGGTCAACCGCATCGAAATCAAGGACCTGACGCCGCCGACCGACATCACCAACGCCATGGCCCGCCAGATGAAGGCCGAGCGGGAGCGCCGCGCCGTCATCACCGAGGCCGACGGCGAGAAGTCCGCCGCCATCGCCCGCGCCGAGGGCGCCAAACAGGCCGCCATCCTTCAGGCCGAGGGGCGCAAGGAAGCCGCCTTCCGCGACGCCGAGGCGCGCGAACGCGAAGCCGAGGCCGAAGCCCGCGCCACCGCCATGGTGTCGGAGGCCATCGCGCGCGGCGACGTGAACGCCATCAACTATTTCGTGGCGCAGAAATACGTCGAAGCCTTCGCCGAACTGGCCCGCAGCCCGCAGCAGCGCACCGTCATCGTGCCCGCCGAAATGGGCGCCCTGGTCGGCACCATCGCCGGCATCGGCGAGATGGTCGGCCTGGCCAAGCAGCAGAACGGACCCACGGCCGCGCCCGCGCGTCCGGCCCCGCCGCGTCGTCCTGCGCCCGGCAGCGTCCCGCCCTCCGCCTGATCCCCTTAGGAAGCTGATCGATGACTGCGCTCGCCGATTTCTACGTCGCCCAGCCGTTCTGGATATGGCTGGCCGTGGGCGTGCTGCTGCTGGCGGTGGAGGCGATGTTCTCGACCGAATGGCTGCTGTGGCCCGCTGTCTCGGCCGGGGTCGTCGCGGTCATGACGGCGGCGGGCGTGCGGCTGGGCCTGCCCGGCGAAGTGGCGGTGTTCGCCATTTTGACTGTCATCTCAACCCTTCTGTCGCGCCGACTGATCGCCAAGGCCAATCCCGACGGTCCCGACATCAACGACCGCGACAGCCGCCTGATCGGCCAGAGGGCCAGGGTGGTCCAGGCCTTCGTTGACGGACGCGGCCGGGTCTTCGTTTCCGGCGCCGAATGGTCGGCCGAGATCGAGGGCGAGGCGCCGGGCGAGGGGCAGGACGTCGTGGTCAAGCGTGTCGACGGCTCGCGCCTGACGGTTCACGCCGGCGTCTGAACCGTTACGCTGTCGCGGCGTTGGCGTGAGATGACCAGCCAGAATGTCGCAGTCGACGGCCTGCCCACGCCCCGGCGCTATTGGGCCATCGTCTCCATCGGCCTGGGCATCACCCTGGCCGTGCTGGACGGCGCCATCGCCAACGTGGCCCTGCCATCCATCGCCCAGGACCTGAAAGCGTCTGCGGCGGCCTCGATCTGGATCGTCAACGCCTACCAGATCGCCATCGTCGTGGCCCTGTTGCCGCTGGCGTCGCTGGGGGAGATCGTGGGGTATCGCCGCGTGTCCCAGGTCGGTCTGGCGGTCTTCACCCTGGCGTCCATCGCCTGCGCCCTGTCCGATTCGATCCTGATGCTGAGCCTGGCGCGGGTGCTGCAGGGATTCGGCGCGGCCGGCATCATGAGCGTGAACGGCGCGCTGGTGCGCTTCACCTATCCGCAGCGATTGCTGGGACGGGCGGTCGGCATCAATGCGGTGATCGTGTCGATGGCCGCGGCGGCCGGCCCGACCATCGCCAGCGCGATCCTGGGCTTCGGCGAATGGCGGTGGCTGTTCGCGCTGAACATTCCGTTGGGCGTTCTGGCGGTGTCGATGGCGGGGTTCACCCTGCCGCACAATCCGCTGCAGAAGCGGCGGCTGAACATCGTCGGCGCGCTGTTGAGCGCGGCCGCCTTCGGCTTCGTCATCACCGGGATGCAGGCGCTGGCGCATGGCGAGGCGTCGATCTTCGGTTTCGGCCTGACGGGATTGGGACTGGCGGCGGGCGTCCTGCTGGTCCGGCACGAGAAGCCCAGCAAGACGCCGTTGATCCCGCTGGACCTGCTGGCGCGACCGATGTTCGCCCTGTCGGTGGCGACGTCGATCATTTCCTTCACCGCCCAGATGATGGCCTTCGTGGCCTTGCCCTTCTTCCTGCAGGGATCGCTGGGGCTGAGCGCGGTGCAAACGGGGCTTTTGATGACGCCGTGGCCGCTGGGGACCATGTTCGCCGCACCGCTGGCCGGAGCCTTGTCGGACCGATATTCGGCCGGCGTGCTGGGGGCCGTGGGGCTGACGCTGTTCGCCTGCGGGCTGATGGCGCTGAGCCTGTTGGACGCCGACGCATCGCATTTCGACATCGTCTGGCGCATGGCCCTGTGCGGGGCCGGATTCGGCTTCTTCCAGTCGCCCAACAACCGCGCCATGCTGTCGGAGGCGCCGCGCGAGCGGGCCGGGGCGGCCGGCGGCGCCCTGGGCACCGCCCGCGTCCTGGGTCAGTCGATGGGCGCCGTGGTCGTGGCCTTTCTGCTGTCGGCCGCGCCGCAGACGGGCGTGCGGCACGGATTCCAGATCGCCGCCATCGCCGCCCTGTTCGGCGCGGTCATGAGCGGATCGCGCATCCGCCGCCGCCCGTCCGAGCCGGAGAAAGAAGTCGAGGTTGTCTAGCGCGCCTTCAGCTCCGCCACGCCGCGATTCGCCAGTTGGTCCGCGCGTTCGTTAAGCTCATGGCCGGCGTGACCCTTGACCCAGCGCCATTTGACGTCGTGGCGCGCGCGGGCGGCGTCCAGTCGCTGCCACAGGTCGGCGTTCTTGACCGGCTTCTTGTCCGCCGTCAGCCAGCCGCGCACCTTCCAGCCGCGCATCCATTCGGTGATTCCCTGCATCACATATTTGCTGTCGGTGTGCAGTTCGACCTTGCAGGGCCGTTTCAGGGCCTCCAGCGCCATGATGGCGGCCATCAGCTCCATGCGGTTGTTGGTGGTGTTGGGCTCGCCGCCCCACAGTTCCTTCTCGTGACCGCCGCCCGCCTGAAGCACGGCGCCCCAGCCGCCGGGGCCGGGATTGCCCTTGCAGGCGCCGTCGGTGTGGATGATGACGTGATCGGAGGGACTCATGGTCGCGCAGGCCTACAGCCTCCCTTGGCGAGACGCCATGACTGCGCCTATATGCGGGTCGAATAAGAGTGGATGGGATCGGATGACCGATCCCCGCGAGGAGAATACGCCATGGGCTCGCTGAGCATCTGGCACTGGGCCATCGTCATCGTCGTTGTCGCGCTGCTGTTCGGCGGGCGCGGCAAGCTGTCCGGCATCATGGGCGACGCCGCCAAGGGCATCCGCGCTTTCAAGGACGGCCTGAAGGACGAGGACAAAAAAGACGGCCCGCACGAGGGCGTCAGCTCGCTGCCGCGCACCGAGGCGGAGAAGGAAGAGCTGAAGCGCTAGTCGTCATCTGTAAGGGTTGACGCATGGGCGGGCTCGCCCCCGGAGTGGGGGGTTTCGAATTAGTGGTGATCGGCATCGTGGCCCTGCTTGTCGTGGGGCCAAAGGATCTGCCGATCCTGATGCGTCGCGTCGGCCAGATGGTGGCCAAGGCGCGCGCGATGGCCAATGAGTTCCGCACCAGCTTCGACGAAATGGCGCGACAGTCCGAACTGGACGATCTGCGCAAGGAGGTCGAGGCGCTACGGACCGGGCAGGGGGCGATGTATCCGCTGGGGCCTGAGGCCGATGCGGCGTTCAAGGACATCAACGCCGGGCTGACTGGGCCGACGACATCGACGCCCCTGCCGGCGCCCGCGCCCGAAGCGCCGGTGATGACGCCAGCAGCCGACGAATGGCCCGATGTCGGCGCGTCGACGAGCGCCGAACCCGCAGTCGCGCCAGCAGCCAGGCGCACGCCGGCCGCGAGGAAGGCTGCGGCGAAGCCCGCGACTGTCGCCAAGACCAAGGCGCCGAAGACGGCCTCGGACAAACCCAAGAAGGCGGCCGGACCGGCTGCGACCAAGACCGTCAAGACCGCTGCGGCCAAGGCCGCCAAGCCCAAGGTCGCGCGCAAGAAGGCTGTCGATCTTTGACCCTGTCCGATCGTGACGAAGCCGAGATCGAGGCGTCGCGGGCGCCTTTGATGGACCACCTGATCGAGCTGCGTCGGCGGCTGCTGATCTGCGTCGTCGCCTTTGCGGTCGGCTTCATCGGCTGTTTCGCCTTTTCCGAGCCGATCTATCTGTTTCTGGTCAAGCCGTTCGTGGCGGCCCAGGCCTTCTATTCGTCGGTCGGTCCGCATGGCCACGTGTCGCCGCTGGACCTGATCCTGGGCACGGCCGGGCTGAAGGCGCTGCCGCACGTCAACGGCCACACGGTCAATCTGATCTATACGGCGCCGCTGGAAATCCTGTTCACCAAGATGAAGCTGGCCGGGTTCGGTGCGGTGTTCGTGGCCTTCCCCGTGCTGGCCTGGCAGCTGTATCGCTTTGTGGCGCCCGGGCTTTATCGCAACGAGCGGGGGGCCTTCCTGCCGTTCCTGGTGGCGGCGCCGTTGCTGTTCCTATTGGGAGCGGCGCTGGTCTATTTCGTCATGCTGCCCTTCGTGATGTGGTTCTCGCTGAGCCAGCAGATCGTCGGCGACGGGGTGGCGGCCAATCTGCTGCCCAAGGTGTCGGACTATCTGAACCTGGTGACGGCGCTGCTTCTGGCGTTCGGCCTATGCTTCCAACTGCCGGTCGTCATGACCCTGCTGGGGATGGCGGGCCTGATCAACTCAAAGCTGATGTCGTCGGGGCGCCGCTACGCCATCGTCGCGGTCGTGGTGGTCGCCGCCGTCGTGACCCCGCCCGATCCGATCAGCCAGCTGATGCTGGCCGTGCCCATGGTGCTGCTCTACGAGGTCTCCATCTGGTGCGTGCGGCTGATCGAACTGCGGCGCAGCAAGGCTGACGCGCTGGAAGCCGAGATCGCCTGAGGATCCGATAGAGAGGCGCGGGCGTCGCATTCGCCAGCCCATCCGAGACATGAAAAAGGGCCGGGGAGCGATCCCCGGCCCTTCGTCTTTCACGCCGATCCTGCGATCAGCAGCTGTAATACATGTCGAACTCGACCGGGTGCGGATGCAGTTGCAGGCGCATCACCTCTTCCATCTTCAGCTCGATATAGCTGTCGATGAAGTCGTCATCCATGACGCCGCCCTTCTTGAGGAAGGCGCGGTCCTTGTCCAGATTCTCCAGCGCTTCGCGCAGCGAGCCGCAGACCTCGGGGATCGAGCCGCGCTCTTCCGGCGGCAGGTCGTAGAGGTTCTTGTCGGCGGGCGCGCCCGGATCGATGCGGTTCTCGATCCCGTCCAGACCGGCCATCAGCAGGGCCACGAAGGTCAGATAGGGGTTGCCCATCGGATCGGGGAAGCGGGCTTCCAGACGTTTGGCCTTGGGCGACGAAACGTGCGGGATGCGGATGGAGGCCGAACGGTTGCGGGCCGAATAGGCCAGCTTCACCGGAGCTTCGTAGCCGGGCACCAGACGCTTGTAGGAGTTGGTGGTCGAGTTGGCGAAGGCGTTGATGGCCTTGGCGTGTTTGATGATGCCGCCGATGTACCACAAGCATTCCTGGCTCAGGCCGGCGTACTGGTCCCCGGCGAACTGGGGCTTGCCGTCCTTCCAGATCGACATGTGGACGTGCATGCCCGAGCCGTTGTCGGCGAACATCGGCTTGGCCATGAAGGTCGCCGACTTGCCGTAGGCGTGGGCCACGTTGTGGATGACGTACTTATAGAGCTGAAGGCGGTCGGCCATGGTCAGTAGGTCGGAGAACTTCAGACCCAGTTCGTGCTGGGCCGGGGCCACCTCGTGGTGGTGCTTCTCGGGCTGCAGGCCCAGGTCGCGCATGACGCCCAGCATCTCGCCGCGCAGGTCCTGCCCGGAATCGACCGGGTTGACCGGGAAATAGCCGCCCTTGGGTCCGGGGCGGTGGCCCATATTGCCCTCGGAGTATTCCGCGCCGGTGTTGGCGGGCAGTTCGGTCGAATCGTAGCTGTAGCCGGTGTCGTGCGGCTGGGTGGACCAGCGCACGTCGTCGAAGATGAAGAACTCGGCTTCCGGGCCGAAGAAGACCTGGTCGCCCACGCCCGACGACTGCACATAGGACAGGGCCTTTTTGGCCATCGAGCGGCTGTCGCGGTTGTAGGGTTCGTTGGTGTCCGGGTTCAGCACGTCGCAGAACAGGAACATCGTGGTCTGCTGGTAGAACGGATCGATGTAGGCCGTGGTCAGGTCCGGCTTCAGCAGCATGTCGGACTCGTTGATGGCCTTCCAGCCGGCGATGGACGAGCCGTCGAACATCGTGCCTTCGTTCAAGAAATCCTCATCGACCAGATCGACGTCGAAGGTGACGTGCTGCAGCCTGCCGCGCGTGTCGGTGAAGCGGACGTCGACATATTGGACGTCCTTTTCCTTGATCTCCTTGAGGATCTTGCTGGCGCTCATTCTCGGAAGTCCTGTTTTCTTGTCGTTTTGGGGAGGAGACCGGACCACGACCCGAGGGCCGAGGCCGGGGAGGGGTAGTCGAAGTCAGACGGCCTGTGCGCCCGTTTCGCCGGTTCGGATGCGGATCACCTCGGCGACGTCGGACACGAAGATCTTGCCGTCGCCGATCTTGCCCGTGCGGGCCGAGGTCTGAATGGCCTCGACCACGGCGGGCGCCAGGTCGTCGGCGACGACGACCTCGATCTTGATCTTGGGCAGGAAGTCGATGACGTATTCGGCGCCGCGATACAGTTCGGAATGACCCTTCTGGCGGCCATATCCCTTGGCCTCCAGCACAGTCATGCCTTGCACGCCCACATCCTGGAGCGCCTCTTTGACGTCATCCAGCTTGAAGGGCTTGATGATGGCTTCGATCTTCTTCATGGCGACCCCTGAGCGGCGCACGAAATGCAGCGGCGCTCGGGCCTGAATGGGACACACCAAGGGCGCTTAAAGCAAGCGGTTTTCGCAGAAAAGCCACGGATAATCGGAAGGCGGACAATGCAGACCAACGACCCCGCGCTGTGGCGCAGTTTTCTGCCCTGGCCGAGCGCCGAAACGCATAAACATGCTCGGGGGCGTTTAGTGGTGGTGTCGGGTCGGGCGCATCACACGGGCGCGGCGCGGCTGGCGGCGCGGGCGGGTCTGCGCATGGGCGCGGGCGTGGTGCGAATCCTTTGCCCGCCGGACGCCGCAGCGGTGATCGCTCCGGCCGTTCAGGCGATCATGCTGACGCCCTTCGCATCGGCTGAGGCGCTGGGACGCGAGGCGAGCAACGCCGATGCGGTCGTGGTCGGCCCGGCGGCCGGCGCCGACGAGGCGACCGTGGCCAACATCCATGCGCTGGCGTCCACCGGCGCGGTGCTGGTGATCGACGCCGACGGCCTGTCGGTGTTCAAGGGAGGGACGGCCGAGTTGATCGGTCTGCTGGACCGGGACGACATCCTGACGCCGCACGAAGGCGAGTTCGAACGGCTGTTTCCAGGGTTGCTGAAAAACGGGCGCGAGGCCGCCGCCGTCGAGGCGGCCCGTCGAACCCAGGCGGTGATCGTGCTGAAGGGGGCCGAAACCCTGGTCGCGTCGCCCGATGGGCGGGTGCGATCCAATCCGAACGGTTCGCCCTGGCTGGCCACGGCCGGCAGCGGCGACGTGCTGGCCGGGATGATCGGCGGGCTGACGGCGCAACGGATGGACAGCTTCGAAGCGGCCTCGGCGGCGGTCTGGATCCACAGCGATGCGGCGGATCGATTCGGGCCGGGGCTGATCGCCGACGACCTCAGCGAGATCCTGCCCCGCGCCCTGGCGGCGTTGCGCTAGATGCGGGTGTAGATGAAGCGCGGAATGTGGAAGCGGCGCATGTTGAGGATGACGCCCGCCACCGTCCCGCCCGCCGCCGCGACCCGTTCGATCAGATTGGCGGCGACAGCCGTGCGCGTCTCTTCGGCCTCGATCACCACCAGCGACAGGTCCGTCAGCGGCGCAAGCAGCAGGGCGGCGGAGGATCGGTGCAGCGAGGGCGTGTCCACGATCACGACCGGGAAGCGCGTCTTGACCCCATCGACGAAGTTGCGCCAGCGCGCCTCGGAAATGTTCGAGCCGGTGCGCGTCATCGGCGTGGTGACATACAGATTGCTGTCCTCGACCCGCAGCACATAGGGGCTGTCGGGGATGTTGGTCAGCCGCCCGCCCAGGCCGTGGATAGCCATGGCGACGCTGGCGTCCTCTCGGGGTTCGGCGTCGATCAGCAGGGTCTCGACCCCGGACCGGAAAGCCGAGGCCATGGCCAGGTCCAGCGCGATGCTGGTGACGCCCACGCCGTCCTCCGGACCGATGACCGCAAGCGCGGCCTGGCCGTCGGCGGTCTCGCGCAGACGACGCAGGATCAGCGCCGCCTGATCCGCCGTCAGTCGTGACGTCAGCGGACGCCAGCGGGGCAGGGGGCTGTCGTCGTCCTCGCCCAGCGGCACGGTGGCCAGGACCGGGGCGCGCAGACGCACCTCCGCATCGCGCGGCGTCAGAATGACCGGCGAGGCGGCGGCGGACACGATGATCACGGCCAGCGCCGCCAGGGTTCCGACGACCAGACCTGCGGCCAGGATCAGCAGGCGGCCGGTGCGGGCCCTGGTCGGCGGTTGGGCCGCCTCGATGACCCGCACATTGGCGTTGGCCCCGGCGATGGAGCTTTGCAGCCGCGAATCCTCGGCGTTCTCGGAAACGCTGCGATAGGCGGTTTCGGTCAGGGTGCGCTGGCGCGTCAGTTCGCGATAGCGCGGCCCGATCTCGACCAGGCTGGCCAAGCGTCCGCGCGCGGCGCCGAGGGCGTCGGACAGTTGGGCGCGTCCAGACTGCAGACCGGCCAGTTCGCCGCGCGTGGTGGCCAGCTGGGTCTCGATCTGCTGGCTGACGGGGTTGGGGCCGCTGCGGACCAGCGTCGTTTGCGATTGGGGCGCGGCGGCGATCTGGGTTTCGAGGTCGGCGATCTGACGATCCAGTTCGACGACGAGCGGATAGCCGTCGGCATAACGGGCGGCGGCGACCCGACGACGCTCGCGCAGCAGCATCAGATTGTCGGTCAGGGCCGTGACCTGTTGAGAGCGGGTGTCGTCGGTGTTCAGCGCGATCTGAGCCGAGGCGTTGCGCAGCTGCTGGGCCAGGCGGTCGGCGCGCGCGGCGGCGGTGGCGATCAACTGGTCCTGTGCGGCCAACTGAGCGGTCAGGGCGGTCTGCTGCGACTGGACGCCCTGGATTTCCTGATCGTAGTCGCCGATGGCGTAGCGGTTCGACAGGTCGGCGATCTGGGCCTCGGTGGCGGCCAGTTGATCGGACAGGCCGCGTTGCTGATCGTTGACGGCCGCGCTGTCGGCGCGCTGGAAGATTTCGCGTCGGCTGGCGATGTAGTTCTGGACCAGGCGATTGACGAAGTCGGCCGCCACCTTGGGATCGCGATGGCGCAGCCGCACCTCGATGGTGTTGGACTGGGGCACGTTTTCGATCGTCAGGTCGCGGCCCAGCTGTTCCAGGGCCGCATTCATGCCCGCCGGGCCGGCCTTCGCCTTGGGATAGACGCGCGTCAGGCCGATGTCAGTCAGGGTCTTCTCGCGGATCTCGCGCGAGCCCAGGATTTCCATTTCGGCATGGACGATCTGGGCGCGGTCGAAGGTTTGCGGATTGCCGGTCGCGTCCTCGCCCACGGAGCGGCGGAACACATAGTCGTCGCCCAGCAGGATCAGCAGGCGCGATTGGGCGGTATAGATCGGCTGGGCCAGGGTCGCGGCGGCCAGGGCCAGCAGAACAGGGATCAGAAAGGCGATCAACGCCTTGCGCCAGTGATAGAAGACCGGCGTCGCCAACTCGCGAATCGTGATCGCCGCCCCGGCGTTTCTGGGGCGTTGGTCGTCTTCGAGTTTCAGCGTCTGGTCGGTCAATACGCGGCTCTGAGCAGGACGATCCCGCCGACGGGGGGCGAGGCTGCCGGTCAGCCTGCCTCATAAAGCCCTGAGTCGGAGCCGCAACGCCAGTCCGGCCTTGGCATTGTCGGTGAAAAACAGAAAGATGGCGCAGGCGGCGGCGTGCGAGTCGGTCCGCGACAAGGAACCCCGATGGCCGTCTGGCGCACGATCGCGATCGCCCTGGTGCTGTTTTTGGCTGCCTGCGCCTCCGGCGGCGGCGTTCGGGGGCAGGCCCAACCCTATGATTTCGCACCCTGGGGCCAGGACGACTATCAATACCGGCTGGCGGCGGGCGACGCCCTGCGGCTGGGCTTTCTGGTCGAGGACGGGCTGAACGCCGACGTGGTGCTGGGGCCGGACGGGCAGGGCGTGTTTCCCGTGATCGGGCCGGTTCCGGTCGGCGGTATGACCGTGCGCGACGCCAGCCAGAGGCTGACGGAGGCCTATGCCGGCGTGCTGCGCAATCCGCAGGTTCAGATCAGCGTGTCGACCTATGGCGCGTCGCAGATCTATGTCGGAGGCGAGGTGAAGACGCCGGGCGTGGTTCAGATTCGCGGCGAGATGAACACGGCCCAGGCCATCTTCGCGGCCGGCGGATTCGCCGAGACGGCCGGGACGGGCAAGGTCGTGGTGCTGCGGCGCGTGGCCGACGGCCGGCTGACGTCGCGGACCGTGGACGCCAAGGCCCTGCTGAACACCGACCCGCAGCAAGACTTCCTGCTGCATCCGGGCGATCTGATCTTCGTGCCGCGCAGCGCCATCGCCGAGGTCAATCTGTTCGTCCGGCAATATTTGAACGGCATCCTGCCCTTCAACTTCGGCTTCAGCTACGACCTGAACCGCTTCCGATGAGGGCGCTGGCGGGGCGGATCGGCCGCGCGTCGCCCTATCTGACGGCCATCGTCGAACAGGGCCTGTTCTCGCTGCTGAACCTGGGCGTGGTGCTGGTCCTTGGGCGGGTGATGACGCCCGACCATTTCGGGGCCTGCGTGCTGTGGTTCTCGGTCGCCTATGTGTTGGCCAGCGTGCAGAACGCGGTCAGCGTGGCGCATCTGCAGGTTCTGCCCAACGGGCGGGGCTTGGACGCCGTGCGGTTCGAGACCGAGCGGCTGATGCTGGGCGCCACGGTGTGCTTCTGGCTGGCGGTCGCGGCCGGCGCCGCCGTGGCGGTGGGGCTGATGACCGGCGATGGGCCGTTCGGGGTGTGGACGGCGGTGCTGTTCGTGCCCGCCTATCTGTTGCAGCAATATGTGAGGTTGACTCTGTTCAGCCGAGGCGAACCGGCCGCGGCGACGGTCCAGACGGGCGCGGTGCTGGCGGTCGCGGCGGCGTTTCTGGCGCTGGGAGCCACGGTTTTTCGGCCCTTGCAGGCCGAACATGTGCTGGCCCTGATGGGCGCGGCCTATGCGGTCGTGGGGCTGGTCGGGTTGGCGCGGGCCAGCAGGGGGTTGTGGGCCGGGCTGATCAGCGCCTTGCCCGGCTATGTCGCGTATGGCCGGCAATCCGGCTGGCTGTTCCTGGGGGTGTCGAGCACCGAAGTTCTGGCGCGGTTCTATGTGTTCGCCGCAGGCGCCGCCTACGGGCCGGGCGTTCTGGCGGCCCTGTCGTTCAGCCAGACGTTTCTGCGGCCCGTTCCCCTGCTGGCCTCGTCCTGGAGCATGGCGGCGAGAAGCGATCTGGTGGCGCGGCGCGAGGCCGACGACTGGCGCGGCTATGTTCGGCTCTTGACGATGTCGGGCATGGCGGGCGCGGCCTTCGCCCTGATCTGGGCGGGCTTGGTCTGGGCGGCCTGGCCCATGATCACCGGCCTGGCGTTCGACGGCAAATACGCCGACGCCCGCTGGATGTTGCCGCTGTGGGGGCTCAGCGTGGCGTTCGGCTTCGTCCAGGTGGTGGTCAGCACGGGCCTGCAGATCCTGAAGGCGTTCAAGGCCCTGGCCATCGCCAACGCCTCGGCCTCGGCCGTCGCGGCGGTCGGGGTCCTGTGGGGCATCGGCCGGCTGGGACCGGCCGGCGCGATCCTGGGTACGGCGGCGGGACAGGCGCTGGAGGCGGCGGCCATGCTGGCGGTACTGATCGTGTTGATCCCGCGTCTCAGGCGCGGATGAAGCGCCGCTCAATCTCCACCCCCAGCAGCAACAGCACCGTGCCGAAGATGGAGTTGGCGGTGAAATAGCTGCTTTCCATGAAGTTGTGGCCGAACACCATCAGCGGAAAGACCCCCAGCAGAATGGCGGCGCCAAGTCGTCCACGATCGCCGCCCACGGCGTCGCGGATCAGGATCAGCCCGCCGAAAATCCAGCGCATGAGAACGACGACGGCCCCCGTCAGACCGATCAGGCCGGTCGTGACCGCCAGGTCCAGGAAGCCGTTGTGGGCTTCGTTGGTGTAGGCGTCGGGCTGGGCGAACCAGGCGTCGGTCTGCAGGCTGGGTTGGACGGTCGGGTCGATGTCCCAGAACGAGCCGAAACCCCAGCCCTGGATCGGCCGCTTGACGAACTCGTCCCAGACGAAGGCCCAGACTTCGGTGCGTTGGGTGAAAGTGATGCCGGCGAAGGGCGCCCAGGGATCGGCGCCGACTACGAGGCAGTAGGCCAGCCAGCCGAAGGCGACGCCCGCCACCATGAGGGCGACGACGGCGATCAGACCCCACCGCACCATACGGCGCTGAGCCATCAGGGAAACAATGACCGGCGTTGCGCAGGCCAGGGCGGCGAACAGACCCATGCTGGTCTTGGACAGGCTGGCGACCAGCAGCACCAGGGCCAGGACGGTGACGCCCCACCAGAAGGCGCCCCCCCGCCAGTCGATCCGTGACCAGGCGTAGGTTCCGCAGACGAAACCGGCCAGCAGCATGACGGCGCCCAGGGTGTTCTTGTGGGAATGGATGGCGGCCAGACCCAGCGGCGTCATCGACACGCCGGGAGCCGCGATCCAGGACAGGATGTCGACGCCGACCAGCACCGCGCACCCTGTCGCCATCGCCAGATGCAATCGCCGACTGTCGCCCATACCGACCGCTATGGCGACGCAGATCAACAGATTGATGGCATAGAGGATCAGCCGGCGCGTGGAGACGGCGGGGTCCAGGGCCCAGCGGGTCGTCAGGGCGAACCAGGCGAACAGGACCAGAAGCGGCAGCAGCTTCAACATCATGGCCGGCAGGGCCTGACGACGGAACCACAGCAGCGGCGCCGAAAGGCCGAACAGCCCGAGCCAGACGAGCCGGTTCACCGGCGACGCCTCTGCCCCGCCGGTCAGGGGATCGACGAGGATTTCGTGCTGATAGGGATTGGGGCCGATGCAGATATAGAGCAGCATCAGGACCAGCACTGCGCCGGCCCACAGGGCGATGAGGCGGTCGACCTGCACGCCGCGTCGGCGCGCGTCCTGATCCAGACGCCCCTGCCAATCCTGAAGGCGAGCGGTGTCAGTCACGCGCACTGGGGGACTTGAGCCGCAGGCGGAAGGCAAGGGAATCGATCAGACCGAGGCCCAGCCCATAGAGGCCGCGCACCAGATAGCGGCGCCACAAACGACCCGGCTCGCGCAGCAAACGATAAAGCCAGACCAGTCCGCGATCCTCCATCCACTGGGGCGCGGGCGGGGTGCGGCCGATCAGGGTGGTGATCGAACTGCCGATGCACAGGCCAAGGCCCGTCGATCGCTCGTCTTCGATGACGCGCAGACACAGCTTTTCCGACTGGGGCGGCCCCATGGCGATGAAGACGAAGCGGGCAGGGTGGGCGACGACGAATTCCACCGCCGTCTGAACCGCTGCAGCATCGTGGATGAAACCCATCGGCGGATTGTGGTGGGCGACGCGCGTCAAGCCGAACTGACGGACCAGGTCGGCGATGACCGAAGCGTCTCCGCCGATGATGGTGATGGGGTCGGCGGGGGCGATCACGGTCTTGAACAATCGCTCGACCACATGGGAGCCGGGTGCGAAGCCCAGGTCGACGCCGCCGATGGCGGCGGCCTTGCGCAACACGCGGCTATCATTGGTGCTGAGCCAGGCGCGGGCGCTGATGCGGTCGAACGCCGCGTCCTTGCGGCGCAGCCAAGCGTGTTCGGCGTTCGGCGTGATCAGGATGTCGAAGGGCAGGTCTGCCGGACGCGCCGCCAACGCCGCCACCGTCTGGTCCGTCGTCATCGGATGGAACCGCAGGCCGGCGAAGCGCAACTCGGGCTGCGGCTGAAGACGGCTGGTGGGCGACAGGCTGTTCATGATGCGACCGTTCTGCGTTGCGCCGGAGCAAACTGCAATTCGCTTGCCGCGTTAACGGCGACGCGCGGCTTGGCGTGGTTCTTGATATAGGGGCGGCATGAGCGACGCCGCCTTGCCATTGTCGAACGAAAAACCCGCCCTGCCGCGTCTGGCGGGCGGACGCGACGTGCGCCTGGGACTGGCGTTGAAGCGGCTGATGGATATCGGGATTTCCGTCGTCCTGCTGGTCGCGCTGTCGCCGTTGCTGCTGGCCATCGCCGTCCTGGTCAAGGCCACGTCGCCGGGACCGGCGCTTTATGGCGTGGACTGGGTGGGGCAGGGCGGCCGCCGTTTTCGAGGCTACAAGTTCCGAACCATGGGGATCGACGCCGACCGCCAGGAAGAGGCGCTGCAATCCCAGAACGAGATGCGTGGCCCGGCCTTCAAGATGGAGAACGACCCCCGCATCACCCCGCTTGGGCGTGTGCTGCGGCGCTATAGCTTGGACGAGTTCCCGCAGTTATGGAGCGTGCTGAAGGGTGACCTGAGCCTGGTCGGGCCGCGCCCGCCGCGCGTGCATGAATATGAGCGCTTCACCCCGTTCCAGATGAGCAAGATGGCGGTCAAGCCCGGGATCACCTGTCTGTGGCAGGTCGAGGGGCGCCATCGGATCAACGACTTCGACGAATGGGTGCGGCTGGATATCCGCTATATCGAGACCTGGTCGCTGGGTCTGGATGTCTGGATCCTGATCCGCACGGCCGGGGTGGTGCTGCGGGGGACCGGCGCATGAGCGTGGACATCAGCGTCGTCATCCTGAGCTATGACCGGGTGCATCTGCTGGAGCGTACGCTGCGCGGCTGCGTGGTTCAGGGTGGCGACTGGGGCGGATTCGAGATCATCGTCGTCGACAACCACCCCGATCAACTGGCGCGGGGGTTGGTCGAGCGGCTGACGGTCGAGACGGGCGTGGCCATGACCTATCTGGCCGATCCGCGCCGCAACATCTCCATTGTTCGCAACAAGGGGATCGCCGCCGCGCAAGGCCGCTACGTCGCCTTCATCGACGACGACGAAGAGCCGCAGACCGGCTGGCTGGCGGCCCTGACGGCCTGTCTGGATCGCACCGGCGCCGATGCGGCCTTCGGTCCCAAACTGCCTGAGTTCGAGGGCGGACGCGCGCCGGATTGGGACCCGGAAGGGTGGCGCTATACCCTCGATTTCCAGATGCTGGCGGACGAGCAAATCCATATGTTCGGACGGCTGCGCAAGCGTGGCAAGGGATTGGGCAGCGGCAACGCGGCCTTCCGGGTCGCGACGTGTCTGGAGGGGTCAGAGCCGTTCAGCGTCGCATTCGGCGACGCCAACGGCGAGGACACGCAGTTGCTCTTTCGCCTGGCGATGGCGGGGCGCCGCTTCGTCTGGTGCCCCGACGCCGTGGTGCGGGAGTTCATCGAGACCAGCCGCGCGCGGCCGGACTATATGATCACGCGCATGAAGCGCGGCTCGCAGCATTATGCCGTGTGCCGGATCGACACGAGCGACAACAAACCTCTGACCACGGCCAAGGTAGCCCTGCTCGGTCTGGCGCAGACGACGGTCCACGCCGGCCTCTATGTGGTGACGGGCGAGTTTTTGGACCGCAAGCATCGCTACGATCACCGGATCGGCATGGCCAAGGGCCTGGGCAAGCTGACCTGGCGCGCGCCCATCGGCTTCATCGCGGAGACGTCGGCGTGAGCCAGGCGGCGCCCGACCTGACGCTGGCCATACTGACCTATGATCGGCCCAAGGGGCTGGAGGCGACGCTGCGGTCGTGTCTGGCGCAGACGAACAGCCTGGGTCTGGCGATGGAAATCGTCGTGGTGGACAACCATCCGGCCGGGGCAGGGGAGAAGGTGGTCGCGGCGCTGGCCCCCGGTTCACCCTGGCCGATCCGCTACGTTTCGGACCTGACGCGCAACATGGCCGCTCTGCGCAATCGCGGCTTCAGGGAGGCGCGCGGGCGCTGGCTGGCGGTCATCGACGACGACGAGACAGCCGATCCCGACTGGACCGACGCCCTGGTCGGCGCGCTGAAGGCCACGGACGCCGACATCGCCGTGGGCCCCCGTTTCGCCGTGTTCGAGGACGGCGCGCCGCCGGCCTATGATCCGCAGGGTCGCCAGTTCGTGCGAGATCTAGGTCTGGCCGATCTGGCGGAAATCGAATTGACCGGACCGTCCGGGCGACCACGCTATGGCCTGGGCACCGGCAATTCCATCTTCGATATGAAGCGGTGTTTTCCTGACGGCCAGGCCGCCATGCGCGAGGCCTTCGGCGATGCGGGGGGCGAGGACGCCGAACTGTTCGTGCGGCTGCATCGTCAGGGGCGGCGCATCGTCTGGGCGGCCCGCGCGCGCGTCACCGAAATGGTGTTCCGAAATCGGACGGCGATCCCCTATCGGCTGATCCGCACCCGTCGCGAAACGCAACACTACGTCTCGATCTACGTCGATGGGGCGCGGCGTCCGGCGCTGGCGCGGACGGAATTATTCGTCAAAGGGTTAATCCAGACGGCCGTCGGCGGCGTCTTGTCTTGGCTGACGCTGGAGCGCGGCTCGACCTCTCGCCTCAGGTGGCGACTGCTGACCCAGCATGGATTGGGCAAGCTGACGTGGCGCCGGCCAGTCGGTTTCATCGACGAGACGAGCGGCTGACGACCATGGCGAGCCTTAACCTTTTACGTTAAGGCGGCGTCGTTTGACGGCCGATACAGTCGGCCTACGGCACGCATCTTGGACGATGCAGGGCCGAACCGTTTTCCGAAGGATTCCCCCCATGCTGACCCAGGTCGATCGCCCCATCGTCTCGAAGGCCGCGCCGATGCCGTCCATCGAGGGGCTGAAGCTGTTCGGAGATGGGGCCAGTCTGGCCGACTTCTCGCGCCTTCATGCGCAGGGGATGGTGACGGGCTTCACGACCAATCCGACCCTGATGTTCAAGGCGGGCGTCAAGGATTACGCCCAGTTCGCCGGGCAACTGATCGCGCTGATCCCCGACATGCCGTTGTCGTTCGAGGTCTTTTCCGACGATTTCGTCGAGATGGAGCGACAAGCCCGCCTGATCGCCAGCTGGGGCGACAATGTCTATGTGAAGATCCCGATCACCAACACGAAGGGCCAGTCCAGCCTGCCGATGGCCAAGGCTCTGGCCGCTGACGGCGTGAAGCTCAACATCACCGCCATGCTGACGCTGGAACAGGTGGCCGAGGCCATCGAAATCCTTGCCGACGACACCCCCGCCATCCTATCGGTCTTCGCCGGGCGGATCGCCGACACAGGCGTCGATCCCGTTCCTGTCATGCGGGCCGCCGTGGCCATGGCAGCACGCAAGCCGCTGGCCGAAGTATTGTGGGCCTCGACCCGCGAAGTGCTGAACGTCTTCCAGGCGGCCGAATGCGGTTGCCACATCATCACCGCCACGCCGGACATCCTCAAGAAACTGGATATGGCGGGCAAGGACCTGGACGCCCTGTCGCTGGACACCGTGGCCATGTTCCGCGCCGATGCGGTGGCGGCGGGATTCACCCTGTAGTCATGCCCGGTCGGCCCGCCATTTTCCTGGACCGCGACGGCGTTCTGAACGACGTGGTGTGGCGCGACGGCAAGCCGGCGTCCCCGCGCACCGTGGATGAGCTGCGGATTGCGGACGGGGCGGCCGAGGCCGTGCGGGCGCTGATGGAGGCGGGCTATCTGACCTTCGTCGTCACCAATCAGCCCGACGTGCGACGCGGCAAGATGAGCGCCGAGGCGCTGGACGCCATCCACGCCGCCCTGGTCCAGTCCGTGCCGGTGGACGAGGTGCGGGCCTGTCTGCACGACAACGCCGACCTGTGCGATTGCCGCAAGCCCAAGGCCGGAATGCTGCTGGACCTGGCCGCACGCTGGGACATCGATCTGGCCGACAGCTGGATGGTTGGGGACATGGACCGCGACATCGCCTGCGGCCGCGCCGCCGGCGCGCGAACCGTACTGCTGACGCGACCCTACAACAGCCAGGCCGGGGCCGATGTGGTCGCCGCCGATCTTCGCCAGGCCGTGGCCTGGATTCTTCAAACCACGCCGGTCGAGCCGGCGCCCGCCTTTCAGGACTGAAACCCCATGTTCGTCGATCATTTCTTCGCCGCCGCCGAAAAGGCCATGGCCGCCATCGACCGCAACGCCGTCGAAGCCATGGCCCAGCGCCTTGCCGAGGTGCGCGAGCGCGGCGGACGCCTGTTCCTGATCGGCGTCGGCGGCAGCGCGGGCCACGCCAGCCACGCCACAAACGATTTCCGCAAAATCTGCGGCTTCGAGGCCTACTGCCCGACCGACAATGTCTCGGAACTGACGGCCCGCATCAATGACGAGGGCTGGGAAGGCACCCTGTCGACCTGGCTGGAGACTAGCCGCCTGAAGCCCGAAGACGGCCTGCTGATCTTCTCGGTCGGCGGCGGCAGCATCGAACCGCCGGTCAGCGCCAACATCGTGCGCGCGATCCAGCTGGCCAAGACGCGCGGCGCCATGGTCACGGGGATCGTCGGGCGCAACGGCGGCTATACGGCCCAGGTCGCCGACGCCTGTGTCATCGTGCCGACGGTCGATCCGCAACTGATCACGCCGCTGGTCGAGGGTCTGGCCGCCGTGGTCTGGCACCTGCTGGTGTCCCATCCGGCCCTGGCGCTGCACAAGGGCCACTGGGAGCAGATCGCACCCGTCGCCGCGCCGGTCGTTTGAGCCGTCGCCCGATGATCACAACCCGCACCCCGCTGCGCGTCACCCTGGGCGGGGGCGGCACCGATCTGGAAAGCTATTACCGCAACGACGGCGGCTTCATCTTCGCCATGGCGCTGGACAAATACATCCGCGTCGTCGCCCATCGTCCGGCCTTCGACGACCGGGTGGTGGTGTATGGCCCCCAGCCCGAGGTGTCGCCGCGCGCGACCGAGGTGCAGCATGAACTGGTGCGCGCCGCCCTGATGGCGCACGGCTTTGACGACCGTCTGGAGACCGCATCCCTGGCCGACATCGCCGGCGGCACGGGACTGGGGTCGTCGTCCAGCTTTCTGGTCGGCTTCCTGAACGCCCTGCACGGCATGAAGGATCAGCAGCCGTCGCCTCAGGCCCTGGCCGAGGAAGCCTGCGATCTGGAGATCCGCGTCCTGAACAAGGGCATCGGCAAGCAGGACCAATATATGGCGGCCTTTGGCGGGCTGACCACGCTGGACATCGCGCCGGACGGGCAGGTGGCGGTCAAGCGGGTCGATCTGGACGCCGAGGTCGAGGCGGCCTTCATTGCACACACCCACATCTATTACACCGGCCTGCGCCGCGACGCCGCCGTGGTTCTGGCCGACCAACACACGGCCATGTTGTCCGAGGCCGCGCCGCGCCGCGAGACGGTCAGCGACAGCCTGGGGTTTATCAAGGATCTGGGCTACCGCATCCGCGACGCCTGGACGGCGGGTGATCTGGACGGCTGGGGCCGGATGCTGGACGAACACTGGACCCAGAAGAAGAAGCTGTCGGGCAAGATCAGCTGGTCCGCCGTCGATGACCTGTATGACCATGTGAAGCGGGACATGGGGGTGACCGGGGGCAAAGTGATCGGCGCGGGCGGCGGCGGCTTTCTGATGCTGTTCCAGCCCGGCGACGGCGCCGCGCTTGAGGCCTATATGGCCGGCCAGAACATGCCGCGTCTGCGCTACGGCATCGACCGAACCGGCTCGCGCCAGATGGTGGAAACGCCCCTGTGATGGTGCGCGCTGGGCAGACGCCGAACTGGGGCGTGCGGGCGCGTGCGCCGCTGCGGCTCGGCCTGGCCGGCGGGGGCACCGATCTGTCGCCCTATTGCGATCAGTTCGGCGGCGCGGTTCTGAACGCCACCATCGACCGTTTCGCCTTCGCGCACATCGAGCAGAACCCTGAAGGCCGCCTTGCCTTCCGCGCGCGCGACATCGGCGTCGAGGAGGTGATGGACCCGGTCTTGCCGCCAGTCGACGGGGGTGATCTGGCGCTGCACCGCGCGGTCTATCGTCACGTCGCCGAACATTGGCTGGGCGGGGCGACGCCGCCCTTGACGGTCTCCACCACTTCGGACGCACCGGCCGGTTCAGGGCTTGGGTCGTCATCGGCCCTGGTCGTGGCCTTGGTCGAGGCGTTTCGGGTGGCGTTGGATCTGCCGCTCGGCCCCTATGACGTGGCGCGTCTGGCCTATCGGATCGAGCGGGTCGAACTGGGTCTTTCCGGCGGGCGGCAGGACCAGTATGCGGCGGCCTTCGGCGGCGTGAACTACATCGAGTTTCTGGCCGAGGAACGGGTGGTCGTGAACCCGCTGCGCGTCCGTCGCGCCTATCTGAACGAGCTGGAATCCTCGCTGGTCGTCTGTTTCACCGGCCAGTCGCGGCGGTCCGAAACCATCATCAACGAGCAGGTGAGGGGGCTGACCGACCTGGACGTCGGCGTTCTGGACGGCATGCATCGCCTGAAACAGGACGCGACGGCGATGAAGGAGGCTGTGCTGGAAGGCGACATGCGCCGCGTCGCCCGCGTGCTGATGCGCTCGTGGGAGGCCAAGAAGATGACGGCCTCGGGCATCGCCACGCCCATGGTCGATCAGTTGTTCGACCTGGCGCTGCGCGAGGGCGCATGGGGCGGCAAGGTGTCGGGCGCGGGCGGCGGCGGCTTCCTGATGTTCTGCACCGATCCCGAAAACCGCTATCGGCTGACCGCGGCGCTGAACGAGGCGGGCGGGGCGGCCAGCGCCGTCAAGTTCACCCTGGACGGCGCCGAGGCGTGGAGCGTGCCGCGATGAGCGCGGGGCAGGCGGTCTTTCTGGTCGGCGGTCGGGGTTCGCGCCTGGGCGACCTGACGCTCGACACGCCCAAGCCGCTGTTGCCGGTGGCCGGACGACCCTTCATCGAACACCTGCTGGACAAGGCCGTCCGCGAAGGGTTCGACGAGTTGATCCTGTTGGCCGGCTATCGGCATCAGGCGGTCGAAGCCTATGCCGGGGCATGGCGCGGCGTTCCGTTGCAGCTTTCCATCGAGCCCGAACCGCTCGACACGGCCGGCGCCGTCGCCCACGCCGCGTCGCTGCTGCGCGACGATTTTCTGCTGGTCAACGGCGACACCTGGTTCGATTTCGACTGGTCCGGCCTGCGGCTTTCCGACGGATTTTCCAGCTTGATCGCCGCGCGCGACGTTTCGCCGGCGGATCGCTACGAAACCCTCGACATCCGTGACGGCCGCGTCGTCGCCATCCGCCCGCGCGCCGACCTGCCGTACGGCGTCATCAACGGCGGCGTCTATCGTCTGAGGCGAGGCGCCTTCGCCGATGTTCGTGGCCGCGCCTCGCTGGAAAAAGACACGCTGCCAACATTGTGCGCCGAAGGCCTGCTCGGCGCCGAAATCAAGACCGGCGCCTTCATCGACATCGGACTGCCGCAGAGCCTGAAGGCGGCGGAAACCATCTTGGGCTTGATGTAGCTAGATTTATTGCGCGACACATCGAACTGCAGTCTCGCGAGCTCAAACGAGTTTGCTCCGTCATTGAGGCGTACCGCAAGTCGGTGCGCTATCGCGATCCTACCACCCGCCGAGGACTGTGCTGCCGCAGCGGTTGTATGGGGCCAGGAGATGACTTTGAAGAGCACAGGCTGACCAAAGACGACGGCGTTCGGTGTCATGCGTCCATCATTTATTTGGAATAAGGGTGCGCTCAGTACGGTTTCTGGATGACGGCAGGGCCGAGGCGGGGCGGGCATGTCGGCGGAAAGGCGCTCCATTGGTCGGGATCGTGGGCTGACGCTGGCCTATTGCGCCGCGCATTTCGGAAAGAGCCTGTTCTGGAACTGCGGAACGCTGTTGCTGGCGTTCTTCCTGACCGAGGTCGCGGGACTGTCGCCGCTGATGATGGGAGGGGTTCTGGCGGGCAGCCTGCTGCTCAGCGCCGCGACCGACGTGGTGATAGGCCGGACCCTGCGACGCCGGTTGTCGTTTACACGCTCCGCCGCCGTCTTGCAGGTCGTGGGATGTGTGCTGGCCAGCATGGCGTTGGTGGGGCTGTTCTTGACGCCGCTGGCGCCGGGCGACGTGCGGTTGGGCTGGGTGATCGCGACCCTGTTGACGTTTCGGGCGGCCTACAGCCTTTATGACACGCCGCAAAACGCCTTGATGACCCTGGCCACGACGGACGCCTGGTCGAGGTCGCGGGTCGCGGCCCTGAGGGTGGCGACAAGCGGTCTGGCGGCGCTGCTGTTGGCTGCGGCGATCCTGCCTGTTCTCGCTTCCGAGGCGTTCTCGGGTGCGGATCGACGCGCGGCCCTGTTCGTCTGGCTGGGGGCGGCGATGACGGTCATCGGGCTGGGCACGGCGCTGTGGCTGCAGCACGCGCTTTCCCGCCAATGGTCGGACAACGCCTCTTCCTCGCCGCGCGAGACGAGGGTGCGGTCGGGCGACTGGTCCGCGATGATCGCCCTTGCGCCGCTCTACGGCATGGCGTTCGCTTTTCTTTTGGCCGTGTCGGCCTTCGCAAAGTTGGAACCCTATTACGTCGCCTATGTGCTGGGGTCGCCTGTATGGGCGGGCGCGCTGGCGATCGCCGGCGCGTGCGGGGTGATGCTGTCCCAGCCGGTGTGGGAACGGGTGATTGCAAGTCTGGAGCGGGGCAGGGCGTTAGGGATAATGAGCCTGGCCCTGATGGCCGGCGCGCTGGCTTTCGGATTGGCGGCGCGGACGCCTTGGGCCGCGACGGCGGCGGCGGGCGTCATCGGCATCGCCAGCGGAGGGCTGAACCAGTTGATCTGGTCCACGGCGGCCGAGGAGGCGGCGATGCGGCCAAGGGCCCAAGTCGGGCTGATCTATGGCGCGCTGACCGCGGTGTCCAAGACGGCGCCGGCCGTAAGCGCGCTGGGGCTGGGCGCGTTGCTGGGGCGGTTCGACTATCGGGCGGCCGATACGGACGGGCTGCTGCTGCTGATCGCGGGCTCGCCCATGTTCGGTGCGGCGATCTGCGCCCTCATCGCCGTGTCATGGCGTGCATCGAGAGCGGCGTAAGGCGCAGGCGGGGCTTTTCGCTCCACCCTTGGCCGCCTAATACCGCCCTGGTTCGCGAGCCTGCGCACTGACTTTCGGCGGAAACCATGGCGTCTGATCCCGATTTGCGTCCTTCCTCGTCGCCGCCGGCGTCGGAGCGGATGATGGAGGCGGCGCGTCGCGAGTTGGCCATGGGCGGCCTGCGCTCGATGAGCTTTCGCCGATTGGGCGAGGCGGCAGGCACGACCGCCGGCGCCCTGACCTATCACCTCGGCGCCAAGGCCCAAATCCTGTCGGATGTCGTTGAAGCCGAAAGAGCGCGGGATCGCGCCTGGCACGGGGCCTGGTTGGCGCGGTTCACGGCGCTGGATCGGCTGGATGCGACCGCGGTTGCGACACTGCTGGAGCATTATCTGGAAGCGATCTCGCGCGACGACGCGCGATTGACGCAAATGATCTGGACGGACCTGCTGTTGCGGGCGCCGCAGGATGGCGACCTCCAGGCGTTGATGCGGCCGTGGTTTCTGGAGAGACGGGCCTTCTGGTCGGACCTGTTCGAGGGCCGCATCGCGGACGCCGCGATGTGGGGGCTTGCCAGCTTGGCCTACACCGTCGACGAGGGCGTCCATAGCCTGGCCCTGGGTCACGATGCGGATTACCGGATGCTGCGTCGCCTGGCGGTGGAGCGGCTTTCTCATCGACTGGACCCTGCGCGGCGCGGCCCGCTCGCACGCGCCTTTTCCGGTCTGGTCGAGCGTCTGGATCCCGGTCTGGATCTGCCAGGACGAGACCGGGTTTCAGATCTGCAGGCGCACGGCCGCCGGCACGATATCGCCCTGGCGGCGTGCGGCCTCCTGCTGGACGAGGGTGTGGACGGCGTCACCCACAGGGCCGTTGGCGAACGGGCCGGCATTCCCGGTTCGACGGTCGCCTACCATTTTCGAGCGGCTGCGGACCTGACGCGCTCGGCGCTCGCCATGGTCTATCTGGTGGCCCAGGGCCGGGCGCCCGCGCCCGCGCCGGATTCGTTCGAGCGAAGGGGGGCCGTCGTCGTTCGCGGCACGCTCTACTTCGCCCTGGCCGCGGCGAGAAACGAGACCCTGGCGGCGCAGGCGATCGACTTGCGACGTCTGCGCGGAGAAAACTACGTCCACACTCTGCGGGAAGAAGGCTGGATTCATGTCGACGGTCTGGATGGGCAGGTGGCGGCCCTTGCCGGCATCGGCGCCGCCGCCCTGAGCAGCGTGGATGGCGAAAACAGGTTCGACGCTCTGCGATCCTGGCTGCTGGTCAATCTGAGAGGCTGAACAACCGTTCGCACTTTTCGGGTTTGTGCCGTCGTGTCGGCGTCAAGTTTCGTACAAGTGTTATGTTGGCGTCATCATCGCCCGTCATAAGCCCCCCGCGTGGTTGTCCAGCAGGGGGTTTTTCAAGTGTCGTTCCGGTTTTCTCAGGCGGCGTTCCGTCTTCTTCTCATGTGCGGCGTCAGCGGCCTGGCGGCTGAACAAGCGTTCGCTCAAGACGTCGGCGCCGGACAGGCGAGCGTCGTCGACGAGGTGATCGTCACGGCTCAAAAGCGCGAGCAGCGCTTGAAGGATGTGCCCATCTCCATCGTCGCCTTCGGCGCCGAAGCCCTGGATCGCGAGAATCTGACCGATTTCGAGCGGCTGTCTCTGCGCACGCCGGGCTTCTTCGTGCAGCAGCAGACGGACAGTTCGGCCAGTTTCGTCATGCGCGGCGTCGAGGCGGCCAGTGCGGGCGCGGCGTCGGAGCCGGGCATCTCGTTCTTTCTTAACGATGTCGACACCAGCCGGTCGCGCGGCGCGCTGAAGGAGCTGTTCGATATCGAGCGGGTCGAGATCGCCAAGGGGCCGCAAGGGGCCCTGTATGGCCGTGGATCACAGACCGGCGCCATCGCCGTCTATACCCGTCGCGCCGATCCATCGGAAACGGCTTGGTCGATGGAAGGTCAGCTCGGCAACTACAACCTCTATGGGGTGACGGGCGTTCTGAACGTGCCGATCGTCCAGGACGAGCTGGGGCTGCGTGTCGCCGTGCGCCGGCGCGAGCGTGACGGCTATGCCCGCAACATCGTCGATGGCCGGATGTTGAACGACGACGACCTGTGGGCCGCGCGGGCTTCGCTGCGTTGGCTGGCGACGCCGAACGCCTTTTTCGACCTGATTATCGATCATCAAACCGACGCCGACGCCGCGGCTATGACCAAGGCGATCAATATCGCCTCGCCCGGCGGAGACACCAATCCGTTCAGCGACGCGGCCCAGAACTATTACGACCCGCCCCAGCATCGCAGCCAGACCGGCGCGACCCTGATCGGCCAGTGGGACGTCAACGACGCCTGGAGCGTTCGCTCCATCAGCGCCTGGCGCAAGGTCGATTTCGAGGAGTCGTGGGATATCGACGGTACTTCTTATGAGTTCGCCATCGGCCGCAACCTGGCCGACGACCAGAAGATTCTCAGCCAGGAACTGCGCCTGAACTACGACGACGGTGGTCGCTTCCGCACCGCCTTCGGCGTCAGCTACTACAACGACAAGACCTATAATCTGGTCGATCTGACCTTGAACGAACAGCTGCTGCTGGCGGGTTTCCCGAAAGCCACCACGCCCGTCACCCGGCTTCAGGTGGCGCCGGCCGTGTTCCTGCCGGTGACGAAGGGCGTCACCAATCTCAACTCCACCCGCAATGACCGCGACAGTTGGTCCGCCTATGGCAATGTCAGCTATGATCTGGCGCCGCGACTGACCCTGGATGTGGGCCTGCGCTACACCTACGATCAGGCCACGGTCAGCAACTCGGCCCGGGTGTCGACGATCGACGGCGTTGCGCCCATCGCCCTGCCCAATGGTCTGGGCAATTCCTTCGGGCAGGCGTTCTCCAACACCGGCGAATACAATCTGGTCCAGCCGCGCGCCTCGGTGACGTGGCGGGTGACGGACGCAGTCAACGCCTATGCCGGCGTGTCGCGCGGACTGCGTTCAGGCTATCCGCAGGTGAGCTTCGCGGCGCCGCTCGCGGGGTCTGCACGGCCGATCTACAGCGAACTGAAGACCGAAGAGATCGTCAACTACGAGATCGGCGCCAAGGGCAATCTGGGCCGCAACCTGTATTTCGAAGCGGCCGCCTTCACCTACGACTACAACGACTTCCAGACCCGCGCGATCGACATCACGGTCGGCACCGTCAATGCGGGCAAGGCTTCGGCCTATGGGCTTGAGACCAATACGACCTGGCGGGTTTCGCCTGACCTCAAGCTGACGGCCGCCTACGCCTATCTGCACAGCCAGTATGACGAATTCTATGAAGTCGTCGGCGGGGTGCTGACCGACCGTTCGGGCAACGTCTTCAGAATGGCGCCGAAACACACCGCCTCGATAGGCGCCGATTGGCGCCGGCCGGTGGCGTCCGGCTGGGAGGTGTTCGCGAACGGCAACTACGCCTGGCGGTCCAAATTCTACATGAACAACGACAACCTCGAGACGGAGATGCAGAAGGCGTTCGGCCTGTTCGATCTGCGCGTGGGCGTGGAGCGCCAGGACGGTCTGCGCATCGAACTGTATGGCGAGAACCTGTTCGATCAGGACTGGGTCCGCGATGTGGGCAACGGCGGCAAGAGTTTCGGCGTGCCGACGGCGATCCGCGCTAATCCGCGCTTCTTCGGCCTGCGCTTCCGTATCGAGGGATGAGCGTCATGAAAGCCCTTCTGTCAGCCTCCGCCGCATTGGCGGCGATCGCCATCGCCGCCTCCGCCGCCGCGCAAACGCCGCAGCCCCGCCTGAACCAGATTCAAGTGATCGGCACGCACAACAGTTACAGCCAGCCGGCGGACCCTCGGGTCTTTTCGGTGATGAAGCCCATGCTTCAGCCCATGCTGGACCGCATATTCTCAAGCCTGCCCGCCGAGGCGATGGCGGTGCTGCGCGACGAGCACCCCAACGCGATCTTCGAGGATCTGCAGTCCGGGCTGGAATATATCCATCCGCCGATCGAGGCGCAGCTGCGGGCGGGGCTGCGCAGTCTGGAGTTCGATCTGAACGTCGACCACGAGGGGGGGCGGTTCAGCAATCCGCTGCCCTATCGCATCCTGCGCGAACAGGGCGCTAAGGATCTGGCCCCCCTTTACGATCAGGCTCTGGCCCAGCCGGGGCTGAAGGTCATGCACGCCGTGGACGTGGATTTCCGCAGCCACTGTCCGACCTTCCGACTGTGTCTGCAACAGGTCCGGGCCTGGTCGGACGCCAATCCCGGGCATTCGCCGGTGTTCATCCTGCTGGAGCCGAAGTTCCAAAGCCTGGCCGCCTTCGCGCCGGGCGCCACGCCGCTCGATCCGTTCGACGCCCGCGCCTTCGCCGAGATGGACGCCTCCATCGCGGAAATCATAGGACGCGAGCGGGTCATCACGCCCGACGACGTGCGCGGCGATCATGCGACGCTGGAAGCCGCTGCGCTTGATGGCGGCTGGCCCACGCTGGAGGCGGCGCGCGGCAAGATCGTTTTCCTGATGATCGTGCCGGGTCTGAATCTGGCGACCTTCGCGCCCTATATGGAGGGCCATCCGAACCTGGAGGGGCGAATGGCCTTCGTTCAGGGGCGGCCCGGCATGCCCCACGCCGCCTTTGTCATGATCGACAACGTCCTGACGCACAGCGACGAAATCCGCGACCTGGTTTCACGCGGCTATCTGGTGCGCACCCGTTCCGACATCGACACCGGCGAGGCGCGCACGAACGATGTGACGCGGCGCGACGCGGCCCTGGCCAGCGGCGCCCAGATCATCTCGACCGACTATCCGTTCGCCCCCAACATCTTCGCCAACGATTATGTCGTCAAACCCTTCCCCGGCGGATCAAGGGCCAACCCGGTTTCGTCGCCTCGCAGCCCCGAAGGGGGACGCGGGCGTTGACCTCGAACGTCCGTCAGGCCCTCGGAGGCGCAGCCGTTCCGACGGCGCTCGCCCCGGCTGTCGTGCGCGGTGAAAACGGCTCTCACTGAAGCCGAAAGCGTAGCAGGCGACCAAGGTCTAGGCATCCAACGGCCGGGCCGCGACCTCGATCTCGACGCCGCGAACACGGCTTTCGAGGAGCATGCCAACTCCGGTAGATCGACCAGTGTGGCGTGATCAGATGCGTCAGCCCTGCCCACGCTAAGAACGGCCGGTGGGTGCTGCTGACGCCCGGACCGATGAAGTGGGCGGTGAAGGCGTAGGTCTTCACCGCCTCCGGCCGCGTGCACTCGGCAATGGGCCTCAAGTGTTCGAGGCGATCCTATCCTGAACACAGAGACTGGTCGCGATGTAGTCGTAGCGGCTGTCTCAGACGGGCAGATAATCGGTCGAGCCTCCTTTGCTGACGGGATCGAGCAAATCGAGCGGCAAGTCAAAAAGGCCGGAACCCGTCGCCGCCTAGGCGCTACGGCGGCGCTTCGAGCACGCCAACCAGATCTATAGGGGCTGCGTTACATGCTCAGGCCGCAGTCCAATTGCTGGCTGACCTGCAGACCGAAGCCCGCCCAGGCGTCCTGCACGGTCAGGACAGACGTCTGGGTCGGTGCTGAACGGGTTTTAATGCCGCATCCTTAGAAGGACGGCCTCGGAGTTTACGCTGACGCCGTCTCACTGGCGGATAAAATGAGGCACGAAGCGGGAGGTGTTGCGGGTGATGCGCCCCACATCCTCGCGCAGGCTAATGCCGGCAGGTTCGGTTCCGACTACCCATGACCCGACGATCACATGATTGCCGTCGAAGTTCGGCGGGTTGTGCAGGGCCTGGCGGATGTAGCGGCCTTCGCCATAGCCGCCGTCAACAACCTCGGCGGCGCTTTGGCCCTGGTCGATCAGCTCGACATTGTCGCCCTCGCGCGAGAACAGGGGTTTGCGCACATAGGACGATCCCAGCGCGCTTTCGGCCGGATCGCCCTCGAAATAAGCTTCCAGTAGGTTGGGATGGCCCGCGTGGCGTTCCCACAACAGGGGCAGGATGGCCTTGTTGGACAGAATGCTCTTCCACGCCGGTTCCAACACCGTCACATCGGCGGTGGGCAAGGGGGCGGCGTATTCGTCACGCAGCATCTGCTCCCACGGATACAGTTTGAACATCGCCTGGATGATCCAGTTGTCGTGGTCCACGAACCGTCCATCGGCGTTCAGGCCGATCTGGTCGATGGCGACGAACTGGGGCTCCAGCCCGGCCTGCTGGGCCAGGTCTTCGAGGAAGCGCACGGTCTGGCGATCCTCGACGAAATCGGCGTCCGAGGCGAAATGCACGAAGCCGCCGTTCGGGAAGATGGCGCGGAACCGGTCGACCAGCTTCTCGTGCAGGCTGTTGAACTGATCCGCATCGGCGGGCAGGGCGCCGGCCTTGATCTGATCTTCCAGCCACAGCCACTGGAACACCGCCGTCTCATAGATGCTGGTCGGGGTGTCGGCGTTGTATTCATACAGCTTGGCCGGACCTGTCCCGTCATAGGCGAAGTCGAAACGGCCATAGAGGGACTGATCGCCCCGCTTCCAGCTGTCGGCCACATAGTCCCGCATGGCCTCGGGAATATCGAGCTGCTCCATCAGTCGCTCGGACTGGACGGCCTCGTCGACCAGTTTCAGGCACAGGCCGTGCAGTTCCTCGGTCGGCGCCTCGATCCCGTCCTCGATCTCGGCCAGCGAGAAGGCGTAGGCCGCCGTCTCGTCCCAGTACGGTTTGCCGTCGGTGTGGCGCCAGGTGAAGCCGAGTTCCTCGGCCTTGGCGTCCCAGTCGGTGCGGGGATCGAAGCGCAGACGCTCCATGGATCAGGCCGGGTCTTTATCGGGCGTGGATTGGCCGATGCGCGGCGTGACCACGGTTACGTCCGGCTGGCTGAGGCGGGCCAGGACGTCGTCGGCCGACGAATGGCCGGGCAGGATGCCGGCCTCGCGCAGCTTCGCGTCCAGGTCCGCGCCGGTGCGGCGATCCTCCAGCGCCTGGCTGGCGTTCAGCTTCTCTTCCTGGATCGCCTGGCGCTGCTTGATGCGCTGCAGGCTGTCAGCGGCCGAGCCGATGCGCGACTGGGCGCCGGCCGAGTTCAGGGCGACGGAGGTCTGGGCGCGCTGGACGGAATCGTTGACCTTGACGATGTCGATCTCGCGACGAAGCGTCTCGATCTTCTGGTCGGTCGAGGCGATGGCGGTGCGCAGGCGCGTCTCGGCCGTCTTCATGTCCTCGATCAGCGGACCACGGCTGTTGATTTCGACCTCCAGCTCGGCGATGCGGCCGGCGACTTCGCGCGCCAGATCGGTCTTGCCCTGACCCAGGGCGGTGCGGGCCGAGCTTTCGTATTTGGCGATCTGGTCCCTGAAAGATGCAACTTCGTTCTCGGCCATCCGGCGGCGCGCCACCAGGCCGGCCAGGTCGTCGCGCGCCTTGCCCTGAGCGTTGTCGGCGTCGCGGATTTCCTGGTCGAGAATCTTCAGCGCGTTGGCGTCGACGACGCCCTGGGCCGCGTCATGGGCCGAGCCCCGAAACAGGGCGGACAGTTTTCTGAGCATGGACATGGTCGGTCTTCCGGGATCAGGCGGCGTCGGCGCCGAAGGTTTCACGCAGTTCGGTGGCGTCGATCGCATTCTCGGCCAGGGTGCGCAATTCGATGAGGATGGTCTGCAGCGTCGTCTTGCAAGAGAGTTCGCCCATCAATTCGTACACATCCTCGCCGCCAACGTTGGTGATGGCGAAGTTGGACAGGGGCACCACACGCTGGGCCTTCAGCAGGAACTCGTTGAAGGCGTGACGGTCCGCCTGTTCCGACACGGGCCACAGAAGCACCGAACAGACGATCTGCGCCCCGCCGACGCTGAGATAGACCGGCAGGTCGCCGTATTCATGCATGGTCGCCAGCAGAACGGGCTCGGCGCCCTCGACCACGCGCAGGGTCATTTCGCCGTCGCGCAACAGGGCGGAGCCGTCCAGCGCCGCCTTGATGGCGGGCACGGTCCAGGGGGTCTCGATCACGGCGTCCATATGATGGTCGTCTCCAGAGGTGATGGAATCGGAAGTGGTGCGGCGCGGCCGGCCGGCAAGGGCGGGTCCGCGTGTGGAATCGGTAACGATGGCGCGGACGGCCGCCTTTACGTCGTCGCGGGCGGAGGCCGGCACCCAAAGCTCCAGCTTGACCAGGCCCGCCTCGCGACGCGCCTGTCGCCACGCACGGATGCGGTCGTTGGCGGCGGAGGAGGGCGATGTGTCGTTCGGCATGGCGTTACATGAAACACGTAACATGAACGCTTGACTTGACGCAAGATCGGAGGGAATGTTGCGCCATGAACCGCCTCATTCGGTCGCATCGTCGCTGTCCACTCGCCGTCGGCGTGGATCGGGCCTAGATAGTCGCCCATGTTCAAGAAGCTTTTCGGATCGTCGGAGAAGACTGGGCCCGCCAATCGGCTGGCGACGGTGCGCAACATCACCGTGGGGCGCACCGTGTCGCTGGACCCGCTGGCCTGGCGCCGGCTGGGCGGGGAGACGCAGTTCAGCCTGGATCGCGACGTGCTGGACATCTCGGCGCAAGGGTTGGTCAGTCTGGACAGCGGTCAGTTCGTTCATCGCTTCTATACCGACGACCACGTCATGCTTCAGGCCATGAGCGACGACGAGGCGGGGTTGGAAAGCTATGATTTCAGCCTGTTCGCGCCCTGGACCTCGGCCTATCCGCCGGGCGAGCGCGAACGCCGCATCTGGCGCGACCGGCTGTCGGCGCCGGTCTTTCATGGCGCGGCCGAGGACCTGCCTGACTATCCCCGCTTCTGGTTCGCCGAGAGTGACGCCATCCAGCCGCCGGTCACCTTGTGGGAGACGATCTGGGACGATCGCGCGGCGACCACGCCCTATGCCAGGATTTTCCAGACCTGCATGTTGTATGCACGGGAACTGGGCGGCGGGCGCGAACTGATGCTGGCGCTCGAGCAGCAGCCCGACGGCGGCGACACCACGCACGAAATCATGATCGGCATTCCGCTGGAATTGGCCGAGTTCCGCGCCTGAGCGCGCAATCCGAGGGGGCAAGACCGATGTTCGACTGGTTCATTTTTCAGCAGGGTGCGATCGCCTTTCTGATCGCCTTCGCCATGGCCGGCGCCTTCACCCTGGCCTTCAAGCTGATCTACCAGTGGGTCACGCCCTATCACGAACATACGCTGATCCGCCAAGGCAACACGGCCGCCGCCATCGCGCTGGGCGGCGCCCTGATCGGCTATGTCCTGCCGCTGGCCTCGGCCCTGTCGCACACCGTCAGCCTGATGGAGTTCGCCGCCTGGGCCTTGCTGGCCGGCGTGATCCAGATCGTGGTGTTCGTCACCATCAGCCGCATGGCCTTCCGCAATCTGGTCGTTCGTATCGAGGCGGGCGAGATCGCCGCAGCCGTCTATCTGGCCTCCATCTCCATCTGCGTCGGCTTGCTCAACGCTGCCTGCATGACGTCGTGAACCCATGACCGATCTTCCCAAGACCGACACCATGCGCCGGCTGAAGCGGTCGCGCGTCCTGCACGTCAGCAGCCTGATGGCGACCGCCAGCTTCTCGCTGGCCGCCTGCGGCTCGCCCCAGCGGGTCCCGGCGCCCGAGCCTGAACCGACCCTGGCCTATCAGTCGCTGGACGAATGCAAGGCCGCCAACGACATTCCCGACAACGAATGCGACGCCGCCCTGACCAAGGCTCAGCAGGAGGCCGCCAAGACCGCCCCCCGTTATGCTACGCGCGAGGAATGCGAAGGTCAGTGGGGACCGTCTCAATGCCAGCCGAACAATAACGGCGGCTCCTTCTTCACGCCGCTGCTGACCGGCTTCATCGTCGGCCAGATGCTGAACGGCGGCGGCTATCGCGGCGGCGGGCCGCTGTATCGCGACCGAGAGGGTCGGCTGTCGAACGGCTACGGCGGAGGCTACGCCTACCGCGACTATCGCACCGGCAAGACCCTGACCAATGCGCGCGAGCATGGCGATGTCGCCCGCCAGGCCCCGACGCGGGTCCAGAGCCGCACCACCGTCGTCTCGCGCGGCGGCTTCGGCGGCGGCGGCCGGGGCTACGGCGGCTGAAATAGTCGTCCCGCTTGCGGTGACTTCTCAAGCCTCCGGTCCCGGTGGAGCGTAGGCTTTTCATGTTTCGTCGACCGGCCCCGGCTTTTATATTTTCTTTATGCCCGGGCCAGGAATCCACATCGCGCCGTTACGGCCGCCCGTGATCTTTTCACGCTTCATCTGAGCTTGAGGAGGCCGGCTTGGCCGATGTGGTTTTTCTGGCGACAGGGGCGGGGGCGTTCGTCGTCTTTGCGGCCCTGGCCGTTGCGTTGAAGCGGGTATGACGATGATCGCCATGCTCTGGGGGGCGGGGGCGGTGGTCGTCGCCGTCTATATGGTCGCGGCCCTGCTGCGGCCCGAGCGGTTCTGACGGACCGGGACGAAACTCATGAACATTCAAGGATGGGGCGAGATCGCCCTGACCCTTGGGCTGGCCGTTCTGCTCGGCTGGCCCATCGGCATTTACATGTCGCGCGTCTGGAACGGCGAGCGGACCTGGCTGGACCCGGTGCTGAAGCCGGTCGAGGCTGTCTTCTATGGCGCCGCTGGCGTCGATCCGAAACGCAGCCAGGGCTGGCTGGGCTATGCCGGGGCGCTGCTGGCCTTCAACCTGGCGGGCTTTGTGCTGCTGTATGCGATCCTGCGGCTGCAGGGCATGCTGCCGATGAACCCGCAGGGGTTCGCGGGCGTCTCGCCGCACCTGGCCTTCAACACCGCCGTCAGCTTCGTGACCAACACCAACTGGCAGAGCTATGGCGGGGAGGCGACGATGTCGACCTTTACGCAGATGGTCGGTCTGACGGTGCAGAACTTCGTCTCGGCCGCGACCGGGGCGACCATCGCCGCCGCCCTGGCGCGGGCCTTCGTGGCCCATCGCGGCGAGGGGGTCGGCAACTTCTGGGCCGATCTGACGCGGAACACCCTCTATTTCCTCTTGCCCGCCGCCCTGATCCTGGCGGTCGCCCTGGCGGGGCTGGGCGTGGTTCAGAGCCTGACGGCCAATGTCCACGCCGTCGGCGTCGAGGGCGGGTCGCAGACCTTGCCGCTGTTCCCGGCCGCCAGCCAGGTGGCGATCAAACAGCTGGGCATCAACGGCGGCGGCGTCTTCAACGTCAACGGCGCCCATCCGTTCGAGAACCCGAACGCCATCACCAATCTGCTGACCGCCGTGGCGATCAACGTCATGGGTTGGGCCGCCTTCTTCGCCTTTGGTCGCACGGCGCTGGCGGGACGCGACATCAGGGCCCTGGCGACGGCGGCGCTGATCCTGCTGAGCGTCTCCTCGGCCGCCATGTATGTGATCGAGACGCAAGCACCGCCGTCCCTGGTCGCGGCCCAGGTGGACGCCTCCGTGAACATGGAGGGCAAGGAGGTTCGCTTCGGCGCCCCCGCCTCGACCGTCTGGTCCGTCGTGACGACCGGGGCCTCCAATGGCTCGGTCAACGCCATGCACGCCAGCTTCATGCCGTTGGGCGGCGGGTTGCAAATGTTCCTGATGCAGCTGGGCGAGATCCTGCCCGGCGGCGTAGGGTCGGGCATCGCCATCATGGTGGTCATGGCCCTGCTGTCGGTCTTCGTCGCCGGCCTGATGGTCGGGCGCACCCCGGAATATCTGGGCAAGAAGATCGAGGCGCGCGAGATCCAGTTCGCCATGATCGCGGTGCTGATCCTGCCGCTGGCCATACTGGGCTTCACGGCGATCGCGGCCGTCTTCCCCACCGCCCTGGCCGGTCTGCTGAACAAGGGATCGCACGGCCTGTCGGAGATGCTTTACGCCTACACCTCGGCGGCGGCGAACAATGGGTCGGCCTTCGCGGGCCTGAGCGCCAATACGCCCTGGTGGAACACGACCCTGGGCCTGGCCATGCTGTTCGGGCGGTTCATACCGGCCGTCGCCGTCCTGGCCATCGCCGGCAGTCTGGTCGCCAAGCCCAAGCTGGCGCCCAGCGTCGGCGCCCTGCCCACCGACAGCGGCCTGTTCATCGGTTTGCTGATCGGCGTGATCCTCATCCTCGGCGGACTGCAGTTCCTGCCCGCCCTCGCGCTGGGACCGATCGTCGAGCACTTCCAGGTGCTGGCGGCGGTCGCCGGCGCCTGATCCCCCGGACATCCTGACATGACACAACTCACTCTCGATCCCCGCGAGGGCGGCCGTGCGTCGCCCCTCGCGGGCGGGCTCTCCGGGGCGATGATCGGTCGCGCCGTGGGCGATGCGGTGGTCAAGCTGAACCCCGTCAAACTGATCAAGAACCCGGTCATCTTCACCACCTGGATCGTGGCGCTGCTGTCCACCATCTCGGCGGCCGCGGCCATCGCGAGCGGACAGTCGGCCGGATTTGCGGTGCAACTGGCCCTGTGGCTGTGGGCCACGGTCCTGTTCGCCAATGTCGCCGAGAGCGTCGCCGAGGGGCGGGGCAAGGCGGCGGCCGATTCCTTGCGCGCCACCCGCGTCACGACCAAGGCCAAGCTGATCGTCGACCCCGCGACCGGCACGGTGGTCCCGACCAATGCGTCGGAGCTTGAGGTCGGCTCGATCATCCTGGTCGAGGCCGGCGACGTGATCGCCTCGGACGGCGAGATCGTCGAGGGCGTCGCCTCGGTCAACGAGGCGGCCATCACCGGCGAAAGCGCCCCGGTGATCCGCGAAAGCGGCGGCGACCGCTCGGCCGTGACCGGCGGTACCACCGTCGTCTCGGACTGGATCAAGGTGCGCATCACCGCAAAGCCAGGCTCGACCTTCCTGGACCGCATGATCGCCATGGTCGAGGGCGCGGACCGTCGAAAGACGCCGAACGAACTGGCCCTGGCCGTGCTGCTGGCCGGCCTGACCCTGATCTTCCTGATCGCGGTCGTTACCCTGGTGGGCCTGGGCGCCTATTCCGGCGTCGATCTGGACCCGATGGTCCTGGGCGCCCTGTTCATCACCCTGATCCCGACCACGATCGGGGGGCTGCTGTCCGCCGTCGGCATCGCGGGCATGGACCGGCTGTTGAAGGTGAACGTCCTGGCCACCTCGGGCCGGGCGGTCGAGGCGGCGGGCGACGTCGACACCCTGCTGCTCGACAAGACCGGCACCATCACCTTCGGCAACCGCATGGCGACCGAGGTCATCCCGGTTCCGGGCGTCCGTCCCGAAGCCGCCCTGGCCGCCGCCGTCATGGCGTCCCTGGCCGACGAGACCCCGGAAGGTCGCTCCATCGTCGAACTGGGCCGCAACGCCGGCGTCTCGGTCGATCAGCCGGTCGGCGCCGTCGCCATCCCCTTCACCGCCGTCACCCGCCAGTCGGGCCTGGACGTCGGCAAGGACAGCTGGCGCAAGGGCGCGGTCGATGCGGTGCTCAAGGACCTGGGCCTGGCCGACGGCGCGGCTCCGGCCGAGTTCCGTCAGGCGGTGGACAGGATCGCCCGTTCGGGGGGCACCCCTCTGGCTGTCACCCAGAACGGCGTCCTGGCCGGCGTCATCCACCTGAAGGACGTGGTCAAGCCGGGGGTGAAGGCGCGCTTCGCCGACCTGCGCCGGATGGGGCTGCGCACCGTCATGATCACCGGCGACAATCCGGTCACGGCGGCGGCCATCGCCTCGGAAGCTGGGGTGGACGACTTCCTGGCGGAGGCCACGCCCGAGGACAAGATGCGCCTGATCAAGGCCGAACAGGCCAAGGGCCGTCTGGTCGCCATGTGCGGCGACGGCGCCAATGACGCGCCTGCGCTCGCTCAGGCCGATGTCGGCGTGGCCATGCAGACCGGGGCCCAGGCCGCGCGCGAGGCGGGCAATATGGTCGATCTGGACAGCGACCCGACCAAGGTCATCGAGATCGTCGAGGTCGGCAAGCAGTTGCTGATCACGCGCGGCGCCCTGACCACCTTCTCGGTCGCCAACGACGTGGCCAAATATTTCGCCATCATCCCGGCGATGTTCGTGGTGGCCCTGCCGTCGCTGGGCGCGCTGAACATCATGCGGCTGCACAGCCCCGAGAGCGCCATCCTGTCGGCGGTCATCTTCAACGCCCTGGTCATCGTCGCCCTGATCCCGCTGGCGCTGAAGGGCGTCAGATACCGGGCCATCGGCGCCGGCGCCCTGCTGGGTCGCAACCTGCTGATCTACGGCCTGGGCGGCCTGATCGCGCCCTTCGTCGGCATCAAGCTGATCGACCTTCTCATCTCCGCGCTCGGCCTGGCCTGATGCGCGTTTCCAAGGACATCCTCATGCGTAAACCTCTCTCAAGGGCCACGGGCCGCAACGACGCCTGGTTCGCCGCCGCCTGCATCTTGGGCCTTTCCGGCCTTGGCCTGTGCAGCGAAGCCAGGGCTCAGGACGTGTCGGCAAACGTCTCCGTCACCTCCGACTACGTTTTCCGCGGCGTCAGCCAAACGCAGGAAAAGCCCGCGATATCGGCGGGCGTCGATCTGACGAAAGAAGGATTCTACGCCGGCGCCTGGGCCTCCAACGTCGATTTCGGCGACAGCACGGACGCCGAGGTCGATCTCTACGCCGGCTATCGGCCCGAGGTCGCCGGCTATGCGCTGGACTTCGGCGTGGTCGGCTATCTCTACCCCGGTCAGCCCGAGGGCGCGGACTATGACTATGTCGAGCTGAAGGCTGCGGCCTCGCGCGCCGTCGGTCCCGCAACCCTGGGCGCCGCAGTCTATCATTCGCCGGATTTCTTCGGCGCGGCCGAGGATCAGGCGACCTATGCCGAGATCAACGGCGCCGTCCGCCCCGCCGACAAGTGGACGATATCCGGCGCGGTCGGTCGTCAGTGGGTGTCTTCGGACCTGGACTATACGACCTGGAACCTGGGCGCGGCCTATCAGCTGACCCGCAATCTGGCGCTGGACGTGCGCTATCACGACACCGACCAGCACGGCTTCGGCGAGGGCTATGGCGCGCGCGCCGCTGCCACGCTGAAAGCCGCCTTCTGAGGCGACGATCATGGTCAATCAACTTCGTCCGGCCGTCGTCATGATGGCCCTGTTCACCCTGCTGCTGGGCCTGGCCTATCCGCTGGCGGTCACCGGGATCGCACAGGCGGTCTTCCCCGATCAGGCCGACGGCAGTCTGGTGCGCGATGGACGAGGCCAGATCGTCGGCTCGGTCCTGATCGGTCAGCCCTTCGCGGGCGCCGCCTATTTGCACCCCCGCCCTTCGGCGGCGGGCAAGGGCTATGACGCCGCCGCCTCGTCCGGCTCGAACCTGGGGCCGCTGAACCCGGACCTGGCCGCCCGCGTCGCCGAAAGCGCCAGGGCGATCCGCGCCGAGGACGGGCCGGGGATCATCCCCGCCGATGCGGTGACGACCTCGGGTTCCGGTCTCGACCCGGACGTGTCCCCGGCCTACGCTCGACTTCAGGCCGCGCGGATCGCCCGCGCCAGAGGCGTTCCCGTGCAGCAGGTCCAGAGCATCATCGAGGCGCACATCGAGGGGGCCTTCCTGGGCTTCATCGGCCAGCCGCACGTCAATGTCCTGATGACCAACCGCGCGCTGGACGCCCGCTTCGGCGCGGAGGGCTGATTGCCCGAGACGTCGAGCGAAACCACGCCCGGCCCTTCAGCCGCTCCGCGCCGCAAGCGCGGGCGGCTGAAGGTGTTTCTGGGCATGTCGCCCGGCGTGGGCAAGACTTATGAGATGCTGCGCGCCGCGCGCCGCCGAAAGGCCGAGGGGCTGGATGTCGTCGTCGGCGTGGTCGAGACCCACGGCCGCAAGGAGACGATGAGCCTGCTGCGCGGGCTGGACGTCATGCCGCGCGCGCCCATCGAACACCGCGACCGCGCCTTGATGGAGTTCGACCTCGACGGCGCCCTGGCGCGGCGGCCCGAACTGCTGTTGGTGGACGAATACGCCCATTCCAACGCGCCCGGTTCGCGCCATCCCAAGCGCTGGCAGGATGTGGAGGAACTGCGCGACGCCGGCATCGACGTCTGGACCACGCTGAACATCCAGCATCTGGAAAGCTTGTCCGACGTCATTCTGCGCATCACCGGGGTTCGCCAGCGCGAGGCCGTGCCCGACAGCGTACTGACCGGCGCCGACGACATCGAGGTCATCGACATCACGCCCGAGGACCTGCGGGCGCGTCTGGCCGAGGGCAAGGTCTATGTGCCCGAGACGGCGCGGGTCGCGTCCGAGAACTTCTTCAGGATCGAGAATCTGACGGCCCTGCGCGAACTGGCCCTGCGCCGCGCGGCCCAGACGGTGGACGATCAACTGCTGTCACACCTGCGCGAGCGGGGCGTGTCGGGGCCGTGGGCGGCTAACGAGCGGATCCTGGTCCTGGTCGGCGGCGACGCGATGACCGCCTCCCTGGTGCGGACCGGGCGGCGGATGTCGGACATGATGATGGACGCCCCCTGGTCGGTGGCCCACGTCGAACGGCCCAGCGGATCGCGCGCCGACGCGCGGTCGGCAGGACGGTTGTCCGAAGCCTTCAAGCTGGCGGAGCAGTTGGGCGGACGGCCCGTCACCATCAGCGGCGACGATGTGGTGCGCGCCGTGCTGGATCACGCCCATCGCAACAACGTCACCCAGATCGTCATCGGCAAAACGCGCGGCGGGCGGTTCGCCGAATGGACCGGCCGGGCCCTGGCGACCGAACTGCTGCGCAAAGCGCAAGGAGTCGCTGTCCACGTGGTGACCGAGGGCGATCTGACCGCACCCGATCCCCCGACCCGGTCGGGCGTCCGGGCGGCGCTGGACTGGCGCGGCTATCCGGTCGGGGCGGGGTTCGTGCTGGCGGCGACAGGGGCGGCCCTGTTGCTGGACGCCCGGTTCGAGCGGGTCGATCTGGGCGTCATCTATCTGGCGGCGGTGGTGGCGGCCGGGGTGCTGAACGGGCTCAGGCCCGCTCTGGCGGCGGCGACTCTGGCCTTCCTGACCTACAACTTCCTGTTCCTCCAGCCGCGCTACAGCTTCCTGATCGGTTCGCCGACGGATGTTCTGACCCTGATCCTGTTCTGGGGCGTGGCCCTCGGCACGGGCGCCCTGGCGGGGCGGGTGCGCGAACAGGCCAGGGCGGCCCAGCGTCGCGCCGCCGCCGTTTCGGCCCTGCTGGCCGCCAGCCAGACCCTGTCGGCCGGTCAGGATCGCGCGACCACGGCCCGCAGCCTGGCCGAACAGGCCTCGGCCGCCGCCGGCGCGGGCGCCGTCGTCCTTCTTCCGGACGGCGAGGACATCGTCCTGACCGCCGCCAGCCCCGAGGGCGTAACCCTGGCCCCCGACGCCATGGCCGCCGCCCGCTGGGCCTGGACCCACGGCGAGGTCACGGGCCACGGCACCGGCACCCTGCCGCAGACCCATTGGCGGTTTCAGCCCCTTCAGGGCGTGCGCGGCCGGGCGGGCGTGGCGGGCATAGACGCCTCGGCCGTGGCGGCGGGCTCGGACGAAGAACGTCTGGCCATGGCCTTGCTGGATCAGGGCGCCGTGGCGCTGGAGCGGGCCGATCTGGCCGGGCAGGCGCTGGAGACCGAGACCCTGCGCCGCGCCGATCGTTTCCGCGCCGCCCTGATGAACTCGGTCAGCCACGACCTGCGCACGCCCCTGTCCACCGTCCTGGGCTCGGCGACGACCCTGATCGACTATGGCGCGACCCTGAAGCCCGAGGTCCGAGACGACCTGCTGCTCAGCATCCGCGAGGAGGCCGAACGCCTGTCGCGCTATGTCGGGGATTTGCTGGACATGACGCGGCTGGAGGGTGGGGGGCTGAACGTCCGCACGGACTGGACCGATGTGCGCGACATCCTGAACACTGCCGCCGACCGCGTATCGCGTCGCCTGGGCCGGCGCAAGGTCACGCGCGACTTCCCGGCCCAGCTCAGCCTGGTCGAGGCCGATCCGGGCCTGCTAGAACAGGCGGTGGTCAACATCCTCGAGAACGCCATCGCCTACAGTCCCGACGGCACGACCATCGAACTGGCGGCTTATGAGGATCGCGGCGCCGTCGTCATCTCCATCGAAGATCAGGGGCGCGGCATTCCGACCGCCGAGCTGGAACGGGTGTTCGACAAGTTCCGCCGCATGGAGGAGCCGACCGACCGCGCGAAAGGGGCGGGCCTGGGCCTGGCCATCGCCAAGGGCTTCGTCGAGGCCATGCGCGGCCGCATCGCCGCCGCCAGCCCGATCCAGGACGACGCCGACGGCAGACGCGGAACCCGCATCCTGATCCGCCTGCCCAAATCCATCGCCACCCACCCGGATCTGCTGTGATGTCCGCCGTTCGCCCCCAGGTTCTGGTCATCGACGACGAACCCCAGATCCATCGTTTCCTGGCGCCCGCCCTGGACGCCGCCGGCTACGAACCCCGCCGCGCCGACAGCGGGCAGGAGGGCCTGCGCGCCATCGCCCTGTGGAGCCCCGACGCCGTGGTTCTGGACCTGGGACTGCCCGATATGGACGGCAAGGATGTGCTGACCCGCGCGCGGGAATTCTATCCGGGGCCGATCATCGTCCTGTCCGCCCGTGACCGCGAGGCCGAGAAGATCACGGCCCTGGACCTGGGCGCCAACGACTATGTCGAAAAGCCGTTCGGCGTCGGCGAACTGCTGGCACGCATCCGTGCCGGCCTGCGCCAGGGCGCGCTGACGCCGGTTGTCGGGGGCATGATCACGGCGGGCGATGTGGTGATCGACCTGGACCGTCGCATCGTCACCCGCGCCGGCGAACGGGTGAAGCTGCGCCCCAAGGAATACGACGTCCTGGCCTACCTCGCACGCAACGCCGGCAAGGTGCTGGGCCACGCCGATCTGCTGAAGGCCATATGGGGCGCCGGCCATGCCGACGACGTGCAATATCTGCGGGTCGTCGTGGGCCAATTGCGGCATAAGCTGGAGACGGACCCGGCCCAGCCGGTCATGCTGGTGACCGAGCCCGGCATTGGGTATCGGCTCGTTCAACTTGACCAATCTTCATCTCCAACCAGTGGAGGGCCGGCCGGATAGTCGGTTTCGCTTTTGCGCAGGGGAGCAAACGAAGGCTTGTCAGGAATGGGGCTTCCGTTCGGCCTGTTCGTTTCCTAGCTAGACGGCGGATCATTGCTGAGGAGAACGAGAATGGTCACCGCCCGTGAGAAGCGCTTGGCGCCGTTGAGAACGCCCACCAGCCTGTCGGAAGAGGCGACGCGGGATATTTCCGCCGCGCTGACCGCGCTGTTGGCCGATACGTTCGCGCTCTACATCAAGACCAAGAACTTCCACTGGCACGTGTCGGGGCCGCATTTCCGGGACTATCACCTGCTGCTGGACGAGCAGTCGGCGGAAATTCTTGCCATGACGGATCCGATGGCCGAGCGGGCGCGCAAGATCGGGGGGACGACGCTGCGCTCCATCGGTCAGATCGCGAAGGAATCGCGGATCGCCGACAACGATGCGGACTATGTCGATCCGCTGGATATGCTGGCCGAGCTTCGCGACGACAATGGCGAACTGATCGGCCGGATGCGCGAGGCGCACGACCTATGCGACGAGCATAATGACATCGCCACCGCCAGCCTGCTGGAGAACTGGATCGACGAGAGCGAGAAGCGCGTCTGGTTCCTGTTCGAATCGGGCCGTCGCGGCAACGGCTGACGACGGAACCATTCCGCTTGCGCTGTCTTGTGTATCGTCGATAGTCGATGCTGGGGACAGCGCAGGAGGGACGGGTTGAAATACGGCATCTGGATCGGCGGATTGGCGCTGGCGGGCTTGGCTGCGGCGTCGACGGCCAGCGCGGGCATGTCCAACGCCTTTGGCAACACCATCGTGTCCCACTATCCCAACGGGCAGTGGGTGAAGCATTTCTTCGAGCCTGACGGGCGTTACACGTCGCAGTTTTCGGACGGGCGGCGGCTGAACGCGCGCTGGACGGCCGAGAACGGCCGAATCTGTCTCAGCGATTTCGCGCCGCGCCAGATCTTGCCCCGCTTCTGCAGCCGCATGGTCGAGGCGGACGTCGGCGACAGCTGGCAGGCGCGCGATCCGCTGGGGCGCAATATCCGCAATGAACTGGTGGCGGGGCGTCGTTGACCCTTGCCCTGACGGTCGCCAGCCTCTAGAGGCGACGGCCTACCTGAATGCGGATGTGGCGGAACTGGTAGACGCACTGGATTTAGGTTCCAGCGCCGAGAGGCGTGGAGGTTCGAGTCCTCTCATCCGCACCACAATAAAAAAGGCCCCGGATCGCTCCGGGGCCTTTCTTCTTACTTGATCGGCGGAACAGGCGGAGGCGGTGCGTCGCTGTCCGTCTCGTGAACCTCGACCAGACCGCGTCCGACGTGGCTCTTGCGATAGCCGTAGGCGAAATAGACCACCAGGCCGACGGCGCCCCAGATTGGCAAAACCAGTTTGGATTCCGTCGGCAGGTTGAAGAACAGGCCCAGGGTGCCCAGCACCGCCAGCGGGGCGATGATCCACACCAGGGGCGTCTTGAACGGGCGGTGACGGTTCGGCTGGGTCACGCGCAGGATCATCACCGCGATCGCCACCATGAAGAAGGCGAACAGGGTGCCGGAGTTGGAGATGTCCGCCAGTTGGCCGACGGGCAGGAAGGCGGCGAAGACGGCCACGGCCGCGCCGGTGATCATGGTGACGATGTGCGGCGTCTTCCACTTGGGGTGGATGGTGGCCAGGAAGCCGGGTAGCAGGCCGTCACGCGCCATCACGAAGAAGATGCGGGTCTGACCGAACAGCATGATCAGGATGACCGACGGCAGGGCCAGGAAGGCGGCGATGCCGATCAGGTCGCCGATGCGCTCATGACCGACGACGCGCAGGACGTGGGCCAGGGCTTCGCGCGAGCAGACCAGAGGCTCCTGCATCGACGAGAAGGTGGAGCACTGCGCGGCCAGGGCCGACGAACCGGCGTGCAGCACCTCGCCGTTCGGACCGAGCAGCGGTTGGGCGCCGATGGCGCCGATCGCGCCGGCGGCGACCAGCAGATAGAAGATGGTGCAGATGCCCAGCGACGCGATCAGGCCGATGGGCACGTTGCGTTGCGGGTTCTTGGTTTCTTCGGCCGCCGTCGAAACGGCGTCGAAGCCGACATAGGCGAAGAAGATCGAGGCCGCGGCGCCGACGACGCCAAGGCCCGCGCCATGGCCGTCGCCGAACCAGCCGTTCGGCGTGAAGGGCGTGAAGTTGGCGCCCTTCAGCACCGGCACGGTCAGGACGATGAAGACCGTCAGGGCCGTGACCTTGATGGCGACCAGAACGGCGTTGACGCGCGCGCTTTCGCTGGTCCCGATCATCAGCAGGCCGGTGATGAGAAGCGCGATCAGCAGGGCCGGCAGGTTCATGACGCCGCCGGCGTAGGGGCCGACGGCTATGGCCTGTGGCAAGCTTATGCCCCAACTCTGCAGGAGGCCGATGAAATAGCCGGACCAGCCGACGGACACCGCCGAGGCCGCGACGGCGTATTCAAGAATGAGCGCCCAGCCCACCATCCAGGCCAGCAACTCGCCCATCACCGCATAGGTGTAGGTGTAGGCCGAGCCGGAGACCGGCACCATCGAAGCGATTTCTGAATAGCAAAGCGCCGCCACGGCGCAGACCGCAGCGGCGATGACGAAGCTCCACATCATGCCGGGGCCGGCCTTCTGGGCGGCCTCGGAGGTCAGGACGAAGATGCCGGTGCCGATGATCGCGCCCACGCCCAGCAAGGTCAGCTGAACGGGGCCCAGGGTTCGGGTTAGCGATTTTTTCTCCGCGGATGCGAGAATCGCATCCAACGATTTGACGCGCCACATAGATTTATTCCCCACATTATAAGCCAGCCCCTCGGCTGGGTTTGGGCGGACGCTAGCGGCGGATGGGACGGCGCGCAACGCGCATGACGGCGCAGTAAAGGCCGGACGACGCTTTCGTGATCGCCCCAGGGTCGGCTACAGGCCGGATATGTTGCCGATCCACGCCGTTCTGGACCCGCTGAAGGCCGCCTTGGGCGCCGGAAACACGGCCGTGCTGGCCGCGCCGCCCGGCGCGGGCAAGACGACGGTCGTGCCGCTCGCCTTGCTGGATCAGCCGTGGCTGGGCGACGGCAAGATCCTGGTGCTGGAGCCGCGACGGCTGGCGGCGCGGGCGGCGGCGGATCGGATGGCGGCGACGCTGGGCCAACAGGCCGGGGGGACGGTCGGTTATCGCACAAGGCTGCAAAGCCGTATCGGGGCGACGACCCGGATCGAGGTCATCACCGAGGGCGTGTTCACGCGCATGATCCTGGACGATCCGGGTCTGGAGGGCGTGGGCGCGGTCCTGTTCGACGAGTTTCACGAACGCAGTCTGGACGCCGACCTGGGCCTGGCGTTGGCGCGCGAGACCCAGGGGCTGTTGCGCGACGATCTGCGGCTGCTGGTCATGTCGGCGACGCTGGATGTCGTCGGCGTCTCGCGTCTGCTGGACGGCGCGCCGGTGATCGAGGCCGAGGGGCGGGTGTTTCCGGTCGAGACCCGATACCTGGGCCGCAATCCGGCCGAGCGGTTCGAAGACGCGGTGACGCGGGCCTGCCTGACGGCCTTGGGCGAGGAGAGCGGGTCGATCCTGGTCTTCATGCCGGGGCAGGGTGAGATTCACCGCGTCGCGCGTCTGGTCAGGGAACGGCTGCGGCTGGCCGATGTGGACGTTACGCCGCTTTACGGCGGCCTGGACCGCGCCGAACAGGACCGCGCCATCGAACCGGCGGCGCAGGGACGGCGCAAACTGGTGCTGGCCACCTCGGTCGCGGAGACCAGCCTGACCATCGAGGGCGTGCGGGTGGTGATCGACGGCGGCCTGTCGCGCGTGCCGCGTTTCGAACCGTCCAGCGGCCTGACGCGACTGGCGACGGTCAAGGTCAGCCGGTCCTCGGCCGAACAGCGGCGCGGGCGGGCGGGGCGCACGGCGCCGGGCGTCTGCTACCGCCTGTGGGACGAGGAGCAGACGCGGGGGTTGGTCGCGCACCAGCGGCCCGAAATCCAGGAGGCGGACCTGACCGGCCTGGCGCTGGATCTGGCGCGATGGGGCGCGCGGTCGGTCGAGGGGCTGGCGCTGCTGGACCCGCCACCCGCCGGCGCAATGGCCGAAGCGCGCAATGTGCTGACCCGCCTGGGCGCGCTGCGGGCCGATGGCGGATTGTCGGCACATGGGATGCGGCTGACGAAAATCCCGCTGCCGCCGCGTCTGGCCCATATGGTCGCTGTCGCCTCGGATCGGGGCGACGCCCTGGCCGGCGCTCGGATCGCGGCGGTGTTGAGCGAGCCGGGGCTGGGCGGATCGGGCGTCGATCTGTCGGACCGTCTGGTCGGCCTGACGCGGGATCAGTCGCCGCGCGCGCGCGATGCGCTGAAGCTGGCGGATCGCTGGGCCAGGGCGGCGGGCGGCGGGTCGGGCGAGACGGTCCATCCGGGACTGTTGCTGGCCGAGGCTTTTCCCGAACGGATCGCGAAGGCGCGGGGCAGGTCCGGCGAGTTCCTGCTGGCCAGCGGACGCGGCGCCATGCTGGAGGCGTCGGATCATCTGGCGCGCGCGCCTTGGCTGGCGGTCGCCGAACTGGGTGGCGGCGATGTGCGCGATCGGGTGCGGCTGGCGGCGGCGTTGGATTCGGAGGCGGTGGAAACCGAGCTGGCGCGTCTTATCACCACCGAGGACCGGATGGCGCGCGAACCGTCCGGTCGGGCGGTGATCCGGCGGTCGCGAAGGATCCGCGCCATCGTTCTGGACGAGAAGGTGGTCGGCGCGCCGGACGCAAAAATGCTGAACGCCGCCCTGCGCGCCGAGGTGGAGGCCGAGGGGCTGGGCGCGCTGCGTTGGGGCGAACAGGCGGAAGGCCTCAGGGCGCGGCTGGCCTTTCTGCACGACCAGGACGTCGCCTGGCCGGATGTATCGGACGCAGCCCTGCTGGCGGCGCGCGAAGACTGGCTGTGGCCGTTGCTGGAGGGTGCGAAGGCTTTGGACGCCATCGGCGACGCGCGACTGGCGGAAGCGCTGCGCGGGCTGATCCCATGGGACCTGCAGCGTCGGCTGGACGAACTGGCGCCGGCGCGGTTGGTGACGCCGCTGGGATCGGCTGCCATCGATTATTCGGCCGAGGGCGGGCCGCGCGTGGACATTCGCGTGCAGGAACTGTTCGGGGTGACGACCCACCCGACCGTGGCGAACGGCGTGCCCCTGACCCTGGCGCTGCTGTCGCCCGCGCGCCGGCCGGTGCAGGTGACAAAGGACCTGCCGCGCTTCTGGTCGGGGTCGTGGGCGGCGGTGCGAGCCGAGATGCGGGGCCGCTATCCGCGCCACCCCTGGCCCGAGAACCCGGCCGAGGCGCAGCCGACAAACCGGGTGAAGCCGCGCGGGACCTGATCGGCTTGACGGCAGGGCCGCCTTGCGGGCATCGCAGCAGGTTGCTGGGAGCCGAAACCATGTCCGAAGTCCTGCCCAAGAACTCCACCGGCCGCGTGCTGTTCGCCAGCCTGATCGGCACGACGATCGAATTCTTCGACTTCTACATCTACGCCACGGCGGCGGTGCTGGTGTTTCCGATCCTGTTCTTCCCGGGCGACGATCCGGGCACGGCGCTGCTGTCGTCGTTCGCCACCTTCTCCATAGCCTTCTTCGCACGGCCTATCGGCGCCCTGGCGTTCGGCCATTTCGGCGACCGGGTGGGGCGCAAGGCGACGCTGGTGGCGGCCCTGATGACCATGGGGCTGTCGACCGTGGCCATCGGTCTATTGCCGACGCACCAGCAGGTCGGCCTGCTGGCGCCCCTGCTGCTGGCGGTTTGCCGCTTCGGACAGGGGCTGGGCCTGGGCGGCGAGTGGGGCGGGGCGGTCCTGCTGGCGACCGAGAATGCGCCGCCCGGCAAGAAGGCCTGGTTCGGCATGTTCCCCCAACTGGGCGCCCCCATCGGCTTCATCCTGTCCACTACCGCCTTTATCGCCCTGACCTCGACCCTGAGCGAAGCCGCATTCGAGAGCTGGGGCTGGCGCATCCCCTTCCTGGCCAGCGCCGTCCTGGTGTTCGTCGGCCTGTGGGTGCGGCTGAAGATCACCGAGACGCCCGAGTTCCAGAAGGCCGTAGACCGCGACGAGCGGGTCAAGGCGCCGGCCGTGACCCTGTTTTCGCATCACAAGGCCGCACTGGTGCTGGGCACCTTCAGCGGCGTGACGACCTTCACCCTGTTCTATCTGATGACGGTCTTCGCCCTGGGGTGGGCGACGACGGGGATGGGGCTGGCGCGGGCCGACGTGCTGCCGATCCAGTTGATCGGCGTGCTGTTCTTCGCCGCCTTCATTCCGGTGACGGCCCTGCTGGCGGATCGGTACGGGCAGGTGAGGGTGCTGATCGCGTCGTCCATCGGGATCGGCCTGTTCGGTTTTCTGTTCGCCACCCTGTTCGGGGGCGGGCTGACCGGGCTGCTGATCTTCTTCGCCCTGGGGTTCGCCCTGATGGGCTGCACCTATGGCCCCATCGGCGCGGCCATGGCCCGACCGTTCCCGACGGCGGTGCGCTATACCGGGGCGTCGATGGCCTTCAATCTGGCGGGCATTCTGGGCGCGTCGCTGGCGCCCTATATCGCGCTGAAACTGGCCGAGCGGTTCGGGCCGGCGGCGGTCGGCGGTTATCTGGCCGTGTCCGCCCTGATCACCATCGTCGCCCTGTGGGGCATGGGTCGGGTGGCGCCGGAAGAGAAGCGCTAGGCTTCGTCGGTGGCGGCATAGACCATTATGCCGGTGGCGATGGCTAGGTTCAGACTGTCGGCCCGGCCGCGCATCGGGATCTTGACGTTGACGTCGCAGGCGGCGGCCAGTTGGTCGGTCAGGCCGGCCTGTTCGTTGCCCATCAGGATCAACGACGGCTTCTGCATCACCGCCGAGCGATGGCTGACCGTGGCGTCCAAACGGGTGCCGACGACACTGCCGGGCCAAGTCTTGCGCCACGCCAGGAAGGCGTCGGGCGTGGTCTTGGTGATCGAGACAGCGAAGACCGAACCCATGGTCGCGCGCACGGCCTCGACCGAATAGGGATCGACGCAGTCGCCGATCAGGATGACGCCGCCGCAGCCCGCCGCGTCCGCCGTGCGGATGATGGTGCCCAGATTGCCGGGATCGCGCACCTGCTCCAGCGCGACCCAGCAGGGCGCCGAGGCGGGGTCCAGGCTGTCCAACGGCGCATAGGCCTGTTCGAACACGCCCAGCACCGTCTGGGGATTGTCGCGTCGGCTGATCTTTTCCAGGATGGCGTGGGTGACGATGATGATGTCGCCGCCCGCCTTGCGCGTTTCCGCCTTGGCGCGGTCCAGCAGCGGATGAGGGCGGGCGTCTTCGCCGACCAGCAGCATTCTAGGCGCGCGGCCCTGATCCAGCGCCTCGCCGATGAACTTCAGACCCTCGGCCAGGAAGGTCCCGGTCAGGTCGCGTTCCTTGCGCATATGCAGGGCGCGGACGGCCTTGATGGTGTCGTTCGTCAGCGAGGTGATGACGCGGTATTCGTCCCGCGCGCTCATCGCGACCACCGCGCGAAGAAGGACAGGCCAATGGCGCGGGCGTCCTGGCCATCTTCGGACAGGGCCAGTTCGCCCCAGTCGATGCGCCCGCCGCGATCATGGGTCGCCTCGGCCATCAGGTGCGCCAGCGACAGACCGGATACGCGCGCCGCATAGGCGTTCAGCAGCAGGAAGTCGGCGTCGTCGGCCAACAGGGCGGCGCAGTCCTTCAGCAGACCCGGCATGTCCTCGAACAGCCGCCAGACCTCGCCGGTCGGTCCACGACCGTATTTTGGCGGGTCCAGAATGATGCCGTCGTATTTGGAGCCGCGACGAACCTCGCGCGCCACATATTTGCGGGCGTCCTCGACGATCCAGCGGATCGGATGCTGAGCCAAGCCCGACTGTTCGGCGTTCTCGCGGGCGTAGGCGACGGACTTCTTGGAGGCGTCGACGTGGGTGACCTCGGCGCCGGCCGCAGCCGCGGCCAGACTGGCCACCCCGGTGTAGCCGAACAGGTTAAGCAGCTTGGGGGCACGGCCGGCTGATTGCGAGAAATCCCGCACCCGCTTGTCCAGCCATTCCCAGTTTGCGGCCTGTTCAGGGAAGAAGGCCAGGTGGCGGAAGGGGGTGAAGCGGCCCGTGAACTTCACGTCGCGCCATTTCAGCGGGAAGGCGTCGACGGGGCCGTGCTTGTCGAACTTCCAGCGGCCGGAATCCTCTTCCTCCTGCTGCGGATCGAACAGGGCGGTCGCGGCGTCGAAGGCGGCGGGATCACGCGGGGACCAGAAACACTGCGGCTCGGGCCGGACGACCGTATAACGGCCGTAGCGTTCCAGCTTCTTGCCGTCGCCGCTGTCCAGCAGGGCATAGTCGGACCAGCCGCGGGTCACGAGAGTTTCGGGTGTCTTGGAAAGAACGGGCGCCATCGTCGGGCTGATAGGCGTTCAGGCGGCCTCGCGTCCAGCGTCGTCGGCGATTACGACCAGTTCCAGCGGCTGAACCTCGCTGTCGTGCGGGGTCTTGTCCCAGACGTGCGGCTCGATGATCAGCCGCCAGGCGGCGTGAACGAAGGCCAGGCTGAGCAGCGACCAATAGGCGGGCGCCGCCAACATGTCGCCGAGGCGATAGTCCAGCCCCGCGCGCCGCGCGCCGACCGCGCATCCCATCCAGGCGGCGATCACCCCGGCCCCCAGGACGGCGATGGAGGCCAAAGGCGTCGCCGGCGCGATCCCGGCGTGCAATCCGACCAACACGGCAGAGGCCAGCCAAGCCAGGGTGGGCGCATGGGCCCCCGCCGCCAGGATGGCCGCCCCCAGGGTCATGACCAGCGACAGCAGGCCGCGCCGCCCCAGCCGGCGCGGACGTCGGGTATGGACGCCCCAGGTCTGCATATAGCCCTTCAGCCAGCGCGTACGCTGGGGCAGCCAACGGTCCAGGCCGCCGGGCGGCGTCTCCCAGGTCGGGCAGTCGATGACGTCCAGCGTCCAGCCCAGCGACCACAGGCGAAAGCCCAGGTCGGCGTCCTCGGTGACATTGTGTGCGTCCCAGCCGCCCGCCGCGCGCAGCGCCGTCATGCGGATGTGGTTGCTGGTGCCGCCCAGCGGAAAGGGCAGGCCAAGGCGCGCCATGCCTGGCAAGGTCACCTCGAACAGAGCCGCGTATTCGAAGGCGAACTGGCGGTCCAGAAAGGCCGATCCCGCTCGGCCCGAGGGCCTGATCCGCAACGGCGCCTGCAGGCAGCCCAGCCGGGGTTGGGCGACAAAACGTGCAGCGGCGCGGCGCAGTTGCTGCGGATGGGGGCGATCTTCCGCATCATAGATGGTGACAAGGTCGCCGCGCGCCTGGGCCAGCGCGTGGTTCAGCGCGCGCGGCTTGGTCAATGGATGGCCCGGCGGCACAATGCAGGTCTTCAGCCACGCCGGCTTGGGCGCCGCCTCGACCGCCGCCAGGGTCGCGGCGTCGTGGGCCTCCAGCACGATGAAGGCCTCCAGCCGATGAGCCGGATAGTCGATGCGCGCCAGATTTGCGATCAGGTCCGGTGCCACCGCCGCCTCGTCGTGCAGGGCGACCAGTATGGTGTAGCGGGGCCATTCGATGGGCACGGGCGCCGGGCTGGGGCGGCGCAGGCTGGCGATGGCGATGACCGTCTTCCATACGGCGGACAGGACGAAGGCCGCCTGGACGATCAACAGTCCGGCCATGAAGGCCGTCTCCGGCCAGCGGATCGCCGCGAAGGCGTAGCTGCCGATGAATACCGTCGCCGCCAGCACCTGAAATCCGCTGGGCGCACGCCGCCATGCACCGCTGCTGCGCGGCGTGATGCCCGGATGTGTCCAGTCCTTCGCCACCTCGCCCCCGCGCCGCGTTCAACCTGTAATCGCTATGGCAACCAACCGCGTTCGGCAAGCCGGTTGGCGCCTTGGACGGATTGTCGCTATTCAGGACGCCCGATCTGGAGCAACCGTTTGTCCGACGCCTCGACATCCTCGCGCACGACCCGAAAGCCGAAGGGCGAGGGCCATTCGCGGCGCGGCGAAATCCTGGCGGCGGCCGAACGGATTTTCGTCGAGCACGGCTATGAGGGCGCCACCATCCGCAAGATCGCGGACGAGGTCGGCCTGTCTTCGACGGCCCTCTATATGCATTTCCCCGACAAGGGCGCGATCCTGCAGGAAATCTGCCGCGACGCCTTCGCCCGCCTGATCGCCGCCAATGCTGCGGTCGCCGACGAGGATTGGCCGCCAATCCAAAGGTTGCGTCGCATGATCGACGGCTATGTCGCGTTCGGCTTCGCCCATCCCAACGCCTATCGCCTGATCTATCTGACGCGGCCGGTGGAGGCGCGCGAGGGTGCGCAGGACATGGCGCGCGAACTGGGCGCCGGTCTGTTCACGACGCTGCAGGCGACCGTGGCCGACGCGGTGACGGCGGGCGAGCTGAAGGGCGATCCGAGCGTTCTGGCCCAGGCCATATGGGCGACGGCGCATGGGGTGGTGTCGTTGATGATCACCAAGCCCTATTTTCCGTGGGCGGATCGTCAGCTGCTTGTGGATACGATGTTGGACGCCGTGTTCGCCGGTTTGCCTCGACCATGAGGCGGACCTGGGGGGCGCTGGCGGGCCTGATCCTGATCGGCGCTGCGGGCGTCACCGAGGCCCAGCCATTGCGCATCATGGCTCTTGATCAGTGTGCAGATCAATATGTGCTGGCGCTCTCGCCGGATTCGCAGCTGGCGCTGTCGCCCCGCGCCGACGATCCCGACGCCTGGCTGCGGCGCGAGGCCGCCGGGCGGTTGCGTTTACGGCCGACGCTGGAGGCGGCTGTCGGGTTTCGGCCCGATGTCGTGGTGCGCTATTGGGGCGGCGAGCCTCGGCTGTTGACAGCGCTTGAGCAGCGCGGGGTCAAGGTGATCACCATCGAGGACGCCGTGGATCTGGAGGGCGTTCGGCGCAACATTCGCACGGTGGCCGGTGGGCTGGGCCAGGTCGAGCGCGGGCGCAGGCTGGAACAGCGGATGGACGCCAAACTGGCGCGGGCCGCGCCCGCGCGACGTGCGACCCAGGCGCCGGGCGCGGTCTATCTGACCTCGGGCGGATTTACGTCGGGGCCCGGCACCTTGATGGAAGCCATGATGCGGGCGGCGGGTTTCCGCAATCTGACGACGGCGCCCGGATTCGGCGCGATCAGCGTGGAAAGGATCGCCATGAACCCGCCGGTCCGGTTCATCCTGGGCTTCTTCGATCAGTTGCGGGCCGACCTGCGCGGGCCGGGCCGGCATCCGGTGGTTCGTCGGGCGGCCGAGGGACGGACGGCGGCGCGATTGCCGGCCGCGACCCTGACCTGCCCGGCCTGGTTCGCGGCGGATGCGGTGGCGCTGATGGCCGAGGGTCGGCCATGAGCGGAACGGTGCGACTGTGCCTGATCCTGGGCTTGCTGATCGTGGCGGCCCTGGCGCTGGCGATCCTGATGGGTGAAACGCAGTTTACGGGCGCGCTGTATGGCGCCGCCTTTGGCGATCCGGCGTCTGGACCGGCGGAAGTCCTGTGGCAGGTGCGCGCGCCGCGCGCGGTCTGCGCCTTGGTCGTCGGCGCGGCTCTAGGGCTGGCGGGGGCGGTGATGCAGGGGCTGTTGCGCAATCCGCTGGCCGATCCGGGTGTGCTGGGCGTGTCGGCGACGGCGGCGCTGGGGGCGGCGTTAGCCATCGTTCTGGGCGCGGCGGCCGTGCCCGGCCTGATCGAGATGTCAGCTTTGGCGGGGGCTGCGCTGGCGGGCGGCCTTCTGATCGTCGCGTCCAGAGCGATGCGGGCGCCCGAGGCGTTGATCCTGTTCGGCGTGGCCGTGTCCAGTTTCGCCGGCGCGGCCACCGCCCTGATCTTCAACCTGTCGCCGTCGCCCATCGCGCAGGCTGAGGTCATGTCATGGTTGTTGGGATCGGTGCAGAACCGAAGCTGGATCGACGTGGCCTGGGTGACGCCGGCGGTGATCGTCGCGGGCGTGTTCGCCATCCTGTCTGGCGACGGCCTGAGAATGCTGACCCTGGGCGACGAAGGCGCGGCGGCGTCCGGCCTGAGTATGGGGCGGCTGCGGGCGTTCGCCCTGATTGCGGCGGCGGTGGCGACCGGGGCGGCGGTCGCGGCGGCAGGCGTCATCGGCTTCGTGGGTCTGGCGGCGCCCCATCTGGTGCGGGCGTTGGTGCGGGGGGATGCGAAGCGGATACTGGCGCCGTCGGCGCTGGCCGGCGGGCTGATGCTGATCGTTGCGGATCTGCTGGCGCGGCTGACGCCGACGGATCAGGAGCTGAAGCTGGGCGTGTTCACGGCCCTGATCGGTGCGCCGCTGTTCGCCTTGATCGCCTGGCGCGCGGCGCGGGAGTGGCGGCTGTGAGCCTGCTGTCGCTGGAGCGTGTTCGGGCGCTGCTGGGCCAGGCCGTCGTGCTGGATGGGATCGATCTGTCGGTTTCGGCCGGGGAGGTCGTCGCCCTGTGCGGGCCGAATGGGGCGGGCAAGAGCAGCGCCATTCGCGCGGCTGTGGGCCTGCTGGCGACCACCGGCGGTCAGGTCAGGCTGGGCGGAACGCCGATCGCGGACCTGTCCCACCGTCAGCGCGCGGAACGGGCGGCCTATCTGCCACAGGAACGACGCATCGCCTGGAACCTGCCGGCCGTCGAGGTGGCGGCCCTTGGCGCGCCCTTCCTTTCGGGCGCGGAGGCGTTGGCGCGGGCCGGCGCTGCGCTGAATGAGGTGGGCGCCGGTCATCTGGCGGATCGCGGCGTGGCGGAAATGTCGGGCGGGGAGCGGGCGCGCGTCCTGCTGGCGCGGGCGCTGGTGGTCGATGCGCCGCTGCTGCTGGCCGACGAACCCATCGCCGGTCTGGACCCGGACGCCCAGCGGCTTGTGCTGGAGCGGTTGAGGGCGCGGGCCGACAGGGGGGCGGGGGTGCTGGTCAGCCTGCACGACCTCACCCTGGCCGCGACCGTCGCCGACCGCGTGGTGGTGATGGACCGGGGCCAAATGGTCGCCGACGCTCCGCCGATGCAGGCGCTGGCGCCCGACGTCCTGCGTCGGACGTTCGGGCTGGACGGCGGCTGGGTCGAAGGGCCGAACGGACCGCTGCTGGCGGCCCGCCGCGCTCAGTAGCCCGCGTAGGGCCTGGGGCCTGCGGCCGCGCCGCGCGATATGTCGGCCGAGGGCGTCAGTGGGGCGGTGCCGCCGTTCAGGCGCGCCTTGTAGACCGCCATGTTTTCCATCACCCGCATCATATAGTTGCGCGTCTCGGTGAAGGGGGCGCATTCGATGAAGTCGATGGTCTTGATCGCATCGCCGCGCGGGTCGCCGCAGCGCGCGATCCACTGGCTGGGACGCGCCGGGCCGGCATTGTAGCCCACCGTCGCCAGCAGCATGGAGCCGTTGTTGGCGGCCATCAGCTCGCCCAGGTGATAGCTGCCCAGGGTCATGTTGTAGTCGGGGTCCCACAGCTGTTCGGCCGAATAGCTCATGCCGAGGCGACGAGCGACGCCCGAGGCGGTGGACGGCAGGAACTGCATCATGCCGCGCGCGTCGGCGCCGGAACGGGCGCGCGGATCGAAGCTGGATTCCTGGCGGGTGATGGCCTGGGTGAATTCCAGCGGGGCCGCGCCGGCGACTTGGGGCGGGATGCGCACCGGATACATACGCTCGGGCATGACGAAGCCGCGCTGGCTGGCGGCGCGTCCCACCATCATGGCGGTGAAGCCCTCGCCATAGCCGCGCGACAGGTCCATCAGCAGGGCCAGATCGTTGATTGTCGGCAGGTCGTTGTCCAACTGATAGGCGAAGACGCGCAGCAAGCTCATCTCGCCCGTCTCGCCCAGAATGCGGGTGGCGCGCACGATCTCATTGCCTTCGAAACGCGCGATATCGGCCTGGGACGGGACGGGTTCGCCCGGCAACTGGAGCGTGGTCATGCCCGCCTTCTCGGCCGCCAGTTGACCATAGAAGGTCTGCCAGTGCTGGGCGCCGTTGCGATAGTAGCCCAGCGCCGCGTCGCGTTCGCCGCGGGCCTCGGCCGCCCGCCCCAGCCAGTAGTAGGCACGGCCCTGGGTGATGGGCGTGGACGATGCAGTGCGCAGCGCCTCGAAATGGCGGGCGGCGACCTCGGGCTGGTTCAGCTTGGTCAGGGCGACCCAACCGGCGAAGAACTCGGCGTCCACCATCCGGTCGCCCGAGGTGAAGCCGTGGCCGTTCATGGCGTCATAGGCGGCGCGCCAGTTGCCTTGCTGCAGGGCGTCCAAGAAATAGTTGCGACGCTCGCTCCACAGGATGTTGTCGCCGGTCGTATGGGCCGGGGCGGGCGGCAGGTTGGCCAGCAGGGCGAAACCCTCCGACTGGCGATTCTGCGACCGCAGCAGGCGGACGCGCTCCAGCACCACGGCCGGATCGGCCGCCTGGGCGGGCGTCAGATTGGCGATGACAGCGTCAGGGCTGTAGGCCGAGCGCAGGGTCATGACCGTGTTGGCGATAGCGGCGCGCTCGGGCGACACCAGATTGACCATGCTGCGCGTCGCCGGGCCGTGCGGGCCCAGCAACAGCATGTTCAGCCGCGCCTCGTGATCCGCCGGCGTCAGCCACGCGCCCCAACGGGCCAGGATCCGCGATTGCGGCGCGTCGTCGAACGACCGCGTGCGCCACCAGTCGCGCACCAGATCGCGGGCCTGATCCTGGCGGCCGCGTTGCTCCAGCGCCGAGGCGTAGGCGATGGCGCCCTCGACCGTCGTCGGCTTGCCGTCCGACATCAGCGACAGGGCCGCGTCGGCGCCCAGGCCGGACCGGTCCAGAACCTTTTCGGCGGCTGCACGACGTGATTCGCCGCGCGGCCAGTTGGCCAGGTCGCTCTGGCCCCGCGCGAGGTCGGCGTAGGCCAGTTGCTCGCCCGAGGTGTCGATCAGCGCCCATTCGACCAGCTTGCGCGCCGAGGCGTCGCGGATCTGGGACATGGCGGATTGGGCGCCGAACACGTCGCGCGCGCGGGCGGCCGCCAGCCCCTGGCGAAACAGCGCCGTGTCCTGATCGTTCAGCACGCGGCCCTGATAGGTGGCGGAATAGCCGGGCACGGACGAGGAAGCCGACGCATAGGGCACAGGCTGGGTGGGCAGGACGTCCTGCGGGTTCGGCGCAAGGACGGCGAGGGCCGCCGCCAGACTGGTCGCGATCATGATCTGTCCTGTTCCCATTCAATCCCGGTTGCGGCGGAGCCGCTGGCGACCTAACGTCCCGCGCTCATTGCAAAGGCGATGAACATCCGTCCATCGTCGCTCCCCACGCAGGCCAGCTTAGTCTCATGAACGCCCCCTTGTTCAAGGGCGTGATCACCGCCCTGATCACACCACTTCGTGACGGAAACGTGGACGAAGCCGCATTCGCCAAACTGCTCGAGCGTCAGATCGCCGCAGGGGTTCACGGCGTCGTCCCGATGGGCACGACGGGCGAGGGCGCCAGCATGGATCTGGACGAGCACAAGCACGTCATCGAGCTGTGCGTGCGTCTGGTCGCCGGCCGGGTCAGCGTCATCGCCGGAACGGGGTCGCCCTACACCAAGGAAGCCATCGACCTGACCCGTCACGCTAAGACGGTGGGCGCAGACGGCGCTTTGATCGTGACACCCTATTATATTCGCCCATCCCAGGCGGGCATGGCGGCTCATTTCGAAGCGGTCGCCGACGCGGTGCAACTGCCGATCCTGCTTTACAACGTGCCGGGGCGGACGGGGGCCGATCTGGCAAATGAGACCGTCGCGCGCCTGGCGGCCCATCCGAACATCGTCGGCATCAAGGACGCCACCGGCGACATGAGCCGCGTCAGTTGGATGCGCGCCAACATCGCGGACCAGTTCGATCTGATCTCGGGCGATGATCCCAGCTATCTGGGCTATCACGCTCACGGCGGCGTGGGGCTGATCTCGGTGGCGTCGAACGTCGCGCCCGAGGCCATGGTCGCGCTTCACAACGCCATGACGGCCGGCGACTACGGCACGGCGCGGGAATGGCAGGGCCGGTTGATCGGCCTGTGCAAGGCGCTGTTCCTGGACAATTCGCCAGCGCCGACCAAATACGCCCTGGCCAAGTTGGGCCTGTGCAACGAGGAGGCGCGCCTGCCGCTGTCGCCGACGTCGGACGCGGTCAAGCCGATCATCGACCGCGCCATGGCGGATGCGGGCGTCGGCTGATGGCGCCTCAACCGCAATCCAAATCCAAGCTGATCGCCGAGAACCGACGCGCGCGCTTCGACTATTTCCTGGAGGACAATATCGAGGCCGGGATCCAGCTGCTGGGCACCGAGATCAAGGCGCTGCGTGACGGCCGGGCCAATATCGCCGAAAGCTATGCGGCGGTGGAGGGGCGCGAGATCGTGCTGATCAACGCCGACATTCCCCCTTACAAACAGGCGTATCGGTTCAACCACGAGCCACGCCGGCCACGTAAGCTGCTGCTGCACAGAAAGCAGATCGACCGGCTGATCGGGGCGGTTCAGCGCGACGGCCAGACGATCATTCCGCTGAGGCTGTATCTGAACGACGCCGGCAAGGCCAAGCTGGAGATCGCCTTGGCCAAGGGCAAGAAGCTGCACGACAAGCGCGAAGCCTCGGCCGAGCGCGACTGGCAGCGCGACAAGGCCCGGCTGATGCGCGACAAGGGCTGATCCGCGGAGGTCAGCTTTCGATCAAGGTGCGGACGCGCGCGAAGATGTCCTCGAACATCTCGGGCGTCAGCCGGCCGGTGTTCGTGTTCAGCCGCGAGCAGTGATAGCTGTTCAGGATGATGTAGCCGCCCGCTTCGCCCTGTGCTCCGTGGCCCGTCGGCATGGCCGACGCGGGTCGTCCGAAGGCCTTCAGGATGTTGCGGCGCGACACGTCGCCCAGGGTCACGATCACCTTCAGATTGGGCAGCAGCTTAAGCCGGTCGATCAGGAAGGGTCGGCAGGTCGTCTCCTCGATCGGCAGGGGCTTGTTGCCGGGCGGCGCGCAGCGCACGGCGTTGGTGATCATGCAATCCGTCAGCGTCAGGTCGTCGTGCCCGTTCGGGTCGTAATGGCCATGTGCGAATCCGGCCTTCTTCAGCGTGTCGTACAGCAGCCAGCCGGCATGGTCCCCGGTGAAGGGCCGGCCTGTGCGGTTGGCGCCCATGCGGCCCGGCGCCAGGCCGGCGATCAGCAGCCGCGCATTCGGATCGCCGAACGAGGCGGCCGGACCGTTCCACCAGTCGGGGTTCTGGCGCGCGTTCTCCCGGCGGTATTCGACCAGGCGCGGGCACAGGGGGCAGTCGCGGGGCGGTTCGGGCGTCAGGCTCATTGCGCGGCCTTCGGGCGGCCGAACTCTGCCATCAGATCGTTCAGGTCCAGGAAGGCGTCGGCCTGGCGACGCAGTTCGTCGGCGATGTGCGGCGGCTGGGTCTTCTGGGTCGAGATGACCGTGACCCGCACGCCCTTGGCCTGGATCGCCTGAACCACGCGGCGGAAATCGCCGTCGCCGGAAAACAGGACGGCATGATCGATGTGTGGGGCCAGCTCCATCATGTCCACCGCGATCTCGATGTCCATATTGCCCTTGATCCGGCTGTGGCCCGCGCCGTCGGTGAAGCGTTTGACCGGCTTGGTCACGACCGAAAAGCCGTTGTAGTCCAGCCAATCGACCAGCGGCTTCACCGGCGAGAACTCTTCGCCCTCGACTATGGCCGTGTAATAATAGGCGCGGGTCACGACCGATTTCTCGCGGAACCAGTCCAGCATCCGCCGGAAGTCCATGTCGTGTTGAAGCGCGCGAGCGGCGGAATAGAGGTTGGACCCGTCGATGAAGATCGCCAGGCGGTCGGTGGAATGAAACATGGTCGAAGCCGACAAAAGGAATGAAGAAAATGGCGCCCCGGCGAACGCCCGCGTCGATGTGGGAATGGACGAGACGCTGAACCTGGACCAGGCAGTCATCGTTGCGCTGGGCTGCAATGACAAGGGGGTATGGGCCTCTTGCCGCGAGGCGCTGGAGGCGGCGCTGGCGCGGTTCCGCAGCGAGGGGATCGATGTCGTCGCGTGTTCCTGCTGGTGGTCGTCGCTGGCCTGGCCCGACCCGTCCGATCCGCCGTTCCTGAACGGGGTCGCGATTGTGCGCACAGACCACGACCCGCACGCCCTGATGACGACCCTGGGCCGGATCGAGGACGCCTTCGGCCGCCGGCGTTCGGTCCGCAACGCCCCGCGCACGCTGGATCTGGACCTGATCGCCTATGGCCGGCTGAGCGGCGATCTGAACGGGCTGATCCTGCCGCATCCTCGCGCCGCAGAACGACGGTTCGTGATGGGGCCGCTATCTGAAATCGCGCCCCAATGGGTGCATCCGACTGTTGGAAGAAAAGCCCTTGATCTGGCCGCCACGGCTTCGGTCGGATCGGGCGCGCGCCCCACGACATGAGCCGGGCAGGGCGGCTGCGCCGCACTTTCGCCCCTGTGGCGTTGCAAAAAGCAGTCTCCATCTGTATTTGACGCGGTTCTCCCCCGCGTTCGAGGAATTTCATGGCCCGCGTCACCGTCGAAGACTGCATCGAGAAGGTTCCGAACCGCTTTGGCCTGGTGCTGATGGCTGGCCACCGCGCCCGCAGCATCGCCAACGGCGCCGCCCTGACCATCGACCGCGACAACGACAAGAACCCGGTCGTCGCCCTGCGCGAGATTGCTGACGACACCGTGGCGCCGGACGAACTGCGCGAGACCATCATCACCACGCTGCAGCGCGTCGATGAGCGTACGGAAGCCGAGGACGAGGCGGAAACGGTCGCCCTGCTGGCCGAACCGCAGCACATGAACATGGCCGAGGCCGAGCTGATCCGCGCGCTGCAAAGCGACCGCGACGGCGGCCAGGAGGAGCGGTACTGACGCCCGAGGGAGCCCCTGGCGTCACTATCCTGCCGGCGCGGACCGACGCGGTTCCGCCGGCGCCCCAAGCTGCAAACAAAAACGAACCCCAGACGGCGCCCGCCGATTCGGCGCCGCAGCCGAAACGCGCGCCCATTCTGCGCCAGTTCGAGCTGATCGAGGCCGTCAAGGCCTATGACCCCACCGCTGACGAAGCGCTGCTGAACCGCGCCTATGTCTATGCGATGAAGATGCACGGCTCGCAGCTGCGGGCCTCGGGCGATCCCTATTTCGCCCACCCGATCCAGGTCGCGGGCATACTGACCGACTACAAGCTCGACACCGCCACCATCGTCACCGCCCTGCTGCATGACGTGGTGGAGGACACCTCCGCGACGCGCGACGACATCGCGGGCATGTTCGGCGAGGAGGTCGCGGTCCTGGTCGAGGGCGTGACCAAGCTGTCGCGGCTGGAGCTTCAGGCCGAGCACACGCGCCAGGCCGAGAACCTGCGCAAATTCATCCTGGCCATCAGTCGGGACGTGCGGGTGCTGTTGGTCAAGCTGGCCGACCGTCTGCACAATATGCGCACGCTCCAGTACGTGAAGCCCGAGAAGCGCGAGCGGATCAGCCGCGAGACGCTAGAAGTCTATGCGCCGCTGGGCCGGTCCATCGGCATCCACTCGATCGCGTCCGAGCTGGAAGAACTGGCCTTCACCCATCTGAACCCGACCGCCAAGACCGCTATCGAACGGCGGCTGGAGGCGTTGAAGCTGGAGCATGGCCGCGCCATCGAGGGCGTGGCGGGCGAGGTCGAACGGGTGTTGTCCGAGGCCGGGCTGAAGGCCAATGTCTATGGCCGGCAGAAGACCCCCTATTCGATCTGGCGCAAGCTGCAGAGGAAGTCGGTCGGCTTTTCGTCACTGTCCGACATCTACGGCTTTCGCGTCATCGTGGAGGCCGAGGACGACTGCTACCGCGCGCTGGGCGTCATCCACCGCGAATGGCCGATGGTGCCGGAACGGTTCAAGGACTTCATCTCCACGCCGAAGTCGAACAACTATCGCTCGCTGCACACCACGGTCGTCGGCCCGCGCGGCCTGCGGATCGAGATGCAGATTCGCACCGAGGAGATGGACCGCGTCGCCGAGGATGGGGTCGCCGCCCACTGGCGCTACAAGAACCAGTCCTATGGTTTCGACCGCGAGGCGATGGAGCAGGGCGGCGGTCGCGATCCGCTGCAGAACCTGCGCCACCTGGTTCAGGTGATCGAGCACGGCGAGGGCGGCGAGGACTGGGTCGAGCACGCCAAGCTGGAAATGTATCTGGACCAGGTGTTCGTCTTCACGCCGAAAGGGCAGCTTGTCACCCTGCCGCGCGGGGGGATGCCGCTGGACTTCGCCTACGCCGTCCACACCGAGGTCGGGGACACCGCCGTCGGGGTCAAGGTCAACGGCGAGCTGAAGCCGATGCGCACCCCGCTGCAGAATGGCGACGTGGTCGAGATCATTCGCGGCTCCAAGCGCGAAGTGCCCGCCGACTGGCGCAGCCTGACCGTCACCGGCCGCGCCCGGTCCGCCATCCGTCGCCACATCCGCACGTCGGAGCGCGAGGAGTTCATCAAGCTGGGTCGGGTCGCCCTGGATCAGACCCTGGGGCGGATCGACAAGTCACTGGCCGACGTGTCGCTGAAGCCGGTGCTGGAAACCCTCGCCACGGCCAGCGAGGACGATCTGTTCGAGGGTCTGGGGCGCGGGCGTCTGTCGCCGACCGCGACAGCCGAAATCCTGTTCCCCGCGCTGAAGGGACGGCTGAAGGCCGGGCCGGAGAAACAGCGGATCGAGGGCGACAAGGCGCGTCTGTTCGTGCGCGGCGGCGGTCTGACGCCCGGGGTGTCGGTCCATTTCGGCCAATGCTGCACCCCGGTGCCGGGCGACCGGATTGTGGGTATTCTGGAGCCGGAAGCCGGGCTGACGGTGCATACCATCGACTGCCAGACCCTGGCGGCCTTCGCCGACGACGATTCGGTCTGGCACGATCTGCAGTGGACGCCTCAGGCCGAGACGGATGCTGTGGCCGCCGCCCGCATTCGCGCCACCATCCGCAACGCGCCGGGCGTGCTGGGCCAGGTGACCACCCTGATCGGGGAGGCCGGCGGCAACATCATCAATCTGTCGATGGCGCATCGCCAGCAGGACTTCTTCGACGTGGACGTGGATGTCGAGGTCGAGGACGCCAAACACGCGACCATGATCATGGCCGCCCTGCGCGCCAATCCGTCCGTCGATTCCGTGGAACGCGCGCGGGGCGAATGACCGAGACGACCAAGCCGAACGCCGCCCAGATGGCGTCGCCGTCCTATCGCATGGCGGCGATGGATCAGGATTTCCTGATGGGTGATTCCATGCGCGGCGTCCGTTTCCTGATGGAATACGCCAAGGCCGAAGAGGCGCTGAGGGCCTGGGGCGTGCGCTCCACCATCGTCGTCTTCGGCAGCGCCCGCATCCGCGAGGGCCATCGTTGGTACGAACAGGCGCGGACCTTTGGTCGGCTGGCGTCCGAACGGGGCGGCGCGTTTCGGGGATCGGTCGGCGAACCGCGCGACAACGTCATCGCCACCGGCGGCGGGCCGGGCATTATGGAGGCGGCCAATCGCGGGGCGCTCGACGCCGGCGCGCCCTCCGTCGGCTTCAACATCACCCTGCCGCATGAGCAGGAGCCGAACGCCTATTCCACGCCCGAACTGACTTTCCTTTTCCACTATTTCGCAATGCGGAAGATGCATCTGGCCATGCGCGCCAATGCTCTGGTGGTGTTTCCGGGGGGCTTCGGCACCTTCGACGAGATGTTCGAGATCCTGACCCTGCGCCAGACGGGCAAGGCGCCGCCGGTTCCCGTCGTTCTGGTGGACAGGGCCTATTGGACCTCCGTCATCGGTTTCGACGCCCTGGTCGAGCATGGGATGATTGCGGCCTCGGATCTGGACCTGATCGGTTTCGCGGAGGATGCGGAGGATGCGGAGGGCGTCTGGGCCGAACTTCTGGCGCGCGGTCTCAGGCCGAACGAAAACATCGACTGAAGCGCAGCCGGAGGGTTCATCCGGGCGCGATCCGGGTCTAGAACGGCGTCATGAACACCCAAGACGTCCTCAACGAGTTCCGCGACGCCGGCGCCCTGCGCGAAGGCCATTTCGTTTTGTCTTCCGGTCTGCACAGCCCGGTCTTCCTGCAGAAGAACCTGGTCTTCATGGACGGCGCGCGCTGCGAGCGGCTGTGCAAGGCCCTGGCCGAGAAGGTCGTGGCCACAGTCGGTCCGGTGGATGTCGCCATTTCGCCCGCCGTGGGCGGCATCATTCCCGGCTATGAGACGGCCAAACACCTGAAGGTCCGGTCGATGTATGTCGAGCGCGAAGGCGGCGCCTTCAAGCTTCGTCGCGGCTTCTCGGTCGAGCCGGGCGAGAAGGTCGTCATGGTCGAGGACATCGTCACGACCGGCCTGTCGTCTCGCGAATGCATCGCGGCCATCCAGGCGGCGGGGGGCGAGGTGATCGCGGCGGCCTGTATCGTGGATCGGTCGGGCGGAAAGGCGGATGTCGGCGTGCCGCTGATCGCCCTGGCCTCGCTCGACGTGCCGGCCTATCCGGCCGACGCCCTGCCGCCAGAACTGGCCGCGCTGCCGGTGGAAGATCCCGGCAGCCGGCGTTTGTCGAAGTGAATTCCTCTTTCCGCTCATCCCGGCGCAAGCCGGGACCCAGCACTTTGGGCGATGGGCGGAACCTAGAGGCGCAGGCCGTCGGCCAGCGCATGGTGGTGCAAAAGAACTGGGTCCCGGTTTCCGCCGGGATGAGCGGGAGTTGAGATGACCCAGCGCGTTCGCCTCGGTATCAACATCGACCACGTCGCCACCGTGCGAAACGCGCGCGGCGGCATTCATCCCGATCCTGCCCGCGCGGCCGAGGCGGCGCTGGCGGCCGGCGCCGACGGCATCACCGCCCATCTGCGCGAAGATCGTCGCCATATCACCGACGCCGACATCGACGTGCTGAGCGCTCTATGCGCCCGCGCGGGCAAGCCGCTGAACTTCGAGATGGCGGTGACGGAGGAGATGATGGCCATTGCCCTGCGCCACCGGCCGTACGCCGCCTGTCTGGTGCCCGAACGCCGCGAGGAGGTGACGACAGAGGGCGGACTGGCGGTCGCCGGTCATGAGGCCCGCATCGCCCCCGTCGTGAAGACGCTGGCCGAGGCCGACATCCGGGTCTCGCTGTTCATCGAACCGGCCGAGGCCCAGGTCGAGGCCGCCGCCGCCGTCGGCGCCCAGGTGGTCGAGTTTCACACCGGCCGCTACTGTCATCTGACCGATCCCGGCGAACGCGAGGTCGAGTTCGAACGTCTGGCAGCCGCGGCCGCCCAGGCCGACATCCTGGGGCTGGAGGTTCATGCGGGGCATGGACTGGATTACGACACGGCGCCGCGAATGCTGGCCATCCCGGAAATCCGCGAACTGAACATCGGCCATTTCCTGATCGGGGAATCGATCTTCATCGGCCTGGACGCCGCCATCCGCCGGATGCGCGCGGCGATGGACGCGGCATGATCATCGGGGTCGGCGCCGATCTTTCGGACATCCGCCGCATCCAGACCTCGCTGGATCGGTTCGGAGATCGCTTCAAGAACCGCTGCTTCACCGAGTTGGAACGCACGCGCTCTGACCGCAAACCGGACCCGGCCTGGAGCTACGCCAAGCGGTTCGCCGCCAAGGAGGCCTGCGCCAAGGCCTTGGGCACGGGGATGCGGGCCGATGTCTATTGGAAAGACATGGGGGTGGTGAACCTGCGCTCCGGCCAGCCGACGATGGCGCTGACCGGACACGCGGTCGAGCATCTGGCGCGTCTGACGCCGCCCGGACACGAGGCGAAAATCCACCTGACGCTGAGCGACGAACATCCCTATGCGCTGGCCTTCGTGGTCATCGAAGCCTTGCCGCAGTCGTAATCAGGTTATAGGCGTGCGCGATGACCGCGCGGACGCGGCGAGGATGCCTGATCGCATGAGCGAAGACCAAAAGCCCGACGACGCTGAGCGCGACGCCATCCCCGAGGAACGTTTTGCGGCGTCGGAAGCCGACGCTCCGGTCAAGTCGGTTCAGGAACCGACGACGGCGAACCAGAAGGTCTATGCCAACACGCCCGGCGAGCGCGGCAAGAAGGCGTCGGCGGCCAGCGAGACCGGCGAAATTTTCAAGACCATCGTCTTCGCCCTGCTGATCGCCATGGTGCTGCGGATATTCCTGTTCCAGCCCTTCACCATTCCGTCGGCCTCGATGGAGCCGAACCTGTACGAAGGCGACTATATCGTCGTGTCGAAATGGTCGTACGGCTTCTCGAAACACTCCATCCCGTTCAGCCCGCCGCTGTTCGACGGTCGGATCATGGGTTCGCCGCCCAAGCGCGGCGACATCGTCGTGTTCAAACTGCCGCGCGACAACAAGACCGACTTCATCAAGCGCGTGATCGGCCTGCCCGGCGACCGCATCCAGATGATCGCCAACAAGCTGTATATCAACGACAAGCCCGTGCAGGACGTGGTCGTCAGCCGCACCGAGATCGAGGACATCTTCGGTCCGCGCCCGGTCACCGAGGTCCGCGAGACCCTGCCCGAGGGCAAGAGCTTCATGACCCAGGACTTCGGCCCCGGAAACGATCTGGACGACACGCCCGTCTATGAGGTGCCGGCCGGCCATTACTTCATGATGGGCGACAACCGCGACAACTCGATCGACAGCCGCGTCGAACAGTCCAGCGGCGTGGGCATGGTCCCGGCCGAGAACCTGGTCGGCAAGGCGCAGATCATTCTGTTCTCGTGGAAGCCCGGCTCCTCGCTGTGGAACCCGGTCAGCTGGTTCAACGTGCGTCTGGACCGGTTCTTCAACGTCCTTCACTGATGGCCAATCTGCGGGCCGAGGCGGTCGTCGCGCTTGAGCGCCGGATCGGCCATGCGTTCACGGACAAGGCGCTGCTGGAGCGCGCCCTGACCCACGCCAGCGTGGGCGAGGGGGCGCCGGCGGGCGTGCATGGCCCGCGCGACAACGAGCGGCTGGAGTTCCTGGGCGACCGGGTGCTGGGACTGCTGGTGGCCGATCGGCTGTCCAGCGACTTCCCCACCGCCGACGAAGGCCAGCTGTCGTCCAGCCTGCACGCCCTGGTCGACAAGAACGCCTGCGCCCGCGTGGGCGAGGCCCTGGGCGTCGGCCCGGCGCTCAGGCTGTCGCCGGGCGAGACCAAGACCGGCGGGCGTCGCAAGGCGGGCGTCATCGCCGATGCGGTGGAAGCCCTGCTGGCGGCGGTCTATCTGGACGGCGGCCTGGACGCGGCGCGCGCCTTCTTCGAGCACGCCTGGGCCGATGAACTGTCGGCGCCGCCGTCGCGCACCGTAACCAATCCCAAGTCGGCCCTGCAGGAGTGGGCGCAAGGGCAGGGACGACCGCTTCCAACCTATCGCGTCGCCGATCGGACGGGTTCGGATCATGCACCGACATTCACCGTCGAAGTTTCGGTGCAGGACGTGCAGCCCTTGACCGCGCAAGGGCGATCGCGTCAGGAGGCGGAGAAGGCGGCCGCAACGGCTCTCCTCAAACGTGAAGGCGTCATTTGACCGATATCGAAAACCAGCGCGCGGGCTTCGCCGCCATCATCGGCGCGCCGAACGCCGGCAAGTCCACGCTGGTCAACCGGCTGACCGGGTCCAAGGTCTCCATCGTCACCCAGAAGGTGCAGACGACCCGCTTCCCCGTGCGCGGCATCGCCATGGAGGGCGACGCCCAGATCGTTCTGGTGGACACGCCTGGCATCTTCACGCCGCGCCGTCGCCTGGACCGGGCCATGGTGGCCTCGGCCTGGGGAGGGGCGGAAGACGCCGATGTGGTGGTTCACCTGATCGACGCCCAGTCGCACATCGATTCCGAAGGGCGGGAGGGCACGGCGGCCGACCGGCGCTCGGCCGAGGACACCGAGACCATCATCGCCAATCTCCAGGCCACCAAGACCAAGGTCATCCTGGCGCTGAACAAGATCGACGGGATGCGTCGCGACACCTTGTTGGCCCTGTCGCAGAAGCTGTTCGAGAGCGGCGTCTATGAAGAGGTCTATATGATCTCGGCCGCCAACGGCGACGGCGTCGAAGACCTGAAGCAGCGTCTGGCGCGCTCGATGCCCAAGGGGCCCTGGCTCTATCCCGAGGATCAGGCGGCGGACGTTCCGGTGCGGGTGCTGGCGGCCGAGATCACGCGCGAGAAGGTCTATCTGCGCGTCCATGAGGAGCTGCCCTATTCGGCGGCGGTGGAGACGACCAGTTTCGAGGACCGCGCCGACGGCTCGGCCCGCATCGAACAGACCATCTATGTCGAGCGCGAGAGCCAGCGGCCCATCGTCCTGGGCAAGGGCGGCCAGACGCTGAAATGGATCGGCCAGAAGGCGCGCGAGGAGCTGAACGAGATCCTGGGTCGCCAGGTCCATCTGTTCCTGACCGTCAAGGTCGATCCGAAATGGCAGGACAGCCGCGCCCTATACGCCCAGTTCGGTTTGGATTTCGACGTCTGAGTTCCCGTGTTTGAAGTGCCGCGTACCGCCGGAGGACATCCCCGGCTCGTTCTGGGCGTCCTCGGGGCGCTGATCCTCGGCGCGGCGGTGTGGGCGGGCGTCGCCACGACCGTCGCCCCGAAAAGCGACGCGGCCCTGATCGCGGAACGGGCGGACGCCCCGCCGCGTCCGCCCGTCGTTGTGGTCCAGGACCTGCCGCAACTGGCCGCCCGCCTGGATCGCGAAGCGGCGGCGGGGCGCTTCATGGGCGCCGTCCTGGTGGCCAAGGGCGACCGGGTTCTGTTCCGGCAGGTGTATGGCAAGGCGAACTACGAACAGGATCGGCCGCTGAAGCTGGATTCGCGCTTTCGCCTGGCCTCGATCTCCAAACAGTTCACCGCAACGGCGATCCTGAAGCTTCAGGACGAGGGCCGGCTGAACGTCTCCGATCCGGTCTGCAAATGGATCCAGCCGTGCCCGGCGGCGTGGCAGGGTGTTCGCATCGGCCATCTGCTGTCGCATACTTCCGGCATCCCCGACCTGATGGCGCGGCCCGGCTGGGGCATGCGTCGCACGACCCCGGCCACGCTGGACGAACTGACCGAGGATTCGAAACGGTTCGGCCTCCAGTTCGAACCGGGAACCAAGGTCCAATACGACAACGCCGGCTTCAATCTGGCCGCCGCCATCGTCGAGAAGGCCAGCGGCAAACCTTTTCTGACCTATATGCGGGATGCCTTCTTCAAGCCGCTGGGCATGAAGGAGACCGGGCTGGATCTGGATGGCGGCGATCACGGCGTCATCATGGGTTACGCCAACTTCCCCGGCGGTCTGGCGGCCCAGCCGAACGCAAACACCTCTATCGTGGCGGGGGCGGGCGCCGTCTATTCGACGCTGGACGACCTCTTGGTCTGGCAACGAGCGCTGCATCGTGGATCGCTGTTGAAGCCGGCCAGCTATCAGCAGATGCTGGCCGACCACGCGCCCGCAGACACCAAACCGAACGAGCGCAGCCATCCGCGCCGCGACTGGGGTTACGGCATCTTCTCGAACCGCCTGGGCGACCAGGTTCGGCCCAGCTTCCAGGACCGCCAGATCTATCACACAGGCAGCTGGGGCGGCTTCCGCAACCTGATGCTCTATCAGCCGGATCAGGACGTGACGGTGATCGTCCTGTCCAACAATTATCACCTGCGCGATCAGGTGTTCCTGATCGCCGAGCAGGCCATGGCCGAGGCCCTGGGCCGCGACTTCCCCACGACCCTGGCGCGCTAGGTCGGCTTCATCGACCCCGTTTCGATGAAGCGCTGGTGCCAGGACAGGGCCTCGTCCAGCAGATGCGGCGACTGCAGGCCGTACGATCCCTTCAGCGCCCGCGCATAATAGTCGACCAGGGCGTCGCGATAGTCGGGGTGGGCGCAGTTGGCGATGATGACCCTGGCGCGCTGCTTGGGCGACAGGCCGCGCAGATCGGCCAGACCCTGTTCTGTGACCAGCACCTGCACGTCCTGGGTGATGTGATCGACATGGCTGGCCATCGGCACGATGGCGGAAATCTTGCCGCCCTTGGCCGTCGAGGGCGTCACGAAGCACGAGATGAAGGCGTTGCGCGCGAAGTCGCCCGATCCGCCGATGCCGTTCTGGATCCGCGATCCCATCACCTGGGTCGAGTTGACGTTGCCATAGATATCGGCCTCGATCAGACCATTCATGGCGATGCAGCCCAGGCGGCGGATCAGCTCCGGGTGGTTCGAGATTTCCTGCGGGCGCAGAATGATCTTGCCTTGGAACTGCGCCATCCGACCGTTCAGGTCGGCCGCCGCCTCGGGGCTGAGCGAAAAGGCGGTGGCCGAGGCGACGGTCAGTTTGCCGGCGTCCAGCAGGTCCAGCATCCCGTCCTGGATGACTTCGGTATAGGCGGCCATCCGCTCGAACGGACTGTCCATCAGGCCCGCCAGCACCGCATTGGCGACATTGCCTACGCCGGATTGCAGCGGCAGCAGACCGGCCGGCAGCCGCCCGACCTTCACCTCGTGCTTCAGAAATTCGATCAGATGGCCTGCGATGGCGCGCGCCGTGGCGTCGGGCGCGGCGAAGGGCAGGTTGCGGTCCGGCGCATCGGTCTCGACGATGGCGACGATCTTGTCGGGGTCGCAACGCAAGCTGGGCTGGCCGATCAACTGGTCGGGCCGGGTCAGGGGAATGGGCACGCGGTCGGGCGGCAGGGCGGTGCCGTAATAGATGTCGTGCATCCCCTCCAGCGCCGCGTTCTGCCAGCGGTTGACCTCAAGGATCACGCGGTCGGCGCGGTCCAGCCAGGTCTTGTTGTTGCCGATGGACGACGACGGCGTCAGCGAACCGTCGTCGTTGATGGCCGACACCTCGATCACCGCCGTATCCAGCGGCCCCAGCACGCCCTGCCAGACGGCGGGGGCCAGCTGGCTGAGGTGCATGTCGAGATACTCCATCTGGCCCGCGTTGATCTTCTCGCGCGCGATGGGGTCGGAGTTGTAGGGCAGGCGCAGTTCGATCCCGTCGGCCTTGGCCAGGGCGCCGTCCAGCTCCGGCCCTGTCGATGCGCCGGTCCACAGGTTCAGGCGAAAGGCGTCCCCGGCGCTGTGGGCGTCTTCGATCCGCTGGGCCAGCTGGGGCGGCACGGCCTTGGGATAGCCCGATCCGGTGAAGCCGCTCATGCCGACGGTCGAGCCGGGTGGAATCAGGGCGGCGGCGTCGTGGGCCGACATGATCTTGGATTTCAGGGCCTGGCTGCGGATACGCGATGACATGGACGGCTGGGGCTGCGGCCGGGGAGGGCCTGGGGCCGCCCGGTGCTAGTCGGGGCGACGACGGTGATCCATTCGACCTTGGTCGAGGCGACGCCTCCCGTCCATGATCTCGATCAAGGCGGGAACGCCGGATGCGGCCATCGGTTAGCTGGAGGCCCATTAAAAGGACCCGCCGATGAAAGCCCTGATCCTGAACTGCACGCTGAAGCCGTCGCCCGAGACGTCCAGCACCGAGGCCCTGGCCCAGGTGGTGATCGACGAACTGAAGAAGGGCGGTGCGGAGACCGAACTGGTTCGCCTGGTCGATCTGAACCTCAAGCCCGGCGTGAAGACCGATCAGGGCGAGGGCGACGACTGGCCCGCGGTCCACGACAAGATCATGGCGGCGAACATCGTCGTCTTCGCCACGCCGACGTGGGTCGGCCAGATGTCCAGCGTCTGTATGCGCGCCCTGGAGCGGATGGACGCCCTGTTCGAGGAGACGGACGACAGCGGCCGACCCGTCGCCTTCGGAAAGGTCGGCGGCATCGTCATCACCGGCAACGAGGACGGCGCCCACCACATCGTCGCCACCGTGTCCCAGGCCCTGATCGACATGGGGTTCACCATGCCGGCGCAAAACTGGACCTACTGGCACCTGGGGCCGGGACCGGGGCCGGACTATGTGGAGACGAACCAAGGCCACGACTACGCCGACCGGGTGGGCCGCAACGCCGCGCGCAACCTGCTGGCCCTGGCCAAGGTGCTGAAACCGGAAACCTATCCCGTGCCGGAAAGCGCGGACTAGGCGCCCGATTGCGGATTGCGGCTTGCGGCAGAGCGGTGGGGGCTTCACCCGTCTGGACCAACGAAGGGAGATCGCCATGTTGACCGCCTTGATCGCCGCCCTGGCTCTGTCACAGGCCGCGACGGCCGCCCCGACCGCCGAGGCGCAAGTGGCGTCGGTGCTGGATCGCCTGAATCAGGCCTCGTCCACCGCAGACGAAGCCACCTATTTCAGCCTGTTCGCCTCCGACGCCCGCTTCGTCGGCACGGACGCCAGCGAACACTGGACGTTGGCGCAACTGCGCGCCTATGCCGAGCCCGCCTTCAAGCGCGACAGCGCCTGGTCGTTTCCAGCGACCTCTCGAACCATCACCATCGCGCCGATCGACTGTCGCTGCATCGCCTGGTTCGAGGAAAAGCTGGCCAGTCCGTCCTATGGCGAGACGCGCGGCTCGGGCGTCATGCGCCTGATCGACGACGGGTGGAAGATCGAACAATATGTGCTCAGTTTCGCGGTGCCTAACGACAAGGCCGATGCGGTCGTGGCCCTGATCAAGGGCGAGGCGGCGCCCGCGCATTGAAGCGGAACGTATGGCCAACTTCGCGGGGCCGCGCTAAGCCGTGGCGATGGATTTCCACGAAGAAGCCTTTGTTCTGTCGGCGCGCGTCCACGGCGACACGGGCGCGGTCGTCGATCTGCTGACCGAGGGGCACGGGCGGCGTTCGGCCTATGTGGCAGGCGGGGCGTCGCGCAAGATGCGGCCCTTTCTGCAGGCCGGGGCGCGGGTTGTGGCGGACTACCGGGCGCGCACATCGGACCATCTGGGCGCGGCGCGGCTGGAGCCGGTGGGCGAGGGGCCTAGCGCCTTGTTCGACGACGCCCTGGCCCTGACCGGCCTGGCCGCCGCGGCCGGCGTAGCGCAAGGAGCCCTGCCGGAGCGCGAGCCGCATCCCGGCGTCTTCCTGGCGTTCGAGGCCCTGATGGCGGCCTTCGCCCTGCCGGACGTGTGGCCGGCCATCTTCGTGCGGTTCGAGGCCGGGCTGCTGGAAGATCTGGGCTTTGGCCTGGACCTGTCGAAATGCGCGGCGACCGGCACGGCGGACGACCTGATCTATGTCAGTCCTCGCACCGGCCGGGCGGTCAGCCGCGAGGCCGGCGCCCCCTATGCCGACAAGATGCTGACCCTGCCGCCCTTCATGCTGGGCGCCCAGGCCGGTCTGATCGAGGGTGACGTTCGGGCCGGGTTCGACCTGACCGGCCATTTCCTGGAGCAGTTCGTCTTCCACCCGCAGAACCGGCCCCTGCCGCCCGCGCGCGTATGGATGCTGGACAAGCTGGCCGAGGCGGGCCGGCTCTAGCCGAAGGTGAAGGCGAAGACCTGAACGCCGGGGTCCAGGAACTCGATCTCGAAGGTGCGTTCGCGCACCGGCCCCACCTGGCGGATCAACTGATAGAGCCTTTCACCTTGGATGCGGCCCAGGCCCTGGGCGTCGATGTCCGATCCGGCGTCGATGCCCGGCGCCGCGCCGTCGATAGTGACGCGAAAGCGAGGCATGGCGCCGGTCTGGCTGGGCCCCATGACCAGATGCAGGTCGCGCGCCTTGAACCGGAAGGCGACGCGACCGCCGGCCTTCTGCAGATCGGCGTGTTCGCGCGTAACCCGCCAGTCGCCGGCCAAGCTCCAGTCGTTCAGTTGCAACGGCGCGCCCGCATAGGTCTTGACGCCGTCGCGGGCCAAGCCGCTGGGCGAGCGGAAGTTTTCGGCGCGCGCATAACCGACATAGGTTTCGGGCGAGGCGACCTGTCCCATGTCGGCGGCGGCTTCAGCCCCGCTGGCCTGAACCCTGACCACATCGTTGGCGACGCCGGCCGCCCCGGCCTCTTTCAACAGTTGCTGGATGACACGCTCGGAACCGGCATAATCGCCTTCGCCGAAGTGGTGGTGGCGGATCTGGCCCTTGGCGTCGATGAAATAGTGGGCGGGCCAGTACTGGTTCTTGAACGCGCGCCAGATGGCGAAATCATTGTCCATCGCCACCGGATAGGCGATGCCCAGCCTCTGGATGTTCTGACGCACATTGGCCTCGGACTTCTCGAAGGCGAACTCGGGCGTGTGGACGCCGATCACCACCAGCCCCTGATCCTTGTATTTCGCGGCCCAGGCGCGGACGTAGGGGATGGAGCGGATGCAGTTGATGCAGGAGTAGGTCCAGAAATCGACCACCACGACCTTGCCGCGCAACTGCTCGGTGGTCAGCGGCGGGGTGTTGATCCATGTCGTCGCGCCGGTCAGCGGCGGCATCACGCCCTCGACGGGCAGGTCGGCTAGGTCCGTCGGCGCCGCGTTCATCGGCATGCCGCGCCCTATCCCACCCAGCAGCGCCTGTTCGATCCGGCCCGTGCTGGCGGCCGAGATGCGGGTCAGCAAGCCGGTGTCGGCCCCCAGGCCGATGACGACGACGCCGATCAGGACCAGAACACCCAGGCCCCGCCGCACCCATTCGCCGACGCCCAGCGCGCCCTTCATCGCCTTGAACACCCGCCCGCCGACCAGCAGGGCCAGGGCCAGCGAGGTGGCCGCGCCCGCCGCATAGGCCAGCAGCAGGACCGTGGTGCCGACGCCCGCGCCCTGGAGCGCGGCGCCGGTCAGGATCACGCCCAGGATCGGACCCGCACACGGCGCCCACAACAGGCCCGTGGCCACGCCTAGCAACAGGGAGGCGCGCACCTCGCCCTGGTCCCCGCTATGCCGCTCAGCCTTGTCCGTCAGCCAGGACCCCGCCGCCACGAACGGGCGCATCAGCCGGTCGCCGACCGCCGGCAGAAGCAGGCTGAGGCCCAGCACAGCCATGACCGCCAGGGCGATCCAGCGCCCCACCTCATTGGCCCGCACGGCCCAGCCCCCGCCCAGGGCCGCCAGGGTGGCGACCCCGGCGAAGGTGACGGCCATGCCGACGAGCAGAGGAAAGCCGTTCCTCAAGAACGGCCGGTCCGCCCGGGCGAACACGAATGGCAGAACGGGCAGAATGCAGGGGCTGACGATCGTCAGAACGCCAGCGAGATAGGACAGCAGGAACAGGATCATCGGACGGCCTGACGCAGAGTGAGTGACTTCATACGAACGGCGCAGGCTTTCGGTCACCTTCCGCGTCGGCTTATCCCCCAAACTGCAGCCGGGCGGGCTAGACTTATCGCTTCCGATCCCCGATTCGCAGAGCCATGACGATCCACGCCCCGCCGCCGGAAGGCGGCCGCATCATCGACGAGCCGATGGAGACGGCGCTCAGCCGCCGCTATCTGGCGTACGCCCTGTCGACCATCACCAACCGCGCGCTGCCTGACGTGCGCGACGGCTTCAAGCCCGTGCACCGGCGCATCCTGTACGCCATGCACCAGATGCGGCTGAACCCGCAGGCGGCGGCGCGCAAATGCGCCAAGGTCGTCGGTGAAGTCATGGGTGGCTATCACCCGCACGGCGACGCCTCGATCTATGAGGCCCTGGTGCGTCTGGCTCAGGATTTCGCCCAGAGGTATCCGCTGGTCGACGGTCAGGGCAATTTCGGCAATATCGACGGCGATAGCGCGGCGGCCATGCGCTACACCGAGTGCAAGCTGACGCCCGCCGCCGTCCTGCTGCTGGACGGCATCGATCAGGACGCCGTCGATTTCCGCCCTACCTACGACGATCAGGACGAAGAGCCGGTCGTTCTGCCGGCCGGCTTCCCCAATCTGCTGGCCAATGGATCGTCCGGCATTGCGGTCGGCATGGCCACCTCGATCCCGCCCCACAATGTCGGCGAACTGATCGACGCCTGCCAACTGTTGCTGGAGCGGCCCGAGGCGACGACCGCCGACCTGGTGCAACTGGTGCCTGGCCCCGACTTCCCCACCGGCGGCGTGTCGGTGGAGGGCGCGGCCTCGATCCTGGACGCCTATGAGACGGGGCGGGGCGGGGTGAGGGTGCGCGCCAAATGGATCGAGGAGAAGCTGGATCGCGGCGCCTATCAGATCATCGTCACCGAGATGCCCTATCAGGTGCAGAAGTCGCGCCTGATCGAAGCCCTGGCGGACCTGATCGAGCACAAGAAAGCGCCGCTGCTGGGCGATGTGCGCGACGAATCGGCCGAAGACATCCGCCTGATCCTGGAACCCAAGAACCGCACCATCGAGCCTGAAATGCTGATGGAAAGCCTGTTCAAACTGTCCGATCTGGAGGTGCGCTTCCCGATCAACATGAACGTGCTGGACGCCAGCGGCACGCCGCGCGTCATGGGCCTGAAGGACTGCCTGCGGGCCTTCCTGGATCACCGCCGCGAAGTGCTGACCCGCCGTTCGGAATGGCGGATCGCGCGGGTCGAGAAACGGCTGCACCTGTTGGAAGGTCTGCGGATCGTCTTCCTGAACCTGGACGAGGTCATTCGTATCGTCCGTGAAGAGGAACAGCCCAAGGCCGTCCTGATCGCGCGGTTCGGTCTGACGGAGGTTCAGGCCGACTTCATCCTCGACACCCGGCTGCGTCAGTTGGCGCGTCTGGAAGAGATGACGATCGAGAAGGAATTCAAGGAGCTGTCGGAAGAGCTCGCCAACCTGAAGGCGCTGACGTCTTCGGAAGGCAAGCAGTGGAAGGCGATCTCCAAGGAGTTGGAAGCGGTCTGCAAGGCGGTGATTTCGCCCCGCCGCACCCTGATCGCCGAGGCGGTGGATGCGTCGGCCTTCGTTGCGCCCGAGGCCTTCATCCCGCGCGAGCCGATCACCGTCATCCTGTCGGAACGCGGCTGGATCCGCGCCGCCAAGGGCAAGGTCGAGGACCCGTCCGAGCTGAAATTCAAGGAAGGCGACCAACTGGCCTATCTGGTCCCGGCCTATACGACCGACAAGCTTCTGGTCGGGGCGTCGGACGGCCGCATCTTCACCATCGGCGCCGACAAGCTGGCGTCCGGTCGCGGGCATGGCGAGCCGCTGCGCCTGATGATCGATCTGGACGAGAAGGCCGAGATCATCGCCGTGCTTGCGCATCAGCCGGGCGCAAAGCTGCTGATCGCGTCCAAGGCCGGGTACGGCTTCATCGCGCCGGAAGACGACACCCTGGCCCAGAAGCGCGGCGGCAAACAGGTGCTGAACGGCGAAATGCTGGCCATGCTGCGGGTGAATGGCGATCACGTCGCCACCATCGGCGAGAACATCAAGACGCTGATCTTCCCGCTGGCCGAACTGCCCGAGATGGGGCGCGGCAAGGGCGTGCGCCTGCAGAACTTCAAACAGGGCGGCCTGGCCGATGTCGCCGTGTTCAACGCCGAACAGGGGCCGGAATGGGCGGACGGCGGCGGGCGTCGCCGCAACTGGCCCGACTGGAAAGACTGGCTGGGCAAACGCGCGGGCGCCGGTCGTCAGGGACCGCGTGGCTTGAGGAAGTTCAGGTAGGCGGCCGTCAGGTCGCCTGATCCTCCAGCGGGATCCAGCCCAGCTTGCCCAGCATCTCCATCGGGCGGAAGTCGGCCTTGTAATCCATCTTGGCCGAACCGCTGACCCAGTAGCCCAGATAGACATAGGGCAGACCCACGATGGCGGCCTGGCGGACATGATCCAGGATGGCGAACCGCCCCAGGCTGCGCCGCTCCATCGTCGGATCGTAGAAGCTGTACACCATCGACAGCCCGTCCTTCAGCAGGTCCGTCAGGGTCACGGCGACCAGATCGCCGGGCCCGCCGTCGGTCGAAGGCAGGCGATACTCGATCAGATGGGTGCGGACGGCCGTGTCCTCGACCATGGCGACATAGTCCAGCCAGCCCATGTCGCTCATCCCTCCGGTCGGGTGGCGGGTCGTCAGATAGCGACGCAGCAGTTGGAACTGCTCGGTCGTGGCCTCGGCCTCGACTAGGCTGCGCGACAGGTCGTCGTTGCGGGCCAGCACCTTGCGCTGCGACCGGCTGAAGGCGAAGTCCGGCACGGGCAATCGCACGGACACGCAGGCGTCGCAGGCCTCGCACGCCGGGCGATAGGCGATGTTCTGGCTGCGGCGAAATCCGGCCAGGGTCAGTTCGTCGTTGACGTGGGCGCCGTCGGAAAAGGGCAGGTTGGCGAACACCTTCCGCTCGGTCTTTCCGGGCAGATAGGGGCAGGGCGCCACCGAGGTCATGAAGAAGCGAAGCTGTCGTGTCGGAACGTGCTGGGTCACGGCCTCAGGTCCGCATCCGATCTTGCCGATTTTGCGACATCAGGCTCATGGCGCGATTTGCCGTCATTCGCCGGCGGGCTGCAAGCGTCGGCGTTGCCGCCGGGCGGGTCACAGCGAGGTGTCCGTGGGCAGGACCGGCGCCTCGCGCAGCAGGACGATGGCGATGCGGCGGTTGCCGGCCAGGCTGGGATCGTCAGGATACAGCGGATCGGAACCCGCCTTGCCCGCCACCGAATAGATGCGGTCGGCGTCGACCCCGGCCGATTGCAGCACCAGACGCGAGGCGTTGGCGCGCTCGGACGACAGGCTCCAGTCCGCCGGCGCGCTGGCGCGATTGGAACCGGCCGTGGCGCTGGTGTGGCCGGTGATGGAGATGCGGTTGGGCAGTTGATTGATGACCTTGGACACCGCGCGCAGCAGGACCTGGGCGCGGGCGTTGGGGCGGGCCGAGTTGTTGTCGAACATCGACCGGCCTTCCTGATCGACCAGCTGGATGCGCAACCCCTCGGGCGTCTGGTCCACGATCAGCTGTTTGGACAGTTCGGCCAGTTCCGGCATCGACTGCATCGCCTGACGCAGGGATTCGGCGGCGCTGGCGAACTCGGCGGCCTCGCGCTTCTGCATTTCGGCCTGGAGCGCGGCGTCGCTGGCCGACGACAGGTTTGCGCTTGGCCCGGTCTGGTCGGTCGCCGGCGCCTCGGGCGCCAGTTCCTGCAGCACGGATTGCGAGCCGGAGCTTTTCGGACCGTCGTCGCCCAGCGCCGTGCCGCCCAGGATGCCGCCCGAGCCGGAGGTGGTCTCCGACACGCTGGCCGGGGCGAAATATTCGGCGATGCCGCGCTTCTGTTCCGGGTCGGTCGTGTTGATCAGCCACATCAGCAGGAAGAAGGCCATCATGGCGGTCACGAAGTCCGCATAGGCCACCTTCCACGCGCCGCCGTGGTGGCCCCCGCCGGAGACCTTCTTGACCTTCTTGATGAGGATCGGACGATCGCTCACGGACATGGATGCGCATCCCGAGGAGTGGTGTCCCATTCTGGCCCGGCAAGGTTAACCGGGCGTTGACCTTGAACCCCGGCGCGACGCGGCCTAGTCGGGCGCAAACGCTTTCAGGAGCCTGACATGAAGATCGCTTTCGCCGGCCTGGGCGTCATGGGCGCCCCGATGGCGCGTCACCTAGTGAATGCGGGCCACGACGTGACCGGCTTCAATCGCACGACCGCGAAGGCTCTGGCCTGGGCCGCCGCGACCGGCGGACGGGCGGCGGCGACAGTGGCGGAGGCGGCGCAGGGCGTGGACCTGTTCATCCTGTGCGTCGGCAATGACGACGATGTGCGCGCGGTCGTGAGCGAGGCCTTGCCGCACCTGGCCGAGGGCGCCGTCATCGTCGACCACACGACCACTTCGGCCAAGCTGGCGCGCGAGATGGCCGATCTGGCGGCGGGGCAGGGGCGCCGCTTCATCGACGCCCCCGTGTCGGGCGGCCAGGCCGGAGCGGAAAACGGTCAGCTCAGCGTCATGGCGGGCGGCGACGCCGAAGCCCTGGCCAAGGCGGAGCCCGCCCTGAACGCCTATTCCAAGGCGATCAAACACATGGGGCCGGCGGGATCGGGCCAACTGACCAAGATGGTCAACCAGATCGCCATCGCCGGCGTGGTTCAGGGGCTGGCCGAGGCGGTGCATTTCGCCCAAGTCGCGGGTCTCGACACCGACGCCGCCTATGAGGCCGTATCGAAGGGCGCGGCCCAGAGCTGGCAGATGGACAACCGCTGGAAGACGGCGGCCAAGGGCGAGTTCGACTTCGGCTTCGCGGTCGACTGGATGCGCAAGGATCTGGGTCTGGTGCTGGACGAGGCGCGGTCGAACGGCGCCAAACTGGCCCTGACGGCTCTGGTCGATCAGTTCTATGCCGAGGTGCAGGGCATGGGCGGAAACCGCTGGGACACCTCCAGCCTGGCGGCGCGGTTGCAGCCGCGCGACTGACGGTTCAGAGGCGGCGATACATGACGTGCAGCCCGACCAAGCCGTGCGTCGGGTGATCGAATGCTTCGGGCGCCGTCCCGACGATGTCGAAGCCCAGCTTTCGCCACAGGGCGACGGCGACCGTATTGGTTTCCACGACCGCATTGAACTGCATGGCCTTGAAACCGGCGTCGCGGGCGAAGACCAGGGCGGCCTCGCCCAGGGCGCGGGCCACGCCGCGTCCACGCGCCTGGGGCGCGACCATGAAGCTGCCGTTGGCGACGTGGGCGCCGTTCCCCTGCTGGTTCGGGATGATCTTGGCGGCGCCCAGCACCTGGCCATTCTCAACCGCCACCAAGGTTCCGCCCGGCGCGGGCGGCGTCCACAAGTCGCGCGCCTGCACCTCGTCCATGTCCAATGGATAGGTATAGGTCTCGCCCGCGCGGGTGACAGCCTCGATGATCGGCCAGAGCCCCGGCCAGTCGGCGTCCGTGACCGGCCGAATCTCGACGGTCATCGGCCCAGCAGCCGTGCGGCCTGCGGTGCGAAATAGGTCAGCACGCCCGCGCAGCCGGCGCGCTTGAACCCGTGCAGGGTCTCCAGAATGGCGCGATCCTGATCCAGCCAGCCATGGGCGATGGAGGCCTGCATCATCGCGTACTCGCCCGACACCTGATAGGCGAAGGTGGGCACGCGGAAGGTTTCCGATACGCGCCGCACGATGTCCAGATAGGGCATGCCTGGCTTGACCATCACCGCATCGGCGCCTTCCGACAGGTCCATGGCCACCTCCTTCAGCGCCTCGTCGGAGTTGGCGTAGTCCATCTGATAGGTCTTCTTGTCGCCCTTCAGCATGGCGGACGACCCCACGGCGTCGCGATAGGGACCATAGAAGGCCGAGGCGAACTTGGCAGCGTAGGACAGGATCAGCGTGTCCTGAAATCCGTTGGCCTCCAGCGCCTCGCGCACCGCCTGGATGCGCCCGTCCATCATGTCGGAGGGCGCCACGACGTCGGCCCCGGCGTGGGCGTGGATAAAGGCCTGTTCGGCCAGGCGGTCCAGCGAAGCGTCGTTGACGATCCGCTCGCCCTCCATCACCCCGTCGTGGCCGTGGTCGGTGTAGCAGTCCAGCGCCACGTCGGTCATGACGCCGATCTCGGGCGCCGCGTCCTTGATGGCCCGGATCGCCTCGGGGATCAGGCCGTCGGGGTCGGTCGCGCCGGTTCCGACCGCATCCTTGAGGGCGCCGTCGACGTTCGGGAACAGGGCGATCATCGGAATGCTCAGGTCGCGGGCCTCCACGGCCGCGGCGGCGGCGGCCTTTGGCGACAGGCGGAACACGCCCGGCATGGAGGCGACCGGGATACGATCATCGTCTCCGTCATGCACGATCAGCGGCCAAATCAGATCGGCGGGCGTCAGGGTGGTTTCGGCGACCAGGCGGCGCACCCAGGGGCTGGCGCGCAGGCGGCGCGGCCGGGCGAGCGGGAAGGGGGCGGGCTGATACGGAAGCATGGCGTGACCTTGCGAAATCTGGCGTGGGACTAGCGCCGCAGGGCGAACGGCGCAAATCGCGAGATGCGTCGGATCGTTTCGGTCGTGATCGCGGCTTGCGCCGATCGGTGAAATGCGGGCCTATCGCCGTCAAATCCTGGGAGATGAAGATGATCAGACGTTTGGCGGCCGGCGCGGCGGTCCTGGCCTTGGCGACCGGGCTTTCGGCCTGCATCATCGTGTCTTCGGAAGGCGGATCGCGCACCGTGGTCACCAGCGATGCGGCCATGGCGACGCCATCCAATACCGCCCTTTACGCCGATGCCGTCGCCGATCCCAGGCGTCCCGCCGAAGAGGTCGCGCGCGATGCGCTGCGTCATCCGGCCGAGGTTCTGGCCTTCGCCCAGCTCGCGCCCGGCGACAAGGTCGCCGACATTCGTCCCGGCGCCGGCTATTTCACCCGCCTGTTCTCCGACGTCGTCGGCCCGACCGGCCGCGTCTACGCCTTCGTGCCAGAGCGGACGATGGCGCGCGAGAATGCGGGCGCCGACGCCCTGGCCGCCGCTTATCCGAACGTGACGCGCGTCAACGGCCTGTTGGACACCATGACCTTCGCCGAGCCGCTGGACATGATCTTCATGAGCCAGGAATACCACGACTTCCACATCCCCGGCTTCAACACCGACGTCGCCCGGATGAACGCCGCCGCCTTCGCCGCCCTGAAGCCGGGCGGCCGCTACATCCTGATCGACCACCAGGCGGCCCCGGGAACCGGAATCTCGGCGGTTCAGACCCTGCACCGGATCGAGGGCGACTATCTGAAGCGCGAGGTCCAGGCGGCCGGCTTCGTCTATGAGGGCGAAAGCACAGCCGTCGCCAACCCGGCCGACGATCACAGCCTGAACGTCTTCGACGAGAAGATTCGCGGTCGAACCGACCAGTTCGTCTATCACTTCCGCAAGCCGGGCTGATCCAGCCCAGCTACTGAGAACCGTTATCAATTAACGGTTTGGGTCGTTTTGTCCATGTCGCGGACATGGACAAGGCGGCGCGGGGAGAGCAGAAAACGCTCAGCCGTCGCCATAAGCGAAAGACCCCGCGTTGTTCGATTACAAGGCCGCCTTCAGCCGCTCCGTTGAGCAGGTTCGCAGCGAAGGACGCTATCGCGTCTTCGCCGATCTCAAGCGCGTGCGCGGCCAGTTCCCGCTCGCCGTGCGTCGCCGTGAGGACGGTTCCGAACAGGACGTCGTCATCTGGTGCTCCAACGACTATCTCGGCATGGGCCAGCACGACGCGGTTCTGTCGGCCATGCACGAGGAGATCGACGCCGTGGGCGCGGGCGCCGGCGGCACGCGCAACATTTCCGGCACGACCCGCTCGGCGGTCGATTTGGAGGCCGAGCTGGCCGACTGGCACCAGAAGGAGGCGGCGCTGCTGTTCACCTCGGGCTATGTGGGCAATGAGGCGACGCTGTCGACGCTTCAGAAGATCCTGCCGGGCCTGATCGTCTTTTCCGACTCGCTGAACCACGCCTCGATGATCGCCGGTATCCGCCATGGCGGAGGCGAGCGCCATGTGTTCACGCACAACGACCTGGCGCATCTTGAAAGCCTGCTGGCCGCCGCGCCCGCCGAGGCGCCCAAGCTGATCGCCTTCGAAAGCGTCTATTCGATGGACGGCGACATCGCCGACCTGGCAGGCACCATCGCCCTGGCCAAAAAGTACGGCGCCATGACCTATCTGGACGAGGTCCACGCCGTGGGTCTGTATGGCCGGACGGGGGCGGGCGTGGCCGAACGCGACGGCGTTCTGGACCAGATCGACATCATCGAATGCACCCTGGGCAAGGCCATCGGCGTGATGGGCGGCTATATCGCCGCCGACGCCGTGATCGTGGACGCGGTCCGCAGCTGGGCCTCGGGCTTCATCTTCACCACCAGTCTGCCGCCGGCCTTGACGGCGGGGGCGCTGGCCTCGGTGCGTCATCTGAAGAGCCACCCGGAACTGCGTGAAAAGCATCAGGAACGCGCCGCGACGCTTAAGGCCCGCTTCGCCGCCGCGGGAATTCCGGTGATGGAAAGCGAGAGCCACATCGTGCCCGTGCACGTCGGCGATCCGATCCACTGCAAGATGATCTCGGACATGCTGCTGGACGAATACGGCGTCTATGTTCAGCCGATCAACTATCCGACCGTGCCCAAGGGGACCGAGCGCCTGCGCTTCACCCCCTCGCCGAACCACACCGACGCCATGATGGACCATCTGGTCCAGGCGATGGACAAGCTGTTCGCCCACTGCAACGTGGCGCGCCGTCCCGTCGCCGCATGACGACCGGCGACGACCTCGGCGAGGTCATCGTCGAGTTCACTCGCAACGGCCCCTACGTCAAATGCTCGGCCATCCACGTCGCCACTGGCCGCGAGGTCAGCGCCATGGGGCCGGTTAACGAGCCGAAGTCGGTCGAGCGAGTGGCGATCGCCAAGTTGCGACGGGCCTTGGGCAATGGCTGACCACAAGATGTTGTGGTCGGGCGCGGCTGGGGATAGATAGGCCAGCTTCTGATTTCCGGGGATTCCAGCGTGACGGCCTTCACCCACGACGCCTATTTCACCAAGACGCTCGCTGACGCCGACCCGGACGTCTTCAAGGGCATTCAGGGCGAGCTGGGCCGTCAGCGCGAACAGATCGAACTGATCGCGTCAGAGAATATCGTCTCCCAGGCGGTTCTGGATGCGCAGGGGTCGGTCCTGACCAACAAATACGCCGAAGGCTATCCCGGCCGCCGCTATTACGGCGGCTGCGAATTCGTCGACATCACCGAGGATCTGGCGCGCGAGCGCGCGAAAAAGCTGTTCGGCGCCGCCTTCGCCAACGTCCAGCCGCACTCGGGCGCCCAGGCCAATCAGGCCGTCTTCTTCACCCTGCTGCAACCCGGCGACACCTTCCTGGGCATGGACCTAGCCTGCGGCGGTCACCTGACGCACGGTTCGCCGGCCAACCAGTCGGGCAAGTGGTTCCGCCCCGTGACCTACAAGGTTCGCGAAGACGATCACCTGATCGACTACGATCACGTCGCCGAAATGGCCGAGCGTGAGAAACCCAAGCTGATCCTGGCCGGCGCCAGCGCCTACAGCCGCCACATCGACTTCAAGCGGTTCCGCGAAATCGCGGACAGCGTGGGCGCCTATCTGATGGTGGACATGGCTCACTATGCGGGTCTGATCGCCGGCGGCGCCTATCCCGATCCGATCCCGCACGCCCACGTCGTGACGACCACGACGCACAAGACCCTGCGCGGCCCGCGCGGCGGCATGATCCTGTCCAACGACGTGGACCTGGGCAAGAAGATCAACTCGGCCGTCTTCCCCGGCCTGCAGGGCGGCCCGCTGGAACACGTCATCGCCGGCAAGGCCGTGGCCTTCGGCGAGGCGCTGAAGCCCGAGTTCAAGCTTTATGCCCAACAGGTCGTCAAGAACGCCCAGGCCCTGTCCGGCGTGCTGATCGAGCGCGGCCTGGCCATCGTCTCGGGCGGCACCGACAGCCATCTGGCCCTGGTCGACCTGCGGCCCAAGGGCGTGACCGGCAAGGCGACCGAGCACGAGCTCGAAAAGGCGCTGATGACCTGCAACAAGAACGGCGTGCCGTTCGACACCGCGCCCTTCACCGTCACCTCGGGGGTCCGCCTGGGCACACCGGCGGGCACCACGCGCGGCTTCGGCGAGGACGAGTTCAAGCAGATCGGTCACTGGATCGCCGACGTCGTCTCCTCGATGAACGGCGGCGACGAAGCCGATCCGGCCGTCGTGTCGGGCGTGGCGGCCCAGGTGCGCGAGTTGACGCACCGCTTCCCGATCTACGGGTAAGTCACTGATGAAGTGCCCTTTTTGCGGTCATCAGGATACGCAGGTCAAGGATAGCCGACCGTCGGACGACGGCTCGGCCATTCGCCGCCGCCGGTCCTGCCCCAACTGCAACGGGCGCTTCACCACCTTCGAGCGGGTGCAGTTGCGCGAACTGGTCATCCTGAAGCGCAATGGACGGCGCACACCGTTCGAGCGTGACAAGCTGGAACGGTCGCTGGGCGTGGCCCTGCGCAAACGCCCGGTCCAGGCCGATCAGGTCGAGCAGATGGTCAACCGGATCGTGCGCCAGTTGGAGAGCCTGGGCGAAACCGAAATCCCGTCCAGCACCGTCGGCGACTTCATCATGAAGGCGCTGAAGGGCGTGGATGAGGTGGCCTATGTCCGCTACGCCTCGGTCTATAAGGACTTCCGCCACACCGGCGATTTCGCCAAATTCCTGGGCGACGAAGGCTTGGACGAGCCGACCGGCAAGGTCTGATGCGGATCACGCTGAAACTGGCGACCTCGCTGGACGGGCGGATCGCCACGGCCTCGGGCGAAAGCCAGTGGATCACCGGCGAGGCGGCGCGACTGGAAGGTCATCGGCTGCGCGCCGCCCACGACGCCATTCTTGTCGGCGTGGAGACGGTGCTGCACGACGACCCCAAACTGACCGCCCGTCTGCCGGGCCGGACCGTGGACCAGCCGCTGCGGGTCGTGCTGGACAGCCGATTGCGGACCCCTGGGACGGCGAAGCTGGCCCGCGAAAACACCCTGATCCTGACCGCCGCCCAGCCCCACGCCATCGGTTCGGCCAAGGTGCGCCGGGTTGACGCGGAAGACGGCCGTCCGGCCATTTCCGCTGTCCTGAAGGCCCTGAAAGACGCGGGCGCGACCTCGGTTCTGATCGAGGGCGGCGGCCAGGTTGCGGCGTCCTTCCTGCGCGCCGGCGCCGTCGATGCGCTGGAGTGGTTCCGCGCGCCCATACTGCTGGGCGGGGAGGGGCGGCCCTGCGTCGCCGCGCTGGCTCTTGCAAAGCTGTCCGACGCCCCCAAGTTCCGTCGCCTGGGCGTGGAGCCCGTCGGCGACGACCTGTGGGAACGCTACGTCCGTCTCTGACGTCGATTTCAGACGATTGAGACTATTCAGACTGTATTTTTCGGGTCCGAAGGGGGCCAGCGTCCAAATGTTCACCGGCATCGTCACCGACATCGGCCGCGTCCGCGACGTCCGCGCGACCGACCGCGACCGGCGCTACGAGATCGAGACGGCCTGGGACACCGCCGACATCGACCTGGGCGCCTCCGTCAGCCATGCGGGCTGTTGCCTGACAGTAACGGAGAAGGGCGGCGGCTGGTTCGCCGTCGAGGTGTCGAACGAAACCCTGTCCAAGACGACGCTTGGCTCCTGGGCCGCTGGGGACAGCGTCAACCTGGAACGGGCGGCGAGACTGGGCGACGAGATGGGCGGTCATGTGGTCTCGGGCCACGTCGACGGCCTGGGGCGCGTCGTTTCCATCACGCCGGAGGGCGGATCGCACCGGATCGCGGTCGAGGCGCCGTCGCCCCTTCATCGCTACATCGCCGCCAAGGGCTCAATCACCGTCGATGGCGTGTCCCTGACCGTGAACGTGGTCGAGGGGCGGGTCTTCTGGCTGAACATCATCCCCCACACCTGGACGGTGACGACGCTGGGCGGGCTGAAAGTCGGCGATACGGTCAATCTGGAGATCGACATGCTGGCGCGTTACCTCGCGCGGTGGCAGGAGACGGCATGATGCAAGTCCCGGCCGCCAATGTGAACGACAGCCCGATCAGTCCGATCGAGGACATCCTGGAGGACGCCCGCAACGGCCGCCCCTACATCCTGGTGGACGCCGAGGATCGCGAGAACGAGGGGGACATCATCATCCCCGCCCAGTTCGCCACGCCGGATCAGATCAACTTCATGATCCGTCAGGCGCGGGGCCTGGTCTGTCTTGCCCTGACGGCCGAGCGGGCGCAGCAACTGCGCCTTCCGCCGATGGCCGCCGACAATCGCGAGAGCATGAAGACGGCCTTCACCGTCTCCATCGAGGCCAAGGAGGGCGTCACCACCGGCATTTCCGCCGCCGACCGCTCGCGCACCATCCATGTGGCGACCGATGCGTCCAAGGGCATGGACGACATCGTTTCGCCCGGCCACATCTTCCCCCTAGTGGCGCGCGATGGCGGCGTTCTGGTCCGCGCCGGACACACCGAGGCGGCCGTGGACATCAGCCGCATGGCCGGCCTGACGCCCGCCGGGGTGATCTGCGAGATCATCAAGGACGACGGCGAGATGGCGCGAATGCCCGACCTGATCGCCTTCGCCCAACTTCATGGTCTCAAAATCGGCACCATCGCCGACCTGATCGCCTATCGCCGCCGCACCGAACGCTTCGTCGAGCGGATCATGGACACCCCGTTCGACAGCGTGCACGGCGGCCCGTTCCGCCTGATGCTGTACAAGAACACCATTGAGGGGGCCGAGCACGTCGCCCTGGTCCACGGCCGGATCGACCCGTCCAAGCCGACCCTGGTGCGGATGCATCAGGTCGATTTCGCCTGCGACCTGCTGGGTCATGTGGAGGCGCGCCAGGACTATGTGCCCAGCGCCCTGCGCCAGATCACCGATCATGACGGCCCCGGCGTGGTCGTCTTCCTGCGCGACCCGTCGCTGACGTCTCTCGCCGAGCGGCTGGCGGGGGCGGACCGGCCGGCGGCGGTGGATCGGTCGCTGCGGGCTTACGGCGTCGGGGCGCAGATCCTGCTGGACCTGGGCGTCAAGGACATGATCGTGATGAGTTCGACGCGACCCGAACCGACCGCGCTGGAAGGCTACGGCCTGCGCATCGTCGGCTGGCGCGACATGGATGGAGAGACCAAGGCGTGAGCGAAGCCCCCCGTATTCTGATCGTCGAGGCCCGGTTCTATGACGACCTGGCCGACGCCCTGCTGGAGGGCGCCAAGGAGACGCTGAAGGCGCGCGGCGCCGACTTCGACGTGGTCACCGTGCCCGGGGCGCTGGAAATTCCGCCCGCCATCGCCATGGCCGAGGAGGCTGGCCGTTTCCCGACCGCGCCCCGCTATGACGGCTATGTCGCGCTCGGCACGGTCATCCGTGGCGAGACCTATCATTTCGAGATCGTGTCGGATCAGTCGGCGGCCGGCATCATGGCCTTGGGGGTCAAGGGGCTGGCCATCGGCAACGGCGTGCTGACGACCGAGGACGAGGACCAGGCCTGGTATCGGGCGCGGCTATCGGAAGGGGATAAGGGGGGCGGGGCGGCGAAAGCCTGTCTGGAACTGATTGCCTTGAAGAAGCGATTGCGCGTAGGCGTCGGCGCATGACTGAACCGAACAGCGTAAAAGCCGTCCTCGAACAACTGGCCGAAGCCGAAAGGCAGCGCGCCGAGCCGAACCTGACCTCCAAACAGCGTCGCGCCCGCACCGTGTCGCGCCTCGCCGCCGTGCAGGCCCTGTATCAGATGGAGTTGGCGGGCGAGGGCGTGGAGACGGTGATCACCGAATTCTCCAACTTCCGCTTCGACGCCGACATCGAGGGCGAAGCCCTGGCCGAGGCCGACGAGGCCTATTTCGCCGACATCGTGCGCGGCGTGATCGAAAGCCAGCGCGATATCGACGCCGCGATCAAGGCGCGCCTGGCGTCCAACTGGAAGCTGGAGCGGATCGACGCCACCCTGCGCGCCCTGCTGCGGTCGGGCGCCTGGGAGCTGATGAAACACCCCGAGACGCCGCGCGAGGTCGTGATCGACGAATATGTCGAACTGGCCAAGGCCTTCTTCGACGACGCCGAGGCGCGCTTCGTGAACGCCGCGCTGGACGGCGTGGCCAAAGACACGCGCAAATAATGCCGGCGCTCGACGTCGCGGGCGAGTTCGAGACGATCGAGAGGCTGCTGAGGCCCCTGGCCCATCCCGAGTGGGCGAGGGGGCTGATGGACGACGTGGCGGTACTGCCGTCGCGCCCCGGCCATGACCTCGTCCTGACCAAGGACGCCATGGTCGAGGGCGTGCATTTCCTGCCCGACGATCCGCTGGACACCGTGGCCAGAAAGCTGTTGCGGGTGAACCTGTCGGATCTGGCGGCCAAGGGCGCGGAGCCGTTCGGCTATCTGCTGTCCTGCTTCTGGTCCGAACGCTGCGGCTGGCCCGAGCGGGCGGCCTTTGCGGCAGGTCTGGCCGAGGATCAGGCCCGGTTCGGCGTGGCCCTGATGGGCGGCGATACGGTCAGGACGCCGGGACCGGCCGGCTTCTCCCTGACCGCGCTGGGCTGGATTTCGGCTGGCGGAGCGGTGTCGCGGGCGGGGGCGCAGGTCGGGGATCTGGTCTTCGTCACCGGCGCCGTCGGCGACGGGTTGCTGGGACTGCGAGCGGCCCGGGGCGAACTGTCGCTGGACGAGGTGCGCCTCGCCGCTCTGATCGACCACTATCGGACGCCGACGCCGCGTCTGGACTTCGCGCCGGCGATCCGAGAGTTCGCGACCGCATCGGTGGATGTGTCGGACGGTCTGGCGGCGGACCTGGCCCACATAGCGCGCGCCAGCGGCGTCGGCGTCACACTCAACCTGAACGTCCTGCCGCTGTCGGCCGCCGCCCAGGCTTGGTTCGACGACCGCGTCGATGCGCAACTGTCGTTGGAAGACCTGGCCAGCGGCGGCGACGACTATGAGATCGCCTTCACCGCCCATCCCCGCCATGAGGAGGCGCTCCGTCGCGAGGCCGACAGGCGACTGGTTCGGCTGACGCGAATAGGGGAGGTCACGTCCGGCGTCGGCTTGACCGCGATCCACGACGGCCGTCCGATCGAAATGGCGCGTCGCGGCTGGACCCATGGTTGAGGCGGCAAGGGAATCCTAACGCCCATGGGCTAAAGAGCCTATCATGGATCGCAGAACCTTGATCGTCGCCGGGACCGTCTCCCTCACGGGCGGCCTGCCGCGCCCCGCCGCCGCGTCCAGCGAAGCATCCGCCGCGCCTGCGTCCTTGAGCATCGCCGGGTTGGGCCTGCCGGTCATCGACGGCGGCCGGTTGCGCAACTACGTCTTCGTCGCCCTTCGACTGGAACTGGGCGCGGGCAAGACCATGGAGCAGATCAAGCCCAAGGAGGCCTTCTTCCGCGACGCCTTGGTCCGCGCGGCGCATCGCACGCCCTTCACAGTCCCCGGCGACTGGACCCGCCTAGACGAACGCGCCCTGTCCGCCGCCCTGGTTTCCGCCTCGGCCGCGATTTCAGGGCGTGGATCGGTGCGTCGGGTTGAAGTCGTCAGCCAGACGCCCCGTCGTCGAACGGGTATGCAACGACCGCAATGAGCGGTTTGGCGACCCCTGTTGCGCCACTTCCGAACGCATGACACGCTCCACCTGCAAATCCCAAAGGACGCACTGACGCGTTCGCCGCGTGCGGGGGGACCGGAAGGCGGACAGAGGCGATAACCCCGACCGCCGCCCATGGCCTGCGCGCCTGTTTGCAAGGGCATGGAAACGCCAATGACGAACTCACTCACGCTGGTCTTCGCGGCCGGCCTTCTGGCGGTGCTTTACGGCGCCGCTCAGACCGCCGTGCTGATGAAGGCGAGCACTGGCAACGACAAGATGCGAGAGATCGCAGCCGCCATTCAGGAAGGCGCCTCTGCCTATCTGAAGCGGCAGTATCTGACCATCGGCCTGGTCGGGATCGTGATCCTGATCGCGGCCTATTTCCTTATCGGCGTATATGCCGCCGTCGGCTTCCTGATCGGCGCGGTCCTGTCCGGGGCGGCGGGCTATGCGGGAATGCTGATTTCCGTGCGCGCCAATGTCCGCACCGCCCAGGCGGCGTCCGAAGGACTGGCCAAGGGGCTGGATCTGGCGTTCCGCTCGGGCGCCATCACCGGCATGTTCGTGGCGGGCGGCGCCCTGATCGGGGTGTCGGGCTACTATATAGTCCTTACCCAGCATCTGGGTCTGGCGTCGACCGGGCGCGAAGTGATCGACGGGCTGGTGGCTTTGGGCTTCGGCGCCTCGCTGATCTCGATCTTCGCGCGTCTGGGCGGCGGCATCTTCACCAAGGGCGCCGACGTCGGCGGCGATATGGTGGGCAAGGTCGAGGCGGGCATCCCCGAGGACGATCCCCGCAACGCCGCCACCATCGCCGACAATGTGGGCGACAATGTCGGCGACTGCGCCGGCATGGCCGCCGACCTGTTCGAGACCTATGCGGTGACGACGGTGGCGACCATGGTGTTGGCCGCCATCTTCTTCCGGGGCCAGCCCTATGTCGATGTGATGATGGTCCTGCCGCTGGCGATCTGCGCGGTCTGCGTGGTCACATCCATCGTCGGCAGCTTCTTCGTGCGGCTGGGCAAGAGCCGCAACATCATGGGCGCGCTGTATCAGGGCCTGATCGTGACCGGTGTCTTGTCCATCGGCGCGGTCTGGTGGGTCATCAACCAGATGATGACGGGGCCGATCGTTACGGCCGGCGGGTTGGAGATCCAGCCCATGGCGTTGTTCTGGTCGGGCATGGTGGGTCTGGCGGTGACGGCGGCGATCGTCGTCGTGACCGAATACTACACCGGGTCGGGCTTCCGGCCGGTTCGGTCGGTGGCCAATGCCTCGGTCTCGGGCCACGGCACCAATGTCATCCAGGGTCTGGCGGTGTCGCTGGAGGCCACGGCGCTTCCGGCCCTGACGATCATCGTCGGCATCGTGGTCAGCTTCCAACTGGCGGGCCTGTTCGGCATCGCCATCGCCACCACGACCATGTTGGGCGTGGCGGGGATGATCGTGGCGCTGGACGCCTTTGGACCCGTCACCGACAACGCCGGCGGCATCGCGGAGATGGCGGGTCTTCCGGCTGAGGTGCGCCATTCGACGGATGCGCTGGATGCCGTGGGCAACACGACCAAGGCCGTGACCAAGGGCTACGCCATCGGTTCGGCCGGTCTGGGCGCCCTGGTGCTGTTCGCGGCCTATACGTCGGACCTGCAGTATTTCTCGGCCAATCCGGCGGACTATCCGTTCTTCGCCAATATGGGAGCGGTCGCCTTCGATCTGACCAACCCGTATGTCGTCGTCGGTCTGTTGTTCGGGGGGCTGCTGCCCTTCCTGTTCGGCGGCATGTCGATGATGGCGGTCGGACGGGCGGCCGAATCGGTCGTCGCGGAAGTACGGCGCCAGTTCCGCGAGAACCCCGGCATCATGACCTATCAGGTCAAACCGGAATACGGCCGCGCGGTCGATATCCTGACCAAGGCCGCGATTCGCGAGATGATCGTGCCATCGCTGCTGCCTGTGCTGTCGCCTATCGTCCTGTTCGTCGCGGTGCTGGGCATTTCGGACAAGGCCAACGCCTTCGCCGCCCTCGGCGCCATGCTGATGGGGGTGATCGTGACCGGCCTGTTCGTGGCCATTTCGATGACCTCGGGCGGCGGCGCCTGGGACAACGCCAAGAAGGTTATCGAGGAAGGGTTCACCGACAAGAACGGCGTCGTTCACGGCAAGGGGTCGGAGGCCCACAAGGCGGCCGTGACCGGCGACACGGTCGGCGATCCCTACAAGGATACGTCCGGCCCGGCGGTGAACCCGATGATCAAGATCACCAACATCGTCGCCCTGCTTCTGCTGGCGGTGCTGGCCAGCGGAAACATCGGCTAGCTCGAACGGCTACGATACGAAAACGCCCCGGAGAGCAATCTCCGGGGCGTCTTTGTTTGCGAGGGGATGTCTGGCCTTAGTCGGGGCGGCGCTGGCCAGGCGTATCGTCTTCCGTGCGGGGCAGTTGACCGCGCCCGACGTTGCCCAGCAACTGCTCCAGCACCGTCAGGGAACGACCGCGCGTCGGGGTCTCGTTGCGGTTCATGGCGACGTCCTCGCCATCGGTCAGACCCAAGGTCCGCACCGCCGCCACCTGATCGCCGCCAGGCGCGAAGGTGATCTCCGTCACCGTGCGGCTGGAAACCTTGGGCAGGTTGTAGGTGTATTTCTCGGTCGTCTGGCTGATGTAGTACCAAACCTGGTTCGGCTCGAACGTCGAGGTGGTCGAGGGCGAGCCCAGCTTGGCCAGCACCGTCTCCTTGGTGTCGGTCCCGGCGACAACGTCCTGGGGCTTGGCGTCGATGGCCTGGAAGCCGTTGGAGCCGATGACGGGCGCGCAGGCGGCGCTGAAACCGGCCAGCGAAACGGCGGCGAGAAGCGGGACGAAACGGGACATGGTCGGGCGCCTGCGAGAGAACAAGGTCTTTGACCTAGACGGACCTGCGTCCTAGTTCAACGGCGCGGCGGAAAAGGGGCCGTTGGAACCCATGCTGAAAAACCTGTTCAAACCCCGATCCGGCCCGCGCATAGGCGACGATCTGTACGCCAAGGCCGTGGCGCAGGCGCGAAATCCCGCCTTTTACACGCAGATGGGCGTGGCCGACCGCATCGACGCCCGATTCGAGCTTTATACGCTGCACGTGCTGCTGCTGGTTCTGCGCCTGCGCGATGAAGACACGGCCCAGGGACGAGATGCGGCCCAGGCGGTGTTCGACGTCTATGTCTCGGCGCTGGACAATGCGTTGCGTGAAGAAGGCGTGGGCGACGTGTCGGTGGGCAAGAAGATGCGCAAGCTGGGCGAAGCGGTTTACGGCCGCATGAACGCCTATGAGGCCCCGCTGAGGGGCGGGGACGTCGCGGCCCTGGCCGAGGCCATGGCCCGCAATGTCTATGGCGAGCCGCAGGCCGAATACGCTGGCGCCCTGGCGGATTACGCCCTGGCCAGCCGATCGGCGCTGGGCCAACAGGATTTCAAGGCCGTGCTGGCGACGCCGGCCTGGGCCGAGGTTTGACGAGATGAGCATGACGCAGCCCTTCAGCGACGTAGTTCGCATCAACCAGATCGGCGCCGGTCTGAACCGTCGGCTGGAACCGGACGCCGAAACGCGCAAACGAATCGCCCGGTCCCTGGACCTGCAGGGACTTGAGAATTTCGTGGTCGATCTGGAGATCAAGCCCACGCCGTCCACCAGCGAGTGGACGATGAAGGGTCGGGTCGTCGCTCACGCCGTTCAGACCTGCGGTCTGACGCTGGAGCCGCTGCCGGTCGATGTGGACCGACGCTTCTCGATCCAACTGGCCGAGGCGGCGGCCGAGGAAACCGACGAGATCGAGATTACGCTGGACGAGGAAGGCGCCGACCTGATCGAAGACGGCAAGATCGACCTGGGCCAATACGCCGTCGAACAGCTGGTGCTGTCGCTGGACCCGTTCCCCCGCAAGCCCGGCGCGGAGTTCGTGCAACCGGAAGAGCCCAACGAAATCTCGCCGTTCGCCGCCCTGAAGGCGTTGAAGGATCGCGAAGATCCGGCCTGAGGCGCGGCCGAGGTTGACGTAGGGACCGGGTGGTTGCATCCCCCGGCGTCGGCGCTATCGTCCAGCGCCCAATCCGAAGCGTCGCGCGACAAGACGACGCGGCCACACGAGGTCCATTTGCCCACCCCAGTTACGATCTCGCTTGACGCCATGGGCGGCGATCACGGGCCCTCCGTCGTCGTTCCCGGCATCCGCAGCTACCTCTCAGCCCACGACGGCGAGGGCGTGCGGTTCCTGCTGCATGGCGACGAGACCCAGATCCGGGCGCATCTGGCGCGCTGCAACCTGCCGGCCGACATCATCGACATTCGCCACACCGAAAAGGTCGTGGCCATGGACGAAAGGCCGGCCCAGGCCATGCGGCGCGGCAAGGGCTCCAGCCTGTGGAACGCCATCGAGGCCGTGAAAACGGGCGAGGCGGGCGGCGTGGTCTCGGCCGGCAACACCGGCGCGCTTATGGCCATCGCCAAGCTGATCCTGCGGATGTCCGCGCCGGGCCTGGAACGGCCCGCCATCGTCGCCAGCTGGCCGACCTTCAAGGGGCATACCGCCGTTCTCGACGTGGGCGCCAACATCGGCAGCGACGCGGAACAGTTGGTCGAGTTCGCCATCATGGGCGAGGCCTTCCAGGCGGCGGTGCGCGGCGTCGCCCGTCCGACCATCGGCCTGCTGAACGTCGGCTCCGAGGACATGAAGGGCAACGAACAGGTCAAGGAGGCGCACGCCATCCTGCGCGACGGCCCGTTCGACCTGAACTATCACGGCTTCGTGGAGGGCGACGACATCGCCAAGGGCACGGTGGACGTGGTCGTCACCGACGGCTTCACCGGCAACATCGCCCTGAAGACCGCAGAGGGCACGGCGCGCTATATCTCGGCCCTGCTGAAGGAGGCGCTGACCTCCAATCTGCAGTCCAAGCTGGGCGCCGCCATCGCCATGCCGGCGCTTAAGAAGATGCGTCAGAAGATCGACCCAAGCGCCATCAACGGCGGCCCCTTGCTGGGTCTGAACGGCATCGTGGTGAAGAGCCACGGCGGCGCGGACGCCAAGGGGTTCGGCAACGCCATCCGCATCGCTGTCGATCTGGCGCGCAGCGACTATATGAGCAAGGTGGGGGACAATCTGGGCAAGCTGGACGCCGTGTTCGATCACGCCAAGTCCGCCGCCCCCGTGGGAGAAACCATCCAGTGAGCGTCACCCGCAGCGTCGTCACCGGCGTCGGCTCCTTCCTGCCGGAGCAGATCGTCACCAACGCCGACCTGGCCAAGATCGTCGACACCTCCGACGAATGGATCCAGGAACGCACCGGCATCAAGCAGCGCCACAAGGCGCGCGACGACCAGCCGACCAGCGACCTGGCCGTCGAGGCGGCCAGGAAAGCCCTGGCGCACGCGGGCAAGACGCCGACGGACGTCGATCTGATCATCGTGGCGACCACCACCCCGGACATGACCTTCCCGGCCGTGGCCTCCATCGTCCAGAGCAAGCTGGGGGCCGGCGTGGGCGTGGCCTTCGACGTCCAGGCCGTCTGTTCGGGCTTCGTCTATGCGCTCAGCGTCGCCGACGGTTTCGTGGCGCGCGGCCTGTCGAAATGCGCCCTGGTGATCGGGGCCGAAGAGATGACCCGGCTTATGGACTGGACCGACCGGACCACCTGCGTCCTGTTCGGCGACGGGGCTGGCGCGGTCGTGCTGGAGCCGCGCGAAGGGCAGGGGACGTCCGACGATCAGGGGATGCTGGGCTTCGCCCTGCGCGCCGACGGCTCCAAGACCGACCTTCTCTACGTCGATGGCGGGCCGGCGACGACCGGAACGGTCGGGCATCTGCGCATGGCCGGAAACCAGGTCTTCCGCCATGCCGTCGTCAATATCGCCGAGGGCATCACCGCGGCCTGCGCGGCGGCGAACATCCAGATTTCGGACGTCGACTGGTTCGTGCCACACCAAGCCAATCAACGCATCATCAAGGGCGTCGGCGATCGCCTTGGTCTGGACGAGAACAAGGTGATCTCCACCGTCGCCACCCACGCAAACACCTCGGCCGCCTCCATCCCGCTGGCGCTGGACGCCGCGATCCAGGACGGGCGCATCAAGAAGGGCGACATGGTGCTGCTGGAGGCCATGGGCGGCGGCCTGACCTGGGGCGCGTGCGCCCTGCGTCTCTAAAGTCGCCTGGCGGCATTGATTTTTCGGGGCCTTTGCGGCCCTATGGCAACGAGTTGATCGCGCGAGCGGGGGATATGATGGCCGTCCAACAGACTGTGACCCGCGCCGATCTGTGCGAGGCGGTCCACGACGAGGTCGGCCTGTCGCGTCAGGAATGCTCTGCCCTGGTCGAGCGGACGCTGGAGTTGATCGTCGAATCTCTGGAACGCGGCGAGACGGTGAAACTGTCGGGCTTCGGCGTCTTCCAGGTTCGTGAAAAGCGCGCCCGCATGGGTCGCAACCCCAAGACGGGCGAGCCGGCGGCCATCAATCCGCGCCGGGTCATCAGCTTCCGCGCCTCCCAGATCATGAAAAGCCGGGTTCACGACGCCGTCGTCGAGGCCTGAATCCGGTGGCCAAAAGCCCCGGCGCCTTTCGCAGCATTTCCGAGGCGGCCGAAGAGGTCGGGGCGCCGCAGCACGTGCTGCGTTTCTGGGAAACCAAGTTCGAGTTCGTGACGCCGGTCAAACGCGCCGGCGGGCGTCGATTCTATCGACCGCAGGACGTTCTGGTGCTCAAGACGGTCAAGCGGCTGCTGCATGACGACGGTCTGACCATTCGCGGGGTCCAGCGGCTGCACAAGGAGCAGGGGCTGAAAAAGCTGGTCGGGGTCGAAGCCGCCGAACTGATCGAGGACGGGCCGCGCGAACAGACGCCGATCCCCGATGCGACGCGACGCGAGACCTCCGGTTTGCAGCGACTTCTGGCCGATCTGGAACAGGCCAAGGCCCGGTTGGACGCCATTCTCGCACGGTAGGTGGATAAGTCGTTTTAGCGTTTGCGATCCCGGAATCCCCCGTCTATAGGGAGCGCCTTCGGAGCGTGGCGCAGCCTGGTAGCGCACTTGACTGGGGGTCAAGGGGTCGCAGGTTCGAATCCTGTCGCTCCGACCATTCTTGAAAAACAGAATGATGATGGTGGGGTCGTCCTTGCGGGCGGCCCCATCGCCGTATCTGGATGCGATTGCGTGGCGGATGATTTCGCGCGACCGGGGCCCTGTCGGTTTCGAATGAGGTGGCAGATGATCGCTGTGACGTTCGCCGTTCTGCTTGCCATCCAGGCTGTCCCTTCTCAAGCATCGCCGCCTGCAGCAGACGAAGCGCAGCAGGCTGCAGGCCAGGCTGCATTGGCTGGCATGGTGCGGATATTCACCGCCATGGGGTCTTGCGAACGGCATTTCACACCCGAACGGGTGCGCGGGGTGAAGCGGGCCTTCACCCCTGAACCAGGACAACAACCGTCTGCTCTGGAGGCCTATATCGCCGCCGCGTATGAACGCGGAAAGGCGGACACCGCGTTGTCAGCGCCCGCTTGCCAGGAAATCATGCGCGCCCTGGCTCAGTCTAAGGCACGGTCGGGACAATAGGGACCGTCAGTTCCGCTCGGCCCATTTCAGCAGCGGGATCAGCGGCAGGCCCCAGGCCGTGCCGCCCACGCCGAAGAAGACGAAGTCGATCCAGGCGGAGGCTGGGAACAGGCCGCGCAGCGCGATCAGCCCCCAGATCCAGAAAACCAGGAAAGCCAGCACGCCGATCGCGGCGACGAATCGACGCGCGCGCGGCGGCATCAGCGCTTGTTCCTGAACAGGAAGAAGGCGACCAGGCAGACCCCCGATCCGACCAGGGCCCAGGGCGCCCAGACCCAGCTGTCCATCGTGCTGATCGCAAAGACCCGCACCGCCAGGAACCAGCCGCAGGCCAGGCCCACCCCGGACACCAGCGACGTCCCGCCGAATCCGCGACGCCCGGTCAGCAGGTCCGCGATCCAGGCCAGAAGCAATCCGCCTGCGATGGCGGCGGCGATATCGGCGTACTGCAACCCTGATCTCCTGCGGCGTCAGCGCCATTAACTCAATCCGACTCGATCTTGCGTCGAGACCGGGGCATACCGCCACGGTCGCGATTTGATCATGGTCGAGCGCGACAGCATATCCGGGTCAGCGTCGGGCGTCGAATGAACCGTTTCGGAAATCCAGATCGCAATCGCGCCGTGACCGTGTGGCTGTTCGCCACGGCGGTCATCGTGTTCCTGATGGTCGTCATCGGCGGCATCACGCGCCTGACGGGTTCGGGCCTGTCGATCACCGAGTGGAAGCCCATCATGGGCGCCGTCCCGCCGCTGAACGACGCCCAGTGGAACGAGGCGTTCGAAAAGTACAAACAGATTCCCCAGTACGCCCAGATCAACGCCGGCATGAGCCTGGGCGAGTTCCAGGGCATCTTCTGGTGGGAATGGCTGCATCGGCTGATCGGTCGGCTGATCGGGGTGGTGTTCGCCCTGCCGCTGGCCTTCTTCCTGCTGTGCCGCGTCGCGTCGCCGCGCTCGGTCTTCCGTCAATGGGCCATGCCGGATCGGCTGATCTGGCGCTGCGTGGTGCTGCTGGGCCTGGGCGGGCTGCAGGGATTGATCGGCTGGTGGATGGTGTCCAGCGGCCTGTCGGAACGGGTCAGCGTCGCGCCCGAGCGGCTGGCGACGCACCTGGGCCTGGCCTTCGTCCTGTTCGCCGCCCTGATCTGGACCGGGCTGGAGGCCTGGAACGGCGAGGATCACGGTCGTCCGCCCGCCGGCTGGGCGCGGGGCGCCGGTTTGCTGCTGGGTCTGGTGTTCCTGCAGTGCCTGTTGGGCGCCCTGGTCGCAGGCGGGCACGCCGGGCTGGTCTATACCGATTGGCCGCTGATGAACGGCCAAGTCCTGCCGCCGGCCGACTGGAGTTTGGGGGCGGGCGCCCTTCTGCACGATCAGGCCCTGACCCAGTTCAATCACCGACTGGTCGCCTACGGGCTGCTGATCGCCATTAGCGTCTACGCCTTCCAGGCCTGGCGCTGGCGCGTGGCCGAAGGCATGGGGTTCGGCGCCTTCGCCCTGGCCGGCGTGATCTGGGCCCAGGCCCTGCTGGGCGTCGTGACGCTGATCAACGCCGTGCCGGTGTGGCTGGGCGTGCTGCACCAGGGCGGGGCTGCCGTCGTCCTGGCCGTGGCGACGGCGAACCTGTGGCTGGTGCTGCGCGCTCAGCCCCGCATCTTCATGTCCGGGCCGCGCGCCATGGGCCGGTGATGGCCAGGGTCATGCCGGGGTACTGGATGTTGACGAACAGGGTCGATCCGTCCGGCGAGAAGACCGCGCCTGCGAACTCCGAGTTTCCCTGAAACACATTGCGGCCCAGGGTGTAGATCTTGCCGTCCGGCGTCACCCCCTTCAGGTGGTTCCTGATGTCGCTGGAATAGTTGTCCTCGCACACGATCAGATGGCCCCAGGGCGCGATGGTGATGTTGTCGCCCATGTTCAGGGTCTTTTCGTTCGTGCTTTCGACGAACAGCTGAAGCCGGCCCGGCCGACGCGCCTCGCCCGCGCGGCCTTCGTCGGGAGAGGGGACGTAGCGCAGGATCTGCCCCCGCTGGATCGGCCCGCCCGAGGTGGCGGTCAGGTAAAGCTCGCCGTCGCCCCACCAGACGCCTTCGCCCCGCGCGACCAGGGCGGCGCCGTCGGCGTGGCCGCGCTGGCGCAGGTCGCCCCTGGGGCTGTCGACCTCGGCCATGTCGATCCAGTCCACGTCCAGCCAGTCGCCCACCGACCACAGCCGATCCTGGTGATTGGAGGTGTCGGCGCCCTGGCGCGCACGCACGACCATGGCCTGTAACCGGCCGCCCTTGACCAGTTCGCCCGGCGTCTCGGGGATGAAGCGATAGAACAGGCCGTCCTGCTTATCCTCGGTCAGATAGACAATGCCGGTGCGCGGATCGACGCAGACGGCCTCATGGTCGAACCGACCCATGGCGGTGAGGGGAACGGGATCCACCAGTCCCTCGGCGCGCGACGGCACTTCGAACACATAGCCGTGCGCCTTGGTCACGTCGGCGTCGGCAGGCGTCTCCTCCGTCTCCTCGCAGGTCAGCCACGATCCCCACGGCGTCGGCCCGCCGCAGCAGTTGGTGCTGGTGCCCGCCAGGCTGAGGTGCTGACGCTCGGTCCTGCCGGTCGCCAGATCGTAGATCACCGTGGTCGTGCCGCCGGGCAGGGGGCGGCCGTCCTTGTAGGTGTCGTAGGCCCGCGTCGCATCCACAAGGCCGATCCGCTGCTGATTATAGCCCCCCGGTCCCCAGTTGCGGTGCGCGGCGGACGACCCCTTCAGTTCGTGGTTGCGGACCAGGACGACGCGCGTCCCGCCCAGGCCGAAACAGCCCATGCCGTCGAACTGACCGGGGACCAGCAGACCGTCCGCCATGGTCTCGCCGCCCTGGGACACGATGCGGTAGGAAAAGCCGTCTGGCAGATCCAGCAGGCCGTTGGGATCGCGCTTCAGCGGACCATAACCCTCGACCTCGTTCAGATAGGTCTCCTCGGCCGCCTGAACGCTGCGGGCCAGACCCGAGAAGGCGAGGGCGGCGCTGGAGGCGATAAGGCCGCGACGATGAAGATGCATGGGAGGCTCCGAAAGGCTTGGCGCCCCGGATGGCGGCAAAACGTCATGGTTTGATGACGAAATCTGTTATTTCGTAACGTTCATAGTGGTTCTGCGTCCGGGTATTTTAATACCGCGTTATAAATATCGTTGTAAATCAGTTTCTTGCGTCACTCACGCGCCACGCTTGCGCATTGACGCGACCGATCGTCTCCGGTATCAGCGCGCCTTCATTCGGTTCCTTCGGGGGCCGGACCCGATTTTCGTCTCCAGGAACCCCCTCATGCTGAAGAGCACCACGGCTTCGTTGAAGCCGGCCGAGGTCGAGAAGAAGTGGATCCACATCGACGCCGAAGGCGTCGTCGTGGGCCGTCTCGCGACCTTCATCGCCAACCGTCTGCGCGGCAAGCACCGCGGCGACTACACCCCGCACGTCGATTGCGGCGACTATGTCGTCGTCACCAACGTCGACAAGGTGGTGTTCACCGGCAAGAAGAACACCGACAAGATCTACTATCGCCACACCGGCCACCCCGGCGGCGTCAAGTCAACGACCCCGGAAAAGGTTCTGGGCGGTCGCTTCCCCGAGCGCGTCCTTGAAAAGGCCGTCGAGCGCATGCTGCCCAAGGAAAGCCCCCTGGCCCGCAAGCAGATGACGCACCTGCGCCTGTTCGCCGGCAGCCAGCACGACCACGAAGCCCAGCAACCGGAAACGATCGACTTCAAGTCGGCGTCGCCCAAGAACACCCGGAGCGTCTGAGCATGACCGACGTGACCAACACCGAAACCGCCACCGGCTTCGACGCCCTGAAGGGCCTGTCGGCCTCGGCCGAGAACGACGCGCCCGTCTATGTCCAGAAGCTGGACGCCCAGGGCCGCGCCTATTCGACCGGCAAGCGCAAGAACGCCATCGCCCGCGTGTGGGTGAAGCCCGGCGCCGGCAAGATCACCGTGAACGGCAAGGACGTGGCCGCCTATTTCGCCCGTCCGGTCCTGCAGATGATGGTGGCCCAGCCGCTGAACGTCGCCGACCGCGCCACCCAGTATGACGTGATCTGCACCGTCGAGGGTTCGGGCCTGTCGGGCCAGGCCGGCGCCATCCGCCACGGCCTGTCGCACGCCCTGACGCATTTCGAACCGGAACTGCGTAAGGTTCTGAAGCCGCACGGCTTCCTGACCCGCGACAGCCGCGTCGTCGAGCGCAAGAAGTACGGCCGCGCCAAGGCTCGCCGCAGCTTCCAGTTCTCGAAGCGCTGATCGCGTTTACGCGGTTTGGATTTTGGGCGCTTCGGGGACACCCGGAGCGCCCTTTTTCTTGCTCTGCATCAGGGAAGTCACGGAGACGTGAGGACTGAAGTGGAATTCGAACCCATGATCGGTCATTGGCTTTGAGGAGGGCTTTGAGGTTCCGCCCTAAGCACCAATCCCTCAAAGCACCTCGGTTCTGCGGTTCTGCCGTTGACCGCCTTACCCGTTTGCGCCCTTATACCCGAAGGGATTGCACATCAGTTTCGCCAATGCGGAGATGTGCCCCGGTGTCCAAGAATAGAAATGCGCCGGTCCATTCGGTTTCTCTCAAGGTGCTGGGCCTCAGCATTGACGGCAAAGGCTTGGGCGGCGTGATCGTAGTTCCTGTCATTCTGCTGATCATATGTTTGGCTGGAATGACTCTAGGGAACGGGGCGGCATGGCTTGCCCGATTGTCCGCACAGTCCAACGGCATTAGTGAAACCGCACCGGCGCCGACCGGCGCGAAGGATTGAGTAGTTGACCCACACCATCTTCATCGACGGCGAGGCCGGCACCACGGGGCTTGAGATCCGCGAGCGGCTGGAAGCGCGCCCGGATCTGGACCTGGTCCTGCTGGGCGAGCGTCGTCGCGATGTGGAGGCGCGGCGCGAGGCGTTGAACGGCGCGGACGCCGTGATCCTGTGCCTGCCCGACGATGCGGCGCGGGAAGCCGTGGCGATGATCGAGAACGTGTCCGTGAAGGTGATCGACGCCTCGACCGCCTATCGGGTCGCGCCGGGCTGGGCCTATGGCTTTCCCGAAATGGATGCGGGGCAGCGCGCGCTGATCGCGCGGTCGCAGTTCGTGTCGAACCCTGGCTGCTATCCGACGGGTTTCATCGGCCTGATGCGGCCGCTGGTGAAGGCGGGTCTGGTTCCGGCCAACTATCCGGTCACGGTCAATGCGGTGTCGGGCTATTCCGGCGGCGGCAAGGCCATGATCGCCGAGTTCGAAGCGCCCGGCGCCGCGACCGCCTATCGCGCCTATGGCCTGACGCTGAAGCACAAACACGTTCCCGAGATGACCCGACATGCGGGTCTGAGCCGCGACGTCCTGTTCACGCCCGCCGTCGGCGCCTATCGCCAGGGCATGTTGGTCGAGGTTCCGCTGCATCTGGCGGCTCTGCCGGAAACGCCCTCGGTCGAACGGCTGCACGGCGCCCTGGTCGAGGCCTATGACGGCCAGCGCTTCGTCGAGGTCGCGGACCTGGAAGAGACCGAAGCCATGACCGGCATCGAGCCCGAGGGCCTGAACGGCACCAACCGCTTGCGGCTGCATGTATTCGGCGATCGCAATGGCGAACAAGCGCGGCTGGTCGCCCTGCTCGACAATCTGGGCAAGGGCGCCTCGGGCGCGGCGGTGCAGAACCTGAACATCATGCTGGGCCTGGACGAGGCGACGGGCCTGATCTGAGCGGCTGAAACCATTCGGCGGCCTTCGTCGTATCAGGGGCATGACCCAGTCCCTGATCCTGCATCGCCGGGGCCTTCTGATGGGCGCCGGCGCGCTCGCCCTTTCCGCCTGTTCACCCGAGACGTCCGAAGCCGGGGAGGGGCAATATGCCGCCTCGCCCTATCGTCGGGTGTCCGATGCGGATTGGCGACGACGCCTGGGCGACGCCTCCTGGCGCGTCATGCGGCACGAGGGGACCGAACGCCCCTATTCCAGTCCCCTGAACGACCAGCACGCGCGCGGCGTCTTCGCGTGCAAGGGGTGCGACCTGCCGCTGTTCCGATCGGAGTGGAAGTTCGATTCCCACACGGGCTGGCCCAGCTTCTATGACGTGATCGCCGCCAATATCGGCAAGAAGCGCGATCTGGCTATCGGCGTTCCGCGCACCGAATACCATTGCGCCCGCTGCCTGGCGCACCAGGGCCATGTCTTCCCGGATGGGCCGCGCCCGACGGGCCTGCGCTACTGCAACAACGGCGTGGCGCTGAAGTTCTCAGCCGCCTAGAGGCTGCGCGCCCTGATCGCGGACTCCACGGTCGCGCCGAAGATGACCGATGCGATGATGACCAGCAGACCGTAGTCGTGGCTGGCGAAGAAGACCGGCGCGCAGGCCATGGCGATGACCATCAGCGGAAACAGGCCCGACCAGACGGCCGTGCCGGGGGCGTCGGCGTGGATCATCGGCTGGACCGCCGGCCGCTTCATCATCCGCGCCACCCGCCCGTTCAGCAGCACGAAGGCGCCGGCGCAGATCACGGCCGACAGGACATATTTCAGCGTATTGCCCGGCGCCCCGAACACGCTGGCGGTCATGAGCAAAAGCGCCAGGGCGACGCCCGTGCTGAGGGCCAGAAGGGCGTTCGGTTCGATACGGCTCAAGACTTCACTTTCACATAGCTGCCGGGCGCCGGCTCGATGGGCTTTAGCGGGCCCTTCGTCGGATCACGAGCGGGAATCGGCTTGCCGGACCGTTCGCGCAGCCACGCCGCCCAATGGTCCCACCAGCTGCCGGGATGCTCCGTCGCGCCCGCCTGCCATTCCGCCAGGGTGTCGGGCAGGGCGGGGTTGGTCCAATGCTGATATTTTCGCGCCGCCGGGGCGTTGATGACGCCGGCGATATGGCCCGATCCGGCCAGGGTGAAGGTCACGTCCGGCCCGCCGAACAGCCGCGCCGAGCGATAGACCGAGTTCATCGGCGCGATATGGTCCTCGCGGCTGGCCTGGAAATACAGCGGGATCTTGACCTTCGACAGGTCGGCGGTCAGGCCGCCGATCTCGAACACGCCTCGGGCCAGGGCGTTGGCGCCGTACATCTGGCGCAGATAGGCCAGATGCAGCGCCTTTGGCATTCGCGTCTGATCGGCGTTCCAGAACAACAGGTCGAAGGCCGGCGGATCCTTGCCCAGCAGATAGTTGCTGATGAAGAAGGACCAGATCAGGTCGTTGGATCGAAGCGCGTTGAACGTTTCGGCCATCGCCGCGCCAGGCAAGACGCCGCCCGCCGCATCCATCTGACGCTCGATCTCGGCGATCCAGTGTTCGTCGGTGAACAGAAGCAGGTCGCCCGCCTCGGCGAAATCGTGCTGGGCGGCGAAGAAGGTGGCGGCGGCGACGCGCGTGTCGCCCTTGGCCGCCATATGCGCCAGCCCTGCGCCCAGCAGGGTGCCGCCGATGCAGTAGCCGACGGCGTTCAACCGATCCGCGCCCGCCTGTTCTAGCGTCTTCTCGACGGCGCGATAAACGCCCTTCTCCAGATAGTCGTCGAAACCGAAATCGGCCTTGTCACGATCCGGGTTGACCCAGGAACAGACGAAGACGGTGAAGCCTTGCGCCGACAGCCAGCGGATCAGCGAGTTCGCCGGCTGCAGGTCCATGATGTAGAATTTGTTGATCCACGGCGGGAAGATCAGCAGCGGGACATCATGCTGGGTCTCGCCGGCCGGCGCGTACTGGATCAGTTCGAACAGCTCGTCGCGCCAGACGACCTGGCCCGGCGCCGTCGCGACGTTCTCGCCCACGACGAACTTGCCGTAATCGGCCTGGCTGATGCGCAGCGATCCTCCGCCCCGTTCCAGGTCGGCGGCGAAGTTCTCCATTCCCTTGACCAGGGATTCGCCGCTGGTCTCGGCCAGGGCCTTCAGCGCCACCGGGTTGGAGGCCAGAAAGTTCGACGGCGAGAAGGCGTCGGTCAGCAGGCGGGTGAAGAACTGGGCGCGGCGTTTCACCGCCGGATCGACGTCCTCGACCCCCGCGACCAGTCCGTTCATCCAGTCCGACGTCAGCAGATAGGAGCGCCGCATCATGTCGAACATCGGATTTTCCGACCAGGCCGGGTCCTTGAACCGCTTGTCGGCCGGGGCGGGATCGGGCGTCTCGCCCGCCGCCTGACGCGCCGTGCTGCTCCACAGATCCATGTAGCGGCCGAACAGATCGGCCTGGGCCTGAAACAGTTTCTCGGGCCGCGCGGCCAGGCTGGTCATCACCGACGTCATGGCCGGGCCGACGTTGAACGGGTCGGGCGTCAGCGTCGCCGGGCCGTCCGGGTTCCTGGCCGCCTGGCTCAGGGCGGCCTCGGCCATGGCGCCTTGGGCCATCATCGCCGCCTTGGCCAGATTGAGCGACAGCGTCTCGATCAGCGCGGCCTGTTCGGCGCCCGCAAAGGCGGGCTGGGGTTCGTCGGCCGGCGGCGGCGCTTGGGGCGGCGTCTGCGGCTGTTCCTTGGGCCGACGCGGCGGGCGAGGCTTGGCGGAGGTGGGGCGGCCGGCCTTTCGCGCGGGCTTCTCGGTCGTGTCTTTCGGGGGCGGGGGAGGCTTGGCCATGATCGTCCTTCGCGCTTCCTGCGCCGCGGGCCGGTTCATCCGCCCTTCCGCGCGGGGCCATGATGGCATAAGACCGATCGGGAAATGAACGCGCCGCTCTCGAAAAAGATGATCCTGATCGCCGCAGTCGCGATCACGGGCGCGCTGGGTGCCTGCTCCAGCGGCCTGTCCGCCAAGACCGACGCCGCCTCGCCGCTGGCCCCGCGCGTGCAGGAGCTGGTCGAGGCTAACCGCCACTATCCCCGCTGGGAGGACTTCCCCGCCGCCCCGACCGGCCTGCCGGACGTGCGACAAGTGGCGACGAACGCCCGGCGGCTTCAGGCCGACAACGCCGCTCTGAATGGCGAAATCGCACGGATCGACTGGACCCTGAACGATCCAGAGGCTTTGGCCGCCCAGATCACCGCCAAGGTCGCCGCCGCGCCCGTATCGCCGGACGCCGCGCGGACCCAGGCCGAGATCGAGGCCTTCGCCCAGAGCCTACGCGACCGGGCCAAGGCGCCGCCGCCGCTCGACCGCCGCCCCGCGCGTTGAAATCCACACGGGCGGTCGCCTCGGCGGCAGAATCCGCCGATGATGCGCCGATGGCTGACGACAGCGCCGCAAAGACCCTGAACGCCTTCCTGGGCGTGTCCCGATCCTTGTCCGGTCGCGCATGGCGACAGAGGCCGGCCGATGCGGCGGTCGTGCGCGCCCATATGCAGACCTTGGGGTTGGACGAGGTTCTGGCCCGCGCCCTGGCGTCGCGTGGCGTGCGGGTCGATCAGGGCGCGGACTTTCTGGCGCCGACGCTGCGCGCCCTGTTCCCCGATCCGTCCAGCTTCATGGACATGGACGCGGCGGCCGAAGCCGTCCTGGACGCGCTCCAGGCCCAGGCCAGCATTCACGTGTTCGCCGATTACGACGTGGACGGCGCCTCCAGCGCGGCCCTTCTGGTGCGCTGGTTCCGGGCCATGGGCCATGAGCTGCCCATCTATGTGCCCGACCGCCTGACCGAAGGTTACGGCCCCAGCGCCAGGGCCTTCGACACCTTGAAGGCGTCGGGCGCGGATCTGGTCATCACGGTCGATTGCGGCGCGGCGGCGAACGAGGCGCTGGCCCACGCCGCCGCCATCGCCCTGAACGTCGTGGTGATCGACCACCATATGATGCGCAGCGAGCCGCCCACGGCCCTGGCGGTCGTCAATCCCAATCGGCCAGGCTGCAACTCGGGCCAGGGCAATCTGGCGGCGGCCGGGGTGGTCTTCGTGCTTCTGGCCGCCCTGAACCGCGAGGCGCGCAGACGCGGCCTGTTCGCCGACAGGCCCGAGCCCGACATCCGCCAATGGCTGGACCTGGCGGCCCTGGGCGCGATCTGCGACGTCACCGGCCTGACCGGCTTCAACCGGGCCCTGACGGGCCTGGGGCTGAAAGTGATGAGCGACTGGCGAAATCCGGGCCTGCGCGCCCTGCTGGCGGCGGCGGGCGCCGAGCCGGGACCGGCCAAGAGCAACCACGCGGGCTTCATCCTGGGACCGCGAATCAACGCCGGCGGACGGATTGGGCGGTCGGATTTGGGCGCGCGCCTGCTGTCGACCGACGATCCCAGAGAGGCCGAAGCCCTGGCCATCGAACTGGACGCCCTGAACCTGTCGCGGCGCGAGGTCGAGCGGGCGGTGACGGAGGCCGCCGTGCGCCGCGTCGAGGCGACCGGCGCCCACGCCGACGACAGCGCCGTGGTCGTGGTGGCCGGCGACGACTGGCACCCGGGCGTGGTCGGCATCGTTGCAGGGCGTCTGCGCGAACGGTGGCGCAAGCCCGTCATCGTCATTGGCGTCGATCCCGTCACCGGCGTCGGCAAGGGATCGGGCCGATCCCAGCCCGGCATGAACCTGGGTCGCGCGATCCAGGCGGCGTGGGAAGGCGGCGTCCTGATCGCCGGCGGCGGGCACGCCATGGCGGCGGGCCTGACGATGGACGGCGCGCGTCTGGCGGAACTGACCGCCTTTTTGAACGACCGGCTGGCGCAGGAACGCATCCAGGCGGTCGCTCAGGATGCGTTGGAGATCGACGCCCTGATCGATCCATCCGCCGCGACCCGCGCCCTGTTCGAATCGTTCGAACGCCTGGCGCCCTTCGGTCCCGCCAATCCAGAACCGACATTCGCCCTCAGCGGCGTTCAGGCGCGCGAGCCGGTCGCGATGAACGGCGGCCACGTTCGTTGCCGGCTGGTCGGGCCGGATGGCGCCTCGGTCCGCGCCATCGCCTGGCGCTGCGCCGATCTACCGACCGGCCAAGCGCTTTTGGCGGGGCAGGGGGGCTTGAGCGTGGTCGGTCGGCTGAAGGCCGACGACTGGAATGGCCGCAAGGGCGTGCAGTTCGAGATCGAGGACGTGTCCGATCCCCGGATGATCTGACCGCGTCTCAAAAAACTGAAAATCCAAGCTTGCACCGCTTCGAGGGCGCGGCTATATCGCCGGCTCTCCCGCGCAGCGGTCCCTTCGTCTATCGGTTAGGACGTCAGGTTTTCAACCTGAAAAGAGGGGTTCGACTCCCCTAGGGACTGCCACGCGGGGCAGGACGACCATCGAACCGAACGGTTCTGGCGACCCTCGAATTTCACCGACGACCATTGTTGATGTTCCACATGGCGGAACCATGCCGCATGCGTTTGTCGTTCGCGGTCATTGACCCATAACGTTAATCTTCGCCCCTTGCGTGCATTTTCCGCTTTTCAAAGTTTCGCGGAACGGTGTTAAACATAGATCGAGTCCGCTAGAGGCGCGGACGGGGGTCTTAAGTTGTCTGACTACAGCGAGATGGAGACGGTGCAGACCGTCCGCGTCATCGGCCGGGTGAAATGGTTCGATGCGGTAAAGGGCTACGGCTTCATCGTTCCTGACGATCCGACGCTGACCGAAATGCGCGACGTGCTGCTTCACATCAGCAGCCTCCGCGACCTCGGGCGCGATGTGGCGGACGAGGGTGCGCCGATCACCTGCGATTGCGTCAAACGTCCAAAAGGGTGGCAGACAGTGGCGATCCACGATCTGGGGAATGGCGAGGCGGCGCCGCCTGTTCGTCGCGCCCCGCCGCCAGTCGCCCCGTCCGACGCATCGGACGACGTGATGGAGACCGCCCTGGTCAAATGGTTCAATCGCACCAAGGGCTACGGATTCGTCGTGCGTGATCGCGAGCCAGGCGATATCTTCGTCCATATCGAAACGCTGCGTCGCTGCGGTCTGGACGATCTGATCCCTGGCGACACGGTGCGGGTGCGATTCGCCAATGGTCCCAAGGGACTGGTGGTCGCGGACATCAGAACGGGCGGCTGAGGTCAGGCGCCCAGGAGAGGCGCATGATCGACGCGACCAGACGACTGATTCTGGCTGGAATGCTGATGCTGACCGTCGCGGGCTGCGCGGCCAAGGCGCCGACCGGCCCGAATGGCGAGCCGCTGCAGCGTCTGGCCATCGTCACCACCTCGGGCGAGCATCCGTTCTGGGTCGAGATCGCCGATGACGAACCGGAGCGTCAGCGCGGTCTGATGTTCCGACCGCCGCTGGATGCGGATCGCGGCATGCTGTTCCAATGGCCCGGCGAAGCGCCGCGCGAACAAAGCTTCTGGATGCGCAACACCCCCAGTTCGCTGGACATTCTCTATATCGACCCCAAGGGGCGCATCGTCTCCATCGCCTCGCACGCCACGCCGTTTTCCGAGGCGCCGATCCCGTCGAACGGGGCGGCCAATGGCGTGTTGGAACTGCGCGCCGGTCGCGCCGCCGAGATCAACGCCCAGCCCGGCGACAAAGTTTTACACCCTTATTTCAAGCCTTGATTGCGGTTTGCCGCGCGAAGTGCCAATAGGGCGCTCCGTTCGGTCCGGGGTGTAGCGCAGCCTGGTAGCGCATCTGGTTTGGGACCAGAGGGTCGGAGGTTCGAATCCTCTCGCCCCGACCAACGGAAGGCCGCTGGATTCCGCATCCGGCGCGCGTTATGGCAAGAGCGAAAGCCCGCCGTCACTGAGGACCCGCCCCATGCTCGCTCGCATCTACCGCCCGGCCAAGACCGCGATGCAGTCGGGCAAGGCCAAGAGCCGCGACTGGCGGCTGGAGTTCGAACCCGCCTCGGCGCGCACCATCGACCCGCTGATGGGCTGGACCAGCTCCAGCGACATGAACGGTCAGGTCCGCCTGAACTTCGATTCGAAGGAAGAGGCCGTCGAATACGCCGAGCGCCACGGCATCGCCTTCCGCCTGCATGAGCCGAACGATCCCCCGATGATCATCAAGGCCTATGCCGACAACTTCGCCACCAACCGCAAGCAATCCTGGACGCACTGACGCCTGCGTCCGGCCAGAAGCGCCCATAGCTCAACCGGATAGAGCACCCGCCTTCTAAGCGGGATGTTGCAGGTTCGAGTCCTGCTGGGCGCGCCATCCCTGGCGCGGCGCGTACTGGGTCCGCACATGACCGACATCCCCACCTCGCCCGAACAGACCGTCCGCGTGGCGGCGCTGTATCGCTTCGCGCCCGTCGCCGATCCGGCGGCGGTTCGCGACAGGCTGCAGGTCGTGTGCGACGCCGGGCAGGTGAGGGGCACGCTGCTGGTCGCCCATGAGGGGCTGAACGGCACCATCGCCGGGCCGGTCGATGGCGTGGAGGCGGTGCTGAGCGCCATCTACGCCCTGCCGGGCTTCGATACGCTGGAACTGAAATACGCCTGGACCGACGTCCTGCCGTTTCATCGCATGAAGGTGCGGGTGAAGGCCGAGATCGTCACCATGGGCCAGCCGAACCTGGACCCGGCGCGCGACGCCGGCGTCTATGTCTCGCCCGCCGACTGGAACGCCCTGATCGCCGATCCGGAAACCTTGGTGATCGACACGCGCAACGCCTACGAAGGCCAGATCGGCGCGTTCGAAGGCGCGGTGCAGCCCAATACAGAGAGCTTCCGCGACTTCCCCGATTGGTTCCGCACCGAAGGCCGCGCCCTGCTGGCGCAGACCGGCGCGCGGCGGGTCGCCATGTATTGCACCGGTGGAATCCGCTGCGAAAAATCCACCGCTTTTCTCAAGGCCGAAGGGATCGAGAACGTTCACCATCTGGAGGGCGGGATCCTGCGCTATCTTGAGACGACGAACGAACACGACAGCCTATGGCGCGGAGAGTGTTTCGTTTTCGACGAGCGCGTCTCTGTCGGTCACGGCCTGAGCCAGGGGCCGCACACCCTGTGCCGCGGCTGCCGTCTGCCGGTGGACGAGGCTGGTCGCGCCTCTGCACGCTACGTGGAGGGCGTCTGCTGCGCGCGCTGTCACGACACGCGCGACGAGGGCCAGCGCGCCCGCTACGCCGAGCGCCATCGCCAGATCGAAATCGCCCAACAGCGCGGGCAGACGCACATCGGCGCAGCGCCCAAGCCTTAGCGGCGTGGCGTGCGAAGAAAGAAGGCGCTGGGCGTCTTCTCGACGTAGGCGGCGAAGGCGGCGGGCCGCGACCGCTTCATATGCGCCTCCAGCAACGGCACGCCCGAGACCTGAGTCAGCAGCCAGTACATATAGGCCGGCCCGGTCAGCGCCAGCCAACCCCAGGGCCAGTCGCCGCCAAGGCTGATGGCGAAGACGGGCCAGGCGCACCAGCCCAGCCATTCGAAGAAATAGTTCGGGTGCCGCGACCAGGCCCACAGCCCTACATCGCACACCTTGCCCCTGTTGGCGGGGTCGCGCTTGAACGCCGCCAACTGTCGGTCGGCCACGCCTTCGCCGAACAGGGCGCCGACGAAGATCAACGTCGCCAGAGCGTCCTGAAGCGTCAGGCCGGGCGCCGGATTGCGCGCGGCGACCAGAACGCTGAGCGAAAGCAAAGCCGCGGCGCCGGCCTGCAACATCAGGAAACCAAACATCTTCGCCTGAAAGCCGCGCCCCCAGTCTTCGCGCAGCCGCGCGTAGCGGGCGTCCTCGCCTTCGCCCGCCGCACGCTTGGCGATGTGTAACCCCAAGCGCAGACCCCATACGCCGATCAGCAAGGCCGCCAGCAATTGGCGAGGGGAGGGGGCGGCGCCGTCGATCGGGAACAAGGCTACGCCGACGCCGGCGGCGCCCAGGCCCAAGGACCAGAAGGCGTCGGCCCATCCGCCTTGCCCCGTCCCACGCTGAACGCCCCAGGCGGCCGACATCACCGCGACCATGAACAGGGCGGCCACGCCCCAGAGACCGATCAGCTCCGTCACAGGCGCACGAACGGCTGCATCAGCCATCCCAACCAGCCGTCCAGCTTGATCTGGCCATCCAGAGCGACCACGCACAGACAGGCCTCGTCGGACACCACGCGCGGCTGGTGCAAAACGTCGTCGTTCGCCTCCTCCAGATCGCCGACATCGAACCGTTGCGTCTCGGTGGCGTAAGCGCCGGAGATGACGCAGGTCAGTTCGACCCCGCCGTGGGTGTGTTTCGGCGTCTCGCGACCCGGTTCGATCCGCAACAGAATGACGCGGCAGTCGCCGTCGCGCGGCGCATGGACGTCGCGAACCCGCATGCCCGGCCCGATCCAACGCCAGGGTCCGAGCGCATAGCGGCGAAGCGGTTCGGGCAGTTCGGGCATGTCGTTCAGCGGGGCGGGCGACCGGACCGCGCCCGCATCCGTCTCGATCCGCGCCAGGGCGTGCGTCAGCGCATCCTCTGACAAGTCGGCGGGCGAAGCGTCGTTCAGGAAAGCGCCGCCGACGGCCTGCAACTCTCGCACCCAGGCGTCGTTGGCCGGACGCATGGCCAGATGAGCGGCGACCACCACGGCCTCCGGCGCGCTCAACGACCCGGATGCGTAGGCCAGCAGCCGCTCTTCGGATGGATTGCGGCGCGCGTTCATAGCGACGCCTCCTCGGATGGGGCTAGGATCAGTCGAAGCTTGGTCATGGCGTTTCGAATGCGGGATTTCACGGTGCCCAGCGGCAAATCCAACTGGCGCGCGATTTCGGAATGGGAACTGTCGACGAAGAAGGCCAGGCGCAGCACTTCGACATGTTCAGGGGTCAGACGGGCCAGGGCGTCACGCACCCGATCCGCATCCTGCGACATGGCCAACAGCTCGTCCGGACGCAGAACGTCTTCCCCCGCCAGTTCGATCTCCGGCGTCGGCAGCGCCCGGGCGTCGCGACGCAGGATGTCCAGCCGGCGATTGCGTGCGATGGTGAAAATCCAGGTCGCCGCCCGCGCCTTGCGGCCGTCGAACAGATCGGCCTTGCGCCACACCGTCAGCATGGCGTCCTGGGCGAAATCCTCGGCCGCGCCCGGCGTCGCCCCCGACTTGATCAGCCAGGCTTTCAGGCGTGGCGCGAAATACTCGAACAGACAGGCGAACGCCGCCCGGTCGCGCCGCAGCGCGATCGCCTCGATCATCTGATCGTGCAACCGGGAATCCAGGGGCGCGTCAGGTCGTGTCATTCGCCCAGCGCGAGAAGTGTCGGACCGGGAAGCCGTAGCTGCGGACCGTGTCGATGCGAAGGATTGGGGTTCGCCATGCATGAACCCTAATACGGCGCGCGGAAATGTCTGGATCAATCGCGATCCGATCATGACGCAGGGCCGTAAATCCTCCATGCGTCGTCGCCGCGCCTGCGAGCGCGCCCTGGAGCCTACATGTCCGTCTCGCCCGCAAGATCGTCTCTCGAACCCCTGAAGATCGCCGTCGTCGGTTCGGGCGTCGCGGCCCTGTCCTCGGCCTGGCTTCTATCGCAGAAACACCGGGTCACGCTCTATGAAAAGGCGGACCGTCTGGGCGGCCACACCAACACGGTGACGGCGGGCGTGCCGTCCGGCGAAATCGCGGTGGACACCGGCTTCATCTGTTTCAACGACGCCACCTATCCCAATCTGATCGCCCTGTTCGCGCATCTGGGCATTCACACCCGCGCCACCGACATGTCGTTCGCCGTGTCGCTGGACGATGGAAAGTTCGAATACGCCGCCCCCGGCCTGTTCGCCCAGCGTAGCAATGCGCTGAGGCCGCGCTTCTGGTCGATGCTGACCGAAATCCTGCGCTTCTATCGCGAGGCGCCGCGCGATCTGGTCGGCCTGAACGATCCGTCCCTGACGCTGGGCGACTATCTGAAGCGCGAAGGGTTCAGCGAGGCGTTTCGCGACGATCACCTATTGCCGATGGCCGCCGCCATCTGGTCGTCGCCGGCCCATACGCTGATGGATTATCCGGCCGAATCCTTCATCCGCTTCTGCGGCAATCACGGTCTGCTGAAACTGGTGGGTCGCCCGCTGTGGCGCACGGTGGAGGGCGGCAGCCGTGTCTATGTCGAACACCTGGCCCGCGCGCTTCAGGACGTCCGGCTGGATCACGGCGTCGTCTCGATCCGCCGCACCGACGACGGCGTGATCGTTCATGACAGCCACGGCGGCGTCGAACGGTTCGACCACGTCGTCATCGGCGCCCACGCGGACCAGACGCTGGCCATGCTGGATCAGCCCACGCCCGCCGAGCGATCGCTGCTGGGCGCCTTCCGCTACAGCCGTAATCTGACCGTGCTGCATACGGACGCCTCCCTGATGCCGCGTCGGCGCCGCGCCTGGGCCAGCTGGAACTATATCGGCGCGGACGACGGCCTGTGCGTCACCTACTGGATGAACCGGCTGCAGGGCCTCGCCGGCGACGACCTGTTCGTCACCCTGAACCCGCCGCGTCCGCCACGCCCCGACACCCTGCTGCGCAGCGAGATCTACGAACACCCGATCTTCGATCCGGCCGCCGTCGCCGCCCAGAAGCAGTTGTGGAGCCTGCAAGGGCAGGGGGGCATATGGTTCTGCGGGGCGCATTTCGGCGCCGGCTTCCATGAGGACGGCCTGCAATCCGGCCTGGCCGTCGCCGAACAGCTGGGCGGGGTGCGCCGGCCCTGGACGGTCGAGAACGAGAGCAGCCGCATCCATCTGACCGCCAGCCCGATCCCGGATCTCGAGCGCGCGGCATGAGCCAGACTTCGGCCCTCTACCGCGGCCGGGTCATGCACCGTCGGCTGCGACCCAAGGTTCACCAGCTGGATTACCGCGTCTTCTGGCTGTTTCTGGACCTGAGCGAGATCGACGCCGCAGCGGGGCGGCTGCGTCTTTTCTCCCGCAATCGTTTCAACCTGCTGTCCTTTCACGACCGCGACTATGGCGACGGATCGGGCGATCTCAGGCCCCAGGTTCAGAGGTGGCTGGTGCGCGCCGGGATAGATATCGGCGCGGGGCCGGTCCGCCTGTTAACCATGCCCCGCGTTCTGGGCTACGTCTTCAACCCGATCAGCCTGTATTACTGCCATCATGCCGACGGCAGGCTGGCGGCCATGGTGTATGAAGTCACCAGCACATTCGGCGTGCGTCACGCCTATGTCATTCCCGTGCCGGCCGCCGACCAGGCCAAGGGCCTGATCCGCCAGGGCGCGGCCAAGGCGCTGTATGTCTCACCCTTCATGGGCATGGAGATGGACTATCGGTTTCGTGGCCACGCGCCGAGCGATCAACTGGACATGACCATCGACGGCCTGGACGCCGAGGGCGTCCTGATCACCGCCGCCATGCAGGCGCAGCGCCAACCGCTGACAGACCGCGCCATCGCATCCGTCACGGCGTCAATTCCGCTGATGACCCTCAAGGTCATGGCAGCGATCCACTGGGAAGCGCTCAAGCTCTGGCTCAAAGGCGTCCGCCTGACCAAACAGCCGCCGCCAGCCGCGGCGCCGGCCACATATCAGGCGACGGCTGAGGAAAGTCGGCTGGGCCGCTGAATCGATGCGCAAGAGCTGAAACAAATCTGAGATTGGATACGCTTCGTAGATCGCACATATTCGCCATCCGTTGCGATGATAACTCCCTGAGCATAAATGACTATTTATGGATTTTGCAGGATACTATTGTTGCAGGCGCGCATCTAACTTCCGTTGCGAGCCTGAAGCCACTTGTCGCTGTGGGGGCGCGATGCCTAGTCGCTGCCTGAAACCTGATTAACCTGTGGATAAACGCCAGGAGAAGAGCGGAGTTGGGCCCGCGCGGCGTATTTTGCGGCACCGGCACGGCATTGCATCTAGTTCGCCGGGCGCAACTCACTAACCGAGGCATTATGGCGCGGCGGTTCACTAGACAAGCTTTCCACGACCTCGTCTGGACCAAGCCAATGGTTCAACTCGCCAAAGAGTTCGCGATGTCCGATGTCGCGCTCCACAAGATTTGCCGCAAGCACGCTGTCCCAACCCCACCTCTTGGCTGGTGGGCAAAAAAAGCTGCCGGCAAGGCTGTCGAGCGGACGCCTCTGCCAAGACTGGAATTCGAGGCCGAGATCGTCATTACGGGCGCAGACCTGACCTCCACAGATGCCGCTCTGGCGGAGACGCGCGAGCAAGCCCGTATCCTCGCTTCGTCTGGCGAGATCAGCTCGGCGGCTGTGAGTGTGCTGAAAATCTGAGATTCCAACTATCTGTTTTATAGCGGCATCTGTGCTCCGATATCTGAGATTCTCATTATGAGCGTCGAGGAAGCTCGGTTCATCGGCAAGTGGCCCAGAGACGCAGTGACGGGGGGGCGACAGCGACAAATGTTGCGCGTCTACGCTGGACGGGACATCCTCCGCCCAGATTGCGTAGGGTTCTCTAATGGCTGGCAGTTTCGACACAATGCCGGATCCCATCTCCGACTATGCTGCCGCTGTTGCTCGGTACGGGGAGACACTGGGCGTCCCAACATCTCTGGCGAAGATCGATACAGTCCTCGATATGATTGCTGGCGACGCTGTTGACGTTTTCGGGTCTGAGGATGCCGCAAGGCAGTTCCTCGCCAACGCACCGATCCACGACGGAAAAGTCGCGAGAGATGTCGCGCTTGAGATTGGGATCAGCCGGATATTGTCTCGTATCGATGGTCTGAGGTTTGGTGTCTTTAGCTAGAAGGTACTACCTCGTTAGAAACCAGTCTGCTCGATGACCGTATAGCGCTCCTCGTTATGCGACCTGGCGAGATCCTGTTCGGCGTCAGCGCCTTTGGCACAGATCTGGGGTTGCGGATAATGGAGGGATTGGGTCTCGTCGCAGTGACGTAAGGAACGCAGATGAGACCCAATCCCTCCAGCCCAAAATTGGCTGCCAAGCCCACCAAGAAGCCCGCCGAGGTGGTGGTGAAAGATATTCGCCGTGCCACACGCCGGCATTTCTCGGCCGAGGATAAAATCCGCATCGTGCTCGAAGGCCTGCGCGGCGAGGAGAGCATCGCTGAACTGTGCCGCCGCGAAGGCATCGCCCAGAGCGTGTATTATTCCTGGTCAAAAGAATTCCTTGAGGCTGGCAAACGCCGTCTGGCCGGGGACACGGCCCGTGCCGCCACCAGTGACGAGGTCAAGGATCTGCGCCGTGAAGCACTGGCTCTCAAGGAATGCGTGGCCGACCTGACGCTCGAGAACCGCCTGCTTAAAAAAAGCATGATCGCGGATGGGGGCGACCAAGAATGAGGTATCCCGCCGCAGAAAAGCTCGAGATCATCCGCCTCGTCGAGCAATCCCATCTGCCCACCCGACAGACGCTGGAGAAACTGGGCATCCCACGCCGCACCTTTGCCCGCTGGTATGCCCGCTACCTTGATGGTGGGCCTGAGGCGCTGGAAGACCGCCCCTCGGCGCCAAGCCGGGTATGGAACCGGCTGCCCGAGAATGTGCGCAAACAGATCATCGACATGGCGCTGGAGGAAAGCGAACTCTCGCCCCGCGAGTTGGCCACCAAATTTACCGATGAGAAGCAGTACTTTGTCTGCGAGGCCACGGTTTATCGCCTGCTCAAGGCACAGGATCTGATCGCCAGCCCAGCCTATATCGTCATCAAGGCCCGCGACGAGTTCCACACCAAGACGATGCGACCAAACGAGATGTGGCAGACCGACTTCACCTATTTCAAGCTGATCGGTTGGGGCTGGGTTTACCTCTCAACCGTGCTCGACGACTATTCCCGCTACATCATCTCGTGGAAGCTGTGCACCACCATGACGGCGGGCGATGTCACCGACACGCTGGACTTGGCGCTGGCCGCATCAGGTTGTGACAGCGCCACCGTGCTGCACATGCCGCGCCTGCTCTCGGACAATGGCCCGAGCTATGTCGCGGGCGAACTGGCCGCCTATATCGAGGCCCAGTCCATGAGCCACGTGCGCGGCGCCCCCTTTCACCCCCAGACACAGGGCAAGATCGAGCGCTGGCACCAGACCTTGAAAAACCGCATCCTACTGGAGAATTATTACCTGCCCGGCGATCTCGAAGCCCAGATCGAAGCCTTCATCGAGCACTACAACCACCAGCGCTATCACGAAAGCCTGGGCAATGTGACGCCCGCAGATGCCTACTTTGGCCGCGATCGGCAGATCCACGCCCAGCGCGCCGCCATCAAGAAACAGACCATCGAACATCGCCGCTTGCAGCACCGCAAGCTCGCCGCCTAAAAGCCAACCCCTGACGAGGCCCGCTCTCCGTTAACGCCACGCCAAACCTGCGCCAAATGTTTCGACGACGGACACACCTACAAGATCTTCGACCGATGGCCGGAGACGCGGGCTTACCCCGAGCCCTTCGACGCCGACGCCGATCCCGACGAGCAACTGCCGCGTCGGCTGGAGGTCGAGGTCTATGAGAAGCGGGTCGGGGACAAAGACTATGTCTTCCAGCGCTGCAACGCCCTGTTCATCGGCGACCGTCTGACCGACAATTCGCTGGAGCAGGATGACTACCGGTTCCACGACGTCTTCCACTACGCCTTCGTCGCCGTGCTCGGCTGGTCGCCGGTGACGCGGGCGCTGATGCGGCTGAAGCGCAAGAGCCAGCCCCAGATCGATGACGCCGAGGACGGAGCCCGGGCGATCCTGATAGAGGAAGGCGTCTCGACCTGGGTGTTTGGCCAGGCGCAGCGGCTGAACTATTTCGAAGGAGTCGGGATCGGCAAACTTCCCCTAGATCTGCTTAAACAAATCAAGCAGTTCGTGGCCGGCTACGAGGCGGACCGTCTCCCGCTGTGGCTTTGGGAGGAGGCGATTCTTCAGGGCTATGAGGTCTTCCGATATCTGCGTCAGCACCGACGCGGACGGGTAATCTTGGATTTCGAGACTCGGTCTTTGCGTGTAGAGGCCCTCGCATCATGACGCCCACCGCCTTTGTCGATGCGCTCCAGAGCGCCTCCCTGCCCAATGTGTTCAATCCCTGGCGCGACCAGTGCGCCGTCTGCGACCGGGCCGACGCTCCCTCGCTGCGCCGGGAAAACCTGCGTCTCTTCCTCGAGCGCGCGGTAGAGGTGGACGGCGCGACCCTTTGGATCGGACGAGATCTCGGCTATCGGGGCGGCCGCCGGACCGGCGTGCCCCTGACCGACGAGGTTCATCTCGCCTCGGCTTCGGCCCTGATGGGCGACATCGCCCTGGTCAGAGCTACCGAAGGACCGGTCATGGCGGAACGGACGGCGGCGGTCGTCTGGAGTGTTCTGCGGCGGGTGCAACGCCCGACCATGCTGTGGAACGTTTTCCCCTTCCATCCGCATCTTGCCCAAGACCCAATGTCGAACCGGCCGCATACTCGCGCGGAGCGGGATGCGACATGGCCCTTGCTGGAGGCCCTAATCGAGATGGTCCAACCAGCCCGGATCGTGGCCATCGGCCGGGACGCCAGCCAGGCCCTAACGAATCTCGGCGTCGCCTCCGATGCGGTGCGTCATCCCAGCTATGGCGGTCAGGCCGAGTTCGTGGCGGGCATGCACGCGCTGTACGAGGTCGCCGACGCCCAGCTCAGCTTCGCCGGGCTGGAGCCGCCCTCAGCGCTCAACTAGGGCGTCGCAGGCCGCCAGCATGGCCTTGATAGCGGTGCGCGGCGCGGTTTGCTTCGCATCGTTGCGAGGCTGATCGATGATCGCGTGCGACGACAGGACGGTCAGGGCGCCGACCTGAAGCCCCGCTTCCTGGGCCACGAAGGCCATCAGCCGCCCCAGGCCGATGAGGTTCCCCAGCAGCTTCTCGATATAATAGTGATTGCGGTACATCACCGTCAGATGCAGCCGATCGCCCGCGGCGGTCCGTTCGGGCTTGAAGCTGGCGTGGCTCAGACACTGACCGCCGTAAGGGGACCGGTCGACGTCGCGCAGGGGGTCGAAGACAGAGAGCTCGAACTTGTTGAGCGCCTTGACCGAGGGATCCTTCAGACGATCAACGATGTCGGCCAGCTGATTGAAGGCGACGCCTCCGCCCGGACGCGGCAGATTGATCATCCGCTCGAAATAATAGCCCGACCAACGGTCTCCGCCGCGCGATGCGGCGGGAAGGACATGGTCCCTAAACCGATCATAGAAGGCCGGTGATCCGTGCCGGCGATGGAGGGCGGCGGGAAACAGGGTGTTGGCCACCGTCTCGATCGGCTTGGCGTCCCACTGTCTGAGGAAGTCGTCCACGAGGGTCACTGCGGGATCGCCGAGGGTGGCGCGCGCCAGGGGATCGGCGACGTCGATGATGACGTTCTGGGCCTCGTGGCCCGGACGATCATCGACCGTCTGGACTGCGGCGCGCCAAGCGCTGAAGCAATCAGGCTGCGACGGAATGGGGAGATACATGATCGTCCTCTTCGAGAAGGGCGGCCCCGTAAAGACGGGGCTCGACATATGTCCGGGTCAGCCAGGCGTGACCGGCGACACCCCAACCGGCTCCCCAGCTGTTCCGGACCAAGAGGACCGGGGCGTCGGCGATCTCGCCATGGCCAACCGCCAGCACGGCATGGCCCAGCGCTGGATCCCCGACCTCACCGGGCACCGGTCGGACTACCCCCGCGGCGTCCGGTCTGTAAAAGCTGGCGGAAAGCCTCAGCAGGATCAGCACCGGCCGCCCGGCCTGGAGGGCGTCGATGATCTCCACCCAGCCGAAAGGCAGGGGCTGTCCCTTGCGGGTGAACCGGACGCCGTCCGCCGGCGGCGTGCTCCAGGCGTCGTTAGCCGGCGGCGTCGGGACATAGGGCCAATGTTCTTCGGCGGGCTGGCCATCCTCGCGCAGCGCGTCCAGCATGAACCCCAGACCCGCGCCGGAAGACGGGGGGCGACCCGCGCGATTCTGGGCATGGTGGAAGGCCGCCTCGCAAGACAGGGGCGTCCAGCCCGGACGCACCGCGGCGTGAAGATCGCTGGCGGCGAAGGCCAGGCAGGTCGGCCGCGGACCCTGGTCGCGAGCCGGTCCGAGACGGTGGCGCAGATCCGTGCTGATGTCCAAGGCCGCCATCCTCAAGCCGCAGCCAGCCAGCGGCGACGTTCGGCGCGGGAAAGGCCGGACGTCTCGGGGCCGGAGAGGTCGAAGGCCACGGCCAGGGCGGCGATCGGCGGCTCCTCGAGCCAGGGGCGGCTCTGGCGCAGATCCAACGCCCCCTCGACGTCCTCGCCGTCAGGGCCCGCTAGGACCTCGCGTTTCACCGGATCGCCGACACTGTCCCGCGGGCCGACGAACCGGGTGTCACGCAGGACGACCAGGCCGCTGGCCTGAAGGGTGTCGAAATCCCAAAGATAGCCGGCCGACCCCAGTTCCCGGACCCGGATGACGAATAGGTCCCCGCGGCTGCCGTCGATCCGTCCGCCCTGGTCCTTCTCCGTCAGAAGCCAGACGTCGCCGTGATAGGTTGGCGGGGTGAAGTCGCCGAGGAGCTCGACCTTCAAGGTCCGGGGTCTTGTCGCCAGGACGGTTTGGCGCCGTCCGGCGTCGAGCAGGTCGTAGCGCTCCAGGGTGCGCGTCATGGCCTCGAAGCTCACTCCGAGGCGAAGCGCCAGCTGATAGACAACCTGCGGGCGTTCGAGATCGACGGCCCGCCAGCCCTGCCGGGCGCAGTGGGCTGTGATCAACCAGCGGGGCATCAGCAGGGCGGCGGCGAAGGCGTCGGCCTCCGTCTCCTGGAAGCCGGGGCTGAGATCGCGACCTGGCGCGCGTCGCAGGACCTGGGCCTCGTCATCGAGGCTGGGCTGATGCCGGAGGGTCGAATGGCCGAGCTCATGGGCGGCGGTGAAGCGCTGGATGCTAAGTGGGCGTTGGGTGGTGATCATGATCCCCGGAATAGGGACGTTGACGAAGGCGCCCAGCAGCCCGTCGAGGGGGCGGACCATCAGGGGAGTGTCGAGCGCCGCGATCAAATCAAACACATCCACCGCGCCGGGTTCGGCTTCCAGCCGGGCGCGAAGATCGAACTGGCGATGCAACCGGCCAGCGGCCGCCACCCCGTTCCGGACGGCCTCCTGATAGGTCCGCGCCATCCGTCAGTCCGTCTTCCGGGCGCGCGCCAGTAGAAACTCAGTGAAGCGGCCCAGTTCCTCCCGGTCTCTTTGCGATAGGTCGGCCGCCTGGCGCGCCAGATGTGCCACATCGGGTGGCAGATCAGGCGGCCCCTCGATTCCGGTGAGATAGCCCACGGATTGCCGGTAGAGACGCGCTAGGCGGGTGAGTTCGATCGCTTCCACGCGCCGCTGTCCACTCTCGATCCCGGTCAGGGCCGTGCGGGGCAGCTTGAGATGTGCGGCCACCTCTTCCTGCTTCAGACCGAGATATTCCCGCGCCTCGCGAAGCCGTTCCCCCAGACTGCGCCGGGCCTGTTCGTCGTCGTCGATCATGCGCTGGCCGGATGGGTTTTCTTCCAGGCCGCCTCAAGCCGGGGCATCATATGGTCCAAAGCAGCTTGGATGGAATCGTAGCCGCCGGTCTTGACGATATTCTTGGGCTCGAACCCGAGAATGTCCTCTAGCGCCAAGGTCACGTCGACGACCGTCAGGGAATCTAGCCGAATCTTGGTGGTAAGCAGGGTTCTCGAGTCGGCGGGAGGCGTTACGCCCTGCAGGGCAAACTCGCTTTCCGCCAGTGAGGTCAGCTCCGCCAAGAGGCAGGCGCTCACCTCCTTGACGGGAAACGGCTTGGTCTCCGGCTTGTCCTTGATCTGTGTCATGGCTGATCCTCCGACATTCGATCAATGTAATGTTAGAATATCGAACATTCAACCCGCGCGTCAGCAACGGGGAAAGAAGATCGGAGGGTCAGCCTAATTCCTCTCGTTAGGCGGCGCAGTCATCGACTCGGGGATCGCCTCTGCGCTTGAGAGGGCCCGGTAGCCTGTCCAACTTCGTTTCCTCGGCGAAGGCCAGTGCCCACCGCGCGCGCAAAGGCAGACTCGATGAGCGAGAAGGAGCATAGCGCGTTGCGCCTAAGCGGCATTCTGCGCAGCGGTTTACGGTCCGGTCGGACAATCTGCCCCATCGTCGCCCCATTGCCGAAACTCCGCGTTCGACGTATTCGGAGATCCTCGGGGTATTCTATTGTCTCACCTTGCTCGCCAGTTTTGCGTCGGACTTGCCGTGACCCTTATGGTCGCGCTGCAAGCCTTTGGCGCGATCAGCGCCGAGCACAAGATCGAGCACGCGGTTCAATTCCCAGGCGTCGCCTATGTTGAAATCGCGGCCGATGATCACGATCACGATCATCAAGTCGTCGACGCCAGCCCTGGCGACACGCTTGTCGACGCGAATGACGACGACTTCGACGGACAGCCGATCAAACCGCATCACCACCATGGCGGCGCCGATCAGCACCTGGTCATCGGCGACGAACTGCCGCCGATCGACGCCTCTATCGCCTATGTTGTGCGCCTGGGTCCGACCCCGGAATCCGTCCCGCCGGGCGCGTTGATCGACGCCCCGCACCAGCCTCCAAAACAGAACGCCTGATCGCCTGAAAAGCTGATCCTGCGCGGCCGTGCGGCCGTGCGCGTCCTGTTGGAGAAATTCCTTGATATCTTCCATGTCCGGCTCCGCCGGATGGCGGGGGCGAGGCGCGGTCATGTCCGCCCTTGCTCTCGTCCTAGCGGCGACCGTGTCGCTGCCTTCATCGGCGCTCGCCCAGGCGACGCCATCCGCTGAAGCCGTCCAAGCCTCGCCTGTCCTGTCGCTCGAAGAGGCGCTGCGGCGTTCGATCGTCGCCGACCCGGCGCGTGCGGGTTACGAAGCGCGACTGCGCGCTGTCGAAGCCGGTGTGCGCCAGGCCGGGGTGCGCCCCAATCCGACCCTCGGACTGATGGTCGAGAACCTGCCGACGTTGGGCGGGGGCGACATCCTCGATCGCACCGAGACCACCCTGACCTATGAGCAGAGGATCGAGCGTGGCGGGGACCGTCCTGCCCGTTCCAGCCTGGCGCGTAGCGAAGGCTTGTTGGTCGCCGCACAGGCGCGGGTCGCCCAACTGGATCGTCTGGAACAGGTGCAGCGCGCCTGGTCAGACGCCATGGCGGCTCAGGCCCAGGTCGAGATCGCCAGAGAGCGGCTCACCATGGCGGAGCGCTTCCAGAACGAGGTGCAACGGCGGGTCAACGCCGCGCGCGATCCTCTGTTCGCCGGAGCACGCGCCGAGGCTGAACTGGCCCAGGCCCAGATCGAGTTCGATCAGGCCGAGGTCGCCGCGCGTATGGCGGCGATCATGATCGGCAAATACTGGGACGGGACGGTCAACTTCCGTCTGGATCCGACCGCCTTCGAAGACACCAGCGCATCGCGTGTGGTCGCCGGCGAAGTCGCGGAAGCCGATCTCGACGTGTTCCGCGCGCGTCAGGCTGCGGCAGTCGCCCAGGTGCGGGTCGAAGAGGCGAGAGCCGTTGCCGATCCCACCGTCAGCGTCGGCGTTCGCCACTTCTGGAACAACGACCTGTCGCTGGTCGTCGGCGGATCCATCCCCTTGCAACGCTACGACCGGAACCAGGGCGCTATCGACCGCGCCAGGGCCGAAGGCATAGCGGCGCAGGCGGATCTCGGCGCGAGACGGATCGAACTGGATCGCGAAATCGCTCGCCTCCAGGTTCTGTTGTTGTCCCAGGCCAATGAGGTCCGGCGCATCAGCGAAGAGACCCTGCCGCAGGCGGAGCGGGCCGTGACCCTGGTCCGTGACGGGTTCGCGCGCGGCGGCTTCACCTACAACGACGTCATGGCCGCCCAGACGGCCCTTCTGCAGAGCCGAGCCCGTCGCGTGACGGTGCTTCAGGCCTTCCACAATGACCGCGCCCGCCTTGATCGCCTGACCGGCGCGCACGCCGACCTGCTCGGCATGGAGACCCCACAATGAGACAGATCAGAACTCCGCTCATCGCCTATGGCGCGGCGGTATCGGCCTTCGCCCTGGCCTTGGCCTCGTGCGGCGGCGGCGCCGAAAAGGCGGCGCCCGAAAGCGAGGCGGAAGCCGCTGCGGCGGCCGACTACGAGCGCGGCCCCCATAACGGCCGGCTGCTCCGTGACGGCGATTTCGCTCTGGAGGTGACCATTTACGAGGAAGGGCCGGAGCCGCTGTTCCGCCTCTATCCCTATGTGAACGACAAGCCGGTCGATCCGCGCCAGGTCCAGGTCACCATGGCCCTCACGCGTTTGGGTCCGAAAGTCGATCGCTTCATCTTCGCACCGGAGAACGACTACCTCGCCAGCCCCGGCGTGGTGTTCGAACCGCACTCTTTCGACGTGGCGGTCAATGCCGTGCGCGCCGGGAAGCGGTCGAACTGGACCTACCAGTCCTACGAGGGGCGCACGATCATCTCGTCCCAGGCCGCGCAGGCGGGCGGGGTGACGACCGAACAGGCCGGCCCCGCCGTGCTGGGCGAAACCTTGCCCCTGTCGGGTCGGGTGGAGATCACGCCCGAAGGTCAGGCGGAGGTGTTTGCGCGCTATCCGGGCCGCATCGTTTCGCTGAACGTTCAGCTCGGCCAGCGGGTGTCGCGCGGACAGGTTCTGGCGCGGGTGGAATCCAGCGAGAGCCTGCAGACCTATTCGGTGACGGCGCCGATCTCGGGCGTGGTCACGACCAAGAACGCCAACCCCGGCCAGATCACCGGCAACGGCCCGCCGATGTTGACGATCGGCGACCCGACACGCCTCCATGCGGAGTTCTTCCTCTATCCGCGTGACGCGGAGCGTGTGCGCGTCGGGCAGCGGGTCGAGCTCAAGAGCCTGGCTGGCGAACACACGGCGACGGGCGTGATCGAAGCGATCCTGCCCTCGGACGACGTTCTCAGCCAGACACTCGTCGCCCATGTGGAACTGCCCTACCAGGGCGGCGTCTGGCGGCCGGGGCTCGGCGTCGAGGGCGTGGTCCAGGTCGGGGCCGGCGAAGTGCCGCTGGCGGTCAAGACGAAGGGGCTCCAGCCCTTCCGCGACTTCACCGTAGTCTACGCCAAGGTCGGCGACACCTACGAGGTGCGGATGCTCGAGCTAGGGCGTCGTACCGATGAGTGGACCGAGGTTCTCGGCGGCATCGAGCCCGGCACGACCTATGTCGTCGACGGCGCCTTCCTCATTCGCGCGGACATCGACAAGTCCGGCGCGAGCCACGATCACTAGGGGGCTCGCGCATCATGCTTGAACGCATCATCGCGCTGTCGATCCGGTTCCGCTGGGTCGTCATGGCGCTTGTCCTGGTCGCGGCGGCGGTCGGCGTCTGGAGTTTCCAGAAGCTGCCTATCGACGCGACGCCGGACATCACCAATGTCCAGATTCAGATCAACACGGAGGCGCCCGGCTATTCGCCGCTCGAAGCCGAACAACGCATAACCTTCCCGGTGGAGACGGCGATCGCCGGCGTGCCGGGCCTGTCCTACACCCGGTCGGTCTCGCGCTACGGCCTGAGCCAGGTCACGGTCGTCTTCGAGGACGGCACGGACGTCTACCGGGCGCGGCAACTGGTCAATGAACGGCTTCAGACCGCCATCGGTCAGTTGCCGCCGGGCCTGTCGCCGGAGCTGGGGCCGATCGCCACCGGCCTGGGCGAGATCTTCATGTACACGATTGAGGCCGAGCCGAGCGCGCGCAAGCCCGACGGTTCGCCCTACACCTCGGAAGATCTGCGCACGCTTCAGGACTGGGTCATCCGTCCGCAGATGCGCAACACGCCCGGCGTCACCGAGGTCAACACCATCGGCGGCTTCGTGCGCGAGTATCACGTCACCCCGCGTCCCGAACGGCTCGCCGCCTATGGCGTGACCATGAGCGAAGTGGTTGAGGCGTTGGAACGCAATAACGCCAATGTCGGGGCCGGCTATGTCGAACGCTACGGCGAGCAGTGGCTGATCCGGGTGCCCGGTCAGGCCGCGACGCAGCAGGATCTCTCCAATGTCGTGATCACGACGCGCGGCGGCGTGCCCATCCGGGTCGCGGAAGTCGCGGAAGTCGGGCTGGGCGAGGAACTGCGCACCGGCGCGGCGACGGAAAACGGCAAGGAGACGGTGCTGGCCACCGTTCTGATGCTGGCCGGCGAGAACAGTCGGGTCGTGGCCCAGGCGGCGGCGGCTCGACTGGAGGAGGCGTCCAAGGCCCTGCCCAAGGGCGTGGTCGCCTCGCCGGTCTATGACCGCACCAATCTGGTCGAACGTGCTGTCGCCACCGTCGAGAAGAACCTCGTCGAGGGCGCGCTTCTGGTCATCGTCGTGCTGTTCCTGCTGCTCGGCAACATTCGAGCGGCCCTGATCACGGCGGCGGTCATTCCGATCACCATGCTGCTGACCATCACCGGCATGGTCCAAGCCGGGGTGTCCGGCAATCTGATGAGCCTCGGCGCGCTGGACTTCGGTCTGATCGTCGACGGCGCCGTCATCATCGTCGAGAACTGTCTGAGGCGTTTCGCCGAGGCGCAGCATCACCACGGTCGACTGCTGACACGCGACGAGCGGTTCAAACTGGCGGCCGAGGCCTCCAGCGAAGTGATCCGTCCGTCCCTGTTCGGCGTGTTGATCATCACCCTGGTCTATGTGCCGATCTTCGCCCTGGACGGGGTCGAGGGCAAAACCTTCCACCCGATGGCCATCACCGTGGTCATCGCCCTGACCGGCGCCCTGATCCTGTCTCTGACCTTCGTCCCGGCTGCGGTTGCGATGTTCGTCACCGGCAAGGTTCAGGAGAAGGACAGCTTCCTGATGCGCTGGGCGCGTGTGGGCTATCAGCCTGCGCTCGACTTCGCGTTGAAGGCGCGTGTGCTGATGATCGGCGCCGCCGTCGCTCTTGTGGCGATTTCGGCCGTGGTCGCTTCGCGGATGGGTTCGGAGTTCGTGCCGAACCTGGACGAGGGCGACATCGCCATGCACGCCCTTCGTATTCCCGGCACCAGCCTGAGCCAGGCCATCGAGATGCAGACCGCGCTTGAAGCCCGGTTGGCCAAGTTCCCGGAAGTGGAGCGGGTCGTCGCCAAGATCGGCACCGCCGAAGTGGCCACCGATCCGGTGCCGCCTTCGGTCGCCGACACCTTCATCCTGTTGAAGGATCGTGACGAATGGCCGAACCCCAGGAAGCCGAAGCTCCAGCTCGTCCGCGAGATGGAAGAGGCGGTGAACGAAATCCCCGGCAGCAAGTACGAGTTCACCCAGCCGATCCAGATGCGGTTCAACGAACTGCTCTCCGGGGTCCGCGCCGATGTGGCCATCAAGGTTCACGGCGACGACCTGGATCAACTGGTGGCGCTCGGTTCTCAGATCGAAGAGATCGTCGGCGCCATTCCCGGCGCGGCCGATCCGCAGTCCGAACAGGTCACCGGCCTGCCGATGCTGCAGATCACGCCGAACCGGGCGGCCATCGCGCGTCTGGGATTGAGCGTCGACGACGTCCAGTCGGTGATCGCGACCTCGATGGGCGGCACGACCGCCGGTCAGATCTTCGAAGGCGACCGTCGCTTCGACATCGTCGTGCGCCTGCCCGAAGATCTGCGATCCAACACCGACGCCATCGGCCGCATCCAGGTGCCGCTGCCGGCGGCGGACGGTCAACCGCGCGGCTTCGTACCGCTCAGCGAGATCGCCACGATCGCGCTCGAAACCGGTCCGAACCAGATCAGCCGCGAGGACGGCAAGCGCCGCATCGTCGTCACAGCCAACGTCCGTAACCGCGACCTGGGCTCCTTCATCGGAGAGGCCCGCGAGCGGATCGAACGGGAGGTGGAGCTGCCGGCTGGATATTGGGTCACCTATGGCGGCACCTTCGAACAGCTGATCTCCGCCGCCAAACGGCTTCAACTGGTCGTGCCGGCGGTGCTGCTGCTGATCTTCGGTCTGTTGTTCGCCCTGTTCCGCTCCTGGAAGGACAGCGCCATCGTCTTCTCCGGCGTGCCTCTGGCCCTGACGGGCGGCGTGGCGGCCCTGGCGATGCGCGGTCTACCCATGTCGATCTCGGCCGGCGTCGGCTTCATCGCGCTTTCGGGCGTGGCCGTGCTGAACGGGGTGGTGATGGTGACCTTTATCCGGTCGCTGATCGCCGAGGGACAGCCTGTGCCTCAAGCCATTCGGGAAGGGGCGCTCACCCGCCTTCGCCCGGTGCTGATGACCGCTCTGGTCGCCAGCCTCGGCTTCGTGCCGATGGCGCTGAACGTGGGCGCCGGCGCGGAAGTGCAGCGTCCGCTTGCCACCGTGGTCATCGGCGGCATCGTCTCCTCGACGGTGCTGACGCTGCTGGTCCTCCCGGCCCTCTACAGCCTCGTTCACGGTCGCACGTCTTCGGGCGATCGGTCAGGGCGCGGGCTTCTGGATCATCTGCCGTTCCGTCGGCGCTAAGCGCCCTGATCGAGACCCTAGCGAGGGCGTCGTTACCGCACGACGCCCTCAAGCCTCTTCAAATTGAAGGATGCCAATGACGTCATCGACATTCACGCCCGCCAGATCGGCGTGGCTCCGATCGCCCTGGACCCTCGCGCTCCTCGTGATCGGATTCCTCTTCATGGAGGGCCTGCTCAGCCAGGTCCTCGCTCATGGCGTCGCCGAAGGCGACAAGGGCTATATCCAGGAAACCTCGGGCGTCCTGTTCTGGCCGTTCGTCTATCTCGGCGCCAAACATATGGTCACTGGCTACGACCACCTGCTGTTCCTGTTCGGGGTGATCTTCTTCCTCTACCGGATGAAGGATATCAGCATCTATGTGACCCTGTTCGCCATCGGTCACTCCTCCACCCTGCTGCTCGGCGTCCTGACCAATATCAGCGTCTCCAGCTATGTGGTGGACGCCATCATCGGCCTGTCGGTCGTCTACAAGGCGCTCGACAATATGGGCGCCTTCCAGAGATGGTTCGGCTTCCAGCCCTCGACCAAGGGAGCGACCCTGATCTTCGGTCTGTTCCATGGCTTCGGCCTGGCGACCAAGCTTCAGGACTTCCAGCTCTCGCCTGACGGCCTGTTCCTCAATCTGGTCGCCTTCAATATCGGCGTCGAGATCGGGCAACTGCTCGCCCTGGGCGGCATCCTCATCCTGATGGGCTTCTGGCGGCGTTCAAACAACTTCTGGGAACACGCCTATCTGACCAACGTCGTGCTGATGACCCTCGGCTTCCTCCTGACGGGCTATCAGCTCGTCGGCCTCTTCGTCATGTGATCGGAGACCTTCCATGTACAATGCAAACCGTCCCGCCCGTTCCGACCTGCCTTCGACCGGGCAGTTGCTCAAATCGACCGGCATCGCCGCCGTCGTCGCCTCCGTGCTTCTGGTCACCATCGTCATGCCGTCCGAATACGGGGTCGATCCGACCCGCGTCGGCTCCATTTTCGGCCTGACCGAGATGGGGCGTATCAAGGTCCAACTTGCAGCCGAGGCCGAAGCGGACGCCGCCGCCGGATCGGGGCTTTCCGCCGCGCCGCCGCTCGATGTGGCGACACCTGCCGCCGGGGCGACCGCTCCCGCAGCCAGCCCTTCGCCGACTGCGCCGGCCGCCCAACCTGCGCCGACCGCCGAGGTGCGAACCGATGAAACCGTGCTCACGCTCGCACCCGATCAGGGCGCGGAGATCAAGCTGGTGATGGTCGAGGGCGCCAAGGCGCGGTTCACCTGGACCAGCAGCGGCGGCAAGATCAACTTCGACACCCACGCCGACCGTCCAGGCCTTTCCTATCACGCCTACGGCAAGGGCTCGGCGCAGCAGCAGTCGGGCGAACTGACCGCCGCCTTCACCGGCGCCCATGGCTGGTTCTGGCGTAACCGCACCGGTGCGCCGGTGACCATCACCCTGCAAACCCAGGGCGCTTATACGGAGATCAAGCGGGTCGTGTGACCTGGCTTGTATGACGTGCCGGTCGAAGGCGCGTCATGGGTTCTGGTGGAGCGTTGTCCTGCTTGCGCTCCACCAGCGCCTCATGATTTCGGCCAACGCCGATGCTGGTCGTCGATGACGACCGGGTGGGCGTGGACGATGCCGCCGTCCTTGAGCCTTACACCCTCGGCAAGGTGAGGATCGTCCGCCGTCAGTCCATCGTGGCTGTGCACCACATTCAACGGGTCATGCGCCGGCCAAACGACCAGGCCCAGCACAAGACCGGCGGCGCACAGCGCCGAGAGGACGAGGAAGGCCGCCGTGGGGTTCGCTTCGGCCGAGACGAGACCCGCAACCGGATAGGCGATCAGCCAGCAGGCGTGCGACAGGGCGAACTGTGCGGCGAACAGGGCAGGTCTGTCCCCCGCGCTCGACGACCGGCGAAGCGCGCGACCGGCCGGCGTGATGGTGAGCGAGTAACCGAAGCCCATCACGATCCACAGTCCGATCAGGATCGGATAGGACCGGGCAATCAAGGCCCCCGCCAGAAGCACACAGGTCATGATCCCGGCCCCCATCAGCATGGCCGTGCGGTCGTTCAGCCGGTTCAGGATGCGCGGCAGAACGACGGCCGCCGTCATGGATCCGACCCCGAACGCCGCGAGCGCCCAGGCCGTTGCCTGCTGCGGCAGATCGAATACGGACTGCACGATGACCACGGTGTTCACGAAGACCATGGCCCCGCCCGCCGCCGTTGCCAGGCTCACCGCGAGCAGGCCACGCAGCCGAGGCGTGAAGGCGAACAGCCGCACGCCGCCGGTCAGTCGCTTGAGGAACGGCAGGGGCTGAGCCGATGACGGTCGTGGCAAAAGCGCCGTCACCACGAAGCCCGCCGAAAGTACGAAGCCGATCGCCGTTCCGACGAAGAGATTGTTGTAGCTGATGACGGCCAGCAGCAGGGCGGCGACCACAGGGCTCGCCACGCTCTCCAGATCGGCGGCGAGACGCGAGAGCGACAAGGCCTTCGTATATTCGGCCTCGTCCGAGAGAAGGTCGGGGATCATGGCCTGGAACGCCGGTGTGAAGGCGGCGGAGGCGACGTAAAGCACGGTCATCAGGGCGTAGACCTGCCAGGCCTGTCCGACGAAGGGCAGGGCGATCGCCACGCCGGCGCGAACGAGATCCAGACAGACCAGCAGCGTCTTGCGCGGCAAGCGCGCGGCAAGCGCGCTCGCGAACGGGGCGACGCCGATATAGGCGATCATCTTGATGGCCAGGGCTGCGCCGAGGACCTCGCCCGCGTTCGCGCCCGCGAGGTCGTGCGCCAACAGTCCCAGGGCCACGGTCGCCATGCCGGTCCCCAGCAGGGCGGCGACCTGAGCGATGAAGAGATGCCGATATGCGGCGTTTCGAAGCGGAGAGAACATCTTTCAATGCCTGACTGACAGGGGTAAATGTTACGACGTAACATTGGAGAATATTGTTGTCGGAAGCCCTCACACCTCGCCGTTCTGGAGACGTCCTGGGCGCCGGCTTGTCCGTGGTGTGCCTGCTCCACTGTTTGACGGCGCCAGTGTTGGCGAGTGTTCTTCCGCTGGTCGGCCTGGCCACGACGGAGTGGCTGCATGGGCTTTTCGCCCTGGTGGCGGCGACGTTCGCTTATCTGTCGATCCTGCGTCGCCCAAGCGTCGGGACCGCTGTCAAAGCCGTCGCCGTTCTGGGGGTGGGATCGCTGGTGTTCGGTGCGACGGAAGTCGCGGGCCATGGCTGGACCGTCTGGAGCACGGTGTTTGGCTCTATTCTCCTGATCTCCGCCCACATCGTTTCGATGCGCCGCATGTGAAGCTGATCGCCGGTCGGTCAGCATGATTTCATCTTGCCGTATCCCCTCCAGGGGGATAGGTCAAATTCCATGGCTCATGTTTCTCACGCATCCCACCCGGACGTCATCAAGCGGCTCAAACGCGCCGAAGGTCATTTGCGGACTGTGATCGGAATGATCGAGGCGGAGCGGTCGTGCCTGGACTTGGCGCAGCAACTGCACGCGATCGAGAAGGCCGTCGCCGCAGCAAAGAAGACGCTCATCCACGACCACATCGACCACTGCCTCGCCCACGCGGCCGAGGGCGATCCCGCCGAGGCGCGTCAGGCCATGGGCGAGTTTCGTGAAATCACGAAATATCTTTGAAGGGCGTTAGGGCGGTGACACGTCTTAGCGTTGCGAAAGAACGCTGGCTCTCAGCTGTTGCGGAACTTTTCGGCTGCAGCACCTCTTGCGATTGCTCGATAAAGCGTGCTGCGAGAGACGCCTAAGGATGAAGCGACCCCTTCCATAGTTTGATCAGGGTGGCCGAGAAGCAGCTTCGCCTGCTTCAACTGCCTTTCGGACAAGATAGGGCGGCGCCCGCCTTGCTTACCCCGAGCGCGAGCGGCCGCTAGTCCGGCCATTGTCCGCTCGCGAATGAGGTCCCGCTCCATCTCTGCCAATGCCGCCATCATATGGAAGAAGAAGCGACCAGCAGGGGTCGTTGTGTCGATACCGTCAGTAAGGCTTCGAAACTCGACACCGCGTTCTCGTAAATTTCGCACGAACTCGACGAGCTGACCAACGGTTCGCCCCAAACGGTCGAGCTTCCACACGACGAAGACGTCGCCCGAGCGCGCATGGGATAGCGCGTCCCGTAATGCTGTTCTTTCCGAGCGCACCCCTGAGGCCGCTTCTGAAAAGACACGCTCGCAGCCGGCCTTTTCGAGGGCGTCGATCTGGAGGTCGAGTTTTTGATCCGGGGTGGACACCCGCGCGTAACCTAACAGCATGTGTCAGAACTCATTGGCGCTCATGGAAGTGACCCATTGAATCAGCGACAGGGTTTTGACACAAGCCGCGCATTGTAATGGCTGAGTGTAGCTAGACGGCCAGCCGCCATGTCAGAAACGGTCGTTTTTGACATCTCCTGCAGACAGACTGGCCAAGCTTGATTCCTAGCTTGGGTCTCAGATCACAGGGGAGGGGCATTGATTCCAAGCGCTGCTGTCACCCGACCGCGACGGAGCCTACTTCGTCTCGCGCTCTTCATCTTCGAGGCGTTTGATGCGCTCGGCGAAAACCTTCTCGAAGATCATGCGAAGGCCTTTGAGCGCCAGACCACCGAGTAGGAAGGCAGTTATGCTCGTGGCGGCCATAGCCAGAAACCTAAGGGATAAATCATCCATACTGCGGATCCTCTCATCGCCCGGTTTACACCATAATGCGCGAGGCAACCGCCCAAGACCACCTTGGTGTTCGCGCCCAACACCGATGACATGTGGCGCCACCGCTTATAGCCGGCCCCAGCGCGGTCAGTTCTCGGGGCGGGGGCTCGATGGACTAATCCAGATTGCTGCGTGGAACCTAGGTCGGAGCGCACTCTGACTCCAGGAATATCCAACAGCATTTCAACCTCGCCTGCATCCCGGGGGTAGCACCCGGGCATTGGACTTGACGCCTACGCCCCTCGGAAATGCCTTGCAGAGCACGATTTTAGCAGCAACCTTTCGAAACCTTGGGTTTCAGGTTCCTAGAGACGCCGAATGTCGGTCGACTTGCTAGACGCCGAAGAGCCGGACGAACCGGACGCCGCGTGGCGAGCCGCCGCCGCAGCGCGGTCCGCGCTCCTGCCGTTGGCGCAAATGGTCAGGAAGCGCCGAGGGGCGGTCGATGCAGCCGCGGCCCAGCTGAATATATCTACGGCTAAAGCTTACCGGATGATCGCTCGTCTGAAAGAGGACGAACGGGCATCTGCGCTTCTACCCCAAAAGGGCGGACGAGCGCCTGGATCCTCAATGTACGAGGCCGCGGTCGAGGCAATCATTCTGGAGGTTCTCCAGAAGGATTATATGTCCGGACAGCAGCCACGCGTGGCCTACGTCTTGGAGACGGTTCGCGCGCGGTGCCGAAAGGCCGGTTTGAAACAGCCTGGCCGCAAGGGTCTGATGGCGCGCGTACAAGCGCTGGATTTGCACGACCGCCTAAAGGCGCGTCGAGGAAAGAATGCCGCCGAAATCGCAACGCCCAGGCCAGGCGAATTCGTCGCCGAACGGCCAAACCAAGTCTGGCTCATCGACCACACCGAAGGCGACATCATACTCGTCGATCGCCGATTCCGCCTGCCTATCGGCCGCCCCACCGTTACCCTGATCATCGATGCATACACTCGCATGTGCGTGGGTTGTTACGTCAGTCTGGGCAAACCATCTCGCATCCAATCCGGCATGGCGCTGCTCCGAGCATTCCTTCCTAAGGAGGGGCTCCTAGAGCAAGCCGGGCAAGATTGGGACTGGCCGTGCCAGGGCTTTCCCGAAATCGTTCACTCCGACAACGGTGCAGATTTTCGATCGGACGCCTTCAGGCGCGGCCTCATCACATACGGCATCACCCCCAAGTTCCGGCCCGTCAGGGAGCCCCGATACGGTGCACTGATCGAGCGCTACATTGGGACAACGATGGGTGAACTGCACCTCGTACCCGGCACAACCTTTTCCAATGTGTCCGACCGCGGCGAGTACGACAGCGAAGCGAAAGCCGTTATGTCGCTGGACGGCTTCGAGAGGTGGCTGTTCCTTCAGATAGGCCGCTATCACATCTCGCCGCATCGAGGAATTGGCGGCTTCACCCCCATATCCCGCTGGAAAGAGAGTGTGAACGCAGGGTTCCGGCAAAAAGACGCGCCACCGGGTGCAGCCGTGGATATCATGCTCGCCTTCTTGCCAAGCGATCGTCGCAAGCTGCGCAATACCGGGATCCACTTCAAAAGCCTGCGCTATTGGTCGGCTTGGTTGGGCGCAGCGGTACGGCGCGGCGGAGTGACAGTCGATCTCAGATACGATCCCAGAGACATGTCTTTCGTTTGGGTCGAGTGGGAAGGGCGATGGGAAAGGGTGCATCTGTACAAGCGCCAAGCGCCTTTCACATTGCGCGAGCATGAACTCGCTCTAAGGGCCCTCCGCGAGGCGGCGGCGGCGACCGTGGACGAGGACATGATCCACGCCAAGCGCGAGGAAAGCGAGGCGCTAGTCGCATCCGAGGCCGCAATCACCAAGCGGGCTCGCCGGCGCCTGGAGCATGGGGAGCGCTCATTGGAAGTTGCCCAGACCATCTACGGCGAACCCGAGCCAGCCAAACCGATCATCACCGATCTGGTCGTTTCTAAGCCGGCCAGATCGAAACGGATCGTGGAGGAATGGTGAGCTCCCTACCTGCCGGCTCCCCGACGAACGAGATGCACCGTCTCGACGACATTCTCCGAGATAGATGGCTTTCGAATCCGGTCAGCGATGCAGCATTGGAGAGGGCCCTGATGGCTCTCCTCAGCGCGGGGCGCATCCGTCCCCGCGCCCTTTTGTTCACCGGTCCGCCGAACTCCGGAAAGTCGGCTCTTCGTCAGAAATTAATGATGGAGATAGGCAGGCTAGGAACGCTTCCTGGACGCGGCCGACCGCCGGTAACACTGGAGATTGAGGCGCCGACAGAGGCAGACGAAGGTAGGTTTTACGAAGCGATCCTGGAGGCCGGTCACCGCTACATTCCAAGCGGCGTGACGTGACCCCCTGAAACTCCTCCAGGAATAGCTAGAGTCCGCCCAACGAAGGACGGACAGAATGAAGCGATCGAGGTTCACGGAAGAGCAGATCATCAGGATCCTGCGGGAGCAGGAGGCCGGTGTAGCGACGGCGGAGGTGTGCCGACGCCACGGGGTCAGCTCGGCGACCTTTTACAAATGGAAGGCCAAGTTTGGCGGGCTCGACGTGTCGGAGGCTCGGCGGCTCAAGGCGCTCGAGGATGAGAACGCCCGGCTGAAGCGGATGCTGGCGGACGCGATGCTGGACAACGTGGCCCTGAAGGACCTGCTGGGAAAAAAGTGGTGACGCCCGCCGGCTATCGCGAGGCGGCTGGCCATCTGCAGGCCGCCTACGAGATGAGCGAAAGGCGGGCGTGCCGTGTTCTGGGCGTCGATCGGACGAGCGTGCGCTATCAGGCGACGCGCCCGGACGACGGCGCTCTGCGCGACCGGCTGAAGGCCCTGGCCCAGGAACGTCGACGGTTCGGCTATCGTCGCCTGCACGTGCTGCTGCGGCGCGAGGGCCACCGGACACATCGGCCGGCCTGCTGCGCTGGTTGATGGCTGCGCAGACCGGCCTCTTGCCAACCCAGCCGATCACAGCTCAGATCAACCTAGGACTCTCGTTATGGCTGGATGAGAAACGGGGGTCACGTCACTTTCCGCTGCTGCACGTACAAGGTCGTCATAAGTACTGCTGGCTAAGGGAACGCCTATCGTCGTGAGGTTGCCAACCGAGGAGTTATGAGGAGCTGACGCCATGAAGTGCTACTTAACGGCTGTCGACGTAAAGTCATCACCCATCGACTCTCGATCGGATGTCAGCCGGGAGAGGAAATGCGCTACGCGCCATAGTGGCAGCGAACGTGAGGCGTATTCGACACGAACGTCGGCTTAGCCAAGAGGACCTTGGCGCTGCCTCCGAACTGCATCGCACCTATGTTGGCTCTGTGGAGCGATCAGAACGCAACCTGTCCATCGACAGTATCGCGTCGTTGGCAGCGGGGCTGGGTGTCGAGGCCTGGTTGCTCTTGCGTCCGGTAGCAGATTCAGACACAGAACTCAGCTGAGTAACCGTCGCGGACGGAATCGCGTCCAGTGCGTTTAACTCCTTGAAGGCGGCCGAGTACGTTGGAAAATGCTCCTGCCAAGCAGCGGCGCCTCCGACCCGCCCAATGGCAAGCAGCGATGCTCTCATCCCGGCGACAAGTAGTTTGTTTTGATGTTCGAGTATGCGTACCCGCGCTTCCGCAGCCTGCAACCTTGTCGCGACACTCACAGGTCCAGATTTAGTGAGTTTTGATGCGTGCGCTCTCACAGCTGATTGCTTAGTTCGAGCTTCGGTTACCAGCCGTGCCATGGCAGGTCGCCGGGACAGCGAAGACGCGAAAGGGAAGAGGTGAGGGGCCTTGCGCGATACGGCATTCAGCGAAATTGACTCGTCGCCTTCGATCATCGCATCAAGAATGCTGCGCAGGTCAAATTCAGTCGGCGATCTTTTAGACTTCATCGAGGTGCCAAGTAGCGGCTTCCGCCTGTTGGGAAAACAGCTTCGTTCGGGGGCGTAGCTAAAGCCGCCTCCACGCCAGAGAGGCGCGTCATCGCATGCTCCAGGTGAGCTTCGAAATTTGGGGCCTTGCTGGGACTGGCTCGAAGTTGGCTGATATGAAGCTCGAACTGTCCCTTCAGTTTCTGAAGGTGCATCTCCTCTGAGGGTGAAGATGTGCGAACAAGTTGCGAGCATGTGTTAAAACACTCAAGATGTTTCAAGCAAGGACTGGCCGCGAAGCTGTTAAGGCAAAAACCGTAGGGGGTGAAATGTAACGCCCCAGCTTCAGCATTAAGATAGCGAAATGCAACCTCGTCACCTTGCTCGTCTTGAATTGTCAGAAACTTTTTGACTATTGGACCTTGGATGCCCTTCGCCCTTATGAGATCGAAAGCTTGGCGAGCCTTCGGACCCAAAAGATCGTCCGCGAGGGCCATCTGACGAGGCTCCATTTCCTCGAGGCGTTCCGATGTCGACCGATGATCGTAATGGTAGCTTTGGGCCACCGACGTGCGATTGAATCGCTTGGTTATGATAGTGTCAGCCACTCCCATCCGGAACAATTCGTTGGTCTGTAAGTGGCGCAGCGAGTGGGCATTAGCTGACAACTGCTTGGCGTTCTCATCCATTCCATACTTTCGGAACATCAGTCCGGCATTCCTTCCGCCGAGCTGAAGTTCAAGATCGGCGCGATCTGCTCTTTTGACCGAAAAGTAAGTATCAACATCTACTATCGATCCATATTTTTCTTCAGCAATAACCTTCCCTGGCATTAGAAACAAAAAGTCATAGCCGTGCAGCGTGCGACCGCCTGTGCTTACAGTTCTGGTATCAGGGAGTTTGATTTGAAGATGCTGCTTGGCGAGTTGCTCCATATCTCCAGCTCGCAGGTATACGCCAAAGCCATCGTTCCGCTCCCAATTGGTAAAGCGAAAAACCTCGCCATTAGCCCTCCTAAGAATGGGCCGCTGACACGCGTCTTCCAAACGTCGAAAATACTCCCGTACTTGCCTGTGAGGGCCGACGCTCGCAACCTTGTAGTCTTGATGCGCGCGCATTTCCGCAAGGAGCGTCGGATCGTATGTACTCCGATACGCCGCCTGGAGCTCGGCAGGGATCGGCTCCTGAGAAATCTGCATCATCCCCGACATGCGACGATAGGCCTGTGCCCACGGCACTAGGTCGTCATCTTGAAGGCCGACAAAAAGCCGCTTCTCCGCATGTTGGCGCTTAAGCATCTGCCGCTGCGGGGCCGTCACCTTGAGAACTGCGGTCACGGCCTCTCGAACAATAGGCGCAAGAAGATTTGGAACATGATGAGTCGCCTCAACGAACTCCTGCCCCGGTCCGTCTTGATGCTGTTTCTCCGCAAAGTGCGCGAGGCTCGTGATGGGCTCTGGTGGTCCGAGCCGGCGGCCGGGCATCATACCGTCGTCCCTGACGATGAGCGTTTCCGCGGGCAGGTGCACCATTTCACCTAGTCGGAACCCAGTGGCCGCCAAGATTCGCACCTGATGGAAACGGATGAAGTCGGACGTCGTACGAGGGCTCTCGTTAAAGATGATGCGCGCCAACTCAACCATCGCTTCCGGGCGAGGAAGCTTCTCTTCGTAATGCCGCCTGCTAAGGTCGGATCGAAGACTGTCTGGGCGCTTAGCGTCCAATTGGCGTCGTAGTGTTGTCGTCAGCTTGTCTGCTTGGGAGCGAGACTGTGCATTGTCTGGGAATGGCACGCAGTAAGGTGCCAGGGGCCGGATGTCGGCAAGTTGGAAGGTGTCGAACCAAGTGGCGATGAGCCCCTTCAGCAGACGCGCCCATTGACCTGAATCACTGGCTCCTAGGGCAACGTTAAAGCTCAACTGAACGCGGTCAGGAGTAACTTGTGACGGGCCGGACACCCCTGCGCATCCTGCGAGCAAGCGGTAGGGATTTCCGAGATTGGACAAGCCGTTGCGAGGTTTGTTCCGCTTCACGAATAGATCGTGCAGGAGGATGGCTTTATACAACTCGATCCAGTCAGAGCCCATAACGAGAGGCATGGACCTGCCATCAAGGCGTTCGAGCATGTCCGAGCCGGACGCAAGCGTTGCAAAGGAGGTCATGAGCGCTGCTTGTCCAGCACCGTGCCCGGCCGCTGCCGACAGATCCCACCTCGCCGGTCGCGGTATTTTCCCGGTCGAGGGGTCGTAAGGTACGTCCCAACTAAGGCCGCGATCGTCGGCGATCTGTCGAGCCCGCTCGATAAAGCTACCGATCTCAGATGTCATTCGTCTTGCCCGTTGCAGCTTCGGCAACCTCCGCGATGGCTTCTAGCGTGGTTCGAAGTTGCATCATGGCCGGGCTCACGCGAACTAGCTGCTCGGGCTGATCAAAGTCCGACACGACCTGCCTCAAATTGTCGAGCAACGCGGTGTGGACGCCTGGGTCGCTGACAGGGAGGAATTTGTGACAAGTGTAGCAAGCGAGGACGGGATTCCGCTGGCATGACGACTGCCCTGATTGACACGCCCCAATGCCGGTAACCGGAATACCGTGGGGCATCCCGGCGATCTGCCGATCCCCCGGCTCCTGCAAGAGCTGAGCGGCCGTGATCATGTCGCCTCGAGCTGCGGCAGCGACGCCCTGGTAGGTAGGGGAGTAGCCTAGCGCCATGTTGATTTGCGCAACTTGCCGAGTGGATGCGGAGAAATACACCTGAGCCGCCGTTGTATCTGTGTGTCCCAGGAAATCGCTTAGGCTCTCGTTGGAGATACCGGCATCGGCTAAGCGTTGAGCGCTAGTGTGCCGAAGCGCCCCATTGGGGTATGCAGTCCCAGTAATATCCTCCAGTGCGTCGCGGACCAATCCGCTCAACTCATCAGGACGAAGCGCAAAGTACTTTTGATGCGCTGGCCTGACCTCCAACCAGCGCCGGAATATCGGCACCCATCCAAGTTGTATCTTCCGCGTTACAATCCGCCGGACTTTGCTGTGGCGCTGCTTCAACAGTTCCACTTGCATGTGCAACACATCGGCGTCGTGAAAGGTGAAGTCCGCCGGCTCGAGTGATGCCAGTTGTTGTCGCCGCAATCCAAATTGGAAAGCGAGAGCCAGCACGGCAGCAATTTGCAGCTCTTTGCGGCCTGCCTCCATGGACCTCCCGGCCGTGACATCGAGAAACTCGACCACACGGCTCTGAGCCGATGCGGATAAAAAACTCGTTCCGTTTCGGACGCCGGCGTACTTGTCCAACGCATGCCCCGGAAGAGCTCTGACAATCTGCGTGTCGCTCTCACGCCAAAGGCCAATCTCCCAGCGACAAGCGAACTGTGCGGCCGACCTGACAGCGATGGCCTGGTGGCGGGAAAGGGTGTCGCGAAACTCGTCGATCCAGCGCTTCTGGAACTCTATCGCTGAACTCTGTCCAATCGCAGTGATGATTGTAATCAATAAGTTCTTATGGTGGAGCGCCTGATAAACGTGCGCGAAGTTCACCACGGTCGTCACCGATCCGAGCAGCTTCTCGCCGAGGTGAGCCCGCAAAAAATGATCAACCCACGGATCGCCAAAACTCAACGATAAGCTGGCTACCCCTCCGTTATTATGGAGGCGCCACTCGCCCGCTCCAGGCTGATGCAACGTAGCATCGCATCGTCTGAACTGATCTCTGTATCGGATCAGCGATGGCAGAGTGGGAAGTGAGGGCAGGGGGGCTGTCGGTTCCTCATGATGGAACAGATCGTACTGATCCATTAGCAACCTATCCCTTCGCGAAGGGCAGCCAGCGCATCGTCGAACGTTTCGTCCCACAACTTCGCGTAACGCGGCTCGAAAAACTTCCGCGCGTAGTGGAACGGCATTTCTGATCCAGGTGCCCAACCCATGAAAGGCCGGATTCTACGGCTCATCTCCTCGTGATCCATCCCGCTCGAAGAAAACCTCTGATATCTAACGACGCTAGCGGTATGGCGCAGACTGTGCGGCGAAAGCTGATTGCCTGCGCGCGCAGCCAAGCTTTCGCGGGCCGAGGGACTGAGGTTGCGCTTGATCACCTGGAATATCTCTTCAACGGATTGTTCAGAGAGCGGCAACCGCCGAGAGGATGAAAAAAGGAAGCCGTGGTCCGCATCCTCCCTGTACTGCGAAGTGTAAATATCAATCGCAGAGAGCAAAGTGCGAGATAAAGGCAAATCTCGCACTGCCCACCCGTTCTTCAACCGTGGCGGGCTTGCTCGAGTATCCTCAAGATCGGGTTGAGTTATTTTAAGCCAGTGAACTTGACACCCCAAACGAAAGTCAAACTCAGAATGAATGCTATCCGGCGTCAAGAGAAGCATTTCGCCCCGCCGGAGACCTAGCTGAAAAAGCAGCAGGACCATCGTGTAATTTCGCCACCGAGCCGTCGCCGTTCTGAAAGGATTCCGACAGCTCGTGGGATCAACAAGCACGAACATGTCTTCGAGAACGTCCGCCGGCAACGACCTTGATGTCTGGCTGGTGGGCCTCGCAGCTGGCGCATTTCGCAGTTGAGAATATGACCTTTGGAGCGCTTTAAGCTGCCGCGACAACTCATGCGCCTGTCCGGCGTTAACCATGTCCAATATGCCGAAAACAAACCGCTTCTGAAGCGCCCAGCGCTTATCAGCCGCGTGGCGCGACTGGTGGCCTAATAGCGCCGAGGAGAGGACTGCTCTTATATCCCGTAGGTTCGTCTCGATGAGCGCCTTATCGAGATCCACCGGTGGCTGCATAGCTTCTGCATCCCGATAGAGACTGGAGACCGCCCGCGCATACTTCTCACGCGTTGCATTCGCCGCATGCGCATTTAGGAAGTCGAGCCAGATGGTGGCTGCGTACCTAGGGAAACCTAGTGCGTCGACACACGCAGGTCCGCATAGCGACGGCGGTATCAAACTCATTCTGGAGACAGCGGGAGAATGCATAGCTTGCGGAAGCTACAGCAGTTTTAGTTCAGTTCGATCAACCCCAATATGTGTCGATGCGGTCCGCTCAAACCCACGTCGCTGCGCCGTTTGGATAGCTGCGCGCCGTGGGTTTGCGCTACAGCTGCAACAGAAATGAAACTGGTCGGCCTTCGCATAATATATGTTAGGCGATTCTTGTTGCATCGCATTGTTGTCGGTTTTCCTTCGCGGTGCGAATTTGGTGCGAATGCGATTCTCAACGGGGAAATTGCGACGATTGTCGTCTGATGTTCCCCCTGAACTGAGAATCCTGAGCTGTCCTATCGGATTGTTTCAATCCTCCGAGATTGAAACAATCCGCCCTTTAAGGGTCATGGTGACACTACGACCGTCAGGGAAATCCGCGACAAGACGCAGCTTTCCCCCGACCCTAGAGAGCCTTTTTTGGAGGTTTGAGAGCATCTTCTCGCGGAGCAGATCGCTTCCCGAACCAACAGACTTCGACGCTCGAACGGCAAAGCGGATTTGGCTGCGGATGTTCGCGGGCCGGGCTGCTAAATCTGAGCTCACACTGCCGTCTCCTGGTTTTCCAGTTTCATCACCGTTATCAAGGCTGGTGAGGATGGAATATGCCCCCCCCTGCCCGCCTAATCTAAACCCAACGCGGTCATACGTGGTTATTAAAGGCGAAGCTGACGGTGCGGGCATTATGCCCCTTTGAAAATCTCTACAACAACCCGTGTACGTTCAGTTGTTGAAGTGTTCTCGCGACATCCAAACGAAGCTGAGTATGGTCAAGGCCGACAACATTACGGATTGACACCCCCACTCGCCCATCATCAAAGTTTAACGCAACGGCTCATTCAAGGCTGTCTTCGCCGCTGCGTTGGATCCGCTCAAGTTCCAGCCTCACAGACGTCAAAAACTGGAAGATTTCTCCGATTACGACTTGGGCTGCTTCGCGCCCGGGGCGACGTAAAACCTCAAGCCGGGTGAGCCGCGTGGTCGACAGAAGTGCCGTTCTTGAGACCGGGATCAGAGTTTCGAGCCGCGTCCCAATCCGACTGCAAAGTGCGGAAACGACACCCTGGGGCGTCGGACGTCCGGCAGGTAGGCTCAGCCCCCTGATCACAGCACCCGCTGTTTCGCGCAGCGTCGACCGATCAGCATTAAACCATCCATAGACCAGCACCACGCTCCAGAGATTATATAGGCTCTCCGGATCGTTTCCCGCGCCCGTCGTGTGGTCGATAATGGTTCCGACATCGGCGTTCGTGACCGACCAGTCGGCCTGATCGATGATCGCGCCGACAAGCCAAGCCGGAACCATAGTGAATACGCTTTTAGCGTGGATAAAGGCCAAGGTCGCCTGAATGATCTGAGGTGTCGTCAAACGCCCCGCCTGAGCGGACGCCGCCACCGCGGCCTGAGACCACACCGCCGTGATCAGGCCTGCGGTTTCCGCGAGCAGCCGCATCGCGCGGTCGTCGCAGAGCAGGACGCGCCCCGGCACCTGAGCCGCAAAGACGGTGTCTACATAGGCGGGCGGCAACGACATGAAGATCGCCTGCGCCGCCTCGGCGATCGGCTGGATCGCCTCCGAGGGATAGATCGGCAAGGTCTCTGCGAAGGCCAGAATTTCCGCAGCCTCGTCTATCCTGGCCTTCTGATCCGCCTCGGTGCTTTCGAGGAGCGCGAACCTCTCGCCGACCGCCTGGAGCGAGCCGCCGCCGTTCCGGGCGGCCTCGACGCAATCCTCGTAGTGCGTCCGCAGCAGATCGAGCGTTCCTTGGACAAGACCGACTTCGTCAAAACCTGCAATAACATTCCCTACAATCCCCAGGCGCGCCAGACCATAGAGGGTGACCGGATCCACCACGGCAGACTTGGCCGCCGCCGCCCGTTCCACGCCGCCGACCGATTCCTCGACCGTGCCCACAGCGGTCATGAAGATCAGGTCGCGGCTCGCGCGGATCCCCTCCCAAACGTCGAAGGCCGATGTGCCGGTCAGTTGGCCGAGCACGGCGACAGGGAGCGCGCCGGACATATAATGCTGCTGCAGGGTCTCGCCCCGCGTCCGCCGGTCCCGCACGTCGTCGAGCAGCGGCCGCAGGCTTTCCATCGGGGCGTCGGGATCGAAGGTGAACTGGCCGAGCGTCTTGTCCGAGGGGAAGAGGCTTCGGAAATCGTTCAACGAGCGGAAATGGGCATGGAGGTATTTGTCCATCAGGCCCGTGACGGTGAAATAGGACGCGTCACGGCCCAGATTGGACAGCTCGATCCGGTCGCCAATCCGAACGCCCGTCAGCTGTTTGGCGAGATCGCCGTCCCAGGCGATCTCCTGGCGCTCTATACGGGGATCCGGCGCGGTTTCGAGCACATAGACCAGGGTGCGATCGCCCGCGACCTCTTCCAGGGTGACGGCCACGTCCGGTCCCGCGACCTCCGGCGTCGTCCGCTCCGCCTTGCCGGCGCGCCCGATGATGAACAGACCGAGCGTATAGGAGGTATGGATGCGCGGATTGCTGTAACCGGCGCGTAGGGCCCGATAGGCCAGAGGCAGAACACCGCCGTGGACACCGAGCCGATCCATGGTGCCGGCCAGGGTCATCAACTGTTCCGGCCGCCCCTCCAAAGTCGGCGGAACCTGTTTCAGCCAGTCGGCGACCTCGCCGCCGCGCCCGCTCCGCTCGGCGGCGTTGATCCATTTTAGGCGCAGTTCAAGGTCGAACGGTTCGACGGCCAGGGCGATTTCCAGCGAGGCCTTGGCCTTGGCCAGCAAACCCGAGCGTTCATAGATGGCGAAGCCGAGTTCGGCGTAAGCGGGCTGGCTGCGCACGGCGACCGGCAGGCGTTCGAACAGTTTGCGCGCCTCTCGGCGTCGATCCGCATTATAGAGCGCGACCAGTCGCCGTCGCAGCGGTAGGCTCGCCTTGTCGGGCGATGACACCGTCGCGTAGAGATCGGCCGCCCGAGAATAATCCCCGGTCGCAAACAGGGCTTCGGCGGCATGAAACCGGTCCCGCGGATCGGTGATCTCGTCGATCAGCCCCTTCAATTCCTCAAGCGCCGTGGCTCTCAGCGGCGCAGTCTCCGGCAGAAAGCCTACCGCTGCAGATCGAATGGTGATCGAGGCCGGATAGGCGCGCATCAGCCGTTCTGCGGTCTCCACCGTCTCGCCCAGACGGGCGGCACCTTCGATCTGCAGGCCCGCCGCCAACTCCTGAATACGCAGGGACGCCGTTTCGCGCTCCAGGGCGCGCGCCTTCTCCAGCCCCGCTTCGACGGCGTCGAGGTGGAGATCGGCCTGAATGGCCATTGCGCGATCTGTCTCCTCCAGGTCGTCCGGCGCAATGCGGTCGACGGCGCGCCTTACGCTGGCCCAATCGTCCTTGCGGACAGAAGTGTGAGCGTGTTGTCGCAGAAGGGGGGCGTAGTCCGGGACCGCCCGCAACCCCTCGTCCAGAACCGCTTCGCTGTCTTCCAAACGCCCGGCCACTTCGAGGACGGCGACGAGGTTCGACGCGACATGGACGCCGCGGATGACGTCCGCTCGGTCCCTCATGATGGCCCAAGCCCGTTCGAGCATTTCGACGGCGCGCTCGAAGCGCGGCGCCTCGCTCGCCAGGACATGATGGCTGAGAGAAATTTCCGGTGCGTCGAGCAAGGGACGCAAGCTGGTCTCCGCCAGTGCGGACAGGGAGCGCCAGTCCTCTGCATCCAACTCATAGGCCTGCTGCGCATAGGCTAGCGCAGCCTTGTGGTCTCCCAGACGCGTCGCCCGCACGGAGAGGCTCACGGCAATATGCACCTGTGAGCGCAGCGCCTGCGGGACTCTGGCTTCCACAGCCGATAGATCCATGGCGTCCGGCGCCGCGTCAATCAGGACCGAAACGGCCTGAACGCATTCCGCATCGCGCGCCAAGGCCGCCACAGCCTGCGCATAGGCCCCCTCGCGATCGCCGCCGACCAATCGGGCGGTCGCCAGGATCGCGATCGCGTTCGGCCATTCTGGATCCATCTCATAGGCGTCCTCGAACGCCTTGATCGCCTCGGAGAAGCGGCCGAGGTTCAACAAGGCCGAACCGATGTTCGCCCTCAACCGATACCGAGTGCGCATCGACACATCCGGCTCGAGTTCCGCTTCGAGGCGTGTGAGCGCCTTCAGCGCCGCCGCCGCGTCCCCATCGACGATCAGGGCGGCGATGACGTCGATCTTGCGACCGATCGGATCCTCGGCCGCCCCGGAATCGCGCCCGTTCCCCTCGACCACGGCCTCGAAGGTCGCCTTTACGACCTGCACCGCTTCCGTCAACTGGCTGCTGAGGAACTGGGTTGATGCGGCGATCTGATCTTCCACCGCCGTTGGGGCGAGATCGGGAAAATGCTTGCGGACGACGTCCAGATGATCGGTCAGGATCTGTTTGAGCGTTCCCCATCCCTGGACGCGGACTTCGAACAGGCCTTGCGCCTTATGGCTGCGGCTGATCTCGCGCGCGACGATCTGCAGGGCGGCGTCATCCGGCGCGCTGGTCGCCAGGATGAAGACCTCCAACGGGGGGATGAAGCGCTTCGCCTTTTCGATTTCGGCGAGGAGTTCCGCCCGTGTCAGTGCGACGCCGTAGTCGCCGTCCTTGCCCTTGCACTGCACCCCGGTGAACCGGTCCTCGACCCGATCCGTGCCATAGACATCGACGCCAGCCTGGGCCTGACCGCTGCGACCATTCAAAGCAGCGTCGCTGGTCCTCCAGGATCGCGCGTAAAGGTCGAAACACAGCCGCTCAAAATCCTGCCAGTTCGCAGGCGGCGGCAGGGCACGGCTCAGTACGGTCGTCATCTCTTCGCCCCCATCGCCGCCCTGAGGACGCCCCCGACCGCCTGCCAACGGGTCTGTAGCGGCCAGACAACGGGTCGGTCCCGATCACATCGCGGATCAGATTCGATCTTGTGTCGTCAACGAATCAGGGAGCGTCAATGGTGCCGGCGAACCTGCGCGGCAAGAAGCGCCCCAAGGGTCAGAGCAGCGTCGGGGCCGGCGCGCCGACCTCAGTCAGTTCGCGCCCGGACGATAGAGGCGAAGTCCAGGCCTCGTCGCCGGACGGCGGGTCGGGCGCGGTGCCTTCACCAGAGCCTGTGCGGAGAGCTTCGCGCACGCGCCATGGCGCGCTCGAAAGCGGCCACCCTCCGTTCGGCGTCCTCCTCCAGGCTCGCGTCGTAAAAGGAGAGCCGGAACGGCAGGCCGACCACCACGGGCCTGGAAAGGTTGGATGCGCTGAGCCGGGCCGTAATCATCCCGCGCAGAGGCGCCGCATCCTCACCAGCGATCTCGAACACGAAGCTTTCCGTGTCGCGCTGATGGCGCCAGGCACCGGCCTCCCAGGCCAGGAGGTTCGTCGGTGCGTCCCCCTCCCCGCGGGCATAGAACCGATCGGGTTTTCGCTGCGCATAGAGCGAGGCGAGGCGCGTCGTATCGAAACGCTGTTCCGGCCGGGCGAAATTCATACGGTTCAACGCGCCGAACATGAGGTCCATCCGCGTGGCCCGGGGGCGGGTCGGAGGAAAGGGGACATTCCGCTCCTCGCGACGTTTCTGCGCATCGACCTCGGCCACCGCACCGGTCCAGACCTCGGGGCGCGCGAGAAGGGCGTCGCCCTGGAGGTCGATCTCGATCAGGACGTCGCTGGCCGGTCTCGCGCCGTCGTTCGAGGCGCGGAGGCTGAGTTTCGGCCACGCCCGTCGCTTCAGCTTCAACAGGTGGAGATCTTCGAGTTGGCCTCGGGCCGTAACCCGCCACGCCTCATAGGCCGCATCATAGTCCTCGATCTGACGCGCCGTGAGATGGGTCGTGGCCGGATCGAACCTGTGTCGCGGCGCGGCCCGCTCGATCCGTCTCATCCAGTCCTCGACCTGATCCGGTTGCAAGGGGATGAAGCGAGGAAGGTCGCGCTCCACGCGCGTGAGCGCTGCGCCCGCCTCGTCGACGAAGGCGGCGCGCAAATCCGGTTCCGCCCGCGACAAGGCCAGATTCTCCGCCTTGAGCCGAGAGATTTCCTTCTGGGCCTCGTCGGTTTCCGCAGGCCGACGCCATTCCGGCGGCATCAGCATGAAGGGGGCCCCGAAATCATCCGCCCTTCCTGCGGCCAGGACATCGTCGGTCAGAAACAACACCCTCTCTCCCTGATCCTGCAGCCAGAGCACCTGATTGAGGATCGCCTGATCGCCGTGCGTCAGATCCAGACCGTCGCGAACCGCAGACTTGGTCTCCTGCCGCCCGATCCAGAGCCTGCGCGTCACCACCGGAGCGGCGCGCCGGATCGTGTCGGTTCTATCCGGGGCAGAAAGCAGGCCGCGGAGCGCGGCGCTGAAGTCGCGGGCGTATTTGGATGGCCGCCCGGTCTTGTTCTTCAGCCTGTCCAGCTCATCGACGACCTGACCGACGATACGGACCTCGATCCGGTCGACCCCGAAGCTCTCCCACGGTAACTCATGGAGCGACCGGCCATGGACCAGCACATTGCAGTCGGGAACGACGATCAGATCGCGCCGCTCAGCAGAAAGCCCCCCGGGGCTATCCGTCATATCGACCTCATCCGTGATCCCGCCCGCACTCATACGCCCTGCCCCTTCTGGATCCGGTCCTGGAACTCGACTGCTCGCTGGGCCTCTTCCAGATCATGCCCTCCCCCGATCCGGACCAGTCGTGCAGCGATGTTTTCAGGGTTGAAGAAGGCCTTGAGCAGCGAGGCCGAGATGAACAGATAGCCGCCCCGGGAACTCGACGTCGCCACCGTGCTCATCATCTCCAAAGCCTCGAAAAGGCCCTGGGTCCGCACCACCGACCGCCTCATCACCTCCACAGCCGCCTCCCCCGCCACATCCTTCCAAAGCCACAACAGGTTCACCACCTGCGGCCGTCCAGCCAGACCTTTGATGCGATGCCGAACCAAGCGCGCTGCAAAGGCGGCTAGAGCCTGATCCAATCCCTCGGGTGACAATTTCCGCGTGGTTTCGTCGATGTAGCGGTCCGTGAATTTGCCGTGAGCGAAACATTCGGCCCGCAGCTGGCCGGCGAGCCAACTCAGCGCCTCACCCTGTTTGACGCAGCTCAACATGATCGCGTCCATGTCGCCCTCCGCGGCGATCCGTCGCGCCAGCACCGGCGCGACCATGGCGGCCTCCCGCTCAATCTCGACCGTGAAGCCCTGCGGCGCCCGCACCATCACCACCTCGTCCATGATCTCCGCCAGAGCGCGGAATACCGCTTCGGCCTGTACGCCCGTCAGATCCACGCCGTCAGTGGTGCGGACCTGATCGAGAACGGCGGCGCCCTTTACGACGCCCGCGCCGCTTCTTTCGGCAAACCATGTCGCGAGAAGCCGCCCGACTTCGGCCACACCCGCTTCCGCAGCACCGACCAGGGCTTCGATATCCGACGGTCGCGCCGCCCCGTCAGAGAAATCGAGGGCGAAATACAGGCGCCAATGGTCCGGGCTGGATAGGCGTCGCGTGCTCAGAGCGCGATCCCGTTCGATATCGTCGCGATGGCCGTAAAGCTCCGCTTCCGCCTCGACTGCTCCGCTATGCGGCGGAATACCGGGAAGTCGCTGCGCGAGATCGCGCCTCACATCGTCGAACACCAGACCGTCTCTTTTCAGGGCTGCAACGAGATCCAACCGGCCCAGGCGCAGCAGCCCGCGTGAGCCCACAGGCTGGTGGCGCACGCCGGCATAGCGCCCCAGATAGCGCTCGATCCAACGATACAGAGCTGGATTGCCGACCTTGATCATCTGGATCCAGACGAAGTCGGCGGGATCGACCTTGTCCGCGACGGTGGGCCAGAGCAGTTGCAGGGCGTTGAGCGAGCGCACCACGTCGCGCGGCGTCTTCAGATAGCGATCCCCCTCCTGCGCCACGACCGTGTCCACCGCGGCGGCGGCCGCCGGGTCGTCGAAGGTCATCAAGGCCGCCAAGCCCGCCTGGAACCAAGTCCGCAGGCGATAGGCTTCAGGCAGCGGCACCTCGACTGTGACCTGGAGGATTTTTTCGAGGAAGGCTTCGCCGTCTGGCACGCGCGCCGAGGTCTCGATCCCGGCGGAGAGCACATGGCGGTCGTAGCAGAGCAGATAGACGACATGCGGGAAGTCGGCGACGGATCGAACCAGACGCAGCAATTCCAGGGCTTCGGACGGCTCGAGGCGATCCACATCGTCGATCGTGACGACAATGGTCCGCTGCAGATCGCGCAGCAGGCCGTCGATCCTGGTCTTCAACTCGACAAGCGAAGGGGCTTTGACGTCAGCGGCGACCTCGCTTACGGCCACGAGACCGGATCCGATCGCCCCGAGGCCCGGCACGAAATCGCCGCCCAGCTTGACGAGTTTCCCGACCCCGCCCAGGCGCGCGGCAAAGGCGCGCAGTTCCTTGCCCGCCGCCTCGGCTGCAGAAAGTTTGCCCCGCGCAGGGCCAGCTTCCTCGGCGCCAAGTCGCTCGAGCGCGTTGGCGAACTCTGAGAACAGCGCCTGCAACAGGGCGTCCCTGTCGCCGATCAGCCAGGGCCGAAACTCGATCACCGCCGGAGGTCGCTTCGCCCCGCCCTGAGCCAGTTGCTCCAACGTCAGACGCAGGAGGCTGGATTTGCCGGATCCCCAGTCACCCTCGACACCGATTACCAAGCCCTCGGGCGCAGCCTGGTTCAGGATAGCCCGGCTGAGCGCCGCCGCCACCTGAGAAAATCCGAGTCGGTCGTCCTGCGACCGCAGGAGCGGCCGGTCCCCGTCAAGCGTTCGCGTTTCGGGCTGTCGATCAATTGCAAACGGCGCAGTCGTCATGCCGGTCCCAAGTCGGCGACAGCCGCTGTCTCGACCGCCTCGGCCTCCAGCCGGAACAACTGGTTCAACAGCAGGAACTCGGCCAAGGCGGCGGGGTCCGCACCGGCCGGCCGATGCATGCGCGGATTGCGAAATGCCATGAAGGCGTTGGCGAAGAGCTGGGCCCGCCCCTCCCGTTCGGCCTCGTGCGCGACCGGCCAGCCGAGACGGCTATTGAAGGCTTCCCGAAACAGTCGCGCGCCATGACGATCGAGGCCGGACCGTCTCCGGACCGTGTCTTCCAGCAACCGGTAGCCGTCGACGAGAGCCTGATCCGGATTGGCCCAGAACCTCAGGGCCGAAGCCGCCAGCCGTCGATCCAGAATGGCGAAGGGCATCACCGCTGGCATCATCGCGACCCAGTATCCCTCGGTCACCCAGCGATGATGCCGCTCCTGGATATAGTCCGCCCATCGCGCCGGTCGAATCTCCTGAGCGAGGCTGAGCGTTTCGAGATCGCCGAGGGTCAAGGCCGCGTCGTCGATCCGGCTGATATAGTCGGGCTCCACAGCATGCTCGCTGATCGTCGCGCCATGAGCGACCAGAGCGCACAGCGCCCTGGACAAGGCGGTGGGGCCTTCTCCGCTGTAGCCGGACGTAAAGCCGGATTTGATCGCGATCAGGTCGTCGAACTCGGTCGAGAGCAGAAGCGCATGGCTGCCCACCGCCGACAGCAGGCGAACCTGACGGATCGCCGAGCGTCCCATCAGCAGATTGAGTACCGCATCCAGACAGTCCTGCGACACCCCCGCCACGCCGTGATAGGCGATCCCCGCAGGCCGCCCCCTGCGTCCCGGTCCAACCGACACCATAGACTGATCCTCCCGTTCTTTCCGGCTCCTGCGAAGAGGGCCCTCTCGCCGAGCGTCTCCCAACCGGAACGCGCAGGCCTGATCATTTAGACGTGAGTCGGCTCAGGGCCTTAGCAGATCGGACGAACCGCGCTATGCGATCTCGAACCGTGCGGACATTCCGGTCCGCTCCTTGAGCGAGAGCCGACCATCCCCGCCCGTTCCGACCTGAAGCGCACCTTTGAAACGGTCGATCCCACAGCGCCCGAAGAGCGCGACCTTCTGCGCTATCTGCGCCGCCGTAACGGCGAAATCCAGGACTGGGCCTGGCTTCGCCAGTCTCGCGTCGTCGTTCTCCTCAACGAAGCCGGCGCGGGCAAAACGGCCGAGCTGATGGACGAGGCGGCCCGCTCGTCGACCGACCGGCCGGGCCTGTTCATCCGTATCGAGCGGCTTTGCGCCCATGCCTTCGACGACGCGCTCGAATCCGACGCCGATCGCCAGATCGCGAAGAGGTGGCGGCGCGGCAAGACCGATTTGGTGGTGTTTCTCGACGCAGTGGACGAAGCCAAACTGCCGCGAGACCTGGACAAGAATCCGCTGCGCACGGCGATCCGAAGCGTCGAGGCGGCGGCCGGACGCGATATCGACCGTCTGCGCTTCGTCATCTCCTCGCGCCCGTCGGCCTGGACCACGGAGATGGAACTCGCCGAAGTCAAGCGCCTGACCGAGCGCTTCACGAGCCGAGGCCAGGTCGCCGACGGGGACGCGCCGCTGTCTCGGTTCGTCCGGCTCGACCCTCTGGACGACCGTCAGGTTCAAGTCCTCTGCGACCATGTTCAGGCGCCGACGACCTTTCTGCCGACCCTTTACGACTCCGGCCTCGCGCACCTGGTCCAGACACCGCTCGATGTCCTCGATTTCATCGAGGCGTTCAAGGCGGCGACGTCGGACGGCGCATCCGGCGGCGACGCCTTCGGCAGTCTGAAGACGGTCACGGACCGGGCCATCGAACGGCGCTGTCAGGATCACGGCAGTCCCACGCCCCGCAATATGATGGCCGTAGAGCGCACCCGTGAAGGCGCTCGCCGCCTCGCCCTCGCTTGCGTGCTCGGCCAGCAGCTGGTGATCCGCACCCCCGGAACCGACGGGGACGGGATCGATCCTCTCGCCGCCCTTCGCGACGACAGTCTCGCCGCCTGGTCTCGCCCAGAAGTCGACCAGTTGCTGGGCTCCGGCCTCTTCACCTCGGCCTGGCAGGGCGTCGTCCGCTTTCAGCACCGCCGCACCATGGAGCGGCTGGCCGCAGAGGCCCTGGACGCCCTGCTCGAGGCTGGCATGTCGATCTCGGACCTGGTTTCCGCAGTGACGCCGTCTGCCTTCGAGGTCACCATTCTGCCGGACCATTTCACCGAGACGGCCGGCTGGCTCGGGACGTTAAACGCGCGATATCGGCAATGGCTGGTCGAGGCGGCACCGACCATTCTCGTCGACGGCGGCGATCCGGCCAGTCTTCCGATCGCCACCCGTATCGCCGCGCTTGAAAGCCTCGTTCGCAGCTACAGCGAAGACGAATGGCGCGGCTATTATGTCCACCACAGCTTCCTCAGCCGCTTCATCGCGCCCGAACTGGAAGGCGTCTGCCCCCGATTGCTGGCTGAGGCCAAGGCCGATGAACCCCGGCGTATCCTCATCACCTTGATCTGGCTCGGGCGATTTCTCTCTGGTTTGCCCGCCGTCTACGCCGTGGTCGAAGACCGTTCGCTCACACCGGACATCCGCGCGGCGGCTCTCCGCTGCGCCTTCGAATTCGGCGAGGCGGCGGATCTGCCGCGCCTGCGCCTCGCCGCACTGCGGTTCCGACCCGATCCGGCGAATACGGACATCGAGGCCCGTCAGAGCGCCAATCGGTTCCGTCTCGTCGCCAGCGCGCATGCCCCGCCCGGCGCCCTATCGACGGCGGAACGGCTCGGCTTGATCAGCCGTGTGCTCCCGGCCAGACACCATTCGGGCAGCGAATACGCCAAGCCCCTGACCGAGGCCCTTGTCACGACCTGCGCGGCGGAACATCGGCTCCGACTGCGACGCTGGATCAGCCGCCTGAGCTGGCGTGACCAGGATCGAACCCTGTTCAGTTACGAGCCTCAACATTACACCGCCGCCGCACCGTATCTGCTGCCCTCGCTCCAGGTCCTGATCCTGCGGCTTCTGACGGAAACGCCCGTTCATCAGGGGGACGCAGAGATCATCGCGGATCTCGACCGCTTGCTCAGCGTCCGCGAGACTGGCGGAGGACCGCTCAGCGACACAGAAGGCCGGGCCGATCGCGACGCCCTGTTCGAGACCTTAAACACGGCGGCCACGCTTCGGGCGGCGATGTTCCGTCTCGCCACCGAAAAAGCCTCCGACGATCGCCTGAAGCAGGTGCATTTCGTCCTTGATCGCTACGTCAGTCGTCATCGGCGGGCCTACACGCCTGAAACCGCCGATCAGGACCTCGACTGGTTATCCGCGCTGTATCTGAGATCCGACGATCCCAGATTGCAGGTCGCGGCCGGGGCGGGGGCGGCCAGCGCCTTGAGGCTCGGCTCGAAAGCGGATTTCAAGCGCTGGAGCTGCCCCTTGATCAAACGGGCGCAGACCCTGGATGATCAAGCCACCCTCGACGCCCTTCGCCATCACAAACCCGGCCTAAAACAGAAGGCGCGCTGGTGGATGATGCGGCATCGACGCGACATCCCGTGGCTGAACCGCCATCAGCGTCGGCAGGCCCTGCGTGACCTGCGCTGGCGCCTCGCCCTGATCCAGCATTCTAGATCGGTCAGAGATGGCACGCGATCCGGTCTGATCTGGAACATGCTGGTCGTCGGCGCCCATGCAGGAACGGACCTCGCCAACGCCGTCAAACTCTATGGCGCACGCAACACGGAGCTTCTGGTCGAGGGCGTGAAGGCGTTCGCCCTGTCCCATGAGCCCTCGCCGCACAGATGGTCGTCTGCAGACCGGCTGGCGGTGATCGGCTGGCAGAGGATCGCCGCCGACGCGCCTTGGCTTCTAGAGGCCATCGACGCCGCCTCGGCCCGCCGCGCGCTCGGCGTCATGATCGACGAGAACAGTTTTCCGTCTTGGGCGAGCGAACTGGCCGAACGACATCTTGACGTCTGGTGCGGGCTTCTCGCCCCGCGCCTGAAGGCGGAGCTCGCCCGACGAGACAACGGTATGCCCTGGCATCCCGGATCACTGGCCCTCATTCGGCGCCAGTCGCCGGCTTTAAGCGCCCCTTTCGCCGTCCACGCGCTTACAGTGCTGAAGGCCGCCCAGGCTCCCCATCCCTATGCGATCGGCTACGCCGCCGCCCTCGTCGCATCCGACGCCGCCCTAATCCCCGCTCTGGTTCGCCTGGCGTCCAGACGGTTCCACGAACACATGTGCGAAGGTGCCGGCGCCTTCGCCAGCGACTGGTTGGCCGTATGGATGTCCCATGCCCCGGATGATGCCTGGGCCGCCTTCGAAGCCTATCGCACCCGCCCGTCGTCAACGCCCCTCTGTCGCGACGTCCTGATCGGCCTGGGCGAAGCCCCGCCCCTCGCCGCCGCGACGCCAAAGCTGCTGGCCGAGGTCGCTCTGGCCTATATGCGGCTCCTGCCGACGACCGAGGACGTCGACGAGGACAGCGACTACACCACCGGCCGTCGGCAGGCCGAACGTACGCGCGGCGCCATTCCCGGTCTGATCACGGACCACCCGACATCGGAGGCGCGTTCGATCCTCCAGGATCTCAGCCGCACGCCAGAGTTCGCCCCTCATCCCGGCTGGATCAGAAACCTCCTGAACCGTCAGGCCAGACAGGCGGCCGCGCCTCGGCCCTGGACCGAGGCCCAAACCGCCGCCTTCCTCGCCTGTTATCTGAAACAGCCCGCATCCGCGGCGGAGCTTCACGCCCTGATCGAACGCCATCTCAGGTCGATCCTCGCCGATCTGGCGACCTCGGAATTCGATCGACGGGGGCTTCTGCGCGACGCGACCGAGCACGACGTTCGCGCCTTCCTCGGCGAAGCGCTGCGCCAACGCGCCCGCGACTGGTACAGCGTCACCCAGGAAACCGTGACCGCCTCCGAAAAGCGGATGGACCTACGGATAGAAGGGCGTCCGAACCGCGACGAGGTGGTTGTCATTGAACTGAAGATCGCTGGCGCGAGCTGGAGCGGTGACCAATTGGTCGATCACGTCGAGACGCAACTCGCCGGGCAATACCTTCTCTCAAAGCGCGTCCGGCGGGGCATCTATCTGGTGCTCGACCTGGGTCGAACGTCATCATGGTCGATGAAGGACGGTGACAGGCTCGATTTCTCCCAACTCACCGTCAAACTAAGTACGGCAGCGGCCGCAGCTCAGCGAGCCCACACGCATATCGACGGCCTGACAATCCTAGCAGAAACCATCACCGTGCCACCAAGGTTGAAACGGAACCCACACATCAAGTCCTAAAGCCAGCTTCACTCCAATCCGTCGCATGATCGTGCCACGAGGCGCCGTCGAATTTTAAAGTGACTGTTTCTGCAACGCGGACATTACGAAGGTCAGCCATGAGTTGGGAGCGGACTAGCCTTTCTTTGTATGAGCACCAAGATGCGCTGCTGGGCCAAGGCCTATTCCGCTGTCCGAGCAGCTGCACGAATGCGGCTGATCATCGCTTCACTCACGTTGTATAGACGGGCCAGCTGAGCGGCGGTCCTACGCCCCGCTTCAAGGTTCTCGAGAATATCCGTGCGCTGCGTGGGGGTAAGCTTGCGCCGCCGCCCACCGACCCTCCCCTCCGCACGAGCCGCCGCGAGGCCGGCCGAAGTTCGCTCCCGGATCATCGCGCGCTCGAACTCGGCGAAAGCACCGACCATCTGCATCATCATCCGACCGGCCGAAGTAGTCGTATCAATCGCTTCTGTCAGAGACCGGAAGCCAGCCCCAGTTCCCTCGATCTTCTCCAAGATGTGGATCAGGTCTTTCAGGGACCGTGATAGCCGATCAAGCTTCCACGTCACAACGATGTCCCCTGGTCGCAGATGGTCGATCATACGGAGCAGTTGGGGTCGATCCCACCGCCCCCCGCTCGCGGCCTCCTCGAATATCCGCTCACACCCGGCATCTTTCAGCGCGCGAAGCTGGCCGGAGGTGGACTGGTCATCGCCTTTGGACACTCGGGCATATCCGATCAGCATCGGCGGCCTTTCAAAAACGGTCGTTTACGCAAGACGTGGCTGCCTCCCGCAGATGAACGGGTACGACCTTGCAATTACCTCTTGCGAATATCGTTCGCAAGGTAAGTGATTTATGCAAGCAGCGCGTGGCAAGCTTTGCCTTATCGCAGTGGATTGGTTGCTCTTCGAGATCTTTGGCGCCATCGTGACCATGCAAGCATCAACGCTGAGGATGGGCTTTGCAGGGCTGCGTCCTCACGCGCTGAATCGGCCGAGCGTTGGCTAGCTCCCGTGGTAGGGGCCGCCCGGTTCGCCGGGCGGCTAACCGTCATTAGGTGCTGTATCCGCCAACAATCCCGGCGCCGACGCGCTGAGTGGCCCAACATGCCTAGCGGCACGCCGGACATCGCGCCCTTAACGAACAGGCTTGAGCAGTCTGCGACGGTCTATGAAAGTGCGCACCTGCCGCGCGATTACGCCAGATTGGCCAGCGAACCGATCACGACAGCCGCTCCCATACGGCGTCTAAGATCAGCAGGCCACGCGCTTGCCCTGCGCCCCAATTGGTCTGCAGCGACCCCGTTCAAACGCGCTAACAAATAGAAAAGGTGATCGGCCGCTGCTCCATTCAAGCTTCGCTGATGGGTGACGCCAGGTCGGCGCACTAATTGATTCAACCAGGCCGGCGGCTCCTCATTCAGGGGCGGTGGCCGCGTCAATCCAGACAGGTATCGGAGCAGTGTCAGGCGGGTCGTCGCGGGAACGCCCCAAAGCGCCGCGAATGGGAGGCGAGTCGATCCAACGTGGTCCCCGCTGGCCGACAGGCCCAGCAGGTCACGCAACATTGGCGCCCCTTGCGCCTGCGGTCCGGTCCGGGTCATCAGTGCATCGGTGAGATCGAAGACGGCGCGGGCCATGGGCGCCCAGTCGACCCGCCCCGGGGACAGCAGTAGCCGGCCAAAGGCCAAATCATCGTCGCTCGCGGCCTCAGCTCCCAACAGATGGCCGGCGAACGGTTCGAAGCTCGTGTGTCCGTTCGCTAGCCTCATTTCGCGATCCCTGGGCCACGGCCGCAGGTAGACGGCATGCTCGAGGCAGATCAACGCCAAGGGCTGACACCAGTGCGCTAAAAGCCGGAGCATCCCTTGGGCACCGCCGGTCGTCAGGCAGGACGGACAGTACGCCCACCAATCCTCAGCGCTCAGCTTCGGCGGTTTTTCTGGCGTCAACCCGATCTCGCGCAGGCCGTCCACCACGTCGCTGGGCGCCGGCCAAGTCCGGCATGGCGCACCGACAGCGATGTGATGGAGGATGGTCTCGCCATAGCCAGCGTCAAACTCCGAAGCGGTGCAGCCTTGGAGCTGGACTAGCTCGGCTGCCGTGAGGTCGTGGGCATGGGCGACGCGACAGATCCAGGCCGACGGCGCTTCACCGGCAAAGGGGTCGGGCGCAGCCGGGTAACGCCCCTTGCGGTCGGGCAGATCCGGCGCGTTCATGAGCCCGTCCCTTTCGCTTGTCTGCGAGTTGCGATGCTAGAGAAGGGTGGCTCTGCTGCCCGCAAGGTGTCTGCGGTGATGTGCTCCGCGCCGGACTCGATGGCGTGGGCGGCCGCCGCCTTGAGCATCCCGAACACGCCGCCGGGCAGCCCTCGTGTGCGGCCGAACAGCACCGTCATCAGCTCCGGCGTCACCGGACTGGCTTGGCGCAGGGGATAGCGTCGTAACGCCGCTTCAACCACCTCGACGACCCACAAAGCCTGAGGCCAAGCCTTGAACTCGAACACCCGCGTTCGGGCCGCTAGGTCGGCGTCGCCAGCGAGCACACGGACATCCGGCGTGGACGATGTGAGGCCGAGGTGGAAGTCGCCGCGGACGCTGAGGGCGTGGAGATAGCGGACCAGTTGTTTAATCTGCTTATCAGGGAGTTGATCGACCTTGCGCACCAAGAGCAATCGCGTGCCCGCGTCGCGAATGGCGCGCAACGCCTGCTGCTCGCCCTCGATGCTGCTTCGAGGCCGCCTGCCCGCAGCCTCCAGCACGACGCTGATGAGATGAGTGAGCCGCGCCTCCGAGAAGGTCAGCAATCCATCGACAATCACGGCCCGTCGTTTCCGGCCGGAGCCCAGCGCGCCCCGTCGCTCGATCTCCCGAAGCACAGAGCCGACGCCACATAGCGGCGGCGCGGAGAGTAGCAGATGAGGTGGCCCGAAGACCGCCTCATCGTTGATCCGCCTCTCGCATTCGGCAATGTAGGTCATGGCGTCGGGCCACGGCACGAAACCGGACTCCCGCAGGAATGCCAAGCGGGTTCCCCTGCCCTCCAGAGCGATGTTGGCCACGTCCCGGTCCAGGTGAGAGAGATTCACTGGCTGCCCCCCATCAGACGGGTCCAGGAGCTCAAATTGTTCGGACCCTGGCCTGCCGGACCCTCGACGGCGGTTGTCATCAACGCCCTCTCGCGTTCGACGCGCTCGCCTTTGGTGAGCCTCAGGGCGTCCGTTTTGGCAGCTCGGCGGCGGACGATCTCGGTGATGATCATCCAGCCGCGCGCCGGGCCGAGCTCAAGAATCCGGCGGCGTCGCTGCTCGGCTTCGACCTCCCACAGGGATATGTGCGGACAGTCCGGATACCGGCTCGGCACCGGTACCCAGAGACCGTCCAAGTTCTGGACGAACACCCTCGACAGGTCATGCGGGTCGTAACGAAGTTCAACCTTCTCCACCATGTGGCGGCGAAGCTCCTGCAGGACCGGGCCGCAGTACTCCAGGGTGAACAACTGGACGCCTTGCCGCTGGATGGTGGCCCGGCGCCGGGGGAGGAAACTCAGATAAAACTGCTCAAGGTTGGCCGGCCAGCGCGGGGCGATCTCCTGGTCGCGGCACATCGCCTCCCAAGCCTGGCGGGGCGAACAGCCTAGCCCGCCATGCCGCCGTTCGTGATAGTCGAGAATCTGTTCGACCAGCCACTTTTCCAACTCCTCGATCGTCAGCGTCGCGTTGCCGGCGCTGTCGTACTTCTCCCGGTGGCGGATGTTGGAGAATGTGGTTCCAGGCAAGAAATGACACCGCGCCATCATGCTCCCAATGAGGCGCTCGATGTGGGCCCCGTCCCGTGGCTTGCCGATATCGCGCAGTTGCCGCTCAATATCGGAGTTGTCGCAGGCACGACGATAGGCGACGGACTTGGCGAATTCGGCCGCGTTGTCGGAGTGCAGGGCGACGGGGAGTCCGCAGATAGGCCAGTCGCCCGTTAACCCAAGCCGCTCTAGCAACGGGCCCTTCGCCTGTACCGCGCAAAGGAGCGCCATGGCGACGCTGCGGGCCCCGGGCTGGTCCCACGAGATGAAATAGCCGGCGACCATTCGGCTGGCGACGTCGATGATCAGCGTCAAGTAGGGCCGGCCCAGAACCTCGCCATCAATGGCGCTGACGAGGAGGACGTCGACCGGGGTGTGGTCGATCTGCCATCTCTCCATTGGCGCGCAAACGTCATAGCTGCCGGGCCGCAAGGTCAGGTCTTCCGCTTTCAGCAGTTCTCCTCGCCTGACCGCCACCATGTGCTGGTCAAGACGGTCGATCCGAGCTTGAACCGCCTTGCGGCTCACCGGCTTCAAGCCCTTCGCGTCGCAGGCCTTCTCGATCCGCCGCACCAATTCGGCCACCGAAATCTTCTGCTTGGTCAGGTAGTCTCGGTGCAGGACGGTTTGGATCGCGGCCTCGCGCGCGTTCGATAGGCAAGCGATACCCTGGGAGGGACCAGGCCGCCGTGGAAAGAGGTGAACGATTTCTCCGTCGAACTTCTTGAGCAACCGGTAGACCGTAGATCGGTCCATATCGAGTATGAACGCGGCCTGCTCGGTCGCGAGGCTCCGCGCCCGACTGCGGGGTTCAAGCCGTTGGATGCCCCTGAACAGCCCGGCGGCCTGGCGCCTATGAGCCCAGTCCTCTTCTGAGTAGATGAGCATTCGGTCGAATACCGGCCCGCCTTCAATTGCGTTGCTCAAGCCGTCGGATGAGATGATGGAATTGGTCATCGAGCCCTCCCTGGGGCTGGCCAAGCCGCTCGTGGGCCACGCGCAGCCGTATCCGGCCAGCGTAACTGCGCCGCTTGACATGATCTGAGATTGGGGGGAGGCTCAGTTGCTGGTCTGAGCCACGAAACTTTTGAGAGCCCCGTCGCGCCAACGACGGGGTTTTCGTTTTTCAGCCGCTGGGCATCGGTATCCTCCCGTGCAGGATGGACGTCGTCTGCGAGTATTCAATGGCAGGCAATCTCGCGCAATACTACGCCAAACTGTCGCGGGATCAGGCGGGCTGTCCACACGACTAGCATTTTATTGGTCGTGTAAAATTTATTTAGTAGATCGAATATTCTAAGTAACGTCTGGCAGATGCGAGGCTGACGTCGCGTCCACCACGATGCGAATTTGGCTATCCGGGCAGGAGATCGCCCGGACCGCCGCTGCCGTTATGCCTAAATGCAGTAATCGGGTGCGACAGCTTCGCCCAGATCGCAGATTCCGGCGCGGCCGGGCCTCGTGAGGCTGGCGAGCTTGAGTAATATCCAAGGCGGCGCAACTTGCCCCATTCATCGCCCGATTTACGCGAAGGCGGCTCGTCGCGCGATCCTGGCCACGACAAGCCGATGTTCAAGGAGCAGGGAACAGTCGACACGGCTTCGAGATTAGGAATCAATGCCCCGGAATCGCGGTGATCTGGAAAACCGACATTGTTGTCGGTTTCCCCAGTCGCTGCGACTCCCGCGCGACTCGTGGTACGCTACTGCCGGCCGAGACGGCCTGCGGTTCCACGACCTGCGCGGCACTGCCGCGACCAGCTACATCCTGGCGGGCCTACCGCTCGACGACGTGGCGACGATTCTGGGCTGGGAGCTGAAGCGGGTGAAGGAAATCGCCCGGCGCTACGTCACAGGGGAAGCCATCGGATTGGGCATGATCGCGCGGCTCCAGGAGACCCAGAACAGAAGGCCAACTGTAAAACCCAGTGTAAAACCCGCCTCCCTCAGGAGGGGGCAAAAGCGCTCAAATGCAGTGAGGGCGGTGGCTGGGGAACTAGGACTCGAACCTAGAATGACGGTACCAAAAACCGTAGTGTTACCATTACACCATTCCCCAGCAGGACCGGCGTTTCCGCAGCGCTCTGTGCGGCGGAGGCGGTCAGATAGGCCAAACCGATTTGGGATGCAACACCCTCTTTCAGGACTATTTTCGGTCTGTGCGAAGAAGGTCGAAATGGGTGCTTGCGGCCTCTCGAACCCATGGCTATAAGCCGCGTCCTCACTTCGGGGCGACGCCTTGCGGCCCGTCCCCACGGTCGGAGTGTGGCTCAGCCTGGTAGAGCACTGCGTTCGGGACGCAGGGGTCGGAGGTTCGAATCCTCTCACTCCGACCATCTTCTCCTTCGAGATTTCTGGCGATCAGGCGGTGAACAGTCACCGCCGACCCCGACGCGCGGTCAATCGTCGTTCGCCGCCGTCTCCATCGCCTGACGCGCCACCGCATTTAGGTGCGCTCCGACCGATTCGATGGTTCTCAAACCCAGCGCCTTTCGACGCGCGGTCAGATCGGGCGAACCGGCGTCGTAGTCGGCCATAAGCCGACCCACGAAATCGCCGCCCTGAACCTCGGCCAAGACCTGATCCATCGCCTGCCGAGACTCTGGCCCGATGATGCGCGGGCCGGTCAGATAGGCGCCGTATTCCGCCGTGTTTGAAATCTTGGCGAAGGCGCCCGCGATCCCGCGCTCGTACATCAGGTCGGTCACGAGCTTGGTCTCGTAGAAACATTCGAACCACGCCACCTCGGGCGGATAGCCGGCGGTCACCAACTTCATGAAGGCGGCGTCGATCAGTTCGGCGATCCCGCCGCACAGCACCACCTGTTCGCCGAACAGATCGCTTTCGCACTCGTCGCGCATGGTGGTTTCCAGAATGCCCTTGCGCCCGCAACCCAGCGCCGCCGCATAGGACAGGCCCAGCGCGTGGGCGTCGCCCGTCGCGTCCTGCTGAACCCCGAACAGGCAGAAGACCCCTTCCCCGGCTTCGTACAGGTCGCGAATGCGCGGCCCTATGCCTTTGGGCGAGGCCAGGATCACGTCCAGATCGGCGCGCGGTTCGACCAGGCCGAATCGCACCGAAAGACCGTGAGCGAACACCAGGGCCGCGCTCGGTCGCGCGTTCGGCTCCAGCTCGTCGCGCCAAAGGTCGCGATGCGCCTCGTCGGACGTCATCACGGCGATCACATCCGCTCCCCTCGCCGCTTGCCCGGCCGTCATCACCTCGAATCCATCGGCGCGCGCCAGCTCTCGCGTCTTAGAGCCCTCCTTCAGCCCCACCACGATGTCGCTGACGCCCGAATCGCGCAGGTTCAGGGCATGGGTGCGTCCCTGGCTGCCGTAGCCGATCATGGCCACGCGCTTGCCGCGAATGATCGAAAGGTCGCAGTCGCGGTCATGGAAGACGGGCAGCGGATTGGATAAGGTCTGGGTCATGGCTGTCTTCATAACCCCTTCCTCCGTCGTCGCCTTCTGGAAAGAGGCCGGGCCCGAAAAGTGGTTCGCCAAGGACGAGGCGTTCGACTCCCTGTTCCGCGACCGGGGCCGCGCTGTTCACTGGGCCGCCGCGCGGCGCGAACTGGACGACTGGATGGCGACGGCCGAGGGCGCCCTGGCCCTGCTGATCCTACTGGACCAGTATCCGCGCAACAGCTTTCGCGGCACGGCGCACCAGTTCGCCACCGATCCGCTGGCCCTGATGTTCGCCAATCAGGCGGTGGCGCGCGATCTGCATCTGGCGGTCGAACCGGAGTTGAAGAACTTCCTCCTGCTGCCGTTCGAGCACTCCGAACGGATCGAGAATCAGGACCGCTACATGGCCCTGGTCGCCGGCGACGAAGAGCTGGAGAAATGGGGCAGGCTGCATCGCGACATCATCGTCCGCTTCGGCCGCTTTCCCCATCGCAACCGCGCCCTGGGGCGCGAAACGACGCCCGAAGAACAAGCCTTCCTGGACGACGGCGGTTTCGGCGGCTGACCAGACCGTCTCCTCCCCATGCAATGGGGAGGGGGACCGCGCGTAGCGTGGTGGAGGGGCTGTTGAAGTCCCACAGGCGCTGGTGATGCGGTGAAGAGCCCCTCCGTCTCTCCGCTGCGCTTCGAGCCACCTCCCCGCTTCGCAGGGAGGAGACGATGCCCGGACGCCCCACTTCGTCATCCTCGGCCTTGTGCCGAGGATCCATAATCCCGGTGCCCAGCGCCGTGCCCCGACCTCAGGACCGAGCGTATGGATCCTCGGCAAAAGGCCGAGGATGACGGCGGGTGTGGAGCATCGAGCCCTCCCCCCTTCGCTGCGATAGTGCGAGGACGAACCGGCTTGTCCGCCCGAATCAATTCTGTGGAAGACGCCGATTTGCCAGGACCGCGAATCGGAAATCTGATGCACCTTGAACCCATGACCGTCCAGATGATCCACGCCACGCTCAGCGCCGACGTTCAGGCCCGCATCTCCGCGCCGGCCGATCATCCCGAGCGTCAGTATCTGAACCTGTTGCGCGACATCCTGGACAACGGCGTGCGGCGCGATGACCGTACCGGCACCGGGACGCTCGGCGTATTCGGTCGCCAGATGCGGTTCGACCTGGCCAAGGGCTTTCCGGTCCTGACGACCAAGAAGCTGCACCTGCGCTCCATCATCGTCGAACTGCTGTGGTTCCTGCGCGGCGAGACCAACATCGCCTATCTGAAGGACAACGGCGTCCGCATCTGGGACGAATGGGCCGACGCCGAGGGCGAGCTGGGGCCGGTCTATGGCAAGCAGTGGCGGTCCTGGACCGCGCCCGACGGCCGCGTCATCGACCAGATCGAGAAACTGGTCCATGGATTGAAGACCAATCCCAACAGCCGGCGCCACATCGTCACCGCCTGGAACCCGGCGGACGTGGACGACATGGCCCTGCCGCCCTGCCACTGTCTGTTCCAGTTCTTCGTCGCGGACGGCAAGCTCAGCTGCCAGCTGTATCAGCGCAGCGCCGACGTCTTCCTGGGCGTGCCCTTCAACATCGCCTCCTACGCCCTGCTGACGATGATGCTGGCCCAGGTCGTGGGGCTGGAGCCGGGCGATTTCGTTCACACCTTCGGCGACGCCCATCTGTATCTGAACCATCTGGAACAGGCCGAGCTTCAGCTGACGCGCGAGCCCCTGCCCCTGCCGGTCATGCGGATCGCGCCCAAGACCGACCTGTTCGGCTTCGAGCTGAGCGACTTCACGCTGGAGGGCTATGAGGCCTGGCCGCATATCAAAGCGGCTGTCGCGGTTTGATGAACCTCAAGGACCTGCAGGCCGACGTCCTGCGCATCTCCGACATCTATGCCGCCGAACATGACATCGACCGGGATCGGGATTGGGCGCTGCTGAAATTGCAGGAAGAGTTGGGCGAACTGACCGCCGAACATCTGCGTCTGACCGGCCGCGCGCGGGGAGCGCCCGATACCCAGGCGCTGGGCGACGAGGCGGCGGACGTGCTGGGGATGCTGCTGATCTACTGCGCTCGATCAGGCGTGGATTTGGAGCAGGCCATGCAGCGCAAATGGCTGAAGTGGCTAGAGCCTCAGGCCGCGCCTTAAGCCTCCGGCGCGATCATGATCATCGGCTTGAGACGCTGAACCAAGTCTTGGTCGGCGGAAATCCGATCCACCACGATGCGGTTCTTGGTCATGCCCATCTGCATCGTGGCGCGGAAGGCGATCACCTCGCCGGGCGCGGCGATGAAGCCTTCCAGCGTCGGCTTGTTCTGCTTGCCCGCCAGACCGCCGAACGCCATCGACAACTGGTGGCCGCCGGGCGCGACGGAGACGGCGGTGAAGCGCGGGCTCTTCAGCTGGGCCACGAACCGATCGTCCAGCGACAGGTCCAGCCCCGCCGCCTTGCCCACGAAGCCCTCGCGATAGACAATCAGCAGAGCCTTGTCGGCATCGGGCCGGAAATCCAGCGCGGCCTGCTTCTGCTCCGGCGTCGCGGCCTTGCCTCGCTTCGTCCCGACCAGATTGGCCATGATGTAGGCGGTGAACACGCCGAAGAAGGCGCCGGCCATGATCGGCAGGAACCCGGAACGCGCCCCCAGCGACGCGAAGAAGAAGGCCAGGCCGAAGCTGACGGCGAAGCCGACCACCAAACCGACGATGATGGAGGGGATATACTTGCTCATGGCGGGGCTCGCGTTCATGGGTGGCCCACCTCAACGCAGCAGTACGGTCAAGGTTCTTGCCCCAGCCCCTCATTTCCCTTGTCGTCGCGCGTGGACGCAACGGCGTCATCGGCCGGGACGGCGACCTGCCCTGGCGGCTACGCAGCGATCTGCAGCGCTTCAAGGCCATCACCGTGGGCAAGCCCTGCCTGATGGGTCGCAAGACCTGGGAAAGCCTGCCGCTGAGGCCCCTGCCCGGACGGCTGAACCTGGTCATGACCCGAGACGAATCCTACGAGGCCGACGGTATGGCCAAGGGCGCCCTGGTTTGCGCCACACTGGACGAGGCCATCGAGATCGGGCGTGAAACGGCCGAGGACGACGGCGTGGACGAAATCTGCGTCATCGGCGGCACGGCCCTGTTCGAGGCTGCCCTGCCCCGCGCCAAGCGCCTCTATATCACCGAGGTCGACGCCGCGCCCGAAGGAGACGCCGTCTTTCCCCCATTCGACGAAACGGCCTGGGTCGAGGTATCGTCTGAACCGCATCCGGCAGGCGAGAAGGACGATCACGCCTTCACCTTCCGCGTTCTCGAACGTCGCTAGGAGACACCCATGTATGTGACCACGACCAACGACCTGCCCGGCTTTCGCGTAACCCGCCACATCGGCCTGGTGCGCGGCGTGACGGTGCGCTCGCGCAACGCCATCTCGGACGCCATCGGCGGGGTGCAGTCGATGCTGGGCGGGCGCGTCGGCGCCTACGTCAAACTGGCCGAAGCCGGTCGCCAGGAGGCTTATGACGAACTGGTCAAACACGCCGAGGCCCACGGCGCCAACGCCATCCTGGCCGTCCGCTACGACGCCACCGAGATCATGCCCGGCGTGACGGAGGTCCTGGCCTATGGAACGGGGGTCATCGTCGAGCCGGCCTGACCGGCTCGACGACGCTGAACGATCAGGACAGGCTCATCAGGGCCGATCGTTCGAAGTTCTGAAGCTCGTCGGTGCGGCCGTCGCGCACCTTGGCCACCCATTGCGGATCGGCCAGCAGGGCGCGGCCCACGGCGACCAGATCGAACTCTTCCGCCTCCAGCCGGCGCAGCAGGCCGTCCAGCGACGCCGGCTGCGACGCCTCGCCGCCGAAGGCCGCGATGAACTCCCCGTCCAGCCCGACCGAACCCACGGTGATCGTCGGCTTGCCGGTCAGCTTCTTGGCCCAGCCGGCGAAGTTCAGATCGGAACCGTAGAACTCCGGCTCCCAGAACCGGCGTTGCGAACAGTGGAAGACATCGACCCCGGCCTCGGACAACGGCGACAGCCATTCGGACATCTGATCCGGCGTCTCGGCGATGCGGGCGGCGTAATCCTGCTGTTTCCATTGCGACAGACGCAGGATGACCGGAATGTCCTCGCCCACGCCGTCACGCACGGCCTTGACGACCTCGACCCCGAACCGGGCGCGGTCGGCGATGGTCGCCCCGCCCCAGCGGTCTTCGCGCGCATTCAGCCCGCCCCAGAAGAACTGGTCGATCAGATAACCGTGGGCGCCATGGATCTCCACGGCGTCGAAGCCCAGATCACGCGCGGCGCGGGCCGAGCGGCCGAAGGCGGCGATCACGTCGGCGACGTCCTCTTCGGTCATGGGCTCGAACTTGTTTTTGCCGGGGGCGGTCATGCCCGACGGGCTGTCGACCTTGCCCAGCGGCTCCCATTCCGCGCCCTGACCGCGCGCCGAGCCGACGTGCCAGATCTGCGGCGCGATCAGGCCGCCGGCGGCGTGAACCTCGTCGACCACGGTCTTCCATTGCGGCAGGGCCTCGCCGTGGAAGACCGGCACATTGACGTCGTTACGCGCCGCCGGCCGCTCGATCACCGTGCCCTCGGTCACGATCAGCCCGACGCCGCCCTCGGCCCGCCGACGATAGTAGCCGGCGACATCGGACGTCGGCACGCCGTTGGGCGAGAAGGACCGCGTCATGGGGGCCATGACGATGCGGTTGGGCAGGGTCAGCCCCTTGACGGTGAAGGGGCGGAACAGGGCGTCGACGCTCATTGGATGTCCTTGGCGATTGGCAGCACCCAAGGTGGCGAATAGGGTTGCCTTTGAAAACCCCCGGCCCGACGGATTTTTCTAAAGGCCGAGCGCAGAGGCCGTCGCCGCAGCGATGACGTCGAACCGTTTGGCCACGTCGCCCGAAGGATCCGCCGCCGCCAACGGTCGTCCCGCATCGCCGGCCTGACGCAAGGCGGCGTCCAGCGGCAGGTCGCCGAGGAAGGGAACGGACAGCCGCGCCGCCTCGGCCTCGCCGCCGCCGCGACCGAAGACGTCGCCGCTCATGTTCTCGATCAGGCCCAGGGTCGGCACCCCGACCTTCTGAAACAGGGTGTGCGCGCGACGCGCGTCGGCCAGGGCCACCTCCTGCGGGGTGGAGACGATCACCGCCCCGTCCAGCGGCGTCTTCTGGATCAGCGTCAACTGGACGTCGCCCGTGCCGGGCGGCAGGTCGATGACCAGAACGTCCAGCGGCGCCTCGGCCGTGCCCCATCGCGTCTGGCTCAGCATCTGGGTGATGGCCTGCGACGCCATGGGCCCGCGCCAGATCATGGCGTCGTCCATCTTGGTCAGCAACCCGACCGACATGGCCTTGAGCCCATGCGCCTGATGCGGAATGATGGCGCCGTCCTCATAGGCCGGCTGACCGGAGACGCCCAGCATGGTCGGCAACGACGGCCCATAGACATCGGCGTCCAGAACGCCGACCGACAGACCGCGCCGGGACAGGGCGACGGCCAGATTGACCGCCACCGTCGACTTGCCGACCCCGCCCTTGCCGCTGGCCACGGCCAGGACGCGACGCACATGGGCGGGACGGTCGGTCGGAACCGGGGCCTTGGGCCGCCCCTGATCGACGGCGGCTTTCGACAGGCCGGCCGTGCGCGGCGCGGGCGCCGACGCCGCCTCGGCCGTCAGGATGACCGACACCCGCGCCATGCCGGGAATGGCCTTCAGCGCGGCTTCGGCCGCATCGCGCACCGGGGCGTAGGCGGCCGCCTGGCGACGATCGACCTCCAGCGCGAAGCCCGCGCGGTCCTCGGCCACGACCAGACCCTGGACCAGGCCGGCGGCGACCAGCCCCTGGCCCGACACGGGGTCGATGACGGCGTCCAGCGCGGCGATGACGGCGGTGCGTTCGACCAAGACGATCTCCCAGAAGGCTTGCAGGCGATAAGGCGCGCGTTCTATCGCCGTCCCAGCCTTGCCGCGAGCCTCGATTTGTCCAAACCGCCATCCGTCATCCTGCTTGCCGGCCCCACCGCATCGGGCAAATCCGCGCTGGCCCTGAAGATGGCGCGCGAAACCGGCGGGGTGATCGTCAACGCCGACAGCCAGCAACTCTATGCCGACCTGCGCATCCTGACCGCCCGCCCCTCGTCCGAAGAGGAGGCGACGGCCGACCATCGGCTGTACGGCGTGGCCGATGCTGCCGAGGCTTGGTCCGTCGGCAAATGGAGCCGCGTCGTTCTCGACCTGCTGACCGAACTGCGTGACGAAGGCCGCCCAGCCATCCTGGTCGGCGGCACGGGCCTCTACTTCATGGCGCTGACGCGCGGCCTGGCCGACATTCCCACGGTGCCGTCATCGGTGCGCGATACTATCCAGGCCGACTATCTGCAGGACGGTGAGACCGCCTTCCGCCAGCGGTTGGCCCAGATCGACCCGGCCTCCGCGTCTGCCATCGAACAGGGCGACCGCCAGCGGCTGGTGCGGGCCATGAGCGTCCACGCCGCCACCGGCCGCACCCTCAGCGCCTGGAAGGCGGACACGCAGCCGCTTCTGTCGCCAAGCGACTGGACCGGCCTGGTGATCGAACCCGATCGGGCGCGGCTGTATGACAACTGCGACCGCCGCGTGGACCAGATGATGGATCAGGGCGTGCTGGCGGAAGTTCGGGCCTTGATGCAGCGGAATCTGAACCCTGCGCTTCCCGCGATGAAGGCCGTCGGCCTGCGGGAACTGGCTGCGCATCTGTCAGGCGTGACGGACCCTCCGACCGCCGTCGCCGCCCTGAAGCAGGCGACCCGCAACTATGCCAAGCGCCAACTGACGTGGTTCCGAAACCAGACCCCCGACTGGTCTCGGGTTTAAAGCCTATTCGACAACGCGCTTGGAAAGCGTCCACCGTCGCCCTATATTCGAACCGTTCGGTTTCGGCCGGACTATGGCGATAAACGCGCTTGTAATAAGCGGACCGGACCCGGGTGCGATTCCCGGCGGCTCCACCAACTTTCTCCCCGCGTTATCGGCGGAGGCAGCATGGGGCCGACTAGCATCGACGGACGTGTAAAGAGGATTGCTTTCGCTCGTCCTGGCCCACCGTATCGGGCCATTTTCTAACTGCGAACGATAACTTCGCTGGAGAAGTCGCTCTCGCCGCGTAATGCGGTTCGGGTGATTTCGAACCTTAAGTCCTAGGGGTTCAGATCCTTGGGCGGGGCCTGTCGGGAGCCTGGCAACAGAATCCCGGCGCTTTACCGTAATGACATCTATCGTCCACGCCTTGGCGCCGCTATCAGTCGCGCTCTGTTGCGAGGTGACGATGAGCGACCAGACCCCTCCGGTCGATGAGATGCAGTATGAGCGACTGGCGCACGAGGCCCTTCGCGGCGTCATGCGCGCGGCGCTGGAACGGGTGCTGTCCGACGGCCTGCCCGGCGCGCATCATTTCTACATCACCTTCAAGACCCGCGCCTCGGGCGTCAGCGTCGCGCCCGACATCCTGGCGAAATACCCCGACGAAATGACCGTCGTGCTGCAGCATCAGTACGAGGACCTGCGCGTCGAGACGGACAAGTTTTCCGTCAAGCTGCGCTTCGGCGGCATGCCCAAGAGCCTGGTCATCCCCTATTCGGCCGTCACCCGTTTCTACGATCCCAGCGTGCAGTTCCTGCTGCAGTTCGAGGAGCCGGAGATCGTCGAGGTGGTCGAGGAGACGCCGGACCCGTCCCACGATCCGTCGCCCGCCTCGGACGGCCCAAAGGTCGTCTCGCTGGACCAGTTCCGCAAGAAATAGGCGTCAGGGCCGACGCGGATAGGCGCGGATCACGATCCGCTCTCTGTCGCCCTCGTGCCGTTCGACCAGCAGCCGCGCGACCTGGGCGTCGTCGTGGAACAGATAGCCCTTGATCGAATCCAGCAGGGCCTTGGCCAGATTGTCCAGGTCCATCCACGGCGGTTCGCCGACGTGCTCCATGCGGATTTCCACGACATGGTCGCCCCAGGACGGCCGGGCGCCGCGCCACTCCTTGCGCATGAACTCATAGACCAGCGGCTTGTAGTATTTGGCCTGAGTGGTCAGGCCGTCGATCACGATCTCGACCGCATCGCCATCCTCGCGCGCCCGGACCTTGCCTGTCCCGATCCAGCCGGCGGTCATGCGACGCCTACCGTTGTGAGGATATCCGTGCTCGCCTTGCCCTGCATGACGACCGTGCTACACCGCCGCGCAACCCATCGCCACGCCTGACAGACGAGATTTCCGCCCATGAGCAACGTCCGTATCGAAACCGACACATTCGGCCCCATCGAGGTCGCCGCCGATCGTTACTGGGGCGCTCAGGCGCAGCGTTCGCTGGGCAACTTCAAGATCGGCTGGGAGAAGCAGCCCCTGCCCGTCGTGCGCGCCCTGGGCATCGTCAAGCGCGCCGCCGCCGAGACCAATCGCGACCTGGGCAAGCTGGACCCAGCCTTGGCCGACGCCATCGTCAAGGCCGCAAACGAAGTCATCGAAGGCAAGCTCAACGACCACTTCCCGCTGGTCGTCTGGCAGACGGGTTCGGGCACCCAGTCGAACATGAACGCCAACGAGGTGATCTCGAACCGCGCCATCGAGATCCTGGGCGGCGAGATGGGCTCCAAGAAGCCGGTCCACCCCAACGACCACGTCAACATGAGCCAGTCGTCCAACGACACCTATCCCACGGCCATGCACGTCGCCTGCGCCGAACAGGTGGTCAACGACCTGCTGCCCGCGCTGAAGCACCTGCACGCCGCGCTGAAGGCCAAGTCGGACGCCTGGGCCCACATCATCAAGATCGGCCGCACCCACACCCAGGACGCCACGCCCCTGACCCTGGGCCAGGAGTTCGGCGGCTACGCCCAGCAAGTCGAGAACGGCATCAAGCGCATCGAACAGACCCTGCCCGCGCTGATGGAACTGGCGCAAGGCGGCACCGCCGTCGGCACGGGCCTGAACGCTCCCATCGGTTTCGCCGAGAAGGTCGCCGCCCAGATCGCCGAGATCACCGGTCTGCCCTTCACAACGGCGCCGAACAAGTTCGAGGCCCTGGCCGCCCACGACGCCATGGTCTTCAGCCACGGCGCGATCAACACGGTCGCCGCATCGCTGTTCAAGATCGCCAACGACATCCGCTTCCTGGGCTCCGGCCCGCGTTCGGGCCTAGGCGAACTGGCCTTGCCGGAGAACGAGCCGGGTTCGTCGATCATGCCGGGCAAGGTCAACCCGACCCAGTGCGAGGCCCTGACCCAGGTCTGCGTCCAGGTGTTCGGCAACAACGCCGCCCTGACCTTCGCCGGTTCGCAAGGCCACTTCGAGCTGAACGTCTATAATCCGGTGATGGCCTACAACTTCCTGCAGTCGGTGCGTCTGATCGCAGATGCGGCCATCAGCTTCACCGACAACTGCGTCGTCGGCATCGAGGCGCGCGAGGACAATATCGCGCGCGGCCTGAACAACTCGCTGATGCTGGTCACGGCGCTGAACGGCAAGCTGGGCTATGACATCTGCGCCAAGATCGCCAAGACCGCGCACAAGAACGGCACCACCCTGCGCGAAGAAGCTGTCGGCGGCGGCTATCTGACCGACGCCGAGTTCGATGAAGCCGTCCGCCCCGAGAAGATGATCTCGCCGGGCTGAGCCTCGACACTGATCACACAAGGAAACGGCCGGTTCTCGCAGGAGACCCGGCCGTTTTCGTTTTTGATGCGTCTAACGCTTGTCGCGGATCGTGCGTCCGACCGGCGCCAGCGCCAGCTTGGCCAGTTCGAGGTCCTTCAGCGCGAACGGAATGCCGATGATCGAGATGAACTCGGCGACCGCGATCATCAGGTGCGACAGGGCGATGTACCAACCGGCGAATACGAACCAGATCACGTTCAGCACCACGCCCATACAACCCGCCACCGGGTGCGCCTCCTGCCAGACGATCTCGCGGCCAAACGGCCAGAAGGAATAGCTGGCGATGCGCCACGCCGCGAAGGTCCACGGCAGACCGACCACGGTCAACGCCAGGATCGCGCCACCCAGCAGCCACAGGAGGCCCGACAGCCAGCCCCCGAATACGAACCACAGAATATTCAGGATCAGTCGGATCACGGTCAGCTCCAGCGTGGCGGTTCTGCATGGCTAAATACAGAAAAGGCCCCGCCGGCGACAGCGGGGCCTTCGTCCAAAACTCTGTCCTTGGCGCTTAGTGCGGCTTTTCCGACCAGCGCGCCTTGGCGTCTTCCTGCGTCAGGTTCAGGTGGACATGTTTGTCGTCGACCCGCGCCACCCAGCTGACCGGGATGAGATGGTGTTTGAACCCGCCGGCCAGATCCAGCTTGGCCAGTTCGATCTGGTCGCCCAGCACGTGGTCGACGCGACCGACGTGACCGCCGTCCGAACCGACGACTTCCAGATGTTCCTTGATGAGCGAAACGTCGACCATGGTGTCTCCAATGCAGAGGTTTTTCCTGTCGCTGAGAACGTGAGCGTGCGCCGGGAGTTTCAAACGGCGACGCTTGGAAATCCAGGTCGTGTCTGGCGGCCGACGGCGCGAGCCTGTATGTGACGCGCGTTTATACACGGTGGAACTGAGCGAATGCGGCGGATCGGATCGGGTCTTTTCGGCATCGTCATGGCCTTGGCGCTGACCGCGTGCGGCACGCTGGATCGGCCCACGGGTCCGCTCAGGATTACGGACGGAACCTTGGTCAAGGCCGAGGATCCCCGCATCCGCAGCAACGACCAGGCGCGCCTGCAGGCCTTCACCCAGGAAATCGCCGGCCGGCTTCGCCCCGATCATCCCACCGCTATCCTTGCCCTGTCGGGCGGCGGGGCCAACGGCGCCTATGGCGCCGGTCTCCTGACCGGCTGGAGCGAACATGGCGACCGCCCGACCTTCGACGTGGTCACGGGGGTCAGCACCGGCGCCCTCGCCGCCCCCTTCGCCTTCCTGGGCTCGGATTGGGACGACGAACTGCGCCACGCCTACACCAGCGGCGGGGCCAGCAACATCCTGAGCTGGCGCAGCTTCGCCGCCTTCCTGAACCCCAGCCTGTTCTCGTCCCAGGTCCTGCGCAATCTGGTCAACGACAATGTCACGCCGGAGCTGCTGCAAGCCGTGGCGCGCGAACACGCCAAGGGCCGTCGCCTGCTGGTCGCGACCACCGACCTGGACAGCGAACAGACCGTCATCTGGGACATGGGCCTGCTGGCCAGCCAAGGCGACGAGAATGCGCGCGAGCTGTTCAAGGAGGTGCTGGTCGCCTCGGCCAGCATCCCCGGCGTCTTTCCTCCGGTCCTGATCGCGGGGCTTCAGGACGATGACAAGGTGGTGCTGGAGATGCACGTAGACGGCGGTGTGAACACGCCGTTCCTGGCCATTCCAGAAGACCTGATGCTGTGGACCCGCCCTCGGGACGAGGGTCGTGTCGGCGCTCTCTACGTCATCATCAACGGCCAGACGGGCCGCAACGACGGCGTCACCCCCGGCCGTCTGTCGGGCATCCTGTCGCGCACCTATGACAGCATGAGCAAGGCGTCGCTGCGCACACATCTGGCGATCACCACAGCCTTCGCTCAGCGGAACGGCCTGGACATGTCGCTGTCGGCCATTCCAGACAATGTCGAGGCCTCCAGCCTGAAGTTCGATCAGGAAACCATGTCCGCCATGTTCGAACTGGGCCGCCAGCGCGGTCGCGGCCCGGACGCCTGGACCCGCCTCGATCAGAAACAGGCCGACCAGCCCTTCATCCCTCAGACCCGCGTGGACGAAACTCAGGTGCCGGCCGTCCTGGCGCCGGAGCCGTCCAGCAAACCTGAACAGGCCGAAGCGCCGAAGACCTGACCATGGGCGAGATCGTCAATCTGAACCGCGCCCGGAAGTCGCGCGCCAAGGCGGGCCAGAAGGCCGAGGCCGTCGCCAATCGCATCGCTCATGGCCGCACGAAAGTCGAGAAACAGGCAGCCGACCTGGATCAGGCCCGCGCGGCCCGCCTGCTGGACGGCAAGAAGCGCGACACGCCCGGCGAGGATTGATCGTCAGGTCTTGGGCGCGCGGATCAGCATGACCTGACCAGCCAGCACCAGGGCCAGACCGATCAGGGCGCTCCAGCCGAAGCGCGCGCCTTCGAACAGCACCGACACCAGCATGGCGATGGGCGGCGTCAGGGCCGAGATGTAGCTGGCCAGGGCGTATCCCCTCTGGCGGGCGATGGTGAAATAAAGGCCAAAGGCGATTACCGACCCGAACAGCGACAGGTGCAACAGCGACAGCAGATAGGCGGGCGTCGGCTCGATCCGCCACGTAACACCCGTCGCAAGGCCGTACACCGCCAGCATCGCCGTGCCGTTAGCCATGGCCCAGGCCGTCGCGGGCAGAACCGGCGCCCCCGCCTGTTGCGACCGCCAGGCGAACCAGTTGCCGAGCGCCGAAGCCATCACCGCCGCCAGGGCGAAGGCCACGCCCAGTCCCGGATTAAGACCCGCGCCGTTCGTCGCCATCTGCCCATAAGACAGGACGCCGACCCCGATCACGCCGAAAACCGCCCCCAGCCAGGCCGCCGGCGCCGCCTTCTGTCCCGCCAGCACCCGGAACAAGATCAGGTTCACGAAAGCCAGGGCCGCGAAAATGACCGCCACGACCGCCGAGGCCACCTGCCCTTCGGCCGCATAGACGAACCCGTAGCTGACTGCGAAGACGAAGGCGCCCTGGCCGATGGCGGCCATATGCTGCGGCCGTGTCAGCCCAAGCGGGCGGCGCGTGGCCGCGCAGAAGCCAAACAGCACGACGGCGGCCAGGCCAAACCGCCAGACGATGGAGACGACCGAATCCACCGGCCCCAACTGAAGGGTGATCGCATACCAGGTGGTGCCCCAGATCAGGGCGCAGGCGGCGATGGCGGCGATGGCGAACGGTCGGCTCAAGCGCGGTCTCCAGACAGGCGCGCCCCGCTTACCACCCCGAAAGCGCGTCCGCCCCTCACGTCTTGCGCCCGAGTGTGACATGCTGGCCCTCAAACAGGAGATCGCCATGCGAAACGCCGCCCTCGTTCTGCCCGCCGCCCTGGTGCTGGCCGCCTGCGCCACGCCGGGCGAAACGCCGCCGCCGGTGACGACGGGCACGACCGTCGTCAACGTCACCGCCCTGTATCGCGAACGGATCATGCTGCCGCCCGGCCATGTGCTGACGGTTCGTGTCGAGGACGTCAGCCTGGCCGACGCCCCGGCCCAGGTTCTGGCCGAGACGCGAGAGACCCTGACCGGCGGACCGCCCTATTCCGTGACGCTGGGCTTCCCCACGTCGCAGATCGATCCGCGTCACACCTATGCCGTGCGCGCCGAAATCCGCGATGCCGCCGGCGCCCTGGTCTTCACGACCGATACGCGCCACGCCATCCTGACCCATGGCGCGCCGGCGTCGGCCGAGATCGTGTTGAAGTCCGCGCGTTGAGCGGCCTGTCGAAACGCTCCGTCGCCCTGGCGGGCCATGCGACATCGGTAGCGCTGGAGCCTGAGTTCTGGGCCGTGCTGGACCGGATCGCGGCGACGCGCAGCCTCAGCAAGGCCCAACTTCTGGCCGAGATCGACGCCGGGCGCGGGCGACGTCCGTTGGCCTCGGCCTGTCGCCTGCTGGCGCTGGACTGGGTGGCGGACAACGGGCGCGCGGCCTAATCTGGCGCGAATGGAGAGGCGATCATGAACCTGGTCCCCGCCGCCGTGTTCGGCGGACTGCTCGCCCTGGGCTTCATTGGCGCGGGCGCCTTGATCGGCCAGGGCGTGATCCATGCCCGGGCCGGCGACCGCACGGTGACAGTGCGCGGCCTGTCCGAGCGCAACGTGAAGGCCGATCTGGCGGTGCTGCCGCTTAGGTTCACCGCGTCCGGCGACGTTCTGTCTGAAGTGCAGGGCAAGATCGACAATGATCTGGGCCTGGTCCGCCGCTTTCTGAGCGGCCAGGGCTATCCGGCGTCCGCCATCGAACTGGGGCGGCTGGAGGTCGCCGACACCCGATCGCGCGAATACGCCGCGCAGAATGGCGGCCCGCGCTTTATCCTGGCTCAGACGGTGGTGGTGCGGATCAACGACGTGGCCCGCGTCCAGGCCACGACCCGCGCCCTGAACGACCTGGTTCGCCAGGACGTCGTGCTACAGGACTTCCAGGGTCCGTCCTACATCTTCACCAAGCTGAACGACGTGCGGCCGCAGATGATCGCCGAGGGCACCGCCGCCGCCCGCACCGGCGCAGAACAGTTCGCCAAGGACAGCGGAACGCCGCTGGGGCCGATCCGTCAGGCGACGCAGGGTTCCTTCGAAATCCTGCCGCGCGATGGCTCCGGCGACAATGAAGCCGCCTCCATCGACAAGAAGGTGCGCGTCGTGACGACGATCACCTACAGTCTGAAGTAGCGCCGCGCCGACAGGCGTCTTGCGACATCAGCGGGCTCGCCTCCGACCCGTGCGCGCCGCCCATTTCGACCAGCACCACCCAGACCGCCAGCAAGGCGAACATCGCCGCCATGCCGATCATGAAGGCGATCCAGCCTCTACGGCCCGCCTTTCGCTGACGGTTCGGGGCCGCCCTGTTGATGTCGGTCGTGGTTTGCATCGCAATAGGGGAACCGGCCGTCGAACCGGCAGGTTCCGTGTTTTCATTGGGGCGGCGGCCCTGACATTGCCTCGCGGTCCCCTTATGTTCCGCTCTCGATTCTGCCAGATACCTTCTGAATGACGGATAGTTCTTCGCCCGTGACCGATCTCCCCGCCCCCCGCATCTCCGACCTCGCCCGCGCTCGCGCGCCCGAGGAGGGGCATGCGCGCGACTATCTGGCCGGTCTGAACCCGGAACAGCGCGAGGCGGTGGAGACGACCGAGGGGCCGGTGCTGGTGCTGGCGGGCGCGGGCACGGGCAAGACGCGGGTTCTGACCACCCGACTGGCCCACATCCTGGCGACGGGCCGGGCCAAGCCGTGGGAGTTGCTGGCCGTCACCTTCACCAACAAGGCCGCGCGCGAGATGCGCGAGCGGATCACCCATCTGATCGGCCCCTCGGCCGAAGGTTTGCGCTGGCTGGGCACCTTCCACTCCATCGCCGCCCAGATCCTGCGCCGCCACGCCGAACTGGTCGGGCTGAAGTCCACCTTCACCATCCTGGACACCGACGATCAGGAACGGGTGCTGAAACAACTGCTGGAAGCGGCCAATATCGACACCAAACGCTGGACGCCCAAATCGCTGTCGGGCCTGATCGACCACTGGAAGAACCGCGGCTGGACGCCCGAGAAACTGCCGCCCGGGGAGGATTTCGCCAACGGCAAGGGCCAGGGCCTTTACGCCGCCTATCAGGCGCGGCTGCGGTCGCTGAACGCCTGCGACTTCGGCGACCTTCTGCTGCACAACATCACCATCCTGTCGCAGCACGCGGACCTGGCCGAAGAATACCGCCGCCGCTTCCGCTACATCCTGGTCGACGAGTATCAGGACACCAATGTCGCCCAGTATCTGTGGCTGCGGTTGCTGACGGCCTCGACAGGCAATGTCTGCTGCGTGGGCGACGACGATCAGTCGATCTATGGCTGGCGCGGGGCCGAGGTGGACAACATCCTGCGGTTCGAGCGCGACTTCCCCGGCGCCAAGATCGTCAAGCTGGAGCGGAACTATCGCTCGACCCGTCATATCCTGGGCGCGGCGTCGGGCCTGATCGCCGCCAACCGCGACCGTCTGGGCAAGACCCTGTGGACCGAGGACGACGGCGGCGACAAGGTGCGGGTGCGCGGCGTCTGGGACGGCGAGGCCGAGGCCCGGCTGATCGGCGACGAGATCGAGACCGCGCGCCGTCCCCACGCCGGCGAACCCGGTTTGAAATACAAGGACATGGCCATCCTGGTCCGCGCCTCGTTCCAGATGCGGGCGTTCGAGGAGCGGTTGGTCATGCTGGCCATCCCCTATGCCGTCATCGGCGGCCCGCGCTTCTTCGAACGGGCTGAAATCCGCGACGCCCACGCCTATCTGCGCCTGATCCTGTCCGAAGACGACGACCTGGCGTTCGAGCGGATCGTCAATGTGCCGAAACGCGGGATAGGCGACACCTCGGTGCAGAAGATCCTGCAGATCGCCCGCGAACACGGCCTCTCGGCCCTGACCGCCGTGCGCGGCCTGATCAACACCGACGAGCTTCAGGCCCGCACCCGCACCGCCCTGTCCAACTTCGTGCGCGACATCGACCGCTGGCGCGTGCTGTCCGAGACCACGCCCCACTGGCAGGTCATGGAGACGGTGCTGGAGGAGAGCGGCTATACCGACATGCAGAAGGCCGACCGCACCAGCGGCCAGACGCGACTGGAGAACCTGAAGGAACTGGTGCAGTCGATGCAGCAGTTCGAGACGCTTCAGGCCTATCTGGAGCACGTCTCCCTGGTCATGGACCTGGATCGCGGCGCGGGCGACGATCCCAATGGCGACGGGGCGGTGCAGATCATGACCCTGCACGGCGCCAAGGGGCTGGAGTTTCCTCTGGTCTTCCTTCCCGGCTGGGAGGAAGGCGTCTTCCCCAGCCAGCGCAGCATCGACGAAAAGGGCGAAAAGGGTCTGGAGGAGGAACGCCGCCTGGCCTACGTCGGCGTCACCCGCGCCAAGCGGGACGCGCGGATTTCATTCGCCGCCAACCGGCTGGTCTATGGCCGCTGGACCTCGCAACTGCCCAGCCGCTTCGTCGACGAACTGCCCATCGCCCACGTCGATCCGCAATCCGACACCGGCTACTACGGCGCCTCGACCGGCATGAAGGAGGCCAAGAGCCGCTGGGACGACGCGCCGTCCTTTGGCAGCGGCTATTCCTCGCCGGGCTGGAAACGCGCCCAATCCTTCACCGCCGCCCAAACGCCGGCGCGCATCCCTGCCCGCAAGGCCGTCATCGAAGGCGACGGCCGCCTGATCGCCACGGCAGATCCCAAGTCCAGTTCCGGCTGGAAAAAGGGTCAGCGCGTCTTCCACCAGAAGTTCGGCTACGGAAACGTCCGCGTCATCGAAGGCAACAAGCTGGTGGTCGAGTTCGAGAAGGCCGGCGAGAAGCGCGTGATCGACAGTTTCGTGGAAAAGGCGGACTGACCTTTCAGGTCACGCGCGAGCGCAGGCTCTCCCATACGCCGACCGCCATCAGGACCGCTGTGGAGGCCAGGCTGAGGATCAGCGGCGTCGTCCAGGGCGCGACCAGCCACCCCGCCGCCAGGATGACGCAGCACGCCAACCGTCCCCAGGCGACCCTTCGCCAGATCGCCCACATGGCGACCGCCGTGCCGATCAGGAACAGGATCGGCCCGCCCAGCAGGGTCAAGGCCGCGGCTGTCGAGACATGGCCGTCGGGGTGGGCCAGGGCCAGTTCGTCGCTGACCGCCACGACCATGATCCCGGCGATGACCAGGATCGGCGAATAGGTATAGGCCCGGCGCGCCAAGCGTCCCGGATCGGCGGCGTACATGATGGCGTGCGACGCCGATTCATGCGCTTGGCTGAAGAACAGTCCACATGGCGACGGTGGACAGGACCGCCGAAACGAAGGCGGCCCATACGGCGCCCGAGGACCAGTCCAGTTTGGCGAAAGTCGCGCTGGAGATCAGCAGGGTCTCGCCCAGGCAGATGATGACGAACAACCCGACCCGTTCGGCCATGTGACCGCCCTCGATCGTCCAGTCGTCGGTGTGCGACCGCCCCAAACCGGGCACGAAGAAATACAACGCCGGCGATGCATATTCGACCGCCAGGGCCGCCAACCACAACCACAGCCTCTGCTCGGGCTCGGCCAGACCGCCGGCGATCCACAGCACGGCGGAGGCCAGAAGCCAGACGAGAATCCGCAGGAAGTTTCGCCTCAGGCTGTCGTCGTCGCGAACGGCCCACAGCATGAAGACCGTCCGCCCGACCTGTATGCCGACAAAGGCCAGGGCGAAGACTAGCCCCTTGTCCTCGAAGGCGTGCGGCAGGGCGGCCGACATCACCAGGCCGATCCCCATCAATACGAACAGGGCGACCTGAACAGGCCCGGTCTCGGGATCGAGCCAGTTCGTCACCCAGGACGTGTAGATCCACGCCCACCAGATCGCCGCCAAGGCCATCGCGGCCTGCAGTGCGCCCAGCGGGGTCAGATGGGCCAGCAGATTGTGGCTGACCTGGGTGATGGCGAAGACGAAGACCAGGTCGAAGAACAGTTCGACGAAGCCCACCCGGGCGTGCTCGCCCTCGACCCGTTCCCGCAACAGCGACGCCATCCGCCCCTCCTCGTCTCGAGGACCAGGTTATCGAACGATTCCGAGCCTGTCGCGGGTCGGCTTATCGAAGGGCGTCAGAGGTGGATCGTGCGCCCATAGGCGTCCAGAGCCGCCTCGTGCATGGCCTCCGACATGGTCGGGTGCGGATAGACGATGCCGTGGATGTCCTCTTCCGTCGCCTCCATGGTGATGGCGGTGACATAGCCCTGGATCATCTCGGTGACTTCGTGGCCCATCATGTGGGCGCCGATCAGGGCGCCGGTCTTGGCGTCGAAGATCACCTTGACGAAGCCGTCCGGCTCGCCCGCCGCCACGGCCTTGCCGTTCACGCGGAAGGGGAAGCGGCCGATCTTGACGTCGCGCTTCTCGGCCCGGGCGGCCTGTTCGGTCACGCCGACCGAGGCGACCTGCGGCTGGGCGTAGGTGCAGCCGGCGATGGGCGAATGGACGTTCGGTGTCTTGTAGCCGGCGATATGTTCGGCGGCATGGATGCCTTCATGCGACGCCTTGTGCGCCAGCCACGGCGCCCCGGCGCAGTCGCCGATGGCGTACAGCCCCTTCACGTTGGTCTGGCAGTGGCTGTCGGTTTTGATGTGGCCGCGGTCCAGTTCGACGCCCAGCGCCTCCAGGCCGATGCCGTCGGTGTTGGCGGTGATGCCGACCGCCGAGATGCAGACCTCGGCCTCCAGCGTCTCGGCCTTGCCGCCGATCTCGACATCCACCTTCACGCCGGTCGCGCTCTTGGAGACCTTGGTCACCTTGGCGCCGACCTTGAACTTGATGCCGCGCTTTTCGAACGACTTTTGCGCGGCCTTGGAGACCTCTTCGTCCTCCACCGGCATGATGCGGTCCACGGCCTCGACGACCGTCACCTCGGCGCCCAGGGCGCGATAGAAGCTGGCGAACTCGATGCCGATGGCGCCCGAACCGATGACCACGAAGGTCTTGGGCAGGCTCTTCGGCGCCAGGGCGTCACGATAGGCCCAGATCTTGTCGCCGTCGGCCTCCAGACCGATCTGCGGCAGGGCGCGGGCGCGGGCGCCGACGGCCAGCATGACCGACTTGGCCTCGACCGTACGCGATCCGCCGGCCTTCAGGACGATCACGACCTTGGGCGCAGCGGCGCCCTTCTCCAGCTTGGCCGCGCCTTCGATCACCTCGATCTTGTTCTTCTTCATCAGGAAGGCGACGCCCTTGTTCATCGTCGCCGCGACACCGCGCGAGCGCTGGATGATGGCGTCGAAGTCGAACGACGCGCCGGACGCCGACAGGCCGTAGTCCTTCAGGTGCGACAGGCTCTCGAACTTCTCGCCCGACTTCAGCAGGGCCTTGGTCGGGATGCAGCCCCAGTTCAGGCAGATGCCGCCCAGGTTCTCGCGCTCGACGATGGCGACCTTCTGGCCCAACTGGCTGGCGCGAATGGCCGCGACGTAACCGCCGGGGCCCGAGCCGATGACGACGAGATCGAATTCAGCAGCCATTAGATCAACTTCTCGATGTCGGCCTTGATGGCCTCGGGTTCAGTCTGCGGGGCGTAACGGGCGACCACCCTGCCCTCGCGGTCGGTCAGAAACTTGGTGAAGTTCCACTTGATGGCCTGGGAGCCCAGGAAGCCGCGCTTCTGTCGGGTCAGCCAGGCGTAGAGCGGATGCCGGTTCGGCCCGTTGACCTCCACCTTGTCGAACAGGGGAAAGGTCACGTCGAAACTGGTGGCGCAAAAGGCGGCGATTTCCGCCGCCCGGCCCGGCTCCTGATTGCCGAACTGGTTGCAGGGAAAGCCCAGCACCTCGAACGGCGCATCCGCGAAATCCCGGTGCAGCTTCTCCAGACCGTCATACTGGCCGGTGAAGCCGCATTTGGACGCCGTATTGACGATCAGCAGCGCCTGACCGCGAAAGCGGTCCAGCGAGACGTCCGCGCCGTCGATGGCCCGGGCGGAGAAGTCATAGACCGAGGTCATGACCTCACCCTCCCCTTACGCCAGCATCGCGACGGGGTCTTCGATCAGCGGCTTGAACGCCTGCAGGAAGCGGGCGCCGGTCGCGCCGTCCACCACGCGGTGATCGCAGGTCAGGGTCACGGTCATGACGGTGGCCGCGACGATCTGGCCGTCCTTGACGACGGCGCGCTGCTCGCCCGCGCCCACGCTCATGATGCAGCCCTGCGGCTCATTGATGATCGAGGTGAACTGCTTGATGCCGAACATGCCCAGGTTGGACACCGAGAAGGTGCCGCCCTGGAACTCTTCGGGCTTCAGCTTGCGGTCGCGGGCGCGCTTGGCCAGATCCTTGGACTCGGTGGCGATCTGCGCCAAGCCCTTGGTCTCGGCCTTCCTGATGATCGGCGTGATCAGGCCGCCGTCGATGGCCACGGCCATGGAGACGTCGGCGTTGTGATGCATGGCGATGCCTTCCGGCGTGTAGGAGGCGTTCGCCTCCGGCACGGCCTTCAGCGCCAGGGCGGCCGCCTTGATGACGAAGTCGTTGACGGAGACCTTGATCCCCTGCGGCTCCAGCATCTTGTTGACCTTGGCGCGCACAGCCATCAGCTGGTCGATTTCGACATCGATGAACAGCGGGAAGTGCGGCACGTTCTGAACGCTGTCGACCATGCGACGCGCCACGGCCTTCTTCATGCCGTCCAGCGGGATCAGGTCGTAGCTGCCGTCCGGAATGCCCATCTGAGCAAGGGAGAGCGCCTTGCGCTGCTCGGCTGCGGCGCTGGCGGGCGTCGTCGCGGTCGACGCGGCTGCGGGCTGGGCCGAACCCTTGCCGGCGGCCTCCACGTCGCGCTTGACGATGCGGCCGTGCGGGCCGGTGCCCTTGATCGACTTCAGATCGACGCCGTTCTGCGCGGCGATGCGACGCGCCAGAGGCGAGGAGAACAGGCGTTCGCCGCTGTCGGATTTAGGCGCAGCCGGCGCCGGCGCAGCGGCCGCCTTCGGAGCCTCGGCGGCAGGTGCAGCCTTGGCGGCCTCCTGCGGCTTGGCGGCCGGCGCGTCTTCGGACTTGGCGGCGGGCTTGGGTGCAGCGGCGCCGCCCTCGTCCTTCAGGCGGGCGATGGGCGTGTTGACCTTCACGCCTTCCGTGCCCTCGGCCACCAGAATGTCGGTGATCTCGCCCTCGTCCACGGCCTCGACTTCCATCGTGGCCTTGTCGGTTTCGATCTCGGCGATCACGTCGCCGGCGGACACGACGTCGCCGACCTTGACGTGCCACTTGGCCAGCACGCCCTCTTCCATGGTCGGAGACAGGGCCGGCATCAGGATATCGGTCATCAGGCGTTCCCCCCGGTTTGCGTGGTCGGCTCGGCGACGGTGCGGACATCGTTCGCCTTCACCACTTCGCTGAGGCCTTCGAGGATGCGGTGGTAGGCCGCAGTTTCATCGTGGTTGTGACGCACGGCGTAGCCATGAGCCATGTGACGCGCCGCATAGGCCAACAGACGGCCGAACTGGATCGGATCGTTGAAGGCGGGCTTGACCGCCATCACCGGCTCCTCCTTCGACCACCACATCCGCAGCAGCTCGATGGCCTGGGGATCGGCCGCGACGCTGTCGGGCGTCGTCAGCATGAACTCCGACGCCTCGGTCACGCCATCACCTGCTTCACGGCCGCGATGATCTTGTCGGAGCCCGGCAGCGACAGGGCTTCCAGATTGGCGGCGTAGGGCAGCGGCACATCTTCCTGGTGAACCCGCAGCGGCGGCGCGTCCAGATAGTCGAAGGCGTGTTCGATCACGCGGGCCACGACCTCGGCGCCCACGCCCATCGGACCCCAGCCCTCTTCGGCCGAAACCAGGCGGTTGGTCTTCTTGACGCTCTCGACGATGGTCTCGTGATCCAGCGGACGCAGGGTACGCAGGTCGATCACCTCGGCCTCGATTCCCTCTTCGGCCAGCTTCTCGGCGGCTTGCAGGGCGAAGCCGACCATGCGGCTGTGCGCCGTGATAGTGACGTCCTTGCCTTCACGACGAACCTTGGCCTTGCCGATCGGCAGGACATAGTCCTCGACCTCCGGCACGTCGAACTCCAGGCCGTACATCATCTCGTGTTCGAGGAAGACGACGGGGTTCGGGTCGCGGATGGCGGCCTTCAGCAGGCCCTTGGCGTCGGCGGCGTCATAGGGCGCGATCACCTTCAGGCCCGGAACCTGGGCATACCAGGCCGAATAATCCTGGCTGTGCTGGGCGCCGACGCGGCTGGCCGCGCCGTTCGGGCCGCGGAAGACGATGGGCGCCTTGATCTGACCGCCCGACATATAGAGCGTCTTGGCAGCCGAGTTGATGATGTGGTCGATCGCCTGCATGGCGAAGTTGAACGTCATGAACTCGACGATGGGCTTCAGGCCCGACATGGCCGCGCCAACGCCCAGACCGGCGAAGCCGTGCTCGGTGATCGGGGTGTCCACGACGCGCTGGTCGCCGAATTCCTGCAGCAGGTCGCGGCTGACCTTGTAGGCGCCTTGATACTGAGCGACTTCCTCGCCGATCAGGAAGACGCGGTCGTCGCGGCGCATCTCCTCGGCCATGGCGTCGCGCAGGGCGTCGCGCACGGTCGTCTTGACCAGTTTGGCGTCAGACGGAATTTCCGGGTCGCGCAGTTCGACCTTGGGCGTCGAGGTTTGAGGCGGCGCCTTTTCGGGATCGCCGGTCTTGCCTTCGGCGGTCGCCTTGGGCGCGTCGGTTTCGGCGGCCTTGGGCGCCGGCGCCGCTGCGCCGTCCTCGCCGGCCAGACGCGCGATCGGCGTATTGACCTTCACGTTCTCGGAACCCTCGGCGACCAGGATTTCCAGCACTTCGCCTTCATCCACGGCCTCGACTTCCATCGTGGCCTTGTCGGTTTCGATCTCGGCGATCACCTGGCCGGCCGACACGGTGTCGCCCGCCTTGATGTGCCATTTGGTCAGCGTGCCCTCTTCCATCGTGGGGGACAGCGCCGGCATCAGAATGTCGGTCACGGATCAGGCCTCCACGTAGACGTCGGTATAGAGCTCGGACGGATCGGGTTCCGGGCTCTCTTGGGCGAATTGAACAGCTTCGGCGACGATCGCCTTGATTTCGTTGTCGATGGCCTTCAGCTCCTCTTCGGTCGCCTTGGCGGCCGACAGCAGCATCTTCAGGTGATCGATCGGGTCGCGGGTCTTCTTGACCTCGTCGACCTCTTCCTTGGTGCGGTATTTCGCCGGGTCGGACATCGAGTGGCCGCGATAGCGATAGGTCTTCACTTCCAGGATGAAGGGGCCGCCGCCCTCGCGGGCGCGCTCCACCGCGCGGGCCGTGGCGTCGCGCACGGCCAGAACGTCCATGCCGTCCACCTGCTCGCCCGGAATGCCGAAGCTGGCGCCGCGCTGGTACAGTTCGGTCGTCGAGGACGAGCGTTCGATGCTCGTGCCCATGGCGTACTGGTTGTTCTCGATGATGTAGATGGCCGGCAGCTTCCACAGCTGCGCCATGTTGAAGCTCTCGTACACCTGACCCTGGTTCGAGGCGCCGTCGCCGAAATAGACGAAGGCCACCGAATCGTCGCCGCGATACTTGCCCGCGAAAGCCAGGCCGGTGCCCAGCGCCACCTGGGCGCCGACGATGCCGTGACCGCCGTAGAAGCCGGTCGGCACATCGAACATGTGCATCGAGCCGCCCTTGCCCTTGGACGACCCGCCGCTGCGGCCGGTCAGCTCGGCCATGACCTCTTTCGGATCCATGCCGGCGGCCAGCATATGGCCGTGGTCGCGGTAGCCGGTGATGATCTTGTCGTGGCCCTGTTTGACGCTCTCCTGAACGCCCACCGCCACGGCTTCCTGGCCGATATACAGGTGGCAGAAGCCGCCGATCAGACCCATGCCGTACAGCTGGCCCGCGCGCTCCTCGAAGCGGCGGATCAGAACCATCTCGCGATAGAAGCGAAGCAGGTCTTCCTTGGACGCCGTCGGCGTGTTGGGCAGTTTGTCAGGCGTGGTCGTCTGAGCGGATTTGGCTGGGGCTTTTGCCATCCGGTATCTCCCGGCTAGGCGTCAGGAAGCGACGCCTTCTTATCGTTACGGAAGGGGGCTTTAGCAGCCTTCCTTCCCGGAACGCAAAGGGGTGCGGGCCGGGCTGTAACAATAGTTCAAGTGGCCGCTGCGGCTTCAGCCCTGCGCAGCCGGCGCCGAGACGCGGATCACATAGTCGCGCGGATCGGAAAAGCCCAGGACGGCGCGCGCGCGTTCCTCAAGCAAGTCGCGCGACAGGCTGTCGCTGCGCAGATATCGGACCCGGGTCTCCAGGTCGCGCCTCTGTTCGGTCAGATGCGCCAACTGATCTTCGCGCTGACCCAGCAGCGCATCGCGCGAGGCGCCGCTCAGCAACCCGCGTTCACCCGTCAACGCCTGCACGCCAAGATAGGCGAGCAACAGCAGCAGGGCACAGGACACGCGGTAAGGTTTCATCCGTTCGGGCACTTAAGACGCTCCTTCTGAGCGCGAGAACACAGTTCATGAACCGTGCCCGAAAATGCCTAACGAAATGTAGCTTGACCGTAAGAAAGTCGGCGAAGAACGCTGATTCTCCGCCGACAATTCCGGCGCTTACTTCAGCAGCATGCCGTCGCCGAAATAGACGCCCTGGTCGCCCAGCATCTCTTCGATGCGCAGCAGCTGGTTGTATTTGGCCACCCGGTCCGAACGGGCCAGCGAGCCGGTCTTGATCTGTCCGCAGTTGGTGGCGACAGCCAGGTCGGCGATGGTCGAATCCTCGGTCTCGCCCGAACGGTGGCTCATCACGGCGGTGTAGCCGGCGCGCTGGGCCATATCGACCGCATCCAGCGTCTCCGAAAGCGTGCCGATCTGATTGACCTTGATCAGGATCGAGTTGGCCAGCCCCTCGCCGATGCCGGCCGCCAGACGCGCGGGATTGGTGACGAACAGATCGTCGCCGACCAGTTGCACCCGGTCGCCCAGACGCTCGGTCAGCAGGCGCCAGCCGTCGAAATCATCCTCGGCCATGCCGTCCTCGATCGAGACGATGGGGAAGCGCTCGCACAGATCGACCAGATAGGCGGCCATGCCGTCGGCGTCGACGGTCTTGCCCTCGCCGGCCATGACGTATTTGCCGTCCTTGAAGAACTCGGTCGAGGCGACATCCAGACCCAGGTGGAAGTCCTCGCCCGCCAGATAGCCGGCGGCCTGCCCCGCCTTGGTGATGAAGCTCAGCGCCTCTTCGGCCGAGGCCAGATTGGGGGCGAAGCCGCCCTCGTCGCCGACGTTGGTGTTGTGGCCGGCGTCCTTCAACTGCTTCTTCAGCGCGTGGAAGATTTCCGTACCCATGCGCAGGGCGTCGGTGAAGGTTTCTGCGCCGGTCGGCAGGATCATGAACTCCTGGATGTCGATCGGATTGTCGGCGTGGGCCCCACCATTGATGATGTTCATCATCGGCGTCGGCAGAACGCGGGCCGAGACGCCGCCGATGTAGCGATACAGCGGCAGGCCCGACGAAATGGCGCTGGCCTTGGCCGCCGCCAGCGACACGCCCAGGATGGCGTTGGCGCCCAGACGGCCCTTGTTGGGCGTGCCGTCCAGTTCGATCATCGCCTCGTCCAGGCGGCGCTGGTCTTCGGCGTCCATGCCGGACAGGGCGTCGAAGATTTCGCCGTTCACGGCGTCGACGGCCTTCTGAACGCCCTTGCCGCCCCAGACGTCCTTGTCGCCGTCACGCAGTTCGACGGCCTCGTGCGCCCCGGTGGAGGCGCCCGAGGGCACGGCGGCGCGGCCGAACGACCCGTCGTCCAGAGTCACATCCACTTCGACCGTCGGATTGCCCCGGCTGTCGAGGATCTGGCGGGCGACGATGTCGGCGATGTCGGTCATGGCTCGGCTCTTTGGCTCAAGGCGGAAGTTAAGTCAGACGGGTTTAGCCGCCCGTCCGCCAAAGGCCAATGCCGCCGTGCGCCGTCAGGTCAGGAACAGCCCTCGACCAACTGAATCGACGGGCCGCCGGCGTGGATGGCCATGACCTTGCCGTCCGTGCCGATCTCGTAGCGGACGCCGCGCGCCGAAGGATCGGTGACATAATTGGTGGAGCCGCCCTTCGACCAAGCGAACAGATCCTCGGCCGGCGCGGCCTGATACTTGTGCGGCTCGGCGAAGATCGACCCGCCATAGGCCTGTTTGACCGCCATGGCCGTGTCGCCCAGACCGAAGCCGCGGTCTGTCTTGATCCTGGCGTCGCGCATCAGGGTGATTCGCGTCAACTTGCCGTCCTGAATCATGACGTTGACGCCTTGCGGCGCGCGGGCGGGATGGAACTGGTCGCAGACCTCGGGTTCCGCGCCGCCGACGGCGTTCGGGTTGGCCCGGTCGCCCCAGGCCGCGATCAGATCGGCCTTGCTCATGCCGATCCGCGCCGCGCCTAACCCTTCTGCGGTCAGGATGTTGGGATCGGCCGCAGGCGTCGCGGCCGGGGCCTCCACAGCGGGCGTCATGGCCGCCGGAGCCTCGGTCGCCGGCGCTCCTGCCGCCGGTCGGTCGTCGCGCCCGCAGGCGGCAAGGGTCAGAAGCGCGCAGGCGCTGACGGCTGTGAGACGAATCATCATGCAGTGATCTCCAATGGAAACTTCACCGCACGGAACGCACGAAAACGGCGCGCGGATCACCGCGCGCCGTATAAATTCTCGTTCGACCCTCGGGCCGACGTCCGTGAAAGACCTAGTCTTCCTTGGGCGTGATGACCTGACGACCGCGATAGGTGCCGGTCTTCAGGTCGATGTGGTGCGGGCGCTTCAGCTCGCCCGTGTCCTTGTCCTCGACGTACACGTTCGAGGTCAGGGCGTCGTGGGCGCGGCGCATGTTGCGACGCGAGGGGGATACTTTGCGCTTCGGAACGGCCATGTCCGTCTCAATCTTCTAAGTCGGGCGCCGCTCAGAGCCTAAGCCTGTCTGGCGCGAAAACGATAGCGGCGGCCCCCACCCCTCATCAGAGGTATGCAGAGCCGCCACGCGAGGCGCGGCTTATGCATGAACCGCGCGACGATTTCAAGGCGTTTAAGCAGGCGTCAGACGACGCACGATCCTGGCCGGATTGCCGACCACCACGGCGTCGGAAGGCACATCCCTGGCGACCACCGCGCCGGCCCCGATGACCGAGCGATCCCCAATGGTCACGCCGGCCAGAACGATGGCGCCGCCCCCGATCCACACGTCGTCGCCGATGAAGATGGGCCGGGCCGTCTCCTCGCCCCGGCGGGCGACCGCATCCAGCGGATGCTCGGGCGTCAGCAGCTGAACGCCCGGCCCGGCCTGGAAGTTGTCGCCGATTCGAATCTCCGCGCAGTCCAGGAAGACGCAGTTGGCGTTTGCGAAGGCCCGCGCACCCAGATGGATATTGACGCCATAGTCGCAGAAGAAGCCCGGCATGATCACCGCCTTGCCGTCCGCGGCCTTCACCAGTTGGTTGACCAGGGCGCTGCGACGGTCGCGATCCGGCTCGGCGTTGATGGCGACCGTCAGGCCAACCGCCCGCGCGCGTCCGTCCCGCAGGTCCGCGTCGCCCGGATCATAGGGCAGGCCCGCCAGCATCTTCTCGCGCTCGGTCATTGCGTCTCCGTCAGGGCGTCCGCCACGGCCTCGCCGATGGCCAGGGAACTGGTCAGGCCGGGGCTTTCGATGCCGAACAGGGCCATCAGGCCGTCGATGCCGTGTTGGTCGCGGTCATGCAACTGAAAGTCCGGCTGCGGCTCGCCCGGACTATGCAGCTTGGGTCTGATCCCCGCATAGTCCGGCGTCAGGGCGCCGTCGGGCAGGCCGGGCCAGAAGCGGCGGATATAGCGCGCGAATTCGTCGGCCTTGGCCGGATCGACCGAATAATCCTCGACCTCGACATAGGCCAGATCGGGGCCGAACACCCCCTGCCCTCCCAGGTCCTTGCGATAGTGGGTGCCCAGGGCTCCGGGAATGGGCGGAGGATAGATCAGCCGATCGAACGGCGCCTTGCCGACCAGCCGGAAATAGACGCCCTTGCCGAAATGACCGGCCGGGATGTCCTGGGCCGGATAGCCTTCGATCTGCGCGGCGACGGCTTGCGCCGACAGGCCGGGCGCGGTGACCAGAAGGCGGCTGGTGACGGTCATCGCCCCCTCCCCGCCGACACGAACGGAAAATCCGCCGCCCGGCATCGGCTCGGCGCCGTCGAACGGGGCGGATGTCACGACCGACCCGCCCGCATCCTCGATCTCGCCCTGCAAAGCCAGCATGTAGCCGTGACTGTCGAACAGGCCGCTCTCGGGCGAGAGGATGGCGGCATGGGCGTTCAGTTCCGGCTCCAGCGCCCGTGCTTGGGCGCCGGTCAGATGCTCCAGCCCCTCGACGCCATTCGCCGTCGCCTGTTCGAAGATGGCCTCGATCCGCCCGACCTCGGCCTCTTCGGTGGCCACGACCAGCTTGCCGCATTTCCAGTGGTCGATCTTGCGACTGGCCAGAAAGTCATACAGGGCCCGCCGTCCCTCAACGCAAAAACGGGCCTTCAAAGAGCCGGTCGGATAATAGAGCCCGCCGTGGATCACCTCGGAATTGCGCGACGAGACGCCCTGGCCGATGTGGCCTTCCTTCTCCAGCACCAGCACCGTCAGGCCCCGTTTCGACAACGCCCGACCGCAGGCCAGGCCCACAGCGCCCGCGCCCACGACGGTCGCGTCGAAATCAAACACGCTCAGCAAAACTCAGCCATCTTCGGGCTCAAGAACAGCAACAGAGGCCACAACGGCAGGATCGCAAAGCCCCACCAAGCGCGTGGCTCATTGCGGACAGCAAACGCTTGCCAGCCATTTATCAGAACGCCGATGATGGCGATCGGCAAGGTCAATGCGCTCATGATGAAGAGATGTGCTGGCCATCCTGTACATGAATCGCTCGCCATTCCGGACATGGCCGCGAACAGCAACAGCATGGGAGAGGCCAAGACAAATGCACATGTCGACAGAATAAGAACCGTGAGCAGAATCCAACTGCGACGTTTGTATAATACAGGCTTGGTTCCGACATCGGGCGTCCTCAGCCAAAACGCCTGGCGGCTTCGCTTTCAAAACACCCTATCAGCTTTTCCACCGCCCGGTCGAAGTTGGCCGACAGCATCAGGTCCAGCATTCGCGACTTGAAGGCGAAGTCGATCATGAACTCCAGCCGCGTGCCCTCGGGATGCGGGAAGAACTCCCAGCGGTTCTTCAGGTGTTTGAACGGCCCGCGCAGCAAGCCGACCTCGACCTTGGGCGCATTGCGATCATGCCGGACCCAGGTCGAGAACCGCTCTTTCAGCACCGCAAACCCGACGCCCGCCTCGGCGTCCACCACGGTCACGCCCTCGCCCTCGACCCGGTCGTTCCAGACGCGCATCGACGTGACCCAGGGCACGAAGTCGGGATAGGCCCGCACGTCGGCGACCAGATCGGCAAGCTGTTCTGGCGCATAGGGAAGAATGCGCGTGACGCGGTGGACGGCCATGAAGGACTTAGCGCTTCAGCTGCGCCTCGCGCGCGGCCTTCAGCCGGGCGAAGTCGTCGCCGGCATGGTGCGACGAGCGCGTCAGCGGCGACGAGGACACCATCAGGAAGCCCTTGGCCCAGGCGATCGCCTCATAGGCCTTGAACTCTTCCGGCGTGACGAAGCGGTCGATGGCGGCGTGCTTGCGCGTCGGCTGCAGATATTGGCCGATGGTGATGAAATCGACGCCGGCGGACCGCATGTCGTCCATTACCTGCATGACCTCTTCCTTGGTCTCGCCCAGGCCGACCATGATGCCGGACTTGGTGAACTGCTCGGGGTCGCGTTCCTTGACCATCTGCAGCAGACGCAGGGAATGGAAGTAACGCGCGCCCGGCCGGATCTTCAGATACAGGCGCGGCACGGTCTCCAGATTGTGGTTGAAGACGTCGGGCTTGGCGTCGATCATCACCGCCGCCGCACCATCCTTCCTCAGGAAGTCAGGCGTCAGAATCTCGATGGTGGTGTTCGGCGCCTGCAGGCGGATCTGACGCACCACCTCGGCGAAGTGGGCGGCGCCGCCGTCGGCGACGTCATCGCGATCTACCGAGGTGATGACGACGTGGTTCAGGCCCATCTGATGGACCGCCAGACCCACCTTGCCTGGCTCTTCGGGGTCCAGAGGCTGGGGCAGACCCGTCTTGACGTTGCAGAAGGCGCAGGCCCGCGTGCAGGTGTCGCCCATGATCATAAGGGTGGCGTGCTTCTGGCTCCAGCACTCGCCGATGTTCGGGCAGGCCGCTTCCTCGCAGACCGTCACCAACCCCTTGGAGCGGACGATGTCCTTGGTGGCGTTGTACTGGCCCGAACCGGGCGCCTTGACCCGCAGCCAGTCGGGCTTTTTCAGAACCACCGATTCCGGCCGGTTCTGCTTTTCCGGGTGACGCAGCTCCGACGGCTTGCGCTGCAGGGTGTCGATCAGGGTGACCATGGCCGGTATTTCGGCTTTCCGCGCCCGGAAGGCAAGGCACAGCCGGTTACAGACCGCGACCGCACGGGAACTCACGCGACGTTACGCATCTTTTCAAGAAGACGCGGCGTCATTAATGACTGACGCCCGAACAACAGAGAGGGCCCTTTGCGCCCTCCATAGGAGACGCGCTTGCGCCAGGCCCTGGATCCGTCGCTGTACGAACAAACCCTGATCGACGCCCTGATCGAGGCGCGCGCGCGGTTCGGCGACAAGGAAATCCTGGAAGACCAGGACCGTCACCCCCTGACCTACACCGGCCTGATCCGCGCCGCCTTCGTGCTGGGCCGCAAGATCGCGCAGATGACCGAACGGGGCGAGCGGGTCGCCATCCTGCTGCCGTCGTCGATGGGCGTGGTCGTCACCTTCTTCGGCCTGCACGCCCATGGCCGCGTGCCGGTGATGCTGAACTTCACCGCCGGAGAAGCCAATCTGAAGGCGGCCATCAAGGCGTCGGGCGTCAAGAAGGTGCTGACCGCAAAACGCTTCATCGACCAGGCCAAGCTGGACGACCTGATCGTGGAGTTGAAGAAGGTCGCCGACGTCGTCTGGCTGGACGATGTGCGAAAGACCATCGGTCTGGCCGACAAGCTGTATGGTCTGGCCGCCGGCGCCGCCCCCAAGCGGTTCCGCGTCAGGACCGACCCGGATGCGCCGGGCGTTGTCCTGTTCACCTCCGGCAGTTTCGGCACGCCCAAAGGCGTGGTGCTGAGCCAGAAGAACCTGGTCGCCAATGCCCGACAGGTCGCGGCCCATATCGACCTTGATCCGGCCTGGGTCATGTTCAATCCCCTGCCGACCTTCCACTGTTTCGGCCTGACCGGCGGCGTCATCCTGCCGCTGCTGCAGGGGCTGAAGGCGTTCCAGTATCCGTCGCCGCTCCACGCCAAACAGATCACCGACCTGCTGCCCCAGGTGAACGCCTCGATCCTGTTCGCGACCGACACCTTCCTGAGCCAGTACGCCCGCGTCGCCGAACCGAACGACTTCGCCACCCTGAAGTTCGCCGTCGCCGGGGCCGAGAAGGTGCGCGAGGAGACCCGCGCCCTGTTCAATACCAAGTTCGGCGGCGTCGAACTGCTGGAGGGTTACGGCGCGACCGAGGCCTCGCCCGTCATCGCCGTGAACCACCCGGACCGCAACGCGCCGGGCACCGTGGGCCAGATGCTGCCGGGCATCGACTGGAAGCTGGAACCAGTCGAGGGGATCGAGGGCGGCGGCCGCCTGTTCCTGAAGGGCCCGAACGTCATGAGCGGCTATGTCACCTCGGCCGAACCGCTGGCCTGGGATGCGGTCGGCGACGACTGGCTGGACACCGGAGACATCGTGGACGTGGACGCCGAGGGCTACGTCACCATAAAGGGACGCGCCAAACGCTTCGCCAAAATCGGCGGCGAGATGGTGTCCCTGACGGCGGTGGAAGGCATCGCCGGCGCGGTCTGGCCCGAGCGTCGCCACGCCGTCGTCGCCATCCCCGACAGCCGCAAGGGCGAGAAACTGGTGCTGGTGACGGACCATGACGCGGCCGAGGTCGCGCCGCTGGCCGAATGGGCCCGCAACAACGGCGCGCCGGAACTGATCGTGCCCAAGAAGATCGTCAAGGTCGCCGAAGTGCCCGTCCTGGGCACCGGCAAGACCGACTATGTCGCCATCCAGAAGATGGTCGAGGCGGAAAAGGCGGCCTGATCGGGCCGCCCCTCGACGTCAGCCGATCCGCACGCCGGTCATCGAGATCGAACCGCCGTCGATGTGGTCGTTGAAGAAGCTGACGGGTTCGCCCGGCTGCTGCTGGGCGGCGATATAGAGGACGGGCAGATAGTGTTCGTCGGTCGGCACGCTCAGTTGCGCGTCCTCGGCCAGGTCCACCCAATCGATCAGGGCGTCATGGTCCCTGCGTTCGAACGCCGCCTTCACCGCCTCGTTAAAGCCGGTCGCCCAGCCATAGGGCTCGGCCCCGCCCTCGCGCTTCCAGGTGCGCAGATTGTGCACGAAGTCGCCGGACCCGGCGATCACGATCCCCTCGTCCCGCAGCGGCGTCAGCGCCTTGGCCAGATCGTAGTGCTGACGCGCCGTCAGGTCGCGGTTCAGCGACAGTTGCACCACCGGCACGTCGGCCTCGGGCCAGACGTGGCACAGCACCGACCAGGTTCCGTGATCCAGACCCCACTGTTGAGTCTGGACCGCGCCGGTCAGCGCCGACACCTGAGCCGCCAGTTCGGGCGAACCGGGCGCCGGATACTGCATCTCGTGAAGTTCGCGCGGGAAGTTGCCGAAATCGTGGATGGTTTCAGGCTTGTGTTGCGCTGTGACGCCCAGCCCGCGCGTCTCCCAGTGGGCGGAGATCATCACAACGCCCCGGGGCTTGCCGATGGCCTGGCCCAGGTCGCGCCAGGCGGCCCCATAGGGACCGCCCAACGCATTCATGGGCGAACCGTGGCCGAAGAAGACGGCGGGCTGGCGCATGGGTTCAGCCGTGCAGCTTCTTGGCCAGTTCGGCGATGTGCTTGCCCTGGAAGCGCGCGCCGCCCAGGTCGATGTCGCTGGGCTGACGCGAGCCGTCGCCGCCGGTGATGGTCGAGGCGCCGTAGGGCGAACCGCCGTGGATCGCATCCAGCGTCATCTGCGCCTGATACGAATAGGGCAGACCGACCACCGGCATCCCGTGGTGCATGAAGAAGTTGTGCAGCCCCTGGAAAGTGGTTTCCTGGCCGCCGTGCTGGGTCGCCGTGGCCGTGAAAGCGCCGCCGATCTTGCCGATCAGCGCGCCCGAGAACCACAGGCCGCCGGCCTGATCCAGGAAGGCGCGCATCTGCGACGCGGCCGAGCCGAAACGGGTGCCGGCGCCGATGATGATAGCGTCATAGTCCTTCAGATCGTCGATCTTGGCGACCGGCGCCTTCTGATCCAGCTTGTAGTGCGAAGCCTTGGCCAACTCCTCCGGCACGGTTTCCGGCACGCGCTTGATGTCGACCACCGCGCCTTCGACCTCGCGCGCGCCTTCGGCGACGGCTTCGGCCATGGTTTCCAGGTGGCCATAGGTCGAATGATAGAGGACCAGGATTTTCGGCATCGGGGGAGGCTCCATTGAATGACAGGGGCCGTTATTTGCAACAACGACCGTTGCTAACTTGGCGCGTCATCCGGCTTGGCGCAAGTCCCATGCGCGGTTTCCGGCTCGAACGGACACACGGCCGCGTAGAAGGCCGCCGATCCCGGCGCGATGCGACCGCCCTGGCGATGAAAGCGATGCTCCATCACCATCGCCTGCTGCTCGATGTTCAGGTCTTCCCAGCGACAGGTCGTGACCGCATCATAGGCGTAGGACGCGGCCGTGTCGCCGGCCTTCAGCTTGGCCCACAGCAGATTGACGCCCTGTTGCGCCTGCCAGACGTGGGTCAGTTCGTGGATCAGCACGCCTTGCGCGCGCACCGATGCGTCGGTGAAATCCGCGATCAGGTCTCGGCGTGGCCAGACGATCCAGTCGCGCCCGAACCAGCGCCCGGCGACGAAGGCGCGCCGGAACGGCCAGCCGATCAGCCGCACCGTGTCCAGCCGCAGCGCGGCGCCGAACGCCGCGCGCGCCAGCGCCGCCTCGGCCGGCGTCAGGACGCGAACGATGGATCCCACGGCCGCACATACTCCCAATGCCACGGTTCATAGACGTAGGGGACGAAGCCGAACCGGCCCGCATTCTCGACCAGCCAGCGATAAGTCGCCGTCCGCGCCATATATTCGCGACTGGCCGGGGTCGTGGAATCCACCCCCAGGCCCGGCGCCCGGCCGACATAGAGATCGACCGCCGTTCCGGTCCGGTGCGGCGAACAGACGGCGCGACGCAGGCCATCGCAGTTCCCCTGCTGGGCGCAGCGCGCCGCATCCGCCTCAGGATCGCGGAAGCCGGAAAAGATTTGCAGCAGTTCGGGGTCGGCCGCGACCTCTGGAACCTCGGCGCGGGCGGCGGCGACCAGCCGGCGATAGGCGTCCAGCACGTCGCGCCGCAACAGCCGCGTCAGCCGGTCGGCGTGTTCCTCTTCCGCGACCAGATAGCCCAGTTGGTTGATCGGCGGCGGCTCGGGGCACAGGCCGCCGACGCGCGCCATCACGAACGGCCGCCGCTCCTGCCACAGACCGCGAAACACCTGAAAGGTCTCGGCGTCCAGCAGGCCGGTCGGCGCCAGCCCGTGCGTCTGCTGGAACCCCGCCAGTTGCGAGGCGAAGATCGGCGTGCCCGCACCACAGCGCGTGTGCAGCTCCTGCTGGATCAGCGGCAGATAGGGCCGCCACCCCCATTCCATCGCCCCGAACGGCGTCCACGGCATGGCGTAGGCCGCCTCGGCGTTGGCCAGCCCTTGCGCACGCCAGACGTCGGCGTTGGTGTGGCAAGGCCCCGCCGCCCTGGCCTGCCCGGCGAAGAGCGTTCCCAGGGCCAGACCAAACAGGGCGAACAGGCGAAGCGACATGACCTCAGAAGGCCCCAAGCCGACCGCGAAGTCCACCATACCGCTGACGCGCCAAAGCTGCGATGGTGCAACAGGTCCGACTCATCCGGGCCGTTTCGGACCCTCTTTCATGACCGCCCGATCCGCGCCCGCCCGCGCCACGCCCCGCAGCTCCAACGCCGTTCTGGCCGCCTTTTCCGGCCCCTGCCTGCCCCTGGCGGCCTTCGGCGTGGCCCTGCCCGTCACCCTGCCCGAGTTCTACGCCACCTTCGTCGGGCTGGAGCTGGGCGTGGTGGCGGCCGTCTTCATGGCGGTGCGCCTGATCGACATCGTCTTCGACCCCTTCATCGGCTGGGGCATGGACCGGACCAGGACACGGTTCGGCCGCTATCGTCCGTGGATGGCGCTGTCGACGCCCATGCTGATGCTGGCCGCCTATATGATGTTCGTCATGGTCCAGCCGGGCGCGCCGCCCATCTATCTGTTCGGCTGGCTGCTGTTTCTCTATCTGGGCTTTTCGATCGGCACCCTGGGCCAGCTGGGCTGGGCCGCCGTCCTGGCGCCGCAATACGATCAGCGCAGCCGCGTCTACGGCTGGTGGCAGGTGTTCAACATCATCGGCGTGGTGCTGATCCTGGTGCTGCCGACCGTGGTGGTCCAGACGGGGATCGGGGCCTATGCCGACGGCGTGCGGATCATGGGCTGGGCCATCGTGATCGCCCTGCCCGTCACCATCGGCCTGGCCATGGTCGCCGTGCCCGAGCCGGTCACGACCGGCGGCCAGCCGCACGGCAGCCTGGGCGCCTATCTCAGCCTGTTCAAGAAGCCGGTGGTCAGGAAGCTGCTGCTTTCGGACCTGTTGCTGGGCGTGGCGCCGGGCATCACCGGCTCGCTGCTGTTCTTCTTCTTCGGCCAGATCAGGGGCTACGATCACACCCAGGCCGGGCTGTTCATGCTGTTCTATTTCGTCGCGGGCCTGTGCGGCGCGCCCTTCTGGGCCTGGTATGCGACCCGCGTGGGCAAGGATCGCGGCCTGGCGGTGGCCAGCGTGGTGTCCGCCGTCCTCTATGTCGGCGCGACCCTGGTTCCGGGCGGAAACTTCGTCCTGACGGCCGTGGTCATGTTCATCGCCGGCCTGCCCTATGCGGCGGGCCTGTTCCTGACGCGCGCCATGATGGCCGACGCCGGCGACGAAGAGCGGTTCGAGACCGGCGTGGACCGCACCGGCCTGATGCTGTCCATCCTGTCGGCCACTACCAAGATCGGCCACGTCGTCGCTCTGATCCCCTATCTGATCCTGCAGGGCGTCGGCTTCCGCGCCCTGCCCGGCCCCGCCGGCAACAGCGACATGGCCCTGCTGACGCTGCAGATCCTGTTCATCGCCGTGCCGGGCGTTCTGCTGGTCCTGGCGGGCGTGGTGCTGAAGAACTATCCGCTGACCGCCAAACGCCACGACGAGATCCGCGCGGCTCTGGAAGCCCGCGACGCCGGGGCCCAAGCCGGAGCCAGGGCATGAGGCCGATCGACCGTCTGCTGGGCGTGATGGCGCGGCTGCGCGACCCGGACGGCGGCTGCCCCTGGGACGTGGAGCAGACCTTCGCCACCATCGCCCCCTATACGATCGAGGAGGCCTATGAGGTCGCCGACGCCATCGAGCGCAACGATCTGACCGAACTGAAGGGCGAACTGGGCGACCTGCTGTTCCAGGTCGTCTTCCACGCCCGCATGGCCGAGGAACAGGGCCTGTTCGCCTTCGACGACGTGGTCACGGCCATCGCCGACAAGCTGGAACGCCGCCACCCCCACGTCTTCGGCGATGAGGCCCAGCGGTCGTCCAGGGAACAGACCGTCGCCTGGGAGGTCATCAAGGCCGCCGAGCGAAAGGACCGCCAGAAGCCCGGCGTTCTGGACGACGTGCCCGTCGGCCTGCCCGCCCTGACCCGCGCCGCAAAACTCACGAAACGCGCCGGTCGCGTCGGCTTCGACTGGCCCTCGACCGACGAGGTGTTCGACAAGCTGGCGGAAGAGGTCGAGGAGCTGCGTGTCGAGATCGCCGCCGGCGACCAGGCCAAGGCGCGCGAGGAGCTGGGCGACCTGCTGTTCGTCGTCGCCAACCTGGCGCGCAAGCTGGATGTCGAGCCCGAGGATGCGCTGCGCGCCGCCAACGCCAAGTTCGTTCGCCGTTTCGGCTTCATCGAGGCTGAACTGGCCAAGGGCGGCCGCACCCCCGACCAATCGACCCTAGACGAGATGGATCGCCTCTGGGACGCCGCAAAGGTCGCGGAGAAGGCCGCGCTTCATATTTGAACGGCGCCTGCGTGACATACGACCTGATCATCTTCGACTACGACGGCGTCGTCGCCGACAGCGAGGTGCTGAACAGCACCGTCATGGCCGAGCAGTTGACCGCTCTCGGCCTGCCGACCTCGCTGGACGAGGTGCTGGGCGCCTATATGGGCAAGCGCTGGCGCGACAATCGCCCGGCGGTCGAGGCCCGGCTGGGCCGCCCCTGCCCGGACGACTTCCACACCACCTGGTTCGCCACCTGCCGCCAGCGCGCGCCGCATCAGCTGGCGCCGGTGCCCGGCATGATCGACTTCGCCCACGCCCGGCCAGAGGCGCGCTGCATCGCCTCGTCCAGCGGCCCGGACTGGATCGGCGTCGGGCTGGACCTGTTCGGCCTGACCGATCATTTCGACGGCTCCGTCTTCACCGGCCTGGCGGTCGAGCGCGGCAAGCCGCACCCCGACCTGTTCCTGCACGCCGCCCGGACCATGGGCGTCGATCCGGCCCGCACCCTGGTCATCGAGGACTCCGAGGCGGGCGTCACCGCCGGCGTCGCGGCGGGCATGACGGTGGTCGGCCTGCTGGCCGGGGGCCACGTGCGCGACGGCCATGCCCAGCGTCTGGCCACGCGCGGCGCCCATTATCTGGCCCACAGCTACGCCGACGTCGCCGCCTTCATGGATCGCTGACCCCGATCAGGAGTAGCGCAGTTCCTGCAGGTCCACTTCGCGGATCAGCTTCTTGGCCGTCTCCTCGTCCAGTCGACGTAGGCGCGCCAGCCGCCCCAGTTCCTCGCGCTCGGCCGCCAGACCGGCCATCCGCAGATGCCGTTCGATGGCGTCGCTCAGGCGCGCGGCTTCGACATCGTCCTCGTCGGTGCGGGTGCGGCTTTCGATCCGCTGGCGATACAGTTCCATGATCCGGCCGGCGACATCGGAATAGAGGTCGGGATTGGGCTTGCCCTCGGCCATGGCGTGCGACGCATCCTCCACGGCCCGCAGGGCAGCCGAGGCGGCGGCGACGCGGCCGCGATCCTCCTCGCGCTCGTGCGACGGCTCGGGCGGCAGCTCAACCCCCTTCAACAGCCGCGGCAGGGCGAAGGTCGCCACCAGCAGCGAAACGATGATCACCGCCGCCGCCAGGAAGATGGCCAGGTTGCGCGACGGCATGGGCGACCCGTCCCCCAGCACGAACGGCAGCGTCAGAATGCCTGCCAGGGTGATCGCGCCCCGCACCCCGGCCAGCGACATCACCAGCGTCAGCCGCAAGCCGACGCGCGACGGCGGCTGGCGATTGCGCCGCCGATACAGCGTCAGCTTCAGCGAGGTCCAGACCCAGATGAACCGCAGCGCCGCCAGGGCCGCAACGATGGCCACGACATAGACCGCCAGCCACCAGACCTCGGGCCGGCTGGTCCCGCGCACCACCTCGGCCGCGCGCGACAGGATCGACGGCATCTGTTCGCCCAGGATCACGAAGATGATGCCGTTGGCGACGAACTGCACCGTGTCCCACACCACGCTGCGCCGGATGCGGGTCATGGCCATCGACTGGCCGGGAATGGCGCCACGCTCGGTGAAGCTCATGGTGATGCCGGCGGCCACGGCGGCCAGAATGCCCGACGCCTCCAGCTCTTCGGCGATCAGATAGGCGGCGAACGGGATCAGCAGGCTGACCAGGATCTGCGCCCCGACATCCTCGCCCCAGCGTCGGCTGATCATGGTCTTGGCGTAGCTGATGGCCATGGCGCTGGCCACGCCGACCGCCACCCCGACCAGGGCCAGCCACAGGAAGGTCCCGATGGCGTTCCCGACGGAGAAGGCGCCTGTCGTCGCCGCGATCACCGCGATCCGCATACAGGTCAGGCCCGTCGCATCGTTCAGCAGCGACTCGCCCTCCAGAATATGCATCAGCCGCTTGGGGATCGGCGCGCGGGCGGCGATGGCCTGGACGGCGATGGGGTCGGTCGGCGACAGGATGGCCGCAAGCGCAAAGGCCACCGGCAGCGGCATTTCCGGGATCATCCACCACAGCAGGAAACCCAGCCCCAGCACGGTGAACAGCACCAGGCCCAGCGCCAGCTCCAGGATCACCGCCCGGTCGCGGAACAGGTCTTCCTTGGGGATGCGCCACCCGTCCAGGAACAGCAGTGGCGGCAGGAACAGCAGGAAGAAGATGTCCGGCTCCAGATCGACCGTGGACCCGGTGATCAGCACCAGCGCCGCCCCCAGCGCGATCTGCACCAGCGGCAGGGCGATCCGGGTCATGCGCGCGATCGAACCCGACACCACGACAGCCAGAAGCAGCAGCAGTATGGTTTCGATCAGATGCATTGAAACCTAGCCGGCCAGATCGGGATACAGACGCTCGAATCGTCCGAGCGCCCCTGGATGCAGCCGCACCGTGACATGAGTGCGGCCAAGCTCGTCCGTATCGCGCGTCGTCACCCGCCCGTGTTCATACAGCCAGGCCAGCGCCTCGCCCTGATGCGGCGCCAGCGTCAGCTGGGTTTCCGGGTCGTCGTCGATCAGGCCGGCGATGGTCTGGCGCAGGGGCTCGATCCCCTCGCCCGTCCAGGCCGACACGGCGACCGCCTCGCCTTCCCTGGCCAGACGTTCGGCCTGACCCAGCACGGCCTCGCGCGCTTCGTCGTCCAGCAGGTCGATCTTGTTCCAGACCTCCAGAACCCGGCGGGTCTTGCCCTCGGGCGTCTCGATCTGTTTCAGCACCGCCTCCACGTCCTTGGCCTGGGCGTCGCTGTCGGGCGAAGCGATGTCGCGCACGTGCAGGATCAGATCGGCCTCACCGACCTCTTCCAGTGTGGCGCGGAAGCTTTCGACCAGTTCGTGCGGCAGGTCCGAAATGAAGCCGACGGTATCCGCCACAATGGCCGGGCGGCCCTGCGGCAGGCGGATCGTGCGCTGGGTCGTGTCCAGCGTCGCGAACAACAGGTCCTTTGCGAAGACCTCCGACCCCGTCAGTCGGTTGAACAGGGTCGACTTGCCCGCATTGGTGTAGCCGACCAGGGCGATGGTCGGGAACGGAACCTTCTGACGCTGTTTGCGGTGCAGGCCGCGCGTGCGGCGCACCTCTTCCAGTTCGGCCTTCAACCGCACGATCCGGTCGGCGATCAGGCGCCGGTCCAGTTCGATCTGGGTTTCGCCGGGACCGCCGGTCGAGCCGGTGCCCCCGCGTTGGCGCTCAAGGTGGGTCCAGGTCCGCACCAGACGCGAGCGTTCGTAATCCAGCCGGGCCAGTTCGACCTGAAGGCGGCCTTCCTTCGTGCGCGCCCGGCGACCGAAGATTTCCAGGATCAGGCCGGTGCGGTCGATGACCTTCACCTCCCACGCCTTTTCCAGATTGCGCTGCTGCACCGGCGTCAGGGCGTCGTCGATGATGACCGCTTCGGCATCAGCGGCGCGGACCAGGGCGGCCAGTTCCTCCACCTTGCCGGACCCGAACAGGGTCGCAGGCGTGGTCCCGCGCAGCCGCACGATCTCCTCGGCGCGCACGTCGAGATCCAGCGCGCGGGCGAGGCCCGCCGCTTCCTCAAGGCGCTCGCTCGCCAGCCGAGGGCTGTCGGAGCGTCGGTCGGGATGGAGGACGACCGCCCGGATCAGCGGGACGGCGTGGTCGATCAATTTTTGGGTCAATCAGTCTTCTTCGGCGTCGGGCTCGTACAGTTGCACGGGCGCGGACGGCATGATGGTGGAGATGGCGTGCTTGTACACCAGCTGGGACTGGCCATCGCGGCGCAGCAGCACACAGAAGTTGTCGAACCAGGTCACGATGCCCTGCAGCTTGACCCCGTTGACCAGGAAGATGGTCAGCGGCGTCTTGGTCTTGCGGACCGAATTGAGGAAGGTGTCCTGAAGGTTCTGACGTTTGTCTTGCGACATGGCAGGTTTTTCCTGTTCTTCGTTGTTCGTCGCCGGTTGACCGGCGCGGGGCCGATGCGGCCGACCACGACCTTAGCCGCCGCTCGCCCGCAGGGGCAACGGCCTAAATGGCCTCTCTGCGCGCCTGTTCAAGATAGACGTCGCGCAGACGTGTGGCGACCGGGCCCGGCCTGCCGTCGCCGATCTTCACGCCGTCCAGCGAGATCAGCGGCATGACGAAGGCGCTGGCGGCGGTGACGAAGACCTCGCGCGCCCGCTTGGCCTCCTCGACCGAAAAGGGGCGTTCGTCCAGCGCCATCCCCTCGGCCGCGACCAGTTTCAGCACCGCCTCGCGGGTGATCCCCCGCAGAATATTGGCCTGGGTGTCGCGGGTCCGCAGACGGCCGTCCTCGTCCACGATCCAGGCGTTGGTCGATGCGCCCTCGGTCACCAGACCCAGGTCGTCGTACATCAGACATTCGTAGGCGCCGCGTTCGCGCGCAGCCTGTTTGGCCAGTACATTGGGCAGCAGGCCCACCGTCTTGATGTCGCAGCGGCCCCAGCGGATGTCGGGTTGGGTCACGCCCGCCGCGCCCTTGGCCGCCATCGCCTGTCCCCGCGCCCGGTCGACCGACTTGGCCGTCACGATCACGCTGGGCGCCGCGTCGGTCGGAAAGGCGTGGTCGCGCGCCGCCGTGCCCCGCGTGACCTGCAGATAGACCATGCCCTCGCGCACCCGATTGCGCCGAACCGTCTCGCGCAACACCAGACCCAGCGCCGCCGCCGTCATCGGGGTCTCGATCTTCAGCGCGTCCAGGCTGCGATTCAGCCGCGCCATATGGCCGTCGAAATCGGCCAGCCGGCCGTCCATCACCGACCAGACCTCATAGACCCCGTCGGCGAACTGAAAGCCGCGATCCTCGATATGCACCACCGCCTGCCCATGCGGGCTATAGGCGCCGTTGACGTAGGCGATGCGCGACATCAGGCCGGCTCGTCCTCTTCGCCGCCGCGCGCGGGCGACACGCCTAGCGACTTCAACTTCCGGTGCAGGGCCGAGCGCTCCATGCCGATGAAGGCGGCGGTGCGCGAAATATTGCCGCCGAACCGCATGATCTGGGCCGCCAGATACTCGCGCTCGAACACCTCGCGCGCCTCGCGCAGCGGCAGGGCGATGGTGCGCTCACCGCCCAGGTTCGCCCCGCCGCCGTTCGATGTCGCCACCTCCTGCGGCAGCATATCGGCCGTGATCGTCTCGGCCGGGTCGCCGGTCGCCAGGATCAGCAGCCGTTCGATATTGTTGCGCAGTTGCCGGATGTTGCCGGGCCACGGATGAACCTGCAGCACCGCCACCGCATCGTCGCCGACGATCCGTTTGGGCAGGCCTTGCGAGGCGCTGATGGTGTCCACGAAATATTCGACCAGTTCGGCGATGTCCTCGCGCCTTTCCGACAGGGCCGGCACGCGGATCGGCACCACGTTCAGCCGGTGGAACAGATCCTCGCGGAACCGCCCTTCGGCGATTTCCGACTTCAGGTCGCGCGAGGTCGAGGTGACGACGCGCACATCGACCTGAACGTCCTGCTCGCCGCCGACGCGGCGGAACCGCTGATCGACCAGGACGCGCAGGATGCGGCTCTGGCTCTCGCGCGGCATGTCGCTGATCTCGTCCAGATACAGGGTGCCGTTGTGGGCGCGTTCGAACACGCCGATCTTGCGCGGCCGCCCGTCCTGTCCCTCCTCGCCGAACAGCTCGACGTCCAGGCGTTCCGGCGTCATGCCGGCGGCGGAGATGGCCACGAACTCGGCCCGCGCGCGCGGGCTGCCTTCGTGAATCTGGCGCGCGACCAGTTCCTTGCCCGAACCGGCGGGGCCCGAGATCAGGACGCGGCTGTTGGCCTGGGCCACCTTGGCGATGGTGCTGCGCAGCGCCTGGGCCGCCTGCGACCGGCCGATCAGGCCCGACGGCGTCATGGTCTGGGCGCGCAGGCGGCGGTTCTCGCGCCTCAGCGTCGCCGCCTCGATGGCGCGCTCGACCACCACCACCAGCCGGTCCGACTTGAACGGCTTTTCGATGAAGTCATAGGCGCCGCGTTTCAGCGCCGTCACCGCCGTCTCGATATTGCCGTGGCCCGAAATCATCACCACCGGCAGGTCGGGATCCAACTCCTTGACCACCTCCAGCAGCTCCAGCCCGTCCAGCCCGCCGCCCTGCATCCAGATGTCCAGGATGGCCAGCGAAGGCTTCCTGGCCCGGATCGCGGCCAGCGCCTCGTCGGAGTTGGCGGCGACGCGCACCGCATGGCCCTCGTCCTCCAGAAGGCCGGAGACCAGGTCGCGGATGTCGGCTTCGTCGTCGACGACCAGAATGTCGGAACCGGTAGGTCGCATCTTGCCTCGCTATTCGGCGGCGACGGTCTGGAGCCTGCGCTCCACGCCGTCGCCGGCCTTGCCGTGGGGGTTCAGGGGGAAGATCATGCACACGCGCGCGCCGCGCAGCGTCTGGGCGTCGGCCAGCTTCAGCTCGCCGCCGTGATCCTCGCAAATGCGTTTGACGATGGCCAGACCCAGGCCCGTGCCCTTCTCGCGCGTGGTCACATAGGGTTCGGTCAGCCGGTCGCGGTCGCGCGCCGGCAGGCCCACGCCATCGTCCTCTATGACGAAGGTCGCGTGGCCGTCCTCGACGACCAGAGAGGCCATCACGCCGGTATCGTCCGACGCCGCATCCTCGCCCGCCGCCGCCCGACGCGCCGCGACGGATTCGCCGGCGTTCTTCAGGATGTTCAGCAGGGCCTGCCCCACCATCCGCCCGTCGCTTTCCAGCACCACCTGCGGCAGCGGCTCGACGATATTCACAACGATGTCCGGCGCGGCCACGCGCTGGGCGAACACCGCCTCACGCAGCATCTCCGACGGGTTCGACGGGGCGAACCGCGGCGCCGGCATCCGGGCGAAGGACGAGAACTCGTCCACCATCCGACCGATATCCCCGACCTGGCGGATGATGGTGTCGGTGCAGCGGTCGAAGATCTCGACATCCTCGCCGATCCGCGCGCGATATTTGCGCTTCAGCCGCTCGGCCGACAGTTGGATCGGCGTCAGGGGGTTCTTGATCTCATGGGCGATGCGGCGAGCCACGTCGCGCCAGGCGGCATTGCGCTGGGCCGTCACCAGGCGGGTGATGTCGTCGAAGGTCAGGACCATCTCGCCCCCCTGCCCGCCCTCGATGCGAACGCGCAGGCGCCGGGTGTCGCCGCCCCGGCTGACGTCGATGTCCTCCTCGATATGGGCTTCGGCCCGACGCACCAGATCGCTGAGTTCCGGCGACAGGGCCGCCAGTTCGTGCCCCAGCACTTCGCCCTCTTCGATGTGCAGCAGTTGCAGGGCGCTGTCGTTGATGGCGGACACGCGACCACGCCGGTCCAGGCCGATCACGCCGGCGCTGACGCCCGAAAGCACGGTCTCGATGAAACGGCTGCGGTCCTGCGCCTCGTCGCTGGCGGCCTTCAGGGCGCTCTGCTGGTCCTGCAGATCGCCGGTCATGCGGTTGAAGGCGTCCGACAGGGTGGCGATCTCGGCCGGGGCGCCGGCGCTGTCCACCCGTGCGGTGAAGTCGCCGCCCGCGATCTGGCCCGCCGCCTTCACCAGCCGTCCGATGGGGGCGGAAATGCTGCTGGCCGCCGACATCCCCAGCCAGACCGCGCCCACCAGCACCAGCAGCGCCGTCTCCAGATAGCTGAGAATGAAGGCCGACTGAATCCGCGCCCGGCTTTCCTGCGCCTCGCGATAGGCCTGGATCGACTGGATCGACGTGTTCATCCGCGCAACCAAGCCATCCTGCAGCGGCCGCACCAAATAGAGGAAGGCGTCGCCATAGTCCGGCAAGGCGATGATGGACCGCACAGCATCGGGATGTTCGGTCACCGTTTGCGGCGGCTGACCGCCCTCGGCCGCCGCTTCTATGATGTCTTTAGGCGGCGCCAGATAGGGGGGCGCGCCCACCTTTTCGGCGCGCGCCAGCACCTCGCCGCGATCAGTCAGAATGTAGATCGCGGGATACCCGAAAATTTCGCCGACCTGAGCCAGGGCGGCGTTGAACTGGATGCGGTCGTCGAACAGGCCCCTTGCGCTGCCCAACTGTTCCGAAATCGTCCCGAGATCGGCGTCCATCGCCGACGACACATCCTGAATATAGGCCCTGCCGACGATCGCGCCGTTTTCCACGGACGCCTGCACGTTCTCGCTGAACCACTGGTCCACCCCCCGATTGACCAGCACGCCGAACACCAGGGCGATCAGCACCGAAGGGATCAGGGCCACCATCGAGAACAGGGCCACGAAACGCAGATGCAGGCGCGACCCCGCTTCTTCCGTGCTGCGCGCCAGGGTCAGCACGCGACGCCCCACGATGAAGGCCAGCCCGCCGATCAACACCAGATTGGCGATCAGCACGATCAGGGCGATTTCGCTGCTGGACCCGCGCGCCGCGCCGCCGCCGCTGCCGGGGGCCACGGCCACGAGCCAGATCGCCGCCGCCGTGATCGCCACGGCCAGGAAATAGGCGACCCCGAACCCGGTCCGCGCCCGTTCCGTATCGACCCACCCCCAGAACGACTCATCGTCCGGCGTACGGCCGGGCGCAGATGTCGTCGCTGAAGGCGTATCCGTCATGCCACAGCACTCTCCATCACCTGTGGCGCATTTTCAACAACGGACTTGTCGATCTGTGGCAAATCCGATCGCCAGAGATCATGCATGGCGGCTTCGACGGCTTGCGGCTCATCCAATCGGCAAATTCTTGCCTTCGCCTCGCGGCGGTGTTGCGGATCGGCCGGCCACGGCGCTTGCTCGATGTACCAGCCCAGATGTTTGCGGAACATCTTCAGGCCCAGAGGCATCCCGTAAAACGCGATGGACGCCCGCAGATGCTCCACCACGATGGCCAGGCGCGCCTCCGGGCCAGGCTCGGCCAGATCGACGCCGTCGCTCAGCGCCCGCTCCAGATGCGCCGCCAGCCAGGGTCGCCCATAGACGCCGCGTCCCAGCATCAGTCCATCCGCCCCGGACTGCGCCAGCGCCTGGCGCGCCGCCTCGGCCGTGATGATGTCGCCATTGACGATGACCGGAATGGCCACCGCCGCCTTTACCGCCCCCACCGCGTCCCAGTCCGCATGGCCGGTATAGAACTGTTTGCGGGTGCGGCCGTGGACCGTCACCGCCTTGACCCCGATCTGCTCGGCGCGCGCGGCCAGATCGGCGGCGTTGCGGCTGTCGTCGTCCCAGCCCAGCCGCATCTTGACCGTCACCGGCCGCGCGGTCGCCCCGACCACGGCCTCCATGATCCGACACGCCAGATCCGGCGTCCGCATCAGGGCGGAACCGGCGGCCGATCCCGTCACCTCCTTGGCCGGACAGCCGAAGTTCAGATCGACGATGTCGGCCCCGGCCTTTTCGGCCATGCGCGCGCCCTCGGCCATCTGTTCGGGATCGCGCCCCACCAGTTGGATCACCGTCAGCGGCAACCCCGCCCCAACCGCCGCGCGCCGCACCACATCGGGCCGGGCGCGCGCCAGTTCCTTGGCCGCCACCATCTCGGTCGCGACATAGGCGGCGCCCAGTTTGGACGCCAGCACGCGGAACGGCAGGTCGGTCACGCCGGTCATCGGCGCCATCAGCACCTGGCCGGGCACGGTCACATCGCCGATCTGAAGGGTCTTGGCCATCCGCGCCTTTCGCAGCATCACTCCCCCCTTCGTCAAGCATGACCGGGGCCGATTGATGGTTTCGCCTGGTCGCGGCGCGCATTATCAAGGCCGCCATGACTTTTTCGGGCATCATCGTCGCGGCCGGTTCCGGTTCGCGCGCCGGGGGCGACAAACAGTGGCGGCGGCTGGGCGGCAAGCCCGTGCTGCGCTGGTCGGCCGAGGCGATGCTGGGCGCCGGGGCCGCCGAACTGATCGTGGTGGTGGCGCCGGGCGCGGAAGGCCGCGCGGCCGAGGCCCTGAACGGCCTGAGCGGCTGGCGCGCCATCGCCGGCGGCGACGCCCGCGCCGATTCTGTGCAGGCCGGCTTGGCCGCCCTGACCTGCGCCCCGGATCGACCCGTCCTGATCCACGACGCCGCGCGCCCGCTGTTGAGCACCGAGATCATCGCGCGCCTGGTCGCGGCGCTTGACGACGCCGACGGGGCCTTGCCCGCCCTGGCCGTCGCCGACAGCCTGCGTCGCGCCGACGACCGCACGATCACCCAGGCGGTGGCCCGCGACGACCTGTGGCGCGCCCAGACCCCCCAGGCGTTCCGGCGCGGCGTGATCGAATCCGCCTACGCCGCCTGGGCCGACGCTGAACCGCCGACGGACGAGGCCATGGTGGTCCAGCGCGCCGGCGGCCGCGTCATTCTGGTTCCCGGCGATCCTCGCCTGTTGAAACTGACCTTCCCCGAGGATTTCGCCATGGCCGAGACCCTGCTGTCGCAAGACGCCCCCCGCTACCAGACCCGCATCGGCTCGGGTTACGACGTCCATCGCTGGGGCCCGGGCGGTTCGGTCTGGCTGTGCGGGATCGAGGTGCCGCACGATCAGACGCTGATCGGCCATTCCGACGCCGACGCGGGCCTTCACGCCCTGACCGACGCCATCCTGGGCGCCATCGCGGCCGGCGACATCGGCGACCATTTCCCCCCGACCGATCCGAAGTGGAAGGGCGCCTCGTCCGACCAGTTCCTGGTCCACGCCGCCGAACTGACGGCCCAGCGCGGAGGCCGGATCGTCAATGTCGACGTCACCCTGATCTGCGAACGTCCCAAGGTGAAGCCGCACCGCCAGGCCATGCGCGACCGGATCGCCGCCCTGCTGGACCTTCCGCTGGACGTCGTCAGCGTCAAGGCCACCACGACCGAGGGCCTGGGCTTCACCGGCCGCGGCGAGGGGCTGGCCGCCCATGCCGTGGTCGCGGTGGAAATGCCCGTCCGCTAGCGCGAATATCGCATCTGGCGCACCAGCGAGCCGAACAGATTGACGTAATCGTCCGTCCACGGACGGACGTCGGTCTTGTCCAGCACGCGCCAGCGGCCGTCGTCGCGATAGGGCTGCACCGCCGCCTCGCTCTTGCCGATCAGCAGGGCCTCGGTCGAGGCCTCGGCCATCTGGCCCTGCCCCGACTTCTCCAGATAGACCTGATGCAGGTGTGGCGAGCCCAGCGCCTGCGCCGCCGCCTCGGCCGGCCGGGTGATCTCCAGGTTTCTGTTCGACAGATGCAGCACCACTACCCCGTCCGGCGCCAGCAGCCGCAGATAACCTCTGATCGCCTCCACCGTCAGCAGATGCGTCGGCACGGCGTCCGAGGAAAAGGCGTCGATGATCAACAGGTCATACGACCCGGCCGGCTCTCGATCCATGGTCAGGCGCGCATCGCCGATCACTGTGCGCACACGCCCGTCGGCGCACCCGTCGATGAAGCTGAACCAGCGCGGATCGCGCGACAGCCGGTCCACCATCGGATCGATCTCGAAGAAGGTCAGCCGATCCTGCTCGCGCTTATAGGCCGCCATGGCGCCCGATCCCTGACCGACCACCCCGACCCGCGCCCCGTCCAGATGACGCGCCTGGGTCTGCAACATGGCCTGCCCCAGCGGCGTGGAAGTGGCGTAATACAGGGTCGGCTGGCACAGCCGCGCCGGCGCTTGCGCCTGCGCCCCATGCAGGGTCGTGCCGTGCATCAGAACATGGACCGGCCCGCCCATCAGCGGATCGTCGATCTGGGCCACACGCATGACGCCAAAGAAGCTGCGCTCCGACAGGGCCCAGTCATAGCCTCTCGCCAGGTGATACCCCGACCAGACGATGGCCCCCAGCACCACGGCGAACATCACCGCCCGGTCCCGCACCAAAAAGGCGAACATGGCCGCGATGCCCAGGATGGCTTGAGCTATGCGGATCAACTGCGCGTCGGGCACCGCCGCGCGGATGTCGGGCGCGTAACGCACCGCCTCCATCGACAGCGGCCCCAGGAAGGCGATCACGACGCCGGCGACGCCGCACATGATCTCCCACGGCCGTATCTCGCGCCGGCTCCAGGGCCTCAGCAGGGCCGCGGCCACCAGGACCAGCGGATATTCCCAGACCATGTTGAACACCATCGGCGCGATCAGGCCGTTGAAGGCCCCGCCGACCACCCCGCCCAGCGACAGCAGCAGATAGAATTCGGTCAGCCGATCCGGCGGCGGCCGCCGGGCCGCCAGCCGCTGATGGCACATCAGGGCCGTGAAGAAGAAGGCCGCCAGATTGACCGTGAAGACCAGCACCCACTCGCCGGTGCGAAAGGCGATCAGGGCCGCGCACGCCGCCGCCATCGCCCCTTGCAGGCTCAGCGCCAGAACCGGCGAAACGGCCGGCCGCGTCTGGAAGGCGATCACGAAGGTCAGCAGATACAGCGCCAGCGGGATCACCCACAGGAAGGGCGCAGAGGCCACATCCGTCGCCAGATGCGCCGTCACCCCCAGCATCAGACTGGACGGCGCGGCGGCCAGCAGCACCAGCATCCCCTTTTCGCGCCACGGAATGGGGGCGCTGACGGCCAGGGGCGCCGGCTCGGCCGCCCCGACCTGGCGCCGGCGCCAGACCAGCAGCCCCAGGCCGATCACCATCGCCACGAACAGGCCATAGCCCAGGCTCCACCCCAGCCGCTGACCCGACAGGCTGGCCAGGGGCTCGATCAGGATCGGATAGGCCAACAGCGCCAGAAAACTGCCCAGGTTGGACGCGGCGTAAAGGACATAGGGGTTGGCCCCGTCCGCATGACCCGCCCGCACCCGCGCGTACCAGGCCTGCAACAGAGGCGCGGTCGCCGACAGCACCGCAAACGGCGCGCCGATCGAAACGGCCAGGGTCGCCAGCAGCCACAGCGCCGGCTGCGCCGCATCGGGATCGCCGAACACCCCGTTTATTCTCAGCGGCAGGAACAGCGCCGCCAGCGCCAGCAGGGCCAGATGCGCCCCCACCTGCGCCCTCAGGCTCGGCAGGCGCTGCAACAGGTGAGCATAGGCGTATCCGGCAAGCAGCGCGGTCTGGAAGAAGACCATCGAGGCGTTCCACACCGACGGCGACCCGCCCAGCGTCGGCAGGATCAGCTTGGCCGCCATCGGCTGCACCACGAAGACCAGACAGGCCGAGGTGAAGATGGCGACGGCGAACAGGATCGGCGCCAGGGGATCGGCCTTCCGGCCGGCGGGACGCAGCGGTTCGACGGCCTCGGTCATGCCTCTGGTTAGAGCCGGGTTCGCGGCCTATGAAAAGACCATGTTCCCCCAAGACATCCAGCGCCTGGCGCAACAGATCGTCGCAACCGCCAGCGAACGCGGCCTGATGCTGGCGACGGCCGAAAGCTGCACCGGCGGCCTGGTCGCCGCCGCCCTGACAGCCGTGCCCGGATCGTCCGCCGCCCTGGACCGCGGCTTCGTCACCTACAGCAACGCCGCCAAGATGCAGATGCTGGACGTGCCAGAGGACACTCTGGCCCGCCACGGCGCGGTGTCGGAGGCGACCGCCCGCGCCATGGCGACCGGCGCGGCGGCCCGTTCGGGCGCCCGGGTTTCGGTCTCCGTCACCGGCATCGCCGGTCCCGGCGGCGGATCGGCCGAGAAGCCGGTCGGCCTGGTGCATTTCGCCGCTTCGGGACCTTTGGGCGTCGTCCACCGCGAGATGCGATTCGGCGACATCGGCCGCGACGCCGTGCGTCTGGCCAGTGTGCGCGTGGCGCTGGAGCTGCTGGCGGATCGGCTGGGGTGAGCGATCCCATCGTCGTCGATGCGCGCGGCCATCGTTGCCCCGTCCCCAGCCTGAAGCTGATGAAGGCGATGCAGGACGCAGCCCCCGGCGCCCGCTTCGTCCTGCTGGCCACGGACCCGATGGCCCGGATCGACGTGCCGTTCCTGATGTCTCAGAAGGGCGGGAAGGTGCTCGCCATAGAAGAGGCCGACGGCGCCCTGCGCCTTACGATCGAGACCGGCGGCTGGCCCGACGCTCCGACAGATTGACCACGCTGGCCGGCGCGGCGTCCAACTCGGCCTGTTTCTTTGCGGCCAACTCCATTTCCGTGGCGAAGGCTCCGCCATAGAAGATGGCGTTGACGTTCCACGACAGCCAGATCAGCAGCACCACCACCGCGCCGACCGATCCATAGGTAGCCCCCAGCGGCGCGATCTGTTCGACATAGATGGCGCACAGCCAGGACGACACCACCGACATCAGCGTCGCCACCAGACCGCCCACCGCCGCCGGCAGCCAGGCGACCGGCGTCCGGTGGCTCATGGCGTAGCGGTAGAGCAGCGTCATCCCGATCACCAGGCCGATGGCGGGCAGGAAGGAATCCAGCGGCGCCATGGCCCTGGCCTGAGATTCGGCCGCCGCCGAAGAGGCGTGGGCCAGGATCCGCACCGTCACCACGGCGCCCGACACCACGGTGAACAGGGCGAAGGCGAAGACGGCGACGAAGAAGGCCAGCAGGTTGAACTTGAAGAAGCCGTGCGGCTCCGTCTCGTCATGGATCAGGTTCAATCCGGCCAGCAAGGCCTTGAATCCGCGATGCGCCGCATAGGCGCCCACGAACAGGGCGAAGGCGCTCTGGGCGGAAACTGTCCGCGCCGAGGCGTTGCTCAACCGGGCGATCTCGTCCTGAAATATGGTCTGGGCGGCGTTGGGCAACAGGTCCGACAGGGCGGCCGCCTGGGCGCTGACCTCGCTGATCGACAGGCCCAGCTTGTAGAAGCCGATCAGGATGGCGATGGCCGGAAACACCGCCAGCAGGGCGAAGAACGACACCCCGCCCGTATAGAGCATGACGTCGCGCCCCCAGCTGCGGGTGAAGGCCCTGACCGCCAGTCCGCCCCAGAATTTGGGCGCCTTCAGCACCGATCGTGTCAGCTGTTCGCTCAAGCCGGTCCCCACAACCGTTACTGCAAGCGGCGGAACCTAGCGGATTCCGCCGTCGGTTAAAGTCTCATCCGCGTGAGGACGGTCTTTCCACCATCACGCCGCGATGCGACGGCTCGTGACATTGCATCCTTAACACCCTCGTCGTTATGGTCCGCCCGCTTCACGCCCAGCTTGGGCTTAAGGGGCTACGGAGACGACCGGCTTGGATTTCGACGCGCGTGTATTGATCCTGGCGGCCGACGACGGCCGGATCGGGCCGCTCGCCGCCGGGCTGGACGCCCTGGGATGGCGCACGGTGACGGCGCGCGACGTCGTCTCGGGCGAGATGACGCTGAAGGACTTCCCGCTTGAGGCCGCCGTCGTAGACATCGAGGGTCTGGGCGAGGACGTCGCCCTTCGCCTGCGCGCCGCCGCCGAACCGCGTCGTCTGCCCATCCTGGTGGTCGGCGCCCGGCCCGACAGCATCGGCGGCGCCGACATGACCATGTCCGTCCCGCCCCATCCGGCCCAGGCGGCGCTTCGACTGGAGCAGCTGGGCCGCGCCGCCATCGCCGAGGAGGAGTTTCGCCTGCGCGTCACCACCTTCGCCACGCGCGGCGTCACGCTGGACGCCCGCACCCAGGACGACGGTCCTCTGCGCGTCCTGGCCGCCGGGGTCGCCGACCGCCGTTTCCTGGCCCTGTCCAACGCCCTGACGGCGGCGGGCGTCGAGGTGATCGCCGCCCCCACCCCCTACACCGCCTTCGACTATCTGCACGAAAGCCCCTTCGACGCCGCCGTCCTGTGGGGCGCCCAGGATCACGCGCCCGCCCTGTCCATCGCGGCGGGCATGAAGCGCAACACCCGCCTCTATCACATCCCCCTGATGCTCTATCTGCGCGGCAAGAACGAGATCAGCCTGTCGGAACTGTTCAATCGCGGCTTCGCCGACGTCGCCTCGGTCGATACGCCGGAAGGCGAGACGGCCGAGCGAATCCTGGCCCTGGCCGGCGCGCACCGCACCCACCTGGGCATCCGAAAGACGCTCGATTCGGTGCGCAGTCTGGAGCTGATGGACCCCGAGACGGGCCTGTTCACGCCCGAACTGTTCGCCAGCCACCTGGCCCGCGTGGCAGAGGCGTCGCGCGCGCGCAAACGCCCTCTGTCCGTCTGCGTCCTGCGGGTGCGAGAGACCGAGGCGGTCACTTGGGCCCGTCAGGGCGGCTGGCTGGACCGCGCCATGCCCCAGATCGGCGCCATGGTCTCGCGCCTGGTCCGGGTCGAGGATACGCCGGCGCGCCTGGCCAAGGAGGTCTTCGTCCTGGCCCTGCCCGCTACCCATGCCGAGCCCGCGCGCCTGGCCGCCGAACGGATCGCCGCCGTGATCGGCTGCACCGCATTCGACGCCGGCCCCGACCGTTCGCCGTTCGTGGCCGAGTTCGATGTCGGCGCCGCCGAGATGCGCCCCGACGAAAGCGCCGCCGCCCTTCTGGAACGCGCCTCCGCCGACCTGTTCGAGAAGACTCGCTGACGGCGGGCGGTTACGCCCCCGCCACCCGCGCCAGATCGGCGGTGATCCGCTCGGCCACCTTCAGCCGATCTTCCGCCGTGGGCCAGTCGCCCGACACCACGATCTTCTGATCCGGCCGGATCTTCCAGAAGGCCTGGTTCTTTTGAATCAGCCCCACCAGTCCGACGGGATTGGGGAAGCTGTTGTCGCGCAGCGTCAGCACCGCGCCGCGCGGACCGATGTCGATCTTCTCGATACAGGCTTTGCGGCAGTTGGCCTTGATGCCGACGATCTTCAGCAGTTGCTGCGCCTCGTCCGGCAGCGGGCCGAACCGGTCGATCAGTTCCGCCGCCAAGGCTTCGCGGTCCTCGCTCTGCTCGGCGTCGGACAGACGGCGGTAGAGGCTCAGACGCACGTTCAGGTCCGGCACGTAATCCTCTGGAATCAAGACGGAAGCGCCGACGTTGATCGACGGCGACCAGCCGCGATCCACGGTCGTTCCCTCGCCCTTCTCCTTCAGCTCGGCGACCGCGTCTTCCAGCATCTGCTGGTACAGTTCGACGCCGACCTCGCGGATATGGCCCGACTGTTCGTCGCCCAACAGGTTGCCGCCGCCGCGCTGATCCAGGTCGTGGCTGGCCAGTTGGAAACCGGCGCCCAGATTGTCCAGCGACTGCAGCACCTGCAGACGCCGCTCGGCCGACAGGGTCATCGGCTTGATCGGATCGGTGGTCAGATAGGCGAAGGCCCGCGCCTTGGACCGCCCGACCCGGCCCCGGATCTGATAAAGCTGGGCCAGGCCGAACATGTCGGCCCGGTGCACCACCAGCGTATTGGCCGTCGGAATATCCAGCCCGCTCTCGACGATGGTGGTCGAGACCAGCACGTCGTACTCCCCGTCGTAGAAGGCGCTCATCACCTCCTCCAGCTGGGTCGCGCTCATCTGGCCGTGGCCAACGACGAACTTCACCTCCGGGACCTGTTCGCGCAGGAACTTCTCGATGTCGGGCAGGTCCTTCAGGCGCGGCGCGACGTAATAGGCCTGACCGCCGCGATATTTCTCGCGCAGCAGGGCCTCGCGCACCAGCACCGGGTCCCACGGCGTCACATAGGTCCGCACCGCCAGGCGGTCGACCGGCGGGGTGGCGATGATCGACATTTCGCGAATGCCGGTCAGGGCCATTTGCAGCGTGCGCGGGATCGGCGTGGCGGTCAGGGTCAGCAGATGGACGTCGGCCCGCAGCGTCTTCAGCTTCTCCTTGTGCTTGACGCCGAAATGCTGCTCCTCGTCCACGATCACCAGGCCCAGATCGCGGAACCCGACCTGTTCGGCCAGGACCGCGTGGGTGCCGATCACGATCTCGACCGAGCCGTCCTTCAGGCCCGCCCGCGTCTCGGTCGCCTCCTTGCCCGTCACCATCCGCGACAGCTGACGCACCTTGACCGGCCAGCCGGCGAACCGTTCGGTGAAGGTCTTGAAGTGCTGGCGCGCCAGCAGGGTGGTCGGGGCCACCACCGCCACCTGCTGCCCGGTCATGGCCACCACGAAGGCGGCCCGCAGCGCGACCTCGGTCTTGCCGAAGCCGACGTCGCCGCAGATCAGACGGTCCATCGGCACGCCCTTGCCCAGGTCCTCCAGCACGTCGCCAATGGCGTTCAACTGGTCGTCGGTTTCCTCATAGGGGAAGCGCGCGCAGAATTCGGCGAACAGGCCCGGCGGCGGGGTGACGGCCTCCGTCTCGCGCAGCGCGCGCTTGGCGGCCAGGGCGATCAGCCCCTCGGCCATGGCGCGCAGCCGCTCCTTGGCCTTGGCCTTGCGCGCCTGCCAGCCCGCCCCGCCCAGCCGATCCAGCTGCGCCCCTTCGGAATCCGAGCCGTAGCGGGTCAGAAGGTCGATGTTCTCGACCGGCAGATACAGTTTGCTCTCCCCGGCGTACATCAGCTCCAGGCAGTCGTGCGGCGCCTGCTGGATATCCAGCGTCTTCAGCCCCTCGTAACGGCCGATGCCGTGATCCAGGTGGACCACCAGATCGCCGGTCGTCAGGGCCGAGGCCTCGGCCAGGAAGTTCGAGGCCCGGCGCTTCTTCCGTGGCCGCGCCAGCCGGTCGCCCAGGATGTCGGTCTCCGAGATCACGGCCACGTCGTCTGTGACGAAGCCATGTTCGACCGGCAGGACGCCCCGCAGATACAGGTCCTTGGGCGCCGCCTGCACATCGGCCCAGTCGCGCACGGCGACGATGTGATCCAGCCCGTGATCGGCCAGCATGGTCGCCAGCCGCTCGGACGAGCCTTCGGTCCAGCTGGCGAACAGCACCCGCTTGCCCTCGCCTTTCAGCGTCTGGGCGTGGGCGGCGACGGCCTCGAACAGATTGACGCTGTCCTGCGCCCGTTCGGCGGCGAAGGTCCGCCCCAGCCGTCCGCCCGCATCCTCGCCGCCGTTAGAGAAGGGCGTGAACCGCCGCACCGCCCGGCCCGCCAGCGCCTGGTTCCAGTCGCCTGCGTCCATATAGAGTTGCTTCGGCGGCAGGGCGCGATTGGCGACCGCGCCGCCCCCATTCTTGGCTTTCTGGCCCTTCGCCGCCTCGGCCCGCGCCTCATAGGCGTCGGCGATCAGGTCCCAACGCTCGCCACGGGCCGTCTCGACCTGATTGTCCAGGAAGACCTGCGCCTGATCCGGCAGATAGTCGAACAGGGTGTCCAGGCCGTCGTAGAACAGCGGCAGCCACTGCTCCATGCCCTGACGCCGCGCGCCCTCGCTGATCGTCGCATACAGCGGATCATCGCCCGGCGCCCCGAACAGGTTCAGATAGCCGGTGCGGAAGCGCGAAATGGCGGCGGCGTCCAGCAGGGCCTCCGACACCGGCGCCAGCGAAACGGCCTTCATCTGGCCCGTCGAACGCTGCGTCTCGGGATCGAAGGTGCGGATCGATTCCAGTTCGGAGCCAAACATGTCCAGCCGCACCGGCTCGGCGAAACCGGGCGGATAGACGTCCACCACCCCGCCGCGCACCGCGAACTCCCCGCGTTCCGACACGGTGGAGGCGCGGACATAGCCGTTGGCGGCGAAATACCGCTCCAGCGCCTGGATATCCGGATCGCGCCCGACCTTGGTCTCGAACCCGGCCTGCAAGGTCACGGACCGGGGCGGCGTCCGCTGCATGGCCGCCGAAATCGTCGTGACGACCAGCACTGGCGCGTCGTCCGGCTTGCGTTGCGCCAACCGCGTCAGGGTGGCCATCCGCTGCGCCGCGATGCCCGCCGTCGGGCTCAGCCGATCATAAGGCAGGCAATCCCACGCCGGATACTCTAACACTTCAATATCTTGCGAGAAAAATTGAAACGCCTGAACGAAGGCGCCCGACCGCTGATAATCCCGCGCGACGAACAGGGCCACCCCGCCCGCCGCCTTCAGACGCTCGGCCGTGATCAGGGCGTCCAGCCCCTCCGGCGCCCCGCCCAGGTCGGCGTCGGTCCGCATCACCTGCTGGTCCATCAACCGATACCCTTGCTGACTTCGGCGGCGACATGGGCGCGCATGAAGGCCCGCACCTTGGCCATCACCGGCGTCTCGAACTCGGGCGGCGTCGGCTCACGCTCGATGATCCAGCCATAGAGCCACTGATCCTCCTCCTCGATCAGCCGCTCATACTCATCCAGCTCAGCGTCGCTCAACGTCGGCGCAACCTGGTCCGAGAACGGCCCCAGCACCATGTCGGCCTCGCGGAACCCCCGCCGCCACGAGCGGAACTGGATGCGGCCCAGGCGCTGCTTGCGGTCCTGGGTCGTTTCGCCTTCGGGGCGCGCTTCGATTTCGGCCACAAGAATCCTTGCCCGTTGAATATGCCGGTGCGCTCAAGCAGCGATCCGCCGCGCGGCGAGCGATGGCGCACCCGAAATGGAAGAAGCGCAGATAGCGTTCCTCGCCCTGTTTCGCCACCCGTCATGGTCACGCTATGTTCCCGGCGATGCGCCCGCCGAGTCTCTTTCCCCTGTTCGCCGAGGTTTCGACCCTGAAGGGCGTGGGTCCGCGCGCCCTGCCTCTGGTGCAGAAGGTCGCCGGGCCGCTGGTGCGCGATCTGGTCTTCCTGTCGCCGTCGGGCGTCATCGTCCGCCGTCCGATGCAGGCCGCCGACGCCGTGGATGGCGAGGTCGGCGTCTTCGAGGTGACCATCGACCGGATGTTCGTCCCCAGCCGTCCCGGCGCCCCGCTCAAGGTGCGGGCGACCGACCCCACCGGCTTTGTCCATCTGGTCTGGTTCGGCGGCTCGGCCCAGCACATCGACCGACTGCTGCCGCGCGGCGAGACGCGGCTGGTCTCGGGCAAGGTCGAACGCTTCAACGGCGAGGTCCAGATCGTCCACCCCGACATCGCCGCGCTGGACAAGGCCGCCGACATCCCCGCATCCGAACCCGTCTATCCGGCGACCCAAGGTCTGACCTCGCGCCAGCTTCGCAAACTCGTTCAGGCCGCCCTGCCCGCCGCGCCGGATCTGGCCGAATGGCAGGACGCGGCCTGGCTGAACAAGCAGGGCTGGCTGTCCTGGCGCGCCGCGCTGGACGCCCTGCACGCCCCTGCGGGCGAGCCTGACCTGTCGCCCGACGCGCCCGCGCGCCAACGCCTGGCCTATGACGAGTTCCTGGCCCACCAGCTGGCCCTGGCCCGCCGTCGCCGCGCGCGAGAGATCAAGCCCGCGCCCGTCATCGCGCCCGGAGCGGCGTCCGACCATCTGCTTCAGGCCCTGCCCTTTCAGCTGACCAACGCCCAGGCTCAGGCCGTGGCGGAAATCCGCCGCGATCTGGCCGGCGGCAAGCAGATGGGCCGTCTGCTGCAGGGCGACGTCGGATCGGGCAAGACCGCCGTCGCCGCCTTGGCCCTGGCCGACGCGGCGTCCAGCGGTTTCCAGTCCGCCCTGATGGCGCCGACGGAAATCCTGGCGCGCCAGCACTACGAGAAGCTGGGCCCGGTGTTGGAAAGCGCGGGCGTCGGCGCGGTCCTGCTGACCGGCCGCGACACCAATGGCCAGAGGCGCGAGAAGCTGGCCGCCCTCGCCTCGGGTCACGCCCAGGTCGCCATCGGCACCCACGCCCTGTTCCAGGACGCCGTCCGCTTCGACCGGCTGGCCCTGGCCGTCATCGACGAACAGCACCGTTTCGGCGTCAGCGAGCGCCAGCGTCTTCAGGCCAAGGGCGACCCGCGCCTGGGCGCCGTTCACCTGCTGACCATGTCGGCCACCCCGATTCCCCGCACGCTGGAGCTGACCCAGTACGGCGAGCTGGAAGTCAGCCGCCTGATGGAAAAGCCGCCCGGCCGCACCCCCGTCACCACCGCCGTCCTGCCCCTGGCCCGCATCGGCGAGGTCGCCGCCCGACTGAAGACCGCCGTCGAAAGCGGCGCCCAGGCCTATTGGATCTGCCCCCTGGTCGCGGAATCCGAAGCCATAGACCTCGCCGCCGCCGTCGACCGCGCCGACGACCTGCGCCGCCTGCTGGGGGTCGAGATCGGCCTGGCCCACGGCCAGATGCCTGGCGCCGAGCGCGAGGCGGTCATGGCCGATTTCGCCGACGGCCGCCTGCCGGTTCTGGTGGCGACCACGGTGGTCGAGGTAGGCGTGGACGTGCCCAACGCCTCGATCATGGTGATCGAACACGCCGACCGCTTCGGCCTGGCCCAGTTGCACCAGCTTCGCGGGCGCGTCGGTCGCGGCGCCAAGGCCAGCGCTTGCATCCTCCTGTATGGCGGACAGGACGGCGGGCTGGGCGACACGGCGAAAGAGCGGCTCGAAACCCTGCGCCGGACCGAGGACGGCTTCGTTATCGCCGAAGAGGATTTCCGCCTGCGCGGCGGCGGCGACCCTCTGGGCCTGAAACAGAGCGGCTTTCCCGCCTACCGTTTCGCCGACCCGATCAAGCACCGCACCCTGATGCTGGCCGCCGCCGACGACGCCCGGCTGATGCTGCACCGCGACCCCGACCTCACCTCCAAACGCGGCCAGGCGGTGCAAGTGCTGGAGGAGTTGTTCGACTGGAAGGGCCACAAGGCGGGGTCGGACTGACAGGCGACACGGCTCGCCATCCTAATCGAGCAGAAAAAGCCAAATCCAATCAGGGACGTGCACCGCAGCAGCGTCATTTGACCTAACCTAGCGCCAGACCGTGTTAGTCTTGCGGCTCGGTCTTTGACATCGCGGGAAACTTGGACTCGTTAGACTCTTTTTTTCGAGTCCAACTTCGCGCCTGGGAACAACCCGGCCCTAACCGATCACCCGGCTCCACCCATCGAAACCGACTTCGACATTCGCTGGAACAAGCGCCGACAATGCCTTGTAATCCATGTCGATATGCAGATTCGTCAGCACCGCCTGCTCCACATCGGCGGCGGCGATCCATTCCAGCGCCTGGTCCAGGTGGGCATGGGTCGGATGGGGCGTGTAGCGCAGGGCGTCCACGATCCACAGCCGGCAGCCCGCCACGGCTTTCAGCGCCGCCTCGTCCAGATCCGACACGTCGCTGGAATAGGCCATATCGCCCAGCCGGTATCCCACCGAACGGATCGGTCCGTGCGCCTGATCGAAGGTCTTGACCGGGATCGCGCCGCCCGCCCCCTCCACCGACCATGTTTCGCCATGCGGCGGAATCGTATGCGCCTCCAGCAGCGGCGGATAGCCCAGCTTGGTCGCGAAGATATAGTCGAACCGATGCGTCAGCGACGTCCGCGTCGCTTCGTCCATCCAGGCCGGAATCCGCTTTCGCGCCCGCGCGGCGAAGGTGCGCAGATCGTCGATCCCATGCGTCTGGTCGGCATGATCGTGGGTGTAGAGCACGGCGTCGACGTGCGTCGTCCCGCTGGCCAGCATCTGCTCGCGCAGGTCCGGCGAGGTGTCGATCAGGATGTTGGTCACGCCGTCCGGCCCGGCTTTGCGGGCCAGCATCGAACAGCGCGTGCGCCGGTTCCTGGGCTCGGCCGGATCGCAGGCGCCCCAGTCGCCGTCGCCGCGCGGCACCCCGCCCGACGATCCGCTGCCCAGGATGACGACCTCGAATCTCATGCCGGCCTCGGTATCCGGTCAAAAAGGCCGAAGAAGGCCTCGGTCGTGATCCGGTCCGCCTCCTCGACGCTCCAGCCCCGGATTTCGGCCAGCTTGTCCAGCACATGGACGATATAGGCCGGCTCGTTGCGCCGTCCCCGGTGGGGAATGGGCGCCAGATAGGGGCAGTCCGTCTCCACGATGATCCGGTCGCCCGGCATGTCGCGGATCACGGCCCGCACATCCTCGGCCGCCTTGAAGGTGGCGATGCCGGACACTGAGAACCACGCCCCCATTTCCGCAGCGATTTTCGCCAGTTCCACCCCGCTCGTATAGCAGTGCATCAACATCTTGAACGGCCCGGCGGCGTATTCCTCGCGCAGGATACCCGCCATCACATCGTCCGCCTCGCGCGTATGGATCACCAGCGGCAGGCCCGTCTCGCGCGCCGCCGCCACATGCTGGCGGAACACCGCCGCCTGCACCTCGCGCGGGCTGAGGTCATAGTGGAAATCCAGGCCGCACTCCCCGATCCCCACCACCTTGGGCCGCTGGGCCAGTTCGATCAGGGTCGCCGCCGTCAGGTCCGCCGCATCCTTGGCCTCGTGCGGATGGACCCCGACCGTGCACCAGATGTCGTCATGCGCCATGGCGATCCCATGGGTCGCCTCGAAGGTGGTCAGCTTGTCCGAAATCTCGACCATCAGCCCGACGCCCGCCTCGCGCGCCCGCGCGATAATGGCGTCCCGGTCCTCGTCGAACTGGGGCGCGTGCAGGTTCACATGGCTGTCGATCAGCATCAGCCCATCCTCTCCTGCTGGACCTGAACCCGGCGGATGTCCGCCAAGGCGCCCGCCAGCACGTCGCCGCGATCCAGGTTCAGACCCGCCGTCCGTTCCGGCAGGGGCTGCAACCGTTCCCACAGATCGGCCCAGCGATGGCCGCTCGATCCGCCGCCCAGCGCGCGCATCTTCACCGCCGAAATCAGCCGGTCCATCAGCACTTCGAACCGTTCCTGCCCCTCGGCGCCCCGGAACTTGTCGGCCACCGCCAGGGCCTCGGCCCGGTCGATGTCGCCCTCCACCCAGCGCCGCGCCAGTTGATCCATCTCGAACGTCGCTCCCGACGCCAACGCCAGGGCCGCGCCCGGCGATCCGCCCGCCATGGCCGCCGCGTGTTCGGCGTCCTCTCGCTCCACGCCCGTCCGGTTGCGCACCAGGGTCTCCAGCCGATCCGGCGTCCAGATCGGAAAGCTCAGCCGCCGACACCGCGAGCGGATGGTGGCCAGAAGCCGCCCTGGCGCATGGGTCACCAGAAACAGCACCCCACGCTCGGGCGGCTCTTCAAGAACCTTCAGCAAGGCGTTGGCGGCGTTGATGTTCAGGTCGTCGGCCGCATCGATGATCGCCACCCGATGCTGGGCCTGAGACGGGCTTTTGGAGAAGAATTCCGGCAGTTCGCGCGACTGGTCGACCGAGATGGACTTCTTGGTCTTGCCCCCTTCGACCAGCCGCTCCAGCACCAGCAGATCGGGATGGGCCTGGGCCGAAATCAGGCGACTGACCGGATCGTCGCGCCGCGCCCCCAAGGGCCCGCGCCCCGGATCGGCCGCCGCCCCCAGCAGGCGCCGCGCCGCGCGATAGGCGAAGGTCGCCTTGCCCACCCCCTCGACCCCGCACAACAGCCAGGCGTGGTGCAGCCGCCCCCGCTCCCAGGCGTCCAGAAACGCCGTCTCGGCCGCCGCGTCGGGGACCAGATCGAAACGGTCGCGGGGATGATCCTCGCTCACAGCAGCCGGTCCTGAACCGCCCGCCAGACCCGCGCCTCCACCTCGTCCAGCGACCCCACCGCATCGATCAGCACGCACCGTTCGGGATGGGCCTCGACGATCCTCAGGAACCCCTCGCGCAGACGCTGATGGAAGGCCAGCCCCTTGGATTCGAACCGCGTCTCGAACAGGCCGCGCCCGAACGCCCGCTCCAGCCCCACCTCGACCGGCAGGTCGAACACCAGGGTCAGGTCCGGCTGGTCCGCGCCGACCACGCCGGCGTCGATCTGTTCGATGAAGCTCTGGGCCACGCCGCCGCCCGCGCCCTGATAGGCGCGGCTGCTGTCGGCGAACCGGTCGCACACCACCCAGTCGCCGGCCTCCAGGGCCGGCCTCACCGTATGCTCCAGATGATCGGACCGGGCCGCATACATCAAAAGGGTTTCGGTCATGGCCGACCACGGCTCGGCCTCGTTGGCCACCACCAGGTTGCGGATCACCTCGGCGCCCTTCGACCCGCCCGGCTCGCGCGTGCGCACCACCTGCCGGTCGCCCAGCAACGGCTTCAGCCGCTCGACCAGTCGCCCGACCTGGGTCGACTTGCCGGCGCCCTCGCCGCCTTCGAAGCTTATGAAACGTCCACGGGTCACGGGCGCACTAATGGCGTCCAGCGCGCGGGTGGCAAGCCTTAGCCGCCGGATATCAACAGGGCGTCGGCATATCCGCGCGCCATGACCGCCTGACGGGCGCTCTCGGCCGCCGCCTGATCGATCCAGGGCCCGACCAGAACGCGATATCCGCCGCCGGTCTCATCCACCTTGGCGCGCGCGCCCAGCCGTTCGGCGATTCGCTGGGCCGCGCCCGGATCGCGGAAGGCGCCCGCCTGCACCCAATAGGACCCGCCGATTGGGGCGACCGGCGTCGGGGCGGCCTGCGGCGGCGCATAGGCCGGCGGCGGCGTATAGGCGGGTTGCGGCGCGTAATAAGGCTGGGGCGTCGTCTGGATCGGCGCGGGCTGAACGACGGCCATCTGCACGGGTTGAGGCTCGACCGTTCTCGCCGCCTCGGCCCTCAGGACAGTCCCGCCGCCAAGACGCGGCGCCTGGCCCAGATAGCGCACCCGCACCCGGGCCACGCCGTCGCGCCGCATATCCAGTTCGTCCGCCGCCTCGCGCGACAGGTCGATGATCCGCCCATCCACGAACGGTCCGCGGTCGTTGACCCGCGCCACGATCCGCCGCCCGTTGGTCAGATTGGTCACTTCCACCAGGCCGGGCAACGGCAGGGTCTTATGCGCCGCCGTCAAGGCGTGCATGTCGAACCGTTCGCCGGTCGAGGTCGGGCGGCCGTTGAAGGCGTCGCCATACCAGGACGCCATGCCGACCTCGTCATAGTTCGGCTGGTCCTTGGGCGTGTACCAGCGCCCGCGCACCTGATAGGGCCGCATCGTGCCCGAAACGATGGGCGCCGGATCCTTGACCGCCGGGATCCCGCCCGCCCCGCGCCCGCCGCCCAGGCTGGAACAGGCCGCCAGCAGCGAGAACAGCCCCAGCACCAGGGCGCCGCGCATCCATCGTCCAGCCGTCATCCGCTTCGCCTTCGTCTCCGACACTGTCGAAAACAGGATGAACGAAGACATTTCCGCTTTGGTTAACGCCCCCTTCCCCTGCTATGGCGTCCGCTCCCGCTCGACGCGGCGAGGAAGTGTGGCCGAGTGGTTTAAGGCACTGGTCTTGAAAACCAGCGACGGTGTGAGCCGTCCGTGGGTTCGAATCCCACCGCTTCCGCCGCCTCCGATGTCTTAACCCCTTGCGTCTGCGCGCCCGGACGTTAGGAACCGGCTCCCCTTTCAGGAGCGCGGCCATGACGGCGACGAAACCGATGACCATCGGCATCGACTTCGGCACGACCAATACGGTCGTGGCCCTGAGCGATGCGGACGGGGTGGCGCATCTGGCGACGTTCGACGCGGTGGAGGGCCAGACCACCACCTTCCGTTCGGCGCTCAGTTTCCAGACCCATCCCGGCGTGGACGGTCAGCCGCCGGAGCGGGTGGTCGAGGCCGGGCCCTGGGCCATCGCAGCCTATGTCGAGGATCCGCTGGAGACCCGGTTCATCCAGTCGTTCAAGACCTTCGCCGCCAGCGCCGCCTTCACCGAAACCCGCATCGACAACAAGCGCTACGCCTTCGAGGATTTGCTGGCGGCCTTTCTGCTGCGGTTGCGCCATCATGCGGGCGAGGCGCTGGACGCCATGCCGCCGGCCGTGGTCGTGGGTCGTCCCGTCACCTTCGCCGGCGGCAATCCCGACGAGGCGCTGGCCTTGGGGCGCTATCAGGCGGCGTTTCAGCGGCTGGGCTTCACCGACATCCGCTATGCGCACGAGCCGGTGGGCGCCGCCTTCTATTTCGCGCGCAAGCTGACGCAGGACGCCACGGTCCTGGTCGCCGACTTCGGCGGCGGCACCAGCGACTTCTCCATCATCCGGTTCGAGCGGACGGACGACGGCCTGCGCTCCACGCCCCTGGCCCGCTCGGGCGTCGGCGTGGCGGGCGACGCCTTCGACTATCGGATCATCGACCAGCTGGTGTCGCCCGAACTGGGCAAGGGCGGCCTATACAGTTCGGTCGGCAAGCAACTGCCGATCCCGCAGCGCTACTATTCCGCCTTCGCCCGCTGGGACCAGTTGGCCCTGTTGCGCGCATCGCGCGACATGCGCGACATCCGGGCCCTGGCCCGCACGGCGCTGGACCCGGAAAAGATCGAGCGCCTGATCGAGGTGCTGGACGACAACCACGGCCACGACCTGTATCGCGCCGTCTCGGCCCTGAAGATGGCCCTGTCCGCCAGCGACACGGCCACCTTCCGCTTCCACGCCGGCGACGTGCATATCGAAAAGCCGGTCGCGCGCGCGGACTTCGAGGGCTGGATCGCGCCGGAACTGGCCGCCATCGAAGGTGCGGTGGATCAGGCGATGGCGCGCGCAGGCCTGGCGCCGGACGGCGTCGACCGGGTCTTCCTGACCGGAGGCACCTCCTTCGTGCCGGCCGTTCGCGCCATCTTCCAGAACCGCTTCGGCCAGGACCGCATCGAAACCGGCGGCGAGTTCGAATCCATCGCCGCTGGTCTGGCCCTGATCGGCCGCGAACCCGATCTGGACCTTTGGAGCGAAAAGGTCGGCTAGGTCGGAAGCAAACCCTCTTCATCGTCATTCCGGGGCGTCCGCAGGACGAACCCGGAACCCAGGGGGACAGCGCCGACGCCTGATGCGGCAAGAACCATGACGCGCGCTCTTGGGTTTCGGGTTCTTCGCTGCGCTCAGGCCCGGAATGACGGCCTGTACAAGATGGCTGCGTCTTAGAACCCCTGCGCCCGCGCCATGCGTTCGGCGTGGAAGCCGGCGTCGCCCAGCAGTTCGTTCAGCACCCGGACCCGCTTCATGAACAGACCGACGTCGAACTCGTCGGTCATGCCGACGCCGCCGTGCATCTGGACCGCCTCCTGCACGGCCAGTTCGGCGACGCGGCCGGCCTTGGCCTTGGCGATGGAGGCGGCCAGCGAGGCGTTGTCCCGCCCCTCGTCGATGGCCAGTTGCGCGCCCAGCGTCGCGGCCCGCGCCAGCTCCAGTTCAGAGAACAGGTGCGCCGCCCGGTGCTGCAGCGCCTGAAACTCGCCGATCAGCTTGCCGAACTGTTTGCGGGTCCGCAGATAGTCCATCGTGACCTTGAAGGCCTGGTCGCCCGCGCCGGTCAGGGTGGAGGCCGCGCAGGCCCGGCCCAGCGTCAGGGCGCCGTCCAGCAGCGCCTCGCCCTGCCCCACGTCGCCGATCACCGCATCGGCGTCGACCGCCACGTCGGTCAGGGTGACGCGCGCCGCATTGTGCGCGTCGAGCATGGCCGTGCGTTCGACCGCCACGCCCGCCGTCGCCGGATCGACCAGGAACAGGGTCACGCCCTCCTCCGTACTGGCGACCACGATCAGGGCGTCCGCCACATGGCCGTCCAGCACGAAGGCCTTGGCGCCGTTCAGCCTGAAGCCGTTGCCCGCCCGCTCGGCCCGCGTGGTGATCCGCGACGGCGCGTGTTTCGCGCCTTCGTCGACGGCCAGGGCCAGGATCGCCTCGCCCGCCGCGATCCGGGGCAGCCAGCCCTGCTGCGCCTCCGATCCGGCGTCGATCAGCACCTTGGCCGACAGGACCGACGATCCCAGATACGGCGACGGCGTCAGGGTGCGCCCCAGGCTCTCGGCGATCACCCCGGCCTCGACGGCGCCCAGGCCCATGCCGCCCATCGCCTCGGGAATGATGACGCCGGCGAAGCCCATCTCTCCGAACGCGCGCCAAAGGTCGCGCGACACGCCGTCGGGATCGCGGTCATCCCTCAGCTTTCGCAGATGAGCGATGGGGGCGTTCTCGTTCAGAAAGCCGTCGGCGGCGTCCTGCAACATCGTCTGTTCTTCGGTCAGGATCAGCGGCATCGTCTCACGCTCCCGGAAGTTGCAGCAGGTGTTTGGCGATGATGTTCAACTGAACTTCGCTGGTTCCACCCTCGATGGAGTTGGCCTTGGTCCGCAGCCAGTCGCGCGCCGTCTTGCCGTCATGCGACCGTTCGCCCTCCCATTCCAGGGCGTCGGCCCCGCCCGCCGCCATCAGCAGTTCGTGCCGCCGCTTGTTCAGCTCGGACCCATAGTATTTCAGCATGGAGGCGATGGCGGGGTGCGCCTGTTTGGCCTTCACCTGATCGCCCACCCGCTCCATCGCCAGACGGAAGGCGGCGGCGTCGATCTCCAGGTCCGCGATCCGGGCGCGCAGCATCGGCTCGTCCAGCCGCCCGGCCTCGTCCGCGCCGATGGCGTCCAGCGCCACCTGCCCCACCGGCCGCCCGCCCCCGACCTCGCCCATGGCGCCGATCATGGTCCGTTCGTGCGCCAACAGATATTTGGCCACGTCCCAGCCCCGGTTCAGCGTGCCGACCAGGTTTTCCTTCTCCACCCGCACATCGTCGAAGAAGGTCTCGCAGAAGGGCGACTTGCCGCTGATCAGGGTGATCGGCCGCGTCGTCACGCCCGGCGTCCTCATATCGAACAGCACGAAGCTGATGCCCAGATGCTTGGGCGCCTCCGGGTCGGTCCGCACCAGGCAGAAGATCCAGTCGGCCTTGTCGGCATAGGAGGTCCAGATCTTCTGGCCATTGACGATCCAATGGTCGCCCCGGTCCTCGGCCCGCGTCTGAATGGACGCCAGATCGGACCCCGCGCCCGGCTCGGAATAGCCTTGGCACCAGCGCACTTCGCCGCGCACGATTTCGGGCAGGAAACGCTTCTTCTGCTCTTCGGCGCCGAAGGCCAGCAACGCCGGGCCCAGCATCCAGACGCCGAAACTGGCCAGGGCCGGCTGCGCCTTGATGCGCCGCAGTTCCGAGGCCAGCACCTTGGCCTCCTCACGGCTCAGCCCCCCGCCGCCGTATTCCTTGGGCCATTCCGGCGCCGTCCAGCCGCGCGCGCCCATCCGCTCTAGCCATTGCTTGTGCGCCGGCGTCTTGAACTGCGGGTTTCGCCCGCCCCAGATCATCTCGTCGTCGGCCATCGGCCCGCGACACTCGGCCGGGCAGTTGTCGGCCAGCCATGCGCGGGTCTCGGCGCGGAAGCGCTCCAGGTCGGTCATGCATCGTCTCCCATTCGTCCCCGCTGACGGCCGCAGCCGCCGCGAAGGGATCGTTGGAAACGAGCTTATCTTCGAAATCGTCCGCTTAGGAAGCGAAACCTGAATGCCGATCACTTAGCTGACGTAACGTCAGATCAACCCATGCCCCTTGGGCAGTTCGGCATAACGGTGGACCCGGGTGGCCATGACCAGCCCAAAGCCGATCATCACCGTAAGCATCACCGTGCCGCCATAGGACAGCAGCGGCATCGGCACCCCGACCACGGGCGCCAACCCCATCACCATCGCCCCGTTGATCAGCACATAAAGCGCGAAGGTCGCCGTCACCCCCGACGCCGCCAATCGCCCGAAGTGACTGTGCGACAGCGACGCGATCCTCAGCGAGATCAGGATAATGGCCGCGTAACAGGCCAACAGGGTGAAGGTGCCCACGAAGCCGAACTCTTCGGCGAAGGCGGCGAAGATGAAGTCGGTCTGGCGTTCGGGCAGGAACTCCAGCTGGCTTTGACTGCCCAGGCCGAAGCCGCGTCCCAGCGGACCGCCCGATCCCATGGCGATCTTGGACTGCACGATCTGATAGCCCTTGTCCGCCATATCGGCCTCGGGGCTCAGGAAGGTCAGCACGCGGTGGCGCTGATAGTCGTGCATCCCGAACATCACATAGGGCGGCACCAGAACCGCCGCCGCCACAATCAGCGGCACGATGATCCGCCAGCTCAGGCCCGCCACGAACATCATCGCCGCCCCCGTCAGGCCGATCAGCATGGCCGAACCCAGGTCCGGCTGGTGCGCGACCAGCAGGAACGGCAGGCCGATGATCCCCACGGGGAAGATCAGCTTCCAGTGGAAACTCGCCTCCTTGGCCGAGGCACCGTGATACCAGCGGGCCAGGGCCAGAACGACGCCGATCTTCATGATCTCGGACGGCTGGATGCGGGTGAAGCCCAGGTCCAGCCAGCGCGTCGCCCCCAGCGCATGATACCCCAGCGGCGTCTCCACCAGCGCCAGCAGGAACAGCGCCAGCCCATAGATCGGATAGGCCAGCGCGAACCAGTAGCGGATGGTGATCAACGACAGCGCCAGCATCAGCGCCAGGCACATGCCGAAGCGGATCAGGTGTTTGGCCGCCCACGGCGACCACGATCCACCCGCCACCGAATACAGCATCATCGCGCCGGTGCCGGCGACCACGCACAGCAGCGCCGTCAGCCGCCAATCGATCTGGCCCAGCTTGGTCGAGACGCGCTCGCGCTCGCCGGGTCGCGACAGGGCCGAGGCGGTCAACGGCCCGGCTCGGACAGATAGGGGCGCGGGCCGCTGGTCGTGCTGGGGGTCGCGCGCGCCGGCTCCGGCGGGGCGACCACGTCCGGCTCGGGCGCTGCGCCGACCACGCCGTCCTCGACGATGGCGTCGCCGGTCGGCTCGGGCGGCGGGGGCCGCTCGATACGCGCGCGCATGTCCGGGTCCTTCAGCAGGACGGTGCGCATCACCTCTCTCGCGCGCGGCGCGCCGGCCGTGGCCCCGCCCTTGCCGCCGTGCTCGACGATGATCGCGACCGCATAGCGCGGCGCATCCACCGGGGCGAAGGCGACGAACAGATTGTGGTCCTTCAGCGCCCAGATGTCGCTCTTGCGCGACCCGGTGCCGTAGTTGCGCACCTGGGCCGTGCCGGTCTTGCCGGCCATCTGGATGTCGCCCAGGCCCAGCTGGCTCTGGCGATAGGCGGTGCCGGATCGGTCGTTGGCCACCGCGATCATGCCCTGGCGCACATATTCGATATGTTCGGGCTTGAACGGCAGGTCGGGCGCCTCGGCCCCGCTGGGCTGTTCGACCCCGCCGATGGACTTGATCAGACGCGGCTGCAGCGCCTTCTTGCCGTTGGCCAGCCGCGAGGTCATGACCGCCAGCTGCAGGGCGTTGACGGTGATCGCCCCCTGGCCGATGGCGACCGAAGTCGTCTCGCCGGGGTGCCAGACCGGATCGCGCGGGAAGGTCCGCGCCTTCCATTCGGTCGAGGGCAGCAGCCCCTTCTTCTGATTGTCCACGCCGATGTCGAACGTATGCTCGAACCCGACGGCCAGCGCCGCCTTGCGGATGTTGTCCACGCCCGCCCGGTTGCACATGGCGTAGAAATAGACGTCGCACGAGTTCTTGATGGCGTTGTGCATGTTTTGCACGCCATGCCGCCCCCAGCAGCGCTGCACCCTGTTGCCGGTGCGATAGGCGCCGGTGCAGACCACGGTGAGATTGGGATCGACCCCGGCTTCCAGCAGGGCCAGCGCCGTGGTGGGCTTGAACGTCGATCCCGGCGGGAAGGTGCCGTTGATCGTCTTGTCCAGCAGGGGCTTGCGCTCATAGTCGGCCAGGGCGCGATAGGTCTTGGTCGGCACCCCGCCGACGAACAGGTTCGGATCGAACGACGGCGCCGACATCATGCACAGGATGTCGCCGTTGCGGACATCCATCACGACGCAGGCGCCGGACTCGTCGCCGAACACCTCCAACGCCCGGTTCTGCACGTCGGCGTCCAGCGTCAGCACGACTTCCTTGCCGGGCACGGCCGGGCGCGACCCGCCGATGTCCTCGGCCACCACGCGCCCGCGCGCATCCACCTCGACCCGGTTGCCGCCCGGTTCGCCGCGAAGCGACACGTCCAGCGCCTTTTCGACGCCCTGACGCCCGATGCGGAAGCTGGGATTGAACAGCAGCGGCGGCGGCTGCTGGCCCTTGTCGCGCAGCGCCTTCACGTCGCGGTCCGACACCTTGGCCACATAGCCGACGACGTGGGCGAAGGCCCCGCCGAACGGATAGTATCGGGCCTCGTTCATATCCACCATCACGCCGGGCAGTTCGTTGGCGTACTGATTGACCTTGGCGAACTCCTCCCAGGTCAGGTCGCTCTTGACCGGCACGGGATTGAACTTGGAGGCCGCATTGACGTCGCGGATGATGGCGCGTCGGCGCTCCAGCGTGTCGGGCAGCACCTGGCCCAAGAGGTCCAGCGTCTGGTCCAGATCCTTGGTCTCGTCGCGCACGACCAGCACGCGGAAGCTGGGCCGGTTGCCGGCGATGACGACGCCGTTGCGGTCCTTGATCAGGCCGCGCGGCGGCGGCACCATGCGGAAGTTAAACTGGTTCTGCGACGACAGGGTCGCATATTCCTGGGCCTGCACGACCTGCAGCTGACCCAGCCGGCCGATCAGCGCCGTGATCCCCAGCGCCGTGGCCCCGCCCACGATGAAGGTGCGCCGCAGGAAGGAGCCCTGCCGCTCGTTGACGTCTTCGAAGAAGATGGAGGGTTCGCCGCTCATCGGAACCGAATATCCCCGTCGTCGAACCGATCCAGCATCCAATTGGCCACGGGATACAGCATCAGCGTCGGCGCGATCTGCGCGACCAGCGGCGCGATGGCCGGCGCATTGGCCGCCCGCACCGCCACGATCATATAGGCCAGTCCAAAGGCGCCCAGCGTGCAGGCCGCATAGGCGCCGAACCGGATCAGCCCCTCATGCCCCGCCATCAGATTGCGCGACATCAGGACCGTGAAATAGACCGCCATCAGACACAGCGCCCACAGGCCCAAGGGCGCGTTCCAGAACAGGTCCAGAAACAGTCCCAGGGCGAACAGCACCGCCGGCGCCGTCATCGACGGCCGGATCAGCGGCCAGGCGAAGGCCAGGATCATGGGCGCGACCGGCTCGGGCAGATGCAGGCCGAACAGCTGCACCGGCGTCGCTAGAACCACGGTGGCGGCGACGGCGGCCAGGGCCGGATAGACGATCCACTGCAGGGGCCCGACGACCCGAACCGCGACCGGCCGTCTCACAGCGCGCCCCCCGGCGCTGGTGCGGGCGCGGGCGTCGCGGCCGGAACGGTGGGGCCGGCGGCCGGCGTCTGGGGCGCGCGCGCGGCCGGCCGAGGCGTCGCCGGCGCAGGACGGGTCGTGGCTGCGGCAGGCGGCGTGGCCGCAGGGGTCGCAGCGACGGCGGCGGCCGCCCTCGCCCGCTCAGCCTGTTGCTGGGCCTGGGCCTGTTGCGCGGCCTGACGACGCGCGGCGGCGTCGCGAATGGCGCTCAGTTCGGCCGCGTTCGGCTCCGGCGCCGTGGTCAGGCCCGCCAGCGGCGGCGCGTTCAACGCCTCGGGACTGACCAGCTGGCCGAAGCTCTGGAACAGCAGCACCCGCACATAGTCCACCGCGCCGTGATCGCTGAACAGCTTGACCCGCCAGGCGCCGTCCACACCCTTGGCCGCCACGCCGACGGGCAGGCCGCGCGGCAGACCGCCGCCGTCGCCCGAACTCAGAATCCGGTCGCCCGCCTGAACGGCGCCCGCGCCGCGAATGAACTCCAGGCGCGGGCTGTCGCCGCCGTCGCCGGTCAACATGGCGCGCGCATCGGTGCGTTCGATCATGACCGGCGTGCGCGACGCCACGTCGGTCAGCAGCACCATCCGGCTGACGCCCGAGGTGACGCCCGTAATCCGTCCGACCAGGCCATGTTCGCTGATGACCGGATTGCCGATCCGCACGCCCTGGGCCGAACCGACGTCCAGCAGCTTGGCGCGATTGAACGGCCCGCGCGCGTCCGAAATCGCCCGCCCCGTCGCCATGGCCACCGCCGGCTCGACCCGCAGGCCCAGCATGGCTTCGTAGCGGCTGTTGACGTTCTTCAGCGCGATCGCCTGGTCGCGCCATTCGCGCAGTTCGGCGTTCTCGGCCTTCAGCCGCCGGTTCTCGCCGATGGCGAAGAAATAGCCGCCGATATAGTCGCGCACGCCTCCGGCCCAGCGCACGGGCGCCGCCAGAACGCCGCCGACCGGCCCGGCCGCCGTCTCGAACCCGCCGCGCGCCGCGCCGACGCTGGAGCCGCCCTCGGCCGTCGGCCGGTCGCCCAGCAACAGCACGACGGCCGCGACGATGGCCACGACTGCGACCACCGCGGCGGTCCAGACCAGCGGCACCTTGATGTTCTCAAAAGGTCCGTCGCGAAACGCCACGGGCGACCTTTCACTCAAAAGGATTGGAATCGGCGGGACGCCACCCGCCGCACGCCCTGCCTATCGCAAAATCAAGGCCGGAATGGAACCGTGATCGTGCAGGCGGGGCAAGGATTTGCGGCCAAGCTTTCGCCTGGCCGCCAAGGGGTCGAACGGCGCGATCAGAGCGCGGAGTCGAGCACGCCCTTCATCCAGCGCGGATGTTCCAGCACGCGGCCGCAGCCGATGGCCACGCACGACAGCGGATCGTCCGCCACCGAGACCGGCAGGCCGGTGTGGTCGCGGATCTCGACATCCAGGCCGCGCAGCAGGGCGCCGCCGCCCGTCAGCATGATGCCCTTGTCGGCGATGTCGGCGGCCAGTTCCGGCGGGGTGGCTTCCAGCGCGACCTTCACAGCCTCGATGATCTGCGTCACCGGCTCGGCCAGGGCTTCGGCGGCCTGGCGTTCGGAAATGCGGACTTCGCGCGGCACGCCCTGCATCAGGTCGCGGCCCTTGACCTCGATCGACAGGCCTTCGCCGTCGGCCGGGATGCGGGCCGTGCCGATGTCCTTCTTGATGCGTTCGGCGGTCGTTTCGCCGATCAGCAGATTATGATTGCGACGCATGTAGCTGATGATGCTGTCGTCCATCTTGTCGCCGCCGACGCGGACCGAACGCGAATAGACGATGCCCGACAGCGACAGGACGGCGACTTCCGTCGTGCCGCCGCCGATGTCGACGACCATCGAGCCGGTTGGCTCGTGGATCGGCAGGCCGGCGCCGATCGCGGCGGCCATCGGCTCGTCGATCAGGCCCACGCGGCGGGCCGAGGCGTTCAGGCAGCTGTCGTTGATCGCGCGGCGCTCGACCGCCGTGGCGCCGGACGGCACGCAGACGATGATCTTGGGGTTCACGAACCCTTTGCGGTTATGCACCTTGCGGATGAAGTGCTTGATCATCTCTTCGGCGACTTCGAAGTCGGCGATGACGCCGTCGCGCATCGGGCGGATGGCTTCCATGTGGCCCGGCGTGCGGCCCAGCATCTGCTTGGCCTCTATCCCGACGGCGTGGACGACCTTGCGCCCCCCGACGTTTCTCAGCGCCACGACGGACGGCTCGTTCAGGACGATGCCCTTGCCCTTCATGTAGATCAGGGTGTTGGCGGTGCCCAGGTCCATCGCGATGTCATTCGAAATCGCGCCGAAAAGGGAAAAACTCATGGGAATCGATACCGTTGTTAGCTGGCCAGGGCGTCTTCAGTGTTCGCAGTCGACCTGGCGACGCCCAACTGCCTCGACATCCCCACGCCGGACAGTTCCTGATCGTATTCGCCACGCCTACCGACGGCGGGTTTGCCTGTAAGAAAACGGGAATACAAGCCCCGATGACGGTCTCGTCATAACAGAACCCTGCGCCGGCGCCGCCGGACTGGGGATACCGAACCGCAGCGCCCGGCTCCCAGCCGTCGGATCGTCAGACGGCGGACAATCCCTCGGCCGCCAGCACGCGCTGCACGGCCGGCCGGGCCTGCATCCGGTCCAGGTGATCGTTCAGCCTGGGGAACCGCGCCGGGTCCAGGAAGCCGGCCTGACGCCCCCAGCGGGTGAAGACGCTCAGATAGCCGTCCGCCACCGTATAGGCCTCGCCCATCGCCCACGGCCCCTTGAACAGGGCGTCCTCGACCAGCCGGTATTTGACCAGGGCGGCCTCCAGCGCCGCGGCCTTGGCCTCGCCCTGCAGCGGAGGCCGTGCGAACAGGGCGCGCGACACCGCCGGATGCAGCGACGCCCCGAGGAAGCCGTTGAAGGATTGCATCTTGCCGAAGTTGAAGCTGGAGCCGTTGTCGGCCAGCTTCGCCTCGGGATGGGTCTGGGCGACATAGCCCATGATGACGAGGTTCTCGGTCAGCACGCCCTCGTCCGTCACCAGGGCAGGGGTCACGCCCGCCGGATTGATCGCCAGATATTCCGGCGTCTTCTGCTCACCGGCCTTCAGGTCGATCCTGACCGTCTCATAGTCCGCGCCCGCCTCTTCAAGCGCGATATGCGAGGCCATGGCGCAGGCGCCGGGCGAATAATAGAGCTTCAGCATCGCCTTCAGTCTCCTCTGGCGGCTTCGCGCCGCTTGACCAGTTCCCGCACGACCAGCATCAGCCCCAGCCACGCCAGGGCCACGCCCGCCAATATGGCCGACGTCCAGATCCCATCGCCGCTGACCGCCGTCATGAACGATCCGCCGAAGAAGGCCACCAGCGCCGTCTTGGGCAACACGCCCAACGCGCAGCCGGCCAGAAAGCCCATGAACGACGCCCGCGCCGCGCCGAACGCCATGTTCACGACGATGAAGGGCGCCGAGGGCACATTGCGGATCATGAAGCTGGCGTAGAAGGCGTTCTTGCCGACGAACCGCGTCAGCCGCCCCACCGTCTTGCCGCCGTGCCGTTCCAGCAGCCGCGCCGTCGGCCCGCGCCCCAGCCAATAGGTCACGCCCGCCGACACCACGGTCGCGATCCAGCTGTAGAGGAAGCCGAACCACGGTCCGAACGCCACCACGCAGGCGGCGATCAGGATGAACTGCGGCGCGCCGAAGAAGGCCGAAACGGTGAAGACCACGATGGCGGCGACCAGCCCCCACGGCCCATGGCGAAACCCGGCCAGCCAGGCTTCCAGCCGTCCCTCGGCGTCCAGGCCCAGCTGGCTCTTGCCCACCGCGAACAGGGCGATCATGGCGCCCAGCAGCAAGGCCGTCGCCAGCACCGCGCGCCAGCGACGCGCCTCCATGTTCGACAGGAAATCGATGATCCAGCGCATCAGACCGGCCGCTTATCACCCGCCGCCTGTATTAGCGAGCGTCAGCGCATTGTCCCGCGCGGCGACGGCGCGTAAACAACCCCGCCTCCCCGGCATGAATCTTTCAAATCGACGGGATTACGATGTCCAGCCTGCAATCTTCCGCCCTCGCCCGCGTCAAGCCTTCGGCCACCATCGCCGTCACCGCGCAGGCCCGGAAGCTTAAAGCCGAAGGCCGCGACGTGATCGGCCTGGGCGCCGGCGAGCCCGACTTCGATACGCCCGACAACATCAAACAGGCCGCCATCGTCGCCATCAATCGGGGCGAGACCAAATACACCGACGCCGACGGCATGCCCGAACTGAAGGCCGCCATCGTCGCCAAGTTCAAGCGCGAGAACGGGCTCGACTACACGGCCGCCAACATCCACGTCGCGCCGGGCGGCAAGCCCGTCATCTTCAACGCCCTGGTCGCCACCCTGAACCCCGGCGACGAGGTCATCGTGCCCGCCCCCTATTGGGTCAGCTATCCCGACATGGTTCTGCTGGCGGGCGGCGAGCCTGTCACCGTGATCGGCGAGGAGAAGGACGGCTTCAAGCTGCTGCCCGCCGTGCTTGAGGCCGCGATCACGCCCAGGACGCGCTGGCTGATCCTGAACAGCCCGTCCAACCCCACCGGCGCCGCCTACACTCGCGCCGAGCTGGAAGCCTTGGCCGAGGTGCTGCGTCGTCACCCCCACGTCTGGGTGCTGACCGACGACATGTACGAGCACCTCGTCTATGGCGACTTCGAATACACCACCATCGCCCAGGTCGCCCCGGACTTGATCGATCGCACACTGACGGTCAACGGCGTGTCCAAGGCCTATGCCATGACCGGCTGGCGCATCGGCTACGCCGGCGGCCCCAAGGCGCTGATCGACCTGATGCGCAAGGTGGCCAGCCAGACGACCTCCAACCCCGCCAGCATCAGCCAGTGGGCGGCCGTCGAGGCCCTGAACGGCCCGCAGGACTTCATCCCCGAGCGCAAGGCCGCCTTCGAGCAGCGTCGCGATCTGGTCGTGTCGATGCTGAACCAGGCGACCGGCATCACCTGCGCCACGCCCGAGGGCGCCTTCTACGTCTATCCCTCCATCGCCGGCCTGATCGGCAAGACGACGGAGGGCGGCGCGGTCATCGACGGCGACAGCACCTTCGCCGCCGAACTGCTGAACGCCGAGGGCGTGGCCGTGGTCCAGGGCGAGGCCTTCGGCCTCAGTCCCTATTTCCGCATCAGCTACGCCACATCGGATGCGGTGCTGGAAGAGGCCTGCGCTCGCATCCAGCGCTTCACCGCCTCGCTGCGCTGATCAAATCCAGGGCGGAGGCTCCGGCCTCCGCCCGCTATCGCCGATCTCGGCCTATTTGACCGGCTGCACATAGACGACCCGGCATTCGCCATCGACGGTCGTATAGCGGTTGTTGGCGGCGTCGACGAAGGCGATCCGGCCGCCGTCGTTGTATTCGACCTTGCCCGTCGACCGCCCCTTGAAGGTCTCGACCCCATAGGTCCAGCAGGTGATGTCCGCCGGCTTGTCGCCCCAGGTGGCGTCGTTGCGCGCGCGCCGGCTGTCGGTGCAGGCGGACAGGGCGCTGGTCAGGGCGAAGGCGACGATGGCGGAGGCGAGAGCTTTCATAAGCCTAGCCTTGAATGGACGCCGGCCAAGGAAAAGGCCGCCCGAGCGATGCCGGGGCGGCTTGGTTTTCCAGCGATCGCGCGCGGGCCTAGGGCCGGCTGGCCATGCCCAGCTTGATCGGCTTGGCGTCGTCGGACGCGCCGCCCCCGCGTCGCACGCCCCACAGCAGGATGATCGGCGCGCCGACATAGATCGACGAATAGGTGCCGATCACGATGCCGAACATCAGGGCGATGGAGAAGCCGAACAGCGCCTCGCCGCCAAAGATGGCCAGGGCCGCCAGCACCATGACGGCGGTGACGCCGGTGATGATGGTCCGCGACAGGGTCTCGTTCAGCGACAGGTCGATCACGTCGCGCAGCGGCATGGTCTTGTATTTGCGCAGGTTCTCGCGAAGGCGGTCGAACACCACGACGGTGTCGTTCATCGAATAGCCGATCACGGTCAGCACGGCGGCCACCATGTTCAGGCTGAATTCCAGCTTGAACAGCACGATCAGGCCGAACGTCAGGATCACGTCGTGCAGCAGGCCGACCACGGCGCCGAAGCCGAACTGCGGTTCGAACCGGAACCAGATGTAGAGGAACATCAGGCCGATCGCGACGCCCAGCGCCAACAGGCCCGAGGTGAACAGCTCGCCCGACACCTTGGAGCCGACGACGCTCACGCCCGAATAATTGACCTGGCCCACCGCATTGCTGATGGCGCCTTCGACCTGCTGGACCACCTGGGTCTGGTCGCGGCCTTCCGGCACCTGGAAGCGCAGGATGGCGGTCGATCCGTCATCGGCGTTGGTGTCGCGTCGCGCGATGCCCTGCACCTGGACGTCGCCCAGGTTCAGGCCGTTCACGGCCTCGCGCACGCGGTCCAGCTGGATTTGCTGGCCGGCGGGCTTGGACACCTCCATCGAGGCGCCGCCCCGGAAGTCGATGCCCATGTTCAGGCCGGGCACGAAACAGGCCACGATCGAGGCCACGCACAGGATCACCGAGACGATGCCCGCCGCGCGCGAATATTTGACGAAATGGAAGTTTGTCTTCTGCGGCAGCAGTTTGATAAGGGGCCATCCACGCATCGCCATCACTCCGCGATCGGCAGTTTTTTGGGCTTGGCCTTCTTGAGCCAGTAGCCGAGCAGGACCTGGGCGACCAGGACCGAGGAGAAGACCGAGGTGAACACGCCGATGGTCAGGGTCCAGGCGAAGCCGCGCACAGGCCCCTCCCCGAACACGAACATGATGCCGGCGGCGACCAGGGTGGTCAGGTTGGCGTCGACGATGGTGCCCATGGCCTTGTTGAAGCCGGCGTCCATCGAGGCGATCACGCTGCGGCCCGCCCGGGCCTCGTCGCGCATCCGCTCATAGATCAGGACGTTGGCGTCCACGGCCACGGCGAAGGTAAGGATCAGACCCGCGATGCCCGGCAGCGTCAGCGTCGCCTGCGTCAGCGACATGGCCGCCACGATCAGCACGCCGTTCAGCACCAGACCGACCACCGACACGCCGCCGAACAACAGGCCGTAGGCCAGGATCATGAACAACACGATGATGGCGAAACCGACCGCCGTGGACAGGGCGCCGGCGGCGACCGCGTCCGCGCCCAGTTCGGCCGTCACGGTGCGGCGCTCCTCCACGTTCAGCGGCGCCGGCAGGGCGCCCCCGTTCAGCAGGTTGACCAGGGTCGAGGCTTCCTGAATCGAGAAGTTGCCGGTGATCTGGCCCGAGCCCGAGGTGATTGCACTCTGGATCGTCGGGGCCGAAATGACCTTGCCGTCCAAGATGATGGCGAAGGGCTTCTGCAGGTTCGCGGCCGTGGCCTCGCCGAACCGGCGCGCGCCGGCGCCGTCGAAGCGGAAGTCGATGGCCGGACGGCCGCTCTGGTCCGAACCGACGCCCGCGCGGGTCAGGTTCTCGCCCGACACCAGCACGCGCTTCTTGACCAGATAGGGTGTGCCGTCCTCGCCTTGCAGCAGTTCGGAATCCGGCGGCACGCGGCCGGCGATGGCGTCGTTGACCGAGTTTTCGACGTCCACCATCTGGAAGGTCAGTTGCGCCGTCTGGCCGATGACCTCCTCCAGCTTGGACGGATCGCTCTCGCCCGGCGCCTGGACCACGATCCGGTCGGCGCCCTGGCGGGTGATGGAGGGTTCGCGCGTGCCCAGGCTGTCGATCCGGCGGCGCACCACCTCGATGGACTGATCCACCGCCGTCGCGCCCATGCCGTTCAGCGCGGCGTCGGTATAGGCGAAGCGGATGCGGCCGTCGCCCAGGCGGGTCGCGGCGCGCTCGACCTGACCGCCCGGTCCGGTCTGTCCGCCCAGTTGCTGCAGCGCCTTGAACGCCGCGTCGGTCTGGGCCGGATTGGCCAGGGTGGCGACCACGCCGCCCGCTTCACGCTGGAAGCCGTTGGTGGCGATGCCCGCGCCGCTCAGCGTGACGCGCACGTCTTCGATCAGGTTGGTGACGCGCTTTTCGCGCATCTTCGGCACGTCGACTTCCAGCAGCAGGTACGACCCGCCCTGAAGGTCCAGCCCCAGGTTCAGCGCGTTCTTCGGCAGCCAGCCGGGCAGCGCCTCGCGCTGGGCCGGGCCCAACAGGTTGGGATAGGCCAGCAGGCAGCCGATGATCGCCGAGGCGACGACGAGGATGACTTTCCAGCGCGACAGCTGAATCATGAGGCGGTCCGGGTCTCAGCGATACGAGCGCGTATCAGGCCTTGGAATCGTTGGCGGCTATGGCGGTGCGGTTGCGCACCTCGGCGATCATGGACTTGACCACCCGCACATTGACGCTGGGCGCGATCTCGACGTTGACCTCGGCGTCCTCGACGCGGGTCACCTTGCCGATCATGCCGCTGCCCAGAACGACCGTGTCACCGCGCTTGACCGCGCCGATGGCGGCGGCGTGTTCCTTGGCGCGCTTCTGCTGCGGACGGATCAGCAGGAAGTAGAACAGGATGAAGATGCCGATGATGGGCGCAAAGCCGATCAGTTGCGCCATCAAGCCGCCGTCAGCCGCTCCGCCCATGGTAGTCTCCGAATACGAAAAGGGCGGCCCTCGTCGGCCCCCCATTAAAACGAGGCGCGGAACGTAGTGCGCGATCCCGAAAAGTGAAAGCCGGTTTTCGGAATAGATCGCGCCTAAGCAAATATGTCACGCCAGGACGCAAGGCGTCCTGGCGCTAGCCGCGCCTTGCGGATTGCAACGCGGCTAAAAGCGTCAGCGCGGCAATACGGTCAGGGGATCGACCGCGACGGGGTCGTCGCCGCGCATCTGGCGCGTCTCGAAGTGGATGGAGGGGCGTCCGTCGCCGGCCGTAAGGCCCACGGTGCCGACCTGCTGGCCAGCCCGCACGTCGTCGCCGTCCTTCACCGTCGCCGAGCCCAGATGGCCATAGACGGTGCGCCAGCCATTGGCGTGGACGATCAGGACCGTCAGACCCTGGCCGACCAGATCGCTGCCGACATAGGCCACGCGGCCCGGCGCCGAGGCGCTGACCGCCGCGCCGGCCGAGGCGCCGATGTTGATGCCGTTATTGCGCTCGCCCATGCCGACGGGGCCGAAGCGGCGAACGATGTCGCCCCGCACGGGCCACAGCAGATTCGGCTGTCCCGCAGCGGCCGCGCCCGGCGCGGCCGGCGCCTGGGCGGCGCCGGGCGAAAACGGCTGCGTCACCGGCCGCGTCTGCACCGGCAGGGCCGCATTGCCCGAGGGCGGCGGCGGCGGCGGCGGGATCACGCCGTTGTTGGGCACCAGAACCCCGACGGGCGAGGCGCCGGTCGCATAGGGGTCGCTTCCCGTATCCACCGCCGCTTGCGGCAGGATGATTCGCTGGCCCGAGGTGATGGCGCCGCGCGGCCCCAGGCCGTTCAGGTCGATCAGGGTCTGCACCGGCGTCTGGAACCGGCGCCCGACGCCCGAGATGGTGTCGCCCGGCTGAATCACATAGGCCGCGCCGGGCCGAACCGGCCCCGACGGCGCGGTGGACGGCGCCGGGTACGACGGCTCATAGGCGGGCGGTGCAGAGGTCGGCTGGCCGGGCGTCACCGTGACCGGCGGCGGCAGGGCCCCGCCCTCCACCTGACCGATGGGCGCCGTCGCCGGCGGCGGCGATTCATAGGGTGCTGGGCGCGCGGGCTGGCCCTGCGGCCCGCCGGGATAGGCCGACTGCTGGCCGCCTGCGGGCGGATAGGCCCCGCGATCCGGCGCCGGGGCGGGCGCCGCATGGGTGGAGTACCTCGGTTCGGACGGATAGGTCATGCAGGCCGCCGCGCTCAGCGAAGCTCCCGCGATCAACGCCGCTCTCATCCAGCCCGAAATCACCGCCACCGGCCGCTCCTCGCATGGTTAAACTCGCCCGCCCGGTGTGCCCGCTCGCGCCCCATAAGCCAACCCCGCAATCGTCGCGGAATTGGGGCGGAGGCCGGTCGTGAGCGGTGAGCCGTGAGTCGTGACTGGGATTTTCGCTTCCTCTGATCACGCTTCACGCCTCACCACTCACGATCCGCTACCCCTCCTTCGCCGTCCCTTCGACCAGCGGCACGAACCGCACCTCCGTCAGGCTTTCGCGGCGGAAGGAGCCGTCGCCCTGGCCCACATAGCGATGCAGCATCTGCACCGAGGTCCGGCCCACCGGCGCGACCAGCACGCCGTTCGGCTTCAGCTGTTTCAGCAGTTCGGTCGGCTCGGTCGGCGAGGCGGCCGTGACCATGATCCGGTCGAACGGCGCCTGTTCGGCCCAGCCCAGGCCGCCGTCGCCATGTTTGGTGATGACGTTCTCGATCTCCAGCGTGCGCAGGCGGCCTTCCGCCTCGACCAGGAGGCTGCGGTAACGCTCGACAGAATAGACATAGCGCGCCAGGCGGCTGAGGACCGCGCACTGGTATCCGCTGCCGGTGCCGATCTCCAGCACCCGGTGCCGGGCCTGGACCTCCAGCGCCTGGGTCATCAGGCCGACGATATAGGGCTGGCTGATCGTCTGGGCGCAGTCGATGGGCAGGGCCTGGTCTTCCCAAGCCTGGTCCAGGAACTTCTCGTGCACGAAGACCGCCCGGTCGATGCTCTCCATCGCCTTCAGCACGCGCGGGTCCGTGACCCCCTGCTGACGCAGCGACAGGATCAGGCGGCCGGCGCGGTCGTCGTGCAGGTTCATGCGGCGGCGGGCGCCGTCTTGGGCGGCGCCCCGCCCAGCACCTTCTTCAGGTCGTAGACGCTGGACATATGGGTCAGGTCGATATGCAGCGGCGTGACCGAGATCCGCCCCTCGTCGATGGCGCGCAGGTCCGTGCCCTCGGCGTGTTCGCGCTTTTCGCCGCGGAAGCTCATCCAGTAATAGTCGCGTCCGCGCAGATCGGTGCGGCGCACGGCGTGCATCTCGCCCACGTCGCGGAACCCTTGCGTCGTCACCTCGATCTGATCCACCTCTTCGGGGCGGCGGTTGGGGAAGTTCAGGTTCATCACCACGCCCGGCGCCCATTTCTGCGCCAGCAACCGGCCGATGATGGCGGGCGCAAAGGCTTCCGCCGTCTCCCAATGCGCCACAACCTCGTCGTGGAACCGCTCCAGGCTCTGGCTCAGGGCGATGGAGCGAATGCCGAAGGCCATGCCCTGCAAGGCGCCGGCCACCGTGCCGGAATAGCTGACGTCCTCGCCGATATTGTGCCCGCGATTGACGCCCGAAAGCACCAGGTCCGGCTTCTCCGGCATCAGGTCGTTGACGGCCAGCACGACGCAGTCGGTCGGGGTTCCCGTCACCGCGAACCGCTTTTCGCCCAGGTTCAGCACGCGCAGCGGCTCAGTCAGGGTGATCCCCCGCCCCTTGCCCGACTGTTCGACGGCGGGCGCGCACACCCACACATCGTCGCTGATCGTCCGCGCGATCCGCTCCAGACAGGCCAGACCCTCGGCCTCGATCCCGTCGTCGTTGGTCAGAAGAATTCGCACTCTAAACTCCGCTCATCCCGGCGAAAGCCGGGACCCCGTTCTGTCGCTCGGCAGTGCGTTGGATCGAAGGCGCGCGAACATCGTCCGCCCCTCGCCCAAAGCACTGGGTCCCGGCTTTCGCCGGGATGAGCGGAAAGATCATTGACCGCCGCCAACGAACTGAAGACCGCCCATATAGGGCTGCAGCACCGTCGGCACGGCGATCCGCCCGTCGTCCTGCTGATAGTTCTCCATGATCGCCACCAGCGTCCGGCCGACCGCCAGGCCAGAGCCGTTCAGCGTATGGACGAACTCGGTCTTCTTCTCGCCGGCGCGCTTGAACCGCGCATCCATGCGCCGCGCCTGGAAGTCCCCACAGTTCGAGCAACTGCTGATCTCGCGATAGGTCCCCTGGCTGGGCAGCCAGACCTCCAGGTCGAAGGTCTTCTGCGCCGAAAAGCCCATGTCGCCCTTGCACAGCAGCATCCGCCGGAACGGCAGCTCCAGCGCCTTCAGCACCGCCTCGGCGCACTGCGTCATGCGCTCATGCTCGGCGTCTGAGTCTTCCGGCCGCGTGATCGACACCATCTCGACCTTGCTGAACTGGTGCTGGCGGATCAGCCCGCGCGTATCGCGCCCCGCCGACCCCGCCTCGGCCCGGAAGCACGGCGTCAAAGCCGTCATCCGCATCGGCGTCGCCAGTTCGTCCTCGGGCAGGATGGTCTCGCGCACGAGATTGGTCAGGGAGACTTCGGCGGTGGGGATAAGAAAATATCTATGCCAGTGCTCCACAGCCTCTTGCGGGTATTTAGCAAAGATGAGTTCAGCCCATCGCTGTTTATCGGTGCGCTCATCTTTCGATATGGTGATCAGTTCTTCGATGGCGCTTTGGAACTCCGCGCCTTTCGAAGGATCCAGGCCGGCCGTGGCATTGTTGACGAGATGCGCAACGTCGAGCAGCCTTTGAAAATAAGGAGATTGGGCTGCTTTCGCGCGCATTTCTTGGAGATCTGCCGTCTTCTTTCGGTTCTCTCCGTGGATTTCGAACAAATCCTCTTCGAACTTTGGCAACTGCCCGGTCCCGAACATCGCCTCGTCACGCACCAGATACGGCGGGTTCACCTCCAGATACCCGTGCTGATCCGTCTGCAGGTCCAGCATGAACTGCCCCACGGCCCGTTCCAGCCGCGCCAACTGTCCCTTCAGCACCGCGAACCGCGCGCCCGACATCTTCGCCGCCGCCTCGAAGTCCAGCACCCCCAGGGCCTCGCCCAGGTCGGCGTGATCCTTGGCCGGCCCCGTCCGACGCGGCTCGCCCCAGGTCGAGACCTCGACATTGCTCGCCTCGTCCTCGCCGTCCGGCACATCCTCTGCCGCCAGGTTCTTTTGCGCCGCCAGCAGGTCGCGCAGTTCCTTGCCGACGCGCGCCTCGACCTCGGCCGCCGCCGCGATGTCGCCCTTCAGCGCCTCGACCTCGGCCTTCAGCCGGTCGGCCTCGGCCATGTCCTTGCGCCCCATGGCGGCGCCGATCAGCTTGGAGGCCGCATTGCGCTTGGCCAGGGCGTCCTGCCCCGTCGTCTGGGCGTGACGTAGTTCGCCGTCCAGCCGCAGGATGTCGGCTGTCAGCCCGTCGGCCTCGTCCACCCCGCGCGACGACCAGCCCGCCACGTAAACCTGGGGGTTCTCGCGAATGGCTCTGATGTCGTGCATGGTCTGAAACTTCGGTCAGGCGGGAGAAGCCGAACGCTCTACCCGCCCGCGCCGTCACGAGCAACGCGAGAAGCTCGCTCGACCGTCTCCTCCCCGCTCTGCGGGGAGGGGGACCGCGAAGCGGTGGAGGGGCTCTTGAAGTCCCACAGGCGCTGGTGATGCGGTGAAGAGCCCCTCCGTCACGGCGCGAAGACGCGCCGCGCCACCTCCCCGCTCCGCAGGGAGGAGACTATGCCCCTCCCCCCATTCCACCCGCCCCGGAATCTCGCCTACAACCCCTGACATGGCCACGGTTCGTCCCGATACGCTGGCGGCGTCGCTCGCGCGCATTTTCGAAGGTCGCATGATCGACCGCGCCAGCTGGTTCGCCCTGACCGGCGGAGAGCCGCTGTTCGCCGAAGGCGATCCGGCCGACACCCTTTATCTGCTGCGCTCGGGCCGCCTGGGCGTCTTCAAGCTGGAGCCGGATCAGCCCGCCCAGCTGCTGGGCGTGGTCAAGGCGGGCGAGCCAGTGGGCGAAATGGCCATGCTGGCCGGCACGCCCCACACCGCCACCGTCGTCGCCCTGCGCGACAGCGAAATCCTGGCCCTGCCGCGCGAAGCCTTCTTCGAGGCCGCCCGCACCGAGCCCGACCTGATGGTCGAGCTGTCGTGCCTGATGATCCACCGAGCCCGCGAACGCACCGCCGGCGCGTCGGAACCCAGCGTCTTCGGCTTCGTCTCGGCCCGCCCCCGCCCCATCCGCGCCTTCGTGGAGCGGATCGGCGCGGCCATCCAGGCCATGGGCTTCACCTGCCAGGTCATCGACCAGTCGGCCCTGGCCTCGGCGTCCGAATGGTTCAGCCGGGTCGAGGGCGACCACGATTACGTCCTCTATGTCGCCGAGCAGGATCAGCCCGCCTGGGCCAATCTGTGCGCGCGTCAGGTGGACCGGATGTTCATCGTCGGCAGCGGGCTTCTGGCCCCGCCGTCGTCCGTGCCGCGCCGCCACGGCTTCGGCGACGGGCGCCGGCTGACCGATCTGATCCTGCTGCGCGATCCCCGGATGCATCATCCGGCCAACACGCGGGTCTGGCTGGACGCGCTTCAGCCCGACCGTTGGTTCCACTGTGTCGAGGGGCTGGCGACCGACGCCGAGCGGATCGCTCGCGTCGTCACCGGCACGGCGGTCGGTCTGGTGCTGTCGGGCGGCGGCGCGCGCGCCTATTGCCACATCGGCGCGGTCAAGGCCTTGCAGGACGCCAGGGTCCCCATCGACTTCGCCGGCGGCGCCTCCATGGGCGCCGTGGTCGCGGCCGGCCCTGCCCTGGGGTGGGATCATGAGCGGCTGGATTTCGAAATCCGCCGCGCCTTCGTCGAATCCGACCCCCTGTCGGACCTCGCCGTGCCGATCATCGCCATGTCCCGCGCCCGCAAGGTCGCGGGCCTGCTGCAACGCGCCTATGGCGAGATCGACCTGGCGGACCTGGCCCTGCCCTTCTTCGCGGTGTCCTCCAACCTGACCTCGGGGCGGATCGAGGTGCATCGCACCGGCCTGATGCGCCGGGCCATGCGCGCCTCCATCGCCATTCCCGGCGTCCTGCCGCCCGTCGTCATCGACGGTCAGGTGCTGGTGGACGGCGCCGTGCTGAAGAACTTTCCCACCAGCGTCATGCGCCAGTTGAACAGCGGCCCCATCGTCGGCGTGGACATGTCCCAGACGCGGGGCGTCGATCCCCAGGCGCTGGAGAATCCGCCGTCCTGGTGGAAATGGATCCTGTCGGGCGCCTGGAAGAGCGGGCCGCCCATCGTCTCCATCCTGATGCGTTCGGCGACCATAACCACCGACACCGAAATGGAGCAGGCGCGGGCCGACGCCGACGTCCTGGTTCTGCCCCAGGTCGCCGGCAGCGACATCCGCGACTGGAAGACCTACGACGCTCCGGTCGCCACCGGCTATGCGGCCATGACCTCGGCGCTCGACGCCCTGCCCTGCCCCGTCGCGCAGATCAGGCATTGTCCCAAGGACGCTTCCCGGCCAGACGAAACGGAGGTCTAAAGCGGCGCGCAGGCCGCCTTCAGCCACTCGCCCGCCGCGCCGTCCACCAGCGGCCCGACCTTGGCCAGGGTCTCGGCGTGATAGGCGTCGACATAGGCCCGTTCGTCCGGGGTCAGCATCTCGACCGCGATCAGTCTGCGGTCGATGGGGGCGAACGTCAGCTGTTCGAACCCGTGCATCGGCCGCTCGCCGCCCTCGGGAACCACGGCCGGCGTCACCACCTGCAGGGTCTCGATGCGGATGCCCCAGTGGCCTTCGCGGTAATAGCCCGGCTCGTTGGACAGGATCATCCCTTCCAGCAGCGGCTGGCTGGTGCCCCATTTGGCGATCCGCTGCGGCCCCTCGTGGACGCCCAGATAGCTGCCGACGCCGTGACCCGTCCCATGGTCGTAATCCAGGCCCGCCGCCCACATCGGGGCCCGCGCGATGGCGTCCAGCGCCATGCCGCTGGTCCCGGCGGGAAAGCGGATAGTGGCCATGGCGATATGGGACTTCAGAACCAGGGTGAACTTGCGCTTCTGGTCCTCGGTCGGCTCGCCGATGGCCATGGTGCGGGTCACGTCGGTCGTGCCGTCCAGATACTGGCCGCCGCCGTCCACCAGCAGCAGCGAGCCCTTCTCCACCTTGCGGATCGTGACGCCGACCGGCTTGTAATGCGGCAGCGCCCCGTTCGGCCCGGCCCCGGCGATGGTGTCGAAGCTGAGGTCCTTCAGCGCGCCCGTCTCTTCGCGGAACCGCTCCAGCGTCTCGACCACCTCGCGCTCGTCCGGCAGGGTCTCCTGCGCGACCGTATCCACCCAATGCAGGAACCGGCTCAGCGCCGCCCCGTCGCGGATATGGGCCTGACGGCTGCCCTCGATCTCGACCGCGTTCTTGGCGGCGCGCGGCACGGCGCACGGGTCCATCGCCCGCACCACCGTCGCCCCCGCCGCTTCCAGCCGGTCGAAATACCAGGCCGAGGACAGGGACGGGTCGATCATCACCTTGCGCCCGGCCAGACCGTCCAGGGCCTCGCCCAAGCGCTCCGGCGCCTCAAGCTGAACCGCGTCGCCCAGCCAGGACGGCAGAGCGTTGGTCACCTTGGCCGGGTCCAGGAACAGCCTGGCCCGACCATCCGCCTCGACCACGGCCTGGCCGATGGGCAGGGGCGAGCGGATCACGTCCCCGCCCCGCACATTGAACAGCCAGGCGATGGACATGGGCGCGGTCAGGACCACGGCGTCGGCGCCGGCATCGGCCACGGCCTTGCCGATCCGCGCCCGCTTGGACGCATGGCTTTCGCCCGAATAGACATCCGCGTGCGGAACGACCGGCGCGGTCGGCTGGGCCGGGCGATCCGCCCCCCAGGCCAGGTCCAGCGGATTGGCGCTCACCGCCCGCAACTCGGCCCCCGCCTTCTTCGCCGCCGCCTTGAAGGCGACCAGGGCGTCGGGGCTGTGCAGACGCGGATCATAGCCGATCACCGCCCCCCTGGCCGCCGTCTCCAGATAGGCGGCGACCTCGGTCAAATCGCGTCGTTCGAACAGGGCCGGATCGGTCTGGGCCTTCACCTGCACCGTATAGCGGCCGTCGGTGAACATGCTGGCCCGATCCTGAAACACCACCGCCGCCCCGGCCGAGCCGGTGAAGCCCGTCGCCCAGGCCAGCCGCTCGTTGGCGTCCGGCAGATACTCGTTCTGGTGCTCGTCCTCGTGCGGGATCAGAAAGCCGTCCAGACCCTGTTTCGCCATCTCGGCGCGAAGCAGCGGCAGGTGCTTGGCCCCAAAGGACGGATCGGTGGTTTCGTCAAAGGTCTGGCGCATCGTCTTTCCTCAGGCCTTTCGCAGTTGCAGGGCGCTCCAGGCGTCGTGGTGGATGGTCTGCTCGACCTTGAAGCCCAACGGCAGATAGGCCTCCAGCACCCGCTCCTCCTGCGTGCGTAGCAAGCCCGACAGGATGGCGACCCCGCCCGACTTCAGCGCGGCGCCGATTTCGGGCGCCAGATGCACCAGCGGCGCGGCCAGGATGTTGGCGAACACCAGATCATAGGGCGCGTGCCGGGCGATGCGCGGATCGCTCAGGCCGTCGGCGAAATAAAAGTCGCACTTGGCGTCGTTGATCTCGGCGTTCTCATTGGCGATCCGGGCCGAGGGCTCGTCGATGTCGGTGCCGACGGCGATCGGCGATCCGGTCTTCGCCGCCGCGATGGCCAGGACGCCCGTGCCGCAGCCGACGTCCAGAACCTTCTCGAACGTCTCGGTTTCCAGCAGTTTGTCGAACGCCTCCAGACAGCCGACCGTCGTGCCGTGGTGGCCCGTGCCGAAGGCGGCGCCGGCGTCGATCTTCAGCGTCACCCGCCCTTGCGGCACCTTGCCCTGATCGTGCGCGCCATAGACGAAGAACCGCCCGGCCTCGACCGGCGGCAGGCCCGACAGCGACATGGCCAGCCAGTCGGCGTCCGCCAGCTTCTCGACCTCCACCGTCACCGCATGGTCGGCCAGGACCGCCTTCAGCCCCTCGACCTCGTCGTCGGTCGTGGGGAAGGCGTCGATGCGCCAGATCTCGCGATCCTCGTCCTCCTCCAGAATGGAATAGGTCGCGCCCTCCAGTCGGGGATCGAGGTCGATGGCGGCGGCGGCGGCCTCGGCGGCGGCGCGGGGGCCGCGGGCGATTATCTGAAGAGCGGACTCGGACATTTCTCAAACACCGGTATCATGGCGAATCATTGCGGCCCGGCGCTGTGCTGGCCCGTTTGTCGCGTTCGTCTAAACCGAGGGGTCGGGGAAATACATGGCCAAAGCACCATCCGCGTCTAAACCTGCCGCCGAAAAGTCGGCGACCGCCAAACCGGCGGCCAAGAAAGCCGCAACCAAGGCCGCCGCTTTGAAAGCCGTGAAGCCTGCCGAGCCGGCCAAGGCTGCGCCCAAGCCCGCCGCCGCCAAGACCGCGACCGCCAAGGCCGCCGCGCCAAAGACTGCAGCCCCCAAGGCGGCTGCGCCGAAGGCCGCCGCCAAGCCCGCCGCGTCCAAGGCGGCCGCACCGAAGGCTGCGTCCGCCCAAAAAACTGCGCCTGCCAACACCGCAGCGCCTAAACCCGCAACCAAGGCGCCGGCGGCGAAGTCGGCTGCAGCTAAGCCGGCCGCCAAGGCCGCGCCCAAGGCGACTGCAAAGCCCGCCGCATCCAAGACCGCCGCGCCCAAGGCCGAACCCAAGGCTCCGGTCGCCGCCGCCCCGACGCCCGCGCCTGCTCCGGCTCCGGCTCCGGCTCCTGCGCCTGCGCCGAAGCCTGTCGAGACGCCCAAGCCGACCGAAGCCGCCAAACCCGTAGAGGCGGCGAAGCCCGCCCCTGCCCCCACACCCAAGGCGGAAGCCCCCAAGGCGGAAGAGAGCAAGGGCTTCTTCGCCAAGCTGGGCGACATGATCTTCGGCAAGCGCTGATCTCGGACACCCCGCGAACCGGATCGCCGGACGGAGCCTCCGTCCGGCGATTTGCGTCAAGGCCACCCCAGGCGCTCATGCGCCGCACCCGGACTGAGATGGAGATCGCCCGTGGCGGGACTGAAGGACAAGCGCGGCTTCATCGACAAGGACCGGCTGGACCTGTCCGAACGTCAGGCGGTCGAATACTGGATGAAACGCTGGGGCGTGACGCGCGATCAGATCACCGCCGCCCACCGCAAGGTCGGCCGCATGACCAAGGACATCGCCGTCGAACTGGGCAAGAAGCGCTGATCCACGGCGGCCGGAACCAGCGCGCGCTTCGTCACGCTGAACAGCGCGCCAGAACCATGAATACTTGACTTCTACGCAGGGGCTTCTATATGCCCCCCAGCCTCGGGACAGGTCTGCGATACGCGCCGCCCGCTCGCCCAAAGAGGGGCGGTTCCGTCGCTGCTATGCACGCAGACGCTTTTCTTCCCTAGGATTCATGACCGAATTTTCCCAACTGGGCCTTTCGCCCACGACCCTGAAGGCCGTCGCCGAGACGGGCTACACCACCGCCACCCCCATTCAGGAGCAGGCCATTCCGGTCGCCCTGGCCGGACGCGACGTTCTGGGCATCGCCCAGACCGGCACCGGCAAGACCGCCGCCTTCACCCTGCCCCTGGTCGAGCGGCTGGCGACGGGCCGCGCCCGCGCCCGGATGCCACGCGCCATCGTCCTGGCGCCGACCCGCGAACTGGCGGATCAGGTCGCCGAAAGCTTCGCCAAATACGCCAAGGGCACCAAGCTGAGCTGGGTGCTGCTGATCGGCGGCGTCTCCATGGGCGACCAGGTCGCGGCGCTGAACAAGGGCGTCGACGTCCTGATCGCCACGCCCGGCCGTCTTCTGGACCTGTTCGAGCGCGGCAAGATGCTGCTGACGGGCGTCGAGATCATGGTCGTCGACGAAGCCGACCGGATGCTGGATATGGGCTTCATCCCCGACATCGAACGCATCTTCAAACTGACGCCGCCGCGTCGCCAGACCCTGTTCTTCTCGGCCACCATGCCGCCCGAGATCACGCGCCTGACGACCGCCTTCCTCAAGGATCCGACCCGGATCGAGGCCTCGCGCCCGGCGATGACCGCCGACACCATCACCCAGTATCTGGTCCGCATCCCGACCAGCGACCCCAAGGCCAAGCGCACCGCCCTGCGCGCCCTGGTCGAACGCGCCGACGTCAAGAACGGCATCGTCTTCTGCAATCGCAAGTCCGAAGTCGATATCGTCGCCAAGTCGCTGCAGAAGCATGGCTTCGACGCCGCCCCCATCCACGGCGACCTGGACCAGTCGCACCGGATGAAGACCCTGGCCGATTTCCGCGCCGGCAATCTGAAGATCCTGGTCGCCTCCGACGTCGCCGCGCGCGGCCTGGACATCCCCGACGTCAGCCACGTCTTCAACTACGACGTCTCGCACCACGCCGACGACTATGTTCACCGCATCGGCCGCACCGGCCGCGCAGGCCGCCTGGGCCAGGCCTTCATGATCGTGACCCCGTCCGACGACAAGTCGCTGGATAAGGTGCTGAAGCTGATCAAGAAGGACCCCGAGGAACTGGTTCTGGGCGACATCGACTTCGACGCCATCAAGGATGGTCCGCGCCGTGATGACAAGCGTGGCGGACGCGAACGATCCGGCGAACGCGGTCGCGGGCGCTCACGCAGCAGCAGCGGCGCCCCTGCCGAACAGGCCGAAGTCGCCGTCGCAGCCGATACCCAGGACGCCGAGGCTCCGCGCAGCCGCAGCCGTCGCAAGGCCCGCCCGGACGTCAGGACCGAGGTCGAAGCCCCCGCCCCGACGCCGATCGCCGCCGCCCCTGCCCTCGCCGTCGAGGCCGCCGATCCGGTCGAGACGCCGCGCGCCGCACGCGCCGACCGCGAACCCCAACTGCTTCAATCCGACCGTCGCGGCGACCGCAAAGCCGCCCGCGAAGACAGCCAGCGTCAGGGCGTGCGCGGTTTTGGCGACGACATCCCGGCCTTCCTGCGTCGCCCTGTGGTTGTTCGCGCCTGACCGAACGATGAGAGACGGCGCGCAGAAAGTCCGCGCCGTTTACCCTGCATTACGGAACAGCCCTTAGTGTCCGCCCCGAAGACGTCCTCAGAAGGGGACAGGGGGAAAGAAGAATGTCCAAACAGGTCGAGACGGCGCTAAGGGGTCCTCAAGCCTACGCCCTGGCGCGCAATGTCATCGCCGAGATGGAAAAGGCGGGCGTCTGGCCGACGCCGCTGAACTTCGAGCTTTGGCTTCATTACGTCAGCGATCCCGACGGCGCCCTGGCGCGCGAGATTCGCTTGCTTCTCGAACAATCGGTCGCCATCTCCGACAAGACCGCCGAGATGCTGGCCGCCGAGTTCCTACCGCGCGGCCGCCTGCCCGACCAGATCCGCGACGTCGGCGCCGTGCTGGACCGCGAACTGGCCAGCGTCGCCAACGCCATCGCCATGGCCCACAAGACCCAGGCCGACTACGGCGAGACCCTGGCCGACGCCTCGCACACCATGGAGAACGCCGAGGATGCGTCGGCGCTGAAGTCGCTGGTCGGCGGCCTCTCCACCGCGACCAAGCGGGTGCGCCGCGAGACGGCCATCCTGGAAAAGCGGCTGGAGAAGTCGAACAAGGAAGTCATCCGCCTGCGCGAAAACCTGGAGCAGGTTCGTCGCGACGCCATGACCGACGCCCTGACCAACCTGGCCAACCGCAAGGCGTTCGACGAGCGGCTGGAGGCCGCCTGCGCGCCCGACGACGCCTCGCCGCTGGCCCTGGCCATCCTCGACATCGACCATTTCAAGCGGTTCAACGACACCTGGGGCCATCAGACCGGGGATCAGGTTCTGCGCTACGTCTCCACCGTCCTGTCCAACATCTGCGGCAAGCACCGATTCGCCGCCCGGTTCGGCGGCGAGGAGTTCGCGATCATCTTCCCAGGCGAAAGCGCCGGCGTGGTGATGGCCGCCCTTGAAAGCATCCGCAGCGACGTGGCCTCGCGCGCCCTGCGCCGCCGCTCGACCAACGACGACCTGGGCTCCGTCACCGTCTCGGCCGGTTTCGCTCAGCGCCGCAAGGGCGAGACGGCCGCCAGCCTGCTGGAGCGCGCCGACGCCGCCCTCTACGATTCCAAGCGCAAGGGCCGCAACTGCATCACCGCCGCCCCTGCGGCGGACCCGGCGCCGCGACAAGTCGCCTGACAAAGGGCCTGACAAGGCCAAGCTTTCTGCCATAGTCGCCCGATGCGCAGTTTCGCCTTCAACATCGCCTACTGGATCCTGTCGATCGGCTATGGCCTGACCGCCGCCTTCGCGGCGCTGGCGCCCGGTCGCGGGCCTGCCAGCTGGGTCATCCGCCGCTATGTGATGCGCATGGTCCAGGCCATGGCGATTTTCGCCGGCATCCGCCTGCGCGTGCTGGGCAGGGAGCGACTGCCCGCCGGGGCCTTCATCATCGCCTCCAAGCACCAGAGCTGGGGCGACGGCTTCGCGACCTATGACCAGTTCGACGACCTGGCCTTCGTCACCGGCGACCATCTGGAGAAATTCCCCCTGCTGGGCGGGGTGCTGAAGAAGCTGGGCGCCATCGTCGTCAACTCCTGCGGCGGCCATGAGGCCCGCAAGGCCCTGGCCATGCGGGCCGCCGAAGCCCGCGCCGAAAACCGCAGGATCCTGATCTACCCCGAGGGTCACCTGGCCCCGGTCGGCAAGAAGTTCAAATACCGTTCCGGCGTCTGGCACATGTATCGCGACTTCGACATGCCGGTGGTGCCCCTGGCCACCAATCTCGGCCTGTTCTGGCCCGAGGAGAAGTACGAGAAACACGCCGGCACGGCCACGCTCGACTTCCTGGAACCGATCCCGACCGGCCTGCCCAAGGACGAATTCCTGGCCCGCCTGGAAGCCGTGATCGAGGCCCGCACCGCCGAACTGGTCGCCGAGGCTGCGGGTCAGCCCGTGTCGCCTGCCATGCTGATCGACACGCCGACTAAGTAACGGGTCTCGGCTTCTTCCCCGAGGCCTTCTTCACCGCCACCTCCAGCGAGCGCCGCGCCCAGGCGACCGCTTCCTCGGGATCGTCCAGCGCGGTCTCCGGCAGGGTCCAATAGCTCATGCTCATCGTCCGCCCATCCTTGGTCGGAAAGGTGAACGGTCGCGACCCGGCCGCCACGAACGCCTCGCCCAGACCGTCATCGCCCTTCAGCCACACCACGCCGTCGTCCAGCAGGGCGAAGATCACGCCCGAGGCGTATACCCCCGCCCCGCCGAACATCCGCTTGATCTCCAGCCGCCCCAGGCCCGCGAAATGCTCGCGCACCCATTCGCCGAAGTCGGCATCGTAGGCCACGTCAGGCGCTGGCGGCCGGAACGATGGTCACGCTCTCTCCACAGCCGCAGGCGTCGGTCTGGTTCGGATTGTTGAACACGAATTTGGACGAAAGCCGCGTCGTCTCGTAGTCGATCTCGGTGCCGATCAGGAACAGCACGGCCTTGGGCTCGATCAGTACGGTCACGCCCTTGTCCTCGACCACCTCGTCCAGCGGCTCGACCGCATCGGCATAGGCGAAGGTGTATTCCTGCCCCGCGCAGCCGCCGTTCTTTATGCCGATCCGCAGGCCGATGTGGGCGTTCTCGGCGTTGTCCAGGATTTCGCGCACGCGCTCGGCGGCGGCCTCGGTCAGAGTGACGGCCTTGGGCCGCGGACGACGCGGGCGGGATGTGGCTTGAAGCTGGGTCATCAGAACATGTTCAGGGCCAGCTTGGCCTCGTCGCTCATCTTGGAGGCGTCCCACGGCGGGTCGAACACCAGATTGGCCTTGGCGCTGCGCACGCCCTCGACCTTCTCCACCGCCGTTTCGACCCAGCCCGGCATCTCGCCCGCCACCGGACAGCCCGGCGCCGTCAGCGTCATATCCACCACCACGTCGCGGTCGTCATTGACGTCCACGCGATAGATCAGACCCAACTCATAGATATCGACCGGAATTTCCGGGTCATAGACCGACTTCAGCGCCTCGATCAGCTGATCGGTCAGAATGTCGAGCTCGGCCTGCGACAGGGCGCTCTTCTGGGGTTCGTCCCAGGCGTCCTTGAAGGTGTCGCTGTCCTGAATGGTGTTGTCTGTCATCGGCTTACACGAAGAAGTTCCGCGCCTTGATCAGCGCATCCACGAAGGCGTCGGCATCCTCCATGGTGTTATATAGGGCGAAGGAGGCGCGGGTGCTCGACGCCACGCCCAATCTTTTCGCCAGCGGCTCGGCGCAGTGGGTTCCGGCCCGCACGGCGACGCCGTATCGGTCCATGATCTGAGCCACGTCATGGGCGTGCGCCCCCTCGACGGCGAAGGTCAGGATCGCGCCCTTGCGTTCCGTCTGGCCCAGAATCCGCAGCCAGTTCTGACCCTGCAGCCGATCCACGGCCCGCCGATACAGGGCATGCTCGTGCGCCTGCACCGCCGCGCGATCATACTGCGCCAACCAGTCCAGCGCCGCGCCCAGACCGATGGCTTCCAGGATCGGCGGCGTGCCGGCCTCGAACCGATGCGGCGGCTTGGCATATGTGATCCGGTCCTGCTCGACCCGTTCGATCATCTCCCCGCCCCCCTGATAGGGCGGCAGGGCCTCCAGCGCCTCGGCCTTGCCATACAGGGCGCCGATGCCGGTGGGGCCGAACAGCTTGTGACCTGTGATCACATAGAAGTCGCAGCCGATGGCCTGAACATCGGGCGTCGCATGGACCGCGCTCTGACAGCCGTCGATCAGCACCTGCGCGCTAACCCCATGGGCCAGTCGCGTGATCTCGGCGACCGGATTGATCGTCCCCAGCACGTTCGACATGTGGGTGACCGCGACCATGCGCGTCCTGGGCCCCAGCAGATCGGCGTAGGCCGCCATGTCCAACGCGCCGTCATCCGTGATCGGCGCCCATTTCAACACCGCCCCGTGCTGCTCGCGCAGGAAATGCCACGGCACGATGTTGGAGTGGTGCTCCATTTCGGTGACGATGATCTCGTCGCCCGGCTGGATCGACAGGCCCAGCCCATGTGCCACCAGATTTATCGCCTCAGTCCCGCCCTTGGTCCAAACGACCTGTTCCGAGGTTTCCGCATTCAGGAAGCGAGCGACGATTTCGCGCGCCTTTTCGAACGCCTCGGTCGCCTCGTTCGACAGGGTGTGCAGGCCGCGGTGGACGTTCGCGTAGCCGCCCTCCATCGTCGCCACCAGAGCGTCGATCACCGCGCGCGGCTTCTGGGCCGAGGCCGCATTGTCCAGATAGATCAGCGGCTTGCCGTTCACCTGTCGCGACAGGATCGGGAACTGCGCCCGAACGGCGTAGGGATCGAAGGTGTTCACAGTCGCGCCGTCAGCCATTCCCGCGCCACCTCTCTCGCGCCGTCGTGCTCGATCCGGTCGATGACCTCGATGAGGAAGGCTTGGGTCAGCAGGGCGCGGGCCTCGTCGGCCGGAATGCCGCGCTGCTGCATGTAGAACAGGGCGCTTTCGTCCAGCGTCCCCAACGTATTGCCGTGCGCGCACTGCACGTCGTCGGCATAGATGATCAGTTCCGGCTTGGCGTCGATCTCGGCCCGCTCGCTGGCGATCAGGGCGTGATGGCCCATCCGCGCATCGGTGCCGTCCGCCCCGCGCTCGACCACGATCTTGCCCTGGAAGACGCCGCGCGCGGTATCGCGGGCCACGCCCTTGATCAACTGGCTGGTCGCGCCGTCATGCTCGACGTGGCGCACCACGCTGGTCAAATCCGCATGACGCGATCCGTTCAGCAGATACAGGCCGTCGGCCTGGACCTTCGCGCCCTGGGCATAGTGGGTGATGCGGGTCTCGATCCGCTGCAGCTTGGCGCCGGTCGTGATGACAGTCTGGCGATAGACGCCGCCCGCCTCGACCTTCACATGGGCCTCGGCGATGGAGATGGCGTCCTCCGGCTCCTCTACAAGGACGACGCGCGTGACTTCAGCGCCGGCGGCCACGTCCAGCTCCAGCGTATTGTGGGCCACATAGGCCGAGCCGGCGCCTTCATGGCTCTCCAGCAGCAGTAGCCGCGCCCCGGCCCGTGCTGACACCCGCGCGCTGGCGGTGTGGCCAGTCCCAACGGCGTCAGACACATAGCGCAGCCGCAGCGTTCGCTCGCCCGAGGCGATGAAGTCGGTCACGCCCACCGCGCGCCCATTGGCGAAAACAATGGCCTCGCCGCCGAGGCCGTCGAATGCGCCCGTAGACGCGATTTCAGCCGCAGCCGACGGCTCCGGCGCCTCACGAAGATAGCGCTTCAGATCGCTGTACTTCCACGCTTCTGCCCGCCGCGACGGAAAGGTGTCGGCATCGGCCAAGTCGATGTTGAAGGCGGCGCTCATGCAGCCTCGGGAAGATATTTGTCGTACCCTTCCGCCTCCAGTTGCAGCGCCAGTTCCGGCCCGCCCGAGGCCACGATGCGGCCGCCGGCCAGCACATGGACCCGGTCGGGTTTGATGTAGTCCAGCAGGCGCTGGTAGTGGGTGATGACCAGCATGGCGCGGTCGGGACGACGCAGCGCGTTCACCCCTTCCGACACGATGCGCAGGGCGTCGATGTCCAGGCCGGAATCCGTCTCGTCCAGGATCAGCAGCGACGGCTCCAGCAGGGCCATCTGCAGGATTTCCATCCGCTTTTTCTCGCCGCCGGAGAAGCCGACGTTCAGCGGCCGCTTCAGCATGTCGAAGTCCATCTTCAACGCCTTGGACGCTTCGCGCACCAGCTTCAGAAAGGCCGGCGCCGCCACCTCCTCCTCGCCCCGCGCCCGTCGCTGGGCATTCAGCGCCGTCCGCACAAAGGTCAGAGCCGGCACGCCAGGGATTTCGATCGGATACTGGAAGGACAGGAACACCCCCTTGGCCGCCCGCTCGGCCGGGTCCAGCTCCAGCAGGTCCTCGCCCGCCCATTCGACCGACCCTTCGGTCGCCTCATAGCCGGGCCGACCCGACAGGGCATAGCCCAGCGTCGACTTCCCCGCGCCGTTCGGCCCCATGATGGCGTGCACCTCGCCGGCGGGAACGTCGAGCGTCAGTCCCTTGAGAATCGGCTTGTCGCCGACGGAGACGTGGAGGTTGTTGATGGAAAGCATGGTTCTCACAGGTCCGAACGAGTGGACACAAAGCCGTTGTAAGCGATGATCAAAATGGCCAGTGCGCCGAGGATGATCTGGCCGAAGGTCTTCTGCCCATTGAAAAGCAAGGCGAAGCCGGTTGCGCCAAGAGTAAGGAAAGCGCCGAGGCCGATAAGACCAAAACGACGCGCCTTCGGTCCCTTGGAGTAAAAGCCGGTTACCCGACGATTGAAAAAGCGCTGGTGGAAGCTGGTCACCCCACACTCCCCTCAAGGCTGATCGCCACCAGCTTCTGCGCCTCGACGGCGAACTCCATCGGCAGCTTCTGCATCACGTCGCGGACGAAGCCGTTGACCAGCAAGGCCACCGCCTCCTCTTGCGACAGACCGCGTTGCTGGGCGTAGAACAGCTGGTCGTCGGACAGGCGCGTCGTCGTCGCCTCGTGCTCCAGCTGGGCCGAGCCGTTGCGGGCCTCGATATAGGGGATGGTGTGTGAGCCGCAGTCCTTGCCGATCAGCAGGCTGTCGCACTGGGTGAAGTTACGCACCCCCGTCGCCTTGGGGTGCACCGAGACCAGACCGCGATAGGTCGAATCCGATTTCCCTGCCGACACCGCCTTGGCGATGATCCGCGATTTCGAATTCTTGCCCAGGTGGATCATCTTGGTGCCGGTGTCGGCCTGCTGATGCCCATTGGTGATGGCGATGGAATAGAACTCGCCCGACGACTCCTCGCCCTTCAGGATGCAGGACGGGTATTTCCAGGTGACCGCCGAGCCGGTCTCGACCTGCGTCCACGACACCTTCGACCGATCGCCCCGGCAGTCGGCGCGCTTGGTCACGAAGTTGTAGATGCCGCCCTTGCCCTCGGCGTCGCCCGGATACCAGTTCTGGACCGTCGAATATTTCACCTCGGCGTCGTCCAGCGCCACGATCTCGACCACCGCCGCGTGCAGCTGGTTCTCGTCGCGCATCGGCGCGGTGCAGCCTTCCAGGTAGCTCACATAGCTGCCCTTGTCGGCGATGATCAGGGTCCGTTCGAACTGGCCCGTCTGGCTGGCGTTGATGCGGAAATAGGTCGACAGCTCCATCGGGCATTTGACGCCCGGCGGGATGTAGACGAACGAGCCATCCGAAAAGACCGCACTGTTCAGGGCCGCGAAATAGTTGTCCGAGACCGGCACCACCGACCCCAGATATTGCCGCACCAGATCAGGATATTCGCGCAAGGCCTCGGAAATCGGCATGAAAATCACGCCCACCTTGGCCAGTTCCTCCTTGAAGGTGGTAACCACCGACACGCTATCGAACACGGCGTCCACGGCGACCTTGGGCGCGCCCTGCACGCCCGCCAGCACTTCCTGCTCCTTCAGCGGAATGCCCAGCTTCTTGTAGACTTCCAGTATCTCGGGATCGACCTCGTCCAGAGACTTCGGGCCTTCCTTCTGCTTGGGCGCGGCATAGTAGAACAGGTCCTGATAATCGACCGGCTCGTATTTCACGGCTGCCCAGGTCGGTTCCTCCATCGCCAGCCAGCGCTCATAGGCGGCCAGACGCCATTCCAGCATCCACTCCGGCTCGCCCTTCTTCTCGGAGATGAAGCGCACGATGTCGGCGTTCAGGCCACGCGGCGCGAACTCCTGCTCGATGTCCGAGGTGAAGCCGTGCGCATACTTTTCCAGCGCGGCGACGGCGTCGATGGTTTCCTTGACGGCGGCCATCAGGCGACCTCTCTCACACGCTCGGCGGCGCGTGTCTTATGCTTGGTGTAGGCGGCGACCCAGGCGTCGGCGAACCTTGCCCAGTCATTTTCACTCGTGCCCCAGCCGCCGGAGACGCGCACGCCCCCGGTCGCCAGGGTGTTCAGGCCCATGGCGCTGATGGTCTTTGACGGCTTGACCTTGCCCGACGAACAGGCCGAGCCGGCCGACACCATGACGCCGGTCAGGTCCAGCGTGATCAACTGCTGCGGACTGTCCCAGCCCTCGACCGCCATGAACAGGGTGTTGGGCAGGCGCGGAGCCGCGCCGCCGATGATGACGGCGCCCGCCGCCCTGACCTTGGCCTCGGCCGCATCGCGCCAAGCGGCGTGCGATTGCATCGCCTCCAGATCACGCGCGGCGCAGTCGGCGGCGACGCCGAACCCGGCGATGCCCGGCACATTCTCGGTTCCGGCGCGCAGGCCGCGCTCCTGTCCGGCGCCGTGCAGAATGCGGACGCCCGACACGCCTTCCTTCAGGATCAGCGCGCCCACGCCCTGCGGCCCGCCCAGTTTGTGCGCCGACAGGGTCAATGTGTCCGCGTCCCATGCCCGGATATCCACGGCGATCTTGCCCGCCGACTGGATCGCATCGACGTGCAGCCAGCCGCCCGCCGCCCGCACCAGCACGGCCGCCTCGGCGATCGGCTGGATCACGCCGCTTTCATTGTTCGCATGATGGATGGCCACCACGGCCCGGCCCGGACGGTTCAGCGCCTGCGCCAACCACTCCAGATCGACCACGCCGTTCGCATCGACCGGCAGCATCTCGACTGGCGCCCCCGCATTCGCGGCAGCCTCGGCCACGCACGGATGCTCGGTCGCCGACACGATCAACCGCTCGCAGCCCGCCGCCAGCGCACTGGCGATGCCTTGGGCGTTGGCCTCGGTGCCGCCGCTGTTGAACACCACCGCCGTCGGGTCCGCCCCGACCAGTTCTCCGACCTGCGCCCGCGCGGTTTCGACCCGCGCCCTTGCACGCCTGCCCGCCGCATGGACCGCCGAGGGGTTGCCGTTGTCGGCCAGGGCCTTAGCCATGATCTCCAGCACTTCCGGCCGCACCAGGCCCGAGGCGTTGTAATCCAGATAGACGCCGGTCATGCCGCGACCCCCACGGCGGACGCCGCGACATTGCGACGACGCTGGCTGGTGCGGTTCATCACCACATCCTCCAGCGACACGCCTGCCAGATAGCGATGGATCTCGTCGCCCAGGTCTTCCCACAGATTATGCGTGATGCAGCGTTCGCCGGCCAGCATACAGCCCTTTGGCGAGCCATGGGCCACGCAGCGCGTCGCCCGGATCGGCTCATCCACCGCCAGAACGATTTCCGCCACCACCGTCTCGTGCGCCGCCTTGGCCAGACGGTATCCGCCGCCCGGTCCGCGCACGCTTTTGACCAGTTCGCTCTTCCTCAGTCGGGCGAACAACTGTTCCAGATAGCTCAGCGAAATCTCTTGGCGCGCGGCGATTTCGGCCAGCGACACGGCCCGGATTTCGCCGCCCTCGCCGCGTCCGTTCTTGGCCAGATCGGCCATCGCCATCACGGCGTATCGTCCCTTGGTCGACAGACGCATTTCGCACCTTCAAAAATTGCGCGCTTTTCGGGGCTCCTGTGCTAGAACCCGCGCCTTCGCAAAGGCGGCGCGCTTGCGGAGGGACTTATAAAGTCCCACCTCCGCGGTCAAGTATTACGCACTCGCGAAATGACAGTTGAACGGATTCCAGAGCCCCTATGCCTGAAGTCATCCTGCCCGGCGCCTCCGGTCGCATCGAAGGCCGCTATTCTCCGGGCAAGCGCCCGAACGCCCCCATCGCCCTGATTCTGCACCCGCACCCCAAGGCGGGCGGTCATATGAACAACCCGGTCGCGGTCACCCTGCACCAGCTGTTCCAGCAGCGCGGCTTTGCGACCCTGCGCTACAACTCGCGCGGCGTGGGCAAATCGCAGGGCGAGTTCGACAGCGGCATCGGCGAGCTGGCGGACGCCGCCACGGCGCTGGACTGGCTTCAGTCGAACAACCCCGGCGCCAGCCAGACCTGGGTCGCCGGCTATCAGTTCGGCGCCTATATCGGCATGCAACTGCTGATGCGCCGCCCGGAGACGGACGGCTTCATCTCGGTGTCGCCGCCGTCGAACATGTACGACTTCAGCTTCCTGGCCCCCTGCCCTGCCTCGGGCCTGTTCCTGCACGGCACGGCCGACACCATCGTTCCCCCGGTCGAGGTCGAGCGCGTCGTCAACAAGCTGCGCACCCAGAAGGGCATCGTCATCGACTACGAACTGGAAGAGGGCGCCAGCCACTTCTGGCAGGACCACATGAGCGCCGTCGAGCGCCGCGTCGGCGCCTATCTGGACAAGCGCCTGGAAGAAAAGCCGGCCTGACCCTAGATACGGGATCGCCTTCAGGAGACCCCGTATGCGGCAAGACATCGTCATCATCGGCGGCGGCGCGGGCGGGTTGGAGCTTGCCGCGCGCCTGGGTCGTCGGTTCGGGCCGCGCGAGGGGCGTCGGCGCGTCCTGCTGATCGACCGATCCATCTTCCACCTGTGGAAGCCCAGCCTGCACGAGGTCGCGGCCGGATCGCTGGATTCGCACCAGGAGGGTCTGTCCTATCCGGTCCTGGCGCGCCGCAACCATTTCAGCTTCGCCTTCGGCGACCTGACCGGGCTTGACCCCGCGGCCCGGACCCTGCGCCTGGCCGAAATCCGCGACGACGACGGCGAGGTGCTGGTCGCGCCCCGCACCCTCGGCTTCGAGACCCTGGTTCTGGCCATCGGCAGCGGCTCCAACCTGTTCGGCACGCCGGGCGCCGCCGAACACGCCCATCTGCTGGAGAATGTGGCGGACGCCGAGGCTTTCAACCGACGTCTGACCTCGGCCTTCCTGGCGGCGGCCTATTCGGACGAGCGGACGCTGAACATCGCCATCGTCGGGGCCGGCGCGACGGGGGTGGAGCTGTCCACCGAACTGATCGAGGGGCATGACGAATTGTCCGCCGGCCTGACGTCGGACCAGAAGTTCGACCTGGCCGTCACCCTGGTCGAGGCCGCGCCCCGCATCTTAGGCGGCCTGCCCGAGCGCGTCTCGGCCAAGGCGGCCCATGCGCTTGAAGCCAAGGGCGTGCGCCTGCTGACCGACGCCAAGGTCAACGCCGTCCATGCCGACCGGCTGGACACCTCGAAGGGCGATGTTCCCGCCGACCTGATCGTCTGGGCCGCCGGGGTCAAGGCGGCCGAGGCCAATCCGAACCTGGGCCTGACGACGGGGCGGCTGAACCAGTTCGTCGTGGACAACCATCTGCGCGCCTCGGCGCCGGGTATCTACGCCATGGGCGACTGCGCCGAGGCGCCCGGCCCCGATGGCCGCCCCGTCCCCGCCCGCGCCCAGGCGGCGGCCCAGCAGGCCGCCTATCTGGCCAGGGCCCTGTCCAATCCCGCGCGCGATCCCGGCCCCTACGTCTATCGCGACAAGGGTTCGCTGGTGTCGCTGGGCGGGGACAGGGGCGTCGGCGCCTTGATGGGCGGCCTGGGCGGTCCGAACTTCCTGATCGAGGGGCTGGTGGCCAAATGGGCCTATATGGCGCTGCACCTGGATCATCACCGCGCCATTCTGGGGGTGCGCCGCACGATCCTGCTGGCCCTGTCGCGCCTGCTTCATCGCCGCGTTTCCGGCCGGCTTAAACTGCACTGATACGGGCGGTTAAGGCCTGATCGCCATGATCGCGCCGAACCTGTCGCGAGCCGTCCCATGCGCCTGATCCCGTCCGCCCTTCTCCTCGGCGCCTTTCTGCTGTCGTCGCCTGTGGTGGCGCAGGATCGGGTGCAGCGCGACTTCTGCGCCGACCGTCCGGGCCAGGGCACGCCCGCCTGCGTTTTGGACCAAGGTCGCTGGCAGGTCGAACTAGGCCTGTTCGACGTCAGTCGTCAGAGCGACGACAGCGCAAAGACCCGCGCCTGGGACGCGGGCGACCTGCTGGTCCGTTACGGCCTGACCGGCCTGACCGAACTGCAGATGGGCCTGACCAGCTGGAACCATCAGACCGTCACCGACCGCGCCAGCGGCGCGCGCGAGGTGTCGAAAGGCGTCGGCGACCTGACGCTGGCGCTGCGTCATTCGCTCGCCAATCCCGACGGTTCGGGTGTGTCCGTCGCGGTTCAGGGGTTCGTGACCGCCCCGACCGGCGCCCGCGACATCCGCGCCGACGGGTTCGAAGGCGGCGTGATCCTGCCGGTTTCGCTACCGCTCGACGCCGACTGGAGCCTCAGCCTGTCGCCCCGCGTCGGCTGGGTGTCAAATGCGGACGGCGAGGGCCGCCATGCCGCCTATACGATGGTCGCCGGTCTGGGTCGCGACATCGGCCAGTGGAACCTGGGCGCCGAACTCTGGATCAGCCGCGACGACGATCCCGCACAGCCGACCACCCAATCCACCTTCGATCTGACCGCCGCCTGGTCGCCGCCCGCTCTGCCCGACACCCAGCTGGATTTCGGCGTCGACCTGGGCCTGAACGACGACAGCCCCGATGTGGCTTTCGGCGTGGGCGTCGCCCCGCGGTTCTGAGACGATTGCGGACGCGCCCGTTCGCTGCGACAAGCCCTGATGTCCGAGCCGACGAACATCGCTGGCGGCGTCGTCCATGATTTGCCGGACGATCTGCGGTTCGCGCTGACGCGCAGTCCTGCGGCCATGGCGACCTGGGCGGACATCACGCCCCTCGCCCGTAACGAATGGATCTGCTGGATCGAGTCCGCCAAGAAGCCCGAGACGCGGCGAAAGCGCATCGATTGGGGCTGTTCGAACCTTCAGGAAGGAAAGCGGCGCCCGTGCTGCTGGCCCGGATGTCCGCACCGCGGAACTTCGGCTGCCCCCGTGCAAACCCCATGAGCAAGGCCCCGTTCGGCGGCGGCTTGATCCGGCTGATGCGCCGCCTTCCGGTGTGGCCCTATCTGCTGCTGACCCTGCCGATGTTCGTGGTCGCGCTGATCCTGCGCGCCGTCACGCATTCCAACCTGCCCTATTATATCTGGGCCGCATTATGGGCGGTTCCGCTGCTGATCGTGTTGGCCGCGCGATGGCTATTTCGTCGTCACCCTGGCCTGGGCGATCCTGATCGAGATCGGGCGGGCCGTGCGCAGTCTGTTCTCACGACCCCGTTAGGGCCAATCGACATTCGTTGGACAGGCTTGCCGTTTCGTCATTCCGGGGCTGAGCGGAGCGAGGAACCCGGAACCCAGGGCCGCATGCGCGCCGTTGGATGCCCCGCGCCCCCTGGGTTCCGGGGTCCTCCTTCGGACGCCCCGGAATGACGTTCCTAGGCCGAATATCGATTGAACCCAGGCATTAAGCCGCCTCGACCACCGCCTCATCGGCTGGAACCGTGCGGATCATATAGTCGAAGGCCGACAGGCCCGCCTTCGAGCCTTCGCCCATGGCGATGACGATCTGCTTGTAGGGCACGGTCGTCACGTCGCCGGCGGCGAACACGCCCGGCTGGCTGGTCTCGCCGCGATGATCGACCTCGATCTCGCCGCGCGTGGTCAGGGCGACCGCGCCGTGCAGCCATTCGGTGTTCGGGACCAGACCGATCTGCACGAAGACGCCCTCCAGATCGACGTCGTGATGGGCGTCGGAGTTGCGGTCCTTGTAGGACAGGCCCGTCACCTTCTCGCCGTCGCCATGCACCTCGGTCGTCAGAGCCGAGGTCACGATCCGCACGTTCGGCAGGGTCGCCAACTTACGCTGCAGCACCGCATCGGCCCGCAGTTCGCTGTCGTATTCGATCAGGGTCACATGGGCGACTATGCCCGCCAGGTCGATGGCCGCCTCGACGCCGGAGTTGCCGCCGCCGATCACCGCCACGCGCTTGCCCTTGAACAGCGGCCCGTCGCAGTGCGGGCAATAGGCCACGCCCTTGTTCTTGTACTGGTCCTCGCCCGGCACGTTCATCTGACGCCAGCGCGCGCCGGTCGACAGGATCACCGTGCGCGACTTCAGCGACGCGCCGTTCTCCAGCACCACCTCATGCAGACCGCCCGGAACCTTGGCCGGAAGCAGCTTGGCCGCCTTCTGCAGGTTCATGATATCCACCTCGTACTCGCGGACGTGCTGCTCCAGATGGGCGGCCAGTTTCGGCCCCTCGGTATGGGGCACCGAGATGAAGTTCTCGATGGCCATGGTGTCCAGCACCTGACCGCCGAAACGCTCGGCCGCGATGCCGGTGCGGATGCCCTTGCGCGCCGTGTAGATGGCGGCTGCAGCGCCAGCAGGGCCGCCGCCGATCACCAGAACGTCGAACGGGTCCTTGGACTTGATCTTCTCGGCGGCCTTCGCCTCGGCGCCCTTGTCGATCTTGGCGACGATCTGCTCCAGCTCCATCCGGCCTTGACCGAACAGTTCGCCGTTCAGAAAGACGGTCGGCACGGCCATGACCTTGCGCGCCTCCACCTCGTCCTTGAACAGACCGCCCTCGATGGCGACGTGTTTGATGCGCGGATTGATGACGCTCATCAGGTTCAGGGCCTGCACCACGTCGGGGCAGTTCTGGCACGACAGCGAGAAATAGGTCTCGAACAGATAGTCGCCGTCCAGGTCCTTGACCTGCTGGATCACCTCCTGCGCCGCCTTGGACGGGTGGCCGCCGACGTGCAGCAGGGCCAGCACCAGAGACGTGAACTCGTGGCCCAGCGGAATGCCCGCGAACCGCACGCCGATGTCCGTGGCCTTGCGCCGGATCAGGAAGCTGGGCTGACGCTCGTCGTCATAGTCGCGGCCCATCTCGACCTTGCCGTGCGAGACCGAGACGATGTCTTCCAGCAGGGCCTTCAGCTCCTGCGACTTCGGGCCGGCGCCCAGCGAGGCGACCAGTTCCACCGGATGGACGATGTTCTTGAGGTAGCCCTCGAGCTGGGATTTCAGATTGGCGTCGAGCATGGGGTCCTCGTGAATTCTGGGATTGGACGTCGCCCTCGAGCCGCCTTGGCGAGGGCCGAACGCAAAAAGGCCGTGGGGTTGAAAGCTACGCACCCCACGGCCTCTGCAGGCGCCGGATCGGGTCCGGCTCCGATGACCGGCGGCGCTTGAACCGCGCCGCCGATCGAACCTGGGGTCTTAGATCTTGCCGACGAGGTCGAGCGACGGCGCCAGGGTGGCCTCGCCTTCTTCCCACTTGGCCGGGCAGACTTCGCCGGGGTGCGAACGCACATACTGGGCGGCCTTGACCTTGCGCAGCAGTTCGGCGGCGTTGCGGCCGATGCCTTCCGAGGTCGTCTCGGTGAACTGGATCACGCCGTCCGGGTCGACCAGGAAGGTCGCGCGGTCGGCCAGGCCCACGCCCGGACGCATGGCGTCGAAGTTGTTAGTCACGACGCCCGAGGGGTCGCCCAGCATGGTGTAGGTGATCTTGCCGATGGCCGGCGACGAATCATGCCACGCCTTGTGCGAGAAGTGGGTATCGGTCGACACCGAATAGATTTCGACGCCCAGCTTCTGGAACTCGGCGTAATGGTCCGCCAGGTCTTCCAGCTCGGTCGGGCAGACGAAGGTGAAGTCGGCCGGATAGAAGAAGAAGATCGCCCACTTGCCCGCCACATCGGCGTCCGTGACCGTCAGGAACTTGCCGTCCTTATAGGCTTCGGCCGTGAACGGCTTGAGGGTCGTGTTGATGAGGGCCATGCGGAAAATCCAATGCAGGTGGTTGGGAGGCCCCTTCCCTACCGCACCGCAACACATAAGCCCAATCACTTATTTGCAGATGCGTGATAGATTTTGATTATAGAAACAGAGACGCCCTTGGACGTCATCCTCGGGCTTGCCCGAGGATCGGACTATCGGCCGCTTTGCGTCGAATAAAGCGCACCATCGCTGTCGCAATCGATCCTCGGGTCAAGCCCGAGGATGACGAAAACCAGCGTCAATACAGAAGGAACGGGCGCTTGGCCTCCTCCCACGCCGCCTCATCCGGCTTGGTCGCCGCATCCAGATCGGCCGGCGCCGCGCCCGCGTCGTCCACCCATTCCCGCAAGGCCGGCCCGCCGTTGATCACGTCGATGGGAAGCTTGCCGAACGCATATTCATACGGAAAATCGCGCCACAGATCGTAGTCGGGGTACAGCCGCCGGATCGCCTTGAACCCAAGCGCCTGCACCCGCCACGGCCTGAAGGCGGCGTGGTCATAGGCGGGGTCGTCGACGTGGATCTGTACCCCGCTGCACAGTTTCCCGACATGCTTGTGGAAGGTCGGCTCGAACCACATGGGCCGAAGCACGCAGCCCGCCAACCAATCCGGCGCCAGCGCCTGCATCTCGGCGATCACCGCCCGCGCGTCGATGTCCGGCGCTCCGAACAGCTCCAGCGGCCGCGTCGTGCCCCGCCCTTCCGACAGTGTCGCCCCCTCCAGCATCACCGTCCCGGCATAGGCCCGCGCCATAGAAAGATTCGGGGCGTTGGGGCTGGGGTTGACCCACGACCGTTCGCCCAGCGGCCAGCCGAAGCCCGGCTCCTGATCGGGCGCCCAGCCCTGCATCTCGATCACGCGGTAATCGACGTCCAGTTTGAAGTGATCGACGAACCACAGGCCCAGTTCGCCCATGGTCATGCCGTGCCGCATCGGCATCGGCCCGGCGCCGACGAAGCTCTCGTATCCCGGCTTCAACGTCAGCCCCTCGACCGGCCGTCCCGCCGGATTGGGCCGATCCAGCACCCACACCGCCTTTCCATGTTTCGCCGCCGCCTCCAGCACATAGAGCAGCGTCGTCACATAGGTGTAGATGCGGCACCCAAGGTCCTGCAGGTCGATCAGGATGACGTCGAACGTTTCCATCCATTCGTCCCTGGGCCTGCGCACCTCCCCATACAGGCTGAACACGGGAATGCCGTGGACCGGATCGCGATAATCCGGGCTCTCCATCATATTGTCCTGCAGATCGCCCTTCATCCCGTGCTGCGGCCCGAAGGCGGCGCTCAGCGTGATCTCGGGACAGGCGGCCAACGCATCCACGCCATGGGTCAGGTCCTTGGTCACCGACGCCGGATGCGCCAGCAACGCGACGCGCCGCCCTTTCAGGGGCGCCCGCAGCGCAGCGTCGGACAACAGGCGGTCGAGGCCGAAGTTCATAAGGGGCTCCTGAGACTCATTGCGACAGCCATGCCCGAGGCCACGACCCGCCACAACTCCCGCTCCCGCTTGCTCCGTCATCCTAGGCTTTGTGCCTAGGATCGAGAATCCCGGTTTATGGGGCGTGGCCCACCTGCTGACACCGGGCGTATGGATCCTAGGCACAAGGCCTAGGATGACGACCTAAAGCATGAGCGCGAACGAGTCGGGATGATGAAAGTCCGGCTTATCCGAAGGATGCGCCAGCGCCCAATAGCCCATCGCCCCGTCCAAGCCTTGGATCACCGCCGCCCACCCCACGGCGTCGTCCGCGTCGTCAGGGAGGGTCACGTCGGCCGTCAGCACGAACCGCCCCGGCGCCGTCCGTGTGACGATGAAGGGCGCCGGCGTCTCCAGCGCCCGCATGCCCTCGCGATAGCCGTCGAACCGATAGGCCGCCCACGCCCCCGACGGCGACAGATTGTATTCGACATAGCCGTCCGCCGTCCGCGCGAACGCCTCGAAACAGGTCGCGCGCCACAGGTCGTCCGTCCGCACCCGCGCCGCGCCTTGCGGCCACCGCACCATCTCCACCGGCCCGGCCAGTACATATTCCAGGCTCAGCACCTGCCCCGCCCGCCGCGCCTCGACCTCCAGCGTCAGTCCGCCATGCGGCGAAGTCGGGTGCGGGATCAGGGGCAGACGCATCCCGCCTTCGTATCGCACGCCAGGGATGCGTCAAAGCCTGCAGTCTATACCGATTTGCCGGCGATCGCTGTCACCCCTGGCGTCACGGCCCGCCTCGGCCGTGATCGCCCAGCCATCGCATTTCCACGCAACATATCCCGCTGAAACAACGCCCTGAGCCGGAGCAGCGGCGCCTGGCCTGTCGCCCCTGAAACGGCTGTATAATGGCCGTCGCCATGCCAGAACGCTTCGCCGTCCAATTGCACCTTCTTGTATTTTGCATGCGTTTTCGGGGCGCAGTGCAATTTCACCCCCGCCTGATTTCAGACGATTGAGACTCTTCAGACGGTGTTTTCATGAGGACCGTCTGCCCCCCTCCGCCTCTCATTGCGCCACCAAAGGGAAGACGCCCGACGGCATCTTTGCTAACGGAGCTTCGCCATGACCGAACACGCTTACAAATCCGACTTCCTCCGCACCATGCAGGCGCGCGGCTATATCCATCAGATCACCCATCCGGCCGAGTTGGATGAGGCGGCGACCCAAAACGTGGTGACCGGCTATATCGGCTTCGACGCCACGGCCGCGTCGCTGCACGTCGGGCACCTGATCCAGATCATGCTGCTGCGCCGTCTTCAGCAGGCGGGCCACAAGCCCATCGTGCTGATGGGCGGCGGCACGACCAAGGTCGGCGACCCCAGCTTCAAGGACACCCAGCGCCCCCTGCTGACCGAGGAGCGGATCGCCGAGAACATCGCCGGCATCAAGGGCGTGTTCGAGAAGTTCCTGACCTTTGGCGACGGTCCGTCCGACGCCATCATGGTCGACAATGACGAGTGGCTGTCCAAGCTGGGCTATCTCGAGTTCCTGCGTGACTACGGGACTCACTTCACCGTCAACCGGATGCTCAGCTTCGATTCCGTCAAGCTGCGCCTGGAGCGCGAACAGCCGCTGACCTTCCTGGAATTCAACTACATGCTGATGCAGGCCACCGACTTTCTGGAGCTGAACCGCCGCTATGGCTGCACGCTTCAGATGGGCGGATCGGACCAGTGGGGCAATATCATCAACGGCGTCGAACTGACCCGCAAGGTTGACCAGAAGGCCGCCTTCGGCCTGACCACGCCGCTCTTGTCCACCGCATCCGGCCAGAAGATGGGCAAGACCGTGGGCGGCGCCGTCTGGCTGAACGCCGACGCCCTGTCGCCCTATGACTACTGGCAATACTGGCGCAACACCGAGGACGGCGACGTGGGTCGCTTCATGCGCCTGTTCACCGACCTGTCGGACGCCCAGATCGCCGGTTACGAGGCGCTGGAAGGCGCCGCCATCAACGACGCCAAGAAGGCGCTGGCCGACGCCTGCACCACCATGCTGCACGGCGCCGAAGCCGCCGCCACCGCCCGCGCCGCCGCCGAAACCGCCTTCGAAAAGGGTCAGGTCTCGGCCGACTTGCCGACCGTCGAACTGCCTGCGTCAGAGGTTTACGGCGCCATGATCGCCGCCGTCGTGACCAAGGCCGGCCTGACCGCCTCCAACGGCGAGGCCCGCCGCCTGGCCCAGGGCGGCGGCCTCCGCCTGAACGACGCCGCCGTGTCCGACGGCGCCCAGCCGCTGACCGAGGCCGACCTCAAGGACGGCGTCATCAAACTGGCGGCCGGCAAGAAGAAGATCGTGTTGGTGAAGCCGGTCTGATTCGTTCCCAAATCCCGCTCATCCCCGCGAAAGCGGGGACCTAGAGGGTGTCAAAGCGTGGCCTTCTTCACCTACATCGTGGCCAGTCGTCGAAACGGGACCCTTTACACGGGTTCGACCGACGATCTGATCCAGCGCGTGAACCAGCACAGAAACAAGACCTTCGCCGGCTTCACGGCCAAATACGACGTTCATATGCTGGTCTGGTTCGAGGTTCACGAGACTCGCGAAGGCGCCTTCCGTCGTGAACGGCAGATCAAGAAGTGGAACCGCAGTTGGAAACTCGAACTGATCGAGAAACAGAATCCAGACGGGCTTGATCTCTTCGACCCTTTTCGTCTTGGCGGACTGAAGGACGCTGAAGACTGGGTCCCCGCGTCCGCGGGGATGAGCGGAAATGAAGAAAGCACTTGCGATGATTGAACAAGGCCACCCCGCCCCCGCCCTCGACCTGCCCACGGACGGCGACGGCCGCGTCTCGCTCACCGCCCTGCGCGGCAAGCCTGCCGTCGTCTATTTCTATCCCAAGGACGACACGACCGGCTGCACGCGCGAGGCGCAGGATTTCACTGCCTTGGCCGCCGACTTCGCCGCCCTTGGCGCGACCGTCATCGGCGTGTCGAAGGACACGGTGAAGAAGCACGACCGCTTCAAGGCCAAATACGACCTAGCCGTCGTCCTGGCCTCCGACGAGGACGGCGCGGCCTGCGAGGCCTGGGGCGTCTGGGTGCAGAAGAAGCTGTACGGCCGCGAATATATGGGCATCGAGCGCGCAACGTTCCTGGTCGATGCGGATGGCCGGGTGGCCCGCGTCTGGCGCTACGTCAAGGTCGCCGACCACGCCGCCGCCGTGCTGGAGGCCGTAAAGGCCCTGTGATCGGCGAGCGGCGTTCGGAAGCGGCGCTTGACCTGGGCCGCTCGCCCACGGCCTAGTGGCGCCTGAGGGCTATAGGGGCTTGGCCGGCCTTGGCTGGCAGATGCGGAGCGCACCATGTTCACCAAGAGCAAATCCTACGACAACGGATCGCAGGGGCTGGGCATCCCCCCGGCGCCCGAACCTGCCCCGGCGCCTGCGCCCGCCCAAACGGCCCTGCCGACGGCGGCCCCCGCTCCGCGCGCGCCGGAGCCTTCTCGGCCGGCGCCGCGATCCAGCAACCTGTCCACCCTGTCGGCGGGCGTGAAATATGAAGGCAACATCTCCGGCGCCGGCGAGCTTCAGGTCGACGGCTCGCTGAAGGGCGACGTGCGCGTCTCGCGCGTGGTCATCGGCGAAGGCGGCTCGGTCGAGGGCACGGTCCATGCCGACGTGCTGGACGTGCGCGGCCGCGTCTCGGGCGCCATCGTGGCCAAACAGGTCAAGCTCTACGCCACCGCCCGCGTCGAGGGCGACATCACCCAGGAGCAGCTGGCCATCGACCAGGGCGCCTGGTTCCAGGGCCGCTGCAACCAGGCCAAGCGCGACACCCCCGGCGCCGCCATGCTGGAAGCCCCCAAACCCGACAAGGCGGACAAGACCGAGACCAAGTCGCCAGCCTGAACCTGCGATCAACGCGGGCGCAAGTCGGCCGAAGGCCGGCAGCCAAAAAATGAAAGGGGCGGTCCATCGGACCGCCCCTTCTGCTTAATCGACGCTGGACCCCCGCGTCTCGCCGACCCGGGCGGCAAGGGCGGCGCCCATGAAGGCGTCCAGATCGCCGTCCAGCACCCCTTGGGTGTCCGACGTCTCCACCTCGGTCCGCAGGTCCTTCACCATCTGATACGGTTGCAGGACGTAGGATCGGATCTGGTGACCCCAGCCGATGTCGGTCTTGGCGTCGGCCAGCGCCTGGGCGGCGGCCTCGCGCTTCTGCAGCTCCAGCTCGTACAGGCGCGCCCGCAGCATCTTCCAGGCCATTTCCCGGTTCTGGTGCTGCGACCGGCCCGCCTGGCAGGCCACGACCGTATTGGTCGGGGTGTGGGTCAAACGCACCGCAGAGTCGGTCTTGTTGATGTGCTGACCGCCCGCGCCGGACGCGCGATAGGTGTCGGTGCGCACGTCCGAAGGGTTGATGTCGATCTCGATGGCGTCGTCCACGACCGGCGACACCCCGATGGAGGCGAAGCTGGTGTGGCGCTTGGCCGCCGCGTCATAGGGGCTGATGCGGACCAGGCGGTGGACGCCCGATTCCGACTTCAACCAGCCATAGGCGTTCGGCCCCTCGATCAGGATGGTGGCCGACTTGACCCCCGCCTGTTCGCCCTCTTCGTGGGCCTCGATGGTGACCTCGTAGCCGTGCGCCTTGGCCCAGCGCGAATACATCCGCAGCAGCATTCCGGCCCAGTCGTTCGATTCGGTGCCGCCGGCGCCGGAATTCACTTCCAGATAGGCGTCGTTGCCGTCAGCCTCGCCGGACAACAGGGCCTCCAGCTCGGCGCGGGCGGCGCGGTCCTTGATGCCGCGCAGCGACGCGCGCGCGTCTTCCAGCGCGCCCTCGTCGCCCTCCTCGTCCGCCATCTCGGCCAGCATCACCCCGTCTTCGAGGTCCTGCTCCATCGCCTTGACGGTGTTGATCTTGCCTTCCAGCTGCGAGCGGTCGCGGCTGACGGCCTGGGCCTCGTCGGGCTTGTCCCACAGCGTCGGGTCCTCGACCCGCGCGTTCAGCTCATCGAGCTTTCTTAGAGCGACATCCCAGTCAAAGACGCCTCCTGAGCAGAGCGACGCTCTGCTCGATGTCGGCCTTCATGGCCTCGACATCCGGTCTCATCGCAATCTCCGCGACACAACGCCCTCAAGTCGCAAAGCCCGCAGGCCGCGCGATAGGGCAGGATTAATGGAAAACGGCGCGCCACGAGGACGCGCCGTTCGATGGGCCTACCTAGAGCCTCAGTACAATCCGCTCAAGTCCTCGGCCGGCGCCTTCTTCGGCGGCGGGGGCGCGGTGGGCGCGGGCGCAGCCGCCGGCGCGCCGCTCGCGGCCTCCTGCTCGCGACGGATCACCTCATAGTAGTTCTGGGGTCCGACGGGCTGGGCAGGGCCGGTCGGCGCCGGCGGCGGGGCCTGGCGTTCGGTGCCGGGACGGAAGGCTTCTTCTATGCCGTTGACAGTGCGGAAGATGGCGTTCTTGGGCCGCACAAAGGGACGCGCGGGCCGCTCCTTCAACGCCGTCTGCATGAAGTCGGTGAACACCGGCACGGCGGCCGAGGCCCCCGCCTCGCCGGACCCCAGCGAGCGGTTGTCGTCGAAGCCGATGAAGACGCCGACCACGATGTCGGTCGTGAAGCCCACGAACCAGGCCGAGCGGTATTCATTGGTCGTGCCGGTCTTGCCCGCGACCCAGGGGCCCAGGCCGCGCGCGCTGGCGGCGGTGCCGCGCTGAACCACGCCTTCCAGCATCGAGCTCATCTGATAGGCGGTGATCGGGTCGATCACCTGCGTCCCCCGCTGTTGCAGGCGTGGCGATTCCTGGCCCGAGAAGCCACGGCCACACTCGCGGCAACTGCGGCTGTCGGCGCGGAAGATGGTCTCGCCGTCGCGGTCCTGCACATAGTCGATCAGATAGGGCGTCACCCGCCGGCCGCCGTTGGCGAAGGCGGAATAGGCGGCCGTGATGTCCAGCGGCGTCACCTCGCCCGCGCCCAGCGACACCGACAGGTTGGGCGTCATCCCGGGCAGACCCATCCGATCCGCCTGATCCACGATCTTCTTCATGCCGACCGACTGGGCCAGGCGCACCGTCATCACGTTGCGCGACAGCTCCAGTCCGCGCCGCAGGGTCTGCGGGCCATAGTATTGGCGGCTATAGTTCTCGGGCGTCCAGCGCTGGCCGTTGGCGCCGCCGGCGAAGCTGATCGGCGCGTCCAGCACGATGGAGGCCGGCGTGAAGTCGCCTTCCAGCGCGGTCGCATAGACGAAGGGCTTGAACGCCGATCCGGGCTGGCGCTTGGCCTGGGTCGCCCGGTTGAAGCTGGACAGCGCATAGGAATAGCCGCCGACCATGGCCAGCACCCGGCCCGACTGCGGCTCGATCGCCACCAGGGCGCCGTTGACGCGCGGCACCTGTTTCAGGGCGTACTGGCCGCCCTTGGGCTCCACGAAGATCAGTTCGCCGCGTTTCAGTTGGCGATTGGCGTTGGCCCAGGCGGCGTCGGCGGCCAGCAGGGTTCCGGTCTTGTCGGTCTTGGCGGTGCGGATGCGAACGGTGTTGCCGCTGACGCTCTCGATGGCGGCCGCTTCCCAGGAACGGCGCTCGGGCGGGATCTGGCCCCGCAGGGCCTCGGCCTGCCAGCCCGGCTCGAACTCGGTCGTGCCCCAGCCGCCCCGCCAGCCGTGACGCCGGTCATAGTTCTCCAGCCCCTGCATCAGGGCGCGTCGCGCCGCCGTCTGCAGCGTCGGATCCAGCGTCGTGCGCATGTAGAAGCCGCCGGCGCGCAGCTGTTCGCCGAACTGCGGATTAGCCGCCGCCTGACGCCGCGCCTCCTCCACGAAGAAGTCTGCGTCCTTGTAGTCCGAACGCTGGGGCGCATCGCGCGTGACCAGCGGCTTGGCGCGCGCCTCGACCAGCTGCTGCGGCGTCAGCCAGCCGCTCTGCTCCATTTCGCCCAGCACCCAGTCGCGCCGCCCCTTGGCCGCGCCGGGGTGGCGTTTGGGGTGATAGTTGTTCGGCCCCTTGGGCAGCGACGCCAGGAAGGCCGCCTCGTCCGGCGTCAACTGGGCCAGCGACTTGCCGAAATAGTTGTAGGCCGCAGACGCGATGCCGAACGACCGATACCCCAGGAAGATCTCGTTCAGATACAGTTCCAGGATCTGCTGCTTGGACAGGGTGGCCTCCAGGCGATTGGCCAGGATGGCTTCCTTCAGCTTGCGGTTCAGGCTGGATTCGTTGGTCAGCAGGACGTTCTTGGCCACCTGCTGGGTGATGGTCGAACCGCCTTCAAGCCGCCGGCCCGAGGCCAGGTTGAACACGTTCTTCAGCGACGCCCGGCCGATCCCGCCCACGTCGATGCCGCCATGCTGGAAGAAGTTGCGATCCTCGGCCGCCAGGAAGGCGTGGATCACCGGCGTCGGAATCTGGTCGTAGGACACATAGATTCGGCGCTCATCCGAGAACTCGCCGATGAGAGTGCCGTCGCCGGCATAGACCCGCGTCGCGGTCGGCGGACGATAGTCCGCCAGCTCCGACGCATCGGGCAGGTCGTGGAACAGCCACGCCGCATAGACGGCGACCACCAGCCCCGCCAGGGCGATGGCGCCCAGCAGAACCATGCCCGCCCACACGAACCAGCGTTCGGCAATCTTCACTGCGTACTCCGACGACGCGCCCCGAAAGGCTGCTTTAGCCCGCGTCGCCCGTGGATTGCTAGAGCGGGGATGCAACGCCCCCTTCCCGTCTGCCGTTTGACACCCATCTCAAGCCCTCACCCTCAAGGAGCCCACCATGGAAGTTCTCTATCGCGCCCAGGCCACCGCGTCCGGCGGAGGCCGCGAGGATGGCCGTTCGGCCACCGACGACGGCAAGATCGACGTCAAACTGTCCACGCCCAAGGAAATGGGCGGCAAGGGCGGCGACGGGACCAATCCCGAACAGCTGTTCGCCACAGGTTACGCCGCCTGCTACCTCGGCGCCCTGCGCCTGGTCAGCGGCAAGGCCGGCACGCCGGTCGGACCCGACACCAAGATCACCGCCGGCGTCGGCTTCGGCAAGAACACCAAGGGCGAAGGGTTCAATCTGGACGTCGATCTGACCGTCACGGACCACGGCCTGGACCAGGCCGTGATCGAGGACCTGATCGAAAAGGCGCACCAGGTCTGCCCCTACTCCAACGCCACGCGCGGCAACGTGGAGGTTCGGCTGACGGCCGAGTAAGATGTCCGCTCGTCCCCGCGAAAGCGGGGACCCAGCGCTTTGGGCGACGACCGCGACCGTTTCCAGATGGTCGTCGCCCAACGCATGTCCGGGCAAAAGAACTGGATCCCCGCTTTCGCGGGGACGAGCGGGGGTTTAAGTGATCCCGAACGTGCGCTAATCGCACAGTCATGACCTCCCCGCTCGACGCCTCCCCCGACAGCCTGCTGACGCTCGAACCCGCCCGCCGCGTGACCCTGCGCGAGGCTTTCGGCGTGGACAGCGACATGACCGTGCCCACCTTCGCCGAGCGCGATAGCCATGTGCCCGAGATCGACGAGGCCTATCGCTTCGATCCGCAGACGACCATCGCCATCTGCGCCGGATTCGCCTTCGACCGTCGCGTCATGGTCCAGGGCTATCACGGCACGGGCAAATCGACCCATATCGAACAGGTCGCCGCCCGCCTGAACTGGCCGCTGGTGCGCGTGAACCTGGACAGCCACGTCAGCCGGATCGACTTGATCGGCAAGGACGCCATCGTCCTGAAAGACGGCAAGCAGATCACCGAATTCCGCGAAGGCATCCTGCCTTGGTCGCTGCAACGCCCCGTCGCCCTGGTCTTCGACGAATACGACGCGGGCCGCCCGGACGTGATGTTCGTGATCCAGCGCGTGCTGGAGGCGCAGGGCCGACTGACCCTGCTGGATCAGAACCGCGTCATCCGCCCCAATCGCTATTTCCGCCTGTTCGCCACGACCAACACCATCGGCCTGGGCGACACCACGGGCCTGTATCACGGCGCGCAACAGATCAATCAGGCCCAGTTGGATCGCTGGAACATCGTCACCACGCTGAACTACCTGGATCACGACGTCGAGGCCGAGATCGTCGCCGCCAAGGTGCCCGAGTGGAAGGACGCCGAGGGCCGCCGCCGCATCGCCGCCATGGTCCGCGTCGCCGACATGACCAGGAACGCCTTCATGAACGGCGACATCTCCACCGTCATGTCGCCCCGCACGGTCATCACCTGGGCCCAGAACGCCATCATCTTCGGCGGCGACCTGGCGCTGAGCTTCCGACTGACCTTCCTGAACAAGTGCGACGAACTGGAACGCCCGACCATCGCGGAATTCTACCAGCGCGCCTTCGGCGAAGATCTGCCGGAAGCGGCGACGCGGGTGAAGGTGGGCTGACTTCTATCGGCGCGCCTCTTCGCCGCCGATGAAGGCGCCGGCGATCCAGCTGACGACGCCGGTCACGATGGCTGCGCCGACGCCGGCCCACAGGCCGTCGACCACGAAGCCGCCCAGGAAGACGGACGTCAGGCCGATCATGGCCGCGTTCACGACCAGCAGGAACAGGCCCAAAGTCACGACGGTGATCGGGAAGGTCAGCACGACCAGGATCGGCCGAACGAAGGCGTTGACCAGGCCCAGGATGACGGCCGCCGCGATCAGCGAGCCGGTGCTGGTGAAGGCCACGCCCGGCACGACCTTGGCCGACAGCCACAGCCCCGCCATGGTGACCAGGGCCTGGATGATGAAACGGATCATGACGTCCCTCGCTGTGTTCAAGCGTGACCATAATGCATGACGCAGACGAAGGCTCCCCCTTAGACCTGCCCGCTGCTATCGAAAGCCATACCGCACGGAGACCGCCCATGAGCCTGCACGGCGCCTATGACCAGAACAACATCTTCGCCAAGATTTTGCGCGACGAAATCCCCTCGGTGCGGGTGTGGGAGGACGACCACGTCCTGGCCTTCATGGACGTGTTTCCCCAGTCGGAAGGCCATGTTCTGATCATCGCCAAACAGTCCCAGGCCCGCAACCTGCTGGAGGTCGAGCCGGAGGTTCTGGCCCGGATGACCGCCGCGCTTCAACGCACGGCCAAGGCGGTGGAGAAGGCGCTGCAGCCCGAGGGTCTGGCCGTGATGCAGTTCAACGGCGACGCGGGCGGCCAGACGGTCTTTCACCTGCATTTCCACATCGTGCCGCGCTGGGCCGACCGGGAGATGAAGGGTCACGGCCATGCGCCGATGGCCGATGCCGCGACCCTGCGCGCCCTGGCCGACCAGATCGCGGCCGAACTGGACTGACGCCTCAGTTTACGCGGCGCTTTTCCAGCTTCCGGGCCAGGGTGCGGCGATGCATTCCCAGGCGGCGGGCGGCCTCGGAGATGTTGAAGTCGGTCTCGACCAGGGTCTCGTGGATCCGCTCCCACTCCAGGGTCTTGATCGAGGTCGGCCGGGCGCCCAACGGCGTCTCGGCGTCCCCGTCGGCGCGGGCGAAGGCGGCCTCGATGTCGTCGGTGCCGGCGGGCTTGGCCAGATAGTGGCGCGCCCCCAGCTTGATGGCCTCGACCGCCGTGGCGATGCTGGCGAAGCCTGTCAGCACCACGATGTTCATGGCCGGGTCGAAGGCGTGCAGCGCCTCCACGCAGGTCAGGCCGGACGCCCCGCCCAGCTTCAGGTCCACGACCGCATAGCCGGGCCGATGCACCTTCAGCACATCGGCCATCTGGTCGGGATTGGCGGCGCTGACGACCGTATAGCCGCGCCGTTCGAACGAACGACGCAGGGTGGCCGAAAAGGAGTCGTCGTCCTCGACGATCAACAGCAGGCGGTCGTGATTGTCGGCGTCATCGGTCATGGGCGATCCTTTGGCGACAGCGCCGACAGCGGCAGGGTCAGACGCACCTCTGCGCCGCCTGCGGGCGGATTGGAAGCATCGACCCGTCCGCCCAGCGACCGCACCACATTCATCAGCAGAAACAGACCCAGGCCCGCGCCGGCCCTGGGCTTGGTCGAATTATAGGGCTTGCCCCACGACTTCAGCACCACGGGCGCAAAGCCCGGCCCGTCGTCGCGCACGGCGATGACAAGATCGTCTTCGGTTCGGGCAGTCGTGACCAGGACCCGTCTCGCCCCCGCCTCGACCGCATTGTCGAAGACCACGCCCAGCACCTGGCGCAGGGCCGGATCGGCGATGATCAAGGGGTCGTCGTGCAACTCGTCGCGGATATCGACCGCCATCCCGTCACGGCTCCAACTGGCGACGACGTCGGCCAGGAAGGTGCGCAGGGCCGTGCGCTGGGGCGCCAGCCCCCTCGCCTCGCCCGCCGACAACAGTATGCCGGTCACGATGGCCTTGCAGCGCTCGACCTCGGCCCGCATCGTCTCCATGTCCTGGGTCAGATCGGCGTCCTGGGTCACGGCCGGCATCCGCTTCCAGTCGCTGAGAATGACCGACAGCGAGGCCAGTGGCGTGCCCAGTTCATGCGCCGCGCCCGAGGCCAGCAGCCCCAGGCGGACGATGTGATCGTGTTCGGCAGTCTGCTGGCGCATGGCGGCCATGGCGGCGTCGCGGTCGCGCAGGTTCTGGCTGATGCGGGTGACGAACAGCACCAGCAGCACCGCCATCAGCACGAAACAGATCAGGCTGCCCTGCAGATAAAGGCCCAGCAGCGATCCCTCCCGCGCCGGCGGCAGGTTCAGCGGCAGCGAATGCAGACCTAGCCCGGCGAAGCACAGGGTCGTCACCGCGATCAAGGCCCAGGCATAGACCGGCGCCAACAGCACCGCCCCCAGCACCACCTGCAGCAGATAAAGCGCCGCGAACGGATTGGCCGCGCCCCCGGTCAGGAACAGCAGCCAGGTCAGGGCCGCCACATCGGCCAGCAGGGCGATCATCAGGGCGCGGTCGTCGACCTCAGCCTGCCGCGCGGCCAAAGGCGCGCTGACCAGATTGACCAGCACCAGCCCGGCCGGCGCCGCCAGCAGCCACAGGATGGGCAGCGGAATGCCCATCACATATTCGACCATCACTATGGTCGCCATCTGCCCCGCGACCGCCAGCCAGCGCAGCTGGATCAGCAGCAGCATGTTGCGGCGGTTGGCCCCGCCATGGGTCGCGACCTCGCCGCGCAGTCCGCCCAGGCCCAGCAGACGCTGGAGCGAGGTGGTCACGTTTCGCCCCGATCCGCGGGCCGCCGCCACTCGCGACGGAAAAGCGCTAGGCCGACCAGGGTCAGAAGCGCCATGCCGAACCAGGTCAGGGCGTAGATCAGGTGGCTGTTGGGAAAGCGGATGACGGTCAGTCCGCCCAGCGGCCAGCCGCCCGGATTGGGCGTGGCGTCGGCATCGACGAAATAGGGCGCAACGTCCCCTAGGCCCCGCCGCGCCGCGATGGCGGCGACGTCGCGCGATCGCCAGCGGTCGTGCTGGGGATCGTTGGCGCGCAGGAAGCCGCCCTTCGGCTCGGTGATCCTGACCAGGCCCACGACCGTCTGCGGCCCGGCGCTCTGACCATCGGCGCGCGTTTCAGGCGTTTTGCGGCCCGGCGGCGCGAAGCCGCGATTGACCAGAACCGTGAAGCCGCGCGCATCGACCAGCGGCGTCATCACCCAGAAGCCGGCGCCCGCATCGGTCACCGCCTGAACCAGGGTCTCCTTGTCGTGCAGATAGGTCCCGCGCAGGACAACGCGGCGGTATTGATCGTCCTGACGGGTGACGACGGGCCACTGATCCGGTCCCGGCGCGGGGGTCGGCGCGGCATGGACGCGCGCATCGACCTGGGCGATCAGCGCGGTCTTCCAGGCCAGACGCTGGACCTGCCAGACGCCCAGCGCCACGAAGCCGACGAACAGGACCAGCAGAGCGACCGACACGGCCAGCCGCATCGGTCGTCGGGTCCTGTCTGGAGAAAGCGCGCGGATGTCGCCCTCGTCAGCCGATCATCTGGGTCATGTCGTGCGTCGCCGGCATCATGTTGGTGTTCAGGTGGTACATGACCCACAGCGAACCCGACAGGGCGATGACCACCACGATGATGGTGAAGATCAGCGCCAGCATGGTCCAGCCGCCCTCGGACTTGGAGTTCATGTGCAGGAAGTAGATCATGTGGACCACGATCTGCACCACGGCGAAGGCCATGACGATCAGCGCCGTCGCCTGGGCCGGCAGGGCGCCGGTCATGACCAGGGCGAACGGAATGGCCGTCAGGATCACCGACAGCACGAAACCGATCATATAGCTCTTGAACGAGCCGTGATTGTGGGCCTCGTGACCCAGGTGATCGGTCTCGTGCGAGTCCGGGCTGTGGTCGTTCTTGTCAGCGCTCATCGCACCATCCCCAGCAGATAGACGAAGGTGAAGACGCCGATCCAGATGACGTCGAGGAAGTGCCAGAACATCGACAGGCACATCAGCCGGCGCTTGTTGGCGGGGATCAGCCCCTTCATGCCGACCTGCACCATCAGCGTCACCAACCAGATGATGCCGAAGGTGACGTGCAGGCCGTGGGTGCCGACCAGGGTGAAGAAGGCCGACAGGAAGGCGCTGCGCTGCGGCGTGGCGCCCTCGTGGATCAGGTGGGCGAACTCGTAGAGTTCGATGCCCAGGAAGGCCAGGCCGAACAGGCCCGTGATGGCCAGCCAGACCAGGGTCTGGCGCGTGTTGTTCCGGTCCATCGCCAGCATGGCGAAGCCGTAGGTGATCGACGAGAACAGCAGCATGGCGGTGTTGACCGCCACCAGCTCCAGATCGAACAGCTCCTTGGGCCCAGGTCCGGCGGCGTAGTTGCCGCCCAGCACGCCGAACACGGCGAACAGCATCGCAAAGATGAGGCAGTCGCTCATCAGATAGAGCCAGAAGCCCAGCATGGTGCTGGAGCCTTCCTCGTGGTGCGGCTCCTCTTCCAGGTGGAAGACGGTGGGGTCGTCCAGCTTGATCGCGGTCGCGCTCATGATCAGGCCTCCGTTCCGGCCAGGGCGCGCGTGCGCGCCTCTTCGGTCGCGCGCACCTCATCCGCGGGGATGTAGTAGTCGCGCTTGTAGTTGAAGGTATGGCCGATCGAGACCGCCAGCACGCCGACGAAGCACAGGGCCGCCAGCCACCAGATGTACCAGACCAGCGCCAGGCCCATCACCAGGCACAGGCCAGATATGATGATCCCCGCTCCCGTGTTCGACGGCATGTGGATCGCCTTGTAGCCGGTCAGAGGCCGCTGATACTTCTTGTTCTTCATGTCCCACCAGGCGTCGGCGTCATGGACGACCGGCGTGGAGGCGAAGTTGTAGTCCGGCGGCGGCGAGGACGTGGCCCACTCCAGCGTGCGGCCGCCCCACGGATCGCCCGTGGTGTCGCGCAGCTTGTCGCGGTTGATGATCGACACGGCGAACTGGATGAACATGGCCGCGATGCCCAGGGCGATCACGCCCGCGCCGATGGCTGCGATCACGAACCAGATCTGCAGCGACGGATCGTCAAACACCCGCATCCGGCGCGTCACGCCCATCAGACCCAGGACGTAAAGCGGCAGGAAGGCCAGCCAGAAGCCGGGCACCCAGCACCAGAAGCTGATCAGGCCCCACGTCTTGTCCAGCTTGAAGCCGAAGGCCTTGGGCCACCAGAAGTTGATGGCCGCGAACAGGCCGAACAGTACGCCGCCGATGATGACGTTGTGGAAGTGGGCCACCAGGAACAGCGAGTTGTGCAGCACGAAGTCGGCGGGCGGCACCGCCAGCAGCACGCCCGTCATCCCGCCGATCACGAAGGTCAGCATGAAGGCGACCAGCCACATCATCGGCAGTTCGAACCGGATGCGCCCACGATACATCGTGAACAGCCAGTTGAATATCTTGGCCCCCGTCGGGATCGAGATGATCATCGTCGTGATGCCGAAGAAGCTGTTCACCGAGGCGCCCGAGCCCATGGTGAAGAAGTGGTGCAGCCACACCAGGTACGACAGCACAGTGATGACGACCGTGGCGTAGACCATCGAGGTATAGCCGAACAGCTTCTTGCTGGAGAAGGTCGAGGCGATCTCGGAGAAGACCCCGAACAACGGCAGGATCAGGATGTAGACCTCCGGGTGGCCCCAGATCCAGATCAGGTTCACGTACATCATCGGGTTGCCGCCGAAGTCGTTCGTGAAGAAGTTGGTGCCGACGTAGCGGTCCAGCGTCAGCAGGGCCAGCACGGCGGTCAGGACCGGGAAGGACGCCACGATCAGCACGTTGGTGCACAGAGAGGTCCAGGTGAAGACGGGCATCTTCATCATGCCCATGCCGGGCGCGCGCATCTTCACGATGGTGGCGATCAGGTTGATGCCGGACAGGGTCGTCCCCACCCCCGCGATCTGCAGCGCCCATATGTAGTAGTCGACCCCGACGCCGGGGCTGTACCCGATGCCCGACAGCGGCGGATAGGCCAGCCAGCCGGTGCGCGCGAACTCGCCCACGAACAGCGAGGCCATGACGATGATCGCGCCGGCCGTCGTCATCCAGAAGCTGAAGTTGTTCAGGAAGGGGAAGGACACGTCGCGCGCGCCGATCTGCAGCGGCACGACATAGTTCATGATGCCCGTCACCAGCGGCATGGCCACGAAGAAGATCATGATCACGCCGTGGGCGGTGAAGATCTGGTCGTAGTGGTGGGCGTTCAGATAACCCTCGGACCCGCCGAAGGCCATGGCCTGTTGAATCCGCATCATGATGGCGTCGGCGAAACCGCGCACGAACATGATCAGACCCAGGATCATGTACATGATCCCGATCTTCTTGTGATCGACCGTGGTGAACCACTCTTTCCAGAGATAGCCCCACAGTTTGAAATAGGTCAGCGCGCCCAGCAGGGCGACGCCGCCCAGGGCCACGACGATCATGGTCACGACCAGGATCGGCTCGTGCAGGGGCAGAGCCTCAAGCGTCAGGCGCCCGAAGATCAGCGGAAGGATTTGGTCAGCGTTCATCGAACTCGATCGCTCAGGCGTTGGGTGCGGAGCGGACGCCGGTCGGCGCCGCAGCGAAGGCGCCGGGCGCCACGGGGGTCAGAGCGGCCAGAGAGGCCAGAGAGGCCCGCTTGGGCGACAGCCCCTGCCCGGTCAGGCGATCCAGGCTGGAGGGCGCGACGACGGTGTCCAGCGCGGCGCGGCGAACGCGGTCGGCGGCGGCCGCCTCGGCCTGCAGAGGCGTGCAGATGGTCATGACGTAGCTGTCGTTGGAGCCGAAATAGGCCGGCGACTTACCGCGACCGGCGTATTTGTCATACACTAGCGGCATGGTGTTGCGCACCGAGGCCATGGTCATGCCGCCCTGTTTGTCGATGGCCATCATCTCGCCCATGCACATCTTGCCCGGCTCGACGCACATGTTCAGGATCGCGTCCCACAGCATCCCGTCGACGCTGGAGAAATGCATGGCGGGGACCTTCTCGCTGGGCTTTTCAAGCTCCAGATAGCGGTCGCGGTCCAGCGTCTGGTTTCCCTGACGCACGCCGGCGATCCAGCGGTCGAAGCCGGCCTGGTCCAGGCCGTGGAAGGCGAAGCGCATGTGCGAGAAGCCGTCGCCGGAATAGTTGGCCGAGAAGCCTTCGTATTCGCCCGCGCGGTTGATGACGGCGTGCAGCTTCGTCTCCATGCCCGGCATGGCGTAGATCTGGCCGGCCAGGGCGGGAATGTAGAAGCTGTTCATCACCGAGGACGAGGTGATGTGGAAGCGGATCGGGCGATCCACCGGCGCGGCCAGTTCGTTGACCGTGGCGACGCCGTACTGCGGATAGATGAACATCCACTTCCAGTCCAAAGCCACGACATTGACCTGCAGCGGCTCGACGTTCTCGGCGACGGCCTGGCCCGGCTTGATCCGGTCGATGGGGCGATAGGGGTCCAGCAGGTGGGTGCCGGCCCAGGTCAGGGCGCCCAGGCAGATGATGATCAGCAGCGGCGCGGCCCAGATCACCAGCTCCAGCGAGGTGGAGTGATCCCAGTCGGGCTGATACTCGGCGTCCTTGTTGGACGCGCGGTACTTCCAGGCGAAGAAGACGATCAGCGCCATTACCGGCAGGATGATGATCAGCATCAGCAGGGTGGAGATCATCAGCAGGTCGCCCTGCTGGGCGGCCACATCGCCGGCGGGCTTCAGGACGACCAGGTCACAGGCCGACAGCAGGGCCATGACGGGCGCGAGCAAAAGTAGGCGCAGACGGCGCAAGGCGGATCCAATCGGAAAGCGTCGGGCAAGGGGGAGGCGCCGCGACGGTTGGCGTTCGAACTGCGCCCGATAGTCAGCTTCGATCTGGAACGACATTGGACAATCTGTCCTATCCTCTTGAGGCCGCTTTCATCGCAAAGGGCGCCCGTTCATAATGCGGCGATCCGCCGTACGCCTTTCCAAGCCTACTGTCTCACACGGAGCGACCAAGCCCATGTCCGCCTCGACGACCCCTTCGTCCGAGTCGCTGGAACGCGACGCCGCAGCCCTTCACACGGGGCACGGCAAGGTCGACGCCGGCGAGATCGCCATCGGCGTCATTATCGGCCGAACGTCGGAGTTTTTCGACTTCTTTGTTTACGCCATCGCCTCGGTGGTGGTTTTCCCGCAATTGATCTTCCCCTATGCGGGCGCCGTGGGCGGCACCCTGCTGTCGTTCGCCATCTTCGCCCTCGCCTTCCTGTTCCGTCCGCTGGGCACGATCCTGTTCATCGCCATCGACCAGAAGTTTGGTCGCGGCGCGAAACTGACCACGGCCCTTCTGCTCTTGGGCACCTCCACCGTGTCGGTCGCCTTCATCCCCAGCTATGAGAGCATCGGCATGTGGGCGCCGGTCCTTCTGGCCCTGACGCGCATCGGCCAGGGCGTGGCCCTGGGCGGCACCTGGGACGGCCTGGCCTCGCTGCTGGCCCTGAACGCACCCGAGAAGAAGCGCGGCTGGTACGCCATGATCCCGCAACTGGGCGCGCCCATCGGCCTGCTGGTCGCCTCGGCCCTGTTCGCCTTCTTCCTGAACACCCTGTCGGCGCCTGATTTCCTGGATTGGGGCTGGCGCTATCCGTTCTTCGTGGCCTTCGCCATCAACGTGGTGGCCCTGTTCGCCCGCCTGCGCATCGTGGTGACGCCCGCGTTCCAGAACCTGTTCGAGACGCGCGAACTGCAGCCGACGCCCGTCAGCCAGGCCATCCGCGCCGAAGGTCCCAAGATCGCCATCGGCGCCTTCGCCCCCCTGGCCAGCTTCGCCATGTTCCACATGGTCACCGTCTTCCCGCTGTCGTGGGTGTTCCTGTTCACCAACGAGACGCCGGTCCGCTTCCTGCTGATCGAGATGGTCGGCGCCGTCTTCGGCCTTATGGCCATTCTGGCGTCGGGCGTACTGGCCGACCGCTATGGCCGACGCACCCTGCTGGCCATCACAGCCGCCGGCATCGCCGCCTTCTCGGGCTTTGCGCCGCAACTGCTGAACGGCGGCCCCATCGGCGAACTGGTCTTCATGATCTCGGGCTTCATCCTGCTGGGCCTGTCGTTCGGTCAGGCCTCGGGTCCGGTGGCGTCCAGCTTCAGCCTGACCAACCGCTACACCTCCTCGGCACTGACCTCGGACCTGGCCTGGCTGTTCGGCGCCGGTTTCGCCCCGCTGGCGGCCCTGTGGATCTCCAGCCAGTTCGGCCTGATCGCGGCCGGCGCCTATCTGCTGTCGGGCGCGATCTGCACCCTGATCGCCCTGTGGCTGAACCGCGAGCTGGCGCGCAGTTCGTCGGACAAGACCCGCGCCAAGCCGGTCTGATCCCGGCTCGAACGCCACTTGAAAAGAACAGGGCCCGCAGCGACTGCGGGCCCTGTTTTCGTTTCGGCTTCGGCGCCCTGATCAGGCTTCGGTCAGATCGCCGTCCGGCGTGACGACGAAGGTCTTCAGCCGCTTCAGCTCATAGGGCTTGGCCATGATGGTGGACACGGCCCACAGTTCGCCGGTCATCCGCTCGCGCGTGACGTTCAGCAGCACATAGCCCTTGGCCGTCTGGTCGCAGAACTTGACCTCCGGGTTGGCCACGGACAGTGCTGCGCCGAGCGGCAGACCGCCGACATGATCGCCCGGCGACGGGCTGGAGATGGACGACGTGCCGAACTCCACGGCCCGACGCGCGCCGGCGTTGTCGTGCAGTTCGTTGACCCAGAAGGCGTGGCTGTCGCCCGCCAGCACGACCGGCGACACGCCCGCCGCCGCAAAGGTCTCGTACAGGCGCTCGCGCCCGGCCGGATAGCCGTCCCAGCTGTCCAGATTGAACGGCAGGCCCAGTTTGAACAGCTGGATCGCCGCCTCGACCTGGGGCCGCACGTCGGCGGGCAAGGTCGCCACCATCTGCTGCACCTGTTCGGCCGGCATCATGCGCGAGATGTCCGGTCCCTTGACCCGCGCCATCACCACCTGATTGCCGATGATCTGCCACGGACGGCCGGCCGCCTTGGACCGGCTCAACGTCTCGCCGACCCAGCGCCGCTGCGCCTCGCCCAGCAGGTCGCGATCCGGCGCCTGGCGCAGGGCCTCGAACGCCGCGACGTCCGGCGCGCCCTCGGCCGTCTTGGGAATGGCGGCGAAGGTCATCTGCTCGCCCCGCGCCAGCAAGCGCGTCTCGACCATCGTCAGACTGGCCAGATCGCCGAAGTCGAAGCTGCGGTTGATCGCCTCCTTCAGCGTGCTCGCCTTGGGCTCGCGGATCGGCATCCATTCGTAATAGGCGCGAAGCGCGGCGGCCTTGCGCGTGGCGAAGTCGCCTTCGGTCGCGGACTGATGGTTTTCCGCGCCCGTCATCCAGGTGTCGTTGGCCACCTCGTGATCGTCCCACACGCAGATGAAGGGCGCGCGGGCGTGGGCGGCCTGCAGGTCAGGATCGGTCTTGTACTGGGCGTGACGGGTCCGGTAGTCGGCCAGGGTCACAATCTCATGCGGCGGCTGGGGCGCGCGGTTCAGCGCCGCCCCGGACGTCATGCCGTAATCGTCGGCCGCCGCGCCATATTCGTAGATGTAGTCGCCCAGGTGAACGACAGCGTCCAGCCGTTCCAGCTTCGACAGGGCGTCATAGGCGTTGAACAGCCCGCCCGGATAAAGCTGGCACGACACGACCCCCAGTGTCAGCTCCGGCGTCGCTCCTTCCGGCAGGGTCCGCACCCGGCCGACCGGCGAGACGACCTCGCCCGCGACGAAGCGGTAGAAATAGTCCTGGCCCGGCGCCAGCCCCTGGCCGTCCAGGTCGTGTTTGACGGTGAAATCCCGCTCGGCCGACGCCTTGAGGCCCGCCGCGCGGCGAACGATGTCGCGGAAGTCCGCATCGCGCGCGACCTCCAGCACCACGGCCACCTCGCCGCTCGACGCCTCGGCCGGGGTAATGCGCGTCCAGAAGACGGCGGAGCGAGTGTCGGGATCGCCGCTGGCCACTCCATGCAGGAAGGCGACCCGGCCCGTGGCGGCGCCTTGGGCCAGGGCGGGCGACGCGGCCCCCGCCCCCATCAGGCCCAGAAGACTGCGGCGATCCACTTTCATCGTCAGGTCCTCAGAGCTTCAGCTTGAACGTTAGGCCGTACGACGCGGGCCGTCCGGCGATGAAGGTCGGCATGCCCAGGCCGTCGCCGGTGTTGCCGGCGTCCTTGATGTATTTCTCATCAAGGATGTTGTCGCCAAAGGCCTCCACGCCCCAGTTGGCGCCGTTCGGCGTGTAGCGAACGCGCAGGTTCAGCAGGCCGTAGGCGTCCTGATATTCGTCCTGGATCAGGTCGGCGATGATCGCGCCGCCGGCCACCGTCTGCAGGTCCGGGCGGTCGTTGTCGTCGTCGAAGAATATCTTGGACTGCCAGGTATAGTTCGGCTGAACCTCGATCTCGCCGCCGGCCGTGGGCAGGCGCCAGGTCGCGCCGATGGAGGCGGCGTGGTCCGGCGACAGGCGGAACTGATTGCCGTCATAGATGCCGTTCTCGAACCGCGAATGATTGTAAGCATAGGTGGCGAACAGGTCGAACGTGGGCGACAGGGCGAAGTTGGCCTGACCCTCGAAGCCGTAGGACTTGGCCTCGCCGGCGTTGGTGGTCACGAAGGTCGTGCCCTGCTGAACCGTCGTCTGGAAGTTCTCGTAGTTGTAGAGGAAGACCGCCCCGTCCAGCCGCAGCCGCCCGTCCATCAGGGCCGACTTGGCGCCGACCTCGTAGCTGTCGACCGTTTCGGCGTCGACCGGGGTGAAGCGCGCAGCCCCGCCCGGCGCGGACGGCGGACCGGCGCTGATCACCTCGGGCCGGCGGCCGCGCGCATAGTTGGCGTAGAGATTGGTGGCGTCCGTCAGGGCGTAGCGCGCCGTGACGCGCCAGGTCACGCCGTCGTCCTTGGAGTCGAAATAGCCGAAGTCGCCGTTGTTAGACGTGGGCTGCGACGTCAGGCCGAACAGCGGGAACAGGTTGGCCGGCAGGGCCAGATAGGCCGGGTTGGCCAGAGCTCCCAGGAAGGCCGGAATCTGCGCCGCCGGAATGGCGCCCGCCTGAAGCGCCAGCAGACCACCCAACGTCGAGCGGCTCTGCACCGAGCTGGTGAAGCCGGTCGTCTTGTCGTCGCGGGTGTAGCGCACGCCCGCCGACATCTCGAACCGATCGGTGAAGGCGTAGGTCACGTCGGCGAAGACATCATAGGACGTCAGTTCCGAGCTGTTGATCGGCGTCTCGATGTGCGCGGGCTTCAGATTGGCGGCGATAGGGCCCGCAAAGGCGCCGGCGCCCAGCGGCGTCAACAGACCGCCCAACGCGGCCTGGGCGATGCCCGGATAGAGGGACAGCGGCAGGGTGCGATCTCCGACCGTCGTGGCCGAGCCGTCCAGCAAACCGGCCAGCTGGACCAGCAGCAACCGTTCGTCGAACTGGGTCGGGGTGCGCTGATAGCCCTTTTCGTGGAACCAGCCCGCGCCGACGAAGCCGCTGAGCCGCCCGCCGTTGTCGAAGCCCAGGCGCAGGTCCTGGCTCCACTGTTCGCCGTGCGTGTCCTCGGCCGCCGTCAGGATCGGCAGGGAGACGCCGTCCGCGTCGAAGGTCTCATAGTTGGTGAACTCGCGATAGGCGGTGGTCGAGTTCAGCGTCCAGTCGGCGTTCAGATTGAAGCGCGCCAGCCCTGTCACACCCCAGACCTCGCGGTCCAGGCCCAGCGCCTTGCCGCCGTCGAAGGCCGCGCCCGGCGTCAGCGCCGCCCCTTCCCACGGCGCCTTGCCGCCCAGGACCGCGCCGGTGTTCGGATCGGCCGGGGCATAGGCGATGGATTTGAACGAGGTGCCGGACGCATTGTCCTTCTGATAGTTGCCGATCACGTCGAAGCGCATGGCGTCGGACGGCGTCCAGGCGCCGGACAGACGCAAGGCCCGCGTCTCGATGGCGTTGTAGTCCTCGCCGCCCAGCAGATTGTCGACCGACCCGTCGCGGGTCTTCAGCCGCGTGGCCAGACGCAGGCCGGCCGTTTCGCCGACCGGCAGGTTCAGCGCGCCCTCCACCATGCGGTAGCCTTCGTTGCCGGCCTCGATGTTGGCGTAGGCGTCGGTCACGCCCGGCCGCGCGCGGTTCTGCACCAGATTGACCGCGCCGATCAGGGCGCCGCGTCCGTACAGGGTCGATTGCGGCCCCTTGGCCACCTCCACCCGCTCAAGGTCGAACAGCTCGACGTAGGAGCCGCGTGACTTGGAGATCGACACCCCGTCCTGGAACACCGACACGCGCGGCTCGGCGGTGGCCGATCCCGAGTCGGAGGTGATGCCGCGCATCACGAAGCCCGGGTTGTTCGGCGACTGGTTCTGGACCAGGAAGCCGGGCACGAAAGCCGACAGCTGGTCGAACTCCTGAATGCCCAGGTTCTCCAGGAACTGACCGGAATAGGCGGTCAGGGCGAAGGGCACGTCGATGGTCTTCTGCTCACGCAGCTGGGCGGTGACGATAACCTCGTCCACGGTGCTGACCGGCGCGGCCTCCTGCGCCCAGGCGGCGGTTCCGCCCATCATGGCGCCCGTCAGGGTCGCGGCGGCCAGCAGGCGCGCCTTCAGCGTGGTCTTGAACATCGGATTCCCCAGATTCGGCTAAGCTGGGGCCGTGCCTACGCGCCGGCCATGTCGGCCGAACGACGCCGCCGCGTCGTCTTCGCAACGCCGCGAAGACAGACTGGCGACGATTGATCCGTCTACCGACGAGGCGACGCGGCGTCCGTGGAGGGATGGAAGTCCGGGTCGAAATGGCAGCCGCCGTCATAACGCGCCGCCGCCGCCTGACACAGGGTCGCGACACTGCCGGGCGTCGGCTTCGCCCCCTCGTCCAGCCAACGCATCATGGCCTGGAACAGGCCGACATATTCAGGCGTCGCCAGCCGGCTGTGCTGATCCTCGTCGGTGAAGGTCTGGACCAGCAGGTCGGACCGACCGGCGGCGGCGACCGTATCGCGATATAGCGCCTCGTTCGACACGAAGGCCGTCGGGTCGTTCTTGGCGTGGATCGTCAGGGTCGGCGCCACGATCAGACCGCTGAGGTCGGCGTCATAGGCCAGGCGCGCCACGCCCATCGGATCCGCCGTGAACCGCGTCACACCGGCGTTCAGCGCCGCGTCGTCATGCGACCCCTGATAGACTGTCCGGCTGTTGTCGAACGGGTTCAGCCCGTCCAGGCGGCGTTGAACCATGTCGCGGAACAGGAAGGTGGCCCAGGACAGATGGGCTACCAGCTGATCCTCGCGGATGCCGGTCACCGCCAGGATGTCGGACAGATTGCGCTTCTGTTCGGCGGTGCGCCGGGCTTGCGGCAGGCCGACGCCCGTGCAGGTCTGGACCCGCTCTTCCAGTTGCGCGCGGGTCATGTCGCTGTCCGCCGGCAGGCCTTGCCAAAGAGGATACTGCATTTCGTCCGGGCGCGGATGGTTACGGCAATAGAACTGATAGACCGCCCTCAGATCGGCGCGGAACCGATAGGTGCGCGTGCCCCCGCCGATCACGCCATTGGTCAGGACGACGCCATCCCAGACCCCCCGCCCCTCGGCGTCGCGGGCGTATAGTTCAGCCGCCTTGGCCGCGACATTGCCGCCCCACGACTGGCCGTGCAGCAGGGTGCGGCGCGGCCGGCCGAAGGCGTCCCAGAAAATCTGACGCAGATCGTCGGTGTCCTCGGCCGCCATCCGTGCGCCGTAGCCGCCGCGACGATAGGTCGATCCGGCCCAGGCGAACCCCTCCTGAACCGTCATGGAGAACCGCTCAAGATCCTCCAGCGGGTCGTTCGCCTCCGGCGCGCCGGTGCGCGGCCCGCCGTGGGCGTGCACGATCAGGGCGCCGTTCCAGGTCTTGGGAACGGCGATCCAGTAGAAGCCGCCCTTGGCCGCCCTGCCCGTCCAGCACCGCGTTTCGGCAGGCAGGAAGTCGGGACAGGTCGCCGTCGCCGGCGCGGAATCGGCGGCGACAGGCGCCGCCAGCGCCGACGTTGTCGGCGCGACGACGGCCGCGACCAGGACCGCCAGGGTCCGAACGGTAAGAGCCTTCATCGCGCCGACCTTCTTTCCTCAGAACGTCTTGGAGACGTTGACGTACCAGTAGCGGCCATAGGGATTGTAGAGCGCCCCCAGATAGCCGGACGAGGTGAGCGGCGGCTGCTCGTCGGTGATGTTGCGCGCGCCGACGCGGATGGTGGTGTCCGACGCCAGGCCGGCGGCCTTGCCGAACTCGTACTGACCATACAGGTTGGCGGTGATCTGGCTGTCGACCTGCCAGGGATCGCCCTGGGCGCTCAGGAAGCCGGTTTCGGTCACGGCGCTGTTGTACTGGGTGAAGGCGCCGACCTGCCACGGACCTTGCGACCAGGTGAAGGAGCCCGTCACCCGCCATTCCGGCCGACCGTTGCGGGCCAACAGGGTCTGCGACAGCGGCAGGGGCGTATTGGCGTTGATCTGGCCCGCCTGGCGCGCCTGGAACAGGCTGTCAACCAGCGGCCCCGGCGACCGATCGAAGGTGATCAGGTGCGCGGCGTTCAGGCTGGCGCGGAAGTTGCCCCACGGCGTGCCGCGCAGGCGCCACTGCATGCCGATGTCCAGTCCCTCCACCGTCTGGGGCAGCAGGTTGATGAACTGATCCTGGATGGAGACGATCTGCCCCACCGGCGTGATGCCGCTGCCCGCGAAGAAGGCGACGTCGTCGGCGGTGACGGCGCTGCGGTTCACATTGGCGTTCCGCGCGCCCTGTAGGATGTTCAGATAATCCAGCACCACGTTCGGCTGAGCGCCCAGCAGGCCGACGATCTTCTCCTGCTCGATCTTCCAGCGGTCCACGGTGAAGGTGAAGCGGCCGAACTGCTCGGGAATGAACCAGGGTTGCAGAACCAGACCGATCGACTGGTTGGTGCTTTCCTCGGGCTTCAGATCGGGATTGCCGGACACCAGCAGCGATGCGCTGGCGGGCTGGGAGCATTGATTGAAGTTGGTGATCCGTCCCAACCGCAGGTCCGCCTCGCAGCGGATGTAGTCGTTATTGGTCGACAGGCGGCCGTACTGGGCCGCGTTCGTCTGTTCCAGGTTCGGCGCGCGGAAGCCTTCGGAATAGGAGCCGCGGATCCGAACCCCCTCGATCACGTCCCACGCCATGGCGATCTTGGGCTTGGCGACGTCGCCGAAGTCCGAATAGTGCTCGTAACGACCGGCCAGCTGCAGATCCAGGCTGCGCACCAGAGGGATGTTCATCTCGGGCGAGACTACCGGCACGGCGAACTCGACATAGGCCGAATAGACCTCGCGCTTGCCATAGGTGTCGGGGTTGGAGCTGACAGCGGCGATGTTGGACTGGCTGACGTCGCCCGACACGCTGTCGCGGAAGATGTTGGTTCCGTCCAGATCGGCGTCGCGGTCGTCACGCTGGGTCTCGCGGCGCGCTTCGACGCCCAGAGCCATGCCCACCGGCCCGCCCGGCAGGGTGAAGACGTCGGGCCGGCTGATCTTGAAGTCCCACAGGGCCAGGGTGGTCTTGGACACCCGCGTCAGATCGGTGGTGATGGCGTCGATGGCCGCCTGGGAACTGGGCGTGCAATCGCCATAGCTGGTGTCGTTCACGCACCCGCCGCTGAACGGATTGTAGGCGTCCGGCGTCGACAGGGCCAGATTGGCCTGAAGCGCGGTCAAGTTCACGGCGTTGGAGCTGTCGGTCGCCTCGGCCTCCCAATAGAGCAGCGCGCTTTCCGGCGACGGCGTCCGCGCCGTAGATGGCGGCGGCCCCGTCCAGCAGCACCTCCAGCCGTTCCAGCCCCGACACCGGAATGGCGTTGGAGTTGTAGCTCAGGACCGGCACCGTGCCGGTGTCAGAGGTGCCCTGGCTGGTGGGGTGCTGAACGATGCGGCGTCCGTTCAACAGCACCAAGGTGTTGCCCACGCCGAGCGAGCGCAGATTGACGGAGTTGACGTCGCCACGCGCCGCATTGGAAGTCTGCGGATTGTTGGCGCTGGAGAAAAGCACGTCGCCCATCTGGGGGATGGAGCGCAGCAGGTCGTCGCCGCTGACTGCGCCGGTGGCGACGATCTCCTCCTGCGTCACGACCGTGACCGGCAGGGCCGCCGTGGTCGAGGCGCCGCGGATCTGCGAGCCGACGACGACGATGTCCTCGACCTGGGTCGTCTGGGCGTCGTCCTCGGTCGATGACGGCTGGGGCGCCGTCTGCTGCGCGGCCGCGGCGGTCGAGATCATCAGCACGGCCGAGGCCGCGCCCGCCATCAGGGCGAACTTGGATTGGGTCTTCATGGTTTCCTCCTCCCGGGCCGTCGTTATGTCGGCGGTCCCGTCTCCTGTTGTTTGTCGTCCTCGCGCGTTCAGTCTTTGGCGAGGACCAGATCGTCTCCCGGTCCGGCCGCCGGATCGGGTCCGACGGCGATCGGTTGGGGGTGTCCGTTCAGCGCAGCGGCCAGGGCGTCGCGATCCAGCGCCTTCTCCCAGCGGGCCACCACGATGGTCGCCACGGCGTTGCCGATGAAGTTGGTCAGGGCCCGGCACTCGCTCATGAAGCGGTCGATGCCCAGGATCAGCGCCATGCCGGCGACCGGCACGTCCGGCACGACCGACAGGGTCGCCGCCAGGGTGATGAAGCCAGCGCCGGTTATGCCCGCCGCGCCCTTGGAGCTGAGCATGGCGACCAGCAGAAGCGTGATCTGCTGCCAGATCGTCAGATCGATGTTCAGCGCCTGGGCGATGAACAGGGCCGCCATCGTCATATAGATGTTGGTGCCGTCCAGATTGAACGAATAGCCGGTCGGCACGACCAAGCCGACAACCGATTTGGCCGCGCCCGCGCGCTCCATCTTGGAGATCAGGCTGGGCAGAGCGGCCTCGGAGCTGGAGGTGCCCAGCACCAGCAGCAGCTCTTCCTTCAGATACCGGATCAGCTTCAGGATCGAGAAGCCGTTGGCGATGCCCACCAGCCCCAGCACGCCGACGACGAAGATGATCGCCGTGACGTAAAAGGTCACGATCAGCGCCGCCAGATTGGCGATGGAGGCGATGCCATAGGCGCCGATGGTGAAGGCGAAGGCCCCGAAAGCCCCGATGGGCGCGGCCTTCATGACGATGGCCACCAGTTTGAACACCGCCACGCTCAGCGTCTCGAACAGGTCGAGCACCGGCTGGGCGCGCTCGCCGATCAGCGCCAGGGAGACGCCGAACAGGATGGAGACGAACAGCACCTGAAGGATGTTGCCGGTTGCAAAGGCGCTGACCAGGGTGTCGGGAATGACGCCAATCAGGAAGCCGACGATGGTGCTCTCATGGGCGGCGGCGGCGTATTGTTCGACCGCGCCCGCATTCAGCGTCGCCGGATCGATGTTCAGCCCGTGGCCGGGACGCACGATATTGGCGATGATCAGTCCGACGATCAGGGCCAGGGTCGAAAAGACCAGGAAATAGGCGAAAGCCTTAGCCGCCACCCGCCCGACGCTGCCGAGGTCGCGCATCCCGGCGATGCCGGTCACGATGGTCAGGAAGATCACCGGCGCGATGACCATCTTCACCAGCTTGATGAAGCCGTCGCCCAGCGGCTTCAAGCTCTCGCCGAAGGTCGGCCAGAAATGGCCGATCAGCGCGCCCAGCGCGATGGCGATCAACACCTGGAAATACAGGTGCCGATAGAACGGCCGGCGCACGACCGGCGCGGTCTCTGACGGAACTGGGATCACGAAAGGCTCCTGATGTGCGGCGGCGCCGCAGTCTCCTCGATGGGCGCGATCTTCGCCGCGCTCCGGTCCGCCAGACAATTCCGCACGTCGTGGCCGCTGCAAAGCGGAGAGCTTGAAACGGATCATTTTGTTGATTTTGCTGATATATCTTTAACGCCGACGGATAATTTCGTCCGAGCCAGTGCGATATTTCGCGCGGGCAGCTAGCATTGAAGTGCGATTATCCGCACAGTCTGAACCATGACCTCGTCATCCTCATTTGGCTCAGAATCGCGCAAGCGCCCTCGAAAGGCGTTTTGGCTGGCGCTGGCCGCATGGCTGGGCGCCGCCGTTCTCGCCGCCTTCCTGACGGGCGAAGTGGCGCGTCGCGACGCGGAGGCGGAGCTGTCGCGTCAGGCCCAGTCGGCTGCGGCCCTTCATGCCGCCGTGCTGCGCAGCGAACTGGAGAAGCACCGCTCCCTGCCCCTGGCCCTGTCCGGCGATCCGGACATCTCGAGCCTGCTGAGATCGCGTGCCGACGCCGCCTATCCGGTCAATGCCAAGCTGGAGGGCCTGGCGCGTCAGACCCGCGCGGCGGTGATCTATGTCATCGACGCGGGCGGTCGCACGCGCGCGGCCAGCAACTGGCGTCTGCCGACCAGTTTCGTCGGGGCCGACTACGGCTTCCGGCCCTATTTCATCAATGCGATGCGAAGCGGCCAGGCCGAGTTCTTCGCCCTGGGCACCGTATCCGGCCGTCCCGGCCTGTATCTGGCCCGCCGCGTCGACGCCGCCGATGGTCGGCCGCTGGGCGTCGTCGTGGTGAAGGTCGAGTTCGACGCCCTGGAGGCCGAATGGCGTGCGTCGGGCGAGCCGGCCTATGTCGTCGATCCGACCGGCGTCGTCCTGATCACCAGCGTCCCGGACTGGCGGTTCAGAACCCTCGATCCGCTGGACGAAACGCGCCGTCGCCTGACCCTGACCGGCCAGACGCTGCGGCCCGAGGCCCTGAGCCCCCTGCCCTTCGACACGCCGCCGGACGACCGGCCGCGTCCGGTGCGGACGTCGCCCATCGGCGGGGAGCAGCGCTGGATGCACGCCGCCGTCGCGACCGACACGCCGGGCTGGACCCTGCACCTGCTGTCGCCCAGCCGTGGCGCGGTCGAGGCCGCCGTGGCCAGCGCCCGCGCCCTGGCGGCCCTGATCGTGACCCTGTTGGCGGGGCTGGCCGCCTTCCTGCTGCGCCGACGTCACCAGGCCCTGATCCGCGCCCGCGCCGAGGAGGACGCCCGGCACGAACTGGAGCGTCGCATCGACGAACGCACCCGCGAACTCAGCGACGCCAACGTCGCCCTCAGCGGCCAGATCGAGGAACGTCGGCGCGCCGAGGCGGCCCGCGAACTGCTGCGCGACGAACTGGTGCAGGCCAGCAAACTGGCCGCCCTGGGCCAGATCGTGGCCAGCGTGGCCCACGAGATCAACCAGCCCGTCGCCGCCATCCAGACCCAGGCCGAAACCGCCGCCGTCCTGCTGGATCGTCAGGACGCCGCAACGGCGCGCACCGCCCTGTCGCGCATCGGCGATTTGACCCAGCGGATCGGGTCGATCACCGAAAACCTGCGCACCTTCTCGCGCAAGACCGACCCCAAGATCGGCGTGGTGCGGTTGGAGGACGCCATCCACGGCGCCCTGCTGCTGACGCGCGGCCGCCTGGACGAGGGCGGCGTCATTCTGGTTCGCGAAGGCGACGCCGACGTGGCCGTGCGCGCCGACCGCTTCCGTCTGGAACAGGTCATCGTCAATCTGGTCAAGAACGCCGCCGAGGCGCTGGAGGGCCGGCCCGGCGCCCGGTTGACGCTGCGAGTGGAGCGTTCGGCGGATCGCATTCGCCTGATCGTGGCCGACAATGGGCCGGGCGTGCCGGCCGAGGTTCGCGCCCAGTTGTTCACCCCCTTCGTCACAACCCGCGCCAACGGCCTGGGCCTGGGTCTGGTCATCTGTCGTGACCTGATGGCCGGGTTCGGCGGCGAACTGGATCTGGCCGACGCCGGCGACGGCGCCGCCTTCGTCGCCACACTGAGGATCGCCTGATGCAGTTCGCCCGCCTGACCGCCGTCGCCCTTATCGAGGACGACGCCGATTTCCGCCAGGCCCTGGTCGAGCGGCTGACGCTGGAGGGTCTGGACGTCCATGCCTTCGCCGGCGCCGATGCGGCGTTGAAGGCTGTCGATGCGGACTTTCCCGGCGTGGTCGTCACGGACCTGCGGATGCCCGGCCTGGACGGGCGTCAGGTGCTGGATCGGCTTCAGGCGCTGGATGCGGCCCTGCCGGTCATCATGATCACCGGCCACGGCGACGTCGCCGATGCGGTCGCGGCCATGCAGGCTGGCGCCTACGACTTCGTGGCCAAGCCCTTTCCTTTCGAGCGGCTGCAGGACAGTCTGAACCGGGCGCTGGAGAAGCGCGGTCTGGTGCTGGAGAACCGCCGCCTCCTGGCCATGGCGTCGGACAGCGGTCAGGAGTTGCCGCTGGCCGGAGCCTCGCGCGCCATCACAGCCCTGCGCGCCACCATCGCCCAGATCGCCGACGCCCGCATGGACGTACTGATCGAGGGCGAGACCGGCACGGGCAAGGAGGCCGTCGCTCGCGCCCTGCACAATGGCGGCCGGCGGCGGCTGGCGCCCTTCGTCGCCGTCAACTGCGGCGCCCTGCCCGACGGCCTGATCGAAAGCGAACTGTTCGGACATGAGTTGGGCGCCTTCGCCGGCGCCCTGCGTCGTCGCGTCGGCCATGTGGAACGCGCCCACAACGGCTCGCTTTTCCTGGACGAGGTCGAGAGCATGCCGCTGGCCGTTCAGGTCAAGATGTTGCGGGTGCTGGAGGAGCGCGAGGTTCATCCCATCGGCGCCAACGAGCCGCGCGCCCTGGATCTGCGCGTGCTGGCCTCGTCAAAGATCGATCTGGAGGCAGCCGCACGCGCGGGGACCTTCCGCGAAGACCTCTACTACCGTCTGAACGTGGTGCGGCTGCGCGTGCCGCCGCTGCGCGAACGGCGCGAGGATATTCCCCTGCTGTTCGCCCACTTCCTGCGCCGCGCCGCCGACCGTCATGGGATCGAGCCGCCCGCCGTCTCGGACAGCGTGCGTCGGCGCCTGGTCGAGGCCGACTGGCCCGGCAACATCCGCGAACTGGCCCATTTCGCCGAGCGGGTCGCCCTGTCGCTGGACGACGCCGCGCGCCCGGCCGACGACGGCCTCAGCCTGCCCGACCGCCTGAATCGGTTCGAGGCGGAACTGCTGCGCGACGCCTTACAGGCCCACCAGGGCGACATCGCCGCCGTCCTGGCCGAGATGCGCGTCCCGCGAAAGACGCTGTATGACAAACTGGCCCGCCACGGCCTGAAGCCCGCTTCCTTCCGCTAGACGCCTCAGCCGGCCGGGGCCTGCACGTCTCCGGTGCGCTTCAGCTTGCCCCAGGTCTGGCCCAGGCCCGACAGGGCCCGCTCCAAAGCGCGCCAGACGACCACATACATGATCTGGCGATAGACGAACCGCTGGGTAGGCAGCAGCCACAGGTCGCCGCGCCTTTCCCGGTCGAAGCCGAAGGCGACCCATCCCGCCGCAAGCTCCAGCAGGGTGAAGGCGACATAGACCCCCAGGGTGAACCACAGCGTCGGATTGGGCGCCGCGTCCACATCGGCGTGCTGCGCCGCCGCCAGCCAGGCCAGGCCCTGCATCAGGATCGCCGCCGCCAGCTGCAGGTCGATCAACGGCGCCAGCACCTGGCCCACGATCTGGAACAGCCACAGGCTGGGCAGGGCCAGCCCGCCGAACCAACCGTGCCGGAACGTCGAGCGCCGGTGTTTCCACAGGCATTGCAGGGTGCCGAAGCTCCAGCGGAATCGCTGCTTCAACAGACCGCCCAGCGACGACGGCGCCTCGGTGAAGGCCAGGGCGGTCGGCTCGTTGGCGATGACCCAGCCCGCCTCGCGCACCCGCCAGGTCAGGTCCATGTCCTCGGCCAGGGTGTCGGAGCGGTAGCCGCCCAGGCTTCGCAGGGCCTCTGTGCGCCAGGCCCCGATGGCGCCCGGCACCACCGTCACGGCATTCAGCAGGGCCAGGGCCCGCCGGTCGATGTTCTGGCTGGTGATGTATTCGATGGACTGCCAGCGGGTAACCAGGTTGCTGCGGTTGCCGACCTTCACATTGCCCGCAACGGCCCCGACCTTGGGATCGGCGAACCAGGCGGCCAGCCGGGCCAGGGCGTCGCCAGACAGCTGGGTGTCGGCGTCCACGCCCACCACCACCGGGGCCGTCGCCTCCGTCAAGGCCAGGTTCAGGGCCGAGGCCTTGCCGCCATTCGCCTTGCGCCTCAACCGAACACGCGGATCGTTGCCGAAGGCCGCCTTCACCACGTCGTATGTGCCGTCGCTGGAGCCGTCGTCGACCACGATGACCGACACATCGACATCCCGGCTGGCCAACAGACTGTCCAGCGTTCGATGGATCACCGTCGCCTCGTTATAGGCCGCGACCAGCACGTCCACGCGCGGCTTCGGCGCGGCCGGATCCAGCGGCTCGGCCCGACGCCTGCGCCGCGACGCCAACGCCAGCATCAGCACGATCCGGGCCAGACCCAGGCCGATGGCCAGGTTGAAGCCGACGAACAGCACCACCCCGACCGCGTGCGAGAAGCCGAACGCCGCCGAGTCCGCCGCGATCAGCGACCGCTCGCCCTTCGGCAGGGCCGGCATGGTCTGATCCGGGGTTCGCCCGACCAGGCCGCCGATGGTGGTCAGGCGATAGCCGCGCGCGCGCAGGGCGTCGATCAGCACCGGCAGGGCCTTGACCGTGGCGGACCGGTCCCCGCCGGCGTCGTGCAGCAGGATGGCGTGGCCCGCGTCGGCCTGGGCCAGCACGTCCGCCACGATCTCGTCGGGGCGCAGGCGGTGGGTTCCGCCGTCCGGGTTGGGGCGGCTCAGGTTCCAATCGTTCGGGTCGATGGATTCGCCGGCCGTCGTGTAGCCCAGCTTGGACGCCACCGCGATCGGCAGGATTTCACCATAGGATTCGGGTTCGGAATCGGCGTTGTAGGGCGGTCGGAACAGGGTGACCTGACGCCCCAGAATGCTCTCCAGCGCCCGGTCCGTCGCGGTCAGCTCCAGCCGCACGCGCTCCTCGTCCACATGGGCCATGTTGGGGTGGGTGAAGGAGTGGTTGCCGATCTCATGACCCTCGTCGCGCACGCGCCGAACCAGGTCGGGGTTGGCCGCCGCCGACCCGCCGATCATGAAGAAGGTCGCTTTCACGCCCTTGGCCTTCAGCACATCCAGGATTTCGGGCGTCCATTCGGGATCGGGGCCGTCGTCGAACGTCAGGGCCAGGGTGCGGTCCGGCGCCCCGGTGCGACGCACGGTCCAGGCCGAGGGCCAGCGGGTCCAGACCTCGTCGCTGATCAGGCCGCTGACGGGATCGACTTCGATGCGCCGGTCGCCGGCATGGGGGGTGTCGATCACGTTCAGCAATTCGCCCTGGCCGGTGAAGGCGATCTGCTGGGTCAGGGCCACGTGTTCCAGCGCCGGGATCACGGTGATCGCGGGCGCCGCCTGACGACCGAACACCTTCCAGCTGGCGGGGTCTTCCTCGCCCAGCGCCCACAGGGCCGCGCCGCGCAGTCTCCTGCCCCGGCCCATCGTCATGGCGTTGGCCACCGATGCGGCGTCCTGCATCCAGACCTCGTGCGCGCGCCCCTGATCATCGGTGTAGCGGAAGGTGGGCTGCAGCGCCTGGGGATCGAAATCGACCACATTGGCTGGATTGTCCTCGGGCCGATAACCGCGCGCCGTCGCCAGCGCCGCCGTCGTGGTCAGGGATTCGGCCGAACGGTCGCCGTCGCGCCAGTCATAGGAATAGGCCCCGATCCCCAGGATCAGCTTGTCCGCCGGCGCCAGTTGCGTGAAGCGCGTCAGCGCCTTGTCCACGAACAGGGCCGAAGAAATCGGCCCGGGCAAGCTGTCTTCGCCGTGTTCGTCATAGGCCATGATGGCGGCGTAATCGACGACGCTGGACAGGGCGCGGATGTCGTGATCGCTCAAGCCCACCTCCAGCGCGATGGACAGTTCGCCCCCTTGGGCGTGCAGCCTTTGGTGCAGCTGTTCCAGCCACGGCGTCAGGCGCTCGATCTGCTGCGGCGTCACCTGTTCGAAGTCGATCTGAAGACCGGAGAATCCGTTCGCCTGAACGAAGCCGACCAGCCGGTCCATGACGTGTTGGGCATTGCCCGGCGACAGCATCCGGTCGATCCGGCCGGCGTCGAAATGGCCTTCCGTGGCGTTGCCGACGACCGGCACGATCTTGACTCCATGCGCCCGCGCCGCCGCGATCAGGGGCTTGGTGGTCGGGTTGCGCGTCGGGTCCCAGTCCTTGGTCAGGATGTCGCCGCCGTCGTCGCGCAGCTCGATCCAGGTCGGATAGACATGGGTCAGATCACCCGCGTGGCGCGTGAAGGAATCCAGCGCCCCGTCCTCCCACGGTGCGAACCAGGCGCCGGCGATGGGTGCGCCATTAGTCGATGCAACCTGGCTCGCCGGACGCTTTCTATGGGCGATGTAGTTCAGCAGAGCCCGCTCGGCCCCATGGGTGCGCCGCGCGACCACCGATGCGGCGGGCGACACCACCGACAGCCCCGTCAGGCTGGGCAGAATCATCAGACTGGCCACGAATCCCGCCAGCACGATCCCCGCGACGATCGCCGCCGCCATCGCGGCCATCCGCATCCGCCGCGCCCGACGCCCCGTCGCGTCCAGAAACACCGCCGGCCCGTCGCCATGCGGTTTAGAAGCGTCCGACGTCATCTCAGCCCAACCCCGTCGCGGCCAATCCCGCGTCACTTCGCCGCATATCCATCAAGAACGGCGGGATATGGGCGAAGCTGCGCCGAGGACGGGCCCTGCGGATCCCACGTCGCAGCGCCCAGCCGCGTCGGGGATGCCGCGATTACGCACGCTCCTTGCGCGGTGACGCGATCTGTCGATCTTTTGAAAAGAGAGAAAAGTGGCGGAGACGGTGCCACACAATCCAGCAAATCCGGACTTTTGATCCACGGGACTGTGCCAAGGTGGCACGATTACCCGTTACTTTATCGGACGTTGCGTTGACGCACTATGCGGCATCGCGTTCTTGCTCGCCCTTCACCAGTCCCTTGAGGTCGTCGGCGATGATGTGGCCGTAGCGATCAGCGGTGATTTTCAAGCTGCTATCTTTCGATACCTCTAGCTGCATCGCGCCTATCAGCGGCTTCTATGACCCGCATGATTTTTCGATGATCGACCGTGTTTTCCAAGTCGAACATCGCTCCGAATAAACTTGTCTGCCCGACAACCTCAAGCGGACCGAGTGACGCTGTAAGCCTGCCAAACTTCATCGACATCCTGAAGCCGCCCACAGTCATCATCCATAGCCGGGTGGACCCTATGACCTTCGTCCACGGCATCGCGACAAGCTTGTCGGCCTCGAAGGGCTGACCGTTAAACGACTGTCGGTATCGGCCGACCTCGATTGAAAGTCCTGGAAGCGTATCAAGCGGCGCACCGAACGCGATCTCTCCGGCTTTCCACTCGAACTCTCCTAAATCGATGTGGTGCCAATCCCTTTGGCTGGTGACGGAGGATCGCCAGATCACAGACACGATCCATCGAGCGATCACGACAGGATCAATGTCGTCGATGCGATAATAGAAACGGCCAAAACCTCTATTCCGCGCTGCAAAGCTCGTTGCGAGGTCGAAGAATGGCTCGTCCAATTCTCGTCCTAACTGTGCGTCGTGTTTGGCGCACAGGATGTCAGTCACGAACATCCCGTTGGGGTATTTCGCAGAAATCCGCTCGGGAGTGACGAGCAGATTCCCACCTTCGGACTGATCGGCTCGTATCCAACGAGCGAAACCCTGCGGAATAATGTGGGATTTGATTGTCTGAGTTTCGGGACAGTTTGGTGCGCGACACCGGCTCATTTTCGAATCCTAACGTCGTAGCACCGTGCCAGACCGTGCCAAGCTAAGTTGATAGAGGCAGCAGATCGTGCCAATCGTGCCAAGTCACGGGGCACAAGACTGATTTCATTTCCGAGAATAGAAAGCAGGGAAACCGTGCCAAGGGCCAGATTTCCCCGCTGAAACCGTGCCAACCGTGCCAAGAACGGACCATTTGGCTCGCATGGCACGGCACGATACGGCCAGATGGCCGTAAGTTATTGTTTTTACAGGGAATGAATGGCGGAGACGGAGGGATACTCTGCTGTGTGACATTTCGCGGGTTGAATCGTAAAGATTATTGGTTTTGCGCGCCTTTTTGGCTTGCGCGGTCACACATTTTGTCACACATCGCGTCTCGAAATGGCCCGCGTTCCCGCTCACCTCATCATTCGAAACGGCGTCTATAACTATCGTCGGCGCGTCCCCGCCGACCTACGCAGCAATCCTGTATTCAAGGGCCGGGATGTTTTTCAGGCGTCCTTGGGCGTGCGGACGCTGAAGGAGGCGCGCAGGGTCGTCCAAGAACTGAGGCTGGATGAGCTATTTGAGAGGCGATTCGCCCCTGTGGCCGACGTCGAAGGCGGCACGGTCCTCACCCCCTCCCTCCTAACTCACCTCGCCCGAGAACAGTACGAGCGCGGCTTGGAGTCGCTTCACCGCGAGCGGATGGAGGAAACCAACGAACACCGCGAGTGGCTGGACGAGCTGGCAGCTCAGGAACTTGGTGCGCTCAACGACCCCGTCTGGTCGAGCGACGCTCGCGCTCGGTTGCGTCGCGACGCTGATCCCTACCTTCAATCTCGCGCCGAGATCGCCGCCAAAAAGCTAGGCATCGACCACGACGCCGTCGCGGTACGAAAGATTGCCGATGCGCTTTTCGAGGCTGAAGTCAGCCTGACCGGAGCGCGGGTGGAGTTGGCATCGGGGCGCACCCTTACGACGACACCAGCCTATGCCTCATCGCCATCCGGAACCTCGAACGCCCCGACGCAACGCGAGGCGCATTGGACCTTCAAGCGACTTGCTGAAGCGACAATGCGCCAACACCCGAAAGGGGAAAGCTGGGAGCATAAGGTCAAGGTCGTCGCGGCACTGTTCGACGAGTACGTTGGCTCGGCACCGATCTACAAAATCGACCGACGCATGGTCAGAAACTTCGTGAACGATCTTCACCACATGCCCGACCGTATGACGATGCGGTTCCCGAAGATGACCCTGAAAGAAGCAATCGCGGCGAACGAAACGCGCGAGAAGCCGTACGGCACGATCTCTCCCAACACCGTGCGCGATGGCTACTTCTCAATCCTGCGCTGGGCGTTCGGCCATGCCGTCGAACTTGAGGCAATCCCCCTGAACCCCTGCACAGCGACCAAAATCCGAGGGGCGACGAAGGGCGATGGCCGACGAACCCGAAACCCCTTCAAGGTGAACGAACTGAACGCCTTCTTCCGCCTCCCGATGTTCACGGGCTGCTTGTCGGAAGATCGCCCGAACACGCCCGGCGACTACACTTTCGACAATCACCGTCGATGGGCTCCGCTTGTCATGCTTTTCACTGGCGCGCGGCCTAGCGAGATCGCTCAGCTCGCCGTCAGCGACATCAAGGGTGACGCCAAGCACCCGTACATATCGATCCTGACCGAATACGACCCCAATGATCCGGACGACGAACGCGACTTCGTCGTCTCCCACAAAACGGAAAATGCCCGACGCGACATTCCTCTACACCCGGAGCTGATCAGCCTAGGCTTCCTTCGGTACGTCGCTGATCGTCAGCGCTCCGGCGATGTGCGGCTATTCCCGGAGTGGAAGCTCCCTGCCGCCGGTCGCAAGCTCTATTCGTCCGCTTCGTGGATCAGGAACACGAATGAACGTCTGATCCCCAAGATTACTAACCGTCACCCAAGGCCGACCCTCTACAGCTTCCGCCACACGTGGAAGACGCAGATGGCGCTCCATCAGGTTCCGACCCAATATCAGAACCAGATTCTTGGACACGCTCAACAAGGCATGGACGATCACTATCTTGGCCGCATGGATATCGAACACACCTACGCTGCTATCAAGAACATTTCTTTCACTGGACTCGATCTAGACCATCTGAAATCTTACTGACGACAGTCATGACATGTGGTACTATTACCACATGTCTTATTCTGCGATGGTGTCTAGATGGCAAAACGGTTCTAGCGGCTTCTTCAACTTTCTTGACGATGTAAAGCCGGTCGTCCGGTCTTCAAAGGGCGGGTTCATCCCCTTCATCCCCGGCCCGCGCGAACGGGCCGAAATCGTCAAAGCTCTCGACGGTGATCATTCGACGGTCGTGTTCTCGTGGCCCCGGAGGCACGGCAAGACGGCCACCAGCGTCATGATCATCCTGTGGCGCTTCCTGACGCGGCGCACCGAAAATATCGCCATCGTCGCCAACTCGGAAAAGCAGGTCGTGGACACGGCGTTCCGGGCGTTGCGCGAGGCGTTCGACAACACGCCCATGCTGAAGGCCCTTGCGAGCGCCGGAACGGTCGTGGTCGGCGTGGACTCGATCCACTTCCCCGCAACGTCGTCCGTCATCCAAGCCTACAGTTCGAACCCGTCCGCATTGTGGGGAAAAAAATTATCTGCAGCCCAACTCAGCGAGCTTCACGCCTCGAAGGGTTCCGCCGTCCTAGAGGTGCTGACCGGCTCCCTGTTGGACAGCGAAGGGTCGATGATGTTGATCGACTCGACAGTCGGCCCCATGTCCTCGCCGCTGTATGACCTCTATCAGGCGCACATCGCTGGCGACGATCCAAGCCTGTTCTTTAGCCATATCAGCTATACAGACCTCGATGACGCTTGCGCGAATGGGCCGTCGTGGATCGACCCTGTGAAGCTGCGCGCGGCGTCCAGACGGATGCTCCCTTCGACCTTCAACTTGATGCACCTTAACCGCTGGGGCGATGCTTCCGGGCTGCTGATAGACGCCGACACCCTCTCGAAATGCACAGAGGTCAGCTACCTCCCTGATCCAAAAGCTATCGCCGCAGGAGCCAGCTACGTCGTCAGTGGCGGGCTAGACCGCGCATTCGGCGGGTCGAAGCACGGCGACAGCACTATCACGACAGCCATCGTCATGACCGTGCAAGACGATGAAGAGCATTACTACGTCCTAGATAGCGAAGCGGTGCTATTCTCGCGTCTCGCGGGGATCAAGGCAAACCTCAAACGCTACCATCGCGATTGAAGAATGAGCCGGTGCGGCCTCGAAACTTATGGCGCGCAGGACGTTTACGATTGGGCGCAAGCGGAGCCTTTTGCTGACGGGACCGAACTTTTCACTCCGTCTCGAAAGGCTCAGTTTCAAGCCTTCACGTTGATGGCGACCGCCGCCGCAGAGGGTCGCCTTCACATTGACCCGCGCTTCACCCGCCTGATCGACGAACTTCGCACGTTCGAGATCGTGGACGACGGCAAGGAGACGGTCGGCAACGAAGCCCTTCCCAAGTTCGGCCACCCACGCGGTCGGCATGACGACGCGGTGTATAGTTTGGCCTGGGCGATGTTCGCCACGCGCGAGGTTACGCTCAACCCTTACGAACTTCAGGGCGTGAGGTGCACCGACACCGGCCCCGCTCGTCATATGTGCGCCCTGAACGGCGGCGCGGTCATTCCTATGTGCGCGCGATCCTGTCGATCTATGCGGCGGGCCTTTGATCTCTTCGACCAGTATGCAGCCCGCAGCCCTCGCAATAACCTTCCCATCGAAAGTTTCATCATCGACAAGTTAAAAAACGTCGGAAGCCATACGATTCCTCGCTGATTGCCTGTTGCTTGAAAGCAACAATGCGTGATATACTTATGTCATGTTGGGATTTAGCGATGAAAGGAAATCGTTCCTAGATTTGGTTCGGAAATCGGAGACGCGAAAACTACGCGCCGCCGAAGCCCTAGCCTTCTTCGACGACAAACAAGATGAAACGACAGCCACGCTGATCAAGCGTCGCTTCGCTAACCCGGAGTCCTTCCGGGTGTTTCAGGTCAATATTGTCAAGAAAATCGTGTCCCGTCGCGCCACGGCATATCAGACGCCCCCGGTTCGCACATTCGAGGGATGGGATCAGGCCGCCGCCACCGAGCTTTATCAAAACGCCAACATCGACGCCGTTCTGAAGCGCGCCAGCAAACTCACCAAGCTACTCAAGACGACCACCCTGCAAGTCGTGTGGACCGAGCCGCACGGCCTTCAAGTGCGCGTCCTCACGCCCAATATTCTCGATGCGGAATGGACCGACCCGGAGCATCCCGAGCGGATGGTGGTCACTCATGCCGCCATCGACCCGGCCAAGACCACCTATGCCGATTGGACGGCGACGACCTACCAGCGTCGCAACGCCAACGGCCATCCTATCCTGACGCCCGGCAACGCCAATGGCGTGAACCCCTATGGCATCCTCCCCTTCGTCCCGCTTTTTGACCGCTTACCAGATGCCGACTTCTTCCTTCCGGGCGGCGACGACCTCATGGGCGCTCAAAAGGCGCTGAACGTCGGCCTGACAAACCTGTGGCGGGCGGTTGAACTGCAAAGTCATGGTCAGGCCGTCGCCAAGGGCCTTCCGATTGGCGACCCGATCCAGACCGGCCCGGACAAGGTGATCTTGCTCCCGAAGGATGGCGAGTTCGCCTACGCAGCGCCGAACACACCCATCCCCGACATTCTCGAGGCGCTCGAGTTCTTGATGCGCTCAACGGCATCGACGAACGACTGCACCGCTGACGTTCTCGACCTGTCGAAAACAGCTGAGTCGGGTTCGGCCCGTGAAGCTCAACGGATCGACCTGAAAGAGGCTCGCCTGGACGATATTGCCCTATGGCGCGGCTATGAGCGTCGCCTGTTCGAGGTGATCAAGCGCGTGGTCAACACACACCGCCCCGGCACGATCCCGGAGGCTGCTACCGTCCGGGCCGACTTCACCGAGCTTCAGGATAACCTCACGGAGTCCGAAGTCCTCGCCAATCTGAAGGAGCGGGCCGAACTCGGCATTTCGTCCCCGGTGGACGCGCTGATGACGCTCAACCCGGATGGTTACGCTACTCGCGAAGACGCCTACCGCGCGCTGCTTTCTCGTAAACAAGAGACGGAAGAACTGACGCTAGGGCTTTGAAAGGAAAACACATGACTGAAACGACTGAAACCCCGCCTATCGACCTCACGGAGGACCTGGCCCAACTGAAAGCCGAACTGCAAACGCTCCGCGACCAGACCGACGCCATGCGCGCCGACAACGACGTGGACGGGCTGATCGGCAATCTGACAACCCTGATCCCCGAGGCAGACCGCGCCGCCCTCCCGACCGAGGGGACCGCCTTCAATCGCCTGTTCGCTCACGTCACCGCCGCGCTGAAGGCGGCCAAGACGCCAGCCGTCCCCACTACGGACACAACCCGTCCTCCGACCACTCCCGGCCCGGACGACTTCACCAAACTGCCCGCTCACGCCCGGATGGCTCTTGGCTACGCCCAAGCCTAACCGCGCCTTCTCCACCAATACCCACCGCTGGCCGCGCCAGCAGAAAGGATTTTCAAGTCTATACACATGCTGACTCAAGTCGAATGGAGTAAACTCAACCCGAACCCCTTGCAATCCGGCGTTGTCGAAGTTTTCGCCCGCGAGAACCCCGTTATTGCCCTGATGCCGTTCGCCAACGTGGCGGGCAACGCATACACCTACAACGTCGAGGACACTTTGCCCGGCGTGGAGTTTCGTGGATACAACGAAGGTTATTCGGAAAGCACGGGCGTCATTAACCCGCAGACCGAACGCCTGACGATCATCGGCGGCGATAGCGACTTTGACGTTGCTCAAATCGCTCAACAGACCGGCGACAACGACACCCGCGCCATCCATGACGCCATGAAGGCAAAGGCCATGTCGCTGAAGTGGCTGCAAACCTTCTTCGACGGCGACACCGCCACCAATCCCAAGGCGTTCGACGGCATTAAGAAGCGTCTGACCGGCAACCAGATTATCAGCGCCGGCACGAACGGCGGGGCATTGACCCTCGCCATGCTCGATGAACTGGTGGACGCCGTTCAAGGCCAGCCTTCCGCCATCTTCGCCCGGAAATCCGTGATCCGCGCCTATCGAAACGCCCTGCGCGCGTCCGGAGGCACGACTCCCGAATCCATCATGATCCCGAACTTTGGCCGTCCGGTGATCGCTCACAATGGCGTTCCGATCCTGCCTATCGAACTGGACACGCAGGGGAATGAAATCCTGACCGGCGACGAGAGCCACGGGACGAACAACAAGACGACATCGGCCTACGCCGTCCGCTTCGATCTGGACGCGCTGCACGGCATCCAGACGGCTCCGATCAGCGTCCGAGACCTTGGCGAGGTGGACGACAAGCCCGCCTATCGGACCCGCACCGAATGGTATTCCGGCATCGTTCTGAAATCCGGTCGATGCGCCGCCCGCCTCAAGGGTCTGACGAACGTCTGACCCGCACCCCAAACGTCACCGGGTCTCCTTTCTCTCCCCGGTGACGACGGACGCCCCCTCGTAACTCAGCAAAGGCACGAGAGGGCGTCCCCACACGGCGACCGCGCCCAACACGCGAGACGCCGACAAAGCAGGCGGGCCGGGATTCGCAGCCCCGGTCCGCCTTCGCTGACTCTGGAACCCGCAGCATGGAATATTACACCGACGATCTATCCCCTGAAGACAGCCTGATCACGCTAGAGGCCGCAGACACCATTCTCGCGACAAGCCTTCATGGCCGCGAATGGACAGCCCGCGCCCAAGCCGACAAACAAGCCGCTTTCGACGACCCCGAACTTTCCCCGCAACGCGACGACGATAAGGCCGCCCTGATCGACGCCAGCGCCGTCATGGCCGCGCAACCGTGGAAGGGTCGCAAAGCGTCTTCGGATCAAACCCAGGCATTCCCTCGCATCGCTGTCTATCTCGACACCGGAGAAGCGGTAATCGGCGTTCCCGCCCCCATCCAGCGCGCCACGGCATTGCTGGCCGCCCATCTGTCCCGGCGCGCGGATATGCCGATCACCGCCGAAACGATGGTCAGCTACGCCATCGGAGAGACAAGCGGCATCTTCCGTGCGCCGTCCCTCGACGAACTGCCCCGCCACGTCCGCCAACTGATCACACCATACCTGAACGCCGGATCGGGCTGGACGGCGGTGCGCGCATGATCGTCCCCGACCACTTCGACCAGCAACACGCCACCTTCACCGGAGAGTTCCTAGACGCGCTCAAGAAGGCTTACGGCGACGCAATGGATGCCGTCGATATCAACGCCTTGATTGCGGCTCTTGAAGCTGGTGATGAAGCCGCTCTAGCCAAGGTGCTGAACCTCGACGAGGGCCTACACTCTGGCCTCGCTGTGGCGTTCAGCAACGGGCTTTTCTATGCGCTGCTCGGCAACATCGTCATCGCCATGAAGGCGTTCGCGACCCGTCATCGGTCACAGACGAATCCACAAGCAGAGGTGGACCGGCTTCGCGCCGACATAGAACGGAACATCCTTCAACCTCTTGCCCGCCGTTCCTACGAAGCGGTCACGACGGCACACCGCGAACTTCTCAAAGGCGACATGACAGCCCGCGCAAAGGCGGAACTGATCATCCGGTCAATCGCAATGGCTCCGGATCAGGCCCGATCAGCAGCCCATTTCGCCCGCGCCCTCCACGAAGCCATGACATCCAAGGACAAGACCGTTCAGGACGGCAAAACCTATGTCACACAGCCCACGGCCAAGCTGATCATCCAAAGGCACATGAAGCACCTGAACGCCGCCCAGCGATCAGCCCTCCGCACGGCCTTCGGCAACGGTATGACCCTTGAGGCGAACACTGGCCTGATCCAGCGCCATGACAACGCCCTGATCAACTACCGGCAATCGGTGATCGCCCGACAAGAGGCGACACGATCCATACACGTTGGAGAATACCTGGCCTTCAAACAGGGCAAGGCGAACCGATCCATCCCACGGGACGCCCGCCGATACTGGAAGACCAGAGGCGACGAGCGGGTTCGCCATGATCACCGGATGGTCACGGCGATGAACCCGAACGGCGTTGACGTAGGTCAGGCTTTCCAAACGCCTCTAGGCCCGGTCATGCACCCGCCGCTTGAGGTGAACTGTAGGTGCAGGATCGTGGTCAGAAGGCCATCCGATCCCGACGACGAATAGCCCTTCAACCCCGGATGGTGGGCCTGCGGATTTGAGTGGTGATGGTGCGGTTTCAAAGTTTTTGGGACCAGCCCCCTATCTATCCGCCGCTCTTACCCAGCCACTCCCTGCCGCGACCCACGAAACACCCGCCCGGAAAGGAGGGCGATACGATGAACCAAACAAATAGACACATCGAAACGGCGGACCTATCCGCCGTCTTCAACCTCGAAATCGCAGGACAGAAGGTGGATGGCCGCACCGTCGCAGCCCGATCCTTCCGGATGATCGCAGGCGACTTGATGGATCAGCTCGCCCGCCAGCCAAAACCTTCGGAAGCGGTTATGATCCGACAGGCCGCGACCTTGGCCTTCTTATGCGACCGCGACACCGCGTGCCTGATCGCCGGGGAGAAGTTCGACGAAGAGAACTACCGGCGCAACACACAGGCGCTCGGCGCGGTGCTGATCAAGCTCGGCATGGCCGCGAAGAGCCGGGATGTGACGAAGGGTGGATCAAAGGGCGGAGACCCGTTTGCCGACGCGATCAATAATGTTTGGAAGGCGTGAAATGGACGGTAGCAAATCGATCCGAGCGTTATCAGCTAATCTTTTCGAGGATTAGATGCTGTCGTGCAGCACGAGCCGCACTGTCACGAGCGGCGTCGCGCATTTGTCGAGCCATCGATTCTGCGCTTCGTTGCGCCATGCTCTGCCGTAGAGTTTTAGAGGCAACGTCTTCAAATGCCGCGAGTTGGGTCACGCATCGGTCAGCGGCCCTACTCACAGTAACCTCGATGACTTCGGGTCCTTCGGCATCCAGTGTTATCGATTCACTCAACACGCACTCACGATAAGCCTGCACGTAATCGTCCGTTGGCGTGAGGTCCAAGGGGGATTGGGCGAGGACGAAGGCGAGAGCGAGCAACATTCAGGCATTAGGTGCGGAGAAATGTCAAAAGACAAGTCTTCATCATCGGCTCAAAAGTTGTAAGTTCTGCGCCATAGCCCAAAAGATAGCTGTACTCGGATTTTGAGCTAATATATGAGCTAGGGATATCGACGCCCTATCTTTTGAGCCATCCATGCACCGCATCGCCTACTTCCGGGTCAGCACCGGCGACCAAAGCATTGAAGCGCAGCGGGCCGCGATGCCCGGTCCATTCGATAGGGAGTTCGAGGACGTGGGTGTTAGTGGTGCAATGCTCGCCGCATCCCGGCCCGGATTTGCAGACTTACTCACCCACGTCAGGGCCGGTGACACCGTGTATGTCTATGCCGTTGACCGTCTAGGCCGCGATGCGCTGGACGTTCAAGCCACGGTGCGCCGCTTAATCCAAGCTGGCGTGACGGTGGACGTGCGAGGTCTAGGGCCTATCGGGAAGGGAGTAGGAGAACTGATCCTAGCCGTCCTAGCCCAGGTCGCGGACATGGAGCGCCATCGCATTGCAGAGAGAACAGAGGCGGGCCGCAAGGCCGCGCGCGCATCCCTAGCGGTTACAGGCAGGACGCACCGTGGGAAGACAAGTCTAGGGCGACCAAAAGCCCAGGAAAGCGACGACGTGGTGACGTGGAGAAAGAGAAACAACGCCAGTATAAAAGACACGGCAACGCATTTCAGGCTTTCCACGGCTACAGTGAAGCGGTATTGTGCGATGACTAATACTGGCGATATCGAAGAACTGTCATTGATCAGTAGTTGATAGCTTTCTAGCTTCTTAGCTGCCTCCTTTTTCTAGTGTGATAGCAGGGCGACCACCCCACTCCGGATCAGGATGACGCTCTCTCTCGGCGCGTCTCTGGCAGGATTTCCTCCCCGGCGCTGGTGATGCGGAGTGTGCCGCCGTCGGGCATGGTTATCCGAATATCCGCCTTCGCGCCTTGCTCTTTGGCATTCGCTCTTGCGACAGCGACGATCACGTCGTAGGCGGCGCTCTCATCCAGTGACGAATGCAGGCGAAGTGCGGTTGCCGATGCATCCATTGTAAATAGATGAGGCTGATACTTCGCGTAATCCTCTCCAGACCAACGAAACTGCATATAGCCGCGCTGGGGATCGAAAGCGGTTCCGGCCTGAACTATTCCCTGGAACGCTGCCTTTTGATCTCGATAGGTGTCCAGCAGCTCGGCGGTTGTGTTGTGTCGGTCATCAATCACCATCATGGTTTTCATGATCTCTTGCCCACCTAGCTGACCGGCCCGCGCCACTTCCTCCGGGGTAAAAATATAGCGGGTTAAGCTGGTGGCGAACGGACGCATCTCCAATGAGAGATGATCTAGAAACGGGCGTCCCTCGCGCGCAGCAGCCTCCCGCGCCAAAGCAAGGCGCGCTGCTCCCTCGTCAGCAGCCTTTCGAATGTTCTGCTGTGCAGCGTAAATCTTATTGAGCTTGTGGATCAGCGAGAAGTCGATCTGCTGGTTACGCTCTTTCTTTTCGCTGGCCTTCGCTTCACGGGCCGCCTTCAAGCCCCATCGATATGCAGCATAAGCGCCTGCCAAAGCGCCGAAGATGCCGATGCCGCCGCCTATGATGTCACCAACATATTCGGGCCGTTCAGGCGGCAACTGCACAGCCGTAGCCGTCATCCCAGATTGGCCGGTAGAAGGAGTCGCCATACCTGCGCTCACATTCCGGACGTGAATGCGATAAAAACGCCAACCGCCATGATAGCGAGCAGCACATAGACCCACGCAGGCATCGCGTCCGAGTCCCTCAACGGCGCATTCGCTAGAAGGCCGTTCATGTTGGGATTCACCCGCTCGGCATAGGACGGGCGGCCAATAGTGGGAGGCTGACTGGGCTCGAACGTCGATTGAACAGCAGGGGGGCTGATGGCTTCCGAAGTGGAAAGAACCTCACCACAGAAGCGGCACTTAGTAGCGGCCTTCTTGATGATTTCCGCACACACTGGACAAAGGCGTTCGTCCGACACCTTCCGGACCGCGACGCCGGTCGCCTTGAGCGCCCGCCACGACGTGAGGCTGATGCCGCTATCGTAGTTGACCTTGATTACAGCATTCCCGCCGACCTTCGCAGCCAGCGCCTTCAACCGGGTATTCACCTCATCCATGCTTGGCGCACTGGAAAAGGCATGAGACGCCTCGCATTTCGCCTCTACCTGGCGGATGACTTCGAACTCGAAGTCCGGCGTCCCCGTGAAGATCTCGACTTCTTCTACCTTAGTTGCCATGCCCACCCCGGCTCTTCATCACAAACGTGAGCATGAGCTAACCGCAAAATCGCGTCAGGTGAAGGCGCAACTATCAAGAGTTGCCTTGAAATAGGGCTTGCGACCCATTCAGCTCGCAAGCCGGCACCGACATCCATCTAAGCAGCGATTGGCGTTCCACGGCCCGGAAATCGGCCTTCTTGGCGATAGTTGAAGCAACGCCGGTATGGGTTGTTTTGAGAAGGTTGCCTTCGAACGCCGGGAGCGGCTCTTGACACGCTACCCCTCTCCCACGAAGTTTTATAGAATCTGAATATTCTAATGAATCCGAATCTTTATAAGATTATATACAGCTCGTATCTTCACTCGCTACCGCTCATTCAGATACTCGCGAGGAAAGGGGGTCGTGTCAAGATGCAAATCGTTCGACCCGACACATTTTCGCTCTTTCTCCGGCAATCGGGACACACGATTGATCAAGAAAACTACATCAGGGCCGTGTCGAGGTCAGGTTTTGTCTCGGAAATAGAGACTAGCGTGATAGGAATGTAGCAATCGTGGTCCCGAAAGGAGAAATGGACTCGCTTTGACGATGCCATTGCTATACAATGGCGCCATGTCATCAACCACAGAGGCTATGCCGACCGCCACCACCCCGAAATCCCGCCATGTGCGGATCAACGACGCCAGCTACCGGATGCTCGACTTCCTGTCGGTCATGCGTGGCGAACCCAAGGGCTTGCTGCTCTACCGACTGCTCCGGGAGGGGTTGAAGATTTATCAGGAGGAAACGGCATGGAGTCCGGCTCCACCGCCGTTCGTCATCAAGCCGACCTGTGCGAAGGTCGGAAACGCTGTCCTGCTCTATAACCCCTTCATCGACGCCGCCGCTCTCACCGGCAAAGAAGCCGTCGCCCTGGCTGACGCCATCACCGATACCCTTGAAGGACGCCCGGTCGCCGCCTTCCAGATCATCACCGCCGAACACGGCCACACCATCCGGCTTAAGCCCGCTGGTCGCCGCATCCACCTCATCATCAACGACACCGACTTCCCGATGGCCCTTCCGGTCGCACGGGATGTCGCCGCCGCGCTGGACTCCGCCAGCGTCCACGCCACCGAAAACACGGTGGTCCCGAGCGTCCACTAATGGGCGCTCTTCGCATTCCGGCTTCTGATCTCGCGGAATGGGCCGATGATATGGGCGCGACCCACTTCATCACCCTGACGGCGGGCTGCTATCCGGAACGCTCGTTCGATCCGGATGTCAGCTTTCGGCCTGACCTTTCTCGCCTTGCCCGTAGGATTGGCCGGGAGCTTTGCGGCCTTCCACGCCGTAAAGACCCGACACCGGGTGACCTCCCCTCGTTCGCAGCGTTCTACGAGCCAACGACGGGATCAGGGACGCCCTATCCACACATCCACGGATGGATCAGCCTGACGGGGAACGAGGAAGAGCATCTGCGCGCAATCCTTCGAACCTATTGGGGTCAGGACGACAAACCGGAGATCACCTCACCCTTCCTCCGACACTACCCGTCACGTCCTCGTGCGCCGAAGGCCGTCTGTCGAAACCCGACGTGGGAACCGACATTCGATCTTGAGCGCATCCGATCAATCGGCGCGGCGATCTACAGCGGCAAGGGCTACGCCCGAACCGGCATGACTTACGATTGGGGAACAATCCTCAACGTCACCTGACAGCAAACGACCACCACAACGCCGCGATACAAGCCAACACGACCAAACGACCAAACGACCAGACGTATAGCCCTCCGGAGGTAGCCGCATCGGCCCGGAGGCTGGGAAGCAAGAAGTCAGTCTTCGGCCCCCACGACCAAGCCAGCAGCGCCAGCCTAGAAACGAAAGAGGCTCCGCAGCACGTCAGCATTGAAATCCGGCACTGGGGGACGCTCCGGAGCCGGACTCATAATCATGCCTACCAATCAGAAGACATAACCAATCAGAACAAACTCAATCAGAAAACATAACCAATCCAAGAGAATGACCAATCAGAAGACATCACCACTCCGTACGAAAATAATCATTCAGAAATCCGATTAACAATCCGCACAGTCAAGTATCCTAATCTAAATATCCCTCCCTCAACAACGCCTCTTCGATTCGTCGAATCCAACATGTCGGGGGACATATGCAAGACCACCATGCCGAACTGATCGACCTAGACCTGTTCTGCGAAATCATGGACCAATCCGTGATCATCGAAGCGATCCGGGAAGGCGACCTATACCTTCACTTCCTCAAGCACCCGCTACGTGGCGTCATTACAGGCGTACAAGCGGGAAGCGCAGTCCTGATGGTCCAGGGTGGCTATTCCGATATCAGGGAGCGAATGACCTAGGCAAAGACTGGAAGGGTGATCAGGCCGTCACCCTTCTTCATTTCCGAAGAGCTTCGTAGAGGTCCGGTCGTATTTCGGCGACATGGACGGCGGCTTGCGCGAAGTCGCGAGAGTCGAGTGGACCCGTCGCTTTCCTCAACCCATCATCCGCATCGACAAGCGCCTCCACGTACACATCGGCCATAGCCTTCTCACGGTCGTCCAATAGACTGTACGCGCTTTCGAGAGTGTTACGCTGCTCCACCAGATTGGCTTTGATTTTTTCCCTCGTGGGGGAAGTCAGATCGCCCTTGGAAACTTCCTGCACGAACGACACGACTAACGGGTCGAACGCCTTCGATGCTTCGACAAACTGGTTCACCTGAGCGGTACGGTCTTGACGGGTCGCTTGATAATCGGCGCTGCACATACCGACGCCAAGCGTCACCAAGCCACCTACCGCAGTCGTGCACAGAAAGCCGATTACGACGAGCAATCGGCTAGCTGGCTTTCCTTCGTGAGCTGCGATTGACATCGTCATGGCTGCGAGTTCGCGGGGTCCGGAATGACCTTTATCGCCGTGGAGAGGCCGGTAGCCTGCTCAGCGTCGCGCGCTTGAACGCAAACTTTATGCCAAGCGCCGAGGTCCATCATCTTAATCGCCGCCATGGCCTGCTCCTGCACCTCAAGCGCACAGGGATCATCCCCCGCGACCGCGCTATTGACGATTTGAATATCAACCGCCCCATCAATCCCAGCGGTCGCGACAGCTAGGAAAACAGCAGCAGTGATCGGCAAAATCTTCTTATTGAATAGGCGTAACGCACCGGGCGAGTTGATGTTCGCCGTCAGTTCGGGGACGAGGTCACGGTTGGCTTTTAGCACAGCAAGCGCAGCTGACATATCCATCAGCTTTGCCGGTTCATGCCCCTCTTCGACAGCGGCAAGCACACCAGACACATAGTTCAAGAATGACTGGATGTTGTAGTCATCAAGCGTGCTGAAATCGGCCTCAGTGGTTTTTAGCCGAGCGCTGTAGGTTTCACCGATGGCATATTGATCGAACGCGGCCTCCAAAATCTCGTGCCGAAGGCTCCGGTCAATCGCCATAATGGGCGTCGGCTTTTGAAGCCGGTCGCGGAGGATTGGGCCAAAACGGGCTTTTGGCTTCTTGCCGATCCAGCGAACCTTCCGAACAGGCACGCTCTCACCGGGGTAGAGGCTGATGTCGTTGACGACGACTGGCGGCCCCTCCAACTCGCCGATCAGCACGTCGCTGAAATAGCCCGGGCCGGGTACGACAATGATCGTTCCGATAGGAAGGGTATAATAGAGACGTTCAATCGCCCCCACGTATCGCCCCACACGACGCCCCTTTGCAGCATCGACATAGTCGGCTGGATCGCGGGACGGTTCGTCGCCGACGCGATGGGCGCGATGCCACGACCTAAGCTCCATAGACCGGACCACGGCCTGTCTTAGGGCATCCCTTTTGGGACGACCGCCAGCAAAGTTCAGGCGGATATCAGGGAAATCGAGGAAGACGGCTTTTTGTCGAACGAAGTCTTCATACAGGGAAAACCCATCACCGGGCCGGATGATGTACATGTCCTCACGTGCGCCAACGAAGCGCGTCGCGATATCGACCTTTACCGCCGTAGCCATCAACCATGTTCTCCCTCGTGTAGGCCGTGCATATCGAGGCGCGGAGAGCGTGTCTATCCATGACCCACACGTTGCAACGCGACAGAATCACCACTTTGAATGCACCCATCCACAGCAGATTGACGGCCCAAGTCGCGTCACACAAAGCGCCACACAATCCGCCGCGAAGCCGCTTTAAGCGATTGTTTTTACTGAGCTTTTAGGAAAATGGCGGAGACGGAGGGATTCGAACCCTCGGTACCGGTTACCCGGTACGACGATTTAGCAAACCGTTGCCTTCAGCCACTCGGCCACGTCTCCTGCGAGGGCGTCGATAGCGGAGGCTGATGCGTCGCGCAATCCGGTTCGCGCGAAAGGGTTCATGTTAACGCGACATAGAGGCCGAAGCGGCAGAATGGCGTTTCGTCAAACGGCTCCGGACCCCGATGCTCGACCGCCCCGACAGTCTCGCCGCCCGCGCGCCGGGCCAGGGCGGCGCCGCACAGGACAAGGGCCGCGCCGCGCGGGGACCGTTCCGGCCCGAGGTCTGGCTGAACGCGCGCCAGCGGTCGGCCGTGCGGTTGTCGGCCCATTATTTTCGTCTGATCGACGTGCTGGCCGTGCTCGGCGTGACCCTGGCGGCGATCTTTGCAGTTCGGCCCGCCGCATTAGGTGCGATGACGATGGCCGACGTCGCCCCGCTGGTGCTGGGCGCCGCCTCGGCGCTGGCCGCGCTGCGGGCGTTTCAACTTTATCGATTCGCACGCGACCAGACCTGGGTGCTGCATCTGGTCGGCGTCGCCGCGTGCGGCCTGATCGCCGGTTGCGGCGCGATGCTGGCGTGTCTGGCGGTCGGCGCCGACGACATGGGACGGGTCGGGACCTGGGCGGCGACGGTCACGGCCGGTCTGATCGGCCTTCATTGTGTCTGGCTGGGACTGATCGCGCGCTGGCGGCGGCAGGGCGCCCTGTCGCCCAATATCGTCGTGGTCGGCGCGACCAGAAACGCCCAGACCCTGATCGAACAGGCGCTGGAGCGACGCGACATGAACGTGCTGGGCGTGTTCGACGACCGGCTGGCCCGCGCCCCGCAAAGCGTCGCCGGCGTGCCGGTTCTGGGCGACGCCAACGCCCTGATGACCCACCGGATCATGCCCTATATCGACCGGATCGTGCTGGCCATCGACCCCGAGGCGGGCCAGCGGGTGCGCGATCTGACCCAGCGCCTGCAGACCCTGCCCAATCCGCTGACCGTTCTGGTCGATTCGGAGTTGGGCCGCGACGGGGTGCTGAACCGCCTGGCCAATGCGCCCCTGGCCGCCCTGGACGGCCCCGCCGACCGCGACCGTCGCGCGTTCAACAAGCGGATGCAGGATCTGCTGCTCGGCGCCCTGGCCCTGATCGCAGCGGCGCCGATCATGGCCATGGTCGCCCTGGCCGTGCGTCTGGACAGCCCCGGCCCCATCTTCTTCCGTCAGCGTCGCCACGGCTTCAATCACGAGAGCATCGTGGTGTGGAAGTTCCGGTCCATGCGCCATGCGGCCGCCGACGCCACCGCATCGCGTCAGGTCTGCGCGGACGACGACCGCGTGACCCGCGTGGGGCGCTTCATCCGCGCCACCAGCCTGGATGAACTGCCTCAGATCTTCAACGTCCTGTCGGGCGAGATGTCCCTGGTCGGTCCCCGCCCCCACGCCATCGGCATGAAGACCGGAGAGACCGAATCCGCCCTGTTGGTCGCCGAATACGCCCACCGCTGTCGCATCAAGCCCGGCATGACCGGCTGGGCCGCCATAAAGGGATCGCGCGGCCCGGTCGACACCGAGGCCCAGGTGCGCGAGCGGGTGCAGCTGGACATCGAATATGTCGAGCGCCAGTCCTTCTGGCTGGACCTGTGGATCATCGCCGTGACCATCCCCGTCCTGCTGGGCGACCGGGCGGCCGTGCGTTGAGCGAGCAGCGCATGTTCTGGCGCGGCGTCTGGGGCTATCTGCCGGCCCAGATCGTCCAGGGGGTGGTCGGTTTCCTGACCCTCTATGTCTTCACGCGCCTGCTCAGCCCCGCCGACTTCGGCCACTACGCCCTGGCGTTTTCGGTGACGACCCTGGCCCATACGGTGACCTTCAGCTGGCTGGAAGCGTCGATGGCCCGGTTCTGGGCGGCGGAGCGAACGCCGGAGGGAATGGCGACCCATTTCGCCAGCCTGTATCGCACCTCCTTCGCCATCATCGCCGTCTTCATCCCCATCGCGGCCCTGGTCGTGTGGCTGGCGCCGCTGACGCCGGCGTTCAAGGTGGCGGTCGCGTTCGGCCTGGCTGGCGCGCCCGTCCGCAATCTGGCCAAGCTGGCGCAGGAGCGGTTCCGCGCGGCGGGCGAGGTGTCCAAGGCCGCCGGCGTCGACATCCTGGTCGCCGTGCTGGGCTTCCTGGTCGGGGCGGGGTTCGCGGTGGCGGGCGCCGGCGCGGCCTCGCCGCTGCTGGGTCTGGCCATCGCCCCCCTGTTCGCCCTGCCCTTCATCCTGCCGGGAGAGTTGCGTCAGACGACGGGGGGGACGGTGGATCGGGTGCGGCTGCGGGCCTACGCCGCCTATGGCTATCCGATCGCGGCGTCCCTGACCCTGGCGCTGGTGCTGGCCTCGACCGACCGTTTCCTGCTGGCCGCCTTCATGGATGCGGCGGCGGTGGGCGCCTATCACGCCAGCTACAGCCTGGCGAACCGGACGCTGGACGTCATCTTCATCTGGCTGGGCGCGGCCGGGGCGCCGGCCATGGTCATGGCGCTGGAGCGCGGCGGGCGCGAGGCGCTTCGCAAGACGGCGCTGGAGCAGGGTTCGACGCTGATCCTGATCGGCCTGCCGGCCGCCGTCGGCCTGTCGCTGGTCGCGCGACCAATGGCGGAACTGATGATCGGGCGTGATCTCAGGGACGCCGCCGCCCTGGTCACGCCGTGGATCGCGGCCTCGTCCTTCCTGTCCGGGTTGATCGCCTATTATTTCGGCTTCGGCTTCACCCTGGGCAAGAAGACCGGGCTGCTGCTGATCACCATGGCCATCCCGGCGTTGTGCAACGTGATGCTGAACCTCTTGCTGATCCCGCGACTGGGCGTGGCCGGAGCCGCCATCTCCACGGCGGCCAGCTTCGCCATCGGTCTGATCGCCTGCCTGCTGCTCAGCCGTCGCGCCATCGCCCTGCCCGTGCCTTGGGACGCGCTGGCGCGTTGCGGCCTGGCCTCGGCCGTCATGGCCGCCATGGTCCTGATGCTTCCGCCGCTGGGCGGTCTGGTCGAGCTGATCCTGGACGTCGGCATAGGCGGCCTGGTCTATGCCGGCGCCGCCCTGGCGCTGAACGCCGCCGGAGTCCGCGATGTGCTGAAACGCCTGGTCCAGGCCCGCCGCCGGGCAGCCGCATGACCGGGGCCGCCATCCACGATAACGCCGCCTGGGCGGCCGCCCGACCGACGATCTCGGTCCTGATCCCGTTCCTGCGCGACGATCCTCAGGCGCTGATGGAGCTGCTGGATCGAGAAGCCGAGGCATTGAACGGCGCGGTCGAGCTGATCCTGCTGGACGACGGCACGACGGACGCCGCCCTGACGGAACGGCTAAGGGCTGCCGCGGACGCCTTGCGTCTGCCCGTTCGTCTGATCTCCCTGCCGTGCAACGAAGGACGCGCACGGGGACGCAACCGCCTGACCACCGCCGCGCGCGGTCACGCCTATCTGTTTCTGGACAGCGACATGCGACCCGACACGCCGCATTTCCTCCAGACCTGGCGCGCCCTGGTCGCCGAGACCGATCCGGCGGCGGCCTTCGGCGGGTTTTCGCTGGATCAGGCCCCGACCGACGCCCGTTTCGCCGTTCACCGCGCCCTGTCGGCGGCGTCCGAATGCGTGCCGGCTGCGACCCGCGCCCTGACGCCCGAGAAATACGTCTATACCTCCAACCTGCTGGTGCGGCGCGACGTCTTCGCCGCCGAATCCTTCGATCCCGGCTTCACCGGCTGGGGATGGGAGGACGTGGAATGGGCCATGCGCGTCTCGCGCCGATTCGACGTCGTTCATATCGACAATCCCGCGACACATATGGGCCTGGATACGGTTGAGGATCTGGCGCGTAAGTTCGATCAGGGCGCGGCCAACTTCGCCCGCGTCGTCGCCCTGCATCCCGCCATCGTCCAGACCTACCCCAGCTATCGCGCCGCGCGGGCCTTGAAGCGTCTGCCGCTGCTGCCCGCAGTTCGCCGGGCGATGAAACAGGCCGCCGTGACGTCCGTCCTGCCGGTAAAGGCTCGCGCCTTTGCGCTGAGGCTCTATCGCGCCGCCGTCTATGCGGATGCGATCTGATGGCCGCCGACGTCGCCGTCATCATCCCCACGCTGCGCCGGCCAGAGGGGCTGGAGCGCGCCCTACGCTCGGTCTTCGCCCAGGTCGGGTCGCTGGATCGCATCGCCGCCGTCGTGGTCGCCGACAATGATCCCGACGGCTCGGCTGCCCCGCTGGTGCAGCGGCTGCAGGCCGAGGCGCCCATCCCGCTGATCTACGCCCATGCGCCTGTTCCTGGCGTGGCGACCGCGCGTAATGTGGGTCTAGCGGCGACCGATGCGCCTCTGATCGCCTTTCTGGACGATGACGAAGCCGCCTCGACCGGCTGGCTGGCGGCCCTGCTGGACGCTCAGGCCCAGACCGGCGCCGATGTCCTGTTCGGTCCCATTCGCGGCCGCGTGCCGGAAAACACCGGCTGGACCACAACCTACCTTGAGCGGTTCTTCGGGCGCGACGGGCCGGACGTCACCGGCCTGACCGACGACATCCACGGCTGCGGCAATAGTCTGATGGTGCGCGCGACCGCCCTGCCCGGCGACGCGCCGTTCGACGTGGCGACGAATGAGACCGGAGGCGAAGACGACCGCCTGTTCACTGGCCTGATGGCGCGCGGCGGCCGCTTCGGCTGGGCCGCAGGCGCCTGGGTGGACGAGTTCGCGCCGTCGCATCGCGCCACCCTGCGCTACGCCCTCACCCGCGCCTTCGCCTATGGCCAAAGCCCCAGCCAGATGGCCGCCGACCGCCGCGACTGGCCGGGCGTCATCAAGTGGATGCTGGTCGGCGGCGCTCAAACCGCCGTATGGGGCGTCGCGTCGCTCGTATCCGCCATCCTGCGCCGTCCTGATCGGGCCGAAACCTACGACCGCTGCGCCCGAGGCCTCGGCAAGTTGTTCTGGACAAAGGGCTTCGAGCCGAAACTGTACGGTGCGGCCATGCTGGCGCGCGCCGACTGATCCAGCGTCAGCCCGTCAGACGCTGCAGGAATCCCGGCGCGCGATAGGTCGAGCGGTTCATCACCACCCCGGCGATCCGCCCGCCCACCGCCTCGATCTCGTCGCGCAGGATCACCGGCGCGCTGGCGGCCGTGCTTTCGGCCGCGACCACCATGACGGTGGTGTCGACGAAGGGGGCCAGGATGATGGCCATGTCGTTGCGGTCGGCCGCCGGGGCGTCGATGACGATGGTGTCGGCATGGGACCGCAACGCCTCCCAGTATCGGGGATCGCCCAGCGCCTCGACCCGATGCCCGGACCGCAGGGCCTCCATGTGAAAATGCGTCACCCACAGCCGGCCGCCCAGACATGGCCGGGCGGTCATCAGGCGCGCATCCGGCACGGGCCTGCCGTCGCGCCCGGTTACGCGCGGCGTCACGGCGTAGAAGCTGGACCCGTCGGGCGAGGCCTGGGCCGCCTTGCCGATCTGACCGAACCGATCCGGCTCGGCCGACACGGCCTCCAGCTGCCCCTGTTGCGCCAGGTCGCCGTCGATCAGCCACACGGGTTTGCGCGCCCGCACGGCCGCCAGACGCGCGAACTCGCGCGCCACGGTCGAGACGCCCTCTCCGGTCGCGGCGGCGGCGAACTGGATGACGCGCGCGCGGTGCGCCGGCGCGGTTCCCAGCGCGGCCCACAGACCCGCCATTTCAGACGTCAGATCGACCATCGAATCGCCAAGGCGCTCCCTCGAACCCCTAGCCTAGCACGGCTGTGGTCAGGCCGCCTTCGCCGGCGCGACGGCCAGGACCGGCATGTCCAGCGTCCGACCGACCGAGGCCGGCGTGCTGAAGCCCCGCCGCGTGAACACCCGCAGCAGCCCCACGCACAGGGCCGTGAAACCCGCGAACAGGAAGACCGCCGCCAACAAAGGAATCTTCAGGCTCTTGCCCGTCGAGGGCGGCTGGGCGCGTTCGATGACGGTGACATTGTCGGCGCCGGCGGCGACCAGGGCGTTGTCGGCCCGGCTCTGCGTCTCGCGCTGCTGGAACTCGCGGATCGAGGCGCTGAGAACCTCGCGATTGCCGGCCAGGGTGGTGTTCTCGGATTCCAGCGCCGTCAGCCGCGCCTGACGGCCGCGAATGTCGTTCAGCTGACGATCCAGGACCGACAGACGCGCCGCCAGCGAATCCCGCTCGGCGCGCGTGTTGATGCGGTTGGTCTCCAACTCGGTCCAGACGGGGTTGGGGCCGGTTCGCACCTCCTTGGCCCCCACCGCTGTCCCGGTCGAGACATAGGCTTGAAGCTGGTTGATGCGCGCCTCGATGTCCTTCACCGGCTGGGCGTCGGGCTGATAGCGCGACAGCAACTGTTCGCGCTCGGTGCGCAGCTGCAGCACCTGATCCTGGGCCGAGATGTTCAGATCCTGCTGCAGCGCCACCTCGGCCGGCGTCCCCGCCTGTTGCGCCACCAGGGTGTTCAGCCGCTGGCTGGTCTGGTTCAGCTGGCTCTGGGTCGACATCCGGTCGGTGAAGACGCTCTGATAGGTCGCCGCCAAGGTGGCTTTGGCCGCTGCGAAGTCGCCGATCTGGTTGGAGGTCAGGAAGGTCTCGTAGGCCCGATCCGCGTCGCCCAACTCATCCTCGAAGGCGACGCGCTGGCTGGCGATGGCCGGCGTCTTGTCCTGAAACACTTCGCGACGATAGATCAGATATTGTTCGATCACGGCGTTCAGCACCCGCGCCGCGCGCTCGGGATCGTCGGCCTTGTAGGTCAGATGGATGACCGCGCTGCCCGGCGCCGTGGCGACGCCCAGGCTGGCACCCACCGTCTTGATCGCGGCCGCCTGCGCGCGTTGCGGCCCGCCCTTCGGCGCCTCGCCCAGGATTGCGGCGGGGCCCAGGGCCTGGACCACCTTCTGGCGCACGGCGCTGGAACCCAGGATGGCGGCTTCGGAGTTGGCGACCTCGTCGCCCTGCGGCGCCTGGCCCCGCTCCGCCGTACCGACACGCGGCTGATAGACATATTCCTGGCCGACGCCGGCGAAGACCGATCCGGTGGCGGTGTAGCTCTTCTTCAGCGTCATCGCCGCCGCGAACCCCAACCCCAGGATCACGACGAAGACCAGGATCATAAGCAGCAGTTCGCGAAACAGCAGGCCGATCACGTCCAGCACGCCGTAGCGCGGTCTTGCCGTGACGTATGCCGTGGAACGCATCGGGCGCGCCGAATCCCTTGAAAGACCTGTTCCTCTCACCCTTCGCCCACCGGCGTTAACCGATGATTACCCATAACCGACGACCCTGCCTCCAACCGCTGCTCTAGGGCCGACCGATTCTCATGCCGACAGATCGCCGCCTGTTCCTGCTGACCCTGGGTTCAGCCTCGATCGCCGCCTCGCTGGCGGCGTGCGGCGGCGGCGCGGGTGTGTCGCATTCTTCTTTCGAGGCTTCGCGCGCGCGGGATCGCGACCTCGCCGGCATACCCTTCGCCGATTGGACGGACCGGCCGCCGGAATATCTGCTTTATCCCGGCGACGAGATCGAGGTGGCCACGCCCACGGCGTCGGAGCTGACGCGCACGGTCAAGGTCGGACCGGACGGTCGAATCGCCCTGCCCCTGATCGGGTCGGTCATGGCGGCGGACCAGACGCTGCCGCAACTGCAACAGAACCTGGCCGGCGCCTATGCGTCCCAGCTGATCCGGCCGGTGGTCGAGGTCACCCTGCGTCAGGCGGGGCCGATCCGCGTCTGGGTCGACGGCGAGGTCCGCACGCCAGGCGTGTTGGAGATGGTGGGCGAGCTGGACGCCTATCAGGCGATCATCCAGGCGGGCGGCTTCGCCCCGACATCGCGCCCGGACCAAGTGGCGCTGATCCGTCGCGGTCCCGGCGGCTCGCGCATGATGCGGGTCGTCGATCTTCGGCCGCGTCGTGGCGAGGTCGCGCCCTTGCGGCGCGGCGACATCCTGTTCGTGCCCCGCTCGACGCTGGGCGAACTGGCGGCCTTCTTCACCCAGGTCCGCGCCGCCCTGCCCATCGGCTTCAGCTATTCGATCAATGGCACGCGCGGCAACGGCTTCGCCCAGTTCTGACGCGCCATCCGGCAGGTCTGGTCAGGCGACCAGTTGCACCACGCCCTGGTCGATATAGCGGCGCGCCGCCTTCTGGGCCTCGGCGATCTCCTCGCGCTCCATCTCCATGCTCATCTCGCGGCGATAGACGCGCGCCTCGACCGAGCCCTTCATGGCCGCCAGGTTGAAGATCATATGGGCCGACACCCGGTCCATCGGGCAGCCGCCCGATCCGGCCGAATACATCATGCCCAGCTTGAACAGGTCGTCGCCGGACATGTCCGGCGTCGGCAGCGGCAGCCCGTCGTTCTGGGCCTGCAGATCATGCGCCAGTTCTTGCGCGTTCATCACCGTATCTCCCGAACGGGCGCCGTTCTGGCCCCGCCTTATGAGACCTCATCAAATACCGGCGGTTTGAAGTTAAAGTTAACGGCGAACGGCGTCGTGCGGACTTTTCAGTAAAGCAGGAATGAATACTCGCCCGGCGATTCACCGGTCGAAAACCCGGTTGCGAACGGCTTCTAGAACCTGACCGCGCCATTCAGCGGGCATTCAGCCGCCGGGCGCGAAGTTCGGGTTCATCAACGGGTCGATCCGGCGTCTTCGTCGGCCGCCCAGGAATGGAGCACTTCAGATGAACCGCCTCACCAAGGCCGCCGTCGTCGCCCTCGCCCTGTCGACCACAGCCGTGCCGATGCTCGTCCAGGCCCAGGACCGCGACCGCCGCGAATATCGTCAGGATCGACGCGACGACCGCCGCGACTTCCGCAACGAGCGGCGCGATGATCGCCGCGACTGGCGCGACGGTCGATATGCCGATCGCGGCGACTACCGGCGTGATCGCCGCGACGACCGCCGGGACTATTGGGCCGAGCGTCGCGACGACCGTCGCGATTGGCGCAACGACCGCTGGGATCGCAACAATCGCGACTGGTGGCGCGGCCGTGCGGACTTCCGCGGCTACAACGGTCCGCGCGCGGGCTACTGGTATGCGCCGAGCTACGGCTATTACCGGGTCGAGCCGCGTTACTCGGGCTATCGCTGGCGCACGGGCGGCTATCTGCCGTCGCAGTACCGCAGCTATTATGTCCGCGACCCGTATGTTTACGGCCTGCGCGAGGCCCCGCGCGGCTATCGCTACGTCCATGCCGGCAACGACATCCTGATGATCGCCGTGGCCACCGGCCTGATCGCCAGCGTCATGTCCGGCGTCTATTGAACCCATTTGACGCCAGTATCGAGAAGCCCCGCAGTCGTCTGCGGGGCTTTTTCAATGGGACGAAGCAAGCTGAAACCCATGTTCAGTCCGGGTTCATCGCCATCGCCGCATCGTCATCCCAAGCCGCCGGCCAACCGGTGTGCAGGAACGCAAAGACCATGAAACGCCTCCTGATGGCTTTCACCGCCATCGCCGCCGTCGCCGGCCCCTTGGCCGCCCCGCTTCAAGCCCTGGCCCAGGATGCGACGGAACAGCCCGCGCCACGTCGCGAACGTCCAGATCGCGGCGCAAATCGCCCGGACCGTCCCGCGATGACGCGCGAGACCCAGCCCCGCTTCGAGCGGCCGGCGCGCCCCGATGCCGGCGGTCCTCGCCCCGACCGGCCCCAGGGCGGGTGGAACCGACCTGACCGGTCGAACGGCGGCCAACGGCCCGAACGGCCGGAAGGCGGCTGGAACCGACCCGACCGTCCGAACCCTGGCGGCACGCGACCGGAACGGCCAGAAGGGGGCTGGAACAGGCCGGACCGGCCTAACACGGGCGGCACGCGCCCTGATCGCCCCGACGCCGGCGCCCCGCGCCCGGATCGGCCCACGCCGGGCGGTCAACGCCCAGAGCGGCCGGAAGGCGGCTGGAACAGGCCGGACCGGCCCGGTCCTGGCGGCGGACGCCCGGATCGTCCCGAAGGGGGATGGAACCGCCCAGACCGGCCGAACCCTGGCGGCTCGCGTCCCGGACGTCCCGACGGCGGCTGGAACCGGCCCGATAGGCCAGACGGCTGGAATCGACCGGACCGTCCCCGCCCGGGCTGGAACAACGATCGCGAGCGGGAACGTCTGCGCCGCGAGTTCCGTCAGCGGTTCGACGCCGAGCGCTGGCGGCGCGACTTCTACCGCAACCACCGCGCCGACTGGTGGCACAACGACAACCGCTTCAGGGGCTATGACGGCTTCCGGGCCGGCTTCTATTTCGCGCCTGGCTGGGGCTATTACAGCGTGCCGCGATCCTATTGGGGTCGCAACTGGTCTGTCGGCCAATATCTGCCCGAGGCCTTCTGGCGCTACCAGCTTCAGGACTGGCGCACCTATGGCCTCGGCTATCCGCCGGCTGGAACCCGCTGGGTTTCGGTCGACAACAGCCTGTATCTGATCGACGAATACGACGGCTATATTGTCGACGTCGTCCGAGACGCCTGGCGCTGGTGATCCCCAGCAAAATTTTTCTTCCTTAGGCCCGACAACCTTGGATGTCGGGCCTTTTTCTTGCGTGACGCGCCGACATTGCGCCGTTCGGATGTCGCCGGACGCCCAACCTTGTCGATCTCTTGACCTGCCGAGGCGGCTTTCGACACTGAACGGCCTGCGCCTTGGTCAGTGTTCATCCCGTCGATTTGGCGGTCGTCGGCTTGGACGCGCGACATAGACAGCAACGTGCCATCTGAAGTCTTCGATTGGCCACGGCCAGAAAGGGCCGCGATGGACGACGATCCTCCGTGTCGTCGCAACCCGACGACGCCCCGTTTTTTCAAGACGCCCTCACGGAAGGATATTCACATGAAGATCGCCTTGACCGCCTTGGCTTCCAGCCTGTTGTTGGCCGGCGCCGCCGTGGCGCAGGAAGCGCCCGCCGCACCGCCGCCTCCCCCGCCCGTCGATCACGCCGGGCCGCATGACCCCGCACACCAGCCGCCTTCGCAGCCTGACGCGCCGGTCCCGCCCGCTCCGCCGTCGCCGCCGATCGAACAGCCTGCGCCGCCCCCTGCGCCGCCTGCCGACCCGAACACGCCGCCAGCGCCGCCGGAATTCCCCGAACCGCCAGCGCCCCCTGCGCCTCCGGCGCCGCCCGAACCGGCGACCCCGCCTTCGGTCTGAACCGATACTGAAAAGGCCCCCGCAGATCGCTCTGCGGGGGCCTTGTTCTTGTAGCCGCGTCGGTCGTCAGAGGCCCAGCTTGGCCTTCAGGATGTCGTTGACCGCCGCCGGGTTGGCCTTGCCGCCCGTGGCCTTCATGACCTGACCGACGAACCAGCCGATGGCCTGGGGCTTTTCGGCCACGGCCGCCGCCTTGTCGGGGTTGGCGGCGATGATCTCGTCCACGGCCTTTTCGATGGCGCCGGTGTCGGTGACCTGTTTCAAGCCGTGCTTCTCGACCACCTCGGCCGGCGAGCCTTCACCGTTCCAGACGTGATCGAACACTTCCTTGGCGATCTTGGACGAGATGACGTTGGTCTCGATCAACTCCACCAGTTGCGCGACGTGCGCCGCCGGCAGCGGATTTTCGCTGAAGTCCTTGCCTTCGGCGGCCAGGCGCGCCGAGACCTCGTTGGTGACCCAGTTCGACACCAGCTTGGCGTCGCGGCCCTTGGCCGCCGCTTCGAAATAATCGGCCTTGGCCTGCTCCGAGATCAGCACGATGGCGTCGTATTGCGACAGCCCATAGTCGGCCATCAGACGCTTGCGCTTGTCGTCCGGCAGTTCGGGCAGGGACGCCTTGATCTCGTCGATCCACGCCTGTTCCAGATCCAGCGGCAGCAGGTCGGGGTCGGGGAAGTAGCGATAGTCCTGCGCCTCTTCCTTGGACCGCATGGAGCGCGTCTCGCCCTTGGTCGGGTCGAACAGGCGCGTCTCCTGCGTGATCGAACCGCCGTCCTCCAGGATTTCGATCTGGCGGCGCGCTTCATATTGGATCGCTTGAGAAATGAAGCGGAAGCTGTTGACGTTCTTGATCTCGCAGCGCGTGCCCAGATAGCCGAAGTCGCCGCTGGCCTTGAACTTCTCGTAGTTGCCCGCGCGACAGACCGACACGTTCACGTCGGCGCGCAGATTGCCCTTCTCCATGTCCCCATCGCAGGTGCCGAGATAGATCAGGATGGTCCTGATCTTCTTCACATAGGCCACCGCCTCTTCCGGCGTGCGCAGGTCGGGGCGCGACACGATCTCCATCAACGCCGTGCCGGCCCGGTTCAGGTCGACGTAGCTCTCGGTCGGCGACAGGTCGTGGATCAGCTTGCCCGCGTCCTGCTCCAGGTGCAGGCGCTCGATGCCCACGTTGAAGAAGCTGCCGTCCTCGGCCTCCACCTCGACCACGCCTTCACCCACGATGGGGTAATAGAGCTGGCTGATCTGATAGCCGGTCGGCAGGTCGGGATAGAAGTAGTTCTTGCGGTCGAACTGGCTGCGTTTGTTGATCTGGGCGCGCAGGCCAAGGCCCGTCTTCACCGCCTGTTCGACACAGTGTTTGTTCAGCGTCGGCAGCATGCCGGGGAAGCCCGCGTCCACCAGCGACACCTGCTCGTTCGGTCCCGCGCCGAAGCCGACGGCGGCCCCGGAGAACAGCTTGGCCTTGGACGCCACCTGGGCGTGGATTTCCAGCCCCATGACGATTTCCCAATCGCCGGTGCGGCCCTTGATCGTTTTCGCGTTCGAAACAGTGTCGGTCATGCGCCCGTCCTAGCGCCCTCGTCGGCGGCGAGAAAGGGGGCTGTCTTGATGATGTCGCGAAAGGCGATCAACTTCCGCCTCTCAACGGAGATTTCCATGATCAAGACCCTGTTCGCCGCCGCTGGTGCGGCCTCCCTTCTGGCGGCCGGCGCCGCCTCGGCCCAGACGGCGCCGGCCCCTGCCCCGGCGCCCGCCCACGACCATCACGCCGCGGATCACCAAGCCGCCCATCCGACGATCGACAGCACCATCGAGGCCCTGGTGGCCGACCCGGCGACCAAGGCCGTGCTGGACAAGCATCTGCCCGGCATCGACCGTCATCCCGCCTACGCCCAGTTCAAGGGCATGACCCTGCGTCAGGTCGCGCCCTTCTCTCAGGGCAATATCACCGACGCCAAGATCGCGGCCATCGACACCGATCTGAAAGCCATCCCGGCCGCCTGATCGCGCCTGCGGGCAAAAAAAGGGGCGGTCGGTTCGCCCGGCCGCCCCTTTCATCGTCTGACCCGCATTGGATCAGTTGATGTTCATCACCACACGGCCCTCGATCTGGCCCTTGTGCATCCGCAGGAAGATGTCGTTGATGTTCTCCAGCGGCTCGACCGAGACCGTCGCCTTGACCTTTTCGTCGGCGGCGAACTGAAGCGCCTCCTGCAGGTCCAGCCGCGAACCGACGATGGAGCCGCGGACCGTCGTTCCGTTCAGCACCATGTCGAAGATCGACAGCGGGAAGTCGCCGGGCGGCAGGCCGTTCAGCGCGATGGTGGCGCCGCGCGACGTCATGTTGACCGCCTGTTCGAAGGCCTTGGGCGACACGGCCGTGACCAGCACCCCTTGCGCGCCCCCGTCCGTCTGGGCCTTGATGTCTGCGGCGGGATCGTTTGACGTCTTCGCGTTGACGGTGACGGTGGCGCCCAGCCGCCGCGCCAGGTCCAGCTTGGCGTCGTCCACGTCCACGGCGGCGACGTTCATCCCCATGGCCTTGGCGTACTGGACCGCGACATGGCCCAGGCCGCCGATGCCCGAGATGACCACCCAGTCGCCCGGCTTGGTCTCGGTCATCTTCAGACCCTTATAGACCGTCACCCCCGCGCACAGGATCGGGGCGATGTCGTTGAAGCTGACGTTGACCGGCAGATGACCGACGTAGTTCGGATCGGCGATGGCGTATTCGGCGAAGCCGCCATTGACGGAATAGCCGGTGTTCTCCTGCTCGTGGCACAGGGTCTCCCAACCGCCCAGGCAGTGTTTGCAATGGCCGCACGAGGAATAGAGCCACGGCACGCCCACCCGGTCGCCTTCCTTGACCAGCTTTACCCCGGCGCCCACCGCCGAGACGTAGCCGACGCCTTCATGGCCGGGAATGAACGGCGGGTTGGGTTTGACGGGCCAGTCGCCCTCGGCGGCGTGCAGATCGGTGTGGCACACGCCGGAGGCTTCGATCTTGACCTGGATCTGACCCGGACCCGGCTGGGGCACGGCGACCTCTTCGATGGTCAAGGGCTTGCCGAACTCGCGCACGACGGCGGCCTTCATGGTCTTGGACATGGAATGTCCTCCTCGATTTCAAGGGAAGGCGACGGACGGGCCGAAAGCAGGACATCGGCCCGCCCGCCGGGCAGTTTCGCACGCCATGGAAGTGGTTCGGCGCGCAAGGCGAAGGATGGCCGATCCGAGGTCGGCCATCCTTGATTCAGATCAGAAGAAGCCCAGCTTGTCGGGGCTGTAGCTGACCAGCAGGTTCTTGGTCTGCTGATAGTGATCCAGCATCATCCGGTGGTTCTCACGCCCGATGCCCGACTTCTTGTAGCCGCCGAAGGCTGCGTGGGCCGGATACTGGTGATAGCAGTTGGTCCAGACCCGCCCGGCCTGAATGGCGCGGCCGGCGCGATAGGCGGTGTTCATGTCGCGCGACCACACCCCGGCGCCCAGGCCGTATTCGGTGTCGTTGGCGATGGCGATGGCCTCTTCCAGCGTCTTGAAGGTGGTCACGGCCAGGACGGGGCCGAAAATCTCCTCCTGGAAGATGCGCATGTTGTTCGTGCCCTTGAACACGGTCGGCTCGACGTAGAAGCCGCCCGACAGGTCGTCCTTCAACACCGCCTGATGGCCGCCGGTCAGCACCTCGGCGCCTTCGTCCGCGCCGATCTTCAGATAGCCGAGTATCTTCTTCAGCTGCTGGTCCGACGCCTGGGCGCCGACCTGGGTTTCGGGATCGAGCGGATCGCCCTGTTTGATCGCCTTCACCCGCGCGATCGCCTTCTCGATGAAGGCGTCATAGATGTCTTCATGCACCAGGGCCCGGCTGGGGCAGGTGCAGACCTCGCCCTGGTTCAGCGCGAACATGGCGAAGCCTTCCAGCGCCTTGTCCAGGAAGGCGTCGTCGTGATCCATCACGTCCTTGAAGAAGATGTTCGGCGACTTGCCGCCCAGCTCCAGCGTCACCGGAATGATGTTTCTGGTGGCGTATTCCATGATTTTCTGACCGACGGCGGTCGAGCCGGTGAAGGCGATCTTGGCGATGCGCGGATTGGTGGCCAGCGGCTCGCCGACCTCGACGCCGGTGCCCGACACGATGTTCAGCACGCCGGCCGGCAGCAGGTCCTGGATCAGTTCGACGACCAGCAAAATGGAGGCCGGGGTCTGTTCGGCCGGCTTCAGCACGATGCAGTTTCCCGCCGCCAGGGCGGGAGCGATCTTCCACGCCGCCATCAGGATCGGGAAATTCCAGGGAATGATCTGCCCCACCACGCCCAGCGGCTCGTGGAAATGATAGGCGACCGTGTTGTGATCCAGCTCCGAAATCCCGCCTTCCTGGGCGCGGATGCAGCCGGCGAAATAGCGGAAATGGTCGATGGCCAGCGGTATGTCGGCCGCCAGCGTCTCGCGCACCGGCTTGCCATTGTCCCAGGTCTCGGCCTCGGCGACGGCCTGCAGGTTCTGTTCGATCCGGTCGGCGATGCGGTTCAGCAGCAGGGCGCGTTCCGCCACGCTGGTCTGGCCCCAGGCGTCCTTGGCGGCGTGAGCGGCGTCCAGCGCCTTTTCGACGTCGGCCGCGTCCGAGCGCGCCACCTCGCACAGGACGCGGCCGTTCACCGGGGAGGTGTTATCGAAATAGCGGCCGTTGACCGGCGGGACCCACTGTCCGCCGATGAAGTTGTCATAGCGCGCCTTGAACTTGGGGGTGGCGGCGCGGCTGAATTCGGGCTTGTTCATGATGGCTTCCTGACGTGTTCCTCGGGCGTCGCTTATCGACGTCGTTGGGACCGGAAGCTCGTCCTCGGCGCGCGTGGGCGCCAGACCGCCCGCTCATGGTGCGCTGCAAACCTGTCGCAGGTTTGCGACAGTCGCGATCAGTGGGCGGCGCCGGTCAGACCCAGCCGGTGCAGTTTGCGATGCAGGGTCGCGCGGCTGACGCCCAGCCCCCGCGCCGCCGCCGACACATTGCCATTGTTCAGCGCCAGAGCTCGCCGGACCGCTCCACGCTCGGCCTCCAGAAGGTCCGCCTCGATGGAGCCGCCGCCCAGAACCTCCGACGCCGCCAGCTGTGCCGCGATCCGCTCGTCCGTGATGGCAAGGGCCAGTCGCGCCGCGCGCGTCGCCCCGACCACCAGGTCGTCGCGGTCCACCGCCAGCAGGGCCGACGTATTGCGTTCGGCCACGTCGCCGGCCAGCACGATCCGCGCTTCGGAAAACGCCTTGCGGAAGGCCTGGGCCTCGATGGCGCGCGCCGCGTCGGCCACGGCGGCGGTGATCAGCCCCAGCATGGCCTCGGTCTGATCCGCCCGGCACGACGACACGTCCAGCGCCCCGGCCAACCGCCCCAGATGATCGTAGATCGGATGGCTGGAACAGCTCAGGCCGGTGTTTCGCGCGTGAAAATGCTGGTCGCGGTGAATCGTAACCGCCCGCTTTTCGGCCAGGGCCGTGCCGATGCCGTTGGTGCCCTCCACCGCCTCGGACCAGACGGCGCCGGGCCACAGGCCCCAGCGATGGAAGGTGTCGTCGTCGCTGGCCATGCCGCGGCGCTCCACCGGCACGCCCGAGGCGTCGCACAGCAGAACGCAGCATCCCGCGTCGCCCACGGCCAGGAACAGCCGATCCAGCACGCCTTGGGCCGCCTGCGTCACCGGCTCCATCGCCTCGCGCGCGGCCCGCAGTTGCCCTTCGGTCAGGGTGACCACCTGGCCTCGACTTTCAGGGTCCAGGCCATACAGCGTCATCGACCGTCGCCACGACGCCGCCAGCGCCGAGCGCGCCGGCCCGGCCCCATCGTCCAGCACCTGTTCGATCAGGCTGCGGTGGTCGTTTCCCGTTCGCTCGCCCATGGTTGGCTCCCAGGTCTTGCAACTGGAGCCATCAGACGCCCGCGGACCGCGGGCGTCAATGCGACCTTCCTACGCCGGACGGCCTACCACCAGCGGCCCGGTTTGGCCGTAAAGCCCGCCGCCCGTTCCAGCGCCGCCCCGACCTGGAAGACCGTGGCCTCGTCCAGCGCCTTGCCGATGACCTGAAGCCCCAGCGGCAGACCGCCGGAATCCACGCCCGCAGGCACCGAAATCCCCGGCAGACCGGCCAGATTGGTCGTCACGGTGAAGACGTCGTTCAGATACATGGTCAAGGGGTCGATCTGCTTGTCGCCCAGAGCGAAGGCGGCCGAAGGCGTCGATGGCGTCAGGATGGCGTCCACCTGACCCCAGACATTGTCGAAGTCCTCGGCGATGCGGCGACGCACCTTCAACGCCTTGACGTAATAGGCGTCATAGAAACCGGCCGACAGCACATAGGCGCCGATGGTCAGGCGACGCTGGACCTCCTTGCCGAAACCCTCTGCGCGCGAGGTGGCGTAGAGGTCGTCCAGCGACTTGAACTCTTCCGCCCGATGCCCGAACCGCATCCCGTCGTAACGGGCCAGGTTCGACGACGCCTCGGCCGGGGCCACGATATAGTAGGTCGGCAGGGCGTATTTGGTGTGCGGCAGGCTGATCTCGACGATCTCGCAACCGGCGTCCTTCAGCCAGGCCACGCCCTGATCCCACAGCGCCTGAATCTCGGCCGGCATCCCGTCGACGACATATTCGCGCGGCACGCCGATGCGCAGGCCCTTGACCGACTGACCCACCGATTTCGTCCAGTCGGGCGTCGGGACGTCGAGGCTGGTGGAGTCCCTGGCGTCGAACGAACACATGGACTGCAGCAGCAGGGCCGCATCCTCCACCGTCTTGGTGATCGGTCCGGCCTGATCCAGCGAACTGGCGAACGCCACCATGCCGAAACGGCTGGCGCGGCCATAGGTCGGCTTGATGCCGACCGTGCCGGTGAAGGCGGCGGGCTGGCGGATCGAACCGCCGGTGTCCGATGCGGTGGCGGCCAGGCACAGGTCGGCGGCGACAGCCGAGGCCGAACCGCCCGACGAACCGCCCGGCGTCAGATCGGCGTTGGAGCCGCTGGACTTCCACGGGTTCTTCACCGGACCAAAGGCCGAGGTTTCGTTGGAGGAGCCCATTGCGAACTCGTCCATGTTCAGCTTGCCCAGCATGACCGCGCCGTCGCGCCACAGATTGGCGGTCACGGTCGATTCATAGGGCGGCACGAAGCCGCGCAGCATGTTGGAGCCTGCCGTCGTCTGCACGCCCTCGGTGCAGAACAGGTCCTTGATGCCCAGGGGCGCGCCTTCCAGCGCCCCGCCCTCGCCCGCAGCCAGACGGGCGTCGGACGCCTTGGCCATCTCCAGCGCCTTGTCCGCCGTCACCTCGACATAGGCGTTCAGCGTCGGGTTCGAAGCTTCGATATTGGTCAGGAAAGCCTGGGTGATCTCGGCCGAGGAAAATTCCTTGGCCTTCAGGCCATCGACGGCCGCCTTCAGGGTCAATTTCGTCAGGTCGCTCATGATCAATCGACCACCTTGGGCACGACGAAGAAGCCGTCGGCCGATTTCGGAGCATTGGACAGCACGTCTGCGATCTTGTCGCCGTCCGTGACCACGTCTTCGCGCAGGCGCAGCGGCTGAGCCACGTTAGAGGTCATCGGCTCCACGCCTTCGACGTCCACCTGATCCAACTGCTCGATCCAGTTCAGGATGCCGTTCAGCTCCTGCGCCAGCGGCTCCAGCCGATCCTCGGGGGTCTTGATGCGGGCGAGATGCGCAACCTTGCGCACCGTCGCAGCGTCGATGGCCATGCGGCCCTCCAATCGAAAGTGTTGGGTTGAATGCCCATTGGCGCTTGTCGATCGCCGCCATTCAACAAGGCCCAACTAACCGCCCAACCCTCGATTCACAAGGTTACAGCCTCATTGCGTCGTGCTGACGTCGATCCCGTCCGGCGGCGTCTCGCCGTTCCGGGCGAAGTCGATCTGCACCGTTCGGTTCGTCTTCAGAATATTCCCGTCCGGCCCCGCCGTGTCCTGACGCACCGCGAGCACGACCCGCCCGGTCTTCGCCTCGGCCACCCGCCATTCAGCGTAGTCACCCAGCGGATAGGCGCTCCACCCCTCGGACGGGCCGCCGAACAGGGCGAAATAGGTGACCAGGCCGTTCACCGCTGGATCGCCGCCCGACAGGCTGAACACTTTGGCGTCCAACGTCGGCAGGGCATGGAACTGCGAGATGTCGGCCGCCGTGCCCATCTCCTCGCCGGGAATGACCGGATGACGCGCGGGCGGACCGACGGGTCGGGCCGGCGCCTTGGTCACGGACATCGGCGTGGGCGCGGGCTTGGCGCCCGCCGTCTTGCGCGGCGCCTCGGCCGGTCCGCAGCCGCACAGACTTAGAGCCAGAACCGCCGCCGTCATGGAAACTCCGCGCATTTCGCCGTCCTCCATCCTCGCCGCCGTCACCATCGCCTTTGACTTCGCCGCGCGCCAGTCCTAACCGCAGGCCGTGCCCGTTCTCGACCTCCTCGATCTGCCCGCCGCCTGCCCGCCCGACACGCCGTGGATGGGGCTGGATCTGGGCGAGAAGACCATCGGCGTCGCCGTGTCGGACGCCACGCGCCTGATCGCCTCGCCGCTGGAGCTGATCCGCAAGTCCAAGTTCACGCATGAGGCCGAACACCTCTTCAAGCTGATGAACCACCGCAAGGTTTCGGCCCTGGTCATCGGCCTGCCCGCCAATATGGACGGGACGGAAGGCCCCCGCGCCCAGTCCTGCCGCGCCTTCGCCCGCAATCTGGAGCGGCTGCGCCCCGTCAACATCGCCTTCTGGGACGAACGCCTGTCCACCAGCGCCGTCGAACGCTTCCTGATCGAGGACCTGGACCTGAACCGCAAACGCCGCGCCCAGGTCGTGGACCGCACCGCCGCAGCCTGGATTCTGCAAGGGGCGCTGGATCGGGTGCGGGATCAGGCGACCTGGATTTGACGGCCCTGATCGCGGGCATCCTGCCCGTCTTTCTGATGATCGCCCTGGGCTATGGCCTGCGCAAATCGGGGTTCCTGCCCGACGACGCCTGGCGGCCCATCGAGAAGCTGTCGATCAACATCTTCTATCCCAGCTTCCTGATCCCCGCGATCTGGCACGCCGATCTGGCGGGGGGCGGAGCAACGGTCGCAGGCGCGGCGGCCGTGGGGGCGACCCTGATCGTGGCGGCGGCGACGCTGGCGGCCAAGCCCCTGATCAAGCTGGACGGCCCCGCCTACACCAGCGTCTTTCAGGGCGTGATCCGTTGGAACAGCTTCGTCTTCGTGCCGGTGATCCAGTCGGTCTATGGCTCGGAAGGCACGGCCCTGGCCGCCGTGGCCATCGCCTTCATCATTCCGGTGACCAACATCGCCTGCGTGGCCGTGCTGGCGAAGTGGGGTTCGCTGCGGCGCGAGCCCTCGGTGCTCGGCCTAATCAAGTCAATGCTGGCCAATCCGATCCTGCTGGCCTGCCTGATCGGTCTGGCGCTGAACCTGCTGCGCGCGCCGCTGATCCCCGGCCTGTCCGAGGTCATGGACCTGCTGGGCGCCGCCGCCCTGCCGCTGGGCCTGATCGTGGCCGGGGCCGGCCTGTCCTTCGCCGAGGTGAAACGCCGTCGCAAGACCATCGCCGCCGTCACCCTGGTCAAGCTGGGGATCATGCCGCCGCTGATGTGGTTCATCGCCTGGACGCTGGGCGGCGACAGTCTGGCCCAGGGCATCGCCCTGATCTGCGGCGCGGCGCCGGGGTCTGCGGCATCCTATGTGCTGGCGCGTCAGATGGGCGGCGACGCGCCCCTGATCGCAGGCGTCATCGCCCTGACCACCGTGGGGAGCGCCGTCGTCATTCCCATCCTGCTGGCCCTGTTCCACTTCGCGTGACGGGCGCGAAGTCTGGCGTTTGGGGCGAGTCACGCCTATAGCCGCGTCTCGATGACCCAGCCGCCCACCGTCACCGACCAGACCATTCAAGAGCGGCTGATCCCGTTCCCGAAACCCCACTTTCTCGCGGCATCGGACCTCAATCCGTTCGTCACGCCGCAGTTGCTGGAGCTGGGCGACGCCTTCGTCGACTTCAATCGGCAATCGTCCAAGGCGTTGGATGTGCTGCACGGGCGAACGGTGGTGAACCTGTTCTTCGAGAACTCGACCCGCACCTCGTCGTCGTTCGAGATCGCGGCCAAGCGTCTGGGCGCCGATGTCGTCACCATGCCGGTCGCCTCCTCCTCGGTGAAGAAGGGCGAGACCCTGATCGACACGGCGGTCACCCTGAACGCCATGAAGCCCGACATTCTGGTCGTGCGCCACTCGGCCTCGGGCGCCGCCGAACTGCTCAGCCAGAAGGTCGGCTGCGCCGTGGTAAACGCCGGCGACGGCCGCCACGAACACCCCACTCAGGCCCTGCTGGACCTGTTGTCCCTGCACCGCGCCTTTGGCGATGTGACCAGCCTGACCGTCGCCATCTGCGGCGACATCACCCACAGCCGCGTGGCCCGATCCAATGTCGCCCTGCTGCAGATGATGGGGGCGCGGGTCCGCCTGATCGGCCCGCCGACCCTGGTGCCCGGCGACGCCGACCGCTGGGGCTGCGAGGTTTTCCACGACATGCGCGAGGGGCTGCAAGGCTGCGACGTGGTGATGATGCTGCGCCTTCAGCTTGAGCGGATGGCCGGCGCCCTGGTGCCCTCCACGCGCGAATATTTCCGCTTCTGGGGTCTGGATCGCGAGAAACTGGCCTGGGCCAAGCCTGGCGCCAAGGTCATGCACCCCGGCCCGATGAACCGGGGCGTCGAGATCGATTCCGACGTCGCCGACGACCTGAACGTCTCCCTGATCCAGGATCAGGTCGAGATGGGCGTCGCCGCCCGCATGGCCGTTCTGGCCTCCCTCTCCGCCCGTTGGGGAGACGCCCGATGACCACTCTGGCAATCGTCAACGCCCGCCTTCTGGACCCCGCCAGCGACTATGACGGCCCGGGCGCCATTCTGGTCGAAGACGGCCGCATCGCCCGCATGATCCACGGCGCCGCGCCGGATCTGGCCGCCGATCGGATCATCGACGCCGACGGCCTGTGCCTGTCGCCCGGCCTGATCGACATCCGCGTCAAGACCGGCGAACCCGGCGCCGAGCCCAAGGAGACGCTGAAGTCCGCCAGCCTGGCCGCCGCCGCCGGGGGCGTCACCACCATCGTCGTCCAGCCCGACACGGACCCCGCCATCGACGACCCAGCGGTGATCGACTTCATCCAGCGTCGCGGCGCAGCGCTGAACCTGGTCAATGTCCGCGCCGCCGGCGCCGCCACCAAGGCGCTGGACGGCCAGCGCATGGCCGAGATCGGTCTGATGGACGAGGCCGGCGCTCTGTATTTCACCGACGTGGACAAGGTCATCGTCAACAGTCGCACCCTGCAACGGGTGATGAGCTACGCCGCCGCCTTCAACGCCCTGATCGCTTGCCGCCCGTCCGATCCCTGGCTGACCGAAGGCGCCGTCGCCGCTTCCGGCGAACTGGCCACGCGCCTGGGCCTGTCGGGCAGCCCCGCCATCGCCGAACGCATCGGTCTGGAACGCGATCTGGCCCTGGTCGAACAGACCGGCGCCCGTTTCCTCGTTGACCAGATTTCGACCGAAGGCGCGCTGGAGACCCTGGCCCGCGCCCGCGCCAAGGGGCTGGAGGTCGCCGTCAGCGTCTCGATCAACCACCTGTGCTTCAACGAGGTGGACATCGGCGACTATCGGACGTTCTACCGCATCGACCCGCCGCTGCGTTCGGAGGCCGATCGTCAGGCGCTGATCGAGGCCGTGCGCGACGGCCTGATCGACGTCATCACCTCGGCCCACGCCCCCGCCCCCGCCGAGGACAAGCGCCGCCCGTTCGCCGAGGCCGCGCCCGGCGCCATCGGGCTTGAGACCCTGCTGCCCGCGGCCCTGACCCTGCATCATGAGGACGGTCTGGATCTGCTGGACGTGCTGCGGCCCCTGACCCAGGGGCCCGCCACCCTGTTGGGTCTGGACGCCGGCGTCCTGGCCGAGGGCGCGCCTGCGGATCTGATCCTGTTCGACCCTGGCGCCCCCGTCATCATCGACGCCGACGCCCTGCACTCCAAGTCCAAGAACTCCCCGTTCGACGGTCGCAGGCTGCAAGGCAAGGTGATCGGAACCTGGGTCGCGGGCCGCAAGGTTCACTGAGCTTCCGCCTTTCCGCCATATTTCGACCTAGGCTCTGCGACAGTGAAGCTTGTCGAGGAATCGGTCATGACGCTCTTGAGACGCCCCGCTGGCCTAGGCCTGGTGCTTGTCGTCGGCGCCGTCATGGGGTGTTCGAAGCAGGCCGACGCCCAGTCCTCGCCAACGCCCGATGCGGCGGAAGGCGCGCCCTATGTGTTGAAGGGCACCCAGGTCTGGACGGCGCCCGACCCCGTCTCCGGTCGCGACTACGAAGTCTTCGTCAGCCTGCCCGCCAGCTACGAGACAAGCCCGAATCGCCGCTATCCGGTCGTCTATGTGACCGATGCCGACTACGCCTTTCCGATCATCCGCCAGATCGCCCGGCGGGTGAACCTGGACGGACCCGTGATCGAGGAATTCATCCTGGTCGGCCTGTCCTATTCGCGCGGCGACAACGGCACGGTCAGCCGCAACCGCGATTATACGCCGACGCCAAACGGCCCCAGCAGCGCCAGTTCAACCCTCCACGGCGGCGGCCCTGCCTATCAGACCTATCTGAAAACCCAGGCCCTGCCCTTCGTCGAGAAACGTTTCCGCGTCGATCCTGCCCGCCGCGTCTTTCTGGGACATTCCTACGGCGCACTGCTCGGCGCCCAGATTCTGTTCACGGACCCCGGGCTGTTTCATGCCTATGTTCTGGGCAGCCCGTCCTTCTGGTATGACAAACGACACATGATGGGGATTGAGGCGGAATACGCCAGAACCCATCGCGACCTGCCCGCCGACGTCTTCATGTATATCGGCGGCTGGGAGGTTCCCGGCCCGGACCGCCGCAACACCTCGGGCGCGGACATGGTCGGCGACGTCGGCGCCATGGAACGCGCCCTGAAATCGCGGGGCTATCCGCATCTGACCGTCCAATCCGTCGTCTTGCAGGACGAGGACCATCTGACCGTCGCCCCGGTCGGTTTCACGCGCGCGCTGACGGCGGTGCTGCCCGCCCGTCCATGACGGCGCCTAGGCCGTCAGCATCCGCTTCACCACCGCCTTGAACGGCGCGGTCGCCTGACCGGCGCGCAGCATCGCGCCGCGCGCCAGTCTGGCGGGCGGCGTCTCCTGGGTGAAAAGCCGCACCAGGGCGTTCGTGCCCTGATAAAGCGGCCAGCTGGCCAGTCGATGTTCGTGCTGGTATCGCGCCAGCAGACGCCCCGAACCGATGTCCGCGCCTCGCGCCCCGCGCACCACCTTGGCCAGCGTCTCCTGCCCGCGCAGACCCAGGTTGAAGCCGTGGGCGGTGACCGGATGCATCCCCACCGCCGCATCACCGATCAGGGCGAAGCCCTCGCCCGCGAACCGATGGCTCCAGGTCGTGGCCAGCGGATAGGCGTGGCGCGCACCGACCAACTCCAACCCGGTCAGCCGCCCCTGCAACCGCCGCTCCATGGACGACGCAAAGGCCTCGGGCGATTGCGCCATCAGGTCGGCGATGGCCGGCGCCGCCAGGGTCATCACCACCGAGGACATCCGCTGCTGGGGGTCCGCGACCGGCAACAGGGCGATGGTCTGGCCGTGGTCGAACCATTCGGTCGCCACATGACCGTGCGCCTGATCGTGCCGCATCCGGCAGACCATCATCGACCGCCCCAGCCGATTGATCTCGGCCCCCACGCCCAGTCGGTCGCGCATGAAGGAAAAACGCGAATCCGCCGCCACGATCAGATCGGCCCGGATCGTCGTCCCGTCGTCCAGCGTCAGCCGCCCGCGCGGCCTCCGAGGCCCGATCCGACAGTCGGCCACCCGCCGTCCGAGCATCAGGTCGACGCCCGCCTGCCCCTCGACGACCTCGAACAACGCGCGCCGGATCAGGTGATTGGGGATCAGCACGCCCAGCCGATCCGCATCCGCCGCTCCAAAGGTCAGGGCGAAGGGCGAACCGCCGTCCAGCACACGCGCCTGACGCAAATCCGAGAGGTCATCCGCCGGTATCCGGTCCCAGACGCCCATCGCCTTCAACAGACGCATCGAATGGTGGGTCAGCGCGATTTCGCGTCCGTCGAAGGCCGGATCGCGCAGGCTCGTCTCTGACTGCCCCTCGATCAGGGCGACGGACAGCCCGGCTCCCGCCAGCGACCGGACGAAGGCCAGGCCGGCCGGCCCGGCCCCGACCACGGCGATATCGAACGTCAGATCCTGGCTCATCCCTGCGCTCCTGCCCGATCGCGCGGCCGCCGCCCTTGATGCAGCGCAAACCTGGCCGAGGTCAGCGCGGACGCGGACAGGTCGCGGCCCTGGCCACCTCGGCGCCCAGCACCGACTTGACTGCCAGCGGCGTATCGGTGGCGATCACCGTCACCCCCTGGCGCACCAGGTCGCGATATTCCGATACGTCGCCGTCGGCCGCATAGCGGTCGTCGCGCCGAACGCCCTCGGCGCCCAGGGTGCCGAACTGCACCTCCACCCCGGCTTCGCGCAACGCCCGCCACAGCGCCGGCCGTTCCTCGCGCGTGCCGGTCCAGGCCAGGATTTGCGGCGCGTTCAGCCCCTGCAAGGCGTCCACGCCGCTCAAGCCCGCCGAAATCATCATCTCCGGCGCCATCGTCGCCACCGCCCGCGCATCGGCGTCGTTATAGGTGATCAGGATGACGCGGTTCGCCGCGCCCGACCGCCGCACCTGGTCGATCACCGCGCGCGCCAGATCGACGGTCGCGCCGCCCTCTGCGGGTTTCAGATCGATGCTGGCGATGGCCCCCACGCGACCGGCGGCGTCCAGCGCCTCGCCCAGCGTCGGCGGCGCGGCGCGTGTCAGGGCGCCGTTCGACGCCTTCAGCCTCGCCCGCTTCACCTGGGCCAGGGTCAGATCCGCAACCCGCCCGCGCCCGGTCGTGGTCCGCTCCATCGTCTCGTCGTGCATCAGCACAAGATGCCCGTCCTTGGTCAGAACCGCGTCCAGTTCCAGGATCGCATTGGGAATGGCCCGTCCCGTCGCCTCGATGGCCGCGATGGAGTTTTCCGGCTGGTCCGGCGCCGAAACCGCCCGGTGCGCCGAGATCGCTGCGCCGCCCTCGCGCACGCAGTCGAAATAGGCGGCCATCGCCGGTTCTTCGGCAGGCGGCGCGGCAGGCGCCGGCGCGCCGACGCAGGCGGCCGTGAACATCAGCAAGGCGACGGCGGCGACAGTCGGGATTTGGCGCATCGAACTCTCCTGCAGGGCGGGCGGACCAGACGCTGCACAGATCGCCGGGTCAAGAGGTCGGATCGCCCTTGCTCCGCGCCGTCCGCCGACGCATTTTGCCGCAACGACACGCGGGGAGCGAATCAAAGTGCACGATCTGGCGGGCCCGGCGGTGGGAACCTTGGCGCTGGTCGCCTTAGGCGGCTATCTGCTCGGCTCCATTCCGTTCGGCGTGGTCATCACTCGCGCGGCGGGCGCCGGCGACGTGCGCAACATCGGCTCGGGAAATATCGGCGCGACGAACGTGCTGCGCACCGGCCGCAAGGATCTGGCCCTGACCACCCTGCTGCTGGACGCCGGCAAGGGGGCCGCCGCACTTCTGATCGCAAGGCATCTGTTCGACAGCGAACTGGCCGGCGCCATCGCCGGCGGCGCGGCCTTTCTGGGCCACCTGTTTCCCGTCTGGCTGGGCTTCAAGGGCGGCAAGGGCGTCGCCACCTTCTATGGCATGCTGCTGGCCGCCGCCTGGCCGTTGGGCCTGATGGCGGGGGCCGTCTGGCTGCTGTCGGCCTTCCTGTTCCGCTATTCGTCGCTGGCCGCCCTGATCTCGTCGGCGACGGCGCCGTTGCTGGCGCTTCTGCCCCTGGCGGCGGTGGGGCTGCCGGTCGGGTCGCCCGTCCTGCTGCTAACCGTTTTCGCCGCCGTGCTGATCTGGGTGCGTCACCACCAGAACATCGCCCGGTTGCTGAAGGGCGAGGAACCGCGCATCGGGGCCAAGAAGGCGTGAGCCTGGCCCCGGCCGAACGTTTCGCGCGGCTGCGGCTGGCCCGCACCGACCGCATCGGTCCCGTCGCCTTCACTCAGCTCTTGGCGCGCTACGGCTCGGCCATCGCCGCGCTGGACGCCCTGCCCGGCCTGATCCGCAAGTCCGGCGCCTCCACGCCCCCGCCGGTCGAGGCCGTCGAGCGTGAACTTGCGGCGGGCGAGGCCCTCGGCGCGCGCCTGCTGGTGCTGGGCGACGCTGGCTTTCCCGAAATGCTGGCCGCGCTCGATCCGCCGCCGCCGATCCTGTGGACGCGCGGCGACGCCGGACTGCTGAACCGCCCCTGCGTCGCCATCGTCGGCGCCCGCATCGCCTCGGCGGGCGGCCAGCGGATCGCGCGCGGTCTGGCCCAGCAACTGGGTCAGGCGGGCCATGTCGTCGTTTCCGGCATGGCGCGTGGCATCGACGCCGCCGCCCACGAAGGCGCCCTGCCGACGGGGACCGTCGCGGTTCTGGGCGGCGGGGTAAGCGATATTTATCCGCCCGAACACGCCGACCTCTACGCCCGCCTGACGGAGCGCGGCTGCATCGTGTCCGAAAGCCCTGTCGGCGCCCGCGCCCAGGCGCGCGACTTCCCGCGCCGTAATCGCATCATTTCCGGCCTGTCGCGCGGCGTCGTGGTGGTCGAGGCCGAGCTTCGGTCCGGCTCCCTGATCACCGCGCGCCTGGCCGCCGAACAGGGTCGCGACGTCTTCGCCGTGCCCGGCTCGCCGCTGGACCCCCGCGCGCGCGGCCCGAACGAACTGCTGCGCCAAGGCGCCATCTTGTGCGAGGGCATCGAGGACATCGAGCGCGCCTTCCACACCCTGCGCACCCTGCGCGAGCCGCCGTCCGAGCCCTTGCGCTTCGATGACAAACTGGACCAGGCCTTGCTGGATCGGGTCGCCGCCCTGCTTTCGCCCACGCCCACGCCGCGTGACGAGATCGCCCGCGCCCTGAACGCCCCGGCTGCCCAGGTCGCCGCCGCCCTTCTGGAACTCAGCCTGGTCGGCCGCGCCGAACTGCTGCCCGGCGGTCTGGCGTCGATCTAAGGGCTAGCCGGGCGGCAGCGCCGCCGCGCCGGCCGCATCCTCCAGCAGGCCCGCCAAACGGCCGTCGCCTTCTTCACGCGCCATCCGCGCCATTTCCAGCGCCATGGCCCCGATATATTCTCGTGTCGGAAAGGCCCCGGCCTCGATGTCGTTCTGATCGTCCGGCGGAGCCGCCGGTTCCCTCGCGCTGGCCATGATCGTCTCCGTTGTCCCGACCGCAATCTAACCGCGCCTATACAAAAAACAACTACCTATGGATGTAAGGCGACAGGTGCGATTGACACACGGCTCCGCTCCAACCACGTTCGCGCCCCTTCCCGAGACCGGACCGATATGAACCTCGTCATCGTCGAGAGCCCCGCAAAGGCCAAGACCATCAACAAATACCTGGGCTCGGACTATGAGGTCCTGGCCTCGTACGGTCACGTCCGCGACCTGCCGTCCAAGGATGGTTCGGTCCTGCCCGACGACGACTTCTCCATGCACTGGGAGGCCGACGCCAAGGGCGCCAAACGCCTGTCCGAAATCGCCGAGGCCGCCAAGCGCGCCGACCGCGTCATCCTGGCGACCGACCCCGACCGCGAAGGGGAAGCGATCAGCTGGCACGTTTTGGAAGTGCTGAACAAGAAGAAGGCGCTGAAGGACACGCACGTCGAGCGCGTCACCTTCAACGCCATCACCAAGTCGGCCGTGCTGGAGGCCATGGCCAATCCGCGTCAACTGGATATGGAGTTGGTCGAGGCCTATCTGGCCCGCCGCGCCTTGGACTATCTGGTGGGCTTCACCCTGTCGCCGGTTCTGTGGCGCAAGCTGCCGGGCGCCCGTTCGGCGGGGCGGGTGCAATCCGTCGCCCTTCGCATCGTCGTCGATCGCGAAATGGAGATCGAGAAGTTCAGGCCTCAGGAATACTGGTCGATCGAGGCCGACCTGAACGCCGACAGCCCGCCCTTCACCGCGCGCCTGGTCAAGCACGCCGGCAAGCGGGTTCAGCGTCTGGACATCAAGGACGAGGCGACCGCCAGCGCCGCGCGTGCCGCGATCCAGGCCGGCGACTTCACCATCAACTCGGTCGAGAAGAAGCCGGTCCGCCGCAATCCGTCGCCCCCCTTCACCACCTCGACCCTGCAGCAGGAAGCCTCGCGTAAGCTGGGCTTCACCGCCCAGCGCACCATGCAGGCGGCGCAGAAACTGTATGAAGGCGTCGACGAGACCGGCGGCCTGATCACCTATATGCGGACCGACGGCGTGTCGGTCAGCCCCGAAGGTCTGGCCCAGGCGCGCGAGGTGATCGGCAAGGAATACGGCCCCGCCTATGTCCCGACCGAGCCGCGCTTTTACAAGGTCAAGGCCAAGAACGCCCAGGAAGCGCACGAGGCGATCCGCCCGACCAATATCGCCCGCCATCCCGATTCCGTCCGTCTCGATTCGGATCTTCAGCGTCTGTACGAGCTGATCTGGAAGCGGATGGTCGCCTCGCAGATGGAGGCCGCGCGTCTGGACCGCACCACGGTCGAGATCGAGACGCCGGACGGCCAGACCGGCCTGCGCGCCACCGGCCAGGTGGTCACCTTCGACGGCTTCCTGGCCGTCTATGAGGAAGGCCGCGACGAGAAGCAGAAGGGCGCGGAGGGCGACGAGGGCGAGGACGACACCAGCCGCCTGCCCGCCCTGAAGGAAGGCGCCAAGGCCAAGGTCGACGCCATCCGCACCGACCAGCATTTCACCGAACCGCCGCCGCGCTATTCGGAAGCCACCCTGGTCAAGAAGCTGGAAGAACTGGGCATCGGGCGCCCGTCGACCTACGCCTCGACCCTGTCGACCCTGCGCGACCGCGAATATGTCCGCGTCGACAAGAACCGCTTCTATCCCGAGGACAAGGGGCGGCTGGTCACGGCCTTCCTCGAGCAGTTCTTCAAGAAATGGGTCGAATACGACTTCACCGCCGCGCTGGAGACCCGTCTGGACGAGGTTTCGGCGGGCGACCTGAACTGGAAGGTGCTGCTGCGCGAGTTCTGGCAGGACTTCCACGCCGCGACACAAGCCGCCGGCGAACTGCGCACCACCGCCATTCTGGACGCCCTGAACGAAAGCCTGGGCGCCCATATCTTCCCGGACAAGGGCGACGGTTCCGATCCGCGCGAATGCCCCCTATGCCACCAGGGCCAGCTCAGCCTGAAGACCAGCCGGTTCGGCGCCTTCATCGGCTGCTCGCGCTATCCCGACTGCAAATACACCCGCCCCGTCGCCAGCCCCTCGGCCGAGGACGGATCGGCGGAAAGCGGCGACCGCGAACTGGGCCTCGACCCGGCGACCGGCCAGCCGGTGCAGCTGAAGATCGGCCGCTTCGGACCCTATGTCGAAATCGCGCCGCCGGACGGGGAGAAGCCGAAACGCTCGTCCCTGCCCAAGGGCTGGTCGCCGGCATCGCTCGACCTTGATCGGGCGCTGCGCCTTCTGGCCCTGCCGCGCGAGGTTGGGGTCCACCCGGAAGACGGCAAGATAATCACGGCGGGCCTGGGTCGTTACGGGCCTTTCGTCCTGCACGCCGGCACCTATGCGAACGTCTCGGACATCGACGAGGTGTTCGAGGTCGGCCTGAACCGCGCCGTCGCCTTGCTGGCCGAAAAACGCGCGGGCCGTCCCGGTCGCGGCGCCGCCACGGCCCCGCTGAAGGACCTGGGCGCCCACCCGGAGACGGGCGAGCCGATCCACGTCATGGCTGGTCGCTTCGGTCCCTACGTCAAGTCGGGCAAGATCAACGCCACCCTGCCCAAGGGAACCGCGCCCGAAGACCTGACCCTGGAAGACGCCCTGCCCCTGCTCGCCGCCAAGGCCGGCGCCGCGCCCAAGAAGAAGGCGCCCGCCAAGAAGGCCGCCGCTCCGAAAAAGGCTGCGGCCAAGAAACCGGCGGCCAAGAAGGCTCCGACGAAAAAGGCTGCAAAGCCCAAGACCGAAGACTGATCCGTCGTCGCCCTTTCCGTCACGCCGTGACGGAAAGGCGCGTTCGGCGCGGCTGCGTCAGCGCGGGTTCGTAACCATCGCCGAACCCCTCTCGGCCCGTTCCGCCCGGCGCGCGGTGATCCAGGCGATGACGCCGGCCAGCGCCAGGACCACGGCGGAGATGTAGAAGCTCAGGCCCGGGGCGTGGACGACGGCGTCGACGAGGCCCAGGCCGTGCCGGTCCAGCCAGGTCGTCAGAGGGGCGAACCCGCCGCCGACCGACAGCGAATAGATCCAGCCGAAGAACAGCGGCGAGGCGACGCCGGCGATGGAGGCCACGCTCATGGTCGCGCCCTGAAGTTGGCCCTGTTCGCTCTCGGACACCTGTCGGGTCATTAGCGACTGAAGCGTCGGCATGGCCAGCCCCCAAAGGGCGTTCGGCAGCATGGCGGCGACGAACATCCATCCCGTCGGCGCCCAGCCCATCAGGCCGATGCCGACCGTGCCGCCGACCAGGCCCAGCAGCATGGTCTTGCGGTCCCCCAGCGCCTTCGTCACCGGCCCCACTACCAGCCCCTGCATCCCCATGTCCAGCGCCCCGACCATGGCCAGCAGCAGACCCACCTCGCGCGGCCCCCAGCCATAGCGATACTGGGCATAGAGGACGAAGACCGCCGAGAAGACGTGGTGGGCGAAGTGCAGCAGGAAGGTCACCCCGGCCAGGCCCGTCAGCTCCGGGTGACGGCCCAGCAAGACCATCGCCCCCACGGGATTGGCGCGCCGCCAGCTGAACTTCATCCGCTTCTCGACCGCCAAACTCTCGGGCAGGATGATCAGGCCATAGAGGAAGGCGATCCCCGACATCAGGGCGGCGGCCCAGAACGGCGCACGCGGGCTGATCTCGCCCAGGAACCCGCCGATCACGGGACCCAGCACGAAGCCCCCGGAAAAGGCCGCGCCGATCAAACCGTAGGCCTTGGCGCGCCCCTCGACCGGAGTGACGTCCGCCATATAGGCGTAGATGGTGGTGAAGCTGGACGAGGTGACGCCCGCCACGATCCGCCCGACCGCCAGCCACCACAGGTTCGGCGCCACCGCCATCAGCACATAGTCGATGGCCAGCCCCGCGCAGCTCAGCAGGATCACCGGCCGACGCCCGTACTGGTCCGACAACGACCCGATGATGGGCGAGGCGACGAACTGCATCCCCGCCCACAGCGCCACGAAGACGCCGTTGATCACGCCCGCCTGGGCGTTGGAGCCGACGAAATCCTCGATCAGCTGCGGCAACACCGGGATGATGATGCCCATGGCGACGATGTCGAGCACCGCCGTCACGAAGATGAAGCCGATGGCCGCCTTCAATCGACGGTCCGATATTGCGGTCATGGGGCAGGTCTCTGCTGTTTGGTCAGGCTCAATACGCGCCGGATACCGCTTCGCACAGCGCCGATTGGGCGCCGTCGCCGGCCTGCCCGCCCCTCGCCTCATTTGCTCTCGGGCCTCAGGATCGCTACATCCGCGCCATCCTCCCATCCGACGAACCCGAAGGGCGACACCGCACCTCATGGCGCAGCAATATATTTTCCAGATGCAGGGTCTGACCAAGACCTTCCCCGGCGGCCGCAAGATCTTCGAGAACATCTGGCTCAGCTTCTACAACGACGCCAAGATCGGCGTCGTCGGCGTCAACGGCTCGGGTAAGTCGACCCTGCTGAAGATCATGGCCGGCCTGGACACCGAGTTCACCGGCGAAGCCCGCGCCGCCGACGGCATCAAGCGCGGCTATCTGGAGCAGGAGCCCCAGCTCGATCCCGCCTTGAACGTTCGCCAGAACGTCGAGGCCTGGTGCGAGGAGAAGCAGTGGGTCAACCGCTTCAATGAGGTCGCCGCCGAGCTGGGCGAAAACTACACCGACGAACTGATGGAGGAGATGACCTCCCTTCAGGAAAAGATCGACGCCGGCGACGTCTGGGACATCGACAGCCGCATCGACCAGGCCATGGGCGCCCTGCGCTGCCCGCCCGACGACTGGGAAGTCACCAACCTGTCCGGCGGTGAAAAGCGCCGCGTCGCCCTGGCTCGCCTGCTGCTGTCCAAGCCGGACATGCTGCTGCTCGACGAACCGACCAACCACCTGGACGCCGAATCCGTCGCCTGGCTGCAGCACCACCTGGAAAACTTCCCCGGCTGCGTCATCCTGGTGACTCACGACCGCTACTTCCTGGACCTGGTCACCAAGTGGACGTTGGAGCTGGATCGCGGCAAGGGCCACCCGCACGAGGGCAACTATTCCTCGTGGCTGGAAGCCAAGACCAAGCGCGTCGTGCAGGAACAGTCGGAATCCGAAGCCCGCCAACGCGCCCTGACCCGCGAACTGGAATGGGTTCGTTCGGGCGCCAAGGCCCGTCAGGCCAAGTCCAAGGCCCGTCTGGCCGCCTACGAGCGGATGGTCGAGGAACAGGAATCGATGCGCGGCGCCCAGACCCACGCCCACATCCAGATCCCGCCCGGCCCGCGCCTGGGCAATGTCGTGCTGGAAGTCGAAGGTCTGCAGAAGACCTATGGCGACAAGACGCTGTTCGATAACCTGACCTTCAAACTGCCGCCCAACGGCATCGTCGGCGTCATCGGCCCGAACGGCGCCGGCAAGTCGACGATGTTCAAGCTGATCACCGGCCAGGAACAGCCCGACGGCGGCACGATCAAGGTCGGCGAAACGGTCAAACTGGCCTATGTCGATCAGTCGCGCGACGACCTGAAGCCGGACGAAACCATCTGGCAGGCCATCTCGGGCGGCACCGACGTGATGATGGTCGGCAAGCGCGAGATCAACACCCGCGCCTATGTCGGCAGCTTCAACTTCAAGGGCGGCGACCAGCAGAAGAAGGTCGGGCAACTGTCCGGCGGTGAGCGCAACCGCGTCCACCTGGCCAAGACCCTGGCCTCGGGCGGCAACCTGATCCTGCTCGACGAACCGACCAACGACCTGGACATCGAAACCCTGCAGAACCTCGAAGAGGCTCTGGAAGAGTTTGCGGGCTGCGCCGTGGTCATCTCCCACGACCGCTGGTTCCTGGACCGTCTGGCCACCCACATCCTCGCCTTCGAGGGCGACGGCCATGTGGAATGGTTCGAAGGCAACTTCGAAGCCTACGAACAGGACAAGATGCGCCGCCTGGGCGCCGACAGCATCATTCCCAAACGCATCCAGCACCAGAAGTTCGGGCGCTGATCGAACTGTGATAGGATGCGGGACATGAGCGATCTTCTGTCCCGCATCACTATCGAAGACGGCAAGCGCGGCGGTAAACCGTGCATCCGAGGCATCCGCATCACCGTTGCCGAGGTGCTGGGCATGTTGGCGGCCGGCGAAAGCGCCGAATCCATTCTCGACTACCATCCCGACCTTGAGATGGACGATATACTCGCCTGCCTTGCCTACGGTGCCCGCGAGGTCGATCATCCGGTCATCATCGCCGCGTGAGGATCGTCATCGATCAGCAACTGCCGCCGGTCCTCGCGACTTGGTTGCGGTCGCAAGGTTTGGACGCCATCCATGTACGCGACCTTGGGCTTCATGACCGACCCGATCACGACATCTGGCGGGAAGCCTTGCGCGACGGATCAGTCGTTCTGAGCCGCGACGCTGATTTCGCAAACTTCGCAAGACAGGACGCCAAAGGTCGCTTGGTGTGGCTCCGCATCGGCAACTGCAGCAACGCAATCCTGATCCAGACATTCGAACGCCATTGGCCTGCGATCCTCGCCCGGATCAATGGCGGCGAACGACTGATAGAGGTCCGTGCATGACCCAACGCCCCGCCGTTCTCATCATGCAGCGGCATCTCGCTCCGCTCTCGGGCTTTCTGGAGAGCGCCTACGATGTCTATCGCTTCTGGGAAGGTCCGCCCATCGAGGCCGCGCACGACATCCGCGTCATGGTCGTGGCCGGCGAAGCGCCGCTGGACAAGGCGCTGATCGAGCGGCTTCCCAATCTCGACCTCTTGGCCTGTTTCACCTCGGGCTATGACGGGATCGACATCGACTGGTGCCGCGCGCGCGGCCTGCCCGTCACCCATGCGCCCGGCGTCAATCACGAGGATGTGGCCGATCATGCGCTGGGACTGATCCTGGCCGCGCGCCGCCAGATCGCCTCGGGCGACCGACAAGTGCGTTCCGGCGAATGGACCGCAGCGACCCGCACCATCACGGCCTCCCTCGGCGGCCAGAAACTGGGTATCGTCGGTCTGGGCCATATCGGCAAAGCCGTCGCCGACCGCGCCGAAGCCTTCCGCATGTCCGTCAGCTGGTGGGGTCCACGTCCTCACGACGCCGAATGGCCCCGCGCAGAATCCCTGCTGGCGCTGGCTAAGGCCAGCGACATTCTGGTCGTGGCGTGCAAGGCCGACGAGAGCAATCGCGGCCTGATCTCACGCGAAATCCTGGAGGCGCTCGGCCCCGACGGCCTGCTGGTCAATGTCTCGCGCGGACAGGTGGTCGACGAGGATGCCCTGATCGCCGCCCTGACGTCCGGCGCCCTGGGTCAGGCCGCGCTGGATGTCTTTGTCGAGGAACCGACCGATCCCGCGCGCTGGGCCGACGTGCCAAACCTGGTCCTGACGCCCCACACCGCCGGAGCCACGACCGCCGGGGTGCAGGGCATGTTGATGCTGCTGATGCAGAACCTGCAGGCGCATTTCGCGGGCGAGCCGCTGAAGACGCCCGTGGCCTGACCGGGGCGCGAAGGCGTCAGTTCGGGCGCTGAGGCCGTTCGTCCGTCGTCACGACGCCATCGCCGTTCTTGTCCATCGCCTTGAACTGGGCGTCGAGGCCCACGGTGAACTCCTCGCGCATCACGCGCCCGTCGCCGTTGGCGTCGAACCGCGCCAGCATCCGGCCGCCACGCGCATTGGCCAGTTCGGCGGCGTCGACCACCCCGTCGTGATTGGCGTCCAGACGGTCGAACATCTGGGTCATCCGCGCCTGCATCTGCGCCAGCGTCTCGCGCGGCGGGGGCCTCATTCCGCCCATGCGCGGCCCACTTTGCGGCCCGGACATCTGACCATCCGGCATCTGCGGCATAGACATCTCGGGGGCGTCGCTTTGAGCCAGGGCGGGGCCGGCGACGGCCAGGGCGAAGGCGGCGATGATCAGGGTGCGCATGGGACCACTCCAAAGGGGCTGCAAAACCTTGAACGCACGCATGAACGCTTCCCGTCGCGCCGGCGTCGAGAAAACGATTTCGCTTGCCAAATCATATAAGGATATCTTTATATGATCGCATGAGCCTGTCCGCCGATCAGACCGTCGAAGCCCTGCGCGCCGCTGGCGAGCCGACCCGCCTGCGCATCCTGTCCCTGCTGGCCGGGGAAGAGTTGTCGGTCATGGAGATGTCGCGGATTCTGGACCAGAGCCAGCCGCGCGTGTCGCGCCATCTGAAGCTGATGACCGACGCCGGCCTGATCGAACGCTTTCCCGACGGCGCCCGCGTTTACTATCGCCTGTCGCACGACGCCCAGGCTCGTCGCCTGATCGACACCGTGCTGGACATCCTGGCCGAGGACGCGGGCGAGGCCGATCACCGCCGCCTGGACGAGGTCCGCAAGGACCGTGAGGAAGCCGCCGTCAGCTATTTCGAACAGGTCGCGCCCCAGTGGGACCGCCTGCGCAGCCTGTATGTCAGCGAAAGCGCCGTCGAGGCCGCGCTGGAAAAGGCGGTCGGCCCCGGCCCGTTCGAGCGCGTCGTCGATCTGGGCACCGGCTCGGGCCGGATGCTGACGCTGTTCGGCAAGAAGGCCAAGATGTCGGTCGGGCTGGATCTCAGCCAGAACATGCTGAACATCGCTCGCACCAATGTCACCAAGGCGGGCGTGGAACAGGTCGAGCTGCGCCACGGCGACATCTTCGCCACCCGCCTGCCCGCCGCCAGCGCCGATCTGGTGATCGTGCATCAGGTGCTGCACTACCTGTCCGACCCCGCCGCCGCCGTCGCGGAGGCAGCCCGCCTGGTCAGCCCGGGCGGCCGTCTGGTCATCATCGACTTTGCCCCGCACGACTTCGAACATATGCGCGAGGCGCACCAGCATCGCCGCCTGGGTTTCGCCGACAGCGAGATCAACGGCTGGCTGCAGGACGGCGGCTTGTCGCCCTCCGCCCCCATCGCCCTGCCGCATGACGCCGAGGGCCTGACCGTGACCATCTGGACCGCCGAACGTCGCGTCCAGGACAGAAAGACCGCATGACATGGCATCGCTTGCTGAAGCCCGCGCCCTGCTGCTGTCCCCGCTCGGCCCCGTGGCCCGCGCCGGATCGAACCGCGACGCCGTGCGCGTCTCGTTCGAGTTCTTTCCGCCCAAATCGGATGAGGCCGAGGCCAATCTGTGGAAGGCGATCCGCCGTCTGGAGCCGCTGAACCCCGCCTTCGTCTCGGTCACCTATGGGGCCGGCGGATCGACCCGCGAACGGACGCACCGCACGGTCCAGCGCATCATCGCCGAAACCAGCCTTCGCCCCGCCGCCCACCTGACCTGCGTCGACGCCAGCCGCGAAGAGGTCGATGAGGTCATAGAAGGCTACAAGACCATCGGCGTCGATCACATCGTCGCCCTGCGCGGCGATCCGCCCGGCGCATCCGGCATCGGCGGCGCCTATCAGCCCCGCGCAGACGGCTACGCCAACGCCACCGAACTGACCGCCGCCATCAGCCGCATCGGCGGCTTCGACGTCACGGTCGGCGCCTACCCCGAACGTCACCCCGAAAGCCCCTCCATCGACCATGACATCGAGGTGCTGAAGGCCAAGGTGGACGCCGGCGCGACCCGCGCGGTCAGCCAGTTCTTCTTCGACATCGACGCCTTCCTGCGGTTTCGCGACCGGGTGCGGGCGGCGGGCGTGACCATTCCGCTGATCCCCGGCGTGATGCCGGTGTCCAACTTCAACGGCCTGAAGCGGATGTGCGGATCGTGCGGCGCCTCGGTGCCGGACTGGCTGGCCGGGCATTTCGACGGGCTGGATGACGACCCGGAGACGCGCAAACTGCTGGCCGCCTCGGTCGCCGCCGAAACCTGCGCCCGCCTGCAGGAAGAGGGCTTCTCGGACTTCCACTTCTACACCCTGAACCGCGCCGATCTGGTCTATGCGATCTGTCGGGTGCTGGGCGTACGTGAAACGGCGGCGGCGCAATGACCCGCACTCAACGCATCGCCGCCCTGCATCAGGCCGCCAAGGACCGCATCCTGGTCCTCGACGGATCGTGGGGCGTGATGATCCAGCGTCGCGGACTGGACGAGGCCGACTTCCGCGCCGAACGTTTCGTCGCCGCCAACGGCTATGACGAGAAACACCAGATGAAGGGGAACAACGACATCCTCTGCATCACCCGCCCCGACGTCATCGCCGACCTGCACGACCAGTATTTCGCCGCCGGCGCCGACATCAGCGAAACCAACACCTTCTCGGGCACCACCATCGCCCAGGAAGACTACGCCCTGGACGCCCAAGCGGTTTGGGACATCAATCTGGAGGGCGCCCGGCTGGCCCGCGCCGCCGCCGACCGCTGGACGGAGAAGGAGCCGCACAAGCCCCGCTTCGCCGTCGGCTCCATCGGCCCGCTAAACAAGATGCTGTCCATGTCGTCCGACGTGAACGACCCCGGCGCCCGCAGCGTGACCTTCGATCAGGTCTATGAGGCCTATCGCCATCAAGTGAAGGCGCTGAACCAGGGCGGCGTGGACCTGTATCTGATCGAGACCATCACCGACACGCTGAACTGCAAGGCCTGCATCAAGGCCATCAAGGATCTGGAGGACGAAGGGCTGGAGCCCCTGCCCATCTGGATTTCCGGCACCATCACCGACCGTTCGGGCCGCACCCTGTCGGGCCAGACGGCCGAGGCCTTCTGGAACAGCGTGCGCCACGCCAAGCCGTTCGCCGTCGGCTTCAACTGCGCGCTCGGCGCCGACCTGATGCGGCCCTTCATCGCCGAATTGAGCCGCGTCGCCGACACCCTGGTCGCCGCCTATCCCAACGCGGGCCTGCCCAACGCCATGGGTCAGTACGACGAAGAACCGCACGAAACCGCCCATTTCATCGAGGAATGGGCCGCCTCCGGCCTGGTCAACATCGTCGGCGGCTGCTGCGGCACGACGCCGGATCACATCAGACACGTCGCCGAAGAAGTCGCGCCGCTGAAGCCGCGCGCGATCCCTGAACGGCCGGTGGCGTTGCGTCTGAGCGGCCTCGAACCGTTCGAGTTGGTGGCGTGATGGCTGTCCTAAACCGCTCATCCCGGCGGAAGCCGGGACCCAGGTCTTTGGGCGATAGCCGCCGATGTGTCGCGGCCGCCCCTCACCCCAGACATCGTGCCTCCCAAAAGCACTCGGTCCCGGCTTTCGCCGGGATGAGCGGAGTTCCTGCGTGAGACCCGTCTTCATCAATGTCGGCGAGCGGACCAACGTCACCGGCTCGGCCAAATTCCGCAAGCTGGTGGTCGAGGGCGATTATCCCGCCGCCCTGGACGTCGCCCGCCAGCAGGTCGAGGCCGGCGCCCAGATCATCGACATCAACATGGACGAGGGCCTGCTGGACGGCGTCGTCGCCATGCGGACCTTCCTGAACCTGATCTCGGCCGAACCCGACATCGCCCGCGTGCCGGTGATGATCGACAGCTCCAAATGGGAGGTGATCGAGGCCGGCCTGAAATGCGTCCAGGGCAAGCCTATCGTCAATTCGATCTCGATGAAGGAGGGCGAACAGGCCTTCCGCGATCACGCGATCAAATGCCTGCGCTACGGCGCCGCCGTCGTGGTCATGGCCTTCGACGAGGTGGGCCAGGCCGACACCGCCGCCCGCAAGATCGAGATCTGCACCCGCGCCTACGACATCCTGGTCAACGAGGTCGGCTTTCCGCCCGAGGACATCATCTTCGACCCCAATATCTTCGCCGTGGCGACGGGGATTGAGGAGCACGACAACTACGCCGTCGACTTCATCGAGGCGGTCAGGGTCATCAAGGCCACCCTGCCCTATGCCCGCATCTCGGGCGGCGTGTCGAACGTCTCGTTTTCGTTCCGCGGCAACGAGCCGGTGCGCCGGGCGATCCACAGCGTGTTCCTGTACCACGCCATCAATGCGGGCATGGACATGGGCATCGTCAATGCGGGCGACCTGCCCGTCTATGACGACATCGACCCTGTGCTGCGGGAAGCCGTCGAGGATGTCATCCTGAACCGTCCCCAGCGGACAAACGTGTCCAATACCGAACGGCTGGTGGACATGGCCCCGTCCTACAAGGGCGAAAAGGGCGCGGCCAAGGTGGTCGATCTGAAATGGCGCGAAGGCACGGTCGGTGAGCGCATCACCCACGCCCTGGTCAACGGCATCACGGAATTCATCGAGGCCGATACAGAAGAAGCCCGCCTGTCGGTCGAACGCCCGCTGCACGTCATCGAAGGTCCGCTGATGGACGGGATGAACGTCGTCGGCGACCTGTTCGGCTCGGGCAAGATGTTCCTGCCGCAGGTGGTGAAGTCCGCCCGCGTTATGAAGCAGGCTGTCGCCTGGCTGGAACCCTTCATGGAGGCCGAGAAGGCCGGCAAGCCGCGCGAGCAGGCGGGCCGCATCCTGATGGCCACCGTCAAGGGCGATGTCCACGACATCGGCAAGAACATCGTCGGCGTCGTGCTGCAATGTAACAACTACGAGGTCATCGACCTCGGCGTCATGGTCCCGGCCGACCGCATCCTGGACGAGGCCAAGGCCCACAATGTCGACATTATCGGCCTGTCCGGCCTGATCACCCCGTCGCTGGACGAGATGGTCTTCGTCGCCGCCGAGATGGAGCGGCGCGGCTTCGACATCCCCCTGCTGATCGGCGGCGCCACCACAAGCCGCACCCATACGGCGGTCAAGATCGAACCGGCCTACCGCCGGGGATCGACCACCTATGTCGTCGACGCCAGCCGCGCCGTCGGCGTGGTGTCCGGCCTACTGTCCGCGACCGACAAGGCCCGGAACGAAGCCGCCACCCGCGACGAATATATCCGCATCCGCGAGCAATACGCCCGCGGTCAGGAGGTGAAGGCCCGCGCCACCCTGCCCCAGGCGCGCGAGAACCGTTTCCGCACCGATCCCTCCCAGCCCATGCCCGGCGCCCCCTCCTTCATCGGCGTCAAAGCGTTCGACGCCTGGGACCTGCAGGACCTGGCCGACCACATCGACTGGACACCCTTCTTCGCCAGTTGGGAGTTGATCGGCCGCTATCCGCTGATCCTCGAAGACGAGACCGTGGGCCAGGCCGCGCGCGACCTGTTCCAGGACGCCCAGGCCATGCTGAAGCGCATCGTCGAAGAGAAATGGTTCACGGCCAGGGGCGTCGTCGGCTTCTGGCCCGCCCGTGCAGTCGGCGATGACATCGCCGTGTTCAGCGACGAAACCCGGTCGAAGGAAATCGCCCGCTTCCACACGCTGCGCCAGCAGATCAAGAAGTCGAACGGCAAGCCGAACCTGGCCCTCTCGGACTTCATCGCCGAGGACGGCGACGACTATATCGGCGCCTTCGCCGTCACCGCCGGTCATGGCGAACTGGAGATCGCCAAACGGTTCAAGGATACGGGCGACGACTATTCGTCCATCCTGGCCACCGCCCTGGCCGACCGCCTGGCCGAAGCCTTCGCCGAACGTCTGCACAAGGAAGTCCGCACCCAATTGTGGGGCTACCGGGCGGACGAAATCACCAGCGTCGACGACCTGATCGCCGAACAGTATCAGGGCATCCGCCCTGCCCCCGGCTATCCGGCCCAGCCCGACCATACGGAAAAGGCCACTCTGTTCCGTCTGCTGAACGCGGGCGAGAACGCGGGCATGGCCCTGACCGAAAGCTACGCCATGACGCCCCCGGCCTCGGTCTCGGGCCTCTATTTCGGCCATCCGGGCAGCCATTACTTTGGCGTCGGCAAGATCGACCGCGATCAGGTCGAGGACTACGCCCGCCGCAAGGGCATGACACTCGCCGAGGTCGAACGCTGGCTGTCCCCCATCCTCAACTACGATCCCCACGCCGCACCACGCGAAACGGCGGCCTGAGCCAGGGCTCAAGCCGCCGTTCGAGATCAGACCGGCAGAGCCGTAATCGGCTCAGTTGATGCCGACGCTTTCCAGCGTCGCCGGCGGCGTCGTGATGTTCTCGCGGATGCGGCGCGCGGCGTGTTCGCACCGCCCCGGCAGGCCGAAGAACAGACCGAACGACTGGCTGCGGGCCTCGGCGTCCGGGTTTTCGATCAGCGTGGCCCATTGCGCCTTGACCGCAGCGACGGCCCGATCGGCCTCCGCCTTGCTGGCGGCGGACTGACGCGGCGCGGCGGCGGCCAGGGCCGTGCGGAAGTCCTGCGCCTCAAGCCGTCCCAGACGCACCAGTTCGACATCCTCGGGCGCATGGGCCGGCAGGGTGTCGCCCAGATCGGCATGACCGCTGACCAGCGCATCGCACCAGGCCACCAGCGGATAATCCGCGCTGGGCGCCCCACGCGGCAGCGGTCGCGCATAAGCGATCGCCTCGCGCGTCTTAAGCGCATCGGCGCTTTCCGCCGAGCGATTGCCCGTGACGATCGGACCGTCCTGCGATTGCGCCATGACGGACCCGGCGGCCAGCACGGACAGAACGGAGAGAGCGGGAGCGAGCAGTTTCAGCATGATCTTCCTTCAATGCGACACAGACGAGCGCCGATCACCAACGCTCGCCCGCGCCGATGGTTTTTCTACGGCGACGCTCAAACGAAAAAGGCGGCGGAGCGTGGCCCCGCCGCCTCAGTTCGTGGTCTTGTTAAGACTTAGAAGCGGTAGCGCAGACCGAAGCGGACCGTTCTTGGGGACTGATAGCTCCGAGGCAGCCCATAATACGGCGCACGCGCGGTTGCCGTATTGGCGCTTGTGCGAACAAGTCCTTGCTCGACAACACGGGTGACTTCATCGTTATCGAACACGTTAAAGATGTCGATCGAAGCAGTCAGAGCCCCCTTCGTCTCGGTCTGAAGCAGATTGAAGTTCATATTCAGATCAAGCTGATAGGTCCAGTCGGTCTCCCCTTGCGAACCACGCGGCGTCGAAATCACAGCATTGTTCGCACCAATGGGGCAGTACCATCCCGAGGGCGTGCCCGTTTGCGGAGATAGGGGATCGACGGATACTGGTACACGTCCCAAGCAACCATAGTGCCTTCCCGACTGCGCGGTAAAGTTGGCGCCCACGCTAAAGAAATCATTGGGAGCATAAGATCCAAACAACTTTAGAGTATGCCGGTGGTCGTTCGGCAAATACCCGTAAGCACCGAGAGAATTCGCGGCGTGATCATAATCCTGAGTAATAGATGTATCGGTCTGACCAATGTCGGACTTCACAGCACCTTCATAGTTACCCTTGGATTCCGACAGGGTATAGGAACCTTGTAATCCCCACACACCGTCGAATGGACGCTCAAACGTGAACTCGAGAGCCTGATAGGTGCGCTCAACTGCCGGCAGCTTCAGGTCATCAGCGGTGAGTTCAATCTGTTGCGGATTGTAGGCCGGGTTCGGCGAGCCGTCTGCAAGTGTTCGAGTATCGCCCTGAAGATCGATGAACACGGATGCGCCATCACCCGGGTTGATCAGAACGTAAGGGAAGATCGACGCGAATGCCGAGTCGCCGATCCCTGTCTGCCCACACGCAGTGTTGGTGCGCACGCAGTACCGCACGATGGCGTCCCCGATAGCCGTATCTTCAATGGCCTGTTCTAGGTTGCGGTTTACGTACCGAACACCTGCTGACCAGTCAGCAAACATTCCATCTGTGAAGCTATGCTCGTAGCCGAGTACGAATTCACGCTCGAACATCGGCTTCAAACCAGCCTCAGACACGGTGCGTGGATCAGGCGCGCCGGGAGGGCTGAGATAGTCGATTTGACGACGAGTACCGAGAACAGGATAATTCCCATTCAGCACCAGTGGGCCTGTAGCGCCGCCAGTGCGACTGGCATCGAAATACTCGTCCGTGTAAACCTCACCAGAAGATGCACGAATAGACGTATTTGTTGCAATAGGCAGATAGTAGTCGCCAAACGAACCGTAGATGCGGTTGACACCGTCATCAAGAGGATCCCAGTTGAAGCCCAAACGCGGAGCCCACTGGTCGTCTACCTTGATGTAGCTCTCTCCATCGACGTTCTTGTAATCATACTGATCGTTACGAACGCCAAGCTGCAGAGTCAGATTTGGCAGAACATCCCATGAGTCTTGAACGTAAAGTGCTGTCTGCTGCGCCGTAAAGACACCGTTATTTGCGAACGTGAGTTTTTCAACGCATCCGGCCGCCGGAGTACCCGCAGGACAATCGCCCTGCGCAAGCGCGTAGTAGAGCGCACCACCGGAGTAGGCACTGCTAGCGGAAGACGTAAGATCTTCCTTGTCATAGCCAACGCGAATATGATGCTCGCCCATCAGCTTGACATAGAAGTCACCGTCTACACGATAGGTCTCACGAACATCTTCACCCTCAAGGTTATAGGGGCCCGCATGAAGACCGGCAGTGATGAAGTTGCCGCCGGCCGCCACATAGTCACGGATGCCAGGCAGGCTGATCGGGTCTCCATAATCAAGGTAAGCGTTTTCCTGCCGACCATACAGCGCCGAGAGCGTAAACCAGTCGGTGAATACGCCAGTGTATTTATATATTTGGGTTATGCCGCCAGCATCTGCGTAAACAGGCGCTGTTTCACGAAGATAAGCATCCGTATTAGCGTCATAGGTCTTCGTAATAGTCTGAGTAGTTGTCTTGTCGTTAATGATGGTGGCTTCCAGCCGGTGTTCCGGATTCAGCACAAAGTCCAGCTTCACAGCCCATCTTGGATCGTCGTAAGATGCATAGCTTTGAGTACGAGTATCGACAGGATTTCCGTTCGGATTTGAGGCGCTGTATGCGTAAGTACGCGACCGAGCACCAGACGTTTCTACATCTCGAATATTATATACGCCGAAAACAAAGAGGTGATCCTTCCAGATCGGTCCACCAAGATACGCTGTGTAATCCTTGAGCTCGCTCTCCGAGTATTGGTTGAAGTTCTGGATGCCAGCCGCGTTATTCCCTCCAGCCTGATAGGAAACACCCCGCGTGCTACGCAGCCCGTTAGGCGTCCAGTACGTGCTGACGCCACCCGTCCATTCGTTGGTTCCCGATCGCGTGACGATATTGACCACCCCGCCCGTCGCACGGCCATACTCGGCTTGGTAGCCACCGGTCTTGGTGTCGATGGTTTGAATGAAGTCGAACGGCAGTTCGCCATAGCCCAGGAAGCTACGCTGATCCGTAACGTTCAGACCGTTAATGTAGTAGACGCTTTCGGCGGCAGAGGTGCCCGACAAAGAAACGAGAGATTGATTCCGACGCGAGCCGGCCGCGATGGTTGCATCAGGCGCACTGGCGCCGGGTGTAAACAGGGTGACAGCATTGATGCTACGACCAGTCGGGACACGATCAGCGAATTCCTGCACATCAACGCTCAGGCCGGTATCGGTCCGGCTGAAATCTTGGGTTTTGCGCGCGCCCGTAACCACGATGTCGCCCAGATTTGTCGCGGTGCCAGCCTCCGCCACCGTGAATGCGTAGCTACTACCCCCAGGGGACACGGTAATACGGTCGGTGGTCGAGCCGGAAGACGAGGTTATGGATATTTCGTATGACCCAACTGCCAATGCAGGCAGACGGAAGGCGCCGTTTGCGTCGGTGGTCGTCGTGCGCACCGTACCTTGCCCCGACGTGGTGGAGACGGACGCTCCTGCTACTCGCGCACCAGACGCATCGGACACCGTCCCAGAAAGGATGCCGCTCGTGTAGTCTTGGGCTACAACCGACGTGGGCATCAACATAGCCGCAGCCGGCACTGTAAAAGCCAGGAGGGCTCCCCCAATCATTGTTGATTGCAGCAGCCGCTGACGGATCGTTTTCGATGTCAAAATTCGTCCTCCTCCGACAATAACCCGATGATTGCATAGCCATCAGCGCGGGTTTTCATGCGACAAACGCATGATGCGACAGTGACTATGGCGTGATGAGCAAGTTACGGTAGGGCAAATCGCCACGCCCACTTGAAGTTTAAGCAGTATGTCGCAATCTCGCCACAGGGTGGACACTTCGTGTATCCGGCCTGGCTTTCCAATTCGCCTCAGCGCTGGATTGTCACTCGCGACGCATAGGGCGCCGGTTCAGGGGTGCAGGAGGCGGCGAGCTGGATTGTGGCGAGACACAGCACGGCGGCGGCGACGAGCGCGAGCCGATTTGATACAGCGGCGAGGATCGAACGGGCCATGGCGGGCGCTCCGGCAATGATGACCGAAATCCTGACGCAAGCGGCGCGCCAAGCGGGCGGAGTGATGAGCGCATGATCCCGTTCGTGCGGACGTTCGACTTCGCCTATGGGCGGCGCGATCAGGTTTCGCCGCTGGTGCAGCGGGTGGTGGCGGACAATCCGGGGCCGTTCACCTTCACCGGCACGGGGACCTACATTGTCGGGCGGCCGGAGGCGGGCGCGGCTGTGGCGGTGATCGATCCGGGACCGATGGATATGACGCATCTGGATGCGCTTCTGGCGGCGACGGCGGGGCGGCGGGTCAGCCATGTGCTGGTGACCCATACGCATCGGGATCATGCGCCGCTGGCGCGGCCGTTCGCCGATGCGACGGGGGCGCCCATTCTGGCGGCCCGGCCTCCAGCCCGCGAAACCCATGCGTCCGGCGCGCTGGACGAGGAGGAGGACGGCGATTTCGCGCCCGACGTCGTGCTGAACGGCGGAGAGGTCCTTGAGGGCGACGGCTGGACGCTGGAGGCGATGTTCACGCCCGGCCATGCGTCGAATCACATGGCCTTCGCCCTGCGCGAGGAGAACGGCCTGTTCTGCGGCGACCATGTGATGGGCTGGTCCACGACCGTCGTGGCGCCGCCGGACGGAAACATGCGCCACTACATGGCCAGTCTGGACGCCGTGATCGCGCGGGACTTCGACGTGTTGTGGCCCACGCACGGTGCGCCGATCACCGAGGTTCGGCCGTTCCTGGCGGCCTATCGCGCCCACAGGCTGGATCGCGAGGCGCAGATCGCGGCGCGTCTGTCGGCGGGCGATCGGACCATCGCCGACATGGTGCCGGTCCTTTACGCCGCCGTCGATCCGCGCATGTGGCCGGCGGCGTCGCTGTCGGTGCTGGCCCATCTGATCAAGCTGGTCGAGGACGGACGGGCGGTCTGCGACGGCGATCCGGGCCTGGGGGCGCGGTTCAGGCCCGTTTGACCCGAGGATCAGCGGGCGTCGGCCAGTTCGTCTGCAATGCGCGCGGCCAGGCGGCAGGTCGCACCCCCGTCTGGGCGGGAATCGCGGGCGGCGACGCGGATGTCGGTGCGGCCGGGACGGATGCGAACCACCGCGTCGCTGACGAAGCCGAACCATGCGCCTTCATGCGTGGCCTCGACCTCGAAGGTTGTGGCGCGGTTCACCACGAAGCCGGCGTCCACCAGGGCCGACGTCGCCTGCTGCGCCAGAATCTGGCTGGGGATGGCGACCACCGCCTCGCACGAGGCCGGCGTCGATCCGCGATGCAGGGCGGCGACGGCGCGCGAGAAGGCCGGCGGCTCCGCGACATTGGTCGTGACGTCGCGCGGCGTCGGCGTCGCGTCCCGGCCCTGACGCTCCATGAAGCCCGCCACCGCCGCGCCGGCGAACACCAGGGCCGCGAGCGCGTAAGCCCCCCTGCCCCGTATGTCGCGCAGGGCCAGCACCACGGCGACCAGGGCTCCCGCCAGACCGAACCAGGCCAGGGCGCGCGCCACCGTCCAGGTCAGCAGATCATAACCGACCGAAAGATCGACGCTGCCGAACCGCACCGCCGCGACGGCCGCCACGATCAGCACCAGCGGCGCCGCCGCGAGCGCCGTCAGCCACGGCAGGATGGCGGGAACGGGCTTTCGGATCGGCATTCAGGCTCCGGTTCGGCTCAGGCGCCCCATCAGGCGGCGGTCGGCAGACGGTAGTCCTTGAACCGTTCGCGCAACAGCTTCTTGTCGATCTTGCCGGTGGCGCCCAGGGGGATTTCGTCCACCGCGACGACATCGTCGGGCATCCACCATTTGGCGATCTTGCCCTGCAGGAAGTCCAGATGCTCCTGCGGATCCAGCGCCTGGTCCGGCTTCAGCTTCAGGATCAGCACCGGCCGCTCGTCCCATTTGGGATGGGCCGCGCCGATCACGGCGGCGATCTCGACCTTGGGGTGGCCCACAGCGATGTTCTCGATCTCGATGGAGCTGATCCATTCGCCGCCCGACTTGATGACGTCCTTGGCCCGGTCGGTGATCTGCATGAAGCCGATCTCGTCCACCGTGGCGACGTCGCCGGTGTCGAAGAAACCTTCGTCGTCCAGGATAGAACTGTCGTCCTTGAAATACCCCTTGCTGATGGTCGGCCCCTTGACCATCAGCCGGCCGAAGGTGGCGCCGTCGTGCGGAAGTTCGGCGCCCGCCTCGTCCTTCAGCTTCAGTTCGATACCCAGGGGCGGCACGCCCTGTTTGAGCCGGTACTTCATCTGCTCGTCATAGGGCAGTTTCAGGATTTCGGGCGGCAGGTTGGCGATGGTGCCGATGGGCGAGGTCTCGGTCATGCCCCAGGCGTGGGTGACCTCCACGCCGAAATCCTCCTGGAAGCCGCGGATCAGGCTTTCGGGACAGGCCGAGCCGCCGATCAGAACCCGTTTCAGGGTCGAGAAGCCCAGGCCGTTCTGCTTCATATGGGCGAACAGCCCCTGCCAGACGGTGGGCACGGCGGCCGAGAAGGTGACGCCTTCCTGTTCGATCAGCTCATAGATCGACGGACCGTCCATCTTGGCGCCCGGCATGACCAGTTTGGTCCCGGCGGCGGGCCCGGCGAAGGCGATGCCCCAGGCGTTGGCGTGGAACATCGGCACGACCGGCAGGATCACTTCCTTGGGCGTCGCGCCCATGACGGTGGCCTGCAGCCCCATGAAGGTGTGCAGGAAGTTGGAGCGGTGCGAATACAGCACCCCCTTCGGATTGCCCGTCGTGCCCGAGGTGTAGCACAGGCCGCAGGCGGTCTGTTCGTCGAAATCGCCCCAGACCACCTCGGTCGACTGGCCGGCTATGGCGTCCTCATAGGCCACGGCCTTGGGCAGTTTAGTCTGCGGCATATGGGCGGCGTCGGTCATGATGACGACGCGCTCGACCTTGGGGATGTGCGGCAGGATGGCGTCCAGCAGCGGCACGAAGGTCAGGTCGACGAAGATGATCCGATCTTCGGCGTGGTTGATGATATAGACTAGTTGTTCGGGGAACAGGCGCGGGTTCAGGGTGTGGCACACCGCCCCGATGCCCATGATCCCGTACCAGGCCTCGATATGGTTGGCGCTGTTCCAGGCCAGGGTGGCCACACGGTCGCCCGGCTTGATTCCCCAGTCCTTCAGGGCGTTGGACACCCGTTTGGCGCGGTCGTGGATGGCGGCGTAGGTCGTGCGGACGATGGGCCCCTCGACCGAGCGGGTCACCACTTCGCGCTCGCCGTGCCAGTTCCTGGCGTGATCGATGATCTTGTCGACCGTCAGCGGCCAGTCCTGCATCAAGCCCAGCATATCGTTTCCTGTTCCTTGGGTGCGTCTGGTTGGATGCGACGCTTGGGTGGACGCTAACATTGGTGATCAGCGATAAGCAACGTGCCGCAACGTCAGCCGCAGCGCGACGGATCGTCCCCCGTGGCGCTGGCGGCGCGGCCGCTCTAGAAGGCGCCGCATGACCATATTGATCGCGATCACGGGCGGCTCCGGCTCGGGCAAGAGCACTCTGGCGGAGGCGCTGGTTTCCGCCCTGCCGGACGGCGCGGCCGTGCTGGTGCGCGAGGACAGCTATTACAAGGACGCCGCCTCCCTGCCCGGCTTCGACGCCGCGACGTTCGACTTCGACGACGTGTCGGCGCGCGATCACGACCTGATGATCGCGGACCTGAAGGCGCTGAAGGTCGGGCGGCCGGTGACGGCGCCGGTCTATTCCTTCATCCACCATGGGCGCGAGCCGGGCGGCGAGCCGATCCCGGCGTCCCAGGTGGTGATCGTGGAGGGCACCCATGTCCTGTGCACCCCCGACCTGACCGCCCTGTTCGACATCCGGGTGTTCGTGGACACCCCCGCCGACATCCGCTTCATCCGCCGCCTGCTGCGCGACCAGGCCGAGCGCGGCCGGTCTGCGGATTCGGTCGTGGCGCAATATCTGGCCACGGTTCGTCCAGGCCACGAGCGCCTGACAGAACCGTCGCGCACCCACGCCGACTTCATCGTCGCCGACGCCACCGCCGCCGTGCGCCTGGAAGACCCCCAGGCCGTGGTGCGCCTGGCCGCGCCGGTCCTGGCCCATCCGCTGTTGCAGGCCCTGCTGGACGATTAGCGCCAAAGATCCCTGATGCAGTGCATCGGCGGGACCGTGGGGACCGGTTGTTGGTCTGCAGCGCTGGCGGCGAGGTCGCGGGCCTCTTGCGCCTCGGCCTCGCGTTTCATCGCCTTGATGCGTGCAAGACGAAAGGGAACGAAAAAGGCCGCCTCCTTTCGGAAGCGGCCTCTGATCTTGCGGCTTTCGCCGGGGTCTTAACGACCGCCGGGAACGCGCGGCTTCGGCGCGGGCAGCAGGCCCTCGCGTTGGGCGCGCTTGCGAGCCAGCTTACGGGCGCGACGGACGGCTTCGGCCTTTTGACGGGCGCGCTTTTCCGACGGCTTTTCGTAATGCACGTGGCGCTTCATTTCACGGAAGCTGCCTTCGCGCTGCATCTTCTTCTTGAGGGCTTTCAGCGCTTGATCGACGTTATTATCGCGAACGAAAATCTGTACCAGGTTGAACTCTCCTTTGGCCGCCCGCCGCGTCCTGTGAGGGAGACGGGCGAACAAAATAAAATCGTCTTCCGATGGCCGAGCCGTCGGATGAAGGCGCGCTGATACACGAGCCGCCCCTTCCTGTCCAGATCGTCGCGACCATTCTTCATGGCTCGAAACACGGCAACGACAGGCGTATGATCGCGGCCATGACCGATGCGACAGACTGGGCCGAGCGGACCGAACAGACCGTGCTGGACGCCGCCATCGCGCGTGCGCCGGCGCTGGGCTGGAACGCGCGTCTGGTGCGGGAGGCGTGCGAGGCCAGCGGACTTTCGTTGGGCGACGAAGAGTTGCTGCTGCCCAATGGCGCGCGCGATCTGGCCGCCCTGCTGTCGCGCCGCCACGATTCGCGCGCCTTGCTGGCCCTGTCGACCATCGCGCCCAAATCGTTGAAGATTCGCGAGCGAATCGCCCGCGCCGTGTCCGAGCGGATGGAGGCTGGCGCCGCCGACCTGGAGGCCACGCGCCGATGCGCCGCCTTCCTGGCCCTGCCCGTCAACGCCGATCTGGGGCTGAAACTGGCGTGGGAGAGCGCGGACCATCTGTGGCGCTGGGCCGGGGACGAGGCGACCGACTGGAACCACTATTCGAAGCGGACCATCCTGTCGGGCATCCTGATCCCGGCCCTGACCATGCGCTGGTTCGACGGGCGCAAGGCGGCGGAAGCCTTCGTCGCGCGCCGGATCGAAAATGTCATGGCGTTCGAGAAGTGGAAGGCCGGCAAGGACTTCGATGCGCCGTTCCGCAAGGTGAGCGAGACGTTGAGCCGGATGCGGTATGGGGCGAAAGCCTAGAGATCACACCCAAATTGCCTACGCCAACAACCCATGCAACCATCGCACCAAACGGAGGTTGCGGGATGCGGAAGACTATCGTCCTGAGTGGGGTTGGTGCTTTGGCAGGGTCAGCGCTTTTAGGCGTACTGTCTTATCAAGAGCCGCCGTCGCGAACGAAACCGAAGGTCTGCTGGGTCGAAAGCAAAGCGATCCCCAATGGCGTTTTCAGCGTCTTGAGATGTAACGAAGCGAAGATCGGCTAGATCGAGCCCAGCACCCGGTTCACATGCGCCATTTTGCGACCGGGGCGGGCCTCGGCCTTGCCGTAGAGGTGCAGGCGTTCATCAGACTTGGCCGACAGTTTCCGCCAGGCATCGACCTCGTCGCCTAGCAGATTGGTCATTTCGATGCGGGCGTGGGCGGTCGTGGGGCCAAGCGGCCAACCCGTCACGGCGCGGATATGCTGTTCGAACTGGTCACAGACGCAGCCGTCCTGGGTCCAGTGGCCGGTGTTGTGGACGCGCGGGGCGATCTCGTTGACCAGAATGACGTCGTCTCCGAGGTCGAACAGTTCGACGCCCAGCACCCCGACATAATCCAGCCCGTCCAGAATCGCCTCGGCGATGGCGCGGGCGCGGACCTGGGTCGTCTCGTCCACCGCCGCAGGGGCCAGGGTGGTGCGCAGGACGCCGCCCTCGTGCCGGTTCTCGCCCAGGGGATAGACCGCCATATGACCGTCCCAGTCGCGCGCGGCGATGACCGACAGTTCGCGCACGAAGGTGGCCTTGGCCTCCAGGATCGCCGGGCGGCCGCCCAGGCTCTCCAGCGCAGCGGGCGCATCCTCGATGGCATGGATCCAGACCTGGCCCTTGCCGTCATAGCCCTCGCGGCGGGTCTTCAGCAGAGCCGGCACGCCCAGCGTCGCCAAGCCGAGGACCAGATCGTCCAACGTATCGACCACGGCGAAGGCCACGGTCGGGGCGCCGACGGCGTTGAGGAAGGTCTTTTCGTCCACCCGGTCCTGCGACACGCGCAGCGCGGTCGGTCCCGGCGCGACCAGGGCGCCCGCTTCCGCCAGACGCTCGATGGAATCGGCCGGCACGTTCTCGAATTCGAAGGTGACGACATCGGCGGCGCGGCCCAGGGCCGTCAGGGCGTCGGGATCGTCATAGGCCGCAACGATCTGATGCGCCGAGACGCGGCCCGCCGGGCTGTCGGCCTCGGGGTCCAGGATGACGACGTCGAACCCCAGGCGCGAGGCGGCCTGGCTCAGCATCCGGCCCAGCTGGCCTCCGCCGATGATGCCGAGGGTCGAACCAGGGGGAAGCGGAAGGCTGGGCACTCAGTCCTCGACGGATTCTGCGACGGAGTCGGTCTGGGCGGCGCGGAAGGCGGTCAGCCGTTGGGCCAGGGCCGGATCCGACAGGGCCAGGATTTGCGCGGCCAGGATGCCGGCGTTGGCGGCGCCCGCCTCGCCGATGGCCAGGGTCGCGACCGGCACGCCCGCCGGCATCTGCACGATGGACAACAGACTATCCATCCCCTTCAGCGCCTTGGATTTCACTGGCACGCCCAGCACCGGCAGTTCCGTCATCGACGCGGCCATGCCGGGCAGATGGGCGGCGCCGCCGGCGCCCGCGATGATGACTTTGAACCCTGCGGCCTTGGCGCCTGTGGCGAAGGCGACCAGACGTTCCGGTGTGCGGTGGGCGCTGACGACCTTGGCCTGCCAGGCGACGCCCAGCTGGTCCAGCTTGTCGGCGGCCAGTTTCATCGTCGGCCAGTCCGAACGACTGCCCATGATGATCGCCACCGGGGTTTCGGAAGTCGCCATGTCTGCAAGGCCCCTCGCGGAAAGGCGCCCGTTACAGCACCGACGGGGCCCCCGCAACCGCAAGCCCGCGGTTTCCGACGCGCGGCGGCTTCAATGTCGTGGAATCACGCTCTACCATCGCTCGACCCTGCGCGACGCCTTAAGTGAGTCGCGCGACCGGAGCCCTTCCTGCGCCGTGACCGACGTGGCCGAACACGACCTGACCGCCGAGATCGCGCGCCTGCGCCTGGAGCTGGACGCCTGGAAGTCGCGCGCCGCCGCCGCCGAGGCCGCCGCCGATCACGATGTGCTGACCCCCGCCCTGAACCGACGCGGCTTCATCGGGGCGTTGCAGAAGACCATGGCCTATTGCCAGCGGCACGGCGTGCCGGCGGTTCTGCTGTATCTGGACATGGACGGCTTCAAGAGCGTCAACGACCGTCTGGGCCATGCGGCGGGCGACGCCGCCCTGATCGCCGTCGCCCGCCTGTTCCTGGCGAACCTGCGCGAATCGGATGCGGTCGGCCGTATGGGCGGCGACGAGTTCGCGCTTCTGATGCTGCACGCCGGACTGGACGAGGGCCGGGCCAAGGCGCGCCAGCTGGCCGAGGCGCTGCAGACCGAAGGCTTCGTCTGGGACGGCCAGAAGACGGAGTTGGGCGGGTCGTTCGGCGTCCGGGCCTGGGACGGTCACACCGACGCCGAGGCCTGGCTGGCCGAGGCCGACGCCGCCATGTGGGTGCGCAAGAAGGGGCGCTGAGCGCGCCCCTCCCCGTCCCGCCGCCTATAGCGGCAGTTTCAACTGGATGCCGCCCATGTGGCTGTCGGCGTGGTCGCCGAAACGGCCACGATAGCCGACCGTGACCTTGACCGGCCCGACCGCGCCCTCCACGCCCGCAGACGCCAGGAACTGACCGCCGAACGGATCGTCGATCTCGCGCGACAGGACCTGGGCCGGGTTGTTGTAGAGGCCGACGCGGACCGGATCGGAACTGTCGTCCAGCGCGTCGCGATAGCCCCCTTCGGCGAACAGGCCGAACCGCCCCATCTCCGCCTCGGCGCGCAATGAGACCTCGCCGGTCAGGGCCTTCACGGTGCGGTCGCCATACTGATACTGGGCCGCGACGCCCCGTTCGTAATAGCCGTCCACGTCGCTGGAGACATAGGCCAGGGCCGCGCGGGGCGACAGGGCGACGCCGCCCATGTCGAACCACATCCCGCCCTGCAATCGCGCGCCCGTGCTGAGCGCCCGCGTCTCGGCCGTATGGACGATGGGGGCCAGGCTGGTGGTGCGCTCGATGTCGTCGATATTGTCGCGCGCCACGCCGACCGCCGCGTTGACGAACATGTCGCCCGAGCGCCAGCCGCCATAGACGTCCAGGCCGAAGCTTTCGACGTTGAACCGCAGCGCCTGGCTGTCCACATCCGACTTTCGCGCCGATCCGGCCAGGCCGAAGCGCCAGTTGGCGGACGGCCCCGCCTCCAGCGCGATCCGCGCGCCCCAGCCATCGCTGGAGGCGCTTGCGACCGGGCCGCGCGCATCGGTGTCCACGCTGTCGATCAGGGCGGCGGTGGTGACGGCCACGCCCGCCTCCCACGGCTGACGGCCCGACAGGGCGTCGCTGGCCGCGTCCAGAGCATCCTCGCGGTGGCGATAGGTGGTCTCGCCCTGCAGGGTCGATTGGGCGCCGATGTCGCCGTAGTAGAGGTAGTCGGTCGCCAGTTGGGCGATGATCCGATGCCCGGCCGCCGTCGGGTGAACGCCGTCGAAGTAGAAATAGCTGTCGGGGTTCGAACAGACCGTGACGCCGTTGAAGCAGGTCTGAGTGATGTTGGTGATGCCGAACAGGCCTGGATTGGCGGCCAGTGTGTCGCCGATCTTGAACAGGTCCATCATGATGATGTTGCTGCCCGGCCGCGCGCCGGCCGTGGTCGTCAGCCCCGTTTGCAGGGCGGTATTGAACGTCGTTACGGCGTAATCGGCCAAGGGCGCGGCGGCCGTTCCCCGGAACTGAGGCGTCAGGCTGAGCTTGGGCAGGTTGGTGACCAGAACGGTCCCGGCGCCCGCGCCCGCCACGGTGTTGACCAGGGTATTGATGTTGGCGGCCGCCCCGGTGGCGACGGGCGTGATGGCCGCGACCGGGCTGGCCGAGGCGCCGGCGGCGGGCAGCCCCTGGAAGATGTCGTTGGCGCCGCCCAGGACGCTGACCAGATCGGTCGAACTGAACCGTCCGCCCGCCGCCGTATAGCGCGACAGCTGGTTCAGCATGCCGAACGGCACGCCGGCCGAGGCGTCGGTGCGCGAGCCGCCGAAGGCGTAGTTGATGCTGCCCGTCACCGAGCCGTTGAAGTTGGCGGCGTTGAAGCCCAGCAGTTCGACGAAGGTCGGGCCGTTCGAGAACCGGCGGGCGTAGGGTGGCGACGGCGGCTGCGTGCCGCCCCAGATCAGATACAGATTGCCGTTGTCGCTGAGACTGTCGCCGAACACGACGAGACGGTTGTAGGTCTGGGCCGAGGCCGACCCTGCAAAGGCGCAGGCGGCCAGCGCCAAGGCGGCGACGGCGCCGCCGGTGATGAAGCGTGACATATGGATCCTCCCCAGCCGTCGTGTGTCGCGGCCGTTGCGGCTGAGGATGCGCCAGTCAGCGCAGATGGCAAGATGCCGTTACGTCAGCCTTCGGAAGATTTTCCGCGCTGTGGCTTAATGCAGGGTACGGAACTTCAGCGTGCCGGGCACGGTCTTCAGCGCCCGCAGCGCCTCCGGGTCGTAATCGCGATCGACGTCGGTGATGACATATCCCGTGCGCTCGTCCGTCTTCAGGTGCTGGCCCAGGATGTTCAACCCCGCCGCCGCAAGCGCCCGGTTCAGTTCGGCCAGGACGCCCGGCTGGTTCCTGTGGATGTGCAGGATGCGGTGTGCGCCCGACACCTCGGCCAACTGCACGTTCGGCAGGTTGACGCTGAAGGTGGTGTCGCCCCGGTTCAGATAACCCAGCAGTCGTTCGGCCGCGAACTCGGCAATGGCTTCCTGCGCCTCTTCGGTCGAGCCGCCGATGTGGGGCGTCAGGATCATGTTCTTCAGCCCCTGCAGCGGGCTTTCGAACGGATCGGCGTTGGTGCGCGGCTCCTCGGGGAAGACGTCCACGGCGGCGCCGGCGATCCGGCCCGATCCCAGGGCCTGCGACAGGGCGCCGACGTCCACCACATGGCCGCGCGACAGGTTCAGGAAGAGCGCCCCCTCCTTCATCCGGGAGAATTGGGCCGCGCCGAAGATGTCGGCGTTCTCACGCCGCCCATCCACGTGCAGCGTCACCACGTCGCTTTCGGCCAGCAGGGCGTCCAGCGAGCGCATCCGCCGCGCATTGCCCAGCGCCAGCCGCTCGGACAGGTCATAAAACAGGACCCGCATCCCCAGGTTCTCGGCCAGCACCGACAACTGACTGCCGATGGCGCCGTATCCGACGATGCCCAGGGTCTTGCCGCGCAGCTCCTTGGAGCCGGTCGCCGACTTGTTCCACTGGCCGACATGCATGGCCGCCGACTTGTCCGCCACGTCACGCATCAGCACGATCATCAGGCCGATGGCCAGTTCGACCACCGAGCGCGTGTTCGAATAGGGCGCATTGAACACCGCCACACCGTGATCGGACGCTGCCTCCAGATCGATCTGATTGGTGCCGATACAGAAGGCGGCGACGGCCATCAGCCTGTCGGCCTCTTCCAGCACCCGGCGCGACACCGTGGTCTTTGAGCGGATGCCCAGCACATGGACGCCCTTGATGGCGGCGATCAGGTCGTCTTCGTCCAGCGCGCCCTTCTGGGTTTCGACCGAATAGCCCGCCTCCTCCAGCCGTTCGACGGCGGCGGGGTGGATGTTTTCAAGCAGCAGCATCTTCATGCGGCTGCGCGGGAAGGACCATCGGCCGGCCAGACCCTCGGCGTGCAGCACCTCGTCCAGAGACGCGGCTTCTGCATCGGCAACTTCGACGACCGGTGCGCGGCGCGCGACCTCGGTAAAGGCGTAGAAGGCGTCGGCGGCCCCGGCGATCTTGACCTCCGCGTCGTTCCAGCCGTCGCCGATCATCACGACACGGCCCGACAGGTTCAGGGCGTGGATGGCGGCGGGCTTGCCATTGTCGCGCGACAGGGGGTTGGCGTCGTCGACGCCCGTCACACGCCCCTCGGCGTCATAGATCAGGTCGTTGCACAGCACGCGGTCCGGCGAGACGCCAAGTTCCCGAGCGACCGGCGCGATCACGTCGCGGAAGCCGCCGGAGAGGATGACGATCTTGCCGGTATTCTGCTGGAAGAAGTTGAGATTGCGCCGAACCGACGCCGTCAGCCGATCCGGCGCGGTTTGCGCCAGAGCGTGCACGTGGTCGCGGGTCAAGGGAAGCAGCGCCAGACGCTGGCGCAGCGCTTGGCCGAAATCCAACGCCCCGGCCATGGCCTTGTCGGTCAGCGACGCGATTTCGGCCCTGATCGCATCGGCGTCCGGCGACCCCGCCAGGGCGATGTCGGCCAGGGCTTCAAGGGTCTCGAAATCGACCAGGGTCGAATCGAAGTCGAAGATCAGGGTGGGGCGCGCAGTCATGGGGCGCGTCTTAGCGGCCTTCGCGCACGCAGCATAGCCAAGCCGTGCTGATGACGGCGCACAGTTGCGCTTAAACCATGCCGCCCGGCGGGGATTTCACCCGCCGGGCGGCACGTCTATGTCAGAAACGCACGATCCGGCGCACGCGGCTGTCCGGGCGGCGGCTTTCCAGCACGGCGGCGCCGACGGCGGCCGCAATGGTGGCGACGGCCAGAAGCGCCCCGCCCTCTCGCGCATGATCGCGGGCGTAGGCGCCGGCGTCATCCGCATAGCGACGTGCGGTCTTGCCGTGCTTCTTCATGGCCTTCTTGGAGCCCTTGCGAGCCGAGCGGAACCATTCGTCGGCGCGGTCGCGCGCATCATAGGCGACATCTGCGGCGCGGTGGCGAGCTTCGCGCGAGAAGTCGGCGGTCTGCTCGCCAACCTCTTCCGCCCGGTGGCGGAAGGCGTCCACCGCGTCGTGGAATCGGTCGCGCAGTTCGGCCGTATCCACCCATCCGCGCGGGTCGATGCGGGTCTTGATCCGTTGATAGCGGGTCGGGCCGGTGCGCTGCGTCAGATAGACGACCGCCACAGCGCCCAGCACCAGGGCGGCCAGGCTGCCGGCCGTGATGCCGGGATGTTTGCGAATTTCTTCAATCGGATCGATGTCGCGGATCATCGGCGGGACCTTTTCGTCGGAATGGCGTGTCAGGCGGAGCGACGGCTCCGCTTGTCGCAAAAGAGCGAACCGCGCCGAAAAGGGTTCCGTCGCGCATGCGTCGCTCGGCCCTGACGCTGCGCGGGATTGCCCCCTTATCAACGGCCGCCCGGGCGCCTACATAGCCGCGATCCCGAAATAACGTCGCCAAAGGACCTCGCCGTGACCGATCACGCGCCCGAAACTCCCATTTCCGACGATCTGGCCGCCGCCTTCCAGATCGAGGGCTGGCCCGTGCGCGGCCGCCTGGTCCGCCTGGGCGCCGCCATCGACAGGATTCTGGCCGCCCACGCCTATCCCGAGCCGGTCGCCGCCCTGCTGGGCGAAGCCTGCGCCCTGGCGGCCCTGATCGGTTCCAGCCTGAAGTTCGAGGGTCGGCTGCTGGTCCAGGCCCAGGGCGACGGTCCCGTGCGCTATGTCGTCGCCGACTACGGCACCGACGGCTCCTTGCGCGGCTATTGCCGCTATGACGCGGCCGAGGTGGCGGAGGCGTCGAACGGTTTCGCCCGTCCCGGCGCGCGGTCGCTGTTGGGCCAGGGCGTCTTCATCATGACCCTTGATCGCGGCCCCGACTTCGAGCGCACGCAAGGCATCACCCCCATCGAGGGCGAAAGCCTGTCGCTGGCCGCCGAACACTATTTCCAGCAGTCCGAACAGGTGCCGACCAAGGTGCGCCTGGCGGTCGGCGCGGTCGAGACCGAGGCCGGGTCGCAATGGCGCGCCGGCGGGGCGATGATCCAGATCATCGCCGGCGACGAGGCGCGTGGATCGACCGAGGAGGTGTGGGACCGCACCCGCGCCCTGTTCGGCACCCTGGCCGACGACGAACTGATCGACCCGACGATCTCGCCCGAGACCCTGCTGTTCCGCCTGTTCCACGAGGACGGGGTGCGGCTGGAAGGCGCGCGCGAACTGACCGCCGTCTGCCGTTGCTCGCGCGATCGGATCGCCTCGGTCTTGGCGTCCTTCGATCCCGCCGAGCGGGCCGACATGCTGGAGGACGACGGCAAGATCCGCGTCACGTGCGAATACTGCGCCACAGTCTATGCGCTGGACCCCGACGAGGTGGTCGCCGAACAGATCTGAACGGAAAAAGGGCGGCTCCGAGAGCCGCCCTTTTTTGATCTAGCCTTCCAGATCCAGCGAATAGCCCGCAGAGCGGACGGTGCGGATCGGATTGGCGCTGTCGTCGCCGATGGACAGGGCCTTGCGCAGGCGGCCGACGTGGACGTCCACCGTGCGGGCCTCGACATAGACGTCCGAGCCCCAGACCGCGTCCAGCAATTGCTCGCGGCTGAACACCCGGCCCGGGTGCTGCATGAAGTGGTCCAGCAGGCGGAACTCGGTCGGGCCGAGGTGAACCTCCTTGCCGTCGCGCTTCACGCGGTGAGACACCCGGTCGATGATGATGTCGCCGTGGTTCAGCCGGTCGTCGGCCAGACCGGGGCGAATCCGGCGCAGCACGGCGCGGATGCGGGCGATCAGTTCGACCATGGAGAAGGGCTTGGTCAGATAGTCGTCGGCCCCGGTGTCCAGCCCGCGCACGCGGTCGCTCTCCTCGCCGCGCGCCGTCAGCATGATGATCGGCAGGTTGCGCGTCTCGGCCTTGCCCCGAATGCGACGGCAGACCTCGATGCCCGACAGTTTGGGCAGCATCCAGTCCAGCAGGACCAGGTCGGGCTGGCGCTCGTCGATCTGGAGCATCCCCTCCTCCCCGTCGGCGGCGACGGTGACGTCGTAGCCTTCCTTTTCCAGATTGTACTGAAGCAGGGTCGCCAGTGCGTCCTCGTCTTCCATCACAAGGATATAGGGCTGCACGTCGGGTCTCCGGTCTCGGGTCAGTGCGTGGAAAGGTTCGGCGTCGGATCGGAATCCTCGGCCGTGGGCTGGGCGCGCGGACGTTCGCCCAGAATGTCGTCGCCGGTGATCTCGTAGTGGACGGTCTCGGCGATATTGGTCGCGTGGTCCCCGATCCGCTCCAGGTTCTTGGCCATGAACAGCAGATGGGTGCAGGCGCCGATCGTGCGCGGGTCGCCCATCATATAGGTCAGCAGTTCGCGGAACAGGGCGTTGTAATGCTCGTCCACCTCGTCGTCGGTCTGCCAGACGGCGACGGCGCGATCCAACTCGGACGCCGTATAGGCGTCCAGCACGTCGCGCAGCCGGGTCGAGACCAGCCGGCCCATCCGTTCGATGGAGCGGGTCAGGGGCTGCATCGGCTCGCCCTCGGCCAGGATCAGGGCGCGTTTGGCGATGTTCTTGGCCAGGTCGCCGGTGCGCTCCAGATCGGTGGCGATCTTCATGGCGCCCAGGGTGCGACGCAGGTCGCTGGCCACCGGCTGGCGCAGGGCGATCAGGCGAATGGCCTTCTTCTCGATGTCCCGGTGCAGCGCATCCAGCTTCAGGTCGCGTTCGACCACCGCGCGCGCCAGGGCGATGTCGCGCCGGGCGACGGAGTCGATGGCGTCCGCGACCTGGGCCTCGGCCAGGCCGCCCATGCGTGCGACCTCGGCCGTGATCTGGTTCAGTTCGTCGCCATAGGCTTTGACGGTGTGCTGGTTCATCGGATTAGCCGAAGCGTCCCGTGATGTAGTCGAGCGTGCGCCGTTCGCGGGGATTCTGGAAGATGTCTTCCGTATCGCCCGTCTCGACCAATCGTCCCATGTGGAAGAAGGCGGTCCGTTGCGACACCCGCGCGGCTTGAGCCATGGAGTGGGTGACGATGACGATGCAGAACCGCTCGCGCAGTTCGTCGATCAGCTCCTCGATCCGCGCCGTGGCGATGGGGTCCAGGGCCGAGCAGGGCTCGTCCATCAGGATGACCTCGGGGTTCACGGCGATGGCGCGGGCGATGACCAGACGCTGCTGCTGACCGCCCGACAGGCCCATGGCCGACGACTGCAGACGGTCGGCGACCTCGTCCCACAGGCCCGCGCGCTTCAGGGCGCTTTCGACCACGCCGTCCATCTCGGACTTGGCCGAGACCAGGCCGTGGATCTTGGGCCCGTAGGCGACGTTCTCGTAGATCGACTTGGGGAAGGGGTTCGGTCGCTGGAACACCATGCCGACGCGGGCGCGCAGCAGCACCGGGTCGATGGAACGGTCGTTGATGTCCTCGTCGTCCATCGCGATCCGGCCGGTGACCTTGGCTCCGGCGATGGTGTCGTTCATGCGGTTCATCGTCCGCAGGAAGGTCGACTTGCCGCAGCCCGACGGGCCGATCAGGGCCGTGACGGTCTTGTCCGGGATGTCCAGCGAAACGTCGTAAAGCGCCTGCTTGCCTTCGTAGAAGACCGAGACGTCGCGCGCGGCGATCTTGATCGGTCCGGTCGGCTGGGTGTCCACTACGGTCGGCGCGTTGGCGGGCGTAGCGTCTTCCACGCGCGGTTCGGCGGGTGCGGCGTTGGAGGCCGGCGCGACCTCGGGCAGGACCTGGCCGCCCATGCGCGGGGTCTGGGTCGGATCGACCGGCCCTGCGCCCGTCTGGTCCTCGGCGGAGCGGAAAATACGGAATTTCATTCTCTTACCACCGACGCTCGAAGCGCCGCCTCAGGATGATGGCCGCCGCGTTCATGATGATCATGAAGACCAGCAGGACGATGATCGCCGCGGCGGTGCGTTCGTGGAAGGCCCGCTCCGAGGCGTTCTCCCAGATGTAGATCAGCGACGGCAGGGCGCCGACCGGCTGGTCGATGGCGTGCGGCACGCCGGGCACGAAGCTGACCATGCCGATCAGCAACAGCGGCGCGGTCTCGCCAAGCGCGTGGGCCATGGAGATGATGGCGCCGGTCATGACGCCGGGCATGGCCAGCGGCAGGACGTGGCTGAACACCGTCTGCGTCTTGGACGCGCCCATGGCCAGGGCCGCCTCGCGGATCGAGGGCGGCACCGCCTTCAGGGCCGAACGGGTGGCGATAACCAGGGTCGGCAGGGCCATCAGGGCCAGGACCAGACCGCCCACGATGGGGCTGGCGCGCGGCAGGTGCATCCAGTTGATGAACAGGGCCAGACCCAGGAGGCCATAGACGATCGACGGCACGGCCGCGAGGTTGTTGATGTTGACCTCGATGATGTCGGTCAGCTTGTTCTTGGGCGCGAACTCTTCCAGCCAGATGGCGGCGCCGACGCCCAGCGGAATGGCGATCAGGGCCGTGACCAGCAACATCAGGGCCGAACCGACCACGGCGCCCAGCACCCCGGCCAACTCGGGCTGGGTGGAATCGCCGTTGGTGAACAGGGCGGTGTTGAAGTGGGCGCCGATCACGCCATCCGCCTTCATCCTGTCCAGCCAGGCGATCTGCTGATCGGACAGGCGGCGCTGATCCTCCGGCGTGGCCTTGGAGATTTCGCCCTTCAGATAAAGGTCGGCGTCATCCGACAGCGGCACCGCCAGGGGCACGGTCTCGCCGATGACCTCGCCGCGTTTGGCGACCAGATCGGCGGCGACGAACTTCAACTCAGACGAGAACAACCGCTTCATCTGCGCGGCCCTGGTCCCGGCCGCATCGTCGACGACGCCCATGCGCTTGAGCTGCTGCTCGGCGGCGATCTGTTCGAAGTTGGAGCCCTGCGGATAGGCGCGGTCGATGCGGGCGGGGTCCATATAGACCGGCACCGTCACCGTGTGGGTGTAGAAGGCCGTGTGGCCCTGTTCGACGATACGGACCAGCAAGACCGCCAAGAACAGCATGGCGGCGGCGATGGCCAGGCGGCCATACCATTTGAAGCGCGTTTCCTTGGCGTGGCGGCGCTTCAGCCCCGCACGCAGACGCTCCAGCCGCCCGGTGGCGGATGCGCCGTCGATCCGATCGGGGGTCGCGTCAGTCATATTGTTCCCGATAGGTCTGGACGATCCGGTGGGCGATGATGTTCAGCGCCAGCGTCACCAGGAACAAGGTCAGGCCCAGGCCGAAGGCCGACAGGGTCTTGGCGCTGTTGAACTCCTGGTCCCCGGTCAGCAGGGTTACGATCTGCACCGTGACGGTGGTCACCGTATCCAGCGGATTGAAGGTCAGGTTGGCGGCCAGGCCCGCCGCCATGGTCACGATCATGGTCTCGCCGATGGCGCGCGACACGGCCAGCAGCAGGGCGCCGGCGATGCCTGGCAGGGCGGCGGGCAGCAACACGCGCTTGACCGTTTCGGACTTGGTGGCGCCCATGGCGAACGAGCCGTCGCGCAGGCTCTGCGGCACGGCGTTCAGAATGTCGTCGGACAGGGACGAGACGAAGGGGATCAGCATGATGCCCATCACGGCGCCGGCCGTCAGAGCCATCTGGTTCTGCACCAGCGCCAGATACTGGCCCAGCCCGTCCAGCGGCCCGCCGATCAGGAACAGGCCGATCTCGTTGAAGAAGACCCGCAGGATCGGCCCCACGGTCAGGGCGGCGAAGAAGCCGTAAACGACGGTCGGCACCCCGGCCAGGATCTCCAGCAGCGGCTTGATGACCGCGCGGGTCGTGCGGCTGGCGTATTCCGACAGATAGATGGCCGACAGCAGGCCGATGGGCGCGGCCACGCACATGGCGATCACCATGATCAGCAGGGTGCCGGCGAACAGCGGCACGGCCCCGAAGGCGCCCGACGACCCCACCTGATCGGCGCGGATCGCGATCTGCGGGCTCCATTGCGTGCCGAACAGGAAGTCGAGAACCGGCACCTTCTGGAAGAAGCGGAAGCTGTCGAAGGCCAGGGAGGCGATGATGCCCAGCGTGGTCAGGACCGCGATGGCCGAGCAGACGAACAGGGCGCCGTAGATCCAGCCCTCGACCCGGTTGCGCGCGCGGGTCTTCGGCTTGATCTGGGTCATGGCGAACAGACCGCCTAAAATGGCGGCCAGGATGGCGGCGGCGCCCCCGCCCCACGACAGGGTGCGCTCGATACGGACCATGCGGCGCGCCTCGACCGGCAGCTGTTCGGCCAGGGGGCGCTCCCAGATCTGCAGGGCGGCTTCGCCGCGACCCACGCGATAGGCGTCGGCGAAGAAGGCGTCGCGGCGGAAATGATCTAGCGAAGCGACCGCTTCAGGCGTGCCCGAGGCCGTCAGCTGACGCTGCAGCGGCGCGGAAAAGACCGAGGCCAGGACCAGCACCAGCAGCGCCGGCGCGGCCACCCAGATCAGGGCGTAGGCGCCGTGCTGGCCAGGGCGCGAATGCGGCTTGGCGCCGATCGCACGACGACGCGCCAGCTCCCGACCGCCCAGAAAGGCGGTCGCGCTCAGCGCCATGAGGATCAGCAGATAAATCCAGATCATTCGAAGTCCGAAGCGACGCGCGCGAATCGGCGTGCGGTCCTGAACATCGGGACCGACGCGGCGCGACTACTGCCCGCGAATGGTCAGCGGATTAAGACGGGTCCATGACAGTTGGGTGACAGCGAAGGTTCCCGCCATCGCCGCCGGCAGAACCTATCGCCGCTCGGCCGGTTGGGGGAACCAGGCGGTGAAGGCCGCCCCCATGCCCGGCGCGCTTTCCACCACCAGGCCGCCCTGGTGCCGGTTCATGATGTGTTTGACGATGGCCAGCCCCAGGCCCGTGCCCTGACGCTCGCCGCTCTTCTGACCTTCGACGCGATAGAAGCGCTCGGTCAGGCGCGGCAGATGTTCGCGCGCCATGCCCGGACCGTGATCGCGCACCGTGACGGCCGCATAGAGAACGCCCGCCGTCCGGTCCGGCGTGACCAGCGGCAGGCGCGTTGCGCCCGGCATCCGCGAGGCCCAGGCCTCGTCGAACGACAGGTCTGACCGAACGGAAATCTCGACCGTGCCGCTGCGTGACGAATATTTGACGGCGTTGTCGAGCAGGTTCTGGACCACCTGCAGGATTTCGTCGCGGTCGCCGCTGACCGACGCCCTCGCCTCCCCCTGATCCAGGGCGATGGCGATCTGCTTTTCGCGCGTCAGGACGCTGATGGCGTCCACCACGTCTGACGCGGCGCGATCCAGATCGACCCGGCCGGAGGGCGGAATATGTTCGTTCAGTTCGATGCGGCTGAGCGACAGCAGGTCCGCGACCAGCCGCCCCATCCGGTCCGCCTGCGCCGACATGATGTCCAGGAAGCGGTCGCGCGCCGCCACGTCGTCGCGCGCGTGCCCCTTCAGCGTCTCGATGAAGCCGCTCAGCGACGCCAGGGGCGTGCGCAGTTCGTGGCTGGCGTTGGCCAGGAAATCGACCCGCATCATCTCGGTTCGCCGCGCATCCGTCTCGTCGCGCAGAATCAAGAGCGCCATCTCTCCGCCGGGCGCGACGCCGTCGGCGACCGACAGCGGCCGGGTCCAGGCCCGCCAACGCCGATCCCTCTGGCCGCCGGTGGCGTAGTCGGTGATGCGCGAGGCGCCGCCGAACAGGGCCTCGTCCACCGCCTCCAGCACGCCCGGCTCGCGGATGACCTGGACCAGCAGGGCGCCCTGGCGCTGGATGCGCAACAGGTCGCGCGCGGCGTTGTTGGCCATGACGATGCGTCGGCCCGCGATGTCGTCCGGCTCGCCGCCGCTGACGACCAGAACCGGGTCGTCCAGCGCTTCGAACACCCGGTCCAGCAGTTCGCCGGCGGCCGCATCGGTCGGCGCATCGGCGGCTGCGCCGTCGATGGCGGCCGGGGCGGCGTCGGCCGCGCCGGGCATGTTCAACAGCCAGGCCGAAGCCGCCACGATCACGGCCCCGCCCAGCAGCCAGTTCGCCAGTTCGGGATGCAGGATCGCCAGCACCACCAGGATCAGGATGGCGACGCTGATGCTGGCCCCCACTGTCCACAACCGCGACGACGACATCGGCGCGACGGGCGAAGGCGAGATTTCATAAGGCATGGACGGGCGGGGACCTCGAAAAATGCACGGCGATATCCGATCCTTGCACGGATTCTGTGACGGCGCTTCGACACGCTGACAGATCCGTGAAGCGTCGCCGCACGGTTTCTTTAGGATTATCAGCCAGGGTGCGTCCAAGGGGGAGGCCTCGTGGACCGCATCATCGTCTGTATTGCGCGCGATCACGATTGGCGGGTCACACTGCTGGCCGCCCTGATCTGCATGGTCGGTATCGGCGTTTCGACCCACGTGATGGAGCGGGTGCGGCCGCGCGATCCGGCGGGAAGCCGCCGCGCCGTCGCCATGGCCACCATCGTCGGCGCCCTTTCGATCTGGTCGACCCATTTCGTGGCCATGCAGGGGTTCGTCGCCGGCGTGCCGGTTCGCTATGACCTGATGCTGACGCTGGCGTCGCTGATCGTGGCCCTGGCCATGATCGGCCTGACCATCGCCTCGACCCAGTTGGGCAAGGGGCGCGCCTGGCGGGTGATGGCGGCGGTGATCGCCGTCACCGGCATCGGCTCCATGCATTATCTGGGCATGGCCGCGATTCAGGGGCCGGCTCAGATCAGTTGGGATCCGGCGCTGGTGGGGGCCTCCCTCGTCGCCGCGATGATCGTCGGCGGAACCACCTCCTTCTTCTACAGACGCGGCGGCCCGGCGAACCTGCTGATGACGACGATCGGTTTGTCGATGACCGTGCTGGTGCTCCATTTCCTGGGCATGGCGGCCATGACCGTGGTCCCCGACCCCACGGTGCTTCACGACGACGGCCTGTCGCCCGCCGCCATGCGGGTGCTTGTCGGCGTGGTTCTGTTGCTGGTTTGCGGCGTCGGCGGGGCTCTGGCCGCCATGATCTATACGCGGCGCTCGTCTGATCTGCGCCGCATCCGCGAGGCGGTGGACGCCATGCCGGATGGGCTGGGCTTTTACGATTCGAAGGATCGACTGGTGCTGTGGAACGCCCGCTACGCCGAGTTGAACCCGGAACTGCAACCGCATCTGGTCGTCGGGCTGGCGTTCCGCGACGCCTTGCGCATCGGCATCGACCAGGGCCGCTACGACGAGGCGCTCGGTCGGGAGGACGAATGGCTGACCGAGCGCATTCAGGCGCGCCGTCAACTGTCCTCCAACATCGAACAGCAGGTCGGCGGCGGGCGTTGGCTTCGCGTTCAGGACCGTCGGACATCGGAAGGCGGCACCGTCGTCGTCTGCAACGACATCACCGATCTGAAACGCGACGCCGAGGCCCTGGCCGAGGCGAAGGATGCGGCCGAGGCGGCCAATGTCGCCAAGAGCCAGTTTCTGGCCAATATGAGCCACGAGATCCGCACGCCGCTAAACGGCGTGATCGGCCTGTCCCAGGCGCTGGCCAAGACAGAACTGACCGCCGACCAGCGCGAGATGCTGGATCTGATGCAGGCCTCGGGCAGGACTTTGCAGACCCTGCTCAGCGATATCCTGGACCTGGCCCGCGTCGAATCGGGCAAGCTGGAGCTGACCGAGGACGCATTCGAGCTGGCGGTCGTGGTGCGAGAGGCGGCGCAGCTCTATGCCGAGAACGCCCGCCAGAAGCGTCTGGATTTCCATGTCGACATCGACCTGGAGGACGGGGTCTGGGTCATGGGCGACGCGGTGCGCGTCAAACAGGTGCTGACCAATCTGATCTCCAACGCCGTGAAGTTCACCAGCCAGGGCTTTGTCGGCCTGGTCGTGCAGCAGGGCCAGGATCGGGATGGCCGGCCTGTGTTGCGCTTCACCGTCGAGGACAGCGGCATCGGCTTCGACGCGGCGACGCGCGAGCGCCTGTTCACCCGATTCGAGCAAGCCGACGGCGGCATCACGCGCAAGTTCGGCGGCTCGGGCCTGGGCCTGTCGATCTGCCGCCAGCTGGCGGACATGATGGGCGGCGATCTGGATTGCGAGAGCGAGCCGGGCAGCGGCGCGGCCTTCATCCTGACCCTGCCGCTCAAGCCCTGCGCCGCCCCCAAGACGCAGGAACCGGCCGACACGGCGGCGCAACACGCCGATGGCGCACGCGCGGTCCGCATTCTGGTCGCCGACGACCACCCGACCAACCGGCGCGTTATCGAACTGATTCTGGCCCAGACTCCGGCCAAGATCGTCATGGCCGAGAACGGTGCCGAGGCGTTGGAGGCCTTCCGCGCCGACGTCTTCGACCTTGTGCTGATGGATATGCAAATGCCGGTCATGGACGGCCTGACGGCGACGCAGGAGATTCGTCTGCACGAGGCGGCGATGGGTATGGCGCGCACGCCGATCGTCATGCTGACGGCCAACGCCATGCCCGAACACGTGGCCGCCGGACGAGCGGCGGGCGCCGACCATCACCTGGCCAAGCCTTTCAACGCGGCCGAACTGCTCAGCCTGGTGGCCGCGCCGGCCGCTCTCGTCAAGGATCGAGCGCAGGCGGCCTAGGCGCGCCTTTCATAGTTGCGCCGCCGGTTCGATGCGTGTAATAGCCCGCGCTCTTGAATTCGAGGGTTCATGACCCCGCCGCGCGGGCCCAGGGTTGGCGCGGCGTTTCTGTTGTTGTTGAGGCGAGCCACATGGCCGAGATCATTCTGAACGTGGACGTCCGCGATGGCGTCGGCACCGGCGGCGCTCGCGCCGCGCGTCGCGCGGGTTTCGTGCCGGGCGTCCTTTACGGCGGCGACAAGGCCCCCGTCGCCATTTCGGTGAACGAGAAGGACTTCCGCAAGTCGCTCTACACCGGCAAGCTGCTGGGCCACCTGGTCACGCTGAAATACGGCGAAGAGACCCAGCCGGTCATCGCCAAGGACGTGCAGTTCGACCCGGTGTCGGACCGCCCCCTGCACTTCGACCTGATGCGCGTCGATGAAAAGGCCCCGGTCAAGATCGAGGTTCCGGTTCACTTCCTGAACGCCGACGAGGCGCCCTTCGCCCGCCAGGGCGGCTCGCTGGAAGTCGTTCGTCACGCCGTGGAAATCCTGGTCCGCGCCGACCAGATTCCGGAAGAACTGGTCGTCGACTTGGCCAAGTCGCAGATGGGCGACACCATCCGCATCTCGGACATCACCCTGCCCAAGGGCGCGGAAGCCACCATCACCGACCGCGACTTCGTGATCGCAACGATCAAGGTCTCCTCGGCCGCCCTGTCGGCCGCCGCCGACGAAGCCGCCGAAGCCGAAGCCGCGCCGGTCGAGAAGACCGAAGGCTAAACCTTCGTCTCTCCGACAAGATCACGCCCCGCCCGGCTCGCCGCGGCGGGGCTTTTCTTTGCCCGTGGTTGCACGGCGACAGGTGGCGCGCTACCTTTCTCGACATGAACCTCCATGCGGCTCGGCCGGACAAGTACAAGCGCTATCGCGAGCGCAAGAAGGCCGCCGGGCTCAAGCAGGTGCGCGTCTGGGCGCTGGATCCCGATGCGCCCGGTTTCCGCGAACGACTGACGGCCGACCAGGCTCGCATTCGAGACAGCGAGAGCGAACGTGGCACGATCGCCTTCATCGAAGCCATGCTGACTGAAGATCTTGCACAGGATGACGAGGCGGAAGCCTATTGAGGCGCGGGGACCTCATCACCGTCGCCGTGTCGGGCGACCACGGCAAGCCGCGCCCCGCCGTCGTCGTGCAGGCCGATATCGTGGAAACGGGAACCGTTCTGGTCTGCCTGATGACCAGCGACATCGATAAGACCGCTCCCTATCGCCTGGCGTTGCAGCCCACGCCGGACAACGGGCTGAGAAAGCCCAGCCTCATCCAAGCCGACAAAATCTACCCGGTCGCCCTCGCCCGTTGTGGCGAAGTGATCGGCCGCCTCGCTCAAACGGAACGCGACATGCTCGACCTCCATCTCCTTTTCGTCCTCGGATTGGGCGCGGAATGATCATAATCGCAGGTCTGGGCAACCCCGGCGCCAAATACGAGAAGAACCGTCACAACATCGGCTTCATGGCGGCCGACGAGATTTCGCGGCGGTGGCGATTCGGGCCGGAGCGCGCCAAGTTCCAGTCGATCATCGCCGAGGGCGACGTCGACGGGACCAAGGTCCTGCTGATGAAGCCCCAGACCTATATGAACGAAAGCGGCCGGGCGGTCGGCGAGGCGGCGCGCTTCTACAAGATCAAGCCCAGCGAAATCATCGTCTTTCATGACGAGATCGACCTGGCGCCCGGCCGTTTCCGTATGAAGACCGGCGGCGGCGCGGCGGGGCAGAACGGCATACGCAGCCTGATCAGTCATCTGGGCGCCGACTTCCGTCGCGCCCGCATGGGCATCGGCCATCCCGGCGAGAAAGAGCTGGTCATGCCGCATGTGCTGGGCGACTTCCACAAGGCCGAACAGCCCTGGCTGAACGCGCTGTTGCAGGCCTGCGCCGACGCCCTGCCCTTTGCGGTCGCCGGCGACGACGAACGCTATCAGGGCGAGGTCATGCGCCTGGCCCCCGCACCCAAGTTCAGCCCGCGCCAGGCGGCGCGCGGCGAGATTTAAGACCGGGCGCCGTCTTCCGCTGTCGGTCGAAACGCCGTAGAGGCGAACGGTGACCCGATCCCAGGCCGACAACTGGTCGATTGCGAAATCGCTGGCCTTCCTGGCGGCGGTGTTCGCGCTCGTGATCGGCGCGCTGCTGCCGTTCGCGGCCCTGGCGGCGGTCCAGCCGGGCCATCCGCTGGTCATCTGTTCCGCCGAGGGGCCGCAGACGATCCAGTCGGGCGGCATGGACGGGCCGGTCAACAAGCACGTCGGGGCCAAGTGCGCCGCCTGCGTCACCCCGCCCGTCGCCGCCCTGCCCTGCCCGCCGGCGCCCCAGCCTGCAACGCTCGTGCGCACCTTCGAGACGGTCGTCTATGCGCCCCTGGGCGTCAGCCCGCCGCCGCCCGCGCGGGCCCCGCCCCGCCCGCCGTCCACCGCCCCGCCCCAAGCCTGAAATCCAGACCGCATCCGCGACCGGCCTGCGCCGGTCGTGCCCGATCCGCTGATTTTCAGGACCTTCAATGCTTTTTAGAACCCCTGCTGCTCCGTGCGCGCTGCTGGCGGCGGCCGTGGCCAGTCCGTCGCTGGCGCAGACCGTCGCCCCGACCCAGGTCGACAGCGTCGTCGTCACCGCCCGCCGCAGCGCCTATGATCCGCCCGTCGTGGCCGAGGCGCGCGCGCGTCTCAGCCGCACGCCCGGCGCGGTCGCCGTCATCTCTGCCGAATCCTACGCCGATCGCTATGCGCCCAATCTGGCGGACGTCCTGCGCGACGCGCCCGGCGTCTATGCGCAAAAGAAGTGGGGCGGCGACATCCGCCTGTCGATCCGGGGATCGGGCATCGGCAACGCCAGCCATAACCGAGGCGTGCTGCTGGCCCAGGACGGCGTGCCGTTCAACGAGGCCGACGGCTTCGGCGACTTCCAACTGATAGATCCGCTGATCGCCCGCTACACCGAGGTCTATAAGGGCGGCAACGCTCTTCGGTTCGGCGGTTCGCTGCTGGGCGGGGCGGTGAATCTGGTCACGCCAACGGGTCGAACGGCGGATGCATATCTGGGCCTGCGGCTGGATGGCGGATCTTACGGCACGGCGCGCCTTCATGGCGAGACGGCGGGGGTTCGCGGCGATTGGGACGGTTTCGCCGCCGTCACGGGCCAGACGGCGGACGGCTGGCGCGACCACAGCGCGGGCCGATCCGTGCACCTGTCCGCCAATCTGGGCCGCGCATTCGGTCAGGATCGCGAGGTGCGACTGCTGGTGTCCGGCGGCGACATCCATCAGGACATCCCCGGAAGCCTGACCCTGCCCCAGCTGAAGACCGATCCGACCCAGGCGGCGACCGCAAGCACGACCCTGAACTACCAGCGCAACATGGCCGCGCTGCGCACCACGCTGCAGGCCCGCTGGCGGCTGGACGATGCGACCGTGTTCGAGGGCGCCGTCTATGGCGCGTGGAAGGATCTGGACCATCCCATCTTTCAGGTCGTCGATCAGCAGAGCCGAAACCAGGGCGTCTTCGGTCGATTCGATTGGCGGGGTTCGGTCGCGGGCCTGCGCGCCGACGCCTTCTACGGCGCCTGGTATCGGCAGGGCGATCTGGACGCCAAACAGTGGATCAATCAGGCGGGATCGCACGGCGACCTGCGCGCCCGCAGCTTCCAGAACGCAACAGCCCTGGATGTCTTCGCCGAGGGCCGCCTTTTCGTGACCGAACGCCTGGCCCTGGTCGGCGGCGGCACGTGGGGCAAGGCCCGGCGCGACTATCGCAGCTATGCCGTGCCCGGTGTGGCAGAGACCTTCGATCTGACGACGCGCGCGACCTACGACGGGTTCTCGCCGCGCATCGGCCTGTTGTGGGAAGCGCAGGACGGGGCCCAGGTCTTCGCCAACCTTACCCGGTCGATGGAGCCGCCTAACTTCTCGGCCCTGTCGCCCACGGCCGGCGGCTTCCAGCCCCTGGTTCCGCAGCAGGCGACGACCGCAGAGATCGGGACACGGGGCCGACGCGGCGCCCTGACCTGGGATCTGACGGCCTATCGCGCCGAACTGAAGCACGAACTGCTGAACTTCATTCCCGACGCGGCCTTGGGCCTGCCGGCCGCGACGTTCAACGCCGGGCCGACCGTTCACCAGGGAATCGAGGCCGGACTTGACTGGCGTTTCGCGCCGCAATGGCGTCTGCGCCAGACTTATGGCTGGTCGGACTTCCGCTTTGACGGAGACAAGGTCTATGGCGACGCCCGTCTGCCGGTCGTCCCGCCGCATCTGTATCGGGCGGAGCTGCGCTATGACCACCCGTCAGGCTGGTTCGCTGCGCCTTCGCTGGAATGGTCGGTGGCGGACGCTTGGGTCGATTATCGCAACACGCTGAAGTCGCCCGCCTACGCCGTGGCCAATCTGAATCTGGGTTGGACCGTGCGGCCGGGGTTGGCGGTCTTCGCCGACGCCCGCAATCTGTTCGACACGATCTATGTGTCCAACTTCGGCGCGGTGACCGACGCGCGGATCGCGTCGACGGCCGTCTTCTTCCCCGGCGAGGGCCGCTCCGCCTACGTCGGCGTCAGGGTCAGCTACTGATGGCGGGGCGGCCGAACCCTCAGGCGTCGCACGCCTTGTCCGGCGCCTATCGCGCCGTATGGCGATGGCATTTCTACGCCGGCGTCTTCGTCATGCCCGTCCTGATGCTGCTGGCCCTGACGGGGGGCCTGTATCTGTTCAAGGACGAGATCGACGGTCTGGTCTATCGCGACATGATCTGCGTGCCGGTGGCCCAGAGCCAGGAGGCCCAAAGCCAGGTCGGGCCCGAGACCTGGGCGGCCCATGCCGCGACGGCCGCCGGCGGCGGGCGGGTGGCCAATCTGGTCGCGCCTGCACGGGCCGACGAGGCCGTTCGGCTGCGTGTGGACCAGCCGGATGGGGCGCAAAAGACCGTCTTCGTCGATCCCCATACCGGGCGCGTGACGGGCGTGATCTCGGCGGGCGGGGTGATGGAGCTTATCAAGAAGCTGCACAGCCTCACCCTGCTCGGTCGGCCGTTCAATATTCTGGTCGAGATCGTCGCCGGCTGGACCATCGTCCTGTTCGCCACGGGCCTTTATTTGTGGCAGCCGCGCGGGCGTGCGGTGGCGACCTTTGCGCCGCAGACGGCCGACAGCCGGCGTCGGCCCTTCTGGCGCGACCTGCACGCCCTGACGGGCTTCTACGTCGGCGGGGTCGTGCTGTTTCTGGCGGTTACGGGCATGCCTTGGTCGGCGGTCTGGGGCGACCGCGTCATGGGCTGGGTCAAGGAGACCGGCTGGGGCCGTCCGCCCGCCCCGGTCGCCGGCGCCTGGCAGCGCGCCCAGCACCATGATGCGCCCATCGGCGCCGGCTGGACCATGGAGGGCATGGTGATGACGCACGATCACGCCGGTCACGGCGCCCTGGCGCAGGTGATGCGCGCCGCCGACGCGGCGGGCCTGGCCCGCCCCTATGCGATCAACATCCCAGCGAGCGAGGGCACGGCCTATACGGTCACGACCCAGGCCCGCCGCGTTCAGGACAGCCGCTCCCTCTATATCGACGGCGCGTCGGGCCGGGTGCTGGGCGACATCGGTTATGACCAGTTCGGCGCGGGGGCCAAGGCCATCGAACTGGGCATCTACACCCACCAGGGCACGCAGTTCGGCCAGGCCAACCGCATCGTCATGCTGCTGGGCTGCATCGGCGTCTGGGTGCTGGCGATCAGCGGCCTGGTCATGTGGTGGAAGCGACGACCGCCCGACCTGTCTCGCCGTCGCCTGGGCGCCCCGCCCGCCCCGCCCGGACCCCGCGTGCGCGCCGCCGTCCTCGGCATCGTTCTTCCCCTCGCCATCCTCTATCCCCTGACGGGACTGAGCCTGGTCGCGGCCGTATTGCTCGATCGAGCCGTTCGACCGATGATCCGGCGCCGTTCCGCCGCCTCCTGAAAGGCCCGACCCATGACCATCAAATCCGCACTCTCCGCCGCACCCGTCCTCCTTCTGGCGCTGAGCGCCTGCAATCCATCGCAGCCGGCCAGGACGCCCGCCGATGCGGGCCCGGCCGCCGCCGTCGCCGCCGCCGACGCCTGGTGCCGTCCGTCGCCGAACGGGGCCAAGGCGGGCGGCTGCTACGTCACCCTGACGGCCGCGACCGACGACCGATTGACCGGCGGCTCCACCCCGCGCGCCGGAATGCTGCAGGTTCACGAGATGAAGACCGAGAACGGCATGATGACCATGAGCGAAATGGCCCAGGGCCTGCCGCTGCCGGCGGGCGAAGCGGTCGCCCTGGCGCCCGGCGGCGCCCATCTGATGCTGATGGAGCTGACCGCCCCGCTGGTCGCCGGCGAGACCGTGCCCCTGACCCTGAACTTCGCCGACGCCGCGCCGGTGACCGTTCAGGCCAAGGTGCGTCAGCCGGCGATGGCGGGCATGGATCACGGCGCCCATTGAGCCCTTTTGAAGCGCGAGCCTGACAAACCCGTTCGAACGGGTTAAAGGCTCGCGCCTTCTCCAAGGAATACCCATGGCCCTTAAAGTCGCGATCGTCGGCCTGCCCAATGTCGGCAAGTCCACCCTGTTCAACGCCCTGACCAAGACGGCGGCGGCCCAGGCGGCCAACTATCCGTTCTGCACCATCGAGCCGAACACCGGCGACGTCGCGGTGCCCGAGGCGCGTCTGAACGCCCTGGCCGAGATCGCGGGCTCCAAGGAGATCATTCCGGCCCGCATCACCTTCGTCGACGTCGCCGGCCTGGTGCGCGGCGCGTCCAAGGGCGAGGGCCTGGGCAACCAGTTCCTGGCCAACATCCGCGACTGCGACGCCGTGGCCTTCGTGGCCCGCTGTTTCGTCGATGACGACATCACCCACGTCGAGGACCGGATCGATCCGATCGCCGATCTGGAGATCATCGAGACAGAGCTGATGCTGGCCGACATGGAGAGCCTGGAACGCCGCCGTCCCCAGTTGGAAAAGCGCGCCAAGGGCGGCGACAAGGAATCGGCCCTGACGCTGAAACTGGTCGATCTGGCCCTGGCCCAGTTGAACGCCGGCAAGCCCGCCCGCACCGCCGAAGTGTCCAAGGAGGACGCCAAGGCCTGGCACATGCTGCAACTGCTGACGGCGCTTCCCGCGCTCTATGTCTCGAACGTCGAGGAAGGCTCGGCCGACAAGGGCAACGACCTGTCCGACAAGGTCGCGGCCCGCGCCGCCAAGGACAACGCCAACTCGGTCGTCATTTCGGCCCAGATCGAATCCGAGATCGCCGTGCTGGATGACGAGGAGCAGCGCGAGTTCCTGGAGACCCTGGGCCTGGAAGAGCCCGGCCTGAACCGTCTGATCCGCGAGGCCTACAAGCTGCTCGGCCTGCAGACCTATTTCACGGTCGGTCCGAAGGAAGCGCGCGCCTGGACCATCAACGTCGGCGACACCGCGCCTCAGGCGGCAGGCGTGATCCACACCGACTTCGAAAAGGGCTTCATCCGCGCCGAGACTATCGCCTTCGACGATTTCGTGGCCCTGCGCGGCGAAGCCAAGGCCCGCGAGGCCGGCAAGTTGCGCGCGGAAGGCAAGTCCTATGTCGTCAAGGACGGCGACGTGATGAACTTCCTGTTCAACTAGGCGGCGCGGCGGGCGGGGTTTCGGCCCCGTCCTTCTTCATCATCTTTTCCAGAGGGTTGGCGGGGTCCGGCGCGCGTGGCGAGCCGGGGCAGCGCGCCAGCTTGGTCGTCAGCATGTCCCGATCCACATAGGTCAGGGTCAGGACGTCGCCCGCCGTGCCCATGTGGACGCGCTCGTTCACGGCCTTGCCCTGGGCCATGCAGGACAGAGCCGCGACATAGCCTGATCCCCGCTCGTCGATTCGCGCAATTTCGCAGTTGTGGCCATAGGCGTCGAACCGCATCGGGGTGATGGTGATCGGGCTGTTCGCCCCTTGCGGTCTGGCGCACCAGGCGGGATTGGCCGCCCACACCCCCACGAAACTGCGCGGTCCGCGAGACGCCAGAGACGACGGCCCCGGCGGCTCCACCGGCTGCATGGCCTCGGGCGTGCGAAGCGGCGCGGCCGGTTCGTTAGGCGGGTTGACCTGATCGTCGCCGCACGCGGGCAGCAGGGCGAAGGCGGCAAGCGCCGGAAACAGGGCCGTTTTCATCTCGTGACAACGCAACGGCCAAGGTTCGGGTTCAAATCCTCACATTCATTGCGGTTGATTCTAATAATCGTTCGCAGTAACACCCCCGCCAATCACAAAGCGGGGCCATTGATGCGCACTCTCCTTCTCCTCTCCACCGCCGCGGCGGCCGTCGGTTCGGCCCTGGTCGTTCAGCCCGTCCATGCCGAGGCGCCCGTCGCGGCCGCCCCCGCCGCAGAGGTCGATCCGGTTGTCGTGCTGGGCACGCGGTCGCGGCGTCTGGCGTCCAATGTTCCCGGCACAGTCAGCGTCATCGACGCGGAACAGATCGAGACGATTCTGGCGACCGACATCAAGGATCTGATCCGGTTCGAGCCCGGCGTCAGCGTTCCGACCTCGCCCGCCCGCTTCGGCCTGGCCCTGTCGGGCGCCGGTCGCGACGGAAACTCGGGCTTCACCATTCGCGGCATGGGCGGTGACCGGGTGCTGATCGTCAACGACGGCGTGCGTCTGCCCTCGGGCTTCTCCTTCGGGGCCCAGGCGGTCGGACGCGGCGGCTACAACGATCTGGACCTGATCAAGTCGGTCGAAATCCTGCGCGGCCCCGCCTCGGCCCTTTATGGTTCGGACGGCATCGCCGGCGCCGTGGCCTTCACCACCAAGGATCCGTCCGATTTCCTGGTCGGCGACCAGACCTTCGGCGCGCGCGCCCGCGTGGCCTATAACTCCGCCGACGAAGGCTGGACGGAAGGGCTGGCGCTGGCGGGCCGTTCGGGTTCGCTGTCCGGCCTGCTGGCCTATACGCGCCGCGACTCCCAGGAGACCGAGAACAAGGGCTCGGTCGGCGGCGTCGGCGCGACCCGCACCCAGCCCAACCCCCAGGACCTCAGCTCCAACGCCTATCTGGGCAAGCTGGTGTGGGAGGTGAACCCCAACCACACCCTGCGGCTGACCTACGACCACCTCGATTCGAAGATGGACGGCGATGCGCTCAGCAGCCGGTCTTCGACCGTCCTGGCGGTTACCGCCCATGACGAGACCCAGCGCGATCGCGTCAGCGGGGATTGGCGCTTCCAGGACTTCGCCGGTCTCAGCGACGGTTCGGTCTCCGTCTATTGGCAGGACTCCACCACGCGCCAATACACGTTCGAGGATCGCGCCACCCTGGCCGACCGGGTGCGCGACGTCACCTTCGACAACACCGTCTATGGGCTGGCGGCGCAAGGTTCGCGCGTCTTCGGTCAGGGCGCGGCGGTGCAGCACCGCGTCACCCTCGGCGGCGACTGGTCGATGACGACGCAGGAAGGCGTTCGTGACGGCGTGGTCCCGCCGGTCGGCGAGACCTTCCCCATCCGCGCCTTCCCCAAGACCGAATACCAGCTGGCCGGCCTGTTCGTGCAGGACGAGATCGAGCTGATGGACGGCGCGCTCAGCATCATCCCGGCCGTCCGTTACGACTGGTACGATCTGTCGCCCAAGGTCGACGCCCGGTTCCCCGCCGCCGCCTCGGGTCAGAGCGACGATCACATCTCGCCCAAGCTTGGCGTGGTTTATTGGACCGGCGCGCACCTGGGCGTCTTCGCCAACTACGCCCTGGGCTTCCGCGCACCCTCGCCGATGCAGGTGAACAACTTCTTCGAGAACCCGGTCTTCGGCTATCGCTCGATCCCGAACCCGAACCTGTCGCCCGAGACCAGCGAAAGCTTCGAGGCCGGCTTCCGTCTGCGCGACATCGATGTGGCGGGCGGCAAGATGCGGCTGAACACCACCGCCTTCGCCACCCACTACGACGACTTCATCGACCAGGTGGCGGTGGCCGGCAGCGGCGTCCCCGGCGTCGATCCGCTGGTCTATCAGTACGTCAACCTGACCGAGGTCGACATCAGGGGCCTGGAGGCCCGCGCCGACATCTATTGGGACAACGGCTTCAGCCTGGTCGGCTCGGCCGCCTACGCCGAGGGCGAACAGACCACCGACGGGCGCCGCACCCAACTGGGCAGCGTCGATCCGTTCAAGCTGGTCGCGGGTCTGAACTACGCCGCGCCATCGGGCGCCTGGGGCGGTTCGGCCACCGTCACCTGGTCGGGCAAGAAGGATCAGGCGACCTATAATCTGACGTGTGGGACGACCTGCTATCTGGGCGACAGCTTCACCCTGTTGGACCTGACCGCCTATTGGAACGTGACGGAGCGGGCCACGCTGCGGGCCGGCGCCTTCAACGTGTTCGACGAAACCTATGGCTGGTGGAGCGACGTGCGCGGCCTGTCCGCCGCCTCGACCGTCAAGGACGCCTACACCCAGCCCGGCCGCAACTTCGGCGTCTCCCTGACCCTGCGACTGTAAGCGACCATGTCCTCTCGAACCTCAAGGAAACGCCCGATGCGCGCCATCCTGATCGCCGCCGCCCTGCTGACCGCGACCGCGCCTGCCGCCCTGGCCCAGCAGGCCGCCGCCCCAGTTGCAGCCACAGCGCCCGCCAACGCTTTCGAACGGGATCGCCAGTCGATCCTGGCCCAGGCCGGCCAGTACCGCGTCCACTTCGACATGCGCGAGAACGTCAGCTTCCGCGCCGACTACGACCCGCTGGAGGAGAAGCTGTCCGGCGGCAGCGAGATCGTGCGCGTCGTCTATGACAAGGGCGACAAGATCAGCCTGCAGCACATCCTGGTCATGGAGCATGGCGGTCAGACCGTCGTGGTCAAACACTGGCGCCAGGACTGGACCTATCAGCCCGAGACGGTCCTGACCTACGCCGGGCCGAACCAGTGGACGCTGACGCCGGTTCCGGCCGACCAGCGCGCCGGCGCCTGGTCCCAGACGGTGTGGCAGACCGACGATTCGCCCCGCTATGGCGGCGTCGGCCATTGGACCTACGACAACGGCCTGTCCGCCTGGACGTCGAACCCGACCTGGCGGCCCCTGGCGCGGCGCGATGCGGTGCGCAATCCGGTCTATGACCGCTATCTGGGCACGAACCGCCATATCCTGAAGCCGGACGGCTGGGTGCATATCCAGGACAATATGAAGATGTCGGGCAAGGCCGGCGGCGAACCCATCGCCATCGTCCAGGAAGACGTCATCAACACCTACGACCGCTCCACCAGCTATTCGCCCCAGGCGGGCGACGACTATTGGGCCAAGACGCAGGGCTTCTGGGCCGCCGTCCGCGACGCCTGGGACGCCGCTGTGGCCGCCCACAATGGCGTCCATCTCGAGGAGGTCGGAGACACAGGCTCGGTCACCGGCACGCCCCTGATGGACCTGGCGCAGTCGGTGGCGGACGGAAAGACCGCCGAGTCCGCCGCCATCGCCCAGGCGCGCACCCTGATCGAACAGGCCACGACACCCCGCTGACCCTTCCCCAGCGCGGACGACTGAAACGGCGGCCGGGCGACCGGCCGCCGTTCTTTTTTGCATTCAGCTCAGGACGACCCGGCCGTTCTCCATGCGGAAGGCGACACCCGTCCGTTGGAACAGCCTGGCGATGACGGCGGACGGATCGGCCGCGCCCTGATCCAGCAACCGCTCGACATCGCCGCGCAGCGACGGATCGCGCGACACCCGCGTCAGGCCGCTCAGCCATTCCTCGCGGCTCAGAACGCCGTCGGGCTGGCGCAGCAGGGGCTTCAGGAAGTCGAACCAATCCCCGCCCGTCCGCTGTCGCTGCGCGCCCTCGGCCGCCAGGGCGAAGACGGCGCCGCAGGCGTAATAGGCCCGGTGTTCGCCGCGCGCGCCCGCCTCGGCCACCGGCCGTTTGGCCAGGTCGGCGCAATCGTCCACCTCGGACTGCAGTTCGGCGCGGTCGTCATAGGTCGCGTCCAGATGCTTCAGCGCACGCACCGCCATCAGGTCGGCTCCGCCCTCGGTGATCCAGGCCTCGTCGGCGAACTGATAGCGGATGGTCTGGCCCAGCCAGAAGTGCGCGCCCTCGTGACCGATGAACCAGCGCGACCGCTCGCGGATTTCCGCCTGGGGCGTGGTCACGCCCCGCCCCTCGAACGACATCACGATCAGGCCGGGCAGGACGCTGCCGCCCATGCTGGTCATCCTCTCCGTCGGGCCGTTCCAGGCCGCCATGACGATGGGCGTGTCGCCGCCGGCGCCGGGCGCGCCCAGCCGGTCGCGATAATATTGACCGACATGCGGGGCGAATTCGCGGATCTCCTCGCCGATCCACGGGGGCAGGTTTGGGTCGATCACGGTGGACAGGCCCTGGCCCGGCGTCACCGTGGCGTCGCCCAGCAAAACATAGTTGCGCTCGTCCGTGGTGGTCAGGGCGTCGCGGCGGCGGCCGTTGAACAGCACCGGCCCGCTGTCGTCGCGCCAGGTCACGCGCGCCGGGCCGCCATCGACCTTTGTACGGTTCAGGTCGTCCGGCACCGCCTCCGCCGCCTGGGGCGAGGCCAGGGCGAAGACGTCCATCTGCCGCGTCGGCAGGGCGACCGCGCCGTTGGAAAACAGCAGGGTCGGATACTCCGCCTCCAGGTCCACGGCCTTCGGCTGGACGCGGAAACGCACCTCGCGCGGCACAGGGCCGCCATCGACGTTGCGGATGATGTCGTAATGGCCGCGCCGCTCCATCACCACGCCGGGCGTCTCCACCGTCCATTGACGCGGCCGCCACGGCTGGCGCGAATCCGTCTCCAGCGCCGAATCCATGAAGGCCCAGACCGGCGCGTCGCGCCCGAACCGATAGTCGATCATCAGCTGTCCGCCCTGGCGCGTCACCATCACCTGGGCGCCGGCGTCATCGAGCGCTGCGGGCCGCGAGATGGTCGGGCCGGCGGCGCAGGCTCCGCCGGTCAGGGCGACAGCGGCAAGCGCAGAGGCGGCGAAGGCGTGGACGCGCAAGGGCGATCTCCTGGCAGTCTGGTGAGGCGAAAAGCTTAGCCGCCGTCAACGCGCCGGGTCAGCTTACGGTTTCGTCACGCTGAGGTCCGATCGAGGGCGCGGCCCGCCGCCGCCAGCTCCCCGGCCATCACCGCCTTCAGCCGTTCGGGCGCCAGGATCGACGCCTGTTCACCCCAGGTGAACAGATGCCAGGCCAGTTCCCGCATCCCCGAGGCGCGAAACCGCACGATCACGCCGCCGTCCGCCTGATCCTCGAAGCTCTGCGTGGGGTGCCAGCGCCAGCCCCTGGCCTCGGCCGCGCCTTCCGGCGCAATGCGGATGACCACATCCTCGATCTCGTCCTGATAGATGCCGAACGACTGGCTGGCGAAGACCGCCAGGTCGAAATCGGCGGGCGGCGCGGCCAACCCCTCCTGCGGGGCCACATGGCTCATCCGGTCCAGGCGGAAGGTCTGGATGCGTCCGGTCTCGCGGTCGGCGGCGACCAGATAGTTGGCCCGGCCGAACATGACGCCGCAGGGCGCCACGCTGCGCCGACGCGGCTCGGCCCCCGGTCGGGAATAGGTGAAACCCAACGGCTGCTGCGCCAGCACCGCGCCCCGGATGGCGGTCAGCATCGCCTCGTCCGCCGATGGGCGCGGCCCCGCCTGGACAGCGATGGTCTCCGCCCGCACCAGCGCTTCCAGGTCCGGCGCCATCCGGTTCAGGGTGGTGGATCGCATCGCGGCCTTCAACTTGCGCTCTAGCGCCTCCAGCGCCGCCGCCCGCGCCGGCTCGCCCGCCGCGCGCAAGGCCGAAGCGGCCTTGGTCAACTCCAGCATCTCGGTCGCCGTCGGCGCCTGTTCGAACGCCGACAGGCCGCCGCGGATGCGCCAGCGTTTGGTGGGCGGGTCGGACACCTCCTCGGCCTGGGGGAACAGCATCAGGACGGCGTCGCGCATCCGTTCGGCGGTGCGGCGCCCGGTGCGCATGTCGCGCGCCATCTCGTCCAGCGTCAGCCCCTCGGCGCTGGCGGCCATGCGCCGCGCCAGCTCGATCACCATGGCCGCCTTGTCGTGTCTCACCGCGCCTCCCGAATGCTACGTCCGTTTCTGACGCAACAGTGGTGCAAAACATCATCATCGACAAGAGGCCCCCGCTTCCAGGAGATCGTCACATGGCCCGCTTTCAACCGACGTCCGCCGTCAACGCCAGCCGCTACATCATCGTGCCCTGCGAGGCGGAGGGGTCGTCCGACCTGGCGGTGATCTGGGATCGGCTGGAGGAACAGGTGGTCGATGTCATCTCGGCCGCCGCCAGCCGTCGCTACTCCGACGAGGACATGCTGTGGGACGAAGGCCGGGCCGCCGAAACCGCGACGGAATGGCGGATGGCGGCCTGAACCGTTCAGGCTGTCCTGGGCTTGGTCCAGCGGTCGATCATCCGCTGGGCCGGCTGTTCCACCAGCCGGTGCGCGACGACGGCGACCGCGACGATCAGGCCGAACATGGCGATGGCGAACAGGTCGTTCAGCCACACCGAGCCGAAGTCGATCCGTCGCCCGTTCGGCAGCCAGTCCAGCTTGCGCCCGACGATCAGCATGACCGTCAGGATGAACATATGGACCATGTAGATGGCGAAGGACCATCGCCCCAACGTCACCAGCGCAGGCCGGTCCAGCAGGCGTGACAGGGCCCCGTTCTCGCCCGCGAACACCCAGACCAGCCCGACGAAGACCAGGGTGACGGCCACCGTGATCGGCCCCGTGGCCCAGCCGATGAAGACACAGGCTGCAATGACGGCCGCGACCTCCAGCCCCGTGGCCGCCGCGCCCTTCAGGCGGGGAATGCGGGTCCATACGCCCTGCAGCAGACAGCCCAGGAAGAAGCCATAGACGGCGCGCGGCACCGCGAAGTCGAACGTCGTGTTCATCCAACGGCGGGCGTAGGCCAAAACCAGCAGGCCGCCTATGATCGCCAGGACCAGGCCGATCCAGCGGAACCGTCTAGGCGCGATCAGCACCAGTCCGGCGAAGATCAGATAGCAGGCCCACTCCGCGCTCAGCGTCCAGGCCGGCCCGTTCCAGGTCAGATAGGGATGGACGTGCCACGCCTGAATCAGCGCCAGATTGGTGAAGATGGCCTCGACCGAGCGATCGCGCGTGAACGGCGCCGCCCCGTCGAAATGGAAGACCAGCCGCGCCAGCTCCAGCCCCAAGAAAGCCCCAAGCATCAGCAGATGCAGCGGCCAGATGCGCCCGAACCGCCGCAACATGAACCGCCCCGCATCCCGCCCCGACTTCAAGCGCTCGGCATAGGCATGGGCGATGACGAAGCCCGACAGCACGAAGAAATAGTCCACGAACAGATAGGCGTGCTGGATGAAGCCCCAGTCCCGCCAGTGGCTGGCGACGGGCATATGGAACATGACCACCAGGATGGCGCAGACCCCGCGCAGGGAATCCAAGGCTTCGAAACGTTGGTGCGCGACGATCTTCACGGGCGCGTGATAACGGGTCTTCAAGCGGTGCGATAGAGGCAAGCATGGGCGCTGGCGCGCTGAGATTTCTCAGCGCCCCGTGACGACTTTCCAGCCATCGTTCAAATAGATGAACTGGATCGAGCCACCTGCGCCTTTCGATGAGGCGAACGCCTCATAAAGTATGCCGGGTTCGAGCGGGCGCGCCGAGGTCCTCGGCTCGAAATCGGTCGGCGCGTGTCCGTATGTGATCTCCGAACCCGGCGCACACGCGCCATTTCTCGCCACCACATCCCACAGCCGGTCTTGAGGGTCCGACGCCTTGACGACCCACAGCCGATCCAGACACGTCGTGGGCTGCATGATCCATGGCGCGGTGATCGCGATGCGGGGCGCCTCCAACTCACCATCGATCCTCAGCCACAGTTGATAACTGCATCCCCCCAGGATCAGCAGCAGTCCCAAGATCGTCAGCCGCCGCATCACAGCCCCTTCACGATCCCCTCGACCATCTTCTTGGCGTCGGCGAACAGCATCATGGTGTTGTCGCGGAAGAACAGCTCGTTCTCCACGCCCGCATAGCCCGAGCCCATGCCGCGCTTGATGAACAGCACGGTCCCCGCCTTCTCCACGTCCAGGATCGGCATGCCGTAGATGGCGCTGGTCGGGTCGGTCTTGGCGGCCGGGTTGGTAACGTCATTGGCGCCGATGACGAAGGCCACGTCGGCTGTGGCGAACTCGGCGTTGATGTCCTCCAGCTCGAACACCTCGTCATAGGGGACGTTGGCCTCGGCCAGCAGGACGTTCATATGGCCCGGCATCCGGCCGGCGACGGGGTGGATGGCGTATTTCACCTCGACGCCCTCTTCCTTCAGCTTGTCGGCCATTTCGCGCAAAGCGTGCTGGGCCTGGGCCACCGCCATGCCGTAACCGGGCACGATGATGACCTTGGAGGCGTTCTTCATGATGAAGGCGGCGTCCTCGGCCGAGCCCTGTTTGACCGGGCGCGTCTCCTTGGCGCCGCCGGGACCGGCCGCCGCATCGCCGCCGCCGCCGAAGCCGCCCAGAATGACCGAGACGAAGCTGCGGTTCATGCCCTTGCACATGATGTAACTGAGGATCGCGCCCGACGATCCGACAAGGGCGCCGGTGATGATCAGGGCGATGTTCTCCAGCGTGAAGCCCAGGGCCGCAGCCGCCCAGCCGGAGTAGGAGTTCAGCATCGACACCACGACCGGCATGTCCGCGCCGCCAATGGGGATGATCAGGGTCGCGCCCAGGATCAGGGCGATCAGGAAGACGCCCCAGAAGGCCCATGTCGCCGCGCCAGCCGTGCCGATCAGAATGCCGATCAGGAAGACCAGGCCCAGCGCAAGGCCGACGTTGATCAGGTGCCGCGCGGGCAGGATGATCGGCGCCCCGCTCATGTTTCCATTCAGCTTGGCGAAGGCGATGACCGAACCGGTGAAGGTGATGGCCCCGATGGCGACGCCCAGGCTGAGTTCGATGATCGACAGCGTCTTGATGCCCACGCCGTCGTCGGACAGGATTCCAAAGGCGTCGGGCGCATAGATGGCGCCGATGGCGACCAGACAGGCGGCCATGCCGACCAGACTGTGGAAGGCGGCGACCAGCTGCGGCATGTCGGTCATGGCGACCCGCTTGGCGATCAGCGCGCCGGCCCCGCCGCCGACGATGACCCCGCCCGCGATCAGGGCCAGGGTCACCGAGTCCAGCGCCCCTGTCGTGCCCAGCGTCAGCAGGGTCACGCCGATGGCCAGGGCCATGCCGATCATGCCGAAGGTGTTGCCCTGCCGGCTGGTCTCGGGGCTGGACAACCCCCGCAACGACAGGATGAACAGGACCCCCGAAACCAGATAGGCCAGTGCGGCCAGCGATGCGTTCATCACGCCCCTCCCCTCAAGACGTGCGGGCCAGCCGCCACAGGGCGGCGGCGATGAACAAGGGGCCGATGAAGAACAGGGCCCATTCGAAGACGCCCAGCGGCCGATCCTGCGTCACCACGCGAACCAGGATGGCCGAAAAGACCAGGGCGATGCCGCAGTCGTGCAGCCGCTGGCGCTTGATCGGAACCTTGGTCCCGAACCACCCATACAGCCACAGGCCGAAGCCGACGCCGGTGGCGATCCATGATCCGGTGACGGCGATCTGCGCGGCGTCGGTCACGTCGTGACCTTGGGAGCCGGCCGCTCCTTCTTCTTGTACATGGCCAGCATCCGCCGCGTGACCATGAAACCGCCGAAGATGTTGACGCTGGCCAGGGTGACGGCGACGACGCCGGCGCCCTTGGCGATCCAGGCGCTAGGGCCGGTCGCATCGCCCGACACGGCCGCCGCCGCGATCAGGCCGCCGACGATGATGACGCTGGAAATGGCGTTGGTCACGGCCATCAGCGGCGTGTGCAGGGCCGGCGTCACCGACCAGACGACATAATAGCCGACGAAGATCGCCAGCACGAAGATGGCCAGACGGAAGACGGTGGGATCGACGTGTTCCATGGTCAAACCTCCTGTTTCGTTTTCTGTGCGATGCGACCACGATGGGCGAAAAGGTCCACCGCCAGCCAGACGGCCTGGGCCGCCAGATAGACGACGCCCGCATCCCATCTCGGCGGCCCGCCATTGGCGAAGCCCGCCGCCGCCAGCACCATGGCGATCAGGCCAGACGCCAGATTGACCACGACGTAGCGAGCATAGCCTGCGCGCCAGGCTTTCGTGAGCCAAAGCAGAAGGCGGCTGATCAGAAAGGTCGGAACCAGAGCAGCAATGAAGGTGATCATCCCCTCACCCCCTCATGCACCACGGCCCCGGCGTTGGTGACGATCGCCGCCTTCAGGATTTCGTCTTCCAAGTCGACGCCGATAGCCCCGTCCTTGATCAGCAGGCCGACGAAGGCGGTCAGGTTGCGGGCGTAGAGGGCGCTGGCGTCGGCGGCGATGCGGCCGGGCAGATTGGCCCAGCCGACGATGGTGACGCCGTTCGAAGTGGTCACGACCTCGTTCAGTTTTGAGCCTTCGACATTGCCACCCGCCTCGACCGCCAGATCGACGATGACCGAGCCGGGCTTCATCGAGGCGACGTGGGCGGCGGTCAGCAGCACCGGGGCGGCGCGGCCGGGGATCAGGGCGGTGGTCACCACCACGTCCTGTTTGACGATGTGGGTCGCGGTCAGTTCGGCCTGTTTGGCCTGGTATTCCGCCGACATCGGCTTGGCGTATCCGCCGGCGGTCTGGGCGTTCCTGAACTCCTCGTCCTCGACGGCCAGGAATTTGGCGCCCAGGCTTTCGACCTGTTCCTTGGTGGCGGGGCGCACGTCGGTGGCGGTCACGACGGCGCCCAGGCGACGCGCGGTGGCGATGGCCTGAAGCCCGGCGACGCCCACGCCCATGATGAAGCATTTGGCGGCGGCGACGGTGCCGGCCGCCGTCATCATCATCGGAAAGCCCTTGCCATAGGCGTAGGCCGCCTCGATCACCGCCCGATATCCGGCCAGGTTCGCCTGGGACGACAGCACGTCCATCACCTGGGCGCGGGTGATGCGGGGCACGAACTCCATGGCGAAGGCGGTGGCCTCAGCGCCGCGCAGGGCCTCGACCGTGGCCTTGTCGCGATAGGCGTCCAGCATGGCGATCACGATGGCGCCGGGTTTCAGCGCGCTGGTCTCCTGGGCCGTGGGGCCGCGCACCTTCAGCACGATGTCGGCGGCGTCCAGCACTGCGCGGGTGTCCGGCTTCACAACCGCGCCGGCGGCGGCGTAGTCGGCGTCGGCGATGGACGAGCCCAGGCCCGTCCCGGCCTCGACCGTGACGGTCGCGCCCAGGGCGATCAGCTTCTTGACGGTCTCGGGCGTGACGGCGCAGCGCGTCTCGCCTTCGCGACGTTCACGGGTGACGGCGATAGCGACGGCCAAGCGAATCCCCTCGTTCTTCTCGTTGAACGAAGGTTAGGCCGTTCCGGCGCAAGCCGTCAAAGCACGGTTATGCCAAAGCTTGGAGAGACGCCGCGATTTCCGTCCGCGCAAAGCGTGAACCGCGCACGCCTTGGATCAGTGCGCGGCGCCGGGCTTGGACTTCAAGGCCACGAAGCCCACCCCGCCCAGGACGACGGCGCCGATAAGCGCGACCATGAAGCTGCCGCCCGGATGGAACCACAGCGTCAGGAAGACCAGCAGAACCGCGATGGCCAGACTGCCCCATTTGGCCAGGGTCAGGAACAGGCGGTAGGTCGAGATCTGCTCGCGCACCTCCATATGGCCGCGCATATAGCTCTGCGCGTCGGCGTCCGCAGGACCTGTGGCGGTGTGGTCGTGGTCGGCCATGGCGTTCTTCCCCTCGTCGTTCCTTGCGCGCGACTATACCCGCGCCGTCGCACGGCTCAAGCCCGGCTGGTCAGCCCAGCGCCTCGAACTGATCGACCAGCCGCTCCAGTCGCTGGCAACCCACGCTCCAGAACGCCGGATCGCGCGGGTCCAGGCCGAACGGCTTCAGCGCCTCGACATAGGTGCGCGATCCGCCCCCGGCCAGCAGTTCCCGATACAGCGGCGTGAAGCCCGCCGGATCGTTGCGCCGCGCCTCCATCAGGGCCGCGACCAGCAAGTCCCCAAACGCATAGGCATAGACGTAGAAGGGCGAGTGGACGAAGTGGCTGACATAGGCCCACCAGTGTTCGTAGCCGGGGTTCAGCTTGACCGCCGGTCCCAGCGAGGCGCCCATCTCCTCCAGCCATATCTGGTTGATGCGCGGCTGGGAGACTTCGCCCTTCAGCCGCTCGTCATGGAATCGGGTCTCGAAACGGTGGAAGGCGATCTGGCGGACCACGGTGTTCAGCCCGTCCTCGATCCGGCCGGCCAGCAGGCCGCGCTGCTCGGCCTTGGGCGCCGTCGCCAGCAGCCGGTCGAACGTCAGGCCCTCGGCGAAGATGGAGGCCGTCTCGGCCAGGGTCAGCGGCGTGTCGGCCAGAAGCGTGCCCTGATCCGCCGCCAAAGTCTGGTGAACGCCGTGTCCCAGTTCGTGGGCCAGGGTCAGGACGTCGCGCCGCTCGCCCATCCAGTTCAGAAAGACATAAGGGTGCCGGTCAGCGGTGACGGGGTGGGCGTAGGCGCCAGACTGTTTGCCCGCCCGCGCCCGGCCGTCGATCCACGGCTTGTCGAAGAAGCCGCCGGCCCGTTCGGCGAAATCGCCGCCCAGGTCCGAGAAACTGTCCAGCACGATCTCTCGCCCCTGGCTCCAGGTGAAGGCGCGCGGGGTGGTGGTCTCGATGGGGGCGTTGCGGTCCCAGTGGTCCAGCCGCGTCTTGCCCATGGCCTTGGCCTTCAGGGCGTAATAGCGATGCGACAGGCGCGGATAGGCGGCCGCCACCGCCTCGGCCATGGCGTCCACGGCCTCGCCATCGACCTCGTTGCCCAGGTGGCGGCTGTCGGCGGGGCGTTTGAAGCCGCGCCAGCGATCCTCCATCGCCTTGTCGGCGGCGACGGTGTTCAGCACCAGGGCCAGCGTCGGGGCACGGGCGGCCAGGGCCTCAGACAAGCCCTCGACGGCGGCCTTGCGACGCGCCGGCTTGGCGTCCGACAGGCGGTTCAGCGCCTCGGCGAGGGTCAAATTCTCGTTTCCCGCCTTTGCCCGCAACGCGGCCAACTGCTCGTCGAACAGGCGCGGCCATTGGGCCGTGATCGGGCCGCGTTCGGCGATGAACGTCTCCAGCTCGGCCGACAGTTCGTGCGGCTTCATCGCCCGCACCCGCCGCAGCCACGGCCGCCAGCGCGCGGCTGCGGCGTGGGCGCCCAAGGCCGCCTCCAGCCGCACGTCGTCGATCTGATTGATCTCCAGCGTCAGCCAGACGGTGGGGGTGGCGATGGCGGTGATCTTCTCGCGCACGTCCGCCTCGAACCCCTGGGCCGCCGCATCGTCGCGCGCGGTCGAGGCCGACAGGAAGGCGTAGGCGCCCAGGGCGCCCAGCACGTCCGACGCCTGCTCATACAGATGGATCGCCTGGTCAAGCAGCGCGCTCAGCGCGGCCGCATCCCTCTCTGCGGCCAGTCGCCCCTGAAGCGCGTTCAGGGCGTCGACCAAATCCCTGGCTCTTTCCAGATCCGCCCCGACCCGCGCATCGTCGCGCGAGGCGTAGAGGTCGGTCAGGTCCCACAGCGGGGCTTCGGCGTTGGGCGTCTTGAAGGGCGCGTTCATGGCCTTGTTTTGGGGATTGCCCGTCCCAGATGCAACGTCCGAAAGACGCCAGACCGATTTCCGCCCATGGCCTACATCACGGCTCATGACCTGGCGCATCCGATCCCTTCCCTTCAGTCCGTTCGCGTCGATGTTCGCGCTCGACGCCGCCGCCTTGGCCGCCCAGGGCGCGCGTCGCATGACCGCGACCCAACCTCACGCCGCCCCCTGCCGGGTCAGTCTGACGGACGCGGCCGTCGGCGAAACACTGATCCTGACGAACCGGGCGCACATTGACGATCCCGCCTCCCCCTACCGCGGCGCCGGCCCGATCTTCGTGCGCGAGGGCGCGCGTCGCGCCCATCCCGAGGCTGGCGATATTCCCGACATGCTGGCGCGTCGCCTGCTGTCTGTTCGCGCGTATGACGCCGACTGGATGATGGTCGAAGCCGACGTGGTGGACGGCGTGCGCCTGGGCGATCAACTCGATGCCTGGTTCACCCGAACGGATGTGCGCGAAATCCATCTGCATACGGCGAGGCGCGGCTGCTACATGGCGGCGGTCGACCGGGGCTGAGACCTTTCGCCTGACGTGGCGAGCGTCGCCATCCTGGGTTAGGACGGTCCCATGACCGATCAGACGCATCACGATACAGGCCGGATCGCTCTCGGTGGATCGACCGGACGGGCGGTGGGCAGGCTGGCGACCGGCCTGGTCCAGGGGGTGGCGCTTTATCTGCTTTATCTGGCGGCCGATGGTCGGGTGTGGCCCGCGACCCAACCGGCCCTGTTCGGCGCCCTGGCGCTGGCGATGGGCTATGGCCCGGTGGTCGTGCTGGCGGCGGCGGGGCGGATCAAGCCGGCGGCCGTGATCCTGTGGACGACCGTCGCCGCACTCGTTCTGGCGCTGCTGGGGGCACACGACGTGGCGCGTCAGACGATGGACAGTTCGCGTCAGCCGCCCTTCCTCGCCTTTCCGATCCTGGCGTTCGGGGCGGCGGCCCTGTTCATCGCCCATCATCTGATCGTGCCGGCGATCCGCGAGCGGCGCTGGGTCGTCGATTACTCCGAATATTTCGACATCGCCTGGAAAGCCGGGGTGCAGCTGGCGCTGTCGGTGGGCTTCACCGGCGCCTTCTGGCTGCTGCTCCATCTCGGCGCGGCCCTGTTCAAGATGATCGGTTTGTCCTTTCTGCAGACGATGCTGGGCGAGGCCTGGTTCTCCATTCCCGTCACGGCCCTGACCTTCGCCACGGCGGTTCAGCTGACCGATGTGCGCGACGGTCTGATCCGGGGCGTGAGAACCGTCGCCCTGATGCTGCTGTCGTGGCTTCTGCTGGTCATTACGGTTCTGGTCGCCGGTTTCCTGGCCGCCCTGCCCTTCACCGGGCTGGACGGATTGTGGGAGACGCGCAGCGCCACGGCCCTGGTCCTGTCGGCCGCCGCCGCCCTGATCGTGCTGATCAACACGGCCTATCAGGACGGTCGTCCCGACAATCTGCCGCCTGCTGCGTTGAGATACGGCGTCCGCGCCGCCTCGGTCCTGATCGCGCCGCTGGTCGTATTGGCGGTCTGGGGACTGGCCCTGCGGATCGGCCAGCACGGTCTGACGCCCGACCGCATCATCGCCGCCGCCTGCGCCCTGGTCGGCGCGGTCTATGGCGCTGGCTATCTGTTCGCGGCGTTTAGGCCCGGCGGCTGGATGAGGCCGCTGGAGCGGACGAACGTGATCGCCGCCGTCCTGTCGGTCTTGATCATCCTGGCCCTGTTCAGCCCGTTGGCCGACCCGGCGCGACTGTCGGTCAGGGATCAGATCGCACGGCTGGAACGCGGCGCGGTGTCGGCGCGGAACTTCGACTACGATTTCCTGCGGTTCAAGAGCGGCAAGGCCGGCGTCGCCGCGCTGGACAGGCTGACGCGCTCCGCCGATCCCGAAACCGCGCGCCTGGCCCGCGCCGCCAAGGCCCGGACCTATCCCTCAGGGACCACGGCGGCGGAACGCGACGCCTGGATCGCCGGCATCCGCATTCGCCCCGCGCCCGGCCAGACCGTGCCCGCCGACTTCATGGCGCAGTTGGAGCGTCAGGACGACCTTCTCCATGTTTGCACCCAAACGACGCCGTGCCTGTCGCGCCGCATGGATCTGAACGGCGACGGTCGCCAGGATCTGCTGGTGGCCGGCAGCCGCTTCATCACGGCCTATGGTCTGGACGACGCGGGCCAGTGGCGACGCCTGGCGCGCTATACGATCCCCTGCGACACGGCGGAGGACGCCCTGGACGCGGAACTGGCCAAGGGCGCCGCCGCCGCCCCGTCCGCCCTGCCCGACCTGATCGTCAGCGGGCGAAAACTGCAGGCTCAGCCCGAGACCGACTGTGACGCCGGCCGCCGAGGTTAATGCGGCGAACACCATGCCCTCTCACCCGATTTTCACCTCGCCGGCCTAGAAATCGTCCCGAAACGATCCATCCCGACAGGGTGGGCGAAAGTGCAAGGGACCGCTCCATGGCCAAGACCATTCTGGTCGTCGACGACGATCCGACCCAGCGCCGGCTGATCCAGGCCGTGCTGGAGCGGGATGGATACGCCGTGGTCCATGCGGCCGGCGGCGGCGAGGCCATCGACCGGATGACCCAGGGCGGCGGGGCGGACCTGATCCTGCTGGACATGGTGATGCCCGAGATGTCGGGCCTGGAATGTCTAGCCGAACTGCGCAGCGCGGGCGTCGCCGAGCCGGTGATCGTGCTGACCGCCAACGGCGGCATCGACATGGTGGTCAAGGCCATGCAGGCCGGGGCCCAGGACTTCTTCGTCAAGCCTGTGGGGCCGGAACGGCTGCTGGTCGGGGTGCGCAACGCCCTGCAGATGAAGCGGCTGACGGCCGAGGTCGGACGTCTGACCAAGCGCGCCCAGGGCCGCACCAGTTTCGACGACATCGTGGGCGACAGCGCCCCGATGCGTATGGTCAAGGCGCTGGGCGCCCGCGCCGCCAAATCCTCCATCCCCGTCCTGATCACCGGCGAGAGCGGCGTGGGCAAGGAGGTCATCGCCCGCGCCCTGCACGGCGCCAGCGACCGGGCCGGCAAGCCTTTCGTGGCGGTCAACTGCGGCGCCCTGCCCGCCAATCTGATCGAATCCATCCTGTTCGGGCACGAGAAGGGCGCCTTCACCGGGGCGGTCGACAAGACGCTGGGCAAGTTCCGCGAGGCGGACGGCGGCACCCTGTTTCTGGACGAGATCGGCGAACTGCCGCTGGACATGCAGGTCAAGCTGCTGCGCGCCCTGCAGGAAGGCGAAATCGATCCCGTCGGCGGCAAGCGGCCGGTCAAGATCGACGTCCGCATCGTCTCGGCGACCAATCGCGACCCGGCCCAGCAGGTCAAGGACGGCGCCTTCCGCGAGGACCTGTTCTATCGCCTGAACGTGTTCCCGATCGAGGCCCCGTCCCTGCGCGACCGGCGCGAGGACATTCCGGCCCTGGTCGAACATTTCATCGCCCGCTTCAACGCCGAGGAAGGCAAGCGGATCGCGGGCTGCGCGCCCGAGACCCTGGCCCTGCTGCAAGGGTTCGACTGGCCCGGCAATGTCCGTCAGCTTGAGAATGCGGTGTTCCGCGCCATCGTCCTGGCCGATGCCCCCTTCCTGCAACCGCACGATTTCCCCGCCATCTCCGGCGTCGCCGCCCCCCTGCCCGACGCGCGCCCGCTCCAGGCCGCAACGGCAGCCAACGCCCAGACCGAGGCGGCCGCCGCCGGCGACCAGCCCATCCGCATCCTGGACGACCGCGGCCATCTGCGGACCCTGGAAGACATCGAACGCGACCTGATCCAGCACGCCATCGAGGTCTATGCCGGCCACATGAGCGAGATCGCCCGTCGCCTCGGCATCGGCCGCTCGACCCTGTACCGCAAGGTCCGGGAGCAGGGGCTGGAGGGGCAGTTGAAGGAGGCGGGGTGAGGGCCAGCGAGTCTCCCCCCTGCTTCGCGGGGAGGTGGCGCGGCGCTTCTTCAGCGCCGTGACGGAGGGGCCGGTTCCGCATCACCGGTGCCGATCCTGTTTCAAGAGCCCTTCCACCGCTTCGCGGTCCCCCTCCCCATTTCACGAGGAGGAGACAGTCAGTCCGGCGTCTTGCGCCCCCACCGCCGTTTCGGCTCCTCGCCCTTGGCCTTGGCGGTGATCTCTTTCAGCTTGCGGCCCTGCATGGCGGACAGGGCCTGGCCGGGGGCGCCTTTTTCAGGGTCGGCGAAGGCGCGGCCGTGGGTCTTCACCCGCTCGCCGACCGAATCGAGGAACTCGCCCTCCCAGTCGGACAGAGAAACGCCCGCCTTCTCTGCCGAGCGGCGGGCGCGTTTCAGGGCGTTCAGGGCCGCGCGCTGAGCGGCCTTGCGTTGGGCTTCAAAGGGGCTTGGCGGCGGTTTTCGCTTCAAGCCGGGTCAGCCTCAGATCTCGCCCAGCGCCGACATATAGAGGTCCAGGATGGCGTCCTCTTCCTGGCGCTTGGCCTTGTCCTGCTTGCGGATGCGGATGACCTTGCGCAGGATCTTGACGTCGTAGCCCTCGCCCTTGGCCTCGGCGAAGACCTCCTTCATGTCGGTCATGACGGCCTGTTTGTCCTCTTCGAGGCGCTCCAGCCGCTCGATGATGGTGCGCAGGCGCCCTTGCGCGGTCGAGGTGAGAACGTCGGGACCACCGTCGAACGAAGCGTCGTCAGCCATGGGGAAATACTCCAGAAATCAGGCGCGGACGCTAACCATGACGGCCGGCGCGCGACAACCGCGAACACGAAAAAGGCCGCGGATGAAAATCCGCAGCCTGTGGATCGTCAGCAAGACGCTGCGCGCGCACGCCGCCGAAGCGGCGCGCAGGCCCGTCAGCTTAGCCCTGCTTGGCCTTGAAGCGCGGGTCGGTCTTGTTGATGACGAAGACGACGCCCTTGCGACGCACGACCTTGCAGTCGCGGTGGCGGGTCTTCAGGGACTTGAGCGAGCTACGGACCTTCATGGTCGGACGTCCTGAGAGAAACCAATAAGAAAGCCGCTGACCCGGTCGGATCGCGGCGGAGGCGGTCGTATAGAGAGAGGGGTTCAGAAGGTCAAGCCGCCAAAGGCCGAAACCGCAGAAAACCCAGTCCCCGTCTGCTCTGCGAGCTGTTTCCCCTAACGTGCTAAGTGGCGCGAAGCGCGATGGCACGACAAAAACCATGGAGGCCTGACCTCCGAGTCGAACGGAGGGTTTACGGGGTTGCACGCCCGTTGCGTCGCCACTCCGCCATCAGGCCGTCAGAGGACGGTGCGATGATACGCCGCAGGCGTTAAGGCGTCGACGAAAAACAGGGTTAATGACGCCGATGCGCGAACGGCAAGGCAACGCTTTCGCCTCACGGGCGCTTTAATCGCCGTGAAACTAGGCATTCGCGCGGATGTCATTTCACGTCGGACCCTGGGGGCTTTAGTTTGAATCTCATGCGCTTTTCCTACCGCCTTCTTCTGATCGGGTGCGTCTCGGCCTGTGCGCCCATGCTGCCCGAGCCGCAGGTCGCCCTGCCGACGCACCAGCCCCAGCCGCAACCGGGCGCCCCCGTCACGGCCCCCGCCCCCACGCCGCAGACCCCGCCGCTGGCCGCCTATGACCAGCAGGGGTTCGAGGGCTGGAAACAGGGGTTCCTGGCGCGCAAGGGCGGCGCCCGCCGCGCCGAATACGCCCGCGAACTGGACGGCCTGACGCCCGACCCGACCGTGGTGCGGCTGGATCGGAACCAGCCGGAATTCTCCAAGCCCGCCGGCGCCTATGTGCAGAACGCCGTGACCTCGGTGCGGATCGCCCAGGCCAAGCAGCGAATCGATCGCGTGCCGTGGTCGGTGGTCCAGCGCTTCGGCGTGCCCAGCGAAATCCTGGTCGGCGTCTGGGCGCAGGAAAGCGCCTTCGGTCAGGTGCAGGGCGACTATGACGTCATCCGTTCGCTGGCGACCCTGGCCTATGACGGTCGCAGGCGGGATTGGGCCGAAGGCCAGTTGAAGGATGCGCTGGACATCGTGGTGGACGGCCGGCGCGAGCGGTCGGGGCTGAAGGGCAGTTGGGCCGGCGCCATGGGCCAGACCCAGTTCATGCCCGACAACTATCTGCGCCTGGGCGTGGACCAGGACGGCGACGGCAAGGTGGACATCTGGGGCGACGACGCCGACGCCCTGGCCTCGGCCGCCAACCTGCTGGCCCAGGCCGGATGGAAGCGCGGCCAGGGCTGGGGTTATGAGGTCGTCCTGCCCTCCGGGTTCGACTATGCCGAGGCGGAAGGGCCCAAGCACGACTGGGCCTATTGGGCGGCCAAGGGCGTGCGCCTGGCGCAAGGCGGAACGCCGAACGGCGCCGAGGCGCTAGAAGAGGCGACCATTCTGTTGCCGCAAGGGGCGAACGGACCGGCCTTCCTGGCCCTGCCGAACCACTATGTGATCCGCCGCTACAACAACTCGGTCAGCTATGCGCTGGCCATCGGCCTGACGGCGGACGGCATCATGGGCAAGCCCGCCCTGACCAAGGCCTGGCCCAACGACCCGTCGATGTCGCGTGACCAGCGGATCGGGGCGCAGCGGGCGTTGACCAAGCTGGGCTATGACACCCAAGGCGTGGACGGGGTGATCGGGTCCAACACCCGCGCGGCCCTGCGCCGCTGGCAGATCGCCACGGGCCGGATCGCCGACGGCTATCTGACGCCGACGCTGGCGGACGAACTGATCCGCCGGGCGGGCTGAGAGCGTAACGCCAGGAATGGTTCGACGCGCCTGCCGTTCACGGGCGGAAGGGATGGAAGGCTAGATCAACCCCGCCAGGGGCGACGAGGGGTCGGCGTACATCCGCTTGGCCATCCGTCCGGCCAGATAGGCGTCGCGGCCGGCGATGACGGCGTGTTTCATGGCGCGGGCCATGCGGATGGGGTCTTTCGCTCCGGCGATGGCGGTGTTCATCAGCACGGCGTCGCAGCCCAGCTCCATCGCGCGGGTCGCGTCCGAGGCGGTGCCGACGCCGGCGTCGACCAGCACAGGCACCTTGGCCTGTTCGACGATCAGGCGGATGTTGACCTCGTTCTGGATGCCGAGCCCTGAGCCGATCGGCGCGGCGGCGGGCATGATGGCGGCGGCGCCGGCGTCTTCCAGCCGCTTGGCCATCACAACGTCGTCGGTGCAATAGACCATGACGTCGAACCCGTCCTTGATCAGCAGGTCCAGCGCCCGCAGCGTCTCGATCATGTCGGGATACAGGTGGGCGGTGTTGGACAGCACCTCCAGCTTGACCAGGCTCCACCCGCCCGCCTCGCGCGCCAGGCGCAGGGTCCGCACGGCATCCTCGCCGGTGAAACAGCCGGCGGTGTTGGGCAGGAAGGTGAAGCGGTCAGGCTTCACATGGTCGACCAGCATCGGCTGGGTCGGGTCCGACAGATTCACCCGCCGCACGGCCACGGTCACGATCTCGGCCCCCGCAGCCTCGGCGGCGGCGGCGTTCTGGGCGTAGTCGGCGTATTTGCCGGTGCCCACAATCAGGCGCGAGGTGAAGGTGCGGCCCGCGACGGACCAGGTTTCGGAGGCTGTATCGGTCATGGGGCTGACCTAAGCCTCCGACGGCCTCAGGGAAAGCCGTCGTTGCCGGATTTGATCGCGATCACCCCCCCCCCACGAACTGGACCAGTTCGATGCGGTCGCCCGACGCGATGGGGGTGGAGGCGTGAAGCGAGCGGGGCACGATTTCCAGATTGCGCTCGACCGCCACCTTGCGCGGGTCCAGCGCCAGTTCTTCGACCAGGGCCAGTATGGTGACGGCTTGGACCAGGCGGGGTTCGCCGTTCAAATGGATCTGGTTCATGGCGGCTCTCCGTCTGGCGTGTTGCGCAGATAGACGGCGGCGGGCGACTTCGCCAGACCGCCGCAAGCCGCCGGGACGATTGCCCCGGCGTAAACTTCGATACGGCGACCGTTTGACCCGCGAGCCGCGTCCGCTAAAAGGCCCCTCTTGCGCTGCGATGCGCAGGCTCGATTCCTGGAACCCCACTTTCACGCGCCCTATGTCGGACATCCCCGTCATCCATGTGCTGAACGGCCCCAATCTGAACCTGCTCGGGGTTCGGGAGCCGGACATCTATGGCCGCGACACCCTGGCGGACATCGAGCAGCGGTGCGTCAAGGCGGCGGGCGGGGCGCAGGTCGTGTTTCGCCAGACCAACCACGAGGGCGTGCTGGTCGACTGGATCCAGGAGGCGCGCGAAGCCGCCCAGGCTCTGATCCTGAATCCGGCCGCCTATGGGCATACGTCGGTGGCGCTGCACGATGCGTTGAAGACGCTGTCGATCCCGGTGATCGAGCTGCATCTGTCCAATCCGGCGGCGCGCGAGGCGTTTCGCCATCACTCCTATGTGTCGTCCGCGGCGACCGGCGTGATCGCCGGTTTCGGCGCGAGCGGCTATGAACTGGCCGTCCAGGCGGCCCTGACCCTGATCCGGGAACGGCCCTGAGGGCCGCCCGTTCGCTTACACACACGAAAGACAAGGCGCATTCCAATGGCCGATGACAAGAAACACGCCGAGATCGACGCCGCCCTGGTTCGCCAGCTGGCCGAGATACTGAACGAGACCGACCTGACCGAGGTCGAGGTCGAACGCGGCGAACTGCGCATCCGCGTCGCGCGCGAGATCACCGTCAACGCCGCCCCGGTGCAGTACGCCGCCGCCCCGGCCCCGGTCGCCGCCGCGCCCGCCGCCGCTACTGCTCCGGCCGCCATGCCCAGCGATCCGGCGACCATCGTCGCCCGCGCCGGCGAAGAGGTGAAGTCGCCGATGGTCGGCACCGCCTATCTGCAGCCGTCGCCCGAGGCGCCGGCCTTCGTCCAGCCGGGCGACAAGGTCAAGAAGGGCCAGACCCTGCTGATCGTCGAAGCCATGAAGACGATGAACCCGATCCAGGCCCCGCGCGACGGCGTGGTCGCCGACATCCTGGTCGGCGACGCCCAGCCGGTCGAGTTCGGCGAAGCCCTCGTCCTGCTCGAGGCGTAAGCCATGTTCACCAAGGTTCTGATCGCCAATCGCGGCGAGATCGCCCTGCGGGTCCACCGGGCCTGCAAGGAGATGGGCATATCCACCGTCGCCGTCCATTCCGAGGCCGACCGGGGCGCCATGTGGGTGCGTCTGGCGGACGAGAGCGTCTGCATCGGCCCGGCCTCGGCCGCCAAGTCGTATCTGAACATCCCCTCGATCATCGCGGCGGCGGAAATCACCGGCGCCCAGGCGATCCACCCCGGCTATGGCTTCCTGTCGGAGAACGCCCGCTTCGCCGAGATCGTCGAGGCCCACGGCATGACCTTCATCGGTCCCAAGCCCGAGCACATCCGGGTCATGGGCGACAAGATCAGCGCCAAACAGACGGTCAAGGACGCAGGGATTCCCGTCGTCCCCGGTTCGGACGGCGAGGTCGAGACGGTCGAGGCCGCCATCGAGGCGTCCAAGTCCATCGGCTTCCCGCTGATCGTCAAGGCGGCGGCGGGCGGCGGCGGACGCGGCATGAAGGTCGCCCTGACGCCCGACGATCTGGTCGAGGCGGTGCAGACCGCCCAGTCCGAGGCCAAGGCCGCCTTCGGCAACGGCGCCGTCTATATGGAGCGCTACCTCCAGAAGCCGCGCCACATCGAGATACAGGTCATCGCCGACAGTCACGGCAATGTCGTGCACTTGGGCGAACGCGACTGCTCGTTGCAGCGCCGTCACCAGAAGGTGCTGGAAGAGGCTCCCTCGCCCGCCCTGTCGGCGGAGGGTCGCAAGCAGATCGGCGAGACGGTCAACAAGGCCATCGCCGCCATCGGATACCTGGGCGTCGGCACGATCGAGTTCCTGTGGGAGGACGGCGAGTTCTTCTTCATCGAGATGAACACCCGCCTGCAGGTCGAACACCCGGTCACCGAAATGATCACCGGCGTGGATCTGGTTCGCGAACAGGTGCGGATCGCCGCCGGTCTGCCTCTGTCGTTCACCCAGGACGACATTGAGTTCAAGGGCCACGCCATCGAGGTGCGGATCAACGCCGAGAACCCCGAGACCTTCACCCCGTCGCCGGGCAAGATCACCGACTTCCACGCGCCGGGCGGCTTGGGCGTGCGACTGGATAGCGCCATCTACGCCGGCTATTCGATCCCGCCCTATTACGACAGCCTGATCGGCAAGCTGATCGTCCACGGCCGCGACCGCGAAGAGGCCATCGCGCGCCTGAAGCGGTCGCTGGGCGAGGTCGTCATCGGCGGCGTCGACACCACCATCCCCCTGTTCCAGAAGCTGCTGGCCGAGCCGGACATCCTGTCGGGCGACTACGACATCCACTGGCTTGAGAAATGGGCCGCCCGTCAGAAGGGCGACGCCTGACCGACCGCGATTTCAGCGCCAGCGGGCCTTTCGGCGGTTTCGGCCCCGAGGACCTGCTGGCCTGTTACGCCCGGGGCGTGTTTCCGATGGCCGAGGCGCGCGACGATCCGCGCGTCTTCATCATCGAGCCGGACCAGCGGGGCGTCATTCCGCTGGACGCCTTCCATATCCCCGGCCGCCTGCGCCGCACCGTCAGGGGCGAACCGTTCGAGGTGCGGGTCGACACCGCCTTCGAGGCGGTGCTGGACGGCTGTGCGGCGGCGCAAGGGCCGGATCGCGAAGACACCTGGATCAACGCGCCGATCAGGCGGCTGTATGCGGCCCTGTTCGCCATGGGTCATGTCCACTCCATCGAATGCTGGCGCGACGAGCGGCTGGTCGGCGGGCTGTATGGCGTGTCGCTGGGCGGGGCCTTTTTCGGCGAGAGCATGTTCAGCCGCGAGCGCGACGCTTCGAAGGTGGCGCTGGTGCATCTGGTCGCGCGATTGAGGAAGGGCGGCTGGACGCTGCTGGACGCGCAGTTCCTGACCGATCACCTCAGCCAGTTCGGGGCGGTGGAGACGCCGCAGGCGGCCTATCTGAGGCGGCTGGCGCCCGCGCTGAAGGTCGCGCCTGATCAGACGGCCCTGACCGCGCCCCTGACCGGCGCCGAAGCGGTCGCTTCAGCCAGCGCCTAAGTCCGAAAAGAGCGGTCTTTCAGTTCGTCATTCCGGGGCTGAGCGGAGCGCGGAACCCGGAACCCAGGGCCACATGCGCGTTGCTGCCCCATTCAACGGCCCACGCGCCTTTCCTGGGTTCCGGGATCGTCCTTCGGACGCCCCGGAATGACGTCAGTAGAATTGAACCTGGTCTGTCCGGACACGATTTCTCGCCTGTCCCGACACGGATCCGCTGGCGTCGTTCCCGCGTGTCGGCCTCGATGGCGGCATGACCGACACATCGACACCCCCGCCCCGCCCGTCCGCCTTCAAGGCAGCGCGAGAGATCGCCCTGACGCTGGTCGTCGCCCTGATCGTGGCGACGCTGCTGCGCATCCTGCTGTTTCAACCCTTCACCATTCCGTCCTCGTCGATGGAGCCGGGGCTGGTGGTCGGCGACTATATCGTCGTGTCCAAGTTCGCCTATGGCTGGAGCGAAGCGTCGCTGCCGCTGGCGTCCTCGGTCCGGCCGGGGCGGCTGATGGGGGCGCAGGCGCGACGCGGCGACGTGGTGGTGTTCCGCCTGCCGCGCGATCCCAGACAGGTCTGGATCAAGCGGGTCGTGGGCCTGCCCGGCGATACGGTTCAGGTGCGGGGCGGCGTGGTCTTCGTCAACGGCGTGGCCGTGCGCCAGACGCGGCTGGATGTCGTCGCCGATCACGATGCGCCGCAGCGCCGGGTGCAGCGGGTGCGCGAGACGCTGGCCGACGGCCGCAGCTACGTCACCTATGACGGCGGGCCGGACCTGCCCGGCGACGACACGCCGCCGCGCCGCGTGCCGGCGGGCCATTATCTGATGATGGGCGACAATCGCGACAACTCGCTGGACAGCCGCTGGCCGCCGGAGATCGGCGTGGGCCTGCTGCCGGCCGAGAACATCGTCGGCCGCGCGGAGATGGTGCTGGCGTCCTGGAAACCCGGCGCCGGCCTATTCAAGCCCTGGACCTGGCTGAACCTGCAAGGGGACCGCTTCCTGGTTCGGGTGCGGTAGACCGCCCCCGGAATTGCGACGGACGGCTGCGCCTACTAACCCGCCCGGTATTCGTCGAAACTGACCAGGCCGTCGTGGTTTCGGTCCAGGCGGTCGAAGGCGGCGCGGCTGGGCGCGGCCGACCGGGATTGCGCCAGGGCGGGCGCCGCGACGGCGCCAAGCGCCAGGCCGGCCAGGGCGGCGGCCGCCAGCTGACGCCAGCCGGTGGAAACGGAACGACGGGCGGCGGTCTGGCTCAGTTCGGCGTCGATGAAGCGGCGGATCGCCTCGCTGGCCGTGCGGCCCTCGGCCTGGCAGCGGGCCATGAAGGCGGTCTTGGCGGCGTGGGACAGACGGACTTCCACCGTCTCGTCCTTCTTCAGCGGTCGTTTGCGATCCATGCCGGTCTCCCCGCCGTTCGGTCAGTTCTTACAGCCGACCACCCAGGCGTCGTAATAGGGGTTCTGCACGCCGCTGACCGCCGGGGACGAGGCGAACATCCAGCCCCGGAAGATCTGCCGCGACGCATTCTGGCCGCGCGGCTGCAGCGAGACGTCCATATAGGCGATGGCGTCCTCGGTCAGTTCGTCGGGCGTCGTCACCTCGCAGGCGCGGGCGGCGAAGACCAGGTTGCGGTTGAAGCGCACGGGCCGGCCGCCGACCTCGACCTCGAACTTCATCGTCTCGGCCGTGACCTTGTCGATGGCCTGGATGACCGCGAACTTGCGCCGTTGGCGACGGCCGGGCGTGGCGGGCTGGTCGATGGCCTTTTCGGCGACGGGGCGTTCGGCCTTGACCTCTTCCTCGGCCTTTTCCTCGACGGCGGCGTCCTCGGCGATGATGACGGCCGGGGGCGGCGTCACCGCGACGGGCGCGCGCGGGGCCGGCGCGCCTGCGGGCGGCGTCTCGGTCGGCACGTTCGACGCCGGCTGGGCCGGGGTCTTGCGCAGGATGTCGCCGATGGGATCCTGAACCGGGCGGGCATCGCGCGGCGCGTCCTGAAGCACGCTGGCCGTGACGGCCCCCGCGCTCAGCACGCCGATCAGGGCGCCCGCGCCCATCAGGATCCGGCGGGTTTTCACTCGGGCGTCCAGGCCTGATAGTCGCCGGTCGCGGCCGGGCGCTTGGCCTCGTTGGCCAGCGAGCCGGGCGGGCGCCAGGCCAGGGGCGTGCCGGTCAGGTTGGGCAGATGCTCCTTCTCCCACGAACGACGCGGCAGCGGCTGCTCGGTCGGCGGCAGGTCGAAGGTGTAGTGTAGCCAGCCGTGCCAGTCGGGCGTGACCTTGGACGCCTCGGCATAGCCGTCGTAGATGACCCAGCGACGCTTGCGGCCGTCATAGCTGACGTTGTCGCGGCTCTCGTAATAGCGATTGCCGTTCTCGTCCTGACCGACAAAGCGACCGCGCTTGGCGATGGTGAAGCGGGTGCCGATCGTGGCGCCCTCCCACCAGCCGAAAATCTTGCTCAACACGTCGTGAAATCCAACCGTAAGGGTTCGCCGGACTCACGGCCCGACGCTCGGCGCGGATCATAGAAACCCGCGCCCTCTTCGTCCAGCGTCCAGGCGGCGGCGGCGGGCTCAAAGGTCGAATCGATATCTTGTGGGCAACCTGACCCTGCGACACCAGATGTATTGGCGAAGGGCGGTCTTGGACCTAGGCTGGCGCGAACCCATCGGAGAGACCGCCATGCGCCTTCAATCCGTCTTCGCCCCGCGCGCCGCACGAGTCGCGATGGAGCACCGCATCGTGGAGCGGCCCGCCGGCGTGCGGCCGGTGCTGGCGCCCGCCGGCTGGTCGGACGCGCAGATCGAGGCCTGGCTGGACTGGATCGCGGCCGAGGGGCTGTCCGACGACGCCTGCGGCGACTGGCTGGATGGGGGTGTGGACGCCTGGGCCGCCCGGCTGGCCAGGACGGGTGTGGCGGAGGGCGTGTTCGACGCGGCCCAGGCCACGCTGTTCGCCGAGGAACTGTCGGCCGTCATGATGCTGGGGCTGGCGGCGCCCGCGCGGTCGGGCGCGGCGGCGATGGGGGTCGTGGACCTGAACGATCCGGGCGCGGCCGCCGTCCTGGCCGATCACGGCGGACGCCAGACCGCCGCGCGCCTGGGAGCCCAGGCGGCCCAGGCCCTGGCCGACGCCCTGGCCGGGGTGGCCGATGCAGTGGATCGGTGCGAGGGGCCGCGCGGCGACTGCGGCGATCCTGCGCGCAATCCGGCCCTGGGGCGGGCGGCGGCCCTGGCCCGGCGCTGCGGGGCGTCGGACGCCGACATCCTGCGGGCGGTGGACGGCGAACGCCCCCTGCCCGACCTGACCCCCGCCATAGAGGCCCTGCCCCTGGTGGCGCTGGCGGACCGGACGCAGATCGCGGCGGGCGCGCCCGAGGCCCTGCTGGCGGCCAAGGCGGCGCTGGACGGCGGGCTGATCCTGGCCTTCGATCCGCGCGATGCGGAGACGGCGACGGCCGCGACGACCGCGCGCATGGTCGTCGACCTGCCCGCCGTGATGGCGCTCGACGGCGAGACGGCGGACGATCTGGCCGCCCTGACGCGACTGCTGACCACGGCGCTGGACCTGGCGAGCCCCAGGCCGGGCGTCCTGGCGTTGGGTCTGGAAGGCTTGCTGGAGGCCGTGGCGCCGTTGGGCGAGGCGCGGACGGCGCGGGCGCAATCCCTGGCGGCCCTGGTCGCGGCGACGGCGGGCGAGGCCTCGGCCGATCTGGCCGCCCTCCGAGGCGCGGCGTCCGACTGGGACGAGGTTCAGGCCGCCGGCCAGCAAACCCGCGCTGCCCGACGCCGGGCGCTGCAGGGGGACGCCGATCCCATCGCGGACGCCGCGCTGAAGACGCTGCAGGCAAAGCCCCGCTCGCGACGGCATTCGGCCATCGGCCTGTTCGTGGACGATGCGGAGGCGCGACTGCGGCTGGGCCGGGGCCGCATCGCCGCCGTCGATCTGTTCCAGACGGCGGACGGCGAGATCGGGCGGCGGCTGCATCCGACGCTGGCGGCGGCGCTGGGCGCGGCCGGCGGCGACATCGAGGCGGCCGAACGCCATGTCTTCGGACGCCGCACCCTGGTCGAGGCGCCGGGCCTGGATCATGGGGCGCTGCGGGCGCTGGGCTTCACCGACATCGAACTGGCGGCCATCGAACAGGCCCTGGCCGGGGCCGAGGATTTCGACGCCGTCTTCTCCGCCCCCGTGCTGGACGCCGGTTTCATTCGCGACGTTCTGGGGATCGAGGACGGCGACGGCCTGCTGCTGACGCTGCTGGGGGTGTCGGACGAGGCCGAGGCCGCCGCCGCGCGCTGGGTGTTCGGTCACGGCGACCTGGCGACCTGGCCCGAGGCGCCGGCGGCCATCGCCGCCCTGCTGGCCGATCCCGAAGGGGCGGCGGCGGAACTGCGCCACGCCATCGCGCCGTTCAGCGACCTGGCCGACATCGCGCCCGAGACCACCCACTGGCGCACCACGGCGGGCCAGGCGGCGCGGCTGATGGGCCAGGCGGCGCTGGACGGCCGCCGCGCCATCCGGCTGCAACGCGCCGCGCCGCCCGCCCGCCCGCTGCTGACCCTGCCCGCCGTCGAGACGGCCGCGCGGCCCGAACCGACGCGCGAGGCGCCGCGTCCGACCGAGCGGGTGGTGGAACGGGTGGTCGAGCGCGAGCGCGCCCGCCGCAAACTGCCCGACCGCCGCAAGGGCTATATCCAGAAGGCCGCCGTGGGGGGCCACAAGGTCTATATCCACACCGGCGAATACGAAGACGGCGAACTGGGCGAAATCTTCATCGACATGCACAAGGAAGGCGCCGCCTTCCGCAGCCTGATGAACAACTTCGCCATCGCCATCTCCATCGGCCTGCAATACGGCGTGCCGCTGGACGAGTTCGTGGACGCCTTCGTCTTCACCCGGTTCGAGCCGGCGGGCCGCGTGACGGGCAACGATTCCATCCGCTCGGCCACCTCGATCCTGGACTACATCTTCCGCGAGCTGGGCGTTTCCTATCTGGACCGGCACGAACTGGCCAATGGCGAGGCCGAGGCGATGGACGGCGACGGGCTGGAGGGCGCCGCGCCGCAGGGCCAGGCCGTGCCCGCCGCCCGCTTCATCTCCAAGGGGTTCGCGCGCGGGTCCGCGCCCGACAATCTGGTGGTCCTGCCGTTCGGCAAGAAGACTGAACCCGAGGCCCGCGCCTCGACGTCGGGCGAGGCCGTCGCCTGCCCCGCCTGCGGCGACTTCACCCTGCAACAGCGCGGCGGCGGCTGGACCTGCGACACCTGCGGGGCGGCGCCGGCGCTGAAGGGCGGCGATCAGGGGTAGGTTAAGGGTTATGGCCTAGGGTTTGCTTCAGGACGATCAAACGGCGGAGCCCGATCCATGAAACGCACACTCTCTCTCGGCCTGATCGCAACCGCCTTGCTGGCCGCGGCGACGCCCGTCCTGGCCCAGAACGCGGGCCAGATCGCCAGCGTGAGACGCGGCGCCTCCTGCGCCGGCTGCAACCTGTTCCAGGGCGATTTCTCGGGCCTGGAGGCGCGCGGGCTGAACCTGGCCGGGTCGCGCCTGCGCCAGTCGGACATGAGCCTGAGTGTGATGAACCGCACCCGCTTCTCCGGCGCCGATCTGCGCGACGTCGAAGGCTATGGCGGGGTCTTCTCCGGCTCCAACTTCACGCGCGCCAACCTGACCAACGCCAGTTTCGTGGGCGCCTATCTGGAAGGCGCGAACTTCTCGGGCGCGACGCTTTCGGGCACGAACCTGTCCGGCGCCCAGCTGGCGCGGGCCACCGGCCTGACGCAAGGCCAGTTGAACCAGGCGTGCGGCGACGGCTCCACCGTCCTGCCGCGCGGCCTTCGCATTCCCGCCTGCTGAGGGCCGCCGACCTTGCCGCGATTTAACGAAGTTACCTCGATTTAAGTAGGTGGCGCAGGGGTTTCGGGGCATTCAGGTCTCGTGAAACAGATCGCTGAACATATCCGGTTTCGACCCTCCCTGGCCCTGCTGGCGATAGGCGCGGCGCTGATGGCGTCGCCCGCCATGGCCGGGGTCGAGATGTCGATGCAGGACCGCGACGTGGCCCGCACCGTGTCGCTGGGCGGGTCGTGCAACCGCTGCGAACTGTCGGGTCGGAACCTGTCGGGCGCCACCTTCACCGGCGCCAGCTTCATGAACGCCACCCTGGTCGGGGCCAATCTGCGCGGCGCCGAGATGATGGGCTCCAACTTCTCGGGCAGCGACTTCAGCCGCGCCAATCTGTCGGGCGTCCAGATCGTCGGGGCCAACTTCGGCTCGACCAACTTCACCAGCGCGGTCCTGACCGGGGCCGAGGCCCAGGGCGCCGGCTTCGTGCGCGCCAATATGAGCCGGGCCGAAATCTCGGGCGCCGAAATGCACGGGGTTAACTTCAACGGCGCCACCCTGTCCGGCGCCAAGTTCATCGGCGCGGAACTGTTCGGCGCGACCCTAGCCAATGTGGTCGCCGTGGGCGCGGACTTCACCGGCGCCGAGATCCAGGCCTCCAACCTGTCGTCCGGCGATTTCAGCAATGCGCGCTTCACCGGCTCGACGCTGGACGGCGCGCGCCTGACCGGCGGACGCTTCTCCCGGACCGACTTTTCCGAGGCGTCTATGCACCGGACGGACATTCGCGGCGCCGATCTGTCCGGCGCGCGCGGCCTGACGCAGGATCAGATCAGGACGGCGTGCGGCGACGGCTCGACCCGCCTGCCCGGCGGACTGACGGCCCAGGCCTGCCGCAGCAGCTCGATCCGGGTGATCCGCACCCCGCCGGCGCCGCCCGTGCCGCCTCGAGTCAGGAACTTCGTCTCGGTCGCCGAGAACTGAACAGCAAAAAGGGGACGCCCAGCGGGCGTCCCCTTCTTCGTTTCAACGATGACCGCGCCGATCAGACCTTGATCGGCAAGGCGGTGCGGATGTGGACGTCCTTCAGCTGGCGCTCCTCGGCCTCGGTCGGGGCGTTCATCAGCAGGTCCTCGCCCTGCTGGTTCAGCGGGAAGGCGATGACCTCGCGGATGGCCGTCTCCCCGGCCAGCAGCATGACGATGCGGTCGATGCCGGGGGCCAGACCGCCGTGCGGCGGGGCGCCGAAGCGGAAGGCGTTCAGCATGCCGCCGAACTGCTCCTCGACCACCGAGGCGTCGTAGCCGGCGATCTCGAACGCCTTCAGCATGATCTCGGCCTTGTGGTTCCGAATGGCGCCCGAGCACAGCTCGTAGCCGTTGCAGACGATGTCGTACTGATAGGCGCGAATGGTCAGCGGGTCCTGCGTCTCCAGCGCCTCCAGCCCGCCCTGCGGCATGGAGAACGGGTTGTGGCTGAAGTCGACCTTCTTCTCTTCTTCCGACCATTCGAACATCGGGAAGTCGACGATCCAGCAGAATTTGAACTGGTCTTCGTCCACCAGCTTCAGCTCCGTGCCCACGCGGGTGCGGGCCAAACCGGCGAACTTGGCGAAGGTCGCAGGCAGGCCGGCGACGAAGAAGGCGGCGTCGCCCTGGCCCAGGCCCAGCGACGACATCAGGGCCTCGGTCGGCTCCTGACCCAGGTTCTTGGCGATCGGGCCGCCCCAGGCGCCCTGATCCTCGGACCAGAAGATATAGCCCAGGCCCGGCTGGCCCTCGCCCTGGGCCCAGCTGTTCATGCGGTCGCAGAAGGCGCGCGATCCGCCGGTCGGCGCCGGGATGGCCCAGACGGCGTTCTTGTCGTCGACGCCCAGAATCTTGGCGAACAGGCCGAAGCCGCCGTCGCGGAAGTGGTCGGACACCACCTGCATCTTGATCGGGTTGCGCAGGTCCGGCTTGTCCGAACCGTACCAGGCCATCGACTGGGCGTAGGTCAGGCGCTCGAAGCCCTTGTGCTCGAACGTCTCGCCGAAGTCGTTGGTGAAGACGTGCGGCTGGTCGATGGGCGACACCGGCTTGCCCTCGCCGAACTCCTCGAACACGCCGTGCATCAGCGGTTCGATGGCGGCGAAGACGTCTTCCTGGGTCACGAAGCTCATCTCGACGTCCAGCTGATAGAACTCCAGCGAACGGTCGGCGCGCAGGTCCTCGTCGCGGAAGCAGGGCGCGATCTGGAAATAGCGGTCGAAGCCCGAGACCATCAGCAGCTGTTTGAACTGCTGCGGCGCCTGGGGCAGCGCATAGAACTTGCCCGGATGCAGCCGCGACGGCACCAGGAAGTCGCGCGCCCCTTCCGGCGACGAGGCCGTCAGGATCGGTGTCTGATATTCCAGAAAGCCCTGGCCGACCATGCGCTGGCGGATCGAGGAGATCACGCGCGAGCGCAGGACGATGTTCCTGTGCAGACGCTCGCGGCGCAGGTCCAGGAAGCGGTTGGCCAGACGGATGTCCTCGGGATATTCCTGATCGCCGAAGACCGGCATCGGCAGTTCGGCGGCTTCCGACAGCACCTCGACGCCCTGGACGCGAACTTCGATCTCGCCGGTCGGCAGGTTCGGGTTCACCACCGAGGCGTCGCGGGCCACGACCTCGCCGTCCACCTTGATGACGCTCTCGGCGCGCAGGCGCTCGACGGCGGCGAAGCCGGGCGTCTCGGGGTGCAGCACCAGCTGCGTCAGGCCGTAGTGGTCGCGCAGGTCGATGAACAAGAGGCCGCCGTGATCGCGCTTCCTGTGCACCCAGCCGGACAGGCGGACGGCGGAACCGGCGTCGGAGGCGCGAAGCGCGCCGCAGGTGTGAGAGCGATAGGCGTGCATGGAACGAACCGTCTGGAGACTTTGGCGGTGGAATCCGTCGCCGTCGGCGCCGGAAATCGAAGCGGCGTAGGGCGCATCATCGCCCCGGAAAGTCAAGGTTTCAGCCGTTGCAAAGCCCCGCGCGGCGAACGATATCTTGCGTCCATCGCGTTGAAGAGGCCGCCATGTTCGTCGTCACCATCACCTACACCCAGCCGATCGAAGCCATCGAGGCGCGGACGGTCGAGCATCGCGAATGGCTGGACCAGCACGTGACCAGCGGCCTGGTCATCGCCGCCGGGCCGATGGTTCCGCGCACCGGCGGGGTGTTGGTCGTCGCTAGCCGGGGCACGAAGGAAGAGTTGGAGACCCTGCTGAAGGACGACCCGTTCCAGATTCACGGTCTGGCCGACTATGCGGTCACGGAGTTCAAGGCCGGCAAGCTGAACCCCGCCCTGGCTCCGTTCGCCTGATTTCATCCACAGCGACGCGGCTTCCCTCCCCGGAACCAACAGAGGCGCGCCGACGCGGTTAATCCCGGCCTCTGCTATGACGGGGTCATGACCGCGCTGAGCGCCCCGTCCCGTCCGACCGCCGAACAGCTGCGCCTGCCGCTGGAGCGTCATGCCGTGGGCGAGGCCTTCGTGGTGTCGGACAGCAACGCCGAGGCGGCCGCCGTGCTGGGCCGCTGGCCGGACGGGGTCGCGCCCGTGCTGGCGCTGCATGGCCCGGCCGGGTCGGGCAAGAGCCGCCTGGCCGCCGACTGGGCAGAACGGGTCGGGGCCGCGCCGCTGACCGGCGCGGAGGCGGCCCTGATCGATCCGCAGGAGCTGGAGGGCCGGCCGGTGCTGCTGGACGACGCCGACCAGGCCGACGACGAGAGCCTGTTTCACCTGATCAACCTGGCCGGTTCGGGCGGGGGGGCGCTGCTGATGGCGTCTCGCCTGGCGCCGCGTCAGTGGTCGGTCGCCCTGCCCGACCTGCGCTCGCGGCTGGACGCGATGCGGACCGTGGCGGTCCAGGCGCCCGACGACGCGGTGCTGTCGGCCATCCTGCGCGCCCGTTTCTCGGAACGCAGCATCACCCCGGCCGACGAGGTGATCGACTATCTGGTGCGCCGCCTGGACCGATCCGGCGACGCCGCCGCCACGGTGGTCGAGCGGCTGGACGCCCTGCATCGTCCGGTCACGCGCGTCCTGGCCCGACAGGTGCTGGACGCGATGGACGCCGGCTGAAATCCCGACATTCGGGATATGCACAACTTCGCGTTGGGAATCGTGGCTGAATTTTGAACGCTTAGCTTTGCCTTGGCGTTGAGCCGCCGGAGCGACCTTGCGCTCCAGCAAACGGGAAACGTCCAAATGCGTGTTCAGCTTGTCTTGATTTCCGCCGTCGCCCTGCTCGCGGCCTGCTCCAACGGCGACAACGCCAAGACGGCCAAGGGCGAAACCGCCGCGCCGGAGACCGCCTCCATGCCCGCGCCGCAGCCGGGCCTGTGGCAACAGACCGTATCCGCCGCGCAAATGCCGCAGCCGACGACGATGAAGATCTGCATCGGCGAGACCGCGCCCGGCTCCAACCCCTTCAACGCGCCGCAACAAGGCGTGACCTGCAGCGAGAACAGCGTCAAATCGGCGCCGGGCGGGGCCGAGTTCCACGCTGTCTGCAACGCCCAGGGCATGACGGTGACGTCGGACGGCAAGGTGTCCGGCGACATGCGCACAGCCTATAAGGTGGACATCACCACCAAGACCACCGGCCCCAACGTCCCGCCGGCCATGGCCGAGATGAAGATGACCATCGACGCCAAACGTCTGGGCGACTGCCCGGCCGGCACGGCGCCGAACACCATCGTCCAGTAACCGACACAGCCGGGGCGGCCGTTTCGTCGCCCCGGCGCTTCACGATTTTCGCCGCGCCCGCTTGCGGCCGTCACAGACGCGCGCGAGAACCGGACCATGACCGACGCCGCGATCCATGACGACACCCGAGGCGAAGAGGTTCCCGCCTCTCGCGCCCCCCAGCTGGCCCTCAGCGAAGAACTGATGACCTCGCCCAGCCGGTTCTTCAATCGCGAGACCTCCTGGCTGGCCTTCAACGAGCGGGTGCTGGAGGAAGCGGCCAACCCCAACCATCCGCTGCTTGAGCGGCTGCGTTTCCTGTCGATCTCGGCCAATAATCTGGACGAGTTCTTCATGACCCGCGTCGCCGGCCTGAAGGGCCAGTTGCGCGAGCGGGTGCGGGTTCTGTCTTCCGATGGCCTGACGCCGGCCGAACAGCTGGAGCGGATCAATGTCGCCGCCGGCGAACTGATGGCCGAACAGCAGCTGCGCTGGCGCCAGCTGAAGAAGGAGCTGACCGTCGCCGGCATCGAGGTCGTCGACCGCCAGCGCATCACCAAGACCGAGCGCGAGCGGCTGGAGCCCGAGTTCCTGAACCAGCTGTTCGCGGTTCTGACGCCGCTGGCCATCGACCCGGCGCACCCCTTCCCCTTCCTGCCCAACCTGGGCTTCTCCCTGGCGCTGAAGCTGAAGCGCAAGGGCGAGACCAAGACCTTCTACGCCCTGGTGCCGGTGCCGACCCAGGTGCGCCGGTTCTGGGAGCTGCCCACCGACGGCCGGTCCACGCCGGGGCACAAGCGGTTCATCACGTTGGAAAACGTGCTGCTCCTTTTCATCGACCACCTGTTCCCCGGCTGCGAGGTCCAGGAAAAGGGCGTGCTGCGCCTGATCCGCGATTCGGACATCGAGATCGAGGAAGAGGCCGAGGACCTGGTGCTGGAGTTCGAGGAGGCGCTGAAGCAGCGGCGCCTGGGCTCGGTCGTGCGGGTCAAGATCGAGGCGTCCATGCCCGCCGACCTGCGCGACTTCATCGTCGGCGAACTGGAGGCGGCGCCCCAGGACGTGGTTCTGGTGGACGGGATGCTGGGTCTGGCCCAGTTGTCGGACCTGATCGGCGGCGGCCACCCGGATCTGAAGTTCAAGGGCTATGAGCCGCGCTATCCCGAGCGGGTGCGCGACAACGGCGGCGACGTCTTCGCCGCCATCCGCGAAAAGGACATGCTGATCCACCACCCGTTCGAGAGTTTCGACGTGGTGGTGCAGTTCCTGCGTCAGGCCGCGCGCGACCCGAACGTCATCGCGATCAAACAGACCCTGTACCGCACCTCCAAGGACAGCCCGATCGTCGCCGCCCTGATCGAGGCGGCCGAGAACGGCAAGAACGTCACCGCCCTGGTCGAACTGAAGGCCCGGTTCGACGAAGAGGCCAATCTGCGCTGGGCGCGGGCGATGGAGCGGGCCGGCGTCCACGTCGTCTTCGGCTTCGTCGAATACAAGACCCACGCCAAGGTCAGCGTGGTGGTTCGCCGCGAGGGCGATGCGCTGAAGACCTATTGCCACTTCGGCACCGGCAACTATCACCCGGTCACGGCCAAGATCTACACCGACCTGTCGCTGTTCTCCTGCGATCCCGTGCTGGGGCGCGATGCGACCAAGGTGTTCAACTATATCACCGGCTATGCGACGCCCGACCATCTGGAAGCCCTGGTGGTGTCGCCGCTGAACATGAAGTCGACCCTGATCGAGCTGATCGGCAAGGAGATGTCGGCCGCCGCCATGGGCAAGCCCGCCGCCATCTGGGTCAAGCTGAACTCGCTGGTGGACGTGGAGATCATCGACGCCCTTTACCGCGCCAGCCAGTGGGGCGTGCGGATCGACCTGGTGGTGCGCGGCATCTGCTGCCTGCGGCCCGGCGTGACGGGCCTGTCGGAGAACATCCGGGTCAAGTCCATCGTCGGCCGCTTCCTGGAACACAGCCGCATCGTCTGTTTCGCCAACGGCAAGGACCTGCCGCACGACAAGGCCAAGGTCTTCATCTCCTCGGCCGACTGGATGACGCGCAACCTGGACCGCCGGGTCGAGCTGATGACGCCGATCCGAAACGCCACCGTCCACGACCAGGTTCTGGACCAGATCATGGTCGCAAACCTGAAGGACGACGCGCAAAGCTGGGTTCTGGACGCCGAAGGGCGCTATACCCGCGTCGCGCCCGCCGATCCCGAGCGGCCCTTCTCGGCCCACAAATACTTCATGACCAACCCCAGCCTTTCGGGACGCGGCCGCAAGGCCAAGAGCCTGCCCGCCGTCCTGCGCTACGAGCGTCCCGGCCGCTGATGCCCGACGCCGTGCTGACCGACCGCGACATCGCGGCCATCGACATCGGCTCCAACTCGGTGCGGCTGGTGCTGTACCGGCTGGAGGGCCGGGCGATCTGGACCGTCTATAACGAGAAGGTGCTGGCCGGCCTGGGCCGCGACCTGCCGACGACGCGCAAACTGTCGTCGGAAGGGGTTGTCATGGCGATGACGGCGCTGCGCCGCTTCGCCGCCGTGCTGGAGGGCGTGCGGCCGGATACGACCCTGATCGCCGCCACCGCCGCCGTGCGCGAAGCCCTGGACGGGCCGGAGTTCTGCGAGCGCGTCGCCGCCGAGACCGGGCTGAACATCCGCGTCCTGTCGGGCGAGGAAGAGGCCAAATACGCCGCCATGGGCGTGCTGGCCGGCGCGCCCCTGGCCCACGGCGTCTCGGCCGACATGGGCGGCGCCAGTCTGGAGCTGACCCGACTGAACGGAGACGGGGTGGAACATGGGCTGACCCTGCCGCTTGGGCCGTTCGCCCTGGCCGACGGCAAGGGGTTCGACGCCGACCGGATCAAGGCCCGCATCGACCAGGCGTTGAAGCCCGTCGCGGCCCAGTTCAGAAGCGACCGCCTCTACGCCGTCGGCGGCGCCTGGCGCACTCTGGCCCAGGTGCAGATGGCGCTGAAATCCTATCCGCTGCGGGTCGTGCATCAGTATCAGATGTCGGCCGAGGACGCGCTGGAGACCGCGCGGCTGGTGGCGCAGCAGTCGGTCGCCAGCCTGGCCAAACTGCCCGGCGTGTCCAAGAAGCGCGCCGAGACCCTGCCCTACGCCGGCCTGGTGCTGGAGGGGCTGATCAAGCATCTGGGCCTGAAACAGATCGAGATGTCGGCCTGGGGCGTGCGCGAGGGCCTGTTGTTCGAGACGCTGGACGAGGCGACGCGCACGGCCGATCCGCTGCTGGCCGGCTGCACCGCGCTGGGCGGACGCCAGGGCGTGGCCCCCGCCCTGCCCGGCGCGCTGAACGGCTGGATTTCCGAGATCGTCGCCGCCCTGCCCGAGGTGTTCGGGACGGAGCGCGACGCCGTTCTGGTCGGCGCCGCCTGCCGCCTGGCGGATCTAGGCGCACGGCTGCATCCCGACCACCGGCTGGAGCTTGTGTTCGACCAGGTGCTGCGCGCCCCGGTCGCCGGCATCAGCCACGTGGAGCGCGCCTTCCTGGCCAGCGCGATGAACGCCCGATACGGCGGCGCGCCCGCCACGCCCCAGCCCGAGGTCATCGACCGGCTGCTGGACGGCGACGCGGCCAAACGCGCCCGCGCCCTGGGCCTGGCCATCCGCCTGGCCTGCGACCTGTCCGGCCGCTCGCCGCAACTGCTGGCCAACGCCACGGCGCGCGTGAAGGGCGGCGACCTGCGCCTGACCGCGACGGAAGGCTATGCCGACGTCCTGCTGGGCGAGCAGACGAAGAAGCGCGCCAAGGCCCTGGCCGAGGCGATGGATCTGGGGCTGAGGATTTGAGGCCAAGGTCTCCTCCCCACTGAGTGGGGAGGTGGCGCGGCGCGCCTTCCGCGCCGTGACGGAGGGGCTCTAAGCCGTGTCACAGGCGCCTGTGGGACTTCAAGAGCCCCTCAACCGCTTCGCGGTCCCCCTCCCCGCAAAGCGGGGAGGAGACGTTCAGCCTACTCGATCTCGACGACCTCGACCCGCGCGCCGTTCAGGACCAGGGCGATCTCGCCGCGCTTCAGCTTCAGCGCGTCCTCGCCGAAAATCTGACGGCGCCAGCCCTTCATGGCGTCGATGTCGGCGTCGTCGCTGATGGCGATCTTCTCCAGGTCCGCGACCGTGGCGATCAGTTTGGAGGCCACGCCGGCGTTGTCGCTCTTGGCCTTCAGCAGCACCTTCAACAGCTCCACCACGGACGGCGGGGCCGGCTGTCGGTGGGCCGGGCGCTCCATCTCGGGGGCGAAGGCTTCAGGATCGGCCAGGACGCGCTTCAGCTCATCGGCCAGCTCCAGCCCCAGGCGCGAGCCGCCGAATCCCTTGGGCACCGAACGCAGACGGTTGAAGGCGTCCGGGTCGGTCGGGGTCTGCTGGGCGATCTCGTCCACGCCCTCGTCCTTCAGGATGCGGCCCCGCGGCTGGTCCCGCTCCTGCGCCGCCCGCTCGCGCCAGACGGCCACGGCCTTGAAGGCGGCCAGGTATTTGGCCGAGAATTTCTTGGGTTTCAGCCGCTTCCAAGCGTTCTCGGGATTGGTGTCATACAGGGCCGGATCGGTCAGGCCCTCCATCTCCGACATCACCCAGTCCAGCCGGCCTTCCTTCTGCAACCGGTCGCGCAGCTTGGGATAAAGCGCCGCCAGATGGGTCACGTCGCCCAGCGCATAGACCAGTTGGTTCTCCGACAGCGGCCGGCGCGCCCAGTCGGTGAAGCGGCTGCCCTTGTCCACCTCGATCCGCAGCGTCTGCCGCACCAACGAATCATAGGCGACCTGCTCGCCGAAGCCCGCCGCCATGGCCGCGACCTGGGTGTCGAACAGGGGTTTGGGCATGGTGCCCAGCCGCACGAAGATCTCCACGTCCTGACGGCAGGCGTGGAAGACCTTGACGATCCTCTCGTCGCGCAACAGGTCCAGGAACGGCTCCAGGTCCAGCCCCTCGGCCATCGGGTCGATGATGGCGGCATGGTCGGCCGAGGCGGCCTGGATCAGGCACAGCCGGGGCCAATAGGTCGTTTCCCGCATGAACTCGGTGTCGACCGTGATGAAGGGGGCGGAGGATACGCGGGCGCAGAACTCGGCCAGCGCCTCATTGGTGGTGATCGGCGTCATTCCGGTGCTATAGCCCCCCGCAACCCATGTGTGGCAAGACCCGCGCTGCATTTCCGCCCCGATTCCAGGCCCAAAGATCCATGAGCGACACCCAAAAGCCTCTCGAAAACGGCCTGACCTACGCCGATGCGGGCGTGGACATCGACGCCGGCGAAATGCTGGTCGAACACATCAAACCGCTGGCCAAGTCCACGGCCCGCCCCGGATCGGAGCCTTCGCTGGGCGGTTTCGGCGCCCTGTTCGACCTGAAGGCCGCCGGGTTCGAGGATCCGCTGATCGTCTCCACGACGGACGGCGTGGGCACCAAGCTGAAGATCGCCATCGAGACCGGCCGTCATGACGGCGTGGGCGTCGACCTGGTCGCCATGTGCGTCAACGACCTGCTGGCCCAGGGCGCCGAGCCGCTGCTGTTCCTCGACTATTACGCCACGGGCCGCCTTGAGATCGACGCCGCCCGCCGCGTCGTCGCCGGCATCGCCGAGGGCTGCCGCCAGGCCGGGGCCGCCCTGGTCGGCGGCGAAACCGCCGAAATGCCGGGCATGTACACCGACGGCGACTACGATCTGGCGGGCTTCAGCCTGGGCGCCGTCGAACGCGGCCACGCCTTGCCCTATCTGGATCGCCAGGCGGCCGGCGACGTCATCATCGGCCTGGCCTCCACCGGCCCGCACTCGAACGGCTATTCGCTGGTGCGCAAGGTGGTCGAGAAGTCCGGCCTGGCCTGGGGCGACGACGCCCCCTTCGCCAAGGACCGTTCGCTGGCCCAGGCCCTGATGGAGCCGACCCGCATCTATGTGAAGCCGGTCCTGCCGATCATGAAGGCGGGCCTGGTCAAGGGCGCGGCCCACATCACCGGCGGCGGCCTGATCGAAAACCCGCCGCGCTGCATCGCCGAGGGTCTGCAGGCCAAGTTCGACTGGGACGCCTGGCCCATGCCCGCCGTGTTCCAGTGGCTGGCCGAGACCGGCGGAATCAGCGACCACGAGATGCGCCGCACCTTCAACTGCGGCGTCGGCTTCATCCTGATCGTCTCGCCCGAGAACGCCGAGCCGGTCCTGGCCGCCCTGCTCAACGCCGGCGAAGTCGCCTTCGTCTGCGGACAGCTGGAAGCGGCCTGATACCGTGAAGACGCGCGTCGCCGTCCTGATCTCCGGGGCGGGCTCCAACATGGCGGCCCTGATCGACGCCGGACAGGCGCCGGACAGCGGCTATGAGGTCGGGCTGGTGGTGTCCAACGTCGAGGGCGCGGGCGGGCTGGCCATCGCGGCGGCCAAGGGCGTGGCGACCGCGACCGTGGCCCACAAGCCTTTCGGCAAGGACCGCGAGGCGCATGAGCGGGCCGTGGACGCCGTGCTGCGCGACGCCGGGATCGAGGTCGTGGCCTTGGCCGGCTATATGCGGGTGCTGACCCCCTGGCTGGTCGGCGGCTGGCGCGGGCGGATGCTGAACATCCACCCCAGCCTTCTGCCGCTGTATCCAGGTCTCGACACCCACGCCCGCGCCATCGCCGCCGGCGACGCCGAGGCGGGCTGCACCGTGCATCTGGTGACGGAAGGCGTCGACGAAGGCCCGATCCTGGGCCAGGCGCACGTGCCGATCGTCGCGGGCGATACGCCGGACGCTCTGGCCGAACGGGTCAAGACGGCGGAGCATGGGCTGTATCCGAGTGTGCTGGACACGTTCTGCCGGGGTTTGGGGCGGGGTTAAGGCCCCTTCCTCCTCCCCATCCGTCATCCTAGGCCTTGTGCCTAGGATCCATAATCCCGGTGTTAAGCGCAGCCTGCGCCCTGTTCGAACAGCGAGCGTATGGATCCTAGGCACAAGGCCTAGGATGACGGATTCAAGTGTAGGCAGCGCTTCCCGATCAACCCGCCCCAAAGATTACAAAAACGTCATGCGACAGACCGCCGCACCGGCGCGATGGTGCCGCCGATCAAAATCGGGACCCTGTCTTCCATGACTCGCATTCGTCTGATGGCCGCCTGTTCGGCCTGTATCGTCGTCGCCCTGACCGGCGGCGCGGCCTCGGCCCAGGAGCATTCGCACGGTCTGGCGGGCGCGCCGTCGCCGTTCGGGACCTGGGGCTTCGACCTGGCCGGTCGCGACACCACGGTGAAGCCGGGCGACGACTTCAATGAATACGCCAACGGCACCTATCTGCGCACCACCGAGATTCCGGCGGACAAGGCCCGGTTCGGCCCGTTCGACGTGCTTTACGAGAACGCCCAGGGCCAGTTGAAGGCCATCATCGAATCCAGCGCCGCCAACCCGGTCAACGCCAACGCCCAGAAGGTCGGCGCCCTGTACGCCAGCTTCATGGACGAGGCCCGGGTCAATCAACTGGCGGCGACCCCGCTGGCCGCCGATCTGGCGGCGGTCAAGGCCGTCGCCGACCACGCCGGCATGGCCCGGCTGATGGGGCAGAGCCACGAAGGTTTCGGCGCCTCCCTGTTCGGCATCGACGTGTTCGAGGACCTGCAGAAGCCGGACATGAACTCGGCCTATCTGGGTCAGGGCGGCCTGGGCCTGCCGGACCGCGACTACTATCTGAAGCCGGACTTCGCCGCTCAACGCGAGGCCTATCTGGCCTATCTGACCCGCACCCTGACGGCCATCGGCTGGACCGATCCGGCCAAGTCCGCCGCCGACATCCTGGCCTTCGAGACCAGGGTAGCCGAGAAGCACTGGACCACGGTCGAGCGCCGCCAGATCGACAAGCTGTACAATCCGGCCAAGGCGGCGGACCTGCCGACCCTGGCCCCCGGCGTCGACTGGGCCGCCTTCCTGTCGGGCGCCAAGGTGTCGGACGTCGAGACCCTGGTGCTGATGGAGAACACCGCCATCCCCGGCATCGCCCAGGTGTTCGCCGACACCCCGATAGAGACGCTGAAGGCCTGGCAGGCGTTCAACGTGGTCGATCAGGCCAGCCCCTATCTGTCGCAGGCCTTCGTCGACAGCCGCTTCGAGTTCCGGGGCAAGACGCTGCGCGGCCAGCCCGAGAACCGACCGCGCTGGAACCGGGGCGTGGCCCTGGTCGACGGTCAGCTGGGCGAGGTCCTGGCCCAGGAATATGTCCGCCTGCACTTCCCCGCCTCGTCCAAGGCGCAAATGGAGGCCCTGGTCGGCAACATCCGCGACGCCATGACCGAGCGGCTGAAACACGTCGACTGGATGAGCGAGCCGACGCGCGAACAGGCGCTGTACAAGATGTCCAAGTTCGGGGTGAAGATCGGCTATCCCGACAAATGGCGCAGCTATGACGGGCTGGAGCTGAAGCCCGACGATCTGTACGGCAACGTCGAACGCTCGGCCGCCTTCGAATGGGATTACAAGCGCGGCAAGATCGGCAAGCCCGTCGATCCGCTGGAATGGGGCATGACGCCCCAGACGGTGAACGCCTACTACAACCCGCCGCGCAACGAGATCGTCTTCCCGGCCGCCATCCTGCAGGCGCCCTTCTTCGATCCGAACGCGGACCCGGCCGTCAACTATGGCGGCATCGGCGCGGTCATCGGCCACGAGATCACCCACGGCTTCGACGACCAGGGCCGCAAGTCCGACGGCGACGGGGTGCTGCGCGACTGGTGGACGCCTGAGGACGCCGCCCGTTTCGAGGAACGCGCCAAGGTGCTGGGCGCCATCTACGACAAGCTGGAGCCGATCCCCGGCGTGCATGTCAACGGCGAGCTGACGATGGGCGAGAACATCGCCGACCTGGGCGGCCTGCTGCTGGCGCTGGACGCCTATCACAAGTCGCTGAACGGCCAACCGGCGCCGGTGATCGACGGTCTGACGGGCGATCAGCGCGTCTTCCTGGGCTGGGCGCAGGTCTGGCGCGAGAAGTCGCGCGAGGCGGCGCTGAAGGAACAGCTGACCACCGATCCCCACTCGCCCGGCCCGGTGCGCGCAGCCACCTCGCCCCGCAACATCGACGCCTGGTACGCCGCCTTCGGCGTGTCGCCGGACCAGAAAGAATATATCGCGCCGGACGCCCGCGCGCGCATCTGGTAAGCGCGCCTGACGTCGGACGCAGAAAAGGCCCGGAGCGCACGCTCCGGGCCTTTTTGTCATCCGGGCCTTGGGCCTTGGATTTAGCGGGGCTTGGTCGCCGCGCCGGCGACTGCGCCGATGGCGGCGCCGGCCACGGTCGAGCCGGTGTTGCCGCCAATGGCCTGGCCGGCGACAGCGCCGCCGATGGCGCCGGTGGCGGCGCGTTGTTCCATGGTCTGACCGCAGGCGGCCAGCAGGGCCACGACGCCGACGACGGGGGCCAGTTTGATGAGGGTCTTCATGGGTCTTCTCCGAAACAGCGAGGGGGACGATGCTGACCGAACGGAAAAGGCCCGCGTCCGGTTCCGAACGCGGGCCTTTCGTTTTAGGGGTCGCTAGGCTCGGGACGCGGTCCCTCGCGACTTGAGCGACAGATCGCTGGCCACGGGCGGGATGCGGTCCCGAACGCGGCCTGGAGCCTTAGCCGACGATCTGGTCGTCGGTGAAGAACTGGGCGATCTCGATCTTGGCGTTGTCCTGGCTGTCCGAACCGTGGACCGAGTTCTCGCCGATCGACAGGGCGAACTGCTTGCGGATGGTGCCTTCGGCGGCCTGTTCCGGGTTGGTGGCGCCCATGACTTCGCGATAGGCGGCCACAGCGTTGTCGCCTTCCAGCACCTGAACGACGACCGGCTCGGCGGTCATCTGCTCGACCAGTTCGCCGTAGAACGGACGCTCGGCGTGGACTTCGTAGAACTTCTTGGCCTGGTCGGTCGACAGCTTGACGCGGCGCTGAGCCACGATGCGCAGGCCGGCGCCTTCGATCACGGCGTTGATCGCGCCGGTCAGGTTGCGGCGCGTGGCGTCGGGCTTGATGATCGAGAAGGTGCGTTCGGTCATGGGATGTGACTTCTTGTTCAGTCGATTGAGGGTCGCGGGCTTATAGCGACGCGCCGTCGCCGCGCCAAGCCGCCGTTTCAGCAGGCGACGGCGCGCACGTGACCAGCCGCCGCATAGGCCAGAATGGCGCGGTCGCGGGTGATAAGGATGAGATCATTTGCTCGCGCGGTTGCGATCAGCATTCGATCAGTCGGGTCTCTATGGGCTAGATCAGGCAACTCGCCCACATCAAGCATGAGATCGACGTCAAGAGACAGCAGATGCGCGCGCGTGGCCCTTACTGCCTTAGACAGCCAGCCCCTGACGTCTCCACCGATCACGACCTCCAACGACCGTTTCTGGCGGATTATTCCCAGCTCCCATGCCGTTGCAGCGGAAACGTGGACACCGCCATTGGCGCTGGCCGCCACAACCGCAGCGGCAGCTTCCTCGCGAATGGACGCCCCCAAAACGATCCAGATCAGAGCATGGGTGTCGAGCAGCACACCGTCGCTCATTCCTCGCCTAGTCCGAGCTTGAGGTCGTAGTCAGGATCGTCCACGCCCATATCGGCCTCGACCGTCGTTCCAAATACCTGTTCGTAAATGGGTTTCGCCAAATCGATGCTTGGGTCGATGACGAGCGAGCCCTTCATGCTCCCAAACATGCTGTGTGGATTCCAGGGCTCTTCGGCCGCCGCTTCTGGAGCAACCAGAACGGCAGCCTCCTTGCCCCGTTTAGTGATGTGAACCTTCTTCACAGCGCCCGAGTTCACGCGGTCCAAGAGGTCCAGACACTTGGCCTTGAACTCCGTCGCCGTTATGACGACCTCGCCGCTTACAAGATCATACGTCATGACTGGTCATATAGAGATGACCAGTCAGAAAGTCCATGCGCCGACCATGCTCCAGATCACCGACCTGACCTTCAACGCCTGGGGCCGCAAATTCCTCGTGGACGCCTCCGTCAGCCTGCCGCCGGGCGCCAAGGTCGGGCTGGTGGGGCGCAACGGCATCGGCAAGTCCACGCTGTTCAAACTGATCCTGGGCGAGCTGAACGCCAATGGCGACGAGATCAGCCTGCCCAAGACCGCCCGTATCGGCTCGGTCGATCAGGAACATCCGGCGACGCCGGTCAGCGTCATCGACACCATTCTGGAGGCGGACGTCGAGCGCCACACCCTGCTGGGCCGGCTGGAAACGGCCGAGCCGGAGGAGATGGGCGAGATCTGGTCGCGCCTGATCGAGATCGACGCCGACGCCGCGCCCGCGCGCGCCGCCGAAATCCTGGTCGGCCTGGGCTTCGATCAGGAGAACCAGGCCCGGCCGATGTCCGAGTTCTCGGGCGGCTGGCGGATGCGCGTGGCCCTGGCCGCCGCCCTGTTCGCCGAGCCGGACATGCTGCTGCTGGACGAACCGACCAACTACCTCGATCTGGAAGGCGCCCTGTGGCTGGAGGCGCGGCTGAAGAAATACCCGCACACGGCACTGATCATCTCCCACGACCGGGAAATGCTGAACGAGGTCTGCACCCACATCCTGCACCTCGCCAACCACACCCTGACCCTCTACACCGGCAACTACGACGCCTTCGAAAAGGCCCGGGCGGAAAAGGCCCGGCTGCAGCTGTCGGCCAAGGCCAAGCAAGACGCCGAGCGCGCCCACCTTCAGGCCTTCGTGGATCGGTTCAAGGCCAAGGCGTCCAAGGCCGCTCAGGCCCAGTCGCGCATGAAGCGGCTGGAGAAGATGCAGCCGGTGGCCACCACCATCGAGGAGCGGGTCGCCCCCTTCACCCTGCCCTCGCCGCCGCGCCCCCTGGCGCCGCCGCTGATCCGGCTGGAACGGGCCAATGTCGGCTATGAGACCGGCAAGCCGATCCTGCGCAATCTGAACCTGCGGATGGACCTGGACGACCGGATCGGCCTCTTGGGCGTCAACGGCGCGGGCAAGTCGACCTTCGCAAAGATGATCGCCGGCGCCCTGAACGTGTCTGAAGGCGAACTCCATCGCGACAAGAAGATGAAGGTCGGCTGGTTCCACCAGCATCAGATCGAGGCGATGGACCCGACCGACACGCCGCTGGAGATCATCCGCCGCGCCATGCCGGATGCGCCCGAAAGCGCCCGCCGCTCCAAGCTGGCGCAGTTCGGCCTGGGCTATGAGAAGCAGGAGACCACGGTCGACAGCCTGTCGGGCGGCGAGCGCGCCCGCCTGCTGCTGAACATGGTGGCTATGGACGCGCCCCACGTCCTGATCCTGGACGAACCGACCAACCACCTGGACATCGACAGCCGCCGCGCCCTGCTGGATGCGCTGAACGACTACACCGGCGCCGTCATCCTGATCACCCACGACCGTTCGTTGATGGAGATGGTGGCCGATCGCCTGTGGCTGGCCGCCGACGGCACGGTCAAGCCGTTCGACGGCGACATGGACGACTACGCCAAGTTCGTCCTGGACCGCGCCAAACAGGCCATCGCCAAGCCCAGTCAGATCAAGAAGGAAGAGGCGGCGGCCGCTCCCGTCCAGAACAATAAGGGCAAGAAGAACGACAAGAAATCAGGCCCTTCGCCCTCGACGCTGCGTCATGCGGTGAAGAAGGCCGAGGAGACCATGACCCGCCTGACCGCCGAGATCGCCCGCATCGACGACGACATGGCCACCGCCTCGGTCAGCAATCCAAAAGCCCTGGAGGGCCTGACCCGCGCCCGCGCCAAGACCGAGGCCGATCTGGCCGCCGCCGAAGCGGCCTGGGTCGCGGCGGAGGAAGCCCTGGCCGAGGTCGCATGACGCCCATCCGCTTCAGCCGCGAGGAGGTCGCCGCCATCACGGCGAAGCTGCGCCCCTATTTCCGGGACGAGCTGGACGTCGAACTGCGCGACCTTCCGGCCGAGATGCTGATCGACTTCCTCGCCCGAGAAATCGGCCCTTTCTTCTACAACCGCGCCCTCTATGACGCCCAGGCCGTGCTGAAGAAGAAGGCCGACGACATCGGCGAAGCGATCGCGGGGCTGGAACGCGCGGAGTGACGGCGGGGCCTCCATCTCAAGGGGTAGGTCGATCGACAATCAGCCTAGTGACGTCATTCCGGGGCGTCCGAAGGACGAACCCGGAACCCAGGAGGCGCGCATCAGGCTTTAAATGCGTTCAGCAGAGCGCTTGCGGGCCCTGGATTCCGGGTTCTTCGCTCCGCTCAGCCCCGGAATGACGACTGACCTGGGCTGTCAGCCTCCGCTATTGGCCTGCATATAGGTTTCCTCATAGGGCTGCACGACGACCCAGCCCTCGCCTTGGAATTTCATCTGGATGCTCTCGCCCGAGCCGCGTCCGACCAGGGTCTTCAGCGAGATGTCGGTGGCGATTTCGGGCGACAGGCTGCCCGACCAGGCCACGGTGGCGTTCGGATCGGTGAACACCGGGCCGGTCGCCGCGCTGACCTTCAGGATCAGCGGGTCGTAGTGGGAGGTGATGGCGACGATGCCGCTGCCGCTCAGCTTCACGTTGAACAGGCCGCCGGACATCATGCCCGCGACCCGCTTCATCATGGTGATCTGGTTGCTGATTCCGTTTTCCAGCGCCAGCACGTCGTTGCCGTTGACGAAGATGGTCTCGTTATCCAGGCGCAGCAGGGTGATCTTCTTGCCCGTGTCGGCCAGATAGACGCGGCCCTGGCCCTCCATCTTCATCAGCACCATGCCCTCGCCGCTGACGGCCTTCTTCAGCAGGTTGCCCAGGCCCTGCTCCATCAGGCCCTGGCGCGTGAACTTCACCTGGCCGGTGCGCGCGACCATGGCGCCGGACTTGGCCCAGACCGATCCGTTCAGCCGCACCTCCAGCAGATAGGCGTTTTCCAGTTCGAAGGCGTCGGTGCTGACGTCCTTCTCTCTGTAGGCGGCCACGAATTCGGCGACGGTTTTCACGGGCATGGAGACCTCGAAGGGTGTTTCAGGGACGCCCAGCCTGGCCGCACATCGCCGCCTCACGCAAGGCCATAATGTTGCAAACGCCTCGCAATCTTATATTATCCGACGAACGCAAGGGGCCCAGCATGAGCAGACCCTTCCTCCACGCCAGTCTTCTGGCCAGCCTGGTCGCCGTCTGGGGCGCGGGCGCGGCCCAGGCCCATTCGCCCTATTTGCGGCCCAACGTGTTCGACGCCACCAACCGCGACCATGTGACGGTCGAGGCCGCCTTCACCGAGGATGTGTTCAACGCCGAGGTGGTCATGCGCTCCGACCATTTCCACGTCGTCGGGCCGAACGGCGACACGCCGATCACCACCGTCACCTATTTGCGCGATCTGGCGGTGTTCGAGGCGCCGACGCCGGTGGACGGCCTTTATCGCCTGTCGTCCGGCGCGCGCGAGGGGCGGGCCGCCAAGATGTACCAGACCCCGTCCGGCTGGAAGATGGTGGGCGAGGAGGATGCGCCGCCCCCGCCCGGCGCCGAACTGGTCGATGTGCAGAGCATCACGGTCGCCGACGTCTATGTGGTGCGCGGCGCGCCCGACGACGCGGCGCTGAAACCTTCGGGCCACGGGCTGGAGCTTCAGCCCCTGATCCAGCCCGGCGACATCGTGGCGGGCGAGGACGCGCCCTTCCGCCTGCTGTTCGACGGCCAGCCGGTCGCGGGCGCCGACGTGACCGTGTTTCGCGAGGCGGGCCAGTACGACGGACGCAAGATCGAGACCGAAACCCGCACCGACGCCTCGGGCCGGATCACCCTCAGGGTCGCCGAACCGGGGGCCTATATGACCCAGGTGCGTCACCGCATCGCCACCCCGGCCGGCGCCGCCACGCCCTGGCGCAGCTACACCCACACCCTGACCTTCATCGCCCACGCGGGCTGAAGGCCAGGGGGGCTGGTCTCCCGTTCAGTCCGGCAGGTCTTCGGCCAGGATGGCCATTTCGAACATGAAGGAGCCCTCCTCGTCCTCGTCCTCGAAGACGATGCCGATGAACTCGTCGCCGACATAGACCTCGGCCGAATCGTTCTGCTTGGGGCGGGCCTTCACGATGATGCCGCCGGTGTTGAAGGTGCGCTTGAGGTGGCCCTCGATGCGCTTCAGGTCGGTGTCTTTCACGGATGGCCTCATGGTCTTGGATTGGCGGCGGACCCTAGAGAAGTCCGGGGGTCAGGGGAACCGCCGCCCGTCATTTTCCACCGCCGCGACCGGCTGAACGGAAAATGTGCGGCGTCGTTCATTTTCCTTTACGGCCCCCGACGCGCGGCGACGTCAAATAAGTGTCACCGTTCGTTTCGGGGGAAACGCAGATGCTGCTGTCGATCATGGTCGGCGAAGCGCTTTACATCGCTCACCGCTGTCGGCGGGCGCTTCTAGCGTCGCCGGTCGTCCTGGCCTGCGCCATGACGGCCATGGCTCTGTTCCATTACGGGGCGGCGTCGCCCCACGGCTGACGCCCGGTCAGATCACGAAGTCATAGACCACGTCGGCCAGGGTGTGATCCATGGTCCGCGCCGGCTCGGCCCCGGTCGGGCAGTTGACCAGACGCGCGGGCACGCCCGCCACGGTGCAGCCGGTCGGCACGGCCTTCAGCACCACCGAGCCTGACGCCACCTTGGCGTAGTCGCCGATGTGGATATTGCCCAGCACCTTGGCCCCCGCGCCCAGCAGCACGCCCTTGCCGATCTTGGGGTGGCGGTCGCCGCGTTCGGCCCCCGTCCCGCCCAGGGTCACGTTGTGCAGCATGGACACGTCGTCGCCGACCACCGCCGTCTCGCCGATGACGATGCCGGTGCCATGGTCCAGGAACAGCCCCTTGCCCAGCCGCGCGGCGGGGTGGATGTCCAGTTGGAACAGCTCCGAAATCCGGCTCTGGAAATGGAAGGCCAGGGTCTCGCGCCCCTGCCCCCACAGCCAGTGCGCCACGCGCCAGCCCTGCAGCGCCTGAAAGCCTTTGAAATACAGGAAGGGCTGCAACAGGTTGCGGATCGCCGGATCGCGTTCGGCCACAGCCTGCAGGTCCGCTTCCGCCGCCTCGACCATAGACGGATCGGCCTTGAACGCCGACAGGCAGACCTCGCGCACCGACATGGCGCTCATCTCGCCGTCCGCCAGCTTGCGCGCGATCTGGAAGCTGAGCGCGCCGGCCAGGTCGTCGTGCGATAAAATCACGGCATTCATCTGCGAGCCGAGTTGCGGCTCCTCGCGCGAGGCGGCCTCGGCCGAGGCGCGCAGCTGGCGCCACACGCTGTCGGTTTCGTTTTCCGCGACGACTTCAAGCTTGGCCATGACAGGCTCCTTCGCGCTCATCCTACCCGCCTCAGCATGGCCTGCGCCAGCGCCTGCGGCAGTTCGCCGACCATCGCCATATGGTAGGCCCTGTAGGCCGTCGCCACCGTCAGCCCGTCGCGCACCGTCCCCCGCCCGATCTCCTCCAGCAGATCCAGGAACGGCACGCGAACCACGGCGATGATTTCGGTCGGATCGGGCGCCGTCGGGGCGGGCGACAGGCCCCAGGCGATCCAGGTCATGCCGATCTCGTCGGTGATGGAGTTGGACATCTCGACCTTCACCGCCGGCGCCCAGTGTTCGGCGCGCAGCCCCGCCTCCTCGGCCAGTTCGCGCCGCACCCCGTCGAACGGGTCTTCGTCCAGCGGCGCCCCGCCCTCGGGCATTTCCCAGCTGTAGTTGGCCAGGGCGAACCGCTGCTGCCCCACCAGGGTCACGGTCCCGTCGTCATGCACGGGCAGGACGCCGGTGCCCACATTCTTGAACCGCACCACGGCGTAGTCGGCCTTCATCCCCGTCGGCGCCGTCGCCGGATGCCGCGTCAGGGCCATCCACGGGCTGTCGAACACCGTCTCGGTTCCGTCGTTGCGCCAGGCCGGCGGCTTGGCCAGACCCTCGGCCCATTTCGGTTCGTCGGTTTTACGCATGGGCGACCTATGGCGGATGGGGGGTCGAAAGCCTAGCTAGACGGCATGACCGCGCTTAACGAGCCCCTGCCCCCGCCCGTTCCGTCCCAGGCCTTCCTGGATCGGCTGGCCCAGCGCCGCTCGGCCCCGGCCCAGGCCCTGACGACGCCCGGCCCGTCGGACGCCGAGCTGGACCACATTCTGGCCTTGGGCGCCCGCACGCCGGACCACGGCAAGCTGTTTCCCTGGCGCTTCGTGGTCCTGGGGCCGCAGTCGCGCGCCGAGATCGCGGCCCGGCTGGCGGTGCTGGTCGAGCTCAGGAACGGCCCGGCCAAGGATCAGACGGTGCTGGCCAAGCTGACCGCCGCGCCCGTCACCATCTTGGTCGTCTCCACCCCCGTCCCCAACGCCAAGCCGATCTGGGAGCAGCAGTTGTCGGCCGGGGCGGTGTGCATGAACCTGGAGCACGCGGCCGGCGGCTTCGGCTACTCCGCCAGCTGGATCACCGACTGGTACAGCTACGATCCGCAGGCCCTGCCCCTGTTCGGCGTGGGCGAGAACGAGAGCGTCGCGGGCTTCATCCACATCGGCACGCTGGACGAACAGGCGCTGGAGCGTCCCCGCCCGGATATGTCGGCCAAGGTCACACGCCTGCCGTAAGCCGGTGACATAAGGTCGCCCTGCGTCGGTTCGCCCCCTCGACCGACCCCGCCTTTCTCCCCCAAGGCCTTCGTATGGATTCCCTGTTGCAAGCCGTGGGCGACTTCATCGCCCGCAACCATATGTGGGCCGGCGTCCTGTTGGGCCTGATCACCTTCTTCGAATCGCTGGCCGTCGTCGGCGCCTTCGTGCCCGCCACCGGCCTGTTGGTCGCGGCCGGCGGCCTGATCGCGGCCGGGGTGCTGGATCCGGTCAATGTCATCGTCGGCTGCGTGGTCGGCGCGGTGATCGGCGACGCCGTCTCCTACTGGGCTGGACGGCGCCTGGGCGTGCGGTTCCTGCAGCGCCCGATGTTCAGGCCGCACCGCCGCCGCATCGCCTGGACGCGCCTGTACTGCCGCCGCTACGGCGTCATGTCGATCTTCGTGGGCCGCTTCTTCGGCCCGTTGCGCGCCTTCGTGCCGCTGACGCTGGGGATGCTCAGGATGCGCCAGCGCGCCTTCCAGTTCGGCAATGTCACGTCGGCGGTCGTTTGGGTCCTGGCCATGCTGGCGCCGGGCTATCTGGCAGCCCAAGGACTGGCGCGGATGGAACTGCTCAGCGAGGCTCACGGCCCCACCCTGCTGATCGGCGCCATCGCCCTGGCCATCCTGGTCGTCGCCGTCGCCTATCGCCTGCTCAAGGCCCGCATGAGCCGCAGGTCCGCCGTCATGCGCGGGGCGCTGGAGAGCCGCTGACCTCGTCTTCCGGCCGGTGGACCAATGAGACCAGCACGACCGAAATGATCATCAGCAGGAACCAGCTGCCCAACTTGGCCAGGGACACAATCTCCCACCCGTCCGCCTGGCCCGGATAGACCCAGGCCCGGCCCAGCGTGCCCAGGTTCTCGGCGAACCAGATGAACAGGGCCACCAGGAAATAGCCCAGCAGCAGCGGCATCGACCGCCGCTTCCGATCCGCCGTGAAATAGAACCACCCCCGTCCGAACAACAGGGCGGTCGCGATGAACAACGCGATCCGCACGTCCGGCAGCCAATGATGGGCGAAGAAGTTGACGTAGATGGCCGCCGCCAGCACCCAGGTCGTCCAAAGCGGCGGATACCCCCGCACCCGGATGTGGAAGATACGCTGCACCCGCGCGATATAGCTGCCGACCGCCGCATACATGAAGCCCGAGAACAGGGGCACGGCCCCGATCCGCAACAGGCTGTCCTCGGGATAGACCCACGACCCATGCGCCGTCTTGAACAGCTCCATGATCGTGCCGGCGACGTGGAACAGGAAGATGACCCGCGCCTCCTCCCAACTCTCCAGCCGAAACGCCAGCATCGCCGCCTGGATCAGCACCGCCCCGACCGCCAGGAAATCGTAGCGCGACACCGGCGCCTGGTCGGGCCAGAACAGGAAGGTCCCCAGGATCAGGGCCAGCATCAGCCCGCCGAACAGACACGCCCACCCCTGCTTGAGACCGAACCACAGGAATTCGTAGGCATGGCGGCGCGGACGCGACCGATCGGCCCAGCCCTCGGCTCGCGCCATCAGACGTCGGCCCCAGGCTTCTAGAGGGAGGCGGTAAAGGTGTTCCATGGTCAGGATAAGCCACGCCTGCGCCCGCTGCTGTCAACGATCATCGTCACGCGGAAATCCTTGCGACGTCGCGGGATTCCGCCATAAGTCGCAAGGACATGTCGTCCGAAAACCCTCCGACCGCCGAGCCTCTCGAACCCGCCCTTCGGTTCCTCGCAGGCGGCGGGGCGGCGACGCGGTTGATCCTCGACCGCGACTGGTCCGACCACCCGCTCGGCCCGCCTCAGGACTGGCCGCCCGCGCTGAAGACCGCCCTCAGCCTGGTTCTGAACTCGCCCGAATCGATGATCCTGGCCTGGGGCGAGCAGGACCTGTGGTTCTTCTTCAACGAGACCTATTTTCCCTTGCTCGGCCCGCGCCTGAACTGGGCCATGGGATCGGCCTTCATCGAGGTCTGGGCCGACGGATGGGAACAGGCCAAGCCGATCATCGACGAGGCCTTCGCCGGCCGCAGCCGCCGGTTCGTCGACCTGCCGTGGAAGCTGGACACCGACCGGGGCGTTTCCGACACCTGGTGGACCTTCTCCTATTCGCGCGTTCTGAACGCCGAGGGCGGCGTCGACGGCCTGTTCATCTTCACCAACGAAACGACCGGCCGGGTGCTGGCGGACGCCGCCCGCCTGCAGGCCGAGGATCACAACGCCATCCTGACGGCCGAGACCACCCACCGGCTGAAGAACACCCTAGCCATGGTTCAGGCCATCGCGCGCCAAAGCCTGAAGGGCCTGGACCGCGAGCGGGTTCGCGCCTTCGAGGACCGGCTGCTGGCGCTGGCCGCCGCCCACGCGGCCCTGACCCAGAAGAACTGGCAGAGCGCGGACCTGCGCTCCCTGATCACCAAAGCCCTGGGCAATGTCATGGAGGCCGACAGCTTCCGCCTGGACGGTCCCGCCTTCTCCGTGTCGGACCGCGCCGCCCAGACGATCATCCTGCTGATCCACGAAATGGCGACCAACGCCGTCAAATACGGGGCGGCGTCCGTGCCGCAGGGCTGTGTGTGGATCGACTGGCGGCTGGATGGCGACGATGTTGTCGTGACCTGGCGCGAGGTCGGCGGCCCGCCTGCGGAACCGCCCACCCGTCGCGGCTTCGGCTCCAAATTGATCGAGCGCGGTCTTTCTGGAACCGGGGGCTCCGATCTTCGCTATAGTACGACAGGGTTGGTCGCGGTCTTCACGGCTCGCTCCGAGAGTTTGGCTCCCACTTCATGAATAGCGACCGAACCCCTGCGCCCACCGGCCCGCTCGTGCTGGTGGTCGAGGACGAACCGTTGCTGCGGCTGGCGGCCGTGGAGATGGTGGAGGACGCGGGCTATGTTGCGGTCGAGGCGGCCGACGCCTTCGAGGCGGTTCGCATCCTGGAAAGCCGCGACGACATCCGCATCGTGTTCACCGACATCGACATGCCCGGCGGAATGTCAGGCGTCACCCTGGCCGCCGCGATCCGCGACCGCTGGCCGCCCATCGACATCATCATGACGTCCGGCGCCGTCGTTCCGGCCGATGCGATGGTGCCCGAACGCGGCGTCTTCCTGGCCAAGCCCGTGTCGCAACGTCAGTTCGAGCGCACGCTTGAAGGCTTCAGGACCGACCCGCCCACGGTGATGTGAGGCGCTCGCCTCACCCTCGCCCGCGATAGGTCGCCACCCCCTGGTCCGGCAGCCACAGCCCCTCGGGCGGCGCGCCGGTCTGCCAGAAGACGTCGATCGGGATGCCGCCGCGCGGATACCAGTATCCGCCGATCCTCAGCCATTTGGGCTCAAGCAGGTCGGCCAGCCTGCGGCCGATGGCGACGGTGCAGTCCTCGTGGAAGGCGCCGTGGTTGCGGAAACTGGTCAGATAAAGCTTCAAGCTCTTGGATTCGACCAGCCAGTCGCCCGGCGCATAGTCGATGACGAGGTGGGCGAAGTCCGGCTGGCCGGTGACGGGGCACAGGCTGGTGAACTCCGGCGCCGTGAACCGGGCCAGGTAAAGCGTGTCCGCGTGCGGGTTCGGCACCCGCTCCAGCACGGCGGTTTCGGGGCTGGTCGGGGCGGCGGTCTGGGCGCCCAGTTGGCTCAGGTTGTCGGTGTAGTGGGTCATGCTGGGCATTTAGGCGCTTGCGGCGCGTATGAAAATCCTCCCGCATCAGGGAAGACCAAAGACACGCCGCCCATCCTATCTCTCGAAAACTTCGGTCGCCCTTTCAACGTCTTGATGACCGGCAGCGTCAATCGACCGACCGTCCCCTCAAACGCCCGTATGATGCGCCGTTTCGCAGCAGGACGAAAACTTGGACTCACTTGGACTCGTTGGACTGTTTTTTTCGGAGTCCAACTCCACCCGCCTAATTGCACGCCCTTGCACTTTGCACTCCATTTCCGCGTGCAGTGCAATTTCACGCCCGCCCCGTTTTCAGACGATCGAGACTCTGTTTTTTCGCACCGCAGACTCAAATCCCTTCCCATTTGCCTTCCCCCGCGACAGCCCGCTAAGCGTAGCGAAAGAAAACCAAGGAGACGCCCGTGGCCATTCCCGCTTCGCTGCAAAAAGGTCTGACCCTGCCGATCATTTCGGCGCCCATGTTCCTGGTCTCGGGGCCGGACCTGGTGGTCGAGGCCTGCAATGCGGGCGTCATCGGCACCTTCCCCTCGCTGAACCAGCGCACGACCGAGGGCTATCGGGAGTGGATCCAGGAGATCAAGTCGCGACTGAAGCCGGAGGCCGCCGCCTTCGGCGTCAACCACATCGTCCATCCGACCAATCCCCGGCTGATGGCCGACATGATGGTGTCGGTCGAGGAGAAGGTGCCGCTGATCATCACCTCCCTGGGCGCCGTGCGCGACATGGTCGATGCGGTCCACGGCTATGGCGGTCAGGTCTTCCACGACATCGCCAACATCCGCCATGCGCGAAAGGCGGCCGAGGCGGGCGTCGACGGCCTGATCCTGGTGGCCAACGGCGCGGGCGGCCATGCGGGCATCATCAACCCCTTCGCCCTGGTCAACGAGGTGCGCAGCTTCTTCGACGGAACCATCATCCTGTCGGGCGCCATCTCGACGGGTCAGGACGTGGCGGCGGCCCTGATGCTGGGGGCCGACTTCGCCTATATGGGCACCCGCTTCATCAACACGACCGAGGCCATGGCGCCCGACGCCTACAAGCAGATGGTGATCGACAGCGGCTCGACCGACATCGTCCACACCCCGGCCGTCTCGGGCATTCCGGCCAACTTCATGACCAAGTCGCTGGTCGACAACGGCATCGACCCCAAACACCTGCCCGAGCACAAGCTGGACATGGGCGACGAGGCCAAGGCGTGGAAGACCGTCTGGTCCGCAGGGCAAGGCGCGGGCGCCATCCACGACGTTCTGCCGACCGCCGAACTGGTGGCGCGCCTGCGACAAGAGTTCGCTCAGGCCACGGATCAATTCGCTATCAAGACCGGAGCGCGTTAAAGGCGCCGAACCGCATTTCGCGCGTTGGAGCCGTCATGATCCGCACATCCGTCCCCATGTTCGCCGCCTTCGCCCTCGCCGCCGCCGTGGCCGCGCCTGCTGCGGCCCAAACCGCCTCGGGTCCGTCGTGGCGGGACGCCTGGTCGTTCGAACTGGGCGCCGGCACGGACAACCGATCCAAGAATGCGTCGAAATCCGGCAACGACGGCTACGCCTTCGGTTCGGCGACGTGGCAGAGTGCGGACGGCCTGTTCTACGCCGGCCCCGGCTTCGAGACGGTCCAGTCGGGCGGCTCGAACGTCGAGGCCGAGTTCGTCGCCGGCTATCAGCCCGAGGCCTTCGGCTATCAGTTCGACTTCAACGTCGCCTACAAGAACCGCCTGGGCGCCGAGGGCGGCTACGACCAGGACGCCTGGGAGCTGACCGGCAACGTCAGCCGCTCCATCGGCCCGGCCAGCGCCCGGCTGCAGGTCCAGTATTCGCCCGACGTCGCCGGCCCGACCGAGTCCTTCACCTGGGTCGAGGGCCAGATCGGTTGGGACTTCACCCCCCGGCTGAACGGCACGGCGGCGGTGGGGCGGCGCAACCAGACGGGCGGGCCCGACTACACCGGCTGGAACGCCGGCGTCACCTACGCCATGACCGACGCCCTGTCGCTGGACGTGCGCTATCACGACACCGACGCCGACACCTTCGGCGAGCAGTATAAACAGGCGCTGGTGGCCAAGGTGTCCTACGACTTCTGACCCCGCCCTTGCACAACGGGGACCGGCTTCCCATCTAGGGCCTGTCGATCTCTCTCTGCGTAACGCCGCTGCTCCCTTTGCATCACGCACCGAGGTCCAAAAGCCGATCCCATTCAGACCCGACAGGCCGACCAGGGATCCCTCCCTGCGGTCAACGCCAGACGGAGGTCTCCAAATGGCTACCGGCACTGTTAAATGGTACAATCCCACTAAAGGCTACGGCTTCATCGCGCCCGACGATGGCGGCAAGGACGTCTTCGTCCACGTCTCGGCCGTTGAAACCTCGGACCTCGGTTCGCTGAACGAAGGCCAGAAGCTGTCCTATGAAATCGAGCGAGACGCCCGCTCCGGCAAGGAATCCGCCGGTCGCCTGACGGCGGCGGAGTAGGACACGCTCCAGACGTCCAGCACGAACGCGCCGGTCTGTGAAAGGGCCGGCGTCATCGCCTTCGACGGCGAGGTCATCACGCTGATGCCGCTCGGCGGACGACGGGTTCGTCTGGACAACGGCCACCTGATCGCGGTCCTGCCCTCGCTGGGCGCCCAGACGGGCGTCTCGCTGCCGGGCGACCGCGTGACGGTGGAAATCGCCTTCAATTCGCTGAAGGGCTGGCGCCTGTCGCGCCGGCCCTGAGGCCTCTGCATACGGATGCCGACATGACCCCGCTCGCCGACATGATCCCCGCGATGACCGACGCCGACCTGGCCACGCTGCGCGCCAACGCCGCGCGCCTGGTGGAACACGGCGCCTCGACCCAGGTCATGGCCGCCAGCGACATCATCCCTATCATCGACGTCGAGATCGCCCGCCGCGCCGCTTTGCCCAAGCCCGCCAAGGCGCCGGTGAAGCGCGCGGCCCCCAAGAAGAAGCTGCCGCCCGTCACCGGCCACCAGACCGCCCTGCCCGGCTGAAATCAGCCCAGGGCCTGATCCAGGTCCGCGATCAGGTCCTCGACGTTCTCCACGCCCACCGACAGCCGGATCAGGTTGTCGGTCACGCCGCCCGCCTCGCGGACCTCCTTGGGGACCGAGGCGTGGGTCATGATCGCCGGGTGGTTCACCAGGCTTTCGACGCCGCCCAGCGATTCCGCCAGGGTGAAGACCTGAACCCGCTCCAGCACCCGTTTGGTGCGCTCCAGATCGCCGTCCAGGATCACCGTCACCATGCCGCCGAACCCGCCGTGCATCTGGCGCGCGGCCAGCTCATGCTGCGGGTGGGCGATCAGGCCGGGATAGATGACCCTAGCGACGCCCGCCCGCGTCTCCAGCCAGCGCGCCACGGTCAGGGCGTTCTCGCAGTGGGCTTTCATCCTGAGCGCCAGGGTCTTTAAGCCGCGATTGGCCAGGAAGGCGTCGAACGGTCCCATGATCCCGCCGACCGAGTTCTGCAGGAACTTGATCCGCGTCGCCAGCTCTGCGTCTGCGGTCGCCAGCACCCCGCCGATGATGTCCGAATGGCCGTTCAGATATTTGGTCGCCGAATGCATGACCACGTCGGCCCCCAGGCTCAGTGGCTGCTGGCAGAAGGGGGTGGCGAAGGTGTTGTCCACGATCAGCAGCAGGCCATGCGCCTTGGCCACCTTCGACAGGGCGGCGATGTCGGCCAGCTTCATCAGGGGATTGGTGGGCGTCTCGACCCACAGCATCTTCGTCCTGGGCGTGATCGCCGCCTCGACCGCGGCGATGTCGCTCAGGTCCACATAGGCGAAGTCCAGCCCCATGGTGCGCCTGCGCACCCGCTCGAACAGCCGCCACGATCCGCCGTACAGATCGTCGCCGGTGACGATGTGGTCGCCCGCGTCCAGCAGCTCCAGCGCCGTCGAGGTCGCCGCCATGCCCGAGCCAAAGCCGAACCCGTGCGTGCCGCCCTCCAGGTCCGCGATACAGGCCTCGAACGCCTCGCGCGTGGGGTTCTTGCCCCGCGCATACTCATACCCCTTGTTCACGCCGGGGCTTTCCTGGGCGTAGGTCGAGGTGGCGTAGATCGGCGTCATCACCGCACCCGTCGTCGGGTCGGGATGCTGGCCGGCATGGATGGCGCGGGTCGAGAAGCCCTGGCTGTTCTTGTTCTTCATCAGGCGGCTTTCAAGGCGTCCCAGCCCTTGCAGGCCAGTTGAATGGATCGAGGCACCGTCGCCTCTGTCGAATATCTGATCACGCTGGCTCGCGAGATGCCCAAGGCCTCGGCCGCCGCAGTCGCGGAAAAGCCGTTGCGAAGCCGCCATTCCAGGAACGACCGCGTGTCCTCACGTCCCCAGGACGACAGGCTGTCCAGCCACAGGGAGTCTGCGCCGATTTCGACGCCGCCGGGCCACACCAGACTATGGCCCCAATCGCCCAGATCGACGGCCGTGAAAACGGCAGGCTCGCGCAACGCTTCATAGGCCTCGTCGCCCATCGTATTGCTCAGGTCGACCCGGGCTTCCCGACCATCGCCCCAGCGCAAATCAAGCCAATACGGAGCGGACCCCTGCACACCGATCAGTTCAGGTTGTTGTTCGACGCCCATCATGGGTTCAACTCGTTCCACACATCCAGCAACTCGGGCTGCCGCCCGCTGGCCCAGGCGATGGCGGCTGCGAGCGATCTCGGATCATAGGTTCCTATGATGACCTCCAAGGTGGCGATTGCAACCGAACACCGCCAGCCGCGCCCCTCTACATGAAAGTGGGGGACGCCATGATCGCGCCCGTAAACCGAGATCTTCCAGGCCGGCGCGCGATGCAGCGTCACCATCGATAAGCCTCAGCGGTTCAGGCTGAGGTGGTTGATCAGGTCGGTGCGGGTGATCAGGCCGACGAAGGTCTCGCCGTCCAGCACGATGGCCACCCGGTCGCGGTCGAAGACGGGGATCAGGGCGTCCAGCGGCTCCTTGACCTGCACCGTGTCCAGATCGCGCGTCATGGCCGAGGACACCGGCTTGGCGAACCGCTCCTTGCGGGTGATCTCGTCGGTGTTCATCACCTGGATCAGGTCGCTTTCGTCCAGGATGCCGACCAGACGGCCATCGTCGATGATCGGCAGTTGCGACACGTCGGCGCCCTTCATCCGCTTGAAGGCGGTGTCCAGAGTGTCGCCAGGCCCGGCGACGACCACGTCGCCCTTGTCGTATTTGCGGTTGATCAGGTCCGACAGGTCGCCGTGGATCTCGCGCTCGCCCAGGCCCTGATCGGCCAGCCAGGCGTCGTTATAGACCTTGGACAGATATTTGGCGCCGGTGTCGCAGACGAAGGTGACGCAGGTCTTGGCCTCGGTCTGTTCGCGGCACCAGCGCAGGGCCGTGGCGATCAGGGTGCCCGACGACGAGCCGGCCAGAATGCCCTCCTTCAGCAACAGTTCGCGGGCCGTGGCGATGGCCTCGGCGTCGGGGATGGAATAGGCCCTGTCGATCAGGCTCATGTCCGCCGTGTCGGGCACGAAGTTCTGGCCGATTCCCTCGACGGTGTAACCGCCCTCCGGCCCCGGCACGCCGTCGTTGACGATGCCCGCCAGGGTCGAACCGACCGGATCGGCCAGGATGATCTCGGCCTTGGAACCGACGCTCTTCAGATAGCGGGCCGTGCCGGTGATGGTGCCGCCCGAGCCGATGCCGGCGACGAAGGCGTCGATGTCGCCGCCCGTCTGTTCCCAAATCTCCGGTCCCGTCGTCTTCACATGGGCCTCGGCGTTCGACGGATTGGCGAACTGATTGACGTAATAGGCGCCGGGAATGGCCTGCGACAGGCGCTCGGCCATATCGGTGTAGTATTCCGGGTGGCCGTGCGGGACGTCCGAACGTGTCAGGCGAACATCGGCGCCCATGGCCCTGAGATGCTGGATCTTTTCCTTGGACATCTTGTCCGGGATGACCAGAAGCACCTTATATCCCCGCGCCCGGCCGACCAGCGTCAGCGCCAGGCCCGTATTGCCTGCGGTCGCCTCGACGATGGTTCCGCCCTCCTTCAGCCAGCCTTCCCTTTCGGCGGCGTCCAGCATCTCGATGGCGATCCGGTCCTTGATCGAGCCGCCGGGGTTCTGGGACTCCAGCTTCAGCAGCAGGCGGCATTTCCCGGTGTCGATCTTCGTCACCTCCACCATCGGCGTCTTGCCGATCAGATCCAGCGGCGACGAGACGGTCGCGCTCAGGGCGGGGGCGTTGAGGGACATCGAAGACTCCATTCGGGATCGGCGAAAGCTGAAGCCCCACATCCACCCGGTCAAATCACGCAAGATTTGACCCAAACGCGCGGTTCCGCGCTACGTAAAGACCTAATGACCAAATCATCCAAGAGGCCGCCCGCCGGTCTCCCCGACAAAGACACCCTCGTCGCCTTCCTGCGCGAGGCCGGATCGGCCGAGAAGACCGATATCGCCCGCCACTTCGGACTGAAGGGCGGCGACCGCCGGGCCTTGCGCGAAATGATCCGCGAGCTTGAAGCCGAAGGCCGGCTGGGCAAGCGCGGCCGCAAGGGCTTTTCCGAAGCCGGCGCCCTGCCTCCCGTCGGCGTCGCCGATGTGATCGAGCGCGACGGCGACGGCGAACTGTATGTGCGCCTGGTCGAGGCCAGCCCCGACGCGCCCCACGCCCTGCTGATCCCCGACAAGACCAAGGCCGCCCCTGGCCTGGGCGACCGCCTGCTGGTCAAGTTCCAGCGCGGCGCCGACGGCTGGGAAGCCCGGCTGATCAAGAAGCTGGACGTGGGGACCAACCGCGTCCTTGGCGTCATCCGCAAGTCGGCGCGCGAGACCCGCGTCGAGCCGGTCGACCGCCGCTCCAAGGACATGCTGCTGGTGCCCCAGGCCCAATCCGGGGACCTGCGCGACGGCGATCTGGTTCTGGCCGCCATCGAAAAGGGCGACCAGCGATATGGTCCCAAACGCGGCAAGATCCTGGAGCACATCGGCAAGGAAGACGATCCCCGCGCCGCCTCCCTGATCGCCATCTACACCCACAGCATTCCGACCGGCTTCTCCGAGGCCGTGGAGCGCGAGGCCGAGGATCAGGAACTGCCGACGCTGAAGGGCCGCGAGGACCTGCGCGATGTTCCCTTCATCACCATCGACCCCGCCGATGCGCGCGACCACGACGACGCGGTCTATGCCGTGCGCGACGAAGACCCCAGGAATGAAGGCGGCTGGATCGTCTGGGTCGCCATCGCCGATGTCGCCGCCTATGTCCGCCCCGGCTCCCAACTGGACCGGGAGGCGCGAGAAAAGGGCAACTCGACCTACTTCCCCGACCGCGTCGAGCCGATGCTGCCGGAAGTGCTGTCGAACGGCCTGTGCAGCCTGAAGGAGGGCGAGAACCGCGCCTGCCTGGCCGTGCGGATGGTCTTCGACAAGGACGGCCGAAAGACGGGCCACAGGTTCGTGCGCGGCCTGATGCGGTCGCACGCCAAACTGTCCTACGAACAGGCGCAGGCCGCCATCGACGGCCAGACGGACGACGCCACCGGCCCGATCATGGAGGCCATCCTCTATCCGCTTTGGAACGCCTATCACGCCATGCTGAAGGGCCGCCTGAAGCGCAGCCCCCTGCAGATCGAATCGGCCGAGCGCCGCATCCGCATGGCGCCGGACGGCGGCATCGCCTCCATCGAGAAACGCACCTCGCTGGAGGCGCACCGGCTGATCGAGGAGATGATGATCCAGGCCAACGTCTGCGCCGCCGAAACGCTGGAGCAGAAGAAAACGCCTCTGATCTACCGCATCCACGACGCGCCCAGTCAGGAGAAGATCTTCAACCTGGCCGACTTCCTGCACACCATCGGCAAGCCGTGGAACAAGGGCGAGCCGGGCACGACCAAGCGGTTCAACAAGCTGCTGGACGAGACGCGCGACACCGAACACGCCGACGTGGTCAACGAGGTCGTGCTGCGCACCCAGATGCAGGCCATCTATTCGCCTGAGAACGTGGGCCACTTCGGTCTGAACCTGGACCGCTACGCCCACTTCACCTCGCCGATCCGGCGCTATTCCGACCTGATCGTGCACAGGGGCCTGATCCGCGCGCTGAACCTGGGCAAGGACGGGCTGACGGACCGAGAGATCGCCGAACTGCCGGCCATCGCCGAACAGGTCACGACGACCGAGCGCCGCTCGATGGCCGCCGAACGCGACGCCATGGACCGCTACATCGCCGCCTATCTGGAGGAGCATATCGGCGCGACCTTCGCCGGGCGCATCACCGGCGTCACCCGTTTCGGCCTGTTCATCCGGCTCGAGGACACCGGCGCGGATGGTCTGGTCCCCGTCTCGACGCTCGGCAGCGAATATTTCACCCACGACGACCGCGCCCACGCCCTGGTCGGCGAACGCACCGGCAAACGCTTCACCCTGGGCCGTATGGTCGAGGTCAAGCTGCGCGAGGCGACGCCCGTCACCGGCGGTCTGGTCTTCGAAATGCTCAGCGAGCCGGAGCCTCGCGACCCCAACGCCCCGGCTCCGCGCTATGGCATTCGCGGACGCGGCGGCGACGGCCCGGCCATGCGCGGCAAGAACCGGCCTGGCGGCCCCAAGCCCCGCAACGGCTCCAGACCCTCTGGCGGCCTGAAGGGCGTGCGCAAGGGCAAACGGAAGTGACTAGAACAGCCGCTCATCCCGGCGAAAGCCGGGACCCAGTGCTTTCGTTCGCACTGGCGGTCGGGATCGAGTCCCGAGGATCATCTCGAAAACGGATCGCCCAAAGATCTGGGTCCCGGCTTTCGCCGGGATGAGCGGGATGAAAGATCAGCCTTTCGACGCCACACTCGCTCGCCTGAACGCGGCTGAACGCGAGTTGCTGATCCTCCTTGGGCGAGGCCACACGGCCAAGTCCATCGCCGTCCTGAAGGGGCTGTCCGAACTGGCGGTGAACGAACGTTTCAGGTCCGCACGACGCAAGACCGGCATCGGCTCCAGTCGCGAAATCGCCCGCCTGTTGGTCGCCCAAGAAAATCGTGACGACTTTATCGGACTGGCCGAACCGGCTGGCGCCCATCCAGACCTCCCTCGCCCCGACGCACCGCACCGTGCGTCATCTCAACGATGGAGACTTCCCATGGCCGCCGCCGTCCTTATCGCCGCCGCGATCCTCGCCCAGCAGACATCCGTCGCACCGACCGTTCCGCCGGCGCCGAGCCGTCCCGTTTCGCCGGCTGTCCAGGCGCTCTTCGCGCCGCGCTCGCCAGAGCCCGACATCTCCGCCCTGCACGCCGAGGTCACGGGCGGAGGCGTGGACCCCGCCTGGTCGGCCGCCACCGAGGCAGCGCTGCAGGGGATTTACGGCAAGGCCATCGCACCCGGCGCCCTAGCCTCGTTCGAGGTCACGTGCAGCGCCTCTCTGTGCGAAGCCCTCGGCGTCGGGCGTCCAGGCCTCATCGACGACGCCGTCACTGTCTTCACTGATGCGGTCCAGGGGCCGGAGGTCAATCAGGCGGCGAACGCCCTCGGCTTGCGCTCAGTGATGAACAGTTTCACGGTGACGCGAGACAATGCGGCGAACGGCAAGCCTTCGGTGCTGGTGTTCGCCGCCTACTGGCGTCGCATCGACTAGGCGCCGCGCTTTCCTTGAGGGTCGGCGCGTGGCATCGATCATCAATGCCGACGCCGCCCCACCCCTTCGACGCCGCACAGGACCTAGCGGACGCACCGCGCGCGCAAGGGGTTCGTCAGAGGCCCAAGGATGCGGCGACCCTGATCCTGACACGCGGAGGGTCGCGGCCCGAGGTGCTGATGGGGCGCCGCGCGCCGGGGCATGTGTTCATGGCGTCGAAATGGGTGTTTCCGGGCGGGCGGATCGACCGCAGCGACTTCACCGCGGCCGCGACCGGCGCGCTGTCATCCGATGTCGCGCGGCGGCTGGAGGGCGAACTACCGGCACGCCGCGCGCGCGCCCTGGCCCTGACCGCAGTGCGCGAGACGTTCGAGGAGACGGGTCTTATCCTGGGCCGGCCCGCGCCGTCCGCCAGCGTCGCCGGGCCGTGGCGCGAGTATCGCCAGGCGGGCGCCCTGCCCGATCTGTCGGTCCTGTCCTATATCGCGCGCGCCATCACCCCGCCCGGCCGTGCGCGCCGGTTCGACGCGCGGTTCTTCATGGCGCCGGCGGAGGCCCTGCTGACGCCCGAGCCGACGGCCGGATCGGGCGAACTGGACGAGATCGCCTGGCTGCCGCTGGAACAGGCGCGCGCGCTGGACCTGCCCGCCATCACCCGGTTCGTGCTGGGCGAGTTGGCCGAGCGACTGGAGCACCCGCACTGTCCCCTGCCCTTCGTGCGGATGGTGCATGGACAGCACCGGGTCGAACACAGGGACTGAACCCATGGCCGCCGCGACCATCACCCTGCGTCTGACCATCGCCGATCCGGTCGTGGGCGTCGCCTACAGCCTGCAGGACAAGGCCAACACGCCGGTCGGGCCGCGCATCGCCGGCGACGGCCCGATCAGTTTCGACGCGCCGGCCACACTGTCCGACGACGGCCGCCTGACCGGCCCCTTCGTGCGGCGCGAGGGGCCGACGCGGCGGTTCGTCTATATCGCCATCGGAACCTCGGCCGGTCAGCACGCCAGCGAATGGAGCCGCCGCGCCAAGATCGACGTCCACGACATCCCCGCCGACCTGCTGGCCCAGGCGCGTCAGGGGCGTGTGCTGGAGGTGGTCCTGCCGGGCCGCGCCCGGGACGGCGGCCCGGGCTGCGCCACGGTGCGTCCGCTTCAAGGCTGGCGCGCCGTCTGACCTTAGTCCTTGATGGGCTTGGTCAGGTCGAACTCGACGCGGAAATGCCGGTTGGGGCGGAGCAGTTCATAGGCGAACATCCGGTCGGGATGGACCTCCATCGCCCAGACATTGGTGGTCGAGACCGCGGCGTCATTGGCGTTGAACAGGGCGACAGATTCGGCGTCGACCGGGAATTCCTGCCGCTCGGCCGTGCCGGCGTTCGCCGTGTCGCCGCCGTACCGGTGCAACACGTCCGTCGTGCCGTCCTCATGCCGATGATCGTGCTTCAGCCGCAGGCCCGCGTCGGTCTTCGTCACGACCCAGGTCCGCGAACGATCCGACCCCACGGCGAAGGGAATGCGCACCTCGTCCGTCGAACAGTCGCGGACGTGCATGATTAGCCGCTCGCTGGCGAACCTGGCGTCGGCGGCGTCGGTGGTGACGACCCGGCCTTCGAATCGCTGGCCGCACAGGGCGTTCAACCGCGCCAGGAAATCGTCCTGCACCGGCGCGGCAGACGCGGCCGCCCCGCCGGCGGACGACAGGGAGATCAGGGCCGCAGCGGCCAGCAGGGATGCGATTTTCATACGGTCAGACTATATGTGCGCCCCGCCTCATCAACGCGGCAACGCGCCCGTTGACTTTGGGGCGATCCTGAGTATGTTCCGCGCCTCTTATTTTAAGCGGCTTTCGCCGTCGCAGAGGTAATTCCGATGGCCAAACCGGCTTCCATCAAGATCCGCCTGAACTCCACGGCCGACACCGGCTTCTTCTACGTCACCAAGAAGAACGCCCGCACCATGACCGAGAAGATGGTCGTCAAGAAGTACGACCCCGTCGTGCGCAAGCACGTCGAGTTCAAGGAAGGCAAGATCAAGTAAAACCTTGATCGGCTGAAAATCGAGAACGCCCGGCTGGTCTCCAGCCGGGCGTTTTTCGTTGTTCGGGCTTGATCTCAGGCTGCGCGGGCGATGACCCGGTTGCGGCCGGCGGCCTTGGCTTCATACACCCCTTCGTCGGCGCGTTTCAGCAGGCCCTCGGGCGTGTCGCCGTCGCCGACGGTGGCGGCCACGCCGATCGAGATGGTGATGGTGATCTGCTCCTTGCCGCCCATGACCCGGAAGGGGGCGGAGGCGACGTCGCGGCGGATGCGTTCGGCGACGCGACCGGCGTCCTCCAGACTGGCGCCCGGCATGACGACCACGAACTCCTCGCCGCCCATGCGGCACGGCAGGTCCACGGCGCGGACGTTGGTGGCCAGGCGCACGGCGAACTCGACCAGAACCTCGTCGCCCGCATCGTGGCCGAAGCCGTCGTTGACCGATTTGAAGTGGTCGATGTCCAGCACCAGCACCGCCACCTGGGCGCCGCCCTGGGCCGCGCGGCCCACCAGGGCCTGAAGCTGGCCGGTCATGTAGCGGCGATTATGCAGGCCGGTCAGGGCGTCGGTGACGGCCATCTCCATGCTGCTGTCCAGCTTGTGCCGCAGGAAGTCGGTGTAGCGCTTGCGGCGGATCTGGGTGCGGACCCGCGCCGACAGCTCCTCGGTGTCTATCGGACGCGGCAGGATATCGGCGGCCCCAAGCTCCAGCGCCTTGACCATGCGCGGCCGCTCGGCCGGATCGACGATGGCCAGGATCGGCGCCCGGCGGGCGTCGCCCGACTTGGCCTGGGCCACGATCCGAAGCCCGTCGAAGGCCGCCGCCGCCACATTGACGATGATCAGATCCAGCACGCCCCGCGCCGCCGCCAGAGCCGAATCGGGGTCGGATTCGATGGCGACGCGGTGTTCGACACCCAGTTCCTGGGCGATCTTTTCGGCCTGGCGCAGATCGTCGTCGACGATCAGGACGCGGCCGCCCTCGCTGCGCAACCGGGCCGCGCCTTCCGAATCGACGCCCAGGCGCCGGCCGCTTTCCTCGCGCTCGCGCAGTTCGTCCATCACCTGTTTCAGCCGGGTCAGCGACTTGACCCGCGCAAACAGGATCACGTCGTCGATGGGCTTGGTCAGGAAGTCGTCGGCGCCCGCCTCCAGCCCGCGAATCCGGTCCTGACGCCCGTCCAGAGCGGTGACCAGGACGACCGGGATGTGGCGCGTGGAAGCCTCGGCCTTCAGACGTCGGCAGGTTTCGAACCCGTCCATGCCGGGCATCATGACGTCCAGCAAGATCAGGTCCGGCTGATGCTCGGCCGCCAGCGCCAGCGCCGTGACCCCGTCGTTGCAGGTCAGGACGTCGTAATATTCGACCGTCAGCTTGGCTTCGAGCAGGCGGACGTTCACGTCCACGTCGTCGACCACGAGGATGCGCGCGCTCATCCCAGGTGCTGCCGGATTGTGTCGAGGAAATGCATGACCGAGATCGGCTTGGAGATATAGGCCTCGCAGCCGCCCTGGCGGATCCGCTCCTCGTCGCCCTTCATGGCGAAGGCGGTCACGGCGATGACGGGGATGTGGTTCAGTTCCTCGTCGTCCTTCAGCCATTTGGTGACTTCCAGCCCCGAGATTTCCGGCAACTGGATGTCCATCAGGATCAGGTCGGGGTGGTGGGCGCGGGCCAGGGCGAGCGCCTGCAGCCCTTCGCGGGTCTGCAGGGTCTCATAGCCCTGGGAATCGAGCAGATCATGAAAAAGCTTCATGTTCAGCTCGTTATCCTCGACGATGAGGACTTTCTTGGACATCATCACCTGACCTGCGCGCCCCTCGAACGCGGGACGCCTCGTTGGTCGCATTCGTAGGCGGCCAGTCTTAAGTTGGGGTGAAGCCAAACTTACGGAGACCTTAAACGTGGCCATCAAGGCCATCTGTCGCGACTGTCTGTGGACCGGCGAAGACCCCGCCGGACCGCTGGATGGCCGCTGCCCGGCGTGCGGATCGCGACGGATCGTCGCCGATCCCGAACTGGATCAGCTGTCCATCGCCCACATGGATTGCGACGCCTTCTACGCCTCGGTGGAGAAGCGCGATCGGCCGGAGTTGCGCGACAAGCCGGTCATCGTCGGCGGCGGCAAGCGCGGCGTGGTCTCCACCGCCTGCTATGTCGCGCGCCAGTACGGCGTCGGCTCGGCCATGCCGATGTTCAAGGCGCTGAAGGCCTGTCCCGAGGCCGTGGTCATCCGGCCCGACTTCACCAAATACGTCTTCGAATCCCAGCGTATCCTGGGCGCCCTGGGCCAGCTGACGCCGCTGATTCAGCCCCTGTCGCTGGACGAGGCCTGGGTCGATCTGTCGGGCACCGAGCGGCTGAACGGCGGGCCGCCCGCGTTGCAGCTGATCCGGTTCCAGAAGCGGATCGAGGAGGAGACCGGCCTGACCGTCTCCATCGGCCTGGCGCCCAACCGCTTCCTGGCCAAGATGGCGTCGGAGATGGATAAGCCGCGCGGCTTCTCAGTCGTGGGGGCGGCGAATGCGCAAAGCCTGCTGGCGCCCCGCCCCGTCACCGCCCTGCCCGGCGTCGGGCCGGTGTTCGGCAAGGCGTTGCGCAGCGACGGCTATTCGACCATCGGCGATCTGGCGCGGGCGGACGTGCGCGATCTGGTCAGACGCTACGGCGAATCGGGTCTGCGCCTGCACGACCTGGCCCACGCCCGCGACGCCCGCGCCGTGAACCCCGAGCGGGACCGCAAGGGGATGAGCGCCGAAACCACCTTCAACGAGGACCTGACCACGGCCGAGGCGCTGGAGGCCGAGTTGTGGCCGCTGTGCGAGAAGCTGGCGTCCAAGGCCCGCCGCGACGGGGTGGCCAGCCGCGTTCTGGTGCTGAAGCTGCGGCGCGCGGACTTCAAGATCGTGACCCGCCGCATCACCCTGCCCGATCCGGTCCAGACCGCGCGCGCCCTGTTCGCCGCCGGGCGGGACCTGCTGAAACCGGAACTGGGCCGCCCCTATCGCCTGATCGGCATCGGCATGGCCGATGTTCAGGACGCCGAAGACGCGCCCGCCGGCCTGTTTCAGACATCGGAGACCCGCGCCCTGAAGACCGAGCGCGCCATCGACGTGCTGCGCGAGAAGTTCGGCAAGGACGCGGTGGTGGCGGGCCGGGCACTGAAGCCGTAGGACAGAGCATGGATCTCGCCAAACGCGCCTATGACCACGGCTTTCGCCTGGACCCGATCGTCCGCAGTCTGCTGGACACCGACTTCTACAAGCTGCTGATGCTGCAGATGATCTGGCGCGAGCATCGCGACGTGCCGGTGACGTTCCAGGTCATCAACCGCACCAAGACCGTTCGGCTGGCCGAAGAGGTCGACATCGCGGCCTTGCGCGAACAGCTGGATCACGCCCGGACGCTACGCTTCACCAACAAGGAGCTGGTCTGGCTGTCGGGCAACAGCTTCTATGGGGTGAAGCAGATCTTCTCGCCCGACTTCATCGCCTGGCTGACCGACTACCAACTGCCCGAATACGATCTGTCGGTCGAGGATGGTCAGTATGTGCTGACCTTCTCCGGCGCCTGGGCCGAGGTGACGCTGTGGGAAATCCCGGCGCTGGCCATCCTGAACGAGCTGCGCTGCCGGGTCGGTATGCAGCGGCTGGGCCGGTTCGAACTGGACATCCTGTATTCGCGCGCCAAGACGCGGCTGTGGTCCAAGGTGGAGCGGTTGCGGGCCTTGCCCGACCTGGCCCTGTCGGATTTCGGCACCCGTCGTCGCCACGGCTTCCTGTGGCAACGCTGGTGCATCCAGGCGCTGAAAGAGGGTCTGGGCCGGTCCTTCATCGGCACGTCGAACGTGCTGCACGCGATGGAGAACGATCTGGAGGCCATCGGCACCAACGGCCACGAACTGCCGATGGTGATGGCGGCGCTGGCCCCCGACGACGCGGCCCTGGCGCAAGTGCCCTACGCCGTGCTGGACGAGTGGCGCAGGCATTACGCCGGCAATCTGCTGATCGTCCTGCCTGACGCCTTCGGCACCGAGGCGTTTCTGGATCAGGCGCCGGATTGGGTGGCCGACTGGACCGGATTCCGTCCCGATTCCGCGCCGCCGATCCCGGCCGGCGAGCGTCTGATCGACTGGTGGACAGCGCACGGGCGCGATCCGAAGGAGAAGCTGCTGATCTTCTCGGACGGCATGGACATCGACGGCATCGAGGCGACCCACGCCCATTTCCACGGTCGCGCCCGTCTCAGCTTCGGCTGGGGCACCAATCTGACCAACGACTTCCGCGACTGTTCGCCCGCCCCGGCGCCCGAGTTGGAGCCGATCTCCCTGGTCTGCAAGGTGGTGGAGGCGGGCGGCCGACCGGCCGTCAAACTGTCGGACAACCCGGCCAAGGCGGTGGGCGATCCGGCCGAGATCGAACGCTATCGCCGCGTGTTCGGCGTGCGCGGCCTGACCGCCCAACCCGTGACGGTGTGAAACCCGGCCTTAAGCCCGTCGTGGCATAAGGCGGTCATGAGCGCCTTCATCGACAAGATGCGCCGCCGCGCCGGCCGCTATCTAGACGTCCGCCCCGTCGATATCCGACCGTCGCGCGGGATTATGAGCCTGTCGTTCGACGACATCCCCGCCTCCGCCTGGACAGAGGCCGGGCCGATCCTGGCCGAGCATGGCGTCAAGGCGACCTACTATGTCTGTGGCGGGCTGGCCGGCGGCCGCAATCTGGATCTGCCGCAGTTCGAGGTGGAGCATCTTCAGGCCCTGCACGCAGCGGGGCATGAGGTCGGCTGCCACACGTATGAACACGTCTCGACCTTGACGCTGTCGCCGGCCGAACTGGACGCCAGTCTGGCCCGCAACGCCGCCTGGGTGGCCGAGCGGCTGGACGGATACGAAATGCAGACCTTCGCCTATCCGTTCGGCGATTGCGCCCTGGCGTCCAAGCCGGTGATCGAGCGGCGCTTCCTGTGCGGGCGCGGCGTGCGCGACGGCGTGAACCGCGCCAGGGCCGACCGCAACCTGCTGCAAGCCATCGGACTGGAGAGCCGCCGCCTGCCCGGTTACGACCTGAAGGCGCTGGTCGAGGAGACGGCGGCGTCGAAGGGCTGGTTGATCGCCTATGGCCACGATGTCGGCGACGCGCCCACGCCTTACGGCTGCCGGCCCGACGACATCGACCGTCTGATCCGACTGGCCAAGGCAGCTGATCTGGACATTCTGCCCGTCGCAGCGGCGTGGCGGATGACGACCTCCTAAGTTCGTCATCCTAGGCCTTGTGCCTAGGATCCATACGCCCGGTGTCAGCCGCTTAACGGCCATTGTCTGACACCGCGAACAGCGGCGAGGTCTGAGTCTATGGATCCTAGGCACAAGGCCTAGGATGACGGCTGGAGGGGATCGACGCCTTGAGCCCTCCGCCGATCCGCCCAGGCGATCAGTTCCTTCCGCGGCCAGATCATCAGCCACGACCGCGCGGTGTATTCTCCGCTGTCGATCAGCGCCTTCCTCGACGGCGAGGCCGTGCCGGCTCGTTCGGTGTGGATCGGCGCCGGGCCCTGATGCACCATGAAGGCGCCGCCGTTCAGCGGGTTCAGGCGCAGATGGGCCAGGCGGGGGCTGATCTCGGTCAGGGGCGGGTCGTAGAACCAGCTGGAGCCGATCATGCCCGCCAGTTCGGGCCGCGCGCGGCACAGTTCGGCCGCCGTGGCCCAGGCCGCGTTCCAGCCGTCCTCGTTGAAACCGCGCAGCCAGCGGCTTTCGGTATGCACCTCCAGCCACGGCTCGCGCTTGGCGCCCGCCGCCAGATAGCGGAACAGCGGCTTGAGGCCCCAGCCGTCGCGAACGTGTTTGACGATCTGGCCCGGCCCGACCGGCGACGACAGGTCTATGACTTGGCTCTTTGCCCCCGGCACGCTGAGCGCCAGGGTGAAGCGCACGTCCTTGGACCAATGGTCGAAAACGTAGTCGCCCTCGGCCTTCTCCAGAAAACCCGCCAATTGGTCGATCCAGTAGGGATAGAGGGCCATGACCTCGGCCGGCAGGTTCATCGCCGCTGCACGGTCGGGCAGTTGCAGCGCCCAGGCGGCGACCAAGCCGCGACGCACATTGTCGGATACATCAGCGCCCAACAGCGCATCCACCGCCTTGGCCGGCATTTCGAAATCCCAATGCGGCGCGGCCTCGGCGGCCTTTTGCGCGGCCGGAGTGGCGGCGGCGTCCACCCGCGCGCGGTCCTGGGGCGACAGGCGCGCCAGAACGGCATGGAAGGCGGCGACGTCGGGGGTCAGATGCATATCCATGTTCGCACAATGGCACGATGCGGTTGGCGAACCTTTAAAGCGCGCCAAGCCGTTAAGTGCGGGTGACGCCGCACGCGCCCCGCGCTAAACCGCGCCCATATCAAAAGGAGCCGCCATGAGCATCGAAGCCCGCATCGCCGAACTGGGCCTGACCCTGCCCGAACCCGCCAAGCCGGTGGCCAGCTATGTCTCCTTCGTCCGCTCGGGCGATCAGGTCACGATCTCGGGCCAGCTGTCGAACGACGCCAATGGCGGGATCAAGGGCACCGTCGGCGTGGACGTGACGCCGGAACAGGCCGTGGACGCCGCCCGCCTGTGCGGCCTGAACCTGATCGCCCAGATCAAGGCCGCCTGCGACGGCGACCTGGACCGGGTGGTCCGCATTGTCAAACTGGGCGGCTTCGTCCAGGCCGGACCGGATTTCGACGCCATCCCCGCCGTCATCAACGGTTGCTCGGACATGATGGTCCAGGTCTTTGGCGAGGCGGGCAAACACGCCCGTTCGGCCGTGGGCGTCTACAAGCTGCCGCTCGGCTTCGCCGTCGAGATCGACGCGATCGTGGAGATCCGCTGATCTTTCAGATCTCGGTTCACGACGCGATCGCCGACATCGGCCGCGAGGCCTGGGACGCCTGCGCGCGTCCCACCGGCGATCCCTTCGTCTCCTATGACTTCCTGCACGCCTGCGAGGCGTCCGACAGCGCCACGCCGCGCCAGGGCTGGGCCCCGCGACATCTGGCGCTGCGCGATGACGGCGACGCCGTGCTGGGCGTGATGCCCCTCTATCTGAAGGGCGACAGCCAGGGCGAATATGTCTTCGACCACAGCTGGGCCGACGCCTATGAGCGGGCCGGCGGTCGCTACTATCCCAAACTGCTGGGCGCCGTGCCCTTCACCCCCGCGACCGGACCGCGCTTCCTGAACCACCCGGACGCCGACGCCGCCACCGTGCGCCAGGCCCTGCTGCAAGGCGCCCTGACCCTGGTGGAGCGGCTCGGCGTCTCGTCCCTGCACGTCAACTTCCCCACCCGGCCGGAGTGGGAGGCCATGACCGAGGCCGGCCTGCTGCCCCGCCAGGACATCCAGTTCATCTGGCGCAACGACAGCTATCAGACCTTCGACCACTTCCTGGCCGCCCTGTCTTCCAATCGCCGCAAGTCGATCCGGCGCGAGCGGCGCGACGCGCAGGCCGACCTCGACATCCGCATCCTGACCGGCGCCGAGATCGAGCCGGCCCATTGGGACGCCTTCTTCGCCTTCTATATGGACACCGGCTCGCGCAAATGGGGCCGCCCCTATCTGACACGCGACTTCTTCGACCGTATCGGGGCGACGATGGCCGACCGGATCGCCCTGGTCATGGCGTTTCGCGACGGCGCGCCCATCGCCGGCGCCCTGAACTTCATCGGCCGCGACGCCCTCTATGGCCGTCAGTGGGGCGCGCTTGAGGACGTGCCCTTCCTGCATTTCGAGCTGTGCTACTATCAGGCCATCGACTTCGCCATTTCACGCGGCCTGTCCCGCGTCGAGGCGGGCGCGCAGGGCGAGCACAAGATCGCGCGCGGCTATCTGCCCTCTCCCGTCTACTCCGCCCACTTCATCGCCGACCCCGCCCTGCGCGACCCCGTCGCCCGCTATCTGGAGCGCGAAGGCCCGGCGGTCGAGGAACAGAGGGCCGCGATGACGGCCGAACTGTCGCCGTTCAAACAGGTTGATGGCCCCACGCCGCGATAGCGTGCGACAGAAGGGTTCATCACAACGCCCACAGCGAGGCACGACGACCACGACGAGATCGTCTCCGTTGTGATCGCCGTGTCCCGTCGTATTCGTTGTGATGAACCGAGCTTTCGACCGGGCCCAGACGCCCGCTGACGCGAGACTTGCGATCACGAAAAGAAAAATGGCCCAGCTGTCGCCAGCCGGGCCTTTCGTTTCTACAGGTACGGCGCAGATCAGGCCGTTTCTTCTTCCTCTTCCGACTTCGCCGGGGCGCCCGAGGGGCTGGCGATGTCGAAGTCGATCTTGCCGTCCTTCAGCTGGACCTTGACGTGTCCGCCGCGCGTCAGGCGGCCGAACAGGATGTCGTCGGCCAGCGGCTTCTTGATCGAGTCCTGGATGACCCGCGCCAGCGGACGCGCGCCGTACAGTTCGTCGAAGCCGTTCTTGGCCAGCCAGTCGGCGGCTTCGTCGGTCAGTTCGATGGTGATGTTGCGGTCCGCCAGCTGGGCTTCCAGCTGCAGCACGAACTTGGTCACCACCGAACGGATCGTCTCGGCGCCCAGCGACTTGAAGGCCACGATGGCGTCCAGGCGGTTCCTGAACTCCGGCGCGAACAGGCGCTGGATGGCCTTGTCGTCCTCGCCCTCGACCTTGCCCCGGCCGAAGCCGATGGAGGCGCGGGCGTTGTCGGCGGCCCCGGCGTTGGTGGTCATGATCAGGATGACGTTCCTGAAATCGACCTTCTTGCCGACCGCATCGGTCAGCATCCCGTTGTCCATCACCTGCAACAGGATGTTGTAGACGTCCGGGTGCGCCTTCTCGATCTCGTCCAGCAGGATGACGGCGTGCGGATGCTGGTCCACGGCGTCCGTCAGCAGACCGCCCTGGTCATGACCGACATAGCCCGGAGGCGCGCCGATCAGGCGGCTGACCGTGTGACGCTCCATATATTCCGACATGTCGAACCGCTGCATCTCGATGCCCAGGGTGGCGGCGAGCTGCTTGGCCACCTCGGTCTTGCCCACGCCGGTCGGGCCGCTGAACAGGAAGCTGCCGATCGGCTTGTTCGGGTCGCGCAGACCCGCCCGCGCCAGCTTCATCGCCGCCGACACCTGTTCGATGGCCTGTTCCTGACCGAAGACGACGCGCTTCAGATCCGTCTCCAACTCGCGCAGGCTCTCGGTGTCGGACTTGGACACCGACTTGGCGGGGATGCGGGCCATCTTGGCGATGACGGCCTCGACCTCCTTCTGGCCGATGACCTTCTTGCGCTTGGATTCGGTCAGCAGCATCTGGCCGGCGCCGGCCTCGTCGATCACGTCGATCGCCTTGTCCGGCAGTTTGCGGTCGGTCATGTAGCGGGCCGACAGCTCGACCGCGGTGCGGATGGCGCTGTCGGTGTAGCGGACCTTGTGGTGCTGCTCGTAATAGGTTTTCAGACCCTTCAGGATCTTCACCGTATCCTCGACCGTCGGCTCGTTGACGTCGATCTTCTGGAAGCGACGCACCAGGGCGCGGTCCTTCTCGAAGTGCTGGCGATATTCCTTGTAGGTGGTCGATCCCATGCAGCGCAGGGTGCCGGACGCCAGAGCGGGCTTCAGCAGGTTGGACGCATCCATCGCCCCGCCCGAGGTGGCGCCCGCGCCGATCACCGTGTGGATCTCGTCGATGAACAGGACCGCGTTGTCGTGGTTCTCCAACTCCTTGACCACCTGTTTCAGGCGTTCCTCGAAGTCGCCGCGATAGCGGGTGCCGGCCAGCAGGGCGCCCATGTCCAGCGAATAGATGGTGGCGTCCTTCAGGACGTCGGGCACCTCGCCGTTCACGATCTTACGGGCCAGACCTTCGGCGATGGCGGTCTTGCCGACGCCAGGATCGCCGACCAGCAGCGGATTGTTCTTGGTCCGGCGGCACAGAATCTGGATCGAGCGTTCGACCTCGGCCTGACGACCGATCAGCGGATCGACCTTGCCCTGGCGCGACTTCTCGTTGAGGTCGACGCAATAGGCTTCCAGCGCCTCGCCGCCTTGTTTGACGGCCGAGTGGTCCTCGGCCTCTTCGGGCGAAGCGCCCTTGGCGGGCTTGGCCTCGGAGGCGCCGGCCTTCTTGGCGATGCCGTGGGCGATGAAGTTGACCGCGTCATAGCGCGTCATGTCCTGCTCCTGCAGGAAATAGGCGGCGTGGCTTTCGCGCTCGGAGAAGATGGCGACCAGCACGTTTGCGCCGGACACCTCTTCGCGGCCCGATGACTGGACGTGGATCACCGCGCGCTGGATCACGCGCTGGAAGCCGGCCGTGGGCTTGGCGTCCTCGCCGTCGGCCGTGGCCAGGGCGGCCAGGTCGTTGTCGACATAGAGGGTCAGCGCCGCCTTGAGCGCGTTCAGATCGACGTTGCAGGCGCCCATGACGCCGGACGCATCCGGGTCGTCGATCAGCGCCAGGAGCAGATGCTCCAGCGTGGCGTATTCATGCCTGCGCGCATTGGCGTATCCCACCGCGCGGTGCAGGGTTTCTTCGAGAGGACGGGAAAATGAAGGCATTGGGAGGCTCCTCTCAGTCCTTTTCCATCGTGCATTGCAGAGGGTGCTGGTGGCGGCGCGCGGTCTCGATGACCTGCGCGACCTTGGTCTCGGCGACCTCGTAGGTGAAGACGCCGCAGACCCCCACGCCATGCTGGTGCACATGCAGCATGATGCGGGTCGCTTCCTCGCGGCTCTTCTGGAAGAACCGCTCCAGCACATAGACGACGAATTCCATCGGCGAATAATCGTCGTTCAGGATCAGCACCCGATACAGCGAGGGCTTCTGAAGTTTCGGCTTGGTTTCGGTGACGACGGCGGTTCCTTGACCGCCGCCCGTCTCGCCGGGCCTTTGAATGGGCATTCGTGTTCCGTAATCGGGGAGTCGTCTTGGCTAACAGATAGGGAATGATGGCCTGATTTGAAGCGGCGTCCAGTCACGGCTTTCGTGAAGGCCGTCTGACAAAGATTTCACGTGATCGCGGCGCAGCTTGGCGACAGGTTGAGGCGCTCGCTTGAAAGGCTCACGATCACCATGCCAGTCGCCCTATTCGCCGCCCTCGCCGTATCCGCCGTTGCGCCGCGCACGCCTCTGGAGACCGCCGTGATCGCGGCGGACGCCCGGCTGTTCTCGATGTTCTTCGAAGGCTGCGACCCGGCCGCGCTTCGGGCCATGCTGACCGATGACTTCGAGTTTTTCGACGACCGTGGCGGACGTGTGGCGACCGACGCCGATGGGTTTGTCGCGCAATACGCCGCGCGGTGTCAGGACCGCAGCGCGCCCGACGCATGGCGGACCCGGCGCGAGGCCTTGCCGGACGGCCTAGCGGTCTATCCCATCAACAACTACGGCGCCGTCGAAACAGGACAGCACTTCTTCTACGAACGTCAGGGCGACGGACCCGAAACGCGCGTCGGACGCGCCCGCTTCACGCAGATGTGGAAACAGGAGGGGCCACAGTGGAAGCTGGCGCGCGTGTTCAGCTATGACCATTCCGCCTTGCCCTGAACGCAAGAAAGGCCCCGGAGCGAACTCCGGGGCCTTTTCGATCTACAAGGTCGCTCGGCTTAGCGCGCGGCCTGGAAGCTTTCTACCGAGGCGGTGACGCGCTCGTTGATCGGCTTCAGGCTGTCCTTGACCGTGGCGGCGACGATCTCGTTCGTCTTGGTCATTTCGGCGACGTAGCGTTCCATGGACTTCTTGGCCCAGGCGGTCTGCAGTTCGAAGAACTCCTGCACCGAGCGGGCGGTCGACAGTTCCTTGGAGGCGGCGACGCCGTCTTCCCAGGACGTCTTGGCGAAGCCCAGAGCCTGTTGCGACAGGGCCTCGGCGCCCTTCTGGGCGACGGTGGCCGACTCGACCATGGCGTCCAGGTTCTTCTTGCCGTGGGCGTTCAGTTCGCCCAGCGAGGCGACCGACTTGTCGATGCCTTCGCGGAAGGCCTGGGTTCCGGCGGCCTGAAGGGTCTCGGCCTGGGCCTTGACCTTGGCGCCGGCCGAAGCGGTGGCGGCGGCGGCTTGATCGGCGGTCTTCTTCATCGTTTCGGCGGCGTCGGCCATGATCGTCTCTCCGGTGTTTGCCCGCCCGGGGGTGGCGGCGGTGCGGAAAATCTGACGCGAGGCGAACCCTCGCAGAACCGCAATATGCTGCGAGTGCGAAGGGAATGCAAGGCCGCATTGTGCGTTGCACAATGTGATCGCCGATAAGCTGTCAGGGATAACCCCGATAGACGGTTCAAATTCGCGTTGACGGGCGGTTAACCACCATGAAACCCCAGGTTCCTATGCTAACCCTTTCGTCGCGTCGGCCGGGGGGCCTGCCGCACCCTGCTCGCCAAGGGCTTGATTACCAAGGGGTTGTATCGCCCATGATCGCCTTCCTCCGCCGCGGCCTCTTGGCCCTCCTCGCCGCCTCGCTGGTGTTGGGCTTCCATGTCCGCCCGATCGAGGCCCAGTCTCAGGAAAGCAGTCGCTATGCCGCCATCGTGATCGATGCGGCGACGGGAGAGGTTCTGTTCGCCCGTAACGCCGACAGCCGCCGCTATCCGGCGTCCCTGACCAAGATGATGACGCTGTATCTGACGTTCGAGGCGCTGTCGCAGGGCAAGGCGAACCTGAACGACGTGCTGACGATTTCTCCCCGCGCCGCCTCGCAGCCGCCGTCCAAACTGGGTCTGGCGGCGGGTCAGACCATCACCCTGGACAACGCCATGCGCGCCACCGCCGTGCGGTCGGCCAACGACATGGCCCTGGCCATCGGGGAGCATATCGGCGGGTCCGAGGCGCGCTTCACAAACATGATGACGATGAAGGCGGAACAGCTTGGCATGACCCAGACCCGCTACGTCACCGCCAACGGCCTGCCCGATGCGCGCCAGCTGACCTCCGCGCGCGACCAGGCCATCCTGGCGCGGGCCATCATGCGCGATTTCCCCCAGTATTACAGCTATTTCGGCCTGCACGACTGGGCCTACAACGGCCGCAACTATCGAAACACCAACGGCCTGCTGCCGACCGGGCGCGGCTATGACGGGATGAAGACCGGCTACACCAACGCCTCGGGCTACAATCTGGCGGCCTCGGCGGTGCGCGACGGGCGTCGCCTGATCACCATCGTTCTAGGCGGTCGTTCGACGGCCAGCCGCAACGCCCACGTCGCCGAACTGATGGACACCGGCTTCGAGGTCGAGCGCCGTCGCGCCCAGGGCGAACGGATCCAGGTCGCCCAGACCTTCTTCGAGCAACGCGGCTTCGGCATCGGCGGGGAGTCCGCGACGGGCGACGCGCCCATCGCCTACGCCTCGATCCGCGACGACGAGGACGGCGACATCGCAGGCTCCACCGCCGTCGCCTATACGGCCGCCCCGGCCCCTGTCGTCCTGCCGACGCGCGTCGCGCCAGCGCCGTCCGAACGCGCGGCCAGCCAGCGCGCGGCGGCGACCGCCCAGGCGGCAGGACAGGCCGCCGCGACGAGCGCGCGCGCGCCGCATAACGTCACCGCCTCGCTGAACGGCGCGCCGGCGAGCGCGGCCATCGCCCCCTCCACCACGCCGCGTCGCGCCACGCCGCCGCCCGCACGGGAAGCGGCGCGCACGGCCGCCCGCGCGCCCGCCGGACGCTGGGCCGTCCAGGTCGGCGCGTTCCGCGACGAGAAGGTCGCCAACGACTGGCTGACCGAACTGAACCGCCGGTTCCGCACCCAGTTCGCCAGCGCGGAGCGCAACGTCCAGACCGCCGGCGACTGGTATCGCTCGCGCTTCACCGGCCTGACCGAAACGGCCGCCAAGGGCGCCTGCGAGGCCCTGGCCGAACGCCGCGTCACCTGCATGGTCATCGGCCCCGACTGAACCGCCTGACTGCGCTGGAACAAATGTTCTTGCTTTGTTCCAGTCAATGACGCATCCTCCTTCCCATGGAAACCGCCAAGGGAAGAGGCGCGCGTTCGAATGCCACCGGCCGCTACGAACCTGAGCAGCACCTGTCGTTCGACGACGGCTGGACGCGCGACGACGCCGAGGCCGCGCCCCTGCGCACCACCCTCACGCCGGAACACGCCCGCACGATCATCGCCCGGAACGACAGCCCGGACATCGGATTCGACCGCTCCATCAACCCGTACAAAGGTTGCGAACATGGCTGCGTCTATGCCTACGTTACACACTGACCAGATGCAGGCCCGGCCTATGCCGAATTGGGCGTTCCCGCGCGCTTACCTGAAACGCCCGGTCGTCGGCGGCCCGGTCCAGCGGGTCGCTTGGAATCACGCGTCGAGCCCGTCGGCCTAATCAGCATGGTTGCTGCGTCGCTCGCCAAAGGCACCCGAGGTCGACGCGCCAAGTCAAACGCCAGCGGCAGGTTCGAGGCCACGCAGGTCGAGGCATTTGATGACGGCTGGACGGACGACGACGCCGCCCTCCCCATCCAGATCGCGACGACGGTGACCCCGCTACGATCGCGGACGATCATCAGCAAGAACCAGTCGCCCGACATCGGGTTCGAGCGGTCGATCAATACCTACAAGGGATGCTCGCACTGCTGGCTCTATTATTCTGTTACACAGCCATGAGCGAGGCAGTGAAACTGAGGCCCGCCATCCGGGGTCGGGGTGCCAAATCCAACGCCAGCGGTCGGTTCGAAGCCACTTTGGTCGAGGCGTTCGACGACGGCTGGACCGATGAAGATGTCCCCTCCTCCACCCAGATCCCAACAACAATAACCCCGCTCCACTCCAGAACCATCATCAGCAAGAACCAGAGCCCAGACATCGGCTTTGAGAGTTCCATCAATCCTTACACAGGTTGCAGCCATGGATGTAGCTACTGCTATGCTCGCCCGTCCCATGCCTACATGGGCCTATCCCCGGGCCTGGATTTCGAGAGCCGGATTTTCTACAAGCCCGACGCCGCGCGTCTCCTGGAACAGGAACTCAGCGCCAAAAAATACGTCTGGAAACGAATCCACATAGGCGGCAATACCGACCCCTATCAGCCGGATGAGCGCGACCTGAAGATCACGCGTGGCGTGCTGGAAGTGGCGACCCGATTCAACCAGCCGGTCAGCGTCATCACCAAGTCCACCCTGATCACTCGGGACTTGGACATCTTGGGGCCGATGGCGCGCGAGGGGCTGGCGACGGCCTTCATCTCGATCACGACCCTCGATCGAGGACTGGCCCGTGCGATGGAGCCACGCGCCTCGACGCCGCAGCGAAGGTTGGATGCGATCAAGGTTCTGGCGGATGCCGGCGTGCCCGTCGGGGTTGGTTTTGCTCCGGTGATTCCGGGGGGGATAACAGCTCGATTTGCTCCGGATCGGGCCGGGTCTGGGTGTCGGCATGGTGTTCGATGCGACCGCTTTCGACCTCGGCGCGAGAGAAGACCTCCTCCTGGCCATCCTCAAGCAACTGGTCCTCAGGGCCGCCAAGGCCGCCCTGAATTAAACCGGAAGCGCCGCCGGTCATGTGATCTGATCCGGGTCGGTCTGAGTTCCCGGCGGCGGGGCATCGACCTCCTGATCGGGATCGTCCGTCTTGATGATGCTCAGGATGGCTTCGCCCGTCTGCATCAGCTCGGCCGCCGCGTCCGCAGCTTGGACGTCGGTTTTGGACGGGACCTCCACCTCGCGGCTGGGTCCGCCTTCGCCGCCGATGGAGACGCGATAGACCTTCATGGCCATGGCTCAGTGCGCGGCCTTCCGGCGCCGCGTCTCCCAGCCCTTCTTCGCGGCGGCGGAACGGTCGGCCTTAGAGCGGCTGGCCGCAGCCTCCCCGCCCTTGCGCCCGCCCTTGTGCGCGGCGGGATGACCGGTGTGTTTGCCGCGTCCGGAGCCGCTCTTCTTGCCGCCGCCGTCGTCCTTGTTGACGGTGGCCCAGGCGCGCCGTTCGGCTTCCTTGTCCGACACGCCGCGCTTCTCATAGCCGGCCGCGATGTGATCGGACTTGCGTTCCTGCTTGTCCGTATAGGCGGACTTGTCGCTTCTAGGCATGGGACTCTCCTCTCCGGATAGGGAAATCTCAATGCGCGCAACAGTTTCAGCTTGAGCGCACATATACCTCCGGCGAGGTCGTGCTGCTTCGAACGGCGCTCGATCACCCATGAACCAAAGTCGATCCTCGGCCTTTACCTGCCATGCTCACGGCGGCGGAACGTCTGGAACGTGCGGTCGAACTGGAGCGACTGGCCGACAGCGATCCCGAACCGTTTCGTCAGACTGCCTACCGTCAGATGGCCGCGTTCTGGCGAGCTTCGGCGAAGGTGCGGCCATACGATGGTCCCGACGACGAATAAGCCCGATTATAGCAGCGTGAGCTGGGAATGCGGCCGATCCATTCTGCGAGAACCTCTCGGCAGGCCCATCCGCTCGGCGGGATCAATCACTGTCCGCATTCAACGGTTCCATATGCGGCACGGCATGGGCCTCGCCTTTCTTTCCGGACAGATGGGGCTGATGTCGCCCGCCACGGCCGTCTGGGGGCTGGCTCCGGGGTCCGCCACGGCCATGATGGTCTTCGCCGAAGCGGCGGGCGGCGACGCCCGCAAGGTCGCCCTGATGCAATACGCCCGCATCGTCCTGGTCGCGTTCGCCACCCTGGGTGTGGCTCACGGCATGACCCATGCGGCGATTGGACAGGCGGCCCGGAACTGGTTGCCCGAATTGTCGCCGATCGGGCTGTTGGCGACCATTGTCCTCGGCGGCGGGGCGGTCCTGCTGAGTCTATGGACGCGGGTCGGCGTCCTGGCCCTGCTCGTCCCGATCCTAGCTGGGATGCTGCTCGGCGCGGCGGGTGTTCCCTTCCAGACGCCGCCGCTGATAACGGCCGCAGCCTATGCGGTGATCGGCTGGACCATCGGATTGAGCTTCACCCGGGCGAGCCTGGTCGACAACCTCTACAGCCTGCCCGTTATCGTCGGCGGCGCGATCCTCCTTATCGGCGCGTGCGCATTCGTCGGCCTCGTGCTGGGCCGCCTGTTCCACATCGATCCACTGTCGGCCTACCTGGCGACCAGCCCGGGTGGCATCGACGCCATGCTGATTATCGCGGCGTCGACGCCGGTCGATCTGCCGTTGATCCTCTCCGCCCAGCTTGTCCGCTTTCTGATGGTCCTCGCCTTTGCGCGCCCCATCGGATCCCTCATCGTCCGGCGTACACGGCTCATTTCTAGCGGGCCACTGACGGCCGTGACGGAACACCTTCGAGATTCCCGATGAGCTATCGCGCCCCCGTCCGTGACCTGGCCTTCACCCTGGAGGCCATAGCCGGCGTGGCCGACGTCGCCGCCACCGGCGCCTTCCCCGACTATGACGCCGACGTCGCCGGCGCGGTGCTGGCGGCCGCCGGCCAGTTCTCGGAAGAGGTGCTGGCCCTCCTGAACCGCATCGGCGACCAGAAGGGGGCGACCTATGCCAACGGATCGGTCACGGCCGCGCCGGGCTTCGCCGACGCCTATCGCCAGTTCGCCGTCGGCGGCTGGACCGGCCTGTCGGCCTCGGCCGAGGCGGGCGGCCAGGCCCTGCCCAAGGCGCTGGAGCTGGCGGCCTATGAGACCGTCCACGCCGCCAACATGGCCTTCGGCCTGTGCCCCATGCTGTCGCTGGCCGCCATCGAGGCGCTGGAACAGGTCGGCACGGAGGATCAGAAGGCCAGATATCTGACCCGGCTCGTCAGCGGCGAATGGACCGGCGCCATGGTGCTGACCGAACCGGGCGCGGGCTCTGACCTGGGCTCGCTGACCGCGACCGCCGCGCCGAACGGCGACGGGACCTATGCGCTGAACGGCCAGAAGATCTTCATCACCTGGGGCGACCACGACGCCACGGACAACATCGTCCATCTGGTGCTGGCCCGCCTGCCCGACGCGCCCAAGGGACCGAAGGGCATCAGCCTGTTCCTGGCCTCCAAATTCGCGGTGAAGGACGACGGGACCCTGAGCGACCGCAACGCCTTCCGCCCGGTCGGAGTCGAGCACAAGCTGGGCATCCACGCCTCGCCTACCTGCGTCATGAGCTATGAGGGCGCCCGCGCCGAACTGGTCGGCCGCCCGAACGAGGGCCTGGCCCACATGTTCGTGATGATGAACGCCGCGCGCCTGGCGGTCGGCGTCGAGGGCGTCGGCGTCGCCGAACGCGCCTATCAGCACGCCCTGGCCTATGCACTGGAGCGTCGCCAGGGCCGCTCGGTCTGGACCGGCGAACAGGGCGCGTCCATCTTCGACCACCCCGACGTGCGCCGCATGCTGGGCGTCATGAAGACCAAGATCTCGGCCGCGCGCGCCATCTGCCTGTCGACCGGCGTCGCCGCCGACCTGGCGCGCCACGCCGGGACCGAGGGGGAGCGTCGCCGCCGGAAGGGCCGCGAGGACCTGTTCACCCCCATCGCCAAGGCCTGGTCCACCGATGTCGGCTGCGAGGTCGCCTCCCTGGGCGTCCAGGTCCACAACGGCATGGGCTTCATCGAGGAGACCGGCGCGGCCCAATACTATCGCGACGCCCGCATCGCCCCGATCTACGAAGGCACCAACGGCATCCAGGCCATGGACCTGGTGGGTCGCAAACTGTCGATGGACGGCGGGGACTCGGCCAAGGCCCTGATCGCCGACATTAAGGCGACCCTGACGGACCTGGGTCGCCTCTATTCCGGCAAGCCGGTCGAACGCTTCGCCACGGCCGTCGAGGCGGTCGAGGACGCGACCCTGTGGCTGCTGGACCGCAAGGCCGATCCCGACGCCGCGGCCGACGTGCTGGCCGCCGCCGACGCCTATCTGAAACTGTTGGGCGACGTGGTCGGCGGCTGGATGCTGGCCAAGGGCGCCCTGGCGGCCAAGGCGAGGCTGGACGCGAACGACGGCGATCCGGCCTGGCTGCAGGGCAAGCTGGTGATGCCGGGCGCCAGGATGGATGGAGCAGCGCTCTACGAGCTGATCGCCTCGGAAGGCGTCACCTTCTCGGCCGCCGTGCCGACGGTGTGGCAGGGTCTGTTGGCCCAACTCCGAGAGAACAGGTTGCAGATTCCTGCGATGAAGCGGGTCCTGATCGGAGGATCGGCGGTTCCGGAAAGCCTCATCCGCGCCTTCCATGACGAGTTCGGCGTGGAGGTGACTCATGCGTGGGGAATGACGGAGACCTCTCCTGTCGCCTCCGTTTGCACGATGCCACCCGAACTGTCGGCCCTGCCTTACGATGAACAGATGAAATGGCGGATCAAACAGGGCAAACCACCGCTCGGTGTGGAGTTGGCGCTGAAGGACGACGCCGGCCGGTCCCTGCCGCATGACGGACAGACCTTCGGTCGACTTCTGGTGCGGGGCGCCACCATAGCCCGCGCCTATTTCAGGGAGCCGACGATATCCGTGCTAGGTTCA
>NZ_DJKE01000003.1 GCF_002434505.1 Brevundimonas sp. UBA6550
GGGTTCCGCCGATGCGGCGCCAGCCGACAGGGCCAAGGCGGCCGCTGCGCTGGAAGCCAGCACGAAAGTCTTCATACGCATAAGGGGGTATCCCTCCGCTTCTGTTTATAGGGGGCGGGTCTACCGCCTGCGCGGGTCTTACCAGCCTTGCCATAGAAGGTCGAGGCGGAAACGTGACCAAGATCGATGCTTCTGCGGCCACCGTGACGTTGATGCTACAGATGAATTTGGAACATTGCCGAAGTTTCGCTGACTTCTGATCGCCCCGACGTCACAATCCGCACCTTAGCCCCACCCAACCACAGCGAGCGCAGGCGACCCTCCTTATCCGCCTTCTAGGCCCGAACCATCTGCATCCCCAGCCACTCGGCGATCAGGGCCGGCTTGTCTTCACCCTCGATCTCGACCGTCAACTCGTGCTTGAGCAGCCAGCGGCCGCCGCCCTTGTCCTCTGCCGACAGAAGCTTGAATCGGCCGCGAATGCGCGATCCGGCGCGCACGGGGGCCAGGAAACGCAGCTTGTCGAAGCCGTAGTTGACGCCCATCATCACCCCGTCCAACGGCGCGACGGCGTCATAGCTCATGGCCGACGCCAGACTGAGCGTCAGAAATCCATGGGCGATGGTTCCGCCAAAGGGCGTCGCCTTGGCGGCCTCGGGATCGACGTGAATGAACTGGTGATCCTCGGTGCAGTCGGCGAAGGCGTCGATCCGCGCTTGATCGACCTCGAACCATTTCGACAGCCCCACCTCGTGGCCGATCAGCGCATTAAGTTCACTGGCCTGCGTCATCTTGTCCTCGCTCCCTTTTGGTTTGGTGGGAGGTTGACCCAGTGTCGAGGCGAAGAAAACCCCTCAGGCGGCGAAACGGTCTTCGATGATCTGGGCGTAGAGCGTCGGATCGACATTCCCGCCAGACAGGACGATGGCGGTCGTGCGCCCCTGGGCCTCGACCTTTCCTGTCAAAAGGGCCGCCAGGGAAACCGCGCCGCCCGGCTCGATCACCAGTTTCAGGTGACGGAAGGCGAAGCGCATCGCCTCGGCGACCTCGGCGTCCGACACGGAGACGGCGCCGGCCAGGCGCCGGTTGATCGGCCAGGTCAGTTCGCCCGGCATCGGCGCCATCAGGGCGTCGCAGATCGACGGCGCCCCTCGCGGATGCCCCACCCGCTCGCCTGCGGCCAGGGACCGGGCGGTGTCGTCGAACGCCTGCGGCTCCACCACCAGGACCGAGGTCGCGGGGCTGCGTTCGGCCATCACCAGATTGATCCCGGCCATCAGCCCGCCGCCCGACGCCCCGCACAGCAGTTGGTCCAGCGGCGCATCCGCCTGGTCCAGTATCTCCAAGGCGACCGTGCCCTGGCCTTCGATGACGAAGGGGTCGTCGAAAGGTGGGACCAGAACGGCGCTGCGCTCAGCGGCGATGGCGGCGCCGATGGCTTCGCGGCTTTCGGTCCAGCGATCGTACATCCGCACCTCGCCGCCGAAGGCGATCACCCCATCGACCTTCACCCGGGGCGAGTCCGACGGCATGACGATGAGGGCGGGGGCGCCGACCAGGGCGGCGGCGGCGGCGACGCCTTGCGCATGATTGCCCGAGGAGAAGGCCACAACGCCGCGTCGCTTTTCCTCGGACGTCAGGCGACTGATGCGATTGTAGGCGCCGCGAAACTTGAAGGCCCCGGCGCATTGCAGCGTCTCGGCCTTCATCAGAACCCGACCGCCGACCGTGGCGTTCAGGCCGGGGCTCTCGATCAGGGGCGTGCGGACGGCGACGCCCTGGATCTGGCGGGCGGCGTCCAGAACGCCTTCATAGCTGGGCCGGTGCGTGGTCATATGCTCCCATAAACCGCAACGTCGGCGTCGCCCAAGCCGCCGCAGGGAGAAAATCCATGAGCCTGATCCTCGCCATCGACCAGGGCACGACCTCGACGCGGGCGATCGCCTTCGAGATCGGGGCGAACGCCGCGTCGGGCGAGACGGGCGACCTGCGTCCCGTCGCCGTCAGCCAGATCGAACTAGCCCAGCATTTCCCAAGGTCCGGCTGGGTCGAGCATGACGCCGCCGAAATCTGGACGGCGACGCTCCAGACCTGCCGCGAGGTCGTCCGCAAGGCCGGCGGCGTGGCCCGCTTCGCCGCCATCGGCATCACCAATCAGCGTGAGACGGCGGTGATCTGGGACGCGGCGACGGGCCAGCCCCTGCACCGCGCCATCGTCTGGCAGGATCGCCGCACCGCCGACGTGACCGCCCGCCTGACCGCCCAAGGCCATGAGCCGAAGGTGCAGGCGGCGACCGGCCTGATCCTGGACCCCTACTTTTCAGCGACCAAGTTCGCCTGGCTGTTGGACGCCGTTCCAAGCGGGCGCGAGCGCGCGGCGCGGGGCGAGATCAAACTGGGGACCATCGACGCCTGGCTGATCTGGAATCTGACCGGGGGCCGGGTCCATGCGACCGACGCCACCAATGCATCGCGCACCGCTTTGATGGATCTGAAGACGGTCGCGTGGCGCGACGACCTGTGCGCCCTGTTCGACGTCCCGCGCATGGCCCTGCCCGCCATCGTTCCCTGTGCTGGCGTTATCGGCGAGACCGATGCGGCCCTGTTCGGCCGCCCTCTGCCCATCGCCGGATCGGCGGGCGACCAGCAGGCGGCCCTGGTCGGCCACGGCGCGCTGAAACCCGGCGACGCCAAGATCACCTATGGCACCGGCGCCTTCCTGGTCGCCAATGTCGGGGCGGCGCCGGTCGCCTCGACGCGGCGCCTGCTGGGCACGATGGGCTATCAGGCCGGCGGACGCACGGCCTATGCGCTGGAGGGCTCCATCTTCTCGGCCGGGTCGGCGATTCAGTGGCTGAGGGACGGGGTCGGCATGATCTCGCAATCGCGCCAGTCCGAGGCGATGGCGCAGGAGCTTCCCGACAACGGCGGCGTCTATCTGGTCCCCGGCTTCACCGGCCTGGGCGCGCCGTGGTGGGAGCCGGAGGCGCGCGGGACCATCGTCGGCCTGACGCGGGATTCCGGCCCGGCCCATTTCGTCCGCGCGGCGCTGGAGGCCCTGGCCTATCAGACGCGCGACCTGCTGGACGCCCTGGCCGAAGACGGGGCCCCGCCGCTGAAGACGCTGAAGGTGGACGGCGGCGTCACCGCCAACAGTTTCGCCATGCAGTTCGTCGCCGACATCTGTCAGGTCGAGGTGGAACGTCCAGCCTTCCAAGAGATGACCGCCCTGGGCGCCGCGCGGCTGGCCGCCCTCGGCGTCGGCCAGGTTCCCGATTTGGAGGCGCGCCCGGCCGAGGCGCCGGCGCGCTGGACCCCGCGCATGGACAAGGCCGAGCGCGAACGGCTGCTTTCCGGCTGGCGTCGCGCGGTGAAGGCCGCCATCATCGCTGCGCCGAACCGGGCCTGAGAGCCCGACGGCGACAGGAAACGCGAACAGGACTGACTGGGCCCCCATGACCGACGCCTCTTCTCTCGACGCCCAGACCGCCTTTTCCGGCACGCGCGAGGTCGATCCCCGCTACCGGCTGGACGACGCCGCGCTGGACGCCTGGATGGCGGAACACGTCCCCGGCTACGCCGGTCCGCTGACGGTGCGCCAGTTCAAGGGCGGACAGTCCAACCCGACCTATGAGCTGATCACCCCGACCGCCGCCTATGTCCTGCGGCGCAAGCCGCCCGGCGTCCTGTTGCCCAGCGCCCATGCGGTGGACCGCGAATATCAGGTCATCTCCGCCCTGGCCGCCCAGGGCTTTCCCGTGGCCAAACCCCACGCCCTGTGCCTGGACGAGGGCGTCATCGGCTCGATCTTCTATGTGATGGACAAGGTCGAGGGACGCATCTTCTGGGACCTGAAACTGCCGGGCCTGACGCCGCCCGAACGGCGCGCCGTCTACGAGGCCCAGACCGACACCCTGGCTCGGCTGCACGCCTTCGATCCCGCCGCCATCGGTCTGGCGGACTATGGCAAGGCCGGAAACTATTTCGCGCGTCAGGTCGGGCGCTGGACCAAACAGTACCGGGCCTCGGAGATCGAACCCGTCGCGGCCATGGATCGCCTGATCGCCTTCCTGCCCGACAGCCTGCCGCCCGAAGGGCCCAGCCGGATCGTCCACGGCGACTTCCGACTGGACAATATGATCCTGGCGCCCGACCGCGCGGAAGTGCGGGCCGTGCTGGACTGGGAGCTGTCGACGCTAGGCGATCCGATGGCCGACTTCTCCTATCTGCTGATCGCCTGGGCCATTCCGGCCAGCCTGCGCAACGGCCTGGCCGGGGCGGACCTGAAGGCGCTGGGCATCCCTTCCGTCGAGGAGACGGTCGAACGCTATGCCGCCGCGACCGGGATGCGGCCGGCCGATCTGGACTGGCTTTACGCCTACAACCTGTTCCGTCTGGCGGCCATCTGCCAGGGCATCGCCGGGCGGGTTCGCGACGGCACGGCCGCCAGCGCCCACGCCCGGACCATGGCCGCCCAGGTCGGGCCGCTCAGCGACGCCGCATGGAGCTTCGCCAAGAAGGCCGGCGCCTAGTCGCGGACGGCGGCGCCCAGGATGCGGTGGTCGGTCTTGCCCTGGATCAACACCGCGACCGCATCGCCCCCGCGCGCCGGGGGCAGGGCGTAGAGGACCGGACGGCCGCGCCATTCGCCCAGCCGGCGCACCTCGCGCACGACATTGACGTGACGGACTTCGCGGCCGCGGTTCTCGCCACGCGCGACCTCCACCGTCTGGACGCCCGGCGTATAGGTGACGGCGACGACATCGGCCCCGCCGACGGGCGCGCGGCCCGAGCCGACGCCGACGCGGTCGCCGGTCTCGCGGAACTCGATCTGGGGCGGCCAGGACTGGCGGGCGGTTTCCTCGACGATGGCGCCTTCCAGCTCCAGCCCGTGGGCGCCGGAGACCTGACGTCGGCCGTCGATAACCACCTGCGGGGTGGAGACCCCGCGCTGGCGCAGGGCGGCGCGGTAGGCGCGCTGGCGCTGAGAGAATTCGGGCCGGGCGAAGGTGTCGGTCCAGCCCAGATAGTCCCAGTAGTCGACGCCATAGGTCAGGGCGATCACGCCCGGTTCGGAGGCCGCCCGCTCCACCGCCGTATTGGCCTCGATACAGCCCCCGCAGCCCTGGGCCGTGAACAGTTCGACCACCACCGGGGCGGCGTTGCGGATGGCGGGGGGACGACCACGCTCGGCCCGCGCCCCGGCCGGCCCGCCGCCCGTCACGCCGGACGACTGGGCGGCCGAACTCATGGCCAGCAGCGCGCTCGCCATCATGATCGCCGAAATCGCCCAGCCCCTGGTCTTCATGGCCTCGTTCTTAGTCTCCGCCGCCTGCGACCGCGCCTCATATTCGCGTGAGGCGAGCCGACATGGACTCGATCAGTCCATCAACTGCTGCGAGAGATAGACATAATGGCGAGCCCAACGGCGGGCGTTGGCGACCGGATCGGCATCGTTGGAGTGACCCCCCGCCGTGTCCTCGTAATAGAGGTGGTCATAGCCCAGGTCGCCCAGGCGCGCGGCGAACTTGCGGGCGTGGCCGGGGTGGACACGGTCGTCACGGGTGTTGGTGGTCAGATAGACGCGCGGATAGGCGGCGCCGGGACGCAGTTGCTGATAGGCCGAGTAGCGGGCGATGAAGTCGGCGTCGGCCGGGATGCGCGGGTCGCCGTATTCGCCGATCCAAGAGGCGCCTGCGGGCAGTTCGTGATAGCGCAGCATGTCCACCAGCGGGCTTTCGATCACCGCCGCATTGAACAGTTCCGGGTGCTGGGTGATGGATACCGAGGTCAGAACCCCGCCGTTCGAGCGGCCGTAGATGCCCAAGCGACGCGGGCTTGTGACGCCGCGCTGCTCCAGATCGCGCGCCACGGCGGCGAAGTCGTCGAAGGCGCGCTGGCGGTTCTCCTTCAGGGCCGCCTGGTGCCAGTCGGGACCGAACTCGCCGCCGCCGCGGATATTGGCCTGGACGAAGACGCCGCCCCGCTCCAGCCACAGCTTGCCCATCTCGGGCTTGTAGGCCGGGTTCAGGCTGACCTGGAAACCGCCATAGCCCAGCATGATGGTCGGGTTCGACCCGTCCAGCTTCATGTCGCGCGGGCGGGTGATGAAATAGGGGATCTTTGTTCCGTCGGTCGAGGTGGCTTCATACTGTTCGGTGATGTCGCGCGAGGCGTCGAACTTAGGCGGGGCGGATTTCAGCTCGGTCAGAGTGGCGGCGTTCGCGTCCGCCAGGCTGAGCGTGGGCGGAACCAGGAAACCCTGGGTAGAGACGAAGACCTCGCCGCGTGACTTGGAAGAGTCGCCTAGGCCGACGGCGAGGTTGTCGGGGACGGTGATGTCCTTGCGTGGCCAGCCCCATTCGCCCCGGTCTTGAAACACAGCAGCTCTGCCCCGAACATTGTCGGTGTAGGAAACCATGACGCGATCGGAGAGGACGCGGACATCAGCCACGGCCTGACGCATCTCCGGCCGGAAGATCATGTCGGAAGCATTCGTGATGACGATGTCCCCAGCGGCCGTCGCCGGATGCAGCACCTCCAGAACCTCGGCCAAAAGGTCGCCCGCCTTGCGATCCTTGCCTCGCCGCGACCAATCTTCTTCGGCGGTGAAGACGAGCTTGCCGTTCAGCACACCGTGGATGGAAACACGGGCGGGAAGTTCGAGGCGCACAGGCTGACCATCCACCAACTGCCACGTCTCCGACCGGAAGGTGTCCAGCGGGCGGCTGATGATGACGGCGGTCACCTTGCCGTCCTTGTCGCGATAGACGGCGGGGCTGACGCCATAGCCGCCGTCGCCCTGTTCGCCGCGATAGACCTCGGTCGCCTGGGTCAGGGTCTGGCCGCGCTTCAGCGTCTTGACGATGAAGGGATAGCCGGACTCGGTCATCGTACCGGCGCCGAAGTCGGTGGCGACCAGAAGCGTGTCGCGGTCCAGCCATTCGATGCGGTGCTTGCCTTCGGGCAGGCGGAAGCCGCCATCCACGAACCGTTTCGTGGTCAGGTCGAACTCGCGCACCACCACCGCATCCTTGCCGCCGTCGGACAGATTGATCAGGCAGCGCGTGTCGTCGGGCGCCAGGCAGTCGGCGCCCTTGAACACCCAATCCTTGCCCTCGACCTTGGATAGGGCATCGATGTCCAGCAGGGTTTCCCACTGCGGCGTCGCGGTCCGGTAGCTGTCCAGCGTCGTGCGACGCCAGACGCCCTTGGGATTGGTCGCGTCCTGCCAGAAGTTGCCGACGCCGTCGCCCAGGAAGGACGGGCTGGGGATGCGGTCGGTGGCGGTCAGGATCGCCTGGGCTTCGGCGCGGAAGGTTTCGTAGCGCGGGTCGCCTGTCAGGACGGCGAGGGATTTGCGGTTTTCCTCGGCGACGAAGGCCATGGCCTCGGCTCCGTCCACCTGCTCCAGCGCCAGATGATCGTCGGCGGCCGCGACGCCGGCGGGGGTCAGGTCGCGGGGCTTATAAGGATAAAGCGGCCTTGGCTGTTCTGACCACGTGATGTCGCCGTGGGGTGTCTGGTCTGGTGTCAGGGCGTTTCGAGAATGCGCCGGTCGTCGGTCGTCTATCTTCATGACGATTTCATCAACTGCACCCGTAACCGGCGCGCTCGCGCAAGCGCCCAGTAGAAGGGCGGGAATGGCGGCGGACAGGATCAGGTGACGCATGGCTTAAACTTTCCGCTCATCCCCGCGAAAGCGGGGACCCAGACCTTTGGGCGTTCGGCGTCGCCCGTGTCGTCGTGAACGCAATCCCAGCCGCCGAACCTTGCGAAAGCACTGGGTCCCCGCTTTCACGGGGATGAGCGGAAGAGGAAATCTATTCCTGCGCCGGTGTGTCCATCAGGCGGCGCGACAGATAGGTGTATTCCAGCGCCAGACGACGCGCGGTTTCGCGCAGGTTGGCGCCGGCCGCGTGACCGCCGTCGACGTTCTCGTAGAACAGCACCGGATAGCCCAGTTGCTCAAGCCGCGCGGCCGCCTTGCGGGCATGGCCCGGATGGACGCGGTCGTCCTTGGTCGAAGTGTGGATGAAGACCTCGGGGTAGGGCTGGCCCGCGCGCAGGTTCTGATAGGGGGAATACTGCTCGATCCAGGCGCGCTGCTCCGGGATGTCCGGGTCGCCGTATTCGCCCTTCCAGGAGGCGCCGGCCAAGAGCTTGTGGAAGCGCAGCATGTCGAACAGGGGCACCTGGATGACGGCGGCGTTGATCAGGTCCGGGCGCTGGGTCAGCATCGCCCCCATGAACAGCCCGCCCTGCGAGCCGCCCATGATCCCCAGCTTGGGCTGGCTGGTGATGTTGCGGGCGATCAGATCCAGGGCCACGGCCTGGAAATCCTCGTGCGCGCGCTGGCGATTCTGCTGCAGGGCCGCCTCGTGCCAGCGCGGGCCGAACTCGCCGCCGCCGCGCGTATTGGCGATGACATAGACGCCGCCCCGCTCCAGCCACAGCTTGCCGACCGTCGCCGAATAGCCGGGCAGAAGCGAGCTTTCGAACCCGCCATAGCCGTAGAGCAGCGTGGGGTTGGAGCCGTCCAGCGGCATGTCCGCCTTATGCACCACGAAATAGGGGATCATGGTCCCGTCGGCCGAACGGGCCTCGTGCTGATCGACCGTCATGCCGGTCGCGTCGAACTTGGCCGGCATGGACTTGACCTGATCGACCGCGCCGGTCGCCGCATCGGCCAGCCACAGGCTGGACGGGTTCAGATAGCCGGTGACGCTGACGAAGACCTTGTCGTCCTTCTCCGAGGCCGAGCCGACGCCCACCGAGACGTTTTGCGGCAGGTCCAGCGCCGTATGCGCCCACTCGCCGTCACTTCCTTCTGGGCCGGGCGTATAGACCCGCACCGAGCCGCGCACATTGTCGTACAGGGCCACGACCAGACGGTTGCGGGTGACGTTTACGCCCTCGATGGCCTGACGCTCGGTCGGGCGCAGCACCAGCTGGGCCGGGGTCGCCGGGTCGGCCAGCCAGGCCTCCAGCGGCCAGGCGATCAGGTCGCCGGTCTTGAAATCCTGGCCCGAAGGCGCGGTCCAGTCCTGCTTCAACGACACCAGAAGCCGGCCGTCGACCAGGCCGCTGATGTCGGACTTGGCCGGCAGTTGCAGCTGCGTCAGGGCGCCGTCGTCGCCGACGCGCCAGGTCTCGGACGAATAGAAGTCCACCGAACGGTTGATCAGCACCGCCTTCACCACCCCGTCGGCGTCGCGCAGCGTATAGCCGGACACCGACACGTCGGTCGGCTGGCCGGTGAACAGGGTCTCGGCCTGATCCAAGCTCTGGCCGCGCTTCATCCGCTTGACCACCATCGGATAGCCCGAGTTGGTCAGGGTGCCGGGGCCGAAGTCGCGCGAGACCAGCAGGGTGTCCTTGTCGATCCACGACGCGCCGCCCTTGGACTCCGGCAGGACGACGCCGCCCTCGACGAATTTGCGCTCGACGCTGTCGAATTCGCGCAGCGTCACGGCGTCCTTGCCGCCGTTCGACAGGCTGATCAGGCAATAGCGCTCTTCGGGCTGGAGGCAGGTCGATCCCTTGTAGACCCAATTCTGGCCCTCGGCGGCGGCCAGGGCGTCGACGTCCAGGATCGTCCGCCACTCGGGCGTGGCGGTGCGATAGCTGTCCAGCGTGGTGCGGCGCCACAGGCCGCGCACGTGCTGGGCGTCCTGCCAGAAGTTGTCGATATGGCCGTCGTGAGTGAAGCCGGGCGAGGGGATGCGATCCTGGGCCTGGACGATGGCCAGGGCTTCCCCATGCAGGGTCTCGTAGCGCGGATCGCCCTGCAGCACGCCCAGCGAATGGGCGTTGTGTTCGCGCACCCAGGCCATGGCGCGTTCGCCCTCCACATCCTCCAGCCAGACATAGGGGTCGGTCGCCTCGCTGGAGGCGAAGCCGCCAGAAGCCGGAGCAGGCGCGGGAGAAGCAGCGGGGGTCTGGGCCATTGATACCGAGGTCAGGCTGGTGGAGGCGAGAAGGGCCGCGAGCGCGACGGCGGAAGAGCGGATCATGGACAGTCCCCGAAAACGAAGCCGGCACCTTAGCGGCGGCGCGGTCGGCGACAAGTCGCGCGACCTTACCGTTTTGTCACACCGGCCCGGCTCGGGGGCTTCAGTCCTCGTCGGGAATGCACAGCAGATTGCCGCACGCCTTGCAGTGGACCGCGTCCTGGTCGTGGGTCTGAAGCCCGCAGGCCTCGCACGGATAACGGACCTTGTGCGGCTTGATCAGGGCCTGGGCCAGACGCAGGAACAGGGTGATGCCGACCAGCATGATGGCGATGGACAGCAGCTTGCCCAGCGATCCCGGCAGGGTCACGTCGCCAAAGCCGGTCGTGGTCAGGGTCGCCACGGTGAAATACAGGGCGTCGACATAGCCGGCGATCCCGTCATGCCCCAGGAAGGTCGCATAGACGAAGCCGGTCGTGACGAAGACGAAGGTGACCAGGCTGGACAGGGCCCGCACGATCCCCTCCACCCGCGTGTCGTCGAAGCGGGCGCCGATGGTTCGCCAGAAAAAGTCCGAGTTCAGCACCGTCCACAGCCGCATCATCCGCAGGAAACCGAGGTTGAACAGCCAGGCCGGGAACAGCAGGGTGGCCAGGATGAACAGGTCCAGCCAGACGATGGGCCGCTTCAGCCAGTCCTTGATGTCGGAATAGGCATAGGCCCGCGCCGCCAGATCCAGCCCCAGGATCGTCGCCACCAGATAGTCCAGCGCATAGAAGGCCCAGCCCATGTTCTTCAGGATCGGCGAGGCCAGGAAGAAGGCGATGATGGCGAAATCGACGGCGATCACCGTCAGGCGGAACTTCACCGCCGCCGGCCGACTGCCGTGATACAGATATCGCAGCCGCGCGCGCAGGCGCAGGCCGTCGTCCTTGGGGTCGGTTTCGGTGTGGGGCACGCTGGTTTCCGGGACGCGGGGATTACGCCTATATGGCCTGCATGACCCGTCCTTTCGTCAAGATGAACGGCGCCGGCAACGATTTCGGCGTCGTCAATGCGCTGGAACAGCCGTTCGCTCCCACCGAGGACCAGATTCGCGCGCTGGGCGACCGGCAGACGGGCGAAGGCTTCGACCAGCTGATCGCCATCGAACCGTCCGAAACGGCCGACGCCTTCATGCGGGTGTGGAACGCGGACGGTTCGATGGTCGAGACCTGCGGCAACGCCCTGCGCTGCGTCGGCTGGCTGTTGATGCAGGCCAACGGCGCGGATCGGGTGGTGATCGACACGGCCGGCGGCCCGACCGTCGCGACCCGTGCGGGCGACCACAGGGTGACGGTGGACATGGGCCGCCCCCGCCTGGACTGGACCCAGGTTCCGCTGGCCGAAGAGATGGACACGCGCGGGATCGAGCTTCAGGTCGGCCCCATCGACGATCCGGTCCTGCACACGCCGGGCGCCGTTTCGATGGGCAATCCCCACGTGGTCTTCTTCACCGACCGCCAGGACGATGGCTTCGTCACCGGCTCGGGCTCGCTGGTCGAGCATCACCCGCTGTTTCCGCAAGGGGTCAATGTCGGCTTCGCCAACGTGCTGGACCGCGACCACATCCGCCTGCGCGTGTGGGAACGGGGCGCGGGCCTGACCCAGGCGTGCGGCACCGGCGCCTGCGCCGCCCTGGTCGCGACGGCGCGTCGGGGCCTGACCGAGCGCAAGGCGACCGTGGTGGTGGACGGCGGCGAACTGGTCATCGACTGGGACGCCGAAACCGATCACGTCCTGATGACCGGGCCGGTCGAGATCGAGCGCACGGGCGTGCTGCCCCTCTGAAACGCGCCGCTTTGCGGAAATCCGCACGGACAGGCGCACACCGATCACCTTTTTCGCACAGGCTGGACGCGGCGCGGCCCCGGCCTCGGCGGCGTCGCCCGTCAGGACGGGACGGCGCGCGATGGGGCCTGGCCGGTTGTCCCGCCTGCCCCCGCGCTTTAGGAACAGACAAAGCCAATCAGAACGACGCGCCGGAAACGCCTGAAGCCATGCCCGATCAGACCGAAAAACAGACCTTCTCCGACCAGGAGGCTCTGGATTTCCACCGCATCCCGACGCCGGGCAAGATCTCCATGGCGCCGACCAAGCCGATGGCGACCCAGCGCGATCTGTCGCTGGCCTATTCGCCGGGCGTGGCCGTGCCGGTGCTGGCCATCGCCGAGGATGCGGACAGGGCCTACGACTACACCGCCAAGGGCAATCTGGTGGCCGTGATCTCGAACGGCACCGCCATCCTGGGCCTGGGCAATCTGGGCCACATGGCCTCCAAGCCGGTGATGGAGGGAAAGTCCGTCCTGTTCAAGCGGTTCGCCGACGTCGACAGCTTCGACGTCGAGGTCAAGACGACCGACCCGGACGAGTTCATCACCGTGGTCAAGAACATCGGCGACACCTGGGGCGGCATCAATCTGGAGGACATCAAGTCCCCGGAATGTTTCGTGATCGAGAGCGAGCTTCAGGACCTCTTGGACATCCCCGTCTTCCATGACGACCAGCACGGCACCGCCATCATCTCGACCGCCGGTCTGATCAACGCCGTCCACATCGCCGGCAAGAAGCTGGACGAGGTCAAGGTGGTGCTGGCCGGCGCCGGGGCGGCGGGCCTGTCCTCCATCGCCCTGATGAAGGCGGCGGGCGTGAAGGCCGAAAACACCGTGATCTGCGACCGCGACGGCGTGGTCTACAAGGGCCGCGAACACGGCATGGACCAGTGGAAGGCCGCCCATGCGACCGACACCCCGTTCCGCACCCTGGCCGAGGCCATGGTCGGCGCCGACGTGGTGCTGGGCCTGTCGGCCAAGGGCGCGATCACCAAGGAGATGGTGGCGTCAATGGCGCCCAATCCGATCATCTTCGCCATGGCCAACCCCGATCCCGAGATCACGCCCGAGGACGTCCAGTCGGTGCGTTCGGACGCCATCATCGCCACAGGCCGTTCGGACTACGTCAACCAGGTCAATAACGTCCTGGCCTTCCCCTATCTGTTCCGGGGCGCCCTGGACGTGCGGGCGCGCCGGGTGAACCACGAGATGAAGGTCGCCTGCGCCCAGGCCCTGGCGGCCCTGGCCCGCGAGGACGTGCCGGACGAGGTCGCCGCCGCCTATCGCGGGCGCAAGCTGAAGTTCGGGCCGGACTACATCATCCCGACCCCGTTCGATCCGCGCCTGATCTGGTACATCCCGCCCTTCATCGCCCAGGCGGCGATGGATACCGGCGTGGCGCGCGTGCAGATCGAGGACATGGACGTCTATCGCAACGCCCTGCGATCGCGCGTCGATCCGTCCGCCGCCCTTATGCAGAAGATCAACTCGGCCGTGCGCGGCGGGCCGGACAAGCGCGTGGTCTTCGCCGAGGGCGAGGAGCCCGCCGTCATCCGCGCGGCCTGGGGCTTCAAACAGGCCGAGCTGGGCACGCCGATCCTGGTCGGGCGCGAGGATCTGATCCGCCAGAACGCGGCCGAGGCGGGCCTGAACTTCGACGACCTGGGCATCGAAATCACCAACGCCCGCGTCTCGCCCAACAATGTCGAGGACACCGACTGGCTGTACGAAAAGCTGCAACGCCGGGGCTATCTGCGCCGGGACGTGCAGCGGATGATCAACCAGGACCGCAACTATTTCGCCGCCACCCTGGTCGCCAAGGGCCGGGCCGACGCCATGGTCGCGGGCGTCACCCGCAACTTCAACATGGCGCTGAAGGAGGTCCAGCGCGTGCTGGACGTCGAGGACACGCTGATCGGCCTGTCGATCCTGCTGGCCAAGGGGCGGACCCTGTTCGTGGCCGACACCACCATCCACGAACTGCCGAACGCCGAGGAACTGGCCGACATCGCCATCAAGGCCGCCGAGACGGTCAGGAAGCTGGGCCGCAATCCGCGCGTCGGCTTCCTGTCCTATTCCACCTTCGGCAACCCGCCCGGCGACCGGGCCGAGAAGGTGCGCGAGGCGATCCGCATCCTGGACAAGAAGGGCGTCGACTTCGAATACGAGGGCGAAATGCCGCCCGAGGTCGCGCTGGATCCCAAGGGCCATCCCGCCTACGCCTTCAACCGCCTGACCAAGCCGGCCAATGTGCTGGTCATGCCCGCCATCCATTCGGCCGCCATCTCGACCAAGCTGGTTCAGGCCCTGGGCGGCGCCACCGTGATCGGCCCGCTGCTGGTCGGTCTGGAGAAGCCGGTGCAGATCGTGTCCCTGGGCGCCTCGGTCAGCGAGATCATCACCGCCGCCACCTTCGCCGCCTATGACGCCGGTCCCGCCTTCCAGGGGTCGGGCCTGACCTCGGCGCCGCGTCCGCCCGCGGCCGTGGTCGAACGTTGAGCGAAGCCTCGGTCTTTCCACCCGCCGCCCCGCCGCCCCGGCGGGTGGAGCCGGGCCTCTATCTGGTCGCCACCCCGATCGGGAACCTGCGCGACATGACGCTGAGGGCGCTGGACGTTCTGGCCGCCGCCGATCTGGTGCTGGCCGAGGACACCCGCGTCACCGCCAAACTGCTGAGCGCCTATGGGCTGAAGGCGAAACTGGAACGCTGCGACGACCATGCGTCGGGCCGCGCCGCCGAACAGGCCATCGAACGCCTGCGCGAGGGGCAGGTCGTGGCCCTGGTGTCGGACGCCGGCACGCCCCTGGTCAGCGACCCGGGCTTCGTCGTGGCCCGCGCGGTGATCGCCGAGGGCCTGCCGGTCCATCCGATTCCCGGCGCCTCCAGTCTGCTGGCGGCCCTGTGCATCGCCGGCCTGCCGGCCGACCGCGTGCTGTTCGCCGGCTTCCTGCCGCCCAAGACCGCCGGGCGCACCGCCGCGCTTGAGACGTTGAAGGGCCAGCGCCAGACCCTGGTCTTCTTCGAAAGCGGGCCGCGCCTGAAGGACAGCCTGACCGACATGGCCGCCGTCCTGGGGCCGCGCCCGGCCGCAGTGGCGCGCGAACTGACCAAGCTCTACGAGGAATGCGTGCGCGGCCCGCTGGACCAGCTGGCCGTCGATCCGCGCCTGGATGCGCCCAAGGGCGAGATCGTCGTGGTCGTGGGGCCGGGCGAGGAGGTTCAGGCGACCGAGGCGGACGCCGACGCCGCCCTGATCGACGCGCTGCGGACCCTGTCGACCGGCGACGCCGCCTCGGAGGTCGCCAAGGCCCTGGGGCTGAACCGCAAGACCCTGTATCGCCGCGCGCTGGAGCTGAAGGGCAAGTGAAGCGCGTGGCCCGCCTCGCGCCGGTCCGTCGACCCAAGGCGGCGTGGCGTCAGGCGAAGGGCGGGACGGCGTTCCGGGCGGGCCATGCGGCCGAATGGGTCGCGGCCTTCTGGCTGATGCTGCGTGGCTACCGAATCCTGGGCTTTCGCCTGAAGAGCCGGGCCGGCGAGATCGATCTTCTGGCCTGTCGCGGTCGGGTTCTGGCGGTTGTGGAGGTGAAGCGGCGCGCGACGATGCAGGCGGCGCGGCTGGCGCTGAAGCCCGCGCAGTTCGACCGGCTGGTCGCGGCGGGCGAGGCGATCCGGCGCAATCGGCCGGCCCTGCAATGTCTGGATTTGAGAATTGATATGGTGGCGCTGGCTCCCTGGCGGTTTCCGCGTCATCTTCGCGGCGTCGAACGAGGCGGTTGAAGGAACGGCATGACCCGCGAGGAGGCCGAACGTATCCTGACGGCGGCCGGCGAGGCCGACGACGAGGCCTTCCCCCTGCTGGAGGCCGCGATCGCCTGCGCCATCCACGACCATCCCTTGCGCGATCCAGAACCGACCCGCGCCCTGGCCTTGAACGCCTGCGCGCGGTTGAAGGAGCGGCTGGGCGGCGAAGGTCCCGACGACGCCCTGTCCGAGACCATGTGCGCGGATCTGCGTCTGAACGGCGACCTGATCCATTACGATCATCCGGCCAACACCGACATCATTCAGGTGGCCGAGCGGCGACGCGGCCTGTCCGCCGCCCTGGCCGTCTTCTATCTGCACGCGGCGCGCCATGCGGGCGTGGCGGCGGCGGGCGTGGATTTTCCCGGCCACTTCATGGTGCGGGTCGAGACGGCGGAGGGGCCGGTGGCGCTGGACCCCTTCAGCCAGGGGCGGCTGATCCTGCCCAGCGAACTGACCCGCCGGGCCCTTCGCGCCGGGCTGACGCCGCATGTGGCGGACAGGCTGGACATCCTGATGGCGCCGGTGACGGACCGGCAGTCGCTGATCCGGCTGCAGAACGTGCTGTTCAGCCGCGCCATCCGGGACCGCGACTATGAGGCGGCGGAACGCTCGGCGCTGCGCCGCGCCCTTCTGGACCCCGAGGACCACCGCCCATGGCTGGACGTCGCCTCGGCGCGCGAAAAGCAGGGCGCCCTGGCCGGCTCGCTTCAGGCCCTGTCGCGCGCCCACGGCCTGGACGGGGCTGAAGAGGCGCGGCGCTTCACGACGTTCGAGCGCGTGCGGTTGCAGCTGAACTAGACGACCGCCTCGCCGCGCAGCAGCCGGGGCAGGTCGCCCGTCGCGCCGCCGGCCTCCTGCATGAAGGCGCGACGTAAGGGGCCGATGCGGTTGACCGCCGCCATGCCCAGGTCGCGCGCCAGACGGATCGGCGCGATGTCGTTGGAGAACAGCCTGACGAAGGCGTCGAAGCCCGCCGCCAGGGCCGCATTGTCGAACCGGCGCCAGCGGGCGTAGCGGTCCAGCACCGTCTCGGCGCCGATGTCCTCGCCCAGGCGCGCGGCCTCGGCCAGAACCTCCGCCAGGGCGGCGGCGTCCTTCAACCCCATGTTCAGCCCCTGACCCGCGACGGGGTGGACGCCGTGGGCGGCGTCGCCGATCAGGGCGATGCGCGGCGCGACCAGCGCCTCGGCCAGGCTGAGCGACAGCGGATAGACGAAGCGCGGCCCCTCGACCGTCGCGCCGTCCAGGAATTCGCCGAACCGCCGCATCAGATGGGCGTGGAAGGCGGGGTCCGAGGCGTCGCGCAGGGCCTCGCCGCGCCGCGTCGTCTCGGTCCAGACCAGGCTGGCGCGCTGATCCGTCAGGGGCAGGATGGCGAACGGGCCGCCGGGCAGGAAATATTCGTGGGCGACATTGCCGTGGTCGCGACCCAGCCGCACCGTGGCCACCACGCCGCTCTGGCCATAGCCCCAGCCCACGGTCTCGATGCCCGCCGCGCGGCGCACGATGGAGCCGCGCCCCTCGGCGCCCACCACCAAGGGAGCGGTCAGGACCGCGCCGTCCGCCAGGGTCACCGTCGCCTTGCCGGCGTCGGTCGCGACGGTCGAAACGGCCGCCGGCGCCCGGACCGCGATGCCGGACGCCGTCACCGTCTGGGCCAGGGCGGCGCGGATGCGGCGGTTCTCGACCATATATCCCAGCGGCTCGCCCCCCGTTCGGCCGCCGATCTCCTCGGCGTCGAAGCGCAGGAAGGCGGGCGAGGCCGGGCGGCTGGCGGCGCCCGGTCGGCGCCCGTCCGTCACCAGAATATGGTCCATGCGACAGGCGTGCGGCCGCAGCGCCTCGCCCAGCCCCAGCGCGTCCATCATGCGGAAGGTGGAGAAGGCGATGGCGGTCGAACGCCCGTCGAAGGTGGGCGCCAGCTGGGCGTCGAACGGCTGGGGGTCGATCATCACCACCTTCAGCCCGCCTTGCGCCGCCGCCAGGGCGAAGGCCGCCCCGGTCAGGCCCGCCCCGGCGATGATGATGTCGTAGCGTTCGATCTCGGACATGACAGGCTTGTCGCCCCGTGCGACCGAAAGGTCCAGAGGGCGAAACGCCCGCGCACGGCCAAGCTGGTAAACAGCCCTTTAACCCTGTGGGTGCGACAAGGGCGGTCGAACGTCAGCCGCCCGGAAGGCTCGCCCCTTCATGTCCACCGCCCTCGCCGTCGGCCGTCAGGCCTGGATCAGCGCCCGCATCCTGTGGGACGCGCCGTTCGTGGTGCGGTTCCGGGGGGTGCTGCAGGCCTTGTTGGCGGCCCTGCTGCTGATCGCCCTGCTGTCCTGGAATCCGGCGGACGCCAGTCTGAACGCGGCCTCCACCCTGCCGACCACCAACTGGCTGGGCGCCAACGGCGCCCTGTTCGCCGACCTGTTCATGCAGTCGCTGGGCCTGGCCGCCTGGCCCGCCGCCCTGCTGCTGGTCGCTTTCGGCCTGGCGCGGGCGGTCGGGGACGCGATCCAGCAGCGACTGAAGCCCACGCCGTTGAAGGCCCTGGCCGCGACCGGCGGGACCCTGGCCCTGTCGGCGGCGCTGGCGGCGCTGGCGGCGCCGGCGGCCTGGCCCTTGGCGGCCGGGCTGGGCGGTCTGTGGGGCGACGGGCTGACCGGACTGACGGCCAAGGCCATCGGCGCCCTGCACATTCCCGGCGCGCGGATCATCGCGGGCCTGATCTTCCTGATCGCGGGCCTGTGGCTGGTCGGGTTCGCCATCGGCCTGAGGGCGATGGACTTCCTGGACGCCCTGCATTGGGGGCGCTCGTTGAAGGCGCCCGCGCCGCGCGCGCCGGCCAAGCCCGCACGGGAAAAGGCCCCGCCCAAGGCCCGTGCGCCGCGCGCCGCGCCTGTTCAGGACGCGCCCGCGCCCCTCGAAACGGAGCTGTCGGACGATCCCGGCCCGCAGACCGCCTATGACGACCTGCCGCCATGGGAGGACGAGGCCGCACCCCTGCCCCCCAGCGCCGCGCGTGCGGCCGCGCAGTCCGTCGAACCGCGCGTCGCGGCGGTCAAGGCGCCCAAGGCCCGGAAGGACGACCTGGATCAGCAGGCCTTCGACTTCACCCGGCCCGAGGGCGATTTCGACCTGCCGCCGCTGGGGATCCTGACCAAGCCGGCCCAGCGTGTCGGTTCGGTGGACGAGGATTCGCTGAAACAGAACGCCAAGATGCTGGAAGGCGTGCTGCAGGAGTTCGGCGTGCGCGGCGTGATCGACCAGATCCGCCCCGGACCTGTCGTCACCCTGTACGAACTGGTCCCGGCGCCGGGCGTGAAGCACGGCCGCGTGGTGGCGCTGGCCGACGACATCGCCCGCTCCATGTCCGCCCGCGCCTGTCGTATTTCAGTGGTTCAGGGCCGCAACGCCATCGGCATCGAACTGCCCAACGCCAAGCGCGAGACCGTCTATCTGCGCGACCTGCTGGCCAGCGCCGAATACGACAAGAAGGGGCATCTTCTGCCCCTCGCGCTCGGCGAGACCATCGGCGGCGAACCCTATGTCGCCGACCTGGCGCGGATGCCCCACCTCCTGATCGCGGGCACCACCGGCTCGGGCAAGTCGGTGGGGGTCAACGCCATGATCCTGTCGATCCTGTATCGCCACAGCCCGGCCGAATGCCGCTTCATCATGATCGATCCCAAGATGCTGGAGCTGTCGGTCTATGACGGCATCCCGCACCTGCTGGCGCCGGTCGTGACCGATCCGAAGAAGGCCGTCGTCGCCCTGAAATGGACGGTGCGCGAGATGGAGGACCGCTATCGCCGCATGTCCAAGCTGGGCGTGCGCAACATCGCCTCCTACAACGAGCGCGCCCGCGAGGCGCAGGAGAAGGGCGAGCATTTCGAGCGCACGGTCCAGACGGGCTTCGACGATCAGGGGCGTCCGGTTTACGAGTCAGAGAAGATCCGGCCCGAGCCTCTGCCCTTCCTGGTCGTGGTCATGGACGAAATGGCCGACCTGATGCTGGTCGCGGGCAAGGATGTCGAAGGCGCCGTCCAGCGTCTGGCCCAGATGGCGCGGGCCGCCGGCATCCACCTGATCATGGCCACGCAGCGCCCGTCGGTGGACGTCATCACCGGCACCATCAAGGCCAACTTCCCGACCCGCATCTCCTTCCAGGTCACGTCCAAGATCGACAGCCGCACCATCCTGGGCGAACAGGGCGGCGAGCAGCTGCTGGGCCAGGGCGACATGCTGTACATGGCGGGCGGCGGCCGCATCACCCGCCTGCACGGCCCCTTCGTCGACGACAAGGAGGTCGAGGACGTCTGCAAACACCTGAAGGCTCAGGCCGAGCCCGACTATCTCGACCTGATCACCGACGAACCGGACGGAGACGCGGACGGCGGCTATGACGAGGGCGGAAACGGCGGCTCGGGCGACGACCTTTACGACCGCGCCGTCGCCGTCGTCACCCGCGACCGCAAGGCCTCGACCTCCTACGTCCAGCGCCGCCTGCAGATCGGCTACAACCGCGCCGCCTCCCTGATCGAGCGGATGGAGCAGGAAGGCGTGGTCAGCCCCGCCAACCACGCCGGCAAGCGCGACGTCCTGGCCGGTCCGCCGCCGATGGTGTGACGCCCCCTGTCTCCTCCCCGCTTGCGGGGAGGTGGCGCGCCGCGACTTCGCGCCGTGACGGAGGGGCTATTCACGGCATCGCAAGCGCCTGTGGATCTTCAAGAACCCCTCCACCACGCTACGCGCGGTCCCCTCCCCACAAATGGGGAGGAGACGCGATGCAACCGTCCTTCTCAATGTCCGTTGTCCAACCCGCTATCTTTCCCAAGCTTCAGCATTTCGATGAACAGGGCTTCATCGCAGCGCCGGAATATGGTCAGGCTCGCGTCATTCCGACGCCAAGCCGACCGGGCAAGACGGCAGGATCGACAACCATCCCGAACGGGAGACGGACTTCATGACCTCGCGCGCCAAGACCTTGGCTATGGCCACCCCCGACCTGCACCGCCGCAACCTGCTGCTGGGCGCAGGCCTGACGACCGGCCTGATCGCGTTGGGCGCCTTTGACGCCGCGCACGCCCAGTCCAACCTGTCGGCCGACGACCGGGCGGTCGTTCAGCAGGCCCAGGGCTATCTGCAGGCGCTGACCTCGGCGCAGGGGACCTTCACCGAGACGGGGCCGAGCGGCCAGACCCGCCAGGGCCGGTTCTATCTGCAGCGGCCGGGCAAGATGCGGTTCGAATACACCGATCCGGCCGGGCTGCTGGTGGTTTCGGACGGCTATAACGTCAAACGCTACGATCCGCGTTTGAACACCTTCCAGCAGGTGCCGCTGGGCCGCACCCCGCTGTCCACCTTCCTGGCGCGCAACGTCCGCCTGGACCAGGGCGTCCGTATCGAGCGGGTGACGCGCATGGCCTCGGGGGCCTTCGCCATCACGGCGCGCGACGCCGGCCGTCCCAATGACGGCCAGGTGGTTCTGGCCTTCGCCGGCAACCCCGTGCGGCTGCACGAATGGACCATCACCGATCCGCAGGGCGCCCGCACCCGGACGCAGCTGACGTCGCTGCAACCGGCGTCGAACCTGTCGGCGCGTCTGTTCCAGCTCAGCGACCCGACGCGCCGCCCCGGTCGGAACTGATCGCGCGACGGGGGTGGGGTGGTCAGGTGACCATTCCTCAACCCCTGTTCCCTTAAGCTGTCGGCTATGAGCGCGACCGTCCCGCCGTCCGGCGTCCCATCGCTGAAATGGAGCGTGGCGGTCGGCGTGGGCGCGTTCGGGCTGTTCCTGCTGGGCGCCTTGGTGATCGAGCCGGCCCTCCACCGCCTGATCGAGACAGGTGCGGCGGCCGCAGGACCCGGCGCCAGAGGGCAGGTGGTGATCGGCGATCCGGTGGTCGCCGGACGGTATGTCTCCGCCGGGTCAGACACGCTTTCGCCACTGACGATCCAGGCCGAAGGCGGCGCCCTGACCATCGAGGGGGCGGGTCGCTTGACCGCCACGCCGCACAGACTGGTGGGCGCCGATCAGAAGGCCGACGCCGCCCGGACCTTTGCCGAGGTCATGGGCGCGCCGGTCGCCGCGCAGATCGAAATCCGCAGGGTCCTCGCCGACGAGGACAGCAGGCTGTGCGCCGGTCAGGCCGTGGGCTGGCTGGCGCTGGCGGTGCGACGAGACGGATTTCTGCTGATGCCGGTGCGCCAGGGTCCCCCGCCCGGCGCCTTGGCCTCCGAGGATCGGCTGTGCGCCGTTAGAGACTTCGACCGATGATCCGCGCCGTGATCCTGGCGGCCCTGATCGGCGCCGCCGCCGCCCTGTGGACCTGGACCCGGCCGGGCGCAACCGAGACCGGCGTCCCGCGCGATGCGGTGGTCGTCCAGGTGCTGGACAACGGCTTTCACACCGACCTGGCCGTGCCGCGCGCCGCTCTGATGCGGCGCGGCGGCCCTCTGGCTCAAGCGACGGCGAGCCTGGCGCCCGGCGACTGGATCCTGATCGGTTGGGGCGACGCGCGGTTCTATGTGGATCAGAGCCCGATCGCGGACCGCCTGCCGGACGGCGCCCGCGCCTTCTTCCGGCCGGGCAATGCGTCGGTCGTCATGCTGGATCCGGTGCGCGTCGATCCCGGCGCGGGCCACGGAGGCGACGTGGCCCGCCTGACCCTGACGCGGGCGCAGTTCGACCGGATGGCGGCGCGCGTCGAACAGTCGCTGGCCCTTTCCGACGGTGCAGTCCGCATCGTCGCCGCCCGCCCCGGCGACGATGCGCGGTTCTTCGCCAGTCGCGAGACCTTCTCCATCGGCCATCTTTGCAACCATTGGACGGCCCAGGTGCTGAACGCCGCAGGCGTGCCGGTCCGGCCGGTCCGGTCCATCACCTCGGCCGAGGTGATGCGGTCCGTGCGGGCGGCGGAACAGGCCAAGGACCCGGAGCGAAAACTGGACATGGGGCCGTCGCGAGACTAGACCGCCCGACTTTCGCCTATCCGGCCGGGTCCGATCCCCTGCGGGCGAACAAGAAGGAGAGGCCGATGGCCCACAAGCAACATACGCGAAATTCCTCAGGCCCCGCAGGTCCCAGCCAGCGCCAGCTGCGCGCCGGCGAACTGATCCGACACGCCCTGGTCGACATCCTGCGCGAGGAGGACATTCACGACGAGGCCCTGTCCGGCGTCTCCGTCACCGTGACCGAGGTGCGGCTGTCGCCCGACCTGAAACACGCCACCTGTTTCGTGGAGCCGCTGGGCGCCGGGGTCGAGACCGCCCCGACTGCGGGCCACGAAAGCGAGATCATCAAGGCGCTGAACGCCCACGCCAAATTCCTGCGCGGCCAGCTGGGCCGCCGGCTGGACATGAAGTTCACGCCCGACCTGCGTTTCCGCCACGACGACAGCTTCGATGCGGCCAGCCATATGGACCGCCTGTTCGACGACCCCCGCGTCCGCGCAGACCTGGAGCGACGCGACGACGAGGGCGATCAATGATCCTGCCCCGTCCTTCGCGGGAGAGGATTTAACAATGGGCCGCAAGAAAAAGGGCGAGATCGTCGACGGCTGGGTCTGCCTGGACAAGCCGTTCGAGATGGGATCGACCGAGGCCGTCAGCCGCATCCGCCGCCTGTTCAACGCCCAGAAGGCCGGTCACGCGGGCACCTTGGACCCGCTGGCCAGCGGCATCCTGCCCATCGCGCTGGGCGAAGCGACCAAGACCGTGCCCATGATGATGGAGGCGCAGAAGGTCTATCGCTTCACCATCAACTGGGGCGTCTCGACCGACAGCGTGGACCGCGAGGGCGAGATCGTCGGCCGGTCCGACGTGCGACCCACGGTCGATCAGGTGAAGGCCGCCCTGCCCGCCTTCGTCGGCGAGATCGACCAGACCCCGCCGCGCTTTTCCGCCATCAAGGTGGACGGCGCGCGCGCCTATGACCTGGCCCGCGACGGCGTGGAGTTCGAACTTCAGGCCCGGCGCGTGACCATCCATTCCGCGGAGGTGACAGACGCGCCGGACGCCGACCATGTCGAAATCACCATCCGCACCGGCAAGGGCGTCTATGTGCGGTCGCTGGCGCGCGATCTGGCGGCGGTTCTGGGCGCCGAGGGTCATGTCAGCGCCCTGCGACGCGAGCGCGTGGGGCCGTTCAGCACGCAAAACGCCGTCACTCTGGATTCTCTGGAGGAAATGGTGCATAGGGGCGCCGCCTCGGAAGGCTTGCTTGCCGTTGCGACCGCTCTGGACGACATCCCGGAACTGGCCGTGACGGAACAGGACGCCTTCTCGCTTCGGCAGGGACGCCCGATCGTTCTGCTCCCCCGTCAGGTGGAAACCCTCAAAGGCCGTCTTTCCGACGGTTCGCGCACGGTTTCAGCCTTTCAGGGCCAGACCCTCGTCGCGCTGTGTCAGTTGCGGGCCGGCCGGTTAGAACCCGACCGCGTTTTCAACCTCCAATGACGGAGACATACGATGTCGGTTACTGCTGAACGCAAGCACGAGATCATCGCCGATAACGCCCGCACCGCCGGCGACACCGGCTCGGCCGAGGTTCAGGTCGCGATCCTGTCGGAACGCATCGCCAACCTCACCGAACACTTCAAGACCCACAAGAAGGACAACCACTCGCGTCGTGGCCTTCTGAAGATGGTGTCGCAACGTCGCCGCCTGCTCGACCACCTGAACAAGGTCGACGCCGGCCGCTACCAAGCGCTCATCTCCAAGCTGGGCCTGCGCCGCTAAGGCGTCGGATCAGTGTAAAAGAACGCTTTCGAGGCGCGGGCGGTCACGTCCGCGCCTCGTTGTGTACCTAGAGACTGCCCGCGCGCTGCGGGACTGAACACAGCGCAGATGCGAGGACCAGATGGTCCTCACCGGGTTTTCCGCGATGGCGCGGCGACCCACGGACCTCGGGACTGAACGCCCCGCGCTCCACCCCATGATGGGACCCCGCCGGGAATACGCCCGCCGGGATACGAAAGACGAAATATGTTCGACATCAAACGCAAGACGATCGAGTGGGCCGGCCGCCCGCTGACCCTGGAAACGGGCCGCATCGCCCGCCAGGCCGACGGCGCCGTGCTGGCGACCTATGGCGAGACCGTGGTTCTGGCCACCGTCGTCTATGGCCGCGCCCCCAAGCCGGGCCTGGATTTCTTCCCCCTGACCGTCAACTATCAGGAAAAGACCTTCGCCGCCGGCAAGATCCCCGGTGGTTACTTCAAGCGTGAAGGCCGTCCGTCCGAGAAGGAAACCCTGGTTTCCCGCCTGATCGACCGTCCGATCCGCCCGCTGTTCGTCAAGGGCTTCAAGAACGAGACCCAGGTCGTCGTGACCGTGCTGCAGCACGACATGGAAAACGACCCGGACGTCCTGGGCATGGTCGCCGCCTCCGCCGCCCTGACCATCTCGGGCGTGCCCTTCATGGGCCCGATCGGCGCCGCGCGCGTCGGCCTGATCGACGGTGAGCTGGTGCTGAACCCGACCATCGACCAGGTCGCGACCTCGGACCTCGACCTGGTGGTCGCCGGTACGCAAGACGCCCTGATGATGGTCGAATCCGAAGCCAAGGAGTTGTCGGAAGAGAAGATGCTGGAAGCCCTGATGTTCGCGCATGCGGGCATGCAGCCGGTCATCGACGCCATCATCGACCTGGCCGAACACGCCGCCAAGGAGCCGTTCGACTTCCAGGCCGAAGATCACTCCGACGTGGTCGCCTCGATCAAGTCGCTGGTCGGCGAGGACATCAAGGCCGCCTACACCCACCCCGGCAAATACGACCGTCGCTCGGGCGTCGATGCGGCCAAGAAGGCCGCCGCCGCCGCTCTGGTGAAGACCGACGAGAACCCCGAGGGCGTCGACGGTTCCAAGTTCTCGGCCGCCTTCAAGGAATGCGAAGCCGAAGTCCTGCGTCGCGACATCATCGAAAACGCGCATCGTGTCGACGGCCGCGACCTGGACAAGGTCCGCGCCATCGTGTCGGAAGTCGGCGTCCTGCCGCGCACCCACGGTTCGGCCCTGTTCACGCGTGGGGAAACCCAGGCCCTGGTCGTCGCCACCCTCGGCACCGGCGAGGACGAGCAGTACATCGACAGCCTGCAGGGCACCTACAAAGAGAACTTCCTGCTGCACTACAACTTCCCCCCCTATTCGGTGGGTGAAGCGGGCCGCATGGGTTCGCCCGGCCGTCGCGAAATCGGTCACGGCAAGCTGGCCTGGCGCGCGATCCGTCCGATGCTGCCGACCAAGGAGGACTTCCCCTACACCATCCGTCTGGTGTCGGAGATCACCGAGTCGAACGGCTCGTCCTCGATGGCCACGGTCTGCGGTTCGTCGCTGGCCCTGATGGATGCGGGCGTTCCGCTGATCCGTCCGGTCTCGGGCATCGCCATGGGCCTGATCCTGGAGCCGTCGGGCGAGTTCGCCATCCTGTCGGACATTCTGGGTGACGAAGATCACCTGGGCGACATGGACTTCAAGGTCGCCGGCACGTCGCAGGGCATCACCAGCCTGCAGATGGACATCAAGGTCGCCGGCATCACCAAGGAGATCATGGAACAGGCCCTGACCCAGGCTTCGGCCGGTCGCCTGCACATCCTGGACGAGATGTCCAAGGCCATGGATGCGCCGCGCACCGAACTGGGCGAGCACGCGCCCAAGATCGAAACCATCAAGATCGCGGTCGACAAGATCCGTGAAGTGATCGGTTCGGGCGGCAAGGTGATCCGCGAGATCGTCGAGAAGACCGGCGCCAAGATCGATATCGGCGACGACGGCACCATCAAGGTCGCCGCCAACGACCAGGAGAAGATCGACGCCGCCAAGGCCTGGATCCAGTCCATCGCCTCGGAACCGGAAGTCGGCACGATCTACACCGGCAAGGTGGTCAAGGTCGTCGACTTCGGCGCCTTCGTGAACTTCTTCGGCGCCAAGGACGGCCTGGTCCACGTGTCCCAGATCGCTCTGGAGCGCGTCGCCAACCCGGCCGACGTCCTGTCGGAAGGCCAGGAGGTCAAGGTCAAGTTCCTGGGCTTCGACGATCGCGGCAAGACCAAGCTGTCGATGAAGGTCGTCGATCAGGAAACCGGCGAGGACATCACCGACAAGATCAACGCCGAACGCGCCGAGCGCGGCGAGGCCCCGCTGTCGGAAGACACCGGCGGTCGTCCCAAGCGCGAGGGCGGTGATCGCGGTGGAGATCGCGGCCGTCGTCGTCGCGACTAAGCGACGCGGACCCAAGACTGAAAGAGGCCCGGCGGAGCGATCCGCCGGGCCTTTTTTCTTCGGTCGCCCGGCGCCGCTTGCGGCGATTTCGCTTGCCGCATCCGCCTGTGCGGTTTCCATTGCCGCATCGTCCGTGGGGAGAACGTCATGCTGGATCGTCGCCGCCTTCTTCAGTCCGCCGCGCTGGGTGCCGGGCTTTGCGCCGTCGGAGGCGCGGCCGCCGTGGCCCGACCTCAGGACGGCGATGTGGCCGGCGGTGCCGACGCCGCCTTCAAAACCTTCATGGACAAGGCGTTCGAGGGCACGCTGGATCGCGCGCCCGAAGTCGTGACCGCCTTCGGCCTGGACAAGGGCGCGCGCGCCGCCGCCAAGTCGCAGCTGACCGCCCCGACCCGCGCCGAGGAGGAGGGCCAGCGCGCCTTCATCCGCCAGCAGTCCGCCGACCTGGCCCGCATCGACCGCCGCGCCCTGTCGCCCCGCGACCTGAACTATTACGACAGCATCAAGGACAATCTGGACGGGGTCATCGCCACCTACGACATCCCGTATGGCCAGGGCGGCTGGCCCAATCCGTATCGGGTCAGCCAGCAGGGCGGCGCCTATCAGTCCACGCCGGACTTCCTGGCCAATCAGCACACCATCGAGACGGCCGCCGACGCCGACGCCTATATGGCGCGGGTCAACGCCTTCGCCGACGTCCTGGCCGCCGAAACGGATCGATTGAAGGAAGAGTATGCGCTGGGCGTCGTGCCGCCCGACTTCATCCTGGCCAAGGCGATCCGCCAGCAGGATGGCGTGCTGGCCACTTCGGCGGCGACCTCCCCCCTGACCCAGTCCGTCGTGGACCGGACCCAGGCCAAGGGCCTGACCGGCGACTGGGGCGCCCAGGTCCAGCGTCTGATCGAGACGCGGGTCTATCCGACCCTGGCGGCGCAGAACGCCGTGCTGAAGGCCGCCCAGCCCGGCGCTGTGCACGAGGCGTCGGTGCGCCGCCTGCCGCAGGGCGAACAGTATTACGCCAACAGCCTGCGCTACATCACCACCACCCGGCTGACGGCGGACGAGATCCACCGCACCGGCGTCGAACAGATGGCCGAACTGACCGCCCGCGCCGACGGTCTGCTGAAGGCGCAAGGGCTGACCCAGGGCTCGGTGGCCCAACGGATCGCGGCCCTGGGGGACGATCCCAAATACATCTACGCCGACACCGATGCGGGCAAGGCCGAGCTGATCGCCAAGCTGAACGCCCAGATGGCCGATATGCAGGCGCGCCTGCCGAACGCCTTCGGCCGCCTGCCCAAGGCCAAGGTCGAGATCAAGCGCGTGCCGCCCGAGATCGAGGCCGGCGCGCCGATGGGCTATTACAACGCGCCCAGCCTGGATGGGACGCGACCCGGCATCTACTGGATCAATCTGAAGGACACGGCGGAATGGCCGTCCTGGTCGCTGCCGACCCTGACCTATCACGAGGCCACGCCGGGCCATCACCTGCAGATCAGCCTGCAGCAGGAAAGCGAGTCCGCCCCCTTGCTGATGAACCTGCTGGGCTTCTCCAGCTATGTCGAGGGCTGGGGGCTTTACGCCGAACAGCTGGCCGACGAACTGGGCGCCTATGAGAACGATCCGGTCGGTCAGATCGGCTATCTGCAGTCGCTGATGTTCCGCGCCGCGCGCCTGGTGGTCGACACCGGCATCCATTCCAAGGGCTGGAACCGCGAACAGGGCATCCGCTACATGATGGAGGCCTATGGCGATCAGGAGGGCGCGGCGACGTCCGAGGTCGAACGCTATTGCGGCTGGCCCGGCCAGGCCTGCGCCTACAAGGTCGGGCACAACGAATGGGTACGGCTGCGCGAGACGGCCAAGACGAGCCTGGGGTCCAGGTTCGACATCAAGGGCTTCCACGACACGGCCCTGGCCGCCGGCGGCGTACCGCTGTCCGTGCTGGAGAGGATCGTCAACGGCTGGGTGGCGGCCCAGGCCTGATCGCATCCCGGTCGCGCCGGGCCGACGTCTAAGACAAACAGGGACTGCCTAGGCGCGGCGCGGTCCCGTCACCGAGAGTTCGCCGCATGATTGATCGTCGTCGACTTTTTCTGACCGCCGCCGCCACGGCGGCGGTCGCGCCGTCCCTGGTTCAGGCCAAGGCCACTCAAACCGAAGCGGACGGACGGTTGAACAGCCTGCTGGACGGCTGGTTCGAGGCCGATATCGACGAAAGCCCGGAGCGCGCCACCAACCTGGGCCTGGATCGGGGCGCGCGCGCCGGCCTGTCGTCCAGGCTGAGCGAAGCGGGGCCGGACACCATCCGCAAGGATCGTGCGAAGGCCGTAAATCGCTGGGGCCAGCTGCGCAGCTTCGACCAGGCGGGTCTTTCGCCGGCCGGGACGCTGAACTACGCTATCGCGGCCTTCGGCGCGGAGACGGCGGCCCAGACGGCCCGCTTCGACTATGGGGCAGGGCCGGGGCGACCGTCGCCCTATGTCGTGACCCAACTGTCGGGCGCCTATTTCAGCACGCCGGACTTCCTGGATAATCAGCACCGGATCGAGGATGCGGCCGGAGCCGACGCCTTCCTGTCGCGGCTGGAAGCTTTCTCGGGCGTGTTGAACGGCGAGACGGCCAAGATCGAGGAAGACGCCGGTCTGGGCGTCATCCCGCCCGACTTCATCATCGACCGGATGCTGCCGCAGATCCGCGCCCTGCGCGACACGCCCGCCGCCGACATGGCCATGCTGACGTCGCTGGCGCGCAAGACGGGCGATCTGGGCCTGGCCGGTTATGACGGTCGCGCCGCCGCCATCGTGGACCAGAAGGTCAAACCGGCCCTGGCCGCTCAGATCGCGGCGCTGGAAGCCTTGCGGCCTCGCGCGACCCATGATGCGGGGGTCTGGCGTCTGCCGGATGGCGAGGCCTTCTACGCTGCGGGCTTGAAGGCCAATACGACCACCACCCTGACCGCCCGGGAAATCCACGCCTTGGGTCGCGAACAGGTCGCCGAAATCAGCGCCGAGATCGACGCCATTCTGAAGACCCAGGGCTATACTCAGGGCACGGTCGGCGAACGCATCCAGGCCCTGAACAAGGAGCCGGCCCAGCTGTTCACCAACACCGACGCCGGCAAGGCCGAACTGCTGGCCTGGCTGAACCGGCTGGTCGCCGATCTGGAGCCGAAACTGCCGCAGGTGTTCGGTCGCCTGCCCAAGTCGCACGTCGAGATCCGTCGCGTGCCGGTATCGATCCAGTCGGGTGCGCCCGGCGGCTATTACCAGGGACCGCCGCTGGATGGGTCGCGTCCGGGCGCCTATTACATCAACCTGCGCGACAGCGGGAACTGGCCGAAGTTCGCCCTGCCGACCCTGACCTATCATGAGGCTTCGCCGGGGCATCACCTGCAGGTGGCGCTGCAGCGCGAGTCCGGCGAGCTGCCGCAATGGCGCCGGGCGGGAGGATTTTCAGCCTATAACGAGGGCTGGGCCTTGTATGCCGAGGCGGTGGCGGCCGACGACCTAGACGCCTATGCGACCGATCCGCTGGGCCGGGTGGGTTTCCTGATGTCCTATCTGTTCCGGGCCGTGCGTCTGGTGGTGGACACGGGCCTGCATTCCGAGCGCTGGAGCCGGGAACAGGTGGTCGACTATATGGCGGCCTCGGGCGCCAAGCCGCTGGATGCGTCGAACAGCGAGATCAACCGCTACTGCGTCTGGCCGGGCCAGGCCTGTTCGTACAAGGTCGGCCATACGGTCATCGCCCGCCTGCGGAAGGACGCCGAAGCCAAGCCCGACTTCGATCTGCGCGCCTTCCACGACAAGGTTCTGGAGAACGGGTCGCTGCCGCTGGCGGTGCTGGAACGGATCGTGGACGGCCAGGCCTAGAGGTTTGGCCTAATCCGCGACGGTCAGGCCGTCGATCCGGCGCAGGCGGTTGTGGATGTCGGTGGCGGCGACGGCGGCCTCGGCGGTGGCCACCGCGATCTGGTTGAGGCCGCGCACCGCGTCGCCGGCGGCGTAGAGGCCCGGCACGCTGGTCGCCTGGTGCAGATCGACCACCAGCCGGCCGTCGTCGGACAGGCGCGCGCCCAGGCTTTGGGCCAGTTCGGCGTTCGGCGAGGTTCCCAGCGCCGAATAGACCAGGTCGAAGGCCTGCGTCCGGGCCGACCCGCCCGGCCCCTTCCAGGTCAGGGCCGTCACCCGATCCTGCTCCAGCCGCACGGCCTCCAGCGGAGCGAAGATCAGTTCGACGCCCAGCCGGTCCAGCTCGTCGCGCCGTGTCAGGGCGTCCGGCGAACCGATGTGGATCAGGGTCACCCGGTCGGAATAGGTGCGCATGAAGGCGGCCTCGCGCGCGCCCTTGTCGCTGTGGCCGATGACGGCGACGACCTTGCCGGTCGCCTCATAGCCGTCGCAGATCGGGCAGATGCGCACCAGAGCCCGCTGAACCGCCCGCTCGACGCCCGGCAGGTCGGGGTGATGATCGACCACGCCGGTGGCCAGCAGGACGGCGCGGGCGCGGAGAGTCTGGCCCTCGACCTCCGCGACGAAGCCTTGGCCGTCCTTAGCCAAAGACGTCGCGCGACCGGGCGTGATGCGCGCGCCGTATTCCTCGGCCTGTTCGCGCATCCGGGCCAGGATGTCGGGGCCGGAGACGCCGGCGGGAAAACCGGGCGTATTGTGACTGAGCGGGATCCAGCAGGCCCGCGGCTGGCCGGCGTCGATCACCAGGGTGCGCCTGCGAAACCGGGCGAGGTAGGTCGCGGCCGTCAGGCCGGCGGGGCCGGCGCCGATGACCAGGACCTCTGGTTCGTTCACCGCGTGCGCCAGGCGACGGGCCAGAAGTCGGACGGCACGCCCGCGCATTCGCCCATCGTGCTTTCCATCGTCAGGACGAAGCGCTGGCCGGTCCAGGTCCAGGTCTGTTGCACGCCGCAATCGCCGATGCCGCGCCCCTTGGCGAAGCTGGACAGGGTGCGTGACCCGGGATCGTATTCGCCGTTGACGGTCGAGTTGTCGGGCATGTTTGGATCCGCGCCCGGCCCGGCCGTGCCGATCAGGGCCGCCGGTCGGGGATCGCGCCCGCCCGGTCCGGTCAGATACCAGTTGTGGGTCAGGTTGTAGGCGCCCGAGCCGCAGGGCACGGCCCACAGTTCGGTGCGGGCGTCCAGCCGGGCGGACATGACCATGTCGCCGACGGCCGGCATGGCGGATTCCTTCAGACAGTTTCCCACCTCGGTCAGGCCGCGAAGGGCGGCGGGCAGGGTCTGGTTCTGATCGCCGAAGCCAGCCTGATTCACGGGCGGCGCGGCCGCCACCGTGGGCAAGTCAGGCGCGACCGCCACGGCGGAGGCGGGCTTGTCGCCCCGTCGCATCAGGGCCGTGGGCGTGTCGAGGCGCCCTTGCTTCTCGTCGATCCACAACAGGGCGGCCGCTGCGCCGTGCAGGGAGATATCCTGGCTGGAGACGCCGCGAATGGTCATGACCTTGCCCTGGGCCAGGGCGTCGATGACGGGACGCGCGTCGCCGGGGATCTGGCCGATCGGGGCGTCGTCCTCGCTGGCCGCGTTCAGATCGGCGGCGAAGTCGCGGCCGTCGATGGTCAGGCCGATGCGGGCGGGACCTTTCGCATCGCCGTCGGGCCAGTATCCGAACACCACCTGAGGCCTGGCGTCCGGGCCGGGGGCGAGCGCGATGCGGACCCAGCCGCCGTTGCTTCCGCCGGTGAAACCGAAGGCCCAACAGGTTCCGTCGTTGCCGCACGTCGCGCTCCAATCGCGGAACGATTTGGTCTCGCTGGTGATCTGCAGCACCGGCGGGGTGACGGGCGTCTGAAGGGAAGCGGCTGCAGCCTTGGGCGCGCCCGTCTTCTGGGTTGAATCCTTGTCGCCGCAGGCGGCCAGGGCGAGGGCGGACGCGGCGACCGCGACCATCAGGCGTGCAGGGATCATGCCTTTTTCAACTCCGACGGCTTGTGCGCCGCGCGTGCGCCGGTCTTGGCGCTCTCGACGATATACTCCGGATTGTCGGGAGAGGCGGCGACCTTGTGGCCCTTGATGTGGGTTTCAGAAGTGACCTTTTTGACCACCTTGCCGGTGGTCGCGCCCTGACTGTGATCCCATTTTACGCGATCACCGGCCTTGAACGTCTTTTCCGGCATGGCTGTGCTCCCTGCGGCTCCGCTTGATGCTCAGCGATCAGCAGCCGCATCAGTTCCGCATCCACCACCGGCGGCGCCTCGCAAAAGACCAGTATCCATTGGTCGACCAGCTCGCGCTCTTCATCCGTCATTCCGTCGTCCGTCGTCGTTTCGGGCCTGAAAGAATCCGAAGGGACGCATCGGGTTCAGCTTGACGGGGGATGGCTTTTTCCGGGCAGGGTTAACGCGGGGCCGGGGTTTGCGTGAACGCGCGGCCCCGCTATACCGCCGCCACGATATTCCTTCCCACAGTCACAGGCGGACCGTACGCATGGCCAAGATCAAGGTCGAAAACCCCATCGTCGACATCGACGGCGACGAAATGACCCGCATCATCTGGCAGATGATCAAGGACAAGCTGGTCTTCCCGTTCTTGGATCTGGAGCTGGACTACTACGACCTGGGCATGGAGCACCGCGACGCCACCGACGACCAGGTGACCATCGACGCGGCCCACGCGATCCAGAAGCACGGCGTCGGCGTGAAGTGCGCCACCATCACCCCGGACGAAGCCCGCGTGCAGGAGTTCGGCCTGAAGAAGATGTGGAAGTCGCCGAACGGCACCATCCGCAACATCCTGGGCGGCGTGGTCTTCCGCGAGCCGATCATCTGCTCCAACGTGCCGCGCCTGGTTCCGGGCTGGACCCAGCCCATCGTGGTGGGCCGTCACGCCTTCGGCGATCAGTACAAGGCCACCGACTTCCTGATGCCCGGCCCCGGCACCCTGACGATCAAGTTCGTCGGCGAGGACGGCGAAGTGATCGAACACGAGGTCTACAAGGCGCCCGGCGCCGGCGTGGCCATGGCCATGTACAACCAGGACGCCTCGATCCGCGAGTTCGCCCACGCCTCGTTCGCCTATGGCCTGCAACGCAACTATCCGGTCTATCTGTCGACCAAGAACACGATCCTGAAAGCCTATGACGGCCGCTTCAAGGACCTGTTCCAGGAAGTGTTCGACGAACACTACGCCGCCGAGTTCAAGGCGCGCGGCCTGACCTATGAGCACCGTCTGATCGACGACATGGTCGCGGCCGCGATGAAGTGGTCGGGCGGCTTCGTCTGGGCGTGCAAGAACTACGACGGCGACGTGCAGTCGGACGTCGTGGCGCAAGGCTTCGGCTCGCTGGGCCTGATGACCTCGGTCCTGATGACGCCGGACGGCAAGGTGCTGGAGACGGAAGCCGCCCACGGCACCGTGACCCGCCACTATCGCCAGCACCAGAAGGGCGAGGCCACCTCGACCAACTCCATCGCCTCGATCTTCGCCTGGACGCGCGGCTTCAAGCACCGCGCCAAGCTGGACGGCAATGCGGCCCTGGACCAGTTCGCCGACACCCTGGAGAAGGTGGTCGTGGACACCGTCGAGGCCGGCTTCATGACCAAGGACCTGGCGCTGCTGGTCGGCGACCAACAGGGCTGGCTGACCACCGAGGGCTTCCTCGACAAGGTGGCCGAGAACCTGAAGACCGCCCTGCCGGACGTCGGCTGAGGTCGACATCGTCCCCGGCTCGCCGGTGGAGGAACGTCCTCAAGTCGCGCGAAGCGCGATAGGACAGACAAGAATCCAGGCCCCGTCGGAGCGATCCGGCGGGGCTTTTCGTTGTGCCGGGAGCCGGAGCGTGCATGATCGGCGATAATGAGGAAGCGTTCGTGAAGCGGCTGTTCGGAAATCTGGTGCTGGCGGCGCTCGCCGTGGCGGTGCTGGCCTTCTTCGCCGCGCCGGCGGTGGGCTTCTTCGCCATACGGTCGGCGGCGGAGGCCAACGACGTGGCGGGGCTGTCGCGGCTGATCGACTTCGGCGCGGTCCGTCAGTCGCTGAGGCCGCAGCTCGCCGGACGGCCCGAGGCGATGGCGCCGGCGCCGTCCTTTCTGGAGGATCCCATCGGCGCCTTCCGACGACAGTTCGATCAGCAGAACCCGCTGCAGCGTCAGCCCGACGTGAACGCCTATCTGACGCCGGCGGCCCTGTCGGCCCTGCTGCGGGGCGAGGGGCGCTACGCCAACCAGCGAACCCAGGCCGCCACGCCGCCGGACGCCAAGGTCAAGAAGCCCTGGCCGCGCCCGGCCTATTGGAGCGTCAACCGGGTGCGGATGGCGGTCGCCGATCAGGGCGGATCGCGCACCCTGTTCACCTTCGAGCGGCGGGGGCCGTTCGAGTGGAAGCTGGTCCATATCGGCCTGCCCGAGGGCACGGCGCCGCCGGTCGCGCCGGCCCAGGGCGAGGGGCGTCCATGAGCCTGCGCATCATCCGTTTTCCGAAGGAGGGATCATGACCCGCAAGATCGTTATCGGGGCTGTCATCGCCGGGATCGTCGCCCTGGCCGTCGCCCTGTTCGTCTCGCCCTTCCTGGCGGCGCAAGGGATCGTGCGGGCGGCGCGGGCCGGGGATGCGGCGGCGCTGGAGCGGCAGGTGGACTTTCCCGCCTTTCGCGCCAGCCTGAAGAGCGAGCTGAATGCCCGCGCGCGACTGGAAATCCGCGATCGGGTCAAGGGCGACCAGGGGCTGGCGGCCCTGGGGATGTTGCTGGCGCCGTCGCTGGTGGACGGGGCGGTCGACAACTTCGTCACGCCGAAAGGGGTCGCCGCCCTGGTCCGGTCGGGCGAGACGCCGGAGCCGGAACGGCCGGTGCCCGCCGACGACACCCCCGCCGCGCCCAAGGACAAGGTGCGCCAGTCCTGGGCCTATCGCGGACTGAACCGCTTCGCCGTGACCCTGACGCGCGACGACAAGCCCGAGGAGGAACTGGTCTTGATCCTGGAGCGTCGCGGGCCGTTCAGTTGGAAGCTGGCCGGGGTCGATCTGACGCCCGACCCGATGATGTGATGCGTCGGCCCCCTTCCGTCGGAAGAGGGCCCTGTCGGTTCAGGCCAGCGCAGCGCGGACCGCCGCCAGACCGTCCTCGGCCTTGGCGCCGTCGGGGGCGCCGCCCTGGGCGAAGTCGGGCTTGCCGCCCGCGCCCTGGCCGCCCATGGCCAGGACTGCGGCGCGGGCCAGGTCGGCGGCGTTGACCGTGCCGGCCAGATCCGAGGTGACGGCCACGGTGACGGCGGCCTTGCCCTCGGTCACGCCGATCAGGGCCACGACGCCCGTGCCGACCTGTTTCCTGAAGTCCTCGGCCACGCCGCGCAGGCCCTTGCCGTCCACCCCGTCCAGGACGCGGGCGATCAGCTTGGTCCCGTTGATCTCCTCCGGCGCGGAGGACGCGCCCGAACCACCGCCCAGGGCCAGTTGCTTCTTCAACTCGGCGACCTGCTTCTCCAGCGTCCTGACCGATCCCTGAAGGGTCTCGACACGCGCCGGCACGTCCAGCGGCTGGATCTTGAAGTCGCGGGCCAGGTTGCGGGCGACCCTGGCCTGACCTTCCAGATAGAGGCGCGCGGCCTCGCCGGTCAGGGCCTCGATGCGGCGGACGCCGGCGGCGACGCCGGTTTCCTGAACCACCTTGAACAGGCCGATGTCGCCGGTGCGGGCGACGTGGGTGCCGCCGCACAGTTCGACCGAATAGGGCGCGTTGTCGCTGACCAGCGAACGACCCAGGGTCAGGACGCGAACCTCGTCGCCGTATTTCTCGCCGAACAGGGCGATGGCGCCGGCCTCGATGGCGTCGGCGGGGACCATAAGCTTGGTCTCCGCCGGGACGTTCTGACGGATCACGGCGTTGACCTCGGCCTCGATGGCGGCCAACTCGTCCTCGGTGACCGGGGCCGAATGGCTGAAGTCGAAGCGGGCGCGTTCGGCGTCGACCAGCTGGCCCTTTTGCGCCACCTGCGGGCCGAGGACATTCTTCAGCGCCGTGTGCAGCAGGTGGGCGGCCGAGTGGTTGGCGCGCGTGGTCAGGCGTTTGTCGGCGTCCACGCTCTGCGCCACGCGGGCGCCGATCTGAAGCTTGCCGGCCGTGATCTGGACGGACAGGACGTGCAGGTCGCCGGCGTGTTTCTTGACGTCCAGCACCTCGGCTTCACCCCCGGGCCATTCCAGGGTTCCCTGGTCGCCGGTCTGGCCGCCGCTCTCCGCGTAGAAGGGGGTCGTGTCGAACAAGACCTCGACGATGTCGCCGGTTTCGGCCGCCTCGACGGGGGCGCCGCCGTTCATGATGGCCAAGACCTCGCCCGACCCTTCGACGGCGTCATAACCGGTGAAGACGGTCGGCCCCATGCGGTCGCGCACGGCCAGCCATTCGCCGGCGTTGGCCGTCTGGCCCGAGCCCTTCCAGTTCTCGCGCGAGCGCTGGCGCTGTTCAGCCATGGCGGCCTCGAAGCCGTCGACATTGACCGAGAAGCCGCGACGACGGGCCTCGTCCTGGGTCAAATCAAGCGGGAAGCCATAGGTGTCGGACAGGGTGAAGGCGGTCTGGCCGTCCAGCATGTCGCCGGGCTTGAAGCCTTGGACCGCCGTGTCGAACAGGGTCATGCCGCGTCCAAGCGTGGTGCGGAAGCGAATCTCCTCCTGCTTCAGCGTGTCCTCGATGAAGGGCTGGGCGCGGGCCAGTTCGGGATAGGCGTCGCCCATCTGCGCCACCAGGGTCGGGACCAGCCGGTGCATCAGCGGGTCGGCGGCGCCCAGCAGGTGGGCGTGGCGCATGGCGCGGCGCATGATGCGGCGCAGGACATAGCCCCGGCCTTCGTTGGACGGGGTGACGCCGTCGGCGATCAGGAAGGACGACGAACGCAGGTGGTCGGCGATGACCCGGTGGCTGGCGGCGCGCTCGCCCTCGGACCTGGTCGAGGTGGCGTCCTCGGACGCGGCGATCAGGGTCTTGAACAGGTCGGTCTCGAACACAGAATGCACGCCCTGAAGCACGGTGGTCATCCGCTCCAGCCCCATGCCGGTGTCCACGCTGGGCTTGGGAAGGTTGCGAACGATCTGGTCGTTCTCCTTCTCGAACTGCATGAAGACGTTGTTCCAGATCTCGACGTAGCGGTCGCCGTCCTCGTCCGGCGAACCGGGGGGGCCGCCGGCGATCTTGTCGCCGTGGTCCCAGAAGATTTCGGTGCAGGGACCGCACGGACCTGAATCGCCCATGGCCCAGAAGTTGTCCGAGCCGGCGATGCGGATGATCTTGTCGTCGGAGAAGCCGGTGACCTTTTTCCAGATCGCGGCGGCCTCGTCATCGTCGATATAGACGGTGACCAGGAGGCGTTTGGCGTCCAGCCCGAACTCCTGCGTGACCAGCTTCCACGCCCGGTCGATGGCGTGTTCCTTGAAATAGTCGCCGAAGGAGAAGTTGCCCAGCATCTCGAAGAAGGTTAGGTGGCGGGCGGTGTAGCCGACATTGTCCAGATCGTTGTGCTTGCCCCCGGCGCGGACGCATTTCTGGGAACTGGTGGCGCGCGGATAGGGCGGCTTGGCGGCGCCGGTGAAATAGTCCTTGAACGGCACCATGCCGGCGTTGACGAACAGCAGGGAAGGGTCGTTCTGCGGCACCAGCGGGGCCGAGTGCACCTTCTCGTGACCGTCGGCCGCGAAATAGTTCAGATAGGTGGCGCGGATCTCGTTCAGGCTGGGCATGGGCAGGTCTTCGGCTCGGCGGTCGCTAAGGAACCGGCGTCATATAGGGTTTTGGCGGGGAACGCATCATCCCCTCGTGGTGCGGACGGGCCAGAGAACACGATGTCTTCTCCCCGCTGTGCGGGGAGGGGGACCACCCCCCGGTCTCGCCAAAGACGAGCCCGAGGACAGGCTACGCGGTGGAGGGGTTGTGGACGCCTCACGGCCCTTGATTCGGTGACGCTCCGAAGAACCCCTCCGTCACGGCGCTGAAGAAGCGCCGCGCCACCTCCCCGCGAAACGGGGAGGAGACGGAGACGCGCGCCGCGTTCACACCCTCGGCGGCGGGCCGAACTTGCCGGCCTGGTAATCCTGGACCGCCTGGATGATCTCGTCGCGGGTGTTCATGACGAAGGGGCCGTGGCTGAAGACCGGCTCGCCGATGGGTTCGGCGTAGCCCAGGAGGACGACGGCGTCCGATGCGGCGGCGATCTGAACCGCGTCGCCGTCGCCGAGGGCGGCGAGGTTCCATTGCGGCACGGCGGTTCCGGCGACGGAGACCTCGCCCTTGACGACATAGAGGAAGACGTTGCGGCCGGGGGCGACCGGCGTCTCGAACGTCGCGCCGCCGGGCAGACGAACGACGGCCAGATGGATGTCGATCAGCGACTGGATCGGCGCCTTGACGCCCTGCCACTCGCCCGAGACCGGCTCGACCGTGACGCCGTTCTCGGTGACGAAGGTCGGGATGTCGGATTTCTGCAGGCCGACATAGTTCGGCCTGGTCATCTTCAGCCGCGACGGCAGGTTCACCCACAGTTGCAGGATCTCCATCGGCCCGCCGTTGCGCTTGAAGGCGGCCGGGGACAGTTCGGCGTGGATCAGGCCGGAGCCGGCGGTCATCCACTGGATGCCGCCCGCCTTGATGATGCTCTCCCCTCCGCCGGAATCGTTGTGGGCCAGCTCGCCGTCCAGGATGAAGGTGACGGTCTCGAAGCCCCGGTGCGGGTGAGGACCGAACGGCAGGCCCGCATTGCCCGGCGCATAGGTCTGGGGCCCGTGGTGGTTCAGGAACAGGAAGGGATCGACCTGCTCCAGCCCCGGGCCGGGCACGGGGCGGCGCGTGGTCAGGTCGCCGATGTCGTCGCGAACGGCGGGATGCAGGCGAAGGACGGGACGGGACGCAATCTGGGTCATTCGTCACATATAGGGTGGCTAATCAGCGGCCGCCAGCCTAGCCGGGGCGGGCGACGGTCACGGCGCGGGCGCGGCCGTTCTGCACCAGTTCGCCGCTCCAGCCGTGGGCGGCGGCCCGCAGATGCAGTTCGCCGTCCGCCAGCGGCACCACGGCGGCGGCGCCGTCGAACCCGGCCGGACCGGCCGGACCATCGGCGGTCGACGCCGCCCGCGCGTCCAGCCGGCGCCAGGCGCCCTCGATGCGTCGCCCCTCGCCCCGGTCGGTCAGGGCGAAGGACAAAAGCGGTTTACCGTCGGCGTCCGCGACGCGCCAGCGCCCGTCCAGCGGACCGGCGCGGCGGTCGGCGTCGATCTCGGACTGGGCGACGCCCTGGTCGTAGGCAGTCTGCACATCGCCGGGGCTGACTTCATAGTCGCCGACATAGGCCTCCACGACCACCGGCTGGGTCAGGGGGCTGCGGCGCCAGTCGCCGCCGGCGTCGCCCTGGGCTTCGGTTTCCCGACCGAAGTCGGACGGGGGTTCGAACGGCCGGACCACGGGGGCCTGATAGGTTTCGGGCGTGGCGTCCAAAAGCCCGGCGGCTTGCGGAGCCTGCGCCATGGACGCTCCGGCGAAAAGGGCGAACAGGATCATGCGTCCACCCTGCCAAATCGCGGGACCGATCGCCTAGAGCCGACAGGCCTTTGCGCGAAAACGTGATTCGGGCGAACGGCAAGGGTTCGGAACGCAACAATCGCCGCTTCTGTCCCGCCGTGCGTTGACACCGGCCCCCCAGGGTCACAAAAGCCTTCGCAACCGCACACGGCGATTGAATTCATTCGCTTTTGAGAACCATTCGCATGACCCAGCCCAGCCCGAAACCGGGTGGCGCAGCAAACGACCGGACGGGTCGTTTCGTCACCCAACCGAACGGTCACGTCACGCCGCTTTCGCCGCATATGAGCGTCTGGCGCTGGCACGTGACCATGGCCGCCTCCATCCTGTTCCGCGCCACCATCATCGCCGCGACCGTAGGCGTGCTGTTCGTGGTCGGCTGGTTGGGCGCCATGGCGTTCGGGCCGGAACACTACGCTTGCTTCCTCATGCTGGCCGGATCGCCGCTGGGTCTGTTCGTCGGCTTCGGCCTGACGGCGGTGCTGTTCTCCTTCATCCTGAACGGCGCGCGTCACACCTATAACGACACCGGCAACGGGCTGACGCTGGCGTCGGCCAATCTGCTGTCCAACATCGCGGTCTGGGCGCCGGTCCCGCTGGCCGTGTTGTTCTGGGTCGTCCTGTTCGCCACGGGGAGGGTTTCGCTGTGAGCGGCGCCGTCAAGTTCAAGAACAACGTCAAGGTTTCCGAGCGCCACGGCGCCGGCGAATGGCTGACCGAGCGGGTGCTGCTGGTCGCCCTGCTGCCGCTGGGCCTGTGGGTCGCCTCGACCGGCTTCACCCTGGCGGGCGCCGGCTATGACGCCGTTCTGGCCTGGTTCGCCAATCCGCTGAACGCGGCCCTGATGGCGATCACGGCGGTGGTCTTCTTCGGCTATCTGAGCCTGGCCTGGAAGGTCGTGCTGGAGGACTATGTGCCGAACGCGGGGACGCGCGGCCTGCTGGTCGCCCTGCTGAACATCGTCTTCGTCGTGCTGGCCGCCGCCAGCGTCTTCTTCATCGTGCGGCTGGCGCTGGGCTCGGCGCCGCTGCCCGCCGGCTTCGGAGCCTGAATAGACCGATGGCTGCTTACGAACTGATCGATCACGAATACGACGTCGTCGTCGTCGGCGCAGGGGGCTCTGGCCTGCGCGCCGCGCTGGGCGCCGCACAGCAGGGGCTGAAGGTCGCCTGCGTGACCAAGGTTTTCCCGACCCGTTCCCATACCGTGGCGGCGCAAGGCGGCATCTCGGCCTCCCTCGGCAATATGGGCGAGGACAGCTGGCAATGGCACATGTACGACACCGTCAAGGGGTCGGACTGGCTGGGCGACCAGGACTCCATCGAATATCTGGTCCGCAACGCCCCCAAGGCGGTCTATGAGCTGGAACACTGGGGCGTGCCCTTCTCGCGCACCGACGAAGGCAAGATCTATCAGCGCGCCTTCGGCGGCATGACCCGAAACTTCGGCGAAGGCCCGGTGCAGCGCACCTGCGCCGCCGCCGACCGCACCGGCCACGCCATCCTGCACACCCTGTACGGACAGTCGGTCCGTCGCGAGGTGAAGTTCTTCGTCGAATATTTCGCCCTGGACCTGATCATGCAGGACGGCGCCTGCACCGGCGTCACCGCGCTTCAGCTCGATAACGGTCAACTGCACCAGTTCCGCGCCAAGATGGTTGTTCTGGCGACGGGCGGCTACGGCCGCGCCTACTTCTCCGCCACCTCGGCCCACACCTGCACCGGCGACGGCAACGCCATGGTGCTGCGCGCCGGCCTGCCGCTGCAGGACATGGAGTTCGTGCAGTTCCACCCGACCGGCATCTATGGCGCCGGCTGCCTGATAACCGAGGGCGCACGCGGTGAAGGCGGCTATTTGACCAACTCGGAAGGCGAGCGCTTCATGGAGCGCTATGCGCCGACCGTGAAGGACCTGGCCCCGCGCGACATGGTTTCGCGCTCCATGACCATCGAAATCCGCGAAGGCCGCGGCGTGGGTCCCAAGAAGGACCACATCTTCCTGCACCTGGATCACCTGGACCCGAAGATCCTGCACCAGCGCCTGCCGGGCATTTCCGAAAGCGCCAAGATCTTCGCCGGCGTGGATGTGACCAAGGAGCCGATCCCGGTCCTGCCGACCGTCCACTACAATATGGGCGGCATCCCCACCAACTATCACGGCGAAGTCCTGACGCTGCGCGACGGCAACCCCGACAGCGTGGTGCCTGGCCTGATGGCCGTGGGCGAAGCGGCCTGCGTCTCGGTGCACGGCGCCAACCGCCTGGGCTCCAACTCCCTGACCGACCTGGTGGTGTTCGGCCGCGCCGTCGGCCTGCGCTGCGGCGAGGTGGTGGACAAGGCGTCCGCCGTGCCGTCGGCCTCCAAGGCCCAGACCGACGCCCATCTGGCTCGCCTTGACCGCTTCCGCAACGCGAACGGCTCGACCCCCACCGCCGAGCTGCGTCTGTCGATGCAGCAGGCCATGCAGGCGGATGCGGCCGTGTTCCGCACCGGCGAGACCCTGCAGCAGGGCGTCGACAAGCTGCGCGCCATCGAGGCGGCCGGCGCCGACATCAAGACCACCGATCGCGGTTTGATCTGGAACACGGATCTGATGGAGACGCTGGAGTACGACAACCTGATCGCCCAGGCGATGGTGACCATCGAGGGCGGCCTGAACAGGACGGAATCGCGCGGCGCCCACGCCCGCGAGGACTATCCCGATAGAGATGATGCAAGATGGATGAAGCACACCCTGGCCTGGAAGCGTCCGGGCGAGGGCGTCCAGATCGACTATCGTCCGGTCCACAACTACACCATGTCGGACGACATCGCCTATATCGAGCCGAAGGCGCGGGTTTACTAAGATGGTCCAGCTCACTCTCCCCAGAGGCTCAAAGCCGACGACCGGCAAGGTCCACAAGGCCGCGCCGGGCGCCAAGGACGTGAAGACCTACAAGGTCTATCGCTACGATCCGGAAACCGACGCCGATCCGCGCTGGGACACCTATGAGGTGCCGACTGGCGACCACGGTCCGATGCTGCTGGACGCCCTGATCCACATCAAGAACACCATCGATCCCACCCTGTCGTTCCGGCGGTCGTGCCGCGAAGGCATCTGCGGCTCCTGCTCGATGAACATCGACGGGCGCAACGCCCTGGCCTGCACCAAGGGCTGGGAGGAATGCTCCTCGCACAACATCACCATCGCCCCCTTGCCCCACCAGCCGGTGGTCAAGGACCTGGTGACGGACCTCAGCCTGTTCTACGCCCAGTACGACTCGATCCAGCCCTACCTCCAGTCGGACGAGCCGGACCCCGAGAAGGAACGTCTGCAGACCCCGGCCGAGCGCGAGAAGCTGGACGGCCTGTACGAGTGCATCCTGTGCGCCTGCTGCTCGACCTCCTGCCCCAGTTACTGGTGGAACCAGGAAGAGTATCTGGGCCCGGCGGCGCTGCTGCAATCCTATCGCTGGATCGCCGACAGCCGCGACGACGCGACCCAGAAGCGCCTCGATGACCTTGAAGACCCGTTCAAACTGTATCGTTGCCACACGATCATGAACTGCGCCCAGGTCTGCCCCAAGGGTCTGAACCCGGCCAAGGCCATCGCCGAGACCAAGAAGCTGATGGTCGCCCCCAGCCGCAAGAAGGCGGCCTGACGGATCGGACGCCGGAGGCTTTGTCTCCGGCGGTTCCCTGGGTTAGGAGCGGCGCATGGCCAGCATCACCTATATCGAGCATGACGGAACCGAACACGTCGTGGACGTGAAACCGGGCCTTTCGGTCATGGAAGGCGCGATCCGAAACAATGTGCCGGGCATCGACGCCGACTGCGGCGGGGCCTGCGCCTGCGCCACCTGCCATGTCTATGTCGACGAAGCCTGGCGCGAGGCGACGGGCAAGCCCAGCGCCATGGAGGAGTCCATGCTGGACTTCGCCGAAGAGGTCGAGCCCAACAGCCGCCTGTCCTGCCAGATCCGGGTGTCGGACGCGCTGAACGGCCTGATCGTGCGGCTGCCGGAAAACCAGCACTGAGATGACCGCCGCCGCCCTGGTCGAAACGATCGGCGGCTGGATCGAACACCACATTCTGCGAATCGCAGCCGAGGACGCGACGCCGATCATCGGTGTGGCGGGCTGTCAGGGATCGGGCAAATCGACCCTGGCGCTGGGACTGGCCGAACGGTTCGGCGGCGCGGCCCTGTCGCTGGACGACGTCTATCTGACCAAGGCGGAACGGACGAGAATGGCGCGCGCCATCCATCCCCTGTTCGCCACGCGCGGCCCGCCGGGCACGCATGACCTGGCGCTGCTGCACGCGGTGCTGGATCGGTTGATCACGGCCGGGCCGAACGACCGAACGGCGCTGCCCCGGTTCGACAAGCTGGCCGACGACCGTGCGGCCGAGGCGGTCTGGCCGGTGGCGACGGGCCGACCCCGCGCCATCGTGCTGGAGGGCTGGTGTCTAGGCGCGACGCCGCAGGACCCGTCGGCGCTGGCGCAGCCGATCAACGGACTGGAGCGGGAGGCGGACCCCGACGGCGTGTGGCGACGTGCGGTCAATGCGGTCTTGGCGCGCGATTACGGTGCGGTGACCCGGCGGCTGGACGCGCTGATCTTTCTGAAGGCGCCGGGCTTCGACGTGGTGCTGGATTGGCGCTGCGAACAGGAGGCGGGGCTGACGGGCCAGCGGGTGTCGGACACGCGCCGCGCGGCGTTGCGGCGGTTCGTCCAGCACTATGAACGGCTGACCCGGCACATGCTGGACGGCGGGATCGCGCCGGACCTGACGGTGACGCTGGATGCGGATCGCGGGATCGTCGCGGCCGGTCCGGGCGTTGAACGCCTATGAACCTGTTCAAGTCCAGGACGACGGCCGGCGCGCCCGCCGAAGACCGTCGCGCGACGCCCCGCCGCGCCCTCAATGCGCGCGGGGTGGTCTGCGGTGCGGACGTGGAGGTCGCCTGCCTGATCGCGGACCTGTCGGACGGCGGGATGCGGGTGCGGATGGATCGCGGATCGGCCCTGCCGCGCGAGGTCGTGGTGGTCGATATCGCCGAGGCGATAGCCTATCCGGCCGAGGTGGTCTGGCAGCGCGGACAGGAGGCGGGCCTGCGCCAGACGGGGGCCAAATCCCTGCGCGGCCTGGCGCCGGCGCGTCTGGTTCCGGCGCGGGACGCCTGGCTGAGGGCCGGCGGGCGTTAAAGGCCGGCCGGCATGCATCCGGCGTTGATGGCGATCCGCCCCACCAGCCCCTTGACGATCAGATCCAGCGCCGAACCCTCGCGATAGTCGGCGGCGGCGACGAAGTTCACCCGGTCCTCCGAGATCAGGGAATAGACCTTCTTCTGGTCCTTCTCGTTCGAGCGCGGATCATAGACGGCGATGGAGAAGCCGCCCTTGGTGTGCATCATCTTCATGGTCGGCACGTCGGTGTCGCCGTCGCCGATGAAGATCATCCGGTCGAACGGAACGGCGCGCTCGTCGTCGGGGATGAAGTGGTTGATGCGTTCGTGCTCCCAGTGGTTCTTCACGCCCTTGTTGATGCGGAACAGATACTGCGTCTTGGTGGTGTAGTTGACGCCGACCGCCGGCCAGGCGGCCTCGCCCTTGTCGTCATAGACGTAGTGGGAGGCGAAGACGTGGGTCAGGGCGGGGCGGATCGGCGTGCCGTCGATCATCTCCTCCAGCCCGGCGGAGATGATGTAGTGCTCGATCTCCAGCCCGTATTTGGCGCCGAAGGCGTTCATCCGGTCGAACCAGCTAAGGTCCTTCAGGCCCTCGAACAGGGCGACCTCGCGGCCGTGATCGCGCAGGGTCTCGCGCGTGACGGGCGCGCCGTTCTGGCGCGCATGGTGCAGCATCAGCTGCATATACATCAGGATGCCGTCGCCGTCGGCGTCCTCGGTCAGACGCTCGGCCTCGGCCCAGAAGGCGCCGATGTCCACGCCCACCGAGGGAATGAAGCTGACCTCCTGCATGTTTCCACGGGCCAGGGTGCCGTCGAAATCATAGATGAGGGCGGTTTTCAGCGGGGCTTTTTCGGCCATGAGGCGGCATCCGGTGCGTCAGTCGAACCCCGCCCTCTATATCAGCCGGCCTCCCCCGTCGATTGGCGCCGCTGGCCGAAGGTGGGGGCCGCCGTCTTCTGCTCGTCCCAATAGGTCGCGCCGGTGGTCGGCTTGAACATGGTGCGCGGCGTGCCGTTGCGCGCCACCACGGCGAAGGTGTTGGTGGAGGCCTGATAGATCAAAGTGTCGCCGTTCGGGCGTTTGACCGTCTCCACGTCGCGCGGCGGCTTGGTGGTGAAGGCCGTGACCTTGGCCAGATAGTCCTCGGCCGAGCGGGCCCCGAAGTCGGCGCCGTTGCGGTCGTAAAGGCGGGTGATCTTGGCGTCGACCGTCTCGCGCCGGTTGGCGGTCAGGACGGGTTTGACCTCCGGCGCCGACCCCATCTCGGCGACCGATCCAGCCGTGTCCGCCAAGGCCACCGGCTTGGCCTCGGTCGAGCGATCCCGCGTCTCGACCGCCGAAGATCGGTCGCAAGCCCCAACGACCAGCAGCAATCCGCCCATCGCCAGCGCAACCACGCCCCTTGTCGTCGTCTTCATTCGCACACCCCTTCATATACCCGCGTGACGCGACGAAAGCACAACTTCATTGTTCGCGCAATGTTCCTGCGCTGCGTCTCGACGCGGTCATGGAGGATCGCTAGACCGGAGCCATGGACAGCCGCGCCCTTACCCATCGCAAGATCCTGCTGATCATCGGCGGCGGCATCGCGGCCTATAAGGCGCTGGAGCTGGTGCGGCTGATCGCCAAGGCGGGCGGGCAGACGCGGGTGATACTGACCGAGTCCGGGGCCGAGTTCGTGACGCCCCTGTCGCTGGCGGCGCTGAGCGGTCATCCGGTGCGCGCGGGCCTGTTCCACCCCGACGACGAAACCTCGATGGGCCATATCGAGCTGTCGCGCTGGGCCGATCTGGTGGTGGTGGCGCCGGCGACGGCGGGCCTGATCGCCAAGGCGGCGAACGGCCTAGCCGACGACCTGGCCTCGACCACCCTGATCGCCACGGACAAGCGGGTGCTGCTGGCCCCGGCGATGAATGTGCGGATGTGGGAGCATCCGGCGGTCCAGGCCAATATGGAGCGGCTGAAGGCCTTCCCTGGCTTGCACGGCGTCGCGGTCGTGGGGCCGGACAGCGGCGAGATGGCGTGCGGCGAATTCGGGCCGGGCCGGATGGCCGAGCCCGCCGCGATCCTGGACGCCATCGAGGGCCTGTTGGCGGGCGCGGCGGGACGGCCCCTGACCGGGCGCAAGGCCGTGGTCACCGCCGGGCCGACATTCGAGCCGATCGACCCGGTGCGGGGCCTGACCAACCGCTCCAGCGGCAAACAGGGCTACGCCATCGCCGCCGCCCTGGCCGAGCTGGGCGCAGAGGTGACGCTGGTGTCGGGGCCGACGGCGCTTGGGGCGCCAACCGGCGTGACGCGCATCGACGTGGAAAGCGCGCTGGAGATGCAGGCGGCGACGCAAGGCCAGCTGCCCGCCGACATCGCCGTGCTGTCGGCCGCCGTGGCCGACTGGCGCGTGGACACCATCGCCGGCGGCAAGATCAAGAAGGGACCGGGCGGCCCGCCGACCCTGGCCCTGATCGAAAACCCCGACATCCTGGCGGGGATCGCCGCGCCCGGCCCGAACCGGCCGGCCCTGGTGATCGGTTTCGCCGCCGAGACCACGGACCTGGAGGCCAACGCCCGCGCCAAGCTGTCGCGGAAGGGCTGCGACTGGATCATCGGTAACGACGTCTCCGACGAGGTCTTCGGCTCGGACGGCAACGCCGTGCTTCTGGTGACCGCCGAGGGGACCGAGGCCTGGCCGCGTCAGTCCAAGACCGCCATCGCCCGGGCCGTCGCCGCCCGCATCGCCGACCAGTTCAAGGCTTCAGAATGACCGAGACCGCCATCCAGATCCTGCGCCTGCCGCACGCCGAGGGCCTGCCCCTGCCCGCCTATGAGACGGCCGGATCGGCCGGAATGGACCTGCGGGCCGCCGTGCCCGAGGATCAGCCGATGACCCTGGCGCCCGGCCAGCGGGCCCTGGTGCCCACGGGCCTGAAGATCGCCCTGCCGCTGGGCTACGAGGCCCAGGTGCGGGCGCGCTCGGGTCTGGCGCTGAAGCACGGGATCATCTGCCCCAATGCGCCCGGCACCATCGACAGCGACTATCGCGGCGAGTGCGGCGTGATCCTAGCCAACATCGGTGCCGAGCCCTTCGTCATCCGCCGCGGCGAACGCATCGCCCAGATGGTGATCGCACGGCATGAGCGGGCGGACTGGATAGAGGTCGAAACGCTGGACGAAACCGCACGTGGGACAGGCGGGTTCGGCTCGACGGGGCGGTAGGCCAGCGCCCTTTTGCGTCTCCGTCATCCTCGCCCTTGTGGCGAGGATCCATACGCTCGATGCATCCGCGCGGCACACCGGCGTCGAGACCGGGCATATGGATCCCAGGGACAGGCCCTGGGATGACGAAACAGCGATTGAGAAGCGGCGGCTAAACCGGCGGCGCCGTCGGTTGGATCAGGGCAGCCTTTCGGCGGATGTGTTCGCGCCAGGCGGTGTAGAGGCCGCTGGAGGCGATCAGGGCGGCGCCGGACAGGGTGGTGAGGGTCGGCGTCGTGGACATCAGCCACCAGCCGAAGACGATGGCGCCGACGATCTGCAGATAGTCGAAGGGGGCGACAACGGCGACCGGCGCCTTTTGCAGCGAGGCGGTCATGAACAGCTGGGCCAGGCCGCCGGCGATGCCCGAGCCGATCAGCAGGGCGAAGGTCAGAGGCGAATGCCAATGGCCGACGATGGGCAACAGGATCGCCCCCACGGTCGACGAACCGACGAAGAACCAGAAGACGATGGCGGCGACGTGTTCGGTGTCGCGCAACTGGCGCAGGGTGATGGTCACGCCCGCCGTCAGCAGGGCCGCGACCAGTCCGAAGGCGATCCCTTCGACCGGCACGGCATGATCGCCCGCACCCGGCCGCATGACGATGACCACGCCGATGAAGCCCACGGCGACGGCGGCCCAGCGGCGCGGGCCGACCGCCTCCTTCAGGATCAGGAAGGACAGCAGGGTGGCGAAGATGGGGGCGGTGAAGCTGAGGGTCGTGGCGTCGGCCAGCGGCAGCAGCGTCAGGGTCTGAAACACGCACAGGATCGAGAGGATGCCCAGGGCGCTGCGGCCGACATGGGCCAGGGGCCGGCGTGTTTTCAGGCTCGCCAGCCCGCCCGGCTGGGTCAGCACCCAGGCCAGCACCACCGGCAGGCCGAAGAAGGCGCGGTAGAACAGCATCTCGGACGCCACCACGCCGTCCCGCGACGCCAGTTTCAGCACCGCCGCCATGATCGAGAAACAGCCCGCCGCCGCGATGCGCAGGACGATGCCGCCGGCGATGTCCTCGCCGGCGGGCAGGGTTGGTTCGCGCCCCGGCCGTTCAGGCGCGGGCACGACCGGCTTAGGCCTGCCCGGTTTCGACCGGCTGCTGGGCGATCTGCTGCTGACGCGCGATATAGATGGCGGCGAAGTCGACGGGATCCAGCTGGAACGGGGGATAGAAGCCGCCGTCGGCCGTGGCGCCGGAGATGATCTCGCGCGCGAACGGGAACAGGTAGCGCGGGCATTCGATCAGCAGCAGGGGCTCGATGTCCTGCTCCTGGACGTTGGCCAGCTGGAACAGGCCGCCATAGACCAGTTCCACGTGGAACACGGGCTGGTTCTCGTGGGTCGCCTTGATCGACAGCTTCAGGTCCAGCTCGAACAGGCCGTCCGGGCGGCCCTGGGCGGCCATTTCGACCCCCAGGTCGATGGCAGGCTTGCCGTCGATGCGCAGGGATTCCGGGGCGCGCGGGTTCTCGAACGAGAAGTCGCGGACGTATTGGGCCAGGATGCGGAAGCCGGGGCCGGCGGGCTGGCCCTGCTGAGCCTGGCCCTGGTCGCCTTGTTGGGGTTGGCCTTCGGCAGGGGGGGCGGCGTCGGTCATGGAGCGGTCTTTGAAGCGGTTTCGGGAAACGGATGGCGGCCGATAAGGCGGCAATGAGGCGCCGCGACTACCATGCCGGGACGCTTGGCCGCAATGTCGCGCGCGCGATTGGGGGCGCGGTTCGCCTTGCCTCGCCCTATATGACACCCTAATCACGGCAGACAGCCGTCTGGCGCGCCCGTCGCCCGCTACAGGAATTCCGCCTTGAACCTGCCGGTCCAGTTCCAGATCGTCGTCTTCGCCGTGATCGCGGCCATCGTCCTGTTCCAGCTCTACAATGTGCTGGGCAAGCGGGTCGGCCGTCAGCCGCAGGAAGACGCCAAGGCGGCCGTCGCCGGGCCGACGCCGAACGAGGCGCCGGCCACGCCCGCCGTCGACCCCGCCACCCTGGCCTCCATCGCCACCCTGAAGGCGCGCGATCCGGCCTTCGACCCGGCGCGGTTCCTGGACGGGGCGCGTCAGGCCTATGAGACCATCGTGCGCGGCTACGCCTCGGGCGACCGGGCGGCGCTGAAGCCCCTGCTGAAGCCCAATGTCATGGCCTCGTTCGAGGCCGGCATCGCGGCGCGCGAGACGCGCGGCGAGACGGAATCGGTCGAGTTCCTGTTTCCGCCCCGCGCCGACCTGGAAGGAGCGACGGCCGAGGGCGACCGGGCGGTGGCCAAGGTGCGCTTCCTGGCCGAACTGCGTAGCCGGGTCACCAAGGCCTCGGGCGAGACGGCCGATTCCGAGACCGGCGAGCCGCTGGTCGAGGAACGCCGCACCGCCGAACACTGGACGTTCGAGCGCACCCTGGGCGCGGCCGATCCGAACTGGGTCCTGGCGCGCGTCGAGCCGGCCAACGCCTGATGCCCGGCCCGAGAGGTCTGGGCGGCGGATCGCTGGGCCTGGCCGGATTGATGGTGCTGGCCGCCTGTTCGTCGGCGCCGATGACGCCGCATCGGCCGACGCCCGGCGCGATCCCCGGCGGGCCCGTCCCCTATACGCCGTCGCCGAACCCGGGCGGACCGCCGCCGACGCCGTCCAACGCCTTGAGCCCCGCCGTCCTGCCCGGATGGAACGACGAGGATCATCTGGCCGCCTTCCGCGCCTATGTGGACGGGTGCGGGGCGGCGCGCGAGGACGCGGCACGCAGGGTCTGCGCCCGCGCCAAGGCCATGGCGACGACCATGACCCTGACGCCTTCGGACGCGCGGGCCTTCTTCGAGGCCAGTTTCAGCGCTGTACCGGCGACCACCTCAGACGGGCGGCCCGGCCTGCTGACCTCCTATTTCGCGCCTGAGTATCCGGCGCGCCGCCGCCCGGACGCGGAGTTTTCGGCGCCGGTCCTGCCCAAGCCCGCCAATCCGCGCGCGGCGGGCGACCGGGCCTATATCGAATCCGCCGCGCGACCGGATCAGGCCCTGGCCTGGATGCGGGCCGAGGACCTGTTCTTCCTGCAGATCCAGGGTTCGGGCTATCTGACGTTCGAGGACGGGACGCGGGGCCGCGCCGCCTACGCCGCCGACAACGGCAAGCCCTTCGTCGGCATCGCCCGGCCGATGGCGCAACAGGGACTGTTGCCGCAGAACGGCACATCGGGCGATGCGATCCGGGGCTGGCTGGCCAACCATCGGGGCTATCAGGCCCAGGCCGTGATGGCGCTGAACCCGCGCTACATCTTCTTCCGTCTGGACCCGGACGATAACGGCCATCCGGCCGGCGCCGCCGGCGTGCCCCTGACCGAACGGCGCGCCATCGCGGTCGATCCGGCCCATTGGCGCTATGGCGAACTGGTCTGGCTGGAGGCCGACGGCGGCAATCTGCGCGGCGCCAGCGCCAGCTATCGCGGATTGGCGATGGCGCTGGACACCGGCTCGGCCATTCGCGGCCCGGTGCGGGCCGACCTCTATATGGGCCGCGGCGACGCCGCAGGGGCCGAGGCCGGGACCGTGCGCCACCCCTTGCGGATGTGGCGTCTGGTTCCGAGGGGCTGAGCGCCCTCCCCTGTTCCTGAGCCTTAAGCCAGGTCCTCGATCTCGTCCTCGGTCAGTTCGCCGGGGACGATGGTGACGGGCAGTTTGCGCCCGCCGATCTGGGCGCCGTGCTTGATGATGGCCGAGACCAGGGGCCCGGGTCCGCGCGAGCCCGTCCCGGCCGCCAGGACCAGGATCTTGATGTCCGGGTCGGCGGCGACGACCTTTCTGATGGCGCCCTGGGCGTCGCCGGTCTCGATCAGGAAGACGGGCGCGGCGCCCGAGCGGGCCATCGCCTCCTCGCCCAGGCGATTGAGCAGGCCCTCCGCCTCCTCGCGCTGCTGGCGGGCGATCTCTTCGCGCGCGCCCGACCAGTGGGCGTCGCTGTCGGATGGCAGGACGCGCAGCATGACCACGCGCCCGCCCGTCGACTTGGCCCGGCGCGAGGCGAAGCGCAGGGCCGCCTCGAACTCGGGACTGTCGTCGACGACGACGAGGAATTTTCTCGGCATTGCGGCCTCCCCAGCCTGATGTCGGACGAGAAGAGGCGGCTGAACGGGCGTTCCGTCAAGCCGCCTCTGGCTCAGGCCCGTATCAGCCGCGCGTCGCGCTCGACGCCAGGTCGCGGATCGTGGCGTTGGCGATGGTCAGTTTGGCGAAGGTCCAGCCCGAGCCGGACTGTTCGATCTCGTCCACCGAGGCGCGCACGCCCTGCACCGCCGCCTGTTTGGAGCCGATCCAGGCGTCCACGGCGCCCTCGGCCGCATCCTCGCTGACGCCAACCGACGGATCGGAGGCGCCGGCGACGGCGCGGGTCAGGGCGGCCTGTTCGTTCATCAGGTCCTCGATCAGGCGACGAACGGCCAGACGGTCGAAATGATCCGCAGACGGAATGGAGCCGGCGGCCGCGCGCAGGCGGTCGAAATCGAAGGCGGCCCCGACCTGGTGATACAGGCGCGCCATGGCCGCGACAGGCCAGTTCGCCTCCTGCGCCAGGTCGCCGATGTCGGAGGCGGCGACCAGCGGTCGCATGATGGCGATGCTGCGCACCAGATCCTCGGGCGCGCCCATGTCGGCGAAGGTCTTGACCCGCGCGTCCAGCCGCCCCTGCTCGAACCGCGACAGCACCGGCGCGCCCTCGGCCTGAAGGGCGTCGGCGATGGGGCGATAGCGGTCGATCAGCCCCTGGACCGAGACGCCGGTCTTGGCGCGGCGGGCCATCCAGAAGGTCTGGCGACGCAGGACCACGGCGATCTCGCGATAGAGGGCGGTCTGCGCCTCGGCCGAAATCTTCAGGTCCAGGGCCGAGACGGCGTCCCAGGCCTGGTCCAGGCGGAAGACCCGGCGCGCGGCCTCGAAGGCGATGATCAGGGCCGTGGTGTCGCATTCCGCCGAGCCGCGCAGGCGGTCGGGGAAGGTCGGGCCGCACATGTTGACGACTTCGTTGGACATGACGGTGGCGATGATCTCGCGCCGCAGACGGTGGCTCTTCATCTCCGGCTCGAACCGGGCCAGGGCGTCGGGGAAGTAGCGGACCAGTATCTGTTCGAAGAACGGATCCTCGGGCGCGCTCGAGGCCACGATGTCGTCGGACAGTTCCAGCTTAGCGTAGGCCGTCAGGACCGCCAGTTCAGGCCGCGACAGGGCGATGTTTGCCGCCATCATCTCCTTGACGCGGACATCGCCGGGCAGGCCCTCGACCTTGCGATCCAGTTTCCCACGCGCCGACAGCGCCTGCATGAACCGCTGCTGGGCGTCCAGGGCGCCGGCCCCTTCCGCCTGTTGCAGGGTCAGGGCCAGGGTCTGGTCGTAGTTGTGGGCCAGAACCTTCAGACCCACCTCGTCGGTCATCGAGGCCAGAAGCGGCGTGCGCTCCTCCATCGGCAGGACGCCGTTGGTCACGGCCGAGCCGACCAGGATCTTGATGTTGACCTCGTGGTCGGAGGTGTCCACCCCGGCCGAGTTGTCTATGGCGTCGGTGTTGATGCGGCCGCCGTTCTGGCCGAACACGATGCGTCCCGCCTGGGTGAAGCCCAGGTTGGCCCCCTCGCCCACCACCTTGACCCGCAGTTCGTCGCCGTTGATGCGCAGGGCGTCGGTGCCCTTGTCGCCGACCTGAGCGTCGGTCTCGGCGGGCGATTTCACATAGGTGCCGATGCCGCCGAGATACAGCAGCTCGGTCGGCGCCTTCAGGATGGCGCGGATCAGGCTGATCGGGTCCAGGACGTCGTCGGAAATGTCCAGCGCGGCCTTGATCTGGGGCGTCAGCTGGATGGACTTGGCCGAGCGGGAGAAGACGCCGCCGCCCTCCGAAATCAGCGCCTTGTCATAGTCCTGCCAGGACGAACGCGGCAGGTCGAACAAGCGCTTGCGCTCGGTCCATCCCGTCACATGATCCGGGTTCGGATCAATGAAGATGTCGCGGTGGTCGAAGGCGGCGACCAGGCGCGTGGCCTTGGACAGAAGCGCGCCGTTGCCGAAGACGTCGCCCGACATGTCGCCGACGCCGACCATGGTGAAGGGCTGGGTCTGGATGTCCTTGCCCATCTCGCGGAAGTGGCGCTTGACCGCCTCCCAGGCGCCGCGGGCGGTGATGCCCATGGCCTTGTGGTCGTAGCCGACCGAGCCGCCCGAGGCGAAGGCGTCGCCCAGCCAGAAGCCGTACGAGGCCGAGACGCCGTTGGCGATGTCCGAGAAGGTCGCCGTGCCCTTGTCGGCGGCCACGACCAGATAGGGGTCGTCGCCTTCCCAGGCGATCACATCGGCTGGATGGACCACCGAACCGTCGGCGGCGATGTTGTCGGTGATGTCCAGCAGGCCGGACAGGAAGGTGCGATAGGCGCGAATGGCCTCGCCCTGGATGGCCTCGCGGTCCGTCGTGCGGGGCAGTTGCTTGGGATAGAAGCCGCCCTTGGAGCCGACCGGCACGATGACGGCGTTCTTGACCTGCTGGGCCTTGACCAGACCCAGAACCTCGGTGCGGAAGTCGTCGCGGCGATCCGACCAGCGCAGGCCGCCGCGCGCCACGGGACCGAAGCGCAGGTGAACGCCCTCGACGTGCGGCGCCCAGACGAAGATCTCCCGATAAGGTTTCGGCAGGGGCAGGTCGTCCAGCTCGCGCGAGGCGATCTTGATGGCGATGTGCGGCTTGGGCTGGCCGTCGGCGTCATGCTGGAAATAGTTGGTGCGCTTGATCGCGCCGATCAGGGCGGCGATGCGGCGCAGCGCCCGGTCGTGGTCCAGGCTCTTCACGTCCTGAAGCAGGGCGGTGATCTTGCCTTCCAGTTCGGCGACGGCCGAGGCGCGGTCGTCGGCCGATCCGCCGGCGGCCGGTTCGAACTTGGCCTTGAACAGCGACAGCAGGGCGCGGGCCACGTCGGGATATTCGCGCAGCGCCTCTTCCTGCACGGTCTGGGACGGATCGAGGCCTGTCTGCTGGCGATAGTGGGCCAGGGTGCGGATCAGGGCCGCCTCGCGCCATTCGACGCCTAGCTCGACCACCAGCCGGTTGAAGCCGTCGCTTTCGTTGCGGCCGGTCCAGACGGCGGCGAAGGCGTCCTCGAACGGCCCCTTCACATCGTCGAAGACCAGGGCTTCGCCGCGCGGATCCTCCATCAGGAACTCGTGGATGTGGATCTCGGTGTCGCCCAGCGGACGAATGGCGTTGCCGTATTCCTCCAGCGTCTTCAGCCCCATGTCGGCCAGGATCGGCAGGACGTCGGATAGGGGCACGGCCGAGCCGCGACGATACAGTTTGAAGCGGAACTGCAGGCGGCTGTCGTCCGGCGTGCGGAAGGCGCGCACGGCGACGGGCTCCCCCTCCCCCGGCGCGCCGGTGTCGTTCAGCCGGGTCATGAACTGCAGGTCCAGCGCCGCCTCGTCGGCGTCGTAGCGGTCGCGGTAGCCGGCGCCGAAGGCCCGCGTCCATTTGGCGCTGATGGGCCCGACCGAAACCTCCTCCACGCCCGACCGGCGCAGGCCCGCCTCGAAGCGATCGACCCAGCCGCGCCCGGCCTCGGCGACGTCGGCCTCCAGCTGAACGGGATCGGGCACCGGGTGATCGCCGGGCGTCACGCCGATGATATAGTGGACCCGCACCAGCGGCGCGTCGGACAGTTGCGGATACCAGGCCGAGATCCGGCCGCCCCAGGCGCGGGCGACGATCTGGCCGATGCGCTCGCGCACCGCCGCGTCGAACTTCTCACGCGGGATGAAGCACAGGACCGAGACGAAGCGGTCGAACGGATCCTGGCGCGAGAACAGCCGGATGCGCGGCCGGTCGTACAGGTGAAGAATGCCCAGGGCGATGGACAGCAGTTCGTCCTCGCTGATCTGGAACAGCTCGTCGCGCGGATAATTCTCCAGGATGTTCTTCAGGCGTTTTTCGTTGTGGCTGCCGGGCGCCTTGTCCGCGCGGGCCAGGGCGTTGGCCACCTTGCGGCGCAGCAGCGGCACCTCGGTCGCCAGCTGGTCGTAGGCCTCGGACGTGAACAGGCCGACGAAACGGGTCTCGCCCGTCGCCTTTCCGTCCGCGCCGTAACGTTTGACCCCGACGTAATCCATATAGGCGCGGCGATGCACGCGCGAGCGGGCGTTGGCCTTGGCCACCGTGACCGGCTCGGAAAGATCCAGCTGGCGGCGCATCTGATGTGTCAGAACCGCCGGCTCGGACGCGCGGCGCAGCACGGTGCGCTCGGGGTCCGCCAGTATGCCCAGGCCCTGGCCGGACTGGCTAAGGGGCGCCTCGGCTTCGTAGTCGCCGCCGGCGGTGCGCGGATAGTCGTAGTCGCGCGCGCCCAGGAAGACGAAATGGTCGCTCTTCAGCCATTTCAGGAAGGCGATGTTCTCGGCCAGGACCGCCTGATCGACGGCGGACGGCGGGGTGGCCTCCAGCCGCTGGACCGCCTGGCGCATCAGGCCCGTCATGGCCTCATGATCCGCGACGGCGGCGTGGACGTCGGCCAGGCTCTGGGCCAGGCCCTCGCCCAGAACGTCGCGACGCTCCTGCGGCACGCTGTCGATGACCAGCATGATGATCGACAGACGACGGCCGTCCAGATCGACCACCGGGTGGAACAGGGCGCGCACCGAGACGGCGGCCTCGGCCAGGGCGCCCATGACGCTGTCGACCAGGAAGGGGGCGTCCGCCTGGACGATGCGCACCAGGTCGTAGTCCAGCGCCTTGCCGTCCACGCCGTGCATCGGACCGACGGTGATGACCGGCGCCGCGGCGTCGGCGGCATAGGCCCTGGCGGCCGTCCAGGATGCGGCCAGCAGGGCGGCCAAGTCCTCGCCGCCCAGTTCCGGCGTCTCGTCGGCGGCGTAATCCTCGTACGCCTGGGCCAGATAGACCTTCTCCGTCGCGCCCGGCCCGGTTCCCACGATCCGGGCGAAGGCCGCCTCCAACGCGGCCTCGGTGATCGGCTGGACGACGGATTGGCGCAGATCGGGGGCGGTCATGGACGAGCAGTCTCGAACAACGCGGCGGGGCCGCTGGAGAAGTGGCGCGACGTGGCGCCGCCCCTGCTGACTAGGCCAGGACCGGTCGCGCGGGAAGCCCCTGGAGACCGATCATTGTAATGATCAGTGATCAGCTTGGAATTATTGTGCAGCGCCACAAAGCAGAAAGCCGCCGGACTGGGGGAGTCCGGCGGCCTGCGCGAGCGGCGCCTGGAGGGGAGGGGAGGGCGCCGATCTCGCTTCGCTGCGGTACGGAGGGGGGGGTGTCCCGCAGCTTCGAAATGGGAGATGGGAAGGCCGTTTCGCCGTTCAAGGGCGGGCGGGCGCGATTTTTCGCGACATTTTGGCCGCGACGCGCGGCGGCGCGAAACACGCCGAGGCGCGGACAACGGATTTCGATGCTAAGCGTTGATGGCGTTCAAAAGTGAAGCTGTAGCACCGGGTCGATATGCGTCGATTTATCATGGGGTCCATCGTCGCGGCCGTGGTCGGCCTGCTGCTCGCGGGCGCGGGCTACTGGGCCTATTGGAACTTCTATTCCCGGTTCCAGCCGGTCACGATCAGCCGCAATGCCGGCGAGGTGCAAAGGCTGCTGGACGAGGCGTCCTGGGTGTCGGACGGCAGCGGCGGCCAGCCGCTCTACATCGTCACCTATCGCGACAGCGCGTCGGGCCATCGCTATCTGCGCGACGAGGCGCCCAAGCTGAAGGCGGCGGGGGTAGAGACGCGCTTCATCCTGTTCGCCCGGCCGGACGCGGAGGGGACGCCGCGATCCACCGCCGCCGAACGGGCCACGGTCGCCGAACTGTGGCTGAGCCGGGACTGGCCGCTCTATGAACGCTGGATGGCCACTCCTCCCAGCAGCTGGACCGCCGCCGGCCTGCCCCAGGCGGACGGCAATCTGGCGCGGTCGGCCGTGGTCGAGGCCGGACGACAGTTCGACGAACAACTGGGCCGGATGCTGCGCGAGTCCGGGGTCAAGATCAGCTATCCGCTGATCCTGTGGCGCGACCGGGACGGGTTCCTGAAGGCCTGCGGCTGCGCCGACAGCCGGGCCTGGGCCTTCATCCGCGACGATGTCGGGGCGCCGGATCGATTGGGCGCGCCGCCGAGCGCGACCTCGGCGCCTGACGAAGACCAGGCGGCGCCCGACGGCGGGACGCCGGCCATGCCCTATCCCGACCTGCCCGCCATTCCGCCGGTCAATGCGCCGAGCGGACCGGGCGTCACGCCGCCGACCCAGGCGCAGAATCCGGCGCCGACACGGCCTTCGGCGCCCTCCACGCGGCCTTCGCCTCGTGCAGCGCCGGCGCCGACCCAGCAGGAAGACGCCACCTTCTACTGATCAGAGGGCGGCGGAGGCGGCGATCAGCCGATCCACGTCGTCGGCGTCCTGATACAGGCCGAAGCCGAACCGGATGACGTCGTCGCGGACGTCGGTGACGACGCCTGCCTGTCTCAAGGCGGCGCACCAAACGGGCGCGTCGGAATGCCGCAAGGCGAGGAAACGGGCGCGCGGCGCCAGGCCCTCGACCGGATTGAGGATTTCGGCTTCTGACAGCGGCCCCGCGCGTCCCTCGATCACCGCCGACTGGAACCGGGCGGCCAGATCGCGAGCGTGGGCGGCGACGGCGGCGGTGTCCAGGCCCTCGGCGCTCAGCATCCGCCTGGCCGCATTGAAGCGATACAGCGCCGAACAGTCGAAGGTCGCGCCCCAGAACCGGCCGCCGTCGCTGCGATACTGCACCCCGCCGGGCGGCCCGGTCAGATCGCCGAACTCCGAAAACCAGCCGGTGACCACCGGCCGGGGGCAGAAGCCGGGCGGGGCGTGCAGGAAACAGGCGCCCTCGCCCGCCATGGCGTATTTATAGCCGCCCGCGACGTAGAAGACCCGGTCCGCCACCGCCGACAGGTCGGTCGGGGTGGCCATGAAGCCGTGATAGCCGTCGACCAGAACCCACGGACCTTCGGGTCGAGCCAGGGCGGCGAGATCCTCGATCCGGTCGAACAGGCCTCCGGTGCGGAAGAAGACCTGGCTGACCACGATCCAGTCGTAGGCGCCGGCCTTCGCCTCGGCGACGAAACGCTCGGCGAAGGTGTCGAAGGGCGCCAGCGGCACGCGCGTCACCACCGCCACTCCGACCTCTTCCCACCGATCCGCCTGACGCCGGAAGGAATGGAACTCGCCGTCGGTGGACAGGATGCGCACCGGCGACCGCTCCACGCCCGAAAACAGGCGCAGCAGGAAGTCGTGGGTGTTGGAGGAGAAGACGACGCTGTCGGGCGAGGGCAGGGTCAACTCGGCGGCGACCTGCGCCTGGGCCTCAGGGATCACCTGGCCGAACACCAGGTCCCACTTGTGATCGGCGTGCAGATTGGCGTCGAGCCACGACTGTTGCTGGGCCTCGAAACTGGCGTCGGGCCACAGATGATGGCTGTGCGCCGCGAAATGCAGCCGATCCGGCGCCGCCGACAGGGCGCGGGAGAAGAGAGGTTTATGGCTCATCGCTTGACCAGATCGAACAGGAGGGCGTCGTCCGCTCGCGAACCATGGATGACGGCCAGGAAGCGGAGTTCGCCGGGAAGGACGGCGTAATAGAGATTGTAGGCGCCGTGGACGGATCGCCGGATGCGCGGATCGAAGTTCGCCCGGGGTCGGCTCTCGGGATCTTGCTTCAAGGCATGGGCGGCCGCGCGAAGTTCGCGGACGAAGCTCAAAGCGCGGCGCGGATTGTCCTTGGCGATATGGTCGGCGATCTGTTCCAGATCCCTCTCGCTGCCCGGCGAGAAGACGACCTTCATGCCTTGGGCTGGTCCGCAGAAGCCAGGGCGCGGTATTTGGCCTCCAGCCGGTCGAACACCGCGTCGGCGTCTTCGCCCGGACCGTCCTGTTCGGACTGAAGGCGCCGTGTAAGTTCGTCGGCGCTCATCGGCGCGGTAGCGCGGGCGACCAGCCAATGCGTCAGGGCGTCCCGCACGGCGTCGCCTGTCGAAGCGAACTCACCGGCGTCGACGGCGGCCTTCAACTCGCCCATCATATGGGCCGGCAGATCCGTCGATATCCGTTCGTGTCTGCCCATCGCGGTCTCCTTTCGATCAGGATCGTCCAGAGACCGCGGCGAGGCAAGCGGCGCCGATCAGACCAGCGCGCCGTGGCAATGTTTGAACTTGCGGCCGGACCCGCACGGGCAGGGGGAGTTGCGGCCGGTCATTTCCCAGCCGGGCGGCAGCATCTCGACCGGCAGCCTGGCGCGGTCGTCGCCCATCAGGGTCTCTTCCGGGTTCTGGGCCGAGGGATTGGCCATCTCGTTTTCGCCGGTGCCGGGGTTCAGGTGGATTTCCTGGAACTCGGGCAGTTCGGGCGGCGCCTGGAAGCGGAACTCCACCGTCATCAGCCAGCGGGTGACGTTGTGACGCAGATCGTAGAGCAGGCTCTCGAACAGGGAGAAGGCCTCGGTCTTGTACTCCTGCAGCGGGTCGCGCTGGCCATAGCCGCGCAGGCCGATGACGCCGCGCAGATGGTCCAGATGGACCAGATGTTCGCGCCACTGCATGTCGATCATCTGCAGCATGAACTGCTTTTCCAGACCGCGCGTCTGTTCGGCGCCGATCATGTCCAGACGTTCGGCGGCGCGGGCGTCGGCGGCTTCCAGCAGCCGTTCCTCGATCTCCTCGTTGGAGACGCCTTCCTCGGCCGCCCAGTCGTGCAGCGGAAGCTCCAGACCCAGGGTGGAGCGGACGCGCTCGTCCAGGCCGTCGATATCCCACTGTTCGGCATAGGCCTTGGGCGGCATGTAGCGTTCGACCAGGTCGGAGACCACGTCGCGGCGGAAGTCGCCGACCAGTTCGGACAGGTCCTCGGAGTCCATGAACTCCTGGCGCTGCTCGAACACGGCCTTACGCTGGTCGTTCACGACGTCGTCGTATTTCAGCAGGTTCTTGCGGATGTCGTAGTTGCGGGTCTCGACGCGCTTCTGGGCGGTCTCGATGGCGCGGTTCAGCCAGGGGTGGGTGATGGCCTCGCCCTCGGCCACGCCGAAGGTCTTCATGATCGAGTCCAGACGGTCGCCGGCGAAGATGCGCAGCAGATCGTCCTCGCAGGACAGATAGAATTTCGACACGCCGGGGTCGCCCTGACGGCCGGTGCGGCCGCGCAGCTGGTTGTCGATACGGCGGCTCTCGTGGCGTTCGGTGCCCAGGACGAACAGGCCGCCGGCGTCCAGCGCGATCTTCTTCTGAACGGCGATGTCGGCCTTGAACTGGGTTTCCTGAGCGACCTCCATCTCGTGGGTCACTTCGACAGCCATGTTGCGCTGTTCCAGCATCCACTTCTGCATCTTCATCTCGAGGTTGCCCCCGAGCTGGATGTCGGTGCCGCGGCCGGCCATGTTGGTGGCGATGGTCACCGCGCCCGGCAGACCGGCGTCGGCGACGATATAGGCTTCCTGCTCGTGCTGGCGCGCGTTCAGGACACTGTGCGGAATGCCGCGCAGCCGGGTTTCGTAGGTGATGTCATAGGCGGCGTCGCCGATCTTCTCGGCTTCCTTGGTCTTGCCGGCGAACTCCTTCTTCAGGGCGCGCGAGACCTCCACCTTGTGCTCGTAGCGGTTCAGCAGTTCCGACAGCTGTTCCGAACGCTCGATGGACACTGTGCCGACCAGGATCGGCTGGCCGGCCAGGTGGCATTCGGCGATCTGTCTGGCGATCGCCTGGTTCTTCTCGTCGTGGGTGCGATAGACTTCGTCGTCGAAGTCCTTGCGCTGGATCGGGCGGTTGGTGGGCACCTCCAGCACGTCCATCTTGTAGATGTCGCCGAACTCCTGAGCCTCGGTCGCGGCCGTGCCGGTCATTCCCGACAGCTTTTCGTACAGGCGGAAGTAGTTCTGGATCGTCACCGAGGCCAGGGTCTGGTTCTCGGGCTGGATCTTGACGTCCTCCTTGGCCTCGATGGCCTGGTGCAGACCTTCGGACAGGCGGCGGCCGGTCATCATCCGGCCGGTGAATTCGTCGATCAGAACGATCTCGCCGCCCTTGATGATATAGTCCTTGTCGCGTTGATACAGGGTGTTGGCGCGCAGGGCCTGGTTGGCGTGGTGAACCAGGCTGATGTTGGCGGCGTCGTACAAGCCGGTGGTGTCGGCGGCGAAGTGACCGCCGGCCTCCAGCGCCTCTTCCATCCGCTCCGAACCCAGTTCAGTCAGCAGAACCTGCTTCTGCTTCTCGTCGAGCTCGAAGGTGTCCTTGTCCTTGATCAGCTCTTTGATCAGGCCGTCCAGCACCTTGTAGAGATCCGAGCGGTCCTCGGTCGGGCCCGAGATGATCAGGGGTGTCCGCGCCTCGTCGATCAGGATGGAGTCGACCTCGTCGACGATGGCGAAGTTGTGCGGCCGCTGCACCATCTCGCGCCGGTCATAGACCAGGTTGTCGCGCAGATAGTCGAAACCGAACTCGTTGTTGGTGCCGTAGGTGACGTCGGCGTTGTAGGCCTGCTGGCGCTGGCCCTGCGACAGGCCATTGACGATGACCCCGACCTCAAGACCCAGGAAGCGATAGACCTTGCCCATCGTCTCGGCGTCGCGGCGGGCCAGATAGTCGTTGACGGTGATGACGTGCACGCCCTTGCCGGCCAGGGCGTTCAGATAGACCGGCGCCACGGCGACCAGGGTCTTGCCCTCGCCGGTCCGCATCTCGGCGATGCCGCCTTCGTTCAGGATCATGCCGCCGGCCAGCTGCACGTCGTACTGACGCTGGCCCAGCACCCGCTTGGACGCCTCGCGCACCACGGCGAAGGCTTCAGGCAGGATCTTCTCCAGGGAATCGCCGTTCGCCAGACGATCCTTGAAGGCGTCGGTCATCATGCGCAGTTCGTCGTCGGACAAGGCCGCGAACTTGGGCTCCAGCGCATTGATGCGCTGGGCGTGGTCCTGGAAGGACTTGACCTTGCGGTCGTTGGAAGAGCCGAAAAATTTCTTGGCGAAGCCGAGCATGATGGGTCCGGTAGCGGTCGAGCGTCTGCGAGCTGAGCGGCTCTGAAATCCCGTAAGGGCGGCGATAGGGACGCCGCGAGAGAGGCCCGAACCGATGACGGCCGCGGCGCGCCGGAACCGGGCGCGCGCGAAGGGCCGCGCAGACGATCAAAACCCCTCGACTTGGGCGCAGGGCGGACTTAAGCACCGGCCTAACCCCTGTCAACGCGAGGGGCTTTCGGCCGCCTTCGACGGAGCGCCCCCTTGAACCCATTCCGGCGACCCTCACACCCGCGAAAAACCCCGGTCCTGGCGGTGCTTCTGGCCGCCGGCCTGGCGACGGCGGCCTGTTCGCGCGGCGGGGGCGACCGTCCGCCCGAACCGGGCGACCGGGCGGTGGCGACGGTGCAGGACCGGACCATCTGGGCGTCTGACGTCAAGCGCGAGGCGGTGGCGCAGGGATTGATCGGCGAGGGCGAGCCGCTGGACATCACCTCGGACCTGTTCCGCCGGGTGCTGGACGAGGTGATCGACCAGAAGCTGCTGGCCGGCGAGGCGCAACGGCGACGGCTGGATTCCTCGGCCCTGGCCCAGCGCCGGCTGGAGGCGACGCGCGAACGCATCCTGGGCGACATGCTGGTGGAGAGCGTGGTCGACAAGGCCGTGTCCGACCAGGCGGTGCAGACGCTCTACAACGAACAGCTGCGGCTGGCGAAGAACGCCGAGGAGATCCGGGTGCGGCTGATCCTGTCGCGCACCAAGGCCGACGCCGACGCGGTGATCGGCATACTGGGCCAGGGCGCCGGGTTCGAGGCGGTGGCCATGGAGCGGTCCATCGACGAGGCGACGCGGTTCTCGGGCGGCGACCTGGGCTATTCGACGCCGGACGTGATGCCCCAGGCCTATGCCGACGCCCTGCGCGACAAGCCGGCGGGCGCCCTGGTCGGGCCGTTCCAGACCGAAGGCGGATGGGCGGTGCTGCGGGTGGAGGATCGACGCAAGGAGACGCCGCCCACCCTGGAGCAGGCCCGGCCGCAGATCGTGCGCTATCTGACCTATGAGGGGGTGCGCCAGTTGCTGGAGCAGCTTCGCGGCAAGGCCAAGGTCGATGTCCGCCTGCCCGGTCAGCCGACGCCGCCCGCCAATCCCGCCTCCGCCGCGCCCGCCCAACCTTCCGAACCGGCTGCCCGACCATGACCAAGCCCCCCTCCACGACCGGCCAGAAGATCGAGCACGCACTGGAGAAGGCGCTGGACCCCTTCGCCACGGCGTTGAAGCGCGCGACGCGCACGCCAGGATCGGAGCCTGTGCCGCCGCCGGCCGCCGCCGGCAAGCCGGGCCTGGCCATCTCGCCGCTGGCCGTGCCCTTTCCGACCATTCCGCCCATCGGCGGGGTTGAGATCGCCACCGCCCGCGCCGGCTTCTACAAGCACGAACGCGACGATCTGGTGGTGTTCCACTTCGCGCGCGGGACCAGCTGCGCCGGCGTCTTCACCCGCCACAAGATCGGCTCGGCGCCCGTTGACTGGTGCAAGAAGCATCTAGGCGGATCCGAGGGCGGCAAGGACGTGCGCGCCCTGGTCGTCAACGCCGGCTGCGCCAACGCCTTCACCGGCAAGGCGGGCGCAGACGCCGCGCGCCGCACGGCCTCAGAGGTCGCCAAACGGTTCGGTTGTCGCCAGCGCGACGTCATGCTGGCCTCGACCGGGGTGATCGGCGTGGTGCTGGACGAAAAGAAGATCGTCGCCAAACTGCCCGAGATCGAACAGGGTCTGGACGCCGACGCCTGGGCCAGGGCCGGACGCGGCATCATGACCACCGACACCTTCCCCAAGGGCGCCTACGCCGAGGCCGAGATCGAGGGCTACAAGGTCCGCATCGCCGGGATCGCCAAGGGGTCGGGCATGATCGCGCCGGACATGGCGACGATGCTGGCCTTCATCGTCACCGACGCGGATATCCACCCCAATGTGTTGCAGGCGCTGCTGGGCCTGCATGTCCGCACCACCTTCAACTCGGTGACCGTGGACGGCGACACCTCGACCAACGACACGGCCCTGCTGTTCGCCACCGGCACGTCGGGCGCGCCGCGCATCGGCCGGGTCGGCGACCGGCGGCTTAAGAGCTTCTCGGCCGCCCTGGACAAGGTGATGCTGGATTTGGCGCACCAGCTGGTGCGCGACGGCGAGGGCGCGACCAAGTTCGTCAAGGTCACGGTGGACGGCGCCGCCAGCCCCGCCTCGGCCCGGAAACTGGCCAAGTCGATCGCCGACAGCCCCCTGGTCAAGACCGCCATAGCCGGTCAGGACGCCAACTGGGGCCGGGTCGTCATGGCGGTCGGCAAGACCGAGGAGCCGGTCGACCGCGACCGCCTGGCCATCAGGTTCGGCCCGCACCAGGCCGCCATCGACGGCGCCCCGGCCCCGACCTACGACGAGGCCAGGATGACCGCCTATATGAAGAACCCCGAGATCGACATCACCGTCGACGTCGGGTCCGGCCGCGCCTCGGCCACCGTCTGGACCTGCGACCTGACCAAAGGCTACATCGAGATCAACGGCGATTATCGCAGCTGATGGTCAAGAGGCCGGAAAAGCTTCGGCGTCAGATGGTCGGCCGCGGCTGGACCGACGATCAGATCGCCGAGGCCGTGTCGAAGGGCGCGCGCATCGCCACGGTGAACCGCGAGACAGATCGGCCCGCGACGCGCTATATTCATCCCGTGACGGGTCGCTCGGTGGTCATCGAGGACGAGTCTGGAGAGATCATCCATGTCGGCGGCGACGGCTTCATCTACTGACTGGGCGGAAGTCCATGTGCGCATCGTGGACGAGGTGGTCGATGTCTGGCGGCCGGTGAAGGCCAAGGCCGTCAGCGACCACGTCTTCCACCTCAGCGAAGAGCCGGCTCCGCAGGACGAGCAATGGGCGTTCGGGCCGGGGGACGAAGTGGTGGTGGAGCGACGCGCGAATGGCGATGCGGAGGTGCTGGTCGCCGTCGCGCGCGCCTTGGACATGGACGAACGGTCCAATCAGTGGCTGCGGAAAGCCGGGTGAGCGCCGAACCTCTTCCCACCGTCCTGGTCGTCGCCGTCGCCCTGATCGACGTCGATGGGCGGGTGCTGATCGCCAAACGGCCCGAAGGCAAGAAACTGGCCGGACTGTGGGAGTTTCCGGGCGGCAAGGTCGAGCCGGGCGAACGGCCCGAACAGGCGCTGATCCGCGAGCTGAAGGAAGAACTGGGCATCGACGTCAGCGAAAACTGTCTGTCGCCGTTCGTTTTCGCCAGCCACGCTTACGATTCGTTTCATCTGTTGATGCCATTGTATCTGTGCCGACGGTGGGACGGCGTGGTCACGGCGCGTGAACATGACGGCCTGGCCTGGGTGAAGCCGAACAGACTTTCGGACTATCCCATGCCGCCGGCGGACGAGCCCCTGGTCGCCTGGCTGCGCGACCTGCTGTAACCGCCGCCGACGAGGGAGGCCGGCCATGCGACGTCTTATCGGCCGGTTCCTGCGCGACGGCTGCGGCGCCACCGCCATCGAATACGGCCTGATATGCGGTCTGATCTTCCTGGCCTTGATGGGTTCGATCGGGCTGATAGCGAACATCGACAACGGCTTCCTGGCCGTGACCTTCGCCAAGCTGAGCGCTGCATTCGGCGGTTAAGTTCAATCGCCACTCAGCCTGATAACGTCATTCCAAGGCGTCCGAAGGACAAACCCGGAAGCCAGGAGGCGCAGATCAGGCTTCAAGTGCGTCTAGCGGCGCGCATGCGTCTCGGGTTCTTCGCTCCGCTCAGACCCGGAATGACGATTTGGGAAACCTGTCCAAACAAATGGATGTCGAGCCTAGGTCGGTTCCTCGCCCGTCATTTCCCGAACGCCCAAGGCATCGGCCAGCCGCGTCTTGGCCGAGCCGCGCGGCAGGGGCTTCTGCTGGCTTTCGTGCGGCTTCCAGCCGGCCAGGTGGATGATCTCGAACGTCGCGGGAATGCGACCGTCCTCCAGGCCGTGGCGTTCGGCATAGAGGGCCGCCGCCCGGGCGACGATGCGACGGTTCAGCGGGCGCACCATCCCCTGCAGCACATTGGTCTCGCCCATGGCCCGCAGATCGCGGATCAGGGCGAACAGGTCCGGGTATCGCACCGTGAACCGATCCACGTCCGAGACGGGCAGGGCGAAACCGGCCCGCTGCAGCAGGGCCGCGCCGTCATAACCGTCGGCGAAGGGCGAGACCCGCGCCTGGGCGCCGCCGCGCTCGGCCAGTTCGGCCTCGGTCAGGACGCCGCGCAGCTCCTTCAGCGTGCCCGCCCCGAAAAGCGTGCCGATGAACAGGCCGTCGGGCTTTAAGGCGCGCCTGATCTGGGCCAGGGCGCCGGGCAGGTCGTTGGCCCAGTGCAGGGTCAGGAGGGAGACGATCAGATCGGTCGAGCCTGGGTCCAAAGGCAGGGCCTGGGCGCCGGGCGCCGCCCGCTGCGCGAGGTCCAGAGGCGCAACGACGGGGCCGACCCTTTCGGCCGCGTCGCCGGCGCGCACCGCCCGGTCGAACACGCCGGGGCGGGCGGATAGATCGACCGCGACGGGAAAATCGCGCAGTATCGCCTCAAGGCTCTCGGCGGCGTTCTCGGCTGCGCGGACATGCAGGAAGTCGGCCTGATCGAAGCGGCCGGCCGAGCGCGTCAGGCGGGCCTGACGGCGGTCGGCGTCGAAGATGCGCGGCGGGCCTTCGGAAGGGGCGTGGGGAATGGTCATGACGTTGCAGGATGGGGGCTGGCGGCGCGCCTGGGAAGGGGCGGGACGACGGTTGCGGACGAACGGGGCCGGTTGGGGACGGGCGCTGGCCGACCTGATCCTGCCGCCCATGGCCCACGACAGCCGCGAGGCGACGGCCGCCGCCGGCCTGACGCCCGACGCCTGGAGCAGGATCAGGTTTCTGGAGGCGCCGGTGTGCGACGGCTGCGGGGCGGCGTTTGACTATGACGGCGGCGCCTTCGCCGAGGCCCGTTGCGCGGCCTGCATCGCCCAGCCCTATGCCTTCGAGCGGGCGCGGGCGGCGTGTCTGTACGACGAGGCGTCGCGCGGCCTGATCCTGCGCTACAAACACGGCGACCAGCAGCAGTTCGCGCCGCTGTTCGCCCGCTGGATCGGCCGGGCCTCGGCCGAACTGGTCGAGGCGGCGGACGCCGTCGTCCCGGTGCCGCTGCACCGGCTCCGGCTGCTGTCGCGCCGGTTCAATCAGGCGGCGGAGATCGCCCGACCCCTGGCCCGCAGCGCGGGGCGCGACTATTTGCCCGACGCCCTGATCCGAACGGTCCACACCACCAGTCAGGGCGGCAAGAGCCGACGCGGGCGGCGATTGAACGTGAAGACGGCGTTCGTCGTGACCGAGGCGGGACGGCGGCGCGTGCGGGGGCGGCGCATCCTTCTGATCGACGATGTGTTGACCACGGGCGCCACCGCCGAGGCCTGCGCGCGCGCCCTGCTGGACGCCGGGGCGCGGGCCGTGGACCTGGCGGTCGTCGCCCGGGTGCGAAACGCCCGCGAAATCGTTATGTAGGCCCTATCGCTCGGCGCGCCTAGGCGCGCCGCCGCAAGGCCCCTCAGTTCTGGAGATGTACTTTTGGCCGACGTCGTCATCTACACCAAACCCGGTTGCCCCTACTGCTTCAGCGCCATGTCGCTGCTGAAGAAGAAGGGCGCGGACTACACAGAGATCGTCGCCTCCAACGATCCCGCCAAGAAGGCCGAGATGGTCGAGAAGTCCGGCGGCCGCATGACCTTCCCGCAAATCTTCATCGACGGCCGGCACGTCGGCGGGTCCGACGACATCCACGCGCTGGACCGCGACGGCAAGCTGGACGCCCTGCTGGCCGCCTGACGTCATGAGCGGCGGCATCGACATCGCCCTGATCCAGACCCGCACCCCGGCGACGGCGGCGGCGGGCCTGGCCCATGTCGAGCCGCTGATCCGCGAGGCGGCGTCGGGCGGGGCGCGCTTGGTCCTGACGCCCGAGGGGACCAATCTGCTGGAGCAGCGGCGTGACCGCCGCGACGCCGCCATAGCCGACGAGGATCAGGATGTAGCGGTTCTGGGCCTGCGTCGTCTGGCGGCGGAACTGGGCGTCTGGCTGCTGATCGGATCGGCCATCGTGCGATCCGGCCATGCCGGGGACGCGCGAGCGGCCAATCGCTCCCTGCTGGTCGATCCCTCGGGCGCGATCACGGCGCGCTATGACAAGCTGCACGTCTTCGACGTCGATCTGCCGAACGGCGAACGGTATCGCGAAAGCGCGGCGGTGCGGCCGGGCGATGCGGCGGCGGTCGCGGATACGCCGTGGGGTCGGCTGGGGCTGACCATCTGCTACGACATCCGCTTTCCCCACCTGCATCGCCATCTGGCCAGGGCAGGCGCGTCGATGATCGCGGTCCCGGCCGCCTTCACCGCCCCGACCGGCGAGGCGCATTGGGAGACGCTGCTGCGCGCCCGCGCCATCGAGACCGGCGCCTTCGTGCTGGCCCCCGCGCAGGGCGGGCTGCACGAGGACGGCCGGCGCACCTGGGGCCGTTCCACCGTCGTTGGGCCGTGGGGCGAGGTGATGGCCAGGGCCGATCACGACGACCCTTGCATCGTGCGGGCGAAACTGGACATGGAGGCCGTGGCGCGCGCCCGTCGCGCCATACCCGCCCTGACCCACGACCGCGAATTCCTGCCGCCCGCCTGATCCGTCCATGATCCGATACGCCCTGAAATGCGACCACGACCACGGGTTCGAGGCCTGGTTCGGCTCGTCGTCCGACTATGACGACCAGGCGGCGCGCGGCCTGGTCGAATGCCCGTTCTGCGGCTCGCGCGGGGTCGAGAAGGCCGTCATGGCGCCGTCGGTCAGCGGGACGAGGCGCGCCGACGCCGCGCCGGACCCGGCCGCGCCCGAGGCCATGCGCAAGATGCAGACCATGATGATGGAGGCGGCGCGCGAGGTTCGGGCCCATGTCGAGGCCAACTTCGACTATGTCGGCGACGCCTTCGCCCGCGAGGCGCGCGACATCCACGAAGGCCGTTCCGAAAAGCGGGAAATCTACGGCGAGGCCACGCCCGCCGACGTCAGGAAGCTGAAGGACGACGGCGTCCCCGTCTCGGCCCTGCCCGACGCCCCGCCCGATCCCTCGAAGGTGAACTGATGACTTTGCAATGGCGGCCCATGCGGCCCGACGACATCCCGGCGGTGGTCGATGTGGCGCGCCTGTCGTTTCCCGATCATTTCGAGGACCGGGCCTGTTTCGAGAACCGTCTGGCGCTTTATCCGCGCGGGTGTTTCGTGCTGGCGGACGCAGACGGGCCGGCGCGCGGCTATCTGATCGCCTATCCGTGGAAGGCCGAGAGCGCGCCGCCGCTGAATACGGTGATCGAGGGCCTGCCGACCGACCCGACCCTGATCTATCTGCATGATCTGGCCCTGCACCCCGAAGCGCGGGGCGGGGGCGTCACCGGCGCCATCGTCGAACGGCTGGCCGACCAGGCGAAAGAGGACGGCTGGCCCATGATCGCCCTGGTGGCGGTCAACGACGCCGTGGGCTTCTGGTCCCGGCGCGGGTTCGTCGAACAGCCCGCCGACGCCATGGCGGCCAAGCTGGCCAGCTATGGTTCGGACGCCCGCTATATGCTGAGGCCGCTTTAGGGCCGGTTCAGCGCCGTCTGTCCCCCGGCGCGCACGAAGTCCAGACGCTGAGGTCGGGGTATGGCGTTGGAGGCCCGGCGGCGCATTTCCCGTTCGCAGACGCGCGGGTCGCCCACGGAATCCGGGGTCAGGAAGGCGCGGTGCGCGGCGCACCAGTCGCGACTGGCGGCCCGGATGCGGCCCGCCAGGATCATCGGATCGCCCGCCCGAGCCATGTTCAGCCCCTGCGCCTCGACCCGCATGTCCGGCGCGGGTCCGCCCAGCAAGGCGCCGGCCAGCATCAGTCCCAGCATCGCGGTCATCTCGTCATCTCCTGCATCAGCACGACCCGGCTTCAGGTCCGTTGCTGTTAGGAGGCGGCGTTCGAGCGCGTCGGATGCGGCCAAGCGGATGAAATATCGGTAAGCTTGGAATCGACGCCGCGAACGCCCGCTCTGGCGTTTCGCCGCTCTTGCCTGTAAGAGGCGCGCGAAACTTTCTCCCCCCAATGCCTGCATCCCTTGCAGCGGCGCGGATCCTCCGCGACCGAACACAGTCCGGCCGAGCCCTTCATGAACCTGCGCAACGTCGCTATCATCGCCCACGTCGACCACGGCAAGACGACCCTGGTGGACCAACTTCTGGCCCAGTCCGGCGTGTTCCGAGCCAATGAGGCGACGACCGAGCGCGCCATGGACTCCAACGACCAGGAGAAGGAACGCGGCATCACCATCCTGGCCAAATGCACCTCGGTGCTCTGGAACGGCAAGGCCGGCGAAACCCGCATCAACATCATCGACACCCCCGGCCACGCCGACTTCGGCGGCGAGGTCGAGCGCATCCTGGGCATGGTGGACGGCTGCGTCATCCTGGTCGACGCCGAAGAGGGCGTCATGCCCCAGACCAAGTTCGTGCTGACCAAGGCGCTGAAGATGGGCCTGCGCCCGATCCTGTGCATCAACAAGGTCGACCGCGCCCACGCCGACCCGGACCGGGTCCACAACGAGACCTTCGACCTGTTCGCCGCCATCGGCGCGACGGACGAGCAGCTGGACTTCCCGCACATCTACGCCTCGGGCCGCAACGGCTGGGCGACGCTGGACCTGAACCAGCCCAACGACAACCTGGCCCCGCTGTTCGACCTGATCGTCGACCACGTGCCGCCGCCCGCCGTCCAGGCCAACAAGGACAAGCCGTTCCGCATGCTGGACGTGCTGATCGAAAGCGATCCGTTCCTGGGCCGTCTGCTGACCGGCCGCATCGAGAGCGGCAAGGCCGTTCCCGGCATGGCGATCCACGCCCTGGACCGCGAAGGCAAGGAGATCGAGCGCGGCCGCATCACCAAGGTCCTGGCCTTCCGCGGCCTGAAGCGTCAGGCCCTGGACGAGGGTTCGGAAGCGGGCGACATCGTCGCCATCGCCGGCATGTCCAAGGCGACCGTGGCCGACACCCTGTGCGCCATGGAGGTGACCGAGCCGCTGGACGCCCAGCCGATCGACCCGCCGACCATCTCCATGACCGTCTCGGTCAACGACAGCCCCCTGGCCGGTCGCGAAGGCGACAAGGTCCAGTCGCGCGTCATCCGCGACCGCCTGCTGAAGGAGGCCGAGGCCAACGTCGCCATCCGCGTCACCACGACCGAAGGCGGCGACGCCTATGAGGTCGCCGGTCGTGGCGAACTGCAGCTGGGCGTGCTGATCGAAAACATGCGCCGCGAAGGCTTCGAGGTCTCGATCTCGCGTCCGCGCGTGGTGTTCCAGACCGGCGAGAACGGCGAGAAGCTGGAGCCGATCGAAGACGTCATGATCGACGTGGACGACGAGTTCTCGGGCATCGTCATCGAGAAGCTGTCGGCGCGTAAGGCCGAAATGACCGACATGGGTCCGTCGGGCGCCGGCAAGACCCGCATCAGCCTGAAGGCGCCCTCGCGTTCGCTGATCGGCTATCAGGGCGAGTTCCTGACCGACACGCGCGGTTCGGGCGTGCTGAACCGCGTGTTCAGCCACTATGAGCCGCACAAGGGCGCGATCGCCGGTCGTCTGAAGGGCGTTCTGATCTCGAACTCGGACGGCGACACCGCCGCCTTCGCCCTGTGGAACCTGGAAGATCGCGGCGTCATGTTCGTCGGCGCCGGCGAAAAGACCTATCAGGGCATGATCATCGGCGAAAACGCGCGCTGGGACGACCTGGACGTCAACCCGATCAAGGGCAAGCAACTGACCAACGTCCGCGCCGCCGGCAAGGACGAGGCCGTTCGCCTGACCCCGCCGCGCCAGATGTCGCTGGAACAGGCCATCGCCTATATCGACGACGACGAACTGGTCGAGGTGACGCCGAAGTCGATCCGCCTGCGCAAGCAGGTCCTGAACCCCTCGTTCCGCAAGAAGCGCGTTCGCCCGGAATAATCGCCGACTGACGCGGCGGGGGTTTGAGGCCTATATCGGCGACATGACCCCCGTTTCGCCCAACCTGGACGACCGACTAGACGAGGCCGCCGCCGCGCAGGATCCGCGCGCGGCGGTCTCTTTCGTTCTGCGCGAGGCCTATGACGCCGCCCGCACCCGCGTCGAACGCAAGCTGGACGCCGGACTGAAGGGACGCGAAGTCGCCCGCCTGTACGCCTCGGCCGCCGACGAGATGCTGACGGCCCTGTGGCGGGTGGCGACCGAGGTGCTGTTTCCGGTTTCGGCCGTCGAGAGCGAACGGCTGTCGCTGGTGGCGGTGGGGGGTTACGGCCGGGGCGTGCTGGCGCCCTTTTCGGACCTGGACCTGCTGTTCCTGCGCCCGGCCAAGGCCACGCCGCGCGGCGAGAGCGTGGTCGAATTCGTCCTCTACGTCCTGTGGGACCTGGGAGTGAAGGTCGGGCCGTCCGTGCGCTCGGTCGAGGAGTGTCTGTCGCTGTCGCGCACCGACATGATAGTGCGGACCACCCTACTGGAGGCGCGACCGTTGGCCGGCGATCAGCGTCTGGCCGAGCTGATGATCGGTCGGTTTCGCGACATGGTGTCCAAGTCCGACCCGCGCCCCTTCATCGCCGCCAAGCTGGAAGAACGGGCCGTGCGCCACGAGAAGGTTGGCTCCACCCGCTACAAGGTCGAACCCAACGTCAAGGACGGCAAGGGGGGCTTACGCGACCTGAACACCCTGTACTGGATCGCCCGGTCGCTGGCGCCCGAAAGCCGGTTGGGCGCGACGGTGATGGACGAGCTGTTCACCCCGCGCGAACGCCGGACCTCGGACGAGGCCTTCGACTTCCTGTGGCGGGTGCGAATTCACCTGCACCTGATCGCGGGGCGGGCCGAGGAGAAGCTGACGTTCGACATGCAGCCCGAGGTCGCGCGACGCATGGGCTGGCGCGGACGCGGCGACGAGCCGGCGGTGGAGCGGTTCATGCGCCGCTATTTCCTGGTCGCCCGCGACGTCGGCGCCCTGACCCGCGCCATGTCGGCCAAGCTGGAGGCGCGGCACCAGAAGACGGCGCAAGGGCTGTCCCGCCTGATGACCCCATTCCGTCCGGCGCGCCGCAAGCTGGAGATCGACGGCTTCTGGATCGACCAGGGGCGACTGTCGGTCGAGGGGCCGGAGGTGTTCGCCGCCGATCCGGTCAAGCTGCTGACCCTGTTCACAGCCGCCGACAAGCAGGACCTGGATCTGCACCCGGACGCCTTTTCGGCGGTCACACGGTCGCTGTCGCTGGTGACGCCCCGGCTGCGGCGCGATCCGGCGGCGTCGCGCGCCTTCCTGGACGTGCTGGCGCACGGGCAGCGGCCCTATCGCGTGCTGACCATCATGAACGAGACGGGACTGCTGGGCCGGTTCCTGCCCGAATGGGGTCGGATCGTCGGCCAGACCCAGTTCAACATGTACCACGCCTATACGGTGGACGAGCACACGCTGCAGGCCATCGGCGTCATCAACGACATCGCGCGCGGCAAGCTGACGACCGACCATCCGATGGCCAGCGAGATCGTGCATCTGATCTCGGACATGGAAGCCCTGATGCTGGGGATGCTGCTGCACGATGTGGGCAAGGGCGGCGAGCGCGGGCAGCTGGAGGACGGCGCCATCGCCGCCCGCCGGGCCTGCGAGCGGCTAGGCGTCGATCCCCGCCGGATCGAACTGGTCGTCTGGCTGGTGCGCAGCCATCTGGCGCTCAGCGACTACGCCCAGAAGCGCGACCTCAGCGACCCCGCCACCATCCGCGCCTTCGCCGAACTGGTCGGCGACCCCGAGCGGCTGCGGATGCTGCTGGTCCTGACCGTCGCCGACATCCGGGCGGTGGGGCCGGGGGTGTGGAACGGCTGGAAGGGTCAGCTGATGCGCACCCTCTACAATCGGGTCGCCGCCCTGTTCCGGGGCGAGGACGTGGCGCGCGAGGATCCGCTGTCGGTCCATCCGGCCCTGGTCGAACGCGCCCGCCGAACCGGGGCGGCGGCCGAGGCGGCGCCGGTCTCTCCGGTCGAGGGGCTGCCCGTCCAGGCCACCGAAATCTCCATCGCCGCCGCCGATCGGCCCGGCCTGTTCGCCGACCTGGCCCAGACCATGGCCGCCCTGGGCGCCGACGTCACCGACGCGCGCGTGGCGACCGAGGACGGGGTGGTGCTGGACGTCTTCCGCGTTCAGGACGGGGCGGGCCTGCCCTATGGCCAGGCCGAGCCGCGCCGGCTGAAAACCCTGGTCGAGGCGCTGGAGAAGGCCGCGCGCGGGGAGGGCCGCATCGGCCAGGCGCCCCAGCCGGCCGGCAACGCCCGAAAGGCCGCCTTCGAGGTTCGTCCCGTGGTCATGGTGGATCACCACGCCAGCGAACTCGCCACCGTGGTCGAGGTGTCGTGCGCTGACCGGCCGGGCCTCCTGGCCGACCTGTCGCGCGTCTTCAACGACGAGGGTCTCAGCATCCGCTCGGCCCACGTCGCCAGCTATGGCGAGCGGGCGGTGGACAGCTTCTATGTGGTGGATCGCAAGGGACGCAAACTGACGTCCGAGCAGCGGATCGCCGAACTGCGCACGGCGCTGGAAGTGGTTCTGGACAGCCGCGCGCCGGCGCCCGCCGGCCGCAAGGTGCGCTCGGCCCGGGCCAGCGCCCGCGACGTCTCCGAACTGGGCCGGCGGGCGCGCAAGCCCGTATCGCCGGGCGAACAAGCGCGCTAAGCGACATTTGTCTTCCGCGCCCTGTCGAATGTCCGCATGAGCCTCGCCCGCAACACCCTGGTCCAGTCCAGCCTGACGCTGGGCAGCCGAATTCTCGGATTCGTGCGCGACATGACGCTGGCGGCGCGGTTCGGTCAGGGGCCGATGATGGACGCCTTCACCACGGCGTTGATGCTGCCCAACATGTTCCGGCGCCTGTTCGCCGAAGGCGCCTTCGCCCAAGCCTTCGTGCCCGTTTATGGCGGCGTGCGGGCGCGTGAGGGCGAGGAGGCGGCGGCCGTCACCGCGTCCGAGGCGCTCAGCTTCATGCTGGCGGTGGTCGCGGGTTTCTGCATCCTGCTGCAGGTGATCATGCCGTGGATCATGCCGTGGCTGCTGTCGGCCTATCAGGGCCAGCCCGAGGTTTTGCGCGCGGCGGTGATCGCGACCCAGCTGGCCATGCCCTATCTGGCCTGTATGACGGTGGCGTCGCTGCTGTCGGGCGTGCTGAACACCGGCGGCCGGTTCGCCCTGTCGGCGGCCGTTCCGGTCTTTCTGAACCTCTGCACCCTGGCCGCCCTGTTGCCGCCGATGATCCTGCCGATCCCGCAGGAGAGGGTGCTGCTGGTGGTGACGGCGGCGGTGACGGTGTCGGGCCTGATCCAGGCCGGCCTCTTGTGGTGGGGCGTGCGGCGTCTGGGGGTGAGGCTGAAGATCGGCCTGCCCCGGATCACGCCCAATGTCCGCCATACCCTGGCCCTGGCGGTGCCCGGCGCGCTGGCCGGCGGCGCGCTGCAGATCAACTCCCTAGTGTCGCAGTTCCTGACCGGGTCGGACGAGGGGGCGCGGTCGGTGCTGTATAACGCCGACCGCCTGTATCAGCTGCCGCTGGGGCTGGTGGGCGTCGCCATCGGTCTGGCCCTTGTGCCGCGCCTGACCAAGGCCTTCGTTTCCGGCGATCACGAGGGCGGCCAGCGGACCCTAGACGATGGCGTCAACCTGGCCATGGCCTTCACCCTGCCGGCGGCCGTCGCCCTGTTCGTCATTCCCTTCTTCATCATCGACGCCACGGTGACGCGCGGGGCCTTCACCTCGGCCGACGCCGCCCGCACCGCCGACGTGCTGCGCCAGTTCGCCTGGGGCGTGCCCGCCTTCGTTCTGGCCAAGGTGCTGACCCCGCCCTTCTTCGCGCGCCAGGACACGCGCCGGCCGATGATCTTCGCCGTGGCCAGCGTGATCGTGACCGTCATCCTGGGGTCGGGCCTGTTCTTCTGGTTCCGCGCCCAGGGCTGGGACGGGGTGCTGGGCCTGGCCATCGCCACCAGCACCTCCGCCTGGATCAACGTCGGCCTGCTGGGCGGGGTGCTGATCCGCGAGAACAGCTGGCGGCCGTCGCCCGCCTTCCTGTCGCGCTTCGCCCGCGTGGTCGCCGCCAGCGCCATGATGGCCGCCCTGCTGTTCGCCGCCGACGTCTTCTATCCGCAGCTGAGCCGCATCTTCCTGGCCAAGGAGATCGCGGTTCTGGTGGTGTGCGGCGCGGGCGCGGGGCTGTACGGCGTCTGCCTGATGGCCTTTCGCGCCGTCACCCTGTCGGAACTGAAGGCCACCCTGCGGCGCGAGCCGGGCGGCGGCGCGGTCTCCGGTCTGGACTGACCGGCGGCGAACCGATAAGCGCGAGGCCATGATGAACTCGGGCTTCATTTTCGACCTGCGATGGCGCGGCTGAACCGCCGTTCCCCCTCGCCACGCCTGACGTTGTTTTTCCGAGATTCGATCCATGACTGACCAGACCCCGGCCCCCGCCGCCCCGGCCTACACCGGCCCGCGCCGCATCCTGTCCGGCATCCAGGCCTCCGGCGCCCTGCACCTGGGCAACTACCTCGGCGCCCTGAAGCGGTTCGTCGAGCTTCAGGACCAGGGCGCGCCCGTCTTCGTCTTCGTCGCCGACATGCACGCCATCACCGTCTGGCAGGAGCCGGAGAAGCTGACGGCCCAGACGCGCGAGATCGCGGCGGCCTATCTGGCTTCGGGCCTCGATCCGGCCAGGTCGATCATCTTCCCGCAGTCGTCGGTGCGCGCCCACGCCGATCTGGCCTGGGTGTTCAACTGCGTCGCCCGCCTCGGCTGGCTGGACCGGATGACCCAGTTCAAGGAGAAGTCGGGCAAGCACAAGGAACGCGCCTCGGTCGGCCTCTACACCTATCCCGTGCTGCAGGCCGCCGACATCCTGCTGTACAAGGCCACCGAAGTGCCGGTCGGCGAGGACCAGAAGCAGCATCTGGAGCTGACCCGCGACATCGCCGCAAAGTTCAACAACGACTTCGGCGTGCCCGGCTTCTTCCCCGTGCCCGAACCCGTCATCCAGGGACCGGCGACGCGCGTCATGTCCCTGCGCGACGGGGCGGCGAAAATGTCCAAGTCGGACCCGTCCGACAACAGCCGCATCAACCTGACCGACGACGCCGACACCATCGCGTCGAAGATTCGCAAGGCCAAGACCGACCCCGCGCCCCTGCCGGAGACCCTGGAAGAACTGAACGACCGCCCCGAGGCCAGGAACCTGGTCGCCATCTATGCGGCGCTGTCGGGCCAGACCCGCGAGCAGGTGATGGCCGAGTTCGGCGGTCAGGGTTTCGGCGCCTTCAAGCCGGCCCTGGCCGATCTGGCGGTGTCGTCCCTGGCGCCCGTCACGGCCGAGATGCGCCGCCTGTTGGATGATCCGGCCGAGATCGACCGGGTGCTCAAGGACGGGGCCGAACGCGCCGCCGAGGTCGCCGACCCCGTGGTCGACGAGGTCAAGACAATCGTCGGCTTCTGGAGGGCGTAATGGCGGTCTATGAGGCCAGGATCGTCTGGGAACGCGGCGACCAGCCCTTCCTGGATAAACGTTACAGCCGCGCCCACACCTGGAGCTTCGACGGCGGGGCGGTCGTGCCCGGATCGTCCGCGCCGTCCAGCGTGCCCCTGCCGATGTCGGACGCTTCGGCCGTCGACCCGGAAGAGGCGATGATCGCCTCTCTGTCCAGCTGTCACATGCTGTGGTTTCTGGCCTTCGCCGCCAACGCCGGCCTTGTCGTCGACACCTATGCCGACGAGGCGTCGGGGGCTATGGGCAAGGACGACAACGGCAAACGTTACCTCGCCGAGGTGACGCTGCGCCCCTTCACCAGTTTCACCGGCCGCGAGCCTGACCAGGCCGAGATCGACGCCCTGCACCATCAGGCCCATGACCATTGCGAAATGGCCCATTCGGTGCGGGCGACGATTACAGTCGAGGCGACGATCGGCTAGACGGCGCCCGTCGTCTCCTCCTCGACCAGGGACCGGAACAGGGCGTGGGCGGCGGTCATGCCGTCCGCCGTCGCCAGGGTGATGTTGGAGGCGGCGCGGGCCAGGTCGCCGGCGGCGAAGACGCCGGGCTGGGTCGTCTGCTGCATTCCGTCCACCTTGATCACCCGCCCCATGGGGGTGTCGGTCATCTCGCACCCCAGATGTTCGGCGAAGGGACTGGCGACACGGACGTTGGCGCCGACGAAGATGGCCTTCAGGGCGACGAACCGGCTGTCGGTCAGACGCACGCCCGTCAGGGTCGGGGCCTCGCCCTCCAGCCGGGCGATGAGCGTGGGCTCGATGGTCACGCCGCGCCGATAGAGCAGGCGCGCGTCTTCGGGCGACAGGCCCGTCTCCATCCCCATGAACAGCGTCACCTGGCCCCATTCGGCGACGGTCGCGGCATAGGCCGCCGCGTGATCGCCGCGCCCCAGGACGCCGATGGGGCCGCCGCCGATCTCATAGCCGTGGCACCAGGGACAGTGCAGGGCCGTGCGGCCCCATCGCTCCCTGACTCCCGGAATGTCGGCCAGCACGTCCTCGACTCCGTGCGACAGCAACAGCCGCCGGCCGGTGGTCCTGGTCCCATCGGCGAAGACGACCTGGAAGCCGCCGTCGATCCGCTCGACCGCCACGGCCTCGGCCATGCGGAAGGCGGCGGTGGGATAGGCGGCGACCTGGGCGCGGGCGGCGGCTGCGATCTCGGCGCCGGGCTTGCCGTCGTTGGTCAGCACGCCATGGGCGCGGGCGGCGAAGCGGTTGCGCGGCCGGCCGTCGTCGATGACGAGCACCCTGCGGCGCGCGCGGACCAGCTGCATGGCGGCGGACAGGCCGGCGTAGGAGCCGCCGATGATCAGGGCGTCGTGAGGCATGGGTTCAGGACGTGTGACCGTGGGCATTGAGCAAATCCCTTTTTGGATGTTCGGCCATCCGGCGCGAGAAGTCCGCCGCCAGATCGGCCAAGGTGATTTCGTTCAGTCGGGCGATCAGCAGGGCGCGGGCGGCGGCGTAGGTTTCGCCCAAGGCGTCATTGACCGCCGCCTCGACCAGACAGCCCTCGGCCTCGACCGGCGGGGCGTCGGGGATCAGGCCGGGCTCGCCCAGCGCCGCATGAACCTGGCCCAGGCTGACCTGATCCAGCGGACGCGCCAGCCGCCAGCCGCCGCCGTGGCCCTTCTCGGACGCCACCAGCCCCTGTTCGCGCAGGCCCGCCATGGTCCGGCGCACCACGACCGGATTGGTCGACAGGCAGACGGCCAACTGGTCCGAGGTCATCGGCGCGCCCGTCCGCGCCTGATGATCGGCCATGTGCAGCAGGGCGTGGAGAATGTTGGAGAGGCGGCTGTCTCTTTTCATGCAACCTCAATTGTTACGTGATGGACGAGCCGTCAAGTCAGACGCTTGAGATTCTTTTCAGGCCTGCAGGCTCATCCAGATCGCCAAAGCGGCCAGCAAGCCGCCCGAGAGCACGCCGCCCGCGAAGACCAGCGCCACGCATTCCTGTTTCGAAAGGATGAACCTCATGGGCTTGCTCCGCTTCAACGTCCGACTTCAGTTATGCGGCGCGACGTCCGTCAGGAAGGCGCGGAAACGGCGCAGGGCCTCTTCGGTCAGTTCCGGGTCATGGCGCATCGGGCCGTTGTTGGTCGGCTCGTCAAAGGCGTGGGTGCCGGCGGCGATCCAGCTTTCGACCTGGGCGCCACAGTCGCGGATCATGGCGTTGACCCGGTCTGCGTTGCGCTCTGTCGTCAGGTGATCGCTCTTGCAGGTGACGGCCAGCACCTTGGGGCAATGCCGCCACGGCTTCATCCGGTTGAAGGCGAAGGGGCCGATGTAGGGATACATCAGCCACACGGCGCGGACGCCTGACAGGTCGGCGTCGCCGGGGTTCGACACGCCCATCGTGTTGGGCGTCGGCTTGGCGCTCATCGTCTCCATGATGGCCCAGCCGCCGTGGCTCCAGCCGCCCAGGCTCAGGCGGGTCGCATCGACGTCGGGTCGGGCGGACACGCCCTGGATGGCGGCCAGCACATCGCCCGCCCGTTCGTAACCCCGGAACGACAGGCCGGTGCAGACGGCCGTCAGGGTGAAGGCCCGTCCCCAGCCGCGCGGACCGTAGGAATCGATGACGAAGGCGCGCCAGCCCGCCGCCTTGGCGACCTCGGCATAGCGCGGCAGGTGATCGCGCAGGCCGCCGCAGCCGTGAAAAAGCAGGACCGCTGGCCGCGGCGCGGCGTCGTCCGGCCCCACGACGGTCATGTGCGGTTCGAGGCGGGCCCAGCGGCGCTTCAGGTCGTCCATTCCCGCTTTACGCCGCAGCTTGAAGGCGAAAACCAGCCCTCTTGCGCATTTCGATATTCAGATATATCTAAATCGTCGTGAACAGATATATCGAAAAGGAATCGATCATGAGATCCATGGGGATCTTTCAAGGCCGTCGCGACGACTGCGGCGGACACCACGACCGCCACGGCGGGTTCGGCCACGGCTTCGGTCGGGGAATGCGCGGCCCGCGCCGCGCCGACTTCGGACCGGGCTGGGAGGGGCGCGAGGCGCGCGGTCACGGCCATGGCCGGCGCGGCGGCGGTCGTCTGTTCGACCACGGCACGCTGCGCTGGGTGCTGTTGTCGCTGATCGCCGAAAAGCCCAGCCACGGCTATGAGCTGATCAAGGCGGTCGAGACGAAACTGGGCGGCGCCTATTCACCCAGCCCCGGCGTCATCTATCCCAGCCTGACGCTGCTGGAGGAGATGGGCGCGCTGGAGTCCGAGGCCCAAGGCGGCAAGAAGCTGTACGCCATCACCGGCGCCGGCCGCGCCATGCTGGCGGAAAACGAAGAGGTGCTGAAGGCCGCCGAGGCGACCATGGACAAGTTCGCCGCCCGCGCCATGCGGCCAGCCGCCATCCACGACGCCATCGGCCGCCTGCGCCACACCATCCATGCGCGGCTGACCGGCGAAACCGCCCTGACCGAGGGCCAGGTCCAGGCCATCGCCGCCATCCTGGCCGAGGCCGCCGATAAGGTGGAAAAGGCATGAGCGACGCCCTTCGCATCACCCGTCGGGTGCGCCACGACCTGAAGTTCCGCACCCTGAGCGTGGCCTCGGTCCAGGACCTGACGCCCGACCTGCGCCGCATCGTGCTGGAGGGGCCGGAACTGGCGGGCTTCAACTCGCCGGGGTTCGACGATCACGTGAAGATCTTTCCTGCGGCCGAGGGCCAGGCCCCGATCCTGCCCACCGTGGGGCCGGACGGGCCGATCTTTCCCGAACCGCGCCCGGTCGCCCGCGACTATACGCCCCGCGCCTACGATGCGGCGACGAACCGGCTGACGCTGGACTTCGCGACCGGGCACGGCGGGCCGGCGACCGAATGGGCGATGAGGGCCAAGATCGGCTCGGTCCTGGCGATCGGCGGGCCGCGCGGCTCCTTCATCGTGCCGACCGTCTTCGCCGACCATGTGCTGATCGGCGACGAGACGGCGCTGCCGGCCATCGCTCGCCGGCTGGAGGAGTTGCCCGCCGAGGTTCGCGCCCATGCGGTGATCGAGGTCGCGGATGCGGCGTCGCGCCTTGACCTGCACAGCCAGGCCGAAGTCGCCCTGACCTGGGCGACGCGCGACGGCGAACCGCGCGGCCGGGCCGAAACCTTGCTTGCGGCGGTCGAAACGGCTCTGGCCGGGGTCGATCCATCCGACGCCTATGTCTGGATCGCCGCCGAGGCCGCTGTGGCCAAGGCCCTGCGCGCAAAGGTGCTGGGGATGGGCTTCTCGCCCAAGGCGATGAAGGCCGCCGGCTATTGGCGACAGGGCGGCGCCGGCGGGGAAAAGATCAGCCTGGACTGACGCCGGCCCGTCGCAGCGTCAGGTTCAGCCGCCCGCCACCGGGGATCAGTCGCGACGACCCCGCCAGCACGCGGTCGATCCCGTGCCTGGCCAGGCGGGCCGGCCCCGTCAGGGCGCAGACGTCGCCGCTGTTCAGCCGGAGGCTGGTGGTTCGGCCGCCCTCGGCCGGGCCTATGCGGAACAGGGCGGCGTCCCCCAGCGACACCGACAGGACCGGCGCGCCGAGATCGGCCTCGTCGCGATCCTGATGCAGGCCCATCCTGGCCCCGTCGCGATAGAGGTTGACCAGACAGGCGTCGGGTGGTTCGGGCCAGTTCACCGTGTCGCGCCACAGGTTCAGCAACACGGGCGGGATCGCGGGCCAGGGACGCCCCGTCATCGGATGCGTCGCCTGATAGCGATAGCCGGCCCGATCCGAGACCCAGCCCAGCGGACCGAAGTTGCTCATCTCGACGGAGAAGGGCCGTCCGCCCGGCGTGATCGGCCGATAGAGCGGCGCCTGCTCAAGCCGTTCAAAGACAGCCGCGACCAGCGCCGCCTGGCCCGCCGCATCGAAGGCGTCCGTCCACAGCCGAAAGCCCTCGACGGCGGTTTCGACCTCAACCGGTGCAGATGTAGTCGCTGATCTGACGGACATGGATGCGCGAGCGCGTCGGCGCCTGGCCATTGGTGAACGCTGATCCGAAATCATAGACCCAGGCGTCCGGGCCGTCACCGACCTTGATGCGTCGGTTTCGGCCATTACCGGCGCCTCGACTTTCATCGTTCTTCGATCGGCCGGAATCGCAGATCGCCCTTGCGGGGCCGGGGGATTTTCCCATATCGGGGCCAGCTTCGGAGAAACCCCGCGAAAACTGGGGCTATCCGGCCACTACAACGCCAACCCAACCGGGGGCGGTCACGCGCGGCGCTTCGTCGAAGGCCGCCGCATCGCCCGCTGAACGAGAGAGACAAAGAACGCCCATGGCCAAGATTATCGGCATCGACCTCGGCACCACCAACTCCTGCGTGGCCGCCATGGATGGCAAGACCCCCAAGGTCATCGAGAACGCCGAAGGCAACCGCACGACCCCCTCGGTCGTGGCGATCCAGGACGGCGCCGAAGTGCTGGTGGGCCAACCGGCCAAGCGCCAGGCCGTGACCAACCCCTCCAACACCTTCTTTGCGATCAAGCGCCTGATCGGCCGCAGCTTCGACGATCCGGTGGTCGCCAAGGACAAGGGCATGGTGCCCTATGAGATCGTCAAGGGTCCGAACGGCGACGCCTGGGTGCGCGCCTTCGGCAAGGACTACTCCCCGCAGCAGATCTCGGCCTTCATCCTGCAGAAGATGAAGGAATCGGCCGAAGCCTTCCTCGGCGACAAGGTGACCCAGGCCGTCATCACCGTGCCGGCCTATTTCAACGACAGCCAGCGCCAGGCCACCAAGGACGCCGGCAAGATCGCCGGCCTGGAAGTGCTGCGCATCATCAACGAGCCGACCGCGGCGGCCCTGGCCTATGGGCTGGAGAAGAACGACGGTCAGAAGATCGCCGTCTATGACCTGGGCGGCGGCACCTTCGACGTCTCGATCCTGGAGATCGGCGACGGCGTGTTCGAGGTGAAGTCCACCAACGGCGACACCTTCCTGGGCGGCGAGGACTTCGACCTGCGCCTGGTCGATTATCTGGCCGACGAGTTCAAGAAGGAGCAGTCGGTCGATCTGCGCCAGGACAAGCTGGCCCTGCAGCGCCTGAAGGAAGAGGCCGAAAAGGCCAAGAAGGAGCTGTCGACCACGACCCAGTACGAGGTCAATCTGCCGTTCATCACCATGAACGCCTCGGGTCCGCTGCACCTGAACATCAAGCTGACGCGCGCCAAGCTGGAATCCCTGGTCGACGACCTGGTCGAGCGCACGATCGAGCCGTGCAAGAAGGCCCTGGCCGACGCCGGTCTGAAGGCCTCGGACATCGACGAAGTGGTCCTGGTCGGCGGCATGACCCGCATGCCTAAGGTCCAGGAAGCCGTGAAGGCCTTCTTCGGCAAGGAGCCGCACAAGGGCGTCAACCCCGATGAAGTCGTGGCCCTGGGCGCCGCCGTTCAGGCCGGCGTTCTGCAAGGCGACGTCAAGGACGTGCTGCTGCTGGACGTGACGCCCCTGACCCTGGGGATCGAGACCCTGGGCGGCGTCTTCACGCCCCTGATCGAACGCAACACGACGATCCCGACCAAGAAGAGCCAGACCTTCTCGACCGCCGACGACAACCAGTCGGCCGTGACGATCCGGGTCTTCCAGGGCGAGCGTCCGATGGCGTCGGACAACAAGATGCTGGGCCAGTTCGACCTGATGGGCATTCCGCCCGCACCGCGCGGCATGCCGCAGATCGAGGTCGCCTTCGACATCGACGCCAACGGCATCGTCAACGTCTCGGCCAAGGACAAGGCGACGAACAAGGAACAGTCGATCCGCATCCAGGCGAACGGCGGCCTGTCGGACGCCGACATCGACAAGATGGTCAAGGAAGCCGAGGCCAACGCCGCCTCCGACAAGGTTCGCAAGGACCTGGTCGAGGCCCAGAACGCGGCCGACAGCCTGATCAACTCGACCGAGAAGGCCCTGGCCGAACACGGCGACAAGGTCGGCGCGGACGAAAAGACGGCCATCGAGACCGGCCTGGCCGAGCTGAAGACCGCCCGCGAAGGCACGGACGCCGAAGACATCCGCGCCAAGACCAACACCCTGGTCCAGGCCTCCATGAAGCTGGGCGAGGCCATGTACGCCCAGCAGCAGGGCGCGGGCGAGGGTGAAGCCGCTCCGGCCGACGACGGCGTGGTCGACGCCGAGTTCGAGGACGTCTCGGACACGGACGGCGACGACAAGAAGAGCGCCTGATCCGCAACAGGTCGCTGAAATGATACGGCCCCGCTTGTCTTGCGATAGGCGGGGTCTTTTCATGAAACTTGCATCATTCGTCCCGGCCCCCATGTCAGCCGGGACACCGTAGCTCCGTCGTCGCCCGCAGAGGCGAAAGGGGCCCGGCAGGGGAAGTATGAGGACGAACGCCCGATGGCGCGTGACTATTACGAGGTTCTGGGCGTCGAACGCACGATCGACGCGCCCGGTCTGAAGGCCGCCTACCGCAAGCTGGCCATGATCCATCACCCCGACCGCAACGGCGGCTCGGAAGAATCCATGGCCCAGTTCAAGGAAGTGTCCGAGGCCTATACGGTGCTGTCGGACCCGAACAAGCGCGCGGCCTATGATCGGTTCGGCCATGCGGGCGTGAACGGCGGCGGGGGCGGCAATCCGTTCGGCCAGGGCCAGCAGGGCTTTTCCGACATCAACGACATCTTCTCCCAGGTCTTCGGCGATGCGTTCGGCGACGCCTTCGGCGGCCGCCAGGGCCGGGGTCAGCAGGGCGGGCCGCGTCGCGGATCGGACCTGCGTTATGATCTCGAGATCACCCTGGAGCAGGCCTACAAGGGCGAGGAGGTCGAACTGGACATCCCCGCCACCCTGACCTGCGACACCTGCGAGGGGTCGGGCGCCAAGCCGGGGACCAAGCCCGTCACCTGCACCACCTGCCAGGGCGCCGGCCGCGTGCGCCAGGCCAACGGCTTCTTCCAGGTCGAGCGCACCTGCCCCCGCTGCCACGGCCAGGGCCAGATGATCGCCGACCCGTGCCCGACCTGCCACGGCCACGGCCAGGTGCGGAAGACCCGCACCCTGAACCTGAAGATCCCCGCCGGCGTGGACGACGGCTCGCGCATCCGCCTGTCGGGCGAGGGCGACGCCGGCCAGCGCGGCGGTCCGCGCGGCGACCTTTACGTCTTCATCTCGGTGACGCCGCACGATCTTTTCGAACGCGACAATCTGGACCTTCTGGTCACCGTGCCCGTGCCGATGACCGTGGCGGCTTTAGGCGGCGAGATCGACGCGCCCTGCCTGGTGTCCAGCGCCTGCGACGGCAAGTGCAAGGCCTCGGTCGCCGTGCCCGCCGGCGCCCAGACCGGCAAGACCGTGCGTATCAAGGGCAAGGGGATGCCCCATCTGAACGGCCGCAATCGCGGCGATCTGGTGGTCGAGCTGTTCGTCGAGACGCCCACCGATCTGACCGCGCGCCAGCGTGAGTTGTTGGAAGAGCTTGCCCTGTCGTTCGGGGAAGGGCAGAACCCCCGCAATTCCAGCTTCGCCGGAAAGGCGAAGCGTTTCTGGGCCGACATCCTGGGCAACCAGGAGGCGGACGGGTCGAAAGAAAACGCGGCTTGAGCGCAATCTTCCACGCCGGCATCTCCGGCTATCGCGGCCGGATGGGCCGCGCGGTGTCCCAGGTTCTGGACGCGCGCGAGGACGTGGTGGTCGCCGCCCGTTTCGACTGGGGCGAGACCGCGGACCTGTCGCTGTGCGACGTGATCATCGATTTCTCGACGCCGGACGCCTCGGTCGCCCTGGCTGAAAAGGCGGCCGAGAACGGCGGGCCGGCCTTGGTCATCGGCTCGACCGGCTTCACCCCCGAGCAGGAGGCCGCGCTGCTGAAGGCCGCCGAGAAGGTCGCCATCGTCAAGAGCGGCAACTTCTCTTTAGGCGTGAACATTTTGATCGGCCTGGTCCAGCACGCGGCGCAGCGTCTGGACGCCCGGGACTGGGACATCGAGATCACCGAGGCCCACCATCGCCGCAAGGTGGATTCCCCGTCCGGCACCGCTCTGATGCTGGGCGAGGCGGCGGCCGAGGGCCGGTTCGCCGATCTGGCCGAACTGCGCACCGCCCCCTACGACGGCGTGCAGGGCGAGCGGGAGACGGGCAAGATCGGATTTTCCTCGATCCGCGCAGGCGGGATCGTGGGCGAACACACCGTGCTGTTCGCCTCCGAGGACGAGGTTCTGACCCTCAGCCATTCGGCCATCGACCGGTCGCTGTTCGCCCGCGGCGCCGTCGCCGCCGCCGCTTGGGTCCGCACCCGCCAGCCCGGCCTCTACGACATGCAGGACGTGCTGGGCTTTCGCCAAGCCTGACGTCTGAGGGCGATTACCGCCCTGCTATGTTTTCGATGCGGTCAATAATCACCCGCGTCATTCCGGGGCCGAACCCGGAACCCAGGGCCACGTCCGGCTTGTGAAAGCGCGCCTGGCAGCCAGACTTCTCGCCTGGGTTCCGGGTTCCTCGCTCCGCTCAGCCCCGGAATGACGACCGTTTTTCCAAGGTCGTCTTGGCTATGCCGCGTCTTCCTGAACCGGCAGGCCGTAGGCGTCCCACAGCGAGCGATCCTTCAGCATCTTGGCCAGGAAGGCGACGTGGGCGGCCTGTTCCTCTGGCGTGGAGCGAGGGGCCAGGGGCCGGGGGCGAGGCCCATAGGCGGCGACCTGAACCACCCCGCCCTGACCGCGTCCGACCGGCCCCGACGACAGGTCCAGCACCCGCTCCTTGCCGCCGCGCAGCTCCAGATAGACTTCCGCCAGCAGCCGGGCGTCGATCAGGGCGCCGTGAAGGGTGCGCTCGACCAGCGACACCTTGTAGCGTTTGCACAGGGCGTCCAGCGAGTTGGGCATGCCCGGAAACCGGCTCTGGGCCAGTTTCAGCGTGTCGATCCAGCGCGCCTCCCCGGTGATGGGCCGGCCGCAGCGATTGTATTCGAAGTCGATGAAGTTCCGGTCGAAGGCTGCGTTGTGGGCGATCATCTGCGCGTCGCCGATGAATTCGATCAGATCGTCGGCGATCTCGGCGAACTTGGGCGCATCCTTGACCTTGTCGTCGGTGATGCCGTGAACCCGGATCGCATCGGGCGGGATCAGCCGCTCGGGATTGACGAAGCGGTGGAAGGTGCGGCCGGTCGGCAGCAGGTCCTGCAACTCGATACAGCCCACCTCGATCAGCCGGTCGCCCGTCTTGGGGTCGAAGCCGGTGGTTTCGGTGTCCAGAACGATCTCGCGCGCCATGGGCCCTTAATGGGGGCGTTCGGCGTCCGGCGAAAGGGCGGCACGCCCGCGACGCGGAGATATCCACGCCGGATCCAGCACCGCATCCACCACGGCCCCGACCTGGGCGCGGGCGGCGTCCAGGCCCTGGCCGGTGTCGATGACGAAATCGGCGCGCGCGCGCTTTTCCGCATCGGGCAGCTGGCGGGCCAGAATGGCCTCGAACCGTTCGCGCGTCATGCCGGGGCGAGCCAGCACCCGCTCCGCCTGGATGGCGGGATCGGCCGAGACCACCACCACCGCATCCACCCCGGCGTCGCCGCCGGTTTCGAACAACAGGGGGATGTCCAGCACGGCCAGGCGGACGCCCGCCGCCCGCGCCGCCTCCAGATCGTCGGCGCGACCCGCCGCCACCAGCGGATGGACGATGGCCTCCAACCGTCTGAAGGCGGTCTCGTCTCGCCCCAGGGCCTCGGCCAGGCGCGTGCGGTCCACCGCGCCGTCCACCACCACGCCGGGGAAGGCCGCGCCCACAGCCGCCACGGCCGCGCCGCCAGGGGCGTAAAGCCGGTGAACCGCATGGTCGGCGTTCCAGACCACGGCGCCCTGGTCGGCAAACATGGCCGTGGTCGTCGACTTGCCCATGCCGATGGAGCCCGTCAGGCCGATCAGGATCACCGCGCCTCTCCCAGATGGTTCAGCACGCGCGCGCGCACGTCGGTTTCGGGAACCGGGCGGCCGAAGATCGCCTCATACGAGGGCCGCGCCTGGCCGATCAGCATGGCCAGGCCATCGACCCCGACCATACCGCGCGCCCGGGCGGCGGCCAGCAGCGGCGTCTCCAGCGGGCGATAGGTCATGTCCATGACCACCGTATCCGCCTCCAGCCGCGCCACATCGAGATCGGGCCGGACGCTCAACGCATTGACCACCAGGACGGCGTCGGCGAAGGCGTCCGCCTCCTCGACCACCGTCACGCCCGCGCCGAGATCGTCGGCCAGGCGTTCGGCCCGGTCGCGCGAACGATTGAGGATGCGGACCTCGGCCCCGGCCGCCGCCAGGGCGCCCGCCGCCGCGCGGGCCGCCCCGCCGGCGCCCAGAATCACCACCGCCCGCCCGGCGACTTGCAGAGCGGGCGCCTGTTCCGCCAGGGCGTTCATCAGCCCATGGCCGTCGGTGCTGTCGGCGACGATGCGCCCGTCCTCGAACACCAGCAGATTGGCCGACCCGACCAGGCGGGCGGCGTCGGACAGATGATCCGCGGCGGCGAAGGCCTGTTCCTTGTAGGGGGCGGTGACGTTCAGTCCGCGCAGCCGGCCCGCACGCCCCTGGTCCAGCAGGGCCGCGAACTGATCCGGCGTCTCCGGTCCATGGGCGACATAGGCGGCGTCGAGCCCCGCCGCCGCGATCCAGGTCGTGTGGATCAGGGGGCTGAGCGAATGGGCGATGGGCCAGCCGACGACCCCGGCCTGGACGGTCATCGGATCAGAACCCCGGCGCGGCGCAGTTCCGCCAAAACGGGCCACAGCGGCAGGCCCAGGACGGTGAAATAGTCGCCGTCCACCGACTCGAACAACTGCGCACCCAGCCCCTCCAGCCGATAGGATCCCACGCAGGACAGCAGGGCCTCGCCCTCGGCCGCAAGATAGGCGTCCAGAAAGGCGTCGGAAAAATCGCGCATCCGCATCTGCACCGTATCGACGCCCGACCAGACGATCTGGCCCTTGGTCGCCAGGGCGGCGCCCGAGTGCAGCTGGTGCGACCGGCCGCGCATAGACTTCAGGCGACCGCGCGCCTCGTCCAGCGACCGGGCCTTGGACACCAAGCCGCCGTCGAAGGCCAGGGTCTGATCCGACCCCAGGACCCAGGCGTCCTCATCGTCGCGCGACACGGCCAGGGCCTTGGCCTCGGCCAGGCGGACGGCCAGGGCGGCGGGGTCTAGGTCGCCGGATGCGGCCTTGATCGCATCCTCGTCCACGTCGGCGACGCGCACGGCGAACGACACGCCGGCGTTTTCCAGCATGGCCCGCCGGGCCGCGCTCTTGGAGGCCAGGATCAGAGGCTGTGTCGTCTCGCTCACCAGGTGGTTCCGATCTTCTGGTTGCGATGCTCGCTGAGCAGGTTGGTGATGGCCGCCGCCGTCTCCTCGACCGACCGCCGGCTGACGTCGATGGTGGGCCAGCCCCGCCGTTCGAAGGCCCGGCGCGCCTTGATCGTCTCGTCGCGCACGGCTTCCTGGTCGGTATAGGCGGAGGAGGGGTTGGCGTTCAGATTGTCGATCCGGTTGCGCCGGATCTGGACCAGCCGATCCGGCGAGACGGTCAGGCCGATGACCAGGGGATTCTTCAGCTTCGTCAGCCGCTCGCCGTCCTCCTGGCCCGGCACCAGGGGCACATTGGCCGCGCGGATGCCCCGGTGGGCCAGATAGATGCAGGTCGGGGTCTTGGACGTCCGGCTGACGCCGCACAGCACCACGTCGGCCCCCTCCAGCTGCTCCAGCGAGCCCTGGCCGTCGTCATAGGCCATGGCGAAATCGAGCGCCGCGATGCGGTTGAAATAGTCGTGGTCCAGGGCGTGCTGGGCGCCGACGCGGGTCGACAGGGCCGCGCCGAGATAGCGCGACATGGCCCCCACCAGGGGATCGAGCGCGCCGATCTGGGGCATGTCCAGGCGACGGCACCCCTCTTCCAGCTGTTCGCGCAGACCGCGATCGACCAGGGTGTGGAGAACCACGCCGGGGGCCGAGGCCACCTCCTGCAGCACCCGCTCCATCTGCTTGTCGGAGCGGACCAGGGCGTAGATGTGCTCGATCGGGATGACGCCGTCGAAGCGGGCGGTGACCGCCTTGGCCATGGCGTTCAGCGTCTCGCCGGTGGAATCCGACACCAGATGGACGTGGAAATAGGTGGCCAGACGGCCGGGATTGGACGGCCGGGCGCCGGACGGTCGGGCAGGGCTCATACGGTCGGTCTCCCTGTTGAAACTTCGGGGACGGCGGGGGATCGCCGGGGCGCCGTTTGTCTTAGCCGCTCAAGGTTCACGCCGCGAGCGGGGATGAGGGTGGATCGCATCGTCCGCAAGCGCCCGGTTCATCCCAAGGCGGAAAACCCGTTTTGCCCTCGCTGTGGAAAATCCTAATGGAAGGTTAACGCCGCTTAACCGCGTTCACAGGCGCAAAGCCCCGCAAAGCCTTTGTCGTTAAGGTTTCGTTAGGGATTGTCCACCGGCGGAAAACCCCCCGACGACCATCCCCGTTAACGATAGTCGGGCCGGGGATATCCGCTTTTGTTCCGCCGCGAAGGCCGAAGTCATCCCCGTCATTCCACCGCCCTACCTGCCACTTCGAATCTTTTAATTCTTATTTTGATTAGGGATTGAGAGCGGGGGGCTGTGACCTTAATCGTCCGGCATGACCGATCCGACCCAGAACGCCGATCAGACGCCCTTGATGATACGGGCTCTCCGAGGAGAGACGCTGGATCGTCCGCCCGTCTGGTTCATGCGCCAGGCCGGGCGGTATTTGCCGGAGTATCGTCGGCTGAGAGCCGAGGCGCCGGACTTCATCGCCTTCTGTCTGAACCCGGAGATGGCGGCCGAGGCGACGTTGCAGCCTATGCGGCGTTTCGGCTTCGATGCGGCCATCGTCTTCGCCGACATTCTGTTGATCCCGCGCGCCTTGGGTCAGGACGTCTGGTTCGAGACGGGCGAGGGGCCCCGGCTTGGCGAAATGCCGATCCCCGGTCGGATGGCCGAGCTGGCGCCGTCGGCGGGCGAGCATCTGTCGGCGGTGGGGGAAACTCTGTCGATCGTGCGCGCGGCGCTGGAGCCCGAGCGCGCCCTGATCGGGTTCGCCGGCGCGCCCTGGACGGTGGCCACCTATATGCTGGACGGCGAACACCGGACCATCGGCAAGGGCGAACGCGCCCAGGCCCGCACCTACGCCTACGCCGATCCCAAGCGCGTGGACGAGACGCTGGAGGTTCTGGTCGAGGCCACGGCCCGGTATCTGAAGATGCAGGCCGACGCCGGCGCCCAGGTGCTGAAGATCTTCGAGAGCTGGGCCGAGGGCCTGCCCGACGATCTGTTCGAACGCCTGGTCCTGAAGCCCCACCAGGCGCTTGTCCGGCGCACGCGGGAGCTGGGGGTCACCGTGCCGCTGATCGGCTTCCCACGGGGCTCTGCGGCGCTTGCAGAGCGGTATGCCGAACAGGTCGAGGTCGACGCCGTCGCGCTCGACACCGCCTGTCCTATGGAGGTCGGCAAACGGGTGCAGCGGATCAAGCCGATCCAGGGCGCCCTGGACCCGCTTCTGCTCCGTGCGGGCGGCGACATGCTGGACCGCCGCGTCGATCAGCTGATGGAGGCCTGGGGTCAGGGGCCGTGGATCTTCAACCTGGGCCACGGCATCCTGCCGGACGTGCCCATCGACCATGTCGAACAGGTGTTGAAACGGATCGGCGCCCAATGACCGATGCGCGGGATGGGGCGGGGTTGAAGGGGCGGCGGATCGCCGTGGTCCTGTTCAATCTGGGCGGGCCGGACGATCAGGCCTCGGTCAAACCCTTCCTGTTCAACCTGTTCAACGACCCGGCCATCATCGGCCTGCCCGGCCTGTTGAGGACGCCGCTGGCGCGGATGATCTCCAGCCGGCGCGAGGCCGCCGCCCAGGCCAACTATCGCCTCATGGGCGGGGGCTCGCCGCTGCTGGCCGAGACGACAGCCCAGGCCGAGGCGCTGCAGACCGCGCTGGCCGAACGGCTGAAGGGTGACGAGGTCAGGGTCTTCATCGCCATGCGCTACTGGAATCCGCTGACCGAGGAGACGGCCGCCGACGTGGCCGTGTTCGGCCCCGACGAAGTGGTGCTGCTGCCGCTCTATCCGCAGTATTCGACGACCACGACCCAATCCTCGCTGCAACTGTGGACCGCGACCTATGCCGGATCGGGCGTCAGCCGGGCGGTCTGCTGCTATCCCCAGGCCGCCGGCTGGATCGCCGCCCAGGCCCAGGCGATCGGTCAGAAGCTGGACGAGGCGGGCGACGCCCCGGTGCGGGTGCTGTTCTCCGCCCACGGCATTCCCGAAAAATTGGTCAGCGGCAAGGGCGATCCCTATCAGGAGCAGGTCGAGACGACCGTCGCCGCCGTGGTCGCAGAGATCGAGGCCCGGCGCGGCCCCATCGACCACGCCCTCTGCTATCAGAGCCGGGTCGGACCGATGAAATGGCTGGGGCCGTCCACGCCCGAGGCGATCCAGACGGCGGCCGACGACGGGGTCGGGGTGGTCGTCACCCCCATCGCCTTCGTCTCCGAACATATCGAGACCCTGGTCGAACTGGACATCGAATACGCCGAACTGGCCCACGACAAAGGCGTCCAGCCCTATCTGCGCGCGCCCGCCGTCGGGATCGAGCCGCTGTTCATCGACGCCCTGGCCGAGGCGGCCGTGGGGGCCTTGGGCCGAACCGGCGTCGCGCCGCACGGCCACGGGTGCAAGGCGGACTGGAAGGCCTGTCCGCATCGTAACGGGAGATACGCGGCATGAACCTGTATGATCTGGCGCGCGGCCTGCACATTCTGGCGGTGATCGCCTGGATGGCCGGGATGCTGTTCCTGCCCCGCCTCTACGCCTACGACGTCGAGCAGAACGCCAAGCCCGAACCGTTGCGCAGCGAGATGCAGGGCCTGCTCCGCCTGTGGCAGACGCGGCTGCTGCGCATCATCGTCAATCCGGCGATGATCCTGGCTTGGGGGTTCGGCCTGTGGCTGATCCACATCGACGTCTCTGCGCGGGGCGCGGCGTTTCTGGCCGAACCCTGGATGGTGACCAAGCTGGTCGGCGTCTTTCTGCTCAGCGGTTGGCACGGCTTCCTGGCGGCGCAGCGAAAGAAGATCGCGGCCGGCACGTCGAAATATTCCGGCAAGTTCTGGCGTATGACCAACGAGATCCCATTCGTGCTGGCCATCATCATGGTGCTGTCGGTGACGACGGAATGGCGGTTCGGCTAGGCGGCTCCGCTTGACCTGGGCCGCCGGCTGTGGTTCCGCTGGCGGCGAACCGTTCGACCCTGGCGTCGGCGGTCCCTCTCTTCTTCGCGACGCCTGCCGGTTCGACCAGCGGGACGCCGTTGCGCCCTCCTCCGGCCGAAAGGCCAGACATTCCTTAGAGACCCGACGCCGCAGCGATCGTCTGCGTGCGCCCGCGAGCCTGCATCATGACCGACGTCCGCGACACCAATCCCGACACACCCGAAAACGAAGGCGTGGAGGCCGAAGCCCCCACCCATCACGGCGCCCAGCATGAAGCCGGCGAGGCGGCGGGCGCCGATTCCGGCGTGGACACCACGGCCGACGAGGACGACGACGGCGAACCTGTCGTCGCCAACGGCCGCATCACCCTGGCGGAACTGAACGAAAAGACGCCGGCCGACCTGGTCGCCTTCGCCGAACAGCTGGAAGTCGAGAACGCCTCCAACCTGCGCAAACAGGACCTGCTGTTCGCCATTCTGAAGGCCCTGGCCGACGAAGAAGTCGAGATCATCGCAGACGGCGTGCTGGAAATCCTGCCGGACGGTTTCGGCTTCCTGCGCAGCCCCGACGCCAACTATCTTCCGGGTCCGGACGATATCTATGTGTCGCCCTCGCAGATCCGCCGTTTCGGTCTGCGCTCGGGCGATACGGTCCACGGCGCCGTGCGCGGCCCGCGCGAGGGCGAGCGTTACTTCGCCCTGCTGAAGGTCGACACGATCAATCTGGAAGACCCGGAGCTGGTCAAGACCAAGGTCCTGTTCGACAATCTGACGCCCCTCTATCCCGAGGAGCGGCTGCATATGGAAATCCAGGACCCGACCCTGAAGGACCGTTCGGGCCGCGTCATCGACATCGTCGCCCCTCTGGGCAAGGGCCAGCGTTGCCTGATCGTTGCGCCGCCGCGCGTCGGCAAGACGGTGATGTTGCAGAACATCGCCAAGTCGATCGAACGCAATCACCCGGAAGTCTTCCTGATCGTCCTGCTGATCGACGAACGCCCGGAAGAAGTCACCGACATGCAGCGCACCGTGAAGGGGGAGGTCGTGGCCTCCACCTTCGACGAGCCCGCCACCCGCCACGTCGCCGTCGCCGAAATGGTGATCGAAAAGGCCAAACGTCTGGTCGAGCACAAGAAGGACGTGGTGATCCTGCTGGACTCCATCACCCGTCTGGGCCGCGCCTACAACGCCACCGTCCCGTCGTCTGGCAAGGTGCTGACCGGCGGCGTCGACGCCAACGCCCTGCAGCGTCCCAAGCGCTTCTTCGGCGCCGCGCGTAATGTGGAGCAGGGCGGTTCGCTGACAATCATCGCCACGGCTCTGATCGACACCGGCAGCCGCATGGACGAGGTGATCTTCGAAGAGTTCAAGGGCACCGGCAACTCCGAAATCGTGCTGGACCGCAAGGTCGCCGACAAGCGCATCTTCCCCGCCATTGATGTGCTGAAGTCCGGCACCCGCAAGGAAGACCTGATCACGCCGAAGGATCAGCTGGCCAAGACCTATGTCCTGCGCCGCATCCTGAACCCGATGGGGCCGCAAGACGCCATCGAGTTCCTGCTCGACAAACTGCGTCAGTCGAAGAACAACTCCGACTTCTTCCAGTCGATGAACACCTGAGACGGCGTGCGCCGTCGGGCGTTCTGTTTCACGTGAAACGGAGCTGAGGCCGATGAAGATCAATGTCGAAGTCGATTGCACCCCGGCCGAGGCGCGGGCCTTCCTCGGCCTGCCCGACGTCACCCCGCTGAACGACGCCATGGTCGCCGAGATGCAGAAGCGGATGCAGGACAATGTCGCCGCCATGCAGCCCGAGGAGTTGATGAAGACCTGGACCAGCTTCGGCCTTCAGGCCCAGGACCAGTTCCGGCGCTTGATGGAAGCGGCGGTTAAGTGATCGGTGACCTCCGCCCGTAGAACGGGGAGGACGCGCCGCGCCAACGTCCGCAGGGGTATGGCGAGGAGACCTGATGACCGACACCATCTTCGCCCTCGCCACCCCGCCCGGTCGCGGAGCCATAGCCGTAATTCGGTTGTCGGGGCCGGCCGTCGAGGCGACGCTTGCCTCGCTGGGGGGGCATCGGCTCAAGCCGCGCATGGCTTCGGTCCGCAACCTGACCCACCAGGGCGCCACAATCGACCAGGCGCTGGTGTTGCGGTTCGTGGCCCCGCATTCCTATACCGGCGAAGACTCGGCCGAGCTTCATCTACATGGCGGTCGGGCGGTGGTGGAGGCCGCCAGCCGCGCCCTGATCGCGCTGGGCGTCCGGCCGGCTGAACCGGGCGAGTTCACGCGCCGGGCCTTCCAGAACGGACGAATGGATCTGGCCCAGGCCGAGGCGGTCGCCGACCTGATCGACGCCGAGACGACCGCCCAGGCGAAACAGGCGCTGGGCCAGCTCGACGGGCGGTTGAGCGAAACCTACGCCGGCTTCCGCCGCGATCTCCTCCACGCCCTGGCCCTCGTCGAGGCCGAGATCGACTTCCCGGACGAAGAGGTGCCGGACAATCTGGCGCGCACCGCCGGCCCGGTGCTGGACCGTCTGATCGAAGATCTGCGTCGCGCCATCGACACCGGCCGGCGCGGTGAGCGGGTGCGGGACGGATATCGCATCGTCCTGATCGGCGAAACGAACGCGGGCAAGTCATCGTTGTTCAACGCGCTGATCGCGCGCGAAGCCGCCATCGTCACCCCGATCGCGGGAACGACGCGCGACGTGCTGGACGCCGAACTGGTGATCGGCGGCTATGCTGTCACCCTGTCCGATACGGCGGGTCTGCGCGAGAGCGACGATCCCGTCGAGGCCGAAGGTGTCCGTCGCGCCCGCGCGCGGGCGGAACAGGCGGATCTTCGTCTCTGGGTGCGCGCGCCGGGCGACCCAGCGGGGACCGCCGCCGATTACGTCCGCCCCGGCGATCTAATCGTCGCGACCAAAAGCGATCTCGGCGACCACGATTTCGGCGATGACGGGTTGAGTGTCAGCACGACGACCGGACAGGGGCTTGCCGCTCTGCATGACTGGATCGCCAGCAGGCTGGCGCGTGACCTTGCCGGTTCCGACTTCCCTGCCGTCACCCGTGAACGGCACCGCCTTCGTCTCAGTGAGGCGCTCGCCGCCGTCGAGACGGGTCGCGTCGCGCTGGATATTGCCCCTGAAATGGCGGGGGACGATTTGCGGCGCGCAGCCGAGGCCCTGGCGCGGGTGACAGGCGCTATTGGTGTGGAAGACATACTGGGTCAGGTCTTCTCCACCTTCTGCATCGGCAAATGACGCCTTAGCCATACCGCTGTTTCACGTGAAACAGCATCCGCTGTGCCCGCCTGTCACTGGCGAAATGCGCTGACTTGGCCTATGTGGCGCGGATGAGCGATCCTACTGAAATCGTCTTCGACGTCGTCGTCATCGGCGGCGGTCACGCCGGCTGTGAAGCGGCTGCGGCATCCGCGCGGGCGGGCGCGCGCACGGTCCTGCTAACGCAGAAGCTGGAGACCATCGGCGAGATGTCCTGCAACCCGGCCATCGGCGGCCTGGGCAAGGGGCATCTGGTGCGAGAGATCGACGCCCTTGATGGGGTCATGGGGCGTCTGGCCGACGTCTCGGGCATCCAGTTCCGTCTGCTGAACCGTTCCAAGGGCGCCGCCGTTCGTGGGCCTCGCAGCCAGATCGACCGTCGCCTTTATCGCGAGGCCATGCAGGCCGAAATGGCCGCGACGCCGAATCTGACGCTGATGGCTGGAACGGCTGAGCGGTTGCTTCTGGAGGGCGACCGGGTGGTCGGCGTCATGACGGGTGCGGGGGAAACGATCCGCGCCGGCGCCGTAGTCCTGACCACGGGCACCTTCCTCAATGGCGTCATCCACCGCGGCGACGCGCGTATTCCAGCCGGGCGGCACGGCGAAGATCCGTCGACGGGATTGGCGGCCGACCTCCACGTCGCCGACCTGACCATGGGACGATTGAAGACGGGCACGCCGGCGCGGCTGGACGGCCGCACCATCGCCTGGGACCGTCTGGAAATGCAGCAGGCGGACGAGACCCCCTCCGCCTTCTCCTTCATGACCGACGCCATCGCCGTGCCGCAGATCGCCTGCGGCGTGACGCATACGACGGAAGAGACGCACCGCATCATCGCCGAGAACCTGGGCGAGAGCGCCGTCTATGGCGGTCGGTTGTCGGGGAGGGGACCTCGCTACTGCCCCTCTATCGAGGACAAGGTGGTGCGCTTCGCCGACAAGACCAGCCACCAGATATTCCTGGAGCCGGAGGGCCTGGACGACCCGACCGTCTATCCGAACGGCATCTCGACCTCCGTTTCGGAGACGACGCAACTCGCCTTCTTGCGGACCATTCCCGGCCTGGAGGCGGTCGAGGTGTTTCGCTACGGCTACGCCATCGAATACGACTATGTCGATCCGCGTGAGTTGACGCCCTCTCTCGAGGTGAAGAAGCGGCCCGGCCTTTATCTGGCCGGTCAGATCAATGGCACGACCGGCTACGAGGAGGCGGCGGCCCAGGGTCTGATGGCGGGGGTGAATGCGGCGCGGGCTTCGGGCGGGCAGTCGCCTGTCATCCTGGGACGAGACCAGGCCTATATCGGCGTCATGATCGACGACTTGGTCACGCGCGGCGTGACGGAGCCGTATCGGATGTTCACCAGTCGCGCTGAGTATCGTCTGACCCTCAGAGCGGACAACGCCGATCAGCGGCTGACGCCCTTAGGTATCGACCTGGGCATTGTCGGCGAGGCGCGCCGCCAGCGGTTCGAAGCCAAGGCGCTCGCACTTTTGGAAGCGGGCGCTGTTTCACGTGAAACACTGTTTACGCCGAACGAGGCGGGCGGGCTGGGGATCACAGTGAATGCCGACGGCCGGCGCAGGTCCATGCGCGAGCTGCTGGCCTTCCCGGATGTGACGTTGGACCAGTTTCTGCCCGCCGTGCCGCAGATCGCGTCCTGGGCCGACGAGGTCCGCGAACAGGTCGTCATCGACGCCGGCTACGCCAACTATCTGGACCGTCAATCGCTCGACGCCGAAGCTCTGAGAACAGAGGAGGCGCTGACCCTGCCGCTCGATCTCGACTATGGAGCGATCGGTGGGCTTTCCAACGAAGTGCGGGAGAAGCTGACGCGGGTGCAACCGATGACCTTGGGCCAGGCCGGACGGATCGAGGGTATGACGCCCGGCGCGCTGACGGCGCTGCTCGCCCATGTGAAGCGCGGACACCGCACGACGGTCGCCGCCTGATGCTGGACGACGAAAGAGCCGCGTTTCAGACCCGCGCTCAAGCCACCCCAGCGCAGCTTTCGGATCTGGAGGCTTTTCGCATTCGGCTTGAAGACGCCAATGCGGTGATGAATCTCGTCGGGCCGGACAGCCTGCCGGACTTCTGGAACCGTCATGCCTGGGACAGCGCCCAACTGATGCAGATGGCGCCCGAGGCGTTGACGTGGGCGGACATTGGGGCGGGGGCGGGGTTCCCGGGCGTCGTCCTGGCGATCCTGGCCAAGGGCCGCGCCGACGCTCACGTCTGGCTGGTCGATTCGTTGGGCAAGCGATGCCGCTTCCTTCAGGAGGTGGTCGATGCGCTGAACCTGCCGGCCACGGTAATCAATGGCCGGGCCGAGGAGCAGCGGATCAGATGCGATATCGTGACCGCGCGGGCGGTGGCGCCGATGGACAAGTTGCTGGGTTATGCACAGCCCTACTTTGAAAGGGGTGCACAAGGTCTGTTCCTGAAGGGGGAGAAGGCCGAATCCGAGTTGATCGAAGCACGGAAATCCTGGCATTTCGAAGCGGAACTGGCCCCGTCGCAGAGCGACCCACGCGGCCGCATCGTGACAATTCGGAGTGTTCGACGTGCCCGCAGTCGGTCGTAAGAAACAGCCCGCACGGGTTCTTGCCGTGTCCAATCAGAAGGGCGGTGTGGGCAAGACCACGACCGCGATCAATCTCGGCACAGCCCTGGCGGCCATCGGCGAGCGTGTGCTGATCGTGGACATGGACCCGCAGGGCAATGCTTCGACAGGACTGGGTGTTCCACGTGAAACACGGCGCGTCACCATTTACGACGTGGTCGTGGACCAACGTTCCATCGATGATGCCGCGGTTCAAACCACGGTGCCTGGCCTCTGGATCGTGCCGGCGGACGCCGATATGTCGGGGGTCGAAATCGAGTTGAGCCAGGCGGATCGTCGGTCCTATCGCTTGCGCGACGCCCTAAGGGCGCACGACGACGGCCCTACCGCGTATGACTATGTGCTGATCGACTGCCCCCCGTCGCTGAACCTTCTGACGTTGAACGCCATGGCGGCGGCGGACGCGGTTCTGGTGCCGTTGCAGTGCGAATTCTTCGCGTTGGAAGGGTTGAGCCAACTGATGCGGACCATCGACATGGTCAAGCACAGCCTGAACCCGTCGCTAGAAATCCAGGGCCTTGTCCTGACGATGTTCGACCGCCGCAGCGCCTTGTCGGGGCAGGTGGCGAACGATGTCCGCGCCCATTTCGGCGACAAGGTCTATGAGAGCGTCATACCGCGCAATGTTCGCGTGGCCGAGGCGCCGTCCTTCGGTAAGCCGGCCCTGATCTACGATCTGAAATGCGCCGGCAGCCAGGCCTATCTGCGTCTGGCGCGCGAGGTCGTGAAGCGCGAGCGGCAACGGCTGAAGCTGGCCGCCTGAACCCTGGAAGAAACGGAACAAGTATCTTGGCTGAACGACAAAGAGGTCTGGGCCGCGGCCTGTCGGCGTTGATGGGCGAGAATGCGGAGGCGCCGGTGGCTGCCGATGCGCCGACGCCCGCCGGAGTGCGACGCGCACCTATCGAAAGCCTGAAACCAAACCCAGATCAGCCGCGCAAGGTCTTCCGTCAGGAGGACCTGGAGGAGCTGACGGCCTCGATCCGTGACAAGGGCGTGCTTCAGCCGATCCTGGTGCGCACCCAACCGGGCGAGGAGGGCGTCTGGCAGATCATCGCCGGCGAGCGTCGCTGGCGCGCCTCGCAGGCCGCGCGTCTGACCGAGGTGCCGATCGTGGTCCATGAGATGGACGACGTGGAGGTGTTCGAGGTCGCCATCGTCGAGAACGTGCAGCGCGCCGATCTGAATCCGCTGGAAGAGGCCGAAGCCTACCGGGTGCTGATGGAGCGGTTCGGTCGCACCCAGGACGCGGTGGCGGGCGTTGTCGGCAAGAGCCGCAGCCATGTGGCCAACACCATGCGCCTGCTCCAGCTGCCGGAGCGGGTGCTGTTCTATGTGCGCGAAGGCAAGCTTTCGGCGGGCCACGCGCGGGCGCTGATCAATACGCCCGACCCCGGGCAGCTGGCCGATATAGCCTTCGTCGACGGCCTCAGCGTGCGTGAGACCGAGGCGCTGGCGCGACGGGCGGTCGAGGGGCCGAAGCCGCCCAAGGCCCGGTCCGGGGGCGCCAAGGCGGGCGGCGGCGGCGGATCGGCCGATGTGGTCGCCCTGCAGCAGGATCTGGCCGACGCCCTGGGGCTGAACGTCCAGCTGACCGACCGCGACGGCAAGGGCGAACTGACCATCCGCTACGGCACGCTGGAACAGCTGGACGATCTGTGTCGTCGCCTGATGCGGGGTTGAGGCTGGGATGTGATAGGGTGGGCGGATGACCGATCAGAACACGCCCACCGCCGCCGAAAAGCTGAAACAGGCGCTCGCCGCCAAGAAGGCCAAGGCGGGCCATGGCTTCAACGCCCAAGTCGGCGCCAAGGCCGAGGAGAAAACCGTCGCCGCGCGCAATGTCGCCATGGCTCAGCCGGCGTTCCGAAAGGCCTCGAAGCGGGGCTAGAGCCCCAGCCGCCTGGCCCGACTGGCGATCTCCAGCAGCAGACGCTCTGCGATCAGTTGGTCGGGCATGCCGGTCGTTTTGGTGGCGACGTCGGCGGTGTTGATGCTGTCCATCACCTCGTCCAGCGCTTCCAGACGCCAGGACCGGGCCTGACGCAGCATTTCCGCCTCCTGTTTCCAGAAAACGCCGGCGGCCTTGGCGGCCTCCTTGGCGTTCGCGCCATTGGCCTGCAAGATGTTGATACGGCGTAGCTTTCCCAGATGCATGGCCGCGAACCGCACGGCCATGACCGAGGATTCCCCCTCGGCGAAGGCGCGTCTCAGGCCAGACTGGGCGGGGGCGGGGCGGGCGCCGAAGGCCTGGAGGGCGGCGTCGGACAGCGAGGCGTCGGGTTCGACGCCCAGGTGCTGCTCCAAGGCGTCCATGTCCAGTGTCCGGCCGGAGCCGGGGCCGATGAACAGGGCCAGACGCTCGATCTCCTGCCGCATCAGGCCGCGTTCGCGGGGCAGGCGGGCGACGAACCGATCCAGGGCGTCGGAGGTCAGGCCGACCTTGTCGCTGCCCAGGGCCTCGCGCACCATTCGGGCCACGTCGCCGGTCTCGTCCTCGTAACAGACGATGCCGACCGCGCCGTCTTCCTTTTCCGCCGCCTTCCGCAGGGCCGATTCGCGACCCAGCTGGTCGGCCTCGACCACCAGCATGGCGTCGGGATTATAGCCGCCCTGGGCATGGATCTTCAGCGCGGCGGCGACCGCCTTGTCCACGCCGGGCTTCAGCGCCGACAGCCGGATGCGAACCAACCGGCGCCCGCCCATCAGGGACATGGCCGTCAGGGCCTCTTCCAGCCGGGTCTCGTCGCTGTCGATGTCGCTGTCGGTCAGCACGGTGACGTTGAAGGGGTCGTTCAGGTCGGGCGTGACCGTTCGACACAGCGTCTCCGCTCGCTCCGCGACGCCCGATCGGTCCTTGCCGTGGATGACCGCCGCGCGGATCGCCGGATCGGGCGCCTTCAGGAAGTGTTCGATCTCAGGGCGTTTGGCCAGGATCACGGGTTGGACAGGGCCTGCATGAGGTCCAGCCGGATCAGGCGAGCCAGTTCCGACGCCGCACGCTCCTCGCCGTCCTGCTGAGCGGCGATGGCGGCATAGGGCTGGTCGGCGGCGGCGTAGGTGGTCGTGACCGTCTCCGTTCCGGTGATCGGCGCGCCGCCCGAGGCGGGGGTCAGAGTCCAGGTCGCCTTGACCGTCAGTTCGTAACGGGTCGCGGTGTCGTCGATGCGTCGGCCCAGCGAGCGGCGGTTCTGCTCGACCTGGGTGGTCAGGCGATAAAGCGGCGTGGCCGCCCGATCCCAGGCCAGGGCGTCCTCCAACTGCTCGCGCAGGCGATAGCCCAGCCGATCGTCCTGGGTGGTCACGACGATGCGGCGCAGCGACGACCCCACGGCCGGCTCGGCGTACAGGGGCGTGAACCCGCAGGCCGACAGGGCCAGCCACCCCGCGACCGAGGCCAGAACGGCCAGACCCGCCGCGCCCCGCATCAGCCGGCCACCAGATTGACGATGCGGTCCTTGACCACCACGATCTTCTTCACGCTCAGACCCTCCAGCCGCGCCTGCACCGTCTCGTCGGCCAGGACCAGCGCTTCGACCTCGACCGGCTCCATGCCGCGCGGCACGCGGATTTCCGCGCGACGCTTGCCGTTGATCTGGATGGGCAGGACCACCTCGTCGTCGGCCGCCAGCGCAGCGTCCCACACGGGCCACGGCGCGTCCAGAACCATCCCGTCCTCGCCCAGGCGCGTCCAGCACTCTTCGGCCAGGTGTGGGGTGAAGGGGGCGATCAGGCGGGCCAGCGCCGACAGGGCCTGACGCCTGGCGTCGCCGCCGGCCTGGGCGCCGTCGCGAATGGTGGCGACGAAGGCGTAGAGTTTGGCGATGGCCGAGTTGAAGCGGAAGCCTTCCACCCCTTCGGACACGGCCTTGATGGCCTTGTGCGTCTCGCGCAGCAGTTCGGCGTTGGCCTTGTCCTCGCCGGCGAAGGCGGGATCATAGGCGTCGAACAGCGACCAGGCGCGCTGGACGAAGCGGCTGGCGCCCTCGACGCCGCCGGGGGTCCATTGCACGTCGCGCTCGGGCGGACTGTCGGACAGGACGAACAGACGACCGGCGTCCACGCCGTGGCTTTCCAGGATTTCGGCCGGGGCGACGACGTTCTTCTTGGACTTGGACATCTTCTCGATGTCGCCGATGACCAGGGTCTCGCCGGTCGACAACTGCCGCGCCGAGCGCACGCCGTTGTCGTTGCTCAGTTCCACGTCGGTCGGCTCGACCCAGGCGCCGTCGGGCCGGCGATAGGTCTCGTGGACCACCATGCCTTGGGTGAACAGGCCGGCGAAGGGTTCCTTGACCGACAACATGCCGGCGTCCGACAGGGCGCGGGTCACGAAGCGGGCGTAGAGCAGGTGCAGAACCGCGTGCTCGACCCCGCCGATATACTGATCCACCGCCAGCCAGCGGTCGGCGGCGGCCTTGTCGATCGGCGCGTCGGCGGTCGGGTCGGTGAAGCGGGCGAAATACCAGCTGGAATCGACGAAGGTGTCGAGCGTATCGGTCTCGCGCGTCGCATCCTCGCCGCACGACGGGCATTTGACGTGTTTCCAGGTCGGGTGCCGATCCAGCGGATTGCCCGGCACGTCGAAGGTCACGTCGTCGGGCAGGACGACCGGCAGCTGATCGGCCGGAACCTCCACAGGGCCGCACGACGGGCAGTGGATGATCGGGATCGGGCAGCCCCAGTAGCGCTGACGCGACACGCCCCAGTCGCGCAGCCGATAGATGGTCTCGGCGCGGCCCTGACCGGCGGCCTCCACCCTGGCGATGGCGGCGGCCTTGGCGGCCTCCACGTCCATTCCATCCAGGAAGTCGGAGTTGAAGATCCGGCCCGGCCCGACATAGGCCTCGGTTCCGATCTCGATGGTGTCCACATCGTCGGGCTTGACCACCGGCGTCACCGGCAGATCGTATTTGCGGGCGAAGTCCAGGTCGCGTTGGTCGTGGGCGGGGCAGCCGAAGATGGCGCCCGAGCCATAGGTGGACAGGACGAAGTTGGCCGCCCAGACGGGCAGGGTCTTCTCCGGATCGAAGGGGTGGCGGACGCGAACGCCCAGATCGACGCCCAGCTTTTCGGCCTTCTCGATCTCCGCCTCGCTGGTGCCGGTCTGGGCGCAGGCCTTGATGAAGTCCGCCACGTCCGGCCGATGTTCGGCGATGGCCTTGGTCAGCGGGTGGTCGGGCGCCAGGGCCAGGAAGCTGGCCCCGAACAGGGTGTCGGGGCGGGTGGTATAGACCTCGATGGGATCGCGGGCGTGGTTCGGCTCACCCTCGGGCGAGGCGGGCAGGAAATCGGGCGCCTCGGCGATGGGCCACCACAGGGTCGCGCCCTTGAACTTGCCGATCCAGTTCTCCTGCATCAGCCGGACCTTCTCGGGCCAGCGGTCCAGGGTCTTCAAGCCCTCGATCAGGTCGTCGGCATAGTCGGTGATGCGCAGGAACCACTGGTTCAGCTTGCGCTTCTCGACCACGGCGCCCGAGCGCCAGCCGCGGCCGTCGATCACCTGTTCATTGGCCAGGACGGTGTTGTCGACCGGGTCCCAGTTGACGACGCCGTCCTTGCGATAGACCAGGCCGCGTCGATACAGCTCCAGGAACCAGGCCTGCTGCTTGCCGTAATATTCCGGGTCGCAGGTGGCGAACTCGCGCGACCAGTCCAGCGACAGGCCCAGCAGTTTCAGCTGCTCGCGCATCGTGGCGATGTTGGAGTAGGTCCAGCCCTTGGGATGGATGCCGCGCTCCATCGCCGCATTCTCGGCCGGCATGCCGAAGGCGTCCCAGCCCATCGGGTGCAGCACGTCGAACCCTTGCGCGCGCTTGGACCGCGCCACGACGTCGCCCATCACATAGTTGCGGGCATGGCCCATGTGGATGTTGCCCGACGGATAGGGGAACATCTCCAGCACATAGTATTTCGGACGGCCGGCATCCTTCGTGACGAAGGCGGACGCCTCGGCCCAACGGGCCTGCTGGCGGGGTTCGGCGGTCTTGGGTTCGTAACGGGCCACGGTCGTCCTGAAAGTCGAAAAGGGCGCTGACGCCCTCCCGACTGAACTAGCCCGAAGGACGACAGCGCCCAAGAAGTAATGCGTTTCGGCGTTCCAGCAGATCCGACGAAACTAGACCAGTCGGCGCTCAAGCAGCCCGAAGGGCGATAGCGCCTACGAAGACACTAATGCTGGCGATCAGCCGGCGTTGGACAGGTTCAACTGGCGCGCCTTGGTCAGGATGGCGTTTTCCAGATCGGCCTCGGTCTGGGCGGCGACCGGGGCGGCGGTCCATTGGCCGTCGGCGCCCTTCACTTCCTTGGTCACCGTGACGTTCAGCGCGTCGGCGCGCAGACGGGTGTCCAGGATGAAGACGGTCGCCTTGAAGCGCTCGTTCGGCGTCTGGGGGTTGATATACCAGTCGTAGTTGATGACGCCGCCCCACGGATCGGCGGTCAGCAGCGGCATGAAGCTGAGGGTGTCGAGCGAGGCGCGCCACAGATAGGCGTTCACCCCGATGCCCTGCTGGGCGTTCGTCTTGGGCGCGGACTTCTTGCCCCCGACGAAAGGCACGCTCGAGCAGGCCGAAAGCGACGCGCCCAGGGCCACGCCAGACACCAGCACGACCGCGACGTTGCGAACCAGGGCCTTGTTGAGGCTCATCAAGAGAAGTCTCCGTAAACTCAGGGACGTGGGAGCCCTCGCTCGCACGCGCGCACGACGCGATGAAACGCCGACTGCACGGCTCTATAACACGGTGAAAAGGGGCGATGACAAGGCGAAGTCGCAGCGGACGATCACCGGCGCCCCGCCCCTTTGCGACAAAGCCGCGTCATTCGACCCGAACCGGCCCAAATCCCGTGACGCTTGAGCCACATGCGCCGACAACAATGACGGGGAACCTTGTTATCGAGCGGTCATTCCGTTGACCGGGCCGGCGCCCGGTGTCTAATCGCCGCGCTCACGACCATATAAGGTCGGTCCGGGGGTTGAAACGTCGCCATTCGGCGGGGTTCGAAGGGTTTGGTTATGCGGTTCGGTGGTTTCCTGGCTGTGATGATGGCGACGACGGCGTTTGCCGCGTCGACGTCGGCGCTCGCCCAGAGCGCGTCCAGCACGGTCTCGCTGTCGGAAGCCCAGGCCGCCCAGCGCAATACGCCCGCGCCGCAGCGTCGCGGCCTTCGTCTGAACGACCGTGGCCGCTGGGGTCTGGACTTCAACCTGAACCAGCCCGTCGGCCGCGAGACCGACTGGGGCGATGTCGAGGCGGGCGCCTACTATCGTCTGAACGACCGTCTGCGCGTCGGCGCCGCCGCCGCCGTGGCCACGCCCGAGGCCGATCCGGCCCGCGCGCCGGAAACCAACGGCCGCGCCCAGCCGCGCGTGCGTCTGGAAACCATCTTCAAGTTCTGAGCTTCGGCGGCTCGCCGAAGGCCGCCTGAATCGCATCGACGCCCGCCAGGCCGCAGGCGCCGATGATCCGGCTGGCGTTGACCGCGTCGATTCCCCCCAGCGCATAGACCGGCAGGGCGGCCCGCGCCGCTCGCACGTTGAAATCCTCTGTGCCCAGAGGCGGTTTCGTCGCCGATGCTCCGCCGGCGGCAAAGAGCGGCGACAGGATCAGGGCGTCCAACCCCTCCGTCGTCGTCGCCCCGCCATGCCAGGCGGCGGTCAGCAGCCAGTCGGGCCGGGCCGCGCGCATCGCCGGCGCGCGGCTCGTCGCTCGTTCAGGCAGATGTAGACCGTCCGCCGACACGGTGTGGGCCAGATCGGCATCCAGCCCGATCAGAAGCCGGACCCCGACCTTGGCCGTCGCCTCGCGAAGCTTCCGTCCGGTCTCGACCGCATCCGGCGCCCCGAAGGCGCGATAGATTACGGCCGAACCGGCGGGCAGCCGGGCCGCCGTCTCCCACGGCCGGGGCGTGCGGTCGGGATCGGTGAAGAACAGCAGGGGCGGCAGGGCGGCGGCGTGTGGGCTGACAGCGACGGCGGCGCGGTTTAGAGCGGTCGCGACATCCCAGAGCGTTCGCGCATCGTCGCTGTAACCGGCCGGCAGGATCATGACCCCTTCTTCCCCCGCTTCCGCCCCGCCGTCCATCGCCGAACGGGTCGCCGAGGTCCGCGCGCGGATCGACGCCGCCTGCCGGACGGCCGGGCGCGATCCCGCCGGCGTCGTCCTGACCGCCGTATCCAAGACGCAGGCGCCCGAGGCCATCGACGCCATATTGGCGACCGGCCAGCGCGTATTCGGCGAGAACCGCGTTCAGGAGGCGCAAGGCCGCTGGACCGAGCGGATCGCCGATCTGCCGGGCCTGGAGCTGCGGCTGATCGGGCCGCTGCAGACCAACAAGGCCGAGGACGCGGTCGCCCTGTTCGACGTCATCGAAACCCTGGACCGCGAGAAACTGGCCCGCGCCCTGGCCGAGGCGGCGCACAAACGCGGCCGATCGCCGCGCATACTGGTCCAGGTCAACACCGGCGCCGAGCCCCAGAAGGCGGGCGTTCCGCCCCAGGCGGCTGACGCCCTGATCGCCTCGGCGCGGGATGTCTATGGGCTGACGGTCGAGGGCCTGATGTGCATTCCTCCGGCGGATCAGGACCCGCAGCCGCATTTCGCGATGCTGCGCGCCCTGGCCGAACGCAACGATCTGTCGGTTCTGTCGATGGGGATGAGCGGCGATTACGAGGCCGCCATTCGCTGCGGCGCAACCCATGTGCGGGTGGGCACGGCGCTGTTCGGGGAACGAAATCGGCCCTAAAGGGCCTCTAGCCCGTAACCCGATGTGAATATTCGCACCCCAAGCCTTGGCGCGGGGGCCAAGCCTCGCCATTGTCACTCCTATGCCTACGCCCAAGACCATCCTGATCATCGACGACGACGACGACCTGCGCGAGGCCTTGGCCGAGCAGTTGAATCTGCACGAGGAGTTTCGCACCCAGCAGGCCGCGACCGCCACGGACGGGGTGCGGATGGGACGCGAGATCCGCGCCGACCTTATCCTTCTGGACGTCGACCTGCCCGACATGGACGGGCGCGAGGCCTGCCGCCTGCTGCGCAAGGACGGGGTGTCCACGCCCGTCATTATGCTGACGGCCCAATCGGCGGACGCGGACGCCATCCTGGGGCTGGACGCGGGGGCCAACGACTATGTGACCAAGCCCTTCCGGTTCGCGGTGCTGCTGGCGCGCATCCGCGCCCATCTGCGCAGCCATGAACAGTCCGAGGACGCGGTCTTCACCATCGGCCCCTACGAGTTCCGGCCCGCCGCCAAGGTTCTGATGGACGCCAAGGGCAAGAAGGTGCGGTTGACCGAGAAGGAAACCAACATCCTGAAATACCTCTATCGCGCCGGGGCCAAGCCGGTGTCGCGCGAGGAGTTGCTGACCGAGGTCTGGGGCTATAACGCCGGGGTCACGACCCACACGCTGGAAACCCACATCTATCGCCTGCGCCAGAAGATCGAGCCGGAGCCGGGCCACGCCCGCCTGCTGCTGACCGATGCGGGCGGATACCGGCTGCAGCCCTGAAGCTCAGTCGGTCGCCTTCGGGCGGAGGGTGAACAGCGGCAGGAAGACGTGGACCAGCGGGCCGATGGTCACGGCGTAGAGCACTGTGCCCAGGCCGACCGAGCCGCCCAGCAGCCAGCCGACCGCGATGACGCTCAGTTCGATGGCGGTCCGCACCCATTTCACCGGCCAGCCGGTGCGGGCCACGATGCCGGTCATCAGGCCGTCGCGGGGGCCGGGACCTAGGCCAGCGCCGATATAGGCTCCGCTCGCCACCCCGTTCAGCACGATGCCGGCGATCAACAGGCCGGCGCGCAGCGACAGATCCAGGTCGGTCGGAATCCAGTCCAGTCCGACATTGGCGACGGTTCCGATGACCAGCACATTGGCGAGCGTGCCGACGCCGGGTTTCTGGCGCAGCGGAATCCACAGCAGCAAAACGGCCAGACCGATCAGATTGACCACCAGGCCGAAGCTGATCCCGCCGGCTGCGCGAACCGCTCGAACACGCCCTGGTTCAACACGTCCCAGGGGTCCAGCCCCAGGTCGGCGCGCACGATCAGGGCGATGGACAGCCCGTAGAGAACGAGGCCGGAAAAGAGTTGGATAAGGCGGCGTGTCATGACCAGATCCATGTCCTAAACTGGCTTTTGAAAAAAGGTCCAGTTGTGGCATTCTGGCGTGATGTTCCCTCGCGCCATCGGCACCGTCTCTCTGACCCGCCACCTCGGCGAATGGCGTATGCCGGGCGGCGGCGCAGCCTATCGTCAGCTGGCCGGCGCGGTTCGTCTGCTGATTCTGGACGGTCGATTGCCGCTGGCGGCGCGTTTGCCGGGGGAACGCGAACTGGCCCAGGCGCTGGGGCTGAGCCGGACCACCGTTTCGGCCGCCTATGGCCGGTTGAGAGATGACGGCCTTCTGACGGGCGGCCAGGGCGAGGCGGCGCGCACCAGCCTGCCCAGCGGAGCGAGGCCGGGCCGAGCGCCGATTGAGCAGAGCGGCGCCGAGGCGGGCCTGATCGACCTGACCTCGGCGGTGCTGCCGGCCGACCCCAATGTCCATGCCGCCTATGTGCGCGCGCTGGAGCGATTGCCGGCGAACCTGCCCGGCCACGGCTATGAGACCACGGGGTTGGAGGTCTTGCGCGAGGCGGTGGCGGCCGGCTATCGGCGGCGCGGCCTTGCGACCTCGCCGGGCCAGATTCTGATCACCCACGGCGCCCACAACGGCCTGGTGCATATGCTTCGGCTGACGACGAGGCCAGGTGCGTCGGTGGTGTTCGATCATCCCACCTATCCGCAGGCCATCGACGCCATCCTGGCGGCCGGGGCGCGGCCCGTTCCGGTGGCGCTGCCGGATGGGGAAGGGGAGACGGGCTGGGACGTGGAGGGCCTGGTCGAGGCCTGTCGCGGCAGCCAGGCGGCGATGGCCTATCTGGTGCTGGACCACAATAATCCCACCGGGCGGATGATGCGGGCGGCGGATCGCGCGCGTCTGTTGGCGGGACTGAGGGGGACGGAGACCCTTCTGGTGCTGGACGAAACCCTGGTCGAGCTGACGCTGAGCGGCCCGCCCGCACTCACCGCCTCCGCCGTCGATGCGCCCCGGGTGGTGCGGCTGGGCTCCCTGTCCAAGAGCGTGTGGGGCGGCCTGCGCATCGGCTGGATCCGGGCCGATCGCGCCGTGATCCAGCGCCTCGCCCAAAGCCGCGCGAGCATAGACCTGGGAACGCCGATCCTGGAACAGCTGGCGGCGGTGGAGCTGTTGAACGACGCGGGGGCGGCCCTGGCGGTGCGCCGGCCGCTGTTGCGCGCGCGACGGGATCACCTGCACGCACGGCTGGCGGAACATCTGCCGGAATGGGTCTGTCCGACGCCCGCCGGGGGATTGTCGTTCTGGGCGCGTTTGCCCGCGCCGATCAGTTCCGCCGTCACGATCCAGGCCGAGGCGGAGGGTCTGCGTCTCGCCGCCGGGCCGCGTTTCGGCGTCGACGGGGCTTTCGAACGCCGCCTGCGCCTGCCCTACACCCTGCCCGAGGCTGAACTGGACGAGGCGGTGGCCCGCCTGGCGCGGGCGGCGAGGGCGGTGGACAGGGGCGGCGGCTTCGCGAGGCGGACCAGGCCGGTCGCCGTCTTCTAAGGATCAGATGTCCAGATCGACGGTCACGGGGGCGTGGTCGCTGGGGCGTTCCCATTCGCGCACGTCGTCGTGGATGCGGGCGGTGTCCTTGACCACCGCCGGCGTCAGGCCGGGCGAGGTCCAGATGTGGTCCAGACGCAGGCCCCGGTTGGACTTGCGGAAGTCGGCGGCGCGGTAGCTCCACCAACTGGCCAGCTTCTGCGGCTCGGGGAATCGGTCGCGCAGCACGTCGGCGAATCCGCCCGTGGCCTGAAGCCGGTTCAGCGTCTCGACCTCGATGGGGGTGTGGCTGACGATCTTGGACATGTAGCGGTGGTTCCACACGTCGCCTTCGCCCGGCGCGATGTTGAAGTCGCCGGCCATGACCAGAGGGCGGGCCTTGTCCTGGCGCGCCACGATCTCGGTCAGCTGTTCGTAGAAGTCCATCTTGTGATCGAACTTGGGATTCAGCGCCCGGTCGGGAACGTCGCCGCCCGCCGGGATATAGAAGTTCTGCACGTCGATCCCGACGACGCTGGCAGAGACGCAGCGCGCGTGGCCCAGCTTGCAGACCTGGAAGGTGTCGCTGTCCTCAAGCGGCAGGCGGCTGGCGATGGCCACGCCGTGCCAGCCCTTCTGGCCCGCCACGCGCAGGTGGGGCAGGCCCATCTCCTCGAAGGCGGCGCGGGGAAACTGGTCCGTGGTGCATTTGATCTCCTGCAGCATCAGGACATCGGGCGCGCGTTCGGCGACGAACCGGGCGACCTGGTCGATGCGCAGGCGGACGGAGTTGATGTTCCAGGTGGCGAGGCGAAGGGTCATGCCCTCGTCTAGCAGGCGCGGAGCGTAAAAAAAGCCCGGCCGCGACGGGCCGGGCTATGGGAGGTTCGTCTCTCTCGCCGCCGGGGAGGGGGATATCTTCCGTGGCGGTAGAACGGCCGCCGCCGTTCATGTGCTCAAAGTGTCACTGTCGAATATAAAAGTCAAACTGTCATAATGTCCGCTTGCGCGTGTTCATTATGAAACAGTCCGGCGGCGGATCAGTTTGGGAGCGCAGACGCCGTGGGCGCCGTGGCCCATTCGCCGCGCCATTCGTAACTCAGGGTGACGCAGTGGCGATAGGCGCCGTCCGACCAGCGGCCGACCGCCTGCATCGTCAGGGGGCGGGGCGCGCGAACCCGGCTCATGATCAGCCAGACCTCCTCGGCGCCGGGGCACAGGGCGCGCGACAGGCCGCGACCGTCGCCGTCCTGATCCACGGCGTAGATGTCGTTCTCCGACGCGCCCTGGGGCAGGGCGCGCCGCGCCGCGTCGGGGCCGCCCCGCGAGAAACCGGCCGTGCCGCGCGCGGTGGTGGAGAACAGACGCTCCACCTGAACTGCCCCGAACAGACCGCGCCGCACCTCAAGCGTGACGCCCTTGGTCAGGGCCTGGGTGATGCGATCCGAGGCGTTGTAGGACAGAAAGCGGGTGTCCGCCTGGGCCGGCGACGTCGCCAGCGCGAGGGCGGCGAGACCGACCGGAAGGCCGAGCAATCGGGGGTTCAGGCGACGCATGTTCCCTCTTCCTCAGATTTTGCGGCGATAAAGGGGCTCAGGCTTCGCCCAGGCAGCGCAGGGCGACCTCCAGGTTTCTCAGGCCGTCCTCGCCGGTCACCGCCGCCGTCTCGCCGGTTGTGATGGCGCGGGCGAAGGCTTCCAGCTCTTTCTTCAGAGGTTCGGCGGGCCAGGAGTTCAGCATCCGCGTGGAATAGGAGCCGTCGGGCTGCTGGCCGAAATATTCCGTGACCTGACGGGTGATCAGGTCGGCGACGATGAACTTGGTCTTGGTGGCGACCTGAAGCGTACGGGTCTTGTAAGGCGTGACCCAGTTGGTGGTGATGTGGGCGATAACCCCGTTGTCCAGGCGGAACTGCAGCAGGGCCGTGTCCTCGCGGTCGGCGCGGGTGCGGGCCAGTTGCGGCTGGACCTCGGTGATCTCGGCGCCCGTCAGGTGGCGAATGATGTCGATGTCGTGGACCGCCAGGTCGATCACCACCCCGACCTCGCCCATGCGCGGCGGGAAGGGGCCGACGCGGGTGATCTGGATGGAGATGATCTCGTCGTCGGCAAGGGCGCGTTTGACCGCCTCCACCGCCGGATTGAACCGCTCGACCTGACCGACCATCAGGACGCGGTCGTTGGCCTTGGCCGCGTCGATCATGCGCTGGGCGTCCGCGACGGTGGCGGCGATCGGCTTTTCCACCAGGACGTGGACGCCTTTTTCCAGCAGGGCCACCCCGACCTCGGCATGGAAACGGTTGGGCGTGGCGACGACGGCGGCGTCCAGACCGGCCTCGACAAAGGCCTGGGCCGTCGTGACCGGCGATGCGCCATAGGCGGCCGCGACGCCTTCCGCCGTCACGGCGTCCGGGTCGAAGATGGTCGTCAGCTCGAACTCGCGCATTTCTGCGGCGACGCGCGCATGGTTGCGGCCCATGACGCCGGCGCCGGCGACGCCGATCTTGAGGGGGGCGGTGGAGGTGTTCATGGAGGCGACCCTTGTTTTCCCTCGGTCCGTCATCCTCGCCTAGTGGCCAGGATCCATACGCTCGGCGTGTGCGGTGCGACGGGTCGAAGGTCTGAGTTTATGAATCCTAGGCACAAGACCTAGGATGACGAAGGGAAAAGAAGCGGCGAGCCGTCAGCTTTTGAAGCTGGCGACGGCGGCGATGATCTTGTCCTGCGTCGCGGCGTCCAGGTCCGAATGCATCGGCAGGCTGACGACCACGTCCTTCAAACGTTCGGTGACCGGCAGGCCGCCCGCGCCGCGCGGGTAATGTTCATAGGCCGGCTGAAGGTGCAGCGGGATCGGATAATAGACCGCCGTCGGCACGCCCTGTTCCTTAAGGTGCGCGGCCAGGGCGTCGCGGTTCGGATGCTCGATCGTATATTGCGCCCAGTTGGAGATGTTGCCGGCCGGCACGTCCGGGACCTTGGCGACGTGCGGGCGCAGGCCGTCGTTGTAGCGGGCGGCGGCGGCGTTTCGCCATTCGATCTCCTGACCGAAGACCTTCAGCTTTTCGATCAGGACGGCGGCCTGGATGGTGTCCAGACGGCTGTTCAGGCCGATCCGCATGTTCAGATATTTAGGGTCGTGGTCGAAGGTGCGGTCCTTCAGGTCCACCGCGACGGCCTTGCCGTGCACGCGGATGGAATCCATCAGCTGGGCCAGTTCGTCGTCATTGGTCAGCACGGCCCCGCCGTCGCCGTAGCAGCCCAGCGGCTTGGCCGGAAAGAAGCTGGTGGTGGTGACATCAGCCCATTTCAGGGGGTGGGCGCCGTCGATGGTGCAGCCGAAGCCCTGCGCCGAATCCGAGATCAGCTTCAGACCGTGCCTGTCGCAGACGGCCTTGATCGCCGGATAGTCGGCCGGCTGGCCGAACAGATCGACGGCGATGACCACGCGAGGCTTCAGTCGACCCTCTGCCTTGATCCCCTCGATGGCGCGCTCCAGCGCGGTCGGGTCGATATTGTAGGTGTCGGCGTCCACATCGACGAATACCGGTTCGGCGTCGAACCAGGGCACGACCTCGGCGGTGGCGGCGAAGGTGAAGCTGGGCACGAAGACCGCATCGCCGCGCCCGACGCCCCAGGCCATCAGCGGCAGGGCCAGGGCGTCGGTGCCGTTGGCGCAGCCCAGGGCGTGTTTGGCCTGACCGAAGGCGGCCAGATCGGCCTCGAACTGACGGACCTGCGGACCCATGACCCAGGCGCCGCCGACGACGGCCTCCTGAACGGCGGCCTCGATCTTGCCGGCGAGACGCAGGCGTTGGGCCTGAAGGTCGATGAAGGGGATCATGGGGTCGCTCTCTCAATAACAGGATCGGGGCAGCGTGGGCGTGCGCCCTCGACCGGGCCGCCAGTGTCGCGCGTCCTAGCAAGATCGGGCGCGAGGGCCAAATCGCGGCGCGTCACATCGCGTTGCCCTTTGCTACCGTCGCTTTCGCTTGGCGGCGGCCGGGCTCATGCTCTAAGCCAGCGCCATGACCGCCCTCGCCGCCGCACAGACCAGGGTCTCGAACTGGCTGTTCGACCACGCCCTGCCATTGTGGGCCGAATGTGGCGTGGACGCCGGAGGGCGGTTTTTCGAACAGCTGGATTTCGACGGGCGCCCCGTCCTTGGCCAGCGTCGGCGCACCCGCGTCCAGGCGCGCCAAGTCTATGTGTTTTGCGAAGCCGCCGCCCTGGGCTGGGAGGCGGGGCGCGGCATGGCCCAGGCAGGGCTGGACTGCCTGATCGCCACGGGGCGACGCGACGACGGCCTGTGGGTCGGGGCTACGGACGACGACGGCGCGGTGACGGATGCGGCGCCTGATCTCTATGATCTGGCCTTTGTGATCTTCGCGCTGGCCGCCGCCCATCGCGTGTTGGGCGACGCCCGTGCGCGGCCCCTGGCGTTTCAGACGTTGGCGGCGATCGATGCCCAGATGGCCGCCCCGCATGGCGGATGGCGCGAGGCCCTGCCCCCGCGGCTGCCGCGCCGCCAGAACCCGCACATGCATATGCTGGAGGCCATGCTGGCCTGGCAGGCGACGGCGCCCGATCCGGCGTTCGCGACGGCGGCGCGTGTTTCGCTGGATCTGTGTCGGCGTCATTTCACCGTCGATGGCGCGATCCGGGAATATTTCGGCGCCGACTGGCGGCTTGATCCGCAGAAAGGCCGGGTCATCGAGCCGGGCCATCTGGAGGAGTGGGCCTGGCTGCTGCGTCAGGCCGGGCCGCTGGCGACCGAAGCCGAAGCGACCGCCGAGGCGCTTCATCGCCGCGCCGTGACGCAAGGCCGTCGTGACGGCTTCCTGATCCGAGAGATCGACCCGTCTGGCGCGACCCTGGACGGCGGGCGGCGGCTGTGGGCGCAGACCGAGGCGGTGCGGACGGGGCTTAGCTTCAACGACGATGGCGTGGCGGACCTGATCCACCGCATTCTGGACACCCATCTGGCGACCGATGTCCCCGGACTGTGGATCGACAGCTACGAGGCGGACGGCCGGTCCAACGACCGCGCGGCGCCGGCCTCCAGCCTCTATCACCTGATGACCGCCTTCTCCGAACTTCTGAGACTGAACGCATGACCGGAACCCCCGCCGCCTTTCTGGATCGCGACGGCGTCCTGATCGAGGATTGTGGCTATCCCCACCGCCCCGAGGACCTGAAGCTGACCCCCGGCGTGGCGGACGCCGTGCGTCGGATGAACCAGGCGGGTTATCGCACCGTCATCGTCACCAACCAGTCGGGCGTGGCGCGGGGCCTGTTCGACGAAGACCGGATGCACGCCTTCAACGCCCTGCTGGTGCAGGCTCTGGCCGATCAGGGCGCCGTCATCGACGCCGTCTATGCCTGCCCCTTCCATGCCGACGCGGTCGAGGCGCGCTATCGCCATGCCGATCACCCGGACCGCAAGCCCAATCCCGGAATGCTGACGCGCGCCATAGCCGAGCATGGCCTGGACCCCGCCCGCAGCTTCATCATCGGCGACCAGCCGACCGACATCGAGGCGGGACGCCGGGCGGGGGTGAAGGGTTTCCTGTTCGAGGGCGGCGATCTGGACGCCTTCGTGCGCGAGACGGTCGGCCTGTAAGGCGTCGCATTTCCTCGGCCGGTGAATTACTGTGGCGAAAACGTCCGAGGAGATCGCCAATGCCCGGTTCGCAGTCGCCTGATTCCAAGCCGTTCGTAGAGCGGCGCTGGACCTCGCCGGACGGGCTTCATCTGTTCGCCCGCGACTATGCGGCCGGTCCCGGCGTGGCGCGAACGCCCATCATCGCCATCCATGGCCTGACGCGAAACAGCGCGGACTTCGAGGCCATCGCGCCGCTGATGGCGCAAAGCGGCCGGCGGGTGCTGGCCGTGGACGTGCGGGGGCGCGGCCTGTCGGATCGGGCGCCCGATCCGATGACCTATACGCCCGACGTCTATGCGCGCGACGTCCTGGCCCTGATGGATCAGGCGGGCGTTGCGCGGACGGTGTTCGTCGGAACCTCCATGGGCGGGTTGATCACCATGGCGCTGACGGCGATGCGGCCCAAGGCGGTGGTCGGGGCGGTCCTGAACGACATCGGGCCGGAGGTGGCGCCGGAGGGCCTGGCGCGCATCGCCGCCTACAGCGGCCAGTCCGTTCAGATCGACACCTGGGCCGACGCTGCGGACTACGCCCGGCGGATCAATGGCGTGGCGTTTCCCCATTATGGCGAGGCGGACTGGGCCGCGTTCGCGCGGCGCGTCTTCCGTCAGGGGCCTGACGGTCGGATCGGGCTGGACTACGACCCCGACATCGCCGTGCCGATCCGTGCGGCGGGGGCCAAGGCCCTGGTTCCCGATCTGTGGCCGATGTTCCGGCGTCTGGCGCGCAAACGCCCGACCCTGCTGGTGCGCGGCGCGACCTCCGACTTGCTCAGCGCCGACATCGCCGCGCGGATGAGAAAGGCGGCGCCCGCCATGGCCTATGTCGAGGCGCCGGGCGTCGGCCACGCCCCCATGCTGGACGAGCCGGAGGCGCGGGCCGCGATCTTCGCTTTCCTGGCCGAGGTCGATTAGTCCTTGGTCGGATCGACCCGCGACGCATCCCCATAGGTCAGGGCCAGGAAGACGTCTTCGAGATCAGGATCTTCGGTCGTGATGTCGGCGATGGTGACGCCGGCGGCGCGGACGGCGTTGATGACCTGCTCCACCGACGACTGACCCTTCTTGTAGGCGACGGCGAAGGCGCCGCCCGGTCGGGGCGTGACCTCGAAGCCCGCCAGCACCGGCGGCGTCGCCTGGGGCGTCTCGGGCGTCACCACGACATTGCGGCTGTCCAGGCGGCGCAGCAGTTGCGGCGTGGGCTCGCAGGCCACCACCTCGCCCCGGTTGACGATGGCGATGGTGTCGCAAAGCTCCTGCGCCTCTTCGAGGTAGTGGGTGGTCAGGACGATGGTGACCCCTTCCTCGTTGATCCGCCGCACATAGGCCCACAGCTGGCGACGCAGTTCGACGTCCACGCCCGCCGTCGGCTCGTCCAAGATCAGGATGGGCGGATTATGCACCAGCGCCTTGGCCACCATCAGCCGCCGCTTCATGCCGCCGGACAGGGCGCGGACATAGGCGTTGGCCTTGTCCGACAGGCCCAGCGCCGCCAGAAGTTCGTCGGAGCGGCGCTCGTTTTTCGGCACGCCGTAGAAGCCGGCCTGCACCTCCAGCGATTCGCGGGGCGTGAAGAAGACGTCGGCGACGATCTCCTGCGGTACGACGCCCAGGGCCGCTGCGGCGTCGCGCGGCTCCTTGTCGATGTCGCGGCCCCAGATCTTCACCGCGCCTTCGGACTTCTTCACCACCCCGGCCAGGATGTTGATCAGGGTCGATTTGCCCGCGCCGTTGGGTCCCAGCAGGCCGAAGACCGATCCGCGCGGAATGATCAGATCGACGCCGCGCAGGGCCGTCTTGGGCGGCGCCTTCTTGGACCCGGCATAGGTCTTCTTCAGCCCGCGCACCTCGATGGCGTTGTCGGGCAGGGCATAGGTCTCGGGCATGGTCGGCTGTTCACTCGGGCGGGACGGCGAGCGGCATAGGTAGGGGGCGCGGCCGCATTCGCCAACCTGTCTGTCGGAACTGGCGCGACAAGCGTGCATGACCTTGTGTCAATGATGCTTGACGTGTTCATCCTTTATGTCTAGTTTCCTTGTCACAAAGACAATCGAGCTTGATGGAGATGACCATGACTGTTCCCGCAATCCAGACCCCGCCCAAGTCGCCCCGCACGCGCCTGATCGGCTTTGTGGCCATGGGCGTCTGCGCCGTCGGCTATGTCGGCGGCGGACTGGCGCTGTTGGCTGGCAAGATCGATCAGATCGACATGACCCATGCGGCCATCGCCGGCGCCGCCTTGCTGCTGATCGGCGAGATCGGTCTGTGGGTCGGCGCCGCCTGCCTGGGTCTGACGCTGTTCAAGAAGCGCAAGGCGATGCTGAACCGCCTTCTGGGCCGTCGCGCGGCGGCGGCGTCCGAGGTTTGACCTTGGAGGCAGGTCCGCCTAGGAAGCGCGCAAGCCTGCCACATCGGACCGCATCATGCCCCCCCGCCATTCCGACGCCATCATCCCGCCGCCCGAAGAGATCGTCGTCTCCACCAAGCGCGTGGCCTGCGACGGCGGCGGCGGCGCCCTGGGCCACCCGCTGGTCTATATGGACATGGGCGAGGACGACTTCATCGAATGCGGCTATTGCGACCGCCGCTTCGTCCTGTCTGCCCATCCGCATGACGAGAACGAGTATCTGAGCCCGGCGGCCCGCGCGGCCGAGGCGCACTAAGAGGTCGTAACCTCAGTTCAGTCGGATGTCGGGCGGTCCGGGTCTATAGGACTGTGGGACAGCCCGTTCGGATGGAGAGCCGCCCCTTGCGTTATCTGCACACCATGGTCCGGGTGAAGGACGTCGACGCCTCGCTGCGTTTCTACTGCGACCTGTTGGGTCTGCAGGAGGTGCGCCGCACCGAGAATGAGGCGGGCCGGTTCACCCTGATCTTCCTCGCCGCGCCCAAGAACCTGGCGCAGTCGGCGGCGGAGCGCTGTCCCGAGGTCGAACTGACCTTCAACTGGGACGCCGAAGACTATGAGGGCGGCCGCAACTTCGGTCATCTGGCCTACAAGGTCGATGACATCTACGCCGCCTGCCAGACGCTGATGGACGGCGGGGTGACGATCAACCGGCCGCCACGCGACGGCAACATGGCCTTCGTCCGTTCGCCCGACGGCATCTCCATCGAACTGCTTCAGGAAGGCGAACCGCTGGCGCCGGCCGAGCCCTGGGCTTCGATGCCCAACACCGGGGTCTGGTGATGCGGTTGCGGCCGGTCGCGGCCCTGTCGGCTGCGGCGCTGGCCCTATCGGCCTGCGCCTCGACCACCGAGAGCAACACGGGGCGCACCGCGACCGAGCAGCTGCTGCTGGCGCGAGCGTCCGACCGGGCCATCGAGGGGCTGGTGCTGCCGCTGCCGCTGGGGGCGTCGGTGTTCGTGGACGACGCCTATTTCCAGGGCGAGGGCACGCGATATGCGGTCAGCGCCATTCGCGGCGCCATCTCCGACGCCGGTTTCAGCCTGGCCCGCACCAAGGACGACGCCAACGCCGTGTTCGAAATCCGCGCCGGCACCCTGTCGCTGGAGCAGATGCGGCGCGTCTTCGGCATTCCCGAAATGCGTATTCCGATCAACGAGACCTTCAACGTCGTCTCCCTGCCGGAGCTGTCGGTCTACAGCCATCGCGACCGGGTGGGCGTCGCCGAGTTTTCGGGCTTCCTCTACGAGGCCAAGACCGGCGCGCCGCTGGGCGCCGTGGTGCCGATGATCGGCACCTATCGCATCCGCAGCCACAAGGCCTTCATGGTCGTGTCCTGGGGCCAGCAGCAGGCCCAGCCCGGCCAGCGCGATCCGGGGTCGAGCTGGACCGAGTTCTGATCGTCCCTGACGTCCGCCCCCGCCGAGGAAGCCGCCCATGACCGTCGAACCCACGATCGCGATCATCCTGGTGTCGGTGTTCGCGCCGATCGTCATCGTCGCGGGCGTCGGCCTTCTGATCTGGCGAAAGCTGGGGCCGGTGAAGCTGAACGATCCGGTGCGGGGCGAATTGCTGGTCGTCGCCGTCAGCCAGCCGCCGGAAGCCGGCGTGGCGTCTTCGAACTATGACCTGGACGGGGTGCTTTCGGGGGCGGGGGTCGACGCCATGGCGGTTCATGGAGTCGGTTTCGCCCGGGCGTCCAAATGGCCGTCGCCGGGCCAGACCCTGCCTGTCGTCTTCGAACGTGCAGACCCCGCCCGGTTCAACATCCTGTGGCGCGAGATCGAGACCGGCGCGACGGCGGGACGCAAGGCCGCGTCGATGATGGCGGACCGCATGGCCGGCCGCAGTCGAAACACCATCGACGTGACCGGCGCGACCGATCGGGGCGCGGGCCGCGCCGAAGGTCTGCGGCGCGAGGGACGTCGGGGCCAGGCCACGGTGTCGGCGGTGGACGCCCGGTCGAACGCCGACGGCTCCAGCTTCGCCGCCCTGGGTCTGCGTGTCACGCCCGACGACGGCCAGCCGACCTATGACGCCGGGCTGACCATCGAATTCCGACCCGAATCCTTCGCCCGCAGAGACTTCTTCTGCCGGATCGGCGCGACCTTTCCCGTGCTGATAGACCCGCAGGAGAAGCTGACAGTCATGCCCGATCTCGAGCATCTGCCCGAAGGTTTGTAGCGGCCCGCTGCGATCCAGACATGACGGCGGCGAGGGCGCATCCTATGTTCGCCCCATGTCCGACGCCTCCACCGACCTTCCCGCCGCCGACGCCGACCCCGCCGACCGCCCCCTGACGCAGGACGGCCCCGCGCTGCGGCTGTGGATGATCGACGCCTCGGCCTACATCTTCCGCGCCTATCACGCCCTGCCGCCGTTGACGCGCAAGTCGGACGGCCTGCCGGTCGGCGCGGTCCAGGGCTACTGCAACATGTTGTGGAAGCTGCTGAAGGACATGAAGGGTGCGGATGGCCCCACCCATCTGGTCGCCATCTTCGATCATTCGGAAAAGACGTTCCGCAACACCCTGTACGACCAGTACAAGGCCCACCGCCCGCCGCCGCCCGAGGATCTGGTGCCCCAGTTCCCGCTGGTGCGCGAGGCGACGGCGGCGTTCGGGGTGCATTGCGTCGAACTGCCCGGCTACGAGGCCGACGACCTGATCGCCACCTACGCCTGCAAGGCGCGCGATGCGGGCGGGGAGGCGGTGATCGTCTCGTCCGACAAGGACCTGATGCAGCTGATCGGCGGCGGCGTGGTGATGTGGGACCCGATGAAGGACCGGCGTCTGGCCGAGCCGGAGGTGTTCGAAAAGTTCGGCGTCGGGCCCGAAAAGATGGTCGATCTTCAGGCCCTGATCGGCGACAGCGTCGACAATGTGCCGGGCGCGCCGGGCATCGGGCCGAAGACGGCGGCCCAGTTGCTGGATGAATACGGCGACCTGGACACCCTGCTGGCTCGCGCGGGCGAGATCAAACAGCCCAAACGCCGCCAGACCCTGATCGATTTCGCCGATCAGATCCGCCTGTCGCGCGATCTGGTGCGGCTGACCTGCGACGCCCCGGCGCCGGAAGCCATCGACGATTTCGCCGTGCGCGATCCCGATCCCGCGATCCTGTCGGCCTTCCTGGAAGCGATGGAGTTCCGTTCGCTGCAACGCCGGGTCGGCGACGGCAAGGCGGGCCCCAGCGACGTTTCGGCCTTTGCGCCCAAACGCGCGCCCACCCTGTCGGCGCCGGTCGCCACGCCGCGCTACGGCCAGGTGGTGGAGGGCCCGGTGGAGGTCCAAAGCTTCGATCACGCCGCCTATGAATGCATCCAGACCGAGGAGGCGCTGGACCGCTGGATCGCGCGGGCGACCGAGGTCGGGGTGGTCGGTTTCGACACCGAGACCGACGCCCTGTCCGCGACCCACGCCGGCCTGTGCGGCGTGTCCCTGGCCATCGGGCCGAACGAAGCCTGCTACATTCCCCTGACGCACGAGCATGAGCCGCAGGCGGGCGAGGGCGGCCTGTTCGGCGACGCAGCCGAGCCGCGCGAGCCGATCCATCAGCTGGACAAGCCCACGACCCTGGCCAGGCTGAAGACCCTGCTGGAAGACCCGTCTGTCCTGAAGGTGTTGCAGAACGCCAAATACGACATCGCCGTCATGGCGCGCCGGGGCATCCGCGTCGCGCCCTATGACGACACCATGCTGATCTCCTATGTGCTGGAGGGCGGTCTGCACGGTCACGGCATGGACGAACTGGCGCGGCTGCATCTCGGCCACGATCCGATCCCGTTCAAGTCGGTGGCCGGGACGGGCAAGAGCCAGAAGTCGTTCAAGCACGTCGCCCTGAGACCCGCCTCGGAATACGCCGCCGAGGACGCCGACGTGACGCTGCGGCTGTGGCGCATCCTGAAACCGCGCCTGGCGCGCGAGGGCCTGTCCACCGTCTATGAGACGCTGGAGCGGGGGATGCCGACCGTGCTGGCCGACATGGAGACGGCGGGCGTCCGCATCGATCCCGAGCGACTGAAACGTCTGTCCAGCGAGTTCGGCCTGCGCATGGCCGAGCTGGAAGCCGAGGCCGAACGGATCGCCGGCCGGCCCTTCAACATCGGCTCGCCGCGCCAGATCGGCGACATCCTGTTCGGCGAGTTGAACCTGCCGGGCGGCAAGAAGACCGCCAGCGGCCAGTGGGGCACCGACGCCAGCGTGCTGGAGGAGCTGGCCCTCAGCCACGAGCTGCCGCGCACCATTCTGGACTGGCGCCAACTGTCCAAGCTGAAGGGCACCTATACCGACGCCCTGATCGCCGCCGCCGATCCCAGGACTGATCGGGTCCACACCTCCTATCAGCTGGCCGCCGCCTCGACCGGGCGTCTGGCGTCCAGCGACCCGAACCTGCAGAACATCCCGATCCGCACCGAGACGGGGCGCGAAATCCGCCAGGCCTTCATCGCCGCGCCCGGCCATGTGCTGATCAGCGCCGACTACAGCCAGATCGAGCTGCGCCTGCTGGCCCATATCGGCGACATCGCCGAGCTGAAACGCGCCTTCAAGGCCGGGCTGGACATCCACGCCGCGACCGCCAGCGAAATGTTCGGCGTGCCGGTCGAAGGGATGCCGTCCGAGACGCGCCGTCGCGCCAAGGCGATCAATTTCGGCATCGTCTATGGCATCTCGGCCTTCGGCCTGGCCAACCAGCTGGGCATCGATCAGGGCGAGGCCGGGGCCTATATCAAGACCTATTTCGAACGCTTCCCCGGCATCCGCGACTATATGGACCGCACCAAGGCCGAGGTGCGCCAGACTGGCTTCGTCTCGACCGTCTTCGGGCGTCGCATCCACATTCCCGCCATCCTGTCCAAGTCCGGGGCCGAGCGTCAGTTCGGCGAGCGCGCGGCCATCAACGCCCCGATCCAGGGCGCGGCCGCCGACATCATCCGCCGCGCCATGATCCGCATGCCGGGCGCCTTGGTGGACGCCGGGCTGAAGACGCGGATGCTGTTGCAGGTCCACGACGAACTGGTGTTCGAGGCGCCGCAGGACGAGGCCGAGCGCGCCATCCCCGTGATCCGCCGCATCATGGAGAACGCCGCCGAACCCGCCGTCGCCCTGACCGTCCCCCTAGTCGTCGACGCCCGCGCCGCCCCCAACTGGGACGAGGCCCACTGACCGGGCGTCAGGCGGCGACCATGCCGATGTCGTCGGGCAGTTCGCCGCGGCCCAGGAGGCCGGTTTCGAAGTCCATGAAGATGTCCATCAGCTCCTCGACATTGACCGGCGGGGCGCCGGGGCCGAAGCGGAAGCGCCAGTAGCTGACGATGTGCTGCACGGCGCCCAGCTGGTCGCCCAGCTTGGCGAACATGGAGGGCGCATCCAGAAGAAAGTCGCGGAAGGCGGTGGGTTGGCCTTCCTGGGTCAGCTTGGCGTAGGCGTCGTCATAGATGCGAAGTGTCCGGCTGACCTCGTCGCAGGTCTTGATGATGCGGCCGCGCAGAACGTCGCGGCTGCGGGCCAGATACTCCTTGGCGGCGCGGTCGGTCTTGCCGATCGGGCGGATGGTGCGCACGGCCTCGGCGACATTGGCGACGTCGCCCAACAGGGCCGCCAGCGTCCACTTGTAATAGAGGAAGCCTTTCCAGCAGAAAACGCCTTCCTGATACTGCTCCGGCGCCAGGCGCAGCGTCAGTCGCAGGGCGTCCAGCTGATCGCCCGGGGTGTTGGACAGGATCTTGGCCGCCATCCGACCGGCCGAGTCCGCGTTCACCGCCACGGTGTCGGATCCCAGGCTGAGGGTGACCAGCGGTTCGATCTCGCTGCGCACGAAGGCCAGCATCCGCTGAAGATCGCTTTCGCTGATCGAAAAATAGCAGGGCGCGGGGTCCAGCCCGCCGCGTCGGAGCTGTTCGCGCAGCAGGAAGGGATCCAGCGACGGCAGTTTGTCGATCAGGCGCAGGGTCTCGATGTCGGGATGGTTCGCTGGAACCCCGAACGCCTCCATCATCATCCGCTCGAAGCCGATCTGGTTGACGAAGACGTAGCGGCCGCCGGTCTTCAGGTCGGTGTCGTCGATAGGGATGACCACCTTGGTCACGACCTGACGGCGGCCGTTGAACAGGTCGATCTCGTTGCGCCGCACACGGTGTTTTATGATCAGGGCGCGGTTGAGCGCTGAGGTGCGGAAGATGGGGAAGCTGGCCCACTCGGGATTGCGCACGGCGCCGTCGGGGCCGCTGTCGCCGTTCTCCTCCCAAACGCGCAGCAGGTTCAGCACCCGCGCCGTGGAGGCCGAGCCCTTCAGATGTTCCAGACTGCGGACGGCGCGATCGGTCATGCGATCACCCTAGACGCGAAATCGTCACCAAATGGCTTAGGTTGTCCTGGAAAAGAACAGGGGTCGCCGAGACGACCCCAAGCGGCCCGCGATTGCGCGATCAGAAGGCGGCCGTGACGGAGACCCACAGGCGGCGCGGCTCCTGGTTGTTGGCGAACTCCGGCGCATAGGACACAGGCGTCCCATAGGGAAGCAGGCTGACGAAGTCCTTGTCGAAGACATTATAGACCACGGCGTTCACGGTCAGATTGTCGTCGATCCGATAGGCGCCGCCTAGGTGGAACAGGCTGTAGGCCTTGTAGTCGCCCAGCGCCGTCTGGGCGTCGCCGACGCCCCGATAACGCGACGACCGATATTCGCCGCGCAGCCACAGGTTCATGCGATCCGTGGCGTTCCAGCGCAGATTGGCGTTCAGCATATGCTCGGGCGTGTCGGTCAGAGGCTGGCCGGCCGCCGCGCCCGATTTCTGTTCGCTGTCGGTGAAGGTGTAGTTGCCCTGAAGCGTCCAGGCGTCGTCGAAGCGGAAGCGGGCCGTGGCCTCGACGCCCTTCGTCACCGCCTCGTCGACGTTGACGCTCTGGGCGAAGGTCGGAACCGTGGAGATGTAGGCGGTATAGAAACCCACGTCGTAGCAGCCCGACTTATTATACCCGCCGGCGTCGAACTGGGCCTGGGTCAGGCGGAACAGGCAGTTGGCGATCGGGACGCCGGTGGCGATCTTGTCGTCGAACTGGTTGTGGAAGACGGTCACGCCGGCGCGCAGCCGCTGGTGATCGTCGTACAGGACCGCGAACTCGGTCGAGGTCGAGGTTTCCGGCATCAGGCCGGGGCTGCCCAGCAGCGGCAGGCGGCCCTGGGCGCCGAAGCCGTTGATGCCCGACGCCAGTTGCTCCAGCCGCGGGGTCTTGAAGCCCTGGCTGACGCCGCCCTTCACGGTCCAGACGGCGCTGGGGTTCCACACCAGATAGGCGCGCGGACTGAAGTGCGAGCCGAAGGTGGAATGGTCGTCGTGCCGCGCCCCCAGCGTCAGGGCCAGGTTGTCGGTGAAACGCCACTCGTCCTCGGCGAAGACGGCCCACTGGGTGTGGTTGAACGTGCCGGACACCACGCCGTCCGTCATTTCGGCGTCCCAATGCTGGCCGCCCACAGTGAAGGTGTGGTTGCGCCATTGCGAGAACAGCTTGGTGTCGAAGATGCGATTTTCGCTCTCCAAGGTGCGGCCGCCGCCGGCGCCGGCGACGCCGTTTGGAATGATCCGGCCACGGGTTTCGGTCCTGGCGACCGAATAGTTGGATTCCAGCACCCCGAACGGCAGGCGCCAGTTGTGGGCCACGGCGATTTGATCGCGGTTGAACTCCAGGAACTTGTCATAGCCGCCGGCGGTGGTGGCGGTGCCCATCTGGCCCTTGGAGTTGTCATACCATTGGCGGCTCACGTCGCCGTCGATCCACAGGTCGTGGTCGGGATGCAGGTTGAAGGCCACGCGCCCGCCTGCAGACCAGATCTGGTTGGCCGTGGCGCTGCGGCCAAAGCCGGACACCGGGGTCTGGACGCCCGCGACGGTCTCATAGGTCAGTCTGGACTGCTCCCGCTCCGAGCGCGACGCCCGGATCGAGACGCCGACGCGATCCGCGACCAGCGGCCCGGCCAGATAGACGTCGCCGCCGCGAATATCGCCGAACTCCTCGTCGCCCTGCAGGGTGTAATGGGCCGTCGCCGATCCGTGCCAGGCGTCGCCGATCTTGCGGGTGATGATGTTGACCACCCCGCCCATGGCGTCGGACCCGTACAGGGTGGAGACGGGGCCGCGCACCACCTCGACCCGCTCGATGGCCGAGACGGGCGGCAGGAAGCTGGTGGCGGTCTCGCCGAAGCCGTTGGGCGTGACGCTGCCGGCTGTGTTCTGGCGGCGGCCGTCGATCAGGATCAGGGTGTAGTCCGACCCCATGCCCCGGATATTGATGGTCTGGCCGCCCGACTTGCCGACGGCGGCGCCGGTGTCGACGCCTTCGACATTGTTCAGGATTTCGGCGATGGAGACGGCCCGCACCTCCTCGATCTCGGCGCGGGGAATGACGCTGATCGAGGCGGGGGCCTGATTGATCCGCTGCTCGAAGCCCGAGGCGGTGACGACGATCTCGCCCAGTTCAGAGGGCTGGGCGGTCGAGGGCTGGGCGGTCTGGGCCAGGGCGGCGTTCGCGGTCAGGCAGAAGGCCAGGGAGGCGCCGGCCAGCAGGCGTGCGCGGGTCGAAATCGTCATGATAGAACAGCCCCTAATACTTGCGAGCGCCTCTCAACAGCATTCGCAAAGGTCGTCCAAGGGGGGTGCGCCCATCCGTCGCAAGCGGAGCCGTATCGGCGCGCGGTCCGACGCCGCGCGCTGGCGCCCGGTCGCAATCCGGGTCTAGAACGAGGCCATGCAGATTTTCGACCTTCTGATCGTCGCCGCCATCGTCGCCGTGACGATCACCCTGGGCCTGGGTCTCTATTCGCTGTTTCGCGGCGGGGCCTATGCGCGGACCCATTCCAACCGGCTGATGCGGTTGCGCGTCGGGCTGCAGGCCGTGGCGGTGGTGCTGCTGGTGATCGGCATGATGTGGAAGGCGACGCGGGGAGGCTGACCATGGTGACGCTGAACAAGATCTACACTCGCACCGGCGACGGCGGTCAGACGCGGCTGGCCTCAGGCGCGCCCGTCTCCAAGACCGACGCCCGGGTCGAGGCCTATGGAGCGGTGGACGAGCTGAACGCCGTGATCGGCATCGCGCGTCTGAACAGTGGTCAGAACGACCGGATCGACGCCATGCTGGGCCGCATCCAGAACGAGCTGTTCGACCTGGGCGCCGACCTGGCCACGCCGCTCGATCCGCCTCCGGCGTGGGAGGCGCTGCGGATCATCGACAGCCAGGTCGAGCGGCTGGAGCAGGAAATCGACTGGATGAACGAGAGCCTCAAGGCCCTGGACAGCTTCATCCTGCCGGGCGGGGCGCCGCTGTCGGCGCATCTGCACGTGGCGCGCACCGTCTGTCGCCGGGCCGAGCGGGAGGCCGTGCGGCTGGTCGAGGCCGGGGAGGCGGTGAACGGCGCGGCCGTCCGCTATCTAAACCGGCTGTCGGACCATCTGTTCGTGGCCGCCCGCCGCGCCAACGCCAATGGCGCCGGCGACATCAAGTGGAAGCCGGGCGCGACGCGCTGAGGGCTTTTACGATCAGGCCGCCGGTCTTGCAGCGGCCAGGGCCGCCTTCTGCCGTTGGGCGTCGGCGGCGCGGGCGCGGCTTTCGGCGGCCAGCTCATGTTCGATGCGAACCAGCTCGCGGTTCTTCTCGGCCGAGGCCTCCTCGCGCGACACGCCGTTCGGACGGCCGGTGATCTGGGCGATGGAGATGGGCTGGGCGCAGATGCGGCTTTCCATGTCATACCATTTTCCGGCCGCCTCGCACCGCTTGCCCGGCGCGACCCAATAGTCCTGCAGCACGAAAATCCCCACGATGGCGACGCCGAACAGGCCGAAGAAAATCATCGCCAGGCGGGGAAAGGTCAGGAAACGCTTCATCTCGTGGTCCGTTAGGTGAGGATCGCAGCCGCAGCTTGACCCCGCGTTACGTTGACAGGCCTTCGCGACCGCTCCATGTCCTTGCCCCTGCATTCAGGCGATTTCACGGATAGACCCATGAAGGTACTCGTCCCCGTCAAACGGGTGATCGACTATAACGTCAAGGCCCGCGTCAAGGCGGATCAGTCGGGCGTCGATCTGGCCAACGTCAAAATGAGCATGAACCCGTTCGACGAGATCGCCGTCGAAGAGGCGGTTCGTCTGAAGGAAGGCAAGGAGCATCACGCGGCCGGAACGGCGGACGAGATCGTCGTCGTCTCCATCGGCGTGACCCAGGCCCAGGAGACGATCCGCACGGCCCTGGCCATGGGCGCGGACCGGGGCATCCTGGTTCAGTCGGACACGGACCTGGAGCCTCTGGCCGTCGCCAAACTGCTGAAGGCGGTGGTCGACGAGGAGAAGCCGGACCTGGTCCTGATGGGCAAACAGTCGATCGACGGCGACAACAATGCGGTGGGTCAGATGCTGGCCGCCCTGCTGGACTGGCCCCAGGCCACCTTCGCCGGCAAGCTGGTCATCGACGGCGGCAAGGCCACGGTGACGCGCGAAGTCGACGGCGGCCTGCAGACGGTTGCGGCTGAACTGCCCGCCGTGGTGACGGTGGACCTGCGTCTGAACACGCCGCGCTATGCGTCGCTTCCCAACATCATGAAGGCCAAGAAGAAGGAGATCGCGGTCAAGGCGGTCGCCGACTATGGCGTCGATGTCGCCGACCGTCTGAAGGTCGTGAAGGTCACCGAGCCGCCCAAGCGGTCGGCCGGGGTCAAGGTGGCCGACGCCGCCGAACTGGTTTCCAAGCTCAAGTCCGCGGGAGCGCTGTAATATGGCTGTCCTCGTCATCGCCGATCACGACGGTTCGACCGTTCGCGACACCACCAACAAGACCGTGACCGCCGCTCTGGGCCTGTCGTCCGACGTGGACGTTCTGGTCCTGGGCCAGGGCGCGCAGGCCGCCGCCGACAGCGCGGCCAAGATCGCCGGCGTGCGCAAGGTGCTGCTGGCCGAGAGCGCGGGTCTGGGCAAGATGCTGGCCGAGGCGGTCGAAGCGACCGTCCTGCCGCTGGCGGACGGCTACGACGCCATCCTGACGCCTGCGACCACGGACGGAAAGAACTTCGCCCCGCGTCTGGCCGCCAAGCTGGATGTCGCGCCGATCTCGGACATCGTCGAAGTCGTCTCGGCCGACACCTTCGTCCGGCCGATCTACGCCGGCAATGCGCTGGAGACGATCCAGTCGTCGGACGCCAGGAAGGTGATCACGGTGCGCCCGACCGCCTTCGCCGCCGCCGCCGAGGGCGGCTCGGCCCCTGTGGAGAGCGTCGCCGGCGCCGAGGCGTCCAAGACCGCCTTCGTCTCCGAGGAGATGGTCAAGTCGGATCGGCCCGAACTGGGCGCCGCCAAGATCATCGTCTCCGGCGGCCGCGCCCTGGGCTCGGCGGATGAATTCCACGCCGTGATGGAGCCTCTGGCTGACAAGCTGGGAGCCGCCATCGGCGCCTCGCGCGCCGCCGTCGACGCCGGCTATGCGCCCAACGACTATCAGGTCGGCCAGACCGGCAAGGTGGTCGCGCCCCAGCTCTATATCGCCGTGGGCATCTCTGGCGCGATCCAGCACCTGGCGGGGATGAAGGACTCCAAGACCATCGTCGCCATCAACAAGGACCCCGACGCGCCGATCTTCCAGGTCGCCGACTACGGTCTGGTCGCGGACTACAAGACCGCCGTGCCTGAACTGATGGCCGCCCTGGGCTGACGCCTGGACGATAGACTCTGCGAGGGGCGCGATGTCGGAGACGATGTCGCGCCTTTTGCATATCTGGGAGCGATGGAATGGCGACCCTGGCCGTGAAGCTGCAGCCCGGCGCCGCCATGGACCGAATCGACGGCTGGGACGTGGATGCGTCGGGTCGACGGATTCTCAAGGTCCGCGTCCGTGCGCGACCCGTCGATGGCGAGGCCAACGAGGCCCTGATCCGATTCCTGGCCAGAGGCCTGGATCTGCCGAAGTCAGCCGTCGCCCTGACGCGGGGCGGCCAGTCGCGGCTCAAGATGATCGCCCTGGAAGGGCTGGATGACGCCGCGCTCCTCGCTCGAATCGAAGAGCGGCTCTCCAGCGTCTGACAGAGGCGACGATTCCGGACCCACGCGCGTTGTCTCAGAAACGCGGAGACACGACCGATGACCGACCTCACGCAAACACGAGTCCTTCACGCCCGCAGCGGCGTGACCCTGGCACAGCGCGAAGACGGATTCGCCGTCGTCAGTCTGAGGACCGACGCGCCGACCCTGTTCGACAAAGAAGGGGAGGCGCAGCAGGCGTTCGAAGCCGAAGTCGCGCTGGTCGAAAAAGACCCCGAACTGATGTCCAGGCTCGGCGGGGCCTGATCCCAAAGGGCGTCATGCGGTCTAGGGCGACGTTCGCCGATTCCGAATCCGTGAGAATCTTCGTCGCTTCTCCAGATTCTTCTTGCTGCGAAAAAGGGCTGCCCGTATAGGGCTGCCTCGCTCGGAAACGGGCCGGCCTGCGGGGCCTTGGGGACTGGTTTTCCGGGGTTTTCGAGGGGAAGAAAGGGTTGAAAAACTTCTTGCTTTC
>NZ_DJKE01000012.1:0-384371 GCF_002434505.1 Brevundimonas sp. UBA6550
TTCGAACTTTTCCTTGGCCATGGCCAAAACTCCTCGAGGCCCTGGTCCGTCAGCGGAGGGGCGCTGTGCTGAAAAAACCTGGAGCGGGTAGACGGGATCGAACCGACATCCTCAGCTTGGAAGGCTGCTGCACTACCATTGTGCTATACCCGCGCGGAGACTGCGGAAGTTCTTGGGGAACGCCGCAGCCGATCCTCTCCGGCGTCCTGATCCGTCGTGTTCGAAGGCGCGTGGTGGGGGAAGAAGGACTCGAACCTTCGAAGCTTACGCAGGGGATTTACAGTCCCCCCCCTTTGCCACTCGGGACATTCCCCCAGCGCGCCTTGTCGAACCGCCGGACCCCTCGTTCCGCCCATAAAGATGCGGGACGAAACAAAAGCCTTCGGCTTGTCGCCTCCTCTGCAGTAGAGGGGGCGCCCAGACCCGAAAGCCCTTGGGGCTCCAAATCGGAGGGCGTCTTATAGTGTCGTCGAAATCAGAACGCAACGACCGTAAAAGCGGTAAAAAACAGGTCTTCGGAAACCGGCCCGGAGGACCGCGCGACAAGGCGCAAAAGCCCGCCGCGCAAGGGTTTGCCGCGCGCGAAGATACGCCTCGGCAGCCCCGATCCGCCGACCGGGGCAAGTCGGACGCCGATAATTATCTGTGGGGCCGCCACCCGGTTCTGGCCGCCCTGGCGAATCCCTCGCGTCGGGGAACGGGTCGTCTGATCGTCACCGCCGACCGCGCGCAGGAGATCGAGGACGGCCGGCTGAACCACGGCCACAAGATCGAGGTCATGGACAATCAGGCCCTGACCCGGATGCTGCCCGCAGGCGCGGTGCACCAGGGCATGGTGTTCAAGGTTCAGCCGCTGGAAGGCGTGACGCTGGACGAGTTGGCCGATCCGGCTGAGGGCGTGATCGTCATGCTGGACCAGCTGACCGACCCCCAGAATGTCGGCGCCATCTTCCGCTCGGCCCTGGCCTTCGGCGCGCGGGGTATCATCGTGCAGGATCGCCACGCCCCGGCCCTGGCCGGCGCCCTGGCCAAGGCGGCGGTCGGCGCGACCGAGCGTCTGCCCCATGCGCGGGTGACGAACCTGTCACGCGCGCTGGAGCGTCTGGCCGATCTGGGCTGGAGGGCCGTGGGCCTGGACGGGTCGGGCGAACAGACGCTGGAAGAGGCGCTTGATTCGCAGCCGACCGTCCTGGTCATGGGGTCGGAGGGCGACGGCATCCGCCGGCTGGTGGCCGAACACTGCGACGTCCTGGCCAAAATCCCCATGCCCGGCGGTTTCGAGAGCCTGAACGTGTCGAACGCCGCCGCCGTGGCGCTTTATGAGGCGGCGCGCGCGCAACGCGGCTGACAGAAGGTCGCACCGGCGTTAGAGAGCGGACATGGAATTCCTCTCGTCTCCCGAACTCGCCAGCCAGGCCGCGGCCCTGGGCCAGGTCCTGCTGATGGATCTGGTCCTGGCCGGCGACAACGCCGTCGCCGTGGGCCTGGCCGCCGCCGCCCTGCCCCAGGACCAGCGCAAGAAGGCCATTCTGATCGGTCTGGCCGCCGCCGTCGTCATGCGCATCGGCTTTGCGCTGATCACCGTCCAGCTTCTGGCCCTGGTGGGGCTGCTGCTGGCGGGCGGCCTTCTGCTGCTGTGGGTCTGCTGGAAGATGTGGCGCGAACTGCGCGAGCAGGCGACCCACGACCAGGCCGAGGCGGAGGCCGAGCTTCAGCTGGCCATGAGCATCGAGCATGGCACGGGCCCCTCGCCCGAGGAGCTGGGCGTCAAGCGCAAGAGCTTCGGCGCCGCCCTGATCCAGATCATGGTCGCCGACATCACCATGTCGCTGGACAATGTGCTGGCCGTCGCCGGCGCGGCGCACGAACATCCGTGGATCATGGTCTTCGGCCTGATCCTGTCGATCGCCCTGATGGGGGTGGCCGCCACCTATATCGCCAAGCTGCTGCATCGCTTCAGCTGGATCGGCTACATCGGCCTGGTCGTGGTGCTGTATGTCGCCCTGCACATGATCTGGGACGGCGCGCGCCAGGTCGTGGTCCGCACCGGCAATATAGACGAGTTCAACGCCTCGGCCCCCGCCTTCCTTGAGATCGGGCCGGAAGAAGCCGCCAAACACCTGGGCCAGAAGCGCAGCGCGGACAGCCCCGTCCATGCGCCGGCCCAGCCCGGGACGCCCGCGCGATGACGGTCGCCACGGTGACGGTGGAAGAGGCCGCCGCCTGGCTGCAGGCGGGCGAGGCCGTGCTGATCGACGTGCGCGAGGCGGACGAGTTCGCCGCCGCCCGCATCGACGGCGCCATCCTGGCCCCGCTCAGCCAGATGCCCGCCGCCTGGGAGGCGCTGGACCTGCCCGCCGACAAGAAGATCATCGTCCAGTGCCTGAAGGGCGGACGCAGCCATCAGGTCTGCGCCTTCGTCGGCCCTGCCGGACCGGACGGCCAGCCCCTGTTCAACCTGACCGGCGGCATCCAGGCCTGGCACGCCGCGGGCCTTCCGGTGGTGTTCGCCGAACCGGCCTGATCAGCGGCCGCGCAGCCAGCCGGTGACCGAAAGCCTGTCCGCCCCCGCCGACAGCGCCACCTGCGTCACCGAATGCGGCGACGGCACCTTCAGCAGGTTCAGCGTATTGAAGCGCGGGGTGAAGGCCTCGGCCACATTGCCGTCCGCCCCGTGGAAGGCCAGCAGCCCGCCCCATTCGATCCGCCACGCCGGCGTCAGGTTCAGCACATAGGCGAAGAAGCGGTTCTTGCCCTCGGCGTGATCGTCATGCTCGGTCAGGAAATGGCCGGCCCGAAACCGCGTCAGCTGGGCGTCGGCCATCGCGATGCGCGGTTCGCCCGTCACATCACGCATCAGTTCGAGAAACGCCTCGCCATTCAAAAAGGTCAGCAGATCGGTCCAGATCGGCGCCGCTTGCCCCGCCTGAACCAGGTCATAGATCGGTGGTTGTCGTAAAGATACTGGAAGTCGTCGCGGGCCGAGGTCTGAACCGCATGTCCCAGCGCCGTCTTCTGATCCGGGCTCAACGACGCCAGCCAGGCCGCCGGCAGATCGACATGACCCGACCCGCGCCGCGTGACGATATTGTATTCGGCGCCCGCCGCCGCCTGGTTCAGGGCCAGGGCGTCGCGGTGGGCCAGCACGCCGTCGACCTGGGCGCGCCCAGTCCGGTGCAGGCGTTCGCGGATCGCCGCGCGTTGCGTCTCGTTCAGCGGCGCCAGCTTCAGTGTCATGCGCCGTCCCCTGCCCGCGCGATCAGGCGTCCGCCCCGCCGAACCGTTCGGACCATTCCGCCACCTGGGCGTCCTCGATCTTGGCGAACAGCACGCCCTGGGCCTCGACCTTGCCGCCGACCGGCAGGACGTTCAGCAGATCCTCGTCCGAGCCCGGCCAGCTCAGATCGTCCACGCCCACGGAGGCCGCGATCTTGGGCGCCGTGAAGGGCAGGATCGGCGCGGCCAGACGCGCGAACAGGGCGACCAGGTTCAGCCCCGTCCGCACCCCCACCGCCGCCTGGTCGCGGTCGGTCTTCAACGCCGTCCAGGGCGCCGCGACCTGCAGATATTCGTTGCCCAGCACCCAGGCGGCGCGGATGGCGACGGCGGCCTTCCTGAATTCCATCGCCTCGAACTGTTCGGTCGCCTCGGCCACGGCCGCCCTGATGTCGGCCTCCAGCCTGGCCTCGACCGGACCGGCCTCGCCGCCCTCGGGCACCACGCCGTCGAACTTCGACTCGGCGAACTTGACGATCCGGTTGACGAAATTGCCCAGCACATCGGCCAGGTCCTTGTTGGTCGAGGCCTGGAAATCCTCCCAGGTAAAGGCCGAATCCGCGTGTTCGGGCCCATAGGCCGTCAGACGCCAGCGCCAATAGTCGGCCGGCAGCAACTCCAGCGCCTGGTCCATGAAGACGCCGCGCTTCTGGCTGGTCGAGAATTTCCCGCCGTACCAGTTCAGCCAGTTGAAGGCCTTCAGCTGGTCCACCGTCTTCCACGGCTCGCCCGAGCCGATGATGGTCGCCGGGAACGACACGGTGTGGAAGGCGACGTTGTCCTTGCCCATGAACTGGACATAGCGGACATCCTCCGCCCCCTCGTCCAGACGCCACCAGTCGCGCCAGCTGTTTCCGGTCGCCTCGGCCCACTCCTCGGTCGCGCCGATATATTCGATGGGGGCGTCGAACCAGACGTAGAAGACCTTGTCCTCCATGCCGGGACGCGGGAAGCCGTCCTTGGTCACCGGCACGCCCCAGGCCAGGTCGCGCGTGATGCCCCGGTCGATCAGTCCCTCGTCCAGATGCTTGTAGGCGATGGACTTGGCCAGGGTCTGCCAGCCGCTCTTGCCGTCGACCCAGGCGCGGATTTCCGGCTCGATCTTCGTCTGCAGCAGATAGAGATGGCGCGTGTCGCGCACCTCCAGGTTCCGCGACCCCGACACCGACGAATAGGGATCGATCAGGTCGGTCGGGTCCAGCAACCGCCCGCAGTTGTCGCACTGATCCCCGCGCGCGCCGACATGGCCGCAATGGGGGCACGTCCCCTCGACATAGCGGTCGGGCAGGAAGCGGGCGTCGTCGATGGAGTAGATCATCCGATCCACCCGCTCCTCGATCAGGCCGTTCTTCTCCAGCGCCTCGGCGAAATGCTGGGTCAGGCGATGGTTCTGCGGGTTCGACGACCGGCCGAACCAGTCGTAGCTGAGGCCGAACGCCTGGCCCGCCGCCTTCTGAATCTCGTGCTGCTCGTCGCAATAGGTCCGCACGTCCTGACCGGCGGCGGCGGCGGCCAGCTCGGCCGGCGTGCCGTGCTCGTCGGTGGCGCAGATGTAGAGCACCTCATCCCCTTGCGCCCGCTTGAACCGCGCCCAGACGTCGGCCGGCAGCATCGACCCCGCCAGATTCCCCAGGTGCTTGATGCCGTTGATGTAGGGCAGCGCCGAGGTGATGAGGATGCGGGCCATGATCGTCCAGGAGTTCGGGGGGAGCGCACGGATATAGAGGGACGAAACCGAAACGTCACCTTTGACGTGGCGCGCTCAGAAACCCGCCGCCTTCACTACCGGCGCCCGCCGCGCCACGCGCAGGAACCGCCCGGTCAGCAGCACGCCGGAAATCAGGCTGGCGACGATCACGGACCAGACCAGGCCGTCGACGCCCGTCCGGTGCGCCAGCCACCAGCCCAGCGGGATCATGATGATGCCATAGGACAGCAGGTGCATCAGCGTGGGCCAGACGACGTCGCCCGCCGCGCGGTTGGCCTGGGCGGCGACCACCTGCTGGGCGTCGGCGACGAAGAACAGGGTCGCCAGAACCAGGGCGGGCGCGGCGATGGCCAGGATGGCGGGGTCGGTCGTATAGGCGCTGACCACCGGCCGCGCGGCCAGCCACAGGCCGACGGCGATGATGAAGGCCAGAACCGTCACCACGGCGATGCCCAACAGGCCGCTGCGCATCACGCCCGGCCGGTCGCCCGCGCCATAGGCCCGGCCCACCAGCACCGCCGTGGCCGACGACAGGCCCATCGGCACCATGAAGACGATGGCGGACACATTGATGACCACGGCCCAGCTGGCCGTCTCGGCCGCGCCCAGCTGACCGGCGAACAGGGTCATGGCGGCGAAGGCCCCGACCTCGATGAAGTTGGACGATCCCGCGCCTATGCCCACCCGGATCTGCTCCACCTCGACCGAACGGTCACGCTTCGGCTTGGCGAACAGGCCCCAGGCCCGCGCTTCCGGCAGACGCAGGATGAAGACGACCAGAAACACCGCCAGCGCCGTCCGCGCGCCGAACGTCGCCCAGGCCGAGGCGATCGCCCCGTCCACGCCCAGCCCCAGCATGTCCGGCACCAAGACGATGTTCAGCGCCAGATTGACCGCATTGGCCACCCACATGGCGACCATGCCCGCCTTGGGCCTATGCAGCCCCTCGAGGAAGAACTGGGCCGCCACCGAAATCAGATAGGCCGGCATCGACAGGGCGAAGACCATCAGCACGGGCGATGCGCCCTCGCCCAGCCCGTCCTCCAGACCCATGTGCATCAGACCGAACGGCCCCAGCAGCATCAGGCCGATCATGGAGACAATCCCGATCTGAAGCGCATAGACCATGCCCCGGCGCAGGACGGCGCCGACCTCGTCGCCGCGCCCCTCGCCCCGCAGGCGGGCGGTCATGACCTGAACCCCCATCATCAGCCCGACCGCCGTGGTCAGCACCACCGACGACGGCGCCCAGGCCAGGGAGTGGAACGCCAGTTCGCGGCTGGCGTAGTGGCCGACCACGATGGCGTCGGTCAGGCCCATGGTCATGATGCCCAGACGCGCCAGCACCACCGGCCACGCCAGGGTGGTCAGTTCTTTGAGCGTGGAACGGGTGGCGGCGCTGATATTGATCATGGGAACCGGCACAGGCCATGCGCGCCCGCCGGGGTCAACACCCAATCGGATTGGGGTGTCTGGTTACCAGGCGCCCAGTTCGCGCAGTTGCCGCACCAGCTCTTCCGGCGCCTCGCCCGCGTCCAGTTCGGTCATGTCCGGCGGCGCGTCCTTGGCGTCGAAATAGCGCCAGCCCTGGAAGGGTCGCCGCGCCATCGGCGCCGTGCGGAACACCTTGGGCGCCAGCGTGATCTCGCAGCGGCTTTCCTTGCCCTCGCCCAGGGTGGCGATGTCCAGCACGGGCTGGCGACAGACGATGACGCCCTTGACCACCCAGTACAACGACCCGCCGTCCTCGACCTCGGCCGCCCGTTTCGGCGTCATGCGCGTATGGACCACCAGCGGCCCGCCCTTGGCGGCGCGGGTCTCCAGCCATTCGACGTCCGGCACGCCCACGCCCAGCTTGATGATGTTCAGCGACATGGCGCCCACCTAATGGCCCTTGGGCGCATTGGCCAGATTCTTAATCTACCGGCCGCTAGGCTTGGTGGCGCGCTCTTTCTCCTCCGCGCGTCACGGGACCAGCATGTACGGATTGATCACCCGCCTGACGGCCCATCCCGGTCGCCGCGACGAACTGAGCCTGTGCCTGCTCGACCCCGCCGTCAGGCGACCGGGCTGCCACAGCTATGTGCTGGCCCACGATCTGAACGACGCCGACGCCCTTTGGGTCACCGAGGTCTGGATGGATCAGGCCACGCACGACGCCTGGTCGGCCGATATCCGCCAAAGCGGTGCCCTGCGTCCGGCTCTGGCCCTGATCGCCACCTTCGGCGACACCATCTTCACCCGGCCGCTGGGCGGCGTGGGGCTTTAGTCCGGCGAGGCGGCGATGGCCGCCGCGAGGTCGGTCATGACAATCTGAGTAAAGGCTGCGGTCGGAGCCAGCCCTTCCATCAGACAACGCGCGTCATGGTCCGCGACCACCTTGTCGCGACCTGTCTGGTCCAGACCCGCGCGATAGGCGACCACAACCTTGTCCCACCGTTCGAACCGTCCGCGACCGGCGATCTTGCCCATGAAATAGTTCAGGGCGGGCATGAGCGACGGGTTCTGCGCCTCGTCTTCACCGATCCCTTCCATCAGCGTCACGATGCATTGCAGGTCCGCCAGGTCGTCCGGCTCGACGCGGACGGTCTGCATTCCCGGCTCACCCATCAGGCTGGCCGTCATGGCCATCGCGGCCAGAGCTCCCGAAACCACGATCACGCCTCGCTCTTGATACGCGCCAGTTCGAAGCCGTCCACGACCTGATCCCCGACCGAGGCGGACACGCTTTCCACCACCCCGTCGAACGGAGCGGTCAGGGCGTGTTCCATCTTCATGGCTTCCAGCACGACGACAGGCTGTCCCTTAGCGACGGCGTCGCCCGCCTTGACCGGCGTCGCGACGATCTTGCCCGGCATGGGCGCGCGCAACGAGCCATCCGACGCCGCCCCTGCCCCTGCGCCCACCACGGCCCGATGTCGCGTGACCCGACGCGCCTCCCCATCGACGAACAGCACGAAACCGTCGTCCAGGGTTTGATAACCGAACAGCCGATCACCCGCCTGGACCTGATCGAATCCGACCTGAGCCATCGCGCCTTCTGAACCGCGCCATCCGGTTTCGACGGGCGCCACGGAAGCCGACACCGCAACGCCGTCGATCTGAGCATAAGCGGTCGTCTGCGGCGCCGCATTCAGCCGGACGCCGTACGACAGCCCCGGATGACCGCCCCAGGGACTGAATCGGTCCGCCTGTGTATCGACCTGCTCGGCCGCCGCCTCCGCGATCAGCGTCAGGGCCGCCAGCGTCGCTTCATTCGACGGCTGCGGCCGGAGGTCCGCCTCCTCCGCCGCGATGAAGCCGGTATCCACATCGCCCGCGACGAAGCGCGGATGCTCCAGGCAGCGCTTCAGGAAGCCGGCGTTGGCCTTGACCGGCCAGACCTCGACCTCGCCGGCCGCCTCGGCCAGACGCGCCGCCGCCGCCTCGCGCGTGTCCTCGTGCACGATCAGCTTGGCGATCATCGGGTCGTAGAACTGGCTGACCTCGCCGCCCTGCTCCACGCCGGTATCGACGCGGATGCCCTCCGGCATGACGAAATGGTCCAGCCTGCCGATGGAGGGCAAAAAGCCGTTCGCGGGGTCCTCGGCATACAGCCGCGCCTCCATGGCCCAGCCGTTCAGCTTGATCTGATCCTGTTTCAGCGGGATCGGCTCGCCCGCCGCGACGCGGAATTGCCATTCGACCAGATCGACGCCGGTCACGCTCTCGGTCACAGGGTGTTCGACCTGAAGCCGGGTGTTCATCTCCATGAACCAGACGCCGTCCGCCTTCAGCCCGTCGGAGGCGTCGGCGATGAATTCGATGGTTCCGGCCCCGACATAGTTCACGGCCTTGGCCGCCTTGATCGCCGCCCCGGTCACGGCGGCGCGCACGGCCTCGCTCATGCCCGGCGCGGGGGCTTCCTCGATCACCTTCTGGTGGCGGCGTTGCAGGGAACAGTCGCGCTCGTACAGGTGGACGACATTGCCGTGCTTGTCCCCGAACACCTGCACCTCGATGTGGCGCGGGCGGGTGATGTAGCGTTCGATCAGAACCCGGTCGTCGCCGAAAGCCGCCGCTCCCTCACGCTTGGCGCTGGCCAGACCGGCGGCGAAGTCGGCGGGGTCGTCGACCCGCTTCATCCCCTTGCCGCCGCCGCCGGCGACCGCCTTGATCAGCACCGGATAGCCGATCCGCGCCGCCTCGGCCGTCAGCGTGTCCTCCGACTGGTCCGCCCCCTGATAGCCGGGCGTCACCGGCACATCGGCCTGGATCATCAAATCCTTGGCCGCGTCCTTCAGACCCATGGCCCGGATCGAGGACGGGTCCGGCCCGATCCAGATCAGGCCAGCCGCCGTGACGGCCTCCGCGAACTCGGCGTTTTCCGAGAGGAAACCATAGCCGGGGTGGATCGCCTCCGCCCCCGTCGCCCTGGCCGCCGCCAGCACCTTGGCGCCGTCCAGATAGCTTTCGCGCGCCGCCGCCGGGCCGATCAGCACGGCCTCATCGGCCTCGCGCACATGCAGGGCATGGGCGTCGGCCTCGGAATAGACGGCGATGGTGCGAATCCCCATCCGCTTGGCGGTGCGGAAGACGCGGCAGGCGATTTCGCCGCGATTGGCGACAAGGACGGACTTGAACATGAAGCGGTCTTAGCCGGATCGTGCGCGTCAGGCGAGAGCTTCTCCCTCCCCGTTCGGGGAGGGTGGCCGAGCGGAGCGAGGTCGGGTGGGGGCGGCCAGGCGACGTCTCACCGATCTGTTCTGCATCAAGCCATTGCGTCGTTGAAGGGCCGCCCCCGCCCGGTCGCTTGCGCGACCACCCTCCCCATTTTGGGGAGGGAGAGTTCCCGTCTCGCTCCCGACCCGCTATCCCGCTCTCCATGTCCCTGCGCCCCCTCTTCGTCACCCAGGTCTATGAAGCCTCCCTCGCCGAGGGTCGGGGTTGGGCCGACTTCAACGAACAACTGATCGACGTCGTCCGCATGATGGCCGAGGAGGACGCGGCCGGTCGCCGCTGGTGTCGCGACAACGCCTATCGCGGCTACACCTCCTATGCTTCGCTCAACGACCTGCCCCAGCGTTTCCCCGAGTTCGCGGAACTGAAACGGCATCTGGACCGTCACGCCGTCGCCTACGCCAAGGCCCTGAACTTCGACCTGGCGCGCAAACCCCGCCTGGACAACCTATGGGTCAATATCCTTAAGCCCGGCGGCGGCCATACCGGACACATCCACCCCCACGCCTTCCTGTCGGGGACCGTCTATATCGACATCCCGGACGGCGCCTCGTCGCTGAAGATCGAAGACCCCCGACTGCCCTTCATGATGGCGCGCCCCAGCGTCACCGACGACGCGCCCGAGGCCGAGCGCCCGTTCGTCTATCTGCATCCGAAGGCGGGCACGGTCCTGATGTGGGAAAGCTGGCTGCGGCACGAGGTGCCGACCAACCAGGCCAAGGCCGACCGCATTTCGATCAGCTTCAACTACGCCTGAACGGAACGGCCGACCTCTTCATGCGCCCGAGAACGCCTCCTGGATTCCGGGCTCGTCCTTCGAACGCCCCGGAATGACGGCGGAAGAGGATCACACCGTCCAGCTGGCCTTGCGCTTTTCCAGGAAGGCCAGCACGCCCTCGCGGCCTTCGTCCGACACGCGGGCGCGGGCGATGCGTTTGGCGGTTTCGTCCAGCAGGCCCGAGTCGATCTTGTGGTGGGCGATGTCGTTGACCAGACGCTTGGCCTCGCCCATCGCGCCGGGCGCATTGTTGGTCAGGCTGTCGCTGAGCATGGCGATGAACTCGTCCACCGACCCCTCGGGCAGCACCAGATCGATCAGGCCGGCATGGGCGGCGTAGTCGGCGTCGAAGGCGTTGGCGGTCAGGAACAGCTGGCGGGCGCGGCGCGCGCCGACCGCCTCGATCACATAGGGGGCGATGGTCGCCGGAATCAGACCCAGCTTGACCTCGGAAAAGGCGAAGCGCGCGCCCTCTACCGCCACGGCCATGTCGCAGGCGGCGACGATGCCCGCGCCCCCGCCCATGGCGTTGCCCTCGACCACCGCCACCGTCAGGGCGGGGATGTCGTGCAGCGCCTTCAGCATCTTGGCCAGGCCCATGGCGTCGTCGCGGTTGTCGCTTTCTGACCATCCGGCGGCGTCGCGCATCCAGTTCAGATCGGCGCCGGCGCTGAAGGTGCCGCCCGCTCCGCGAATGAAGACGGCCCGCACCCGGTCCGCGCCGTGCAGCGTCTCGAACGCCTCGTGCAGGGCGGCGATGGTGGCGGCGTCGAAGGCGTTCTTCTTGGCCGGACGGTTGATGGTGACAAAGACCACGCCGTCGGTGGTCGAATCGATCTGCACCAGATCGTCGTCGGCGTCAGGCGCGGCGTCAGGCACCAGCGGCTGGGCGATGCTGTTGATCTCGGCCGCCTCGGCGTCGGTGACGTCCAGGGCGTTCAGGTCGGCTTCGGTGGGCGTTTCGGCCATGATCTATCCTTGCGGGCAGCGGATGACGACGTGGGGATCGTCGCCATAGTTGAAGCTGAGCGTCTGCCGGTCGTGCGACAGCGTCAGGGTGCGTTCAAGACGACGGACATCCCCGTCGTTGTCGTGATCGACCGTCAGCCTAACGCTCTCGGGCGTGATTTCGTTGACCGCGATCACAGCGTCAGAGGTTTCCGAGTAGGTGATGCTCTCGGCGCCGATGGTCAGGCTCATCTTGCCCGTGCTGTCCTCGGCCGCGCATTCATCGAGATCGGACGCCCAGACGCCGCGAAAGGCTTGCGGCACGGCGGTCGTGATGGCCTCGGAAACCGTTGGGGCGACGCTCGGCGACGGCGCCTGAGGGGCGCGTTGCGCCGCCGGCTTCTGATCGTCCCGATCACAAGATGCGAGGACCAGCATCGAGGCTGCAAGGGTTCCCGCCATGAACAGGATGGACGCACGTTTCATCGGAGATTTCTGCACCACGACGCTCGGCTCACATCCTGAACAGGCCGAACGTCGTCTCCGGGATCGGGGCGTTCAGGCTGGCGCTGATGGCCAGGCCCAGCACGTCGCGGGTCTGGGCCGGGTCGATGACGCCGTCGTCCCACAGGCGGGCGGTGGCGTAATAGGGATTGCCCTCGTCCTCGTACTTCTGACGGATGGGCGCCTTGAAGGCCTCGGCGTCCTCCGCGCTCCAGGTCTCGGCGTCGCGGTGGACGGTGGCCAGGACGCTGGCGGCCTGTTCCCCGCCCATGACCCCGATCCGGCTGTTGGGCCAGGTGAACAGGAAGCGCGGCGAATAGGCCCGGCCGCACATGCCATAGTTCCCCGCGCCGAAGCTGCCGCCGATCAGGACGGTGAACTTAGGAACTTCTGCGCTGGCGACGGCCGTCACCAGCTTGGCCCCGTCCTTGGCGATGCCGCCCGCCTCGTATTTGCCGCCGACCATGAAGCCCGAGATGTTCTGCAGGAACAGCAGCGGGATTTTGCGCTTGCAGGCCAGCTCGATGAAGTGCGCGCCCTTCTGCGCGCTCTCGGAAAAGATCACGCCGTTGTTGGCCAGTATGGCGACCGGATAGCCCCAGATGCGCGCGAAACCGCAGACCAGGGTCGAGCCGTAAAGCGTCTTGAACTCGTCGAACTCCGACCCGTCCACCAGCCGGGCGATGACCTCGCGCACATCATAGGGCGCCCGCACGTCGTCGGGGATCAGGCCGTACAGTTCGTCCGCGTCGAAGGCCGGCGCGTGCGGTTCGCGCACATCCATCTCGACCGCCTTGGTGGTGTTCAGATTGGCGACGATGGAGCGCACGATCTCCAGCGCGTGTTCGTCGTTTTCGGCCACATGATCGACCACGCCCGAGCGGCGGCCGTGGGTTTCGGCACCGCCCAGCTCCTCGGCCGAGATAACCTCGCCCGTGGCCGCCTTCACCAGCGGCGGACCGGCCAAGAAGATGGCGCCCTGGTTTCGAACGATGATCGTCTCGTCCGACATGGCGGGAACATAGGCCCCGCCGGCGGTCGACAGGCCCATGACGCAGGCGATCTGGGCGATGCCCTTGGCGCTCATCCGAGCCTGGTTGAAGAAGATGCGGCCGAAATGATCGCGGTCGGGAAACACCTCGGCCTGGTGCGGCAGATTGGCCCCGCCGGAATCCACCAGATAGACGCACGGCAGGCGGTTCTGCTCGGCGATTTCCTGGGCGCGCAGGTGCTTCTTCACCGTCATGGGGAAATAGGCGCCGCCCTTCACCGTCGGATCGTTGCAGACGATCATGACCTCTCGGCCCGAAACCCGGCCGATCCCGGCGATGACGCCCGCCGCCGGCGCCTCGCCGTCATACATGCCGTGGGCGGCCAGCTGCCCGATCTCCAGGAAGGGCGAGCCGGGGTCCAGCAGCCGCTCGACCCGGTCGCGCGGCAACAGCTTGCCCCGCGCCACATGGCGCTCGCGCGACTTGTCGGAACCGCCGCGCGCGGCCTTGGCCACATGGTCGCGCAGTTCGGCGACCAGGGCGCTGTTGTGGGCGTGCAGGGACTTGTACTTTTGGCTTTGCGGATCGACCGCTGACGTCAGCTTCGGCATGAGGCTGGTTTAGGCGGGCTGGGTGAAAAGTGCTAGTGAGCAAGGGGTGAGCGGCGAACTCGACTGGCTAACCTCTCGCTCACTAGCACTTTTCACCCGCACGTCCCGCCATCCTTGCCAGTGGCGGCCTTTTCCCCTATAGGCCCCGCCTTTCCAGGGCTTCGGTCCTGACGTGGAGCACCAAAGGGTTGGACGTTCGGTCCGGCCGCCACGCCAGGAGCCATCGTGGAGATCGACTTACCCGGTCGTTTCCGCGCCGACGCCCACAAGGGAGACTACCGCATGGCTCTTTACGAGCACACGGTCATGACGCGCCAAGACATCTCGGCGCAGCAGGCCGAAGCGCTGAATGACACCATCAAGGATCTGATCGTCGCCGGTGGCGGCTCGGTCGCCAAGATCGAATACTGGGGTCTGCGCAACCTGACGTACCGCGTGAAGAAGAACCGCAAGGCTCACTATTCGCTGCTGGCCGTCGACGCCCCTCCGGCCGCCATGGCCGAAGTCGAGCGTCAGCTGGGCATCAACGAAGACGTGCTGCGCTGGCTGACCGTCCGCGTCGAGGAACTCGACCTGGAACTGTCGCCGCTGCTGGCCCGCCGCGAGCGTGAACGCGAGCGTGAGCGCGAGCGCACCCCGCGCGAAGACGCCGCCGCCGACGCCGAATAAGGAACCCGGAACATGACCGACACCACCGCCCCGACCCCGGGCGCCCCGGCCGGCTCCGGCTCGGCCGGCCGCCGCCCCTTCTATCGCCGCCGCAAGGTCTGCCCGTTCTCGGGCGCCAATGCGCCGAAGATCGACTACAAGGACGTCAAGCTGCTGCAGCGTTACGTCTCCGAACGCGGCAAGATCGTGCCTTCGCGCATCACCGCCGTCTCCCAGAAGAAGCAGCGCGAACTGGCCAAGGCCATCAAGCGCGCCCGCTATCTGGCCCTCCTGCCGTACGTGGTGAAGTAAGATGAAGGTCGTTCTGCTGGAACGCGTCGAGAATCTCGGCGCCATCGGCGACGTCGTGTCCGTCAAGGACGGCTTCGCCCGTAACTTCCTTCTGCCGCGCGACAAGGCCCGCCGGGCCACCGCCGCGAACCTGAAGGCGTTCGAACTCGACCGCGCCGCCATCGAGCAGCGCAACGAGAAGAACAAGGCCGACGCACAGAAGGTCGCCGACAAGATCGACGGCCAGACCTACGTCATGATCCGTCAGGCCGGTGAAACCGGGCACCTGTACGGTTCGGTCGCAGGCCGCGACGTCGCCGAGGCCATCCAGGCCGAAGGCGGCAAGGTCGAGCGCTCGCAGGTCGTCCTGAACACGGCGATCAAGAGCCTGGGCGTCCACGAAGTGCCGGTCCGCCTGCACGCCGAGGTCCGCGCCACGGTCAAGATCAACATCGCCCGCTCGATGGACGAGGCCGAGCGCCAAGCCAAGGGCGAGGACGTGATCCGCAGCCAGTTCGACGATGAGCGCCAGGCCGCCGAGCAATCGGCCCAGGAGCTGATCGAAGGCGGCGCCGGTCAACAGGAAGGCTTCGGCGACGAAGCCTGATCCCTGCCCGGCCTTCGGGCCGGATCGGTGAAGACATCAGGGGCGCGTTCCGCAAGGAACGCGCCCTTTTTGCTGCGCGCGCCACGCCAGATCCTGCGCGGGCGGTGCATGACAAGTTTACAACACCGTTCGCCGCTCACGGTCCCAACGCCGCGCCACGCACGAAATGACCTTGACGCCACGTCTTTGCGAACGACACCTTCGTCAACGACAGTGACGAACGATCCGAACGGTAATTTTTTGCTTGCGGGCGCTTGGCTTGATCGCTGAGCAGAACGGGGCGCGTCGTTGGACACAGGCTTGGAGGTCGCCGGATATTTCGCCATGTTCAACACGTCGTCGGCCGCATATCGACCTCCTCAACGCCCGGCTTCAGGGATTAGATTTTCTGAACCATCCGACCAGCAAACATGGCAAGGCGGCCCGATTGACCCGCCCCATATCCGCCCCGATATGGCCATGAACATTGGGCGGCGCGCTTGCCGTCCGGGGGAATTCCGAATGTCCAAGCCACGTCCTCGTGCAGTTTTTCTGCAGCCGCACGCCCGATGTCGCCTCCAGGCCGTCCCTCACCAGCTTACGCGCCAAGACCAATAACAGGACACTCTCTCGATGCGCCGCCCGACCTTACAGACTTCCGCCTCCGCCCTGCTGATCACGGCTTCGGCCTTCGCCCTGATCACCGCCACGCCCGCCCTGGCCCAGCAACAGCCCCAGGCTGACAATGTCGACGACATCGTCGTCACCGGCACCCGCGTCGCGGGCCGTTCGCGCCTCGATTCCGTCGCGCCCGTCGACGTCGTCACGGCCGAGGCCCTGCAGCAGCGCGGCTCGACCGAACTGGCCACCCAGCTGGCCGCCAGCGTCCCGGCCCTGAACTTCCCCCGCCCCTCGGCGACCGACGGCACCGACTCGATCCGCCCGGCGACCCTGCGCGGTCAGGGGCCGGATCAGACCCTGGTGCTGGTCAACGGCGTCCGCCGTCACGCCACGGCCCTGGTCAACACCAACGGCTCGGTCGGACGCGGATCCGCCGCCGTCGATCTGAACGCCATCCCCTCCACCGCCATCGAACGGATCGAGGTGCTGCGTGACGGGGCCGCGGCCCAATACGGATCGGACGCCATCGCCGGCGTGCTGAACCTGCGCCTGCGCCAGGCTTCCAGCGGCGGCGGCGCCAGCGTGACCTACGGCGGCTATCTGACCGACTTCACCGGCTTCTACGGCGGCGGCAAGGACATCAGCGACGGCGAGGCCCTGACGGTCGCGGGCTGGCAGGGCTTCGGCCTGGGCTCGGACGGCTTCCTGACCGCCTCGGTCGAATACCGCGACCGCGCCCGCACCAACCGCAGCGACATCGACCCGCGCTTCACCCCGGCCGAGGTGCGCGGCGGCCAGGGCGACCCGGAGTCCCAGGATCTGGCCATCTATCTGAACGCCGGTAAGCCGCTGGGCGCCGGTTGGGAGGCCTATGGCTGGGTCGGCTATCAGACCCGCGACGCCTCGGCGGCCGCCTTCTACCGCACGCCGACCGACAACGCCCAGAACCCGGCCTACGCCTCGGGCCGCGTCTATCCCAACGGCTATCTGCCCTACATCCTGACCGACACGACGGACTGGACGGCGACCGGCGGCCTGAAGGGTCAGGCGGGCGGTTTCGACATCGACATCAACCTCGGCTACGGCAAGAACGAGATCAGGTTCGATGCCGAGAACACCCTGAACCCGTCGCTTGGCCCGACCTCGCCGACCAAGTTCTACGCCGGGTCGCTGGACTACGATCAACTGGTCTTCGGCATCGACGCCAGCCGTGGCTACGACGTCGGCCTGTACGGCCCGCTGAACGTCGCCTTCGGCCTGGAGGCGCGTCGTGAATCCTATCAGATCGGCGCCGGCGAGCCGGGCTCCTACCAGCGCGGGACCTTCCTCAACATCGGCGGCACGGACCTGAACTGGGGCTCGCGCGGCTTCACCGGCTTCACCCCCGCCAATGTGGTCGACAAGGACCGCAACAACGTCGGCGTCTATCTGGATCTGGAAGGCGAACTGTTCGAGAACTTCACCGCTTCGGCGGCGGTCCGTTACGAGGACTATTCCGACTTCGGCGACAATGTCTCGGGCAAGATCGCGGCCCGCTACGACTTCACGCCGTCGTTTGCGGTGCGCGGCGCGGTCTCGACCGGCTTCCGGGCGCCCAGCCTGCAACAGCAGTATTTCACCCAGACGTCCATCCTCTACATCAACAATGTTCCGTACGAGACGGGCACCTTCCCATCCGTCAGCCCGGTGGGCGTGGCCCTGGGCGGCACGCCGCTGGAGGCCGAGACCTCGACCAACTATTCGCTGGGTCTGGTCTATCGCAAAGGCGCGTTCGAGCTGACGGCCGACGCCTATCGCATCGACATCAAGGATCGGATCATCCTGTCCGAAACCCTGACCGGCAGCGCCACGGCGGCGGCGGGTAGCAACGCCCGCGCCATCTTCGACCTGCTGCAACCCTACGGCGCCACCGCCGCCCGCTTCTTCATCAACGGCGTCGATACCGAGACGACCGGGCTTGACGTGGTCGCGCGTTACCGGGTGCTGTCCGACGTCGGCTCGCTGGACTTCACCCTGGCGGCCAACGTCAACGACTTCGACGTGACCAAGACGCCGCAGACCCGTTCGGGCATCCTGCCGACGCCCGTGTCCCTGTTCGCGCGCCAGGCCACCCTGCGCTTCGAAGAAGGCACACCGCCGTGGAAGACCGTGTTCCAGACAGACTGGACGCGCGGCAAGCTGGGCGGCACCTTCCGCGCCACCGGCTATGGCGACGTCCTGGCGCCGGGCGCGACCGAGGCCACGGACCTGCAACTGGGCGTCGGCCTGGTCGTCGATGTCGAGGCCCGCTACGCCCTGAACGACCGCCTGACCCTCGCGGTCGGCGCGGACAATGTGCTGGACGAATATCCGCGCCAGATCCAGCGGGCCAACAACACCTCGGGCGCCTTCCCCTTCTCCAACTTCTCGCCCTACGGCTTCAACGGGCGGTTCGTTTACGGCCGCATCGCGCTGAAGTGGTGATCGCGCGAGACTGAACGATCGGACGGCAAAGGGCGCTCTTCGGAGCGCCCTTCTTTTGCGCCATTACGAAAGCTTGAGACGCCCCCGCCAATCCCGCCGCAGTTACGCCACAGATGAACGGCGAAGCTTCGTCCTCGATTGCCTGAGGGGACAGACATGAAGATCAGAACCATCGCGGCGGGCGCATTGGCGCTTTCTCTATTGGCTGGCGCGGCGCAGTCCATGACGGTGCAGGAGTTCCTGACGACCGCCAACGCCATTCCGCAGAATCCAACGGCCCTGCTGCGCCCCGACACCCGCCGGCTGATGGCCGAATTCCGCAGCGCCTCTCGAACCGTACGCGCCGAGCAGGCCGCAGCCACGGCGGCCGGCCGAACCCCCGCCACCTGCATGCCCGAAAAGGTCGGGTTCTCGCCAGACCAGATCCTGAACCGTTTCAACGCCATTCCGCCCGCGCGGCGAAGCATCAGCGTGACCCAGGCGATGCGGGAATGGATGGCGTCGGAATATCCCTGTCGATGACGGCCGACCATCTGCCGACGAAATCCGATTGAGGAATTCCGGTTCGTCCCCAGCCCGGACGATCTGTCCACGGCGCAGGCGGCGTCCCCGTCTGACGCAGGCGCGTGAGAGGGCTAAAGCGTTAATCGATGAACGCCTTCGCCCCCATGCCCTTCTCGTCCTCGCCCATGGACTCCGGCGGCGTCAACGCCATGCCGCACAATCTGGAGGCGGAGCAGGCGCTGCTGGGCTCCCTGATGTTCGACAACGCCGTGTTCGAACGGCTGAGCGACCGTCTGCGCGGTTCGCATTTCTACGAGCCCTTCCACCAGCGGCTGTACGACGCGATCGAGGACCACATCCGCCAGGGGATGCTGGCCGAACCGACCATTCTGATGGAGCGGTTCAAACAGGACCCCGCCTTCCAGGAGTTCGGCGGCCTGCGCTACCTGGCCGACCTGGTGGACCGCGCCCCGCCCGCCGCCAATGCGCCCGACTATGCCCGCGTCGTCTATGACCTGGCCCTGCGCCGCGACCTGATCCGCATCGGCGGCGAGATCATCAAGGAGGCGCCCAACCCGGAGACGCCCGCCGACGAGCAGATCGAACAGGCCGAACAGACCCTGTATTCCCTGGCCGAGACGGGCAAGCCGTCGTCGGGCTTCGTCAGCTTCTCGCACGCCCTGTCCGGCGCCGTGCAGATGGCGGCCGAGGCCTATCAGCGCGAAGGCAAGCTGGCGGGTCTGGCCACCGGACTGAACGATCTGGACCGCAAGCTGGGCGGCCTGCACCCGTCCGACCTTCTGATCCTGGCCGGGCGTCCGTCGATGGGCAAGACGGCTCTTGCCACCAACATGGCCTTCAACGTGGCCCGCGCCTATCAGTGGGAGCCGACGCCGGAGGGGCGCAAGACCGTGAACGGCGGCGTCGTCGCCTTCTATTCGCTGGAAATGAGCGCCGAACAGCTGGCCATGCGTATCCTGGCCGATGCGTCCGGCGTGTCGTCGGACAAGCTGCGCAAGGGCGAAATCGACGCCTCGGACTTCGGCAAGCTGCGCGACGCGGCGGTCGAGATCGGCGAAAGCCCCCTCTACATCGACGCCACCGGCGGCCTGTCCATCTCCAAGCTGGCCGCCCGCGCGCGCCGGCTGAAGCGGATGGAGCATGGGCTGGACCTGATCATCGTCGACTATCTGCAACTGGTCACGACCGGCGACGGCGGCAGCCAGAAGAACCGAGTGCAGGAAGTCTCCGAAATCACCGGCGGACTGAAGGCCCTGGCCAAGGAGCTGTCGGTGCCGATCATCGCCCTGTCGCAGCTGTCGCGTCAGGTCGAACAGCGCGAGGACAAGCGGCCGCAACTGTCCGACCTACGCGAATCCGGCTCGATCGAACAGGACGCCGACTGCGTGATGTTCGTCTATCGCGAAAGCTACTACCTGGGCCGGGCCGAGCCGCGCGAGGGCACAGAGGAACACCTGCAATGGCAGCAGGACATGGACCGCCTGCAGGGCCAGGCCGAGGTCGTCATCGGCAAGCAGCGCCACGGCCCCATCGGCATCGTCAAACTGGCCTTCGACGCCGACACCGTCCGCTTCGGCAACCTGGCCCACGGCTATGAAGAAGTCAGCTACGAGTAGCGGCCACGCCCGTCGCCCCGGCTAGCCGAGGCGACGCACAATGCAGCGTTCAGGAGCCGTTACAGGCTGCGCGGACATCGGCGATGCAAAGCTGCCGGTCCGATCCCGCCGGATAGGTGGCGGTGCAATAGGCGATCCCGTCTCGGAGACACGGCTGAGGTGTCTGATAAAAGGTGGTGGACTGGCTGGCGCCGGCGCCCGCCGTCGACCAGCCGCCCAGGGCTGCCGCAGCGATCACCGACGCTGCGACCAGGCGCGCCGTTGTTGATGAGAACTTCCGCATCGCTTCACTCCCATAAATCCCGCCACAGCGGCGAGATCTGGAACGATATGCGCCTCTGCTCCGAAAGCAATCCTAGGACGTATCGCCACCCTCTTCGGCTGAACTCTTCCTCGCTTGACGAACACGAGCCACAGTAGAAGGCCCTTCCATCGTCGAAAACTTTCGCCATAACGGCCCTATGCACCCCCCCGCCCTCCTGTCCGTCGATCTGGACGCCATGGCCCGCAACTATCGCACCCTGGGCCAGGTCAGCGGCCAGCCCGTGCATGCGGTGGTCAAAGCGGACGGCTATGGGCTGGGGGCGCAGGCGGTGGCGCAGCGGTTGATGGCCGAGGGGGCCGACACCTTCTTCGTGGCGCGCGCGGCCGAGGGGCTGCGGCTGCGGTCCGCGCTGGGGCCGCAAGGCGCGGGCGGGCCGATCATCTATGTGCTGGACGGCTGTCGCGAGGGCGAGGCCCAGGCTCTGAAGGCGGCGGACCTGCGGCCGGTGCTGAATCATCCCGCCCAGATGCAGACCTGGGCGGCGGCGGGCGGCGGGGCCTGCGGGCTGCAGATCGACACCGGCATGAACCGGCTGGGCCTGCGCCCCGAGGATGCGCCCGAGATGTTCGACGGCCTGGCGCTGGTCCTGACACACCTGGCCTGCGCCGACGAGCCGGCCAATCCGATGAACCGACGCCAGCGCGACCTGTTCGCCGGCGTGGTCGGTCGCTATCCGGGCGCGATTCGATCCTTCGCCAACTCCAGCGGGTGTTTCCTGGGACCGGACTTCGCCTTCGACGCGGTGCGGCCGGGCATCTGCCTGTATGGCGGCGGGCCCGAAGGCCGGCCCGATGCGCGCATCGCCCCCGTCGCCACCCTGACCGCGCATGTGCTTCAGGTGCGCGACGTGCCGGCGGGCGAAAGCGTCGGCTATTCTCAAGGCTATGTCGCCGACCGACCGATCCGGGTGGCCACGGTGGCGGCGGGATACGCCGACGGTCTGCTGCGCGCCTATTCGCCGGCCGGCGCGGTCTTCATCGCAGGCCAGACGCGCCCCTTGCTGGGCCGCGTGTCGATGGACGTCTGCGCGGTGGATATCACCGGGCTGGACGTCGCCGTGGGCGATCCGGTCGAACTGTTCGGACCGAACCGCCTTCTAGACGATGCGGCGGCGGCGGCCGGGACCATCAGCTATGAGCTGCTGACCTCGATCACGCCGCGCGTGCCGCGGGCCTATTCTCAGTAGCCGTTGGCGCCCAGCGCCGCGACCCCATGCGTCGTCAGCACGAAGGCCGCCGCGACCATGCCGACGATCGCGCCCATGATGACGCCCAGCACGATGCCGGCCAGCAGGATGACGACGTAATAGACGACCTTCTTGTCTTCCGGGACCTTCATCAGGATCGGCAGACCCAGGAACAGCAGCACCAGGCTGTAGATCGCGCCGATCAGGGCGATCAGGCCGCCGGCGATCGGGATCAGATTGGCGATCCCGGCGATCCAGGCGGCGGTGTAGGAATAGACGGCCAGCTTGTGCGCCTGAACCGGATTGGGCGTGGCGCCGAAGCTGGAGGCCAGCGCATTGATGATGATGCCCAGGATGAAGACGCCGGCCAGCCCCAGCACATAGGACAGGACCGCCAGGATCAGGGCGCCGACGACGCCTTGATGCAGAAAGACCAAGCTGGCGATCAGGGTCGCGATCGGACCGATCGCCGCCAGGATCATGGCGTAGCGCGTATAGAGGCTGTTGATCGTGGCGAACTCACGGTCGATGACCAGCCACTCGGCCTTGGGCTGCAGCAGGATGCCCTTGACGCGGGCGGTCAGGGCCGGATCGACGGCGGGTTGCGACGAGGGGGGCGTCGGATCGGTCATGAATCAAAATGCCTTTGAGATAGGAAGCCGGGTCGAATACTGACGTTACGTCGCTCACCAACGCAAGCGCCGTGCGACATATTCTCAAATACTTCGTAATGGCGAAGGTTGCCTCTGCGACCGTCTTTGTCGTGGATGGATTGCAATGAGCCGCGACGGGCCGTCGAATCGGTCGGTCTGCTAAAGGAAAACCATGGCTCGCGATTCCGCCCTCTACGTCTGTCAGTCCTGCGGCTCGGTGCACGGCAAATGGTCGGGCCAGTGCAGTTCGTGCGGCCAGTGGAACACCCTGACCGAGGAAAGCCGTTCAGCCCCGCCCGGCGCGATCAAACCCTCGGTCGCCGCCTCGGCCCGCTCGCGCGGCATTCAGTTCGAGACCCTGCAGTCCGACACGCCCGAGCCGCCGCGCATCACGACGGGCGTGGCCGAGTTCGACCGCGTCTGCGGCGGCGGCGTGGTGCCCGGCTCGGCCATCCTGCTCAGCGGCGACCCCGGCGTGGGCAAGTCCACCCTGTTGCTGGAGGTGGCGGCCAAGGCGGCCCTGCGCGGCGCCCGCGTAGCCTATATCTCGGGCGAAGAGGCGGTGGAGCAGATCAGGGCGCGCGCCAAGCGGATGGGCCTGGCCGACGCGCCGGTCAATCTGGCCGCCGCGACGGCGCTTCGCGACATCCTGGGCACGCTGAAGCGCGAGAAGTTCGACATCGTCATCGTCGATTCGGTCCAGACCCTGTGGTCCGACGTCCACGACAGCGGCCCCGGCTCCATCACCCAGGTCCGGGCCTGCGCCGGCGAACTGGTGCGTCTGGCCAAGAGCGACGGCCCCGCCATCGTCCTGGTCGGCCACGTCACCAAGGATGGCCAGGTCGCCGGCCCGCGCGTGGTCGAACACCTGGTCGACGCCGTCATGACCTTCGAGGGCGAGCGCGGCTATCCGTTTCGAATCCTGCGCGCCGGCAAGAACCGCTTCGGCGCCACCGACGAGATCGGCGTGTTCGAAATGGGCGACAGCGGCCTGCGCGAAGTGGCCAATCCGTCCGCCCTGTTCCTGGGCGAGGGCAAGGAGCGCGCGCCCGGCGCCGCCGTCTTTGCGGGAATCGAAGGCTCCCGGCCCGTTCTGGTCGAGATGCAGGCCCTGGTGTCCAAATCCGCCTATGGCACGCCGCGCCGTGCCGTGATCGGCTGGGAGACGGGGCGCCTCGCCATGGTATTGGCCGTCCTGGAGGCCCGCTGCGGCTTCGGATTCGGCGACCAGGACGTCTATCTGAATGTCGCCGGCGGCCTGCGCATCAACGAGCCGGCCGCCGACCTCGCGGCCGCGGCGGCGCTGATCAGCTCGGCGACCGGCGTCTCCCTGCCGCAAGGCTGCGTCGTCTTCGGCGAGATCGGCCTGTCGGGCGAGGTCCGCAGCGTCGGCCGGGCCGAGGCCCGCCTGCGCGAGGCGCAGAAGCTGGGCTTCGACCACGTCCTCGCCCCGCCCCTGACCGCCAAGACCAAGGGGGTGAAGGTGACGTCCGCGACGCGCCTGACGGATGTGGTCGAACGAATCTCGCAGAACCGCTATTAGGGATGGGACGATCCGCACGGGTCTTAGGCTCGTCATCCTCGCCCTAGTGGCGAGGATCCATAAACTCCGTCGAAACCGGCGACCTACCGGCGTCACCGGGCGTATGGATCCTGGGGACGAGCCCTAGGATGACGGGATTGAACGGCGGCGAGGCATTGGAGAGCAGGTTTCAACCGTGACCGGATACGACGTCTTCGCCATCGTGGTGATCCTGTTCTCGGTCGCGGCCGGCTGGGTGCGGGGGGGGGTGCGTGAGATCATCACCCTGCTCAGCGCCACCCTGGCCGCCCTGGTCGCCCTGATCGCCCTGCCCTGGACGGCCGGCGTCGCCCGCGCCTTCGTCGATCCCGAATGGGCCGGCTCCATCCTGGCCGCCGTCCTGACCTTCTTCGTGGTCTATTTCGGCCTGCGCCTGATCGGCGGAATGCTGTCCAAGGGCGCCAAGGACCATCCGCACCTCGGCGTGCTGGACCGCGTCTTCGGCTTCGTCATCGGCGCGGTGCGCGCCCTGGTCCTGATCGGGGCGGTCCATCTGGTGATCGCGGCGGCCCTGCCGGGCGAGCGGACGCCCCGCTGGCTGACCGATGCGGCCCTCTATCCGGTCAGCGCCGTGGGCGCGCGGATGATTCAGATCGTCCTGCCCAGCATCGGGCGCGGCGCCGACGCCATCACACCCGTCGTCGATTCGTCCGTACGCAGGGGGTTTTCCGACGACGAAGCCTTGCCCCCGACGCAATCACGGCCTAACTCGCCGCGCGAAGCCGCCCGTTAAGTTTCCCCCGGTCATCGGAGCCCCACGATGCGCCACCATATCGCCGATCCCGTCGTCCACCGCGAACACTGGCGCGAGCCGGAAGACGACCAGCTTCGCCTGGAATGCGGCGTCTGCGGCGTGTGGGGCGCCGACGAGGACGAGGGCTCCTCCGTCGTGGCTCTGGGCCTTCACGCCCTGCAGCATCGCGGCCAGGAAGCCTGCGGCATCGCCAGCGTCAAGGACGAGCGTTTCCACACCGAACGTCACCAGGGGCTGGTGGGCGAGGCCTTCGGCGGCGCCGACCTGATGACGCGGATGCCCGGCCGCGCGGCCGTGGGCCACACCCGCTACTCCACCGCCGGCGGCAGCTTCCTGCGCAACATCCAGCCGATGTTCGCCGACCTGGACCAGGGCGGCATCGCCATCGCCCACAACGGCAACCTGACCAACTTCAAATTCCTGCACAGCCAACTGGTCAGCGAAGGCGCCATCTTCCAGTCGACCTCGGATTCCGAAGTCATCCTCCACCTGATCGCCCGCAGCCGCAAAGCCAAGATCGTCGACCGTTTCATCGACGCCCTGGCTCGGATCGAGGGCGGCTACGCCCTGGTGGCCCAGACCCGCACCAAGATGATCGGCGCGCGCGACCCGCTGGGCATCCGCCCGCTGGTGCTGGGCCAGTTGGGCGACGGCTGGGTTCTGGCGTCCGAAACCTGCGCCCTGGACATGATGGGCGCGACCTTCGTGCGCGACGTCGAACATGGCGAGATCGTCGTCATCGACGACAGCGGCCTGCGGTCGCTGAAGCCCTTCCCCGCCCGCACGGCGCGTCCGTGCCTGTTCGAATACGTCTATTTCTCGCGCCCGGATTCGGTCGTGAACGGCCGCTCGGTCTATGAGGTCCGCAAGGAGATGGGTCGCGGCCTCGCCCGCGAACTGGGCGTCGAGGCCGACATCGTCGTGCCGGTGCCAGATTCGGGCGTTCCTGCGGCCCTGGGCTACGCCCAGGAAAGCGGCATCCCCTACGAAATGGGCATCATCCGCAGCCACTATCTGGGCCGCACCTTCATCCAGCCCAGCCAAGGCGCCCGGCAGAAGGGCGTGCGCATGAAGCACAGCCCCAACAAGTCGGCCCTGGCCGGCAGGCGCGTCGTGCTGATCGACGATTCCATCGTGCGCGGCACCACCTCGCTGAAACTGGTTCGCGCCGTCCGCGCCGCCGGCGCCGCCGAGGTCCATCTGCGTTCGGCCAGCCCGCAGATTCTCTTCCCCGACTTCTACGGCATCGACATGCCCGAGCGCGCCCAGCTGCTGGCCGCCAACAAGACGCTGGAAGAGATGCGGGAGATGCTGGAGGTCGATTCCCTGGGCTTCCTGTCCATCGACGGCCTGTATCGCGCCATGGGCGAGACCGGCCGCAACGCCGCCGCCCCCCAGTTCACCGACCATTATTTCACCGGCGACTATCCCACCCGCCTTCTGGATCGCGAGATCGAGGAAGGCGGCCGCGAGTTCGGCGCCAAACAGCTGTCTCTGCTGGTCAGCGCCTGACGGCCATCACGCTCGATCCTGGGCGGTGTGGAACAGACGAATGATCTGAACCTGGCCGCCCTCGCCGTCGTCCGCCAAAGCATAGACGATCAGATAGGGCGCCCCGATCACGAGCTTTTCGTAGGTATCGGGCTGTTTGCCCGGCCGACCGATCGGTCGTCGCGCCAGCTTCTCGGTCGTCTCGATGATGCGGGCTTCGATCTTCTGCGCGGCGGGTAGATTGCGCTGGGCCAGATAGTCGATGGCGCGGGTCAGTTCCAGCAGCGCACGCCCTGACCATACGACCGCGCGCATCAGGACTCGTATTTGGCGATGGTCTCGCGGATTTGCCGCATGGCGTCTTCATGAGAGACGACATTACCGTTGCGAAAATCTTCCAGACCTTCCTCGACGGCCATCATCATTTCCAGCTCTCGTTCGACGTAGCCGGCGATGGCGCGTTCGGCGAGAAAGGACTGCGTACGCTGGGTCTTTTCGGCAAGCAGCCCCAGCCGCTCCTTGAGCGCTCCACTCATGCGGACAGTAACGGTCGTGCTGGCGGCCATAGGTCATGCTCCTGTGCACATTTGAGCACAGGATAACACATTGACCCGTCGCCCCGCCACTCCTACCACCCGACCATGACCGACGCCCTGCCCCTGAACGACCGTATCGCCCTCGTCGTCGGCGCCTCGCGCGGCATCGGCTATGAGAGCGCGCTGGCGCTGGCCAAGGCTGGGGCGCATGTCATCGCCACCGCCCGCACGCAGGGCGGGCTGGAAGAACTGGACGACGCCATCTTCGCCGCCACGGGCCGCCACGCGACCCTGATCCCGTTCGATCTGGTGGACGGGGGCGCCATCGACCGGCTGGGCGGCGCCATCTTCGAACGGTTCAGGAAGCTGGACATCTGGGTCCACGCCGCCGCGACCATGGGGCCGTCGGGCCTGACGCCGGTGTCGCACGCCGACCCGCGCGAGTTCGCCAAGGTCGAGAAGACCAACTTCACCGCCGTCTATCGCCTGATCCGCTCGCTGGAGCCGCTGTTGCGCGCCTCCGACGCCGGTCGCGCCATCCACTTCACCACCAGCGTGGCGACCAACCCGCGCGCCTTCTGGGGCATGTACGCCGCGACCAAGGCGGGCGCCGAGGCCCTGGTGAAGGCCTGGGCCGACGAGATCGAAAGCACGCCCGTGCGCGCCTGCATCGTCGACCCCGGCCGGATGCGCACCGCCATGCGCGCCCAGGCCTATCCGGGCGAAGACCCGTCCGTCCTGCCCCACCCGTCCGAGATCGGCCCGCTGGTGGTGGACCTGGCGCGTGCGGACGCCACGCCGCCGCTGACGATCAAGTTCCAGGAATGGCGGTCCGGCCCGTCGGTCGAAGCCCTGATCTGAGCACTACGTCCCTGCCCGCCGCCGTTCGTCCCCGGATGATGGTGCGGCTGGGCCAGGCCGGGCACGGCGGGGCCCATGCCCCTGTTCCTGCCCTTCCTCATCGTCCACATCACGGCTGGGCTCGCCGCCGTCCTGGTCGGCGTCATCCCGCTCGTCACCCGCAAGGGATCGCGCGCGCACAGGCTCTGGGGCCGGTTGTTCGCGGGGCTGATGGCCGTCCTTCTGATCTGCGCCTGGGTGATGACGGCGCTGCGGTTCAACACCTACTTCCTGGCCCTGTCGGCCACCGCCAGCCTATATCTGTTCTCGGGCGTGCGGGTTCTGAGGCGAAAGCGGCCGGACCTGCGGATCGAGGACCGCGCGCGCCCGCTGGATTGGGCTGCGACGCTGGGGGTGATCTGCGTTGGCCTGTGGGTGCTGATCCTGCTGGCTGCGGGGCGGTCGGATGGGCCGACGACGGTCTCGGCCGCCCTGGCCGTCAGCGCCCTGAGCGTGGGGGCATGGGATGTCTGGCGGTTCAGCGCCCCCGGATCCTGGCCCTTTTCCCCCGACCTCTGGACCTATGAGCATCTGGCGAAGATGCTGGGGGCCTATTCTGCGGTATTGAGCGCCTCTTCCGGCAACTTTCTCGCCGCCCTGCCCGCCCCCTGGAGCCAGCTCTGGCCGACCGTCCTGTTCCAATGTCTGATCGTCGGCTGGATCGCGACGAAGCTGTTTCGAAAGCGCCGGACCGCCTCTTGCGTCGGCTAGGCCGGGCGCCCGTGCGCGTGGTCGTGGGGGCGTTCGCCGCCTACAGCTTCGCCGCCACGGTCGTCAGCGTCTCCTGGTATCTGCGTCGATCCTCGCCCGCGCTTTCGGTCCCGTCCACCCTGACCTGGGCGGTCCTGTCCTATGCGCCGTGGCTGGGCGTGTCCGCGCTGGTCTGGGCCACGCTCAGACGGTTCGGCGCCGGATGGCGCGCGGTTGGGTGTCTGGCGGCCGCCATGCTGGTCCTGGCGCCCCTGATCGCACTGCTGAACGCCGGCGCGGACCTGGCCTTTCTGGATCGCCCATGGACCTGGGCCGAGGGCGCGTCGCGCGCCATCGACCGACTGCCGGTCGTCATCCTGCTCTACACCGCCGTCCTCGCCGTGGGCTTCGCCGCCGCCGCCTGGGCGAGAACGCGAGAGGCGCACGACCGGATCCGCACCCTGACCGCCGCCCTGGCCGCCGCGCGCGCCGTCGAGGGCGAACAGGTTCAGCGGCTGCTGGTCGCCACCGGCCGCGCCCGAACCTCCGTGGCGGTCTCGGACATCGAATGGCTGGCCTCGGCCGGCAACTATGTCGTGGTCCACTGGCAGGCGCGCGAGGGCCTGGTCCGCGACACCCTCCAGGCCATGGAGACCCGGCTTGATCCGCGCCTGTTCACCCGCATCCATCGGTCCAGCCTGATCAACCTGGCCCGTGTGGGCCAGGTCCAGCCCCTCTCGGACGGCTCCTGGCGGCTGACGATGAACAGCGGCGCCGAACTGGTAGTCAGCCGCACCTATCGCGACGCGGTGCTGGTCAAGCTGGGGCGATCGGATCTTGGGCCAGCCCCTCCAGTATCTCAGCAAGGTCGTCCGGCCAGATAGTCTCTTCGCTTGCCCGGATTTCAGCGGCGCTCCACCAACGGTGCTCGCCCAGAACCGCGCGCTCCTCCTCGGTCCAGCCTTCGGGCGACAGGTCGAACGCCTCGGTCCGCAACAGGAAGAACCGCTGGTCCACTCGCGCCATGCGTCCGTCAGGCAGGCGAAAACACTCTATGCGCCGGGCCACCTGCGGACCAGGTTCATCGACCGTCAGGCCGGTCTCCTCGAACAGTTCGCGACGGGCGGCGTCCTCATAGGTTTCGCCAGGGTCGCAGCCGCCGCCGGGCGTCGCCCAGAATGCCGTCCCGGCCAACGGCCCGTCGGCATAGTCAAAGCGGAACAGCAGCACCCGCCCCTGCCCGTCCACGATCAGCCAACGCGAGGTCGGCCGTTCAGGAAGCACGGGCGCGACAGCGGCAGTCACGCCGTCACTTCTTCGCGCCGCCCTTTTGGCCCGTGCGGACCCGGCCCGAACGCGAGACCTGCCGTGCGCCGCCACGGGCGCCCTTCTGGACCGCCACCGACGATCCGGCCTTCTTGGAGGCGCTGGCCTTCAGGCCGCCCAGAACCTTGGGCTGGGCCTTGCGGGTCTTCTTCTGCTCCAGCGCCTTGCCCGGCAGTTTGGATAGGGCCTCTTCCTTCTCGGCCTTCTTGACGCGGCGCGGCGCGGTCTTGGCGTCGCCCTTGTAGCGTTCGGGCCCCGACTTGGCGCCGCCCTCGGCATAGGGGTTCACGCCGCTGGACTTGACGTTCAACCGGATCGGCGTGCCCGGCAGGTCGAAGCTCTCGCGGATCGAGTTGACCAGATAGCGCTTGTAATGCTCGGGCATCGACTCGGCGCGATTGGCCATCAGCACGAAGGTCGGCGGACGGGCCTTGGTCTGGGCGATGTATTTCGGCTTGATCCGCTTGCCGTCCACGGCGGGGGGCGGGTGCCGCTGGGTGGCCATCGACAGCCAGGTGTTCAGATCCTTGGTCTTCACCTTGACCGACCAGGTGTCATAGGCCTGAAGCACCGCCGGCATCAGCCGCTCGACCCCACGCCCGCTATGCGACGACAGGGCCACGAACGGCGAACCCTTCAGTTGCGGCAGCTTGTCCTCGGCCATGCCCTTCAGCTTGGCCATGCGGGACTGAGGCTCGTCCTCCAGGTCCCATTTGGACGCCACATAGACCAGGGCGCGGCCTTCGCGCTCGACCAGATCGGCTAGTTGCAGGTCCTGGGTGTCGAAGGCGTCGTCCTTGTCCATCATCAGGATGACGACTTCGGCGAAGGTGATGGCGCGGATGGTGTCGGCGACCGACAGCTTCTCCAGCTTCTCCTGCACCCGCGCCTTGCGACGCATCCCGGCCGTGTCGACCAGGCGGATGTTCTTGCCTTCGAATTCCCAGTCGACCGAGATCGAATCGCGCGTGATCCCCGCCTCCGGCCCGGTCAGCAGACGGTCGTCGCCGATCAAGCGGTTGATCAGGGTGGACTTGCCGGCGTTGGGCCGGCCGATGACGGCGATGCGGATCGGCTTGTCTGGCTCGTCGATCTCCTCGACGAAGATGTCCTCGGACGCCGCGCGGATGGCCTTGTACAGATCGGCCATGCCCTCGCCATGCTCGGCCGAGATGGCGACGGGTTCGCCGAAGCCCAGGGCGTGCGCCTCGCCCACGCCGCCGCCGCTCTCGCGGCTCTCGGACTTGTTGGCCAGCAGGATGATCGGCTTGTGAACCTTGCGCAGGCGCTCGGCGAAGATCCGGTCCAGCGAGGTCACGCCTTCGCGCGCGTCCATCATGAACATGATCAGTTCGGCGTCGTCCAGCGCGGCCTCGGTCTGCTCGCGCATCCGGGCTTCCAGGCTTTCGTCGGTGACGTCCTCGTACCCCGCCGTGTCGATCAGCGTCAGGTCCATGTCGCCGATGTTGCCGTCGGCGTATCGCCGGTCGCGGGTCACGCCGGGGCGGTCGTCGACAAGCGCCAGACGCTTGCCGACGAGGCGGTTGAACAGGGTCGACTTGCCCACATTGGGGCGGCCGACGATGGCGACCTTCAGAGCCATGTCGGCTTTCTAGCTTAGTTCGGGCTGAAAATCAGCGGATGCAGATCAGCTGGCCGTTGTCGGTCAGCACATACAGGGCGCCGTTATAGGCCGCCGGGGCGATATAGGCGGGCGCGCCCAGTTTCAGCGTGGCCTGGGCCGCGCCGGTCTTGGGATCGAAGGCCACCGCCTCGCCGAACGAATTGACCATCACCAGACGGTTGGAGGCCAGCAGCGGCCCCGACCATTGCGGGCGGATGGTGCGACGGCCGAAGGTCAGGAACCCGCCCTCGCGGCGTTCGCGGCCCTCGTTCAGTTCGCGCGTCCAGTAGATCTGGCCGGTGTCGCGATTGACGGTGATCAGCTGGCCCGACTTGGACACCACGAACACGGCGTCGCCGACCGGCAGGGGCGCGTTGACGCCCGTCACCGGCAGTTGCCACTTGGGCTGGCCCGAATGCAGGTCCAGGGCCGACATCACGCCGGAATGGCTGACGCCGAAGACCATGCCGCGGCTGATGACCGGGCGGCCGGCCACGTCGCGAACCTCGGACAGGGCGCTGGTGCGGCTGGTGCGCGACAGGGTCTCTTCCCACACCGCCTGGCCGTTCAGCGTGCTGAGCGCGACCAGCTGGCCCGAGGCGAACGGGGCGACGACCGTGGTGCCGCTGACCGCCGGGCTGGAGGCGCGCATCACGCGCGCCGGCTCGGCGATGCCGCGATAGGTCCAGTCCTGGGCGCCGGTCGTGGCGTCGAAGGCGAACAGCTGACTGTCCACGTCGACCACGAAGACGCGGTTGCCCGACACCGTCGGCGCGCCGTGGATCGGGGCGTCCACCTGCTGGGTCCAGACCACCGCGCCGGTGTTGGCGTCCAGCGCCGACATGGAGCGATAGCCGGAAGAGACGAACACCTTGCCCGCGCCGACGGCCACGCCGCCGCCGAAGCCGCCGTTGCGATCACGCTCGGCGTTCTTGACGTTGACCTTCCACAGCACCGCGCCGGTGTCGGCCGACACGGCAGAAACGGTCGATTCGCCGTCCAGCACGAAGATCTTGCCGTCGGCGGCGACGATCGGCGCCATGACGTTGCCGACGCGCGCCGAGCCGGAGCCGATGCTGCGCTTCCAGGCGACCTGGAAGTTGGGGGCGGCGATGACGTGTTCGACCAGGTTCTCGGCCGTGCCGCCGGGCTGGGTCCATGATGTGACCGCCTGCGGGCCGGGCAGGAAGTAGTCGCGGCCGGACAGGGCGGCCGACGGGGTCAGCTGCTGCTCGAACTCCAGCACCGAGATTCGGTCGCCGGCCGAGGCCGTCGCCCCGGGGGCGTCCTTGCCGCCCAGGCCGAAGGGCAGGTTGCGGCGCACGGCGCCGCACGACGCCATCGTCGCAGCGACGCCGCAGATCAGCGCGACTTTCAGAACTCGGTTCATCTGGGGCGTCCTAGAAGGGGTCGTCACTGTTGGGCGGGCGCGGCGGCGGGCGCCGTGGCGGCCGCAGAGGGGGTCATGGCGTTGGCGGCCCCGGCGGCGGGCGGCGTGGCCTTGGCGGCGTCGCGGATAATGCCGGGCAGCGCGCCGGCGGTGCCCGCGTCGATGCTTTCCACCGCGATCTGGGCGCGCTGGCGGATCGAATCCGGCACGTCCTGGCCCAGCTGCAGCTGGACGAAGGTCTCGCGCGCCTCCTTGGTCTTGCCGTGCTGCAGACGGGCCAGGGCCAGGGCTTCCTGGGCGAAGGCGTGCAGCGGGCGCTTGTCGTCGGCCAGGGGCTCCAGCCGCTTCTCGATCTCGGCCAGGGGGGCGGTATCCATGATCAGGAAGGCGGCCTTCAGCGCGGGCGGATCGGACAGGATCGGATCACTGGAAGCCTTGGACGCCTCGTCGAACAGGCGAACGGCGTCGGGGAACTTGTTGGCGGTCACGGCCAGGCCGGCCTGCTGCTGCAGGGCCAGGACCTTGTAGGCGCCGTTGCCTTCCTTGACCGCTTCTTCGAAGGCGGCGCGGGCGTCCATGGGCTTGTCCGCGCGCAGGGCCTCCATGCCGCGATCATAGGCTTCGGCGGCCTTGGCGGCCTTGCCGGAGTTCAGGCTGTCCCAGCCCCACCAGCCCAGGGCGCCGATTAGGGCGACGACCAGCACGACGCCGAAAACCGGCAGCCAGGTGCGGGCGAGGCGCTTCAACTTAGCGGAGCGAAGCTCCTCCTCGACCTGCTCGAAGACATCAACCACTGAAACGTCGCCCCAAAATCGCGAAATGCAAACCGGCGCGGACCCTAGAAGGTCGGCGCATGGGCCGCAACGTCGTCCGTTACTGCGACGCCGGCTTTTTCGAGAAGTAGGTCTCGACTTCGGCAGGAAAACGGCGGGTTTTCACATCGGCGGCGAATGCGGCGGCGGCGCGGTCGATCTCGGTGCGCAGATCGGCGTATTTGCGCACGAACCGGGGGGTCCAGTCGAACATCCCCAGCATGTCGTTGATCACCAGCACCTGACCGTCGCAGGCGGCCGAGGCGCCGATGCCGATGGTGGGGACGTCGATCGTCTCGGTGATCTCGCGCGCCAGCGATTCCGCCACCCCTTCGATCACGATGCAGAAGGCCCCGGCCTCGGCGGTCGCCCTGGCTTCGGCCAGCACCCGCTCGCGCTCGCCGTCGGTCTTGCCCTTGGCCTTGAACCCGCCCTCGGCCAGGATCGCCTGGGGTCGCAGGCCGACGTGGCCCATGACCGGAATGCCGCGCTGGACCAGAAAGGCGACGATCTCGGCCAGTTCGATGCTGGTCTCCAGCTTCACCGCCTGGGCGCCCGTTTCCTTCATCACCCGCACGCAGTTTGCGTAGGCGACCTCCTTGCCGCCCTCGTAGGAGCCGAACGGCATGTCCACCACCACCAGGGCGCGCCGGGCGCCGCGCATGACCGCCTGCCCGTGCAGAATCATCATCTCAAGCGTCACGCCCACCGTATTGGGCAGGCCATGGACCGCCATCCCCAGGCTGTCGCCGACCAGCAGCACGTCGCAATGCGGGTCCAGCATCGCCGCCATCGGCGCGTCATAGGCGGTCAGGCAGACGATCGGCTTGCCGCCCTTTCGCCCCGCGATATCGGGCACGGAAATCCGCTTCACGGTCTCCTGGGTCTGGATGGACATGCGGCGGGCCTCCTGTCTGAACAGGGTTCAGATAGGCCGCCGGGCCGCCGAAGTCACCTTCAGACGTCCTGCGACAGCCGCGCGGCCCCCGCGGCCAGCACCGCGACCATGGCGCCGGCCACGATCCAGAAGGCCAGCATCCCCGAACTGCCGCTCAGGTCCAGACCGCCCACCCCCAGGGCGTCCAGGCCGTTCTGCGCCGCGCCCTGGGCGCTCGCCGCCGCCGCGCGCATCCCTTGCGACAGGGTGGCGTCGCCCTCGGCGCTGAAGTTGAAGTTCACGCCCTCGCGCACCGCCAGCACCCCGCCGACCAGCCCCGCCGCCGTCAGCGTCAGGGTGCGCCAGCGCGACCGCTTCTCCAGCCGCGCCTGCAGGGTGGCCAGGAACAGGGCCTCGTCGGCCAGGCGGGGGCTCTGCGCGAACATCCGCTCGATCGCCGGATCGAATTCGTCAGCCGACATGCACCGACCTCCCGTCGCCTTGCGCCGGCGAAAGCCGCGCGCGGAGTTTATCCAGACCACGTTTGACATGGGATTTCACCGTTCCGAGCGGCAAATTCATGGCTGCCGCGATTTCGGGGTGGGACATCCCCGCGCCGTGGCACAGGGACACGCACACCCGTTCGGTTTCGTTCAGCGCCTTCAACGCCTCGTCCAGGTCCATCAGCCCGCCGCGATCCACCGCGATCTCGGCCTGATCGGCCTCCACCTCGGCGACGTAGCGCGCCTCCTTGGCCACCCGCTTCAGATAAAGCCGCGCGGCGATCTTCTTGATCCAGCCCGCGAACGTCCCCTGCCCCCGAAACTCCGAACACCGCTGGAAGCCTTGGAGAAAGGCGTCCTGCGCCACGTCGTCGGCCAGGGACGGCGCCGCGCCCATGCGGCGCAGCAGCCCGCGCACCGCCGAGCCATGCCGCCGGACCAGTTCGCCATACTCCCGCCGTCCTCCGGCGGCCGCCTGGGCCGCCAGTTCGACGTCGTGGAAATCGCGCAAGGATTTGCTCATGACGCTCCCCCCTCTCAGGCGAAGGTCACGCCTTGTTCGGGTTGAAGAAGCCCAGGACGATGAAGGCGATGCCGATGGCGATGGGAATGCAGGCGACGCCCAGCAGCGGGTTGGCGATCCCCCCGTTCCACTGGTTGCCGCTCAAATCGCTGAGCAAACCAAAGCCGCCGATACCCAGGCCGGTCGCCACGCTCAAAACGCCCTTGCGGATGTCCTTGGTGCGCGACGGCAGGCTCTTTTCGACATCCTTGGTCATGGCGTCGATCAGTTCGGGCGGCAGGGTCTGCCCATTGTCGACCGCATGGCGCACGGTCAGCTGCATCTCGCGCCGGTCGCGACTTTTCAGAAACGACGGCCCCATGATCACGGCGACGATGGAGGCGAAGACGATGAAAACGATGACGACGGGGGTCATGGCGCGGTCCTTCCTGGTCGATTGCGGCAGCCTGGTGCGGCGGCCTTCTGACGACAAGAGGCTGCGGGATGCCCGCACGGATGCGCCCCCTCACGTGAAATCTTCGTAAGGTCGCCGTTCCCGCCGCCGTCGGTTCGGTCTAGGGTCCACCCATCAACCGCAGGAGCGCACGCCATGGCCCACGTCACCTATCGCATCGTCGAACACGACGGCGGCTGGGCCTATCAGTCGGGCGGAACCTATTCCGAAACCTTCGCCAGCCACGACGCGGCCAAGGCCGCCGCCGTCCGCGCGGCCCGCGAACAGAAGGTTCCGGACCGGACCGCCGCCATCGAATACGAGACGGCGAACGGCGAATGGGTCACCGAAAGCGCCGACGGCCACGACCGCCCCAGCACGGACGTCGAGGGCTGATCGCCGCGTGATCGCGCGCCGCACCCTGCTGGCGGCCGGGGCGCTCGCGCCGCTGGCGGCCTGCGCCACCGCCCCGTCGGCCCGCCCCGGCGCCGAGTTGAAGCTCGCCACCTTCAACATCTGGCACAATCAGGGCGACTGGACCGCGCGCCGTCCGCTGTTGGTCGCGGCCCTGAAGGCGCAGGACGCCGACGTCATCGCCCTTCAGGAGGTATTGCAGGACGCTGCGGTCGGGCTTGAGAATCAGGCCGAAATGCTGGCGCGCGAACTGGTCGGCTATCGCGTCGCCTTCGTCTCGACCGACGCGGAGGGCGCGCCCCGCCGCTACGGCAACGCCCTTCTGACCCGCCTGCCCGTCCTGGCCGAGGCCTCCACGCGGCTGGAGCCGCTGGACGACTATCGCACCGCCCTGCGTCTGCGCGTCTCGGTCCAGGGTCGCCCCGTCGACGTCGTCGTCACCCATCTGGCCTGGCAGGAGGACGCCGGCCCGGTGCGCGCCCGCCAGATCGCGTCGCTGCTGGACTGGCTGCCGGACGACGGCGCGCCCCTGGTCGTCATGGGCGACTTCAACGCGACCCAGGACGATTCCGGCCTGTCCGTCCTGACCGGCCCGCGCTTCTTCAGCGCCCTGCCGCGCGGATCGGTCGCCACCACCCTGAACCCGGCCAAGGGCCACCCCAGCCGCGTCATCGACCACATCTTCGCCGAGCGGTCGGGCTTCACGCCCGTCCAGGCCCATCTGTTCGGCGACACCGCAACGAACGGCGAATATCCGTCCGACCATTTCGGCGTGGCGGCGACCCTTCGCCTTATCGGAGCGCCGCCGCGTAAAGCTCGGGCTTGAAGCCGACCAGACGACGGTCGCCGATATCCAGCACCGGCCGTTTGATCATCGACGGCTGCGCCACCATCAGGGCGATGGCCTTGTCCTTGTCGATGTCCGCCTTATCGGCGTCGGGCAGCTTCTTGAACGTGGTCCCAGCCCGGTTCAGCACCGTCTCCCACCCATGCTCGTCGATCCACTGACCCAGCCGGCCCGCATCCGCCCCGGCCTTCTTGTAGTCGTGAAACACATAGTCGCACCCGTTCTGCTCCAACCAGACCCGCGCCTTCTTGATCGTGTCGCAGTTGGGGATGCCGTATAGGGTGTAGGTCATTGTTCCTCAGCGGATGTCGGGTTTGAGTTGGGGAGCCTGTAGCGCAAATCGACCCGTACCGGACCTCGCCTATCGCGAGCCTCGCTACTCGTAGGCTTTACCCTTTTGAAGAAGGGCAAGGCGAGGCAGCGCCTCTGCCTTGGAGGCGAACATCTTGAAGAAGGGGTAGGTAGGGCTTGTCTCGGCATTGAAGGTCAAATGCACGAGCGCGACCCTGCCGTCCGACAAGGTGAAGGCAACGTCCTTGTTCGGCCATGCGATCCGCCACGGAATCAAGTCTAACCCGTAAAGTGGATGTTCCGGACAAAGCTCGCGCTTTAGTTCTGCATGAAGGGTCGTGACCTCGTCACCCTCGAGCTCTCGCCACTCCCCGTGCCTGTGCATGGACCAATGCATAGCCAAGGGAATGGCTGGAAACCACCCCTAGCGGCAGTTCGGCGAGACCGCTTGTGGGCCATAGGGCAGATGTCCGTCTTTCGCGCGGGTGTCGATGTCGTGGTCCGACCCTTAGCGGACCTTCAGCTTACGGCCCGGCCTGCCGAGATATTCGTCAATCGACCGGCGGCCCGATTGGTCTTCGACGGTGACGGTGAAATGCCCCCCGTATCTGCTGTCGGTGGCGAAGCGAGCAGTTAGGACGGTGAAGGCTGACGCGCTTGTGCCATGACTGGCGCAAAGTCGATCAAGAGCATCCCGATACAGCGTGATGACCTTGGTAAGGGTCTGAGACGTCAAGCTGCCCGAGCTCGTCCCGGTTAGGAAGTCCACCTCGATGTACCCGGCTGGCGAACTCGCTGCCTCTGCGAAGATGTCTACCTCGTAGTAGCCGACGAGCAGGCATATCCCGCTCGCTAGGGAGTCAGCGATGTTGTGTCCGATGGATTTGAGTTCGCCGAACTTCATCCAACCACTCTATCGAACCAATGTCCGCTTACCACCCCTAGCTGACGCAGACCGAGACCGCTTTCCCGCCTGTGGGCCGACGTCCTCTTTCGCCGACAAAGCCCAGGGCGAAAATCGACCCGTTGCAGAACGTCGCGCGCATGGGCAAGGTTTGCGACGTCTGGGGAGCCGAACGTGCGCACACTCTTTCTGTATGGCGTCCGCGACGCCCGACGTGCATCTGTCTATCTTGATCAACACCTCAATCCGAATGGCGAAGGAGAGTGGACACTTGGTGACAGCACCCGGCCCTTCGCGTGGCTGCGTGTCGATCCGCAGCCGGAACTATACGACGGCGACGCGCGCAATGCGCTCATCGAACCTGGACCCTGTATCGTCGCTGACCGCAGCGGCGCGCTGGCTGACCGTGAACCTGATCTGGTTGCATTTCTGAAGCAGGCGCAGTCAGTTCTCGGGGGAACCGTTCGCGACGATAACGACGCACTTATGTAGGTCCGCTAACCACCCATAGCTGACGATGGCGACTTCCGCTTTCTGGCCTCACCGCCACGATGGGTTTCGGTAGAAACTCGGCGCGTCCGCCGTCCGCGCGTCAAGCCGGCCATCCTACCGTCTCGAACAATCTCCAGCATTTCCAGCGGCCTCACCGCCAGCAGCGTCAATCGACCATACAGGCCGAGACGTGCGGTATGATGTCGCCCGGTCTTTGACATCCAGGCGAGTCGAAATTGCACCGTCTTGCACTTTGCACTGTTTTTCCGGGTGCAGTGCAATTTCGCCGGGGGCCGATTTCAGACGAAGTGCACACAGTGCACTCTGTGTTTATCCGCCGCCCGTCTTCAGAACAGCAACCCGGCCAGAACGCCGATCGCCGCCAACATCAGGCTTCCGACCATCATCGTCGCGCTGACGGCCAGTTGCAGCACCAGTCCCTTGCCGATCCCGGCCGCGATCCCGCGATACCAACGCCCCCGGCCCATCCGCACGAAGACCACGACGCCGAGAATGAACAGGGCCACGCTGCCCATCATGGCCACAGGCCCCGTGCCGTATATGAACCAGAACAACGGCAGCATCGGCACGGTCCAGGCGTTCAGATAGGCGAAGGCGGCGCGAAAGCCGCAACGCCATCCCAGGTCCTCGGCGTCCCACCAGCGCACGAACGGCAGGACGACCAGCGCATAGAGGGGCGCCATCAACGGAACGGTCAGAAACGACATCCAGCCGTCGGCGTCGGACATGAAGGCGTCGCGCGACTTGCCGGACTGGGCGACCAGCGACGCCATCAGATCGGCGGGCATCTGCTCCAGCGCTCCGCCCATGCCGCCGCGCAGGAACACCACCAGCATCAGGATGGCGTTCAGCGCCAGATACAGTTTCAGCGGCTTGGCGTAAACCCCGCCGCCGGTCGGCCCCTCGATCATCCAGGCCTGCAGCACCAGGCGCGGGCGGATCAGCAGGTCCCGCGCCGTGCGCACTTCGACCCCGCCAAAGCCCAGGGCGTCTTCGGACAGGTCCTTGAACGCCTGTTTGCGCGTCGTTTCGCCTTCGGTCGTCATGGATCGCCCCCGTCTAAGGGGGATGCATACACCGCCCGATTGAACGCGCAAACGCGCGATGGCCTCAGAACCGCTTGGTCAGCCCCACGCTGAACACCCGGCCGCGCGGATCGGCGACCACTGGATCGTAGCCCAGGGCGAACTGGGCCAGGGGCGGCGCCTTGTCGAACACATTGACCACCCCCAGCGCCAGATCGATGTCCGCGCCGAGGGTGCGGCTGTACAGCACGTCCGCCGTCGTCTGGCTGGCGATGGTCGCATCGGTGATCCCGCTGCGGTCGTTGCGATAGCCGTCGGTGTAATGGACCAGCGCCGTCACGGCGTTCGCCCCTCCGCTCCAGCCCAGGGCGAACTCCCCGCGATTGCGGGGCAGCGACCGGCCGATATTGCTCAGATTGGTCGATCCGACGCCCGAGACCTGGGCCGCCCCGGCGTTCAGGCGGATGTCATAGGCGTCCACATAGGTCCAGGTGGCCGACGCCGACGCCCGTCCGCCCCACAGATCGCGGCCATAGCGCGCCGCCAGGTCCAGCCCCTGCGTCTCGATGGACGAGGCGTTGATGAAATACAGTTGCACGAAGGTCAAAGCGCCGCTGGCCGAGCGGGTGATGCGCGCTTGCGCCGGCGTGCCCGTCCGTCCCGCCGCCGTATCGGCCGCCGCCTGGTCGATCACGGCCTGGGCCGCCTCCTTGACCACCTGATCGGTGTAGTCGAAGCGCCAGGCGTCCAGGCTGAACTCCAGCCCGTCCAGCGGCCGCCACACGGCGCCCAGGCTCAGGCTCTCGGACTTCTCGGGCTTCAACCCCGCATCGCCCGAGGTCAGGGTGTTGACGAAGACGAAGGCGCCCCGGTCGAACACCGACGGCTGCGACGCCTGCGCCCCGGACCGGGCATAGACCGACGGGGCGCGGAACCCCTGCCCCCACGACGCCCGCAGGGCCAGGGCGTCGGTCACGTCCCAGCGGATGGCGGCCTTGGGACTGAACCGCCCCTCTCCGTCGTAGGTTTCGTAACGGCCCGCCAGCTGCGCCTCGATGCGGTCGCCCAGATGCACCCGCGCCTCGGCGAAGGCGGCCAGCGCCTCCTGCTCGCCCTCGAAGTCGGGGGAATAGCCGGCGGTCAGCAGATCCCCCGCATTGACCAGATCGCTCCAATCGTGCCGGAAGCCGCTGCGCCGATACTGGGCGCCCAGAGCCACATCGACCGAACCGCTGTCCCACGCCAGGGCCTGACCGCTGGTCGAGGCGTCCGCCGTCGTCAGGGTCGCGGCGCCACGCAGGCCCGTATAGCCGATCAGGCTGTCGATCAGGGCCGCGCTATTGGCCGTGCCCGTCCCCAGATAGGCGCTGCCGAAGGGGTTGAAATACTGGCACGCCCCGACCCCGGCCGCGCCCGTCGCGGGATTGCAGCCCGCCCCGCCAAAGCCGTTCAGCGCCCGCTGCAACGCGCTGCCGATGGCGTCCGGCTTGTCATAGGCCACGTGCTGGCGGCTGCTGGTCGCGGCCAGGCTCCAGGTCCAGCCGCCGGCGAATCGCCCGTCCAGACCGGCCGACAGCCGCCAGGTCCGGTATTCGAAATCGGCCTTGGACGCCCCGGCCTCGGCCCCCAGCAGCCGCCCGCGGAACAGCACCGCCTCGCCGAACGGATTGTCGGGATGCGACGCCGGCACCGTCAGCGACTGCGCCAGGATCGGCAAGGACGGCGATTGTCGCGCCACCGTCTCGGTCGACGACCAGGCCGCTTGCAGCGACAGGGTCATGTCCCCGACCGGCCGGCGATAATCGGCGAACAGCTGCGTCCGCGTCTCCTCCGGCGTCAGGTCGAAGAAGTCGGAATAGTCCAGCCGGCAGAAGCTGTCCGTCGGCGTGTTCTTGTAGGCGCTGGCGAACGCCGGATTACCGCAGGCCGGATCGGGCGAAAAGCCGTTGCGGCTGGGCCGGAAATAGGACCCCGGCTGGCCATAGCTGGTCACCGCCGTCCACGCCGCCCGGCCATAGCGTTCCGCCTGGGTGAAGTCCCGCTCGTCCGACCCCAAGGCCGAACGATGGAAGCGCGAGGCCGCCAGCGTCAGGTTTCCGCCCAGCAGGTCGAACCCGCCGATAGCCTGGACCACGCTCTCTTCCGACCCGTCGGCCACGGCGTATTTGGCGCTGATCTCGGGCCGGTCCACGTCATGGCGGGTGATGAAGTTGACCACGCCCGCCACCGCGTCCGAGCCATAGACGGCCGAGGCGCCGTCCTTGACCACCTCGACCCGCTGCAAGGCGATCATCGGCACGAGCGAGTTGATGTCCACGAAGGCTGACCCATCGGTGGCGACCACCGCGCTGGTCGTCCAGCGCTGACCGTCCACCAGGACCAGCGTCGAACCCAGGCCCAGATTGCGCAGGTTGAACTGGGCCGTGCCCGAACTCTGCGGCTGGTTCAACTGATCGACCTGGGCTTCCGAGCCCGAGTTGGCCGTAACCAGCCGCACCAGTTGCGACGCATCGGCAATCCCGGCCGCCTCCATGACGTCGCGCCCGACCGTCTCCACCGGCGCGATCCGGTCGCCGCCGGCGATCCGCGATCCAGTGACCACGATATCGTCAACCTGCGCCGCCTTCTGGTCCTCGGCGCGGGCGCCGGCCGCAGCGGCCAGCCAGGCCATCGAGGCCGTCATCATCAGGATACTGCGCCGCGTCATCTGAATGCTCCCCCGCGTTTGGAAGCGGGCTTCTAGCCAGCGCCGCCGTTTTGCGAAAGCGTAATTTTGCAGTTTTGCAAATTCAGTCTGCGACGAGACGCCATGCGCCATTGATCCACAGATGTAACCGGTTACGGTGCGGCAAAACAAAAACGGCTCAGGGAAGCAGGAAGCATGGCGAACGTCCGTCTGATCGACGTGAAGAAGGCGTTCGGCGCCGTCGAGGTGCTGAAGGGCGTCGATCTGGAGATCGCCGACGGCGAGTTCGTGGTCTTCGTCGGCCCCTCGGGCTGCGGCAAGTCCACCCTGCTGCGCACCATCGCCGGTCTGGAAGAGGCGACGACCGGCCAGGTTCTGATCGGCGACCGCGTGGTCAACGACCTGTCGCCGTCCGACCGGGGCATCGCCATGGTGTTCCAGTCCTATGCGCTTTACCCGCACATGACGGCCTATGAGAACATGGCCTTCGGCCTGAAGCTGGCCAAGACGGACAAGGGCGAGATCGACCGCCGCGTGCGCGCCGCCGCCGATGCGCTCAGCATCACCGACTATCTGGATCGCAAGCCCAAGGCCATGTCGGGCGGCCAGCGCCAGCGGGTCGCCATCGGCCGCGCCATCGTGCGCGAGCCCGAGGTCTTCCTGTTCGACGAGCCCCTGTCCAACCTGGACGCCGCCCTGCGGGTGCGGATGCGTTATGAATTCGCGCGGCTGCACGCAGAGCTGAAGACGACGATGATCTATGTCACCCACGACCAGGTCGAGGCCATGACCCTGGCCGACCGGATCGTGGTGCTGAACGCCGGCCGGATCGAGCAGGTCGGCGCGCCGATGGAGCTGTACGAACACCCCGCCAACCTGTTCGTCGCCGGCTTCATCGGCAGCCCCAAGATGAACCTGCTAACCGCCGAGATCATCGAGGCGTCGGCAGGCGGCGCGACGGTGAAAACGTCCGCTGGCGAAACGATCCGGGTCGCCGTCGACGCCGCCTCGGCCAAGGCCGGCGATGCGGTCACGCTGGGCGTCCGCCCCGAACATCTGACCACGACCGGCGACGGCGATGCGTTGAACGCCGAGGTCATGTTCGTGGAAACCCTGGGCGCGACGACCATGGCGCACCTGAAGCACCCGGCGTCCGAAGACACGCTGACGGTTCAGCTGGCCGGCGAACTGCGCGCCAAGGCCGGCGAGCGTCTGACGCTGCACGTCCCCGCGAAACAGGCGCACCTGTTCGACGCCAGCGGAAAGGCGTTCAAACGCCTTTGAAAGCCCTTCTCCCCTCGGGGGAGAAGGTGGCTCGCGAAGCGAGACGGATGAGGGGGCGGCTTCCACAACCTCGCCCTCGCCGTTTCGATGCGGATAGATACCCCTCATCCGAGGCCTCCGGCCCCACCTTCCCCCAAGGGGAGAAGGATCAATCCAGAACGACCCGCCGCGCGCCTGCCGGGATCACCAGTTCGTCGCCCGCCCACATCGCCGCGCGACCGTCGATCCGCACCCGCTCCGGCCGTTCCTGCCCCGCCTTCCATTGCAGCACGAACCCGCCCGGCGGCGTCGCTCCGCCGCCCAGGGTCAGCACATACCCCTGCCGCTCTTTGCGATACGCATAGGTCAGAGGCCCATAGGCGGTGCGCAGATCCCGCACCCCGACACCCTCCGCCGTATCCAGCCAAGCCTCCGGCACGCCCGCCGCCAGCACCAAGGCGTGGTCGCGGTCCCGTTCATAGGCGAACAGGTCCAGGGCCGAGCGGATATAGTCCGAACTGATCCAGGCGTGCGGCATGTCGCCGATGAAGCGGGGCTCGCGCTTCTCGCGCCCGACCACCTCGGCCCAGCCGTTCCAGGCCTCGGGCCGTCGGTCGGCCATCAGGAAGTCCAGCACCTCCAGCGCGCGGTCCTTCTGGCCCAGCCGCACGAAGGCCCCGACCAGCCGCCATTCATAGGGGGTATAGTCCTTCCACGCCGTGCGATTGGTCAGCCGATTCTGGAAGTTTTCCCAATAGCGATCGAAGGTTCGCGCCATCAGTTCGGGCGGCAGATTATCCTGCTCGCCCGCCGGGGACAGGGCGATGGTGGTCGAGGTGGCGTCGAAATCGCCCCGATCCGCAGCGCCCGCGATCCAGTCGATGCCATAATGGGCCGCCGTCGCCGTGATCGACGCGCCAATGTCGGCGGCGAACTGATCGCGCGCCACCGCATAGCGGACGGCGGCGTCCGCATCGCCCAGGGTCTCGGCGATGAAGACCGCGTCCTTGTAACCCAGCAGGCCCCAGAAATCGTCCCAATAGGAATAGGCCGCCTTGTCCGAATAGCCCTCGTGGCTGATCGTCGGCGGCAGCAGGCCATAAAGATGCCGCTGATCCGGCGTCTCGAACGCCGCCGTCCGGGTCGAGGCGCGCAGCTCGTCCATATAGGCGATGGCCTTCTGCACCTGGGGCCAGACCTGACGCAGCAGGGCCTCGTCACGGGTGTAGCGATAGGTTTCGGCCGCCAGGAAAATGAACTCCCCGTGGCTGTCGTTCTCCGGCACCGGATCGGCGCCGCGCGCATCGACGCAGCACGGGACCTTTCCATTCTCGAACACATAGGGGGCGTACCAGCGCAGATAGTCGGCCGAATGCTCGGCCATGCCCAGCCGGTTCAGCCCCTCGGCCATCATCGCCCCGTCGCGGATCCACGAGCGGTTATAGCTGCGGGTGCCCGGCTGCAGGATCGGCCCCTGACGCGACATCAGCATATGGGCCAGCGAAGATTTCAGCGCGTCCTCGATCCGCTGGGCGGCGGGCGGCAGGGTCAGTTCGACCCGATCCAGCTTCTTGCGCCATTCAGCGGCCAGCCGCCCCTCGACCGTATCCAGAACCGCAGCCGCCTGCCCCACCGGCTCGGGCGCCAAGGCTTCTCCCGACAGTTGCGACACCCAACCGACCGTGCGCGTCTCGCCCGGCTGCAAGGTCACCTCATAGGTCAGGGCGCCGGCGGCCAGGCCGACAGCGTCCGTCGTCGTGGCGGGATCGCCCGCCGGTCGTTGCACGGACGGCAGGATCAGGGACTGCGGATCGCTGCCCGCATTGAAAGTCGCCAGCGCCACATGATCGGGCGTCGCCAACGGCTGGACCCGAACCGCCTCGTTCAGCCTCAGCTCGGCGCCATCCCAGGCGATCTTTCCGATCGGGCTGACCCCGCCGGGAATGGCCAGGAACTGACGCGGCGCATTCACCTGCATCGGCCGGGCGGCCAGCGCCAGGGTTAGGGTGCGCGGCCGGCTGGAGGTGTTGGTCAGGTCGTAGCGCCCCCACAACTGCGCCTGATCGGCCGGCCCGTCTGCGAAGCTGGTGATCTTCAGCGTCCAGTCGTCGGCGGTCCAGGTCACCGAGGGGATCGGCAGATCGCCGTCCCTCAGCCCCTGTTCGATATTGACGTCGGCCCAGGTGATCAGCCGCCCGTTGTCCACCACGAAGGGCTCGATGCTGGGACCGGCGCGGCGCAGTTCGATGGCGCCGTCCTCGCCGATCAGACCGCTCTCGCCGCCTCCATCGACCCCGACCAGGGTCCAGTAGGATTGCTCGCCGGAGAAGCCGCGCGGATAGAGGCCGCGCCGGTTTTCCTTGGCCACCGCCTCGACGAAGACCGTGGGGTCGGCGCCGAAGGCCAGCGGTTCGACCTCGATCTCGTTCAGCGCATAGGTCGTCGCCTGCGTCGCGCCCAGCCTCTGCCCTGCGCCGGACGAGCCCACCACGTCCGGCGCCGGAACCGGCCGCAGCGGCTCCAGCCTCAGCCAGCGCGCCGTCGCCTCGGGCGTCCTCAGCCAGTCGGCGTCGCCGTCGCCGCCCGTCACGGTCGCCAGTTCGCGCCAGTCGCGTCCGTCCAGCGATGCCGAAACACGATAGTCGGCCGCCGCGCCACGCTCGCCCCAGCGCAGGGTCAGGCCGCCGAACTCGCGCTCATAGCCCAGGTCCAGCGTCAGGGCCGACGCCTCGCCCACCGGCGGGGTCCAGGCGGTCTTGATGTCATTGTCCACGGCGCGCGGCGCGGTGGAGGGCGAGCGGCCGTCGCTGGCGATCGGCTGGGGCGGGACGGCCGGGTCGACGGCTAGTTCGCGGATCGACAGCTGGTCGATGTCGATGAAGCCGCGCCCGCCCTCAGCCGCCACCACCACGAACTCGACCCGCTCGGCGCGGCGCAGTTCGGTCTCTGGGCTGGGCCCCCAAGCCTTGGACACCTGACGCCGCTTGATGACGAACCTGGTCCAGCCGTCGGGGAAGTCGTAGCGAGCCGTCTGCTTCCACCAGACGTTCTCGGCCGACGCATCGGTGAACTTGACCTCAAAGGTGTTCGCCGGCCCCTCGCCGCGCACCCAGAAGCTGATCTCGTAATTGTCGGGCAGGTCGAACGGCAACGGCCTGCTGAACACCGCATAACCCGCCTTGCCGTCGAAATCGTAGTCGAGCCGCACAGCCCGTCCGTCATAACCGGCGACGGCGGAGACGGCGGCGTGAACATCAGTGGAGGCCGTGGCCTCCCACCGCGCCGCGTCATCCATGCTGTCGAGAACGCGCGTCTCCTGCGCGGCAGCGGGCGCAGCCATGAGAGCGGCGCTGAGAGCGAGGGCAGAGGTCAGAAAACGCATTTCGCTACTCCATTTTCGCCCCCAAACACCGTCATCCTAGGCCTTGTGCCTAGGATCCAGAGACTCAGTCAAAACCGGGGACGCACGTCCGCCACCGGGAGTCTGGATCCTCGCCACAGGGGCGAGGATGACGATATTAGGGAAGCGAGACAGCTTCGAAGATCACCCCTTCACGCTGCCCGCGAGCATGCCGCGGATGTAGTAGCGTTGCAGGGCGAGGAAGAGGATCAGCACGGGTGCGACGGTCACGACGGCCCCGGCCATCATCAGTTCGATGTCCTGCACGTGCTCGCGCGACAATGAGGCCAAGGCGACCGGCAGGGTGTAGTTCGACTGGTCCGTCAGGATGATCAGGGGCCACAGGAAGTCGTTCCAGCTGCCCAGGAAGACGAACAGACCCAGGGTCACGATGATCGGCTGTAGCGTCGGCAGGACCACGCGGCGGAAGATCTGGCCCTCGCTGGCGCCGTCGATGCGGGCGGCTTCCAGCATCTCGTCGGGAATGCTCAGCGCATACTGGCGCACCAGGAACAGGCCGAAGATCGACGCCAGCCACGGCACCAGCGCCCCGGCGTAGGTGTTCACCAGCCCCATCGACTTCAGCATCAAAAACAGCGGCAGGGTGCCGATCTGGGCCGGCACCACCAGGGCGGCGACCAGGAATTGAAACAGCCGCTCGCGCCCGGTGAACTTCAGCTTGGCGAAGGCGTAACCGGCCGGGACGGTGAAGCCGAGCGCCAGGATGGTCGCCAGGGTCGCAAGCGCGAAGCTGTTCCACAGATACCGACCCATCCCCTGGTTCAGGAACAGGTCGCGGTAATGCTCCAGCGTCCAATGCGACGGCAGCAACGGCGGCGGGAAGACGGCCGCCTCGCCCGTCGCCATGAAGCTGACCGACACCATCCAGACCAGCGGGAACAGCACGACCAAGGCGATGAGGCCCACGGCCAGATTGAGCAGGATCGCGCGGATTTTCACTGATACGCCCCCACCCGCTTGGCCACGGCCAACTGAACCAGGGTGATGGCCAGGATACATAGGAACAGCACGAAGGCGACGGCGCTGGCCGACCCCAGGTTCCACCATTTGAAGCCCTCTTCGTACATGAAGTAGAGCACCGTCACCGTGCTCTGGGCCGGGCCGCCTTGGGTCATCACATAGGGTTCGGCGAACAGTTGGAAGAAGCTGGCGACCGAGATGATCGAGACCAGCAGCATGGTCGGCGCGATGGCCGGCAGGGTGACATGGCGGAACTGCTTCCAGGGCCCGGCGCCGTCGATGCGAGCAGCCTCGTACAGGTCGTCCGGCACGGTCTGAAGCACCGCCAGGAAGATCAGCATATTGTAGCCGAAGATCTTCCAGACCACGAACATCAGGATGGCGGGAATCGAGGTCGAGGGGTCGCCCAGCCAATCCACGGCAGGCAGGCCGATGCTCTGCAGACCCCAGTTGATGACGCCGTAGCGGGTGTGCAGCAGATAGCGCCAGACCACCGCCGTCGCGACCAGCGTCGTGACATAGGGCGCAAAGAACATAACCCGCCAGATCGGCCGCCATTTCACCACCCGCGCGTTCAAAATCACCGCCGCCGCCAGAGATGCGGCGATGGACAGGGGCACGCCGAGGACCGCGAAGGTGAGCGTATTCTTCATCGCCCCCCAGAACAGCGGATTGGTCAGTAGCCGCTCATAGTTCTGCAAGCCGACGAAACGCAGATTGTCCAGGTTCGCCAGGGCGTAGATGTCGAAGTCGGTCAGGCTGAGCAGCAGGGCCGCGATCACCGGAATGGCGAAGAACAGGCCGATAGCGAGCAGGGCCGGGCCAACGAAGGCCCAGGCCGCCCGTTCGCGCGCGCCGCGTCCGCGCGACGGTTTCACCTTCGCTCCGGCCTTCGCCAGAGTGGGATCGATGACGGTCATACGGCCCTGCCCTGTTCCATCATCCAGCGGCGCTTCTCCAGCAGCCGGTCGGCGCGGCGGTCGATCTCGGAGGCGGCGGTCTCAGGTGTGTACTCGCCCCGCACCATCCGTTCGGCGACGATCTGCATCTCCGTCACGATCCGCTCCCACTCCGGCACCTTGGGCACCGCCTTGGCGCGCGCCAGCTGGCCCCGGAAGGGCGCCAGCATCGGGTCGCGTTCGACGCCCGCGATGTCCCAGGCGCTCTGGCGCGCCGGCAGGTCGCCGACGATGGTGTTGAACCGGGCCTGGACCGCCGGTTCGGACAGATAGCGGACCAGGGCCCAGGCCGCATCCTGGTGCGGCGAGGATCTGAATACCGCCAGGCTGGAGCCGCCCGGCGCCGACGCTCCCAGGCCGTTCGGGCCCGGCACGCCGGCCGTGGCCCAGTTCGGCTGGAACGAGGCGGGCAGCTTGCTGCGGAAATCGCCCACGCTCCAAGGACCGGAGAAGTAGAAGCTGAAATAGCCCTTGGCGAACTCGGTCCAGACGTTGGAGATCTGCGTCGACGAGGCCAGCGGCGCCAACCCTTCCGCGAACAGACTGCGATAGAAGGCCAAGGCCGCGACGAAGCCGGCGCTGGAGAAGTTGCCCCGCGTATCACGATCCCTCAGCAGCGGCTCATCGATCTGAAGCCCGAAGGTCAGAAGCTGCTCGAACTCGTTGAGCGGCAGCAAGATGGCGTAGTCGCCCCCGCCCGCCACGCGCTTGATCGCATGCATGGCCCTTTTCCATTCGGCCCAGTCCTCGGGCGGCGCCCCGAAGCCGGCCCGCTCCAGCAGATCCTTGCGATAGAACAGCAGCCGCGTGTCGACATACCAGGGCGTCGTCATGGCCTGGCCGGCGATCTCGTTCGTCTCCAGCACAGCCGGGAACTGGTCGGTCAGCAGGTTCGCCGCCTCGCGCGGGGTGGGCGACAACGCGCCGATGGCCGTCAGTTCCGCCACCCAGGTATTGCCGATCTGGCTGACGTCAGGCAGCGAGGCGCCGGCGTAGGCGGTCAGCAGCTTTTCATGCGCCGCCGTCCACGGCAGGGGCTGGACCGAGACCCGGACGCCGGGATTGCGCCGCTCGAACTCGGGCATCAACTGGCCCACCGTCCCGCCCTCATTGCCCATGGCCCAGAAGCGCAGCACGGTCTCGCCGTCACGGCGCGGGGTGCAGGCCGCAGCCGCCCCTCCCGCCATCAGGGCCAGCGCGCCACGTCTATCAAGATGGGGCCTGGGCGCCGTCGAACTCATCCGTTCATCCAGCCGCCGGTGAAGCCCGCGATGTCGAGCGCGCGGCGGATATTGGGCTCGCCGCGCATATAGCGCCAGACGAACTCGGACCTGTGGTTCTCGGTCATGATGACGATCGGCCCCTGGTCGATGCCCAGATGGTCGCCGTCCACCCAGCCCACGCCGTCCACGATCTTTCCGTGCTGCAGCGGCCCGTCGCGCACCGTCAGGGTCGGGTTGAAACTGTCAAGGAAGCCCCACTCGGTATAGATGCCCGACCCGTATGTCCGCTTCATCGCCTTGACGCAGGGCACGACGATCTCGGGCGCAAAGGCGATGGAGCTGGCCGCCGCCGTCGGCGCGATGGTGCCGTCGTCACGCTCGCCCGGCCCGCGCGCGGAATAGCTGAAGAACTCGCGTTCCTTGCCGTCGATGACCTGTTTGAAATCGCCCGGGCCGTCGCAGGCCGTCAGGCCCCAGACCTCGGACGAATAGCCCGCCCAGCCGCCCGGATTGTCATGGGCGTATTTCTGTTGCGCATAGACGGCGCGGCGGCTGTTCTCGAAATAGTCCAGCTGTTCGCCCAACTGGGCCGACTGCCCCCGCATCCAGGCGTCCTGAATGCCGCGGAAATCGATGAACATATGGCTGTACTGATGCCCGAAGATGGGGGCGAAGTTCAGGTGCCAGCTGCCCCAGCGGTCGGTCCAGCTCTCGTCATAGCTGGCGGCCCATTCGTGCCAGACATTGACCGACACCGGATGGGTCGGGCTGCCGATGGCCAGCAGCAGCACCAGCATCCCCTCGTTATAGACATGCCAGTCCGAGGGGATGAAGCCGCTCTCGGGGTGCCAGCCCATGGTGATGCGGTTGTCGCGGATCACGGCCCACGGCCATTCGATCCGCTCATAGATGGCTTGCGCCTTCTCACGGATTTCCGCCTCGTCGGCATGACGGCCGTCGAAATAGCGGGCGGCGAACAACATGCCGCCGATCAGCAGAGCCGTATCGACGGTGGACAGTTCGTTCTGCGCGAACCGCAGCCCGGTCTCCATGTCCAGGAAATGATAGAAGAACCCCTTGTGCCCCGCCGTGCCGGTCGCCTCCGCCCCCTGCGGCAGATCGTGGAAGAGGCGCAGGGTGGTCAGGGTCCGCTCACGCGCCTCCGCCCGGCTCATCCAGCCGCGCTCGACGCCCACCGGCCAGCAGGTCAGGGCGAACCCGACCGCAGCCACAGAACAGAAGGACGGCGTCGGCCAGCGATCCGGCGTCAGGCCGGTCCGCCGATCAGTGACCTTCTCGAACCAGCGGAAGGTCCGCTCCTGAAGCTCCTCGATCTCCTGATCCAGCCGCACCGGCCGCCGTTGCGTCCCATTGACCGCCCCCGTCATCGCCCTCGCCGCCCCCGCCTGCTGCGCCGCCGCCATCACCGGAAATCCAACGGCCAGAGCCGCAGCGCCTGTAGTGGTCTGCATCAGGAAGTTTCGACGATTCATGGGCACGCTCACTGGGTCTGTATCGAAAAAGAAAGGCCGCCTTTCGACAAGCGAAAGACGGCCCAGGCTCAGGATTTAGAAGGAGTAACGCAGGCCGACCTGGAAGCTGCGGGTCGGCAGATAGACTTCGGTTCCAGCGCCGTAGCGCGCGTTGTTGAAGCCGGTATCGAACGACTTGTAGTTGGTGAAGTTGAAGATGTTGATCGCGTCGGCGATGAACTCTACCCGCTGTCCGCCAAAGACATCGAAGCCCTTGGTCAGACGCAGATCGACTTGGCGGTAAGCGAAGTTGAAGCCAGGGAAGAAGGCACGCTTCTCGGGATTACCGGCATTCCAGCAGATGTTTGGACCGCCGGTCGGCGCGCTCGGGCAATCGTTGATATTGTACGGCAGCCCCGAACCCAGGGTGACGATGCCCGACAGCAGGAAGTCGGCGGGCAGACCCAGGGTGCCGGACGCCACGATGCGGTGACGCTCGTCCGTGGAAGACCGATACTTGGGCGACTGACCCGGGGTGTTGTAGTCGAAATCAAAGGCGCCGTAGCCATTGTCGCGGCTGCCGTTCTGCGTCGCGTCCATATAGGTGTAGGCGACGTTGAAGCCCCAACGATCCTCGGCGTTATACGGCTTGTCCGCAGTTAGATAGATCGCCTTGTAATCGCGTTCCTTGTCCGTGTTCTGGAAGAAGATCAGGTTGCGGAACTACGAGAAACCGACCGAACCTGGGGTCGGCCCGTTGAAGCGCCCGCCCGCCTCGGTGAGCGCATTGGCGATATACCACGCCGATTCACCCTCCGTATGGCCAGCGGCCAGCGTCAGCGCGGTCTGCCAGCGACCAAACTTCTGACGGATGCCGAGGTTGAACTGATCCGTGCGCGGGGGCTCGAAGTCATTCTTGACCAGGAAGATTTCGCCTGAACCGGGGCTGGCCGCCAGCAACGGATCGAGGCCAGCAGGTGTCAGATAGGATGTGTTCCAAGCCACAGTGTTGGTGAATGTCGGGTTGCCGGAACCATCTGTGCCTGTCTGGATCGGCGTCCCGTTTCGCGTGAAATAGATGGTTTTGTTGAACTGGAACGGCTTGAAACGTTCGTCGAAGGCGAAGTTGACGCCGATGCGGTCATAGTATCGACCCGCCCCGCCGAAGATTACGGTCTGTTCGTCACCGAACACATCGTACGAGAACCCGAAGCGCGGCTGGAACGCGCCCTTGAACGCCTTGCGATCACCGTTCGATATGTAGTCCGATGGGTTAAAGTAAGAAGGGAAGTCGTAACCCGGAAGATTCTGGATCGCCGACAGCATGTTGCGGATGGAATCCGGCGTGCGGTAATCGTTGTTGACCGCATTGTCCTCATAGTCCCAGCGAATGCCGAGGTTGAGTTCGAGCTTGTCCGTGATCTGCCAATCGTCCTGAATATAGAGCCCGATGACATTGTTATCGACATCCGCTGGAGGCACAGCCACGCCCAAATCCACGGCGACGGGGATTTCACGGCTACCGTTGATTTCTGGTCGTGCATCGACGTCGTATGTGAAAGTCGGATTGCGACCGAAATCCTTCTGCACAAAATAGTTCTGCATCGAATATTTCGCACCCATCTTGATGGTGTGCGTTCCCATCCAGGCCAGGTCTGGAATGGTCAGGTCGTTGCGTATCGTCGTGCTTTTCTGCTGCAGGAACTGGGCGTCGGCACGCCCCCCAGCGGTGAAGACGGTCGAGTTTCTGTTGTTGACGTTGTACTGGAAGCCGGGCTGGCCGGTCGGTCCTGTCGAGTTGTCGTTGAAGATCACATACTGACGACCATAGTCACCGCCATTAATAACCGACTGCTCGTAGCTCGACTTCAGATAGTCGATCGAGAACTCGTTCAGGAAATGCTGGCCCTGGAACTGATGACGCAGGTTGAAGGCCTGGGTCTCGCCATTGTTGCGGGCGGCGCGGCTGGGGGCGTTCTGGCCGCTGGCGCCGCGGATGTCCTCTTCCGTCTTGTATTCCGTGCTGAGTTCCAGCCGCTGACGGTCGTCGATCTGCCACGACAGCTTGCCGAAGAAGACGTCCTGCTCATACGGCGTGGACACCGTGCCCAGGTCGGCGGCGAAGAAGTCGTTGTATTCCGTGCGGTTCAGGAAGGACTGGGCGATGCGATCCTCGTCCTTGCGCTCATAGGCGCCGAAGAAGTGCAGGCGATCCTGAATGATCGGTCCGCCCAGGCTGGCGCCGTACTGCAAACGACGCACGGGGGCCTTTTCGGCGCCGCGACGACGAGAGATCTCGTCCTGCGCCACCCAGTCGGGATCCTGGTAGAAGACGAAGGCGTCGCCGTGGAACTCGTTGGTGCCCGACCGCGTCACGGCGGTGATGATGGCCGAACCAGCCTGCTCATACTCGGCCTTGAAGTTCTGGCTGATAACGCGGAACTCCTGCACCGCGCCCTGCGGGAAGGGGGTGCCGCGGCTGTCGTCCTGACCGGCCACGCCACCGTCGTTGATCAGCGACTTGCGGTTCTGGCCGTCGATGAAGACGTTGATCGCCTGGGCGGTCTGACCGCCGGCGGAAATCGTCCGCTCGGTGTCGTCTTCGGTCACGCGCAGGCCCGGAGCCAAGGCGGCGAAGTTGAGGAAGTTGCGGCTGATCTGCGGCAGGTTGTTGATCTGCTGCTGCGTCACATTGGTGGCGACTTCCGGCGTACGGACTTCGAACACGCGTCGGCCGGTGACGACGATGTCGCCCAGCTCAGTCGCGCCGGCCGTGGCCTGGCCGGTCGCAGCGGCGGCGACGTCCAGGTTCAGCGTTCCGACTTGGCCCAACGACAGGGTGACGGTCTGCTCCGCCGTCTGACCGTCAGCGCTGGTGACCTGGACGCGGTAGGTGCCGGGACGCAGGCCCGACAGGACATAACGCCCGTCGGCGCCGACGCGCGAACGGGTCGCATAGCCGGTCGACACCTCGGTCGCGACAACGGTGGCGCCCGCCTCGGCGGTCTGGCCATCATAGACGGAGCCCCGAAGCGTGGTGGTCGCGTTCTGAGCCGAGGCCCCTCCCGCGACGGCCATGCTCAAGGCCAGGGCCGAGGCGGCGGCCAGGGCCAGGTTGCGTGTGTTGAACTGGTTCATCCTGAGTTCTCCCCTTCCTTTGGGATCGGTTGGCGTCGGCATGACGTCCCTCACCCCTTGTTGAACCTGGCGGTCGGGACCGCCGCGGTGGATTGGCGTTCGACCAGGATCGGTCGGACGATTTCGCAGTTGGTGTCGGCGGCCTCGCCGGTCTGACCGGCGTGGACCAGGCCGATCAGGCGTTCGACGCCCCGGCGGCCGATCTCGGCGATGTTGACGCGCATGGTGGTCAGCGCGGGCCGCATCAGGGCGGCGATGGGCACGTCGTCGAAGCCGACGACGGCGATGTCTTCGGGACAGCGCACGCCGGCTTCCTGAAAGGCCAGAAGGGCGCCGACCGCCATCATGTCGTTGGCGGCGAAGACGGCGTCGGGCCGCTGGGGCATGGTCAGAAGCTGCGTCGCGGCGCGGTGGCCCGACGCCTGGGAGAAGTCGCCCTCCACGATGATCGGCGCCTGGTCGTCCAGGGCCGAGACATAGCCGGCGGCGCGGGTGTCGGCCTCGACGTTGGCGGCGGCGCCGCGAATGTGAGCGATGCGGCGCCGGCCGGTGGCGCGCAGATGCTGGACCGCCGCGACCGCGCCGCCGTGGTTGTCGATGACGATGGAGGCGCGCCCGGCCTCGGCCGTGCCGGCGTTCATCAGCAGGACCGGCATCCGCCCGGCGAACTCATTGGCCAGATTGGCGGCGCCGACGTGGGGCGACAGGACGATCATCCCGTCCACGCGGCCGCGCATGGAGCGGACGGCCGCCAGGGTGTCCTCGGCGCCGTCATGCGAGCTGGAGACGATCAGATGCTTGCCGTGCGCCCGCGCGGCCAGGTCCATGCCGCGGATCAGCTCCGAGAAGAACTCGCCGAACAGGTCGGGCAGGATGACGCCGATGGTGTCGTTCTTGCTGGTCGACAGGCTGCGGGCGCCGAAGTGCGGGACGTAGCGCAGATGCTCCACCGCATCGAGCACGCGCTGGCGGGTCGCGTCCGATGTCACGCCCAGGCCGTTCAGCACGCGGGAGACGGACGCCACCGACACCTGGGCGCGTTCGGCCACGTCGCGCATGGTGGCGGCCTTGGCGAAAGGCGAATCCTCCTGCCCGGCGGTCGACGCGGCGGTCGGTGCGGCCATGTCCAATCGATCGTCTCCCTGGATTCCCATCGTGCCGGCTTCTTATCGAAGTTCCGTCGATATAGAATGTAAGCGGTTACATGACACAGGAGTAATGACCGCCGCAAGCGTTGGAAGGTCGCATTTCCGTCAATTTTCGGCGCGTGTGGCTTTGTCGGCGCTATCGACGACACGTCCGACCAAAACGCGCCGCTTGAAAATATCCTTCATTTTCATCGACTAATCGTATCCACCCGTGGCGGATCACGACTGATCGTCATCCGATGTCGAGCCGCGTCGATGCCTCGCCCGCCCTGAAACGCAAAAGGCCCGCGACGCGGCGGCGTTGCGGGCCTCTCGACTTGCGGTTTGCAACCGAATCGAAGGGTCTTCAGGCGGCGTCCAGGTCCGCCAGTCGCCCTCTCAGCATCTGCAACATGGCCGAGAAGTCGCGCCCCCCGTGCCCGATGCCCTCGAACAGGGCGTAGAGCGCCTCGGCCTGGGCGCCCAGCGGCGTGGTGGCGCCGGATTTGGCCGCCGCATCCTGGGCCAGTTTCAGGTCCTTCAGCATCATGGCCGTGGCGAACCCGCCCTGATAGTCGCGGTTGGAGGGGGCGGTCGGCACCGGACCGGGCCAGGGATAATAGCTGGTCACGCTCCAGCACTGGCCCGACGACTTGGACGCGATCTCGAAGAAGCGCTCCGGGTCCAGGCCCAGTTTTTCGGCCAGGGCGATGGCTTCGCACGTGCCCAGCATGGAGATGCCCAGCAGCATGTTGTTGCAGATCTTGGCCGCCTGCCCCGCGCCATGATCGCCGGCGCGAATGGTGATGCGGCTCATCGGCTCCAGCGCCGCCTCGACGCGCGCGAAATCGCCCTCGTCGCAGCCGACCATGAAGGCCAGGGTCCCCGCATCCGCCGCCGCCGTGCCGCCTGACACAGGGGCGTCGGCGAAGGCGTAGCCAGCGTCCTCGGCGAGGTTCGCGACATTGCGCGCCGTTTCGACGTCGATGGTCGAACAGTCCAGCAGCAGGGCGGTGGACGGCGCCGCGCCTATGATCTGTTCCGAATAGACGGATCGCACATGTGGACCGGCAGGCAGCATGGTGATGACCACCTCGGCGTCCTTGACCGCCTCGGCAACCGATCCGACGGGGGTGCAGCCCTGAGACGCCGCCCGCTCCAGCGCGCTGGGCGACAGGTCGAAGGCGGCGACCGCGTGGCCCGCCTTGGCCTGATTGGCCGCCATGCCGCCGCCCATATTGCCCAGGCCGATGAAGGCGATCTTGGTCATGGTCTCTCTCCCTTTTTCTTCCGCTCATCCCCGCGAAAGCGGGGACCCAGCCTTTTCACGACAGCGGCGTCCATTTCTCGTTGTCGGCCAAGGGCGCGAACAGCGCATCCAGCGTCGCGTCGGTAACGCCCGACAGGTCCGCCGGGGACCATTTCGGCGCATTGTCCTTGTCCACGATCACGGCCCGCACGCCTTCCTGGAAGTCGTGGGTGGCGCCGATCCGGCCGCTGACGGCATATTCGACGGCCATGTTGTCGTCGAAGGACACGGCTTTCGCCCCTTCGCGGATGTGGCGCAGCGTGACCTTCAGCGAGGTCGGCGACTTGGTCTTCAGCGTCGCCCGTTGCGCCGTCGCCCAGTCCGATCCGTCGGCTTCGAGCGCCGCGAAAATCTCCTCCACTGTGTCGAAGGCGAACAGCCGGTCGATGGCCTCGCGGTGGGGAGCCAGCGGCGCCGCTCCCGCGTCCTTCGCGTGGCGTGCGGCGACCGACGCCGGATCGGCGGGATCGGCCAGCAGGTCGGTCTTCAGCGCCTCGACGCCCTCTGACGGCACGAAATGGGTGTGGATGCCCAGGGCCACGGTGTCAGCCGCCTTCAGCCGCGCGCCGGTCAGGCCGATCCAGACGCCGGTCTGGCCCGGCAGGCGCGGCAGGAACCAGCCGCCCCCGACCTCTGGATACAGGCCGATGCCCGTCTCCGGCATGGCGTAGGTGGTGCGTTCGGTGGCGATGCGGACATCCGCCGGTTCGGAAATCCCGACCCCGCCGCCCATGACGATGCCGTCCACAATGGCGGTGATCGGCTTGGGATAGCCGAACATCAGGGCGTTCAGCTGATATTCCGCCTTGAAGAAGGCCCGCGCATCCACACCGTCGCCCGCGCCGCTTTCGGCGATCATGCGGATGTCGCCGCCCGCGCAGAACCCGCGCTCGCCCGTATGATCGACCAGCACGGAGCGCACGGCCGCGTCGTCGCGCCAGCTCAGCAGGGTCGCGATCATCGTTTCGCACATCGCCCGGTTCAGGGCGTGGATCGCCCTGGGCCGGTTCAGGGTGATGCGGCCGACGCCGTTCTCGATGCGTGTGATGATCTCGGCGTCGCTCACTTGGCCATCTCCCGCGCGATGATCACGCGCATGATCTCGTTCGTGCCTTCCAGGATGCGGTGGACCCGCAGGTCGCGCACGATCCGTTCCAGCGGATAGTCCTTCAGATAGCCATATCCGCCGTGCAGTTGCAGGGCCTCGTCGGCGATCTGGAAACAGGCGTCGGTGGCCAGCCGCTTGGCCATGGCGCACCATTTGGTCTTTTCCGGGTGGTCGTTGTCGATGGCCCAGGCGCCGCGCAGCACCATCAGACGCGCCGCCTCCAGATCCGTCGCCATGTCGGCCAGACGGAACTGCAGCGCCTGAAACTCGGCCAGCGGTTTGCCGAACTGTTTGCGCGTGGCGACGTAGGCTTGCGCCGTCTCCAGCGCCAGCCGCGCCCCGCCCAGCGAACAGGCGGCGATGTTCAGCCGCCCGCCGTCCAGACCGGCCATGGCGTAGCGGAAGCCCGCCCCCTCTTCGCCCAGCAGATTGGCGACCGGCACGCGACAGTCGTCGAACTGGACGATGGCGGTCGGCTGGGCGTTCCAGCCCATCTTCTTTTCCTGCGCGCCGAACGACAGGCCGGGCGTCCCGGCCTCGACCACGATGGCGCTGACGCCTTTCGGGCCCTCGCCGCCCGTACGGACCATGACGACATAGACGTCCGATGTGCCCGCGCCGGAGATGAAGGCCTTTGAGCCGTTCAGCACATAGTGGTCGCCGTCCCGCACCGCCGTGGTCCGCAGCGCCGCCGCGTCGGAGCCCGAGCCCGGCTCGGTCAGGCAATAGGAGGCGATACTGTCCATCGTCACCAGCGAGGGCACGAACCGTCCCCGCAGATCGTCCGACCCGAAACGGTCGATCATGGACGTCGCCATATTGTGGATCGAGATGAAGGCCGCCGTCGCCACGTCACCGCGCGACAACTCCTCGAAGATCAGGGCGGCCTCGACCCGTCCCAGGGCCATGCCGCCGTGTTCCTCGCCCGTGTAGATGCCGCAGAAGCCCATCTCGGCGGCCTGTTTCATCACATCGACGGGGAAATGCTTATCCTCGTCCCAGCGGGCCGAGTGCGGGGCCAGCTCGGCGTCGGCGAAGGCGCGCGCCGCGTCCTGAATGGCGCGTTGGTCGTCGGTAAGGGCGAAATCCATAGCCACCTCAACTCGTCATCTTGGGCCTTGCGCCCAGGATCCATAAACTCAGACGTCTGGGCTCTGCCACGAACACCGGGCGTCTGGACCCTCGCCACAGGGGCGAGGGTGACGGATCGTATTTGGATCAGCGCATCGTCGGAATGACGAACGACGAATCCGAATGCTCCAGCGCCGAGTCCGGCCAGCGGGCGGTGACCGTCTTGGTCTTGGTCCAGAAGCGGACGCCCTCCATGCCGTGCTGGTTGATGTCGCCGAAGGCCGACCGCTTCCAGCCGCCGAAGGTGTGATAGGCGACCGGCACCGGGATCGGCACATTGATCCCCACCATGCCGACATTGACGCGGGCGGCGAAGTCGCGCGCCGCGCGGCCGTTCTGGGTGAAGATGGCGACGCCGTTGCCGTATTGGTGGTTCGACGGCAGGGCCAGCGCCTCCTCGAACGTCTCGGCGCGGACGATCTGCAGGACGGGACCGAAGATTTCCTCCTGATAGGACGACATCTCGGGCTTCACATGGTCGAACAGCGACGGGCCGATGAAATAGCCCTTCTCGTGTCCCTGCAGGCTGAAGTCGCGGCCGTCTACGACCAGTTCGGCGCCTTCCTGGACGCCCTTCTCGATCCAGCCGGCGATGCGATCACGGTGCTGGGCGGTGACGACGGGGCCGTAGTGGGCGCCCGCATCGGTCGAGACGCCGACCCGCATCGACGGGATCTCGGCGACCATCCGCTCGCGCAGTTCGTCCGCCGTCTTCTTGCCGACCGGCACCACGACCGGCAGGGCCATGCAGCGTTCGCCCGCCGAGCCATAGGCCGCGCCCGCCAGATCCTTGATGACCTGATCCATGTCGGCGTCGGGCAGGACGATGCCGTGGTTCTTGGCCCCGCCCATGGCCTGGACGCGCTTATGGTTGGCCGCGCCGGTCTGATAGACATAGTGGGCGATGTCGGACGAGCCGACGAAGCTGACGGCGTGGACCAGCGGGTGGGTCAGGATGGCGTCCACCGCCGTCTTGTCGCCATGCACCACGTTCAACACGCCATTGGGCGCCCCGGCCTCCAGCATCAGTTCGGCCAGACGCACCGGCACCGACGGATCACGCTCGGACGGCTTCAGCACGAAGGTGTTGCCCACCGCGATGGCCACGCCGAACATCCACATCGGGATCATGGCCGGGAAGTTGAACGGGGTGATGCCCGCCACCACGCCCAGCGGCTGGCGCATCGAATAGACGTCGATGCCGGGCCCGGCGCCATAGGTGTATTCGCCCTTCAAGGCGTGAGGGATGCCGCAGGCGAACTCGATCACCTCCAGACCACGCTGGATGTCGCCCTTGGAGTCGGCGATGACCTTGCCGTGTTCGCTGGACAGCAGTTCGGCCAGTTCGTCCATGTTCGCCTCGACCAGGCGCTTGAACTCGAACATGACGCGGGCGCGGCGCTGCGGATTGGTCGAGGACCAGCCGTCGAAGGCGTTCTGCGCCGCCTGAACCGCGCGATCGACCTCGCCGGTCGTGGCCAGTTGCACGCGGGCCTGAACCTCGCCCGTGTTGGGATCGAAGACGTCGGCGAAACGGCCGGACGCGCCGTCAAAGGCCGCGCCGTCGATGAAATGGCGGATGTCGCGCATGGCCTGCAGATCTCCCGTGATCGTTATTCTTGTGTCGCCCTTGCTAGCATCGCCTCGCCCCGCTCGATAATGCGAAGTTGCAGGAACCGATCTGCATTTTTGCATGAGTAAGGACGATGTTCGACTGGGACGATCTGCGCATCTTCGTCGCGGCCGCCCGCGCGGGGTCGCTGGGCGGCGCGGCGCAGCGGTTGGGCGTGGACGCCGCGACCGTGGGCCGCCGGGTCGCCCGGCTGGAGAGCGCGCTGAAGTCGACACTGGTGGTGCGCTCCACCACCGGCCTGCATCTGACGGCGGCGGGCGCCCAGCTTCTGGACATCGGGTTGGAGGCCGAGGGCGCGATGGAGGCGGTGGCGCGCGTCACCCAGCCCGACACCCTGGCCGGCGTCGTGCGCATCAGCGCCTCCGAAGGGTTCGGCGTCACCCTGATGGCCCCTGCCCTGGCCGCCCTGCGGCGCGCCAGTCCCGGGCTTCGGATCGAACTGGCCGCCAACGCCGGCTTCCTGTCGCCCAGCCGACGCGAGGTTGACATGGCCATCACCCTGGCGGCGCCCGATGCGGCGCGGCTGATCGTGGAGCCGCTGACGCCTTATCAACTGGCGCTATACGCCGCGCCCGACTATGTGGCCCGCCATGGCGCGCCGGATACGGTCGAGGCCCTGAGCGGCTTCGACATCGTCGGCTATATCGACGACCTGATCTATGCGCCCGAGCTTCGCTATCTGGACGAGATCCGGCCCGGCCTGACGCCGCATCTGGCGTCGTCCTCGATCCGCGCGCAGCGAGAGATCATAGCCGCCGGCGGGGGCATCGGCGTCCTGCCCTGTTTCATGGCCACGGGTCTTCGCCGCGTCCTGCCCGAAATCCTGATCGAGCGGCGGTTCTGGCTGGCGACCCACCGCGAGGTTCACGACACCGCACGGCTGCGCACGGTGCGAACCTGGCTGAAAGCCCTGTGCGCCGAGCGTCGCGACGGTCTGCGGCCTTTTCCGACGCCCGTGGCCTGACGCAGCCTGTGCCGCGAACGACACGACCCGAACACAGTTCATCGGGCGATGGAACATCGGGCGCGGTCAAATCTTAATAGGGCGTAAGCGAGACACGCCATGACCCTGATCCTAGGCCTGACCCTGATGACCACCCTGCTCGGCGCCCCCGCCGACGCCCTCCCGCGCGAGCGCGCCGACTTCAGGCCGGCGCAGGTGCAAAAGGCGTCGGTCGCGCCACAGGACCGTTTCAGCGTGCGTCTTCGCTGCACCGCCCTGGCGTCCGGCCATGTCACCGACTGCGTGGTTCTGGAAGAGACCAAGCCCGGCTACGGTTTCGGCGAGGCGGCCTTGGCCCTGATGAACGATGCGCAGGTCACCCCGATCACCGAGCAGGGTCGCGCGGTCGATGCGCCGTTCGAGCGCACTATCGACTTCACGCCGTAAGCGGTCGCTCGAACGCCTTCAGGATTGGGCACGGCCCCTCCTCATTGCGCGCGCAGTCCGACGCCAGGCGCTGAAGCGCGGCCCGCGCCGCCTGCATGTCCGCGATCTGACGATCCAGCTCCGCGATGCGCGTTTTCGCCATGGCCCGGACCGTGGTTCGGTCCGTTCCCGAATCCAGCGTCAGCAGTTCGCCGATCTGCGCCAGGGTGAACCCCGCCGTCTGGGCCTGGCGGATGAAACGCAGCCGGTCCGCATCGGCCGGGCCATAGCGCCGCGTCGTCCCCTCGCCGGCCGAGGTCTCCAGCAGACCGCGCCGCTGATAATAGCGGATCGTCTCCACCCCGACCGCCCCAGCCTTGGCCAGTCCGCCGATCGTCATCGCCATCGCTTGACTCCGTACCATGGTACAGACCCTACAGAGGGTGCAGCCCGTTGTCAGCCCGTCTGGATCTTCGATGCCGCACCCCGAGAAGACCGCCACCCTGTATCGAATGGTCATGCCGGACCACGTCTGCCCGTATGGGCGGAAATCGCTGTGGTTGCTGAAGCGGAAGGGTTACTGGGTCGACGATCGTCACTTGACGACGCGCGCCGAGACTGACGCCTTCAAGGCCCAGCACGACGTCAGGACCACGCCCCAGACCTTCATCGACGGACGGCGCATCGGCGGGCATGACGATCTGCGCCGCTTCTTCGGACAAAGCGGCCCCGCGTCGGGCCAGACCAGCTATACGCCCGTACTGGCCGTATTCGCCGTCGCCCTGCTGATCGCCGCCGCCATCGCCTGGCTGCGGTTCGGGACCCTGGCCAGCGCGTCGATCCTGCCCGACTTCATCGCGACGGCCATGTGCCTGCTGGCCATGCTGAAGCTGCAGGATGTCGAGAAATTCTCGACCATGTTTCTGAACTACGACCTTCTGGCGCAGAAATGGCCGGGCTACGGCTATGTCTATCCGTTCGCGGAACTGGGCGCGGGCGTCCTGATGCTGGCCGGCGCCTTGACCTGGCTGTCGGCGCCGGTCGCCCTGATCATCGGCGGCGTGGGCGCCGTCTCGGTGTTCAAGGCCGTCTATGTCGACAAGCGCGAGCTGAAATGCGCCTGCGTCGGCGGGGCGTCCAACGTGCCGCTGGGCTTCGTCAGCCTGACCGAGAACCTGATGATGATCGCAATGGCGACCGCCATGCTGGTCATGGCCGTCTGACGCGCGACCGAGGACGGACGAACGCATGACCCACTTCCCCCTCGACCGTCGCAGCCTGTTGCGGGGCGCTGCGGCCGGCGGCGGCCTGATGGCGTTGCAGGCCGCCCTGCCCGCCTGGGCCCGGACCGGATCGCCCGGCTTGCCGACCCTGACGGGTCCGAACATCGACCTGACCGTGGGCCATTCGCCGTTCACCGTGGGCGGACGCACGGGCCATGCGGTGACCGTCAACGGAACCCTGCCCGCGCCGCTGATCCGCCTGCGCGAAGGCCAGAACGCGCGGCTGACCGTGACCAACACCCTGGACGAAGACACCTCCATCCACTGGCACGGCCTGTTGCTGCCCTTCCAGATGGACGGGGTGCCGGGCGTCAGCTTTCCCGGCATCAAGGCGGGCGAGACCTTCGTCTATGAGTTTCCGGTCATCCAGTCTGGCACCTATTGGTACCACAGCCATTCCAACCTCCAGGAGGCGATGGGCCATTACGGCCCCCTGGTCATCGACCCGGCCGGCGCCGATCCAGTGGCCTATGACCGCGAGCATGTGCTGGTCCTGTCGGACTGGAGCTTCCTGCATCCGCACCAGATCCTGGACAGGCTGAAGAAGAGCCCCGGCTATTTCAACCGCCAGCGCACCACCCTGGCCGGCCTGATCGACGGGTCGGACCGGATGGGCCTCGAGGAGCGGCGGATGTGGGGGGCGATGCGGATGGACCCGCGCGATATCCTGGACGTCAACGGCTCAACCTACACCTATCTGGTCAACGGCCATGGGCCTGAGGAGAACTGGACCGGCCTGTTCCGGCCCGGCGAGCGGGTGCGCCTACGCATCATCAACGCCTCGGCCATGTCGATCTTCAACGTCCGCATTCCCGGCCTGGCCATGACCGTGGTCAACGCCGACGGCGAGAACGTGCGCCCGGTCGAGACCGACGAGTTCCAGATTTCGGTGGCCGAAACCTATGACGTCGTGGTTCGCCCGACCGCGGACCGGGCCTACACCATCGTGTCCGAGGCCATCGACCGATCCGGCATGGGCCGCGCCACCCTGGCGCCCCGCCTGGGCATGACGGCCGAGATTCCGCCGCTGAGACCTGTTCCGAACCTGACCATGCGCGACATGGGCATGGGGGGCATGGGCAGCATGGACCACGGCGCGATGGATCATGGATCGATGGATCATGGCGGCATGTCCATGCGCGATCCGTCCAAGGCGCCGCCGGGCATGGCGGTGGGCGTCGGCGTGGACATGATCTCGCCTGCCCCCGCCGACCGGCTGGGCGAACGGCCGCTGGGGCTTCAGGACGCGCCGCACCGGGTGCTGGTCTATACCGACCTGGTCTCGCTTAACCCCAACAAGGATCGCCGCCCGCCGTCGCGCAGCCTGGAAATCCACCTGACCGGAAATATGGAGCGGTTCATGTGGGGCTTCGACGGGCGCAAATTCTCCGAACTGGTCGAGCCCATCCGGTTCGAGCGCAACGAGCGGGTGCGCGTGACCCTGGTCAACGACACCATGATGTCCCACCCCATCCATCTGCACGGCCATTTCTTCGAACTGGTCACGGGCGGGCCGGCCGGTCGTCAGCCGTTGAAGCACACGGTCAATGTCGCGCCGGGATCGAAGGTCACCTTCGATCTGACCGCCGATGCGCCAGGCGACTGGGCCTTCCACTGTCACCTGCTGATGCACATGCACGCCGGCATGTTCAACGTCGTGACCGTGCGCCCGCTGGACGGAGGCGCCGCATGAGCCGCCTTTTCCTGACCCTGACGCCCCTGCTGCTGGCCGCCGGCGCCGCCCAGGCCCAGTCCGTCGATTCCCACGCCGGCCATCATCAGGCGCAGCCGGCCACAGCCCCGACCGTCGATCCTCATGCTGGACACGACGGGGGCAAGATGGACGCTCAGACGGCTGACCCGCACGCCGGCCATGACAGGGGCGCAATGGGCGCGCCGGCCGATCCCCACGCCGGTCACGACATGAGCGGCATGAGCATGGCCGCGCCGAACGCCCCGCCCCCCTCCGCAGCCCTCTCCAGCCCCGCCCATGCCGCCGACACCGTCTTCGACGCCCAGGCCATGGCCGCCTCGCGGCGCCTGCTGATCGCAGAGAACGGCGACGTTCGCACGACCGGCGTCGTCATCGACCGGCTTGAGGCCGGCTTTGGCGACGGCCCCGACGCCTATCTGTGGGACGCCCAGGGCTGGACCGGCGGCGACATTCATCGCTTCTGGTGGAAGACCGAGGGCGAAGGCGACCTGCACGGACGTCTGCACGAGGCGGAAATCCAGGCCCTCTACAGCCGCGCCATCTCGCCCTTCTGGAACCTGCAGGCGGGCGTGCGCCAGGATATTCGCCCCGATGGACCGGATACGACCCACGCCGTCCTGGGCCTGCAGGGACTGGCGCCCCATTGGTGGGAGATCGACGCCGCCGCCTTCCTGTCCACCAGGGGCGACCTGACCGCCAAGGTCGAGGCCGAATACGACCAGCGCATCACCCAGCGGCTGATCCTGCAGCCGCGCGTCGAGGCCGCTGTGTCCGCCCGCGACGCGCCGGAACTGGATCTTGGTTCGGGCCTGTCGTCGATCCAGGCGGGCCTGCGTCTTCGCTACGAGTTCACACGCGAGTTCGCCCCCTACGTCGGGGTCGAATGGACCCGCGCCCTGGGATCGACCGCCGACCTGATCGCGGCGCAGGGCGACGACCCGGACAAGACCCAGGTCGTCGTGGGCCTGAAGGCCTGGTTCTGAACGGCCGGTCGGCTCAGGCCAGCATCAGGGGCGCGGTCTGAAACACAACCCCGACGCCCGCGATGACGCCCCCGGCCACCGCCATGTGCAGGCCGAAGGCGCGGGTGTCTTCCGGCTCGTCCTGGCGAAGCTGGGACGCCGCGCGCCACGCCACGGCGGCAATGGCGGCGAGACAGGCCAGACTGAAGACCAGGCCGATGACCTTGCCGCCCGCCGCGTCGCGCCACGCCACGTCCGCGAAACTGGCCAGCAGATAGAGCCCCAGGAAATGCACGGCCCAGATCATCAGGCCGCCCAAGGCCACGAGCCAGAACCTCACGACATCACGCCGGGGAACAGGCGCACCAGCAGGGTCGTGCCTGCCCCCTGAAGCGCCGTGAAGGCCAGGAACAGGGCGATCAACTCGAACGTCGCCGGCCGCTTGGGCGACAGATGACCGAACATCCAGCGCAGCGCGGCGAACGGCCCCATCAGCAGACAGATTCCCGCGAACAACCCCTGCCAGGCCAGCAGGGCGAAGACGGTGGCGCCCTGGCTGGAGACGTCAGGCCGCAGCCCCGAGGCCCACCAGGCCGAGGCCTCCGCCGCCCAGGCTCCGCCCGCCGCCAGGGTCGCCAGAAGCATCACGGCCGCGGCGATCACCGGACTGCGCGGACGATCCAGCTTCAGCGCGGCCTGCGCCGCCCAGCCGCCGACGCCGGCCAGGACCAGCAGACCCAGCGTCAACGGCACGGAGCCCAGGTCCGGCGGCGCCTGCCACAGGTCGGGCCGGCGGCTCCACAGGAAGACGTAAGAGAAGCAGGCCATGACGGCGACCATGCCGCCGACGATCAGGGTGATGACCATGGCCCACCAGCCGTGGCTGGACGGCCCCGACACATAGGTCGGCAGCCGGACGCCGCCGCCGACGTCCACCGTCTCATGCGGGTTCGGCCGATCCAGCCGCCAGGCCCACTCCCAGATGCAGTAGATCGCCAGCAGGCCGCTGATGACCGAAAGCAGATAGGCCTGGACGGTCAGGATCAGGAAGAAACCGGCCGTGAAGACCGCGCCCCACACATACCAGCTGGAAGGCCGGGGAATGCGCAGCACATATTGCGGCTCGGCGTTGACCGGGCTGGTGATCAGGGTTTCGCGATCGCCGCGCGGCGCGCCCGGCAGGAAGTATCGGCCCGCCGCCACGTCCCGCGCCAGATCCTTCTGGTCCCACAGGGGATAGAGGCTTCGGATCACCGGCGACGACCGCAGCGAATACAGGCCCGACGGCAGCCATTCCAGCCCCGGCCCGCCGAAGACGTTGCCCGCCTCCTTGGCGCGGAACGGGCGGAAGTTGCGGATCATGTCCACGACCCACAACAGCACGGCCAGGCCGAACAGGAACGATCCCACGGTCGAGATCATATTGGGCAAATCCCATCCCCGGTCCGGCAGATAGGTATAGACCCGGCGCGGCATCCCCATCAGCCCGGTCAGGTGCATCGGCAGGAAGGTGACGTTGTGGCCCACGAACATCAGCCAGAAGATCCACTTGCCCCAGCGTTCGGACAGCGGCCGCGCGCTCGACATCGGCAGCCAGTAGTAGATAGCCGCGAACAGCGGGAACACCATGCCGCCGATCAGCACGTAATGCAGATGGGCGACGATGAAATAGCTGTCGTGCGCCTGCCAGTCGAACGGCACCATGGCCACCATCACCCCCGTCAGCCCGCCCATGACGAAGGTGACCAGCCCCCCGACCGCGAACAGGCCCGGCGTGTTGAAGCGCATCTTGCCCGCCGCCAGGGTGGCGATCCAGGCGAAGACCTGCACCCCCGCCGGCACGCTGACGGCCATGGAGGCGGCGCTGAAATAGTTGATCGAGATCTGCGGCATCCCGGTCGTGAACATGTGGTGCGCCCATACGCCGAAGCTGATGAAGCCCGTCGCCAGCATGGCCAGCACCACCAGCCGGTATCCGACCAGCTTGGTCTGGGCCACCGCCGGGATCAGGGTGGACATGGCCCCCGCCGCCGGCAGGAAGATGATGTAGACCTCCGGGTGGCCGAAGAACCAGAACAGGTGCTGCCACAGCATGGGGTCGCCCCCCTTGGCCGCATCGAAGAAGGGCCAGCCCAGCGCGCGTTCCAGCTCCAGCAGCAGGGTCGACAGGATGATCGACGGGAAGGCGATGATGATCATGCAGGCGAAGATCAGCATGGCCCATGCGAAGATCGGCAGCTTGTCCAGCGTCATCCCCGGCGCGCGGGTCTTCAGCACCCCGACGATGATCTCGATGGCCCCGGCGATGGCCGAAATCTCGATGAAGCCGATGCCCAACAGCCAGAAGTCGGCGTTGATCCCGGGCGAATAGGTCATCGAGGTCAGCGGCGGATACATGAACCAGCCGCCGTTGGGCGCCAGGCCGAAGAACAGCGAGCAGAAGAAGCACAGCCCCCCGATCAGATAGGCCCAGAAGGCATAGGCCGACAGGCGCGGAAACGGCAGGTCGCGCGCCCCCAGCATCTGCGGCAGCAACAGCACGCCCAGCGCCTCGACCGCCGGCACGGCGAACAGGAACATCATCACCGTGCCGTGCATGGTGAAGATCTGGTTGTAGGTCTCCTGCGCCAGGAAGCCCGTCATGGGCAGGGCCAGTTGCGTCCGCATCAACAGCGCCAGAACCCCGGCCAGCACGAAGAACAGCATGGCCGCCCCGACGTAATAGACGCCGACGAAGTTGTTGTTGATCGCGGTGATCCACTCCCACGGCTTGCGCGGGCCGCACCAGACGTCCTCCAACTGCTCCAGTTCGCCCTCGGGCCGAGGCTCGTCGGTCGGAAAGCGTTTGTAGAGTTCGGTGTCGAACCCGGTTTCCGAACTCATTTCAGGCTTTCCAGATAGGCGGCGACGGCCCGCAGGTCTTGCCCGGCCAGGACCGGATAGGACGGCATCCTGTTGCCCGGTTTGATCGCCTGGCTATCGGAAATCCAGCCCGCCATCGTCCCCTGATTGTTCGGCAGGATGCCGGCGCCCAGGGTCTGGCGCGATCCGACATGGGTCAGATCGGGCCCGGCCAGCCCGTTGGCCTCGGTCCCGCGAATGGTGTGGCAGGCGGCGCAGCCGGAGGCCGCGAACACCTGACGCCCCTGGTCGATCAGGGCCGGCGTCTCCTGCGCCGAGACCACCGGCTGGGCGGCCCTGGCCTGGCGCGCCCTCCAGGCGGCGAAACCGTCCGGCGCATGAGCCACCACCACCAGCCCCATCAGCGCGTGCGGCCCGCCGCAGTATTCCGCGCACTGGCCGCCATAGGTCCCCGGCTGGTCCGCCTGCAGCCGCATGAAGTTGCGACGACCGGGGATCATGTCGGTCTTGCCGCCCAGGCGCGGAACCCAGAAGCTGTGGATCACGTCGGCGCTTTCCAGCTCGAACACCACCGGCTGGCCGACGGGGATATGCACCTCGTTCGCGTCCTGCAGGATTTCGCGGCCCTGGTCGTCCAGATAGGCCACGCGCCACCACCACATCTCGCCGGTCACGCGGATTCGCATTTCACCGGGCCGGGGCGCATCGGCGATCCGCGCGGTGGTGTTCAGCCCGTAGATCAGAAGCCCCGTCAAAACCACGACCGGAAAGGCCAGGCCAGCCATCCAGATCAGCCGCTCGCCGCCCACGCGCCGCTTCCATTTTCGTGATCCGAACAGCGCCACGCCCAGCGCGGCCAGGACGATCGCCATGACCACCACCGACATGACGAACAACACCCAGGCCACGGTGTGGATCGGCGCCGCGAACGGCCCTGCCGGGTCCAGCACGGGCGGGGGCCAGCCGGCGGTTCCGGGCGTCGGTTCAGTCGTCATCGAGCGTATACAGATAGGCCGCGACGTCGCGGGCTTGGTCGTGGGACAGGGGCATGGGCGGCATGGCGGTCTGGGGGTCCAGCGAGGGGGCGTCGATCAGCCAGCGGATCAGCACGTTGGGCTGGTTGGGCAGCCGGCCCGCGATCATCGGCCGCACGCCGAATCCGGCCAGGTTGGAGCCGCTGCGACCCTGGGGCCAGGCGACGCCGGGAATCGTGTGACACGCGGCGCAACCGACCTCTCGCACGACGCTTAACCCCCTGGCCGCATCGCCCCGCGCCACCTGACGCGGCAGATCGGCCTTGTCCACGCACGCGGCCAGCATCAGGGGCAGGCCGGCGATCAGCCACCCCCTCTTGCTTCGGCGCGCCTGCGTCGATCGTCTCATCTCGCCCCCAAAAGCTTGACCACACAATCCTCTGCCGGGGTCGGGGTTCCCCGGTGCGACACGCCGCCCCGGTCAAACGCCGGAACCTTCGCCATAGAGGCGGGTTCGAAGGGGCGTGCGCACGCCCCTCCCCCTCATCGGTCTGTCGTTCGCCCTGGCGGCGCTCGCGGCTTGCGATTCTACGCGCGGACAGACGGATGCGGCCTTCAGCGCGGATGGTCGGATCATCGCCATGAGCGGCGGCGCCGGCGGGGCGGCCAACGCCTGTTTCACCTGTCACGGCCTGCAGGGCCAGGGCGACGGCGTCTCCGCCCCGCGCCTTGCCGGTCTGGATGTCGGCTATCTGCAGAAGCAGATGGAGGACTACGCCTCGGGCCTGCGTCCCGACGACCAGATGACCCGCATCGCCAAGGCGCTGAACCAGAAGGATCGCCGCGCCGTCGCCGCCTGGTACGCCGGCCTGCCTGCCTCGTCGGCGCCCACCGCCCCCACACCCGCTCCGGCCATCTATCTGTCGGGCGATCCGTCGCGCGGCATCGTGGCCTGCGCCTCGTGCCACGGCGTCGAGGGCGAAGGGACGGGTCGCGGCGGCAACCCCCAGATCGCCGGCCAGCCCGCCGCCTATACGCTGGAGCAGATCGACCGCTGGAAGTCCGGCAAACGCCGCAACGATCCGCGCGGCGTCATGGCCGCCGCCGTCAAATCGCTTTCGGACCCAGAAGCCCGCGCAATAGCGCTTTGGCTGTCGACACGACCCGCCGCTCCAGCGCCCGCCAGCGCCGCTGCCACCGGGTCCGCTTCCGTGGACGCAGCGGCACGACCGGCAGCATCGCGTGAAACACGTCGTCCCGATCGATCAGATGGTGCTTGAGCGCGGCGCCCGCGTGAATGGGGATCATCAGCAGCAGCGTCAGCACCATGCCCCAATGCATCCACTCCGCCGCCGCCTCGATCGCCCATAGCTGGGTGTTCGACAAATCCTGCAAAGGCAGCAGCGGCCAGGGAATAAACCCCAGCGCCTCCAGCTGGCGCGTCCGGTCCGTCGCCGAAACCATCGCCCATCCCGTCAGCGGCAGGCCGAACAGGCAGATGTAGAAGACATAGTGGGTGACATGCGCCGCCCAGCTTTCCCAGCCCGGCTTGTCCGCATCATTGACCAGATCCGGGGCCATCAGCCGCCAGGACAGCCGACCGATCACCAGGATCAGCATCAGCACCCCGATGGCGAAATGCAGGTCATAGGCCGCGACCATGGCCGCCCCCACCGGCTGTCGCCCCATCCAGAAGCCCCAGCCGATCTGGAACACCACCAGCGCCGCCATCGTCCAGTGAAAGGCGATGCCCACCGGCGAATATCGGCCCTCGTCGTGGTGGCCCGCCGCCCATTCCAGAGCCTGCTGGAACAGCCGAACGATCACGCCGCGACCTCTCGCGTCGGCCCCAGCATCCGCCCCAGAACCGCCAGGGCGGCGAACAGATAAAGCGCCGACGCCGGCGCCCACATGATCAGCCCCGCCGCCTGCTGATCCTCCAGCGGCGTCATCCCCCAGGCCAGCGTCGTATAGAAGTGCGGCGCATAGACCGCCTGCCCGGCGAAGGTCAGCACCGCCCCCAGCAATCCCATCGTCAGCATCGCCGCCAGCAGGGCCACGACCGCGGCCGGCGCCGAAGCGGCTCTGACTCTGGTCCAGAACCAGACAGCGCTCGCCAGCAGACTCGACTGCATCACCCAATAGAGGGCGTCGTTCGAAAGCGCCGCGCCATAAAGGCCCGGCGCGTGCCAGGCCCACAGCACCACCGCCTGCACCGCCGTCGCCAGGATCAGCCCGCCGCCGTCACGCCTCGGCGTCGCCCAGGCCAGCAGCGGCGCCGCCACCCCGACCAGAAGCACGTGATGCACCGTCCGCGCCGAAAACAACGCCGAGCTCAGGGCGCACAGGGGCGAAACGAAACTGATCGCCAGAACCCCCATCCCCATCAGACCCAACACCCGCCGACGCCCCTCCAGCCGCGTGGCCACAAGGAAAGCTGCAATCAGCATGACGCCCAGCAGGATCGGGTCCAGATTCCACCGCCAATCCCCCGCCTCCGGCGCCGGACCGCAATATGGGGTCCAGATCTGTCCTGCATTCATGATCCACCCCCGCCACGCGCCCGCTCAAGGCTTGGACTTCAAAGCCTCGAACGCCGCCACGGTTCCTCTCGCGGATCCGTCTGCGGCGATTGGTCTGACGCATTTCACCGGGGACGGCGCCTCATTCGGCGGGACAGAGCGGCGTGAGTGATCGCGCGATGGGCGAAAGGGTGTGGAACGTGCTGGAGTGGAAGATCAGCGGCGAAATCCCCTCGGCTGCGGCGGCCCGGTGGAGACGGAAAAGGACGATGTCATGGTCGCCCGCTTCGACCTCCTTCTCCACCGAACAGTCCAGCCAGGCCGGCGCGCCGGCCAGGAACAGCGCACCCTCCGCGCCGACCTGATAGTCCAGCCCTGAGAACCGATCATCGCCCGTTTGCGCAAGTTGGCGCGCGGCGACCGCATGGCTGTCTCCAAGGAAAGAGATGCCGATGCGCCGACACCCACGGAGCCGCCGCCAGGTGCAGGAGCCGCGCTTGATGCAGACCGACACCAGAGGCGGATTCAGCGACACAGCGACGAATGCGCTGGCCGTCATGCCGACGGGACGACCGTCTTCCATCGCGCCCAGGGCCGTAACCCCGGTCGGGAACAGGCCGAAGAGCCGGCGCAGATCGGCTTGCTCGGTGATGTCGGCTAGGTTCGGCATGGTGAATACTCGCTGCGCGTCGGACGTCGTTCGGCCATGTCGAACGGCTCGGTCATGCGACTGCAAGGACATAGGAGCATCGTCACGGCCGGTTACGATCCCTCATCTCAAGGATCAGGCCGACAGTTCTTTTCGGACGATCTCGGCCCCGGCGCTCAAGGCCTTCAGCTTGCCGTTCGCCACCCGGCGGGACAGGGGCGCCATGCCGCAGTTGGTGGCGGGAAAAAGCTTGTCGGCGTCCACGAACTGCAACGCCTTTCTCAGGGTGTCCGCCACCTGTTCGGGCGTCTCGATGACGTCGGTCGCCACGTCGATAGCCCCGACCATCACCTTCTTGCCCCGGATCAGTTCGATCAGGTCCATCGGCACGCGCGAGTTCTGGGCCTCGAGCGAAATGATGTCGATGCTGGAGGTTTGCAGCTTGGGGAAGGCCTCCTCGTACTGGCGCCACTCCGACCCCAGGGTCTTCTTCCAGTCCGTATTGGCCTTGATGCCGTAGCCGTAACAGATGTGGACGGCGGTCTCGCATTTCAGCCCCTCGGCCGCCCTTTCCAGCGTCGCGACACCCCAGTCGTTCACCTCGTCGAAGAAGACGTTGAAGGCGGGCTCGTCGAACTGGATGATGTCGACGCCGGCTGCCTCCAGTTCCCTGGCTTCCTCGTTGAGGATCTTGGCGAATTCCCAGGCCAGCTTCTCGCGGCTTTGGTAGTGGTCGTCATACAGGGTGTCGATCATCGTCATCGGACCCGGCAAGGCCCATTTGATCGGCTGGTCCGTCTGCCGGCGCAGGTATTTGGCGTCCTCGACAAAGACCGGCTTCTGACGGCTGACGGCGCCGACGACCACCGGCACGCTCGCATCATAGCGATTGCGGATCCGCATGGTCTTGCGGGCCTCGAAGTCCACCCCGTCCAGATGCTCGATGAAGGTCGTTACGAAGTGCTGGCGGGTCTGTTCGCCGTCGCTGACGATGTCGATGCCGGCGCGGCGTTGGTCGTCCAGCGACAGGCGCAGGGCGTCCTGCTTGGCCTCGACCAGTTCATCGCCTTCCAGCTTCCAGGGCGACCACAGGGTCTCGGGCTCGGCCAGCCAGACGGGCTTGGGCAGGCTTCCGGCGGTGGATGTGGGCAGCAGGATTTTCATGACGGATGACTTCTTACGGGATGACGGATCAGGCGGCGAAGCTGGCGGACCATTGGTCCAGAACCTGCCGGTAGGGCTTGATGAAGCGCTCTTCGACGAACCGGCCCTGTTCGACCGCCAGGCGGCTGCGCTCCTCGCGGTCGTAGACGATGCGGGTCAGCGAATAGTCCTGGCATTGCAGGCTGGGCCGATACTGTTCCGACGCCGGGGAGTTGGCGTTGTAGATCTCGGGCCGATAGATCTTCTGGAAGGTCTCCATCGTGCTGATGGTGCTGACCAGTTCCAGGTCGGTGTAGTCGCCGGTCAGGTCGCCGATGTGATAGAAGGCGAAGGGCGCGACGCTGCCCCTGGGCATGAAATAGCGCACCTTCATCCCCATCTTGGCGAAGTACTGATCGGTCGGAGAAAACTCGTCGTTCGCGTATTCGCTGCCCAGCACAGGGTGCTCGCCGCCGGTGCGGTGATAGGTCTTGTTGCTCGACACGCTCAGGCAGATGACGGGCGGCTTGCCGAAGTTGTCGCGATAGACGGCCGAACTCAGGAAATGCTTGAACAGCTTGCCGTGCAGGTCGCCGAAATCCGCCGGCGCGAAGGCGCCGGGATTGGCCTTCATATGCGCGGGCAGGACCACGCTGAAGTCGTAGTCGCGCACATAGGAGGAGAAGTTGTTGCCGACGATCCCGTCGATGCGCCGGCCGGTCTGGCTGTCCACGATCGTCGTCTGAAGGATTTCGATCAGCGGGAAACTGTCGGTCCCCTCGCCTGGCGCCACGCTCATCTCCACGGAGACGATCTGCAGTTCGACCGCATAGCGATCCCCCCTCGGATTGTCCCAGTGCGCCAGGGAGTTGAAGCGATTGTCGATCATCCTCAGGGTGTTGCGCAGGTTTTCCTGGCGGCTGTCCCCCCTGGCCAGATTGGCGAAATTGGTCGTGATCCGGGTATTCTCGGCAGGGACATAATGCTCGTCGAGCGCGGTGCGCTTGATGGTGAATGTGAAAGCGTTGTTCGCCATGGTCTCTGCCGTTGATGCTGGCGGAACAGCGGGCAGGAACGCGCGACCGCTCGCACACGGAAAGCCTCCGTCGCGGCGTTCATGCGACCTGACCGACACCCCGCCGGAGGACGTTATCTGTCGGGGCAGGTCTCCTGGCTCGCGGGTCACGGCTTCCGGTCCGGCCTTCCCGGAGGCGAACCTCCAGTGACATCCGATGGACCCTCGGCTCGCCGCTTACAGTTGCGGGGGCAGCGCCGGCTTCGACCGCAGTCTCACCGGCTTCCCTCTTAGCTCCATTCAGCCCGAAGACTGAGCGGAGAACCACGACACACGGACACTGCCACAGCCACGCCTGAAGTCAAGAAAGATATAAAGATATCTTTATGTCCTTATACGATCCGCCTGCTCACTGTCATGCCGCCGTGGGATAGGGCGTCGCCGCGCTGCGGTTGGGGTCGATCACCAGCGCGCGCCCTATGGGCGGAAACGCCCTTTGCGGGCAGGCCGGGCGCTCGCACACCTTGCAGCCCGCGCCGATGGGCGTGGCGGCGGCGATGTCGGACAGGTCCAGCCCTTGCGAATAGACCAGGCGCGATGCGTGGCGGATGTCGCACCCCAGGCCGATGGCGAAACTCTTGCCCGGCGCGCCAAAGGCCGGACCGGGACTGCCGACCGTTCGGGCGATCCACAGATAGGTGCGTCCGTCGGGCATCTGCGCCATCTGGGTCAGGACGCGGCCGGGCTGAGCGAAGGCTTCGTAAACATTCCAGAGCGGGCACGAGCCGCCCACGCGCGAAAAGTGAAAGTCGGTCGCCGACTGGCGTTTGGAGATGTTGCCTGCGCGATCGACTCTGACGAAGAAGAAGGGCACGCCCAGCGCCCCCGGCCGCTGAAGGGTGGAAAGCCGGTGACAGACGGTCTCGAACCCCACCCCGAAATGTCGCCCAAGCCGCACGATGTCGTAACCGAAGGTTTCGGCCTGCTGAAGAAAATCACGATAGGGCAACAGGACGGCGCCGGCGAAATACTGGGCCAGGCCGATGCGCAGAAGGTCGCGCGTCTCCTGGTCGTCGAACCCCGCGCCGTCGATCAAGGTCTCGATGGCGGCGCCCGCCTCCAGATAGGCGAGCTGCATCGCCATCTGGAACGCCTGTTGCCCCTGTTTGGTGAAGGGCGAGACATGCAGGGGTGCGATTGACGACGTCGAAACGACGCTGCGCCTCCTCACCCTCATCGACGACGACGCGCACGCCGTGCCTTTGAGCCAGCCAGGCCGCCAGGCCCGGCCGGACCTGACGCGGCGTCAGACCAGCGGCGGCATAGAGACGCTCTGCCGCCTCATCCAGTTCGGCGACATGATTGCGACGCGAGTAGAAGAAGTCGCGCACCTGTTCGAACGGCATACGGGCGGGCGTGTCGTCGGCGAACTCCTCTCCCAGCCTCAAGGCCATGGCCTCGGCCCGGTCGGCGCTGCGCCTCGACTTGCGGTGCAGCGCGACCAGCGCCCGCCCGACCGCAGGCATGTTCAGCGCGAGTTCGCGCAGCTCAGCCGTCGATATGTGCTCGGCCCCGCCCTCCCCCAGAGCTTCGCGCACGTCCGAGATCAGCCGCCCCTCCTCGTCTTCCGAGAACAGCTGAACATCGACGCCGAACGCGGCGTTGAGCTTGAGCAGCAGGGGCACGGTCAGCGGGCGCTGGTTCTGCTCGATCTGACTGAGATAGCTGTTGGATATTCCCAGCGCCTGCGCCACGGCGGTCTGGGTCAGACTGCGCTCTTCGCGCAGCCGACGCAGGCGAACACCCATGAAGGTCTTGCTCATAGACTTTTACAACTTTTGCATAAAGCCAGAAAGAATTTCTCAAACATCCGCAAAGGGAATGCTTAAGCCTGACCGATAAATGCAAATATTGCAAACATGAAGACGTCGCAAGACGTCTTGCCGCCGCTCAGACCGCTCAGGGCTCTGACGGCACGAAGACGTCGCCCGCCATCAGCCGACGCGCGCTGCGGCTCATGACGGCCTTGACGACGGTCCAGTCGCCGTCGCGCCGCTCCGCCTCGGCCCCGACCCGCAACGTGCCGGACGGATGGCCGAACCGGACCGCGCTGCGCTCGCCCCCGCCGGCCGCCAGATTGACCAGCGTGCCCGGCACGGCGGCGGCCGCGCCAATGGCGACGGCGGCGGTGCCCATCATGGCGTGGTGCAGCTTGCCCATCGACAGGGCGCGGACCAGCAGGTCGATCTCCTGCGCCTTGATCGTCCTGCCGCTGGAGACGAGGTGATCGCGGGCCGGCGCGACGAAGGCGATCTTGGGCGTGTGCTGACGGCGCGAGGCCTCATCGACCGATGCGATCAGCCCCATCCGAACCGCGCCGATGGCGCGCAGGGCCTCGAACCGTTTCAAGGCCGCCGCATCGCCATTTATCGCCTCCTGCAGCTCGGCGCCGGTATAGCCGATATCGGCGGCGTCGACGAAGATGGTCGGAATGCCGGCGTTGATCAGCGTGGCCTTCAGCCTGCCGCCCGCCACCAGGTCCTCCGGCACATCCAGTTCGTCGATCAGATTGCCTGTCGGGAACATGGCGCCCCCTGAACCGTCATCGGCCTCGCCCTCATCGGCGGGGTCCAGGAATTCCAGCACGATCTCTGCGGCGGGGAAGGCCACGCCGTCCAGTTCGAAGTCGCCGGTCTCCTGCACGGCCCCGCCCGCCACTGGGACATGGGCGATGATGGTCTTGCCGATATTGGCCTGCCAGATGCGAACGGTGCGGACGCCGTCGGCCCCTGCATCGACATAGCCCGCGTGGATCGCGAAGGCCCCTGCCGCCGTCGACAGATTCCCGCAGTTGCCCGACCAGTCGACGAAATCCGTGTCGATGGAGACCTGGCCATACAGATAGTCGACATCATGGTCGGGTCGGTCGCTGGGCGACAGGATCACGCATTTCGACGTGCTCGAGGTCGCGCCGCCCATGCCGTCGATCTGTTTGCCATAGGCGTCCGGACTGCCGATCACCCGCTGGAACAGCCGGTCCCGCGTCGGACCAGGCACGCGCGCCGCGTCGGGCAGGTCTTCCAAGCGGAAGAAGACGCCCTTGGACGTGCCGCCGCGCATATAGGTGGCGGGGATGCGTATCTGCGGACCGTGCGACATCAGGCGGCGGCCTCCTGTTCCAGAAAGTCCTGAGCGAAGCGTTGCAGCACACCGCCCGCCTCATAGATCGAGACCTCCTCGGCGGTGTCCAGGCGGCATTTGACCGAGACCGTCTCCTGCGTCCCGTCAGCGCGGTGAACGACCAGGCTCAGCTCCACGCCTGGCGCGGCCTGGCCGATGACGTCATAGGTTTCCGTGCCGTCCAGCTTCAGCCCCAGCCGGGTCACGCCGCCGGTGAACTCCAGCGGCATCACGCCCATGCCGATCAGATTGGTGCGGTGAATCCGCTCGAACCCCTCGGCGACGATGGCCTCGACCCCCGCCAGACGCACGCCCTTGGCGGCCCAGTCGCGCGACGAGCCCTGACCGTAATCGGCCCCGGCGATGATGATCAGCGGCTGACGACGGCCCAGATAGGTCTCGATCGCCTCCCACATCCGCACCACCTGGCCGTCCGGCTCCAGCCGCGCCAGAGAGCCCTTCTTCACCGCCCCGTCGACCACGGCCATCTCATTGACCAGTTGGGGGTTGGCGAAGGTGGCGCGCATGGCCGTCAGGTGATCGCCGCGATGGGTGGCGTAGGAGTTGTAGTCCTCTTCCGGCACGCCCATCGCCGTCAGATACTCACCCGCCGCCGAGGTCGGCAGGATGGCGTTCGACGGCGACAGGTGATCGGTCGTGATGTTGTCCGGCAGGATGGCCAGCGGCCGCATCCCCTTCAGCGTGCGCGGGCTGGCCGCCAGGGCGCCCAAGCCCTCGGTGTCCCAATAGGGCGGACGACGGATATAGGTCGACTGGGGCCGCCAGTCATACAGCGGCGCGGCGGGCGCTCCGCCGTGCAGGCGCTTGGCGAACATCGGCTCATAGACGTTGCGGAACTGCTCGGGCTTGACGTGCTTGCCGACGATGGCGTCGATCTCGGCGTCGGCGGGCCACAGGTCCTTCAGACGGATTTCACGACCGTCAGGCGCGACGCCCAGCACATCCTGCTCGATATCGAACCGCACCGTCCCGGCGATGGCGTAGGCCACCACCAGCGGCGGCGAGGCCAGGAAGGCCTGTTTCGCATAAGGATGGATGCGGCCGTCGAAGTTGCGGTTCCCGGACAGAACGGCGGTCGTATAGAGGTCGCGCTCCACGATCTCGTTCTGGATCACCGGATCGAGCGCGCCCGACATGCCGTTGCAGGTGGTGCAGGCGAAGCCGACGATGCCGAAGCCCAGCGCCTCCAGTTCCGGCAGCAGGCCCGCGTCCTCCAGATACAGTTGCGCCACCTTGGAGCCCGGCGCGAACGAGGTCTTGACCCAGGGCTTGCGGACCAGACCCAGGGCGTTGGCCTTTCGCGCCACCAGGCCGGCCGCGACCACGTTTCGGGGGTTGGAGGTGTTGGTGCAGCTGGTGATGGCGGCGATGATGACCGCGCCGTCCGGCATCAGACCCTGGCGCTCTTCGGCCAGGGCGCCGTCCAGATCGACCGCCACGCCGCGCGCCTGCAGGGCCGAGGTCGGCAGACGACGATGCGGATTCGAAGGCCCAGCCAGATTGCGCTCGACCGTGGACAGATCGAACGCCAGCACCCGCTCATAGTCGGCGGTTTTCAGCCCGTCAGCCCAAAGGCCGATGGTCTTGGCGTAGGTCTCGACCAGGTCGATCTGTTCGGGCTCGCGGCCGGTCAGGCGCAGATAGTCGATGGTCTGCTGGTCGATGTAGAACATCGCCGCCGTCGCCCCGTATTCCGGGCACATGTTCGAGATGGTGGCCCGGTCGCCGATGGTCAGGCTGTCCGCCCCCTCCCCGAAGAACTCCAGCCAGGCGCCGACCACGCGCTCCTTGCGCAGGAACTCGGTCAGGGCCAGCACGATGTCGGTGGCGGTGATGCCCTCATGGCGCCGCCCCATCAGCTTGACGCCCACGATGTCGGGCAGCCGCATCATCGACGGCCGGCCCAGCATCACCGTCTCGGCCTCCAGCCCGCCGACTCCAATCGCTATGACGCCCAGGGCGTCGACGTGGGGCGTATGGCTGTCGGTGCCGACGCAGGTATCGGGGAAGGCGAGCCCATCGCGCACCTGCACGACCGGAGACATCTTCTCCAGATTGATCTGGTGCATGATGCCGTTGCCGGCGGGAATGACGTCCACATTCTCGAAGGCCCGCTTGGTCCATTCGATGAAGTGGAAGCGGTCCTCGTTCCGGCGATCCTCGATGGCGCGGTTCTTGGCGAAGGCCTCGGGATCGAACCCCGGCGCCTCGACCGCCAGGGAGTGGTCGACGATCAGCTGGGTCGGCACGACCGGATTGACCTTGGCCGGATCCCCGCCCTGCTCGGCGATGGCGTCACGCAGTCCCGCCAGATCGACCAGGGCCGTCTGGCCCAGAATGTCGTGGCAGACGACGCGCGCCGGATACCAGGGAAAGTCCAGATCGCGCTTGCGCTCGACAATCTGCCTCAGCGCCTCGTCGCGCGAGGCGGGGTCGCAATGACGCACCAGCTGCTCGGCCAGCACGCGCGACACATAGGGCAGACGGTCATAGGCGCCCGGCTGAATGGCGTGAACCGCCGCGCGCACATCGAAATAGTCGAGCGACGTACCGAGCAGCCGGCGACGATAGGCTTCATTCATTTGAGCCGAGTTCCCTGATCTTCATCGCGTCATTATCGACCCGCGACGGGGGCTTCGGAACGCCTGAAAGGGCGGAGATTTGTGAACGCCGCCCTGCAAATCAGCAAACTTTGCGGACGCATCCAAGTTTGCAGCTTTCGCGGATTTGCAGCATCGCCTTCACTGATTTCCGCTCTTTCAGTCCTTCTGAGATCGATCGAAGCGTGAATATTCAAGGGCCTCGCGGATGATCCGCTGTCCGAGGCCCCCATGTCGTCGCCGACGCCGTTTCCCCCTGACGAGACCCGGTTCGCCGAAATGGTCTTCCCGGAACAGGCCAATCACTATGGCGCGCTGTTCGCCGGTTCTGCCCTTGCGCTGCTGAGCAAGGCCGCCTTCGTCGCCGCCAGCCGCCGCGCCCGCAACGATGTCGTGATGGCGCGGTCCGAAGCCACCGATTTTCACACGCCCGTCCGCGTCGGCGAACTGCTGGACATGGTGGCGCGCGTGATCCGTGTCGGTCGCACGTCCCTGACCGTGGAGGTCGAGGGCGTCGCCGAAACCCTGTCCACCGGCGCGCGACGCCCGGCGCTGAACGGCCGCTTCGAAATGGTCGCCGTCGACGCCGAGGGCCGTCCGCGCCCGATCACCCTTCACCCCTGCTCCTGCGCCCCGGTCTCCATGGCCGCCCGATAAGCTTTTCGAGGAAATCCATGTCCGAAGTCGCCGCCGCTCCTGGCGTGAAGCCGAAGAAGTCCGTCGCCCTGTCCGGCGTCCTGGCGGGCAACACCGCCCTGTGCACCGTCGGCCGCTCGGGCAACGACCTGCATTATCGGGGCTATGACATCCTGGACTTCGCCGAGACCAGCGAGTTCGAGGAAATCGCTCACCTGCTGATTCACGGCGCCCTGCCGACCGCCGCTCAGCTCAAGGCTTACAAGGCCAAGCTCAAGGCGCTGCGCGGCCTGCCCGCCGCCGTGAAGTCGGCGCTGGAGACGGTTCCGGCGGCGGCCCACCCGATGGACGTGATGCGGACCGGCGTTTCGGCCCTGGGCTGCGCCCTGCCTGAGGCGCACGACCACAACCACCCCGGCGCCCGCGACATCGCCGACCGGCTGATCGCCTCCCTGGGGTCGATGCTGCTCTACTGGCACCACTTCAGCCAGAACGGCCGCCGCATCGAGGTGGAGACCGACGACGACTCCATCGGCGGCCATTTCCTGCATCTGCTTCATGGGACGGCGCCGTCCGACAGCTGGGTGCGGGCCATGCACACCTCGCTGATCCTGTACGCCGAGCATGAGTTCAACGCCTCGACCTTCACCGCCCGCGTCATCGCCGGGACGGGCTCGGACATGTTCTCGGCCATCGCCGGGGCCATCGGCGCCCTGCGCGGTCCCAAGCACGGCGGCGCCAATGAAGTCGCCTTCGAGATCCAGAAGCGCTACGCCGACGCCGACGAGGCCGAGGCCGACATTCGCCGTCGCATGGAGGCGAAAGAGGTCATCATCGGCTTCGGCCACCCGGTCTATACGATCAGCGACCCCCGCAATGTCGTCATCAAGCGTGTCGCCAAGACCCTGTCGGACGAAGCCGGTTCGACCCGGATGTACGACATCGCCGAACGCATCGAGAGCGTCATGATGGACGAGAAGAAGATGTTCCCGAACCTCGACTGGTTCTCGGCCGTCTCCTACCACATGATGGGCGTGCCGACGGCGATGTTCACGCCCCTGTTCGTCATCTCGCGCACCACGGGCTGGGCCGCCCATGTGATCGAGCAACGCACCGACAACAAGATCATCCGCCCCTCGGCCAACTACACCGGCCCGGAAAACCTCACGTTCGCGCCCCTGGCCGAACGCGCCTAAGACCGCCTGAAAGCCTACGGAGTCTCCATGCCCTATCTCGTCGCCGCCGACCTGCCGACCGAATCCGCCGGCAAGCGTTTCCGCGCCGCCCTGGCCCGTGACGGCATCTGGCAGTTGCCCGGCGCCCACAACGGCCAGGCGGCCATCCAGGCCAGGAACGCCGGCTTCGACGGGGTCTATCTGTCGGGTGCCGCCATGACGGCCTCCATGGGCCTGCCGGACCTGGGCATCATCACGGTGGACGAGGTCGCCTTCTTCATCCGCCAGATCGCCCGCGCGTCCGGCCTTCCCCTGTTGGTGGACGGCGACACCGGCTATGGCGAGGCGCTGAACGTCATGCACATGGTGCGGACCTTCGAGGAGGCGGGCGCCGGCGCCGTACACCTGGAAGACCAGATCCTGCCCAAGAAGTGCGGCCACCTGAACGGCAAGGCCCTGGTCCCGGCCCTGGACATGGCCGCCAAGGTCGCCGCCGCCAAGAAGGCCAGCCGCGACATCGTCATCATGGCCCGCACCGACGCAGCCGGCGTGGAAGGCTTCGACGCCGCCGTCGACCGCGCCAGGATGTATGTCGACGCCGGCGCCGACTGCATCTTCCCCGAAGCGCTCAACACCCGTGAGATGTTCGAGAAGTTCGCCAAGGCCATGCCCGGCGTACCCCTGCTGGCCAATATGACCGAGTTCGGCAAGACGCCCTTCTACACCGCCAAGGAGTTCGAGCAGATGGGCTACAAGATGGTGATCTGGCCGGTCTCGTCCCTGCGCGTCGCCAACAAGGCGCAGTCGGAACTGTACGCCTCGATCAAGACCAATGGCGGAACGCACAAATATGTGGACCGCATGCAGACCCGCCAGGAACTGTACGACACCATCGGCCTGCACGCCTTCGAAGAACTGGACGCCTCCATCATCAAGACCGTCGTGCCTCAAGGGATGCCGCAGGACGGTTGATCCGCCGAAGCGCGGACACTGGACGCCTCTCCATGATCGAAGCCGCGAAACGTGAGGAGCTCGTCCGCCGTGTCTCCGTGCCGCCCGGAGACGAAACGCAGGCGAACCTCAGCGAGCAGGTTCCAACTGCTAAAAGCCCCGGCCGTATGCCCGTCACCCGCGAGTCAGGATGACGCATTCAGATTCAAAGCGACAGCACGCACCGCTCGTTGATCGTCGGGCGAGCCACCTGAATGCGGCACAGGCCCGGCCATTCGGGCTTCAACCGTGCGACGAACCACAGGCACAGGTTCTCCAGGCTGGGCAGTTCCAGCCCCGGATGCTCGTTCAGCATCCCGTGGTCCAGCGTCTCGGCCGCCGCCTTCAGCGCCCGGTCCAGCGCGCCCAGGTCCGCGACCCAGCCGTGGTCGGCATCCAGCACCTCGGACCGCACCGTCGCCTCGACCGTGAAGGAATGGCCGTGGACGCGGCGATAGATGCTGCCCTCGGGTTCGTTGGGGAAGTGGTGGGCGGCGTCGAACGTCGCCTGTTTGGTGATCTCGAAGACGGGCATTAGCGGACGCCGATATATTTGTGGGTCTGGACGCTCAGGCGCCATTGGGGATGGGTCAGGCAGTATTCGATGGCGTCGGCGGTGTTCGCGACCTGATCCGGCCCGTCCATCGGCTGCAGCCAGAAGCGTTCGAAATCCAGATGCTCGAACCGGTCGGGCATGGCCTTGTCCTGCGGAAAGACCAGTTTCAGCTCCTGCCCGCGCGTCTGGACCACGGGCGCATCCGCCTTGGGGCTGACGCAGATCCAGTCGATCCCGTCGGGCGCCGCCAGCGTGCCGTTCGACTCGATGGCGATCTCGAACCCGCGCGCATGAAGGGCCGCGATCAGCGCCGCATCCAGTTGCAGCAACGGCTCTCCGCCGGTGCAGACGACCAGTTTCGGATCGCCCTCGCGTCCTCGCCACAGCGATGCGACATGATCGGCCAACAGGTCCGCCGTCGTGAACTTGCCGCCCCCGCCGCCGTCCACGCCGACGAAATCGGTGTCGCAGAAGGTGCAGACCGCGCTGGCCCGATCCTGCTCGCGCCCGCTCCACAGGTTGCAGCCGGCGAAGCGCAGGAAGACCGCGGGCCGCCCCGCCTGTCCGCCCTCGCCCTGCACGGTCAGAAAGACCTCCTTGGCCGAATAGGTCATTGTGAGGCGACCCATTCCTCGTAACCCGCCGCGCGCAGGTCGCAGGCCGGGCATTCGCCGCAACCATAGCCCCAGGCGTGCCGGTGCGTCCGGTCGCCCTGATAGCAGGTGTGGCTGTCCTCGATGATCATCTCGACCAGGGCGGCCCCGCCGATCTGCTGCGCCAACTCCCACGTCTGGGCCTTGGTCAGCCACATCAGGGGGGTCTCGATCACAACCGGCTTGTCCAGCCCCAGCGACAGCGCCCGCGCCATGGCCACCATCGTGTCGTGGCGACAATCGGGATAGCCGGAATAGTCCGTTTCGCACATGCCGCCGACCAGCACCTCCAGGCCGCGCCGGTCCGCCAGCGCCGCCGCCGCGACCAGGAAGATCAGGTTGCGACCCGGGACGAAGGTGGTCGGCAGGCCGCGCGCATCCATCTCGATCTTGCGGTCCGCGGTCAGGGCGCTCTCGGCGATCCGGCCGTACCCGGTCAGGTCCACCACATGATCGTCGCCCAGACGATCCGCATACTGAGCCAGGGCCTTGGTCATGCTGTCGCGCACCGTCTGGCGCGCCTGCATCTCGACCGCATGGCGCTGGCCATAGTCGAAGCCCACCGTCTCGACCCGGTCGAACCGCTTCAGCGCCCAAGCCAGGCAGGTCGCGCTGTCCTGCCCGCCGGAGAACAGGACCAAGGCGGTTTTTTGGGTCTTTTCCAGGATTTCGCTCATGACAAACCTGCGGTCGGCCGGTCGGCCGCGCGCATGCACAAAGGGATGAAGACCCTAGATGGGTCGGGCGGGCCTCATACACCAGACCCCCGCCCGGGGCAAAAAAGGCGGATTTGCGTTTGGGCCTCGCGGCTTAACCAATCCGCAAGCGATTTCGGACTTATACTCACAATGAGTAGGAGTTCCGGGCAGTATGCCGACCATCGAAACCCTTTCCGAGCGTCCCCAGCCGGTGGCTCCGACGACGCTTGGGTGCGAGGTGCTGGCGCGCTTCAATCGCGAGCCGGACACGCTGGTCATACCCGTCGTCGACGGCGACCGCCCCGTGGGCCTGGTCGAGCGCACCGCATTTCTTGAAAAGATCGCCGCCCGGTTCGGCCACGCCCTTTACGACCTTCGCCCCATCACCTTCGCCATGGACGCCGAACCGGCGGTGGTGGAGGCCGGCGTTCGCATCGACGCCTTCTGCGACATCATGCTGAAGGGCGGCCCCGCAGCCTTGTTGCGGGGCTTTATCGTGACCCGCCATGGCGCCTATCTAGGCGTCGGCACCGCCGCGACCCTGCTCCAGGCGGTCAACACGCGCCAACGCGAACAGAACGAGCAACTGGCCGAACAGGCCGCCATCCTCAGCGACACCCGCGCCCAGGCCATCGCCGCCGCCCGCGCCAAGAGCCAGTTCTTGGCCATCATGAGCCATGAATTGCGCACGCCGATGAACGGCGTGCTGGCCGTCGCCGAACTGCTGCGCCGCCAGCCCCTGACGGCGACCGCCCAGGCGCACGTCCAGACCATCGTGGATTCGTCCGAGACCCTGCTGCGCATCCTGCAGGACGCGGTGGACCTGTCCAAGGCCGAGGCGGGCGAACTGGAGCTGTCCAGCACGCCGACGGCTTTGCGCGCCGTGATGGACGATATTCAGTCGATGTGGGAGCCCCGCGCCTCTCAGGACGGCGTCACTCTGCTGGTCGGCTGTGAGGGCGACACCGACCTGGCGGCCGTGATCGACGGCGTGCGCCTGAAACAGGTGTTCAACAACCTGATCGGCAATGCGCTGAAGTTCGCCCGCAACGGCGTGGTCGAGGCCGGGCTGAAGGCCTGGGTCGAGGGCGGCGACATCCATATGGAGGCCCGCGTCCGCGACGACGGACCTGGCGTGGACGTCGACCGGGTCGATTCCATCTTCGAACCCTTCGTCCATGGCTCGGGGCCCGACGGCGCCGGTCTCGGCCTTTCCATCTGCCGTCAGGTCATCGACCGGATGGGCGGCCGGATCTGGGCCGAGAACAACAAGGGACGCGGCGCCACCTTCGCCTTCGACCTGACCGCGCCGCGCGCGATCATGGAGGCCGAGGTTCAGTCGAACGTCTCCGACCTGGCCGGTTTCGACCTGAAGGCGGCGCCGCACATTCTGATCGTCGACGACAACGCCACCAACCGCGTGGTCGCCCAGGCCCTGTGCGAAATGTTCGGCTGCAGTTCCGAACTGGCCGAGGATGGGCTGGAGGCGCTGCAGGCCGTGCAGGAAAGCCGCTACGATCTGGTGCTGATGGACATCAAGATGCCGCGCATGGACGGGGTGCAGGCGACCCAGGCCATCCGCGCCTTGCCCGCCCCCGTCGGCCGCGTGCCCATCGTGGCCCTGACCGCCAACGCCGACCCCGAGGACGCCAAACACTATCTGTCCATCGGCATGGCGGCGGTGGTCGAAAAGCCGATCAAGCCCGAACGTCTGCGTATGGCCATGAACGCCGCCCTGGCGATGGCGCAGGACGCCGAAGGTCAAGACGCATCGGGCCGGTCGGCCGCCTGACGCGGCTCAATCCGGCCTGACGTCCAACGCCTCCTCGTCCTCCTCGTCATAGCCGACAAGACGCAGCGCTCTGGCCTTCTGGCCATTGATCTCCGCCCAGCGCAGCAGACCTTCCTCCCGACCATGGGTGATCCACACCTCCTCGGGCTTCAACTCCGTGAAGGTCGCCGTCAATTCGTTCCAGTCGGCGTGGTCGGACACGATCAACGGCAACTCCACACCTCTCTGACGCGCGCGGGCCTTCACACCCATCCATCCCGAGGCGAAGGCCGTGACCGGGTCGGCGAACCGGCGCGCCCACCGATCCTGAATGGCGGACGGCGGCGCTATGGCCACCTCGCCGCCCAGGGCGTTCCTGGGCAGGTCGCGCGTCGGCAGAAGCGGCCCCAGATCGACGCCTTCGCGTTCGTAAAGGGCGTTCAACCGCTCCATCGCGCCGTGATAATAGATGGGCCGATCCCACCCCGCCTCACGCAGCAGGCGAATGATCCGTTGCGCCTTGCCCAACGCATAGGCGCCGACCAGATGCGCCCGTTCCGGGAACTGAGCCAGCGAACGCACCAGCCGTCCCACCTCCTCTTCGGCCGGCGGATGGCTGAACACGGGCAGGCCGAAGGTCGCCTCTGAAATGAAGACGTGGCACGGGATCGGCTCGAACGGCGCGCAGGTCGGATCGCGGCGGCGTTTGTAATCGCCGGATACGACCATGGTCAGCCCCTTCCAGCGCACCTCGACCTGGGCCGAGCCCAGCACATGGCCCGCCGGCGCCAGTCTCAAATCGACGCCGTTTATCCCCGTCGCCTGGCCATATTCGACCGACTGCGCCTGGTCCGTGAAATCGGCGCCATAGCGTTCTGCCATGATCGCCAATGTCTGGCGCGTCGCCAGCACGGCGCCATGCCCCGCCCGCGCATGATCGGAATGGCCGTGGGTGATGACGGCTCGATCAACCGGCCGCACCGGATCGACATAGAAGTCGCCGGGCGGGCAATAGAGGCCGGCGGGCGTCGGATGCAGCAGGTCTTCGGCGCGGATCATGGTCCCCTAACGCACTCGACGCCGTCGGGTCGCCGATCCATACAGGAACACCCCAGAACCGCCGGAAAGGCCGTACTGCTTGATGTCCGACAGCTTCCTGACCTCCATCCTGCCCCAACTCGCGGCGGGCGCGGCCCATACGGGAGCGCTGGGCTTCGCCTTCGACGGCCTGCATGACGGCGAGCCGCGCATCCGCGTGCCCTGGCGCGAGGATCTGGTCGGCGACCCCGACGGCGGCGTGTTCGCAGGCGGCCTGGTGACGACGTTGCTGGATCATATCGGCGGGTTGGCGGTGTGGACGGCACTGGACGCCTTCCAACCCATAGCCACCGTGGATTTGCGCGTGGACTATATGCGGGCCGCCCGGCCGCATCGGGACCTGCTGGCCCAAGGGGTCTGCTATCGCATGACCCATACCATCGCCTTCGTGCGGGCCTGGGCTTTCGAGGACGACCCGTCCGACCCGGTGGCGGCGGCCCAGTCGGCCTATATCTTCAATCCATCTCGCGAACGCTTGGTCGGAGCGGCCGCATGACCGACATTCTCGCCACCCTGCCCTACGCCCGGTTTCTGGGCCTGAAAACGTTCGTCAGCGGCGACGAGGTGACCGTGATCATGCCCTTCGCGGACAAGCTGATCGGCAATCCGATGCTGCCGGCGTTGCACGGCGGATCGACGGCCGCCCTGCTGGAGATGACCGCCATGGCGCAACTGGCCATGGCCTTTCCCAGTCCGCGCCTGCCCCGTCCGATCAACGTCACCGTGGCCTATCTCCGCACCGGGCGGCCGATCGACGTCTTCGCCCGAGCCAGGATCAGCCGCGCCGGCCGCCGCCTGGCCCACGTCCAGGCCGAGGCCTGGCAGGAAGAACGTTCACAGCCAATCGCCAGCCTGACCGCGCACTTCCTGCTCGACAACCAGAACTGATCGTCCGGGCGCGGACGGTCGATTCGCTTTGGGAGCCCGCCGCTGCTGACATTCGAGCGCCAGCCATGACGCGGGGTTCAACGCGCGATTGTTCAAGGTATGAACATACCCCTATCAAACAAGGTTAAGACGTGATAACCATACGGCCTCTGTAACCATACCTTGAGGGGCTCTCATGGACCGGACTGAAGTCGTCACCAGCGTTGCTGGCGATCTGCATGCTACCGAACTCGCGATCGACGCCGCGATCACTCAGGCGACGACCCTGGTTCAATCCTTCATCGGCGCCCGCGCGGCCCTCTCGCTCTCGCCGGTCAGCGGCACGATGTCCCAAGCCAAGGCCATGGAAACCATCGCCGCCCTGTCGGCCGCGCGCGAATCCATCGTCGCCTGCCACGCCGAACTGCAAAAGGACCACCGTCGCCTCGGCTACGGCACCTACGCCGCCGGCCCAATCGCCAAGCCGGACGACTGGCTCGATCCGAAGGCCGCCTTGACGCCGACGCATCTGCACCGCGTCGCGTGAATTGTTGGTAAGCTTGGCTTACCGCGATTTCCGTCTGTCGTGACTTAGGTCATTATCGCCCCCGCGCATTTCTGCACGGGGGCGATTTGCCATGCTTAATCTAGCCTACGCCGTCGTCGGCGCGGTCTTCATGGTCGGCATGGCGTTGTTCGCTTTCTTAAAAGGGGGACCAGCGGAGCGCTTCGGCGCGGGCGCGTATCTCTTTGCTTGGTTTGCATCGATCATTCTGCAGGAGAACAGCGGCTTCCGCGGAATGCCGGTCGGTCTTTTCCTGATCGACGTTGCCGCTCTTTTTGTTTTTGTCGGCCTCTCTTGGCGTTATCGCCAATCATGGCCGGTATGGGTTAGCGGCATTCAGCTCATCACCGTGATGTGTCACATCATGATACTTACCAAGCAGCCCGTTTTACTTGCATCATTGATTACCGTTATGAATCTCAACAGCTATCTCATCATCGGATTTTTGACCGTCGGCACCTTTTTCTCGTGGCAAGACCGCCACGCCGCAGAGATGAATAGGTAGAAATTCCTAGACCGAACGCTTATTCTGCGGCGAATCAGTCGTTGAGACGCCATGCCGCTGTCGCACGCCAAACTTTGGAAAGCCGTCGACAATCTGGCGCGGCGAGAGGGTCTGACGCCGTCAGCCTTGGCACGGCGCGCGGGTTTGGACGCCACCAGCTTCAATCCTTCCAAACGGTTCGGGGCGGGCGATCCGCCGCGTCCGCGCTGGCCCTCGACCGAGAGTGTGACCCTGGTTCTTCAGGCGACAGGCGTGTCCTTGGCGGACTTCGCGGCCCTGGCCGAGGATGCGCCCGAGCGGCCGGCGACCGTGCCGCTGCTGGGCCTGGCCAAGGCGGGCGACGACGGTTTCTTCGATGACGCCGGGCTGCCCACAGGCGACGGGTGGGACCAGACCGAACTGCCGCAGGCCAAGGACACCTTGTTCAGCATGACCATAGACGGCGATTCGATGTCGCCGCTCTACCGCGAGGGCGACCGGGTTCTGGTAGATCAGGAAGAGACCCGCGTCCGACGTGGAGACCGTGTCGTCGTCCGGCTGATGACCGGCGAGACCGTCGCCAAGGAAGTGGCCAGCCTGACCAGCCGCGCCGTCACCCTGGCGTCCATCAATCCCGACTATCCGCCCCGGATCGTGCCCCGACGCGACATCGAATGGATGGCGCGTATTCTGTGGGTCAGTCAGTAGCGGACATGGAAAGGCCCCGCGCGGCGAACCGGCGGGGCCTCCATCAAACCGACCAGATCTTAGTTGGCCGTAACGTAGTGGGCGTTCACCCAGCCGCCGCCCGCGATCTGCACCCATTCGCCCTGAGAACCGATGGCGGTGAAGGGCTGACCAGCCGACAGGGTGCCGGCGGTGCGATAGTTGGTGCCGGGGCCGCTGCGGATGCGCAGGTTGGACGAGGCGCGATATTGCGAGCCGTTCGACACCGAGGCCGCGCGCGCGCGCTGCTGGTTGCAGCCGATGTAGGACCCGGCGGCCGCGCCGGCGCCCGCGCCGACGATGGTGCCTGCGGTGCGTTCGTTACGGGCAAGGTTCGACCCGACCACGCCGCCGACGACGGCGCCGATCAGGGCGCCCGCACGCTGGCGACCGCCGGGGGCGTCGCAGTTGGTGACGCCGTTGGCCTGGGCCTGGGCGGCCATCGGAGCGGCGGTCACCATGGCGGCCAGAGCTGCAGCGGTGGCCAGACCGGTCTTGAAAATCTTGTTCGACATAACTCTTCTCCTGTCAGCGCGTTTGCCGATGGGGGGAGAATGCACAGACGAACCTGAAGGCTCCCGGAGCTTCGCCGTTATTTTCGGTTCATGTTCGTCGCCGCCGAGACGAGGTCAGGCGACCAGTTCGCCGTTCGCCCCCGCTTCGATCAGCGCGATCGTCTGCGGCAAACCATAGATCGCCGCGAACGAGCCGAAGCGCGGCCCCTGAGAGGCGCCCAGCAGCACTTCATACAGCGCCCCGAACCAGGCCCGTAGCGGCTCGAAGGCGTGGTCCTTGCCCACCGCATAAACCTCGTTCTGGATCAGCTCGCCGTCCGTCGTGTCGGCAGGCAGGGTTTTCAGCCGTTCCGCCAGATCACTAAGCGCCGCCTTCTCCTTGTCGTCCGGCAGGCGGTAGGACTTGGAGGGCTTCACGAAGTCCTCGTAGTAGTTCAGCGCATGGTCCATCAGCCGGTCCAGCAGCGGCTCGTTCTCGGGCGTCGCATCCGGCAGATATTTGGCGAAATAGGCCCACAGTTGCGCCTTGCTGGACGCATTGGCCACGCCTACCAGGTTCAGCAGCAGGGCGAACGACACAGGCGAGGTGTGGGTCGGCGGATCGCCCGCGTGGATCGACCAGACGGCGTTGTCGATCCGCTTGGCGGGCTCCTGCGTCTTGTAGCTTTCGATGAAGGCCAGATAGTCGTCGATCGCGCGCGGAATGACGTTGAAGTGCAACGACTTGGCCGACTTGGGCGACTGGAACATGTACCACGACAGGCTCTCTGGCGTGCCGTAGCGCAGCCATTCGTCCATCGTCAGGCCATTGCCCTTAGACTTCGAAATCTTCTTGCCCTCGATGTCCAGGAACAGTTCGTAGTTGAAGCCTTCCGGCGGGGTGCCGCCCAGGGCGCGGCAGACCTTGGAGCTTTCGCGCACGCTCTCGATCAGGTCCTTGCCCGACATCTCGTAATCGATGTCCAGCGCGACCCAGCGCATGGCCCAGTCGGGCTTCCATTGCAGCTTCACATGGCCGCCGGTGACCGGAACCTCGGTGCGGTTGCCCGCTTCGCCGGCAGGGTCTTCGAAGGTGATCGTGCCCTTCTCGACATTACGCGCCAGCGTCGGCACCTGCAGCACATGGCCGGTGATGGGGCTGATGGGCAGAAAGGGCGAATAGGTCGCGCGCCGCTCCTCGCCCAGGGTCGGCAGCATGATGGCCTGAACCGCGTCGAACCGCTCCAGCAGGGTCAAAAGGGTCGCGTCGAACCGCCCGGACATGTAGGTCTCGGTCGAGGACATGAACTCGTAATCGAACCCGAAACTGTCCAGGAACGCCTGCAGACGCGCATTGTTGTGCGCGCCGAAACTGTCATGGGTGCCGAACGGGTCGCGCACGCGGGTCAGCGACAGATGCAGGTCTTCGCGCAGCATCTCCGGGTTCGGAATGCCTTCCGGCACCTTGCGCAGGCCGTCCATGTCGTCGCTGAAGGCGATCAGGCGCGTCGGCCAGTGATCGCCGGTCAGGGCGCGGAAGGCGTTCCTCACCATGGTCGTGCGCGCCACCTCGCCGAAGGTGCCCATATGCGGCAGGCCCGACGGGCCGTAACCCGTCTCCAGGATCACCGGCCGTTGCAGCGCGGGGAAGGTCGCCAGAGCCTCATCCGCCTTGCCCGCGTCGATCAGCAGCTTGGCCGCGTCGCGCTCGGCGTCCGACAGCCGCTTCTTCAGAACATGGTTCAGAAGATTGCGGGCTTGCTCAAACGGCCAGGACTTGGCCTCGCGGGCGAGGGTTTCGAGGTTCTGCAACATGGGCGGCGGTTTGCAGTCTGCATACCGCCCGGTCAACCGCTTAGCGCCAGATCAGGCCTTGGCGGCGCCCTTCGCCGCGATGACGATGATTTCGACCAGATAGTCGGGCGAGGCCAGACGGCTTTCGCCCGTGGCGCGGGCCGGCGGATTGGCGGTGTCGACCCAGGCGTCCCAGACGCTGTTCATCGCATCGAAATCGGCCATGTCCGCCAGCCATATCTGGGCCATCAGGATGCGGGACTTGTCGCTGCCCGCCTCGGCCAACAGGGCCTCGACTTCGGCGAGGGCCGTCCTGGTCTGGGCGACCACGTCTTCGCCTGGTTCTCCGACCTGCCCCGCGAGATAGATGGTGTCGCCGTGGACGACGGCCTCGCTCATGCGGGCGCCGGCCTGGATGCGGGTGATCATGATGAAATCCTCCTTGACGTCCCGCACCTATCGCCCTGCCCGCCCCGCTGTCGAGCCCCTCAGCGGCGGTTCAGGCGGGCCACCGTCAGGCCCACCACCAGCGCCCCCGCGCCGACGATGAAGGCGTCCTCGATCAGGCCGCTCCTGGTCTGGCCTATGCGCGCCATGGCCTTCTTGCGGCCCGCCAGCGTCAGATAGGCCAGCGGAACGGCGGTCGCGACGGCGACGCCGGCGCCCAGCTTCTCCCTGCCGCGCGGCGCCAGGGCCGAACCGGCGATGCCCGCGCTCATGACCCGCGCCAGCAGACCCAGAAAGACCGTGCGGTCCGGCGCCGACTTCATCTTGTCGCCCAGCAGCTCGCCCACGCCCATCAACAGGGCGCCGAACTTGAACAGCGGCTGGTTCAGCAGAAAAACCCGCCCGGGCGTTGGCTTATGCGCCAGTTCGGCGACGGCGATGGCCGCCATAGGGGTCATGGACCGGGCGCTGGCGACGGCGCCGATGAGGGCGGACGGGAGGAGGTCGGTGGTTTTCATGTCAGATGAACACCGCAGGACGACGAGGGTTCAGCCGCGCGCGGCCAGAACGTTGCGGATCGCCAGGCTGGAGTGGATGCGCGACACGCCCGGAAGTCGCGACAGCACATCCTTGTGGATCACCTCATAGGCCGCGATGTCGGGCGCCACGGCCCGCACGATATAGTCCGCCGCCCCCGCCATCAGATAGCAGTCGCGGATTTCCGGGTGGTTCCTGACCGCCGCCTCGAACCGCCGCATATGGTCGTCGGTCTGTTTCTCCAGCGTGATCTCGACATAGGCCACCACCCCGTCGTCGGCGTCATTGGCCAGGACGGCGGCGTAGCCGCGGATCACGCCCCGCTCCTCCAGCCGCCTCACCCGTCGCAGACAGGCGGACGGCGACAGGCCGACCGCAGACGCCAGATCGGCGTTGCTGATCCGCCCCTCGGCGCGAAGCCGTTGCAGGATGCGTTGATCGACGGGATCGAACAGGGTCACAACTTTCCGCCTTCAGGCCGCAGATAATTGCGTTCAGCTTCTAACAGCCGCCGAACATTGCGCAAACAGGCAGGATCATCGAGCGACGCGAGGGTAGCTTCCGGTGAAGAAGAACAACAGGGTTGGAAGCGTCTCATGCGGGTTTTGGTGCTGGGTTCGGGCGTTATCGGCGTCACCACCGCCTGGTATCTGAACCAGGCAGGGCATGAGGTCGTCGTGGTCGACCGCGAAAGCGGCCCGGCGCTGGAGACCAGCTTCGCCAATGCGGGTCAGGTCTCGCCCGGCTATTCCGCGCCGTGGGCCGCGCCGTCGATCCCGGTCAAGGCGATGAAGTGGCTGTTGATGCGCCACGCCCCGCTGATCATCCGCCCGCAACTGGACATGGCCATGATCCGCTGGACCCTGGCCATGCTGCGCAACTGCACCCACGAACGCTATGCGCTGAACAAGGGCCGCATGGTGCGTCTGGCCGAATACAGCCGCGACCAGCTGGACCTGCTGCGCCGCCAGACCGGCATCGCCTACGACGGCCGTCAGCAGGGCACGCTGCAACTGTTCCGCACCGAGAAACAGCTGGCCGACGTGCACAAGGACGTCGACGTCCTGCGCGCCCAGGGCGTCCCGTGCGAGGTTCTGGACCCCGCAGGCTGCATCGCCGCCGAGCCGGGTCTGGCGGCGTCCGACGTTCCTTTCGTCGGCGGCCTGCGCCTGCCGAACGACGAGACGGGGGACTGTTTCCTGTTCACCAACGCCCTGGCGAAACTGGCGGCGGCACAGGGCGTGGTCTTCCACAATGGCGTCCAGGTCCACGGCCTGACCGAAGCCAATGGTCGTATCGTCGGCGCCCGCACCAGCATGGGCGCGCTTCAGGCCGACGCCGTGGTGGTGGCCCTGGGCTCCTATTCGCCGCAGATGGTCGCGCCGTTGGGGCTGAAGCTGCCGGTCTATCCGGTGAAGGGCTATTCGATCACGGCCCGGATCACCGACGCCGACCGCGCGCCCGTCTCGACCGTCATGGACGAGAGCTACAAGGTGGCCATCACCCGTCTGGGCGACCGCATCCGGGTCGGCGGCATGGCCGAACTGTCCGGCTACAACAACAGCCTGCCCCTCCTGCGCCGCGAGACGCTGGAACAGTCGGTCGGCAGTTTGTTCCCCGGCGGCGGCGACCTGAAGGGCGCCAGCTACTGGTCCGGCCTGCGCCCCATGACCCCCGACGGCACGCCCGTCATCGGCGCCACACGGCTTCCGGGGCTCTATCTGAACACCGGCCACGGCACCCTGGGCTGGACCATGGCCTGCGGCTCCGCCCGCGTCCTTGCCGACACCCTGGGCGGCGCCAAGCCCGAGATCGAAACGCACGACCTGTCCCTGAACCGCTATGGATCATGGGCGGGGGCGTTTGCGCCGGGTTACGCTTGACCCTGAGACAGCCCTGCGGTCTTTGCGCCGTCTGATGAAGACTGCTGATTTCGATTTCGACCTGCCCGAGGACCGCATCGCCCTGCGTCCGGCAGATCCGCGCGATTCCGCCCGCCTGCTGGTGGTCGATGGGGATGCGCTTCAGGATCGGATCATTCGCGACCTGCCCGACTTCCTGCACCCCGGCGATGCCCTGGTGTTCAACGACACCCGCGTGATCCCCGCCCGTCTGTCCGGTGTGCGCCAGCGTCCTAACCTCGTCGTCGGCGGGCCGGAAGGCGACACATTGACGGTCGAGGTCGAGGCCACCCTGCACCACCGCGACGCCCCCGACGTCTGGTCCGCCTTCATGAAGCCGGGCAAGCGCATCAAGCCGGGTGACAGGATCAGGTTCGGCCTCAGCACCGACGCCGCCTGCGACCTGGGCCGTCTGGACGCCACTGTCACGGCCAAGGGCGACGACGGCCTGATCACGCTGACGTTCGACCTGGCCGGCCCGGCGCTGGACGACGCCATCCGCGATGTCGGGGTCATGCCCCTGCCGCCCTATATCGCAGCCAAACGGCCCGAGGACGACCGCGACCGTTCCGACTATCAGACGGTCTATGCCCAGCATGACGGTTCGGTCGCCGCCCCCACGGCGGGCCTGCACTTCACCCCTGCCCTGCTGGACGCCATCCGGGCGCGCGGCGTCTCGACCCACGCCGTGACCCTGCACGTCGGCGCCGGCACCTTCCTGCCGGTCAAGGCCGACGATCTGGCCGACCACAGGATGCACAGCGAATGGGGCGAGGTCTCGCCGGAGACCGCCGCCGCACTGAACGCCGTCCATGCGAACGGCGGCCGCATCGTCTGCGTCGGCACCACCAGCCTGCGGCTGCTGGAAAGCGCCACGGCCGAGGACGGCGAGATCAAACCCTTCCACGGCGACACGGCCATCTTCATCACGCCCGGTTATCGGTTCCGGGCGGTCGATGTGCTGATGACCAACTTCCACCTGCCCAAATCGACGCTGTTCATGCTGGTCAGCGCCTTCGCCGGTCAGGCCGTGATGAAGACGGCCTACGCTCACGCGGTGGCGGACGGCTATCGCTTCTATTCCTATGGCGACGGGTCGCTGCTGTTCCGCGACTGATCGCGGCTCAGGGCCAAAGGCGCTGCCTATCCCAGGCGTTGCTGTTCCGATCGAACCTTAGACGATCATGCAGGCGGAACGGTCGGTCGCGCCAGAACTCCACCGATCGCGGCGTGACGCGCCAGCCGGTCCAGCGGTCCGGACGCGGCACCTCCTGACCATCGAACCGCGCGGTTTCGCGACCGACCGCCTCCTCCAAGGCCGCGCGATCCGACAGCGGGCGCGATTGGTCCGAGGCCCAGGCGCCGATCCGGCTTTCGCGCGCGCGGCTGGCGAAATAAGCGTCGGCCTCGGCGGGCGTCACCGGCTCGACCGCGCCGCGCACCCGCACCTGACGACGCAGCGACTTCCAGTGAAAGGTCAGGGCGGCGGCGGGACGACCCGCCAGCTCGACGCCCTTGGCGCTCTCGCTGTTGGAATAGAAGGTGAAGCCGCGCGCATCGACGTCCTTCAACAGCACGATCCGCGCATCGGGCAGGCCATCCGCATCGACGGTGGACAGGGTCATGGCGTTGGCGTCGTTCGGCTCGTGCGCCCGCGCGTCGGCCAGCCATTCGATGAACAGGCCGATGGGTTCGGTCCGCGCGAAGATGCTCTCGTCGCCATTGGCGGCCAGGGCGGCGGCGTAGTCGCGGGCGTATTCCTCACGCGACGGGCTGGGCGGGATCACGGATGCGGTCATGACGCCGGTCTAGCCTCTGAGTTTCTCCGTGCAAATGATCGAGGTCAAAAACGGCCGCCTCTGGATCACGGTTAACCGCCCATTGACGCTGATCGGCGAACGATTGCGTCCATGAGCGCGCACCGTCCTTCATCCGACGTCTCCGGCGTCCGCGAGGCCCTGGCCGTCCTGGGCGTCGCCGCCGATGTCGACGCGCCGAAGTTGAAGGCGGCCTTCCGAGAGGCGGTGAAGGCGGCGCGGCCGGATCAGGCGGGCGGCGACGCCGAGCGTTTCCGGCGCGTGATTGCGGCCTATCGCCTGATCCAGGCGCACCAGCCCGGTCGGGCCGCCCTGGCCCCGCCCCGCATCCGCCCGGCGCCCGCGCCGGTCCTGGCCCTGTCGCCGATGCAGGCCCTGGCCGGTGGCAAGGTGGAGGTCAGGCTGGGCGCCCGGACCGTGCGCGTCACGACGCCGAAGGGCCTGCGCACCGGCGATCATCTGCGATTGCGACAGGGGGCGGCGGACGGAGCGGACCTGTATCTGGCGGTGCTGATCCGGCCCGAAGACGGCCTGTCGGCCATGGGCGACGACCTGTTCATGTCCTGGCCGGTCGAGCGGCGCCTGATGGCCGATGGCGGACGGGTGGAGATCGAGACACATATGGGAACCCGCTCGGCCTGGATCACGGCGGATATGGCCGCGCCCGTTCGGGTACGGCTGAAAGGATTGGGCCTGCCCGCGCGCGGATCGCGGGCGGCGGGGCATCTGTTCGTCACCCTGACGCCGTCGTCGGACACCCCGTCGGCAGCCGAAGACCTGCTGGTCCGGTTCACGCGGGTCTGGACGCAGGATCGTCTGGCGGCCTAAGTCGGGCCCATGTCGCACAACACCTTCGGCCATCTGTTTCGCGTGACCACCTGGGGCGAGAGCCACGGCCCGGCCATTGGCTGCGTGGTCGACGGCTGCCCGCCGCTGCTGCCCTTGACCGAGGCCGACATCCAGCCGTGGCTGGACCAGCGCAAGCCCGGCGGCAGCCGCTTCGTGACCCAGCGCAAGGAAAGCGACACGGCGCGCATCCTGTCGGGCGTGTTCGACGACGGCGACGGCCCCGTCACCACCGGCACGCCCATCTCGATCCTGATCGAAAACGAGGACCAGCGGTCCAAGGACTATGGCGAGATCTCCCGCGCCTATCGGCCGGGCCACGCCGACTACGCCTACCAGGCCAAATACGGCGTGCGCGACCACAGGGGCGGCGGACGCTCTTCGGCGCGCGAGACCGCCAGCCGCGTGGCGGCCGGCGCCGTGGCGCGCAAGGTGCTGGGCGAAGGCGTGAAAATCCGTGCGGGCGTGGTCCAGATCGGTCCGCACCGGATCGCGCCCGACCAGATGGACTTCGACGCGGTGGGCGGCAATCCGCTGTTCGCCGCCTCGACCGAGGTCGTGCCGGCGTGGGAGGCTTATCTGGACGGCGTCCGCAAGGCCGGGTCGTCGGTCGGCGCCGTGGTGGCGCTGGAGGTCACGGGCGTTCCGGCCGGCTGGGGCGCGCCGATCTACGGCAAGCTGGATTCCGAACTGGCGGCGGCCCTGATGTCGATCAACGCCGCTAAGGGCGTGGAGATCGGCGCCGGCTTCGACGCCGCCGAACTGACGGGCGAGGAAAACGCCGACGAGATGCGGCTGGACCTGAACAAGCAGCCGGTCTTCCTGTCGAACAAGGCGGGCGGCGTGCTGGGCGGCATTTCGACGGGCCAGCCGGTCACGGCGCGCGTGGCGTTCAAGCCGACCTCCTCCATCCTGACCCTGCGCCAGACCATCACCCGCGACGGCGAGGAGACGGACCTGCGCACCAAGGGCCGCCACGACCCCTGCGTCGCCCTGCGGGCCGTGCCGGTGGTCGAGGCCATGGCCGCCTGCGTCCTGGCCGACGCCTTCCTGAGACACCGCGCCCAGGTCGGATAGGGTTCAGCGGCTCGCCCGCCGTCGCACGACGTCGGCCGGTGGAATGGGAACAGCTTTAGGCGCCGGCCGCACGACCGCCAGCGGTCTTTCTTCGCGCTGCATCAGGGCGACCAGGCCCGCCAGTCCCGTGGTCATCACGATCATCGCTCGACTCCTGCAACTGCGAACTGTTTGCAGGTTTGCGCATGTCTGGCGGTCGTGCAAGAGCCTGTTTCGGCAGCTTGGAAAACAGGAGATCAACCGTGCGTGAAGACGGGAAGCTGGACTATCTGGAACTGCCGGCCGCCGACCTGCCGGAAACCAAGGCCTTCTACAGTCAGGCGTTCGGCTGGACCTTCATGGACTATGGCCCGACCTACGCCGCCTTCGACCAGGGGCTGGACGGCGGCTTCGACGCCGATCCGGCCGACCGGACGCCCGCGCCCCTGCCCGTGCTCTACGCCCATGATCTGCACGCCATGCTGACCCGCGTCGAGGCGGCGGGCGGGCGCATCGTCAAGCCGATCTACGCCTTCCCCGGGGGGCGGCGTTTCCACTTCGTCGATCCGGCCGGGACCGAAATGGCGGTCTGGTCCGAGACCTGAAACCTCAGCGCGGATCCACCGACTGGCCGATCCGCTCGGCCAGATCACGGTCCGCGCCCACGACGCTGGCGATCCAGACGTGGATTTCCTTGGGCGTCGTCGTGCGCTGGAACAGATGCTCCATCGCCAGACGCCGGCCGCCTTCGTTGACGACGATGGAGGTCCGGCCGCCGGTGCGGATCATGTCCCCGTCATAGATGGGAAACTGCGACGACGGCCCGGCGTAGATCATGGCCAGGGTCAGGTCGCCGCGCTGGATGCGATAGATGGCCGCGTCCGCGCCTGCCCGCGCCGGGACCATGACCACGCCGGCCGGCAGTTCGATGCGGAACGGCAGGGCGGCGATCCCCGCCGCATCCAGCGCGGCAGGAGCGGGTGCTGCCGCGGGCGCGGGCGCAGACGGCTGTGTCGTAGGCGAAACCTGCGCCGGAGCCGGCGTCGTCGTGAGTCGAGCGGCAGGCGCGGCGGTTGTCGGGCGGCTGGGGCTCGTCGCCTGAAGCGCAGGTGTTTGGGCGCGCGGCGTCGTCGACGCGGACTGTGGCGCGGCGACGGGCGCAGGCGCTGGCGTCGTGGCGCGCGGGGTCGCCGATGCGGCGGCGGGCGGGGCGCTGTTCAGATCGCGCGTCAGGTCGCTGCCGGCGCGCGGGGGCGGGGCGGCCTGACCGGACAGGGCGACGGCGGTGGCGAGGGCGATCAGGGTCATGGCCGGACCATCGCGCGGCGCGGCCGGGTTCGCAAGCGCGGCCTCACGCCTTGGGGATCAGAACCCAGAAGGTCGCGCCCTCGCCCGGCGCCGAGATCACGCCGATGGAGCCGCCCTGCAGCTCGACCAGCCGCTTGGCCAGCGCCAGGCCGACGCCGTGCCCCTCGACGGTCGAACGTTCCAGCCCCAGACGGTTGAACGGTTCGAACAGCTGAGCCTGTTTCTGCAAGGACAGACCGGGGCCGAAGTCGCTGACCTCGATCCGCACACAGTCTTCGGCGCGCAGCGCGCGCAGGACGATGCCCCCGCCCGACGCGCCGTATTTCAGCGCATTGATCGTCAGATTGGTGACGACCTGGGCCAGACGCTGGGAATCCGCCACGGCGACCAGTCCGTCGCCCTCGCACACCACGTCGATCGCGACCTTGCCGGCGGCGTCCGCCCGCAACAGACAATTGCGTCGCACATCCTCCAGAAGGCCCGGAATGTCGGTGGGCCGCAGATCGACCCTGACGGCGCCGGATTCCGCCCGCGCGACATCCAGCAGATCGTGCGCCAAGGCTTCGACCTGCCGCGCCGTGGCGACCAGCATGCCGGACATCTCGGCCTGTTGCGGCGTGATCGGCCCCAACTGGCCCTGACGCCACAGGTCGCCGATGCCGATAATGCCCGCGACCGGGCTCTTGATCTCGTGGGCGACGTTGGCCAGCAGGCGCGACTTGGCCTCGGACGCCTTCTCCGCACGTTCGCGGCCCAGCCGCGCGCGCTCGGCCAGCACGTCGCGCTCTTCCAGCAGGGAGGCGACCAGCAGGATCGGCATATAGCCGATCAGCACCAGCATCTGGGCCATCATGACCTGCTCGGCCGTGCCGCCTTGCCTGTAGGGCCCATGCCCCATCATGGCGCCGCCGACGGAAAGCAGGGCCACCAGGACCAGGGTGAAGGCCGTGCCCGCAACGCCAAGCCGAACGGCGATGGCCATCAGCAGCGGCAGCAGGAAGAAGCCCGGCGTCCCGTACCCGCTGAAGCTGACGTAGTAGAAGAGGACTACACAGCCCAGCAGCAAGCCCGCCTCGATCATCTTCGCCGGCCGCGTCAGACGCGCCACGGTGGCGTGCGTCAGCGAAAGCCCCATTGAACCCAGCACCGCAATGCCCAGCGCATGACCGAACCACCAGGTCTGGAAGCCTTGCCAGACGTTCGGCTGGCCGCTCTGCCACTGAATCAACACGCTGCACAGGGCGGCGGGGATGGGCGCCAGCACGGCCGCAAAGAACAGGAAGCCGGCCGCACCGTTCAGGGTGGACAGATTCAGCGTCGGGGCGAAACGACGCGCCAACAGAATGGCGGCGACGATCTCGATCATGCCGGCGGCCGTGAAGGCCAGCGCGAGCAGCGGCTTGTTGCCCGCGATGATCTCGCCGATCAGAATGCTGATCGTCAGCACGGCTGCGAACATCAGGTCGCTGGCGCGCCCCCGGCTGGTGCGCAGCCAGACCGCAATGGCGACCCCGCTCGCGCCCCACAGGGCGGCGACCAGGCCGGTCGAGCGGCCGTAGGCGATGGCCATGGCGACCAGAACGGCCACCGCCACGCCGGTCAGAACCGGCGCCAGCGGCTGAAAGGCCTCAGGACCGTTGCGGCGGTCCGACGAAGATTGGGCAGCCTTCGGCGCCGTCGTCGAGGAGACGGGAGGGACATCGCTGTTGAGCACGCGGCTCACCATCATGAAAGCGTCCTGACCGAATGTCGTCAGGCGCACATGACCACAGGGTTCCTAACATCCCTTAAAGTTGGAAGTTCAACTTTTGATTGAACAGCTTAACCGCAGCGGCTGCACCGCCGTCATAACTCCAGATTCCTCCGCTGACGGCCACGAAATCCGCGCCCGCACGCGCCACGGCCTCGGCCGTATCGACGGTGATGCCGCCGATGGCGACGCAGGGCGTCTCCACCGTTTCCTGCCAGACGGTCAGAAGCTCCAGCGGGGGCGTATGCACCGTGTCCTTGGTCGCCGTCGGATAAAAGGCCCCGAAGGCGACGTAGTCCGCCCCAACCTCCGCCGCGTCCCACGCCAGGTCGCGGTCGTCGTGGCAGGTGACGCCGATCATGGCGTCCGGCCCCATGATCCGCCGCGCCTCGGCCAACGAGCCGTCCTCCTGCCCGATATGCACACCGTCGCAGCCGGTGGCGCGCGCCAGATCGGGCCGGTCGTTCAGAATCACCGCCACGTCGTATCGCCGCGCGATCGGGGCCAGCGCCGCCACGGCTTCCCGGATCACCTCGTCGTCCGCAGGCTTCAGCCGGATTTGCAGCGCCGCCACGTCGCCGGCAGCCAGCGCCTGATCCAGAACCGTCGCAAAGGCGTCCAGATCGGGAATGGACGGCGGCGTGATCAGATACAGCCGGCACGGCGGGCGGTCGGGGACGGTGGGTGTCTTGGCCATGGTTGTCCTTCCCTCCCCTGCGACGTCGCGTCAACGGTCACGGACGCCCAAGGCGTGAGAACGACTTGCAATCGCCATACGGGGTGCTATAGCGAACCATTCTCAGTCGGTGGATCGCGTAGAACACTCGTGTACGTCTGCAACTGCAACGGCCTTCGCAAGCGGGATGTGGCCCAGTCCATCGAGGCGGGCGCCCAGCGACCGCGCGACATCTTCGCCAGTCATCAATGCCAGGCGCAGTGCGCCAAATGCGTCTGCGAAATGCGCCAGATGATCCAGGACAGCCGCGAAGCGTTCGCACTCGCAGCCGAATAGGTCTCGCGCCCATCGCGGCCGAAAATCACTCGCACTATCAATGTAGTGATAAAAACTCGCAAATAAACAATGCGGGTTTTACTGTGGTATTGCCTCGCTCGACAGACGGCGATTGCGCCGTAGTGAGACCAAGGACCATGGCCATGAAGGGCGATCCCGCAATCCTGCGCACGCTGAACGCAGTTCTGACCAACGAACTGACGGCGGTGAACCAGTATTTCCTGCATGCGCGCATGTTCGAAAGCTGGGGTCTGGCCCACCTGGGCAATGTCATCTACGAAGAATCGATCGGCGAGATGAAGCACGCCGACATGCTGATCAAACGCATCCTCTTCCTGGACGGCCTGCCGAACCTGCAGGACCTGCACAAGCTGAAGGTGGGCGAAGATCCCATCGAATGCCTGGGCGCCGATCTGCAGCTGGAGCTGGACAGCCGCGCGACCACCGCCGCCGCCGTGACCCAGTGCGAGGAAGCCCGCGACTACGTCAGCCGCGACCTCTTGATGAAAATTCTGGCCGACACCGAAGAGCATATCGACTTCCTGGAAAACCAGCACAAGCTGATCCAGCTGATGGGCGCGCAAAACTATCTTCAGTCGGCCATGAAGGAGATCGTGACCGACAGCGCCGCCACCGGCGGCTGATGGGAACCGTGGTCCGCTCCGGTCATTAGCCTTTCGAGGGTAAGCTGGAGCGCACCATGACCGATATAGACGACGCCATCGACGACGTGCGCGACGCCGCCGCGGACCTGCTGAACAGCCAGGGCCGCAGCACCGGCCATGTGGTGGCGGGCATCGCCCTGACCGTCGGCTTCGCCCTTCTGGCCCACACCATCGCCTCGGGCGCGTTGAAGCCCCGTCGCAACCTCAAACAGGTGCGCGACAAGGATCTGCCGATCACTGAAAAGCCCAAAGGGGCGTTCAGCCTGATCTTGCCGGCGGTGTTCTCGGCCACCACCCTGTCGGCGGTGCGCGTCTGGAACGCGCCCCCGCAGAAGGAGCGCACCCGCGCCATGGGCCTTTGGGTCGCCGCTCAGACAGTGAACGCCGTCTGGTTGGGCCTGCGCCCGTCCTCCATGGCGCGACAGGTGATGGCCGCCATGTCTTCGGCCGGCCTCGCCGCCGCCTTCGCCCATGAAGCGCGCAAGCTGGACGAAGGCGCCGGCAAGATGGCCGCGCCGACCGGGTCTGGGGTGCGGCTGGGCAACTTCCTGCATCGCAAGGCCGACGACGCCTCGCGCGAGCGCACCCTGCATTAGAGCGCGCCGGCTTGGCCCTTGCCCCACCTTGCCCTTTCCAAGGGCTTCCTCTAGGGATCGCGCCCTTCGCCACGCTCCGGAACGGTCGCGCGGGCGCAACCCCAATTCCGATGTGACCCCATGAAGATCAACGGCAACACCATCAAGCCCGGCATGGTCCTGCAGCACAACGGCGGCCTGTGGGTCGTCACCAAGGCCAGCCACGTCAAGCCCGGCAAGGGCGGCGCCTTCGCCAACGTCGAGGCCAAGAACCTCGAAACCGGCAACAAGCTGAACGAACGCTTCCGGTCGGAAGACAAGGTCGAGCGCGTGACGCTGGAGCAGAAGGACTTCTCCTATCTGTTCGACAACGGCGACAGCCTGGTCTTCATGGACGACGCCACCTACGAGCAGATCGAACTGCAGAAGGACTGGGTCGGCGAAGAGCGCATCCCCTATCTGCAAGAAGGCATGAAGGTCGTGATCGAGATGCACGAAGAGCGTCCGATCGGCCTGGAACTGCCCGATCAGGTCGTGCTGGAAGTGGCCGAGACCGAGCCGACGGTGAAGGGCCAGACCGCCTCGTCGTCCTACAAGCCCGCGCTGGCCTCGAACGGCGTGCGCATCATGATCCCGCCCTATATGTCGGCCGGCGAACGCATCGTCGTCGACACGACCAGCGGCGAATACGTCCGCCGAGCGGACTGATTTTATGGGGTGAGCGAGGGGTGTTAGTGAGCAAGAGGTGAGCGAAAGCGCCTCCAGCTCACCTCTTCGCTCACCAGCACTTTTCACTGACGTCGCTTGGACGTCGCCCCTCTGAACTTCTCCGACTGTCCGGCCGCGGCTTTGAAGGACTTTCGGACCAGGAGATCCCCCGATGGCCCTCGCCTCCGCCCTGCTCCAAGTCATGACCGATGCGGTGCGCAAGACCGCCCGTCCGATGCTGCGCGACTTCGGCGAAGTCTCCCAGCTTCAGGTGTCGCGCAAGGGCCCCGGCGATTTCGTCACCGCCGCCGACCTGAAGGCGGAAGACACCCTGTTCGAACTGCTGATGAAGGCCCGCCCCGGCTACGGTTTCCTGGGCGAGGAGCGCGGCATGGTCGAGGGGACGGACAAGTCTCACACCTGGATCGTCGATCCGATCGACGGCACCACCAACTTCATGCACGCCATGCCCCATTTCGCCATCACGGTGGGGCTGGAGCGCCGGGCGCCCGACGGCTCGTCCGAGATCGTCGCGGGCGTCACCTACAATCCGGTGATGAACGAGCTGTTCTGGGCCGAAAAGGGCAAGGGCTGCTATCTGAACGACCAGCGCATCCGCGTCGCCGGCCGTCGCGACCTGTCCGAAAGCCTGATCGCCACCGGCCTGCCCTTCATCGGCAAATCGGGTCACGCCCAGGCCATCAAGGACATCCACGCCGTCGGCCAGCGCGTCGCGGGCATCCGCCGCCTGGGCTCTGCCGCCCTGGACTTCGCCTGGGTCGCCGCCGGTCGCTACGACGCCTATTACGAGCGCAATCTGAAGCCCTGGGACGTGGCTGCGGGCATCCTGTTCGTCACCGAGGCGGGCGGGCGCGTCACCACCATCGATAACGACGGCGATCCCAAGACGGGCGTTTCCGTCCTGGCGTCCAACAGCGAACTGCATCCGCATCTGCGCAAGGTGCTGCAGGGGGCCTAGGCTCAAGGCCCCTGCCTCCCCGGCGAGGAGGCGGAGCATCGGGGGCTGTCACGCCCGCGTCGCGTCCCCGCCCTATCCAGCGGCCATGATCCGCGCCATCCTGACCGCCCTGATCCTGTTCACAGGAGCCCCCGCCGTGGCCCAGCCCCTGATCATCGCCCACCGCGGCGCGTCGGGCGAACGGCCCGAACACACCCGTTCCGCCTATGAACTGGCCATCGAACAGGGCGCGGACGTGATCGAGCCCGATCTGGTCATGTCGAAAGACGGCGTCTTCATCGACCGGCATGAGAACGAGATCGGCGGCACGACAGATGTCGCCAGCCGCCCCGAGTACGCCGACCGCAAGACCACCAAGACCATAGACGGCGTCGCGACCACCGGCTGGTTCACCGAAGACTTCACCCTGGCCGAGTTGAAGACCCTGCGGGCCAAGGAGCGGCTGCCCGCATTCCGCCTCGGCAGCGCCGCCTTCGACGGGCAGGAGCCGATCCTGACGTTCGATGAGGTGGTCGCCATCGCCCGCACGGCTTCGGCTCGGACGGGGCGAACCATCGCCGTAGCGCCAGAGCTGAAGCACCCGACCTATTTCGCCGGGATCGGCCTGCCGATGGAGGACGCCTTCGTCGCCGAACTGGAGCGACTGCACCTGACAGGCGCCGACGCCCCCATCATCATCCAGTGTTTCGAGGTCGGGCCGCTGGAGCGTCTGTCGCGTCGCATCCAGGCGCCTCTGGCCCAGTTGATCGCCGCATCCGGCGGACCGGCCGACCGGCCCGGTCTGACCTATGCCGAAATGATCACGCCCGAGGGACTGATGGCCATGACCGCCTACGCAGCCTGGGTCGCGCCGGAGATGACCCTGGTCCTGCCCCGCGACGCCGAGGGGCGCACCACCACGCCCAGCGCTCTGGTGGCCGACGCCCATGCCGTGGGGCTGAAGGTCGTGGTCTGGACTCTGCGGGCCGAGAACGCCTTTCTGCCCGCCGAACGCCGTCGAGGCGACGGTTTCGCCGAGCACGGCGACATGGCGGGCTACGCCGCGGCCTTCGCCGAGGCCGGCGTAGATGCGATATTCAGCGACTTCCCTGCGCTGGCGCGGGCTGGCCTGTAGAGCTTCGCTTCAGCCGGCGCGGAACTGCAGTTCCGCCAGACGCGCATACAGCCCGCCCTTGGCGACCAGTTGGTCGTGCGTCCCCTCCTCCACCACGCGGCCGTCGTCCATCACCACGATGCGGTCGGCGCGCAGGACGGTGGCCAGGCGGTGGGCGATGACTAGGGTGGTGCGCTCTTCCATCGCCTGATCCAGCGCGACCTGGACCAGGCGTTCGCTCTCGGCGTCTAGGGCGCTGGTGGCTTCGTCCAGCAGCAGGATCGGGGCGTCGCGGACCAGGGCGCGGGCGATGGCCAGACGCTGGCGCTGACCGCCAGACAGACTCTTGCCGCGTTCGCCCAGCGGCGTGTCGAATCCTTCCGGCAGGGCGTCGATGAAGCCGAGCGCCTGGGCCTTCTCGGCGACGGCGCGGGCCTCCTCCAGGGTCGTATCTTCGCGACCAAAGCGGATGTTTTCCAGCGCGGAGCCCGAGAACAACGGCGTCTCCTGCGACACCCAGGCGAAGCGGTCGCGCACGGCGACAGGATCGGCTTGACGCACATCGACGCCGTCGACCGAGACCATGCCCGTCTGCGGATCATAAAAGCGCAGCAGCAGGCGGAAAACGGTGGACTTGCCCGCGCCTGACGGGCCGACCAGCGCCACGGTCTCGCCCGGCCGCACGGTCAGGCTGAACCCCTTCAGCGCCGGCAGGTCGGGCCGCCCCGGATAGGAGAAGCCGACGGCCGACATCGACAGTTCCCCGCGCGGCGGTTGAGGCAGGGCCGCGACATGAGCGGGCGGCGCGATGCCGGGCACGGCGCGCATCAACTCCTCGATCCGCTCCATGGCGCCCGCGGCCTTCTGCACGTCGCCCCAGCTTTCGCCCAGCGCGCCCACGGCCCCGGCGGCGAAGACCGACAGCAGCACGAACTGCAACAGGGCGCCGGGCGTCATGACGCCCTTCACCACGTCCTGGGCGCCCAACCACAGCACCAGGGTAACCCCGCCGAACATGACGACGATGATCAGGGCGGTCATCCAGGCGCGGGCCTGCATCCGAGTCAGGGAGGCGTTGAAGGCGTCCTCCACCGCCGCGCCGAAACGGTCGATGGCGCTGCGTTCACGACCGAAGGCCTGAACGGTCTCGATGGCGTCCACGCTCTCGCCGGCGAAACCGACGGCGTTGGCGAAGCGATCCTGCGACGCCACGGTCAGTTTGCGGACGCGGCGACCGAAGATGAAGATCGGCCCCAGGAGGAAGGGCACGATCAGCAGGACGAGGCCGGTCAGCTTGGGGCTGACGAAGAACAGCAGGATCACGCCCCCGATCAGGGTCAGGAAGTTGCGAAGCGCATAGGAGATCGAGGTCGTCATCAGCGTCTCGACCAGCGCAATGTCGGTGGTCAGGCGCGATAGCACCTCGCCCGTGCGCATATGGGCGTAGAAGGACGGGTCCAGCGTCAGGATGCGGCCGAACAGACCCTTGCGGACATCGGCGATGACGCGCTCGCCCGTGCGGGTGACGAAATAGTAGCGGGCCGCCGTCGCCAGCCCCAGGAACAGGGCGTTGGCGCCCAGCAGCAGGAACCAGATGTTCAGATTGGCGCCGCCCGCCTCGAATCCATGATCGATGGCGCCGCGCGCCAGGGCCGTCAGACCTAGGGAGGCGGCGGTGGACAAGAGCAGCCAGAACACCGCCATCAGGGCGTGTCCCTTGTGCCGCAGGGCGAAGGGGATCAGGCGCGCCAGCGGGCGGATGTCGCGGCGTTTGGCGCGCTTGGCCCCCGCCTCGTTCATCTGGTCGGCCAGAAGGGCGCCGGCGCTGGGCCGCCCCTCGACGGAAGCCAGACCGGAAGCGCGATTGGAGGGGGCGGAGGCGGTCTGATCGGTCATGGCGCCCGCCTCTTGCCCCGGAACGCCCCCCGGTGTAAACGCCGCGCTCTTTTCCGCTGGACCTTTCAGCGGGATTCTCATTTTCACGCGCACAGACGGTCGGCATCGTCACCGCGCCAGAGACTGGACGACGACCATGAAAGCGGACACGCATCCCGACTATCACTTCATCACCGTGGTGATGACCGACGGCACCTCCTACCAGACCCGTTCGACCTACGGTAAGGAAGGCGACACGCTGAACCTGGATATCGATCCGACGACGCACCCGGCCTGGACCGGCGGCAACGCCCAGCTGATGGACCGCGGCGGCCGCGTCTCGCGCTTCAACAACAAGTTCGCCGGCTTCATCAAGAAGTAAGGCCCGACTTGAGACTTCGCTGCGACATACTGCAGCAAACAGGTCACCAGGAGCGTCGGTCGAAAGGCCGGCGCTTTTTGTTTGACCGGAACACCGATAATGTAAGGACGTTCGGGTACCAGGGGCATCGGCCACGCTGGCCGAAGCGATCGAAGAAGCGGACAGGTTATGAATAGACGGCAACTGGGTCTGGGCGTCGCCACGGCGGCCATGGCCCTCGGTTCCACGGCGCGCGCGCAACAGGTCTTCGTGCAGCGCGGCCCGGAGGCGACCGCCTTCTACAACAGCTTCAACGACCAGATTTCCCGCCTGCCGCAAACCCAGCAGGCCGACGTCCGCGCCTTCTACGAGATGAACAACTGGCGCCCCGTCTGGAACGCCGAACGGTTGCGGGCCCTGAACACGGCGGCCTCGCGCGCGGACAAGCACGGTCTGGCCGCCAACGACTATTTCGATTTCGTCGGCCTGGCGGCGGACCCGGCCAGCGCGGACCTGCGCACCACGGCGGCGGCCCTGGCCTATGCCCGCGTCCTGGCCGAGGGCAAGGTGCGGCCGGAAACGGTCGAAGAGTTGTGGGAGATGCAGAAGAATCGCGTCGACCTGCCGCGCGGCCTGACCGACGCCCTCAGCCGCAACGTCCTGGCCAACTGGTACGACGGCCTGGCCCCGACCGACATCGGCTATCAGAACCTGTCGGCGGGCTATGTGCGCTATCGCCGCCTGGCGGCCCAGGGCGGCTGGCCCCGGTTCACCCAGGGCGCGACCATCGAGCCGGGCAATAGCGACCGCCGCATCCCCGCCCTGATCGACCGCCTGACGGCCGAGGGCGATCTGTCGGCCGCCGACGGCGCGCGGTTGAAGGCGCAAGGCCTGACCTACAACGCCGAGCTGCAGCGCGCCGTGCAAAGCTTCCAGAACCGGCACGGCCTGGGCGCCGACGGCCGTATCGGCGCGGGAACCCAGCGGTCGCTGGGCGCCTCGGCCGAGGATCGTGCGCGTCAGATCGCCCTGAACCTGGAACGCCGCCGCTGGCTGAAGCGCGAGGTCGCGCCCGAGCGGATCGAGGTCAACACCGCCGCCGCCATCATGGTCTATTGGAAGGACGGCAAGCCCGTTCACTCCAACCGCGTGGTGGTCGGTTCGGCCGAGAACCAGACCCCCAGCCTGGAGAAGCCGTTCGCCTCGGTCGTGGCCAATCCGCCCTGGTATGTGCCGGCCGGCATCGCGCGCCGTGAAATCCTGCCCAAGGGGCCGGGCTATCTGGCCGCAAACGACATGTATGTGAAGGACGGCATGGTCATCCAGCGCGCCGGTCCGCGCTCGGCCCTGGGCTATGTGAAGTTCGAGCTGCGCGACAGCTACGCCATCTTCCTGCACGACACCCCATCCAAGGCCGCCTTCAACCTGTCTACCCGCCAACGCAGCCACGGCTGCGTGCGGGTTCAGAATGCGGTGGAGTTCGCCCGCCTGCTGCTGTCGCCCGACCCGACCAAGCTGGGACAGTTCGACGCCGCCCAGGACAGCCGTGAGACGACGCGGGTGACGACGGGTCGCGAGATTTCGGTGCGCCTGCTGTACTGGACAGCCTTCGTCGACGGTCAGGGGCGCGTCGCCTTCCGCGAGGACGTCTATGGCCGCGACGACAAGCTGGCCCAGGCGCTTGGAATCGGCGTCAACCTGCCCAAGCCCATCGACGACGGCCGCGCCGACGCCAACGACGTCGGGCCGTAAGCGCCAGCGATCAGCCCCGGAAGGCGGCCTCCAGCCTTCCCATCTGGGACAGCACGGGGTTTTCCGGGGCCTTCTCCTGGTCGTCCAGATACATGCGGCGATCCAGATAAAGGGTCCGTTCGAACAGTTTTTCGGACCGCACCAGATATTCGACCAGGGCGATGGGCAGTTCGGCGTGGCTGGGTTCGGCCTCGATACGGCGGTCGTTCAGGCGATAGCGCGGCTCGCACGCCGTCTCGGGCGACATGTCGTCCTCGCGCACGGCCCGCTGGACCAGCAGCCACGAGGCGATCTGCATCAACCGGGTGGTCAGCTTCATGCTCTCGGCCGCATAGGCCAGGGCGGCGGCGCGCGACAGCATCTTGGAATCGCGACGCCCCTCCCCGTCCAGATAGGCGGCCGTCTCCTCCACCAACTCCATGCCTTCGCGGAAGGTGCGGTCGAACAGTTCCGAACGGGCGAAATCGCGCACCGTGCGGCTGCGGTCGGCGGAGGCGTGGGCGTGGGCGAAGGTCATTTCAGCTTTGATCATTGGGTATGCGGAGCCGTCCTGCAATCGGCCCCTGACGGCGCCGTTCGTCGAAACGATGCAACGCTCATGCCATGCCGCGACCGCTTTCGCGATCAGGATCCGAAGTTGAACAGGGCGTCGGCGGCGTTTTTCTTAGAGCGTTTGGCCTCGATGGCGGCGCGGGCGCGGGCGATCTCGTCGTCGAGAGCGGCGATGCGCCCCTCCAGATCCTCGATGGAATAGACGTCCAGATCTTCGCGCGACAAGGCGCGCAGCGGTTCGCCGCGCTGGGGCCTGGGCTCCAAATCCTCGAACATCGTCTGCGCCCTTCGTTCCGGTGATGGCCAAGGCGGGCCGGGGCGCCTATCTGAACGCCCTGACACGGACGAAAGCAAGGCGAGTGCGATGCGGGTCATCCAGATCGAAGGCGGCGCCGGGCCGGCCGAGGCGTTGAAGATCGCCGAACGTCCCGATCCCGTCGCGGGACCGGGCCAGGTGGTCATCCGCGTGCGGGCGGCGGGGGTGAACCGGCCGGACCTGCTGCAACGCACCGGCGCCTATCCCCCGCCGCCCGGCGCGTCGGACACCCTGGGGCTGGAGGTCGCCGGCGAGATCGCGCAGCTCGGGGAAGGCGTCACGCGATGGCAGGTCGGCGACCGGGTCTGCGCGCTTCTGGGCGGCGGCGGATACGCCGAACAGGCGGCGGTTGACGCCCGCCATGTCCTGCCGATCCCGGATGGACTGGATTTCATCCAGGCCGCGGCCCTGCCCGAGACGGTCTTCACCGTCTTCGCCAATGTGTTCGAAGGCGGCGCCCTGAAGGCTGGCGAGACCCTTCTGATTCACGGCGCGACCAGCGGCATCGGCGTGACGGCGATCCAGATGGCCAAGGCGGCCGGGGCGACCGTCATCGCCACCTCTCGCGGTGCGGACAAGGCGAAAGCGGCCGCCGCTTTGGGGGCCGACGTCAGCCTGGACGCCCGGACCGACGATCTGGAGGCGCGCATCAAGGCGGCGGGCGGCGCCGACGTCGTTCTGGACATGGTGGGGCGCGACTACGCCGATCTGAACCTGAACAGCCTGAAGGCCGGCGGGCGATGGGTTGTCATCGCCTCACTGACCGGCCCGAAGGTCGAGATGGACCTGCAGCGTATCATGCTGAAACGCCTGACGTTGACGGGATCGACGCTGCGCAGCCGCCCGGCGGACGAAAAGGCGCGTCTGACTGCCGCTGTCGAGGCGACCGCCTGGCCGTGGGTCGCGTCCGGGAAGGTGAAGCCGCCGGTTCAGGCGGTGTTCGCGTTGGAGCAGGCGGCCGATGCGCACGCCGAACTGGAAGCCGGCGGGCACATCGGCAAGATCGTGCTGAGCGCCTAGTAGCGCCCGCCGCGAACGGGACGCAGCGACGAGATGTTGTCGTTGAAGCCGCCGGTCAGGAAGCGGACGTCGCCTTCGACGACGCGGCAGCGGCCCCGGAACTCGGCGTCGGTGCAGACTTCCCAGCGGCCTTGGACGCGCATCGAGCTGATGCGGTCGTTGAACGGGGTGCGGCCCAGGTTGCGGTCCTCGCTGGTGAACTCGCGCGAGGCGCCGCGGAAGTTGGCGTCGTCATAGACGGTGATCGAGGACCGACCCCAGCCGCCGCCATTGCCGCCGCTCCATCCCCCTTCGCCTTCCCACTGGCCTCGCACCGGGCCGCAGACCAACAGACCATTTTCGTTGGCGATGTCGAAGCGGCCGCAGCGGCTGTAGTCCAACGAGCTGGCGCGACGATCCCGACCGCCGCCCTCGCAACGGGCAAACAGGCGACCGTCGCGCACCGAGGCGTCCGTGCAGCTTTGGCGATAACTGCCCTGGGGCGCGCGGCCGGCCCCACCGCCCCAGTCTGGACCGCCGTTGCCAGGGCCCCAGCCGCCGCCGGGACGGCCGGGCTGGCTGTCCTCATAGTCGCCACGGAAACGCCCGCAGACCAGCAGGCCGTTGTCGTTGTTGATCTCCTCGCCGCCGCAGCGGTTCAGCTCGATCGACGTGCCGCGCATCTGGCCGCGCGTATCGCGGCAGTCGGCATAGAGACGACCGCGATTCACATAGGCTTCCGAACACGACTGGGCATAGCCGCCGCGCGGGGCGACGCGCTGCTGCGCATAGTCCTGGCCCGAGGCCATCGCTGCAGCCAGAGCCGCGCCAAGCAGAATGGACATGGTGGTTCTCCTCTCCCGAAGCTGAAAAGCTTCACTACCGCAAGGGTTGCATCGGACGGATGAACCGTTGCTGTATGCGATTGTCGGTCGGCGTTTTCTTTTCGCGCGAATGGGCCTATATCGGCATCATACGCGCCCGGTCGAAAGGCCGGGCGCCGTCGTATCCAACGCCAGCCGAAGTCCCATTCGGCGGCTCAACAACACCGGGACGAACGCCCCATGAGCGACATTCTGATGCCCAAGGCCACCGCGGTCTGGCTGGTCGACAACACCTCCCTCAGCTTCGAGCAGATCGCCGATTTCTGCGGCCTGCACCCGCTGGAAGTCCGCGGCATCGCCGACGGCGACGTGGCGCGCGACATTCGCGGCGTCGATCCCGTGACCGGCGGCCAGCTGACACGCGAAGAGCTGGACAAGGCGCAAGGCGACGAAAACTATCGGATGAAGGCCATCGTCAGCCGTCACGCCGAACTGCTGAAATCGGCCAAGCCGGCGCCGAAATACACCCCCGTCTCGCGTCGCCAGGACCGCCCGGACGCCATCGCCTGGTTCGTGCGCAATCACCCCGAGGTGACCGACGCCCAGATCGCCAAGATGCTGGGCACCACCAAGTCCACCATCGAGAGCGTGCGCAACCGCACCCACTGGAACTCGGCCAACATCAAGCCGGTCGACCCGGTGACCCTGGGCCTGGTCGGCCAGCTGGCCCTGGACGAGATCGTCAAGAAGGCCGCCGACAAGAAGGCCAAGGACGACCTGAAGAAGGGCGGCGGCACCATCCAGCCCGTCGAGGAAGTGGAGGCCGAGCCCGAATTCGTCCCCGAGGCCCGCCAGCGCCCCAGCGCCGAACCGACCGCAGAGTCGGTGTTTGGCTCCAAGGACTAAAACAAGGTCTCCTCCCCACTTCGTAGGGAGGAGACATAACGAAAACGGCCCCGGAGAGCGATCTCCGGGGCCGTCGTCGTTTTGGGAAGCCTGACGCCGCGTTAGTGAGCGCGGGCCTCCAGACTGGTGATCTCTTCCTTGAGCCGAAGCTTCCTCTGCTTCAGCTCCCTGACGTGCAACGTGTCCACGGACGGCCGGGCGAGTTCCTTCTGGATCGTCTGATCCAGATTGCGATGACGGTTACCCAGTTCGCGAATACGAGCCTCGATGGTCATGGCTTGCGCCTCCTCAGGTTAGGGACCAGTAGAGTGAGCGCCCGGTTTGGCAGGCTGTGGAATCACATTCCGGTGACAGCCCGCTTCGTCGGACAGGTTGGAGGCTGACCGCAAAAATGGTCGATGATGTGAACGGAGCCATACGGAACCTGCCCGCGCGGATGGTGGTCGGAATTTCAGGAGCTTCCGGCGCGATCTATGGCGCGCGGACGCTGGATGCGCTGAACGACCTGGGCGTGGAGAGCCATCTGGTGGTGACCAAGGCCGCCCTGCTCACATTGTCGCAGGAAACCGATCTGACGCCGGATGCGCTGACGGCCAAGGCGTCCGTGGTTCACAAGCTGGCCGATGTGGGCGCGACCATCGCCTCCGGCTCCTTTCGCACCCTGGGCATGATCGTCGCCCCCTGTTCGGTCAGGACGATGGGCGAGATCGCGACGGGCGTGACCTCCACCCTGTTGACGCGCGCGGCGGACGTCACTTTGAAGGAACGGCGCCCGCTGGTCTTGATGGTGCGGGAAACGCCGTTCCACCTGGGCCACCTGCGCACCATGACGGCCCTGACCGAGATGGGCGCCGTCATCGCCCCGCCCCTGCCTGCCCTCTACGCCCGACCCGCCTCGATCCAGGAGATGGTCGACCAGTCGGTGGGCCGCGCGCTGGACCTGTTCGGCCTGGATTGGGACGCCGTGCGGCGCTGGAAGGGTCTGAGCTGATGGGATTGTGGGATTGGGCCGTCGCCGCCTATGGCGCGCCGGGCGTTTCCGACGCCTGTCTGGCGCTGCAGGACAATCACGAACAGAACGTGCCGCTGCTGCTGTGGTCGGCCTGGGCCGCCGCGACGGGGCGTCGGCCGGACGAGGAAACCCTAGAGGCCGCCTGCGACACCGCCCGCGCCTGGGACGGGGTGGTGGTGACGCCGCTGCGAGCCATGCGCCGCATCCTGAAGGCGCCCGTGCCCGACATCGACGACGGGCCGCGCGAGACGATCCGCAACCGCGTCAAGGCGCTGGAGCTTGAGGCCGAACGCCATCTTCTGCAGGCGCTGGAGGCGCTGGCGCCCGAGCCCAGCGCCCCGCCCCGCCCCGCCATCGACGGCCTGGCCGCCACGGCCAGGATCTGGGCTTCCGTCACCCCTCGCCCGGCGCTGATCCGCCTGGCCGACGCCCTTCCGGCCTGAAGCCGGCGTCGCTATAAGCGCCTTCGGGGACCAGACGATGAACGACGACCTGCCTGACATCAGCGAAGAAGAAGCGGCCCTGCACGCCCGCGTCAAACTGCTGCGCCAGGAGCACGCCGACCTGGACGCCTCCATCGACGCGCTCAGCCAGGCGGCGGTGCCCGACCAGCTGATGATCGCCCGGCTGAAGCGAAAGAAGCTGGCTCTAAAGGATGAGATCGTGAAGATCGAGGACGTCATACTGCCCGACATCATCGCCTGAACGTCGCTGCGGCCCGGTTCCGCCCTGCGACCATCCGCCGCCCGGACCAGGCCCCAAAGTCGCCCCAGCCCCCGGGCATAAGCCGCCCTTCCACGGAACGCCGTGCGTCATCGAACGCCGCGTCCCTTCATTCCAGAGCGTAAAGACGCTGGAGACGCCGCCGAATGCGACGCCTGCTGACCGACGCGCCGATGGCGCGCTGCAAGACCCTTTTGATCCACTCCGGCCAGACGGCCGCCTTCGCCGCCGTGGCCGTCCTCGCCGCCGCCGCAGCCCCCAACGTCGCCCCCGCGCCCGACCGCACGCCGACGCCCGTCGCCGCCCCCGTGGCCCCGCCGATCAAGGCCGAGGCCGAAAAGGCCGGGCCGGTCACGCGCCAGATCGTCTTCACCGCCCCGGTGCGCGGCTATGCGATCAACTCGGTCTTCGGCCTGCGCAAACTGGCCATCGAGGCCAAGGCCCGCGCGCACAAGGGTGTGGACATCGCCGCCCCCCAGGGCACCAGCGTCTTCACCGCCGCAGAGGGCCAGGTGCTGCGCACCGGCTATGACGCCGGCGGCTACGGCAACTTCATCGAGGTGCGCCACCCCAATGGCATGACCACCCTCTATGGCCACCTCAGCCGCATCGACGTGGCCAGCGGCGACCGCCTGGCGCCCGCGCAGCGTATCGGCCTGGTCGGCTCCACCGGCTACTCCACCGGCCCCCACCTGCATTTCGAGGTCCGTCGCGACGGCGCCCAGGTCAATCCGACCAAGGTCATGGACCGCCACTTCGAGATCGCCGTCAAACCCAAGGCCTGACGACCGCTCTTTTCGAAACCGCTTCATGACTGGCGTCCAGGCGGCAACGCCCATAGGCTGACGGCTGGAACATGAGGGGGCGACATGGCGGCGTTGACGCTGGACGGCGTAAGCAAGCGGTATGGCGATTTCGACGCCGTGCGCGATCTGAGCTTTCAGGTTCAGAGAGGCTCGATCTGCGGGTTTCTGGGGCCCAACGGGGCGGGCAAGACCTCGACGTTGCGGATGATCCTGGGGCTTCAGCCGGCGACGTCAGGTTGGATCGAGATCCTGGGCGCCGCAGACGGGCGTCAGGTGCGCGACCGGATCGGCTTCCTGCCCGAGGAGCGGGGCCTCTACAAGAAGATGACGCCGGTCGAGGCCATCGCCTTCTTTGGCGCATTGAAGGGCCTGCCCGCTGCAGAAGGCCGCCGTCGCGCCAAGACCATGCTGGAGCAGCAGGGGCTAGGCGCCGCGCAAAAAAAGAAGATGAAGGAGCTGTCCAAGGGGATGGCGCAGAAGGTGCAACTGATCGCCTCGGTCGTGCACCAGCCTGAGTTCGTCATCCTGGACGAGCCGTTCTCGGGCCTGGACCCCATGAACCAGCAGGGGCTGGAGGCCATGATCCGCGACCTGGCGGCCAACGGGGCCACGGTCCTGTTCTCGACCCATGTGATGCAGCACGCCGAGCGACTGTGCGACAAGGTCGTGCTGCTGGCGCGGGGACGAAAGGCGTTCGAGGGTACGGTCGATCAGGCCAAGGCGACCTCGCCCCGGTTCCTGGATCTGGACGGCGCCATCGACGCCCAGGCGGCGGCGACCCTGCCTGGCGTGGCGGGGGTCGAAACCATGTCCGAACAGGACGGCGTGCGGCGGCTGAAGATCGCCCTGTCGCCGGGCGCGGCGGGTCAGGAGACGTTGAAGGCCGCCTTCCTGAACGGCCTTGACGTGCGCGGCTTCGCCTTGAAGGAGCCGACGCTGCACGACGCCTTCATCGGCCTGACCGGCGACCATCCCGACCAACCCGCCTCGCCGTCGGAGGCGGTCCAATGAAGCGCACCCTGCTGATCGCGCGCCGCGAATATGTCGCCTACGCCAAGACGGTGGGGTTCTGGCTGTCGCTGCTGGCCTTTCCGATGTTCGCCGTGCTGGGCGGGGGCATCCCGCTGTTGATCCGTTCGGCCGAGCCGATCAAGACGGTGGCCGTGATCGAACAGGGCCCCGCCGCGACGGGCCTGGCCGCCACGGTCCGCGACGCCTTGCAGGCCGATCTGAATAAGCAGGGCGAACGGCTGCGCATCGCCGCCGAGAAGGGCCAAGCCGGCGCCGGGCGCGCCGTGGCCTCGATCAGCGCGCCAAAAATTCGTTTGGTCGCGGCCCCGGCCGCCATCGCCGATGCGACCGGCCCGGCGCGCGACGCCGCCATCAAGACCGCGCTGGACAAGCAGACGCCCAAGGCCGATCGCCTGGACGCCGTGGTGTTTCTGGACCGCATCGACGGCAAGCCCGCCGCCCAGGTCTGGACCGCCCGCGCCACCGACAACGACGTGTCCGGCTTCGTCCGCAGCGCCCTGCGCGACGCGCGCCGCAACGAACTGCTGACCGAGGCGGGCGTGCCCCCGACCTTGGCGACCGAGATCCAGACCTTCCAGCCCGAGGTGAAGGCCTTCTCGCCCAACGCCGCCAGCGGGGCCGAGGTGTCGATGCGCGACCGCATCCCGTCCTTCGTGGGCCTGGGGGCCGGTTTCCTGCTGTGGTCGCTGGTCATCACCGGCGCCTCCATCCTGCTGAACAGCGTGATGGAGGAGAAGTCGAACAAGATCCTGGAGGTGCTTTTGTCCTCGGCGTCGGCGACCGAAATTTTGACCGGCAAGGTGCTGGGGGTGGCGCTGCTGACGCTGACGGTCATGGCGGTGTGGGGCGGGATCGGCGCATCGACCCTGATGTCCGCCTCGCCCGAGGTGGCGGCCAGCATCGGCCAGGCGCTGATGCACGACGGCCTGATCTTCTATTTCATGGCCTATATGGTCGGCGGATATCTGATGTATGCGGTGCTGTTCGCCGCCATCGGCGCCTTCTGCGAGACGCCGCGCGACGCCCAGACGCTGATGGGGCCGATCATGATGATCCTGGTGGTGCCGATCCTGGTCATGCAGATGGCCCTGACCAGCCCCGACGCGCCGGTGGTCAAGGTGCTGTCTTGGATCCCCTTCTTCACCCCCTTCCTGATGAGCGCGCGGGCGCCCAGCGATCCGCCGCTGATCGAGGTCGTGCTGACCCTGATCGGCATGTTCGCCACGGCCGCCTTCATGGTCTGGATCGCCGGCCGCGCCTTCCGCGCCGGCGCCCTGTCGGACGTGAAGCTGAGTTGGAAGACATTCGGTCGGGCGGTGACAGGACGGGGGTGAGGACCAATCTTCCACCATCCCATAACGAGCCACCTCGACCGTTGTCGTCAGTCTCCATGGGCTGCCCGCGCTTGAGGCCCCGTGCAATGGATTAAGGTCCTGCCGCCTATTATGCGGACTTGACCTCGGTCGCTCGCCCGGTGCGCAAGCATCAGGCTCATCGCAGCGCCGGTTCGCGCTCGGCCGGAGTAAACTTGAACGCATCTCCAGCGGTCGGCGGACATGGCGGCGCCCGCTCCCCGCTGACAGGAGACGCGAGTCGTCAGCCCTTCATCCGCCAGGTGGCGCCGTCGGGGCCGTCCATGACGATGACGTTCAGGGCGTTCAGGCGGTCGCGGATGCGGTCGGCCTCGGGCCAGTCCTTGGCGGCGCGGGCGGCGGCGCGTTGGTCCAGCAGGGCCTCGACCTCGGCCTTCAGGGCGGGATCGCCGCCTTCGAACCAGGCGTCCGGCGTCAGCGACAGCACGCCGAGCAGCCCGGCCGCTTCCTTCAGGCTCCAGCGGGCCATGGCGACGTCGTTGATGTCGGCCTCGGCGTCGTTCAGCAGGTCGCGCAAGGCGTTTCCAAGACCGAACAGCTGGGCGACGGCGCCCGGCGTGTTGAGGTCGTCCTCAAGCGCGTCCAGCACCGGATCCAGGGCGTTCTCGGCCAGTTCCCTCTCGGCCTCGTCCAGCGCGCCCTCGTCGAAGTCGGCCAGGGCCGCGTCGGCGTCGCGCAGAACGCCGTAAAGACGGTCCAGGTTCTTGCGGCTCTGGTCCAGCAGCCCCTGGTTCCAGTCCAGCGGCTGGCGATAGTGGGCGCTCAGCAGCGCCCAGCGGACGACCTCGCCCGGCATGGCCTGAACCAGGTCGTGCAGCAGCAGGACGTTGCCGATGGACTTGGACATCTTCTCGGCGTCCACGGTCAGAAAGCCGTTGTGCATCCAGTAGCGGGCGTATTCGTCGTGCGCCTGATCGCCGTGGGCATGGCCGTGAGCGCAGACGCCTTGCGCGATCTCGTTCTCGTGGTGGGGGAAGACAAGGTCGATGCCGCCGCCATGGATGTCGATGGGCAGGCCCAGCGTCTTCTCGATCATGGCCGAGCATTCGATATGCCAGCCGGGACGCCCCTGCCCCCACGGCGACGGCCAGGACGGCTCGTCCGCCTTGGACGGCTTCCACAGGACGAAATCGTGGGGGTTCTTCTTGTAGGGCGCGACCTCGACGCGGGCGCCGGCGATCATGTCGTCCAGATTCCGACCCGACAGCGCGCCATAGGATTTATAGGAGGAGACGTCGAACAGGACGTGCCCCTCGGCGGCATAGGCGCAGCCGGCGTCGACGATGGCCTGAATCTGATCGACGATGGCGGGGATATAGTCGGTGACGTGGGGGGCGATGTCAGGCGGGCTGACGTTCAGCAGGCCCATGTCGGCCAGATAGGCGGCCTCGTAGCGCGCCGTGACCTCGCCGATCGGCACGCCCTCTCGCGCGGCCTTCTGATTGATCTTGTCGTCCACGTCGGTGACGTTGCGGGCGTAGATGACCTTGTCCGCGCCATAGGTCCGGCGCAGCAGCCGCACCAGGACGTCGAACACCACCGGCGGACGCGCATTGCCGATATGGGCGTAGTCATAGACCGTGGGGCCGCAGACATAGAGGGTCACACGATCCTTGTTCCGGGGCTCGAACAGGCGCTTTTCACGGCGCAGGGTGTCGTGGATGTGCAGCGGCATGGATCGGTCTTTAGCGGGTTTTCTTGCGGGACGCAGGCTCCGTCCCATATAGCGGCCTGATATACAGTCCCGACGGATTGTAGAAGGTAAACCGGGCCGCCCCGCCCGCCCCGGCCGGAAAATCGAGTTCATGAGCCTTATCCCCGCCAAGCCCGTTCTCGTCGCCGATGCCGCCGTGCAACGCCCCAGCCGCGAACAGGCGCTGGAGGCGGTGCGGACCCTGATCGCCTGGGCCGGCGACAATCCCGACCGGCCGGGCCTGGTGGATACGCCCAAACGGGTGGTGGACGCTTACGGCGAATGGTTCGACGGCTATGAGGCCGATGCGGCCAAGGAGCTGAGCCGCACCTTCGAGGACGTGACCGGATACGACGACATGGTCATCCTGCGCGACATCGAGGTGGAGAGCCACTGCGAGCACCACATGGCCCCCTTCCTGGGCAAGGCCTATGTCGCCTATCTGCCGGGTGAAAAGGTGGTCGGCATCTCCAAGCTGGCGCGGGTGGTCGAGATCTTCGCGCGCAGGCTCCAGAATCAGGAAACCCTGACCAACGACATCATCGACGCCATCGAATCGCATCTGCAGCCGCGCGGCGTGGCGGTGATGCTGGACGCCGAACACCAGTGCATGACCACCCGCGGGGTGCATCACCGGCACGTTTCGACCATCACCACCCGGTTCACCGGCGCCTTCAAGGACGATCCTGCCCTGATGGACCGTTTTCTGAAGCTGGCGAAGGCCTGAGACGGGCGGCGGCGGGGGACTGTCGCGTATAATTGACGTTCGGGAACGCCGGATCGTTTAGAACCGCTTTACAAGCGCGCATCGGGACGCCAAGAACCGAGCAAGCTTTCGGGCGATCCATAGGGAAATGCCGGCGCGGATTGCAGCCGGCGAGTAACGGAGACGATGCATGGCTGCCAAGCTCGGTGGTTCCGGCGGGGACAAGCACACGATCGAACAGACGGCGGATATCAACATCACGCCGTTCATCGACATTCTGCTGGTGCTCATGATCATCTTCATGGTCGCCGCGCCGATGGCGACCGTCTCGATCCGTCTGGACCTGCCGCCCGCGCAGCCGCCGGTGAACCCGACCCAGGAAAAGGAGCCGGTGTACATCACCATCCAGGAAAACGGTCAGCTGTTCCTGTCGGACAAGCAAACCTCGATCGACAACCTGCCCACCGACGTCTGCACCGCCCTGGGCGGCGGCGCCTGCCAGGAAGAGCGCGTGTTCGTCCGCGCCCAGCCGGAAGTGAAGTACAAGCAGTTCATGGAAGTCATGAACAAGATGCAGGAGAACGGCTTCTTCAAGGTCGGTCTGCTGAACGAAGACATCAGCTAAGTTCACGCTCAGGCGAAACGATCAGGGCCGCGTTCCGAAAGGGACGCGGCCTTTTTCTTTGGCGCCATGATCGGCCGATTGGGGCTTGCCGGATCGGCCGCACGGCCCCTTGATGCCGCATCGGTTGTTCGAGGAGTTGCCCCATGCGTCGTCGCACCTTCCTGTCCGCCCTGCCCGTCGGGGTGCTGGCGGCGAATACGGCCCAGGCCCAGCAGCCGACGCCGACGACCGCCCCGCCCGCCCCTGCCCGCCCGGCCGACCCCTACGCCGGCGTCGGCATCGGCGACCGGATCTCGGGGCCGAAGTTCATGGGACGCTCGACCGTCTGGGGCGCGAACGGGGCGGCGGCGACGGCGCATCCGGCCGCCAGCCTGATCGGCATCGACACCCTGAGACGCGGCGGATCGGCCATCGACGCGGCCATCGCCATAAATGCGGCCCTGGGCTTCCTGGAGCCGGTCGCCAACGGCATCGGCGGCGACGCCTATTGCATGTTGTGGGACCCGAAACAGAAGAAGGTCGTCGGTTTGAACGGCTCGGGCGCCAGTCCACGCGGGCTTAGCCTTCAGACGGCGCGATCCAGGGCCATCGACGGCTATCTGCCCCGCTATGGGGCGGTGACGGTCAATGTGCCGGGCGCGGTCGACGCCTGGTGGAGCGCGCACCAGCGGTATGGAAAACTGCCGTGGAAGGAGGTGCTGCTGCCGGTCGCCGAACTGTGCGAACAGGGCGCGCCCGTGCCCCAGGTCATCGCCTACTATCTGGAGCGCAACATGGCCGCCTTCGACCGGGGCCAGATTCCGATCGAGGAGAACGACAACCGAAAGCGCATCTGGGCCGCCGGCGGCGCGACGCCCAAGGTCGGCGAGCTGTTCGCCAACCCTTATCTGGGAAAGACCCTGCGGCTGATCGCAGAGGGCGGGCGCGACGCCTTCTACGACGGTCCCCTGGCCGATCAGATGGAAGCCTATTTCAAGCGAATCGGCGGTTGGATGACCCGCGCCGACCTGGCCGCCCACCACACCGAATGGGTCGAGCCGATCCAGACCAACTATCGCGGCGTGGACGTCTTCGGCCTGGGTCCGAACACTCAAGGGTTGTCCACCAACCAGATCCTGAACATCTGCGAACAGTTCGATCTGAAATCCATGGGCTTCCAGTCCGCCGCCTCCCTGCACGTACAGGCCGAGGCCAAGCGGCTGGCGTTCGAGGACCGGGCCCGCTGGTTCGCCGACGACCGATTCTCCAAGACCCCGGTCGAATGGCTGAACTCCAAGGCCTATGCCGCCGAACGGGCCATACTGATCCGGCCGGATCGGGTGATGGATCGCGTTATGCCCGGCGACGCGCCGCACCACGGCGACACCACCTATTTCAGCGTCGCCGACAGCGACGGGATGATGGTCAGCTGGATCCAGTCCAACTATCGCGGCATGGGCTCGGGCCTGGCGCCGGACAATGGGTCGGAGCCGCTGGGCTTCATGTTCCAGGACCGGGGCGAGCTGTTCGCCCTGACCGACGGCCATCCCAACATCTATGCGCCGGGCAAGCGGCCCTTCCAGACCATCATCCCCGGTTTCGCGCTCAAGGACGGCGAGCCCTGGATGGCGTTCGGCGTCATGGGCGGCGCCATGCAGCCGCAGGGCCAGGCCCAGATCATCATCAACATGGTCGACTATGGGCTGGAGCCCCAGGCGGCGGGCGACGCTCCGCGCTGGCAGCACTATGGCTCGTCCGAACCGACCGGCCAGCCGCAGGAAGGGACCGGCGTCCTGCATCTGGAAAGCGGCGTGCCCGAGGCGACCAAGGCCCAGCTGCGCGCCATGGGCTGGACCCTGGGCGAACCGGACGGCGGCTTCGGCGGCTATCAGAACGTGATGAAACAGATGAACCCCGGCGGCCGCTGGACCTATGGCGCGGCGACCGAGATGCGCAAGGACGGCATCGCCCTGGCCTATTGAAGGCTGGACGTCGGGACGGTCCGCGCTAAGGTCGGGCGGGGTCTTCCCCGTTGAGATCGTCTCGGCGCGACGCCCGGTCACGGGCGCGGTCAGCCGCAAAGGGGCGGCCTCTCGTGTTTGGTCACAACGCAAAGGACGCCCGGCGCCGGCCGAAAGGCAAGTCGTGGAGGGGCCATGCGGGCTTCGCGCCCCCGCCCCTTCGCCACGGCGCCGGGCGTCTGTGTCGCAGGAGACGAGAATGAGCGAGATGCCGGACTACGCCGTAATCCTTACGGCCATCGTGATCCTGGTCGGCGTGATCGGCCTGCTGAACGCCTTCCGGCGCGTGCGGGTCAACCGTTGGGAGCGGACGGCCGTCTATGTCGATGGCGTGTTCGACCGCCTGCTGGAGCCGGGGGTTCACCGTCTGTGGAAGGGTCACGGCCGCCTGATGCTGGTTCCGATCAGCCTGGATCAGCAGGTGCGGTCGATCCGGGCGGACGTCCTGTCTTCCGAACGGATGCCCCTGCGCCTGACCGCATCGGTCCTGTTCCGCATCGAGAACGCCGAGCTTTCGCTGCGCGAGCCGGTCGAGCCGCGCCTCGATCTGGCGGTCCAGTCGGCCCTGATCCGGCTGGCGGGCGAGACGCCGCTGGACGCCCTGCTAGCCCATGCGCCGGAGACGGCGGACATGCTGACGGCCCATGTGGGCGACACGGTGGGCGCCGCAAGGATCGAGCGGGTCGAGATCGCCGCCGTCACCCTGCCGCCCGAGATTCGTCGGCTGCTGAGCGATGTCGAACGGGCGCGGCTGGATGGGCTGGCGGCGCTGGAACGCGCCCGCAGCGAACAGGCGGCGCTTCGCGCCCTGGCCAACGCCGCGCGCCTGCTGAAGGACAATCCCGAGCTGGCGCAGCTGCGGCTGCTGCAGACGGCCGAGAACGCCAAGGCCGCGACCATCGTCATCGGCGACGAGCGAGGCCGATGACCCACGAGGAGGTTCGCGCCCTGATGCTGTCCTTTCCCGGCGTGGAGGACGGGACATCCTATGGCGAGCCGTCGTTCAAGGTGGCGGGCAAGTTCCTGACCTGGCTGCGGCCCCGGCTGGACGACAGCATCGTGGTGCATCTGGCCAACCGCGACGAACGCGACCTGCTGGTCGAGATGGAGCCGGCGACCTTTCACTTCACCGACCATTATCGCGATCACGCCATCGTCCTGGCGCGCATCGCCACGGTCGATCCGGTCTGGCTGAAGACCATGATGGAACGGCGCTGGCGCAAGGTCGCGCCCGGACGGCTGGTGAAAGGCGTCGATCAGGCTTGACCTGACGCGACGGAAATCCGGCATGGTCCGTATTCAATAAGGACGGACACAGAGGCTGGGGCGCGCCGTGACGGTCGGGATCGAGGATCGCATCATCAACTCCGGCGACGGCTGGCCGCTGGAGGCGACGCTGTTTCGCCCCGCCGAGGCGCGGATGGCGGTGCTGATGTCGGCGGGGACCGGGTTTCCGCGCGGATTCTACGGCCGGTTCGCGTGCTGGATGGCGGGGCGTGGGGCGGTGGTCCTGACCTATGACTATCGCGGGATCGGCGGATCGCGGCCCGAGGATCTGGCGGCGATGCAGATGGATTACACTGACTGGGGGCGGCTGGACATGCCGGCGGCCCTGGAGGCGTTGAAGGCGGCGGCGCCCGGTCTGCCCGTCTTTCATGTCGGCCACAGCGTCGGGGGCCATTTCGTCGGCTTCATGCCGAACCAGGGCGAGATCGCCCGACACGCCTTCGTCTCGGTCGGCAGCGGCTGGTGGGGCGGGCATCACCGGACCTACAACCCGTTCGAGCTGATGTTCTGGCTGGTGCTGGGTCCGCACGATCTCGGCAAATACGGCTATGTCCGCAACGGCAGGCTGTGGCGCGGGACCGACCTGCCGCGCGGGGTGTTCCAGACCTGGAAACGGTGGTGCCTGAAGCCGAGCTATTTCCTGAAGGAACTGGCCGACGGCGCCCTGGACCCGCAGCAGTTCGACCGGGTGACGGCGCCCATTCGGTCGTGGATCTTCAGCGACGATCCCATCGCCCCGCCGAAGACGGGCGCGCGCCTGCTGACCGCCTATTCCGCAACGCAGGCTGAAATCCTGACGCGGCGGCCCGAAGACTATGGCGTCAAACGCATCGGCCATGAGGGGGCGTTCAGAAAGGGGATGGAGCCCTTGTGGGAGGACATCCTGGACTGGTTCGAGGCGGAACGTGCGCGCCCCGTCGAACCGGGGACGCAGGATTAATACAGGCGAAACAGTGGCGAAGCCGCGTTCGGGACCTATATCGGGCGACACGACCCAGCAGGAGATGCGCATGGCCTACGGCGACCAACCCACGATCACCGTCGATGGAATCGAAATCCCGCTGCTGGGGTTCGGCACCTGGCAGCTGGAGCCGGACGATGCGCGGCGCATGGTCGCCGAGGCGCTGCGGATCGGTTATCGCCACATCGACACCGCCTGGATTTACAAGAACGAGAAGGCCGTCGGTCAGGGCATCGTCGATTCCGGCGTGGCGCGCGACGACATCTTCCTGACGACCAAGATCTGGGTCGAGCATTTCACCAATGACGCCCTGCTGAAACAGGCGAAGGAATCGGCCGACAGCCTGGGGACGACGCCGGACCTGTTGCTGCTGCACTGGCCCAAGACCACGCCGTCGTTCGAAGAGACGCTGGGCGCCCTGAACGAGGCCAGGGACCAGGGGCTGACCAAGTCGATCGGCCTGTCCAACTTCCCGTCCAGGGAATTCCGTCAGGCGCAGGCGCTGTCCAAGGCGCGGCTGCTGACCGATCAGGTCGAGCATCACCCCTATCTGGGCATTGACCAACTGGTCGCCACCGCCGCCGAGTTGGGGTCGTCGATCACCGCCTGGTCGCCGCTGGCCCAGGGCAAGATCGCCGAGGACGCCACGATCAGCGAACTGGCCAAGGCGCATGGCAAGACCAACGGTCAGATCACGCTGCGCTGGCTGATCCAGCACGGGATCATCGCCATTCCGCGCACGACCAAGGAAAGCCGGGCGCGCGAGAATTTTGACATCTTCGACTTCGCCCTGACGGACGAGGAGATGCAGCGGATGGACGCCCTGGATCGCGGCGAACGGCTAGGCGACTGGCTGGACCCGGCGTTCGAATGGGACAAGACTGCCGCCTGACCGACGACGGAGGCGCGGATGCTGAGGCACAGGGACCGGCCGCGACTGTGGCGGGCGACCTTCGCGGTCGTCGGCTGGGCGACCCTGATCCTGCAGTATATCTTGATGGTCGGCCCGACCCAGGGCTGGAGCGTGGTCGAGCGGACCGTCAACTATTTCAGCTTCTTCACCATCCTGACCAACATCCTGGTCGCCCTGGCCTTCACCGGCCCGCTGATCGACGCCGATCGCAGGCTGGCGCGCTGGAGCGCCAGCGAAGGCGTGCGGGCGGCGGTGGCCATGTACATCGTCGTGGTCGGGGTCGTGTACCACCTGCTGATCGCGCCGCACTGGCGGCCGCAGGGCCTGCTCTACGGGGTCAATCTGGTGCTGCACTATCTGATGCCGGTCGCCTTCGTGCTGGACTGGCTGTGGTTCACGCCCAAGGGTCGGCTGCGCTGGATCGACCCGGTGAAGTGGCTGGCGTTTCCGCTGATCTATGGCGGGTGGACGCTGGTTCACGGCATGGCGACCCATTGGTGGCCCTATGGGTTCGTGGATGTGGATGCGCTGGGCCTGGGGCGGGTGGTCGCGGTGTTCGGCGGGCTGCTGGTCTTCTTCTGGCTGGTCGGGATGACGTTGGTAGGGCTGGACCGGCTGTTCGGGCGAACGGCGCGTGACAGCGGGCCGAGAGCCGCCTAAGCCACCGCGCATGGCCTACAAATCCCTGCGTGACTTCATCCAGCAACTGGAAGCCGACGGCGAACTGGTTCGGGTGTCCGAGCCGGTGTCGACCGTGCTGGAGATGACCGAGATCCAGACCCGGCTGCTGCGAAACGGCGGCCCGGCGGTGCTGTTCGAAAAGCCGGTGATGCCGGACGGAACGATCAGCCCCATCCCCTGCCTGGCCAATCTGTTCGGCACGGTGAAGCGGGCGGCGATGGGGGTGACGCTGGAGGGCAAGGCGCGCACCACCACGGCGGAGCTGCGCGAGGTCGGGGAACTGCTGGCCTTCCTGCGCAATCCGACGCCGCCGCGCGGCCTGGGCGACGCGATGGAGATGCTGCCGCTGGCGCAGACCGTCATGTCGATGCGGCCCAAGACGGTGAAGAAGGCCCCGGTCCAGGAGGTGGTGCTGAAGGGCGAACAGATCGACCTGACGGCGCTGCCCGTCCAGTCATGCTGGCCCGGCGAACCGGCGCCCCTGATCACCTGGGGTCTGGTCGTCACCAAGGGGCCGTCGGACGACCGCGAGGACGACTTCAACCTGGGCATCTATCGGATGCAGGTGCTGGGCAAGGACAAGGCCATCATGCGCTGGCTGGCCCATCGCGGCGGCGCTCAGCACTACGCCCGGCACAAGAAGGCCGGAAAGCGCGAGCCCCTGCCCTGCGCCGTGGTGCTGGGCGCCGATCCCGGCACGATCCTGGCCGCCGTGACGCCGGTGCCGGACACCCTGTCGGAATATCAGTTCGCCGGCCTGATGCGCGGCGCAAAGGCCGAACTGGTGCCGTGCAAGACCGTGCCGCTGATGGTCCCGGCCCAGGCCGAGATCGTGCTGGAGGGCCATGTCCTGCTGGACGAGTTCGAGGACGAAGGCCCCTACGGCGACCACACCGGCTATTACAACTCGGTCGAGAAATTCCCGGTCTTCAAGGTCAGCGCCATCACCATGCGCAAGGACCCCATCTATCTGACCACCTTCACCGGGCGTCCGCCGGACGAGCCCAGCGTGCTGGGCGAGGCGCTGAACGAGGTGTTCATCCCCCTGCTGCGCCAGCAGTTCCCCGAGATCGTCGACTTCTGGCTGCCGCCCGAGGGGTGCAGCTATCGGATCGCCGTGGTGTCGATGAAGAAGGCTTATCCGGGCCACGCCAAGCGGGTGATGCTGGGCGTCTGGAGCTATCTGCGCCAGTTCATGTACACCAAATGGGTCATCGTCGTGGACGACGACATCGACGCCCGCGACTGGAAGGACGTCATGTGGGCCATCTCGACCAAGATGGACCCGGCGCGCGACATTACCCTGATCGAATCCACCCCCATCGACTATCTGGACTTCGCCTCGCCCGAGAGCGGCCTGGGCTCCAAGATCGGTCTGGACGCCACCAATAAGTGGGAGCCCGAGACCAAGCGCGAATGGGGCGAGGAGATCCGAATGGAGGACGCCGTGATCGAGCGGGTTTCCGACATGTGGGACCGGCTGGGTCTGCCCGGCGACGGCAAGCCGATCTGGAAGTGAAGCGCATTCAAGGACTTGCGAACTTATCGCAAGACGGCGGCGTTTCCTGAGAACCCAACCTTGACCGTGGCGTTGTCTTCCCACTTCGGCGGAGGCTGAGCCTTCGCCCCATCACGGAAGGGAAAATCCATGAAGTCTCGGACAGCGGTTAGCGCCATGGCCTTGGTCTGCGCGATGACGATGGGCCTGGCGGCCTGCGGACAGGGCGACGGCAAGAAAACGGACGGCCGCCCGCAATCGATCGCCGCCGCCACGGGCAATGAGGCGACGCAGCAGAAGCTGGGCCTCTACACCGACGCCTTCAACAAGCTGATCGACAAGAACTGGGGCGTGCCCGAGAACTTCGACAAATATCAAAAGCTGAACATCCCGTCGGCCGACGCGACCGGTTCGATCTACTTCCCCGAGAACATCACGACGCTGGAACAGGCCATCGAGAAGCTGAAGGAAGGCAAGGCCCTGTCGGGCGGCGCGCAGAGCCAGCGGGCCGATGCGGCGGTGGACAAGCTGATTCCGCAACTGGAGGCCCTGCTGGCCCAGTGGAAGACCCTGGATCCCTATTTCGAATCCCGCGCCTATCGCGAGGATGGTCTGGCCAAGGCCAAGGCCGCGCACCCGGCGGTGATGACGGCCTATCAGGGCGCCGTCGGCGGGATCGGCGAACTGGACGCGGCCCTGTCGGAGTATCAGCGCGCCCGCAACGCCGCCCAGATCACCGCCCTGAACAAGGCGGGCCACGCGGCTGAGGCCAATCTGGTCGACGCCATGCAGAAGGCCGATCACTTCACAACCGCCGTGATGGAGGACAAGCCGGAAGAGGCCGACCGCCTGCTGCCCGGCCTGGTCGCGGCGACGGCCAAGGTGCGCGAAGCCGAGGCGGCCATGGCGGCTGACGCCAAGAACAAGTCGGAGTTCAGCTCCATCGCGGACCGCCTGGATTCGATGGTCGGTTCCTGGCGCGACTACAAGCAGAACAAGTCCGACTACGAGCGCGAAAGCATCGTCGACGACTACAATCACGCCATCGACCGCATGGGCGACGTCGAACTGCCGGCCTGATCCCAAGGCGCCGCATCGCTAACGACTGGCGATGCGGCGCACCATCCGAAGGCGGACGCGCCCAGGGCGACGCGGCGGCGGTTGAAACCTTGTCAGGGCGGACCAATCGGCTCACGAAAGGCCATGCAGTCCCCTCTTCTGGTTTCGGCCTTCCTTGCCGCCCTTGCCTGTAGCGTGAGCCCCGCCATGTCCCAGACGCTTCCCAACGCCGCCCCCTGGGATCAGGCGTTCCTGCCGCCCGCTCCCGCCTGGAACGGCGCCTCAAAGGCCCTGCTGCGCGACGCCGGCGATCCGTGGGTGACGGCGTTCGAGGCCGATCCGGGCCATGACTTTTCGCCCAACTACGCCGACACCCGCGCCTGGTTCGACCGGCTGGATCAGGCCAGCGACCTGATCCGCATCGAACAGTTTGGCACATCGCCCGAGGGGCGGCCCATCTATGCGGTGATCGCCTCCAAGGATGGCGCCGCCTTCGATCCGGCCAAGCCGGTGCTGATGATCCAGGCGGGCATCCACCCCGGCGAGATCGACGGCAAGGACGCGGGCATGATGCTGCTGCGCGACATCGCGTTTTACGGCAAGGACGCCCTGCTGGACCGGGTCAACCTGATCCTGATCCCGATCCTGAGCGTGGATGGGCATGAGCGCGCATCCGCCTATTCCCGCCCCAACCAGCGCGGGCCGCGCATCCAGGGTTGGCGCAATACGGCGACCAACCAGAACCTGAACCGCGACTATCTGAAGCTGGACCAGCCCGAGATGCGGGCCGTGCGTGGGTTGATCCTGAAATACCGGCCGGACCTGTATGTGGATGTCCACGTCACCGACGGCATGGATTACCAGTACGACGTCACCTACGGCTTCAACGGCGAGGACGGGGCGTTCAGCCGCTCGCCCAACGGCTCGGCCTGGCTGGATTCGGTGTTCAAGCCCGCGATGAACGCGGCGCTGGAACGCGAGGGCCATATCCCCGGCGAACTGGTGTTCGGCCTGGACGACGACGATCCCAGGAAGGGCCTGTCGGACGGCGGCCTGGGCGAGCGGTTCTCCAACGGCTGGGGATCGGCGGCGCACGTGCCGACCATACTGATCGAAAACCACAGCCTGAAACCGCACGAACAGCGGGTGTTGGGGACCTATGTCTTCATCGAGGCGGCGATGCGTCTGCTGGCCGACCAAGGCGCCGGTCTGCGGGCCGCGACCGATCAGGACAGGGCGCTGCGCCCGGCCCAGATCCCCGCCAACTTCGAGGCCGACGACACGCCGTCCTCCACCCGGCCGTTCAAGGGCATCCTGTACGAGATGTACGACAGCCCCGCCTCGGGCCGGAAGGAAATCCGCTGGCTGGGCCGGCCCGATCCCGACCTGTGGCAGATGCCCTTCTATGGGTCCAAGCCGACGCTGACCCTGACCCGGCCAGCCGCCTATTGGGTGCCGGGCTATCGTACCGACATCATCGAGCGGCTGCGCGCGCACGGGATCGAGATGGAGACGCTGACGGCGGCGCGCACGGTGAACCTGTCGATGCTGCGGCTGGTCGAGCCCAAGCTGGCGACGCGCGCCAACGAGGGCCACGTCCAGGCCTCGGTCAAGACGGTCGAGGTGGAGAAACGCGACTGGACCTATCCGCCCGGCTCGGTGCGGGTGCCGACCGACCAGCCGCTGGGCGACATCGTCGTGCTGCTGCTGGAGCCGCAGTCCAGCGAGAGCTTCTTCGCCTGGGGGATGTTCCCCGAGGTCATGAGCCGCGTCGAATATATCGAGGCCTACGCCATTGCGCCCCTGGCCGAGAAGATGCTGGCGGCGGACCCGGCGCTTAAGACCGCGTTCGAGGCCAAACTGGCCGCCGAGCCCGCCTTCGCGGCCGATCCGCAGGCGCGTCTGGCCTGGTTCTATGAACGCACGCCCTTCTATGACGAGCGCTATCTGCTCTATCCCGTCGGGCGTGAGGACTGATCGATGACGACGCCCCTTATGCTCGCCATCCAGGCCGCCGCCTTGTGGAGCGGCCTGCTGATCCTGATGATGCTGGTGCTGTCGGGCGTCGTGGTCAGCGGACGACGCAAGCACATGGTTTCGCTGGGAGACGGCGGCAACGCCGACCTGATGGCCGCCAGCCGGGCCTTCGGCAATCTGGTGGAATATGCGACGCCCGGCATGATCGCCATGCTGTTGCTGGCCGCCGTGGGCGCGCCCGCCTGGATGGTGCATGGCGTCGGCGCGACCCTGCTGATCGGGCGGATCTGCCATGCGCTGGGCCTGCTGTTCCAGACCGGGCCGTCGCTGGGCCGGGTGGTGGGGATGCTGCTGACCTGGGTGGCGCTGTTGACGGCCGCCGTGGGGCTGATCGCCTTCGCCGTCGTCTAGGTTCAATCGACATTCAGCCGGTGGAATCTCAGATCGTCATTCCGGGGCTGAGCGAAGCGAAGAACCCGGAACCCAGGGCTGCGGCGCCGTTGCTGGACGTAGTCGGCGCCGGATAGCGAGCCTCCTGGGTTCCGGGTTCGTCCTATGGACGCCCCGGAATGACGGTTTAGGGCTGAATGTCGATTAGCCCTAGGCCGGTTGCGGTGCAGCAGGGCGTCCGCCATATCGGGGCATGACCGAGACCCTGGCTGCGCCCGTTTCCACCGATCTTCTCAACGACATCGTCAAGGCGGCGCTGAAGGCCGGCGCCGACGCGGCCGAGGCGGTCAGCGCCGACCGCCGGTCCCTGTCGGTGGGGGTGCGCAACGGCGGGCTGGAAGACGTCGAGCGCGAGGAATCGCGCGACCTGGGGCTGAGGGTCTTCGTCGGCCAGCGTCAGGCGTCGGTGTCGGCGTCCGACCTGTCGCCGGCGACGCAGGCGCGGCTGGTCGAGCGGGCCGTGGCCATGGCGCGATTGGCGCCCGAAGACCCCAATGCCGGCCTGGCGCCGCAGGATCGTCTGGCGCGCGGCCCCCTGCCCGACCTAGACCTGTTCGACGCCAGCGAACGCAGCGCCGAGGCGCTGGAAGCCGCCGCCGCCGAGGCCGAGGCCGCCGCCCTGGCCGTGACCGGCGTGGCGCGGTCAGAGGGCGGTCACGCCTCCTGGTCGTCCAGCCGCTGGCGGCTGGTCACGTCGCACGGGTTCGACGGCGCCTACGAGGGGTCGGCCTTCTCGCTGGGTGTCGGCGTCATCGCCGAAAAGGACGGGGCCATGGAGCGTGGCGGCGAAAGCCGGTCGACCCGACACCTGTCCGACCTGCCGGGCGCCGAACACATCGGGCGCACCGCCGGCGAGCGCGCGGCGGCCCGCGTGGGGCCGAGGAAGATCGCCTCGACCACCGCCCCGGTCATCTTCGACAATCGCATGGCCGGCCAGATCGTTTCGCCAGCGCTGGGGGCCATATCCGGCCCGTCGATCGCGCGCGGCACCTCCTTCCTGAAGGACCGGCTGGGCCAGCGGGTGTTCGCGCCGGGCGTCACCCTGATCGACGATCCGTTCCGCCCGCGCGGCATGGGATCGACCCCGTTCGACGACGAAGGCGTGGCGGTCGAGCGGCGCGCCCTGTTCGACGACGGCGTCCTGACGACCTGGCTGCTGAACAGCGCATCGGCGCGGCAACTGGGTCTGGAGACGACCGGCCATGCGTCGCGGGGCCTGGCCGGGCCATCCGGCGTCTCGACCCACAATCTGCACATGGAGCCGGGCGAGCGCGATCTGGCGGGCCTGATGGCGGATGCCGGGACCGGCCTGTTGGTGACGTCGATGTTCGGGCCGTCGCTGAACGGCAATACGGGCGACTGGTCCGCCGGGGTGTCGGGCTTCTGGTTCGAGAACGGCGCGGTCGCCTATCCGGTCAGCGAAGTGACCGTGGCCGGCAAGCTGACCGACCTTTACCTGCGCATCCAGCGCGGCTCGGACCTGGAGTTCCGGGGCGGGTTCAACGTGCCCAGCCTGATGTTCGACGCGGTGGCCATCGCCGGCAAATGACGGACATCTCGCCACAAGATTGGGCCGCCGACCTCGACCTGATCCGCCAGGCCGCCATCGACGCGGGCGCCCTGGCCATCGCCGAGCGCGAGGCGGGGCTGAAGATCGAGTCCAAGCCCGGCGGTTCGCCCGTCACCAGCGGCGACCTGAAGGTGGACGCCATGCTGAAGGACAGGCTGATGACGGCGCGGCCCGACTATGGCTGGCTGTCGGAGGAGACGGCGGATTCGCCGGATCGTCTGTCGAAACGGCGCATCTTCGCGGTCGATCCCATCGACGGCACGGTGGCCTATATGAAGCGGACCCCATGGTGGTGCGTGCCCATCGCCGTGGTCGAGGACGGCCAAGTCGTCGCCGCCGTCATCCATGCGCCCGAGGTGGACGAGACCTATGTCGCCGTGCGCGGCGGCGGGGCGCGGCGCAACGACCGCATCATCACGGCCTCGGACGTGGCGACGCTGGATGACGCCTCGATTCTGGGCGACGCGCGGTTGATCGAGGCGCCCTGGTTCGACGAACCGTGGCCGGCGATGCGGTTCTCGAAGCGCAACGCCCTGGCCTATCGCATGGCGCTGGTGGCGTCGGGCGCCTTCGACGCCGCCCTGGCCCTGACGCCCAAATGGGACTGGGACGTCGCCGCCGGCTGGTTGATCGCCACCGAGGCGGGGGCCAGGGTCAGCGATCACCAGGGCCGGCCCTGGGCCTTCAACCGCCCCGATCCGCGCCAGGCCAGCCTGGTCTGCGCCGCCCCGCTGATCCAGCCGATGATCGTGCAGCGCTGTAAAAACGTGCCGTTTTCGACCTAGGCCGGGGGTGGAAAAACCCCGCCCGACATTGATCCGAGACCGTTCTCGGCCTATTGCGCGCGCAAAGCCCCCTCCCCCAATGCCTGGATTGTCGATGACCGATCAAAACACCGTTCCGCCCCAGCTTCTGCACATCGTCATCGGCGGCGAGTTGCGTCACCTGGGCGAGCCGACCTTCCGCGACCTGTCGCAGGTCGAGTTCGTCGGCGCCTTCGGCAGCTATGACGAGGCCAAGAAGGCCTGGAAGGCCCGCGCCCAGGCCACCGTGGACAACGCCCACATGCGCTATTTCATCCTGCACGCCCACAAGCTGATCGACCCGCGCGGCGACGCCTGATCCTGCGACATCGGGGCGTCCGAACCGACGCCCCGATCCGACGTTCAATCTGTATGCGAGGACGACGATGAACCTGGAGCCGCAACAGATTTTCCAGCTGGTCAGCCTGCTGGCCGTGCTGGCGCTGTTCAGTTTTTCGCTGCGCGGCCACATCAACTACGCCCGCTGGTTCAAGAAGTGGGAGGCCGACCGCAAGGCCCGACGCGACGCCGAACTGGCCGCCGAGGCGCGTAAGAGCGATCCCGACGCGCCGAAGACAGGCCCTTGGGGCTGATCCCACCACCGTCGTCTTTCCGGGGCTAAGCGCAGCGAAGAACCCGGAACCCAGGGGGATGTGCTGGACGCCCGAAACGGGTTGACGCAGGAACCGCATCCCTGGGTTCCGGGTTCGTCCTGCGGCCTCCCCGGAATGACGGCTCAAGAAGCCCCCTCTCCTACTCCCGCCGCAGCAGTTTGTCGGTCAGCAGCGTGCCCCACCAGCCGGCCGTGAACTCGGCCCGGATCGCCTGGGGGTCGTAGTCGGGGCTGTCGATCCAGTCGATGAAGCTGATCCCCCTCGGTTCGACCTCGGCGACATATTTCTCCAGCGTATAGTCCAGCACCCCCGTCAGCCCCTCGCGCGAGTGCAGGTATTTCTTGGACAGCTGGCTCATGGCGACCGAGATCGGCTCGCCCAGATGGAAGTGGCGATAGAAGACCGCCATCATCCCCGCCCGGTCCGCGCCCGACTTGCAGTGGATCAGCACCGGATATTCGATGGTCCTGAACAGGTCGCGGGCGCGGTGGATGCGGTCGGGTTGCGGCGGATCGCGCGAATCCAGCGGGGCGTGGATCAGGGTCAGGCCCAGCCGGTCGCAGGCGTCCTTCTCCAGCCAGTAATAGCCCTCGTCCCGCTCGCCGCGCAGGTTAATGACGGTCTTGATCCCCCTGGCCTTCCATCCGGCCAGCTGGCGCGGCGACGGCTGGTTGGTGCGCACCAGGTCCGGTCCCAGCCAGTGGGCGTTGGAAAAGGCCACGCGCAGAAACGCATGGTCCGCCCAGAAATAGTGCCAATGGGCCTTGAACCGGCCCCAGGCGGTGGTGAGATCGAAACGCGACATGGGGGCCAGATAGCGGTCCGGGGCCGCCGCGTCATCCTCCGCCGACCGCCGGGGCCGCGCGCGTCTGCGGGGCGCGGTTCTCAATCCAGAAGATGAAGACCGAGGCGGCGACGATCAGGGCCGCCCCGTGCCAGAACCACGGCGACGGCGTCTGGCCCAGCAGCGACCAGCCGATCAGGCCGGCCAGCGGCGCCTTCAGGTCCGCGAACGGCTGGAGATAGGCCGCATCCGCCCGCTTGTAGGCCGAGGCCAGCAGATACTGCGCCGCCGCCGTCAGCCCGCCCAGGGCCAGCAGAAGCAGCAGCCCCGATCCTTGCGGCAGGGCGAACGGCAGGCCCGTCGCCACGCCAGCCGGCAGGACGAAGGCGAAGGCGTTGGCCAGCAATAGAATGGCCAGATGGTTGGGCGTGATCAGGACCAGCAGCGACACCGTCAGGGTCTCGGCCGTCTCCTCGCGCGCCAGGGCCTTGGTCAGGACGTCGGTCGCGGCCCACAGGGCGGCCGCCAGGATCGGCGTCAGCGCGGGCCAGTCCAGACGTTCGGCCCCGACGCCCGACACCACCACCGCGCCGACGAAACCGGCCAAAGCCGCGCCGAGCCGGGCGCCGGATACCCGCTCGCCCAGGAACAGCGTCGAGCCGACGATGACGAACAGCGGCCCGGTGGCCAGCAGCGTCACCATCTGCCAGATCGGCACGCCCGAGGCGAAGCCGTACACGAACACATGCACGCCCAGCGCCGAGGCGAAGGCGCGGCCCTGGTGCGCCAGCGGATGGCGGGTCTTCAGCTTGCCCAGCCCGATCCGCATCACCACCGGCGCCATCAGCACCGAGGCGATCAGATATTGCCAGAAGGCCATGCCGGTAGAGCTCATGCCGAACTGCTGCGGCAGGATCGACTGAAGCGTGTTGCCGGCCGCGAACACCAGGCTGGCCGACAGCATCAGCAGCGCGCCCATGGAGGCGGCGCCGGGGTTAGACGAGGAAATCTGGTTCAATGGTCGTCCTTTCCGTAACCAGTTTCCTCAGGGTTACGGGCGACGACGCGCCGGCCCGCCGCCCGGCAAGGGGCGGCGAACGCCGACGAGGCGTTTGGTCCCGTTCTCTTTCATCCGGACTATACCGTCGGCCCCGGAATCGCACCGGATCTGCTGACCTCTCCAATCGTGGAGAGCGCTCGCGGGCTTGGCGTCGCCGCCTTACCGCCGGTGGGGAATTTCGCCCCGCCCTGAGAACACTGCGGGCGAACCCGCAGCCCCTAGTTAGAAAAGGCGCACGGCCTGTTCAACCACCCAGGCGTTCGGGCGTTGGATTTCCATGTCCGACCGAATGCTCCCGATGACGATGATCGCCGCCGCCCTGGCCCTGTCCGGGTCGCTGACGGCGAGCGTCGCCGCAGCCCAGGCCCCTCCGCCCGAAGACCCCGTCCTGATCGCCTATCTGCGGCACAGGGCGCACGGCGCGCTGGACACGACCCGATATGCCGCCGCCCTGACGCCGGACGGGCGGACGATGCTGGTCTATCTGACCGGCCCGAACTGGTGCGGATCGGGCGGGTGCCGGCTTCTGGTGCTGGACCGGGCGGGCCGGACCTATCGGTCGGTCGGCGAGATCGGCGTGGCGCGCGCCCCCATCCGCCTGCTGGAACGCCAGAGCCACGGTCGGCGCGATCTGGGCGTCCAGGTCGCCGGCGGCGGGATCACAGAAGCCTACGAGGCCGCCGTGCCCTTCGACGGTCGCCGCTACGCCCGCAATCCGACCGTCGCCCCTGCCGTCAAGATCGACGATGCGCCGGGCGAAACCCTCATCCGCGCCGACGAACCGGGCCGCCCGCTGGTCCCGTCGCCCGACAAGCCTTGACTTGAGGGGCGGCTCGGACGACCGAAGGCCGATGAGCGAACCCGTCGACCAGACCATGCCCCTGCGCGTCCTGCTGGCGCGAATCTGGCGCGACTACCTGTCCCAGCACCGCTGGACCCTGATCACGGCCATCGTCTGCGCGGCCGTGACCGGTGTGCTGACCGTCACCCTGCTGCAACTGCTGCAACCCGCCGTGAACGCGCTGTTTCTGGACGGCGACAAGCCGATCACCCTGTTCAGATACATCCATATTCAGGCCGGACACGCGGTGGTCGCCATTCCCATCGCCATCCTGGCCCTGGCCCTGATCCGAACCAGTGCAGCCCTTTTGCAGGCAGCCCTGGTCAACCGGCTGGGCCACAGCATCGTCGGCGATATCCAGGTGCGGCTGTTCGGTCGCATGATCCGCGCCGACCTGGCGCGTCTGCGCAGCCAGCACTCGGGCGGCTTCGTCTCGGCGGTCCTTTTCGACGCCAATCTGGTGCGTGAGGCCTTCACCTCGGGCGTGGTAACCTACACCCAGAACCTGCTGATGCTGGTCGGCACGATCGTCTTCATGTTCTTCAACGACTGGCAACTGGCGATGGTGGTGCTGCTGGGCGTGCCGATGGTGGCCCTGGTGCTGCGGCGGTTCGGCAAGCGGACGCGCAAGGCCGCGCGCGGCGCCATGGCCGAAACCGAAAACCTGTCCACCGCCCTGATGGAGAACATAGACGGGGTTCGGCTGATCAAGATCGAGAACCGCGAAGCCGCCGAAGAGGCCCGCGTCGCCGAAGTCGTCGCCCGCCGCCAGCGCCACGTCATCAAGGGCGCCAACGCCCGCGCCTTCGCCGGTCCCGCATCGGACATGGTGGCCTATGTCGTGGTCGCCGCCGTGCTCGCCTATGCCGGATGGCGGGCGCAGTCGGGGGCCATGACGGTGGGCGGGTTCGCCGCCTTCATCGCCATGCTGCTGGCGGCCGGCCAGTCGCTGCGTCAGGTGACCAATCTGGCGACCGTTATGGCCGAAGGATTCACCGCCGCGCGTCGTCTGTTCACGGCGCTGGATATCGAGCCGGAAATCCGTGAAGCGCCGGAAGCCGCCCCCCTGCCTACCGGGCCGGTCGAGGTGGTGTTGGACCGGGTGTCCTTCGCCTATGCGCCCAGGAGCGAGGGCGGCGCCCCAACGCTGGACCAGGTGTCCCTGCGGGTCGCGCCGGGCGAGACGGCAGCCTTGGTCGGGCCGTCGGGCGGGGGCAAGAGCACGATCCTGAGCCTGCTGCCGCGCTTCTATGACGTGACCGGCGGGGCGGTGACGATCAATGGGCGCGACGTGCGGGCGCTGCGCATCCACGATCTGCGCGACCATATCGCCCTGGTGACGCAGGAGCCCTTCCTGTTCGACGACACCATCGCCGCCAACATCGCCTATGGCCGGCCGGGCGCGACGCAGGAACAGATCGAAGAGGCCGCCCGTTCGGCCGCCGCCCACGACTTCATCACCGCCCTGCCGCAAGGCTACGACACCCGCGCGGGCGAGGCGGGCCTGCGCCTGTCGGGCGGTCAGCGCCAGCGCGTCGCCATCGCCCGCGCCTTCGTGAAAGACGCCCCCATCCTGCTGCTGGACGAGGCCACCAGCGCGCTGGACACCGAGAGCGAGGCCCTGGTCCAGGCGGCGCTGGAGCGGCTGATGCAGGGCCGCGCCACCCTGATGATCGCCCACCGCCTGTCGACCGTGAAGAACGCCGACCGCATCTATGTGATCGAGGCCGGGCGCGTGGTCGAACAGGGGTCGCACGACGCCCTGGTCGCCCAGGGCGGTCTCTACGCCCGCCTGGCCCGCCAGCAGTCGCTGGACGGCGCCCCGGTCAATGTGGAGACCGTGGCGTGAGTGTCCTTCCCGCCCCTCTTCTCAACGCCGTCATCCTAGGCCTTGTGCCTAGGATCCATACGCCCGGCGCCGAGCGGGGGCGTCCAGGCGGCAGCCGCCTGTGTTTATGGATCCTAGGCACAAGGCCTAGGATGACGGGCTTTATGTGTGGCGGATTCCGTTCTGCGGAGACGGGTATATGAGGCCTCTGCGCATACCCGCCGTCCAGGCGACCCTGTCGTTCATCCTGGCCTATTGGATGCAGTTCTGCTTCGCCACCATGCGCTGGACCTATGAGAACCAGGGCGTGGCCGAAGGGGTCTGGGCCCGGGGCGGCGGGGTGTTGTGCGCCTTCTGGCATTCGCGCATAGGCCTGTCGCCGGCCTGCTGGCCGCTGAACCGGGCCCAGCCGGCAAAGGCGCTGATCTCGCTGTCGGCGGACGGTCAGTTCATCGCCAAGGCCGTGGCGCGCCAGGGGTTCCCCGCCATCCGGGGGTCGTCGTCGAACAAGGACAAGGCGGACCGGGACAAGGGCGGATCGCAGGCGCTGCGGGCCGGCCTGCGTCAGTTGAAGATCGGCGCCCTGGCCATCACGCCCGACGGCCCGCGCGGCCCGGCGCGCCAGATGGCCGAGGGCCTGCCGATGATGGCCAAGATCTCCAAGGCGCCGACCCTGTTCATTGGCATGTCGTGCCATCCGGCGATCCGGCTGAACAGCTGGGACGGCGCCATCCTGCCCCTGCCCTTCGCCAGGGGCGCCATCGTCTGGGACATCGCCGACTATCCGACCGGCGACGATCTGGACCGTGTGCGCCAGGACTGGGCGGCGCGACTGAACGCGGTCGAGGCCCGCGCCGACGAAATCACCGGCCTGAAGCCGTGACGCCCCTGCCCCTGATCGCCTATCGCCTGGCCACCCGTGTGCTGGAGCCGCTGGCCCCGCGCCTGCTGGATGCACGCGCGCGGCGGGGCAAGGAAGACCCCGTACGGGTGGACGAGCGGATGGGCTTCACCCGCGCCGAACGCCCCGCCGGCGATCTGGTCTGGCTGCACGGCGTCAGCGTGGGCGAGAGCCTGTCGCTGCTGCCCGTGGTCGAGCGGTTCGTGAAGGCGCGACCCGACCTGACCGTGCTGGTGACCTCGGGCACCGTGACCTCGGCCCAGATTCTGGCCGAGCGGCTGCCGGCGGGGGTGATCCATCAGTATGCGCCGGTCGATGCGCCGGGCGTGGTGGCGCGGTTTCTGGATCACTGGCGCCCGGCCCTGGCGGTGTTCGTCGAGAGCGAACTGTGGCCCAATCTGCTGCTGGAGGCGCATCGGCGCGGGGTCAGGCTGGCCCTGGTCAGCGCGCGCCTGACCGAAAAGACGGTCGAGGGCTGGGCGCGGTTTCCGGCCTCCGCGCGCGCCCTGACCGGCGCGTTCGATCTGGTCCTGCCCCAGGACGCGGCCTCGGCGCGGCGGCTGGAGACGATGGGCGCGCGCATCGACGGCTTGGTGAACCTGAAACTGTCGGGCGAGGCCCTGCCGCACGACCCCGCCGCCTTCAGCCGCCTGTCCGCCGCCATCGGCGACCGGCCGGTGATCGTGGCCGCCAGCACCCATGAAGGCGAGGAGATCGCCATCGTTCGCGCCCTGGACGGTCTGGACCAGCAGACATGCCTGATCCTGACGCCCCGCCACCCCGAGCGCGGGCCGCATATCGCCCAGGCCCTGGCGCGCGAGGGCTACACCTTCGCCATGCGTTCGCGCGGCCAGACGATCGGGCCGGACACCGACATCTATCTGGCCGACACGCTGAACGAGATGGGCCTGTTCCTGCGGCTGGCCGATGTGGTCGTCATGGGCGGGTCGTTCGCCCCGGCGCTGGGCCTGCCGCCGGTCGGGGGCCACAATCCGCTGGAGCCGGCGCGGCTGGGTCGGCCGGCGATCACCGGGCCGGACGCCTCGAACTGGGCGCCGGTGACGGCGGCCCTGAGCAGCGCGGGCGGCCTGACCCTGGTGCAGGCGCCGTCGGACCTGGCGGCGGCCATCGCGCCGCTGCTGGCCGATCCGGCGGCGGCCAAGGCGATGGGCGAGCGGGCGCGTCGCGCCGCCGCCGAGGCGGGCGGCGGGCTGGAACGGCTGTGGGCCGCGCTGCAGCCGCTGACGCCCCCGCCGGCGCGGGCCAGACGATGAAGCTGAACACCCCCCGCTGGTGGTATGTGCGCGACAGCAACCACGCGCGCATGACCCGCACCGCGCTGAAACCCCTGGGCTGGCTGTGGGCCGGCGTCACCGCGCGGCGCATCGCCCGGGCCGCGCCGGTCGATCCGGGCTGCGCCGTCGTCTCGGTCGGCAATCTGACGGTCGGCGGATCGGGCAAGACGCCGGTCGCGCGCGAGATTCTGCGCCTGCTTCGGGCGGCCGGCGTGCAGGCGCAGGGCCTGTCGCGCGGCTATGGCGGGCGGCTGGAGGGGCCGATCCAGGTCGATCCGGCGGCGCATACGGCCGCCGAGGTCGGCGACGAGCCCTTGATGCTGGCGCAAGGATCGCCGGTCTGGATCGCGCGCGATCGCGTGGCGGGCGCCAGGGCCGCCGTCGCGGCCGGCGCCCAGGCCCTGGTGCTGGACGACGGCCATCAGAACCCGGCGTTGAAGAAGACCGTCAGCCTGATCGTCGTGGACGGCGAGACGCGCGGCGACGAATGGCCGTTCGGGGACGGCTCGGTCTTTCCTTCCGGCCCGATGCGCGAGCCCTTGAAGGCCGGCCTGGCGCGGGCCGACGCCGTGGTGGTGATGCTGCCGACCGATGTGGAGGCCGCCGATCCCGAACTGCTGGCGGTGTTCGGCGCCCTGCCCGTCTTCGTCGCCCGCCTGACGCCCGAGGGGCCGCCGCCGTCCGGCCCTCAGGTCGGGTTCGCCGGCATCGCCAAGCCGTGGAAGGTCGAACGGTCGCTGAAGGCGGCGGGCTGCGACCTGGCGGACTTCGTTCCCTTCCCCGACCATGCGGCCTACAGCGCCGAAAACATGAGGTTCCTGACCGACCGCGCGGCCGTATTCGACGCCGGCCTGGTCACGACGGAAAAGGACTGGGTGCGTCTGACGCCCGACCAGCGCAAGAACGTGACGGCCTGGCCGGTCGTCGCGCGGTTCCAGGATCAGGCGGCCTTCACCGCCTTCCTGAACGACCGGATTCAGTCGGCGCGATAGACGACGCCGGACTTCATCACGAACTTCATCCGCTCCAGCTCGGTCACGTCCGCCAGCGGATCGCCCGAGACGGCGACGATGTCGGCGGGCATTCCGGGTGCGATCCTGCCCGCCTCGTTCGATATCCGCAGGTGTTCGGCGGCGCCGACGGTGGCGGCCTGGATCGCCTCAAGCGGGCTCAGGCCGGCGCGGACCAGAAGCGCGAACTCCTGGGCGTTGTCGCCGTGGGCCGAGACGCCGCTATCGGTGCCGAAAGCGATCTTCACACCCCCCTCGTGCGCGCGCCGCGCCATTTCCAGCATCTTGGGCCCGGCCTCCAGCGCCTTGGCCGTCTGGGCCGGGGTGAAGAAGTTGTCGGGCCCAGAGGCGATGCGGGCCACGAAATCGCCGGCCAGCAGGGTCGGGATCAGCCAGGCGCCGTTCGACTTGAACAGGCGGATCGACTGGTCGTCCAGATAGGTGCCGTGCTCGATGGAATCGCCGCCCGCCCGCAGGAAGGCGTTGATGCCGTCCACGCCGTGGGCGTGCGCCGTGACCTGGCGGCCCATGCGGTGGGCGCTGTCGACGATGGCGGCCAGCTCGGGATCGCTGAACTGCTGGTTCAGGCCGGCGGCGGTGTTGGACAGGACGCCGCCCGTCGCGGTGATCTTGATGATGTCGGCCCCGGCGCGAACCTGGGTGCGGACCGCGCGCATGCAGTCCTCGGGGCCCGAACAGATGCTCTCGGACGACAGCAGGTGCATGATGTCGTCGCGATAGCCGTTGATGTCGCCGTGACCGCCGTGGATCGAGACCGACGATCCGGCCGCGATGATGCGCGGTCCCGGCACGTCGCCGTTCCTGACAGCGTTTCTCAGGGCGAAGATGGCCTCGTTGCCGGCGCCCAGGTCCGCCACGGTCGTGAAGCCCGCCATCAGGGTGCGCCGGGCGTAACGGGCGCCGACCATGGCCCGGTCCGCGTCGGAAAGCGTGACCTGTTCCAGCCGCCCGTTCGGGTTCTGCTGGCTGGTCAGATGGACGTGGCTGTCGATCAGGCCGGGCAGGACGAAGGCTTGTCGCAGGTCGAGAACCTTGCCTTGCGACGTATCGCCGACGAAGCCGTCGCGCACGTCGATGACCTGGTTCCCTCTGATCACGAGAGTTTTATCGCGCTGCACAACGCCGTTCGACGGGTCGGCCAGCAACCTTCCGGCCTCGACGAACGTTGTCGTGGGTTGCGACGAAACCCCAACCCCCGTGGGGGTTTGCTGGGCGTGCGCGCTCATGGCCGACGCCATCAGCGCCGCCAATGCGATTCCGAAACGCTTCATCGATGTCTCCCCCCGGCGCGTCGGCCGCAAAAATGCCCCACAAGGCTCAGGTTGCCTCGCCCGTAACCTTTTGAAACAACCACGCTCCAAGACCAACCGCAACGAGGGCGTCGCATGCGGCTATCGAGACGAGGGCTGATTCTGGGTGGTTCGGCCATGCTGGCGGGATGCGCCAGCGCGAGCGCCACGGCGCCGCTGACCACGGCTCAGACCCTGTCCCCTGTCGCGCCGCCGCAGGCCGGTCTGCCGACCATCCAGACCGCCTCCTTGACGCCGCCGCCGCTGGATCCGCGCGGCCACGTCCGCAAGGAGCTGATGGAGCGCGCCATGACCGCGCTGGACACCCATCACCGCCACCTGCCGCTGCGCGACCGGATGTATCTGGTCGATTTCAAGAAGTTCTCGGGCGAAGAGCGGCTGTACGAGGTCGATCTGGTCGCCGGCGAGGTCAAGGTCCTGCGCACCTGCCACGGTCGCGGCTCCGATCCGGCGCACACCGGCTATGCCCAGCGGTTCTCCAACACGCCGGATTCCAACATGTCCTCGGTCGGCGCCTACGCCACCGCCGGGGCCAACTGGGGCGCGCAGCAGGGGCCGAACGTGCTGCTTGACGGGCTGGAATATTCGAACGACAGGGCGCGCGAGCGGGCCATCATCATTCACGGCGCCGACTACGCCGACCCGGACTTCCTGGCGCGCGAAGGCAAGCTGGGCCGCAGCTACGGCTGTTTCTCGGTCGCCCACACCGACCTGCCTGCCTTGCGCGAACGCATGGGCGAAGGCCGGCTGCTGTTCGCGGCGGCGTAGGGTTTTCCAAGCGGACTTGAGCTCGCGCCCTGATGGTTTGACTGTCTCGTAAAGCGGGAATACCGTCACAGCCTCACTGTGGGGGACGCCATGCTGACGATCATTCTTGCTGCGATATTGGCGATCGGCCAAGATCCCACACCACAGTCTCCGTCAGACCGGGTTTCCAGGGGTGAAGTTCAAGAGCCCGTTCGGTTGGAAGATATCGATGTCGTCGGCAAAAGTCCCGACAGACTAATACGAGACTTTGTCAATGAAGTCGCGGCTCCCAATCCCGATCGGGGCATCGCGCGCTGGGACAACGCGGTCTGCATCGGCGCGGCCAATCTTCAACATGAGGCGGCGCAGTACATCGTCGATAGAGTTTCGACGGTGGCCGAAGACCTTGGGTTGTCGCCGGGACTTCCCGGATGCCGCCCGAATGTCCTGATCATTGCAACCAACGAACCGTCCGCATTGGCGACGGAACTTGTCCGCACGCGTCTGCGCGCGTTTCGCACAGGCGGATCCGGCATGGATCGCGGCGCGGCGGCTCTCAGGGCGTTTCAATCTTCCGAACATCCTGTCAGATGGTGGCAACAGGCTATGCCGATCGATTCCAGCACCGGACAACGCGCGGTTCGTATCCCTGGCGAGTGCAGCGACGACTGCAGTGACGCTTTTGATTATGCTCCCATCATCCCGGTATTCGCCGCCTCGCGTCTTTCCTCGCAGATCGTCGACAATATCTTCCGAACAGTGATTCTGATCGACACAAGACAGACGTCCGGCTTATCCGCTCAGCAGCTAGCCGATTATATCGCCATGATCACTTTTGCTCAGATCGACCCTCAGGCAGACACAAGCCCCTATGCGTCAATTCTCAACCTGTTCGACGCTCCCGAAACGACAATGGGACTGACGAGCTGGGATAACGCCTACCTGAAAGGTCTCTACAAGGCTCAAAGAACGCGCCAGAACACGCGGGCCGGGAACGGCGAAATCATCGCCTCTATTCAGAGAACGCGCCAACACCTTCGCTCATCGACTGACGACGAGGCGCTTCCGCAGCCGTAATCCCGCCTGGGCTAATCGACATCCAACTCCAAACCGTCCTTCCAAGGGAGTTCATAAGACGAACCCGGAACCCAGAAGGCTCGCAATCCGGCGCCGCAGCCCTGAGCTCCGGGTTCCTCGCTTCGCTAAGCCCCGGAATGACGGACTGAAGATCGATAGACCAGACCTAGCCGAACCAGCCCAAGATCATGATCCCCGAGGGGTTGGCCGGGTCGGAAAGCAGCGTTGCCACCATGCCCAGCGAGATCACGACCAAGAGCGGGCGGATCAGCCGCCGTCCGAACCGCATGGCTGAATGGGCGCCCAGACGTCCGCCGATCACCTGACCCACGGCCATTGCGCCGCCCTGCAGCCACAGCACATGGCCGCCCGCGCCAGAACCACCACCGACAGCACATTGCTCATCAGGTTCAGGGCCTTGATGTTGGCGGTCGCCCACGTCAGACCCATCCCCACCAGTGTGACCAGCCTCAAGACGAAAAAGGAGCCGGCGCCGGGGCGGAAGAAGCCGTCATAGAAATCGATGCCCCCCGCCACGGTGCTGTAGGCCAGGGGCGTCAGGCGCGCGTGGGCGTCCTCGTCGCTAGCCTTGGGCCCGAACAGGAAATAAAGGGCGATGGCGATCTGAAGGACCGGCAACAACACCATCCGCCAGCGCGTATAGACAATGGTGACGGCGAAGGCGCCCAGCCCCGCACCGCCCAGGGTCGACGCCAGCGGCCATTTCAGAAGGCCGAAATTGATCCGACCCGCCCGCCAGCAGCTCCAGGTCGCTGACGCCGTGCCGAAACTGGACTGCACCTTGTTGGTGGCGATGGCCGCAATATCGTCCACGAACCCCGCCGCCACGGCCGCAAGGCACAACAGGGCGATGATCTCGGGGCCAGTTTAACCATGCAGTGTTCTCACTCGGCCCGCCTCAGGCCTATTCGCGCTCCAGCGCCCGCCAGCCGATGTCGGAGCGGTTGAAGCCGCCGGGCCAGTCGATCTGCTTGATGGCGGCGTAGGCGCGTTCGCGGGCCTGGGCGATGTCGTCGCCCTCGGCGCAGACGTTCAGCACCCGCCCGCCCGAGGCGCACAGTTGGCCGTCGTCGCGGCGTCTGGTGCCCGCGTGGAAGACCTGGACGTGGGGGCCGAAGTCCTGATCGGCGCCGCGAATGATCGAGCCTTCCAGCGGGCTGTCGGGATAGCCCTTGGCCGCCATGACCACGCAGATCACCGTCTGGGGCTTGAAGGCCGGCGCCGGCAGACCCGACACGTCGCCGCGCGCGCATCCCAGCAGATAGGGCACGATGTCGCCGGCGAACCGCATCATCAGCACCTGGCATTCAGGGTCGCCGAAGCGGGCGTTGAACTCGACCACCTTGGGGCCTTCGTCGGTCGCCATCAGTCCGGCGTAGAGCACGCCGCGATAGGGAGCGCCCTCCTCGGCCATGTGGCGGATGGTCGGCTGGACGATCAGTGCGTCGGCCTGCCGCACCAGATCGGGTGTGAAGACGGGCGCGGGCGAATAGGCGCCCATGCCGCCGGTGTTCGGCCCCAGGTCGCCGTCGAAGGCGCGCTTGTGGTCCTGGGCGCCGCCGAACAGCAGGGCCTGCTTTCCATCGCACAGAGCGAACAGCGAGCCTTCCTCGCCGTCCATGAACTCCTCGATCACGACGCGGGCGCCGGCGGCGCCGAACCGGCCGCCCAGCATTCGCTCGATCTCGGCCTCGGCGTCAGGGCGGTCGGGGCTGATGGCCACGCCCTTGCCGGCGGCCAGACCGTCGGCCTTGATGACATAGGGGGGACGGAAGGCGTTCAACGCCGCCTTGGCGTCCGCGACCGTCTCATGGACGCCGTAGCCCGCCGTGGGAATGCCGTGCCGCGCCAGGAAGGCCTTGGAGAAGGCCTTGGACGTCTCCAACTGCGCGGCCTTGGCCGTGGGCCCGAAACAGGAGATGCCCGCCGCGGCCAGACGGTCGGCCAGACCGGCGGCCAGCGCCACCTCCGGCCCCACCACCACCAGATCGGCGCGGATTTCGCGGGCCAGGGCCGCCAGCCCCTCGGCGTCGTCGGCCTTGACGGCGCGAAGCTCGCACAGCTTCTCGATGCCCGGATTGCCGGGCGCGGCGACCAGGCGTTTGACCAGCGGCGACTGGGCGATCTTCCAGGCCAGGGCGTGTTCGCGGCCGCCCGATCCGACGAGAAGAATGTTCATGAGACCGGGCAATGACCGTCCCGCGCGGGCCGGTCAAGCGCCGGTCAGGCTTAACGCCGAATATCAGCGCGCGGGCGGCGTCCAGGCCGGCAGGGCCTGAAGCTGGCCGGGCGTCAGGTCGGTGACCAGATCCTTGTCGCCGTTGCTGTCGATGGGGGCCACGTCGGCGACGGGAACCAGCACCTTCATGTCGCCCGGCCCGTTCAGCTCGACCACCAGATGGGTCAGGGCGCCCGAGGCGTCCAGCACCAGGGTCTCGACGTCGCCCAGATCGGCGTTGGCGCGCGATACGATATCGGCGTCTTCCAGTTGGTCGCGGGTCATGCCTAAGGCCAGGGCGGCGTTGGTCGCGGCGACATCCGCCTGTCTGTCCGGCAGGCTTGCGGGCGCCGCGCCTGGCGCGGGCGCCTGCACCACGTCGTCGTCACGGTCGGAACAGGCCGCAACGCTCGCGGTGATCGACAGGGCGGCGAGGGCGACGATACGGCTCATGGAATGTCCTGACGACGTCAAAGCAGGGCGAAAACGACATAGGCGCCCAGGCCCAGCAGGGCGATGCCGCCGACGATCAGCCACGGGCTCATGGCGCCGCCTTCGCCCGAGCGGCGCATCAGATCGCGCTCGTGCGGGTCTTGGTCGGCGGGGTCTGTATTCGGTGGATCGGCGGCCATGGGGACGCAACGGCGACATGCGGCCCCCGTTCCCGGACGCATCGACGCAGGCTAGAGTGGCCCGCATGAGCGACGACTATGTGTTCGAAGGCCCGGCCGAGGCCCCCGCCCCGCGCGACAACAATCCGCCGCTGTCGATCTCGGAGCTGTCCTTCGCGCTGAAGCGGACGCTGGAGGATCGGTTCGGCCATGTGCGGCTGCGGGGCGAGATCTCCAAGGTCAACCGCCACGCCTCGGGCCACATCTACCTGACGCTGAAGGATGACAAGTCCGCCATCGACGGCGTGGTGTGGAAGGGATCGACGCGCGGCCTGGGCGTGCAACCCGAGGCGGGGCTGGAGGTCATCGTCACCGGCAAGATCACCTCCTATCCCGCGCGATCCTCCTATCAGATCGTGATCGAGAGCATGGAGGCGGCGGGCGCGGGCGCGCTTCTGGCCCAGTTGGAGCGGCTGAAGGTCCGGCTGCGCGAGGAAGGTCTGTTCGAGCCGGGCCGCAAGAAGCCCCTGCCCGCCTTCCCCGCCGTTATCGGCGTGATCACCAGCCCGACAGGGGCGGTGATCCGCGACGTGCTGCACCGGATCGCCGAACGCTGGCCCTGTCGCGTCATCGTCTGGCCCGTGGTGGTTCAGGGCGAGGCCGCCTGCGGCCAGGTGTCCAATGCGATTCGCGGATTCGACGGGCTGACGCCGGACGGGCCGATACCCCGCCCCGACCTGCTGATCGTGGCGCGCGGCGGCGGGTCGGTGGAGGACCTGTGGTGCTTCAACGACGAAGGTCTGGCGCGCACGGTCGCGGCGGCGCGCATCCCGATCATCTCGGCCGTGGGGCACGAGACGGACACCACCCTGATCGACTTCGTGTCGGACCGCCGGGCGCCGACGCCCACGGGCGCCGCAGAAATGGCGACGCCGGTGCTGGCGGACCTGCGCTACGCCGTGGCGGACATGGACCGGCGCATGGTTCAGGCGGGCGGGCGGCTGATCGAGGATCGGCGCACCCGTCTGCGGGCCGTGGCGCGCGGACTGCCGGCGCGGCCCGAGGATCTGCTGGCCCTGGCGCAGCAGCGGCTGGACCATGTGTCGAGCCGTCTCGGCTCGGGCCTGCAACGCAACGTCGCCCTGCACGAGCGGCATCTGGCGGTGACGGGCGGCAAGCTGAGCCCGGCCCTGCTGCGCACCCGGATCGAACGGGGACAGGACCGGCTGCGCGGCGCGGGCGACCGGCTGGGCTCGGCGCTGCAGGCAGGCGTGGCGCGCGGCGAGCGGCGTCTGCTCCAGGTCTCGGCCCGCCTGTCCCCCGCGCCCTTGCATCGGCGGCTGGACCAGCGCGAGGCGCGGCTGCTGGCGGCGACGACGCGGCTGGACGCCGTGCTGCCGCGTCGGCTCGAACGCGACGCAGACCGTCTGGCGGCCCTGTCGCGGGCGCTGGCCACGCTGGACCCCGGCCGGCCCAAGCCCGGCTTCGCCCGGGTCGAGGACACGGACGGCGGCTGGATCACCTCGGCCGCCGCGCTGGAGGCGGGTCAGGCGGTTCGGCTGGTGTTCGGCGACGGCGCACGACCCGCCACGATCGACGGCGGCGATCCTCGCCCCGCCTCGCCGCGTGCGCCGGCCAAACCGAAACCGCCCGTGGCGGGTCAGGGAACCCTGTTCTAGAGGTTCGACGACCGTCATTCCGGGGCGTCCGCAGGACGAACCCGGAACCCAGGAGGCGTGCATCAGGCTTCATCTGCGTCTAGCAGCGCGACTGTGGCCCTGGGTTCCGGGTTCTTCGCGCCGCTCGGCCCCGGAATGACGGCCGTGTGGTTCGTCACGCAGCATCGACAGGCCCTCGTCCCGGGCGACCTGATCCGACGCGCGGTTTTCCGCTTCGCCCCGGCGGCGCTTCCTGCTAACCGGCCCGGCATGAAGATCACCCGCCTCGCCGTCACCGCCTATGTCTTCGCGCTCCTGATCATCCTGCTGGACCAGGCGACCAAGGCCTGGGTCATCAGCGGCCTGACCCTGCACGAGGTCGGACGCATTCCCGTCCTGCCGCCCATCCTGAACTTCAGCTGGGTCGAGAACACCGGCGTCAGCTTCGGCCTGTTCGGCGGGGGCGAGGCGCGCTGGGGCCTGGCCATCTTCTCCATCATCGTCTCGGCGGGCCTGGCCTGGTGGGCGACGAAATCGGAGCGCCGGCTTCTGATCACCGCCATCGGTTTCGTCATGGGCGGCGCGCTGGGCAATGTGATCGACCGCATCCGCTTCGGCTATGTGGTCGACTTCATCGACTTCTCCGGCACGGGGGTTTTTCCCTGGGTGTTCAACGTCGCCGACAGCGCCATCACCATCGGCGTGATCCTGCTGATTCTCGACAGCCTGATGTCGGACCGACCCTCGAAAGCCTGAGCGGCTTTCGATTCTCTCGAGCCTGATTCACGGTCTCGGCGGCGTCGCCCGCCTCGAACGATCAGGCTCTAGGTTGGCGCGGCCCCCGAAAAGTCGTAATCACCCCGTCTTCACTATGCCAACGGCGCCGTCGCGGCGCTTCGTGCATCAGCCGACCAGAGCCTGAAACCATGCGTATCCGCAGTGTCGCCGTCCTGACCCTCGTCGCCTCCTCCGCGCTCGCCGTCTCGGCCTGCGGCAGCCTGAAGCAGGGCATCGGCCTGACCAAGGTGGTGCCGGACGAGTTCGTCACCGTCTCGACCGCCCCGCTCAGCGTGCCGCCGGAATACGGCCTGCGTCCGCCCGCGCCCGGCCAGCCGCGCCCGCAGGAGCTGGCCCCCGAAAGCGCCGCGCGTCAGATCCTGCTGGGTCAGCGTCAGGCCGTCACCCGCACGCCGGGCGAACAGGTTCTGGTGGCCCAGGCCGGCGGCGAACAGGCCGACCCCCTGGCCCGCTACGTCGTGGACGACGAGTTCGGCGACCTGGCGCACAAGGACGAAAGCTTCGCCAACCGCCTGATGTTCTGGCGCAAGAACGACCCGTCGACCCAGACGGCGACCGTGCGCCAGACCGCCGAGGGCCAGAAGACCATCGACGCCGCCACCGAGGCCGAGCGTCTGCAGGCCCTGACCGGCGGCCGCCAGGCCATCACCATCCAGCCGCGCCGCAGCGGCGGCTTCAAACTGCCCGGTCTGTAAGACCCGCATCGGATCGGACGCTTGCCACGGCGGCGTCCGTCCTTATTGTGAACGGACCTGATGGAGCCGTTCCCATGACCGACACCCTCGATATCGCCGCCCTGTCCGGGGTCGAACAACTTCGCCTGGGCCTGAGCGGCGGATTCGTCGCCCCCATCGCTCGCACGGTCGGCTTCGATCTGACCGAGGTCGAGGAAGGCCGGGTGGTGTTCGAGGCCGTGCCGACGGCCGCCGTCTATAATCCGCTGGGTTCGGTGCATGGCGGCTGGATCGCCAACGTGCTGGATTCGGCCTGCGGCTGCGTCGTGCATTCGACGCTGCGGCCGGGCCAGACCTATACGACGCTGGAACTGAAGGCCGTCTTCCACAAGGCGTTGAGCGCCGGCACGCCGGTCCGCGCCGAGGGCCGAATCGTTCAGGCCGGCCGCCGCGCCGCCTTCGCCGAGGCGGATCTGCGCGGTCTGGACGGGCGGCTTTACGCCACCGCGACCTCGACCTGCCTGGTGATGGAGCGATAGGCCGCCAGCAAGCGTTTGCCGCGCCTCGCTTTAGCCGCTATCAGCGGCGAGCGTTCAACGGTCGGCCGCCGATCGTCGTGCGCCCCTTTTCGCTGTCGGAAATATAAGCTGATGCGTCGCGTCCTCACCGCCCTGGCCGCCTTCTCGATCGCGGCCTCCGTCCTGCCGGTCGCCGCCGAGGCCCAATCCCAGCGTCAACGCCAGCGCGGGGGCCAACAGCAGCAGGCGTCGGGCGACGACGCCGCCCCGGCCCGCGCGCCGCGCATCGCCCCCTTGCGCCGCCGCGTCAACGCCGGCCCCTGCCCCTATGTGAAGGTGCTGTACGACGCCGCCCGCTACGTCGAACTGGAAGGCGGCCGCGCCGCCGTGGCCAATGTCGGCTACACCGGCGAGATCGAAGGCGTGTCGTCGGACTGCGAATATCGCGAGAGCGATCCGATCCGCGTGGACATGAACGTGCTGTTCAACCTGGGCCGCGGCGCCCAGGCGGCCGGCGATCAGCGCACCTATCGCTACTGGATCGCGGTGACCGAGCGGAACACCGCCATCCTGTCCAAGGAATATTTCGACCTGCCGGTGAACTTCCAGGGCCAGCGCACGGCGTCCGTGACCGAGGAGCGCACCATCGTCATCCCGCGCGCCGAGGCCACGACCAGCGGCAGCAATTTCGAGATCCTGGTCGGTTTCGACGTGACGCCTGAAATGGCCGAGTTCAACCGTTCGGGCAGCCGATTCCGCGTCAACGCCGGCGCGACCCCGGCCGCGCCCGCCCCTGCCACGGCGCCGAACCCGTAATGTCCGATCTGAAGACCGTCCTCGGCGAAGCGGTCGGCGCCGCCTTCGCCGCCGAAGGCGTGGATGCTGCCCTGGCCCGCGTCACCCCGTCCGACCGTCCCGATCTGGCCGACTTCCAGTCCAACGGCGCCCTGGCCGCCGCCAAGGCGCTGAAGGCCAATCCGCGCGAACTGGCGGGCCGGATCGCCGAACGCCTGAGCGCGGACCCGCGCTTTTCCTCGGTCGAGGTCGCCGGTCCCGGTTTCATCAACCTGAAGATCGCCGACGCGGCCCTGGCTGAACGCGCCGAGGAGGTCGCCGCCGACGCCGATCACGCAGGCGCGGCGGTCGTCGCCGAACCGCGCAAGGTCGTCATCGACTTCGGCGGCCCCAACGTGGCCAAGCCTATGCACGTCGGCCACCTGCGCAGCGCCATCATCGGCGAGAGCCTGAAGCGTCTGTTCCGCTTCCGGGGCGACGACGTGACCGGCGACGCCCACTTCGGCGACTGGGGCTTCCAGATGGGGCTGCTGATCGTCGCCTGCGGCGACGAAGGTCTGGCCGACGCCTTCATGGCCGAGGGCGACGGTCCCTTCCCGACCGAAACCCCCGTCACCCTGGCCGATCTGGACCGGCTGTATCCGCTGGCCGCCGGCAAGGCCAAGGAAGACCCCGCCTTCCGCGACCGCGCCCGCAAGGCGACGGCCGAACTCCAGAACGGCCGCCCCGGCTATCGCGCCCTGTGGCAGCACTTCGTGGCGGTCAGCCGCGAGGCGCTGAAGCGCGAATACGGCGACCTCTCGGTCGATTTCGACCTGTGGAACGGCGAGAGCGACGCCGATCCGGTGATGCCTGAAATGCTGGCGCACTTGAAAGACACCGGCCTGCTGGTCGAGGACGACGGCGCCCAGGTGGTCCACGTCGCCCGCGAAGGTGAGACGCGCAAGAAGAAGCTGGCCGACGGTTCGGTGATCGAGGCCCCCTCGCCTCCGCCCCTGCTGGTCATCAGTTCGGAAGGGTCGGCCATGTACGGCACGACCGACCTGGCCACGATCCTGGACCGCAAGAAGGCGTTCTCGCCAGACCTGATCCTCTACGTCGTCGACGAACGTCAGGCCGAGCATTTCGAACAGGTGTTCCGCGCCGCCTATCTGGCCGGTTACGCCCCCGAGAAGTCGCTGGAGCATCTGGGCTTCGGCACCATGAACGGTCAGGACGGCAAGCCGTTCAAGACCCGCGCGGGCGGCGTGCTGAAGCTGCGCGACCTGATCGACCAGGCGACGGACAAGGCGCGCGAGCGTCTGCACGAAGCCAAGCTGGGCGACGACCTGTCGCCGCAAGAGTTCGAGGCCATCGCCCACAAGGTGGCCATCGCCGCCCTGAAGTTCGCCGACCTGTCGAACGCGCGCACGACCAGCTACGTCTTCGACCTCGACCGCTTCATGAGCTTCGAGGGCAAGACCGGGCCTTATCTGCTGTATCAGGCGGTCCGCATAAAATCCCTGCTGCGCAAGGCCGCCGAACAGGGCGTATCCGCCGGCCCCATCGTCATCGCCGAACAGGCGGAACGCGACCTGGCCCTGACGCTGGACGCCTTCTCGACCGCCGCGGCCGACGCCTACGACAAGCGGATGCCGCACCTGGTGGCCGAACACGCCTATCGCGTGGCCCAGTCCTTCTCGAAATTCTACGCCGCCTGCCCCGTGCTGGTCGCACCGGACGACGCCACTAAACGCTCGCGCCTGGCCCTGTCGGCGGCGGCTCTGCGCCAGCTTGAAATCGCCCTGAACCTCTTGGGCATCGACACGCCGGAGCGGATGTAGCGACGACGCCGACGATATGATAGCATTGCTATCATCTGTTGGAGGCCGTCATGAACATCCACGTCCGCCATCTGGACGAAGCCACGGTGCAGGCGCTGAAGCAGCGCGCAGCCCGCAATGGCCGGTCAGCCGAGGCGGAGTATCGGGCCATCCTGACCGCCGCTGCGGCGGAGGATGCTGACGGCTTCGACTGGATCGCCGCATCGGATCAAATCAGAGCCCATACAGTCGGTCGCTCGCATACTCCGTCCGAGGTGCTCGTGCGCGAAGGCCGTGAAGAGCGGTGAACGCAGTCATTGACGCCAGTGTGCTGGCGAAATGGTTTGTCGAGGAAGACGACACGGTCGCGGCTCGCCGCCTTCAGCACCTCAAGCTGGTCGCTCCGGATTTGCTGATCGTCGAAACGACGAACGTGCTTTGGAAGAAAGTGCGTCTGGGTGAGTTCGATCCAGCCTTTCTGGAGCCTGCGGTGCGAGTTATGCGACACGCACATCTGACCCTGGTCGACAGCGTGACCCTGGCGGATCGCGCCGTGGAAATCGCAGTGCGGCTCAATCATGCCGTTTACGACTGCTACTATCTGGCGCTGGCTGAACGGCGAAACCTGCCGATGGTCAGCGCCGATGATCGTCTGGGCCGCAAACTTTCAGCGGCCCCGAGCGTGACCACAGCCAGGGTTGTCGGTCTTGCGGCGTTTGTCGCTGATCTGCCAGAGAAGCATCATGACTGATCTCGACGCCTATATCGCCGGCCTGCCCAAGGCCGAACTGCATCTGCACATCGAGGGCAGTCTGGAGCCCGAACTGATGTTCGAACTGGCGCAGCGGAACGGCGTGTCCATTCCCTACGACAGCGTCGAGGCGGTGCGGGCGGCCTATGACTTTTCCAACCTGCAGGATTTCCTGGACATCTATTACGCCGGGGCGGCTGTGCTGCTGACCCGCAAGGATTTCGAGGATCTGGCCTTCGCCTATTTCCAGCGCGCGGCGGCGGACAATGTGCGCCACGCCGAAATCTTCTTCGACCCGCAGACGCACACGGATCGCGGCGTGCCGTTCGGCGTGGTGGTCGAAGGGCTGATCGCGGGCATGGACTGGGCCAAGGCGGAACTGGGCGTGACCAGCGGCCTGATCCTCAGCTTCCTGCGCCACCTGACCGAGGAGGAAGCCTTCGCCACCCTGGAGGCGGCCAAACCCTATCTGCATCACTTCATTGGCGTGGGGCTGGATTCGTCGGAGGTCGGCCATCCGCCGTCCAAGTTCCAGCGCGTCTTCGCCGCCGCCCGCGAGATGGGCCTGAAACTGTGCGCCCACGCCGGCGAGGAAGGCCCGCCTGCCTATGTGCATGAGGCGCTGGACCTGCTGCACATCGATCGGATGGACCACGGCAACCGCTCGATGGAGGACGAGGCCCTGATCGAACGTCTGGCCGCCGAACAGATGACCCTGACGGTCTGCCCGCTGTCGAACCTGAAACTGTGCGTGGTCAAGGATCTGAAGGATCACCCGGTCCCGGAGATGCTGCGCCGGGGTCTGCACGTCACCCTGAACTCGGACGACCCGTCCTATTTCGGCGGCTATGTGAACGCGAACTACAGCCAGCTGGCGGCGGCGGTCGGCCTGACGCGGGAACAGGTGACGCAGTTGGCGAAAAACAGTTTCGAGGGCTCGTTCCTGGGCGACGCCGAGAAGGCCGCGCGGTTGGCCGAGGTGGAGGCCTACGCAAGGGCGGAGCGTTAGCCTGACCACACGCCCGTCATCCTCGGCCTTGTTGACTAGGAGGTGTCAGCCCAGCAGCGTCGCCGCCTCGATCTCCACTACGCCCAACACGCGGAAACGGTCGTGCGCGGCCGCCGCCGTTTCCGGCGCGATGGCGCGGCTGGCGTCGGTGACGACCACCGCCTCGAACCCCTCGCGCACCGCGTCCTCGGCGGTGAAACGGACGCAGTAGTCAAGCGCCAGCCCCGTCAGGAAAACCCGCGTCACGCCCAGTTCCCGCAACAGGCCGCCAAGGCCCGTCGGCGTCTCGTGGTCGTTCTCGAAGAAGCCGGAATAGCTGTCGACCGCGGGGTTGTAACCCTTGCGGATCACGGCCAACGCCTTGTTCACCACCGGCGCGATGTCAGGATGGAAATCCGCGCCGCGCGAGCCTTGCAGACAGTGGTCGGGCCACAGCATCTGACGGCCATAGGCGACCTCGATCTCGGTGAAGGGCGTCGCGCCGGGATGGTTGGAGGCGAAACTGATCTGGTCCGGCGTGTGCCAGTCCTGGGTCACGATCACCCGTTCGAACCGTTCCGCCAGCCGCACGATCAGCGGCATGACCCCCGCCCCGCCCGACACGGCCAGCGCGCCGCCTTCGCAGAAGTCGTTCTGGGGGTCGATGACCAGAAGCGCGTCGGTGGGGCCGATCCGCATCAGGCGGCGGCCAGGGCGTCGATTTCGTTCGCCGAGCCCAGGGCGACCGGGATGCGTTGGTGCAACTGCGTCGGCTGGACGTCCAGGATCGGCTGCACCCCGTCCGTCGTCGCCTTGCCGCCCGCCTGTTCGATCAGGAGGGCCATCGGATTGCCCTCGTACATCAGGCGCAGCTTGCCCGGCTTGTTCGGCTCGCGCCTGTCCCACGGATAGATGAAGACGCCGCCGCGCATCAGGATGCGGTGCACGTCCGCCACCATAGCCGCGACCCAGCGCATGTTGAAGTTCTTGCCGCGCGGACCGTCCGCCCCCTTCAGCAGACCGTCGACATAGCGCTGCACAGCCTCGGCCCAGTGACGCTGGTTCGAGACATTGATCGCGAACTCCTTGGTGTCGGGCGAAACGGCGATGGCGTCGTGGGTCAGGAACCACTGACCATCCTGCGCCAGGGTGAAGCCCTTCACGCCGTTTCCGGTCGTCAGCACCAGCATGGTCTGCGGCCCATAGACGGCGTAGAGGGCCGCAACCTGTCGCCGCCCCGGCTGCAGGAAGTCGGCCTCGCCAGGCTGGGCGGACGGCGATTTCAGCACCGAGACGATGGTGCCGACCGGCGCATTGATGTCGATGTTGGACGAACCATCCAGCGGGTCGAACAGGGCCAGATATTCGCCCGCCGCATTGGTCGCGATCTCTGCCGTATCCTTCTCTTCGGAGGCGACCCCGGCGATGGCCGGACAGGCCAGCAGCGCCTGGGTCAGCATGTCGTCGGTGATGACGTCCAGCTTCTTCTGCTCCTCATCCTGGACGTTGATCTGGCCCGAGGCGCCCAGGGCCCCGACCAGGGCGCCGCCCGCCACGACCCGGCTGATCTCGGCGCAGGTCTGTCCCACGACGGTCAGCACCGTCTTCAGGCCGTCCGCCACGTCCAGGGCGGCGATATGGGCGTCGAGGCTGGTGCGGGTCATGCGGGAGGTCCGGTGCGGCTGAGGCGTCCCTGCGTTCTTGGCGGGCGACACGCGCCGCCGCAAGACAAGAAACCCTCTTCCCACCGTAGCGCCGTCATCCCAGGTTCTGCGCCTGGGATGACGGATCTCGCGGCGCCCGATCAGATCGGCAGGATCGCCGTGCCGAAGGCCCGCTTCAGTTCATGGGCCGCGAACGTCTGCGCCGCCGCAGCGTCCGGGACCACCATGGCCATGCCGAAGAACTCGTGCGTCGAGCCGTGGAAGGTCTTGTGGCGCACGTCGACGCCCGCCTGCTCCAGCTTTTCGGCCAGCAGTTCGCCTTCCGACCGCAGCGGGTCGATCTCGGCGCAGATCACGGTCGAGGACGGCAGGCCGCTTAGGTCGGCGTTCTCGACGATGTTGATGCGCGGATCTTGCGCGTCGGCTTCGTTGGCGAAGATGTGTTTCACGAACCACTTCATCATCGGCTTGTTCAGCGGCTTGGCGTCGGCGTTCTCGACGTAGGATTCATTGTCCATGTCCACGCCGGCGACCGGATAGACCAGCACCTGATGCACCGGCAGGGTCACGCCCGCGTCGCGCGCCATCATCGACACGCCGATGGCCAGGTTGCCGCCCGCGCTTTCGCCCATGACCGCCACCTTCTGCGGGTCGCCGTTGAAGCTTTGCGCATTGTCCAGCACCCAGCGATAGGCGGCCAGGGCGTCGTCGTGGGCGGCGGGGAAGTGATGTTCCGGCGCCTGGCGATAATGGACCGAGACCACGATGGCGTCGGCCATCTTGGACACGCCGCGCGGGCCGCCGTCATAGACGTCCAGATCGGCGATCACGAAGCCGCCGCCGTGGAAATAGACCACGACCGGATGCAGCTTGTCCTGGGAATGGTCGTGCGGCTTGTAGATTCGGGCCTGGATCGGGCCGGCGGCGCCGGGGATGGCGATGTCGGTGGTCTTGACGCCCAGATCGTCGGATTTCGGCTCCTTGCCCGCCTTGCGCAGCAGGGCGTGGACGGCGTCGGTGGGGGTGGGCTGCTGGCGAGCCTCCTCGGGCGACAGGGTCTCGATCGGCTTCCCGCCGAGCGAGGCCAATTCATCCAGCACCTTCTGCATCGGGCCATCGGCCTTGGCGGGGGTGTCGCGCGGCTTTTCGTTGTCGCCGAACAGCTTGTCTATAATGGACATTTTCGCATTCCTGGGTTTGGTGTGGGGGCTCGGGACGACAACCCGCCGCACGCATCCTTGTTCCCCGCCCGCTTGACTTGACGCTTGAGTCGATGCCTTAGGTCGAACGCTCTCGCGGGAGAGTTCGGGGACGGGAAACCGGCCGCGACGCCGAAGGCGCAACCGCCCCGGAAACGCTCAGGCAAACGGACCGCGACAGCATACGGACGCTGGAAAGTCGCCCTCGATGGGCGCGCCGACGGAGCAAGGCGACATGATTTGGTCGCCGGAATCTCTCAGGCTTCAGGACAGCGGGGGCGCGAGGACCGGCGGAGCTCCGCCCCAACACGCGACCGCGAAAGCCTGAACCATGACCGACCAGACCCTGAAGACCACGCCCCTGAACGCCGCGCACCGCGCGCTGGGGGCCCGCATGGTGGGCTTCGGCGGCTATGACATGCCGGTCCAGTACGAAGGGGTCCTGGCCGAACACCGCTGGACCCGCGAACACGCCGGTCTGTTCGACGTGTCCCACATGGGCCAGTGCAAGATCACCGGCGCCGACTCGACCGCCCAGTTCGAACGCTTCGTGCCCGGCGACTATGAAATCCTGAAGGCCGGCAAGCAGAAATATTCGGTGCTGCTGAACGACCAGGGCGGGATCATCGACGACCTGATGGCCGGTCGTCCCGACCACGACGGCCTGTTCGTCGTCGTCAACGCGGGCAACAAGGACGAGGACTTCGCCTTCTGGAACGCCAATCTGCAAGGCGACGCCAAGCTTACGGTTCTGGACCGCGCCCTGATCGCCATTCAGGGACCCGAGGCCGCCGAGGTCATGGCCGCCCACGAGCCCGTGCTGGCCGAGATGGGCTTCATGGAGACGGCCCGCCTGATGCTGTTCGGCGTCGATGCTTATGTGTCGCGCTCGGGCTACACCGGCGAGGACGGCTATGAGATTTCGGTCCCGGCGGACCAGGCCGAGCGCATCTGGAACACCATTCTGGAAGACGCCCGCGTCAAGCCGATCGGCCTTGGCGCCCGCGACAGCTTGCGCCTGGAAGCCGGTCTGCCGCTGCACGGCCACGACATCGACCCGACCACCAGCCCGGTCGAAGGCGCCCTGACCTTCGCCCTGTCCAAGTCGAGGAAGGAGCGCGCCGACTTCAACGGCGCCGACCGCATTCTGAAGGAGCTGGCCGACGGCCCATCGCGCGTTCGCGTCGGCCTGCATGTCAAGCAAGGCGCCCCGGCCCGCGAAGGCGCCGAGATCGCCGACGCCGACGGCGCGGTGATCGGCAAGGTCACCTCGGGCGGCCCCTCGCCCACCCTGGGCCACAACATCGCCATGGGCTTCGTGCCCCCCGCCTTCGCCGCCCTGGGCACGGAGTTGCAGGTCATCGTGCGCGGCAAGCCCGCCGCCGCCGAGGTCGTCGCCATGCCCTTCGTGGCCCAACGCTATTACCGCAAGCCGAAGGCGTAACGCCCCACGCTTCCGTCACCCCGGGCCTTGTGCCTAGGGTCCCATACACGCCGACGCCCGCCGTCGGATCACGGCTTCCGAAACCGGGGGTCTGGATCCCAGGCACAAGGCCTAGGATGACGAGTTGAACATCAGACCGCTTCGGCGGCTCTTGCGAGGACAGACAGATGAAGTTCACCAAGGATCACGAGTGGGTCAGCCTGGACGGCGACATCGCCACCGTCGGCATCTCCAAACACGCCGCCGACGCCCTGGGCGACGTGGTGTTCGTCGAAGTGCCCGAGGTCGGCAAGACCGTCTCGAAGGGCGACAGCTTCGCCGTGGTCGAGAGCGTCAAGGCGGCGTCGGACGTCTACGCCCCCGTCTCGGGCGAGGTGGTCGAGGCCAACGACGCCCTGTCGACCGCCCCGGAAACCGTCAACTCGGCCGCCGAAGCCGACGGCTGGTTCGCCAAAATCAAGGTCTCGGACGCCTCGCAACTGGACGCCCTGATGGATCAGGCCGCCTACGACGCCTTCCTGGCCACGCTGTAATTTCATCCGCTCATCCCGGCGAAAGCCGGGACCCAGTCCTTTCGCGAGGCAGGGTGCGTGGGATGAGCGGCTCTCTTTGATCGACGCGACCGATCGCCCGAAACACTGGGTCCCGGCTTTCGCCGGGATGAGCGGAACAGAATATGCGCTACCTCCCCCTGACGCCCGACGACCGCACGGCGATGCTCGCCGCCATCGGCGCGAAAACCATCGACGACCTGTTCGTTGACGTGCCCGAGAGCGCGCGGCTGGACGGACCTGTCGATCTGCCCCGCGTGGCGGGCGAACTGGAGGTCGAGCGCGCCCTGTCCGCCATGGCCGCCAAGAATGCGACCGCCGGGGCCGTGCCCTTCTTCTGCGGCGCCGGGGCCTACAAGCACCATGTCCCGGCGACGGTGGATCATGTGATCCAGCGCTCGGAGTTCCTGACCAGCTACACCCCCTATCAGCCGGAAATCGCGCAAGGGACCCTGCAGTACCTTTACGAGTTCCAGACCCAGGTCGCGAACCTGACCGGAATGCCGGTGGCCAACGCCTCCCTCTATGACGGTTCGACCGCCATGGCCGAGGGCGTGCTGATGGCCACGCGCGTGACCCGCCGCAACAAGGCGGTGATCTCGGGCGGCGTCCACCCCCACTATGTCAAGGCGACCGAGACCGTGGTTCACGCCGTCGGCGTGGAGACTGAAGTGCTGGCCCCCGCCTTCGACGCCGAAGCCGCCGTGATCGACCAGATCGGCCCGGACACCGCCTGCGTCGTCGTCCAGACGCCCAACGTCTTCGGCACGGCGACCGATGTCACCAGGATCGCCGAGGCCGCCCATGCCGCCGGCGCCCTGCTGATCGTCGTGGTGACGGAGGCCGTGTCGATGGGCCTGTTGAAATCGCCCGGCGAAATGGGCGCCGACATCGTCGCGGCCGAAGGCCAGTCGATCGGCAACGCCCTGAACTTCGGCGGCCCCTATGTCGGCCTGTTCGCCACGCGCGAGAAGCTGATCCGCCAGATGCCCGGCCGCCTGACCGGCGAGACCGTGGACGCCGACGGCGAGCGCGGCTTCGTCCTTACCCTGTCCACGCGCGAGCAGCATATCCGCCGCGACAAGGCGACCTCGAACATCTGCACCAACTCGGGCCTGTGCACCCTGGCCTTCACCATCCACATGAGCCTGCTGGGCGAGACGGGCCTGCGCAAACTGGCCCTGCTGAACCACGAGAAGGCCATCGCCACGCGCGACGCCCTGGCCGCCATTCCGGGCGTCGAGGTCCTGACACCGCGCTTCTTCAACGAGTTCGCGATCCGCCTGCCCAAAAACGCGACCGAGGTCGTGGACGCCCTGGCCGCCCATCACGTCCTGGCCGGCGTGCCCTATAGCCGCCTGGCGCCCCACGCGGGCATGGACGACGTCCTGCTGGTCGCCGCGACCGAGACGACGCTGGATGCCGACATCCAGATCCTCGCCAAGTCCCTCTCCAAAGTCCTGGCCGCCTAAGGGAAACCGATCATGAGCACCATGAACACCGTCGGCCGCCCGACCGCCCCGAACCCCGTCCAGACCAAGCCCGCCACCCTGACCGGCGGACGCGGCCTGTTGCAGAACGAAGCCCTGATCTTCGAGGGCGACGGCTGGGGCAAAACCGGCGTCGATCTGCCGGAACCCAGGACCGATGCGTCCGACCTGGGCGATCTGGTCCGCAAGGATCCGATCGGCCTGCCCGGCCTGTCCGAGCCGGAAGCCATGCGCCACTATGTGCGCCTGAGCCAAAAGAACCACGCCATCGACCTGGCCATCTATCCGCTGGGTTCGTGTACGATGAAGCACAACCCGCGCCTGAACGAGAAGATGGCGCGTCTGCCCGGTTTCTCGGACATCCACCCGCTGCAGCCGCAATCGACGGTTCAGGGCGCGCTGGAGCTGATGGATACGCTGGCCCACTGGCTGAAGACCCTGACCGGAATGCCCGCCGTCGCGCTTTCTCCGAAAGCGGGCGCGCATGGCGAACTGTGCGGCCTGATGGCCATCCGCGCCGCCCACGAGGCCAAGGGCGAGCATGAGCAGCGTCGCAAGGTGCTGGTCCCCACGTCCGCCCACGGCACCAACCCGGCCACCGCCGCCTTCGTCGGCTATTCCGTCGTCGAGGTCGCCCAGACCGAGGACGGCCGCGTGGACGTCGCCGATCTGGCGTCCAAGCTGGGCCCGGACGTCGCCGCCATCATGGTGACCAACCCCAACACCTGCGGCCTGTTCGAGCGCGACATCATCGAGATCGCGCGCCTGACGCACGAGGCGGGCGCATACTTCTACTGCGACGGCGCCAACTTCAACGCCATCGTCGGCCGGGTCCGCCCGGGCGATCTGGGCGTGGACGCCATGCACATCAACCTGCACAAAACCTTCTCCACGCCCCACGGCGGCGGCGGTCCGGGCGCGGGTCCGGTGGTGCTGTCGGAGGCGCTCGCGCCCTTCGCGCCCGCCCCGTGGGTCGTGCATGACGAAGGCGGCTATCGCCTGATCGAGCGCGAGGAAGACGAGGCGGCGCAGGCCTTTGGCCGTCTGTGCGCCTTCCAGGGCCAGATGGGCATGTACGTCCGCGCCTTGTCCTACATGATGAGCCACGGCTCTGACGGCCTGCGTCAGGTGGCCGAGGACGCCGTCCTGAACGCCAATTACATCAAGGCCCGCCTGCAGGACCTGATGAGCCCGGCCTTCCCCGACGGCCCCTGCATGCACGAGGCCCTGTTCGACGACGAATGGCTGAAGGGCACGGACATCACCACGCTCGACTTCGCCAAGGCGATGATCGACGAGGGCTTCCACCCGATGACCATGTATTTCCCGCTGGTCGTCCACGGCGCCATGCTGATCGAGCCGACGGAGACCGAGTCCAAGGCCGAGCTGGACCGCTTCATCCACGCCATGCGCCTGCTGGCCGAGGCCGCGAAGGCCGGCGACGTCGACCGCTTCAAGGGCGCCCCCTTCCACGCCCCGCTGAAACGCCTGGACGAAACCCGCGCCGCCCGCTCGCCGGTGCTGCGCTGGTCGGCGCCGGAAGGCTCCAACCAGGCGGCCTAGTACCTTATCCCGTCATCCCAGGGCTTGTCCCTGGGATCCATACACCCGGTGTTCGACGACCGCCCCCGCTGCGGACACACCGGGCGTATGGATCCTCGCCACAAGGGCGAGGATGACCGCGGATGAGTGCAGAGTCGCACACCGCCGCCGTCGCAACGCCCCGAAGCGCGCACAGCCGATAGGCCGGTCTGGCCGGTCCCAAACCCTTCACGAGCCATCCATTCCGCTGCAAGATGGCGTCATGACCACCTGGACCCCGCACGACATCCCCGATCAGACCGGCAAGCTGGCCGTCGTCACCGGCGCGACCGGCGGGCTGGGGCTGGAGACCGCCCTGGTGCTGGCGGGCAAGGGCGCGGAGATCGTTCTGGCCGCCCGCAATCCGGCCAAGGGCGCCGAGGCCGAGCGGCTGATCCGCGCCCGGCATCCGGGCGCCGACGTGCGGTTCGATCCGCTGGACCTGGGCGACCTGGCCTCCGTCGCCGCCTTCGCCGACCGGCATCTGGACGCCGCCCGGCCCATCGACGTCCTGATCGACAATGCCGGCGTCATGGCCCTGCCCCGCCGCCACACCACCCAGGACGGGTTCGAGACCCAGTTCGGCGTCAACTATCTGGCGCATTTCGCACTGACCGGCCGGCTGCTGCCGCTGCTGATCGCCGGTCCGTCCAGGCCGGCTGGCGCGCGGGTGGTGCAGCTGTCCAGCATCGCCCACCGAGGGGGCCGCATCCATCTGGATGACCTGAACTTCACCTCCGGCTATCGCCCCTTCGCCGTCTATCAGCAGTCCAAACTGGCCATGCTGATGTTCGCCCTGGAGCTGCAGCGCCGCAGCGACGCCCACGGCTGGGGTCTGACCAGCGTGGCCGCCCACCCCGGCGTCGCGCGCACCGATCTGGTGGCCAATGGTCTGGGGGACGGCGGCGATCCGGCCGCCTGGGCGTCGCGCCTCTTCATCCGCCTGTTCGGCCAGTCCAGCGCCGCCGGCGCCCTGCCCAGTCTGATGGCCGCCACCCTGCCCCAGGCCCGGCCCGGCGGCTATTATGGCCCGCAAGGGTTCCAGGAGCTGGCCGGATCGCCCGGTCCCGCCCGCATCGGCTCCCAGGCCAGGGACGAGGGCGTGGCCCGGCGTCTGTGGGCGGAATCCGAGGCCCTGACCGGCGTGCGCTACGGCTGATCCACGCCATGCCCCCAGATCGCCGCCGGATCATGAGCAAAGCTTAATCCGCATGACACCGATCCGCCATCGACGCGGGGCCTGATCGGCGTGTGGCGCGGTCGTCACGGTCGCCCTTTCCTTTCCCGACGAGGGATCGCGCGACCGAGGCGACCGTTGTCACACCGACCGTGGCTTCCCATCTGGCGTGTTCGTGACCTCCCTGCCTGTCGCCCTCCCCCCGTTCGCCAAGCCCCGCAGCCGCACGCTGCGGACGGTTCGACGCTGGGCGCTGATGATCGGCGGGCTTCTGGTCGTGCTGCTGGGCCTATTGATCGCCCCCCTGCCCGGCCCCGGGGGCGTTCCGGTCATGGCGGTCGGCCTGATCCTGATCCTGAAAAGCTCGTTCTGGGCCAAGCGTCAGTTCATCCGCGCCCAATACGCCCGGCCCAAATGGGTCTATCCCTTCCGTCGCCTGATGCGAAAGAAGCCCGAGTTCGCGCCCGTCTTCTGGCAACAGGCGCTGCGGGCCGAGAAGGTGGTCGTCAAACGGTCGGGCCGTCGCCTGTCGCGCGGCCGCAAACAGTTGCGGCGCTATTTCCGCAAACTGTTCCGGTAGTTGACGCCGATCTCGCGGTTGCGTTGCTGCAACCGCTAACCACGGCATCGTGAACCCGGCCGCCCTCGGACAGGCGTATCCTGACCCAGCGTTATCAGAGAACCACTCAAGGCGTTGGGAGGCGCTAAGGTCATGATGTCACGCGTACAAAAGGGTCTGATCGCCGGGGTTGCGGCGACCGCGGCCGCCTCGCTGCTCGAAATCCCCAATATGTTCCTGAACTGGTTCGACCCGTTCCAGGGCGTCATCGCCTCGATGATCGGCATGCCCGGCAATCTGGCGATGGGCTGGGTGATCCACCTGATCAGCGGGGTCTTCATCCTGGGGCCGCTGTTCGCGATCCTGTGTCCCCGACTGCCGACCGACACGCCCGAAACCAAGGGCATCGTCTTCGCGGTCGGCGCCTGGATCATCATGATGGCCGCCATCGTGATGTTCGGAAACTATCGCACCTTCACCGCCGGCGCGGGCTTCGGCACCTTCGCCTGGCTGCTGGTCACCCATGCGGTGTTCGGCATCGTGCTGGGCAATGTCTATGCCCGGCTGGTGAGCCGCGACAAGCGGATGGGCGCGACCGTCATCGGCGGCGCGCCCGCCCACTGACGCTCGCCTGAGGCGACCATAGAAAAAGGCCCCCGACGTCGCCGTCGGGGGCCTTTGTTGTCTTCGGACCAACCAGCCCTCAGTTCAGGCGGTCGCCGATCTGGGCGATGGCGCCGTCCAGCAGCGGGTCCTTGGCGCCCGAGGCCAGGCGCGTGGCCAGGATCTGCTCGGCGGACCGGGCGGCCAGGTCGGCGGCGGCCGCCTTGACCTCGGCGGAGGCCTGGGCCTCGGCCTGGGCGATGCGGTTCTCGGCCATGGTCTGACGGCGGGCCAGGGTCTCTTCCAGCTTGACCTTGGTCTCGGCTTCCAGGCGACGGGCGTCGGCTTCGGCCTGGGCCATCATCTCGGCGGCCTGGGCCTCGGCCTCGGCCTTCTCCTTGCGGATCTGGGCCAGCAGGGCCTCGGCCTCGGCGCGCAGGCGGGCGGCCTCGTCCAGGTCGGCCTGGATCTTGACGGCCTTGGCGTCCAGCGCCTTGGCGGCGATCTTGGGCACGCCGGCGGCGACCAGAACGCCGAAGAACAGGATCAGGCCGATCCCGACCCAGATCTCCGCATTGGCGAAGCTCCAGATGCCGTGCTCGAAGATCAGGTTCATCAGGCGGCTCCCTTGACGGCGGCCAGTTCGGCGGCGGTCGCGCCCTTGCCGGTCAGACGCTCGACCATGGCGGCGGTCGTGTCGGCGGCGATGGTGGAGACATTGCTCATGGCGGCGTCGCGCGTCTTGCCGATGGCGGCCTCGGCCTCGGCGATGCGGGCGTTGACGACCGCCTCTTCCGCAGCCTGACGGGCGTTGGCCTCTTCGGCGACGCGGGCCTTGGCGGCGGCGGCCATGGCGCGGGCGTCGGCGCGGGCCTTGGCGACCTCGGCCTGGGCTTCGGCGGCCTGGCCGGCGGCCTCGGCCTGAACCTGCCGCGCGGTGGCGACGGCGTTGGAAATGGTGTCGGCCCGCTCATCCATCACCTTGCGAAGGCGCGGAGCGAAGACCTTGGAGACCAGGACGTACAGGATGACGAACAGGATCAGCAGATAGCCGATCTGGCCCGCCCAATGTTCGAACTGGAATTGCGGCAGGCCGCCCGAGCCGTGCTCGGCGGGGGTCGCCGTCTCGGCGTGCAGGTCCGCTTCGACCGAAGGCGGGACCGCGTCGATGGTGTGGGTGCTGGCCATGAACCGTCTGCTGCAGAATCAGATGAAGCGGCGCGCGGGCGAACCCCGCGCGCCGTGATCGGCCGATATCAGCCGAAGATCATCAGGATGCCGAGCACGAAGGCCAGGATGCCCAGGGCTTCGGCCAGGGCGGCGCCGACGAACAGGTTGCCCACTTGGCCGGCGGCGGCCGAGGGGTTGCGCAGGGCGCCGGCCAGGAACTGGCCGAAGATGTTGCCCACGCCCAGGGCCGAACCGATCATGCCCAGGGTGGCGAGACCAGCGCCGATGTACTTCGCGGCTTCAGCGTCCATGATTGTATTCCTAGATTAAAGTCGTTGGTGGTTGGGGTGAAGAGACTGGTCCGGCCCTTAGTGGGCGTGGTCCAGGTTGACCACATCGTTGAGATAGATGCAGGCCAGAACGGCGAAGACGAAGGCCTGAAGGAAGGCCACCAGGAACTCCAGCGCGGTCAGGGCGACGACCATGCCCAGCGACAGGGCCGCGACCGGGAAGGCCAGCAGACCGATGCCGCCGCCCAGGCCCAACAGGCCCAGCGACACGACGAAGCCGGCGAAGATCTTCAGCGCGACGTGACCGCCCAGCATATTGCCGAACAGACGCAGCGCCAGGGTCACCGGGCGAAGCAGGAAGGAGACGAACTCGATCAGACCCACGACCGGGCGCAGCAGCAGCGGCGCGCCCATGGGCCAGAACAGCTTGAAGAAGCCCAGGCCGTTCTTGGCGAAACCGACCACCAGCACCAAGCCGAAGGTGATCAGGGCGAAGGTGGCGGTGATGGCCAGCTGCGACGTCGCCGTGAAGGTCAGGAACAGACCCAGGATGTTCATGCCCAGGATCAGGATGAACAGGGTGAAGACGAACGGGAAATATTTGCGGCCGTCATGACCGATGATGGAATCGGCCAGATTGTCGATCAGGCCGAACACGCCCTCGCCCGCGGCCTGAAGGCGGCCCGGCACGATCTTGGCGTTCGACGTCACGGCGGTCAGGAAGCCCACGATCAGCAGGAAGGCGACGGTCATGGCGATGTGCGAATTGGTGATCGCCAGATCGACGGTCCCCACCACGGGCAGGGTCACGTCGCCAAGGTCGACGACCTTCTGAATCTGAAACTGATGAATCGGATCGGCCATGAAGCCCTATCGTTCCCCGTCTTCGTCGGCCTCGACATAGGGTTCGGCCGGAGCCGATGTTCCCAACGCCTTGGCCTGCGCCATCAGCCGGTTGGCTGTGCGACGCGCCATGTAAATCGACAAGGCGAAGCCCAGAAGGACCCCGCCGATCAAACCCCACGGGCGGGTCCCGAAGACCCAATCCGCGATGAAACCGAACGCCAGACCCACGAAGACCCCGCCGAGAAGCTCGGCGATGATCTTGTAGGCCTGACCCGACACCTGATGGCCGGTCAGCTCGGCGGATTTCTCCGCCGTGGTCCGCGCCTCCAATGCGGATGCGCTCTCTTGGAGGCGTTTGATCGCCTCTTCGCGCGATTCCGACATAGGGGACAGGACCTGTGTGCTCAACGTCCGGACGGTGGGTCCGAACGGGTCTGAATTCGGCGCGGAAACTAATCGTGAGCGGCCATCAGGTCAAGGCGTCGTGATTAGCGGCTAAGCCCCAGGAAATGCTCGACTTTCCGCGTCTGTGGACAAGCCGTGACGATGCGCCGCTGTCGCAGGCGACAGAATCCCGCCTCATGCGCGCCGCCTCGACATGGCGATGCGGCGTGGAAACGACTAGGTTCCGGCCCATGAACGCCCACGTCCCGCCGCCTGCGCCCTCGCCCCGTCCGATCACCGTGCGCCTGGCGACGCCGCGCGGCTTCTGCGCCGGGGTGGATCGGGCGATCCAGATCGTGGAGCGGGCCATCGAGAAATACGGCGCCCCCGTCTATGTGCGCCACGAGATCGTCCACAACCGCCATGTGGTCGAGCGGCTGAAGGCCATGGGCGCCGTCTTCGTCAAGGAGCTGGACGAATGCCCGGACGACCGCCCGGTGGTCTTCTCCGCCCACGGCGTGCCCAAGTCGGTGCCCGCCAACGCCCGCGCCCGCGACCTGCTGTTCCTGGACGCCACCTGCCCCCTGGTGTCCAAGGTCCATGTCGAGGCCGAGCGCCACCACGCCGCCGGCAAGCACATCATACTGATCGGCCATGCGGGCCACCCGGAGGTGATCGGCACCATGGGCCAGCTGCCGCCCGGCGCCATCAGCCTGGTCGAGACCGAGCAGGACGCCGAACGGTTCCAGCGGCCCGGCGACGCCCCCCTGGCCTATGCGACCCAGACCACCCTGTCGGTGGACGACACCGCCGGCATATTGAAGGTGCTGAAGCGCCGCTTCCCCGAACTGCCCGATCCGCACAAGGAAGACATCTGCTACGCCACCACCAACCGCCAGGACGCGGTAAAGGTGCTGGGCGAGGGTTGCGAACTGGTGCTGGTGGTGGGGTCCAAGAACTCGTCCAACTCGGCCCGGCTGGTCGAGGTGGCCATGCGCGCGGGCGCCCGCGCCGCCTATCTGGTGGACGACGCCTCGCAGGTGGACTGGGCCTGGTTCGACGGGGTGGACACGGTCGGCGTCACCGCCGGCGCCTCGGCGCCCGAACCGCTGATCGCCGCCCTGGTCGACGCCATCCGCGCCCGGTTCGACGCCACGGTGACCGAGGACGCCGGCGCGCGCGAAACCGTGACCTTCAAACTGCCGCGTCTTCTGACGGCCTGAACGGGTCCATGCCAGGTCGGGCGTCGTGTGGTAGAAGCACGCTCGTCCATTCGCTGTGGAGAACCGCCATGATCAAACGCGCCCTGTCCGTCGCCCTGCCTTTGGCCGCCCTGGCCGCCTGTGCGCAGCCGCCGGGCGATGTCGGCGCGAAGCCGGTCGGCATGGTCAATCCCGCCTCCAAATACTGCGGCGACATCGGCGGGCGGCTGGAGATCCGCACCGGCGCCGACGGCGGCCAGACGGGCATGTGCCATCTGCCCGACGGCCGCGTCGTGGAGGAATGGGCGCTGTTCCGAAGCGCCCGCCCGCAGTCCTGACCGACCGGCGCTAGGCGCGCGCCAGCGGCAGGGGAACGCGGAACAGGCTGCCCACGCCCGGCGTGGACACCACCTCGATCTTGCCGCCCATCAGCACCGCCAGCCCATGGGCGGCGGTCAGCCCCAGCCCCAGCCCCTCGGCGGTGCGGGTGCTGCTCTCGTCGCCCTGGGTGAAGGCGTCGAACAGGCGCGTCACCTCGTCGGGCGTCATGCCCGGCCCGGTGTCCTCGACCTCCAGCACCAGATCGTCGTCGGCGCGGGCGCGCAGCGTCACATGGCCCGACCGGGTGAAGCGCACCGCATTGTCGGCCAGGGCGGCCAGCATCTTTTCGATATGGACGGGGTCGCCCAGCCATTCGCCCTCGACCGCATCGACGTGCAGGGCCAAGCCCTTGGTGGCCGCCGTGCCTTCGAAATCGTTGGCGACCCGCTGCAGCAGATTGTCGGCGCGGAAGGGGCGTCGTTCCAGCATCACCGAACCGTCGCGCAGCCGCACCACGTCCAGCAACTCCTCGACCAGCCGCAGCTGCTGACGGCCCGACGCCTTCAGGATTTCCAGCCGTTCGCGCTGTTGCGGCGTGATGGCGTCCGCGCCGATCACCTCGGCCATGCCCAGGACGCCGTTCAGCGGCGTGCGCAGTTCGTGGCTGACGTTGGACAGGAACCGCGTCTTGGCCTGGTTCGCCGCTTCCGCCTTGTCCAGCGCCGCCGACAGGGCGGCTTCCGATGCGCGCAGGCGCCGGATGTCCTGCGCCACCCGCCACAGCAGGGCGCCGCCGCCCACCAGCAACAGCGTCAGCAGCATCAGCAGCAGCGGCCCGGCCTGACGCAGGATGTCCGCGCCCGGCCGTTCCGGCGTCCAGACGATCCGGCCCAGCAGCACGCCGTTGGGATCGCGGATGTCCACCGCCTCGCGCCCCTGGGGCGGCGGCGCATCGCCGATGGAGAAGGCGGGATCGACCAGGCCGAGACGGTCGTGAATCTGCGGAATGATGGTGTCGAAGCGCTTGAACGACGCCACCGCCGGATCCGACGCCGGGACCTGCCCCTTCAGCGTGTGCCGCACGATGGTCGAGGTTCCCATCAGATAGACGGTCCCGTCCACCTTCACGATCGCGGGTTTCAGCGTCACGGCGTCCAGCGCCACGGTCGAACGGTCGCGCCGCGCCGCCGCCGCTCTCAGCGCATCGACGATGGGGCGCGCGGACCGGGCGAAGGGGTCGGCGGCGTCCGCCCCGGCCGGTCCGCCGTTCTTGGAGATGCGAAACAGCCGGCCGGCGTCGTCATACCCCAGCGTAACGGGCAGTTTGCTCTGCGCCTCGTAATAGCCGCCCAGATGCCGGTCCCACCACACGACGTCGCCCTGTCCCGTCATATGGTCGACCGCGTCGTCCCAGACCGAGGCGGTGGTCAGATCCTCGCCTATGGCCTGCAGGGCGCGGGCGACGCGACGCTCGACCAGCTTCTGTTCCTTGACGGCCTGGTGCGCGTCGATGGCCTGGCTGACGACCGCCAGAACCGCGATCATGCCGGCCATCGACCCGATCAGCAGGATCGCCGCGATGCGGAAGGCGGCCCACGCTTGAGGGCCCGATTTTGAAGCAACGCCACGAGACATGACCAACCGCTACCATTGGCCCGATAAGACAAGATGAACGCCCCGCGCCCCGGCGAGGCTTGGATCAGCGGTCGTCGTTGACGAAGTCCTGGGCGAACTCGGGCGCCTCGTCCTCGATGGGCAGGGTTCCGTCCTCGTCGTCGGCCTCGGAGGCGCGGCTGGGATCGGGAACCTCGAACCCGACCGGCAGCGACAGGTCCAACAGGCCCGCCGCCTTCATCTCCTGCACGCCCGGCAGGTCGTACAGGGTCGCCAGGCCGAAATGCTCCAGGAAGCGGTCGGTCGTCGCATAGGTCACGGGCCGCCCCGGCGTCCGCCTGCGTCCGCGCAACCGCACGAAGCCCATCTCCAGCAACAGGTCCAGCGTGCCTTTTGAGATGCTGACGCCGCGCACGCTCTCGATCTCGGCGCGGGTGACGGGCTGGTGATAGGCGATGATGGCCAGGGTCTCCAGGGCGGCCTTGGACAGGCGGCGCGGCTCCTCGCGCTCCTGGGTCATCATGAAGGCCAGGTCCGGCGCCGTGCGGAACCGCCAGCGGTCGGCGACGCACTCCAGCTCCACCCCCCGTCCCTCGTAACGGGCGCGCAAGGCCGCGATGGCGCGCGCGACATTGCAGTTCTCGGGCAGGCGAGCGGCGATCTCGGCGGCGGTCAACGGCCCGGCGGCGGCGAACAGCAGGGCCTCGACCCGGCGCTCGATCTCGGCCTCGTCGGGCTGGAAGGACAGGTCAGACATCCGAATATCCGCTCATCCCGGCGAAAGCCGGGACCCAGCACTTTGGGCGAAAGCTGCATGGGCCTAGAGGTCTGCGGTCATCCGACGCATTGGCGATGCGAAAGGCCTGGGTCCCGGCTTTCGCCGGGATGAGCGGAACGAGCGTGTTCACCCCCTCAGCTCCAGCGGCTGCCCCGGCCCGCGCCGTTTCAGATAAAGCTCGGCGAACGCCTGCGCCTGTCGAATGTCCATCGCCCCCTCCTTCACCAGCTCCAGACTGGCCGACAGGGTGGACGCCGTAAAGCTGGCCTGGCTGGGGCCGCCCTCGTCCTCGCGCATCGGCGCCACCCGCTCCAGCGGGGTCCAGTCGGCCAGTTTCGGCATGATCTCGCGCAGCCAGTCGCGCGCGGCCTCCAGCGGAAAGGCCTCGACCCGCTGACCGGGCGCATAGCGCCGGGCCTCCTCGCGCCGACGCTGCACCACATAGGCGCTCATCAGTTCGTAAAGGCTGGCGTCGATGCGGTCGGAGGGCGTGATCACGGTGGCCTCCGGGTCGCCGCGCGTGAAGACATCGCGCTTCAGCTGGGGCCGCGCCATCAGCTGTTCGACGGCCTTCCGCATCGCCTCCAGCTTTTGAAGGCGGAACGCCAGGGCGGCGGCCATCTCCTCGGCCGGCGGCTCCTCGGCCTTGCCCTTGTCGGTGCGCGGCAGCAGCAGGCGCGACTTCAGATAGGCCAGCCACGACGCCATCACCAGATAGTCGGCCGCCAGGGCGAAGTTCCTGCGCCGCGCCTCATGCACGAAGGCCAGATACTGTTCCGCCAGCTGGGTGATCGACAGCTTCAGCAGATCGACCTTCTGGTTCCGCGCCAGGGCCAACAGGACGTGCAGCGGCCCCTCGTAACCGTCCAGATCGACGACGAAGGCCTCGCGGTCCTCGACCTCGGCGACGGCGGTGAAGTCCAGATTGGGCTGGAAGGCTTCAGACATTTCCTGGGCCTACCGCGCTTCGCGCTACTTGAGGCCGCGCCGTGCCGATCACGCCTGCGCCTCCCCCACGTCCGGCCCCTTGGCGACATCCAGCCGCCCGCCCATCGCCTCGAAGAAGCGCTGATGCCCGGCCGCCGCGTCCAGCGGTTCGGGCGCGCGCACGATCCGCGCCAGCGCCGCCTCGGCCCGCGCCCTGGCCCTGCCCTTCAGCTTGCCGGTCGCCTCGGCCACCGCCTGCATCTCGGCCAGATCGCCGTTGCAATGCAGCACCACGTCGCACCCGGCCTTCAGCGACAGATGCGCCCGCTCGCCCAGCGATCCGCTCAGCGCCTGCATCGACAGGTCGTCGGTCAGGATAAGGCCGGTGAATCCCAGATGCTCGCGCATCGTCCGCACCGCCTTCTTCGACTGGGTCGCCGGCCGTTTCCGGTCGATGGCGGTGAAGACGATGTGGGCCGTCATCGCCATCGGCATGTCCGACAGGGCCTTGAACGGCGCGAAGTCCCAGCCGTCCAGCGTCTCGAAATCGGCATGGACCGTCGGCAGGTCCCTGTGGCTGTCGGCGAAGGCGCGTCCGTGGCCGGGCATATGTTTGAGGCAGGGCAGCACGCCGCCCGCCAGCAAGCCTTCCGCCGCCGCCCGGCCCAGCAGGGCCACGGTCTGCGGATCGCGGCCATAGGCCCGGTCGCCGACGATGTCGTGCGCGCCGGGGACCGGCACGTCCAGCACCGGCAGCAGATCGACGGTGATCCCGACGTCGCGCATGTCGTGCGCCATCAGCCTTGCGCCCAGCCGCGCCAGGTCGCGCGCGCGCATCGGATCGTTCGCGGCCTTCAGATAGGCGTCGCCCGGCGGATATTTGGGCCAGTGCGGCGGCCCCATCCGCTGAACCCGTCCACCCTCTTGATCGATCAGGATCGGCGCCTCGGGGTCGCCGACGCAGGCCCGCAGGTCGTCGGTCAGCGCCCGCAGCTGTTCCGGCGTCTCGATGTTGCGCCGGAACAGGATGAAGCCCCACGGCCGCGCCTTGGCGAAGAAGGCGCGTTCGTCCTCCGTCAGCCGATGACCGGCGCAGCCGTAGATGGCGGCGGACGTCACCGAACGATGCAGTCCCGGCCCGCCGCCTTCAGCGCATTGCAGAAGGCCGTGGCCCGTTCGCGCGACAGGCCGGAGAAGGCGGTGCGGTAAAGCGTCGATCCGCCCGAGGTCGTCACCTCGGTCACGCGCTTTTCGGCGCCCGACGCATACTGGCCGAAGCGGCCGGCCACGGCGGCGTATTCCCGGTCCGCGATCTCGGTCGAGGAGAAGGCGCCGATCTGGACCGAGGCCGAACCGCGCGCGGCTGCGGGCGCGGCGGGCGCAGGCGTGGTCGCGGCGGGCGCGGTCGCCGGGCGGGTCGCAGGCGTCGCCGGGGCCGGCGCGGGCGTGGCCGGCTTGACGGGCGCCAGGCCCTGTCCGGTCGGGGGGACCGGCGCCGGGGCGGCCGGGCGCGGCTGGGGCGTTTCGGGCGGCGGGGTGAAGGTCACCGGCGCGTCCGTCGTCTCGGTCTCGTCGCGATAGACGCGCACGCCGGCGGCCGGGTCGATGGGTTGGGCGTCGATGGGCGGCGCGGTCTTCATCTCGCCCACGGGCTGGCCCACCGCCGGCGGCGCGTCGGTCGAGGCGCGCATCCCCGAACGGTAGAAGAAGATCACCGCCACGATCAGCAGCAGCAGGACCACCGCGCTGACGATCAGCGTCACCGGCGGCGCCTTGCTCCCGCCCGAGCCGACATTGCGGCCGCTGCGCGGGTCATAGGAGTTGCGGCGGAACGGCAGGTCGTCGTCGGTGGGGGGCGTATAGGCGCCCCGGCCCGGCTTGTTGTCGTCTTCGAATGACATGGTCGCGCTCCGCCGTCTGCCCGGCGCGAATCGGGCGCCGAACGTTCACTTTACGCCCCCGCGTCCGTCTTTCGAATCACAGATCGAGCGCCAGGTCGAGGCTGAACAATTTCTGGTGGACTTCTATCGCATAGCGGTCGGTCATGCCGGCGATGTAGTCGCAGACCGCGCGCGCCCGCTGGGTGCGATCCTGCGTCAGGGCCGGCGTCCCCCATTCCGGCGGCATCACCTCCGGTTCGGCCATGAACAGTTCGAACAGTTGCGACAGCACCCGCCGCGCCTGGCTGCGCGTGCGGTTGACGCGGTAATGGCGATACATCCGCTCGAACAGGAATTTGCGCAGGATCGCCAGATCGGCGTGCATCCCGGCCGAGAAATCCACCATCGTCCGCTTGGCCGTGCGCACGTCCTCGGCCGTGACGATCCGGTCCTGCGCCAGCCGGGCCTGGGTTTCGGCCAGCACGTCCTCGACCATCACCCCGATCATGCGCCGCACGGCCTCGATCCGCAGCATCCGCTCGTCGATTTCGGGCCAGTCGCGCCGCGCCTCGGCCAGCATCGGCCCGATCAGCGGCACCTCGGCCAGATCCGCCAGGGTGAACAGCCCCGCCTGCACCCCGTCGTCCACGTCGTGGTTGTTATAGGCGATGTCGTCGGCGATGGCCGCGCACTGGGCCTCCAGCGAGGCGAAGGTGTCCAGCCGCAGGTCCCAGCCCGCCTCGCCCCCGGCCGCATAGGGCCGCACCACCGACCAGGCCGGCTCCTCCAGCCGGTGCGACACCGGGCCGTTGTGCTTGATGACCCCCTCGACCGTCTCCCAGCTCAGGTTCAGCCCGTCGAACTGCGGATAACGGTTCTCCAGCGCGGTCACGACGCGGAAGCTCTGGACGTTGTGGTCGAAGCCGCCATGGCCCGCCATCTGCACCACCAGCTCGTCCTCGCCCGCATGGGCGAAGGGCGGATGGCCCAGGTCGTGGGCCAGGGCGATGGTCTCGGCCAGATCGTCGTCCAGCCTCAGCGCATGGGCCAGCGACCGCGCGATCTGGGCCACCTCCAGCGAATGGGTCAGGCGGGTGCGGTAATGGTCGCCCTCGTGCGCCACGAAGACCTGGGTCTTCTCCTTCAGCCGCCGAAAGGCCGTCGCATGGATGATGCGGTCGCGGTCGCGCGCGAAGGCGGTGCGCGTGCGGCTGGGCGGCTCGAAGAAGCGGCGGCCCTTCGTCTGGCTGGCCCGTTCGGCGTAGGTGGCGAGTTCGATCTGGCTCAAGTCATCAACTTTGAGGCTGCTTTGATGCGGGCGGCCCTTTGCGAACGCCCTTGCGCGCCTCATATAGACAGCCGTGAGCACCGTCCAATCCACAGAACCGTCCACACCCGCCTTCACCGTCGCCACGCGCGCGCCGGAGGGCATCGTCCTGGCCGCCAGCGCCGCCAGGCGCCTGGCGAAACTGGGCGCGGCCGAGGGCAAGACCCTGATGCTGCGCGTCGCGGTCGACGGCGGCGGCTGTTCGGGCTTCCAGTATCGGTTCGAACTGGTCGAGACGGCCCAGGACGACGATTTGCGCGTCGAATGCGACGGTCAGGCCGCCCTGGTCGATCCCGTGTCGGTCCCCTTCCTGAAGAACGCCGAGATCGCCTTCGTCGACGAACTGGCCGGCGCCCAGTTCGTGGTCAGAAACCCCAACGCCGCCTCCAGCTGCGGCTGCGGCGTCAGCTTCTCGATCTGACAGGCGCCCCCACCTCGTCATTCTAAAAAGTCTCCATCGACCGCCAATCCATCACTTGCATTTAGCCAATTTCCTAATTAGGAAAATCGCTATGAACACCCTTTTCAAGGCCCTATCCCATCCCGTCCGCCGCCGCATCGTCGCCATGCTGCGCGCCGGGCCTCTGGCTTCCGGCGACATCGCCGCCGCCTTCGACATGAGCTGGCCCACCATCACCGGCCACCTGAACGCCCTGAAGGAGGCCGGCCTGGTCAGCCCCGAACGCGACGGCCAGACCATCCGCTATCGCCTGGAGATTTCCGCCGTCGAGGAGGCCATGGCCTTCCTGATGGACATCGCCGGAACCGGCCAGGCCGCCCGTCCCCTGCCCCACGCCGCAAAGGCGCCGCGCCGATGACGCGCCGTCTGTCGCTGCTGGACCTCCTGACCGTCGCGGTCTTCGTGGTTCAGGCGGGGTTCGCCCTGCACATCGGGCTGAACGGTCCGACCCAGGCCGTTCTGCCGATCCACTGGAACGCGGCCTTCGAGGTCGATGGCTGGGCCTCCGGTCCAGAGTTCGCGGTCCTGCTCGGCGGCCTGGCGACGATCGGCCTGCTCGCCGGCGGGGGTCTGGGCCTGGGCGCCCTTTATGCCGCCGCCGAAGCGCCGTCCCGCGCGCGCACCCTGCGCATCGGGCAAGGCATCATCGCCTTCACCACCGCCGTCCTGGGCCTGACCCTGTCGGCCCAGACCCTGGGCGACCTGCCGCCCGAAGGGACGGCCCGACTGTCCATGGCCGGCCTGTCCCTGATCCTGCTCGGAGCCGGCGCCTTCCTGGGTCGTGTCGCGCCCAACCGGCTGGTCGGCGTGCGAACGCCCTGGAGCTACAAGAGCCGGTTGGCCTGGGACCGATCCAATCGCCTGGCCGGACGCCTGCTGTTCATCCTGGGCCTGGGCGGTCTGTTCGCCGCGCCCTGGGCGCCGCAGCCCGCCGCGACACTTTCCCTGATCGCCGCCGCCTTGATCGCCGCCGGTCTATCGACCTTCGAAAGCTGGCGCGTCTGGCGCGCCGATCCGAACCGCCAGCCCTTCTGATCCGCCGCAAGGAGACCGCCCATGTTCACCCTCGCCGCCGCCCTCGCCGTTATGGCCGGCCCCGTCGCCACCGAGGTCGTCCTGCCGTCCCAGCCCGCGCCGCTGCACGGAACCCTGCTGACCCCGCCCGACGCCTCGGCCGTGGCGGTCATCCTGCCCGGTTCCGGTCCGACGGATCGCGACGGAAACAGCACCTTGGGCGTCGCGGCCTCGACCTATCGCCTGTTGGCCGAGGGGCTGGCGGACCAGGGCGTCGCCACCCTGCGCATCGACAAACGCGGCGTCGCCGCCAGCGCCGCCGCCGGCGCGGCCGAGGCCGATCTGCGCTTCGACGCCTACGCCGCCGACGCCCGCGCCTGGGCCGCCGAGGCCGCCACCCGCGCCGGCAAGCCCTGCGCCTGGCTGATCGGCCACAGCGAAGGCGCGCTGGTGGCCCTGAAGGCGGTCGAGGGCGGAGACGACAAGATCTGCGGCCTGATCCTGCTGTCCGGCGCCGGCCGTCCGGCGGGCGCGGTGCTGCGCGAACAGCTGGCCTCCCTGCCCGAACCGACCAAGACCCAGGCCTTCGCCGCCCTGACCGAGCTGGAGGCCGGCCGCACCGTCGCCGATGCGCCGCCTGCGCTGGCGGCCCTGCTCCGCCCCTCCGTCCAGCCCTATCTGATCTCGTGGCTGCCGCTGGACCCCGCCGCCCTCATCGCCGCCTACGACGGCCCGGTCTTCATCGGCCAGGGGACCACCGACCTGCAGGTCAGCGTCACGGACGCCCAGGCCCTGGCCGGCGCCGACCCCAGGGCGACCCTGAAACTCTGGGACGGCGTCAACCACGTCCTGAAAACCGCCCCCGCCGACCGCGCCGCCAACATGGCCACCTACGCCGACCCCGCCCTGCCGCTCGCGCCGGACGTGGCGGCGGACGTGGGGGCGTTCATCCGGGCGTATAAAGTCCAGTAGGGCCTGGCGTTGAGACATCGACGCTGGGACCGCATGTCCAGTCGCTCAGCTTTCGCGTCCGCAGATCGTATGTCCCTGCCGCAAACATGAAGTTGGAGTCGTCTATCAACGCATCAGTCTGACCCGCCCTTAAAAAATGACGGCCCGGCGGATAAAACTCGGCATCGGCCCCTTGATAAAGTCTAACCTCGACTTGCGACGTGTCTGACCCAAACCACAGGCTGGTCAACATCCAGAGGAATATTCGATCGTCATTCGATCTGAACCATGGCGTTGGTCGCCAAGCATAGTATCGCGCCGGCCATCTTTCGACCGAGCCGACGCAATGGTCTTGGTCGAGAACGCGATCAATCTCATCGGCCAAGGCTGGGCTCGGCGGACGCATTGTTGTCAGACTCAGAACCAGCAAAACTGCAAGGAGGGCTGCCCCTCCGATCAACGCCGACCTCATTCTACTACGTTTGATGGCCAACATAACCCGACCATATCAGCGGTCGATTAATCTGCAACGCTTGAGCGAGCTATCCTTCCCCCACCGTCCCCCGCGCCTGATCCGCCAAGGCGAAGAACCGTTCCCGCACCTCGGCCGCGAACGGGTTATCGCGTTCGATGGCGCGGAAGACGGCAGGGCTGTCGTGGCGGACCATGTCGACGGCCTGCATCAGGCGTTCGAAGCTGGCGGTGGTCATGCGCGTGGGCAGGGGCTCCATGGCGATCAGGACGCGGGCGATCAGATGGGTCAGGCCCTGGACGACCGCCGCCTCCCGGTCGTGATCCTCGGGGCTGACCAGAAACACCTTCAACCCCAGCGCGCGGCGGCAGAAGGCGGCGACGCGGCGCGCGTCCGCGCCCTCTCGCACAGGACAGACGGCGATCCTCAGGCCGGCGATGCCGTCCTTGCCGCTTTGCGGGCCGAACAGCGGATGGGCGCCGACGATGCGCACGCCGGGCGGCGCCATCTGGTCCATCAGGCGCGCGGGCTTCACCTTCACCGATCCCACGTCGACGATCAGGGCGTCCGGTCGCAGATGCGGGCGAATGGCCGCCAGCACCTCGCCCATCGCCTCGACCGGCATGGCCAGGATCACGGTGGGACAGCCGGCGGCGGTCGCCAGGTCGCTCAGGGTCGCGACGCCCTCCCCGTCCGTCGCCGCCGGATCGTGGGCGAGGATATCGAACACCGGCGACAGATGCCGCGCCGTCAGCCGCCCGAAGGCGCCGAAGCCGATCAGGCCGAAACGGGGTTTCTCAGGGGCGGTCACGCCCCCGCCCCCCTGTCCGTCATCCTGGGCCTTGCGCCCAGGATCCATAGACTCCGTCGAGGACGGCGCGCACCGGCGAAAACCGGGCGTAGGGATCCTCGGGACAAGCCCGAGAATGACGCGGGAAAAGAAGGCCTCACAACGTCTCCATGAACCGCACCGGCCGCCCGTGCGCCGATCCGATCAGTTCGCCGTCCTGCATCACCACCCGGCCGCGCACGATGGTCGCCATCGGCCAGCCGGTCGCCTCCACGCCGTCGAACGGGGTCCAGCCGCAGCGCGTGGCCTGCTGGTCGTGCGTGATCGTCCGTTTCGCCTTCAGATCGACGATGGTCAGGTCGGCGTCATAGCTGACGGCCATCCGCCCCTTGTTGGCCGTGCCGAACACCCGCTGCGCGCCCGCCGAGGTCAGGTCGATGAACCGCTCCAGCGACAACCGCCCATTGGCGACGTGTGTCAGCATCAGCGGCACCAGCGTCTGCACCCCCGGCATCCCCGACGGAGAGGCCGGATAGGGTTTGGCCTTTTCCTCCTTGGTGTGCGGCGCGTGGTCGGACCCCAGCACATCGGCCACGCCCTGCTGCATCCCCCACAGCCACAGGGCGTCCACATGCTCCTGCGACCGGATCGGCGGGTTCATCTGGGCATAGCTGCCCAGCCGCTCATAGGCTTCCGGTCCGACCAGGGTCAGGTGCTGGGGCGTGATCTCGACGGTGGCGACATCCTTGTGGAAGCGCAGATACTCCATCTCGTCCCTGGTCGTGACGTGCAGCACATGGATGCGCGCGCCCGTCTCCTGGGCCAGACCCACCAGGCGCCGGGTCGAGCGGATGGCGCTTTCGGCGTCTCGCACCTCGGGGTGGCTGGTCCAGTCCCCGGTGCGGGCCAGGCCGCGACGCTCGACCAGGCGGTATTCGTCCTCGGAGTGGAAGGTGGCGCGGCGGCGCACATTGGACAGAACCTTCCTCACCCCTTCGTCGTCGGCGATTAGCAGGTCGCCGGTCGAGGCGCCCATGAAGACCTTGACCCCGCAGCAGCCCGGCAGCCGCTCCAGCTCGCCCAGATAGTCCGCATTCTCATGCGTGCCGCCGACGTAGAAGGCGTGGTCCGTCCACATCCGGTCCTTCGCCCGCGCCAGCTTGTCGGCCATGGTGTCGGGGTCGGTGGTGTTGGGATTGGTGTTCGGCATTTCGAACACGGCGACGACGCCGCCTAAGGCCGCCGCGCGCGATCCGGTCTCCAGATCCTCCTTCCACTCCAGCCCCGGCTCGCGGAAATGGACCTGGGTGTCGATGACGCCGGGCAGGACCGTCAGGCCCGTGGCGTCGAAGGTCTCGCCCGCCGACGCCTGGCTCAGGTCGCCGATGAAGGCGATCTTGCCGTCGATCACGCCGACATCGGCCAGACCGCGCCCCGCATGATTGGCCACCTCGCCGCCACGGACGATCAGGTCATAGGTCTGGGTCATGGGGCGGGCTCCTGCGACTGCTTGCCGAGGTTCTAGCGGATGCGGCGTCCTTCGTGAAAGCCGCTAAACGCTCTCCCTCCCCGTTCGGGGAGGGTGGTCGAGCCGCAGGCGAGACCGGGTGGGGAGGGCAAGGCGAAACGCCACAGGTCCGTCGCGGGGTCGCGCGCCGCCCCCACCCGGCCGCTTCGCGTCCACCCTCCCCGAACGGGGAGGGAGATCAGCTTACATCCCGCGTCGCCAGCATCCGCATCGCGGTCTTCAGCACCCGCTCCCACGGCAGGTCCATCATATGCTGAATGGCCTGGTTCAGGCGGGGGTCCAGGGTCTTGAACTCCTGATAGCTGCGCGGCCCCCGCACGGCCTGGCCCTTCCACGGCCCGCGCGTTGTCTCGTCCGACGGGCCGAAGACGGCGATGGTCGGCGCGCCCGCCGCCACGGCCAGATGCGTCCAGATCGAATCCGCGCCGATATAGAGCGCCGCCTGAGAGATCGCCGCCGCCGTCTGCAGCCGCGTCAGTTTCCCCTGCAGTTCGATCACCCGCGCGCGCGGCACGGCGTAGCGGATGGTGTGGGCCGCCTCGCGGTCCACCTCCTCGCCCACGATCATCAGCCGCCCGCCGGCCAGCGGCCCGTCGTCGGCCAGCAGTTTGGTCGCCACCTTGGCGTAGCGTTCGGCCGGCCAGCGCTTGCCCATCCACTCCACGCCCGGCCCGACCGCCAAGATCGGCCCGTCTCCGCCAGTCGCCGGGAACAGCGCCCTGGCCTCGGCCAGCGTCTTGTCGGAGAAGAACAGGCGCGGCCCCGGCGTCTCCTCCGGCCCCAGCTTCAGCACCGCCGCCGCCGCCTCGACCGCGTGCAGGCCGGCCGGCGTCTTGCCGCGCACCGCCCGCCGCTCGCGCCGCAGCTTGCCCGACAGGTCCGAGCCGCGCATGTCCACGACCAGGCCCCATTTGGTCCCGCGCACCTGGTTCCACAGGGCGATCCATTCGAAATGGCCCTCGCGCTCCAGCACGATGGTCCTGGCCAGGCGCGGCGTGTCGGCGAACAGGGGCGCGCTGGCGGCCGATCCGACGAGGGTGAAGCTCGCCTGCGGCAAGCTGTCGACCAGATGCGCCAGGACGCCGGACGACAGAATGGCGTCCTCAGCGTCGGCCTCGGCGATATACAGGATTGGGAACCGCCCGATCATGAGATCAGGACTACAGGGATTCTATCTCAGGTTCAGCGCCAAACGACTGTTTCCACAGGCGGACGTCCTGCGTTACAGCGACGCGCATGAGCCAGACGCCCCCTTCCGCCGCCGACCCCGCCGCGACCGCCGCCCTGGACCGCTTCAAGGCCCAGCGCGTCACGGCCATCTATCGGCTGGACCTGATCGCCAAGGGCGCCACCCTGTCCTACGAGGACGGCGCCCCCATCGACATGGCGTCGGAAAAGGCCCGCCTGGAGCAGGTCGTCGCCGACATGGACCGCCGCATCGCCCAGCTTGAGCGCGCGCTGGGGTAGGGGTCGCCGCGCGCCCGGATATGACCAAGGCTTAACTTGCCGTCGGCGCCGCATCGTGGCCCTGCTGATTGCGGAGGACGCCCATGATCGCACTCGCCACAGCCCTGATGCTCGTCGCCTCGGACACGTCCTGCCTGATGCTGGAGCGCGGCGACGGAGACAGCCCCGTCATCCAGGCGCGGGTCAACGGCCAGGGGCCATTCGCCTTCGTGCTGGACACGGCCTCCAGCGGCACGACGCTGGACGCGCCGCGCGTCGCCCTGCTCCATCCGCCGCGCGAGCCGGCGCCGGACCAGGCCCAGGGCATGGGCGGCGCCGTCCAGGTCGATCTCTACCGCATCGCCGCCTTCGACGCCGGGCCGGTGCGGATGCGCGACTTCGTTTCGCCCGAGATTACGCCTCCCGCCTTCGACAGCCACGACATAGCGGGTCTTGCCGGCGTCGATCTGTTCGGCGACGCCATGGCCGTGTGGCGGCCGGCCCAGGCCTGCGTGTCGGTGCGCGCCAGCGGCGCCGTCGAAGCCGGCTGGACCCCGGTTCGCACGGACTGGCAGCGACCCTGGCGCATCCTGCTGCCTGTCCGCATCGGCCGGACCGACGGCTGGGCCTTGCTGGACACCGGCGCGCAACACACCACCCTCAATCCCGCCTTCGCGACCGCCCTGGGGCTGAAGACCGACGCCCTGCCCTCGGGCGGCCAGATCACGGGCGTCGACGGCGCGCCGCTGGAGTTGCGTCAGGCCCGGATCGCGGCGGCCCAGGTCGGGCGATGGCGGTGGCGGGCCGTCTCGGTCAAGATCGGCGCCCTGCCCGTCTTCGACCGCCTGGGTTCGCCGGATCAGCCGATGGCCATCCTGGGCGTCGACTGGCTGGGCGACAGAGGCTTCGCCATCGACTATGGAGCGCGAAAGGTCTGGCAGACGACCGACTGAGATTTCGGCGTGATGGCCTCACTTCCCCTTCTCCCCGGCCGGACCTGCGGCGGTTGCGTGGAATGCTGCCGGGTCATTCCGCTGGACCTGCCCGAACTGGCCAAGCCGACCGGCGAACTGTGCGCCTATTGCGTCGACGGCGCCGGCTGTTCGGTTCACGAGATCCGGCCGAACACCTGCCGCATCTGGTTCTGCCTGTGGCGCGTGATCGAACTGGACGAGGCCTGGCGACCGGACCGCAGCGGCGTGATCGTGCGGCCCGACGGGGTCGAGGACGGGATCATCACCCTGTATGTCCTGCGCCGCTCGGACTTCCTGGCCTCGACCGACTTCTTCGTCACCGTGGCGGGCTGGATCGCCGAGGGCATCCAGGTCGCGCTCAGCATCCCCGGCCCGGTCGGGACCTATCCGGCGCGCGCCGTCGTCACCGACTGGCTGCGCCCCGCCGTGGAAGAGGGCGATCCCGAAGCCTTCGTCGCGCGCGTCGTCCGATCCCTGGACAAGCTGGCCGAACACGACTTCCAGCCCGATGGCGTCGTGGCGCGCTATGCGGTGGTGTAGGTCCGTCATTCCGGGGCGTCCGATGGACGAACCCGGAACCCAGGAGGCGAGCATCGGGTCTTGAAGGCATAGAGCAATGCGCGCGGCCCTGGGTTCCGGGTTCTTCGCTCCGCTTGCCCCGGAATGACGAACCGCGTCGCCTCTATTTCCCAAAGGCTCGTCATCTTCTCAAAGGTTCGTCTTCACAAAGGTTCGTCATCCTTAGGCCTTGTGCCTAGGATCCAGACGTTCAGTCATCTGACGACCGAATTCCAGCAGCGAGGTCTGTGTGTATGGATCCTAGGCACAAGGCCTAGGATGACGGGCAGGAAGTAGGGCTCTACGGAAATGCCGCCCCCTCCCTTTCCTCGCGCCCTCTTGCCCCTATCTAGCCGTCATGCCCATCGCCCGTCTCGACAGCCGCGCCCTGATCTCGATCACGGGCGAGGACGCCAAGCCCTTCCTGCACAATCTGCTGACCCAGGACGTGGAGACGCTGAACGACGGCGAACTGCGGTTCGGCGCCCTGCTCTCTCCGCCCGGCCGGCTGCTGTTCGACCTGTTCATCCTGGGTCGGGACGACGGCGTTCTGCTGGATGTCGCCGCCGACCGCCGCGAGGCACTGCTGCAGCGGCTGACGATGTACAGGCTGCGCGCCAAGGTTCAGGTCGCCGCCGACGACCGTCCCGTCTTCGCCGCCTGGCCGGATGCGCCCGCGGGCTTCATGCCCGATCCGCGCACGCCGCTGATGGGCGGCCGCCTTTATGGCGGCGACGCGACCGCCGACGCCGTTCAGGCCGACTATGACGCCCACCGCCTGTCCATCGGCCTGCCCGATCCGACCGCCGACGCGCCGCAGGACAAGACCTATCCGATCGAGGCCGATTTCGACCTGCTGAACGGCATCGACTTCCACAAGGGCTGTTTCGTCGGCCAGGAGACCACCTCGCGCATGAAGCGGCGGGGCGCGATCAAGAACCGGATGCTGCCGCTGGATTTCGACGGCCCGCCCCCCGCCTTCGGCGCCGAGGTGCTGAAGGGCGAATTGCGCGCGGGCGAGGTGCTGTCCGGCCGCGACGGTTCCGCCATGGCCCTGCTGCGGGTGGACCGCATCGACGGCGACCTGACGGTGGACGGCCGCCCGGTGCGCTTGCGCAAACCCGCCTGGATGGGCGAGGACGTGCTTCCCTCCTCCCAGCCTTGAGTCGCCCCATGAAGATCGCCGACCAGATCGTCCTCGTCACCGGCGGCGCGCGCGGCGTCGGCGCCGCCTGCGTGCGCGCCTTCGCCCGTGAAGGCGCCCGCGTGGTGATCAACTGGCGCAACAGCGGCGAAGCGGCGAACGCCCTGGCGGCCGAGATCGGCGAGCGCGCCATCGCCCTCCAGGCCGACGTGATCGACCGCGCCGCCGTGGACGCCATGGTCGCCGCCGCTGAAAGCCGTTTCGGCGCCCCTGTGACCACCGTCGTCAACAACGCCCTGGACTACAGCTTCAACGGCGACGCCCGGTCCCAAATGACCGCCATCGGCTGGGACGAGATGGACCGCCAGTTCTCGACCGTGGTGCGCGGCGCCCTGAACCTGATCCAGGCTGCGGCGCCCGGCATGGCCGCCGCCCGGTTCGGCCGGGTCGTCAACATCGGCACCAACCTGTTCCAGAACCCGGTCGTGCCCTATCACGACTATACCGCCGCCAAGGCCGCCCTGCTCAGCCTGACCCGCACCGCCGCCGGCGACCTGGGGCCGGACGGGATCACCGTCAACATGGTCTCGGGCGGCCTGCTGCGCACCACCGACGCCAGCGCCGCCACGCCCGAAGCCGTGTTCGACCTGATCGCCGGCATGACGCCCCTTCGGTCGGTGACCACGCCCGAAGAGTTCGCCGACGCCGTGTTGTTCTTCGCCTCGCCCTGGAGCCGCGCGGTGACGGGCCAGAACCTGGTCGTCGACGGTGGGCTGGTGCGGGACTAGAGCCGCCTCCTCTCTGTCGTCATCCTCCGGCAAGCCGCTTGCGGCGCAGACCGGGGGACCCAGCGGCGCCGAAGGCGATACGTCCGCCGCAAAGACATCTTAGGTTTGCTCTCGCGACAGGTTCGCGCTCACGCGCGCCGCTGGGTCCCCCGGTCTCGCTACGCTCGCCGGAGGATGACGAAAGGCATGCGAGCCGTTCCAGCCATCCTAATCCGACGAAACTTCCGCCCCTCTTTCCGCGACTTGACCGCCACCAGCGTCAATCGACCATCCCCTCCCCCAAACGCCCTTACACTGCGCGGTTTCAGGACAGGAGGAGACGAAAACTTGGACTCGTTGGACTCGTTGGACTGTTTTTTTCATCGTCCAACTCCGCCCCTCCCCAATTGCACCCTCTCGCACTTTGCACTCCTTTCGCCGGTGCATTGCAATTCCGCGCACCGCCCCGATTTCAGACGATCGAGACTATTCAGACGGTCTTTTTCGCCGCCGCGTCTCCAACCCCGCCCTTTTTTCCACCGGAACAGACTGGCAACATGACGCCATGACCGATTCACGTGCAGACGGCCGCTGCGGCTGGTGCGGGACCACAGACCCGCTCTACATCGCCTATCACGACACCGAGTGGGGCGTGCCCGAATACGACCCGCGCGCCCTGTGGGAGAAGCTGATCCTAGACGGCTTCCAGGCGGGCCTCGCCTGGATCACCATTCTGAGAAAGCGCGAGGGCATTCGCGACGCCTTCGACGGCTTCGACCCCCAGATCGTCGCCCGCTATGGCGAGGACGATATCCAGCGCCTGCTGAACGATCCCCGCATCATCCGCTCGCGCGCCAAGATCGTCGCCGCCATCCGGGGCGCCCAGATCTGGCTTCAGATGCGCGACAACGGCGAAGACTTCTCCGCCTGGCTCTGGTCCTTCGTCGGCGGCGAACCGATCCAGACCGACTGGGCCGATTATCGCCAGGCCCCGGTCAAGACCGACCAGTCCGAAGCCATGGCCAAGGCCCTGAAGAAGCGCGGCTTCAACTTCTGCGGCCCGGTGATCGTCTATGCCTTCATGCAGGCGGTGGGCATGGTCAACGATCACCAGACGACCTGCTTCCGTCACGCCCAGGTTCGTGCGATGGCGGGCCATGGCTAAAGCCCCCGCAAACCCCAAGGCCTTCCCCACGCTGGCGCTGGAGACGGTGTTGATCCAGCGCGTCAACGGCCATGTCTGCGGCGTGGACGAGGCCGGGCGCGGTCCGTGGGCGGGTCCGGTGTCGGCGGCGGCGGTGATCCTGAACCCCGACGACCTGCCCCCCGGCATCGACGATTCCAAGGCCCTGACCGAAAAGCGCCGCGCCGCCCTGGAGCCCGAGATCAAGGCCCGCGCCGTCGCCTGGGGCGTCGGCTTCGCCTCGGTGGAGGAGATCGAGGACCTGAACATCCTGCACGCCACGGGCCTGGCCATGTGCCGCGCCATCGAGGCGCTGCAGGTCCAGCCGGTCGCGGCCCTGGTCGACGGCAACTATCGCTTCAAGCTGCCGTGCGAGATCCAGACCGTGGTCGGCGGCGACGGCCTGTCCCTGTCCATCGCGGCGGCCTCTATCCTGGCCAAGACGGCGCGCGACCGCCTTATGATCGAACTGGACGCCCAATACCCCGGATACGGCTTCGCCAGCCATAAGGGCTATAATGCGCCGATCCACCAGAACGCCTTGAAAACATTGGGACCTTGCCCCGCCCATCGGCGCAGCTGGTCCCCGATCCGCGCCTTGCTGGAAGAGGTCTGACGCCCTGCCTCAGATGTGCATGAAGCCGCCCAGCAGCGCGCCCAGCAGGGCCGCCACCGCCGCGCCCGCCACCATCATCATCCAGCGCGGCGGCGGCGACAGCTCGGGCTCCAGGTCCACACGTTCGACCGGAGCGACGGCCTCGGCCGGGCGGCTGTAGCGGGCGGCGTTGTGGGTGAAGGTCGGCCGCGTCTCGACCGGCGGCGCGCCCCAGCCCCAGTCCGCTTTGGCGACGCGCGGCGCATCCGGGCGGGGCGCCCACGACCGGGCCTCGGCGGGCGCGACCCGACCATCGGCCCCGAGGGTGTCGGGGTCGGTCAGGGAGCGAAGGCGAGCGGTGTCGGCGCGGGGTTCCATGCTTCCCCAACGGCACGCCGCGATTCGCGTTCCAGCCTCGCGGGTGTTGTTTTTCAGGCGATTAGGCGGCGACCGGCAGGGCCACGGGCCGATCCGTGACGACGAACAGCTGCTCCACGTTCCGCAGCCGTCCGACCTGTCCGACCTTCTCGCCCTTGGGGTTATGGATGCCGATGCGGGCGCCGACATAGCGGGGATGCGCCACCTCGATCACCTGCACATGGCCGCGCGCGGACAGCATCTCGACCAGTTCGGCCCGGCTCAGATAGCCCTCGTCGTTGAAGCTGACGATCAGGTTCGGCGCCCTGACCCGCTCGATCACCGACCGCAGGGCCGGGCCGATGCCGGGGCGGCTGTTGAAGGGGCTCTTGCGCGTCTTCACGTCCACCCGCTTGTTGGCCACCCCATAGGTCTCGGGTCGATCCCACAGCACCAGACTCTCCCAGCAGTGGTAGTTGGCCAGGTAGGAATGCTGGTTATAGGGCGGGTCCAGATAGACCAGATCCGCCTCCACCTGATCGGCGATCTCGACCGCGTCCCCTTGCGTCGCCCGGCACGGGCCGCCCGCCGCCGCCGGGACCAGATCGGGCGTCCTCAGCGCCAGCGGCTTCAGCGCACGCGGCGCCCACTGCTTCATATAGGCCATCTGCACGCCGGCGGTGGAATCGACCCGATCCGCCGCCTCCATCAGGCTGACCAGGGCGATGGCCTTCAGCTCGGGCTCCAGCCCCATCGCCTCGATCCGATCGCGCACCGCGTCGATGCGCGCGCCGTTGTCGGGATGGAAGTAGCGGGCGTCGCGGCAGAAGGCCTGGGTGAACCAGCCCGCCTGGGGCGTGACGGTTCTCAGCTCCGCCAGCACCGCCTCGGCCCGCTCGATCCACCGCTCCCGATCCGCCTGGACATAGGTCGCGGCCAGGGCATGGGCATAGGCGTTGACGTCGTTCGACCAGACCTGGAACCCCTGCTTCTTCAGCGCATGGCCGACCCGCGCCGTGCCGGAGAACAGGTCGCACACCCGCCCGCCGTCCGGCAGGACGCCGACGATGGCCCCCGTCACATGGCCCAGCAGGGCGCGTTTGGAGCCGATGTATTTGATCATGCCGCAGCCCTGGTCATGACCCCACCATAGCCGGTTCGGCGCGGGGCGACAGGCCGCAGGCAGCCGAACGCCGTCCCGCGCATTGTTAAGCTGAACGGGACGCATGGCGCGCCCCTCGATTATCAACAGACCTATCGGGAGCCGACCATGGCGATGACCGTCGCGGACCTTCTGGCCAAGACCCTGGCCTCGGCCGGGGTAAAGCGCATCTGGGGCGTCACGGGCGACAGCCTGAACGGCCTGAACGACAGCCTGCGCCGCTTCGACCAGATCGAATGGATGCACGTCCGCCACGAGGAGACGGCCGCCTTCGCCGCCGGCGCCGAGGCCGCCGTCACGGGCCAGCTGGCCGTCTGCGCCGGCAGCTGCGGGCCGGGCAACCTGCATCTGATCAACGGCCTGTTCGACTGTCATCGCAACCGGGTTCCGGTCCTGGCCATCGCCGCCCACATCCCCTCGTCCGAGATCGGCCTGGGCTATTTCCAGGAGACCCATCCGCAGGAGCTCTTCCGCGAATGCAGCGACTTCTGCGAACTGGTGTCCAACCCGGCCCAGATCCCCGGCGTCCTGGCCCGCGCCCTGAACACGGCGGTCGGCAAGGGCGGGGTGGCGGTGATCGTCCTGCCCGGCGACGTCGCCCTGGCCCGCGCGCCCGACGGCGCCTCGCCCGACTGGTCCGCCCCCGCCCGGCCGCGCATCAGCCCCGCGCTCAACGACGTGACCCAGGCGGCCCAGCTGCTGAACGGCGCCGACAAGGCAGCCATCCTGGCCGGCAGCGGCTGCGCGGGCGCCCACGACCAGGTTCTGGCCTTGGCCGAGGCGCTTCAGGCCCCGGTCGTCCACGCCCTGCGCGGCAAGGAGCACGTCGAATGGGACAATCCCTATGACGTGGGCATGACCGGCCTGATCGGCTTCTCGTCCGGCTATCACGCCCTGATGAACTGCGACGCCCTGGTCATGCTGGGGACCGACTTTCCCTATCGCAACTTCTATCCCTCGGACGCCAGGATCATCCAGATCGACCGCGATCCGTCCGCGCTGGGCAAGCGCGCCCATCTGGCGCAAGGGATCGTCGGCGACGTGGCCGAGACCATCCCCGCCCTGATCCCGCACCTGAGGACGGATCGCTCGTCACGCTTCCTCCAGGCCGCCCGCAAACACTATGCCGAGGCGCGAAAGGGTCTGGACGAGCTGGCCCGGCCCGCCCCGGCCGACCGGCCCATCCATCCGCAGTATCTGACCGCCGTGATCGACCGGCTGGCCGCCCAGGACGCCGTCTTCACCGCCGACGTCGGCACCCCGACCGTCTGGGCCGCCCGCTATCTGACCATGAACGGGCGCCGGCGCCTGTTGGGATCGTTCAACCACGGCTCCATGGCCAATGCGATGCTGCAGGGCATCGGCGCCCAGGCCGCCGCGCCCGGCCGCCAGGTGATCTCCCTGTCCGGCGACGGCGGCTTCACCATGATGATGGGCGACTTCATCAGCCTGTCGCAGCTGGGTCTGCCGCTGAAGGTGGTGGTCTACAACAACGGCTCTCTGGGCTTCGTGGCCATGGAGATGAAGGCGGCCGGCTTCCTGGATGTCGGCACCGACCTGAAGAACCCCGACTTCGCCGCCATGGCCCGCGCCATGGGCGTCACCGCCTTCCGCGTCGAGGCCTCGGATCAGGTCGAGGATGCGGTGGCCCAGGCCCTGGCCCATCCCGGCCCCGCCCTGGTGGACGTCGTCACCGCCGGCCAGGAGCTGGTCATCCCCCCCAAGATCAAGAAGGAACAGGCCAAGGGCTTCAGCCTGTTCATGCTCAAGGCCATCATGAACGGCCGCGGCGACGAGGTTCTGGAGCTGGCGCGCACCAATCTGTGACCATCGGGCGGCGGCTGGTGCGGGCGGCCGGGCTCGAACCGGCAAGGACTTGCGTCCGGCAGATTTTAAGTCACACACGCCAGCATCAACCATCTGATACTTAACAAGAATCTACCACAACCCAGTCGACTGTGTAAGCATTTGTGTAAGGCCGCAGCCTCCGCAGGAAGGCTCGGCATCGCACTTTATGTCAGGACGCAGGACTTCATGTTTCGGCTACCGAGCGGAGAGACGCGCACGCAAATCAAGCTCAGGTTCCTGAGAGCCGACCCGGAAGCGATAATCCACCTGTCGCCCTATCAAGGCGTCGAGAACATTGACGGCGTGGCTCGCTGCCGCCGCGAAACGCACGGGCTTATCTAGGACGCGCGGGAGAACTTCGGCGAACTCCTGCACATGGCTGATGTAGCTGTTGCGATGGTTGACCTTGAGATCGTTGATCGCCGCCCGGTACGCCTTGACTTGGGCCTTCAGATCTTCAGCCTTCCTGGCCGCTAGTCCCTCGCGATTCATGGCAGCGAGAGCATTTGGGAAAGACCGTGCCCCGGAACCGTCGTCGTCCAGCGCTGTAAGTCGCGCGATGATATCCCTCGTCCCGCTTTCCAGCAGGGCGAGCTCAAGCACGAGGTCTTCTCGTGACATCTTTCCCAGGTTCGGCAGGCGCTGCTTTTCGCGGTGCGCCAAGATCGTGAGCAGGAGGTAGAGGACATCCTGCTTGAGGCCTTCCAGCAGATCCTCCGAGGACGTGTAGACCTTCTTAGCCATTGAGCGTGAGCTCGGTCAGCGTCTTCCCTTCGCCCTCCAGCCTAAGCAACCAGTTCCCATAGATTCGCAACATGCCCGCTGGCCCGTCCGTCTTTGCTTCGCCTGTCTCCATCGACAAGTACAGGCGTGGGAAGGGATCGGCTTGCTCAATGACGAGGAACGGCTTGTTCTCGCCATCGAAGACGAGCGCGCCATGCGTCACCGCTTCGCGTCGCTCCGTCTTCGCGGTTCTGCCTACCACGAGCTCGGCATCGACAGCGTAGCACTCACCGGGGAGGTGCTGATTCTGCAGATAGCCCGGCAAGGCTGCCTGGCCCTTCACTTGACCGAGAAGGATGGCCGTCACCAGATCAAACGCCTTCACTGTGACGCCGTAGAGCGGCGGAGCTGTATCACCGACCTGGAACGCTGATCCGGGCTTCAGGCTGGAGATATCTACGGGGGCAGGAAACCCGACAACCTTCACCATAATCTCACGCTCCATCGATTGGGGATGTTAACTTGGGAAGTCCCCTCGCCCCATGCCAGCGCCACGCGGCGCCATCTCAAGTTTCGTTGCGCACAGCCAAGCTTCAATCAGGCATTGCGTCAATGCGCGCCTGTCGATCAGATCAGGTCCGAGTCGGGAGGTATGCATGATCAAGTGGGGAGACAGCCGGCAGGATCATGATCCTATCCTCGCGATATGGCCGAGCTATCGCCCGTTGCATGAGCGCTGGTTCATGGTGGAGCTGGTCGAGACCGAGGATGGCGGTGTTCGCTGGCGAGACCGACGAATCCCGTCCGAGGAGGGATGGGTCAGAATGGACGTCCATCCGGATCGGGAGGCCGCAGTATCCGCAGCCGAGGCTCTGAATCCCTCACTGGCGGCGGCGCTCGCTGCGAGGCAGATGGACGCAACAGAGAAGACCTCTCTCACCTTGAAGGTCCGCAAGGCGCTTCAGTCGCGGCAACGTCTGGCAGATGAGGAAGCCCTTATGCTTTCTGAGGCGGTCCGACGCCACGCGGACACGCCCCGGATCCCCATCGGTCAACTCAAGCTGCACACTGAGGCCGAGCCATATCGGGAGGCTCTTGCGCAAGAGCTCCAAACCTACCCCTATCTTTGGATGGCTCTTCTTGATGGCCGCGGACGGCAGGTCGTTCTGTATCGCAATGCCGACGACGTCTGGAGCAAGCCCTATCCCGCCGGAGAGAAGTCGGCTGAAAAGGCGTTGCGCGCCCGGATCGCCAACGGATTCAAGTTTCACCAGGATCAGCACTGGGGTCAGGTGAAGGCCAAGATCCGCGCCGAACTGCTGCCGCGGGCCAATCAGCTTCTTCAGCTCGCCAGCGTTCAACGCCTGCTCGCTGAGGCTCTGGCCCGTGGCGAGCGCGTGCTGGTCAGCAATGGGATCGTGTTCTGGTGCGAGCCGGACGGGCAGCTCGGCTGGACGGTCAAGGCGACGACAAGCGACAAGGGTGAGGATGGTTCGACCCTATGGCGCGAGGGCACCATACTCTCGACCAATCATGGGCGGCTCGTTGTCCTTCCCTACGTCAAGGAAGGCGGCGAACAGGTTCGCGGCCACACCAAAAACGGTCCAGGGGATGGACCGGCCAAGCCCAGACACCCCGACCACTTCGTCGAGATTCCCTTCCGTGAGCTGAAGGGCGATCTGATGATCGGTCTCTTCGGCGAGCTTCCGTACGAGTAGCTCGGTCAGGATCAGGGCCTCGCCCCATTAGCTCCCCGACCTCATCTCAGTCCTCATTTCTCTCTTCGGTAGGCCCCCGTGGACGCCAGCTTCGTAGATCTCGACATCCTACTGACCAAGGTGCGCAACGCCCAGTCCCGCATCTACTTCCTCGATGCCGTGAAGGCCTACAAGGCCGGCGCCCTTCGCGCCTCCCTGACGGCGGCCTGGGTCGCGCTCGCCTATGATCTGATCGCCAAGTACCGGGAACTGAGCGCGATGGGCGACGCGGCGGCGACGACCTTCCTTCAATCCTGGGACAATGCGACCGCGATCAACGACATCCGCCAGCTGCTCCAGTTGGAGGGCAGGATCATCGAGGACGCGGCGGACAACACCCAGGCGATCAGCCAAATCGCCCGGCGACAATTGGAGAGACTGCGTGAGGACCGCCACCTGTGCGCCCATCCCGCCTTCTCGGCCGAAGCCCTGCTGTTCGAGCCCACACCGGAACTGGTGCGGATGCATCTGGTGAACGCTGTCGATCTCGTGCTTGCCCAGGAACCCCTTCAGGGCCGAGCCATCTTCGAAGTCTTCGATGTCGACGTTCAGTCGCCCGGATTTCCGAACGATCACGCCAGGATCCTCGACTACGTCGAGCAGCGCTATCTCGTTCGCGTCCGGTCCCAGAACATCCGCAACTTTGGCACCGTTCTCGCCAAGTCCTTGCTCAAGGGTATTCCCCCTCACCTAGACGGAGTGCGCGGCAAAATCGCCTCGGCGCTCGTGGCGGTCAGGGAGCGAACCCCTGCAGCGTGGCCCGAACTCACGCCTTCTATTGTTCAGCTCCTCGACAATCTGGCGCCTGTCGATCGGCCTCGGGCGATCGCCTTCATCGCCGCCTTCCCGAACTTCTGGCCGCTGATCCAGGAGGCCACGCAGACCGCCCTGCAGGAGACCGTCAACAACCTCGACCCCGCCAATGTCGCCGATGTCCGGATCATGATGGGGATCACGTTCGAGCGGTTCCGGGCGCCCCTCCTCGCAGCGATACCGCGACTGGACCGCGACACACTTGCGCGCACGATCGCTGCCACTCCGCTCGCGGACCTATGGCCGAACGCGCTCGCGCGCTATGCGGGCTCGGGCAGCTTCAGGGGTTCGGAAGCCAACTTCAGCGCCTTCATCGCGCCCTACACGGGCTCCCTGGCGCAGGCCGAGCTGGACCAGGTGCTCGATGCCGTTGTCGGCAACGGGCAGAACTACGCCGCAGCCGCGACAGGTGGTTTCCTGCTCAGTCTGCTGCGAAACGCCGGGCGTCAGCCTTCGATTGACGCGCGGAACCGGTTCGTTCAGGGACTGCACGAAGTCCGCCACGTGGACCAGTTTCGCGACGTTCTCGCGGTATTCGCCGCAGATGGATGGCAGCGGCCTCCCCTTGCGGTGATTGAGGACGAAGAGTAGGCGCCGCCCATCCCTGCTCGTAGGGCGGTGCTGCTGCAGGCGGCCCGGCACTTTAGGGGAGCATACGTTCGGATCCGGACTTCCGTGTCCTCTCCGCTCAGCTCTACATCCGGGACATAGCAAGTCTATGCGATGGGCCGCTCAATGCTGACGCCGGGAGCGGCTGCCGGTCTTCGTGGAGGGTTGAAGCGTTCCTGGACAGGACGGTCGAAGGCGTACCGGAAGATTACAGCTCCGATGAAGGCGCTCGCCAGGCCCGCAGTCCAGATCGCCCAGCGAACGTCTGAAGACCAGCCTTCCTGTCCGATCGCATCGAAGACCCCGAACCAGAGGATCCGGACCACCTCATTGGTCAGGAAGATCGCGAACGACATCAGGCCGAGATGCTCGATCAAGCGTGAGGGCTTCGCGACAGGCGCCGCGCCCGCAGCCCAGATCATCACCGTAAGCAGCAGAAGCGAGAGCAAGGCCGTGGTCCCAACCGCCTGCGCGCAAACCAGGGCGACGAAGGCGATTATTCCCGTGATCGCGGCGAGCGTGGGTGAGACATAGACGCGCGCCCCGAACAGCGCTGCCGCAACACCCAGCAGGAACAGAGGTAGGGCCCGCAGGAAGCCGTGGCGGAACGGCAGGCGGTAGATCGGATCGCCGAGCCAGGCGCGGCTGGCCCAGTCCGCGAGGATCAGAAGCCCAACGGCGCCCGCCACGATCAGCCAAGGCCGCCGACGCCAGATCAGTCGGCATATCCACGGCAGCAGGAGATAACATCCAAGCAGGGCCGAGAGCGTCCAGGTCGGCGCGTTCCAGCCCTGCCCCCCCGGAACGCCGTAGGCCTGAAGCAGAGCCGCCTGCGCCGGGAGCTGCGCCCAGTCGAACCACTGGGGATTGCTCGGGCGAATGCCGACCGCGGCGGCGACGGCGACCATGGCGGCAAGTACGCCGATCACGACGAGATGAGACGGGACGACCCTGAGGACGCGCTGGCGGATATAGTCCGGGATGTTGAGCGAGCGGGCGGCGAAGCCGTCGCCATAGATCCGGGCCAGAATGTACCCGGAATCGATGATGAAGAAGTTGGTCAGCAGGAACCCCCGGTCAAACACCGGGTGGAGTTCGCCCAGAGGCGTCGGAGCCGCCTCGCGAAAGTGATACAGGATGATCAGGGCGCCGGCGACGAACCGGAGAACGTCGAGCCAGCCGCCGCGCGCGATCCGGGCCGGCCTGCGGGGTTCTGCGACCTCGACCAACGTCAGTCCGCGCGCGTTGCGGCGACCGGGCCGGGGGTATCGTGGTGGTGACGGGACCCGAGGACAATCTGGTCGCGGCCGAGAAAGAGCGCAGCCACCCCAAGAACGCAGACCACCCCCATCACCCCCGCCATAACCCGTCCCGCCTTGTCTCTTCCGGCGACACGGTAGGTCATGAAGGTCAACAAAAGCATCAGCGCCCCGTAGGGGAGATACATCGGTATGCGGTAGAGCGATGCTAGCGGCACGGCGATGACACAGACGACCAGGCCTGCGACGAGGCTGCCGGCGAGGGCGATCAAGGTATCCGGAACGGGATCGAACGGCCGAACCCGACGCTTTGTCCGACCCCGAGGGCGATACCGGCCTGGCCGCCATCGGGGGGCATGGCTGCGGATCGGGGAGCGCTTTCCGCCCATGATCTAGGCCGCCGGCTCGACGGGACGTCCGGCGCGGTTGGCGAGCCACACACGCATGCGGACGATCTCTGCTTCCTGGGTGCGGATCACTTCTTCGGCGAGCCCGCGAACCTCGGCGTCCTTTCCGTGCTCCAGGGCGATCCGGGCCATAGCGACCGCTCCCTCATGGTGGGCGATCATCCCGCGCATGAAGTCGACATCGGCGTCGCCGCTGTAGTCGATCTCCATGGCGAGGTGCATGCGCTCGTTGGCCTCCTTGAACGACCGGGTGGCCGGACTGTACGCCGCGGCGTCGGCATGGCCCGCGTGGGCGTCGATCGGACGAGCATCGACGGGCGTGACCGCCGGAGGTCGGGTCGCGTTCTGGCGGGACAGCATCCCGAAGCCGAAGGCCGATATGAGAAGAAACAACGCGATCGCGCCAACCCATCCGGACCGTTTCATGGTAGTCTCCTTTTCTGGGATTTGAGGGTCACGGCTCTGCGCGCGGATCGCGCCAGGCCAGCAGCCGCAGGGCGTTGAAGACGACGAGGAGCGTCGAGCCTTCGTGCAGGGCGACGGCCGGCCCGATCCCGAGACCGAGGATGGTGGCCGGGATGAGGAAGGCGACGACGCCGAGGCTGACGAAGAGGTTCTGACGAATGATCCGGCGGGTCTGCCGACTGAGCCCGACCGTGAAGGGCAGCTTGGACAGATCGTCCGCCATCAGGGCCACGTCCGCCGTTTCCAGCGCGACGTCTGACCCCGCCGCCCCCATGGCGACGCCGACGGTCGCCGTGGCCATGGCCGGGGCGTCGTTGACGCCATCGCCCACCATCGCGACCCGGGCTTCGGCCCGGAGCTTCTTGATCGCCTCGACCTTGTCTTCCGGCAGGAGATCACCCCACGCCTCGGTCAAACCGACCTGACCGGCGACGGCCTGGGCGGCCTTCTGGTGGTCGCCCGAGATCATGATCATCCGACGGATGCCGAGGGCCCTCAGAGCCGTGAGCGTTTCGCGCGCCTGCGGACGCGGCGTATCGAGCAGGCCGATCAAACCCAGGTCGTGTGAGCCCTGGCGAACCACCATGAGGGTGCGGCCCTGGTTGCGCAGGGCCGCGACGGCGATCTCGGCGTCGGGACCCAGCGGCGCGACGCCATCCGCCCCGAACATCTCCGGCTTGCCGATCCAGATCGTCTCGCCGTTCAGGGTCGCGGTGACGCCCTTTCCCGTCAGGCTGCGGAGATCCGTCGCGGTCTGCACAGGAGCCGCGACGAGGCGCTGGCTCCCGTCGCGGACGATCGCCTCCGCGAGGGGATGGTCACTGAGCCGCTCGACGGCGACGGCGACCGTCAGGAGATCGGTTTGCGAGGTCCGTCCGAGCGGAACAACGTCGGTGATCCGGGGTCGCCCCTCGGTCAGGGTGCCGGTCTTGTCGAAGGCGATGGCGTCGAGCGCGCCCAGATTTTCCAACGGCGCGCCACCCTTGATCAGCACGCCGGCGCGGGCCGCCCGGGCGACACCCGACAGAACCGCGCTGGGCGTTGCGATGGCCAGGGCACAGGGGCTGGCCGCCACGAGCACGGCCATGGCCCGGTAGAAGCTGTCGCGGAAAGGCTCGTCGACGACGACCCAGGCGAACAGCAGGACGAAGGCCAGGGCCAGCACGAGAGGGACGAAGATCCTCTCGAACCGGTCGGTGAACCTCTGCGTCGGCGACTTCTGCGTCTCCGCTTCGCTGACCATCCGCACCACCTTGGCAAGGGTGGTGTCGCTCGATCGTTTGGTCGTCTCGATCTCGATGGCGCCGGCGCCATTTATGGTCCCCGCGAACACGACCGAGGCGGCGATGACGCCCGCTGGACGCGCCCTCGCCTCTTCCGCGTTCGTCACCGGCTGCTTGTCCACCGGCATGCTCTCGCCGGTGACCGGGGCCTGATTGATGCTGGTCGTCCCCACGACCACGAAGCCGTCGGCCGGCAGGCGCTCGTTCGGGCGCACCACGACGACATCGCCGATCTCCAGGTCCTCGACCGGAAGCTCCACGACCTCTTCGCCGCGACGCACATGCGCGGTGCGAGGCGCCAGGGCGGCCAGCGCCTCGATCGCCCGCTTCGCCCGCCCGAGCGCGTAATGCTCCAAAGCGTGACCCAGGCTGAACAGGAAGAGCAGCAAGGCCCCCTCGGCCCATGCGCCCAGGGCGGCCGCACCCGCCGCCGCGACCAGCATGAGGGTGTCGATCTCGAAGCGGCGTCGCTTCAGGTTCTCCACCGCCTCGCGAATGGTGAAGAAGCCGCCGAACAGATAAGCCGCAAGGAAGAGGACCAGTGGAGCCCACCCGGGAACACCGGGCGCGAACCGTTCGATCAGATAGCCGACGGCGAGAGCGCCGCCGCTGGCGAGAGCGAAGTACAGCTCGATGTTCGGCCCCAGCAAACCACCATGGGCATGGTCGTGCCCCTCCCCGGCCGCGTGATCGTGCCCTTCATGCGCCGCCTCGCCGGCTTTGCCGTCCTGACCGTGGCCGCTGTCCACGGAGACCGTGGCTTGGGGCTTCGCCGAGAGTTGCAGACCATGGCCCCGAAGCCGCGCCTCGAGGTCTGTGCGCTCCAGTTTCTGCCGGTCGAACTCGACCCGGATAGCTCCTGAAGCGTCGAGCGCCGCCTGCAGCACGCCGGGCTCTGCGGCCAGCGCCGCCTCCAGTGTCCTCGCATGCCGGGCGTGGCGCACCCCCCCGACCCAGCCGGCCAGGTGATCGTAGCGATCACTGATCGATCCCCCGGCCTGTGTGGCGGCCCGGCGAACCTGGGCAAGAGAAAGCCGCTCCGGATCGTAGTGGATACACAGTTTCGGTCCGGCGTCCGTTTCCTCGACATGCGCCTTTTCGACCCCGTCGGTGATGCGCAACAGACTGATCAGTCTTCCCACACAGGCGTCGGAGGCGTCGGGCGCCCCCGGAAGGAGAACGGGCAGATCCAGTTTGACGGTCTTAGGCATGGTCGAACTCCACAGGAGCGGAAGGCGATGGGCGTTGCGGGGCTTCGGCCGGGCGACGCGGTTCCGGCCCCGTCCAGGCGAGGCGCGCCGCCGCCCCGGCGGCGAAGGCTGCGGCTGCCAAGCCAGCCGAAAGGAGCGTCACGAGACGTTTGCGGGTCATCCGAAGCCCTCCGGTCAGGGCAGTCGCAGGACGGCGTCGAACCAGCCGATCTGCTGCAGGCGCTCGAGCGACTCAAACACCGGCATCGCCAGCAGGAAGACGAGGCCGTCGCGGACGGTGCGAAGGAAGAACGCAGGTCGTACCGAGAGCTCGGGCTCGTCGCGCCAGGCCCGCAGGTCCGGCCAGAAGCGCGGCGTGCGACGGCGGTAGTCGTCATAGACCTCGCCGAAGGTCTCGCTCAGATAGGCTTCTTCGCGCCCGACGACGGTGCGGAACACGATCCAGCAGGCCAGGGCGAAGCCCAATCCCACCGTAGCGCTGCCCGTCTGGGCGCCGATCCCGAACGCCCCGATGAAGCTGAACAGGTAGAGGGGGTTCCGGCACAGGGAGTAGGGTCCCGCCGAAACGATCTCCTGCTTCTTTCGGCCGCCGATGTAGAGGGAGCACCAGGCTCGGCCGATCACGCACAGCATGATGGCGACCAGACCGAGATGCTCCACCGGATGTTCGAGAACGGGCGTGGGTTCGACCAGCGCCGTCCAGGTGATGAGAGCGAACAGGCCGACGAGGATGAAGAGTTTCCGCCAGCGCTGGACCCGCGTGAGGTCGGGGGGGGAGGCTCCACCGGGGTGGAGATCGTGAGGCAGCAACGGGCTCACTGGGCCGCTCCTGTGTCAGAGGCCTTGCGCGCATCGCGCAGGATGTCGATGCCGCCCTTGGCGGCGATGGCGGCGACCAGAACGCCGACGAGAAGGTCCGGCCACGACTGGTCGAGCCACATGACGAGACCGCCCGCGACAAGGATTCCGCCGTTGGACGCGAAGTCGTTGAGACTGAAGGTCTCGGCGGCCTTCATGTTGACGTCGCCGCTGTGCTGCCGACGGATCAGCAGCAGGCAGACCAGGTTGATGACGGCGGCCACAACCGCGAGGACCATCATGGTCGGGCCGACAGGCTCAGTCCCGGTGAGGGTCCGCCTCAGCGCGTCAAGCAGGACGAGAACGGCGAAAATCAGGAGCATGACACCTGAGGCTCGCGCCGCCCCCGTTTTCCAGACCAGGGCGCGTCCGACCGCCAGGAAGCTGATCAGATAGACGGCCGCGTCCGAACCGTTGTCGACCGCATTGGCCAGCAGGGCGCTGGAGTCGGCGGCGATGCCGCCGACTCCCAGGCCCACGAACAACAGGGCGTTCAGGACCAGCACCGTCAGGAGGGTGCGGCGCTGGACCTGCTCCGTTGCGTGGGCCTCGCTCATTCCTCGAGCCCTTCAGCCTTGCGGTGCTTCACGGCCTTGGCCGCGAAGGTCGGCAGGACCAGCAGGGTCAAGGCCGTGGCCGTCAGCAGGCCGCCGATGACGACGGTGGCCAAGGGCTTCTGCACCTCCGCCCCCGCGCCGTGGGCGAACGCCATCGGAATAAAGCCGACGATGGCGACTAGGGCCGTGGTCAGGACGGCGCGCAGCCGGCTCGTCGCCCCTTCGATGGCGGCGAGGCGTGGGTCGGCGCCGCCTGTCAGGCGTTCCCGAATGGCCTGCATAAGCACCAGCCCGTTCAGGGTCGCAACACCGGATACGGCGATGAAGCCGACCGCCGCCGAAACCGAGAAAGGCATCCCCCTGAGGACGAGCGCCAAGGCGCCGCCGATCAGGGCCAGAGGCACGCAGGCGAACACCAGTCCCGCCTCCGCGAAGGATCCCAACGCCATGAACAGCAGGACGCCGATCAGGATGAAGACGATGGGGATGACCAGGCCCAGACGCTGTTCGGCCCGTTTCAGGTTCTCGAACTGCCCACCCCAGGTCAGAGAGTAGCCGGTGGGGAGATCGACCTCAGACTGCACCTTCGCCTGGGCCTCGGTGACAAAGCCGCCCAGATCGCGCCCGCGAACGTTGGCCTGAACCACCATGCGCCGGCTGCCGTCATTGCGGCTGATCTGGTTCTGCCCCTCGGCCACCTGAATCCGGGCGACGGAGGAGAGCGGAACCGTCACGCCCGTAGCGGTCGTGATCGGCAGGGCCGCGAGGGCCGCCGGATCGTTCCGGGCTTCATCCGCGAGACGGACGACGACGCTGAAGCGGCGATCGCCCTCGAAGATCTGCCCGGCCTCGGCGCCCCCGACCGCGGCCGAAACCGCTTCGGAGACATCGGCAGCCGACAGGCCGTAGTTGGCGGCCGCGAAGCGATCCACGCTGACGGTCAGGGTTGGGAGCCCTGAAGCCTGCTCCACGCGGACGTCCGCAGATCCGGGCGTCGCGCGCAGAGCGTTGGCGACTCGATCCGCCGTAGCCTGCAGCTGGGTGAAGTCGTCGCCGTAGACCATGACCGCGAGGTCGGTTCGGACGCCCGAGATCAGCTCGTTGAAGCGCAGCTCGATGGGCTGGCTGAACTCGAAGCTGTTGCCGAGTTGCCCGGCGGCGAGCTCTTCGAACCGCGCGATCAGCTCCTCCTTCGGGAGGTTCGGATCGGGCCACTCCTTGCGGTCCTTCAGGACGATGACCGCGTCGGAGATGTTCGGCGGCATCGGGTCCACGGCCGCCTCCGCCGTCCCGGTGCGGGCGAAGATGGTCTTCACCTCGGGCTGGGCCTTGATGACGCGCTCCAGCGCCATCTGCATCGCCAGGGATTGCTCCAGCGACGCTGAGGGCACGCGCAGCGCCTGCATGGCGATGTCGCCTTCGTCCAGGGTCGGGATGAACTCACGCCCCAGGCTGCTGAAGGCTATGCCGCCGATAACGAGAGCGCCGAGCGCGGACGCCAGGACGACCCTCGGACGATCGACGGCCGCGCGGATGGCGGGTTCGATCCAGCGGCGCGCGTAGCGGAGGATGAAGGTCTCGTGCTCGTGCGCGTGGCCGTGCTCGTCGACCTCCACCTTCTTCGGATCCCGCACCAGCAGGGCCGTCATCGCCGGCACGAAGGTGAAGGAGAAGATGAAGGCGCCGACGAGAGCCAGCATCACCGTCGCGCCCATCGGGATGAAGGTCTTGCCCTCCACGCCCTCGAGCATGAGCAGAGGCGTGAAGACCAGCAGGATGATGAGTTGGCCGAAGGCGGCCGGCTTGACCATCTGACGCGCCGCGGCTCCGGCGACCGCCAGACGTTCCCGACGCGTCAGCATCCGCCCGGCCTCGGCCCGCTTCTGGCTGAGCATCAGCAAGGTGTTCTCGACCACCACGACCGCGCCGTCGACCAGAAGGCCGAAGTCCAGCGCGCCGAGGCTCATCAGGTTTCCGCTGATGCCGAAGCGGTTCATGCCGATGACCGCGAACAGGAAGCTGATCGGGATCATCAGGGCGGTGATCGAGGCCGCGCGGATGTTGCCGAGCAGCAGGAACAGAACCACGATCACCAGCAAGGCGCCTTCGATCAGGTTCTTGGCGACCGTCGAGATGGTCTTGTTGACGAGCGAACTCCGGTTCAGGACCGGTTCGGCGACGACGCTCGGCGGCAAGCTCGCGGAGACTTCCTCGAGGCGTTCGGCGGCGGCTTGGGCCACCGTCCGGCTGTTGCCGCCGGCCAGCATCAGCGCCGTACCGACGACCGCTTCGTGGCCGTCGCGGCTTGCGCCGCCGAGACGCGGCGCCTGGCCGATTTCGACGGTGGCGACATCGGCGACCCGCACGACCAGCCCGTTACGGTTGACCACGGGGGCCTGGGCGAGATCCGGGATGGTCTGCGCCAGGGCGTCGGTTCGGACGGTCAGGGCTTCACCGGACCGCTGAACATAGCCCGCACCGGCCTGGGTGTTGGCCCGCTCCAGAGCGACGATGAGGTCGTTCAGGCTCAGGCCGTATCCCGCCAGACGCGCGGCGTCAGGCCGAACCGCATACTCCTTCACATAGCCGCCGTTCACATCGACGCCGGCCAGGCCCTTCGCGGTCCGCATGCGCGGGGCGATGATCCAGTCCTGGACCGTGCGGAGATAGGTCGCGCGGGCCTGTGGTGTGGTCAGCAGTTCGCCTTCGGGCGTCAGATAGGCGCCGCCCGCCTGCCAGCCGGGCTCTCCCGGTTTGGCGAGATTGGCGCTGTTGAACGGTTTGAAGTCGACCGTCCACATGAGGACTTCGCCGAGGCCGGTGGTGATCGGCGCGAGCGCCGGCTCCACGCCCTCCGGCAACCGCTCGCGCGCCTGGGCCATCCGTTCGGCCACCTGCTGGCGAGCGAAGTAGATGTCCGTGCTGTCGGAGAAGATGACAGTCACCTGGCTAAAGCCGTTTCGGCTGAGCGACCGGGTAGTCTGGATCCCCGGGATGCCCGCCATGGCGGTTTCGAGGGGATAGGTGACCTGGCGTTCCATCTGCTCGGGCGCGAGCGCCGGGGCGATGGTGTTGATCTGGACCTGCCGGTTGGTGATGTCCGGCACGGCGTCGATGGGCAGCTGCGTCAGGTTGTAGAGGCCGAAGGCGGCGACAATCGCCGTCGCCAGAACCACGAACCATCGGAAGCGAACCGAGGCTTCGATAATCGCTTTGAACATGACGCCCCCCTAGTGCCCGTGCTCGGCTTCGCCCTTGGCCATCTCGGCCTTGAGCAGGAAGGCGTTGGCTGAGGCGACGCGTTCGGAGCCGGTCAGTCCGCGCAGGATCTCTGTGCGGCCCGCGGCCTGACGGCCCGCCAGCACCTGCACGGCCTGGAAGCCGCCCTCCACCTGAACGAAGACCACGGTGTTCCCGTCGACGGTCTGAACCGCTTCGCTCGGCACGGTCATCCCGCCGGCAGCCTGACCGGTCACGACAGCGCCGGTGACGGCCGACCCGGCCGGCGGCAGGGTCGCGCCCGAGGGCCGGGCGCGGATCACGGTCGCACCGCTCTCACTGAGCCCGGCGTCGGCCGCGACACCGGTGACGACGGCGTCGAACTCCCCGTTCGGGCCGGTGACACGCATGGGCGAGCCCGCGCGGACGTTGGCCGCCAGGGCCGGCGGCGCATTGAAGACCATTTCGACCCGGGCCGGGTTGCTGACCTCGGCCACCACGCCGCCCTGGGCGACAAAGCCCCCCGGACCGACCTGGACGCTGCTGACCACACCGGAAATCGGGCTGGTCACACTCAGCCGCCCGGAGGCGTTCGGCGATCCGGCCGCTGCGGAGCGGGCGCGGGCGGCCCGGGTCGCCGCCTCGGCGCTCAGGAACTGGGCGCGGGAAGCCTCGACCTCCTGACGGGCGACGATGCCTTGATCCGACAGGCTGCGATTGCGCTCATAGGCCTGGCGGGCCGCCTCGGCGGAGGCTCCGGCCGCATCGGCCTCGGCGCGGAAAGTCGCAGCCTCGCCGCTGACGAGGCTGACGAGCGGCTGGCCGGCCCGGACCGACTGACCCGGCGCGACGAGAACCCGCTCGACGCGACCTCCGACGGCAGCGGCGACCGCGGCGCGGGAATCGACCATCGGTTCGACGCGACCCGCCAGGCGGGTTTCGCCCCCGCCACCGCCGCCGACGCCGACGATCGTGATGCCCGCCGCCTGGATCTCTGCAGCGGTCAGTTCGACCCGCCCTTCGGTCTCGGCCTCGGCGGTCTCGCCTTCGGTGTGTCCCCCCTCCTCTTCCGCGTGGCCGGCCTCGCCTTCAGCGGCGGGCGGCGTGGCGGGTTCGGTGGATCGGGTGGCGAACCAGAGCCCGCCGCCTCCGAGAACGACGAGGGCGGCGACGCCGCCGATCAGCAGTGTCTTGTTGGATGTGCGTTTGCGCATCACTGGGCTCCTTCGAAGGGGGCGCGGCCGTTGAGGCGCGCGAGATCGATCTCGGCGCGGACACGCGCGAGACGCGCGTCCACGGCAGCGGACCGGGCGTTGACGAGGGCGGTGCGGGTGACCCGCAATTCGACCTGGGAGATGCGGCCGGACTCGAAGCCGATCCGCGACAGGCGGTAGGCTTCCTCGGCGGCGGTGACGCCGGCGTCAGCGGCGTTGACGCGGCTGACGGAGGCCGCGAGACGGGCGACCGCAGCGGCGCGATCCGCCTGGGCCTCCTGCCGCGCACTCATGAGCCGGGCGTCAGCCGCGCGAAACTCGGCCTGGGCCGCCTCGATGTTCCCCCGGTTTCGGTCGAACAGCGGCAACGGCATGCTGACGCCGAAGGTCAGGGCCGTCGCGTCCTCAGCCTCGAAGCGGCGGATGCCGATGCTGGCGTTGATGTCCGGGCGGGCCTGAACCCGTTGAACATCGATGCGCCGTTCGGCGGCGGACCGCTGGGCCTCTGCCACACGGACAGTCGGCGCGTCGTCGATAACCGATCCGACCGTCGCTGGCGTCTCATCCAGGAGACTGTCGTCGATCCGGGTCACGGCGACCGGGATCATGGCGACCGCAGTCAGACGTGCGTAGGCGGCGTCGCGTTCGGCGACGGCCTCATCCCGCGTAGCGCGGGCGGACGCGGCTTCGGCCTCGCCCTGGATGCCGCGCAGCAGGGGCTCTCGCCCCTCCTCCACCAGCGTCAGGGCGGCGCGAGCGTCCGCAACCGTGAGGGTCAGGGTTTCCTCGGCGAGGGTCGCGCGCCTCTGGGCCGCTTCCGCCTCGGCGTAGACGAGGGCGAGACGGCCGGCGGCGTCGACTACGGCGAGATCCCGCTGCAGCCCGACCGCTCCGGCCTCGGCGCGGGCGGCGGCGATACGCGTTGAACGACGCCCCCACAGTTCGAGATCCTGGCTCAGGGCCAAGGTCATGTCCGCGTTGTTCAGGCCTGAATAGGGACCTGAGCCGTAGGCGTTCTCGACATCGAAGCCGAGGACTGGGTTGGGCCGCACCCGCGCCTGACGGACACGGGCCTCGGCGGCGTCATAGTTGGCGCCGGCTTCGAGCGTCGCCGGAGCGTCCCCGAGTTGGGCGAGGAGTTGGGCATAGGTCGGGGCCGGGTCAGCCCATACGGGACTGCCCAAGGTCGCCGCGATCGCGGCGATGGCGCAGCCGACCGCGTAACGCGGCCGCCTGCGAGATGTGGGAGACATGATTCATTTCCAGAGTTTCTGAGGACGAAGAGGCGCGCGAAGGCGCAGGTCTTCGGTCAGACTCTGGGGGGGCGCTTCAGGCCATCGGGCGTGATGGAGGCCCGGAAGTCGTCGTGACGGCCGCTCTGCAGCGGCGGTTCTCCGAACGCGGGAGCGATCGAGTCGACGCCGTTGGTGCGGGCGGTTGTCGTGTGGTGGCAGTGACCGTGCGAGCAGACGCCGTGACCGGCGCCCTTTCCACTGTGGTCGCCATCGCCCTGATTATGATCGACCGCAGCGTGAGCCGCGGGCGGCTCGGGCAGGCAGGTGGCGGCGTCGACGGCAGGCGCGAAGAAGAAGGCGGCGAAGACGATGGTCGCCGCCACGATCAGTTTCGCCCATGTCGTCATCGACCAGGTCATCTCGCGCTCGTTACTTCCGTTCCCGACATCAGGCAATGCGTTACAAAGTCCGCGCCGCAGACGTTGCTGCGCGGCTCTCCGCTCTTGCCTGTAACAGGATAGAGATCGCGGATTGAAGGAAAACCCCGCCCAGCAGAAGGCCAGCCAGCAGGTCCGGCCACCGGGAACCGGTCAGCCAGACCAGCCCGCCAGCCGCAGCCACGCCGAGACTGTGGATGAGGTCGTTTCGGGTGCAGAGCCAGACGGAGCGGACGTTGGCGTCGCCCTCGCGGAAGCGCACGAGCAGCAGGGCCGCAACCAGATTGGCGGCGAAACCGACCAGTCCCAGACCGGTGATGACGGCGCCTTCGGGCGGCTGCCCCGTGACCGCTCTCCAGACGGCGTAGCCGAGAATGCTCACGGCCATGACGAGAAGGCTTGCGCTTTTGAAGACTGCGGCGCCGGACCGCACCCGCACGGATTTTCCAATGGCCCAGAGGCTGATGGCGTAGGTGGCGCTGTCGGCCAAGAAGTCCATCGCATTGGCAGCGAGCGCCGCCGATCCCTGCATGAGACCGCCCGCGGCGACCGCGAAGAACCCACCCAGATTAAGGGCGATGACGGCCACCAGCACGCGGCGATAGGCGGGCGAGGCCCCGTCGAACCGGACCTGATGGCCGCAGCAGCCTCGGGACGGGGCGCAGGATTCTGTCGGGGCGGGCGTGGTCATGCGCCCTTCATGCATCCTCTAGCCACTAGAGGATCAAGCCCTATATTTCGTCCATGGCCAGAGACGCATCTCCTCCCCAGCTCCGGACTATCGGACGCCTCTCAGCCGAGACCGGCGTGAAGATTCCGACGATCCGGTTCTACGAGAAGATCGGTTTGATGGAGGAGCCGCCTCGCACGGCAAGCGACCGGCGCCTTTACGACGGCGCTGCGACGCGGCGGCTGGCCTTCATTCGCCATGCGCGGCAGCTGGGGTTCGAGATCGACGACATTCGCGCCCTGCTGGCGCTGTCCGACGAACCCGACCGGCCCTGCACGGAGGTCAACCGGATCGCCGAGCGCCAGCTTGCGGCGGTTGAGGCTCGCATCGCCGGGCTTCAGGCGCTGCACGCCGAACCCGCCCGGATTCAGGCGGCGAGTTGCTCAGGTGGGCGGATTTCCGATTGCCGGGTGATCGAGGCGCTTGGAAACCACACGCACTGCGATGGTCACCACACGCGTTATTCGGCGCGCGATTAGCCGGGCGCCGGCTGCCGCCCTCTATTTGCCCCGGTAGTACCGGATCAGCGGCTCATGCTCGGTGCTGTCGGGCTGCATGTGCCGGCTGCGGATATCCAGGCCCAGCGCCGGATCCGGCGGCAGGTATTCCTTGTCGATCAGGATGATCTGGGTTTCGGACAACTCCCCGGCCTTCAGCGCGTAGACCATCCGGTAGAAGCCTTCGAACTGCGCCCTGTTTTCCCGTTCACTGATGTTCTTCATCGGGGAGTCGATGATCAGAAGCTCCGGAAGCGGCGCGTCGAGCAGGGCCGCTATCCGGTGGACGGCGATGGCGAAGCAGCATTTGAACAGGGTCTTCTTCCCGCCGCTGCTCATGGAGGTGAAGGTCGAGGCCGTGAGATCGGATGGGTCGCTACTGAAGACGGCGGGGTAGAAGGTCGGCGGCTCCAGGGCGACGCGGTCGTCGCGCTGGATGCCCGGCACGCCGGACTGGACCAGGGCGTCGAGGAAATAGTCGCCGAGCCGGGTCAAACTGGTCCGGTCGGCTTCGGCCGACGTGCGGGCATCCTTCAGGGCCTCCCTCAGCGTGAGCTCCAGGGCAATGATCTGGGCGAGCGCTTCGCGCTGCTGCTGCAGGAGGTCGGGAAGCCGCAGCAGCCAGGCGAGGCTCTGCAGTTCGGCCTCGAGCGCCGCGCGCTCGCGCTCCTTCAACAGGACGGTCGACAGGAACGCCGAGTCCGCCTCCTCGCTCGCGCGGTTGCGCGCGGTTTCAAGGGACGCCTTCCGGTCCAGCGCGCGCTCCCGCCGCAGTCGGATGCGGGTGAGACTGCGGTCGATCTCTTCGATCGCGCTGTCGAGGTCCGCCCGGCGCGAGGCGATGTCCAGTTCCAGGGCAGCCTGCTCCGCCGCGTCGGTCAGTTCGAGCCTGTCGTCCTGGCCGCAGACCTCGCAACAACGAGCAGGGCGCGCCGGGAGGCTCTGGGTGCATCGGGGGCAGTCCGCAAACCCGACGTCGCCGAGGATTTCGCGCGCCACGGCGGAGCGCCGGAACTTCAGGCCGAGGGTCTCGATCTCGTTTCGATGGCGCACATGTCGTTCGCGCGCGGCAAGCAGTTCATCGGCCGCAACGTCGAGGCGGGCGACGCCAACCCCGAGACGGCGGGTCCGGCGTGCGAGGATATCGACGGCATGCTCCGTCTGGCCCACCCGCTTCAGCTCCCGCAGGGCCACGATGCTGGCCTCCGCCTCGGCCAGGGCCGCCTTCAGGGACGCTTCGCGCTCGGCGATCTGCGCTTCGGAGCCGGCGCCCACTTCGTCGAGGGTTCGGGTCAGGCTTTCGATGGCGGAGGCGCGGGCCGTGCGATTGGCGCGCAGCTGATCCAGTTCGGCCTCCAGATCGGCGACCCTTTCATCGTGATATCCGATGACGTACCGGATCACGTCGCGGCTCTTCAGGCGCAGGTAGAACTCGGCGTCCTCTTCCAGATGGAAGAAGGCGCTGTCGATGTTGTCCTGGTCCAGATAGCAGTACCAGAGCAGATCCCTGACGGAGAGACGGACCGTCTTGCTGTCGTCCTTCAGCTTGCTCTTGCGCACGCGCGGCGGCTGGACGCCGGACAGCCAGAAGATGAGGTCCGACAGGGTCTCGACGCCGGTAAGGGGGATCAACTCCCCGGCAGCGGCCCTGGCCGGCACGATCACCGACTGGACCTCGTCCCCGACGGCCCATGAGGCGAAGACATTGGCCCCGTCGCGCTGCCGTTCGATCGTGAGCGTGCTCCTCTCAAGCTCCACAGTGAGCGTCGCGGATACGAATTCGGCCTGCAGGGCCGGTGACAGCTGGATGGCGCCGCCGAGGCAGTAGTCGATCATCCGGGCGATGCTGGACTTCCCCGCGCCCATCTGGCCCCAGAAATAGGTGATGTCCGAGAAGACGATGGTCTCGGTCGCATGCCTCAGATCGAGGCTCAGCGACTGCAGATGAAATTTCACGACTGATCACCGTCCAGGGCGGCGCCGCTTTCGGCGCCGATCTCCTGCCCCCACTTCATGCCCGTGATTTCCGGGACGATCTCGTAGACGAAGTCCTTGAGCTTCATGGCCGACATGTCCCCGACGGTCTTGACCACCAGCGTCCCGCGCTCGGCCAGGTCCGCGAACAGCGGCCGCTGCGCGAAATCGTCTGCGACCGCACGGCCGGCGTCGGTCAGCCCGATCTCGATCTTCCGGCCGGAGAGCGACAGGGTGACGAGGCCTCGTGCCGACAGCAGACTGAGCCACCGCCTGTAGCGCCCGTCCCATGGACCGTAGCGGAAGCGGATCATCCGCGTCTCCACGGTCGTCCGTTCACGCGGCGACAGATGAACCGCGTCGGGCGACTTCCCGCGCGCGACCAGGGCCCGCTCCAGATAGACGGGGTAGCGCAGAAGGAAGTCGAGCTTGGCCAGCTTTGTGATCCCTTCCACGGGCTTGGGCGTCCTGCCACGCTTGTCGGCGCACCTGAGCAGGACCAGCAGCCGCATCAGATGCAGGCCATCGGTGTTCTCTGCCCGGGCGGCCGCCCTCAGGACCCCGAGGCTCATGGGCGCGGCTCCTGGACGTCAAAGCGCTTGCTCCACCAGACACGGCACTCCCGCGTCAGCATGGCGGCGACGCCGACCAGCACTTCGTAGGGCTGTCCGCCCATGAGCGACCTGCGATCGCCCTCTAGCCTGCGAAGCCTGCCGGTCACGTCCGTCAGCATGGCCGGGCCGAAGGTCTCGGACTCGTTCGCGGCGGCGTAATAGGCCTCCACGCATTCGCCGTGGACGGCCTCCTCGATCTGCTTGAGCTGTTTCTCGGCGGCGACAGGGTTGCGCGCCTGATCCTCCAGCAGGGCGTATTCCGCGGCCATCTCCTTGGCGGTCATGTAGCTCACGGCTTCGCCCAAGCCGCCCGCTTCGAGCTTCTGTTCAAGGACGCCGGCTCGCCGGGGACCGCCGGGCGTCAGTCGGGGCTGGCCCTGATAGGCGAAGGCCTTCAGGGCGATCGTGGGCGGGGCGAAGACGACATCGGCGCAAACGATGCGCTTTGCGGTGATGACCGGATCCTCGTCGCCCTCGGCCAGAAGGCTGCGGGTGTGGCGCTCCGGGGCGGTGACATGCAGGGAAGCGGCGCGATGGACCCGCGCCACCAGGTCGTCACGAAGCTCGGACAGCTGGGCGGGTGTGAGGGCGCTGCAGTCGTCAAGCCGCCCGAGATGCTCATGGGCCAGGGTCGCGTCGAACTCCGCCCTGGACGGTCCCTTGACCAGCTCCACCCGGCGCAGGACGTCGAACAGCCTCTGCCGGTCGGCGCCCAGGGTGGCCCCCAGTTCGTCGAAGGCCGCCAGGAAGGGTGCCGCGATGTCCGCAAGCGAGGGGCAGGCCCTCAGGTGCGCCAGCATCAGCGGAGGGCATCGCCCGCGGCGCTTCTGATCCTGGATGTCGTCGCCGACCACATCGAAGTCGGAGTTGGACACGAAGTACAGGACGCCGATCTGCGAGGGGTAGGTCGCGCACAGGTCGACGAAACGGCCGATCGACTTGACCAGGGCGGCATCGCGGAGCGTCCAGGGTCCGTTCTCCGGCGTGGACGTCTTGATCTGCCAACCGTCGAACAGGCCGTCCGGACGCTCGCACAGCAGATCCTCGTGGTGTTCGCAGTAGAGGTTCACGTAGGGGAAGGCGCCGCGCCGAACGGCGACGAGCAGGACCACCCCGTACTGGTGCTGATATCGGAAGTTGCGTTCGGCCTCATCGCCAGGGTCACCGCTTCTCGTTCCATCGAGACGCGGGTCCTCCAGGGCATCCGCCCCATCGCCATCAAGATCAATCACCTGCGGCCGCCCCTCCGCGAGCCCCCGTCGCCGTCCCCGGAACCGGCGACGCTACGCTGCGAGCCGAACCTGATCAACCGACACGACCTTGACGGGAAGGAATTCGCGCCCGTCGCTCACGGACGAAGGATCTGCGTCCTCCCGCCCCAGAACGCCACCGCGTCGGGCGTCTGATTGTCCGAAGGAATGACGGGCCCTTGGAAAACGCCGCTGGCTGTCTCGTAGAGCTGTGTCGCGACCCCTTTCATCCGATGGGCCTCATTGACCGTGATGGTATCGCACCGGACCGCATCGGCGTCGGCGGCGAAGGTCGCCTGTGCGACGAAACCGCCCTGCCACGTCGAGACGTCGAACCAGATCGCCCCGAAGCTCTTGGGCACCTCGATCGACCCTTCGGGGAAACGCTCCCCGATACGCGGGTCTTCGGGCGGCCCCGGCGGAAGACACCACATCACCACCCGATAGGGCTCGGCCGGATCGTCGATTTCGTACAGCTCGAATTTCGTGATCGGCTTCACGCGCTTCTCCTGGACCCGGACATCGGCCCGCCGACCACTTTCGACTTGTCCGGGCGCCACACCGCAGAGGATAAGCACCGTTGGCGGGTTCCGGAACGTATAGGCGCTGATCCTGAGCCAGGGGACGCATCGCGTCGGCGGCGATCAGGGCTGAAACCCCCGGCTTCCGTACAGAAGTTCCAGACCCGCCCCCTACTCTTCGTTGCACCAAACCTCACTCCGCGTCGGGATCGATGATGCCATCGCGAACGGCGACCGCGACCGCTTCGATACGCGTGCGGACGCGCAGCTTGGCGCAGGTCTTCTCCAGATATCCGGACTCCGTCGCCTCCGTGCTCCGGATCGCCCAGCACCGCGGCTGGTCGGGCATCAAGGTCTCCGGTGACGACGCCTTCCGCCGCGAAGTCTGGGTGCAGGGACGATCGCTGGGTCTCGCGGTCGCGGGCTACAAGCCGACTGAACGGGATCGACAGGCCGCCAAAGAGTCAACCGATCGGGCCGGCCGCCGCGCCACGGAGCCATCACGCGAAGAGGTGAAGCGGCGTCTGGACATGGCCGCCGTGGTCGTCCGCACCCTCATCTCGGATCCGGCCACCCAGGCCCGTCTGCTGCAACAGGCGTGGGCGCGGGTTCACCCTGGGTCGGACAAGTCCCGCGGGCCCGACAGCCGTGACGCGCGGACGCGGGGGGAGCGAACCCGGCAGCGGTGATGAGGCCGCGCCGTTGTGTCGGCAACCGGAGCTGCCGCTCTGACCGCGTCCACAGCCCCGGCATCAGACGATCGTCCTCGTCAGCGAGTTCGATCTTTGCCTCGCGCGCTCCGCCCATGATCTTCGCCGAGGGCCCGGGCCAGAATTTCCCGCCGGGTCGCGACGGGCGGCAGTGTCCGAACAAAGGTCTCCAGGTCGCGCCCGAGGCTACGGTCTGCCTCCAGTTTCGACGCCTGAAGCCGCAAGGCCTCAACCACGAGCGCCTTCCGGATTTGCGCCTGCTTCTGGCGCAGGTGGACCTCCCAAGGCTCCGCTTCAGCCGCCGGCCTGGCAGCGTCCTTTAACGCGCCCCTGAGCGTCTCCGACATCGCCCCCTCTCCACGCTCGAACCGCTCGCGCAGCTTTCGAACGGGCGTGCGTTCGCTCTTGCGCACCACACCACGCGCGCGTCGCGGCGTGGCTTCGGCCTCGACGCCCCGATCACGCAGGGCCGCTGCGAAGGTCTCGCGCCAGAGCTGGAGGTCCGCCTTGCGCGGATTGAGCCGTTCCCCGTCACGTCCAAGCGCCCGGACGGTGAGATGGACGTGGGGATGCCGATCATCCGTATGCAGGGCGAAGACATAGGGATGGCGATCGCCGAACAGGGCGTCCGCGAACGCGCGCGAGGCATCGTGCACCCGGCCGGGTTCCACCCCCGCCGGCATGCTCAGAACGATCGACAGCGAGACCGGAGCATCCTTTCGGGACGCCAGAAAATCCAGTTCTGCGCGCCAGTCCTCGGCCAGCGCGCGGACCTCCGCACGTCCCGACAGACACTCGCCGTCGGGTCCCTCCAGGACCAGTTTTCCTTTTCGGGTGATGTAGTCCAGGTGGCGCTGCAGATGGTCGCCGTCCCGCGTTCGGCCGGTGATCTTGACCATCACCTCCGGGGCGCGGCGCGCGACGCGCTGAAGCCTGGCGGTCGCCGGCTCGCTTCCCTTCCCTCGCGTTACACGCAGCACCGCGTGCGCCAGCCTCGCCCGCCGCATGCGGACGGGAGGACGCAGCGCCTCCTCGAACCCTGACGGGAGGCGAAAGTCGTTCATGGGTCGGGCGTCCAGTACGACAGATTACCCGCGAAGGCGTCCCGCACCCCGACCAGGTGCGCGCGGATTTCGTGCGCATAGGCGTCCAGCTGGGCGACCTCCAGGTCCAGCACCGCGCCCTCCATCACGGCCGTGTTCAGGGCCCGGGCGATCTGGTTGATGTTGACGCCGATCCGGCGAAGTTCGCGCTGCACCTCCAGAAAAGCGATCGCCTCGCCACGGCTGAGCTGAGGTCGGCCATGCAGCCGCGCGCGGATCAGAGCCACGGTCCATTGTGTCCGGGACTGGCCTCTCCGGGCCGCCTCGCGCTCCAGGGCGGTCATGTCCTCGATGGTCAGCCGCAGGCCCAGTTTGGCCTTCAGGCGCGCGGGCGGCGTCGCCGGGGCCTCCGGAAACGGCACCTGGGCCGCCGCTTCCATCAGCCGTCGCAGGAGCCGCGCGCGTCCGCCGCGCGAGGCCGCGGCGGCGTCGAAGCGGCGGATCAAATCGGGAGGGAGGCGAAGGGTGAGGCGATCCATGGGCGAGTGGGTCTGTCAGACATTGCCGGCGCAAAGCCTATCCTGCCCTAGAACCCTCACCCCCTTCGCCCCGTAGGCTTACGGGGCTGGCCCGACCTCCCCTCGGCGGCCGGTTCCGGCCGCTCGCCCGCCGCCCTGAAGGGCGCCCCAACCAGGCGGGAAGAGGAAGACCTCGCGGCGCGCCCGCTCGGAGGGTGGGTCTTTTTCCCGCCCTACCGGTGGGGCTCGTGCGAACCCCACCTGGGTCCTCAGCCTGCCGCTGAATCAGCGGGACGTTAAGCGGCGCATCTGGCGTAACGATCGTAAGCATACCCAGTCAGGTAGGTCATGACGGCGCCATACTTCCGCAACCCCGGAACCTTGTTCGCCGCCCATCGCACCCATAGGTTCGTGGGGAAGGAGTTTCCGCCATGTCCACCCCCGCCTCACCGAGCGTTGTCCCGTTCCCGCCGCTCGCCCCCGCCCCGCCCCCCGCCAAGACCGCCGCGTCGCAGGACCGGATCTGGGGCAAGGCCGTCATCGCCAACGGTTATGCCGGCATCCCGTCGATCCTGATCCAGGCGCAGTCGCGACTGGGGCTGACCGCAATGCAGTTCAACATCCTGGTTCAGCTGCTGGACTATTACCGGGACCCGAACCGCGCCCCCTTCCCGTCGCGGGCGGAGCTCGGCCGCCGCATCGGTGTGAAGCCGAAGACTATCCAGACCAATATGCGGCAGCTTGAGCAGGCCGGCCTGGTGCGTCGCGAGATGCGCAAGACGGCGGCCGGCGACTGGGCCTCCAACATCTACCATCTCGATGGTCTGATCGAACGGGTCCGCAAGCTCGAACCCGAGTTCACCCAGGCGCGCAAGGATCGGGAGGCCGCCCGGCTTCGTGTCTCCACTCCGGTGGGACTGCGTCAGCCGTAAAGTCCGGGCCCAGAATTGATTTACCCCGGGGGCATGCTTTGCAGCAGAGGCGATCCCGGGGTGTACGCAGGTAGAGATAATCCATGACCCACCCTGATGCAAGGCCGGCGGCCGACGCCGATGCGGTGGAAGCCGCGCTCTCTCTCGAACGCTTCGCCCGCTATGTCGCGTGGGCGGAAGGCGACCGCGAGCGCGCCGTGGCCCTCTATACGCTGAACACCCAGGTCTCCGAAGCCCTCTATGTGCCCCTCCAGGCCCTGGAGGTGGCGCTGCGCAATCGCATCCATACGGTGATGTCCGAGGCCCATGGCCCGGGCTGGTTCCAGCCCGAGGCCGGTCACGTCACCGACCGTCAGGCCGAACAGGTGCGCACGGCGATCGCCGAGCTGACCGAGGCGGGCAAGCCGATCGAGGACGGCCGCGTGGTCGCCGCCCTGACCTTCAGCTTTTGGACCTCGATGTTCGGGCGGGAGCAGGACGATCTGTGGAAGCGCACCCTGCACCGGATCGCCACGCGGGAAGGCCGCTTCCTGGCCAGGAAGGACTTCACCGCGCGCCTGACACAGGTGCGGCTCCTGCGGAACCGGATCGCCCACCACGAACCCATTCTCTACGGGAACCTGCCCAAGCTGCATCAGGCCATGCTGGAGATGACCCGCTGGCTGTCGCCGGCGATGGACGACTGGCGCGGGACGGTCGACCGCTTCCCCGAGGTCCACCCGGCCGAGCGTCTCGCCCTGCCCCGCCCCGGGAAGGACGAGGCGTGAGCGAGCCCTCCGGGACGACGAGCCCGGTCATCGACGTGAACATGCTGAGGCGGACGGCCATCGAGGCGCACGGCCTGATCCACGCCGACCGGGCCTACTGGCTCTACTACGACGAAACGAACAATATCCGGCGACTGCATCTCCAGGCCGACGCCTTCAACGTCCCGGATCTGAACTGCTGGGTGCTCGGCGGTCTCGGTCGTCGGGATTCGACCCCGATCGATGTCGCGCCGCTGAGGGCGCGGGCCTTCATCCAGCCCAACGCCGAGGAGCTGCATTTCGCGCTCTTCGGCCGGGGCGAGTTTCCGAAGGTCCTCGGGTCGAGGAAGCTCGAAACGTTTCTCGACTGGGCGCTGGAGGAAGACTTCCTCGTCCACTACCTCGCGCTCGACCCCTTCTACTGGTCCGTCGTCGATGTCGTCGACTCGGTGCTGGCGGCCGGGAAAATGCCGGACGGCTTCGGGGAAACCCTGAAGTCGGACCTCTGCACCGTGCTTCGCGCCGACCGGGCCCGGACCGCGGCCCTGATGGCCCGGTTCGACTATCCCGACCTGAAGCCGGAAAACCGGCACGCCTTCATGACCGAGTTGATCGCCTTCGCGGAAGATCACGCCGGTCTGCTGGATCATTTCGGCTACCAGATGCTGCGGGGCCTGCTGCAGATGGGCCGCCACCATCCCTTGCCCTTCATAGAGGGCGGGGAAGCGCGGGTTCTGATCGACGGCTTCCGGGATTTCTTCCTGGAGCGCATCTGCATCCTGAAGAATGCGAGCCACATCTTCGACGCCGAGGACGTCGTCTCCGGCGAGCTCGCCCGGATGACGTTGACCGACGGCGACGCCCCCTTTTGCAACTATCGCTTCGTCGAGAGGTCGCATGACGATCCCGGCGTCCAAGCCTCCGATGTGATGGTCGGCTTCCTCGCCAAAGTCTTCAGCTGGATCTCCAGTGTGGACGAGGACGAGGTTCGGGATTTGAAGGCCGCCCTGAGCCCGGCCCAGGCGCGCAACCGGGAGCGCCTCATCGGTCTTCTCGAGGCCAGCTACGCCGAGAACGCGGCGTTCACGCACACAGTCGTCAGCCTCGCGGACCGACAGAAGGCCGCGATCTTCCTCGACTTCTGAGGAAACGGGCCGACGGCTCGTCGGCCCGTCCCGGCCTCAGGGCTGCAGACCGTGCAGATGGTCGACCGCCTTCTGCGCGTGCGAGGCCGCCGAGACGATGAAGCGCTTGTCGTCCTTCAGGACCTCGAGCCAGTTGGCGATATAGGCCGCATGGTCCTCGCGCGGTTCGAGGGCGAGCCCGAGGTCCGCGCAGAGGAAGGCGGCGCCGAGCTCGGCCACATATCCTGACAGTCCAGCCCCAATCCGGGGTTCGAGGAAGAAAACCATCGGCTGCCTCCAGCACTGCCCAAAAACCGCATCGGCCTCCCCCGAGGCGGGGGTGGGCGGCGAGAGCGACCGAAGAGGCCCGTTCGAGCGGCGGGCTGCACCCGCAGGGGCGAAATGAAATGGAGCAGCCCGGCGAAGCCGGGGCTTGCAGCCCGCCGTGGCGGGCCTAGCAGGGAGCGCCGACCACCTCCGCGTCGGAAGGGAGGCCCAAAAAGTAGCGCCGCCGCGTCAGCGGCGTCCGCAGATCAGGCGGGCGACAGCCCGCTATCGTCTTTCGCGACAGGCTGCCGCCCGCCCGCGGGCGAGCACTGGTGACGGATCGTGCGCGGCGTCGCCTAGAGCATGTAGCCGATATCCGAGGCGCCGGTCGGATAGGCAAACATGGTGGAGCGTAGATCGGCCGCGGTGAGGCCGTGGCGGATGGCCAGGCCGAAAAGGTTGATCACCTCGTCGGCGTTCGGCCCGACGAGATGCGCGCCGAGGACGAGGTCCGTCCGCTCGTCGATCAGAACTTTGTGGCCATAGACCGGCTCGGCGAGCCGGCGGGCGGTGAACCAGTCCGGCGTCGAGGCCGCGTTAACCCGGAACTTGAGGCCGCTGCGGCGCGCCGCCTCTTCCGAAAGCCCGACGGCGGCGATCGGCGGCACGGTGAAGGCGACGCTCGGAACACCGCGATAGTCGGGCTCGCGCGATGGACCTTGCAGGAGGTTCGCGGCGACGATCTTCGCGTCGTGGCTCGACACCGGGGTCAGGGGCGGCCCGACGCCGGCGGCGTCACCGGCGGCATAGACCCGCGGGTTGGAAATGCTGCGCAGATGCGCATCGAGCTGCAGTCGTCCGTCTTGCACCGCGACCTGCCCGGTGGACAGGTCGAGGCTGCCGAGATCGGGACGACGCCCGGCAGCATGAATGACGAGATCGCAGGCGACCTCCAGGTCCGGCGCTCCCTGGCGAGAGGCACGCACCTGCAGGCCGTCCCCGTTCCGCTCGACCCGTGTGACCGCGGTGCCGGTCTCGATGCGAATGCCGAGCGCCGTGAACCGCGGTGTGAGCCAGCCCACCAGGTCGGGATCGAAATGCGGCAGCAGCCGGCTAGCGCGCTGCAGGATCGTGACTTCGGCGCCGGCACGTGCGGCCAGATGCGAGAACTCCGCGGCGACATAGCCGCCGCCGATCAGCACGATCCGGCGCGGCAGCGTCTCCAGCTCGAGGAAAGCGTCGCTCGTGCTGACCAGCTCCTCGCCTGGAATGCCGAGCGGGATCGGCCCCGCGCCGGTTGCGATCAGGATATGCTGGGCCTGCAACGTCCGACCGTCGACCGCGACCGCGTCCGGGCTTGCGAAGCGCGCTAGCCCGTGGAAGGCGTCGACGCCCAGCTTGGCGTAGCGGCGTTCCTGCTTGGCGGGGACCGGATCGGTAAAGCTGCGCTTGAACGCCATCAGGCTCGGCCAATCGATCGCCAGGTCGCCGCCGACACCATGTCCGGCCATGCGAGCGGCGGCATCGATCGCCTCTTCGCCGCTGACCAGCATCTTCTTGGGATCGCAGCCCCGTAGCGCACAGGTGCCGCCGAACGGGCGGTGGTCGATGACGGCGACGGACCATCCGGCGGCGCGGACCTGGCCGATCGCGACCTGGGCGGCTGTTCCGCTGCCGATGACGATCAGGTCGTAATGGGCCATGGCAATATCCCTCCGAGCATCGGTGCAAAGATCGCGCGGCCGACCTGGAGGGCCTCGCGCAGGGTCAGGCGAATGCCGTCGCGGGCGGTCACGGAACCGTCCATACGCCAGGCTTCAAGATGATCGGCATGGCAGAAGAAAGCCTGCTGAGTGCAGAGCGAAGACGCTGCACAGCCGCCGGTGTAGCGATGACCGGACCAGACGAGAATCCCCTCGGGCACGACGTCGCCCAAGGTGCAGCCCCGGTCGTGGACATGGATCGCAAGCGAGCGCCGGCATTGGCGGCATGACGAGCGGATGAGGCTGGCGTGCGGTGCGATCGTGCAGATCCCCAGCGCGTCGAGGGCGCACATGGCTCCCATCGTGATACCCGCGGCCTCCACCTGATGCTCACTGGGAGCATCGGTGAAAGGATAGGCGCCGCTCACTCGGCCGTCGCCGTCGAGGACCACGAGATCGCGTCCGGCGAGCCGGTGGAGCGCTGCGGCCACGTCGCCGGGCGGGAGCGCAACCGCGGCAGCGATCTCCACCGGCGCCGGCGCGTGGCCCTGGGTGACATAGGCCCGGAGGATGGCACGCCGCACCTCGTCCTCGGTGCTGTCGATGCCATGCCACCTGCGGCCGATAAATGCCGCGAACAGCGCTGTCAGGACCGAATGGGCGCTTGGCGCGGTGACCGCAGTCCAGTCCGGGACGACGGTGCCGTCGGGGAATGCAACCGTCGGTTCAGGGGCAGCGTCAGCGGGGGTGGCAAGCGTCACGGCTTGTCTTCAGCCGCAGCAGGACGCGCCCTTGCCCTCGATCTGGATCGGCGGACACGGAACGTCGCCATAGGAACAAAAGACGCAGCAATCGCCCTGCTTGGGCTTGAGGACCGCGCCGCAGCCCCGGCAGTCATAGAAAAACTGGCATGCGTTGGTCGGCATCGTCTCGGTCGCCTGATGTCCGCAGTGCGGACAGGTCAGGGTCGAGTGCAGCTCCGGAACGACGTCAGACATAGCTATAACCCGCCCAGAGCAGTGCCGCGCCGACCAATAGGCCGGCGAGAGTGAGGATGCGCGTCCAGCGCGGCGTGCACACGCCGTCCGGGCCGCAGCGCATGGCGGCGAGTTGCTGGCGCAATAGCAGCGCGGCGCCGGCGACGAGGCATAATGCGCCGATCACGAGGAGCGGCGTGCGATAGGGCGCGGAGACGACGGCCACGCCGCTGAGCCAGGCCGCGCCGATGCCGGCGGATGCCAAGAGGATCGGCAGTGCGCAGCAGGCAGCGACGCCGAACGCGGCGGCGATCCCCGCCAGGGTAAGCGCGGCGGTACTTATCCCCTTGGGCGGGCTTGGTGTCTGGGTCACGGGCGACTCCTTGTGGCGGGCATGCAGCTATCCTACCATCTGTAGCGACTACAGACTCAAGAGGTATTTTGAAGATGGCCGCAACCGCCGCGATCCAGATCGGCGAACTCTCGCGCCGTACCAGCTGCAACATCGAGACGATCCGCTATTACGAGCGGATCGGGCTGCTGCCCGTTCCGCCGCGGCGGGGCCGTTACCGCAGCTACGGTCGGGAGGACGTGGCTCGCCTGGGCTTCGTGCGCCGTGCGAGGGAGCTGGGCTTCACCCTTGACGAGGTGCGCGCCTTGCTCGGACTCGCGGCCGGCGGCCAGGCCTCCTGCACCGAAGTCCGCGAGCTCGCGGCGTCGCATCTGCAGGATGTGCGCGCGCGGATCGCGGACCTCAGGCGGATGGAACGGGTTCTGGCAGACTCGGTGCGAGCCTGCGATGCCGGTCAGGATCCGGGCTGTCCGCTGCTTGATGCGCTCGGCGCCGAGGTGCGGGCCGCGTGAGCGTCACGGCTGCTGGGCGTGCATCCAATCGGCCGCCGCCTGCGCCTTGCTGGCCGCAGTGAAGATCGCGCGGCTGTCGTTCTTCAGCACCTGAAGCCAGGAGGCGATATAGGCGGCATGATCGGGACGCGGATCGTGCGCGATGCCGAGGTCGGCAAGCAGGAACGAGGCGGTCAGCTCGGCGGTCGCTTCCTCCATCGCGAGCGCGTCCTTGGTCCACCTGGCGCTGAAATCCCGGTCGAGCCGATGCGCCGCGCCGCTGGCATGGGCACACTCGTGGATATGGGTGCCGTAGAATCCATGCGCGCTACGGAAGGTTGCGAAGTGCGGCATGTAGATGCGGTCTTCGCCGAGATGGTAATAGGCGCTGCTCGACCCGTAGACCGTGTCGATACCGAGCGCGGCGATGAAGGCCTCGGCGGCCGCAAGGCGCTCGCTCTCGGGCAGGACCGGCCCGGGCTCGGGCGCGTAGCCGTCGACCTGATCGGCGTTGAACAGGCTGAACGCCCGGGCGAAGAGCCGCCGTCCCTTGCCGCCATCTTCGTCATCCTGCTCGTCGTCGCGCCGGCTGATCTCCTTCCAGAGGACGCCGAGGCTGGCCTGCTCGCCCTTGCGGACCTGGGCGCCGCGGTCCTGCCACTGACGATAAGTGCCCCAGACCCCGCTCGCATAGCCGCCGCCATAGGCCGCCGCCCAGAGCGACACCGTGTTGATGCCGCGATAGGGCTTGCCGCTGGCGATGTTGGTCGGCCGGGTGACATCGGCGCCGCTGTGATGCCATGGCATGCGCCAGTTGCCCGTACCGGCTTCGATCGCTGCAAGGATCGCCTCGGTGACCCGAGTATAGACGTCGGCTCGTACCTGAGTTGGCATGATCTGAACTCCGCTTGCCCGTCGGGGGCCATCCCCGGCGGCGGAGCTCGACTAGCGCCGGGCACAAGCGCGGTTGCGCACCCGTAGGGCCGCAGCGAAGCGGAGGACGGCAACGCCGTTGCGCCAGCGCGCCGACCGGCGCAGAGCTTCCGCCGTCAGCCGGGGTTGGCCTCCGGCGGCGCGGGGCCGATGGCGTCGATCACGGTAGTGAGCCGGTTGATCTCGGTGGCGAGTGCATGGCGTTGAAGATCCGACAGACGTCGTTCGCGCAGCAATGCCCTGGCATCATCGGCCGCGCGTTCCCAAGCTGGCCTGTGACGGGCGGTGATGCAGGCGTTGGGACAGCGGGTCGGCTCGCACAGCGCCGTGAGCGGCTGCTTGGGATCGGGGGTGGTCACGCGCTTGAGGCAGAGCGCGGTGGCGGGATCGAAGAAGCAATCCGCGAGGAGGCCGACATGGAGGGTTCGCGCGACGCTGGCGAGCATGACACGTAGCCGGGAGCGGTCGGCGATCATGGCGGGCAAGGGCCCGAGCTGCACGGCCGCATCGTCGAGCGTCCGCGCGATGCGTGGTCCCGCCGGCCCCGCGAGTGAGGCACCGCCCTGCCGCCGGTCGAAATAGTCCAGCAGGTCGCCCTGCTGACCGAGCCGGCGCTGCGCCTCGACCTCGGCGCGAAACCCCGATGCGCTGGTTCCGGCATAGCCCTCGAAAGCGGCGACCGAGGCGTGCTTATACTGGATCATGCCGGCGATGGTGCCGAACGGACGGTTGGCGATGTGCCATGCGATGGTGCGGCGGAACTGCCGCGTCGTTATGCGCCACGGCTTGCCACCGGGTCCGGACGGGATGACCGGCACATCAGGGCTGCCGAAGGCAGCGTTGAGGTGGTCGCGGAAGGCGTTGAGTTGGCGGACCACCTCGCTCGACAGATGCGTCTTGGTGGCGGCGCCGGGGCGTAGCACCGGCCAGAGCGTATCGCTGCCGCTGGCGCGCGTCGGTCTTGCCGACAGGCGTTCAAGCACCGCTATCGCGTCTGCGACCGGCTCGATCGTCACCCAGCTCGCCGCCTCGCCCATGGTCGACCGACGCTTGTAGATGGTCGATCGAATGCGATGCCGCTCGACCAGGCCATCCTCGCTGCGCGCGATCGAGAGGCACCCCCGCCGCATCGCCTGCACCTCGCAGTCGCGCATGCCGGTGAGGTAAGCGCACACTATATAGGCGGCCGCCTGAAGCATCCGTTCCTCTTGTGCGAGCGTCTTCGCATCGAAGCGTGCGCGCCATGGCCGACCGCTATCGGGATCAATCGAGATCGGCGTGTCCATGCCGCCCACTTCGACGCCCAGGTCGGCGGCAGCGGCTTCGATCAGGGCGGAGACGCCCTTGGCGAGTCCGAAATGCATGGCCGGTTCCGCCTCAGCATCGACACCGGCATGAAGATGGAGAAGATGGACGTTGATCGGCGGCGTCGCTTCTCCGGTGCGGGGATCGGTGCGCGTGACGCCGTTATGCGCGGTCGTCCAGATCGGCACGCCGCGGCCTTGCCGGGCTCGACGCGCGATATGGCGCTCGAGGCGCGCGCGCTGCCGCAGGCGGCGCTCTGCGCCAGGCAGTCCGCGCTCGGCGGCAAGCAGCCGGGCGCGGCGCGCCTCGAGCCGATCCAGCGCGGCCCGAGCCGATAGAATATCGTGCGCGAAGACGGTGACGTAGCGCAATGACCAGGCGAGCAGTGCGGCGATGACATCTTCCGGAAACCGCGGGGTACGGTTCTCAACGACGTGCCGATAGCCTGCGACGCGGGCGGGTGCCTGTCCGGCCCAGGGCTCAAACGCGAGGCCTCCGCCAGCGAGGCGGTCACGATAGTGATAGAGATCGGAGACCACTTCGAGGAGGTGGCCGACTATGACGGGTCGCCGGGCAGAATCGTGGCGAAGATGCCTGGCATAGGCATCGGCCAGCGCCTGATCGATGCGGCCAAGGTCGAGCCCTCCAAGCGTCAGGCGCGCGAAGGCGAAGAACCGGCGTGCGCGGTTGAATGCCTGGCGGATGCTCGCCGGCGGCAGCTTCGGGCGGTAGCCGGGAAGATCGACGTTGAGGCGGGCGTAGAGATAGGCACGCATCGCCGCCTGCACATCGGCATGTTCGAGCACGTCGAAATGCACGGTGACATGGCAGCGCCGCGCGTTCTCGCGGAACACGGCGGGACCGAGATCCCAGCTTGAGTCGCCGACCCGCGACAGCTCTTCGCGGGCGTGGCCCGCCTTGAGCGGCGCAGTGGCCAGCACGGGCCGATCGTCGAACGCGGGTGCGCGGGCATGGGCGGGCGTGATCATGCGCGTGCTTCCGGCGGCAGATAGAGCCGCTCGCTCTCCATCTGCCAGCGCGCATCGGCGATAACGGCATCGGAGAAGACCGGCAGGACCTGGGTCGTGATGCGGGAATGGACGCGGCCGAACTTGGCCGCCCAGTCGCTCGCCGGGAGGCTCGGTCGCTGCTCTTCGACGAACGCGAGGAAGGCGAGGATCGCGGGAAGCTTGCGCGCGGTGATGACGGCGTTGGGGCAATCGAGGCAGCCCCAGAAGGGCTGCGCGCAGGGTGAGCCGGCCTCGGAGAAGGGGCTGCTATGGAAGCCCGAGCAGGCGGCGAGCCAGACATCCTGTTCGCCGTCGAGCAACGGCCCCACCGTATCGGCCGACATCAACGGCGCCGCCTGCTCGGGCGCTTCGCGCAGCGCCTGCTCGGCCGTGGGCGCGAGGACGGTCGGCATCGCGGCGGCGACCGCCTCGCGAAAGGCATCGGCGACGGCCGCCTCGTGCAGGGGCCGGAGCGACGGCAGGTCGGCATAATGGCGCGCCGCGACCTCGCGCGTGTGACCGACCGCGAAGCGGGCCATGTGCCCCTCGGTCTTGGTGTACCACAGCGCCTTGTGGGTCTTGCGCAGCCGGGAAAGCAGCAGATGCAGCGGCTTGCCGTTATCGTCGACAATGCCACAGCGGCGAGCCCAGGCGGGGAGCGGATACTTGAGGTCGACTATGCCGGCGCGAAGGCCGCCGACGTTGTGATAGGCCCACAGGCAATCGCCGGGCAGGTGCTCGCGGGCAGCCGCCGTGGCGTCGATCAGGCGGCGGATCAGCCCGCCCGGCGTGCCGCCACCGCCGTCGCGGATGCGCATGCTCTTGTGCTCGGCGCCGCGAGCCCGGCGCTTCAGATAGCGCAGCTCCACCGTGCCGGCATGGGCATTGGCGAGACAGTCCACGGTCAGCGTCTTCAGGCACTCGGGCTCAAGGCCCGTCTCAAGCGTGAGCAGCACGAGCAGCGCCGGCAGGTCGCGCGCGAGCAGATGATGCCGGCCATGCAGGTCGTCGATGAGCGTCGCGGTTGGCAGGTTGCGGCGCATGCGCATGAAATAAAGGCTCTTCAGCTCGGGCTGGTCTGCGACGATAAAGCCCTGCCGCGCGATGATCGCTTCGACATCGGCGCGGGCGGCGGTGATGGCCGGATCACCCTCGTCGGTCCGATCGTCGGCGCCGAGACGGCGGAACATCGCTTCGACATCGGCTCGCGCCGCGTCGCGCAGCGCGCGGGCGACGAAGGGGCTGTAGGCATCGCGCGGGGTCGAGCGGCCCGCCGAAGTGGCCAGCGTGTAGCGCAGCCGCTCATGCAGCTCGGGTGCGATCCGATCGGGCCGGTCTGCTTCGATCGCGCGCAGTGTGTTGATGATCTTGCTGACCGTCATGTGACGGTGGATCGCGCCCATCCCACGCCGTTCGAGCGCGGATGCGAAACCATCGATATGGACCGCGCGCAGGTCGCTGACGCCAACCACCTTCAGTCCTTCGTCGGCAAGCCAGGCGAAGAAGTGACGATAGACCTGGACATACTGCTTGATGACGCTGGCCGCACCGATCGGTCCCCCGAGCGCGGCCGACCGACGCAGCGCACCGGCAAAGGCGATGGCGAGCGGGCGAGGATCGAGCGCGGTCATATCGACCAGGACCGTCCCGCCATGCCGCGCCTCGATGGTGAACTTGAGGCCGAACACCGGATCGGGCTGCGGTCGCTCCGGCGTGATGGGCGCGAAGGCGACAGGCCGGCCCTTGCGGGGACGCTCGCTCATGCGCCCTGCGGTCCCGGCAACAGCGCCAGCAGCTCCTCGACGGCCGCATCCACCGTATCGGCGCGGGTCGCGATATGGTCGAGATAGACATAGGTGGTGGCGAGGCTCGCGTGGCCGAGCAGGCGTTGCACCTGTTGCAGCGGGTCGCCCAGGATCAGCCGATAGGTCTCCACCGGCCCCACCGGCAGTGCGGCCTCGCGCAGTCGCTGCTGGATCAGCAGAGCGAGCATATGGACTGCGAAGGTGTGGCGAAGCTGGTGCGGGCTGATCGACAGCGGGAAGCCGTTCTCCTCGCACCGCTTGCAGGCCCGGGTGAAGATCACCTCCCACGAGTTGGGGCGGACAGGCTGCCCGACCTCGGTCAGCCATAGCGCCACCGGCTCGCGGGGCGTTCCATCCTCGTCGCACAGGATCAGGCGGCATCGTTCCTCCGGGGTGCAGACATCGCGCATGCGGTCGAGACCGGCGCGGGTGACGTGGATCGGTCGCTCGAACCTGGCCGCACCGTCGCGCGCGGCGAACTTGGTCACGCCCGCGGCGCGCTCGACGGCGACATAGGCGGTGATCTGACGAAGGAGCCGGCGCGGGACCAGGACGCTGCGTCCGCGGTCGCCCTTGGTGAGCGGCGGCGGCAGGCGCAGCCAAAGCTGCTGAGCCTGATCGTGGTCGTGATCGATGGCCGCAAGCTCATCGGCGAGCAGGCCCGACGCCTCTTCGAGACGCAGGCCGGTTGTGACGAGAAGATCGGCGAACAGCGCGTTGCGCAGCCCGTTGCGATCGCGAGCGCCGGGGCGTTCCGTACCGTCAAGGGCGAGGCCGCGCAGACCGACGTCGCGGAAAATGCGGTAGTCGTCCATCGTGACGAACCGCACATCCGATCGCTTGGCAGTGCGTTCATAGGCGTCGTTGCGCGCGGCGATCATGCCCCGACGCCCCCCATGCGCCGGTCGCCATATAGCGCGCCGACTGAACGGCGCTTCGGCAATCAGCCCTTGGCTCTTACCCCAGCGGTAGAGGCGATCGAGGCTGGCGACTGCCCGGTTCCAGCTTGCCGCGCTGATCCGCTGGGCGGCGTCGCCGCGCCGCCGCGCGCGGTGATAGGCGGTCACATCGTCGCGGGCCGCGTCCCATATCGTCGTGCCGCAGGCATCGAGGAAGCGAAGCCACACCGCAACGTCATAGGCGTAGGCGCGCAGCGAATGGCGCGAGCGGATCCCCGCTAGCGGCAGGTCGACAAAGAAGCGGTCGAGATCGGGATCATAGAGAGCGTCTCCCCGCAGGATCAGCGGCACATGCGCGTCGAGCCCCCTGGCGTCGCGGCGCTCGCAAACGGTAATGATCGACACCGGCACGAAACCCTCCCCCCCGGACCCCCCACCCGGAAGCTGACCTCACACCGATGCGCCCTATGGCCCGGCAGTTATCAGGCTGGCCTCCGCCAGCTCTTGGGTCAGCGCTACGGCCAGCCTGATAACTGCCTACCGTGGGCGTCCATCGCCGACCTTACTGCAATGTTGCGGGCGGCGCAGACTGTCCAGATAAGGCGACGAGCTCTTCGCGGGCATAGCCGGCGTCGCCGAAGCGCTGACGGCCCAGGTCCCGATCGAGACGCGTGGGATGGCGCGTCCAGTGGGTCATCTCGTGGCCGAGGGTGCTGTAGTAGTCGTCCGCCGTCTCGAAACATTCGAACGGCGGCATCTGCACATGGTCCGGACCCGGGGCGTAGTAGGCGCTGCCGCCGCCGTGCCGGATCTCGGCGCCGCAGTGTCTGAAGAAGGCGTCGATGCGGGCGATCCGCTCATCCGGATTAATCTCGATCGTCTCCGGTTCGCCGAAGCGCTCCGGCAGGCCTTCGATCTGATCGACGTTGAAGACGGTGTAGGCCTTCAGGAACGGGATGCGCTGCTGGACGTCCGCGCCCGTGTCGTCGGTGTCCTCACGGACGATCTGGTTGGCGTAGACGACCGTCGCGCCGCGTTCGCCCTTACGGACGTGGGCGCCGAGGGCCAGCGCCTGACGGAAGGTCATCCAGGTGGAGCGGCTGAATCCCCGGCTGGCCGCTTCGCCCCAGAGCAGGACGACATTGATGCCGTTGTAGGGCGTTCCATCATGGCGGAGCGGGCGGCTGACGGAGATCGAGGCCTTCCAGGGCTGGGTCCAGGGGCGGACCCCGGCTTCGAGCTGGGCGATGATCTGTTGGGTGACCCGGGTGTGGATGTCCGGGCGTGCGGGATCGGCGGGGCGCGTCATGGCGGCCTCCTCGAAACGGAGTGTGGGAAGAAGGAGCGGCGGCGCGGTCTCCGCGCCGCCGCGGCTCTTTGGTCAGCGGGACCAGATCAGGCTGTGTCCGCCCTCGACCTCCACCAGGGAGGCGTAGATCGGTCCCGGGAAGCTGGGATCGTCGAGCTTGACCGAGAGGTAGTCGCGGTCTTGCTGGCTCTTGCGCTTCCAGGCGGCGCCGAACTCGGTCTGGCCGGCGAAGATCCGGAAGTCGGGGGCCTTGTCGTCGTTCTTCTCGTTGGGCCGAAGAACCGCCGCCTTGACGTTCAGGGTGAGGGTCTTGATCGAACCGGTGTAGCCGTCGCCTTGGGCGGTGAAGGTGCCGATGGTGGCCATGTCAGTCTCTCCTTTGCTTCGGGCCACGCCTGCCGCGGCCTCGATGGCGATCGGGAGACCGGGGCCCGGGCGGCGCGCAGGGAGAGTGGAGCGAGCCCCCGCAGCGAAGCGGAGGACCGCGACAAGAGACTTTCTTGTTTCGCGAGGAAGGCCGTCAGGCCGGGGATGAAAGTCGCGCAAGCGGTTGCGCCAGCCGACCGGGTTTCGGTCAGATCCGCCTCATCGAGAGGCCGCGCCGGCTGGCGCGAAAAGGATGCGAGACCCCGGCCGCCCCGAACACCCCGTCATCGCCATCGGTCCCCGGCATGGTCGGTCAGGCCCCAACCCGCCCAGGCTCAAACCGGCGCTCAGGCTGCGGCGGGGAAGACCTTCTCGACGTCGAGGCTCCCGGCGGGCAGAGCCCGCAACAGTTCGGTCTGGGGCCGCTGAAGGTCGAGCCAGGCAGCACCGTCCTCGGGCCGAAGCACCACGATCTGCCGGTCGTGATAGGGGGCGATATCTTCCCCCGGCTCGGTGGTCAGCATGGCGAAGGCGCCGTCCTTGATCAGGCCCGCCACCCAGAAGAGCCGCTGGCCGGACAGGGTGAAGCGCCATTTGGTCTTTCTCTTCTGTCCGGGTTCAGGGTCGGTGAACTCGAAGAAGCCGTCCGCGGGGATCAGGCACCGGTGCGACCCCTCGAAGGATCGCCCGTCGGATCGGAAGTTGAAGACCGGGCGTCCGCCCTGCCCCTTCCAGGCCCAGGGCGTCATGACGGCTTCGGGCCCCTCCGCCCCCATCTGGATGATCGGGGCCCGATCCCCGATGCGGATCGAGGCCATCGGGCCGAAGTTCGGCATGCCGCCGGGAAAGACGAGCCGATTTCCCGTCAGATTGAACGCCGCGATCACATCGTCGAACGGCAGGATGAGTTGGTACTCGTTGCACATGACCTGAGCTCCCGTGACGTCGCGCCGAGGATTTCACGGCTCCGGGGTCGCCGCAAATCCCGGGGGAAAAGGCACCGGCCGGATTGACTCCGGCCTCACCTTCGAACCAGAACATTTCAGGAACATCATAGAGACGAGGAGGAGTTCGTCCATGCCGGCCGCCCGCTCGGCCCACTTCGACGATCTGCGCGCCAAGGTTCGCGCGCTGGAGCAGGCTGACCGTCGCGCGGCCGGCGTGCTGCCGTTCGAGGTGGCGACGCTGGACGCCGCCCTGCCGGGCGGAGGTCTCGCGCTCGGGGCGCTCCACGAGGTGGCCGGGGGCGGCGACGATGCCGTCGGCGGCGCGGCGGCCGCCCTGTTCGCGGCGGGCATCGTCGCCCGTCTGCCCGGACCGGTTCTGTGGTGCATCACCCGCCCCGACCTGTTCGCCCCCGCGCTCAACCATGCAGGGCTGGGACCGGACCGGGTCATCTACGTCGAGGCGGGCGACGAGAAGGCGCTGATGGCCTGTTTCGAGGAGGGCCTGCGCCATGGCGGGCTGGCGGGCGTCGTCTGCGAGACATCCCGCCTGACCATGACCGCCTCGCGCCGGCTGCAGCTGGCCGCCGAGGCGTCGGGCGTCATCGGCCTTGCGGTCCGGCGATGGCGCCGGGCGGCGGAGGCCGCCGACTTCGGCCAGCCGACCGCCGCCGCCACGCGCTGGCGCGTCAGCGCCGAGCCATCGGCGCCCTTGCCGGTCCCCGGGATCGGTCGGGCGCGATGGCGGATCGAACTTATGCGTTGCCGCGGCGCCGACGCGGCGGACTTCATTCTGGACGCTTGCGATGAGACGGGTCGTCTCGCTCTTCCTGCCGAACTGGCCCGTCGATCGGTTGCACCGCCGGCTGGGCGCCGACGCACCGCCGCCTGAGCATCCTCTCGTCCTCACCGGCCGGATCGGTCGCAAACGAGTCGTGACGGCCTGCAACGCCGCCGCCGCCGCCTCCGGCGCGCGCGTCGGCATGGCCGCGACCCAGGCCCAGGCCCTGATCCCGGGTCTGGACGTGAGAGACGCCGATCCGCATGGCGACGCCGAGGCTCTGGACCGCCTCGCCCTGTGGGCGATGCACCGCTACGCCCCCGTGTGCCAGGCCGATCCGCCGGATGGGCTGGCGATCGACGTCACCGGCGCCGCCCATCTTAAGGGAGGCGAGGCGGCGCTTCTGCGCGATCTGGCGACGCGCCTTCAGGGCGTCGGTGTGACCAGTCGGGGCGTCGTCGGCCCCACGCTCGGCGCCGCCCATGCGGTCGCCCGTTTCCGCGCCAACCAGAGCCTCATCGCGGAAGACGGCGTCGATGCGGCGCTCTCCCCCTTGCCGCTGGAGGCCTTGCGCCTCCCGGCGGACCTTCCCGCCGGGCTGAGGCGAATGGGGTTCGAGCGGATCGGCGACGTCGCCCACCGGCCCCGCGCGCCTCTCCAGCTCCGTTTCGGAGCGGAGCTGGGCCGGCGTCTCGACCAGGCCTATGGCCGGTCGGGCGAGCCCCTGATCCCGGTCGAGGCGCCTGAGACGCCCCGCGTCGAACGGGTCTTCGCCGAGCCTATCGGGGCCCCTGAAACCCTGGCCCGGTACGCCGGTGCCCTGGCCGAAGCCCTGTGCGGGCAGTTGGAGACGCGCGGCCTGGGGGCGCGACGGCTCGACTGGCTCTGCTACCGCGTGGACAACCGGATCGAGGCGGTCCGTGTGGGTCTGGCCAAGCCGGTGCGCGACGTGCGCCGACTGACCCGGCTGCTGACCGACAAGATCGAAACGATCGCGCCCGGCTTCGGCATCGACCGCATGACGCTGGCCGCGAGTGCGGCCGAGCCGCTGAACTGGCGGCCCGCCGCCGCGCGTCTCGGCGCGGAGGCCGCACCGGACGTGTCCATGCTCGTCGATACCTTGGCGAACCGGATCGGCGCCGACCGGCTCTATCGGCTGTCTCCGGTGGAAAGCGACGTCCCGGAGCGCTCCACCCGGAAGGTCGCACCTCTGTCCGCCCCGACGGGCGGGGCCTGGGCGCCGGACTGGCCACGCCCGACGCGGCTGTTCCGCAAGCCGGAGCCGATCGAGACGATCGCGCTCCTGCCCGACAACCCGCCGACCCATTTCACCTGGCGCGGCGTCCGCCGCCGGATCCGCCGGGCCGACGGCCCGGAGCGGATCTTCGGCGAGTGGGGGCGACGCGATGCGGAGATGTGGGCGGTCCGCGACTACTTCCAGGTCGAGGACGACGCCGGCGAGCGCTTCTGGCTGTTCCGGGCCGGCGACGGCGAGGATGCGACGACCGGCTCCCAGGCCTGGTTCATCCACGGCCGGTTCGGATGAGCGGGTCCGCGACGCGGCGCTATGCCGAACTCCAGTGCGCCTCCCATTTCTCGTTTCTGCGCGGCGCCAGTGGTTGCGACGAGCTGTTCGCCCAGGCCGCCGCCTGCGGCCTGGAGGCGCTCGCCATCACCGACCGGAACAGCGTCGCCGGCATCGTGCGGGCGCATGAGGCCGCCAAGGCGACCGGGGTCAGACTGGTGATCGGCTGTCGTCTCGAACTCGTCGATGAGACCGCCATACTGGTCTACCCGACCGATCGGGCGGCCTATAGCCGCCTGTGTCGATTGCTGACCCTCGGCAAGGGGCGCGCTGGCAAGGGCGCGTGTCGCCTCGACTGGTCCGATCTGGCGGACCATGCCGGAGGCCTGATCGCCGTGCTCGTCACCGATCGCGCCGATGCGTCGTGCCGCCGACGCCTCTCGGCCCTGGCCGACATCTTCGGCGCTGACGCCTTTTGCGCCCTGACCCTGCGGCGACGCCCCCGGGACCAGATGCGGCTGCATCAGCTGTCGGAGCTGGCGCAGGATCTTGGGGTGAAGACCGTCGTGACCAACGACGTCCTCTTCCACCACCCGGACCGCCGCATCCTTCAGGACGTGCTGACCTGCATTCGCGAGGGCTGCACGATCGACGATGTCGGCTTCAAGCGGGAACGATCGGCCGATCGTCATCTGAAGCGCGCCGAGGAGATGCACCGGCTATTCGCCCGCTATCCGGACGCTCTGCGCCGGGCGGTCGAGATCACCGAGCGCTGCCGGTTCAGCCTCGACGAGCTGTCGTATCAGTATCCCAGAGAGGCCGCCCTGCCCGGCCTGACCCCGCAGCAGGCGCTGGAGCGACTGACCTGGGAGGGCGCGGCCGATCGCTACCCGGACGGTCTGCCGGACAAGGTCCGCGCCAGCCTGAAGCATGAGCTGACGCTGATCGAGGCCCTGGGCTATGCGCCCTATTTCCTGACGGTGAACTCCATCGTTCGCTTCGCCAGAAGCCGGGACATCCTCTGTCAGGGCCGGGGATCGGCCGCCAACTCGGCGGTCTGTTTCGTGCTGGGCATCACCTCGATCGACCCGGGCCGCAACGACCTGCTGTTCGAACGCTTCGTCAGTCAGGAGCGGAAGGAGCCGCCGGACATCGACGTCGACTTCGAGCACGAACGACGTGAGGAGGTGATCCAGTGGGTCTATGAGACCTACGGCCGCGATCGCGCGGCGCTGTGCGCCACCGTGATCCGCTACCGGTCGCGCGGCGCCCTACGCGACGTGGGAAAGGCGCTCGGCCTGTCCGAGGATCTGATCAAGACGCTGTCGTCCCAGGTCTGGAGCTATTCCAGCGAGGGCGTCGAGGATCGACACGCCGAGGAATTGAACCTGAATCTCCAGGACCGTCGCCTCCGGCTGGCGCTCGACCTGTCCCGCCAGTTGATCGGCTTCCCCCGGCATCTGAGCCAGCACCCGGGCGGCTTCGTCCTGACGGACGACCGACTGGACGATCTCGTCCCCATCGAGCCGGCGGCGATGAAGGACCGCCAGGTCATCGAATGGGACAAGGACGACATCGATGCCTTGAAGTTCATGAAGGTCGATGTGCTCGCGCTCGGCATGCTGAGCTGCATGCGGCGGGGCCTGGACCTGCTGCGGGACCACAAGGGCGTCGGGCTCGATCTGGCCTCGATCCCGGCCGAGGATCCGAAGACCTATGCGATGATCCGCAAGGCGGACACGCTGGGGGTCTTCCAAATCGAGAGCCGGGCCCAGATGGCCATGCTCCCCCGGATCAAGCCGCGCACCTTCTATGACCTCGTCATAGAGGTGGCGATCGTCCGCCCCGGCCCGATCCAGGGCGACATGGTCCACCCCTATCTGCGACGACGCGAGGGCAAGGAGCCGGTCGACTATCCCAAGCCGGAGCTGGAGCGGGTGTTGGGCAAGACGCTCGGCGTGCCCCTCTTCCAGGAACAGGCGATGCGGGTCGCCATCGAATGCGCCGGGTTCACGGCCTCCGAGGCCGACCAACTCCGGCGCGCCATGGCGACGTTCAAGTTCACCGGCGGCGTCAGCCATTTCAAGGACAAGCTGGTCAACGGCATGGTCGAGCGCGGCTATACGGCCGAGTTCGCCGAGAAGACCTTCAGCCAGCTGGAGGGCTTCGGCTCCTATGGTTTCCCCGAGAGCCATGCGGCGTCCTTCGCCCTGATCGCCTACGCGTCGTCCTGGCTCAAATGCCATCACCCCGACGTCTTCTGCGCCGCTCTGCTGAACGCCCAACCGATGGGGTTCTATGCCCCGGCCCAGATCGTTCGCGACGCCCGTGAGCACGGCGTCGAAATCCGCCCGGTCTGTGTCAACGCCAGCCGTTGGGACTGCACCCTAGAGCCGACCGGTCGCGAGGACCAGTTCGCCGTCCGTCTCGGCCTGCGCATGGTGCGCGGCTTGGCGAACGCGGACGCGGGGCGTCTCGTCGTTCACCGGCGGGCGGCCGCCTTCATCAGTGTCGAGGATGTCTGGCGACGCTCCTCGACACCGGTCGGCGCCCTCACCCGCCTCGCCGAGGCGGACGCCTTCCTGCCGTCGCTGGGTCTGCAAAGGCGCGAGGCGCTATGGGCGATCAAGGCCCTGCGCGATGATCCCCTGCCCCTGTTCGCCATCGTCCAGGACGATGGCGCGACAACGCCGGAGGTCGCTGAGCCGGACGCGACCCTGCCCGGAATGCCGGCGGGCCAGGAGGTGGTCGAGGACTACAGCCATGTCGGCCTGACATTGCGCGAGCATCCGGTCGCCTTCCTGCGCGACACCCTCCGGTCGCGCCATGTCATGACCTGCGCCGACGCCTCGGCGATGCGGGACCGCCGCCAGACCCGGGTTGCGGGTCTGGTACTGGTCCGTCAGAAGCCCGGCTCGGCCAAGGGCGTGATGTTCATCACGATCGAGGATGAGACTGGCGTCGCCAATCTGGTCATCTGGCCCAGCCTCTACGAACAGCAGCGCCGGATCGTGCTCGGCGCCAGCCTTCTCGTCGTGGACGGGAAGGTCCAGCGCGAGGGCGAGGTCGTCCACATCGTGGCGACACGCCTGCACGACGCATCCGACCTGCTGGCGTCACTGGGCCAGCGGGATCACTTCCCCCTGCCGCACGGTCGAGGCGACGAAGTCTATCGCGGCAGCGCGCCCGACGCCCGCACGCCCAAGGTGCGGGACATCTACATCCCCGATCTGTCGCTTGAGGCGATCAGGGTGCGAACGCGGGACTTCCGTTAGCCTTCCACAGCGACCAAATCAGCATCACAACTACAGCTAAGCCCCGGAAAGGGGCGCAAAAACCTAGACGGGACATAAACGCCTTGGCCGACGGCCCCTCGCCAGCACAGCTTTCTCGCGTTCTCCGCTATCACCTGAACGAGCTGGGCGCGCTCAATGCGCACCATGACTTCGAGCATCTGACGCGACACGTCGCGCGAGCTCGGCTCTATTCGAACATCCTGCCCGCGACCGGCCCCGTCAGTGCGGGGGGTGATGGAGGCCGGGATTTCGAGTCGTTCAGGACGAACCTGCCGCTTCCCTTGACCGCGAACTCGCCGTTCGTCGCACAGGCCTCCGGCACCCGCGAGGTCGTGTTCGCCTGCAGTCTCGAGAAGCGGATCGAACCGAAGATCAAGAAGGATGTGAAGTCCATCGTCGCGGGAGGGGTCGTCGATGAGATCGTCTACTTCTGCGAGGCGGATTTTCCGATCGGCCGGCGCCGCAGATTGCAGAAGTGGGCGAGAGACGAGCACAACATCGAGCTCAGGATTTTCGATGGCCAGGCGATCGCCGAATGGCTGGCAGATCGCGACCTGTTCTGGATCGCCCAGCAGTACCTTTCGCTGCCGGCCGAGATCGGCCCCGCAGGTCCTGCGAGTGGCGACGGGTACGATGATCGTCTTGCCCGTTGGCGAGACCGCGAACCGCTGGTGATAAGCCAGGCCGACTTCACGGACATAAAACGCGGTGTGCGGCGAGCGACCTTCGACATCGAAGCACGTCACGACCTCCGCTTCTGGATTTCGAAGATGGAGGTCTTCGCGGCGCACGAGGCGACACCGCGTGGTCTCGCCCGGAACGCGGCCTATGAGATCGCGGTCGCGTCCCTTCGAGGGTTCGGAGATCTGAACCCCCAGGCGCACAGGCTCCGCGACTACTACTCCGACGTCGGGGAATGGACCGGTCAGGCTGACCTGCAGAACGCAGCCACCCTGCTCGTCTATGCGCACGGCGGCTTGCTCCACTCGACCTATCACGGCTCATTGGAAGAGCTCGTTGAGTGGAGAAACACCCTTCTCGACGTGATCGATCGCGAGATCGAGACCGCGCCCGGCCCGGTGCGTCGCACCGGGCTACTTCGCGTGCGCGGGCACATCAGCGGACTCCCGAGCGCTCCGGACACGCCAAGCGATCCAAACGCGTCTCGTTTGGACTGGGGACGAATGCTCGATGAAGCCGAGTCTACGCCACTCTTCCCGATCGAAGACTTCTCGGATTTCCTGACCAAGGTGATCGCGATCGCGGGCGAGGATGCGGAGCTGCTCGCCTTGGCGGAACGCGCCGACGAACTGATCGCTGAACGGGCCGGCGGCGCCGTGGCAGGTGAAAAGGCGTTCAGACGGGCGCTCGCGCTCCTGGACAATGATCATCCACTGACGGCGATCCGCGAGCTCCACAAGGCCAAGGCGAAGTGGTTTTCTGGAGACCGCATTGAGGGTGCCGTCCGCGTCATGCTCCTGCTCGCGGACTGCTACCGGGATCTGGGGCTGACCTATGCAGCCAAGAACTACGCGCTCGCGGCGGCCTTCATTGCCGAGTACCACCCCGAGGACGCGCTCGACCCGCTTCTGCCCACCGCGCGCTTGTCCGTGGCGGACTTCGAGGACAACTCAGGCTGCGCGGTTGGTTTCATTCAGGCGATGGCGGCGATGCTGCACGCTCATGTCCAGCATGAAGCGGACCCTCTCGACCTTCAGAAGCACTCGGACCTCAACGTCAACATCGGGCAACTGACGACGTGGCGTGGGGCTCTTCTCAGGCTCGCCCCCGAGGCGCTGCCGACCTTTGACAGACTGTACGCCGACTGGCCGCCTGTACTCTGGGATCCGATCCGGTCCGCTTCTGAATCGGCGGACGGCTTCTGGATGCAGGATAGCCCGGATGAACTGTGGGATCGTCTCCAGGAGGCTTTCCTTGATCGTCCGTTCAGTGATTTTGGCCCGAAGCGAACCGTTCGCTGGCGCGCGATGGATATCGATTGGACGTGCGTGTTCGAGAACCGCTACGCCGTCGTGCCCGAGGCCGAACAGGTTATAGCCAGCCTCCAGCTTTTCGCCGTCATCCTGCTCCGGGTCGATCTGGTGACCCTTCCGGGTGAAGTGCATATCGATGTCCGGGTGGATCCGACACGCGCGGAGCCTGCGTTCGAGGAAGTCGAACCCAGCACGCCGACCACAATACGCACCTTCAGCCTCACCCTTCCGTCTGGAGGCCCGCCAGACCCATGGCCGATGATTCAAGGGGTCCTCGCTCCGATCCTCGGAGCCCTGTCGCTGTTGCCGCCGAAGGAAGCGGCCGAAGCACTGAGCGACCAGATGGAAGCGCTCGCCGGCGAGCTCTTCACCGCTCGCCCTTACCCGGAACTCTACCGAGACCTGATCTCTGAGGAGGCGTTCGGCGAGGCGATCCGCCAGGCGTTGCCGACCATCGAGCCCGAACGCGACTTTGAGCTTAGAAAGATCGAGGCGCTGTCGGGGCCGACGGGGCCCGGGCCAGGATACGATGCGGATGAAGCCGCACTGTGGATTGAGCAGCGATACGATCGCTCGTTCGCCTATCTCCGCCACACCCTCCCAGTAATTCTAGCGGATCCGGATGTGCGCGCCCGCCTCGCGGCGATGCGCGACGAGGGACTCAAGGACTGGGAAATCCTGAGCATCCTGGCGAATATCGCCTTGAACGCCCGATTTTCGTTCGATGTGGCGGGAAGACCGTCGCGCGAGGTGATGGAGAAGGCGAAAGCCGAATTGAACAGGCCTGAAGAACCGGATGAAGCGCTGTCCGCCGAGGCCTTTTCGGACGAGGCCATCAGAGTGAACAGGCTGATGTTCATCGGCGCCCACGTCGGTTCGTGGGGCTTGCAGGGCGGACGAATGAGAGATCCGGACGCGCTGGAAGCGCTGTTGATCCGGCGTTATGGCCTGCGGCGAGACGACGTCGATCACGAGCCCCTGTTCTGATGCCCGATCGCCGCTGCGACAGGGATGCGATGTTTTCGACCTTGCTTCGAGGCCGGGCATTTCCGAGACTCACCCCATGAAACGCCCTCTCCGCAAACTGTCGCCGACCAAGCAGCGCGAGCTGGAACGGTACGTCGACATCATCGAGGAGGGGTTCGCCAAGGCAATCTCGACGCGACGGGCCGACCGACTAAAGAACGGTCGCATCCTGAAGATCATCCTCTACGGGAGCTACGCACGAGGCGACTGGGTCCACGATCCGATCAGCCGTTACTTCTCGGATTTCGATCTGCTGGTCATCGTCGATCACGAGGATCTCACGGACATCGAGTTCTGGGAGAAGGTCAATGAGGAGCTGATGGAGCAGTGGACGCTCGGCGCCATGCGCACCTCCACCGAGCTCATCGTTCACAGCCTCGACGACGTGAACTTCAAGCTGGAGCACGGCCGTCCGTTCTTCATCGACATCGTCCGCGAGGGCGTTGTCCTTAAGGATACACCCGGCGTGAAGCTGTCGGACCCGCAGCCGCTGCCCCCTGCTACCGCTTTGGAAGAGGCGTCAGAGTACTCCGAAGAATGGAGAGAGAGCTTCGCCGACTTCAAGCTAGCCGCCGAAACGCTAATCAAGAATGCCCGGTTGAAGCGCGCAGCGTTCAATCTGCATCAAGCGACCGAGTCCCTGTATCAGGGCCTTCTTCTGGTTCTGACGCTCTATGCACCTCGCAGCCACAACCTCGTCCATCTCCGGAAGATCACCGAGCCGCTGGAACCCCGCCTGCGCGAGGTCTGGCCGCAGGAGACCAAGTTCCAGAAGCGCTGCTTCGAACTTTTGCGCGCGGCCTATGTGAAGGCTCGCTACTCCCGCCACTACCGCATCACGGAGGAGGAGCTCGCCTATCTCGGAGAGCGCATCGAGCTGCTCCGCCAGATTGTGGCCGAAGCCTCCGATCGCCGGCTCGCCGAACTCCGAGCTGAAGGACAGAGCTAGCAGCGGATCGCTTCGGCAATGCCCCAGGTCATTCGCGTGGCTCGGTGTCCCGACCAAGTTAAGGCAGGCGGTTCGCCCGGTTTCGAATGTTCTCCAGCTCGCCGATGGACCGAGTTGCGTGACCTAGAAGACCGACGCGCTGGTCGGAGGCGCTTCTGACAGGCATCCCACAGGTCACGAGATCGTAGAGCGCGCACGCGCAGGCGAAGCCCTCCACCGTCGGACTCGCTTTCGGCATGACGTCCGCAGCGGGCGAAAGGCCATGGGCCGCGATCTGACGCAGCTCCATGATGGCAGCGATGAGCGTCTTCGCCTGAGCCTTGTTGATGAAAGGCTCCAGACTTGCGAACATGAGCTTCAGACGCTGCCCAAGGCTCTGGTTCTGCAGACTGCCGATGACACCCCGTAGCCGAGCGTCCTCGATGTCGATCCCGTTTGCCTTGGCGACGGTAATCGCACCGTCGGCGATGATACGGGATTGTTCGGACGAGAGCGCCGGTTGACCTCTCAGTTCCGCCAGACTCTCGACGCCGGCGCAGAGCGCGACGACGTCATCGAGCGAACTGCCTCGGCGCAGGTTTCTGGCTACACTCTGAACCGCCCCGCGCAGTCGGTGACGGTCGCCTTCTCGTTCGGTCCACGTCTTCATGACGGTGGCGAGGGCGTTTCGTTCGCTCCAGCGATTCAGAGGGATGTTTCCAAGCCAGAACTGGAACGGCCCATTCTCATCCGCCGATCGACTGTCGTGGTTTGGAAGGTAAAAGTCAGCGTCCCGCATTGCGCGACCGCGTCCCGACCGGGCCGTAAGCGACGTCCAGGGGATCGGCCGCAGCGCAAGGTTCTCGAAATAGCGTTTCCACTGCCACGCGAGATCCATCGCCTCTTCGATGCCGAGCGGTTCAGCGAAGTGGATCGTCGCGATTGGATCGGTTTGAAAGTCGATTTTCTTCCACCCGAGCCCGGATTGCTTCGAGCCAACAAATACCTCGTACCTATGACCATCAACCTTGAAGCTCAGCACTCTCGGGAACTGATGGACGACAAAAACCTCCTGCGGTTTGAACAGGTCGTATGAGCGGTCCTTCTTGTCGCGAAGGCCTTTGAGCGCAGCAACGATATGCTTGGCCGGCCGGAAAAGGTGGTGGGATTCCACGTGCTGGTAGTGGAAGAAGGCCCCTAGATTTCTCATCGTGAAAGCGATCGACGGAACCTTGTATCCGGGCAGCAGAGCGTCGGAGCCGAGAATGACCGCGTTAGGATAGACATGCTCCTCATACATCCGGCCATGCTGGCCGGTGTACTGGGTCGAGCTGGTAAGAAGAGCATTGTGGAGCAGGATGGGTCGACCATCCGGCCCCTTGAGCCGAAGCCGGAACCAACCGTCTTCGTTGGTGGATCCCATCAACGTTCCGTCCGAAAGTAGAACCGCCTGCGACTTCTCCCCATCCAGTATCAAGGTCCCGCTGCCGACATGGCTCGGGTCATCGGTCACGACGGGCGAACTGCCGCGCTTCTTCTCGATCTCGTCGAACCACATCATCGGGGGACTATGCGGAGCGGCGGTCCGGAGCGCCAGTCACCCTTGCAGGTCATTCCTCGCGAACGCTCTCCGCACAAGCCGCTGGACCGGAACACGGGTCCACAGCGCTGGCCCCGCCTCTCCCAAGCTAGACCAGGCTCTTACTCAACGGCAGCAGCATCCACGTGCTGTTGCAACGCGGTCCTGATGTAGATGGTGCTGTAGACCGCGAACCGGTCTATCCGGGCGTTTGTGACCATCCCTGCTAGCCCCAACCAAGCCTGGTTGTTGTTATCCTGCCAAACGAAAAAGACTGGGGCGCCGCTCAGCCCATCGGGGTTGGATAGGGTGGTTGGTGCCTTGGGGTCGGGCTCAAGAATAATCCGGTTATCAGGGTCGAAGGGGTGCGTCGCAGCAGCGGGCTGAAGGTGCACCTTCACCCACTGGAACCGCATAGACATGGGGGGATCGCCGGTATCCTCATCCCATTCGCCAATCTCAACAGCCGTTAGCTCGCTGGGAAAGCCGATAGCGAAGATACCCTTGATCGCATCCGAGGGGACTGTCTCGAGGGTATGCGACAAGTCCAGCTTCAAGAACCGGTCTGTCAGATCACGCCCGTTCCGGACATCCTCATACTCACAGATTTGCAGGTCCTCGAGGTTCTTTGCCGCGTAGGATTCAGCCGACACACGGGTGACCGCGACCGGCGTCAAACCGACCTTCCTCCCGTCGCGGTCGTCGATACCTATTGTGAAGTCCTTCGCTTCCAGAGTGTGGACGCCCTTGCCTAGCTGATGATGCGTCAGGACGGCGAAGTTGCGCCCCTGGAAGCGCAGCAAGATTGCCGAGCCCCGTGTCGTCAGGTCGAACGTCGGCTCGCCCTCATTGTGGAAGAAGGCGGGAGCACAGAAGCGGCGAACGGCGGTCGGAAGGTTGTTGTACCCGATCCAAAGGCCATTGATGGAGACAGAGAGGAGCGCTCGGGCACGGATGAACTTGTCGATCAAGCCGTCCATAAACGATCACTCGCGGCCGGCCTGAGAAGCGGCTGATGTGAAGTCGATGCGATCGACTACCACTTCGAGGAATGGCTGCACGAAAAGCAGCACGGCCCACTGGTGCTGCCCTCTCATGCCTCCGATCTCGATCTCACCGGTCATGTACCAGACCCTTTTGTAGCTACCGTCGGCAACCTGTCGATCCGAGTGATCGTAGACAGGGCGAAAATCAACGGCATGGATGATCTTGTTGCAGGCTTCGCGGAGGCTCAGTGGGGTTCCGTCCAGGTCCCCTATGTAGTTCTCGCCGTTCGTGGCGGCGGCATGAGCCCGGTAAGCCTCCGGGTCGAGATCGGTCATGACGTCGTCGAAGGTTCGTACGAAAACGGCGATCTGAAGCAGCAGCTCTGAGAGGCGCGGCTCGGCCAACGCGTGGTGCAAGCGGAAGAGGCTGGTTGGCTCAGGATCCTCCTCGTCCGCCATCTCGTACTCGCCACCCAACGCCTGGCTCGCGGTGACGATGTTGAATGCCTCGAAGCACGTCATTCGCGCCTCAGCCACATTGAGGTAGTGCGGCTTGGTCTCAGCCTTGTGGTACGGATTCTCGATTACATCGACGATGATGTCGGTCATGGCGGCCTTCGGTTGCAGAATTCCCTCGACATCCGTGGGTGCCAGGTCGGAGTGGGCATCAGGCTGTCCGTTCTCTGACAGGTCAATCCACCCCCCCTATTCTCATGTCTCCTATCGACCACGAGCTTCGACTCAGCGCATTATACCCGTCGGGTTAGGCGCCTGTGACCTGTCGCCGGGTCAAACGTCTCGTGGCTTGCAATCCCTTCCTCGGCCCCACGTTTTCCTCGTGTGCCGCAGCGTAATCGGCGACCTGCGCACCCACAGAGGCAAACGCCATGGTCGAACTCGACATCACTCTGAACCCTGTCACCCTTGAGCGCCTCAAGGCCGGACTTCGACAGACCGCTCCCGGAATCAAATCCTCCCACCGCGTCGAAGCGCTGGCGCGTGGACTGGGCTTCCACTCCAACGCCGAATTGCGCGCTCGCATAGACGCGGGCGGTTCTCGACGGATCGATCCTGAGTCTTTCGGCCGCTACCTGACCGAACGCGGCTTCGATGCGCCGGCGTCGATGCTGCTGCGCGCCGCAGCCCATGCGATCACGCTCACGGCGATGGATCGCGACGATCGTCTCCATAAATGGGGATGGGGTTTCGGGCGGCCCGAACGCCGCAGCGATGGTCGCTGGGAGACGCCCTACGAGCACTATGACCGGGTCCAGGCGTATCGGGAGGAGCTGAAAGACATCGCCGTCGCCGACCATGTGCTGCGCGCGCTCGCCATGCTGGCGTCGGTGCCCGCGACGAAGACCATCCGCCCCGACACCGACAGCTATCGCCTGAAGCACATCGCGGAGAACTTCGCCTGCACCTTCCCCGACGGTGCGCCTCTGGGCCCGGACTATGTCGCAAACGGTCCCCTGATCGTCGCGGCCGTCCACCTTGGCTTCCGATACCGGACGGCGCACGACCTGGACGGAAACGAGTGGCCGAACGTCACCTTCAACATGTCGCAGTCACACCTGCTTGAGCTGGACATCGACTGTCGGCCCAACGGCGCACGGGCGCAGGACCGGCGCCGCAAACAGGAGGCGCGGAAGTACGGTTCGTTGTGGCCGCAGGCCAGAGCGGCCTAGCTCTCGCGACGGCGCCCTGACGCTGGTGGGACGGTTTCTCGCGCGGGTTCTAGGGATCGGGTTCAGGCGCGTCGTCCAACGCCTTCCACATCGCCTTGACCGTGTCGGACTGGCCCGTGGTCGTATCCTCGCGGGCCTGTTCGACGGCGTCGCGCTCGTCGTCGCTCAGCGCGCGCCTCAGCCGTCGTTCCTGATGCGCGATGAATTTGCTGGGCTTCATGCGCGGGTTATACCTCGTCCGAGGGAGACGTGGGCGACCCGACCCGGAGCCGTTCGGTTCGGAAAAGGTCGCCCGAGTTCCGGTACATCGGTCCGTCCCCCCGACACTGGTCATACAGCGTTACGCCGAAGCGCGACACCGGGCATCGGCGCCTTGCCCGGAGACAAAAAGCCGCGCGCCCCAAAGGGCGCGCGGCGAGTTTTCGGCCCTGACGCCGTCTATTCGGCGGCGAACCGATAGGCGTCGTCATCGGCGGCGGGCGGCTCGGTCGCCTCGCCTTGCGGCTCCGGTGTCTCCGGTTCCGCCGCATTCGAGACGGTGCGCAGTACGGACGGAAGCCAGCCCTTGCCCTCGACCAGCCGCTCGGCGGCCTCGGCCATATCGCCCTTCTTGAACCCGGCGATACGCCCGGCTTCCTCGGGCGTGGTCGCCTCGGTCACCGCTTCCAGAACCCGCGCCTTGGACACGCGGGAGAAATAGCTGGCGGCGGTGGCCGTCCACGTCCTGGTCATGTCCAGACCGGTGGCGGTCGCCAGCGTCTCGGCATGGGCCAAGGCGTCCGGCTTGCGGTCGTGGGGGTCACGCACAGCGTAGAGACCGACGCCCGCGCAACAGGCCATCAGGTCCAGAAGGTCCGACGGCGGCAGGGTCATCAGCACGGCCCAGAGGTCTCGCGCCTCTTCCGGCAGACGGGCGCCCCACGCCTCCAGCCGGTCGGCCACGCGCCGCCCGGCCGGGCTGTCGCTGACGCCGGGCGCCAGCCGCTCCAGACCGGTCACGCTCAGACGCACTTGCAGGGGCGTCCACGTCCCCCACGCCGGGTAGAAGACCTGCAAGGCCAGCGCATGGACCACCACCGTCAGGGCGATGTTTTCATCGGCCTGAACCGCATCGCGCAGCCCCATGGTCCGATGGGCGGTGAGGTCGATCACAAGCCGTTCGGACAGGGGCGCCGGTCCCTCGTCGGCCTCGGCGTCCGGCGCGGGCGGCGCCGTTTCGCCGTCCTGCGTCTCCGGCTCAGACCAGCTTTCCGGGGCGTCCGGATCGGGCGCGCGGTCGCTGACCGCATCTTCGGCCCTGACCAGACCCCGCTCGAACCGGGCCAGCCCGTCATGTCCCAACAGGACCATGACCCCGGCCCGCGCCTTGACCTCGGCGGGATAGTCGAAGTCCGGACCGAAGGCTTGCAGGGCCTTATCGATCTCTTCCAGTCGGGCGTCGGCTTCGGGCGTCAGCCCTTCCGGCCCGGCCTCGGAGACGAGGGCGTCGTATTCCTCGGACAGGGCGGCGATCTGCGCCGCATCGTCCTCGGACCGGACGACCTCGACCGGATAGACCCGGCCCAGGGCGTTGACGGCGACGTAGTCGGACGCGGCCTCGGCCCATTTCCAGTCCTCGCGCTGGCGCGCCTCGTCGGCCAGAGCGGTGAGCTTGTCGCCCACCATCCGGTCCAGCAGGGCCGGGTCTTCCAGCCAGCCGCCGCCGTCCTCGGTGAACAGGTCGCGCAGCACCGAACCGCCCTCGGCCTCATACGCCTCGACGCCGACGAAGACGGCGCGGCGGTCGTCCGCCCTGACCTTGGCCTCGGTCATGGCCCGGCGAATGGCGTGGACGGGACGGTACTCGCCCAACTGCTCGAACACCTGACGCTGCCGGTCCTGATCGCCGCTGACGCAGAAGGCCATCAACTGATCAAGCGCCAGCGCCCCCTCCCGATAGGCCGCCATCAGCTCCGGGGCCGCCGCCCCGAGCCGCAGACGTTGAAGCACTACGGTCGCCGTGACGCCGAACCGGGCGCCGATCTCCTCGGCGCCATAGCCCTTCTCGTCCGCCAGCCGCTTGAACGCCTCGAACTGGTCGGCGGGGTGCATGGCCTCGCGGGTGGTGTTTTCGTCGAGGCTGATTTCATGGGCGTCATTCTCGGTATCTACGACAACCTTGACCGGATGGGTCCGCTTGATCTGCTTGCGCTTGGCCAAGAGCCTCAGGCCCTGACGGCGCCCCTCCCCGATGGTTACGAGGTAATTGCCGGTGGCCGTCCCGTCCTCGCCGCGTTCGATCTCGACCACGGGCGGCTGCAACACCCCCTTGACCTTGATGGAGGCGGCGAACGCCTCGATGGTCGCCGCGCTGTGCGGCACCTTCCGGGCGTTCTTCGGGGACGCCTTCAACCGGTTCAGCGGAACCACGATCTCCGCACCGTGAACCGGCTCCTGATCCGCTCCGGTCGCGGCGGCGCCAGCCGCCGCAGGGATACGGGCTTGGGTTGATTGAGCAGTCATGTCTGCCTCCTTTGGGCAAGGGTTGCAGGCACGCGAAACGCGCGCCTGAAACCCTGCCCGTCGGCGAGACCGGGGTAGCAAGGGCCAGGGCGGATCGGCCGGAGGGGGATCGCCCGGCCTGCACAAGCCTCGTATCGATCGCGGACATCGCCCCTGTCGCCGGCGCGGAAGGCCGGGGAGACCGGCCGATCCGGCGGCGAAGCCGCTTCACCCTGGCCCGCGCGAGGGCGGAGCCCTTAGATCTTCAGAGGCATGCGATCGCGGTTCGGCCAGCCGAATCAGCGGTTAGGGTGATGTCCCTTCGCCGATTGCGGCCCACACGGAGTGCCGAGATGACCACCGCTGCATCCCCCGCCCGACCCGCCTGCTACGCCCGGATCATTCTGACCGCAGCGGGCGCTCAACTCCCCCGTCAGCACTTTTTGGTCGCCGGATCCACGCCGGCTCAGATCAACAGCGTCGCAATCGGCCTACGCGACGCGCACGATCAGGCTGACAACTATCTTACCAAAACTGTCCTGGCCGCCGACGTGCCGGAGCACGTTCTGCTCCAGGATGGTCAGTCGCTGCCTCTCGGCGTCGAGCTGAGTTGGTTCGACAACGATCTGGGCAAGGTGGATTGGTCGAAGCTGAGGATCTGATTGTCAGCAGGCGGCGGCGAGCGTTCAGGACGTGCTACCCGTGTGTCAGCCCGCGATCCGCACCGAGATCGGACAGTGGTCCGACGGGTGCTCGGCCTCGGGCACACCACCGTAGACATATTCCTCGAAGGACCCCGGCTCGATCCGGGCGGTCGCGGCGACGCCCGTGGCGATGAAGTCGATGTATTCGCGATACCGCGCCTTGCAGCCCGCCGACCGGTCGCCCGAGGTCAGGTTCAGGGTCGAACCCCCGGGGTCGCCGTCGTTCAGGTCCGCCAGGAAGGCGTCGTTGCGGCTGGCGAGACGACGGTTCCAGTCACCCAGCACGACGAAGGCCGTCCCCTCGCGAGCGCGCGCCTCGGTCCATCCTTCCAGCACCGGCAGCTGGTCGAAGAGCACGGGGCAGTCAGGGTCGGTCGGCTCGCGGCCGGAGTTGCAGCCAGACTTCAGATGCACCGCCAGGAGCCGGACCGGCCGTCCGCGCGACACGGTGACATCCACGCCCCAGCGCAGATCGGGGTTACCAAGGGCCAGGGCGCTGAGGTCGGGGTTGCGAGTCCAGGGCACGCCCTTGCGGATGGCGAAGCCGACGGCCTGATTCTGAATGTAAAGTCCCGGACGCCCGCGGCACTCGCCGCTGCGCGTGCTGGCCGGACGGCCGGACATGACCACGTCGTAGAGCGCCGGGTCGAACACCCGCTCGGCGGCGGCCCGGTTCTGCACCTCCTGGAAGGCGATCACGTCGGCCCCGAGGGCCGAGGCGTGCGCCCGCAGACGGGCGTAGTCCGCCCCGGTGCGTGGGCTGCAGCCCTCCCCGTCCCGTTCGGCCAGATGCTCCATATTCCAGCTGGCGATCTTGAGGCTACCGCCGTCGCGGGGCGGCGTCATGCCGATGCAGCCCGACAGGAGGGCGGCCGAGAGGGTGAGGGCGATCAGGGATTTCATGACGGGGGCCTCGCGGTGAAGGGTGCGGCCCGGCCGACGGCGGGTCGGCGCGGGACCGCTGCCGGGCGCAAGGTCGGTCGCGGTCCGGCGGTCTCGCCTATCGCATCGAACCGATTCCCGCGATGCGTCATTCGCGGCGATCCGCGTCGATTGCGCCGGGGCGGCGAGCCTGTAGGCTGGCCGCTGACGGGTTCCGGAACGATAGGGACCGACCGGGAGCCGGGGGACGTCCCTGACGTCGGCGGCGGCCGGTTCTGAAACCCCGGGCTTCCTCACAGAAGTTCCAGGCCCGTCCCCCATTCGCCGTCACGAAAGGATCGCCGTGGCCGATGAGTTCACCGCCGAGGAAACGGCCCTCTATGACGAGCTGGCGGAACGGGCGGGCGAGGTCGCGCGCCGGATCCTGGCCGAACGCGGCCTGATCTATCTTGACGATCTCGCTCCCGAGGCCGCCCGCGACCTGCTTCGGATCGCCTGGCGCGAAGCCGCCCAGGCGCGGTTCGAAGGCCAGGATGTCAGCGAGCTCCATGCGGAGATCGACCTGATGGTCGACAGCCTCGTCATGAGCTCCGAAAGCGGCGGCGCCGCCCCGGCCTCGATTCACTAGGCGGGAGCGCGCGAGTCCTCCGGCGTGCGCGCCCTGAGATCGCGATAGGGGTCGCCTCTCTCCCCGGCCTCCGCCCGCGAAAGCAGCTTCGTCTCGAAGTGCGACGACACGAGGATCCGGATCTCGCGGTACCGAAGCCCGTCATGCAGGGTGGCGCAGGTCGCCTTGACCGTCGACAGAGGGCCCAACCAGTCGTCCGTCTGCACCGTCACGGCGCCGGGCTGCTGGTCTGGCGAAGCCGCCTCGGCGAACATGCGGTCGAGGGCCTGGTCGAGTTCGTCGTGGGTCATGACCTGCGACTAGGCGGAGTCGGCGGCGGCGTCCTCCCCCGCGCGATGCAGGACGACGTTCGGACGAACTGCTTTCGACGTGGCGTCTGGGGTCGACGGCTTCATCCGGAAGCCGACCGACCCCGACCTTGCGACGGGTGCTAACCTTGAGCCAGCGGCGCCGCCGGCCCGGCCGTGGCAACGCCTGGCGGCGGAGTTCGCATGAACGGCGGCAGTCCGTCGATTTCGTACTGTTCCATCGACGCGACGCGACGTTCTTCGCTCATCTTCACAAGCGCTCGACCCGCTTCCAGCTTCTCTTCAGGCATGTCGCCGAACATCACCTCTCCGAACTGATTGAGCAGCGAGTGTTCGACCCCCTTGAAGGAGAAGTCGTTGTGCCAGCCGTTGGCGAGGATAAAGAGCAGCAGACGCTCGCAGTTCTCCGGCAGGTCCTTCCCCTTCAGCCACTGACCGTAAAGCCAGAGTGCGACGTCAGCCATCTGGATGCCGGCGCTCTGATCGTCGGGCTTCATGACGAAGAGACTGCCCGGAGCCCGCTGCAGGGAGTATCGCTCGCCAGCCCATTCGATGACATCCGGCGAGGCGTTGGAAAACAGACCGTGCCAGGAGCTCAGCGTACGGCCGAACTCGTTCTGCTCATCGTGGATGATCGACGCGATCTTCTTGTTCAGGCGGCTGGACATGGACTGGAGCCCTTCCAGAAGGTTCGCGAAGGCCACCAGATTGGGGAAGTGGCCTTGTTTGGCGAGCTTCTGCTCGGTGGCGAACTGGACGCACTCCGGGTGAGCGATGATCCAGTGCAGCCCCTGCCCCAGCAACTCGCGCGAACGCGCATCGGGCAGGATGTCGAGCCGGGCCTTGATCGCCTCGCAGATCGGCGGAAGCGCTGCGCGCGCGTCCGCTTCCTTGGGCATCAGCAGGCACTTCCAGAAATCCCGGGCGATATCATCGGTGATGACGCCGGCGAGCTTGAACGCTCCGATGATCTTGAGCGGCTTCAGATTATAGGCGTGCCACGGGACGGCGGCGTTCTCCCCGGAATCGAACAGGGTGTCGAACATCTTGGTCGCCAGCAGGTACTTCTTCTCGACCCTCGAGACGAAGAAGGTCGCTCCGGCGCGATGCAGCAACCGGAGCAGGTCGTCAGCGATCGTTTCCAGTCGCCCGAGACCGAGCTCGTTCGCGTGGATGGCGGTAGCGCCAACCCTCCCGGCGATGGCCCGGACCTTGTCGCCGTAGTTCCGGTCGAAGTCGCCCCGGCTGACCAGGGCGGCGGTGTAATAATCGGGCTGCGCCGTGTCGAAGATGTTCCTTCCGGTGTTTCCGGATTCATCGACGTAGGCGAACAGCGGCGTGCGGGCTTCTCCCATGGTTTCTTATTCTCCGTTCTCAGGGGGGCCTGAGACATCGGAACCGGACACCACCAGTTCAAGGCGCAGCGTTCATCGAATTCGGGTTGGTGCGGGCGGCCGGGGTCGAACCGGCATGGGCAAAGCCCGACGGATTTTCATACCACTTCGACTTTCGCCGCCGCCCCAGGGCGTTCGTGGTCTGGACTATCCCTTCGTCATAGCCCGAAGGCCTTAGACGCCGCCCGTCTAGTCTCTACACCTTCCCGTCGAGAGACGGGCTTGGCTCGGGATCGCCATTTGACAGGGTTCCCCGACTTTGAGCGGTTCTACGTCCGGGATTTCCCCCGGCGCACTCAATCCTCAGCTTAAGTCCGTTGCGTCTACCAGTTTCGCCACGCCCGCGAGCCGAACCGGCTCTATAGCCGCGTTCGGCCGCTATCGCCAAGGTCAGTCGACCTTCGCCGCCTGAGCCGTCCCTGCCCGCCCTTTGGCCGGCTTCGCCTTGCGGACGTTGATCGCCGAGGCGTCGAGCACGTTCTTGATGTGCGAGGCGTAGTATTTCTCGATCATCTCCACGCTGGTCCGGCAGTTCTTGGCCACCTGGTAGATGTCCGCCCCCTCCATTAGTCGCATCGAGATGTAGGTGTGCCGCAGGCTGTAGGCAGTTCGCGGCTTGCCGTCCCGGTCCTTCTTGAGCCCGAGTTCGTCCAGGATGGCGTTCAGGAGCTCGCGCTGGACCAGTCCGAAAACCAGATCGGTCGGCTGGCCGTTCTTGCGCTTCAGGACCCGCTCGAAGGGACGCACGGCGCCCGGCATGCTCTTGCAGTACCCGACGCCCCGCTTTCCCCGGACTTCGATCTCCAAGATCCGTTCGCCGGTGGCCTCGTCCTCGACGATGGAGACGTCCCTGAACTCAAGACGCTGCGCCTCGTCGGGACGAAGGCCGGTGTTGACCATGAACAGGACGAAGTCGTGGAACTGCTCGCACTCCTCGCGCCACCGTTCCTTTTTCGGGTTCTTTGCCCTCTCCCGCGTCGCTTCGTAGAGCCGCTTGTATTCCTCGGGGGAGAACCAGGCCCGATGGCTGATCTTCCCGGACGTCCGATAGGGGTTGCTCATATCGGGGAGGGCCGAAATCCAACCCTTGCGGTTGGCGCTCTTCAGGATCTGTCGGAGGCAGACCATCTCGTTGTGGAGCGTCTGCCGGCTCGGACGCTTCCAGGCCTTGGCCTTGCCGATCCGCTCCCGACCGTCTGAGACGAAGCGCACCCGCTGTGGCTCCTCGGGAGGTGTAACCCGCTGAAGCCGATAGTCCTGAATCCGACCTGCAGAGACCTCGGAGATCGGCAGGTCGCCGAAGAACGGGTTCAGATAGAGCCGGATCACCCTACCCTTGCTCGCGACGTACTGAGCGTTGCGCTCGCCCAGCGTCATCGCCGCGTACTCCTTCTCGAACGCCGCGGCAGCCTCGCGGAATGTCTTCTCGCCGCTTCGGCGCGGGGCGATCCGCTCCGGAATTACGACCATCGAATTTGGAGTCGTCGGCAACACGCCGTGCCTCCGCAACCGGTCCTCGGCTACGCGATCGAGATACCAGTCTCGGGCGAACTCTCGCGCGTAGGCGATGTTCGTTTCCTTCGTCGACTGACGATAGTTGCGACCGCTCAGGTACGTCGCGCACTGCCAGAAGCGGCTGTTCTCGCGACGGTACACATGGAGCTTTCCATCCATGAGGGAGTGAGACTCCGACACATGACCTCCTTGCCGCTCACGGCAACTGTGTAAGGCATGTGTAAGTCTCTACTCCTCCTAACCCATTGATTTAGATACGTAAATCTACGGTAGTGGGTTTTAAGTCTGCTGCGTCTACCAGTTTCGCCACGCCCGCGTGCTGGTCCGGCTCGTATAGACAGAACCGGACCGGGTCTCCAAGCGATCTAGCGCGCGGGCGTGGTAGAGGCCGGGGTGGCCGGCTTCATGGCGCGGAAGTCGACGTCGGAATCGGCGATCAGCCACAGCAGGCCGGCCCAGGCGGCGACGTTCTGGCTCAGTTGCGCCGGGTCGATCTTGTCCAGGGTGTCGTTGGCGGTGTGGTGCAGGTCGAAATAGCGGGTTCCGTCCTGGGCCAGGCCGAAGAAGGGCACGCCTAGCGGTCCCATCGGGCCGACGTCCACGCCGCCTTCGGTCTCGACCCGATCCGAGGCCAGGACGCCGATGGGATAGAGGACGCGGGTCGCCGCCTTCTGGAAGTCCGAGCCTTGCGCGCCGGCGGGCAGGCGCAGGGCGTAGACGCGGTCGGCGCCGAAATCGCTCTCGCCGGCGATGATGTGCTTGTCCAGCGCCGCACCCTGGGCGCGGGCATAAACGGCGCCGCCGTTGCCGGTCTGGGCCGTGGGCTGGGCCACTTCCTCGGAGCCGTAGAAGATCACGCGCAGGGTGCGCGCCGGGCGGCGACCGCTGTCGGCGATGGCCTTGGCGGCGGCGATGGTGATGGCGCCCCCCGCCCCGTCGTCGATGGCCCCGGTGCCCAGGTCCCAGCTGTCCATGTGCGAGCCCAGGACGATGATCTCATCGGGCCGGGTCGCGCCGGGCAGGTCGCCGATCACGTTCTGGCTGTGGGTCTGATAGGTGCGGGCGGTCGAGGTCAGGCGCATCCGCACCGGCTGGCCCAGGGCGACCAGGCGGCTGACCTGATCGGCGTCGGGCGCGGCCAGGGCGAAGGCGGGGATGGTCGGCTTGCCGTCCACATAACGGGTGGTGCCGGTGTGGGGCATCCGGTTCTCGTCCGAGCCGACCGAGCGCATGATGAAGGCCGCCGCCCCCTTGGCCGCCGCCACGCCGGGGCCGGCGCCGCGCACACGGGTCTGGGGACCATAGCCCGAACCGTCCTGCATGGCGTGCATCTGGCCCAGATCGACATAGACGATCCTGCCGCGCACGGCGGCGTCGGGCGCGGCCTGCAGGTCCTCCATAGAGGCGAAGCGCACGATCTCGGCCTCGACCCCGCCGCGCGGCGTGGCGGGCGAATGGCCCAGCGCGGCGGCGACCAGGGCCTGGGCGTGGTCGCCGACGATGGCGGCCGAGCTTTCGCCCCGCTCCCAGCCCACCAGCGGGAACTCTTCGATCCGCACGTTCTGGAAGCCGTTGGCGCGCAGATAGTCGGCGGCCCAGGCGGCGGCGTTCTGTTCGGACCTGGAGCCTGCCGGGCGGGCGCCGAAGCGGGTGGTCAGCTGGGTGACATAGTCCAGCGCGATGTTGGAGCGCATGGCCGCGTCGCGCACCACGATGGCCTGCTGAACCACGGCGGCGTCCTGGGCGTGCGCCAGGGGCGTAAAGGCGGCGAGGCCCAGCGCGAGCGCGCTGGCGGTCATCAGACGACGGGACATGGGAACGGGCTCCTGGACGCGAAGGCCCGGACCCTATTCAGTGTCAGCCGTTCTGGAAATAGGGTTCGACCGGCCCCTGCAATTTGACGGTCAGGGCCTTGCCCTTGCGGTCCACGCGGTTGCCCAGCGCCAGGCGCACCCAGCCCTCGGACACGCAATATTCCTCGACGTTGGTCTTCTCCTCGCCCTTGAAGCGGATGCCCACGCCGCGCTGAAGAACCTCGGCGTCGTGATGGGGGCTGGACGGATCGACCGAGAGACGGTCGGGGGGCGTGTCGGTCATGATGCGGGCCTGGGGTCTCGGAAAGGCGCGGTGATAGCGGCGCCCGACGCGGATGCCAACCGAAAGCGTGGTCGGCGCCGCGCCCTTACTGCACCGTCTGGCGCGGCTGGGCGTTGGCGGCGTTCGAGGGCTGATAGGCCTGAGGCCCGGCGGCGGGCGGCGTCGCGGCGACGGCGGGACGGCGCGCGGGCGGGGTCGCCGGGCGCTGGGCCGGGCGTGTCGCAGCCGGGCGGGGCGTCGGCCGGGCGGCCGGGGTCGCGGCGGGTTTGGCCGCCGGCGTCGTGGTCGGAGCGGCGGCGGGCGTCGCGGCCGCCGGGGTCGGTGCGGGCGTCGGGGCGGCGGCGGGCGGGGTCGCGCCTTCGGCGGCGGCGGCGCGGGCTGCCATCTGCTGCGCCTGGAAGCGGGCGGCCAGCTTCTCGGTCAGCTCGCGGGCCTGCGGGGCCGTCATCTGGGCCATGATGGCGGCCAGGGTGCGCGGGCGCATGGCGGCGGCGACGGGCAGGCGCACCCGGTCCTCCAGCGTGGCCATGACCGGGGCGGCCTCCTTGGGCCGCATGGCCGAATAGACTTGGACCAGCCGGTCGATCTCGGCCTTCTCGCGCTCGTCCACCTGGCCCAGCATCTGCCTCATCTCGGCCTTCAGGGCGGTCATGGCCTGGATCTTGGCGTCCAGCTTCTGCTCGGCGGCCACCATCAGCGGCAGGGTGGTGGCGAAGTCCTGATCGCGCGCATCCAGGGCGGCGCGGCGCTGCGACAGCGACTGGATGATCTTCAGCTCGGCCGGCGATATCCCGGCCTGCTGGGCCAGCTGTTCCGGCGACAGGGCGGCGCAGGTTCCCGGCAGGGCGGGCTTGGGCGCCCCGGCGACGGCGGGCGCCGCCTCCTCGGCCCAGGCCTTGGCCCCGTCGAACAGGCCCGGCGCCACGCCCACGGCGCGCACGGCGACCACCCCGCCGATGGCGATGGCGATCAGGGGCAGAAGGCGGGGGATGCGGGCCATTTAATCGGGTTCCGAACTCAGGCGGCGAACAGGTCGTCGTCGAGATTACGACGCGCGGCGTTGAGGCTTTGTTTGGCGGAATGGTTAGCGGACCGGCCGGCCGTCAGGGCCTGGACGATGGCGGCGACATTGTCGCGTCCGGTCGGCGCGGCGGCGGCGGCGCGGCGGGTGGTGGCCGGGCCGGTCAGGCCCTGGATGCGCTCGGCCAGGGCCGCCATCCGCTCGGCGCGCGCCTCGTCCTCCGTGGACGGGGCGACCGGCGCAGGGGCAGGCGTGCGGCGGGCCGGTTCGACCCGCAGCGACAGCTCTTCCTCGGCGACGCGGACGGGCGCGGCGGCCGACGCCGGGGCGCGGGCGATCAGGGTCTCCAGCTGCGCCTTGACCTCGCGCGCCTTGATGATGCGGTCGTGCAGCAGGTCCGTCTCCTGGCCCGAGGCGCGCAGGGTCGCCAGGGCGTTCTCGGCCCGGCCGGCGGCGGCGTTCAGGTCGGTCACCGCCTGGGCGAAGGCCAGTTGACCGGCGCGAAGGGCCGACAGCTTGCGTTCCAGCTTGACCCCGTAACCGACCGCCGCGACCAGCAGCAGCATCAGCACCGCGTCCATGATCATTCCGACCATCAGAGACCTCCTCCTAGGCGGGCGGCGGTCTCCGGGTTGACCGGCCCTTCCACGCGCACGGCGATATGCTGACCCTTGCGGCCCATGCGGCCGGTGGTCAGGGGGATGGAGCCAGCGCGGATCGACACCTCCGAATCCGGCGTGGCGTTCAGCATCAGGGTGTCGCCGACCTTGAGGTTCAACACGCTGGACAGCGGCATCTGCTGCTCGTCCAGCACGGCGCGGACCTCGGTCTCGGTGGTCCACATCTCGGTGGCCAGGTGGCCTTCCCAGATGTTGTCGCGGCCGAACTTCTCGCCCATGAACTGCTGCAGCAGCATCTTGCGGATCGGCTCCAGCGTGGCATAGGGCAGCAGCAGCTCGATCCGGCCGCCGCGATCCTCCATGTCGATCCGCAGCTTGATCAGGATGGCGGCGTTGGCCGGCCGGGCGATGGCGGCGAAGCGGGGATTGGTCTCCAGCCGGTCCAGGTTGAAGTGGACCGGGGTCAGCGGCTCGAACGCCTGACGGGCGTCGTTCAGCACCACCTCGACCATCCGCTGCACCAGGACGCGCTCGATGGTGGTGTAGGGGCGGCCCTCGATGCGCAGGGCGGCGGTGCCCCGGCGCCCGCCCAGCAGCACGTCCACGATCGAATAGATCAGGTTGGAATCGACCGTCAGCAGGCCGTAGTTGTCCAGCTCCTCGGCGCGAAACACCGCCAGGATCGCCGGCAGGGGGATGGAGTTCAGATAGTCGCCGAACCGGATCGAAGAGATGTTGTCCAGCGACACCTCGACGTTGTCGGAGGTGAAGTTGCGCAGGGACGTGGTCATCAACCGCACCAGGCGGTCGAACACGATCTCCAGCATCGGCAGGCGTTCGTAGGACACCAGCGCCGAGTTGATGATGGCGCGGATGCCCGAACGTTCGGCGCCGTCGTCGTCGCCCAGATCGAAGCCCAGCAGGCTGTCGATCTCGTCCTGGTTCAGCACCCGTTCGGACAGGGCGTCGCCGGGATCGCCCAGGCCGCCGAACGGGTCCAGTTGCGCCGCGTCGCTCATGCCTATTGCACCAGCATTTCTTCGATCAGCACGGCGTCCACCTTGCCCGGCGCGGCGATCAGATTGACGCGACGCAGGATTTCGGCCCGCAGCTGATAGGTGCCGGCCGAGCCGCTCAGATCCTCGGGCCGCAGTTCGCGCACGAAGCCGGTGAACATGTCCTGCAGGCGCGGCATCTCTTCCTGAAGGTGGCTCGCCACCCCGGCGTCGTGCATCTCCAGCGTCAGTTTCAGCTTCAGGAAGGTCGGCCGGCCGTCGGCCGACTGAATGTTCATGACCATGTCCGGCAGGGTGTAGAAGGTCACGCCGTCCGGCCCGGCCGAGATAACGCCCAGCGACGGATCGGCCTCGCCCTCCTTGCCGCCGCCTCCATGGCCGCCGCCCTTCTTCTCTTCCTTCTTGTCGGTCTTTTCGGCGCCGTGTTCGGCCTCGCCCTCGGCCGCCGCGCCATGCGCCTCGGCGGGCTTGGGCTTCAGCATGAAGAAGGCGGCGGCCCCGCCGCCGCCCAGCACCAGCAGCGCCACAGGCGCGATGATGAACAGCAGCGGCAGTTTCTTCTTCTTGGGCGCGGCGGCGTCGTCGCCTTCGACAGCGGCCTCGCCCTCCTTGACGGCAGGCAGATTGGCGTCCGCGGCCGGATCACCCTTCTTCTTGCCAAACTTGAACATGCGCGCGCCCCGGAGACTCTCTCACCGTCAGGATCGGCCGGTTTTGGTTAACGCGACGTTTACGATGGGCAGGATTTGCCGGGTCGTCCGGGGGTCTACGACGCTGAAACCCGCATTGCGCCTGGATTAACCCTGTTGGCACGGCCGTTGCGAGGGGGATTGGCGAAGGAGCACGCCTCTCGTGGAAAACGCCGCCTATATCGGACTGTCACGGCAGATGACGCTGCGTCGCGAACTGGACATCGTGGCCAACAACGTCGCCAACGCCAACACCACCGGCTTCAAGGTCGAGCAGCTGATGGTCAGCGCCGAGGTGGGCAAGCGCGCCCGCAACGATTCGATCAAGCCCTCGGCCAGCTTCGTGCTGGACAACGGCGTGGGCCGCGACTTCGGCCAGGGCGCGATGCAGCAGACGGGCCGGGGCCTGGACTTCGCCATCTCGGGCGAAGGCGCCTTCTTCACCGTGCGCGACGGGGTGAACGGCCAGGCCTACACCCGCGACGGGGCCTTCACCCTGGACCCCGAAGGCAAGCTGACCACCAAACAGGGCCAGGCGGTTCTGGGCGGCGGCGCCGAGATCGTGCTGGACCCCAACCTGGGCGCCCCCAGCGTCGGCGAGGACGGCACCATCACCCAGCAGGGCCAGGTCACCGGCCGTCTTTCGGTCGTGCGGTTCGATACCCTGGGCGTGCTCGAAAAGGGCGGCGACAGCCTTTATCGCAACCGCTCCAACACCCAGCCGATCGAGGCGACGGACGCCCAGATCCACCAAGGGTCGCTGGAATCCTCCAACGTCAATCCGCTAGTCGAGATCACCAATCTGGTCGAGATCAGCCGCGTCTACGAAAGCGTGTCGCGCATGATCGACAACACCAACGACCTTAGCCGCCGCGCCGTCGAGCGCCTCGGCAAGGCCGCGTAAAGGGAGCCCCAAAGATGCGCGCACTCCGCACCGCCGCCTCGGGCATGGCTGCTCAGCAGCTGAACGTCGAGGTCATCTCCAACAACATCGCCAACATGAACACGGTGGGCTTCAAGAAGCAGCGCGCCGAGTTCCAGGACCTGCTCTATCAGAACGTCGAACGGATGGGGGCCCAGTCCTCCAGCGCCGGCACCGTGGTTCCGACCGGCATCCAGATCGGCGCGGGCGTCAAGGCCGGGGCGGTCTATCGCGTCACCGAACAGGGCACGCCCCAGGCCACCGGCAACCCCTACGACATGGCCATCGACGGCAAGGGCTATTTCCAGATCAGCCTGCCCTCGGGCGAGAAGGCCTACACCCGCGCCGGCAACCTTCAGGTCAACCCGGAGGGCCAGATGGTCACCGACGACGGCTATCTGCTGGAGCCGGCCGTCACCATCCCGCAGGACACCACCAAACTGACCATCTCCAAGACCGGCCTGGTCCAGGTGACGCAGGCCGGCCAGCCCGCCCCGACCACGGTGGGCCAGATCGAACTGGCCAATTTTTTCAACGAGGCGGGCCTGGAAGCCATCGGCGACAACCTGCTGCTGGAAACCGCCGCCTCGGGCCCCGCCATCGTCGGCACGCCCGGCGACGCGGGCTTCGGTCAGGTGCTGCAGAACTACACCGAGGCGTCGAACGTGGATGCGGTGTCGGAGATCAGCGCCCTGATCGTGGCCCAGCGCGCCTATGAGATGAACTCCAAGGTCATCAGCACCGCCGACCAGATGCTGTCGGTCGCCTCGCAAGTGAAGAGCTGAGCCATGCGCCTGACCCGCACCCTGATCCTCGCAGCCGCCGCCAGCGCCTTCGCCGGCGCGGCCTTGGCCGGACCGGTCGTGCTGCGCGCCAATCCGGTCGACGACGACGGCCGCGTCACTCTAGGCGACCTGTTCGAGGGCGCCGGGTCCGCCGCCGACGTCGTGGTGGCCCAGCGCGTCGGCCCCTCGGTCGTGCTGGAGGCCGGCCAGCTTCAGGCCCAGGCCCGTCAGGCCGGTCTGGACTGGGCCAATCCCAACGGCCTGCGCCGCGTCGCCGTGCGCCGCGCCGAGGCGCCGGTCCAGGGCATGGCGGAAACCGCCGCCGCCCCTGCCGCCGTCCAGCCCGTCGCCCGCGCCGCCTATCGGCCCGCCGCCGCCCAGCAGATCATCGCCCGCAACGACATGGTGCGCGTCACCTATCAGGTCGGCGGCGTGAACCTGGCCGTCATGGGCAAGGCCATGCGCAGCGCCGGCCTGGGCGAACCCGTCGCCATCATGAACACCACCTCCAACCGCGTCATCGACGCCGTGGCCTCCGGTCCCGGCCAGGCCGTCGCCGGCCCGGCCGCCGACGCCGCACGCGCCGCCCCTCAACAATTCGCCGCCCGCTAGGGAAACCTCGTCATGCGCAAGATCCTTCTGACCCTCGCCGCCGTCGCCCCCCTGGCCGCCTGCTCCACTGTCGCCGAGACGGTGCGCGGCCCCGAACTGGCGCCCATCGGCTATCCCGCCGCCCTGGTGCCGGTGCAGCAGGCCTATCTGCCGGCGCCCGACGCCGCCGCCAGTTCCAACAGCCTGTGGCGCGCCGGCGCCCGCACCTTCTTCGGCGATCAGCGCGCCCGCCACGTCGGCGACATCCTGACGGTCAAGATCGACATCGACGACCGCGCCCAGACCCAGAACTCGACCCAGCGGTCGCGTTCGAACAACATCTCCGGCGGCGTCTCGCACCTGTTCGGCCTGGAAAGCAGCCTGGGCCGCGCCTTCCCCGGCGGGTTCGATCCATCGAACATGGTCGGCATGGACGGGGCGTCCAAATCCACCGGAACCGGCACCGTCAACCGCGCCGAAAAGGTCTCGCTGACCATCGCCGCCGTCGTGACCGACGTTCTGGCCAACGGCAATCTGGTCATCCAGGGTCGGCAGGAAGTGCGCACCAACCGCGAGGTCCGCGAACTGACCGTCGCCGGCATCGTGCGGCCCGAGGACATTTCGTCCGCCAACGCCATCAACCACACCCAGATCGCCGAGGCCCGCATCTCCTACGGCGGCCGGGGCGACGTCAGCCGCGTCCAGGCCCCGCCGGTGGGTCAGGCTCTGGTCGAACGGTTCAGCCCGTTCTGACCGGACAGGCCGGTTTGAACCGTCTGCGGATAACCGCGTTCCGTTCTGCTGAAGGCCTGTGGGGAGGATTGCGGCTGTCTGGTCTCTTGCGGATAAGCGCCGGTGTGGCGACACTGGGCGCGACGCGACGATGCGCGTCGTCGGCGGGGGCTGACGCATGACCCTTATCGCTTCGGCCCTGATGGCCCTGGCGCTCCAGGCCGCGCCTGCCAGCGGCTGGACCTGGAGCCTGTACGAAGGCGAAGGCCCGCTGGTGCTGGCCAACGACATTCCCGACACGGCCGAACTTCGCTCCACCTTCCAATGCCAGGCCGGCTCGGGCGCCGTGACCATCTCCGTCTATGGCGAGCCGGCGACGGCCGGCTTCGCCCGCATCACCGCCGGCGGGACCACCGCCGCCAGCGAGGCGCGGGTCGGGCGCGGCGGCAAGCTGGAGACCGCCATCCCGGTCGATCACCCCGCCTTCACCGCCTTCGTCGCCGACGGCCGCATGACCATCGCCGTCGGAACCGACGCCCGGACCATCACGGTCGAACGCCCCCATCTGGCCAAGCTGCGTCGCTTCGCCGACCGCTGCGCCGGATAAGAGAGGTCGCCATGCGTCTGTCCCGCCTGATCCCCGCCCTGATGGCCGTTTCGGCCCTGGCCGCCTGCGCCACCCACGCCCCCGCCCCTGCGGCAGGCATGGCCGCCGCCCAGGGCGAGCCCGTCGCCACGGCCGGTCTGGACTGGTTCATGAACCGCGACGGGCGGGAGGTCAGCCTGGCCTATGGCGTGGCCAACAGCGACGAGGTGAAGCTGCATCTGCTCTGCCAAGCGGGCTCCGGCGCGCTGGAGATCACGGCGGCCAGCGAGAAGCCCGCGCGTGAAATCCATCTGGAATCCGGCGGCGACACCGAACGCTACGCCGCCACGTCGGAACCGGCCGTTGTCCACGAAGGCGAACTGTTGACCGCCCGCGCCAAGACCAAAGACCCGGTGTTCCTGCGGTTCCGTCGCCTGGGCTGGATCGCCGCCTGGGCGGACGACGTGCGTGAACTTTATGTCGCCCATCCGACGGCCAAGGCCGGGATCGAACAGTTCTTCACCGTCTGCGGTTGACGCCGCGACGCGGCTCGGCTTGCACTGCGCCCTGCACTGGAGGGGCGCACCGATGAAGATGTCTCAGCTGGCCTTGGCGGCCCTGATCGCGGCGGCGTCGCCGACCCTGGTGCTGGCCCAGACGCCGCCGGCCGTAGCGCCCGCCGCTGCGGACGCGGCGCTGAACGCCGTGGTCGCCGATTACGAGACCTATCTGAAGGCGGTCGATCCCTTCTCGGCCAGCGGCGAGGGCGATGTGGAGGCCATGGGCCGGGTCCCGGACCTGAGCCGCGCCTTCGAACTGGCCCAGCGCGCACCGCTGGAAGGGTTCGTGCGGCGGCTCGACGCCATCGACCCGGCAAGTCTTTCCCACGCCGGCGCCATCAACCACGCCTTCCTGCTCTACAGCCTGAAACGCAGCATCGAGGGGCTGGATTACGACACCGGTCGGCTGGCCTTCGACAGCGAGGGCGGGCCGGGGACGTGGGCGCTTTACGTCGGCGGCGGCACGCGGCTGAACTCGGTCGCGGAGGCCGAGCGCTATATCCAGCGCATACGCGGCTTCGGCGACATCTACGCCCAGACCACCGACAATGCGCGGCGCGGCCTGGACACCGGCATGGTCCAGGCGCGGTCGGTCACGCAAAGCGCCGTCGCCCTGGCCCGCAACGACGTGGCCATCGCGCCCGACGCCGAACCGCTGCTGAAACCCTTCGCCACCCTGCCCGCGACCGTGCCTCAGGCCGAAAAGGATCGACTGACGGCCGAGGGCGCCGCCGCCGTGGCCGCCGTCATCGTCCCGGCCCGCCGGGCCTTGCTGACCTTCCTTGAGACCGACTACCTGCCCAAGGCGCCGGTCGAACCCGGCATCGGCGATCGCCCCGGCGGCAAGGCGCTCTACGCCTATCTGGTGCGCGGCCACACCACCACCGACCTGACGCCGGATCAGATCCACCGGATCGGCCTGGACGAGGTGGCCCGCATTCGCGCCCGCATGGAGGTGGAGATGAAGGCGTCGGGCTGGACCGGCGATTTCGCCGGCTTCCTGGCCTTCCTGCGCACCGATCCGCAATTCTATGCGACCAGCCGCGAACAGTTGCTGGAGAAGGCGTCGGAAATGGCCAAGCGCGCCGACGGCGGCCTGCCGGCCCTGTTCGCCACCCTGCCCCGCCTGCCCTATGACGTGCAGCCCGTGCCGCCGCAGATCGAGGAGAACTATACCACCGGCCGCTACAACGGCGGGTCGATGCAGAACGGCGTGGCGGCCCATTACATCGTCAACACGTCCAAGCTGGATCAGCGCCCGCTCTATGAACTGCCCGCCCTGACCCTGCATGAGGCCGTGCCGGGCCACCACATCCAGATCGCCCTGCAGCAGGAGGCCGCCGGCCAGCCCTATTTCCGGCGTCAGGCCAATGTCACCGCCTTCACCGAGGGCTGGGGCCTGTATGCGGAATATCTGGGCGAGGAGATGGGCTTCTACCGCACGCCCTATGAGCGGTTCGGCCGCCTGTCCTACGAGATGTGGCGCGCCTGTCGCCTGGTCGCCGACACCGGCCTGCACTGGATGGGCTGGACCGAGGACCAGGCCCGCGCCTGTTTCCGCGACAACTCGGCGCTTGCGCCCCACAACATCGAGACCGAGCTTCAGCGCTACATCGGCTGGCCCGGTCAGGCCACGGCCTACAAGATCGGCGAAATCCGCCTGCGCGAGATCCGCGAACGGGCCGAGCGGGAACTGGGGCCGAAGTTCAACGTCCGCACCTTCCACGACGCCCTGCTGACCGAAGGCCCCCTGCCGCTGGCGCTGCTGGACCAGCGCATGGATAGGTGGATCGCCGAGCAGAAGGCGAAGTAGGTGAACCTGTCTCCTCCCCGCCTTGCGGGGAGGTGGCTCGTAGCGCAGCGAAGAGACGGAGGGGTTCTGCACCGCATCACAAGCTTCAGTGGAACTTCAAGAGCCCCTCCACCGCTTCGCGGTCCCCCTCCCCATTTCATGGGGAGGAGACGATGGGTTCACGCCCAGTCCGGCTCCGGCAATCCCTTGGACCGCAGGAAGGCCGGATTGAATAGTTTGGACGCATAGCGCGATCCGGGGTCGCACAGGCAGGTGACGATGGTCTTGCCCGGCCCGATCTCCCTGGCCAGCCGCACGGCCCCGGCGATGTTCACCCCGGCCGATCCGCCCAGCGACAGGCCTTCGTGCTTCACCAGGTCGAACAGGAGCGGCAGGAACTCGGCGTCCTCGATCCGATAGGCGTGGTCGGGGCGGAACCCTTCCAGATTGCCGGTGATCCGGGCCACGCCGATGCCTTCGGTGATCGACGACCCTTCGCCGGTCATCTCGCCCTTGTTGAACCAGTTGAACATGGCCGCGCCCGCCGGATCGGCCAGGGCGATGGTCACGTCCGGCTTCTGCTCGCGCAGATAGGCCGAAACCCCGGCGATGGTGCCGCCTGACCCGACGGCCGAGACGAAGGCGTCCACCTTACCCTCCGTCTGCGCCCAGATTTCCGGGCCGGTGGCGCCGTAGTGGGCGTCGCGGTTGGCCGTGTTGTCGAACTGATTAGCCCAGATGGCTCCGGCCTCCTCGCTGTCGTTCAACTCGGCCGCCAGACGCCCGGAATAGTGGACGAAATGGTTGGGGCTGGAAAACGGCGCGGCGTCCACCTCGACCAGGCGCGCGCCCAGCGAACGGATGGCGGACTTCTTCTCTTCCGACTGGGTGCGGGGAATGACGATCACCACCGGATGGCCCAGGGCCGCCCCGACCAGGGCCAGGCCGATGCCGGTGTTGCCGGCCGTCCCCTCGACGATGGTCCCGCCAGGCTTCAGCGCGCCCGACGCCCGCGCGGTCTGAACGATGGACAGGGCGGCGCGGTCCTTGATCGAGCCGCCGGGGTTCAAGAACTCGGCCTTGCCCAGGATTTCGCACCCCGTCTGGTCGGACAGGCGGTTCAGGCGCACCAGCGGCGTATTGCCGATCAGGTCGATGACGGTAGGCGTGACGGACACGTTGAAGCTTTCAGGCGAGGTCGAAAAGGTCGGATCAGGCCGCGGCCTGCCGTTTGCCTAGGTGGATGCCGCACTCGACCTTGTCCATACCCGACCAGCGCCCGGCGCGGGCGTCCTCGCCGGTCTGGACCGCCCGGGTGCAGGGCCAGCAGCCGATGGAGGCATAGCCCTGCTCGACCAGCGGATGGCGCGGCAGGTCGTTCTCGTCCAGCCAGGTCTCGACGTCGTCGGCGTCCCAGTTCGCCAGCGGATTGATCCGCAGCACCCCGTCCAGCACCTCGAACGGCTTCAGGCGCGCCCGCGTGGCGGCCTGATAGCGTTTGCGGCCGGTGATGATGGCGTTGAATCCCGCCGTCGCCCGCGCCAGCGGCCGCACCTTGCGAAGGTCGCAGCAGGCGTCGGCGTCGGTCCGCCACAGGTCGTCGCGCGCGTCCAGCGCCGCCTTCTCGTTCGCATCGGGCGTGACCAGCCGCACATCGGTCAGGCCCAGCGCCTTGGTCAGTTGGGTGCGATAGGACAGGGTCTGCAGGAAATGCTGGCCGGTCTCCAGAAACACCACCGGCGTCTCGGGCCGTTCATCGGCGATGATATGCAGCAGGGCCGCCGATTCCGCCCCGAAGGACGAGATGGCCCCGACCCGCAGCCTCAGCGCAGGGTCCAGCGCCGCCTTGACGATTTCAGCCGCCGTCTTGCCCTCGGTCTCGTGGTTCAGCCGTTCGGCCAACGCCTCCAGGTCGTGGTCGTTCGAGGCCGCGCGGCGGCGCCGCCAGATGGTCGGCGCGGGATCGACGGCGGGCTGATAGGCGCCGCTGAACGCCTGATCCATCCGGCCCCAGACATCCGCATCGGCTCCCGGCGACAACTCCACCGCATCGAATCCAGAACGCCGCAGATGCCGCGCCTGATCCGGCAGCAGCTTGCCGGCCGCGATCAACCGCCCGGCGTATCCCCGCTCGCGCAGCACCGCCGCCAGCGAGAAGCCGCGCCCGTCGCGAAAGGCGTCGAACTCCAGCACCAGCACATCCTCATGGGCAGCCGCCGCCTCGACCTCTTCCAGCGGCGTCGTGACCGACAGGCGCAACCCGTTCTGAATCCCTTCAAGCGTTTGCAGCATCGAGCGTCTCATAGATGGCGTCGCGGAAGGGATCGGGGCCGACGCGGCGCACCGTGTCGATGAACCGTTCGCCGTCCGTGCGGATTTGCAGATAGCGGTCCAGCGTCCGCTGAATGGCGGGCGCCACCTCTTGCGACGGCAGGCTCTTGCCCACGATGTCGCCCAGCGCCGCCTGTTCGTCGGGCGAGCCGCCGACGGTGATCTGATAATATTCCTCGCCCTTTCGATCGACGCCCAGCACGCCGATGTGGCCGACGTGGTGATGGCCGCAGGCGTTGATGCAGCCGCTCATATTGATGCGAACCGGCCCCAGCGCTTCCTGATAGTCCAGGTCGGCCAACCGCTTGGACAGGGCCTGGGCCACCGGGATCGACCGGGCGTTGGCCAGGCTGCAATAGTCCAGTCCCGGGCAGGCGATGACGTCGGTCGCCAGGTCCGCATTGGCCGTCGCCAGACCCGCCTCATGCAAGGCCCGCCACACGGTCGGCACGTCGCCCAGCTTCACATGCGGCAGGACCAGGTTCTGTTCATAGGCGGCGCGCAGTTCGTCGAACGAATAGCGCTCGGCCAGGTCCGCCACGGCGTCCATCTGGTCCGCCGTGATGTCGCCGGGCACGCCGCCGACCGGCTTCAGCGACACCACCACCGAGGCGTAGCCCGACTGGCGATGACGGCGCACGTTGTTGCGGGCGAACCGCGCGAAGTCTGGGTCGGCCAGCAGGGCGCGGTCGAACGGGGCGCTGGTCTTGGGCAGATCGGCGAAGGGCGGCGGGGCGAAATAGGCCTGGATGCGCGCGACCTCATCGTCCGGCACGCGCAGGTCTTCGCGACGCAGGGTGGCGTAGTGCCTGTCCACCTCCTCGCGGAAGGCGTCGATGCCCAGGGAGGCGACCAGGATCTTGATCCGCGCCTTGTGGATGTTGTCGCGGCGCCCCAGCAGGTTCCACGCCCGCAGGATGGCGGTCAGATAGGCCAGCAGGTCCGCCGCCGGGACCGCCGACGCGATCTCCTGCGCGATATGGGGCAGACGCCCCTGCCCGCCGCCGACGAAGACGCGGAAGGCCGTGCCGCCGTCCTCGCCCTTGACGATCTGCAGGCCGACGTCGTGGGTGCGGATCGCCGCCCGGTCCTTTTCGGCGCCGATCACCGCGATCTTGAACTTGCGCGGCAGGAAGGAAAACTCGGGGTGAATGGTCGACCACTGGCGGATGATCTCGCACCAGGGGCGCGGGTCTTCGATCTCGTCGTCGGCGGCGCCCGCGAACACGTCCGTCGTGGTGTTGCGGATGCAGTTGCCGCTGGTCTGGATGGCGTGCATCTCGACCTCGGCCAGATCGCTCAGGATGGCCGGCAGGTCGGTCAGGGCCGGCCAGTTGTATTGAATGTTGCACCGCGTGGTGAAGTGGCCGTAGCCCTTGTCATAGGTGCGGGCGATATGGGCCAGCCGCCGCATCTGGCGGCTGCTCATCACGCCGTAAGGAATGGCGACCCGCAGCATATAGGCGTGAAGCTGCAGATAGACGCCGTTCATCAGCCGCAGCGGCTTGAACTCGTCCTCGGTCAGGGCGCCGGACGCGCGTCGCGCCACCTGATCGGAAAACTCCTCGACCCGTTCGCGCACCAGGGCATGGTCGAACTCGTCATAGCGATACATCAGCCCACCCCTCCCGCGACGCTGTGGCCCACGGTCGGTCCGGCCGAGCGGATTCGCTCCTTCAGCCGGTCGCGGCCGGACGGGGTGTGGTCGTCCACCTCGACGGCATAAGGATTGACGAAGATGTCCGGGCGCCCGGCGATTTCGGTCAGGACGATGTCCGCCGTCGCCTCGTCCAGCACGGAGGCCTGGTCGATGTGATCCACCGGCTGGTTGTCGACACCGGCGTAGATCACGCGCCCGTCCGACAGGCGGTTTGCGGTGACGATCTTCATGCCGCCGCCTCCGTCCGGGTCTCGACCGCCGCCGAAAAGGCCGCCGTCTCGCCGACGAACAGCAGGGCCGGCCCCGTCAGACTGGCCCCGCGAACCAGGGCGCCCAGCCCGTCCAGCCGGCCGGTCAGAACCCGCTCGTCCGGTCGGCTGCCGTTCTCGACCACGGCCACCGGCGTCGAGCCTGCGCGCCCTGCGGCCATCAGCTTGGCCGCCGTCTCCTCGGCGCGATCCGTTCCCATATAGATGGCCAGGGTGTGGTTCGGCGCGGACAGGCGCGACCAGTCGGCGTCGACGCCGCCCGGCTTGGCCTGCGCCGTCACGAAGGTGACCGCCTGGGCGTGATCGCGGTGCGTCAGGGGAATGCCCGCAGACGCTGCGCAGGCCAGGGCCGCCGTGACGCCCGGCACCACGAAGGCCGGCACGCCCGCCGCCCGCATGGCCTCCAACTCCTCGCCGCCGCGTCCGAAGACGAAGGGATCGCCGCCCTTCAGGCGTACGACGCGATGACCGGCGCGGGCCTCTGCGATCATCAGGGCCTCGATCTGGTCCTGAGGCACGGAATGGTCGCCGCGCGCCTTGCCGACATACAGGCGTTTGGCGTCGCGCCGCGCCCGCTCCAGCACCGCCTCCGGGACCAGCCGGTCGTGGACGATGACGTCGGCGTCCTGAAGCACCCGCAGGGCCTTCAACGTCAGCAGTTCGGGATCGCCCGGACCGGCCCCAACAATATGGACCACGCCCTGTTCGGGCGCCGCCACGTTCAGCAGACGCAGCATCTCGCGCCGCGCCTCGGCCGTCCGACCTTCCGCCGCCAGGGTCGCGGACGGCCCGCGAAACGCCTTCTCCCAGAACCGTCGGCGCGCCATGAAGTCCGGCACGCTGGCCTTGACCGTGTCGCGCAGCTCGCGCGCCAGCCGCGCCACATTGGCCAAACCGGCTGGCAGCACGCCCTCGATGGCCGTGCGGATGTCGCGGGCCAGGATCGGCGCAGAGCCGCCGGTCGCCACGCCGATCACCACCTCGTCGCGGTCGATCAGGGCCGGGGTCTGGAAATCGCTGAGCGCCGGCTGGTCCACAACATTGACCTGGGCGCCCGCGGCCCGCGCCAAGGCCCCCAGCCGCGCCAGCTCATCGGCGTCTTGCAACGCCATGAAGACCAGACGCGCGCCTTCGAGGTCCGCTGCGTCCGGCGAACGCAACACCGGCTCGGGCGCCGCCAGGGGCGTCTCGATCCGTGCAGGCGCGCCGTCGGGCGCGAACCAGACCACCTCGGCCGGCGTGTTCAGGAACAGTCGCAGCTTGGCCAGCGCAGGCTCGCCGCCGCCGATGATGATGACCTTTGCGGCCTCCAGCGGGATGGAGGCGAGGAATACGCGCATCGTCTTGCTTTCAGGGCCGTCGGGAGAGGAAGGAGGGGCGACGGCGGGTCAGCGACCATCGACTTGACGGTCCCAGGCCGCAAACCAGATTGCCTTTGTCTCGCTGATAGGATTTCTAACGGCGATGGCCCGTCCCCTGCTTCCGCTCAACGCCCTTCGCGCCTTCGAGGCCGCCGCGCGTCACCTGAACTTCTCGCGCGCCGCCGACGAACTGTCGGTGACGCCGGGCGCCGTCAGCCAGCAGATCCGGCTGCTGGAGGACATCGTGGGCGGCCCCCTGTTCGTGCGCGAGGCGCGCGGGCTGCAGCTGACGGACCTGGGCCGATCCTCCGTACCGCTGCTGCGCGAGGGGTTCGAACGGCTGATGGACGCCTCGGCCCTGTTGCGCGAGCCGCCGCGCAGGAAACAGGTGTCGATCAGCGTGGCGCCCGGCTTCGCCTCCAAATGGCTGATGCCGCGCATGGACGACTTCCACACCGCCCATCCCGAGATCGAGCTGTGGATTTCGGCGGACATGGAGACGGCGGACCTGTCGGAGGGCAAGATCGACCTGGCCGTCCGCTACGGGCCCGGCGACTATCCCGGCCTGACGGTCGACCGGCTGATGACCGAGACGGTGCTGCCGGTCTGCGCCCCGTCGCTGATGGTGGGGGACAAGCCCATTCGCAAACCCGCCGATCTGATCGGCCACACCCTGCTGCACGACATGTCCAACGACGGCGACCCCAGCCGCCCGGACTGGGCCATGTGGCTGAAGGCGCGGGGCGTGCGCCATCCCGATCCGCGCCGGGGCTCGCGCTTCAACCAGTCCAGCCTGTTGATCGAGGCGGCGGCGTCGGGGCGCGGCGTGGCCCTGGCCAAACGCACCCTGGCCCAGGCAGACCTGGCGTCCGGCCGGCTGGTCGCCCCCTTCCCGGATGGATCCGAGGCGGTCGGGTTCGCCTATTATGTGGTCCAGCCGCGCGACCGGCCGGCCTCGCCCAGCGCGACCGCCTTCGTCGGCTGGTTGAAGAAACAGGCCGTGGACCACGACAATACGATGGGTCAGCTGTAGGCTGGCCTCGTATCCGCAACGAAAGCTCCCCGTCATGGCCAATGGAAAGCCCGCGCGCCTCGCCATCCTGATCGACGCGGAGAACGCCTCGCCCCGCATCGCCGAGGCGCTGTTCACCGAGATCGCCTCCCTGGGCGAGGCCTCCGCGCGGCGGGTGTACGGCGACTTCTCCAGCCCGCAGATCGCCGGCTGGACCAAGGTGCTGGCGCGCTGGGCGATCCAGCCGCAGCAGAACTTCGCCAACACCAAGGGCAAGAACTCGGGCGACATCGCCCTGGTGATCGACGCGATGGACCTGCTGCATTCGGGCCGGTTCGACGGGTTCTGCCTGGTGTCGTCGGATTCCGACTTCACCCGCCTGGCCGCCCGCATTCGCGAGGAAGGCGTGGACGTCTATGGGTTCGGCGAACAGAAGACGCCGGAAAGCTTCCGCCAGGCCTGCACCCGCTTCATCTACACCGAGAACCTGACCACCCAGGCCGAGCCGGACGGCGACACCGGCAAGAAGACCGCCGCCGAGCCCGCGCCGGCCAAGCGCAAGCCAAGCGAAGCGACACGGCTGATCGCCTCCGTCATCGCCGACATGGACGAGGACGGCGACGGCTGGGTTCTGGCCGGGGCCATCGGCAATCGGCTGCGCAACGCCTATCCCGACTTCGACCAGCGCACCTATGGCTACGCCAAACTGTCGGACCTGATCCGCGCGACGGGCCGGTTCGAGGTTGAGAGCAAGGGGCCGGGCGGAATGCGGATTCGCGACCGCGCCTGACGAGGTTTCCGGTCAGGCCCGCGCGGCGCGGCTGGCCGGCACGCCCAGGGCCTGCAGGGCGGAGGCGGCGATATGGTCGGCGTTCAGTCCGGCCTGGGCGTACATTACGGCCGGGGCGTCCTGATCCTGGAAGACGTCGGGCAGGTTCAGGGTGCGGATCTTCAGGCCGCCGTCCAGCGCGCCCTTTTCCGCCAGCAGTTGCAGCACGAAGGCGCCGAATCCGCCCATGGCGCCCTCCTCCACCGTGATCAGACACTCATGCTCGCGCGCCAGACGCAGGATCAGGTCGGCGTCCAGCGGCTTGGCGAAGCGGGCGTCGGCGACGGTGGCCGACACGCCCTTCGCCGACAGCAGGTCCGCCGCCTTCAGCGATTCCTGCAGACGGGTGCCCAGCGACAGGATGGCGACGGACGTGCCCTCGCGCACGATCCGGCCCTTGCCGATCTCCAGCGGCGCGGCCAGTTCGGGGATATCCACCCCCACGCCGTCGCCGCGCGGATAGCGGAAGGCGCTGGGCCGGTCGTCGATGGCCAGAGAGGTCGAGATCATCGCCGCCAGCTCCGCCTCGTCCGAGGCCGCCATCAAGACCATGCCAGGCAGGGCGCCCATGAAGCCGATGTCGAACGATCCGGCGTGGGTGGCGCCGTCGGCCCCGACCAGCCCGGCCCGGTCCATGGCGAACCGCACCGGCAGGGACTGGATCGCCACGTCGTGGACCACCTGATCGTAACCGCGTTGCAGGAAGGTGGAATAGATGGCGCAGACCGGCTTCATCCCGTCCGCCGCCAGACCGGCGGCGAAGGTCACGGCGTGCTGTTCGGCGATGCCGACATCATAGGTCCGCTCGGGGAAGGCCTGACCGAACAGGTCCAGCCCCGTGCCCGACGGCATGGCGGCGGTGATGGCGACCACAGTCGGATCGACCTTGGCGTGTTTGATCAGCTCGGTCCCGAACACCTTGGTGTAGCTGGGGGCGTTGGAGATGGCCTTGGCCTGTTTGCCCGACACCACGTCGAACTTGACCACCGCATGGAGTTTGTCGGCGCTGCTCTCGGCGGGGGCGTATCCCTTGCCCTTCTGCGTCACGACGTGGACCAGGACCGGCCGGTCCTCGATGGCGGCCGCCTTCTTCAGGATCGGCACCAGATTGTCCATGTCGTGACCGTCGATGGGGCCGACGTAGTAGAAGCCCAACTCCTCGAAGAAGGTGCCGCCGGTCACCATGCCGCGCGCATACTCCTCGGCCTTCTTGGCCGCCTTGCGGAACGGGCGCGGCAGGTGCTGCGCCACCGATTTGCCCAGCCGACGCACGTTCTGATAGGCACCGCCCGACACCAGCCCGGCCAGATAGGCGCTCATCCCGCCGACCGGCGGCGCGATCGACATGTCGTTGTCGTTCAGAATGACCATAAGCTGGCCGCTGGTCGCCTCGGCGGCGTTGTTCATCGCCTCATAGGCCATGCCGGCGGACATGGAGCCGTCGCCGATCACGGCCACCACGCGGTTCTTCTCGCCCTTCTGATCGCGTGCGGCCGCGAAGCCCAGGGCGGCGCTGATCGAGGTCGAGGCGTGGGCGGCGCCGAACGGATCGTATTCGCTCTCGCTGCGCTTGGTGAAGCCCGACAGGCCGCCGCCCTGGCGCAGGGTGCGGATGCGGTCGCGCCGTCCGGTCAGGATCTTGTGCGGATAGCACTGGTGCCCGACATCCCAGATCAGGATGTCCTTTGGGGTTTCAAACACATGGTGAAGCGCGGTGGTCAGCTCGACCACCCCCAGGCCCGCGCCCAGATGCCCGCCGGTGACGGACACCGCGTCGATGGTTTCGGCCCGCACCTCTTCGGCCAGCTGTTTCAGCTGGGCGATGTCGAAGCTGCGCATATCGGCGGGAAACTTGACGGTGTCGAGAAGCGGGGTGTCGGGCATCAGCCGAAAAACCTTGGAAAGTCTGATTGATCAACCCGCAGGTCGCGTCAACGTTTCGTATCAGGACCGGCGCTTTAGCACAAAGTCCACGCTGGCCCTGAGGATTTCCGCCTCTTCGCCGAACGGCTCAAGGTGCGAACGGGCCTGATGGGCCAGATGCGCGACCCTGTGCCGCGCCGCCTCCAGCCCCAGCAGGGTGACGAAATTGGTCTTGCCCAGCGCGGCGTCCTTGCCACCCGCCGCCTTGCCCATCTCCTCGGCCGACCCTTCCGCGTCCAGCAGGTCGTCGACGATCTGATAGGCCAGGCCGACGTCGTGGGCGAAGCTGATCAGGGCGTGGCGATGCTGGGCCGAGGCGTCGGCGACGATCAGCGGAATCTCGAAGGCGTAGGCGAACAGGGCGCCGGTCTTCAGCCGCTGCATCCGCGCCACCCCGCCCAGATCGTCACGCACGCCCAGAAGGTCGATCATCTGACCGCCAGCCATCCCGCGCGCGCCCGAGGCCAGCGACAGCCGCGCCGCCAGTTCGCACCGCACCGCCGCATCCTCATGCGTGTCTTCATGCAGGATGATGTCGAAGGCGGCGGTCTGCAGCGCATCGCCGGCCAGAACCGCCGTCGCTTCGTCATAGGCGCGGTGGACGGTCGGGCGGCCACGCCGCACGTCGTCGTCGTCCATGCACGGCAGGTCGTCGTGAACCAAACTGTAGGCGTGAACGCATTCCAGGGCGCAGGCGGCCCGCAGCACCGAGCGTTCGTCGATGTCGAACAACCGCGCCGCCTCCAGCGCGAAGAAGGGCCGCAGACGCTTTCCCGGCCCCAGGGCGGCGTAGCGCATCGCCTCGGTCAGGCGCGATTCCGGCCCCTCGGCGCGCGGCAGCAGTTCGTCCAGCGCGACCGTGACCAGATCGGCGACCTCGCCGACACGGTCGATCACCGCCTGTTCGGGCGAGTTGGCGGCGATGACGCGGGTCAAGACGACCGACCGCCGATCATCGCCACGGGACGACGCTGGTTCATTCGAACGACGCCGCCTCGACGCCCTTGGCCTGGCCGTCCGGCCCGACGACGATCTTTTCCACGCGCAGCTGGGCGGCCTTCAGCCGCGCCTCGCAATGCGCCTTCAGCCGCGCGCCCTCTTCGTACAGGGCGATGGATTCCTCCAGCGGGGCCTGGCCGGATTCCAGGCGGGACACGATGGTCTCCAGCCGCTGCAGGGCGTCTTCGAAACTGAGGTCGGCGGGGGCGGCGTCGGTCATGGCGCGGACCCTAGAGGGGGTCGCCGCACGCTTCAACGTCAGAAGCGGCTATCGCTTCTCGTAGCGACGCTGGGACCAGTATTTGAAGCCCTGATTCTGGACCAGCTTCCAACCGTCCTCCTTCAGGGCGCGGCCGACCATATGGTTGAAATAGCCGTGGGCGAAGACCAGCACGTCCTGGCCGCCTTCGGCGCGAGCGATCAGCTTTCGAGCCGCCTGATCGGCGCGCGCCTCGGCCTGGGCGCGGGTCTCCTGGCCGTCGTGGTGGTCGAAGGCGTGCCACCAGAACCGCGACACCACGCCCCACCATTTGGGCGACAGCCTGATCCATTCCGGCACGGGCGGCGGCGGCAGCGGCGCCTCGATGAACATGACGTCCGACATCACCTCGCGCCCCGCCGAGACGGCGGCGGCGGTCTCCTGCGCGCGCTGGCGGGTGGAGGCGTAGATGGCGCCGGCGCCCTGGGCCGCCGCGACCAGTTCGGCGGGCGGCGTCTGGCCGGCCAGCAGGCCGCCGATCTCGTATTTCGCCCACCAGTCGCCATACTGGCGCGCCGTGATCAGGCATTTTCGCGACAGGGCCGGCTCGCCGTGGCGGGTCAGGATGATGGCGCCGGGACGGGTCGCGACCAGGGCGCCGACGGAGGGCGCGGCGGTCGGAGCCACGGAGGGTTCGGTCGAATCGAGGGACAGGGCGGGGACAGACATGACGAGCGGACGGGCCTTTGATTTCAAGGCTTTGAACGTCCTCGGTCCTCCCCCAGCGCGGTGACGTATGCGACCGCAGAACGGCCTGATGCTTCAAGGTCGTAGCCCCCCTCGCGCGCGGACACAACCTCGCCTGAACACCTCCGTCTCGCGACCTCCAGAACGGCGACATCGGCACATCGGTCTTGCCGGCCGTGATTTCTCGCGCGCGCCTTGCGCCCGGCCTGTCGCAAGCCGATCTGGAGGACCACAAACCAAGCCCGAGGAGATCGTCATGAAGGCCATCGGCACGACCGGCCCCCGCCCCGCGACCGACCCCGCCGCCCTGGTCGCCTTCGACGCGCCCGAACCGACCTTGCGTCCCCGCGACCTGCTGGTTCAGGTCAAGGCAGTCAGTCTGAACCCGGTCGATACGAAGGTCAGAAACAGCCGTCAGCCCGAGGCCGGCCAGACCAGCATCCTGGGCTATGACGCGGCAGGGGTGGTGATCGGCGTCGGCGACGAGGCCAGTCTGTTCAAGGTCGGGGACGCGGTCTTCTACGCCGGTCAGATCGACCGTCCCGGCTCCAACGCCGAACGCCAGGCGGTGGACGAGCGGATCGTGGGGCCGAAGCCGACGTCCCTGACCTTTCCCGATGCCGCCGCCCTGCCCCTGACCGTGATCACGGCCTGGGAGCTGCTGTTCGACCGGATGAAGGCCGGGGCCGACGAGGGCGAGACCCTGCTGATCGTCGGCGGCGCGGGCGGCGTCGGTTCAGCCCTGATCCAGATCGCGCGGGCGACGACCCGGCTGCGCGTCGTCGCCACGGCCTCGCGCCCCGACACCCGCCAATGGTGCCTGGACCTGGGCGCCCATGCCGTGATCGACCATTCCGGCCCGATCGACGAGGCCCTGACCGCCGCCGGCGAGCGCGCGCCCCGCTACATCGCCGCCCTGACCCACACCCAGTCGCATTTCGAGGCCCTGACCCGCGCGGTCGCGGCCCAAGGCGTGATCGGCGCCATCGACGACTTCAAGGGTCTGCCGGTCGAACTGCTGAAGCCCAAGGCCGCCGGCTTCGTCTGGGAGTTCATGTTCACCCGTCCGGTGCAGCAGACGCCGGACATGGTCCGGCAGCACGACATCCTGGCCGAGGTTTCTCGCCTGGTCGATGCGGGCGCGATCCGCACCACATTGACCAAGAACCTGGGTCCGCTGTCGGTTCAGACCCTGCTGGACGGTCATCGTCGGCTGGAAAGCGGCGCGACCATCGGCAAGATCGCGCTGGACGGGCTCTGACCCTTGCCCTCTAAGGGCGAACCATGACCGCGCCCGAGATCCGCCCTGCCCGCCCCGAAGACGCCGCCGCGCTGGGCGCCCTGGGGCGCCGGACCTTTGTCGACACCTTCGTCGCCGGCTTCGGCATCCCCTATCCGCCCGCCGATCTGAACGCCTTTCTCGACGCCAGTTTCGATCTGGAGCCGACGTTGAAGAAGCTGGCCGAGCCCGGATGCGCCTGGTGGGTGGCCGAGCGCGACGGCCAGCTTCTGGCCTTCGCCAACGCCGGTCCCAACGGCCTGCCCCATGCCGAGGCCAGGAGCGGCGATCTGGAGCTTCGCCGCCTCTATGTGGCCAAATCGGCGCAAGGTCTCGGTCTGGGCACGGCGTTGCTGACCCTGGCGCTGGACTGGATGCAGACGAACACCGCCGGCCCGCTGTGGATCGGCGTCTGGAGCGGCAACGACAAGGCCCAGCGCCTCTACGCCGCCCACGGCTTCGAAAAGGTCGGCGAATACGACTATCCCGTCGGCGCCTGGCGCGACCGCGAGTTCATCTTGCGGCGGGGATAGACTATGTTGCCGACATGACCCGCGCCGAACTGCTGGAAAAGCTGCGCGACCTGAAGCCCTGGCTCGAAGAGCAGGGCATCGTCAACGTACGCCTGTTCGGCAGCTACGCCCGCGACGAAGCGGGACCGGACAGCGACGTCGATCTGTTGGTTGACGAAGCCGGTCCTGTCGCCGCGTGGGGCGCGTCGCCGGTGGAGGAGGCGTTGAGCCACAGGCTTGGCGTCAAGGTCGAACTGATCCTGGATCGTTCTTTGACCAATCCTTACATTCGCCACACGGCCGAAAGAGACGCCCTTGTGGTCTGATCCCCGAGACGCCGCCCATGTGCATGAAATGATGGCGCGCATCGGCGCGATCGAAAGCCTGGTCGCCGGTCAGGACCGTGACGCCTTTCTCTCGGACATCGCCCTACCTCACGCCTTGGCCCTGCATTTTCTGGTTCTGGGCGAAACGGCCAACAGGTTGTCCGAGCCGTTCCGGGCGGCGCTGCCACAGATAGAGTGGCGTAAGATCGTCAATCTCCGGCATTTGATCGCTCACGAATACCGTCGAATCGATCACGCCGAGCTCTGGCGTCTTTCGCTGACGCATATTCCAGAGCTGAAGTCAGCTTTGCCGTCGCTACCACCCCCTTCCGAAATCTTCTGATGCTCCTGCCCTTCTTCACCGCCCTGCGCGACGCCAAGATTCCGGTGTCGATGAAGGAATGGCTCCATCTGATGGAGGCCATGGATCGCGACTTGGCGGGACGCGAGGTGGAGAGCTTCTACCACCTGTCGCGCGCGGTGCTGGTCAAGGACGAGAAACACTATGATCGGTTCGATCAGGTGTTCGGGACGGTGTTCAAGGGCGTCGAGACGGTCGGTGCGGGCGAGGACCTGACCACCGACATCCCGGAAGACTGGCTGCGACTGCTGAACGAAAAATATCTGACCGACGAAGAGAAGGCCCAGATCGAGGCCTTGGGTGGGTTCGACAAGCTGATGGAGACGCTGAAAGAGCGGCTGGAGGAGCAGAAGGAACGCCATTCGGGCGGCTCGAAATGGATCGGCACGGGTGGAACCAGCCCCTTCGGACACGGCGGCTATAACCCCGAAGGGGTGCGGATCGGCGGGCCGGGCAAGCATGGGCGGGCGGTCAAGGTCTGGGAGAAGCGCGAGTTCAGGAACCTCGACGACACGGTCGAACTGGGCACCCGCAACATCAAGGTCGCCCTGCGCCGTCTGCGCCGTTTCGCGCGGCAAGGGGCGGCCGATGAACTGGACATCGACGGCACCATCGACGGCACGGCGCGCCAGGGCTGGCTTGACATCCAGATGCGGCCCGAGCGGAGAAACACGATCAAGGTGCTGCTGTTCCTGGACATCGGCGGCTCGATGGACGGCCATATCAAGATGGTCGAGGAGCTGTTCTCGGCGGCCAAGACCGAGTTCAAGAACCTGGAGTTCTTCTACTTCCACAACTGCCTCTACGAAGGGGTCTGGAAGGACAACCGCCGTCGGCATACCGAACGGATTGCGACCTGGGACCTGCTGCACAAATATTCCGGTGACTGGCGCGCAATCTTCGTCGGGGATGCGACGATGAGCCCCTATGAGATCACCATGCCCGGCGGATCGGTCGAACACTGGAACGAAGAGGCGGGCGCCGTCTGGATGAAGCGGGCGCGGGATCAGTGGGAGCGTTCGGTCTGGCTGAACCCGGTGCAGGAACGCTACTGGAGCTACACCGCCTCGGTCGGCCTGCTGCGCGAGGTGATGGATCAACGGATGTATCCGCTGACGCTGGACGGGCTGGACAAGGCGATGCGCGCCCTGACAAGGTGAGGCTGGCGCACACGGCGAACGGCCAAGGCGCTGAACGAGGGGTTCGACCGATGATCGCCGCCGCCTTCGCCATCCTGCTTCTGCAACAGACCGCGCCGATGGTGGTGTGGGATACGCCCGCCGCCGCGCCGACGGCCGCGCCCTCTGAGCCCGCCGCAGCGCATTCCGTACCGGCCTGGGGTCTGGCCGATCCGTTCGGGTTCGAGCGGGCCCGGTGCAGCCCGCTGGTGCGCGGCGATACGCCGATGCAGACCTGCCAGGCCGAGGTGCGCGCGCAACTGGCCCTGGCCATGGGACCGGACCTGCCCGAAGCGCTGCGGCCCAGCGGCATGGCCGGCGATTGCCAGATGATGCAGGCGTCCGCCGGGGGCTCCTCCTATGCGATTCAGTGCGGTCCCCAGTCACGGACGGCCAATGCGCCCTCCGGCCTTCGCGAAATGGACTGTCGCCCGCGCCCGACGCAGGGCGGTTTCACCTCGGAATGCCGGCCCGTGGATGGAGCGGACAAGAAGGGTCTGTCGCTGACGCTCTGGGGCGACAAGACCGACTGAACCAAAGAAAACGCCGCCCGCTTTCGCGGACGGCGCTTCACGCATTCAGTGAGATAGGCGGAGGATCAGCCCTTGTCGCGCAGGCTGTCCTTTACGCCGCCGACGGCGTTCTGGACCTTGCCCTCGACCTGGTCGGCCTTGCCTTCGGCCTGAAGCTTGGTGTCGCCGGTCACCTTGCCGGCGGCTTCCTTAACCTTGCCGCCGATGTTCTTGGCGGCGCCTTCGATGCGGTCGTGATCGGCCATGATCTGTCTCCTGATCCTGCGCCGCCGGTATGGCGTCGCGCGTTGATCTGAAAACGGAATCTCGTCGGCCTTGTTCCGTAAGGCTCAGCTTGCGCGGCGCAGCCAGACGGCCACCGCCCAGGCGTGCGAATCGTGGCGCAGTCTGGACAGGGCGAACGTCGGGTCCAGCCAGACCAGCGTATGATCGTCCTCGCATTTGGCGGTCGGGTCTTCCGCCACGACGCGCGCCGTCCAGAAGCCGCCGACATTGTTCAGCGGCTCGTCGGTGGAGCGTATGAAATACTGGCTGGCCTCGGCGATGCGGTTCAGGGGCGTGATCGTCAGCCCGGTTTCCTCGACGAACTCGCGCCGCAGGGCTTCGACTTCGGTTTCCTCGACGTCCAACCCGCCGCCCGGCAGGTCGAAATAGGGGCCGGTCGCGCGCTCCACGCGCACGCAGGCGATCAGGCCCTCGCGCTCGACCACGCCGAAGGCGACGGCGCGGTGGCGATAATCGGTTGCGGGTTTTCGAACGCCGAACTGCAGCATGAGAACGCCAACCCTAGAGGTCGAAGGCCAGTCTGGCGCGTACGCCCTTGTGCGCGCCGTCGAACTCGACCGCCGAACGCAGGCCGGACGCCATGGCCGAGATGATCTTGGCCCCCAGTCCCGTGCCCTTGGGCGCGCCGTCGCCCATGCCGGGACCATCGTCCTCGACCGTCAGGACGACACGACTGTCGCCCTCGCGGTCCAGATGAATGCGGATTTCGCCGGCCTGGCCCGGCGAATAGGCGTACTTGACCGCATTGGTGACCAGTTCGGTCACGATCACGCCGATGGATACGGCCTGGTCGGTCGTGACCGACAGCGGCGTGGCCTCCAGCCGCAGACGCGGCGAACTGTCGTCCGGCCCGATGGATTTGGACAGTTCGTCCATCAGTCCTTCCAGATACTCATGCATGGCCACCTGGCTCATGTCGCCAGACGTATAGAGGCGGCGGTGAACGTGGGCCACGGCCTCGATCCGGGCCTGCGATTCCCGCAGCGCGTCCTTGGCGCCCTGGTCCGACACATGACGCATCTGCAGCGACATGAAGCTGGACACCAGTTGCAGCGAGTTGCCGACGCGGTGGTTCACCTCGCGCAACATCGCTTCGGCCCTGTCGCGGGCCAGGCGGATTTCCTCCTGCGCCAGATCGTTCTCGCGTTGCAGGCGTCGGCGCAGCAGCGCGTCTTCGAGCGCCGCGCGCAACAGCGAGGTGAAGTCCTCGGACACGTCCTTGATGACATAGTCGGCCGCCCCGGCGCGCAGCGCGGCCACCGCGATGCGCCCTTCCTGCGCGCCGGTGACATAGACGACCGGCGGCGGCGCGGTCAGCGCCATGATGTCGGGCAGAACGTCCAGCCCGTCCCGCGTCGGCATATAGTGATCCAGCGCGCAGACATCGTATTCGTGCTGCTGCAACAGCGCCAGCCCGGCGTCGCCGTCGGGCGCGCAGGTGACGGCATAGCCGTGACGCGCCAGTTCCTTCTCGACCAATCGGGACAGGCCCCGATCGTCGTCGATGTAAAGCAGGCGAATGGGCTGGTGCGCCTCGATCACTCGATCTCCGGGGCCTGGATCACCGACAGGAACAGACCCAGTTGGCGGATCGCGCCGGCGAAGGATTCATAATCGACCGGCTTGGTGATGTAGACGTTGCAGCCCAGATCGTAGCACCGCTGAATCTCAACCTTATCGTCGGTGGTGGTCAGCACCACCACGGGCGCGCGACGCAGCCGCTCGTTGCCCTTCACCTTCTCCAGAATGTCGGTTCCCGACATGTCCGGCAGGTTGAGGTCCAGCAGGATCAACAATGGTCCGTTGGCCAGGATCTCGTCGCTGAACAAATACTCCAGCGCCGCGCCGCCTTCGTCGAAATGTTTGATTTCGTTATTGATGTTCGCGCGACGAATATTCTTTTCGATCAGTTTGGCGTGACCGTGGTCGTCTTCGACCATGATGATTTTGACGGGATGCGTCACATCGCGACTCCGGGTTCGGCTAGGATCAGTCGTTTGGGGAATTTCAGCAGGAAAGTCGAGCCTTTGCCCAGCTCGGATTCCACGTCGATCGTGCCGCCCAGCCGGCGAACGCTGTTGCGGACGAAGGCTAGGCCCAGGCCCTCGCCCGAGCGGTCCTGCTTGCCGGAGCGGCGGAACAGCTCGAAAATCCGCTCATGGTCGCGCGGCGCGATGCCCCGGCCATTGTCGGCGATGCGATAGACGACCCAGCCGCCCGGCACGTCCTCGCCGGACACCACGATCTCGCCCGGCCGGCCATGGTCCAGATATTTGACCGCATTATCAATCAGATTGCCGACGATCTGCTCCATCGAAATCCGGTCGCTTTCGACCTCCGGCAGGGGCTGGACCTCGATGCGCGCGCCCGACGCCTCGGTCTGGTGGTGGACGCTCTTGGCGATGTTCTCGGCCATCCCCGTCATGTCCAGGGTCTCGGGCAGCAGATTGCGCCGCCCTTCGCGCGAGAGCTTCAGGATGGCGTTGATCAGACGGTCCATCTTTTCCGTCGAGGCGCGGATGAAGCCGATGGCCTCGGGCATGTCCTCGCGTACGGCCATGACGACCTCGGCGTCGACGGACCGCGTCTTCTCCGCATCGGCGATGGCCCGGTCCACGACCTTGCCGGCCTGCTCCAGTTCGGAGGTGTAGCCCATGACGTTGACCAGGGGCGCGCGCAGGTCGTGGCTGACGATATAGGCGAAGCGCTGGATTTCCTCGTTGGCGCGCATCAGGTCGCCGGTCCGCTCCTTGACCTTGTCCTCCAGACTGGCGTTGGCGGCGTCCAGCGTGGCGCGGGCGGTCTGGATCTCGCCGACGTAGCGGCGCACCATCCAGGCCGACAGAAGCGCCAGAACCACCACCAGAAGCCCCGTGATCGCGTTCATCACCACGGTCAGCGTGCCGTATCGCTCCGACTTGATGGTGCGATCGGCGATGCGGCGGGACTTGATGGCGTCGAAATCGTCCACCGCCGCCCGCAACTCGTCCATATAGCGTTTGCCTTCGCCGGAGCGGACCGACTGGATCGACTGGCCGATGCGGCCCTGCTGCGCCAGCGTCAGGGTGTTGTCCATCTCCGCCCATTTCTGATCAGCCAGCCGATGAATGCGGTCGACGGGGGCCTTCAGCGTGGGGTCGCGCGCGGCGCCCTCGTCCAGAAAGGCGACGGCAGGGGCGATCTCGGACTGCGCCCTGCGATAGGGCTCCAGGAAGTCGCTGCGGCCGGTCAGCAGGAAGCCGCGCTGGGCCGTCTCTGCGTTCAGCATGGCGATCAGGGTCGTGCGTGACGCGCGCCGCATCTGCTGGGCGTGTTCGATGGTGTCGTTTACCGCAGCCGTGCGCTGGATCATCACGAAGGTCGTCACATTGACCACGATCAGCAGGGCGAACGCCAGAACCAGCATGGCCGAGATCGAGCGCGCCAGGGACGGCGTTCGCGCGAAGTCTCTGAAACGTAAAAGGCTGCGTCGCGAAGTGGGGATCATGGCGCAGCTTTAGCCGCGCTTGCTCCCACATGAAAGGCTTTGAAAGACGCCAAAAAATCTAACTAAAAATGCGCGCGTCGTTCCTTCAAAATCGTGAGAGTTTGACAACCTGAATTATTCATTGCCATCTATCCGGATGAGAAAGGGAGTGTAAAAATGAAGGCTATTATGATTGGCGCGACTTTTTCCGCTTTGTTGGCTGGAACAGCGTCTGCTCAAGCGAGCCCTACAATGCCGGATGGCTCTCAGCCCCAAGTGCCGTTGAAACCGGTTTTTGGATACATGCCGGTGGGCACCGCATCTTTGGACCGCGTTCGTTTCAACAGCTTGGTGTTAGAAAGCAGACCGACAAGTGTTGCTGCGCAAGAACGTCGAACGCGAATGGAACGTGCTGAACGGTTGGCCGCTCTCGTCAATCTTGGACGGTGTCACGATGCACGTGACACCGCGCTGGCGGAAAACGACCAACCTATGGCTGATCGGATCGTGGCCGTGTGTAGAGGCGAGCACTAGTTTTTATCGCTGAGCCGTCTCAAACCTGACCCAGCGTGCGCAACCGCGCCTTGGGGTGGATTTCGTTCTGGCTCATGACCACCGTCTGGCCCCGGAAGCGTTCGATGATGGAGCGGACATAGGGGCGGGTAATCGGGCCGGTCAGCAGGACCGGATTCTCGCCCGTCATGGCGATGCGTTCGAAGGTGTCGCGCACGGCGCGGATGAAGTCCTGCAGGCGCGATGGGGCCATAGCCAGTTGCTTGTCCTCGCCATTGCCGATCAGGCTTTCGGCGAAGGCGGCCTCCCACTCGGGCGACAGGGTGACGATGGGCAGCGCCCCCTCCCCGTCCTTGTTCTGCCAGCACAGCTGGCGGCCCAGGCGCGCGCGGACGTGTTCGACCAAGGTGGTGACGGACGCGCTGTGCGGCGCGGCCTCGGCCAGACCTTCCAGAATGGCCGGCAGGTCTCGGATCGACACCTTTTCGCGCAGCAGGGCCTGAAGCACCCGCTGCAGCGTGGTGACGGTGACGACGCTGGGGACCAGTTCCTCGACCAGCTTCTTCTCTTCGGCGCCTAGGTCCTTCAGCAGCTTCTGCACCTCGGCATAGGACAACAGATCCGCCATATTCTCCTTGAGAATCTCGGTCAGGTGGGTGGTCAGCACGGTCGACGGATCAACCAGCGTATAGCCCCGGAACGTCGCCTCTTCGCGCAGCCCCTCTTCGATCCAGGTGGCTGGCAGGCCAAAGGCGGGTTCGCGCATGTGTTCGCCCGGCAGTTCGACCTGACGCCCCGACGGGTCCATCGCCATCAGATGGCCCAGCCGCACCTCGCCCGCCCCGCTTTCCATCTCCTTGATGCGGATGGCGTAACCCTGGGTCGGCAGGCGCATATTGTCCAGGATGCGCACCTGCGGGATGACGAAGCCGTATTCCTGGGCCAGGGACCGGCGCAGGGCGCGGATCTGATCGGTCAGCCGGCGGCCTTCCAGATCGTTGATCAGGCTGAGCAGCGAATAGCCCAGCTCGATCTTGACCTCGTCTATGGTCAGGATGTTGGCGATCGGCTCCTCGACATCCTCCTTGGGCTTGGCGGCGGTCTCGGCGGCGGCGCGTTCGGCTTCGGTCGGCTGGGGCCTCAGCCGATTACGACCCAGCCGCCAGGCCATGAAGCCCGAACCGATGGCCAAGGCGGCGAAGGGGATCAGCGGCATGCCGGGGATCAGGCCGATCAGGCCCGCCGCCCCGGAAACGACGCCCAGCGACACCGGGTTGGTGGCCAGTTGCGTGACCAGGGCCTTGTCGGCGGTGCCCTCCACGCCCGCCTTGGACACCAGGAAGCCGGCGGCGATGGAGATGATGATGGCCGGCACCTGCGTCACCAGGCCGTCGCCGATGGTCAGCTGGACATAGGTGTTGGCCGCGTCCGGCAGGGCCATCTTGTGCTGCAGCGTCCCGATCAGGATGCCGCCGATCACATTGATGAAGGTGATGATCAGGCCCGCGACCGCATCGCCGCGCACGAATTTGGAGGCGCCGTCCATGGCGCCGAAGAAGGTCGATTCCTGTTCCAGCTCCTTGCGGCGGATCTTGGCCTGGTCCTCGGTGATCAGACCCGACGACAAATCGGCGTCGATGGCCATCTGCTTGCCGGGCATGGAGTCCAGGGTGAAGCGGGCGGACACTTCCGCGATCCGCGTCGACCCCTTGGTGATGACCACGAAGTTCACCACCAGGATGATGGCGAAGATGATCACGCCGATGATGAAGTTGCCGCCCATCATCAGCTGACCGAAGGCGTTGATGACCTGGCCGGCGGCGTCGTGCCCCTCCTGGCCGTGCGTCAGGATCAGCCGCGTCGAGGCCAGGTTCAGACCCAGGCGGAACAGGGTCGAGACCAGGAGCACCGTCGGAAAGATGGCGAAGTCCAGCGGCCGCTTCATCATCACGGCCGTCATCAGGATCAGCACGGACGAGACCAGCGAGATCGCCAGCAGCAGGTCCAGCAGCATCTTGGGGACCGGCAGGATCAGCAGCATGATCACGCCGATCACGCCGACGGCCATCAGCACTTCGCCGCGATTGATCCAGCCCAGGACGTCGCGCCCGGTGGGGCGCGCCATGCCGTCCTTCATCATGATGGGCGTATCAGTCACGGCCCAGCGCCCTGAAGACGCGACGGGTCGCCTCGGCGATCACCGCGTCGCGCTGATCGTCGCTCGCCTGGGTCGCGCCGGTGAAATAGGTCGCCAGGATCACCGGGGCCCCAGACAGGGGGAAGGCCACGCCGACATCGTTGGCGGTTCCGTTCGCACCCGTGCCGGTCTTGTGGGCGACGGTCCAGCCCTGCGGCGCGCCGGCCTTGATGCGGTTCGGGCCGGTCGGCGAGGCCGTCATCCAGCCCTGGATCATCTGGTCGTGCGTCGGGATCAGCCGGTCGCCGAAGGCCAACTCGCGAATATTGGCGAGACTCTGGTCCGGCAGGCAGGTGTCGCGCGGATCATTGGGCAGGGCGGTGTTCAGGTCCGGCTCCAGGCGCGAGATCAGTGTGGTGGTGTCGCCGAACGTCGGCCACCACGAACGCCATACGGCGATTCCGCCCATTTCACGGATCAGGATGTTGGCGGCCGGATTGTCGCTGACCTCCACGGCGGCCTGCATCAGCTCGCGGATGGTCAGGGTGCGGCCGATGGCCTTTTCGGTCACGGGCGCATGGGGGATCATGTCGGCGCGAACGACCGGCACGGCGCGGTCCAGCTGCTCCTCGTCGCGCTGCACCCGCTCCAGGACGGCGACGGCCAGAAAGGCCTTGAAGGTCGAGCAGAAGGGGAAACGCTCCTGCCCGCGCCAGGACACGCGGCGCTGGCTGCCGACGTCGAGCGCCGCCACGCCCAGCCGACCGCCGTGGCGCGCTTCCAGATCGGCGAGTAGAAACTCGGGCTGGTCGTCCTCGGCCTGAGGCTTTTCGCGCTTCGGATAGCAGCCGACGAGCGTCATCGCGCCCGCGCCGCCGATCAACGTCCTGCGATCAAAGCCCCGTCCCATGCCGTCAGGCCGCATAGCCCGAGGCGGAAACCCCGCTCTGGGGCGCCGGGATGGCCGCACCCTCGTCGGCGTATTCGTTCAGCTTGTTGCGCAGGGTGCGGATCGAGATGCCCAGGATGTTGGCCGCATGAGTGCGGTTGCCCAGACAGTGGGTCAGTGTGTCCAGGATCAGGGTCTTCTCCATCGCCGCCACCGTCTGGCCGACGAAGCTGCGGGTCACGGCGTCGGCGGCCTGGGCCGCGCGGGCGGCTATTCCGCCTTGCGGCGCCTCATAGGCCTGGCCCGCCATCACGCCCCCGCCCATGCCGCCCAGCGGCTGACCATCCGGCAGGCGGATGGCGTCCACGTCGATCTCCGGCCCGACCGCCAGCAGCACCGCCCGGTGCATGGCGTTTTCCAGCTCGCGAACGTTGCCGGGCCAGCGATGGGCGACGATGGCCTGGCGCGCGGCGGCCGACATGGGGCGAACCGGCACGCCATTGGCGGCGGCGTATTTCTTGATGAAGTGATCGGCCAGCACGCCGATGTCGCCGGGCCGTTCGCGCAGGGACGGCAGGCGCAGGTTCACCACGTTCAGCCGATACAGCAGGTCTTCGCGGAACACGCCTTCCGCCACGGCCTTGGAGAGGTCGCGGTTGGAGGTGGCGATGATGCGGATGTTGACGGAGACGGGCTTGGAGCCGCCCACACGGTCGATGACCCGCTCTTGAATCGCGCGCAGCAGTTTGGCCTGCAGCCGGGCGTCCATTTCGCTGATTTCGTCCAGCAGCAGGGTGCCGCCGTCGGCCTCCTCGAACTTGCCGATCCGGCGCGCGACGGCGCCGGTGAAGGCGCCCTTCTCATGGCCGAACAGTTCGGATTCCAGCAGATTGTCGGGAATGGCGGCGCAGTTGACGCTGATGAACGGGCGTTCGGACCGGCGCGAATGCTCGTGCAGATAACGCGCCATCACCTCCTTGCCGACGCCGCTTTCGCCGGTGATCAGGATGGAGGCTTCCGAGCGCGCGACCTGGTCGGCCAGTTGCAACACCGCCTTCATCGACGGATCGGCCGAGATCATCGGCTTTTCGTCGTCGGCGACGGCCGACAGGACCGCGGCGATCAGTTCGGCGTCGGGCGGAAGCGGGATGAACTCCTTGGCCCCCGCCTTGATGGCCGCCGCGGCCTCGCGGGCATCGGCGTCGACGCCGAAGGCCACCACCGGAATGGTGATCCGCTCGGCCTCGTTGGCGGCGATCAGTGCGGCGATGTCCAGCTGATAGTCGACCATCAAGAGGTCCGCGCCCTGCCCCCGCCGCAACTGCTCGGTCGCCTGATCGGCGCGCTCGACGTGATTGACCTTGGCGCCGTGCGCCATGGCCATCTTGACCGCCGAAGCCAGCTGGCCGCTCAGTCTGCCTACCACCAGAAGACGCATCGTTCTTCTCCTCTAATCTCTAAAGCCGGTCGCCGTCGTTCCTGCTGCGCAATGCCTGCGCGGCATTGCTTCAGACGCCCGAATCCTCGGTCTTGATGATTTCCGTCATGGTCACGCCCAGCCGGTCGTCGACGACGACGACCTCGCCGCGCGCGATCAGGCGGTTGTTGACGAAGATGTCGATGGCCTCGCCGACCTTGCGGTCCAGCTCCAGCACCGACCCCTTGTTCAGCTTCAGCAACTGGGCCACCGACATGTGGGATTTGCCCAGCACGGCCGAGATGTTGACCGGCACGTCGAAGACGGTGGCCAGATCGGCGGCGGTCTTTTCGCCCGCGTCGTCCACCGCCGGCAGATCGGACAGGGCGGAGAATTCCTCCAGGGCCAGATCGTCGGACGCCATCAGAACATACTCCGGTCGACGGGAAGGGTTTCGGCGTGTCCGGCCTCGGCCGCCAGGGCGGCGGTCAGGGCCTCGGCGACGCGCTGGGCGGACATCTGCGGATCATGATCGGCGCGGCCGTCCGCCCATTCCAGTTGGAAGGCGGCGGGATGCAGGCCCGGCTCGTCTCGGAAGGCGACCGCGCCGGTGAAGCCGCTGTCGGCGCAGGCCTGTTCGATCAGTCCGCGCGCGGCCTCGTCCAGGCTCGAGGCGCGGACCACCAGACGGGGCGAGGCGTCGATCTCCTGCGCCAGCATCTCCAGCGCGGCCTTCAACGGCGCATGGGGGAACCGATCCAGCGCCGCGCCGGCGATGGCGCGGGCGGCGGCCAGGGCCAGGTCGGCAGACTGTTCCCGATGCGCCTGGGCCGCAGCCCGCAGGGTCGGCATGGCCGAGGCGACCGCCTGGGCGATGTTGGTCAGGGCCATGGCGCGGATGTTTTCGATCTCGCCCAGGGCCTGCTGACGCGCCTCCAACCGCCCTTGCGCCACCAGGGCGTCCACCTCTGCGGGCAGATAGGCGCGCTTGGTCGGCGTCCAGGCGCTGGGGCGCACGACGGCGCCGTCCGCGTCGAACTCGGTGTCGAAGACGAAGGGGCGGCGATCGGGGGCGGGGGCAATCATGTCAGTAGATCAACTCGTCGTCGACGCCTTGGCCGGCCAGCATGATGTCGCCCTTGGCGGCCAGATCCTTGGCGACCTGGACCATGGCCATCTGGGCGGCGTCCACATCCTTCAGACGCACCGGCCCCATGGATTCCATGTCCTCGCGCATGATCTTGGAGGCGCGCTCGGACATGTTGGAGAAGAACATCTCGCGCAGCCCTTCCGAGGCGCCCTTCAGCGCCAGACCCAGCGAATCCTTGTCCACGCCGCGCAACAGGGTCTGCACCCCGCCGGGGTCCAGCTTGGACAGGTCCTCGAACACGAACATCAGGGCGCGGATGCGTTCGGCGGATTCGCGGTTGCGTTCCTCCAGCGCGCCGATGAAGCGCGCCTCGGTCTGACGGTCGAAGCTGTTGAAGATGTCGGCCATCATCTCGTGGCTGTCGCGCTTGGAGGTGCGCGCCAGGTTGGACATGAACTCGGTGCGCAGCGTCGCCTCGATCTTGTCCAGGATTTCGCGCTGCACCGGCTCCATGCGCAGCATCCGCTGCACGCATTCCAGGGCGAAGTCCTCGGGCAGGCTGGTCAGCACGCGGGCGGCATGGTCGGTGCGGACCTTGGACAGGATCACCGCCACGGTCTGGGGGTATTCGTTCTTCAGATAGTTGGCGAGCACCGCCTCGTTCACATTTCCCAGCTTGTCCCACATTGTGCGGCCGGCCGGACCGCGGATCTCCTCCATCAGCCCATCGACGCGCTCCTTGGGCAAGAAGGCGGCCAGCAGTCTTTGCGTCTGCTCATAGCTGCCCATCACCGAACCGGAGCCGGACAAGCCGGACACGAACTCGATCAACAACGCCTCGACCGCCTCGGCCGTGACATTGCCCAGGGTCGCCATGGCCTGGGAGATTTCCTTGACCTCGTCGTCGTCCAGCCGCTCCCACAGGGCGGTATGCTCCTCGCCCAGCGCCAGCAAGATGACGGCCGCCTTCTCGGGGCCCGACAGCTTGTTGGCGTCGTCGATCGAGGCCTTCTTGTTGACCAGCTTCGCCATCAGCCTTCGGCCACCCAGGTGCGCAGTATGCCGGCCGCGTCGTCAGGATGCGACTGGACGAAGTCGGCGACCTTCTTGACCGAGGACGCCTTCACCTGACCCTCGATGCGGGCGATGTCGATCTTCTGCTCCATCTCGCTGGGCGAAGGCAGCTGGACCAGCTGCGGCTGACCGTCCGGGCCGATGATGGTGGTCGTCACCGCCGTCACCGGCACGCCGGCCGGGGACACCACCGCCGGCAGGTTCGTTCCGCCCGCCGCCGTCTTCAGCAGCGGCCGAAGGACGAAGAAGATCAGCAGCACGCCGGTGATCAGCAGCACCAACAGTTCGACGCCCCGCATGATGTCGTCCTTGGAGAAGTCGAACATCGACGAGGCGCCCTCCAGACCGCCGGCGATGCCGGTGTCGTGGTTGAAGCGGACGTTGATGACCTCGATCTTGTCGCCACGGCTCTCGTCAATGCCGGCGGCGGCGGCGACCAGGGACTTGATCTGGTTGATCTCCTCGGCCGAGCGGGGGGCGTAGATCGCCTCACCCTTGCCGTCCTTGGCGGGCGTCCACTTGCCGTCCACGGCGACGGCGACGGCCAATTTCCTGACCTCGCCCGGCTCCTTGGTCGTGGTCGTGGTGGTGTTGGAGATTTCGTAGTTGGTGGTCTCGGCGTTCTGGGCGTTGGTCGAACCGGCCGGGGTCGCGGCGGGCGCGGCGCCGCCGGGGATGTTGTTGGTCGCCGTCACTCCGCCGTCCGGCTGCCCCGTCGTGTCGCTGGACTGCGAGCCGTTGGTGGTGGTCGAACGCACCACCTGGCCGTCGGGATCGAACTTCTGCTCCTGGGTGGTGGAACGGCTGTGGTCGATGTCGGCCGTGACCTGGACGCGGGCGGCGCCCACGCCCACGACGCCCTCGACGATATCCTTGATGCGGGCCTGAAGCTGGGCCTCGGCGTTGCCCTTGGCCTCTTCGGCCGAGGCGGAGTTGAAGCCCTGATCGTCGTTGCCGGCGGCCAGGGTGCGGTTGTTCTGGTCCGCCACGGTGACGCGATCGGGCTTCAGATTCGGCACGGACGAGGCCACCAGATTGCGGATCGCCCGCACCTGATCGCCGCTCAGATCGCGCCCGCCCACGCCCACCAGGACGGCGGCGGTCGGCTCTCCGGCGGCGGAGGTGAACATTTCGCGGCGCGGCAGGGTGATGTGGACGCGGGCGGCGGTGATGCCGCGCATCGACATGATGGTGCGCGACAGCTCGCCCTGCAGGGCGCGCTGTTCGTTCAGTTGCTGCTGGAACTCGGTCTGGCCCAGAACCGACTGGTTGTCGAACAGCTCGTAGCCGACCGAGCCCGACGTCACCAATCCCTTGCCGGCGACCAACATGCGGGCCGTGCCCACCTCGTCGCGGTTGACCATGATGGTCGAGCCGTCGCCCTTGGACGAATATTTGATGTTGGCCTGGTCCAGGGCGGCGGTGATCTCGCCGGCCTCGCGCAGGTCCAAGTTGGAATAGAGCAGCGCGTCGGGCGCCTGGCCCATGCGCAGCATGACGGCGACCAGCACGGCGGCCACGCCGGCGGCGACGCCGAGGACCGCCGCCAAGCGGCCGATCCCGAACTTCTGCAACGCCGCCGTAAAGCCGCCCACGCGATCCCGCCCCAAACTCGCGGGAGATGCCTACGCCCCGCTAGGCAGAAAATGCCGCCTGGATGGTAAACGTCGCGTTAAGAGTGGGGGCGGGCGCGGCTGGGCTGCGCCTCCAGCTGGGGCAGAACCGCCGGCGCGCCTGACGGAAGCGGCGCCTTGGGATCGCGCAGCCAGGCGGCCACGTCGCGATAGACGATCTCCGCATCCAGATCGCGATCCAGCAGATGCCAGCTGTGGGGATACCAGGCGGTCTGCAGCGTCCCGCCTTGCGCCTGGGCGCGACGCAGGGCCGCGCGCATCTGATCGCGCTTCACCACCTCGTCGTTGGCGCCGTACATCAGCAGGGCGTCGCCGCGAATGCGGCCCAGGTTCTGCGCCGAGGTCTCCATCAGATCGACCAGGCCGTAGATGGTGTCGAACCGCGTCGCCAGTATGCTGCGGGGGTCGCGCCCGTTCCGCACCAGCTCCAGCGTGTTGGACGAGGCGTGAATGCCGCGCGTGATGAAGGACGGCGGCTCCAGCGCCACATCGCCCAGAGCGCGCGCGGCCAGGGTGATCGCCGCGCTGTTGAACGGCCCCTGCGACGACCAGCCCCAGACGCCGGGCGACAGCAGCACGACCCGATCCGCATCCGGCGGATTGTCGGAGGCGAAGGCGGCGGCCGCGACCGAGCCGCCCATGCTTTCGCCCACCACGGCGATGACGGCGTTGGGATAGCGGGCGCGCGCCATGGCCACGGCCTCGCGAACGTCGTCGGTCATGCGCTGCTGACCGGCCCAGACCCCGCGTCCCGGCGCGCCGCCGAACCCGCGCTGATCGAAGGCCCAGGTCTCGATCCCCTGCTCGGCCCACCACGGCCCGGCCAGGCGGAAGCTGGCCCCATGATCGTTCATCCCGTGCAGCGCCACGATCACCGCCCAGGGCGCCCGATCCTTGGGCCCCCATTGCAGCAGCGGCAGGCTGGCGCCGTCGGACATGACCAGGGCCTTGTCCTCAACGTGCGGCCCGACGAACCCCGGCGGCGGGGTCAAGGGCGGCTGGATGTGGGGCGTGGCGCAGGCCGACAACGCCAGGGCCGCCGCCAGCGGGATCAGCCCGGAAACCCTCGACGCCATTCGCCCTACCCCTCGTCTCATGAAAGACCCGGCGCCCCGATGGTCGCTGGATCAGCGAAAGTCAGAATGCCGCGCACCCGTTCCCGCAGATAGGGCACGACCTCGGCCTCGAACCACGGATTCTTCCTAAGCCAGGCCGTATTGCGCCATGACGGATGCGGCAGGACCAGCACGTCCGGCGCATAGTCTCGCCACGCCCGCACCGTCTCCGTCATGTTGCGCCCGGCCCGGTCGCCCAGCGCCCAGGCCTGGGCATAACCTCCGATCAGTAGGGTCAGCTCCATGCGCGGCAAGGCGTCCATCAGCTGCGGCCGCCACAGGTCCGCGCACCGTGTCGGCGGCGGATAGTCCCCGCCTTTCGGCGCGGTTCCGGGATAGCAGAAGGCCTGGGCCGCCACCCCGATGCGGCGGTCGGCGTAGAAGGTCTCGTAATCCACGCCCATCCAGTCGCGCAGCCGGTCGCCGGACGGATCGGTGAACGGCAGACCGCTTTCATGCACCCGCCGCCCCGGCGCCTGGCCGCAGATCAGCAGCCGCGTCTCGGGAAAGACCCGCACCACCGGGCGCGGCGTATGCGGCAGCACGCCGGCGCAGGCGCGGCAGGCGCGGATGTCGGCAAGAATCTCGTCGAGGTCAGTCGTCATCGTCCTGGTCGACGACCGGCGGACGGCGGCTCAGCGCCAGGGCCGCCTCTTCCGGCGTGGCCTGACGCAGGCGCGTGACCCCCTTGAAGTCGTCGGGATCGACGGCCTTGCCCTTCTTGGTGATGGTCAGCTTGCCCTGACGCATCAGGGCCAAGGCGGCCGCGCGCACCTTGGGCAGCATCCGCTGCCATTGTTCGGGCTGTAGCGTCTTGGCCACTTCGGCGGGCTCGATGCTCTTGCCCGGCTCAAGGGAGGCGATTTTATTCAGGATTGCGGTTTCGATCGGATCGCTCATTGCGCCTATATGCTGCACCGCACGCCCAGAAGTAAGGCCGAGTCTGCATGCCGAAGAAAATCACCATCACCGAGGGCGAGTTCGCCGGTTGGCAGACCTATGATCTGCACGACACCTTCGACACCGTGGTCGGCCCCTTCTATGGCCGGCCCGACCCCGATGGACATATGCGCTGCGCCTTCCGCGCCGAGCAGAAGCATATGAACGCGGGCGGGCGGATGCACGGCGGCTGTCTGATGACCTTCGCCGACATCGCCATGTTCCAGATCGCTTATCAGGAGATGGAGGGCGCGTCGGGCGTCACGGTGCAACTGGACTCGACCTTCATCGACGGCGGCTATGTCGGCGAACTGATCGAGGCGACGGGCCAGGTGACCAAGGCGGGCAAGAGCCTGATCTTCGTGCGGGGCCAGATCAACACGGGCGAGCGGCTGCTGATGACCTTCTCGGGCGTGATCCGAAAGTTCACGCCGCGCGGCTGAACCGGGTCACAGCGGCCAGCACGAAGGCGAAGGCCGCCGCCGGCCACAGCGCCGCCAGCCCCAGCCGGCCGAAGGTCAGGGCGCCCACGACCGCTCCGCCCGTCAGCCCGGCCCACAGGACCAGATAGGGTGCGAACGCCCACCGCTCGCCGCCCGTCGCGGCGGCGGCCAGACTCTGGCCCAGCTTGACCAGGGTTCCGGTCATATAGGTCAGGCTGACGGCCGCCTCTCCGTTGCGCAGGAAGACCGAATTCTCTGTCGCCATCGCCATGACCATCAGGCCGATGGCGATCGGCTTGTATCCCAGGCCGGCCGCAGCCGCCGCCAGCGTCAGCAGAACGCCCTCGAACGCCAGAACGCGGCTGCGTGATCGCTTCTCCTGCCCGCGCGCGATCAGGGCGCCGCAGAACGATCCCATGACGAACAGGATCAGAATGCCGGCGAGGCCCAGCGCCGCCGCCCATCGCCCCTCGGCCAGGCTGGCCGCTAGACGGGTGGAGTTGCCGCTCATGAAGGAGACGAACACGCCGCCCAGTTGCAGGAAGCCCAGACTGTCGACGTAGCCGGCCAGCACCGCCAGCGACAGGGCCAACGCCTGATGCGACGGGGCCAGGGCGCGCATGGTCGGCTCAGACCCCGGCCTTGGCCGCCGGGCGCGCGCGGCAGGTCTCCAGCCAGCGCGCCAGATGCGCGAACTCGGCCGGGGGGCTGTATTTGACCAGTCGCGCGAAATCCAGACCCACCACGCCCACGATGTCGGCGATGGTGAACCGGTCCAGCGCCAGGAAGGTCCGCGTCGCCAGATGGGCGTCCAGCGTCTTCATGAACCGCTCGGCGGACAGGCGATTGTATTCGGCGATCTGAGGCGTCTGCGTCGCCTCGAGGGCCGCCAGCGCCGGGTGGGTGTGGCGCACGTTCAGCATGATCGGCGTGGCCAGATAGAATTCGCACCGCCGCGTCCACATCTCGACCTCGGCCTGTTCCAAGGGATCGCGCCCGAACAGGTTCGGCTCGGGGTGCAGCGCCTCCAGATAGCGGCAGATGGCGATGGATTCCGACAGGATCGTCCCGTCGTCCAACTCCAGCGCCGGCAGGTGGGGCACGCCGACGCGGTCGCGGAAGGCAGGCTTCTTGTGCTCGCCCGCCATGATGTCGATCTCGACCATCTCGACATCGGCGACGCCCTTCTCGGCCATGACCCAGCGGACCCGGCGCGGGTTGGGCGCGCGATTGGACGTGTACAGCTTCATGGCGCGACCCTCTTGGTCGAAGACGATGGAGCGAAAGGCTAGCTTCCGAACACCGCGGCGGGCAAGGCGCCCACGATGGCGGCGGTCATCAACGTGGCCAGGAAGCCGGCGAACAGCCCCTTCCAGATCATGCCGAGAACCTCTTCGCGCCGCTCGGGCATCAGAACCGACAGGCCCGTCACCGTAATGCCGACCGAGCCGATGTTGGCGAAACCGCACAGGGCGTAGGTCATCAGCATCCGCGTCCGCTCCGTCATCTCGCCCGCCGGCACCTTGCCCAGGTCGATGAAGGCGACGAACTCGGTCAAGGTCAGTTTGACGCCCAGCAGCCAGCCGGCGACGTCGGCGTCTTTCCACTCCACCCCGATCAGCCAGGCGACGGGGGCGAAGATCCAGCCCAGCATCCGCTCGACCGTCAGCGGCGCGTCGAACACCACCAAGCCGCCCAGCATGACGTTGGCCAGGGCGACCAGGGCGACGAACACGATGAGAACGGCCGAGATGTTCAACACCACCATCAGCCCGTCCGACGTGCCCTTCACGATGGCGTCGATGGCGCTGTCGTACTTCAGCGCGGAATCGTAGTCGGCGACGGCGCCGCCCATGCCCTCTTTCTCAGGGATGATGATGCGAGCCAGCAGGACCCCGGCCGGCGCCGAGACGATGGAGGCGACCAGGACGTGGCCCGCCGCATTGGGCAGAACCGGCGACAGTATGGTCGCATAGGCCACCATGGTCGAACCGGCGACAGTGGCCAGGCCCACCACCATCATCAGGAAGATTTCCGAACGGGTCAGCTTGTCCAGATAGGCGCGAATGACGATCGGGCTTTCGATCATGCCCAGAAAGATGTTGGCCGCGACGGCCAGGGCCGAGGCGCCGCCTAATCCCATCGTCTTCTGGAACAGGAAGCCGAAGCCCAGGGTGATCCACTTCAGGATCTTCCAGTGCCACAGCAGGGCCGACAGGGCCGAGATCACCAGGATCAGCGGCAGCACCTGAAAGGCGAAGGTGAACAGGGCGCCCTGGTTCTGCACCGCATAGGGCTGGTCACCGCCGGCCAGATAGCCGAACACGAACTTGGTGCCTTCGGTCGTCGCCACCGCCAGACCATCCACCGCCCCCGTCACCGCCGCCAGCACCCCTTGCGAACCGGGAATGGCGAACAGCGCCAGCACCAGCCCGGCCTGCACCGCGATGGCCCCGAGCGTCAGCCGCCAGGGAAAAGCGCGCCGGTTCTCCGAGATCGCCCAGCAGACCGCGACGATGACGACCAGACCCAGCAGGCTCTGGAGGTTCAGAAGGCTGAACATGAAAGACGATTCCCGTATCCGCTGCGTGCGGATTTGATCCCGCTTGAAGGCCAATATGTCGCATCTCGCAAGGGGTCGCCTTGCTTTGTGTCCAGCAAAGACTATCTTACATTTGTCTTACATGAGGTCATAATGGCAGCCGCCAAGGAAATTCTGACCACCGTGGTCTCCACCAAGGGTGAGGTCATTCTGCCCAAGCCTCTGCGGGATCACCTGCGTTGGCCCGCAGGAACGCGGTTGACGGTGGAGGACACCGCCGACGGCGTGTTGCTGAAACCCGCCAGAACCTTTCCCGCCACGACGACGGAGGAGGTTTTCGGCGTCCTGGCGCACCAGGGACCGGCCTTGACCATCGAGGACATGAATGCGGCCGTCGCCGCCGAGGCGAAGCGCCGTGCGCGCGATTGACACCAATGTGGTCGTTCGCTTCCTGACCGGCGACGATCCAGTTCAGGCGCAGGCCTCGCGCGCGGTCATCACGGCGGGCGATATCTTCATCGCCACAACGGTCCTGTTGGAAACCGAGTGGGTGCTGCGTAGCGGCTACGGCTTTGAGGCGTCGCGCATCGGAGCGGCTCTGCGGGCCCTCGCCGGCTTGGCGGGCGTGACGATGGAAGAACCGTTGGCCTTGGCGCGGGCGCTGGATTGGCATGAGGCGGGCATGGACTTCGCCGACGCCCTGCACCTGGCCAAGGCGAAGGATTGCGAGGTCTTCCTCACCTTCGACCGCCGCTTGGCCAGCGCCGCCAAGGGGCTTGCGCCGATCAAGGTCAAAAGCCCTTGATCGGCGCCTGATCCTTAAAGCTGGCCGCGCACCAGCTTGCCGTAGTGATCCATCAGGTCCAGCGACAACGCGCCGGGGGTGAAGCGATAGTCGCCCACCTCGGCGACCGGCGTGACCTCGACGGCCGTGCCGGTCAGGAAGCATTCCGAGAAGTCGGACAGTTCTTCCGGCAGGATGTCGCGCACCACCACCTCGATGCCCTTGGACCGGGCGATCTCGATGACGGTCTGGCGGGTGATGCCGTCCAGGATGTGGTCAACCTTGGGCGTGTGGATGACGCCGTCCTTGACGAAGAAGACGTTGGCGCCGGTCGCCTCGGCGACATAGCCGCGCCAGTCCAGCATCAGGGCGTCGGCGAACCCGCGCCGCTCGGCCGAGTTCTTGGACATTGTGCAGATCATGTACAGACCCGCCGCCTTGGCCGTCGTCGGGGCCGTCGCCGGATCGGGGCGACGCCACTTGGACCATTCCAGCTTCAGGCCGCGCGCCTTGACCTCCGGGTCGAAATAGCTGGGCCAGTCCCACACGGCGATGGCCAAGTGGACATTGTTGTTCAGGGCCGAGACGCTGGTCTGCTCAGGCCCCAGATAGGCGACCGGACGCACGTAGCAGTCGGTCAGACCGTTCTTGGCGCAGGTTTCGTTACACAGGGCGTCGATTTCGGCGACGCTGTAGGGTATCTCGAAATCGAGCAGGTTCGCGGACCGCTTCAGGCGCTCCGAATGCTGGGTGAGCTTGAAGATTTCGCCGCCATACATACGCTCACCCTCGAATACCGACGAGCCATAGTGCAGAGCGTGGGTCAGAACGTGCGTTTTCGCTTCCCTCCAAGGAACGAAATCGCCATTCACCCAGATCCAGCCGTCACGATCGTCGAAAGGAACGAAGGCCATTGAAATACGTCTCCCGCGAAACTGACGGTCTTAGAGCCTCACGAATCGTTCAGGTCAACGCCCGGAGCGGGGGAAACGTCGCATGAGCATGACGGAATCGCGTCCGCATGGCCGTTCGGGCCCCATCGCCGGCCCCGGCGTTGGGCGCCATCTGCTGATCGTCGACGACGACGATCGCATCCGCGAACTGCTGAAGGAATTCCTGGCACGCGAGGGCTACCGGGTCACCGGCGCCGCCCACGCCGCCGCCGCCAAGCGGATGATGGAGTTGATCGAGTTCGACCTGGTCGTGCTGGACGTCATGATGCCGGGCGAAAGCGGCCTGGACCTGACCTCCTGGGTCCGCGGCAAGGCGGAACTGTCCAAGACGCCGGTACTGCTGCTGACCGCGCGGGGCGATCCCGAAGACCGCATCGAGGGTCTGTCGCGCGGCGCCGACGACTATATGTCCAAGCCGTTCGAGCCGCGCGAACTGGTGCTGCGCATCGACGCAATCCTGCGCCGCACGGGGGGCAAGCCCATCGGCCCCAAGGAGATCAAGCTGGGCGCCGCCGTCTTCGACATGGAGCGGCTGGAGCTGACGCGCGACGGCGCCCCCCAGCGCCTGACCGAAGCCGAGGCGCAACTGCTCAAGACCTTGGCCCTTCACGCCCACGCCCCGGTCGAGCGCATGAGCCTGTCGCCCGACACCGCCGACATCACCGGCCGCGCCGTGGACGTTCAGGTCACGCGCCTGCGCCGCAAGCTGGAGGTCGATCCCAAGAACCCGCGCTATCTGCAGACGGTGCGCGGCGTCGGCTATATGCTGGCCCCCGACTGAGGCGCGACGCGACGCCATGCGGCTTCTGCCTGCCTATCTGTGGCCGCGGTTTCTGAAGCGGCGCCTGCCGACCTCGCTGTGGGGTCGGTCGCTGTTGATCATCGTCCTGCCGGTGCTGGTCATGCAGATGGCGGTGACGTGGGTCTTCTTCGACGCCCACTGGCAGACCGTGACGGCGCGCCTGTCCGAGGGACTGGCCGGCGACATCGCCTGGGCGGTCCAGAGCTATGAGGACGACCCGACCCAGGCCAATCTGGACAAGTTGGCCGACCGGGCCGAACGCTCCATGTCCCTGTCCATCGTACTGCAGGAAGGCCGCACCCTGCCGACCGAGACGCGGCGCGGCGCCATCGGCGTGGTGGACCGGGTGCTGGACCGGGCGCTGGATGCGCGGCTGGACCGCCCCTACTGGTTCGACACCACCCGCTACCCCGCCTATGTCGACATTCAGGTGCAGGAGCCGCAGGGCGTGCTTCGCATCATCGCCCCGCGCGAGCGGGCGGTGGCGACCCAGGCCCATATCTTCGTGCTGTGGCTGACCATCGCGACCGTGCTGCTGATGGGCGTGGCCATCCTGTTCATCCGCAATCAGGTCCGAGCCATCGAGCGGCTGGCCGATGCGGCCGAGGCCTTCGGGCGCGGCGAGACGGTGCCCCGCTTCAAGCCGCACGGCGCGCGAGAGGTCCGCGTCGCCGCCGTCGCCTTCATGGCCATGCGCGACCGCATCCAGCGCCACATCGACCAGCGCACCGCCCTGCTCGCCTCCGTCAGCCACGATCTGAGGACGCCCCTGACTCGTCTGCGCCTCGAACTGGCGCTGGCCCCGCCGTTCAAGCGTCAGGCCGCCATGCGCGGCGACCTGGACGAGATGGAGCATATGATCGACGAATACCTCGACTTCGCGCGCGGCGAGGCGGGCGAGCCGCCCAAACCCGTCTCCATCTCCGACCTGCTGAAGGCGGCGGCCGAGGACGCCCGGCGCGCCGGCGCCGTGGTCGAGGTGTCCGTGCCAGAGGGCATGACCGCCTCGCTGCGCCCCCTGGCCTTCAAGCGCGCGGTGGTGAACCTGGCCGGCAACGCCGCCTCGCACGGCGAACACGTGCGGCTGTCGGCGCGCGCCCTGACCTCCGGCGGGCTGGAGGTGGTGGTCGAGGACGACGGCCCTGGCATTCCAGAGGCGATGTACGACGAAGCCTTCCGCCCCTTCTCGCGACTGGACGAGTCGCGCAATCAGAACCGCAAGGGCGTCGGCCTGGGCCTGGCCATCGCCCGCGACGTGGCGCGCGCCCACGGCGGCGACGTCACCCTGGACCGCAGCGACCTAGGGGGTCTGAAGGCGACCGTGCGCTTGCCGGGCGCGGTCTCCATCGTCGAAAGCGCCTGAACCGCGCGGATTCCTTTGCGTACCCCTAGCGAAACCGGGGGTTCGGGGTCATCTTAGGCGGGACAGGGCCAGGAGATCATAGTGATGCGTAAACTCGCCTTCTTCGCGCCGCTGGCGGCCACCCTCGCCGCCGCCGCCATCGCCCAGGCGCAAGCCCCCGCTCCGACCGTCAACGTCACGGTCGGTCCCGAACTTCGGCGCGAGGTCGACAAGCTGGGCGACCGCGACGTCAGCCAGCAGATCGCCGGTCTGCAATCCGAGGTCGGCAAGGCCCTGGCCCAGCGCTATCCCGGCGCGACGGCCAATCTGGTGCTGGTCGATCTGAAGCCCAACCGCCCGACCATCGAACAGGTTCGCCGCACCCCCGGCCTCGATCCGATCCGCAGCGTCTCCATCGGCGGAGCTGCGATCAAGGGCGAGATCGTGCTGGCGGACGGTCAGACCCGGCCGGTCGACTATTCCTATTTCACGCCGGATCTGCGCGACGTCTGGGGCTACGGCGTCTGGCGCGACGCCGACCGCGCCTTCGAGCGGTTCGGCGATCAGATCGAGCGCGGCCGCTTCTAACGCCTCGATCTAGGCGCCCATTTCGCGGTTGCGGCGCACCGCCGCCGCAACCGTGTCGTCCAGCATCGTCTGCAGACGACCGTCCCGATCCAGGGCGTCCAGCCCCGCGCGGGTCGAACCGCCGGGCGAGGCGATACGGCCGATCAAGGCGTCCAGCGCATCGTCGCCCATCGAATCCGCCGCCGAGCGCAGGGTGGCGCGCGCCAGGATGTCGGCGGTCGTCGCGTCCAGACCGGCCGCCTCCCCCGCCCGCGCCAGGGCTTCGGTGAAGGCGTAAAAATAGGCCGCGCCCGATCCGGCCACCGCCGTCGCCGCGTCCATCAGGGCTTCGTCCGTCAGAACGACCGTTTCGGCCATCGCCGCGAACAGATGGCGCCCCAGCGTTTCCGCCCTCGGGTCGGCGGACCAGACAGAGGCGACGCCGCGTCCCCGCGACACCCCCGTGGTCGGCATGACCCGCACGATGGGCCAGCCGCCGATCCCTTCCGCCAGACTGGGCGCCGTAACGCCCGCCATCACAGACAGGATCACCGCCTGATCGTTCAGGAAGGGCGCCAGCGGGGCCATCACCGCGCGCCAGATCGCCGGCTTCACCGCCAGAACGATCACCGCCGCCTCGGTCAGCGCCTCCAGCGGCGGATTGATCCGCGCGCCCCTAGCCCGCGCCGCCTCGGCGGCCGGTTTCTCCGACGGGCTGAGAATGATCACGTCCTGGGCCGCCACCGTGTCGGTCAGCAGCCAGCCTTCCAGAATGGCCGATCCCAACCGGCCGCACCCGACCAGAACGACAGGCCCCGGAACGGTCATCAGGCGGTGCCGACGGTCTCGAACAGGCAGGCGTCGATGGCCTCCTGCGGCTTCTTGTTCCCGCGCACCATGAAGTCGAACGCCGGATAATAGCGGTCCGAGGCCTCGATGGCCGCGTCGATCATGGACGCCGCCTGGGCCAGGGTCGGGCGTTCGCCCATCGGCAGGGCCAGGGAGTGGCGGAAGACGATCTCGCCATCCTCGGCCCAGACCTCGAAATGGCCCATCCAGGTGCGCTGATTGATCAGACCGACCAGTTCATAGGCCGCCGTCTTGCGGCTCTTGGCCACCTTCAGGTCCAGGGCGCAGCACAGCTGAAGGCAGTCGCCCTCGGGCCGCCAGGCGAACCACAGCTCATAGTCCTTCCAGTCGCCGGCCAGGGCGAAGGCCAGGTCGCCGTCGTCGGTGCGGTCGAAAGGCAGGTTCTCGGCCGTCAGGACATGCTCGACGACCTCAAGCGGGTCGAACGGCACGTCCATTCCCTCTGGCCGGGCGATATCCATCAAAAGTCTCGATTCGAGCTGCGTCCGCGAGAATCGCGGGCGTTAACAGAACGGTAAGCCTGTTCGCAGATTCGGCTCAACCGGCTGCGTCCCCGGGTTGAGTTCCATCTGTGGACGTTCCCCCCACAGGCTTCGCGGCCGGCGCCTTGGCGGCCTTCAACTCCGCGATCTCGGCGCGCAGGGCTGCGATCTCGTCCTTAAGCACATCGAACTCGTCGCGACGGACCAAGTCCATCTCTGCGGCGATCCGGTCGGCCTGGGCGCGCCAGGCGGTCTTGGCCTCTTCGCCCGCCGCCTGGGCAAGGCCCATGGCGCCGGTCGTCAGCTTGGCGAACTCGTCCAGGATGGGATTGCGGGTCTGCATGGCGGCCTCCGACCTTGACGTCGTTAACGAAGGTTCACCGACTATGGTGAACGAAACCTTTCTTTCTGCTGCTTCGGGTCCGCCATCAAGGCGTCGCGATGCGTCTTCACAGGCGACGGACGCAGCGCCGCTTGCTAAACCGCCTTCAGAGACCGCCCTTCACAGGAACGCCCCTTGCCCTTTCCCGAATTCGACCCGGTTCTGATCCACCTGGGGCCGCTGCCGATCCGCTGGTACGCCCTGGCCTATGTGGCCGGCATCGTGCTGGGCTGGTGGTATGCGGCGCGCCTGGCCAAGACGCAGCGACTGTGGGCGCCGGGCAAGGCGCCGATCACCTCCAACCAGTTGGACGACCTGGTGCTGTGGATCGTGCTGGGCATCATCCTGGGCGGACGGCTGGGCTACGCCCTGTTCTACAAGCCGGTCATGTATGGCCAACTGTTCACCGGCCAGACGCTGGGTGAACGGTTCGAGCTGTTTCAGTTGTGGACCGGCGGAATGAGCTTCCACGGCGGCTTCCTGGGCGTCTGTCTGGCCATCGTCCTCTATTCTCGCAGCCAGAAGATCGACATGCTGCGTCTAGGCGATCTGGTCGCGCCGGTCGTGCCGATCGGCCTGATGTTCGGCCGGCTGGCCAACTTCATAAACGGCGAGCTGTGGGGCCGCGAGACGACCGTTCCTTGGGCCATCCGCTTCTGCAATGCGCGCATCGAACAGATGTACGGCTTCTGCCCCGCCGGAACCGCGCCGCGCCATCCCAGCCAGCTTTACGAGGCGGGGCTGGAGGGCGTCGTCCTGTTCTCCGTCCTGTCCATCGGAATCTGGAAGTTCGATCTGCTGAAGAAGCCCGGCTACATCACCGGCCTGTTTCTGCTCGGCTACGGCGTCTGCCGCGCCGCGCTGGAGAATGTGCGCGAGCCCGACTTCGGCATGCCGAACTTCCCGCTGGGCCTGACCATGGGGATGATGCTGTCGATCCCGATGATCCTGGTCGGCGCCTGGCTGATCTGGCGCGCCTGGAAGCGTCCGCCGGCCGCCGCCGAGGCATGAGCCAGGCCGAAGCCCTGAAGGTCCGTCTGGCGCGCGAGATCGCCCTGACGGGTCCGATGACGGTCGCCGACTACGTCACCCGCTGCCTGCACGATCCCAAGAGCGGCTACTACGCCTCGCGCCCGGCCCTGGGAGAAGGCGGCGACTTCATCACCGCCCCCCTGATCAGCCAGATGTTCGGCGAACTGATCGGCCTGTGGGCGGTCGAGACCTGGAACCGGCTGGGCGCGCCAGAGCGGTTCCGCATGGTCGAGGTGGGGCCCGGCGACGGCACATTGATGAGTGACGCCCTGCGCGCCGCCCGCCTCGCGCCCGGCTTTCTGGAAGCCTGCGACCTGATCCTGATCGAACCCAGCGCCCCTCTGCGCGACCTGCAGGCCAGGGCCCTGGCCGGCGCCGACCTGTCGCCGCGCTGGGTGCGGGATCTGGCCCGGATCGACACCGACGCCCCTGTCATCCTGATCGCCAACGAGGTGCTGGACTGCCTGCCCGCACGCCAGTTCGTGCGCACCGAAGACGGCTGGGCCGAGCGTCGCATCGGCGTGGACGACCGGGGCGAACTGATCTCCGGCCTGACCGCCATCACCGGCGGCTTCAGCAAGCCGGACTTCGACGTGGCGCCCGGCGGCGTGGTCGAGATTTCGGACCAGCAGGCGATCTTCGGCCGCGACCTGGGCCTGCTGGTGAAAGCCGCATCCGGCGCCGCCCTGCTGATCGACTATGGCCGCGCCCGACCCGAGGCGGGCGATACGCTCCAGGCCCTCTATCGTCACCAGAAGGTCGATCCCCTGGCCGATCCCGGCGCGGCGGACCTGACGCAATGGGCCGACTTCCCCGCCGTCCAGGAGGCCGCCGTCCACACCGGGGCCGACGTGACCGGCTGCCTGTCTCAGGGCGAGTTCCTGCGCCGCCTGGGCGTTCACGCCCGCGCCGAGGCGTTGAAGACCGCCCGGCCGGCAGCCGCGCCGGTGATCGACCGCCAGCTTCATCGCCTGACCGCCGACGATCAGATGGGCGTCCTGTTCAAGGCCGCCGCCATTTTCGCGCCCCGCGCCCTGGTCGTGCCCGGCTGGGACGTCTGATAGAAGGGCGGACATGACCGACCTGGCCCCCATCACCCATCCGCTGCTGACCGCCGCCGGCGTCCCCCACGGCTTCTTCACCCGCGCCGGCGGCGTCTCGACCGGCATCTACGAGGGGCTGAACGCCGGCGTCGGCTCAAAGGACGATCCAACCGCCGTTGCGGAGAACCGTCGCCGTGTCGCCGCCCATTTCGGGACCGAGCCGGGCCATCTGAACGGCTGCTATCAGATCCACTCCGCCGTGGCCCGCGTGGCGGAAGGCCCCTGGAACGGCGACCGGCCGGAAGGCGACGCCGTCGTCTCGGCCGAGCCCGGCCTGCTGTGTTCCGTCCTGACCGCCGATTGCGCGCCGATCCTGATGGCCGATCCCGAAACCCGCATCGTCGCCGCCGTCCACGCCGGCTGGAAGGGCGCCCTGGGCGGGGTGGTCCACTCCGCCGTCTCGGCCATGCAGGCCCTGGGGGCCGAACCGCGCCGCATCCTGGCCGTGGTCGGACCCTGTATCGCGTCCGCCAGCTATGAGGTCGGCGTGGATTTCGAAGACCGCTTCATCCACCACGATCCCGGCAGCGACCGCTTCTTCCATCCCGGCGAAACCGACGACAAGCGCCAGTTCGACCTGCCCGGCTTCGTGCTGTGGCGGCTGCAGCAGGCCGGCGTGGGTCAGGCCGTCTGGACCGGCCACGACACCTGTGCGGACGCCGACCGGTTCTTCTCCAACCGCCGCGCCTTCCAGCACAACGAACCGGATTTCGGCCGGCTGATTTCGGTAATCGGGGCCTAGCCGGCCTGCGCCAGTTCCGGCACGCGCGTCACTTCGCGCCAGGCGTGCGGGGCGGCCAGAAGCGCGCGAACCAGTTTGTTGTTCAGGGCGTGCCCCGCCTTGTAGCCTTCGTAACGACCCAGCAGCGGCGCGCCCAGCACATACAGATCGCCGATGGCGTCCAGCGCCTTGTGTCGCACGAACTCGCGCTCCATCCGCAGGCCGCTGGGGTTCAGGATGTCGTCGCCGTCGATCACCACGGCGTTCTCCAGCGAACCGCCACGCGCCAGGCCGGCCTTGCGCAGCGCCTCGACCTCATGGGCGAAACCGAAGGTGCGGCACGCCATGATCTCGCGCCGGAAGGTCGCCTCGTCCACGACGAAGTCGATGACCTGATTGCCGATGACTTTGGACGGGAAATCGATCTCGAACCGCATCTCGAAACGGTCGCATGGCATCAGGGCGGCGTGCTTGTCGCCCTCGACCACATGGACCGTCTCCAGGATCTCGATATAGCGCTGCGGCTGCGGCTGCGGGCGGAAACCCGCCCGGTCCAACAGGTTGACGAAATCCAGCGCCGATCCGTCCAGGATCGGCAGTTCCGGCCCGTCCACCTCGACCACGGCGTTCGACACGCCCAGGGCCGAGAAGGCCGCCATCAGATGCTCGATGGTCGACAGGCGCACGTCGTCGCCATTGGCGATCATGGTGTTCAGGCGCGCATCCACCACGGCCTCGCCCGAGACCGGAATGCGATTGTCGCGGTCGGTCACGTCGGTGCGCACGAAGACGATGCCCGTGCCCGAGGGCGCGGGCCGAACCGCCAGCCGCACCCGGCGGCCGGTGTGCACCCCCACGCCGGCGATGATGGCCGGCGCGACGATGGTGCGTTCGTGATGGTCGTTCCTGACCGACAAACCGAAAACTCGCTTCTTTCAATGCGTCCCGCACGTCGTGCGGACTACGCCCCGCCTTCCGTGTAGCGGCCGCGCCGCAACGACAAAACCAAAGTCCGGTTTCGGATTGTTTCGGTCTGACACACCCGGCCGGGGCGGTGCGAAACGCCGAACGCCCCGAGGCTCGCGGCCTCGGGGCGTCCTGATCGATCCTGGGTTCAGGATCGCGGTGTCTTAGTTCGCCAGCCGGCGGAGAAAGGATGGGATTTCCAGGTCGTCATCGGCCTGTCCCGCCTCCGGTTCCGGCTGCTGCGCGGCCTGGGCCGAGCCGCGCGTCTGATGACCATGCTGGGGCGCATAGCCCATGTCGGCCTGGGGCTGGGTGCGCTTGCCGCGGCCAAACAGGCTCCAGCCGCTGCGGCGATGGTCGCGGTCGTCATAACCGTCGTCGGCCTGCGGCTGCTGGTGCTGCGGTTGAGACGCGGAACGCTCGCCGTACAGGTCGCCTTGCGGCGCGCGGGCCGCGGCGGGGGCGCGGGTTTCGTATTCTTCGACCCACGGATCGACGATGGGGTCCAGGGTGCGCGGCTGCTGCTCGGCGACGCGGATCACCGGCTCGGGACGCGGCTCCGGCTCGCGGGCGGGCGGGGCCTGAAAGGTCGGCACGACCGGCGCCGGCTCGATGCGCGGCTCGGGCGCGCGCGGCGCCTCGGCGCGGACCGGCTCGCGATAGGTTTCGCGCGTCGGCTCAGGGGCGCGCGACATCTGGGCGCCGTACTGGCCGCCGGCCGAGCGACGCGCCTCATGGCTGGCCAGGGGCGCGGAAGCCGGAGCCTGCGGGGCGATCGGCTCGATGCGGCGCACCTCGCCCTCGTCCATGCCGGTGGCGACCACGGAGACGCGGATCTTGCCATCCAGCGCCGGATCGAAGGCCGCGCCGAAGATGATGTTGGCGTCGCCGTCCACTTCCGCCGAGATGGCGTTGGCGGCCTCGTCGACTTCCAGCAGGGTCATGTCCAGACCGCCGGTGATGTTCACCAGCACGGCCTTGGCGCCCTTCAGGCTGGTTTCATCCAGCAGGGGGTTGGCGATGGCGTTCTGTGCGGCCAGCAGGGCGCGGTCGTCGCCGGTCGCCTCGCCGGTGCCCATCATCGCCTTGCCCATTTCGGACATGACGGCGCGCACGTCGGCGAAGTCCAGATTGATCAGGCCGGGCAGGATCATCAGGTCGGTGATCGAGCGCACGCCCGAGTGCAGGACCTGGTCGGCCATGCCGAAGGCGTCGGCGAAGGTCGTGCGTTCGTTGGCGACGCGGAACAGGTTCTGGTTCGGAATGACGATCAGGGTGTCGACATAGCGTTGCAGCTCGGCGACGCCCGCGTCGGCCAGGCGCATGCGGTGACGGCCTTCGAAGGTGAAGGGCTTGGTCACGACGCCGACGGTCAGGATGCCGCGATCGCGCGCGCATTTGGCGATGACCGGCGCCGCGCCGGTGCCGGTGCCGCCGCCCATGCCGCAGGTGATGAAGACCATGTGCGCACCTTCCAGGTGCTGATGGATTTCGTCGGCGGATTCCTCGGCGGCGTTCATGCCGACTTCGGGGTGGGCGCCGGCGCCCAGGCCTTGGGTGATGGTTTCGCCCAGTTGAATGCGGCGATCCGTCTTGGCGAAGCTGAGGTGCTGCGCGTCGGTGTTGGCCACGACGAACTCGACGCCCTCAAGACCGGCGTCGATCATGTTGTTGACGGCGTTCCCGCCGGCGCCGCCGACGCCGAACACGACGATGCGGGGCTTCAGTTCAGTGTGTTGCGGCTTGACCAATGAGAGCGACATTTTCGTGTTTCCGACCTGCTGACCCGCCCCTTCCAACCAACCGACCGCCCCGCCGAATCGCTTTGGTTATGAGCGCGTTAAGGATTGCGCCCACGAAGGTTAAGAGAAGGTTACGGCGATAATGTGAGTCGGGCCGAACGCCACCCCCATCCAAAAGCTTGGCCGCAGTTTTCCTTGCACAAAAGAATAAGGGCGGCCCCGAAGGACCGCCCTTTCCCCAGTCGTTGATCGGCCGTCTTACCAGGGACGGTAGTTCAAGCCGATGGTGAAGCGACGACCGTAAGGGTCGAAGTTGGAATACAGCGTAGTTCCCAGCCAAGGCGATTGCTCGGCGTCGAAGATGTTGGTTACCCCGCCACGTATCGTCAGATCGTCACGAATGTTCCAACGGACCATCAAGTCGTTCCGAACGAAGGCGCCCGTGTCGATGCCTTCCAACGGGCGTTGATCCGGGTTCAGAATAAAGTCCCGAGGCTTGATGATCGACTGCGACGACTGCCAGTCGGCGCTCCATGTTACACGCCAAGCCTCGTTCGGCGCCCAGCTAAGAGCAGAAGTGAAGCGGACGCGCGGGTACGAGCCACCTGTAACGGCATAGCCAGCGTAAGACGTTACATCGCCCGGATCGTTGACGTTGTTGTAATTGTCCTGCTGGATCAGCCAGCTGCCATTGATCGAGTAGTCGAAGCGGCCCCAGTTGCGACCCAACATGTCCTGACTATCCAAGGAATAGCTGGCCCCGAAGTCAAGGCCGCGAACTTCCCGTTTGGCGTAGTTAAGTGGACGCTGAATGAAGGCCCCGATCGGATCGGTCGCCGGAGCGCCAACCTTAAAGGCCTCCGAGCGTTCCTGGGCGTTCCCCGGATTGGCAACGGCTGCGTTGTTACGGAAGATGTCGGCGCAAGCCAAAGCGTTCAGGCTTGGACCCTTGACGCAGTTTTCGGCGATCGTAACAGCACCGACCGCAGCGATGACGTCGTCAATGGCGATGTCATAGTAATCAAGGACCATGCTGAAGTTCGGAATAAAGCGCGGCTTCAATACGACTGAGAAGGTGAAGGATTTCGACTCCTCCGGCTTCAGGTTCACGTTGCCGCCGTTTTGGCCCGAGATGCCTGAAGAATACAGCGGCCGGTAGTCGTCCTCAGTCGACGCCGTAGTGCCGGCGAAGTCATAGGTCAGCCCCTTGGCCTCCGCCAAGGCGGTGCAGTTCTTGATCCGATTTGCCTTTTCCTCGGCCGAGATCGAACCATTTATCTGCCGGGTGTCGCAGGGATCTACGACATTATTCCAGAAGGTCTGGCTGAGTGGGCGGAAGCTCTCAGAAAGAGTAGGGACGCGAATCGACGTATTATAGCTGGTCTTGATCGCGATATCCGGGATCGGGCGATAGACCAGATTGACGCCATAAACATCCTGCCCGCCTACAGTCGTATAGTCCGAGTAGCGGTAAGATCCGCTCAATTCAGCGTACTGACCGAGGAAACTGTCGCGCAGTAGCGGGACCGAGACTTCGGCGAACCCTTCCGTTGTTTCGTACTCCGCCGGCAGGAAGTCTGCGCCAGTATTGAGTTGAAGACGACGTTGGCCGGTGTCAGCCGAACGGCCGATGCCTTGCGTGAACTCCTTGCGGTACTCCGCGCCGATCGCAACGCCGATCGGGCCAGCACCCCAGAAGTCCCAAAGCTGACCGGAGACCGAACCGACCGCGTCGTGCTGTTCGTTACGTTCCCTTACACGAATGGTCGCATCGATGTAGTTCAACGCCTCGGCGCTTTGGTTGCCGGCACCAAAGATATTCAGCGGCACGCATTGATCGATGGCTGCGCGGCCTTCAGCGCTGCCGCCGACAGTCCCGCCGCGAATCGGGTCGGGCAAGGCGATGCCCCGCTTATCTAACAGTTTGGCGCGGCACACGATTGCGCCCGGCGTTCCCAGCACGCCAGCGTTATCGAAGACCGAGTCTGCTGCGAAATGCAGACGCTCTACATCCACACCACGTTCAGCGTTGATGTTGTCCATCCGACCGTAGGTGTAGCCCAGATCCCAGCCGAAGTTCTTGATGAAACCGACTTGATCATAGTTGCCGCTGAGTGACGCGACATAACGCTGAATCTCACGGTTATTCGACTGAGTACGATCGGGACCGAAGGCGACGTGCCGCGCCCAAGGGGCAGCAACAGGCGTCAGTGTAGCGCCCGCGCCATTCAATGTCGGCGCGCCATAGTTCGTGACCATGTTGCCAGCGATCATGGTCTTCAGAGCAGCCGGAACAAAGGCGTTATCCGACCAGCGCATGACCGCGTTGTTGGCGCCGACATTGTTGCCCCCGATGCTGACATGGCGGGTGTCGGGCACAGCAGAATCGTTCAGATACCAATCGAAGAACGAAGGTTGCGTCGCGATGAACGTGTCCTCTGTCACATACTTGGCTTCGACATAGGCCGATATATTGTTTGTGACCTTGAGATTGGCGCCCACTTGATAGCGCTGCGATTCGGAGTCAGGCAGGCGGCTAAATCCTGAAACCTCAGCCACGTTCAGACCATCGCCACCGATGTTGTAGATGCGGTTGGCGCCGACATTGCCGATACGGGCGCCGAAGTTCGCAAGACGCGAATTCGCCCCATCAAAGTAGTAGGTCTTGCTCGGATCCACGCTATAGCAGGCCGCAGAAGAGAAGCTCGAACAATTCGCCAGGGTGATGTTTGGGTTCGAGGTGGCTGTGGGCTGCTGAGCGTTCGCGAGGGTGGTCTGCCCCCAACGCGGACGGTCGATGCGGTTCACGCCGAAGAACAACTGGTTGTCGTAGATGCCGTCGTTGTTCGGGCCGATCGCAAGACTGGTGGGATCGGCGTCCATGCCAATGACGATTGGCGCGCGACGCAGCCAATCGATGTCTAGGCTGTCGACGGGATCCTGCTTTTCGTATTCACCGAACGCATAAACGTTCAGACGATCATCAAAGAAATTCTTGCCGATCAAACCGGAAATACGTTGGGCCGCCTGGCCATCCTCGTTGATCTGCGAGTAGTTGCTGTCGATCTCGAGCCCCTCGAAGTCCTTTCTCAGGGTGAAATTAAGCACGCCCGACACGGCGTCGGCGCCATAGATGGACGAGGCGCCGCCCGTTATGATCTCGACGTTCTGGATCAGAAGGCGCGGAATGCTATCGATATCCACAGCAAGGGTGGCACCTTGCGACCCAACGTGACGTCGACCATCGACGAGAGTCAGCGTACGGCCGCTGCCAAGAGCCCGTAAGTTAGCCAGCGCCAAGCCGCCGGTGTTCAGATTGCCGGTGGTGTCGGAAGGAATTTGGGAGTTCGACAGCGCCGGAATCGTCGCCAGGTAGTCGATCATGGTCGCTGCGCCGGTTTCCAGCAGCGTTTCCCGATCAACCTGAATTAGCGGCGTCGGCGCAGTCGTGGGGTCACGCCGAATACGCGACCCGGTGACGACGATTTCCTCGACTTGGGTGGCGTCAGTCGCTTGCACACCCGCCTGCTGAACTTGGGCCCACGCGGGCGCGGAGATCGCGACGAGCCCGGCCAGAACGGTCGTCCCAAACAAATAGTTACGCTTCAGCTTCATATTGGTTAGCCCCCACTAAAATCAAAACCCAGCCAGCCGAGTCACAGTGCTCGACGGCTTCAAGGCAAATCGTCTAGCAAAATGTGTCAGCCAAGCAACCATTGTGTCCCAAATCGGGCCGTCACAAGTCGTTTATGTTACAGCTAAGACACAGTTATTTGAGATTCAGCTTGTGACACGTGGGAAGGAAGCCTGACCATGAGGACGGCTAACCGTGCGCGTCGCCCGATGCGTCAGAGATTATCCCGCAACCACCCCGCCACCCGTCCCACCACGTTGCCGCGGTGGATCTTCGGGGCGTCCGCCGCCGTAATCTGCCGGGCCATCAGCTTCCTGGCGGATACCGCTTCGCGGGGGCCGTAGGCGGCGCGGAGGAGGACGCCGGCGGTGGCGCAGAAGGCAGGGCCGGAGGCGGCGTCGGCCAAATGTGGCGCTCGTTGGGGTTTTCCGAGGCGGACGGGGCGGTCGAAGACGCGCACGGCGAGTTCGCGCACGCCGTTCAGCTGGCTGGCGCCGCCGGTCAGAACCAGGCCCGCGCCGGGCTCCAGGCCGACGCCGGCGTTTTTCAGACGATCACGGAGCAGTTCGAGGGTTTCCTCGACGCGCGGGGCGATCACGGTCTTCAGCATGGCGCGGGGCACGATGACCGGGCCGGCGGAGGCTTCCTCGCCGCGCGGGGGGGCCTCCAGCATTTCGCGGTCTTCATTGGCGCTGGCCATGGCCGAGCCGTGCAGGGTCTTCAGGCGTTCGGCGCCGACCTTGGACGTCGACAGGCCGCGGGCGATATCGGAGGTGACGTGGTCGCCGCCGACATTCAGGCTTTCTATATGCAGCAAGGATCGACCGCCCCAGACGGCGGCGCTGGTCGAACCGCCGCCCATGTCGATGCAGACGGCGCCTAGGTCCATCTCGTCCTCTTCCAGCGCAGCCAGGGACGAGACGACAGGTGCGGCGGCCACGCCCTGCAGGTCCAGGTGCGCCAGTTCAAGGCAATGGCTCAGGGTCGTGAAGACGTTCTCGGCCATGGAAACGACCAGCAGGTCCAGCCCCAGGGAGCCGCCGCGCATGGAGCGCGGATCGTGCACGCCGCGTGCGCCGTCCACCGACCAGGCGATGGGTAGGACATGGATCGGGCGGCGATTGGGCAGGCGGATCTGGGCCAGGGCCATGCCGATGGCGCGCGCCAGGTCGGCGTCCCCGACGGGATTGGCGCCGAGCGAAACGCGGGCCTGGACCCGGTGGCTGGCCATCTGGCCGATGGCGGTCGTGACGACGACGCCGGAGACCGGGCTCTGGGCCGCGCGTTCGGCGCGTTCCACGGCGTGACCGATCGCCTGGGCGGCCTCGTCCATATTGATGATGGCCCCGCCCTTCACGCCCTTGGACTGGACGTGGCTGGCGCCCGCGACACGGATGGTGCGGTCGGCGTGGCGCACGCCGTCCGGCTTCATGATGAAGCACGAGACCTTGGACTGACCGATGTCCAGGGCGGCGATCACGGGCGCGCGCCCGGCGCGGGGGTCCATGCCCCGACCCTGATCATTGGCTGCGCGCGGCTTTCCCGACATCTGGTTCCGGTCCTTAAGCGTCGCCGGTCGGTCGCACCGCGACCTCGTCCGGGGTTCTGAGATCGACCCGGGCGAAACCCAGGTCGAGCAGGCGTTCGCGCTGATCCAGCGCATCGAGGCGGATCAGGGCCGCCTCCTGTTCGGTGGCGGGCAGCTGGATCAGGCTGCCGTCCTTGAGCCGCAGGTCCCAGCGCCGCTCGTCCACGCGGACCAGGGCGTCGATCTTGTTCATCAGGCGCGGACGCTGGGCCAGAAGCGGCAGGATCTCGCCCGCCGCCACATCGGCGCCCTTGCCTACCACCAGCGGCAGGGTGGGATAGCGGCGGGCGTCGGCGCCGGTGATCACCTGGCCGCGCGCGTCGATGACCTTGATCTGTCCCGCTTCCTGCCAGACGGCCAGTCGGTCATGCTCCTTGACCTCGACGATCAGGGTGTCGGGCAGCAGGCGCACGACCCGCGCCGACTTGACCCAGCCCACGCCCTGCACGCGGTCGCGAATGGCGTCCAGCTTCAGGCTGGTGATCGGCTGGCCGGAATAAAGACCCAGCGCCTGGCGGATGGCCGGCTCGGCCTCGGCCGAGGCGCCGGTGACGTGCACCCGCTTCAGCGTCAGCCCCATGCCGGATGTCAGATTGTCGACGCCATGCGACACCGAGGCGCCGATCCGTTCGGCCCGTGCGCCGGTCGCCAGCACCCCGACCAGCAACAGGGCGCCGGCGCCCAGGGCGATGATCGCGGTGCGAGGCGAGATATCGACACGTCCGATGGCGGCCATCTTGCCCGGAATAGCCGAGGCGTTCTGGGCGCCGCCGCGCGAGCGCCCGCCGTTCCTGGGCGCCGCGCCGCGTCCTGGCGCCTGGCCCGAACCCTGTCGCCGACCGCCGCGAACTACCGCGGGCATGAGGCGTCCTCCACCATCCACCGAACCAGATCGTCATAGGTCATTCCGGCATAGGCGGCCTGCTCGGGCGCGAGCGAGGTCGGGGTCATGCCGGGCTGAGTATTGACCTCCAACAGGACCAGATCGTCCTTAACATCGTCATAACGGAAGTCGGACCGGGACACGCCCCGGCAACCCATGGCGGCGTGGGCCAGTTCGGCCTGGCGCAGGGCCGCCTCGAACACATGGGGCGGCAGGACCGCCGGCAGGACGTGGACCGATCCGCCCGGCGCATATTTGGCCTCATAGTCGTAGAAGCCCTTGGTCGGGGTGATGTCGGTGACGGTCAGGGCGCGCGGGCCGCCGGCCTCGCCGATCACCGTGACGCAAAGCTCCTTGCCCGGGATATAGGGTTCGACCACGACCTGTTCGCCATAGGCCCAGCCGGGCTCGCCCACCTCGGCGACCGGGCGGTTCGCCCCCTCGCGCACCAGGAAGACCCCGACCGAAGAGCCCTCGGCGTTCGGCTTGACCACATAGGGCGGATCGATGACGTGGCGGCTAGCGACCTCGTGACGATCATAAAGGCCGCCGCCCGGCACCTTGACGCCCGCCATCCGCAGCACGGCCTTGGACTTGTCCTTGTCCATGGCCAGGGCCGAGGCCAGGACGCCGGAATGGGTGTAGGGGATGCGCAGCGTCTCCAGCACGCCCTGGACGCAGCCGTCCTCGCCCCAGGCGCCGTGCAGACAGTTCAGCACCACGTCGGGCTTGATCAGGCCGGACAACACATTGGCCAGGTCGCGCCCGGCGTCCACGCGGCTGACGCGCACGCCCTGCCGCTCCAGCGCCTGGGCGCACTGTTCCCCCGACGACAGCGACACCTCGCGCTCGGCGGACAGACCGCCCATCAGGACGGCGACGTGAAGAGATTGGAAGGGGCGGGTCATGGGCGGCTCCAGAACCGTCTGGATGCCGCGCAGGTCGTTAACAGCCCGTCAACCAAACCCTCATGAGGTCATTGAAGTGTGGACGTGGCGACGGTTTCCGGCGCCGGCTCCACCGCCTCGACAGCGACGGCTTGCGTGGAAGGCGACGGCGTCACCTCGATCAAAGGCGCCGCCGCAGCGGCAGGGCGCAGGTCCAGCGCATAGAGATAGGCGCCCTCGCACGGCTGCCGGTCGCCATAGGTCCAGTCGGCGGCGCGGTGGCGCAGGCCGGCGACGGCGGCGGGCGACGTGGGCGCGAGCAGGTCGTCGCGCAGGGTCATGTCGGGACGCATCCGCTCGCCCGACAGGTCGAACGCCCCGGCATAGACCGCCTCCCCGTCCCGCGCCTCGAACCCGGACGCGCCCAGGCAGAAGTGGGTGATGTGCTGGCCCATGTTGATCCCGCTCAGCCGCCAGCGGCCGGGCGGAACGGCGAAGGTCTGGGTCACGGCGCGGGTGCGATCGCCCCGAGCGGCGGCGCGCGTCGGCAGGGCGACGGCGAACAGCGCCGGGCGGCCGTCGTTCTCCCACGGCTGGATATCCGGCGCCGGTCCCTGGCGGCTGAAGATCAGGGTGCGTCCGCCCTGTTCTGCCATGCCGGTCAGACGCACCGTCACCAGGGCGTCGCCCGGCTTGATCGCAATCTCTTCCGGTTTCAGGGCGCGCGGCGGACGGGCGGTGCGCGGCGCCTGGGGACCTCGGCGCGACGGCGCGGGCGCGGCGTCGGACGGCGGCAGGGCCTGCAGGCTCAAGGACACCTTGTCCAGATCGCCGGCGCGGCCGATCACCACCGTATCGCCGCGAACGGCGTCATTGTCGTAAACGCGAACGACCTGGCCCGCCGGCGTGGCGGCGCCCACGCGATCGGTCAGGGCGTCGTGAAGGGCGGGCTGCTCCATCGCATCCAGCGTCTTGCCCTCGGTTTCGTCCAGCCGCACCACGCGCCAGCCGTTCACGACCATGCAGTTCTCCATATTGGCGGCGACGCCCCGGCGCTCCTGCATCCCGTTCACCGCGCCCTGGATGACGCCGACCACCAGCGCGCCCAACAGGCCGCCGGCCGCCGCCGCACCGGCGGCGCCGTTGTCGTCCGGCTGGCGCATCCGCCCCGCCTCGACCATGCAGGCCCGCAGGGCCTCGTCATGCTGGGCCAGATCGGCGCCCGCGCGGTTGAAGTAGGTGTAGCCGGCGCTGGACCGCGTCAGGTCGATGCGCTCAGCCCCCGTCGCGGCCGCGCGCGTGACGATCTGGGCCTGGACCGGCTCTGCGGCCATGATCAACAGGCCGGCTGCGATTGCGATACGTTTCATCTGGATTCTCCCCCGAGAATCCGCCTCTAGGGCGCGGCGTTTTCGCGCGCAACCTTGGATTTACGAAAGAGCGCGCCCGATCCGCTTGATCTCCCAATCCAGCTGGACGCCGGTCTTTTGCAGCACGTCGGCGCGGACGGCCTCGCCCAGGCCCTCGATGTCGGCGGCGGTGGCCTCGCCCGGGTTGATCATGAAGTTGGAGTGCAGTTCGCTGAACCTGGCGCCGCCGCCGGTCACGGCGTGCAACCGGCCGCGCCAGCCGGCCTCGTCCACCAGCTTCCACGACGAATGGCCAGGCGGGTTCTTGAAGGTGGAGCCGCCGGTCTTTTCGCGGATCGGCTGGGTGGTTTCGCGGCGGCTGGTGATCTCGGCCATCCGGGCCGCCACGGCGTCGGGCGCATCGGCCGTTCCACGATAGGTCGCCTCGACCCAGATGATGTCGGCGGGCGCCTGGGAATGGCGATAGGTGTAGCCGAAGTCGGCCAGGGCGTAGTCGACCCGCTGGCCCTGGCGGTTCAGGCCCCATGCCGAGACCAGCACGTCCTTGGTCTCCGCGCCGTAACAGCCGGCGTTCATGGTCAGGGCGCCGCCGACCGCGCCGGGAATGCCGGCATAGAACTCCAGCCCGGCGATCCCCGCCTTGGCCGCCGCGCGCGCCACCATGGCGTCCAGCGCCCCGGCGCCGGCCGTGATCGTCAGGCCGTCGGTCGTGACCTGGCCCCAGGCGCGGCCGGCCAGCCGGATCACCACCCCCTCGACCCCGCCGTCGCGCACGATGACGTTGGAGCCGACGCCCAGCACCATGACCGGAACGGCAGGGTCCAGCGCCTTCAGAAAGTCCGCCAGATCGTCGGCGTCCGCCGGAATGAACAGCGCCTCGGCCGCTCCGCCGACACGGAACCAGGTGTAGGGGCCCAGCGGCTCGTTCAGCAGCAGCTTGCCGCGGACCGGCGGAAGATTGTCTTTCAAGGTCATTCCGACCCGATAACGCCAGCGGGCACGATGCGAAAGACGCCTGCTTTCAAATCGGACGACTGGTCACGTCGCCAGCGTGTCGCCTAGGGTGGCGTCATGAAGATCAGGAACGCCTTCGCCATCATAGCGCTCGGCATGGGGGTGACGGCGATCATCCTGTTCGGCTGGATCGGCTTCGTCTTCGCGATCAACACCTATACGCCGGTCGCGATGACGGCGGAGGCCGCGCTGAACCTGATTCTGGTCCTCCTGCTGGCGACGGCCGGCCTGCCCATCCTGCACGCCGCCGTCTATCGCTGGTTCTGGCATATCCGCCGCCGACGCGAGGCGGCCGCCTATTCGAGGGGCGAGCCGATCCCCGCCTTCGGATCGGAACCGACCGCCCCTCCCCCGCACGCCGCCAAGACGACAAGGCAACGTCTTCTTTATAGTGCGCTCTACGTCGTCGGAATCCTGTCGCTCGTCGCCGCCTATGCGCCGATCGGGCATCAGGAAGGGCTGACGGCCTTTCTGGACAGGTTCAGCGCAGGCCGCGCCTCCTTCACGAGCCTGGCGACCCTGATCGTCATATTCCTGCCGATGGCCATAAGCTTCGCCCTCCTCGCCCCGCTGGTGGAGCGTGACAGCCGGAGGCTGAACGCCGGCCTTGTCGATACTGCGGAGATTCTGCGACTTCAGGCGAAGCAGGAATGGCTGTTCAGCTTCGCGACCGACTTCGTCATGACGGGCTTCCTGGCCTTCTTCGCCGGGAACCTGATCCTGAGCTTCCTTTAGCCGCCCAAGGCCTCCAGTTGCGCCGGCAGGGCGTAGGCCCAGCTGGTGATGTCGCCGGCGCCCAGCAGGACGACCACATCGCCGGCCTTGGCCTCTTCCTTGATCAGGCGCGGCAGGACGGCGGCGTTCTCCAGCGCCTGGACATGGCGGTGGCCATACCGGCGCACGCCGTCGGCCAAGGCCTGCTTGTCCACCCCTTCGATCGGCTGTTCGCCTGCCGGATAAACGTCGGCGACGATCACGCTGTCGGCGTCCGAGAAACTGGTCGAGAACTCGTCCATCAGGTCGCGCAGACGGGTGTAGCGATGCGGCTGGACCACGGCGATCACACGCCCCTCGGCCACCTGACGCGCGGCCTTCAGTACGGCGGCGATCTCGACCGGGTGATGGCCATAGTCATCCACGATCCGCACGCCGCCCACGACGCCGGTGGTGGTGAAGCGACGCTTGACCCCGCCGAACCCGGCTAGGCCGGTGCGGATCGCCTCGTCCGAGACGTCCAGCTCGCGCGCCACGGCGATGGCGGCCAGGGCGTTGGAGACATTGTGCCAGCCGGCCATGGGCAGGTGCAGGCCTTCGATCCGGTGCGTCTCGCCGTTCTGGATCACCACATCGAAGCGGGCGCCGTCCGGCCCCATCTGACAGTTGTCGGCCCGCACCATGGCCTGGGGGTTCGTGCCATAGGTCACGAGCCGCCGGTTATCGATGGAGGCAACCAGTTTCTGCACCTCCGGGTGGTCCAGGCAGACGGCGGCGAAACCGTAGAAGGGGATGTTCTCCACGAAGTCCACGAACGCCTTACGCACCGCGTCGAAGTCGCCATAGTGGTCCAGATGTTCCGGGTCGATGTTGGTCACGATGGCGACGGTCGACTTCAGGCGCAGGAAGCTGCCGTCCGACTCGTCCGCCTCGACCACGATCCAGTCGCCGTCGCCCACCTTGGCGTTGGTGCCATAGGCGTTGATGATGCCGCCGTTGACCACCGTGGGGTCCAGGCCGGCCGCGTCCAGAAGGGTCGCGACCATCGAGGTCGTCGTCGTCTTGCCGTGGGTGCCGCCGACCGCGATTGAGAACTGCAGCCGCATCAGCTCGGCCAGCATCTCGGCCCGGCGCACCAGAGGGATGCGGCGCTCGCGGGCCGCCTTCATCTCGGGGTTCTCGGCCTTGACCGCCGTGGAATAGACCACCGCCGAGACGCCCTCGCCCACATGGGCGGCGTCGTGGCCGATGAAGATCCTGGCGCCCAGCTGTTCCAGCCGTTCGGTGTTGGCGCTGGCCTTGGCGTCCGAGCCCTGAACCGAATAGCCGATCTTCAGCATGATCTCGGCGATGCCGCTCATGCCGATGCCGCCTATACCGACGAAGTGGACGGGACCGAGGTCGAACGGAACGGGGCGAAGGCGTGCGATCATCGTCGCGTCATAAACGCCGCCTCGCGTCCTGCGAAGGGTGCGCCGCGTGCGGAGCGAACTTTTCTGCGGTCGGCTTGTGCGCTCTCGCACAGAACCATCCCAAACCCATGGCGTTAGCAAGGTGATGCGCGCCACGCCCCGTGGTCGCCGGCTTCCCCAAAAGGTTTTCAGATGGCCAAGACCCCTGCGCGCGCCCCCACGTCCACGCTGGGCGACGGCGGCGAACTGCACCAGACCGCCGCGACGCCCGAGACCCGCACCACCACCAACCACGGCGCGCCGATCAGCGACAATCAGAACTCGCTCAAGGCCGGCCCGCGCGGCTCGACCCTGCTGGAGGACTTCATCCTTCGCGAAAAGATCCAGCATTTCGACCATGAGCGCATCCCCGAACGGATCGTCCATGCGCGCGGCTCGGCCGCCCACGGCTTCTTCGAACTGACCGACAGCCTGGCCGACTTCACCACCGCCAAGATCCTGACGGAGGTCGGCAAGAAGACCGAACTGTTCACCCGCTTCTCGACCGTGGCGGGCGGGGCCGGTTCGGTGGACACGCCGCGCGACGTGCGCGGCTTCGCGGTCAAATTCTATACGGTCGAGGGCAACTGGGATCTGGTGGGCAACAACATCCCGGTTTTCTTCATCCAGGACGCGATCAAATTCCCGGACCTGATCCATTCGGTGAAGATGGAGGCCGACAAGGGCTATCCCCAGGCGGCCAGCGCGCACGACACCTTCTGGGATTTCATCGGCCTGATGCCCGAAAGCACCCACATGGTCATGTGGGCCATGTCGGATCGAGGCATCCCGCGCAGCCTGCGGATGATGGAGGGGTTCGGCGTCAACACCTTCCGCCTGATCAACGCCGAGGGCACGCCGACCTTCGTCAAATTCCACTGGCGGCCCAAGCTGGGGACGCAATCCACCTGCTGGGACGAGGCGGTCAAGATCGCCGGCGCCGATCCCGACTATCACCGCCGCGACCTGTATGAAGCCATCGACCAGGGCGACTTCCCCGAATGGGAGTTCGGCGTGCAGCTGTTCAGCCAGGAACAGGCCGACGCCCTGCCCTTCGACATTCTGGACGCCACCAAGCTGGTCCCGGAAGAGGATCACCCGATCCGCGTGATCGGCCGCATGGTCCTGGACCGCAACCCGGACAACTTCTTCGCCGAAACCGAACAGGCCGCCTTCCTGCCGACCAATATCGTGCCGGGCATCGACTTTTCCGAAGACCCGCTGCTGCAGGGGCGGCTGTTCTCCTATCAGGACACCCAGCTGTCGCGCCTTGGCACGGTCAACTTCCATCAGATCCCGATCAACCAGGCCAAGGGCTGCCCCTTCCAGAATTTCCAGCGCGACGGCCATATGCAGATGGCGGTGCCGAAGGGCCGCGCCAACTATGAGCCCAACAGTCTGGCCCAGGCCGGCGAGGACGGCGGTCCGCGCGAGGATCCCAAGGGCGGCTTCCGCACCGCCCCCGTTCCGGTCGAGGGTGAGAAGGTCCGGCTGCGCGCCGAGACCTTCGCCGACCATTACAGTCAGGCGCGGCTGTTCTTCCGCTCCCAGACCGAGATCGAACAGGCCCACCTGGCCAGCGCCATCGTCTTCGAACTGTCCAAGGTGTCCCTGCCCCACGTGCGCGAGCGCATTCTGGCCAATCTGCAGAATGTGGATCAGACCCTGGCCCAGCGCGTGGCAAACGGTCTTAACCTGCCCCTGCCCAAGGCGTCAGATCCCGGCGTCGCGCCCATCGACCTGGACGCCTCGCCCGCGCTTCGCATCGTGGGCAAATATCCCGAGACGCTGAAGGGGCGGAAAGTCGCCATCCTGGTCGCGGACGGTTCCGACGGCGCGGTCGTCGATGCGGTCCGGGCTGCGGTCGAGGGCGACGGCGGTTCGGTCTTCATCGTCGCGCCCAAGATCGGCGGCGCCAAGCTGAAGGGCGGAAAGACCCTGGCCGCCGACGGTCAACTGGCCGGCAGTCCGTCGGTCCTGTTCGACGCCGTCGCCATCGTCCTGTCCGAGGAGGGCTGCGCGCAGTTGCTGAAGGAAGGCGCGGCGGTCGATTTCGCCAAGGACGCCTTCGGCCACCTGAAGGCCATCGGCCATACGCCAGAGGCCCAGCCGCTGCTGGACAATGCGGGCGTCGAACCGGACGCCGGCGTGATCGACCTGTCCAAGGCGGCCGACGATTTCCTGGCCCCCGCCCGCACCCGCCAATGGGATCGCGAGCCGAAGGTGCGCATGCTGGCCTGAGACGAAGGCGACCGGCGCGATCATCTCGCGCCGGTTACCCGACCTTAACCACAAGGATTCACCATGACGGCTCTGTTTGTTTCGGGGCCGCGTTTCCATGTCCGATCTGAAGACCCCTGTCCTCGCCAAGGACGTCATTCACCGTGGCGACTGCATCGAGGTGTTGAAGAGCCTGCCCGACGCCTCGGTCGACATGGTCTTCGCCGATCCGCCCTATAATCTTCAGCTGGGCGGCGACCTGCTGCGTCCCGACAACTCCAAGGTCGATGCGGTCGACGACGACTGGGACAAGTTCGCCAGCTTCGCCGAATACGACGCCTTCACCCGCGCCTGGCTGGCGGAATGCCGTCGTGTGCTGAAGCCGGAAGGCTCCATCTGGGTGATCGGCAGCTATCACAACGTCTTCCGCCTGGGGTCGGCGATCCAGGACCTGGGCTTCTGGGTGCTGAACGACATCATCTGGCGCAAGTCCAACCCGATGCCGAACTTCAAGGGCACCCGCTTCACCAATGCCCACGAGACCCTGATCTGGGCCGCCAAGTCGCGCGACCAGAAGCGCTACACCTTCAACTACGACGCCCTGAAGGCCTTCAACGAAGACACCCAGATGCGTTCGGACTGGACCTTCGCCCTATGCACCGGCGAGGAGCGGATCAAGGACGCCGACGGCAAGAAAGCCCACCCCACGCAAAAGCCCGAGGCCCTGCTGCATCGTGTCCTGCTGTCGGCGACCCGCCCCGGCGACGTGATCCTGGACCCCTTCTTCGGCACCGGCACCACGGGCGCGGCGGCCAAACGTCTGGGCCGCCACTATATCGGCATCGAGCGTGACGAGACCTATGCCGACGTCGCCGCGACCCGCATCGCCTCGGTCATTCCCGCCAGCGCCGAGGATCTGATCGTCACCGGCTCCAAGCGCGCCGAGCCCAAGGTGCCGTTCGGCGCCCTGGTCGAGGCCGGCCTGCTGCAACCCGGCGACCGCCTGTATTGCCCCAAGGGCGAGCGCGAGGCGCGCGTGCGCGCCGACGGGTCGCTGGTCCACGGCTCCCTGACCGGGTCGATCCACAAGCTGGGCGCCCTGCTGGAAAACGCGCCGGCCTGCAACGGCTGGACCTACTGGCGCTTCAAGACCGACCAGGGGCTGAAATCCATCGACGCCCTGAGGTCAGAGGTGCGCGCTGCGATGTGACCGCGGGGTGCGACACCCCGTCGCGCCTGTCACATCAAGCACTTAGCGGATCGGAGTACGATTCCGCACACGAACCAAGGGTGCAGCTTCACTGTAACCTGCCGAAACCGTTGCGAAAATTCGCCGCGTAAGGTGGAACTTCGCAGTTGCGAGAACATTGATGTTCACGGCCCGCCGTTGCGGTGTCGGAGCACCCTCATGAAAATCGCGCAGATCACCCCGCTGTATGAAGCCGTCCCGCCCAGGCTGTATGGCGGGACTGAACGTGTGGTCGCGCATCTGACGGACGCCCTGGTCGATCTGGGCCACGACGTCACCCTGTTCGCCAGCGCCGACGCCCAGACCAAGGCGCGCCTGGTGCCCGTGCGCGATCAGGCGATCCGCCTGGACCCCGCGCCGCTGAAATCCGACCTGGCCGCCCACATGTCCATGCTGGGCGAGGTGCTGGACCGCGCCGAGGATTTCGACGTGATCCACTTCCACACCGACATGATCCACTTCCCGCTGTTCCAGAAATACGCGGACAAGACCCTGACCACCTTGCACGGTCGGCTGGACATGAAGGATCTGCCCGGCGTCTATGCCCGCTGGAGCGAGTTCGGCCTGGTCTCCATCTCCGACGATCAACGCAAGCCCCTGCACTTCGCCAACTGGAAGGCGACCGTCCATCACGGCATGCCGGGCGAACAATATATCTTCTCCCCGAAGTCCGAGGGCTATCTGGCCTTCCTTGGCCGCATCTCGCCCGAGAAGCGGCCCGACCGGGCCATCGAGATCGCCACCAAGCTGGGCAAGCGGCTGAAGATGGCCGCCAAGGTGGACGCCGCCGACAAACGCTATTGGGAGGAGACCATTCGTCCGCTGGTCGAGGGCAATCCCCTGATCGAGTTCATCGGCGAGATCGGCGACCATCAGAAGTCCGCCTTCTTGGGCGGCGCCGACGTCCTGCTGTTTCCCATCGACTGGCCCGAGCCGTTCGGCTTGGTGATGATCGAGGCCATGGCCTGCGGCACGCCGGTCGTGGCCTTCCGCTGCGGCTCGACGCCCGAGGTGATCGAGGACGGCGCCACCGGCTTCCTGGTCGATACGATGGAACAGGCCATCGCCGCCGCCGGTCGCGCGCATCTGCTGGATCGCGAGGCCGTGCGCGCCCGGTTCGACCTGCGGTTCTCGGCCACCGCCATGGCCCGGCGTTATCTCGACGTCTACGGCGACCTGCTGGCGCGCCGCCCCTTTGCGGAGGCGCCGCTCGATACCGTCGTCACGCCTTTGCGGCCCCTGGCGGAAGATCGCAGCTTCGCGGCCCTGGCCTGATCGTCGCCAGCCCCTGGTGGGCGAACGCCTTCTGATCGTGCGATAAAATATAGGCGGCGGAGGTGAACCCTCCGTCGCCTTCATCAGTTGACCATCCAAGCGGTCCTTCAGCGCCGCATTCGGGTGTGACACGTTCGGCCAAGGCCTCACAACGACGGGGAAGAGACCGCATGGACGACGCCTATTCCACCCAGCTGACCGCCGGCGAATCCGTCGAGGCCTCGGGTCTCGAACAGCTGATGGCGCTGAAGGACGGCGACACCTTCCTGGTCGCCGACGGCTGGGGCGACATGAAGGGCGGCGCAGACGGCCTGTTCGCCAACGACACGCGCGTCCTGTCGCGCTGGACCATGACAGTGGGCCTGCTGAAGCCGTCGCGCCTGTCGTCGGGCGTCAGCCAGGACAACGTCTTCTTCTCTTGCCACACCACCAATCGCCCCCTGCCGCCGATGGGCGGTCGGTCGGCCCCGGCCGGCGTGCTGCATATCGAACGCCGCCGCTTCCTGTGGAACCGCCGGATGTTCGAGCGGGTGCAGATGGTCAACCACGGGGTGGAGGACATCCTGCTGCCCCTGGCCTTCGACTTCGGGGCCGACTTCGCCGACATCTTCCAGGTGCGCGGCACACCGCGAGCCAAGCGCGGGACCATCCATACCCCGACCACCGATGGGCGGCGCGTCACCTTCCGCTACACCGGCCTGGACGATGTCGAACGCCTGTCCTGCCTGGCCTTTTCCGAACCGCCGGCCCGGCTGACGCATCAGCGCGCCGAGTTCATGTTCAGCCTGCCCAAGGGCCGGACCCTGGACCTCTATATCGAATGCGGCGTGGATTCCTGCGAGGCCCCGGACGACCGGCGTTGGCGGCTGAACGCCATCCAGGCGCGGTTGGCCATGCGCGCCAAGCGTCGGCGCGGCGCCTCGGTGCGCGGCCCGCGCAGCCCGCGCTTCAACGATTGGCTGGATCAGTCGCGCGCCGACATGGCGCTGTTGACCACCGACTTGCCGACCGGCCCCTATCCTTACGCCGGCACCCCCTGGTTCTCGACGCCGTTCGGGCGCGACGGCATCATCGCCGCCTGGCAGATGCTGTGGCTGGACCCGTCGCTGGCCCGGGGCGTTTTGACTTATCTGGCCAGCCGACAGGCGACCGAGACCTCCCTCTATCAGGACAGTCAGCCCGGCAAGATCATGCACGAGACGCGCGGCGGCGAGATGAGCGCCCTGCACGAGGTGCCGTTCGGCCTTTATTACGGCGGCGTCGACACCACCTGCCTGTTCGTCGCCCTGGCCGGGGCCTACGCCAACCGGACCGGCGATCTGGACCTGATCCGCAGGCTCTGGCCCAATCTGATCGCCGCCGCGAATTGGATGCGCGACTATGGCGACAGCAACGGCGACGGCCTGATCGACTATCAGCGCGGCGCCGACACCGGCCTGTCGAACCAGGGCTGGAAGGATTCCGAGGACTCCATCTTCCACGCCGACGGCCGTTTCCCCAAGGGACCGATCGCGCTGCTGGAGGTTCAGGGCTACGCCTTCGCCGCCTGGAAGGCGCTGGGCGACCTGGGCGAGCGGCTGCACGACGACCGCGCGCCCGAATGGCGGATGCGCGCCGAACAGGTCCGCGCCCTGGTCGAGGACAAATACTGGATGGAGGACGAGGGTTTCTACGCCGTCGCCCTGGACGGCGACGGGCAGCAATGCCGCGCCATCGCCTCCAACGCCGGCCATCTGCTGTTCACCGGCCTGCCGTCGCTGGAACGCGCGCGTCGGGTCAGCAAACGCCTGCTGTCGGCCGAGTTCCGCACCGGCTGGGGCATCCGCACGCTGGAGGTCGGCCAGGCCCGCTTCAATCCGATGAGCTATCACAACGGCTCGGTCTGGCCCCACGACACCGCCATGGCCGCCGCCGGCATGGCCAACTATGGCGAGCGTGACGCGGTCGCCGAAATCCTGGCCGAAATCTACGCCGCCGCCGCTCACTTCCATCTGCGGCTGCCCGAGCTGTTCTGCGGCTTCCCCCGCACGCCAGGCGAGCCGCCCATCGCCTATCCGGTCGCCTGCCTGCCCCAGGCCTGGGCCGCCGGTTCGGTCTTCCTGATGCTTCAGGCGACGCTGGGTCTGTCCGTCGACGCCTGGAACGAGACGGTCGATCTGGCCGATCCGGTGCTGCCCGCCGGCCTGGATCGCCTGAAGATCACCGGACTGGAGATCGGCGCCTCCGTCGTCGATCTGAACATCCAGCATCTGGAAGGCCGCGCCGTCGTCATCCCCCGCCACAAGACCGGCAAGGTCGCGATCCGCACCCTGCGCTAGACGATCAGCCCAAGAGATCGGGAGCGCCCGCCCGGTCCAGCGCCTTGGCGAACACGGTCGGCAGGGCTGCGCGGGCCGCCTCGACCGGCATCCAGCGCCACGTCGGGTGCGGCGTCGCCCCTTGCGCCGTCATCACCGTCAGGGTCAGGCTGAAGTGGGTGAAGACGTGCTCCACCGCCCCGGCCGTGCGCCAGTCCGCAGGCACGGGCGGCGGACACGATGGCTGCTCGGTGGCCCAATCGCTGGTCGGCAGGCCCAGCATTCCGCCCAGCAGCCCCTTGTCCGGGCGCGTCTCCACCGCCACCCGGCCGTGGTCGTCGAACACGACATAGGCCACGCCTCGACGGTGCGGGCGGTCCGCCTTCTTGGTCTTGACCGGAAACCGCGTCGGCTCGCCAGTCGCCAGACCCCGGCACTGGTCCGAGACGGGACAGACATCGCAGGACGGCGACTTGGGCCGGCAGATGGTGGCTCCCAGGTCCATCAAGGCCTGCGCCCAGTCGCCCGGCCGTTCATCGGCGACGAACAGGCCCGCCAGCCGCCGCAGTTCAGGGCGCTCGGCCGGAACCGGTGTCTCGACGGCGAACAGCCGCGCCATGACCCGCTCGACATTGCCGTCCACCACATTGGCCGCACGGTCGAAGGCGATGGCCGCGACGGCGGCGGCCGTATAGGCGCCCACCCCCGGCAAAGCCAGCAGCCCCGCCTCCGTATCGGGGAAGACCCCGCCGTGATCCTTCGCCACCGCCCGCGCGCAGGCCAGCAGGTTGCGCGCGCGGGCGTAGTAGCCCAACCCCGCCCAGGCTCCCATCACCTGTGCATCCTCGGCCGCCGCCAGGTCCGACACCCTGGGCCAGCGCGTAGTGAAGGCGTGGAAATAGGGCGTGGCGTGCGGCACCGTCGTCTGCTGCAGCATCACCTCCGACAGCCAGACGCGATAGGGCGCGGTCCGCGCCGCACCCACCGCCGCCCGCCACGGCAGGCTGCGTGCATGGGCGTCGTACCAGGCCAGGAGCCGGGCGCGGATCAACGAGATGTCGGGAGAGACGTCGGCCATGGGATCGCGCTATATAGGCCCATGCGCCGCCCCCTGCCCACAGACGCCGAGGTCCGCGAGATCCTGTCTCGCCGCCGCACCCGCCCGGCGCCGCGCCCCGCGCCCCGCGCGGGCAAGGCGCTGACGCCGCTGATCAAGAAGCTGGACGCCCAGTTCGGGCGCGGCGCGGGCGCCCTGGAGCCGCGCTGGCGCGAGATCGTCGGCGACCGCCTGGCCCGCGTCACCCGGCCCCAGAAGCTGACCAAGGGCAAGGGCGGAGCGCCCGGCGTGCTGGAACTGCGCGTCGCCGGCGCCGCCGCCCTGTTGGTGCAGCACCAGTCCGAGGACATACTGGCCCGCGTCAATCTGTTCCTGGGCGCCGGATCGGTGGATCGGCTTCGCATCGCCCAGGGTCCGGTCGCCCCGCTGAAGGAGGCCGCCGCCCGCCCGAAACGCAGCGCCAAGCCCGCCCCCCTGCCCGCCCAGGCCGAGGCCGATCTGGCCGCCTCCATCGCCGCCGCGCCGGACGAGTTGCGCGCCGCACTGACCCGCCTGGGCCGCGTCGCGCTTTCGCGCACCGACAGGCAGGATTGACAAAACTTCGCCGCACCTGTTCTCGACTAGTTCAGGGTTGCGCCGTTCCGGGGAATCGCGCCGCCATTCGCCAATGATCCGACCGAGGAAATCCCATGGCCGACACTGAAACCCGCTTCGCCCGCATGAGCCGCCGTGCGGCCATCACCGGCGCCGCCCTGGCGACCATGGCCCTGGCCGCGTGCAGCGGCGGCGCCAAGGGCGCGGCAGAGGGCGACATGAGCCAGGGCGCGGCCGAAGGCGCCAAGGTCACCGTGGTCGAATACGCCTCGGTCACCTGCCCGCACTGCGCTCTGTGGCAGAAGAACACCTGGCCGGCGTTCAAGGCCAAATATGTGGACACCAACAAGGTCCGCTACATCTTCCGCGAGCTGCCGACCCCGCCGGTCGACGCCGCCACCGCCGGCTTCCTGGTCGCGCGCTGCGCCGGCAAGGACAAGTATTTCGACGTGGTCCACCAGTTGATGGCGACCCAGCAGGAGATGCTGACCTCCTCGCCGCGCGACTGGCTGCTGCGCACCGCCCAGGCGGCCGGCCTGTCCGAGCAGCAGTTCAACGACTGCGTGACCGACAAGGAGGCCGTCGCCGCCATGGAGAAGCGGGTCCAGTTCGCCCGCACCCAGGGCGTGACCGGCACCCCGGCCTTCTACGTCAACGACCAGCAGGTCCTGACCCCCGGCGGCGAGGGCGCCAGCCTGGCCGACCTGTCCACCGCCATCGACGCCGCCCTGGCCAAGTAAGGCGACGCCGATGCTCCGCCGCGCCGTCCTGGCCCTGTCCTGCGCCGCCGCCCTGTCGATGGGCGCGGCGTCGGCGTCGTTCGCGGCCGAGGCGCCGCCCCCCGTCACGGCCCAGGATCACGTCCTGGGTCGGGCGGATGCGCCGGTGACGGTGATCGAATACGCCTCCTTCACCTGCTCGCACTGCGCGGACTTCCACAACACGGTGCTGCCGGCGTTCAAGGCCAAATACATCGACACGGGCACGGTGCGGCTGGTTCACCGCAACCTGCCCACCCAGCCGGCCAATGTCGCGGCCGCTGCGGCGGCCGTCGCCCTGTGCGCCGCGCCGGGCAAGTATTTCGACGTCGCCTCGGTCTTCATGCGCGATCAGGCGAACCTGGCCACGACCGGGGCTCAGCCCTGGTTCGCCGCCGGCGTCGCCGCCAGCGGCAAGCCCCGCGCCGAGATCGAGACCTGCCTGCAAGCCCCCGCCACCCGCGAAGCGCTGGAGGCCCAGATCGCCGGCGCCGAGGCGGCGGGCGTGACCGGCACGCCGACCCTGTTCGTCAACGGGACGCTGGTCGCGGACCATTCGCTTGACGCCCTGTCGGCCGCCATCGACCCGCTGCTGCGTCGGTGACGCTCTAGGCCGATGCAGTTCCAGCGGCTCCGGCTGGTCGGCTTCAAGTCCTTCGTCGATGCGGCGGAGGTCCAGATCGAATCCGGCCTGACCGGCGTGGTCGGGCCGAACGGCTGCGGCAAGTCCAACGTCCTTGAAAGCCTGCGCTGGGTCATGGGGGCGAACTCGGCCAAGGCCATGCGCGGCCAGGGCATGGACGACGTCATCTTCGCCGGCGCCGCAGGCCGTCCCCCGCGCAGCCATGCCGAAGTCAGCCTGACCATCGACAATGCGCAACGCCGCGCGCCTCAGCCCTTCACCGACAGTCCCATTCTGGAGGTGTCGCGCCGCATCGACCGGGGCCAGGGCTCGACCTATCGGATCAACGGCAAGGAGGTGCGCGCCCGCGACGTCCAGCTTCTGTTCGCCGACGCCTCGACCGGCGCCAACTCCCCCGCCCTGGTGCGTCAGGGCCAGATCAGCGAACTGATCGCCGCCAAGCCGCAGAACCGCCGCCGCATTCTGGAAGAGGCGGGCGGGGTCGCCGGTCTGCACACCCGCAGGCATGAGGCCGAACTGCGCCTGAAAGCCGCCGAGACCAACCTCGAACGCCTCGACGACATCGGCCGCGAACTGGAAACCGCGCTGAACCGCCTGAAGCGCGAGGCCCGTCAGGCCGAGAAGTACAAGAAGATCAGCGCCGAGATCCGCGCCCTTCAGGCCGCGCTGCTGTTCGTCCGCTGGAACGACGCCCGGCTGGCGGCCGAGTCGGCGGCCGCAGAACTGCGCGCGGCGGATGCCCATGTGGCTGAAACGACGACCGCCGCCGCCGCCGCCCAGACCGCCGCCCTGGCCGCACAGGAAGCCCTGAAGCCCGCGCGGGAAGAGGACGCCGTCGCCTCGGCCCTGCTGCACCGCGCCAGTCTGGAGCGCGACCGGCTGGACATAGCCGAACAGGCCGCCCGCGCCGAGGTGGACCGGCTGAAGGCCGAGGCCGCCCGCATCGCCGCCGACGCCGCGCGCGAAGACGCAATGGCCGCCGACGCCAACCGCGAACTGGACCGGCTGAACCACGAACTGACCCGGCTGAAGGCCGAGATCGCCGCCGCCCCGGAACGCGGCCCCGAACTGGACAAGGCGCTGCTGGCGGCGGAAGACGCCCGAAAGGCCGCCGACGCCGAGGTGGAACGTCTGGCCGGCACGCTCGCCGCCGTCGAGGCCCGCGCCAACGCCGAGACGGCCCGTAAACGCGACGCCGAGGCCCGCCTGTCGCGCGTCACCGGCCAGCACGATCAGGCCAGGCGCGAACGCGAGGCCCTGGGTCCGCTGGAGACGCCCGAACTGGAGACGGCGCGTCAGGCGCTGGAGACGGCGCAGGCCGACCTCGCCGCCGCCCGCGAAGCCGTCGAGGCCGCCGAGGCCAAACGCGGCGAACTGGCGCGCGCCGAACAGGAGGCCCGCACCGCCGCCCGCGCGGCCGAGGACCGGCTGGGCCGTCTGCAGACCGAGGCGCGGGGCCTGGCCCAACTGCTGGCGTCGGGCAAGCGCGACCACCCGCCCGCCCTGGACAGGGTGCGCGCCGACAAGGGCTATGAGGCCGCTCTGGCCGCCGCTCTGGGCGACGATCTGGACGCCGCGCTTGACGCCCGCGCCGCCGCCTACTGGGGCGGGGCCGACGCGCCTGCCCCGTCCTGGCCCACGGGCGTCACGCCCCTGTCGGCCCATGTGCAGGCGCCCGATCAACTGACCGCCCGCCTGGCCCTGTGCGGTGTCGTAACCCAGGCTGAGGCCGCGAAACTGGCTGAGACCCTGCCGCCCGGCGCGCGTCTGGTGACGACCGATGGCGACCTCTACCGCTGGGACGGCTTCGTCAGTCGCGCCGAGGCGCCCCGTCCCGCCGCCGTGCGTCTGGCCCAGCGCACGCGGCTGGCCGAACTGGAGGCCGACATCGACAAGGGCAAGCCCGCGCTGGAGCAGGCGCAGGCGGCCCAGAAGTCAGCAACCCACGCCTTCCGCGCCGCTGAGGAAGAGGTGAAGACCGCCCGCCTCAAGCCCTTCGCCGCCGACAAGGCCGTGACCGCCGCCCGCGACCGGGTCGAAACACTGGCCCGCGATCAGGCGCGGCGCGAGGCCCGCGCGCAGGCCCTAGACGACACCGTGACCCGGCTGGCCGCCGAGGTCGCGGAGGCCCAGACCGCTCTGGACGCCGCCCAGACCACAGACGCCCCGTCCGAAACCCTGGCCGATCTGCGGAACGAACTGGCGGCAGCCCGCGCCGCCGCCGACACGGCCCGCACCGCCGCCCAGACCGCCCGCTCAGACCGCGACGCCGAGGCCCGCGACCGTCAGGGCCGCGAACAGAGGCTGGGCGGGCTGACCCGCGCCCGCGACGGCTGGGTCAGCCGGTCAAAGGACAGCGCCGCCCGCGTCTCCGCCCTGGCGAAGGACGCCGACAAGACCGCCGCCCTGCTGAAACAGGCCGAGGTCGCGCCCCAGGGCTTCGCCGAACAGCGGGGCAAGCTGCTGGATACGCTGACCGCCGCCGAACAGCGCAGGCAGGCGGCGTCCGACGCCATGGCCCTGGCCGATGCGGCGGCGGGCGACGCCGACCGCGCCAGCCGCGCCGCAGACGCCGCCGCCGCGCAGGCCCGCGAGGCCCGCGCCGGTCTGGCCGCCCGCGCCGAGGCCGCCGCCGAGAAGCTGACCGAGGCCGAGACCACCCTGCGCGAGACGGCGCAGATGTCGCCGCAGGAACTGGGCCAGAAGCTGACCGACGACGCCATCGCCCGCCCGCCTGACGCGGCGGGCGCCGAGAGCCTGCTGTTCGGGCTGGAGCGCGAGCGCGAGACCCTGGGCGCCGTCAATCTGCGCGCCGAGGACGAGGCGGTCGAATATGGCGAGCGGCTGAACAGCATGAAGTCCGAACGCATCGACCTGACCCAGGCGATCGCCAAGCTGCGCGACGGCATCGACGAGCTGAACGCCGAGGGGCGCGAGCGGCTGGTCGCGGCCTTCGACGTCATCAACACCAACTTCAAGACCCTGTTCGAGGCCCTGTTCGGCGGCGGTCAGGCCGAGCTGAAACTGGTCGAGAGCGACGACCCGCTGGAGGCGGGGCTTGAGATCTACGCCTGCCCGCCGGGCAAGCGGCTGTCGGTCATGTCGCTGATGAGCGGGGGCGAACAGGCCCTGACGGCGGCGGCCCTGATCTTCGGCGTCTTCCTGGCCAACCCGGCGCCGGTCTGCGTGCTGGACGAGGTGGACGCCCCGCTGGACGACGCCAATGTCGACCGCTTCTGCCGAATGCTGCACGAGATGCGGAGCCGCACCGACACCCGCTTCATCGTCATCACCCACAACCCCGTCACCATGAGCCGAATGGACCGCCTGTACGGCGTCACCATGCCCGAACGCGGCATGAGCCAGCTGGTCAGCGTGGACCTGCATCAAGCCGAGACCCTGGTCGCATGATCGCCCTGATGCTGGCCCTTCTGGCCGATCCCGTCCTCGCCCCTGTCGGCGTCGGCCGTTTCGCCATCTACGCCGATGTGAACTCCATCGAGCGCAACGGCGACATCGCCCATATGCGCGAACTTCAGGTCGCCGAGACCGGCTTCAAGGTCGGCGACGTCGTCTATGTCGGCGGCTGGTCGCGCTGGGCGTTCGATTGCCGCGCGATGAGGGCGGACCGGCTGGACTTCGCCTCGCTGCGCGCCGACGGGACCGAAGGCCCCGCCACGCCCGACGCCGCCCCCGCCTATCCCGCCGCTCCCGGCGGCGACGCCGCCGAACTGCTGGCCGTGGCCTGCGCGACGCAAACGCCCGCCGAGACCCTGACGCCGGACGAGGCGATCAGGCGAGGACAGACGGCTCTGGCGGACTGACCTCTTGCCATCTCCCTCCCCTTCAGGGGAGGGTGGTCGAGCGCAGCGAGACCGGGTGGGGGCGGCCCAGAATGGCGAAGATCGCGAAGGCCAGGGCGATGCGAAAAGCCATGAGCCCGCCGGAAGCGCGGCTTTGGCTGGCGCTGCGCGACCTACGAAAGCAAGGCTTTCACTTCCGCCGTCAGCATCCTCTCCTGGGTTACTATCTCGACTTCGTTTGCCTGGGACGCGGCCTGGCGGTGGAGGTCGACGGCGGTTCGCACGAGGGTCGCGGCGACTGGGACGCCCGCCGTGACGCCGCACTGGCGCATCATGGGGTGAAGACCCTGCGCATAGCGGCCGCCGATGTTCGTGATCGGCTGCCGGATGTCATGGAGTTCATTCTTCGCGAACTGATGGCGGCCGCCCCCACCCGACCGCTTCGCGGCCACCCTCCCCGAGACGGGGAGGGAGACTAGAGGGTTCGCCCTGCGGCCACTCGATACGGTCGCGCGGAAGGGCCTCGCGGCATTCGTCGCGCATGAAGGCCATCAGCTTCTCGCGGATTTCGCAGCGCAGGTCGAACGCCACCCCGGCGGAGCGGGCGCTGGCCAGGCAGCGAACCTGGAGCACGCGCTCGGTGATGTCGGTGACCTGCATCACCTGCACGTCGCCGTCCCAGTGCTGGGACGCCTTGACGATGCCCTCGAAGGCGGTGCGCAGCCGGTCGATCGGCGCCTCGTAGTCAACGTAGAATAAGGCCACCCCTATCAGGCGGGCGTTCTCGCGCGTCCAGTTCTGGAAGGGCGTGGTGATGAAGTACGACAGGGGCAGCACCATCCGGCGCCAGTCCCACAGCTTGACCACCACATAGGTGGCGGTGATCTCCTCCACATTGCCCCATTCCTTCTCGACGATGACCGCGTCGTCTAGGCGGATGGGCTGTGTCAGGGCGATCTGGATGCCGGCGACCATATTGGTCAGGATGGGCTGGAGCGCCAGGCCGGCGATGATGCCGACGACCCCGGCCGAGGCCAGCAGGCTGACGCCCCACTGGCGGAAGCCCGCGATGGTCATCAGGGCCAGACCCACCGTGACGATGAACAGGATCACCTTGGCCACCCGTTGCAGGATGCGGGTCTGGGTCAGGTGCTTCCTGGCCAGCAGATTGTCCTCGACGGCGATGTTGTAGCGCCTCAGGTGCATGACGGACCACATGTCCAGCACCCCCGACGCGAGCCAGCCCAGCGTCAGGATGAACAGGAACAGCAGCACCGACCGGATGTCCGCCGAAGGCGCCGGGTCCATCGGCGAGACGGTCACACCCAACCCCACGCCCATGATGATGATCAGCACCCGCAGCTTGATCCGCGCCCGCTCGACAACTCCTCGCCAGAAGACGTCCTTCTTCCTGACCATGCGGCGCAGGATGGCGAAGGCGATCTTGTGCGTGACCCAGCCGCCGCCCACGAAGACCAGCAGGACCAGGCCGGTGACCGCCCATTCGGGCAGCCAGTCGAACCGATGCCACAGGGCGCGGACTTGGCGGGTCAGGGCGATGATTTCGGGGGGCATGGGGAACTAACGCGCCACAAGCTGAACGGTTGTGAAAGTCTCCTCCCCGCTAGGCGGGGAGGTGGCGCGGCGCCTCTTCGGCGCCGTGACGGAGGGGCTGCCGCCGCATTGCAGGCGCCTGTGGGACTTCAAGACCCCCTCCACCGCTTCGCGGTCCCCCTCCCCATTTCATGGGGAGCAGAGGAGATTTCACCGCCCCGCCGTCGCCTCGGTCAGGTCAGCCAGGCGCTGGGCGGCGTCTGGGATGGCGACGCTGCGGGCGGCGGCGGACATGGCCGACAGGCGCTGCGGGTCGGACAGGACGCCGGTCAGGGTCGAGGACAGGCGTTCGACGGTCAGGTCGTCTTCCAGGATGACCTCGGCCGCGCCGGCGTCGGTCAGGGCCTTGGCGTTCAGGCGCTGGTGGTCGTCGGTGGCGATCTTCAGAGGGATCAGGACGGACGGCAGGGCGGCGACGGCCAGTTCGGCGCAGGTCGAGGCGCCGGAGCGGCCCACGACCAGATGGGCCTTGGCCAGCCGTTCGGCCATGTCGCGGAAGAAGGGGGCGACCTCGGCCTCTATCCCCGCCTCCAGATAGATCTGGCGTGCGGCATCCAGCGTCTCGGGGCGTGACTGCTGCTGCACCTTCAGGCGACGACGCAGAGGTTCCGGCAGGGCGGCCAGGGCGCGGGGGGTCGTCTCCGACAGGATGCGCGCGCCCTGACTGCCGCCCGTCACCAGCACATGGATCGGGCCGTCATCGGCGGGGACGATGTAGGGACGGTCGAACAGGGCGCGGATTTCGGCGCGCACCGGCGAGCCGACGACGTGCGAGCGGCCCTGTATCTTGGCCGGCGCCCGCTCCAGCGTCGGGAAGGACGAGGCGACCTGGCCGACATAGGGGGCCAGGATGCGATTGGTGCGGCCCAGGACCGCGTTCTGCTCATGGATGACGGTCGGGCGCTGCGACGTCACCGCCGCCACTAGCGCAGGCGCCGACGGATAGCCGCCAAAGCCCACCACCACGTCTGCGCCCAGCCGGTCGAAGGCGTCGCGCGCCTGGATCACGCCCTTGAAGATGGCCAGGCCGGCCTTGACCAGACCCAGCGGGCCCGAGCCTGTGGCGGCGTCCAGGGCCAGCCGTTCCTCGGCCGGAAAGGCGTGGGCGTATTGCTCGCCCCGATGATCGGTCGCCAGCACCACGCGCCAGCCGCGCGCCGCCATCTCGCGCGCCAGGGCCTCGGCCGGGAACATATGGCCGCCGGTGCCGCCGGCGGCGACGACGCAGAGCTTGGACATGGGGTCTCCGTTCATGGGATCGCTTCCGACCCTGTCTCGCATTTACTCTTTTTCGTCATCCCAGGCCTCGTGCCTGGGATCCATGCGCCCGGTGTCGGCAGTCGTGCGTTCACGGTGAAGCTCGAGTTTATGGACTCTAGGCACAAGGCCTAGAGTGACGGTGTTTTTGGTTTCCTACAGCAACCGCCGGCCCATGGTCAGGCTGGCGCCCGGTTCGTAGGCGCCGGGGCGGCGGCGCGTCAGGGCCAGGGCGAAGCCCATGGTCAGGCCCATCGCCAGCATGGACGAACCGCCGTAGCTGATGAACGGCAGGGTCATGCCCTTGGTCGGAATCAGGTTCAGGTTCACCGCCACATTGATGCAGGCCTGAAGCCCGATCAGCATGAACAGGCCCGCCGCCGCCGTCTGTTCGAACGGATCGGTCAGTTTCATGGCCCGGCGCATCCCGCGCACGACGATGAAGGCGTAAAGGCCGATCATGATCAGGCTGAGGACCAGGCCGAACTCCTCGGCGCCGACGGAATAGATGAAGTCGGTGTGCAGGTCGGGCACGTGCCGCTTCATCACCCCCTCGCCCACCCCGCGGCCCAGCAGGCCGCCGGCGCGAATGGCCTCGGACGCGCTGTCGATCTGGTGGGTGTCGGTGGTCTCGGGCGAGAAGAAGCGGCTGAGACGGTCGCGCATATGGCCGAAGACGAAATAAAGCGACACCAGTCCCGCCATGCCCGCGCTGGCCAGGACCGCCATCCATTTGAACGGCACCCCGGCCATGAAGAAGACGGCCATGAAGGTGGTGGTGATCAGCAGGGTCTGGCCGATATCCGGTTGGATCAGCAGCAGACACACGGTCAGGGCGTAGAATCCAAACGCGATGGTCACGCCGGGCACCCCCTGCCCCTTCTGCGCCTCGGCGAACATCCAGGCGGCGAAGACGATCAGGCCGGGCTTGGCGAACTCGGACGGCTGAAGACTGAACGGCCCCAGGTTCACCCAGCGCGCGGCGCCCTTCACCGTGTCGCCGATGAACGGCAGGGCGGCCATGACGACGATGGCGCCGAACAGGGCCAGAACCGCGATCCGACGCACCCCGCGCGGCGACATCAGCGAGGTGGTCAGCATGACCGTCAGGCCGACGCCGGCGAAGATCATCATCCGCCAGGAATAGTGGAAGGGGTCGGTGATCGATTCATCGGCCAGGATGGCGGCCGGGCTGGAGGCGAAGCTGAGCGAGACGCCCAGCGCCATCAGGGCCAGGGCCGCGCCCAGAAGGCCGCGATCCACGGTCCAGAACCAGCGCGCGATCAGGCTCTGATCGTTGCGGGAGAAGGCGGGGGTGTAATGGGCGCTCATGCGGCGCTCTCCGGGGCGGAGGTCAGGTTCAGAACGGCGGCTCGGAAGGCCTCGCCCCGCGCCTCGAAATCGGCGAACTGGTCGAAACTGGCGCAGGCGGGCGACAGGAGGACGATCTGTTCGCCCCCGGCGGCTGCGGCGTCGGCGGCGGCGTCGGCGACGGCGGCGTCCAGGGTCTGGGCGATGACGTGGGGCGTGTCACCCAGGGTTTCGGCGAAGGCGGGCGCCGCCTGGCCGATCAGATAGGCCTTGCTTATGCGCGGGAAGAGGTCGGCCAGGGCGTCGATGCCGCCCGCCTTGGGCACGCCGCCCGCGATCCAGAAGACGGACGGATAGGAGGTCAGGGCCTGACGCGCGGCGTCGGCGTTGGTGGCCTTGGAGTCGTTGACGAAGCGCACGGCACCGACCTGAGCCACCGTCTCCATCCGGTGGGCGAGGCCGGGGAAGGTCAGCAGGCCCTTGACGGCAGCGGCGTGGGAAACGCCCAGCGCGCGGGCGGCGGCATAGGCGAAGGCGGCGTTCTGAGCGTTGTGGCGACCGGGTAAGGAACGGGCGGGGGTCAAATCCGCGAGGTTCCGGCCCTCGGCCCGGATCGCGCTCGGCACAGCCTCGATACCGCTCATCCCCGCGAAGGCGGGGACCCAGTTCTGTGGGCGTTCCGGCGTGTCTGTGGAAGACCGCTCGTGATCCCCGGCGCCCTGCCCCTGCGAAAGGACTGGGTCCCCGCTTTCGCGGGGATGAGCGGAGGAAGAAATCGTGATGACGCGGGAATTCAGGCCGGATGCAATCCCCCGCCCCCAATCCTCGTCCACGCCGATCAAGGCCACCGCGTCGGGCGCCTGGGCCGCGAAGATCCGCGCCTTGGTCGCGACATAGCCCTCCATGCCGCCGTGGCGGTCCAGGTGGTCGGGGCTGATGTTGGTCAGGATGGCGACATCGGGGGCGAAGGTCGTGGTCAGGTCCAGCTGGTAGCTGGAGACCTCGATCACATAGACGGCGTCCGGCGTCGGCTCCGGCAGGGCCAGGACGCCGATGCCGATATTGCCGCCGACGTGGACCGTCATGCCGGCGGACTTCAGCACCCAGCCGATCAGGGCCGTGGTGGTGGACTTGCCGTTGGTGCCGGTTATGGCGACGACGCGGGGTCGCTGGTCGGAGGGCCGGGCGGCCAGGGCGCGGGAGATCAGTTCGACGTCGCCGATGACCGGAACCCCGGCCTCGCGCGCCCGGTCCACGGTCCAGTGCGGCTTGGGGTGGGTCAGGGGGGCGCCCGGCGACAGGACCAGGGCGGCGAAGCCCGACCAGTCGGCCGTGGTCAGGTCTTGGACCTGGAAGCCTTCCGCCTCGGCCTGCATCCGGCCCGAGACGCCGTCGTCCCACAGTATGGGGATCGCGCCCCCGGCCTGGAGCGCGCGTGCGGCCGTGATCCCCGACCGTCCCAGGCCGAAGACCGCGACCCGCCTGCCCTCGAAACCGGGAACCAGGATCATCGGATCAACGCAGTTTCAGCGTGGACAGGCCGATCAGGGCCAGGGCGCCGGCGATGATCCAGAAGCGGATGACCACGGTGGATTCCGGCCAGCCCATCTTCTCGAAATGGTGATGGACCGGCGCCATCAGGAAGATGCGCTTCTTGGTCAGCTTGTAATAGCCGACCTGGATCATGACCGAGGCGGCTTCGGCGACGAACAGGCCGCCGACGATGCCCAGGACCAGTTCGTGCTTGGTCATGACGGCGATGGCGCCCAGCGCCCCGCCTAAGGCCAGCGAGCCGGTGTCGCCCATGAAGATCTTGGCCGGAGGGGCGTTGTACCACAGGAAGCCCGCGCCCCCGCCGATCATGGCGGCGCAGAAGATGGCCAGTTCGCCGGCGCCTGGGACGTGGTGGATCTGCAGATACTGGGCGAAGACGAAGTTGCCGGCCAGATACGAGATCACCCCGAAGGCGCCCGCCGCCATCATCACCGGCACGGTGGCCAGGCCGTCCAGACCGTCGGTCAGGTTCACGGCGTTGGAGAAGCCGACGATGGTGAAGGCGGCGAAGGCCACATAGAACCAGCCGATATTCAGCAGCACCGCCTTGAAGAAGGGGAAGGCGATGGACGTCTCAAGCCCCGGCGAGGTGGGCGAGACGGTCATCCACAGCACGGTCAGGACGCCGGCGACCACGGCGACGACCGTCTGGGCCAGCAGCTTCTGCTTGGACGTCAGGCCGGCCGAGGTCTGTTTGGTCACCTTGGCGTAGTCGTCGATGAAGCCCAGCACGCCGAAGGCGGCGGTGACCAGGCTGACGATCCAGATGTAGGGATTGGTCAGGTCGCCCCACAGCAGCACCGACACGCCGATACCGGCCAGGATCATCAGCCCGCCCATGGTGGGGGTGCCGACCTTGGACAGGTGGCTGACGGGGCCGTCGTCGCGGATCGGCTGGCCCCGGCCCTGTTTGGCGCGAATCCAGTTGATGAAGCGGCTGCCCATGGCGACGGCGACGATCATGGCCGTGGCCAGGGCCAGAGCCATCCGCACCGTCTGATACTGGACCAGATTCAGCAGTGGATACTGGTGCGCGATGTCGGCGTAATAGAGGTAGAGCAGGTAAAACATGGGTGTCCCCTATCGCGTCGCGGGCGCCGTGTCGCGGCCTTGCAGATCCGCCAGCGCCTGGGCGACCAGCGAGGCCCGTGAGCCGTTCGACCCCTTGACCATGACGACATCGCCGGGAGCGACCAGAATGGCGGCCTCGGCGGCCAGTTCGGCGGCGGTCTCGCGCCACAGGCCGCGACGCGACACCGGCAGGGCATCGTAAAGCCAGCGCATCTGCGGCCCGGCGGCGTGAACCAGATCCAGGCCCGCCGCGTCGATGGGACCGGCCAGGCCCTCGTGCAGGCTGCGGCTCTGGTCGCCCAGCTCCAGCATGTCGGTCAGGACCACAATGCGGCGGCCCGATACGGGGAGGGCGCCCAGGCTCTTGAACCCGGCGGTCATCGACAGGGGATTGGCGTTGTAGCTTTCGTCGATCAGGGTGAAGGCGCCGTCGACCAGGGCGACCTGGCGCGTCTGGCCCCGCCCGGCCAGGGGCTGAAAGTCCGCCAGGGCCTGAAGACCCGTCTCCAGCGACACGTCCAGCGCGTCCAGCATGGCCAGGACGCAAAGACTGTTCAGGCCCCAGTGGGCGCCCGACTGGGCCAGGCGATATTGCAGCGGCCGTCCGAACAGTTCGGCGGTGACGGTCGCGCCCTGCGCATCCGGGCGAAAGTCGATCAGGCGGGCGTCGCAACCCGCCTGGGTTCCGAAGACGACGAGGCGGGCATGCACCGCGCGGGCGGCCTCGGCCAGGACACCGGCGAAGGCGACATCGCCATTGGCTACCGCGGTTCCGCCGGGAACCAGGCCCTGGAAGATGGCCGCCTTCTCGCGCGCCACTCCGGCCTCGCCATCGGCGAAGGCCTCGATATGGACTGGGCCGACGGTGGTGACGCAGGCGGCGTGGGGGGCGACGAAGCGCGACAGGGGCGCGATCTCGCCCGGCGCGTTCATGCCGATCTCGAAGACCGCGCGCTGGGTCTGGGCCGGCATCCGGGCCAGGGTCAGCGGAACGCCGATATGGTTGTTGTAGCTCTTGATCGAGCCGTGGGCGGGGCCGGCGAGGTCGAGGCCAGCCTTGATCGCCTGGGTCACGCTGGTCTTGCCGACGCTGCCGGTGACGGCGCCGCGCTTCACCTGGGGCGCGCGTTCGCGGGCGGCGACGCCCAGCGCTTCCAGGCCGTGCAGCGTGTCGGGAACGACGATGCAGGGCCCGCCCTCGACCGGATGTTCGACCAGGGCGGCGGCGGCCCCGGCGGCGAAGGCGTCGCCTGCGAACTCATGCCCGTCGCGGGCGCCCTTCAGCGCCAGGAACAGGTCGCCGGGCGCAATCTCGCGGCTGTTGTAGGTGACGCCGGTGATCTGGCGGTCGTCGCCATGCAGCAGGCCGCCCGTGGCGGCGGCGACTTCGGCGGCCGTCCAGAGCGGGCGGGCGATGGTATCAGGCATAAAGGGACAGGGCCTCGGACGCGACGGTAGCGTCGTCGAAGGGGTGGGTCACGCCCGCGACGATCTGCCCCTGTTCATGCCCTTTTCCGGCGATGACCACCACATCCCCGTCACGCATCATTTCGACGGCGGCCGCGATGGCGGCGCGGCGGTCGCCGATCTCCAGCGCATCGGGGCAGCCGGCGCGCACCTCGGCGCGGATGGCGGCGGGGTCTTCGGAACGGGGATTGTCGTCGGTGACGATGGCGACGTCGGCCAGGCGCCCGGCGATGGCGCCCATCAGCGGCCGCTTGCCGCGATCCCGGTCGCCGCCCGCGCCGAACACCGCGATCAGACGGCCGGTCGCATGGGGGCGCAGGGCGTTCAGCACCGTCTCCAGCCCGTCGGGCGTGTGGGCGTAGTCGACATAGACCTCGCCGCGCCCGGTCTCGGCGCCGATGCGCTGCAGCCGCCCTTGCGCGCCCGTCAGCCCCTCCAGCGCGCCGATCACGGCGTCGGGGGCGTCGCCCGCCGCGATGCACAGGCCCGCCGCCACCAGGGCGTTGGAAGCCTGGAAGGCGCCGGCCAGGGGCAGCAGGATGTCGCGGACCTGGCCCCGCACGTCCAGGGTCAGGCGCTGCCCCTCGGGCGTCGCCCGGCGCCCGATCAGCGTCAGATCGCGGCCCCGCTCGCCCACCGCCATCACGCCCAGCCCTGCCATGATCGAGGCCGAGGCGAAGGCGGAATAGGCGTCGGAATCGGCGTTCAGGACGGCGGTGCGGCCGCGCGGCAGCAGGGTCTCGAACAGCCGCATCTTGGCGGCGCGATAGTCCTGCATCGTGCCGTGATAGTCGAGGTGATCCTGGGTCAGGTTGGTGAAGGCGGCGGCCTTCAAAGCGACCCCGTCCAGCCGGCGCTGATCGATGCCGTGGGACGAGGCCTCCAGCGCGACGTGGGTCACGTCCTTACGGGCCAGTTCGGCCATCAGGCGGGCGGCCTCGGCGGCGTCGGGGCTGGTCAGACCGGGGCCGGTCAGGGCGTAGGTCTTGTCGCCCTTCTGACCCACGACGCCCAGGGTGCCCATGCTGGCGGACTTATGCCCGACGCCGGCCCACAGCTGGCGGCAGAAGGCGGCGACCGAGGTCTTGCCGTTGGTGCCGGTCACGGCCACGCAGGTCTTGGGCTGGGCGCCGTAGAAGCCGCGCGCGGCGATGGCGTAGGCGCGACGCACGTCGCCGGACGTGACCAGGACCGGGGCTGCGGTTTCGGGCGTGTCGGCGGGGGCCAGAACGGCGGCGGCGCCCTGGGCCAAAGCTTGCGGGATGAAGGCGCGGCCGTCGGCGGCCGATCCCGGCAGGGCGACGAACAGGGCGCCGGGCGCGACCTTGCGGCTGTCGGCGGTGACGCCGGTGATGACGGGATCGGAGGCCACGTCGCGGCGCACCAGGTCGGACAGGTGAAGCGCGCTCACAGCCCGTCCCCCGCAACGTCCTGATATTCTGGCACCTTCTCGCCCATGGCGGTGCGCCAGCGGTCCTCGCGCCGTTCCACGCCCAGGAAGCCGGCGATGCGGTCGGCGATGTTCTTGACGGCCGGCGCGGCGACATAGGCGCCGGTCTTAGGATAGGTCCCCGGCTCGTCCATCACGATCAGTATGGCGTATCGTTTGCCGTTCAGCGGGCCGTCGACGGGGAAGACCGCCGCGAAGGAGCCGAGCGCGTGGCTGGGGTCGTAACGGCCGCCGACCAGCTTGTTGGCAGAGCCGGTCTTGCCGCCCACGCGCAGGCCGGGCGCATCGGCGAAGCCGCCCGAACCCTTGACCACATTGCGGCGCATCAGGTCCAGAATGGTGCGCGAGGTCTCCTCGGTGACGACCTGCTGGGGCTGGACGCCGCGCGCCCCGCCCTTGCGCAGGCTCAAGGGGATCATCCGCCCGCCGTTGGTCAGGGCGCCCATGGCCTGGATCATCTGGGCCGGGGTGATCATGATGCCATAGCCGAACGACAGCGACGCCAGGGTCGAGTTGTCCCAGCGACGCGGCACGACGGGCTTGGCCGATTCCTTCAGCTCGATCCTGGCGGCGTCCAGCAGGCCCAGCCGCTGGAAATAGCTGCGCATCACGTCCGGCCCCATCTGCACCGCCAGTTGCGAGGTGCCGATGTTGGAGGAGTGCAGATAGACTTCTTCCAGCGTCATCACCCGGTTCTGGGCGTGGAAGTCCTTGATCTTGCGGTCGCCGATCTGGAAGGCCTGGGAGGCGTCGAACAGGGTGTTCATGTCGGCCCGGCCGGTGTCCAGGCCGGCGGCGACGGTGAAGGTCTTGAACACCGAGCCCATTTCGTAGTGACCCGAGACGGCGCGGTTCAGCGTCGCCCCATCGGGCGCCGCGCCGCGATTGGCCGAGTTGAAGGTCGGCCAGGAGGCCATGCCCAGCACCTCGCCGGTCTGAACATCGGTGACGATGCCCACCGCGCCCTTGGCCTGGGCCTTGATCGCGGCGGCGGCCAGTTCGTTTTCCAGCACCCCCTGAACGCGCAGGTCGATGGACAGGGGGAATGCTTCGCCCCGTTGGCCCGCCGCGCGGATTTCGTCGTTGAAGGCCAGTTCGGCGCCGGACACGCCCCGCCCGCCCGTGTCGGCGTCGCCGATCAGGTGGACGGCCGAGGTTCCCAGCGGATAGGCGCGGCGATCCTCGGGCTCGAAGGTGACGCCGCCCAGGGCCAGGTCGTGGACGGCGGCCTTTTCCTGAGGCGTCAGGCCGGTCAGGGCGATCAGGCGGCGATCGCCGGCCAGAACCCGCTTCAGCCGGTCGCTGGAGATGCGCGGCAGGGCGCGGCGCAGCTGGCGATAGGCCAGGTCGCGATCCCATATCTCGGCCGGGTCGATATAGAGGCCGTAGTGGACGATGTTGGTGGCCAGCAGCTCGCCGTTGCGATCCGTCAGATCGCCGCGCACCAGGGCGTCGGGATTGACGCCGGCGCCGCGTCCGCCGCCGGGAGCCAGCAGCGCCTTGTAGGACGCGCCCAGCGCCAGTCCGGCGAAGACGCACGAAAAGACGATCAGGATCAGGAAGATGCGGACGCGCGTGTCCTCTTCCGGCCGGGCGTCGGCGCGGGCGCGTTCGAACCCATGCTCCAGCCGCCAGACCAGTTCGGACAGCCAGCGCCAGAACGGCGACAGGCGGCCCTGCAGCCGCTCCTGGAAATCGCCGCCCGGCGCGGGGCGGTGATAGCGATGGTCCTGCACGCTCATTGCGGCGTCTCATGAGCGGGCGCGGGCGCGGCGTCGTCGGCGATTGCGGGGGCGGCCGGCGTCGCAGCGGGGGCGGCGGCAGGTTTGGCGGCGGAGGCGGCCGGCTTCAGGGCGGTCAGTTGACCCTCCCCCGCCTGGCGGTGGACGTCGACCGGGGCCATGCCGATCTGGCGCGACAGGGCCTCCAGCCGGGCGGGCTGCTCCAGACGGGCGACCTCGGCGCGCAGCAGGCGGACGCGCTGGCCGTTCTCGCGGATGTCCTGCTCCAGCTGGGCGATGCGGCTGCTTTCGCGCGCGGCGGCGGCCTTGGCGGCATAGACGGACACGATCATGATCGCGACTAGGGCCACACCGATGATCTCGACCCAGCGCACGCCGCGCACCTTCCAGTCGAACAGACGCTGAAGGGCCGAGCGGGAATAGGTGAAGAAGGGCGCCGTGGTCATGCCGCCTTCCCGGAAATCTTGCCCCAGGCCGGGGCGTCGGTGCGGACGGCGGCCCGCAGCTTGGCCGAGCGGGCGCGAGGATTGATCGAACGCTCTTCGTCGCCCGCCTCGCGCGCACCCTTGAACTGAAGCGTGAAGCTGGGCTTGCGCGGATCGACGGCGATGGGCGCGTGGCGCGAACCGGCGGGGGCGTTGCCCGTCCGCTCGGTCAGGAAGGCCTTGACGATGCGGTCTTCCAGCGAATGGAAGGTGACGACGGCCAGACGCCCGCCGGGCGCCAGGGTCGCCTCAGCCGCTTCCAGCCCGCGCTCCAGCTCGCCCAGTTCGTCGTTCACAGCGATGCGCAAGGCCTGGAACACGCGGGTCGCCGGATGGATGGGCGCGCCGCGACGGCCGCCCAGGGCCTTTTCGACGACCTCGGCCAGATCCAAGGTGCGGGTGAAGGGCTGTTCGACACGGCGGCGCAGGATGGCGGTGGCGACGCGGCCGGATTGACGCTCCTCGCCATACAGTTTGAAGATGTGGGCCAGCGGCCCGTGGTCCCAGGTGTTGACGATGTCGGCCGCGGTCGCCCCATCATCGGACATGCGCATGTCCAGCGGCCCGTCGCGCATGAAGGAAAAGCCGCGCTCGGCCTGATCCAGCTGCATCGAGGAGACGCCGATGTCGAAGACGGCGCCGTCCAGCTTCGCCTTGCCGCTGTCGGCGAAGGCCTGGGTCAGACCCGAGAAGGGGGTGCGGATCACTTGGAATTGGCCGGGGAAGTCGCTGGCGACGGCGTCGGCGTGCGGCTGGACCGTCGGGTCGCGATCCAAGGCGATGACCTGGGCGCCGGACTTCAGGATGGCGCGGGTGTAGCCGCCGGCGCCGAAGGTGGCGTCGATCATCACATCGCCGGGCGCAGGCGCCAGGGCCTCGATCACCTCGGCCAACAATACTGGGGCGTGGGGCGCTTCGGTCACGATCCGCCTCCCGCCAGCTTCATCTGGGCCTGCAACTTCAGGGCGCCGATCTGGGCCATCCCCGCCTTGGCCAGGGCGCGCTGTTCGGCGCGGCGTGCCGCCCATTTCTCGCGCGACCAGATCTGGAAGCGGTCGTTCAGACCGACGATGACGACAGTGTCGTCCAGGCCCGCCTCGGCGCAGAGGCTTTCCGGCAGGGTGATCCGACCGCCGGAATCATAGGCCAGGCGCACCTGCTCGCCCATCACCTGCCACTCCAGCGCCGAACGCTCCTCGGAGCCGAACGGCAGGGCCTCGATCATTTCAGCATAGACGGCGAACAGGCGGTCGCCGCCCGCTTCCAGGCAGTCGGCCTCGATGGAGGGGAAGATGAAGACGCCGCCGGCCGCGCCGTTTTCGACCGTGCGGAAATCGTTGGGGATCAGGAGACGGCGTTTGCCGTCCAGCTGCTTCTCGTAGGTCGAGAGAAACACGCCCTGCCCAATCGGACCCTTCGGCCCGTCCCTAGATGCCTGACGAACGCCCGCCGCGCCCGCCTTTCAGCCCCAAATCATGATCTTGGGATAGCATGGGACGAAATGGGTCTCAATGGGATCGAGACCAAGATTTAACCATGTTTTGACGTGTGGCGAGCCGAACACGCCTATAGACATGGAACATACACAGAACAACCGAAGTATTCACAGCCTGTGAAGCGTTCTAACCTTCGTTGCGCAGACAAGAGGTTAACGGCCGCGGGACTGGGCTCAGGCTGCCAGAACGCTGAAATGCGGGGATAATCCGAACACGGACCACGGCGGCGCATAGGGGGTGCGCCCCCAACACCGCGCCAACGGGCCTGAAACAGGGCCAAGGCCGATAGACCCAAGTAAAAATATGCCAGACGGCCTGTAAGCCGGGTTTTGTTCCGCTCCGGAGAACGGCGACGATCATTCCTCTGGACCGACCATTGCTGATCGGTTCTCGCGACCTACCCGGACATCTGAGGCGGTGAACCCCGCGAGCGAGCCCGCGCGATGTCCCTATTTGGTCTTGCTCCAGGCGGGGCTTGCCATGCCGTCCCTGTTGCCAGGCACGCGGTGGGCTCTTACCCCACCCTTTCACCCTTACCGGCCTCGCGAGGCCGGAGGTTTGCTTTCTGTGGCGCTATCCCTCGGGTCGCCCCGGGCGGAAGTTATCCGCCGCCTTTTCACCGTGGAGCCCGGACTTTCCTCGACGGACGCAAAGTCCGCCGCGACCGCCCAGCCGTCTGGCGCGCGCTAGATGCGCCGCCGCGCCGCCCAGGTCAACCGACGGATGCGGCGGCGAACGAAATGGGTTATAGTCAGACATGGCCGAACCCGCCTCGAACATCGTCAGTCAGGAAAGCCCTGAGCGGCGCGAGCGCCGACTGACCTGGGAGCGCGCGCGTATCGCTGAAGGCGATGCCGACATCGCCGCCGGACGGGTCATTTCCGGCGACGAAGCGCTGGAATGGCTGGATCGCTGGGCCGCCGGCGAAGATCTCGAAGACCCCAGCCTTAGCTGAATGAAAGGCCCCTATCAGGTTATCTTCACCGCCCGGGCGCGCGGGGATCTGCTCGCGGTGCGGCGCTGGCTGCATCAACCCGGCAGCGGCCTGAAAGCGCGATTGCGATCCGCCCGCATCACGCGCGCCATTGTCGAACTGCAGTTCACGCCGTTCCGATGGCCTGAGCACGATGTCTCAGGCGTTCGGGAGCGCCCCATAGAGGGCCATCGCATCCTGTATCGTATCGACGACGGGGGCCGCACCATCTCGATCATCCGCGTCTTCGGCCCCTTCCAGGACCGCTCGCACGTTTAGTTCAACACGCCCGTCACGCTTTCGGCGCTGGCGAGTTGGAGCAGGCCGACCAGGCGGGCGCGGGTTTCGCCGTCGGCGACGCCGTCGATGCGACTGGGGCGCCAGTGACGCTGGAAGGCGCGGACGGCGGTTTCGGCATCCGCGTCATAGTCGCCGCCGGGTTTCAGGCCGTAACCCAGTCGGTGCAGACCGGCGCGCAGGACGATCACGCCGATGCCCTGATCGCCCTTCTGCAGCAGGCCGCCCAGGGCGTGGATGCGTTCGGGGGCGGGTTCGAACCACAGGCCATGACCGACCTCGGCCAGACGCCTCCAAGGGAAGCGTTCGCCGGGATCTTCCTTGCGGTCCGGCGCCAGGTCGGAATGGCCGATGATACGGTTGTCGGGGATCGTCCAGCGGCTGCGAATGTCGCCAATCAAGGCGATGACCGCCGCGATCTGGGCCTCGGGGAAGTCGCGATAGCCGAACTCATGGCCCGGATTGACGATCTCTATGCCGATCGAGGCGGCGTTGCAGTCGTCCTCGCCCTGCCAGACGCCGCGACCGGAGTGCCAGGCGCGGCGTTCTTCGGGAACAAGATGAAAGATACGGCCGTCTTCCTCGACCAGATAATGGGCCGAGACCTTGGCCTCGGGGTCGCGCAGGCGCGCCAGGGCCGCCTCGCCGGTCTTCATGCCGGTATAGTGGAGCACCAGCATGTCGGGCGGCGCACGGCGCGCGTCAAAGTTGGGCGAAGGCGCTTCGATGAAGGCGATCATGAAGGCGTCGGCTCAGCGGCCGTTGCGTTCCCAGCCGTAGGCGACCCAGGCGCCGTCCACCTTGTGCGCCTCGATCAGGTCGGGGTCGCCGGCGCGGCGGCGCGGCGTCATGGTGCGACGGGTCCGCATCACCAGACCGACCAGGAAGACCAGAACCCCGGCGAACAGGGCGATCACCGCTACCGCAGCGGCGGTGAAGACGGCCAAAACCGCGCCCACGGCCATGGCGGCGACGGCCGCGATCATGCCGGCGAGCCACATCACCGAGGCGACCAGACCGTTGGGACGGCGGCGGGCGGCGAAACCGATGGTGGCGAGACGTTCAGGCTGGAACATGGATCATCCTTTCAGGCGCTCCGGGGAACGCCTGAACCGCAATGTCGGTCCATCGGGCCCCGCGGTCAATGGACTGCGGCGCACGGCCGCGCTGCGAGGCCCCGTCAGAACATCGGCTGGTCGGCCAGGACCACGGCGCCCTGGCTGCGCATCCGGTCGCTGTCGATCCGCTGCATCACCGCCTGGGCCTGGGGATCGGCCATCACGCCGCCCAGCATGACCAGGGCCTTGGCGGCCTCGGTCTGGACGCCGAACATCTCCGAAATTGCCTGCCACGGCGACTTCTCCTTGGGGAAATGCTTGAAGCGCACGGACTGGTCGGCGGGAATCTTGGCCAACTGCTTGGCCTTGGCCACCGCCTCGGTCAGGCCGCCCAGCTGATCCACCAGCCCCAGCGGCAGGGCCTGGGCGCCGGTCCAGACGCGCCCCTTGGCGATCTCGCGCACCCGTTCGGCCGGCAGTTTGCGGCCCGTGGCGACGCGGCTGATGAAGTCGTCGTAGATGCGATCCATCTGGCCCGAGAAGGCCGCGCGCTGGCCCGGGGTGAAGCTTTGGCTTGGCGAGAAGGCGTCGGCGTATTCGCCGCCCACCGTCAGGCCGCGCATGTCCACGCCGAACCGGCCAAGCGCGTCGGCCAGCACGAACTTGCCGCCGAACACGCCGATGGAGCCGGTCAGGGTGGTGGGCTGGGCCACGATCCAGTCGGCTTCGGAACTGACCCAATAGCCGCCCGAGGCCGCATAGGCCCCCATCGAGACCACCACCGGCTTGCCGGCCGCGCGCGCCGCGCGCACGGCGGCCAGGATCTGTTCGGACGCCTCGGGCGAGCCGCCGGGCGAGGAGACGCGGAAGACGATGGCCTTCACGTCCTTGTCCTCGATGGCGTCGTAGATGGCCTCGGCCGTGTCGTCGGAATGGATGGAGGAGCCGCCGCCGAAGCCGCCCCCGCCGCCCCGGCCGGTGACGATGGCCCCCTCGCCGCCCACGATGGCGATGGCGTTCCGGCCCGAGCCGGCGCGCTCGCCCTTCTGGCTCAGATATTTGCCGAACTCGACGATTTCGGCGCCCTTGCCGGCGCGGGCCTTGACGGCGATCTCGGCCTCCTCGACCTGGCCGACCTTGTCGATCAGGCGGTTGGCCAGGGCCTGTTCGGCCGTATAGGGGCCGGCCTCGACCAGGGTCTTCAGCGCCGGGGCCGTGGTCTTGCGATCCTGGGCGGCGTGGCCCAGGGCGCTGTCGTAGATGGAGGTCATCCAGGCGGTCATGGCCTCGCGGTGCGGGCCGGTGTAGTCGCTCTGGGTGTATTCGTTGACGGCGTTCTTGTACTCGTAGCGCTGCTCGAACTCGGCCTTCACCCCATATTTCTGGAAGGCGCGGCCCAGGAACAGGCTGTCGGCCGAGAAGCCCACAGCCTGGAAGCCGGCGGTGTTCTGCATCCACAACTCCGACGCCGAGGCCCCGACCATATAGGTGGACATCACGGCCCCTGAGGGCACGAAGCCCTGGCTGTGGGCGACGACCGGCTTGCCCGAGGCGCGGAAGCGATGGATGGCCTGGCGCAGTTCGTCGGCGGTGGCGGGGGTCATGCCGCTTTCCGGCAGGCGGATCAGCACGGCCTTGACGCTGTTGTCGCCCTGCGCCTGCTGCAGGCCGTCGACCACCTGGGTCAGGGCCAGGCTGGAGCCGCCGAAGGCCGCGAACGGATTGGACGACGGCTGGTCGGTGATTCCGTTGCGCAGATCCAGCTCCAGCACCGTATTGGCCGGGGTCGTCGGCTTGGAGGTCGAGGCGACGGCGACCGTCAGCAGGACCACGGGAATGACGACCACGAACAGGATCAACCCGGTGAAGACACCAAGGACCGTCAGGAAGAATTGCTTCATCGGAGGGAAAACGCGCGCTCGCAGGCCGGAAATGGCCGGACCAGCATAGGGGGCGCGCCGCCGCCGTCAAATGAAGCTGTCGCAAGACGGGGCCGTCGCGGCCGCTCATGTTGCGATGCAGCGGCGGCGATTGATGCCGACGGCGGAAATCCCTATATGAGCGGCCTGTCGGCGCGGCCTGAAATCGCGCGTGTATTACGAGGAGACCGCACGATGCTGGTCACCCTGATGAAGTCCAAGCTGCACCGGGCCACGGTGACCCAGGCCGATCTCGACTACGAGGGGTCGATCGCCATCGACATGGATCTGCTGGACGCCGCGGGCATCTATCCGCACGAGCAGGTGGATGTGCTTAACATCACCAATGGCGCGCGCTTCACCACCTACGCCATCGAGGCCCCGCGCGGGTCGCGCGTCATCGGCGTGAACGGCGCCGCCGCTCGCCTGGTGCAGAAGAACGACAAGGTCATCGTGGTCACCTATGGCCAGATGCCCCAGGAAGAAGCCCGTCAGTGGAATCCGAACGTGGTGCTGCTGGACGACGCCAACGAGATCAAGCACGCGGGTTGATGCCGTCTCCTCCCCATGAAATGGGGAGGGGGAACGCGAAGCGGTGCAGGGGCTCTTTGCCACCCCACTGACCAATGAAAAAGGCCCGCCGTCGCCGGCGGGCCTTTCTTCGTTTCGGCCGATGCGATCAGCGGGCGATGTCGTAAACGCCCGAGATGTCGATCCGCACCGTCAGTTCGCCGGCCGAGACCGGGGTGCTGTCGGCCCGCTCCAACGACACCGCGCGGGCGGCGAACATCGGCATCGGCGGCTGGGGCGCATAGCCGCCGCCTTCCGTCAGGTTGCGGATGCCCGACAGTTGGACGTTCAGCGACTGGGCGTACAGCTGGGCCTTGGCCTGCAGATTGCGAACGGCCAGCTGGCGCGCCTGGTTCTCGGCCGCCGTGGGGTCCTTCAGGCCGAAGCTGATGCCGTCGATCTGGTTGACGCCGGCGGCGACTACGGCGTCGGCCGTCGTCCCGACCTTGGTCAGGTCGTTGATGACCACCGTCACACGGTTGACCGCCTGATAGCCGCGCAGCTTGGGCGGCTCGTTCTGCTGATAGTCATACTGGGCCGACAGATTCAGACCCGAGGTCTGGATGTCGCGTTCGGCGATGCCTGCGCGACGCAGAGCGGCGACAACGCGCGTCATCTGCGTGGCGTTGTCGCGCATGGCGGCCTGGGCGGTCGGCGCCTCGGTCTGAACGCCGAAGGTGATGGTGGCCATGTCGGGCGCGGCCTTGACCTCGCCATAGGCCGAGAGGTTCAGCGACGGCGCGGGCTGCATCATGTGCATGGCTCCCATTGACGGTTCGGCGGTCTGGGCCATGGCGCGCGGCGTGGCGGCGGCCATGAAGGCGGCGGCGGCGACCGCACCGCCCAGGGCCAGCGTCTTCAGCGCGGGCGTGGTCAGGCGGTTGGCGGGGGCCGTCAGGGTGCGGGTCATGCGGTTCGTCTCCGTATTCGATCCAGAAGCGACGGGGTCGTCGATCCGTTGCAACGACCTTGGCCGTTCTCGCCTGAATGAACGCCCTTCGCGGCTTTGCAGTTTCCGTTCATCTTCATGAATTCGACGAAAGACGACCTTCTGGCGCGCCGCCGCTTGGCAAGCCGCGCCCACGCCTGCTAGGCGAACCTCCTTCCGCCGAGGCGCGCCTTGGGGGCCTGTAGCTCAATGGTTAGAGCCGACCGCTCATAACGGTCTGGTTGGGGGTTCGAGTCCCTCCGGGCCTACCACCCCCTTTGTTTTGGACAGTGAAAACAAAGGGTTTAGACGGTTTGACACTCAGGGTTTGACACCGGCCGTTCTCTTTTCGGCCTTTTCGAGCTTGGCGATCGCCGTGTCTGCAAGCTTCGCCTGGTCCGCAGAGCGCGTGTAGGTCTCGACCTCGTCGAGGCTGGTGTGGCCCAGGACGGCGGCGATTTCTTTGGTCGTTGCGCCAGCTTCGGCCAGTCGCCGGCCCGCCGCCTTGCGCAGGCCGTGCGGGGTGCGGCCCATCACGCCGGCGAGCGTCGCGCGCTCCACGAACCAGCTAGTGAAGCCGGCCGGTGAAAACGGCTTGCCGTACTGGGTCAGGATGAATGTCATCCCGGCGCCATGCCGGGCGATCTCGGCCTTCAAACGCGGGTGGACCGGAATCCAGATCGGGACGTCTGTCTTGTCCTGAGTAACGGCGATTCGGCCGTTCTTGACGTGCTGCTGGCCCATGCCGACGACGTCGGACCGGCGGACACCCGTATAAAGCAAGAGGTACAGCGCGAGGCGTTCACGCGTGCCCTCCCCCCACTTCGCTTCGAACGTCTCGATCTCGGCTTCCGACCACGGGATGAAGCCCTTCGACTTGCGTTTGCGGGACTTGGTCTCGCGGACCGGGTTGTCCTTGCGCCAGCCCAGTTCGACGGCGACAGCGAAGGCCTTCATCAGACGCTTGCGCAGATTGCGCTGGGCGCCGGGCCGATCGGCCATCTGGTGGAAAATGCCGTTCAGATGCTGCGGCTCGATCGAGACTGCCGACCGGCCGCCCCAAGCCCCAGCCCGAAAGCGATCCAGGATCTGGCGATAGGTCTTCTGGGTCTGAGGCTCGAGATCGAGGAAGTCGGCCGAGCGATAGTATTCGACCATCAGGTGGTTGATCGAGCGCGGCTGGACTTTCGTCGCGGGGTCAGCCTTGGGCGCGCGGCCGTGCGCCACGGCATAGGCCGCCATGAACTCGGCCGAGCCTGGATCGCCCGGCAACCCCACAGTCGCGTAGCCCTTGCGGCGGTAATAATGGCGTATCCGCCCATGGCGGTCTTTGAACCGCTGGACATAGGCCAGGTCGATCGTCGCCATCCCGTTCATTGGGGCAGAACGTCATCCCACTCGTTCCGCCCGCTCGCCTTTGCTGCGGCGACGTCCATCCGGTCGCCCAACACCAAGCGAAACCCGCCTTCCTTGGGGAAGTCAACGGCGGCGACCTGATGGCCGCACTTCTCCATCACGCCCATAGCGCGCTTGATATCCGCTGCGGTGAAGGCGACGCGGCTGGTCATGCCGCCTCGTCGAGCAAGTAGCGGTCGACCAGACCTTGGAGTTTGCTCGCATCGGTTTGAGCCGCCTGCACGCCAAGCGCCGGATCGATGATGGCGTGAGCCTGGCTGGCCTTGACGCCCAGCACTTCCATGATCGGCGGGTCGGACCCGTCCTGGGCGACCAGATAGATGGCGGTTACAGGATCTGGATAGCAGCGCTGGCCCTCCCGATCGAGGCGGCCGATGCACTGGTGGTGGATGCCCGGCGACCAGTCGAGTTCGCCGAACACGACCGTCGAGGCGCGCATCTGAAGGCCATCGATGCCGGCGCCGGATCGCAGGCTCATGATCATCAGATCCGTTTCGCCTTCCAGGAAGGCGCGCTTGGTCGCTTCCTTGGCCTTGGGCGTTTCGGTGCCGGTGAACAGGCGCGGCTTGAGGTCCGCCAGCTCTTTCAGCCAGATGTCATAGACGGCGCGGTGCCAGCCGAAGAGCAGGATGGGTTCGCCCGATTCGACCAGAACGCGGACGGCCGCTGCGACCTGCTTGGCCTTGGCGACGCCGGTCGCTTGGCGGGCCAGCATGTCCAGTTTGCGCACGGCGTCGCCCCGCTCTGTGAACGCTCCGGTCGTTGCGGTGATGGCGAGGGCGCGCGCCGCATCCTCGATGCTGGCCAGGGCGTCGGCCGAGTGTTCGATCTCGCGGACCAGAATGTTCGGCCGGCCGTCACGATCCTTGGTCTTGCGGGTGAAGCTGTTGCAGTCCCGCAGATAGGCTCCGAGGGCGCGCGGGTCGTTGACCTTGTATTTGCCGTTGCCCAGCGCGGAGCACCATTCGCGCAGGAAGTCGGACTTCTCCCCGAGCACCTCGGGTCGCAGGAAGCGCATCACCTCCCAGATCTCGTCGCCGTAGTTATAAATCGGTGTGGCCGTCAGGCCCAGCTTCAGCCGGGCGACTTCAGCCAAGCGCAAGGCTGCCTTGCCCTTCTCGGCCTGCTCGCCGCGTCGCAGCTCCTGCATCTCGTCAAAGGCCAGCAAGCCGATCTCGGTCGCCTCCAGCACGTCGGCCCAGCCGGCGAGTTGGCTGTAGGCCAGGATGCGGACGTCGGGCGTCAGCAGGCCGCCTGAGGTGTTGGTCGGCGGCTTGCTCCCCTGAAGCACCTCGACTTGGAGCATGGTGAAGTCGCGCAGCTTCTGCGACCACTGTTCGCGAAGGTGGGGCAGGCACACGATCACTGCCGGCAGGGCGCCCTTGATCAGGGCGGCGGCGCCCGTGGTGTAGGTCTTGCCCTCGCCCACCTCGTCGCCGACCAGCAAGCCTCCGACGCGCTCCAGCAGAGCGACGGCGCGGCCTTGATGCTCGCGCACTTGCTGGCCGGGCCTGAGCCCGGTGAAGAGCGGGGGGAAATAGGGTTGCGTGCGGATGGTCTCGAGTTCGGCGACAATGCCGCGATAGCGGTCAGTCTCGCCGGCGAGACGTGCGCGATCCACCTCGGTCATGGCCAGCGGATAGCGGCTCTCAAACCACGTCAGATCCGCGCAGCGGTCGGGCGTGTCGGGGAAGGCATAGGGTCCGCCTGATCCCTTAGGAATGTGGGTGAAGATGGCCTTGAGCCGGATCTTCACGTGCGGCTCCAGCTGGTCCAGCAGCCAAGTGTCGTCCGTTAAGGAGAGTGAGCCGTACGTTCTCACAGCCAGGCCCTGCCCAAGCTGATGACGCAAAGCGGCTTGCCGTTGATTGAACCGGGTGCGCGGACGGCTCGGTTGGTCAGCAGGATCAGGTCCGTGACCTCGGGATGTTGGGCGTATCGGCCGAGCTGGCGCATGGCGTCCGCCTCGCGCGCCTTGTTCATCTTCACCTCGATCACGACGCCGAGGATGAAGAAGTCCGGAATGTCGCGGGTCGACAAGCGGTGCTCGGGTTTCAGGTCCGGCTGGATTTCGGCTGGCAGACGGTCCGTCAGCCATTGCCGAATCTGCGCCTGGCAAGCCTTCTCATCGTCGAGATCGAACCGACCGGACGACAGCCATCCGACCAGCGTGTGCACCAAAGGGCGAACCGGGTTTGTCATCGCTGGACACCGCAGTCTGCTTGTGCAGAAAGCGACGTATGACCACTCGCGCACAGATCATCACTTGGGCCGCATTCTGCGTGTTCTGCATCGTGCTGGTCTGGACAGCGATGTTCGGCGGTTCGGCTGAGCCTGTGTTGCAATGGATGGATCGCAACGAGAAAGCAGCCGCATGGGTGCAGGCGTTCGGTTCGATTGCTGCGATATTGGCGTCGGGTGCCGTAGCGGTGTGGGTTTTCTATCGGGAAGCCGAGCATCGGCGTGACGAGCGTCTCACCGCCCATCTTGAAACGCAGCTCGGCGCGGCCAGGGTCCTTCAAACAGCCATTATGACGATGACATCTGCCTTCGGAACCTGCCTCAAAAACACCGAAGCTGGTAATTGGACAATCTTTAAAGCGCGATTGATCGAGGAGGGGTTTCGTGTCGCCAGAGACCTGTTGATGTCTATCAATGGGACGGATTTGCCGCCTCGCCTGGAGCTTCAGCGCGGGGTGCTTTTCGCATCGATCGCAGGCGGTCTCGCATATATGGCGAGGGTGAGTGACGAATTGCCGGATCAGCCCCTCCGGTCCGCAACCGCATTGAGATCGTCCATTGATTCGCTTCGCGAGGTGCAAGCCATGGTGGACGAGTTCCTCTATTGATGCGGCCCTGAACATCATTCGCGCACCATGGCGTCGAGTTCGGCGCGCGATGCGTTCGGCAGTGGGTCTCGGCGCAGGATCGGGATAATCAGCTTCCCGCGCCGTTGCTTCGCCCGTTCGTTGGCGAGGTCGGTCTCGGCCCGATCGAGGCGGGCAAGGGCTGAGCGCGCGGCGGTACGGGCGGTGTGGGCCTTGGCGCGGCGGTCCTCGATCTCCTGCTGAAGGCGCGTCACCTCGGCGGCGGTGGCGTCGCGCTGGTCCTGGGTGAGGCCGGCCTCGGTGAGCAGCGCGGCAACCATCAAGCCCGCCCCTGTGGCCCGATACTCCTGACGGTCTGGGGCATAGTCCTCGGGCGCGGCGACAGGGGCGATCAGGCCCTTGCGCTCGAGGGCGGCCGTGGCGGCGCAGGCGTAGTGGCTTGCGCCGCTTGCGATCCGATGCAGGGCCATGACCTGGCTGCGGGCCAGCGACAGAGTGAAGGCGCCGGACGTCACATAGTCCTGGAAGCGGAAGTTGCTCATCAGACCCTCACCGGCATGACGATGTTGACCAAGCCCTCGGCGTTCTTCGCGCCGGGGCCGGGGTCGAGGCGGGCTGGGCTGCCGGGGTCGGTGACGCGGAACAGCATCTGGTCGGCGTCGGTCTGGTCCAGCAGGTCGAGAAGATATTTGGCGTTGAAGCCGGTCTCGAATGACGGTCCTTCGCCCCTGACCTCGATCTCCTCGGTCGCGACGCCGGCCTCCATATTGCGCACGGTCAGGGTCAGCACCTCGTCCGCGATCGTCATCTTCACCGACCGCGACTTCTCGCCGCTGATCAGGGAGACGCGCTTGATCGCCTCCTTGAACAGGGCGCGGTCGATGGTGATCTCGCGGTCCCACTGGCGGGGCGTGATCCGCTCATAGTCGGGATAGCTGCCGTCCAGGGCCTTGGTGATCAGGCGTCCCGTTCCGGTGTGAAGCGCGAGGCCCGTGCTGGCGACCTCCAGCGTCACCGCGTCCTTCAGATCGGCGAGGATCCGGCGCATCTCGTTGGCGGCCTTGCGCGGGATGGTGACCGACGGCATCCGTTCGCTGTCGCCGCACGGCGTCTGGTCGCGGACCATGCGATGCCCGTCCGTGGCGACGGTGCGCAGCACGCGCTCGCCCTCATCCGACACCATGCAGAGATGGACGCCGTTGAGGTAATAGCGGGTCTCGTCCGTGCTCTGGGCGAAGTGCACCCGGTCGAGAAGCCGGTGAAGCACGGCTGCGTCCAGCGTGAGCGAGACGGCCTCGGTGAGGTCGCCGCGAATGGGGAAGTCGCCGGCGGGCAGGACCGGCAACTGGTAGCGCGATCGGCCGAACTTGACCGTCGCGCGCGGGTCGTCGTGATCGGCCCACTCGATCGCCAGTTCGGCGCCGGGCGGGGCGTTGCGCGCGATCTCAGCCAGGGTGGCGGCGCTGACCGTAAACTCGCCCTCCTGGACAATCTCGGCCGGCAGCTTCTCGACGACCTCGATGTCCAGATCCGTCGCAGTGATCGACAAGCGATCGCCTTCGGCCCGCAGCAGGACGTTGGAGAGAATCGGGATGGTGTTGCGGCGTTCAACGGCGCTGACAACGCGGGCGGTCGCGCGTTGCAGCGCGGGTTGCTGGACAAGGACTTTCATTCGTCTTCCGCATCAAGGCATTCGTTGATCGTCAGCAGCTGGCGACGCAGGCTGCTGAGGTGTTCCTTCGCCGTGCTCATGACGGGGGCATCGCGATGGAGGGCGGCGTGAAGGTTGGCGGCGATTTCGGTTGCCCGGCTGGCCGCCTGAATGAGGCGTTCGCTGGGGCCGCTCTCATCCCAGTCAGGCGAGACGCCCTCAGCGTGGGTGAGTGCCGCTTCGCCCCAGTTCCGGGTCCAAGCGGCTTGTTCGGCCTCGCCGCCCCGGTCGATCGCCTTGTGCAATTCGTAGCGCGCCTGGGTCAGATTGCCGTCGAACGCCAAGTCGCGGTTGGATGGGATCATCGGGGACATCAGTAGTCTCCGACCGAGGTGACCACGGCATCCTCGTCCAGAACGATCTTGGTTCCGGCGGCATAGTAGGCGCGGATCCTGTCAGGCAGGCCGTAGTCACGCCCGATACGTTGGGTGTCCTTGAGGTCCCGTTTATCAAGCCGAGCGCTGCTGATCGTGCCGTCCTGGTTCAGCAGCAGGCTGTGCCGGCACTGGTACTTGTCGCGGGACGAATGGTGCTGCTCTTCGTCCAGATAGAGCCAGACCGAGCCGTACTCAGACCGCTCGACGATAACCGTGATGACCTCGCCATAGCCATCATCATGCCTGCCCTCGATCATGCCCTTGGCGATCTCCGACAGCTTGATCTCGGCGGGGGCTATGTTCAGCAGCTCGCGGATGTCTTCGGCCAGGCGCGCGTCGATCAAGGCGCTGGCGTGATCCGTGACCTGTTTCTCGATCATGCCGGTGACCAGAAGCCCGTAGGACGGAAGGTTGAGGTCGTTGACCGCAAGGCTGGCCTTCACCGCCTCTTTGATCTGTTTGCCGATGTCGCTGTAGCTGCGGAGCGCATCGTCGACCGCTTCGGTCACCAGCTTCCGGACGCGGGTCGCCACCTGATCTTTCACGAAGTCGGGGGTCATGACTTCGGCGACGGCCTTGTTGATCAGGTCAATGGTGTCCGCCATCAGGCGGCGTCCTTCATGTCGTCGGCCATGACCAGGCGGTTGCGGCGCAGGGCGGCTTGCAGGACGTCGCGGCCTTTGCCGTCGAGGTAGGCGTGGCCGATCAGGCGATCGCGGTCGTTGCCGGCGTCCAGGGCGAAGACGGAGACGGCGCGGCGGTTCTGCGTGTCGCCGTCGATTTCGAGGTCTTCGATCTCGACCAGTTCGAGGGCCTGAAGGCCGCGCTCACGCTGGATGTGACGGGCCAAGGCCTCGAGGTCGGGGAAGGCTTTCGGCTTGTCGGCGGGGTTCGCCGTCAGGATGGCGAAGCGGACGTCGTGGGACATGCGATATCTCCGGCGATACAGGTTGCGGGGTGCGGGGGTTGGGAAGTTATGGGCGGCCAGCAGGGCGGCGCCTTCGATCCAAGGGCGGTCCATCAGGCGGCCTCGTCCTGATCCGCGTCGGCGTCGGCCGTGCCGTCGTCGCCCGTCGGCGTGTCGCCGGCGGCGAGGTGTTCGTCGGTCAGGATGACGGCGCCCTCGTGGGTCCAGTCGAAGCCGTCCTCGCCGAACGCGACGCCATTGTCGTCAAGGAAGCTGGCCAGGATCTGTGCGGCCAGATCGGCGGCCTGCTCCTCCGTCAGATCGGGGCGGCGGTCGGCGGCGACGGCGGCGATCGCCTCGACGAACTCCTCTTCGCTGGGCGCGTCGGGTGCGGCGGGCGTCGGGGTCAGGACGCCGCCGGCGGCGTTGGCGGCGACAACGATCATCTGATTGATCGCCAGTTCCTGCTCACTCGGCGCGCCGTAGTGATCCCGGGTCTTGACCGTAGTTCCGTTGGCGGCTGCGATGATGCCTGAGGGCAAGGCCTGCCACGGCAAGGGGCGATCGAGGTCGCTGGCGATGCTGACGACTTCATCCGGCTGGCCCGCCTCCGGGCGTTCCTGGGCAGCGGTCAGAAGGCGCAGATGGCGCTGGCGCGCTTCGGCCCAAACCGCGTTGCGCGCTGCGATTGCGTCGGCGCGGTCCCGGTTCTCCTTATCCCGCTGCTCGGCGGCGGCGCGGGCTGCTTCTGCGAGCGCTGCGCCCTCTTCCGTAAGTTCGCCGATGTCTTCGAGCCAGGCGGTCAGATAGTGAGTTTCGCTGCTGGGCCACGGGACGTTCCGCGCATTGTTGACCTTGGCCTGTTCGGCTCGCAGGATGGCGTCGCGTTCCTTGCCGAGAAGGCCTTCCAGCGGGATTGGATCAGCGACAATCAGATGGTTGGCCTGGTAAGCGCGCCTGACCGTGAATCGGCCGACAAGAGGGTTGTGGGTCTTGGGGCCTTCGAGGCGAAGCGCGCCAATCTCGACAAGCTCTTGCAACTCCCAGGCATCAGCAGCCGACGCGGCGACTACGACCTCATTCCACAAGTTGCCCGGCGTGCTTTGTGACAGGGCGGCATGGGTCACCTCAATCCACGCGAGGCGGACCGTGGGCGTCATGTTGATCGGCTTCGGCGCATTGTCCTTCGCCGTCAGCTTCTGGCGGGCGTCGCGCACCGACAGGTGTTTGGGGTCGTCGCGGGGCAGAGTCATGCGCTGCTGGTCGGCCTCTTCCAGCTTCAGGAAGCGGCGATGCTGCTGGACGTGTTCGGGGGTGTAGCCGAGGCGTTCGGCGATCAGCTTGTTCTCGAAGCCCAGTTCCGCCAGCTGCTCGAAACCCTTGGCCTTCTCGATCGGGTTCAGCTTGCGACGCAGCAGGTTCTCGGCGATGGCGGCGAAGCGGGTTTCCTTGGCGTCGCGGTCCAGCAGGCGGGTCAGGATCGGCTCTTCGGCTTCCCAGTCGCCGTCGTTTATCGCCTCGCCGATGGCGCGCCAGCGGCGTTCGCCGGCGACCAGGCGATAGCGGGGCAGGATTTCATCGCCGGCCGGGGTCGTGACGGTGACGTAGGCGTCCTGAAGGTCGTCCTCGGCCATGGGCCGCACGACCAGGTTCTGAAGCAGGCCGTTCTTGACGATGTCGGCGCGCAGGGCGTCCAGTTCATCCTTCGCCTCGTCGCTGGTCCAGTCCTGACGGGCGTTGTCCGGATCGGGCAGGATCTGGTCGTGGCGCAGGGCCAGCAGGCCGTCAGGTAGGGCGTCGCCGCCTTCTGCGGTTTCGGCGCGGTTGATGGCCTCGAGCTGCAACAGGCCGTCCGACGTCAGGCCGTTGGCGAGCGGTTCGGCGAGCAGCAGGTCGGCGCCTTCGAGGATTTTCAGCGTCTTGGAGAGGTTCGACTTGTCGCGGCCGATGGCGGCTGCAAGCGCGGTCAGGGACGGAAGGGCGCGGCGGTCGGCGGGTGACGCAAGGGCGCGCAGGACGTCGGCGTTCTGGACGGCGAGGATGTTCAGTTCGAGCATGGTCAGGGTCCGGTCAGGCGAAGGCGCGCAGGGCCAGCAGGGCCGAGGCGATCAGGATGGCGATGATCAGGACGCGGGCGCCGGTGTTGTTTGGGCGCGGGGCCAGCGGCCCGCCGGCGGGGTCGCGGCGTTCGGCCTCGTCGGCGACATCGTCGAGGCGCAGGGCCGCGCCGAAGGCCCCGGCGAAGGCGTTGTCGGCGCGCAGCCGATGGGCGACGGCCCGCGCCTCGTCCGACGTCAGCAGGCGGTCGTAGCCCGGCAGGACGACGGCTACGCGGCGTTCGCGGGCGATGTTGCGCGCCGACAGGATGCACGGCTCGGTGTAGCAGGACGCCTCAAGCGCCAGGATGCAGTCGGCGACCCGGTCGAGGCCGGGGCGGGCTGACCGCGAAACCGCGGCGTCGATCCGGTGCGCCAGGCGCAGGGTCGATTTCGACGATAGCGGCGAGACCTCAGCAGCGCGTGCGATGGCGACCTTCGCTCGCCGCGCGGCGAACAGCATCATATGCCAGTAGCGACGCGCACGACGCACGGCATGCTCAACCGTCAGCGCTGCGATCCAGCGGTCGCCCCGGCGTCGTGCTTCGCGGGCGTGGTTCAGTTCATCACGGGCAAGCTCCCGATATCGGGATGCAAACTGAGATTCACGATCGGCAATGGTCCGATAATGGTCAGCTAGGTTCAGGCGACGAACCGGGTTTGTCGGGCAGGGCAGGACGTTGGACATGGCGCGGACGCTCCGAAATGAAGCGAAGTATGTGCACGGCATACCTAAGAGCGCAATAGAAAATATGCGGAGCGCATACCTACCAGTTGGGCGTCTACGTCAAAAACGGTCGTCGGATTAGTCGGGGGGACTCGACTCCGCTCCGGAGCTGGCGATTCGTTAACGCGACAGGAGGTGACCAATGGCGAGGAAGACCATTCACTGTGTCCAGATCTTTTGGCGGGTTGGTGGGCGGCTGGAAGGTGGACCTATCGAACAGTTTCTCACGGAGGATGCCGCGCGGGCCTACGGCGAGTTCAAGGCTGGCGATGCGTCAGGCGTCGCAGTGTTCACCCTATGCGGAGAGCCCGGAGCGGATCATTGGGATGAGGCGGAGGTGGTCGTCGTGCATGGGGATGCCCCAGCAGCCTAGGGCCATCTGTTCCGCTCGCGGATAGGCTGTGTAAGATGGATACCTGCACCAATGCAGTGGGCCTTGGAGGGGCAATGAAACATCTTATGCTTTTAGCGGCCTGCACGGCCTCAGTTGCTGTCGCCAGCTGCGCCACAATGCCAACTTCACCGCCGATTCCGTTGTCTTCGAGTTACGATCCGGCGGAGCAAGTTATTCGCCCCGGATCCAACTCGATATCAGGAAACGCCGTCCTTCGGACTGTCGGTGGCGATGTTCGGACGTGTGCGGGCTACCCGGTCACCATCGTGCCCGTGACAGCCTATGCTACCGAGAGGTTCACCGCGATCTATGGAAATTCCCAGAGTGGCTATATTCCGCTCAGCCAGGGAAAGACCTTTAGCCCCGCGAATCCTCACTACGAAAACGAAGCGGGCCGGACTGAGACGTGCGACAGTCAGGGCAACTTCTCATTCGCGAACATCGCTGACGGGTCTTACTACATCGTCACGATGGTCGTCTGGGGAGTCCCGCAGTCGGCATACTACACCGAGCGTCAAGGTGGCCCATTGTTTCAGAGGGTCGATGTCAGCGGCGGTGAGACCAAGCGAGTGGTCTTGACCCAAAACTAGTGTGAGTTGCGGCTGAGTTCCGATAACCCGGTTCTCAGCCGCTAGTCGTTTGTGCCTGTTCGCTTGAAGCTTTCCAACACGCGAAGAGCTGTTGGTTGATCTTCAGCAGGTATCGCTGCCCAAGTTTCGAGGACGCTGGTCGGCAAATCGTTCGGGTCATGATCTAGCAGCATTCCTGGCGTCGTCCCGAGCACAGGTGCGATCTTCACCAGCCATTTGTGGGACAGACTCATCCGTCCGACTTCAAGTTGCTGCACAACCGCTTTGGTTGAGTCGATCGCCGCAGCCACCTCGTCCAGCGTCATGTGCCGGAACTTCCGCCAAGCGCGCAGATAGTTATGCTCCATCCATACATTCTGCGCTTGTCGATGGCGGCTGTCGTTTCGCGCTGCGCATACTTTTGACCTTGCTAGTGAGTATGTTGATAGCATACCTTCGCCTGTATGAAGGTTCCTCCCGACATTAAGGCGGCTGATCTCCAACGGATCGGCATCAGCAAGCCCTACTCGCACCAGCTCATTAGCGGTGCGCGGATGCCATCTCTGCCGCTCGCTCTGCGCATCAAGGCTGAGCTTGGCGTGGCTGTTGAGTGTTGGTCCCATAATGGCGCGGCGTCCTCGTCTTCTGATGACGCGGTTGTGGCGCCCGGCGTCGATCATGGCGCCGAGAAAAGCTTGGCCGTTTTCTCCCCAGCCGGAGGTGCGGCATGATCGTTCTGGACCTTCCCTCGACGGCGGCGCTGGCGCTGGTCGCGCTGTGGATTTGGCGAGCCGCGCATAGGCGCTGGTCGCAGGCCCAACTTCTGCTCAGCGTGGACCTGTTCGAGGATGTCGCCGAACGGAGAGAAGCGGCGGCCGCGCTGGGCCTCAGTCCGAGAGCGCAGGAACGGCTGCTGCGACGATATTACGGCGCCGCTTCGTGGCGGCTGATCCGAGCGGCCGAGGCGCGCCAAGGGTTGTTCGAACCGGCGGCTGGCTCAGGCGGGCGGTCGTGCGACCCGGTGCATCGTCATGACTGAGTGCGACCAGATCGATCACCAGGGATGTGAGCGCATGAACCTGACGTTCGAGCGCATCGATGCGGTTGTCGACGGGGTCGGCCATGAAATTTCCTCCGGTGTTTGGCGACGCGGAGGAAACGCCGAGTCGCGGGCGGGTGGAAGCCCGCTCGCGGCGAAGTGGTCCAGGCTGGCGAGGGCGGCATGACCCCGACCGAACCCAATCGTTGGCTGAAGCTGAAGACCAAGCTGCTGATCAAGGCGTGCGGCGGGCTGGAAGAGGCCTCGGCCGCCTGCGAGGCGTCGTGCCGCCCCTATTCGGTGCCGCACCTGTCGCGATGCCAGAAGGTGGAGAAGCCCGACTTCCTGCCGATCGACATCGTGCATTGCCTGGAAGACTACTGCGGGCAGGCCATTGTGACGGGCGCCATGGCGGCCGCCCGGCCGACCGCGACGGGCGCCGGCTGTATTCGCGACGAGGTCAGCGACTGGGGCGAGCGCCACGGCGAGCTGTCCAAGGCCGTGCGACAGGCGCTGGCCGGTGACGACTTCATCGACGACCGTGAAGACCAGGCCATCCGCGCGATCATCGAACGGGGTCGCGACGACATGAACCACATCGAGGCGGCGCTGGATGCGCGGCGTCGGCGCGGATCGGCGGGTGCGGCATGAGCGCGAACGGGTTCAACGGCTGGGGCCTGGGGGTCTGTCCCACGACGCCCGAGGCGGACATGGCGGCGTTCGACGCCCTGCCGCCGGCGGTGCGGGCGCGGTTGCGCGATGCGCCGGTTCCTATCGCCAGTCAGCCGTTGCTGGCCTTCTGGCGCTCGGATGTCGGCGACGCCGGATCACGGCATGCCGCCCTGTGCGAGACGCTGGACGCCAAGTTGAGCGGGGCGGCGGCATGACCCGGATCGCGGATGTCAGCGCCCATTTCGTCGCCGAGAAACGAGCGATGCGCGCCAGCTGGTCCGCCATCGCGCGGATGACGGGCTGTTCCGAGACCGCGCTGCGGCGGCGGTTCGAGAACGGGGGCGTGGGGATGCTGGACGGGGCGGCGCCCGCTTCGCAGTTGACGGTGCGGGAAAAGGCCGAGCTGGCCCTGCAGCGCGCCGGGTTAAGGCGCGACGCCGCCGTGATCGTTGCGCGTCTGTGGCATTCCGGCGGCGGCGTGATTGGAAGTCAGGATCTGGCGAGGGGCGTTGCTGGCGGGGGTGCGGCCTATGATGAATGCAAGGCCGCCCGCACCGAGGCGAAGACCCGATTGGGTCTGACCTTCCGCGACAAGGGATTTGGTCTGACGGAGGGTGATCTGGTCGCCGTGTCGCGTCTGATCGGCGAATGGGAGCGCCGCCCATGAACCGTCGGCCGGCCATCGCGGCGCGCAAGCCAGCTGGATCGGTGCGCAGCCGGGCGGATTGGCGCGGCCTGGTCGAACTGGCCAAGGCCTGCGCCGACGACGCCGACGCAGGGTCGGAGGATCGGGAGGCCCAGCTGCGTCTGGCGCACCTGGGCAACCGGGTCAATGCGGCCTCGACCGAGGTGTTCGCGCGCGAGGCCGGGGCGGCGACGACGGACGCCGCGAAGGCTTTCGTGCTGGCGGCCAAGGCGTTCGCACGGCGCGAGACGCCGGGCGACCTGCGGCGTCGGCTGGCCGCCAGCGTGGCGGGCCTTTCGACCTTTCTGGATCAGCAACTGACCGGCCTGGCGGACCGGGATTTTCGACAGGCCCATCGCGGCCGTCCGGAGGTGTGGGGATGAGGCTCTTTACGTGGCGCTACCGGCCCTTGGCCTACTTGAGCGCGGTTTCGCCGTCGCGCCGGAGGCCCGCATGAGCGCGCAGATTTCCGCCGCCCATGTGGCGCTCGCGGTCGTGGCGGCGTGTCGGATGACGGGGGCGGATCCACAGGCCGTGTTCGGCCCTGCTCATGGCAACAAACGCGCGCGGCTGATCGCGGCGGCGGGCCTGATGACGGCGCTGAAGCTGAAGCCGCGCGATGTCGCCGAGGTGTTCAAGGTCGATCGGTCGCGGCTGGCCCCGTCCATGCTGCGCAACGCGGACATCGATGCGGATCACCTTCTGACCGTCGCCGAAGCGCTGCGGACTGGCGGCGTGCCGGATGGCGCGCGCCCTCAGCCAAAGGCGGCGGACGCGGATGCGTCGGCGCGTAAGCCCTCGCCGGTTCAGACGCGCCCGGATCGCCCGCTTGCCCCACCGCCTTCGCCCCCGCCACCGCCGCCCGCCCAGCCCCCCGAACCCGATCGCCCCCGTCCCGCCGCGACAAACCCGGTTCGTTCGCGGCCGACGCCGGCGCCGTCCGGCGCGGTCGAAACGCTGAAGGCCGTCAGCGACAACATGGTGCGCTGGTCGCGGATCTACCTCTCGCGCGGCGTGCCGATCGGCGACCTGGCTGACCTGTTTGACGTCGACGTCGAGGCGCTGGCTAGCCGCCTGAAGCCCGAACTGGCGAGGGCGGCATGACGCAATATCGCTATCCCAATGGGCAGATCGTCACGGTGATCGAACCCTTCTATCCGGCGTCATGCGACGGATGCGGATGGCAGGGTTCTTCCGGCGACTGCGGAACCGATAGCTGGGGCGACGACAGCGACGTCTACTGCCCTTCATGTTCGAGGAACGGCGCGGATTGCGGCAAGGCGGCTGAAGCGGCCGTCCGCATCAAAGCAAGCGGGCAGGCCGAGCCATGACCGCCGACATCGTCGAATTCCCCGCTCGCCCGGCCGGCGAGCCTGTCCGCGTGCGCCGCGTCGCGGCTGCGGGTGACATCGTCGTTGTCTGCCTGAACGCCACCGTCGGGCTGTGGGCGGCCTGGCCCGTCGCCGCCGTCGATGATGACGGGGTGGTGATGGGCGTCACCAGTCGCGCCGGCAAGATGCTGGGCGTCGGTCGGTTGAACTGCGCGCCGGACGTGCTGGCCTTCCGCGCCGCCGACCATGATCCGGAGGCCTTCGCCGCCCTGCGCTGGCGGACCTGGATGGATCAGGGCGATGCGGTGATCGCCTTCGCCAAAATCGCGAGGTCGCCAGATGTGTGAGCGATGCGACCTCCTGGCGGCCGAGCTGGCGCAGATGAAGGATGAGCTGGCCGAATGGCGGCGACAGGCGTCGGAAGAGCGCAACGTTGTCGTCCACGGCGAGCTTCGGGACCGCTGGTCCAGGACGCTGCGTCTGGCCCCGTTGCTGTCGCAGGCTGTCATCCTGCTGGTCGAGCGCGAGGGGCGCGCGGTCCGCTACGACGCGATCGCGAGGGCGACTTGCCGACACTTCGACGACCTTGCCGACCCCTGCACAAGCGCCAAGGTCACGGTGCACAAGGTGCGCCGGGCGATGGCGGCGGTCGGCATCAACGACGGGATCGAGACGGTTTGGGGCGTCGGCTATCGCATGCGCCCGAATGCAGCGGCCGCGCTGAGGCGGGTCGTATTCGGGCCTGACGTGCCCGCCATCGTCGAGGTGGCGGCATGACGAGCCTTCGCCACCAGCGGATTGGTCTAAGCGAGGCTCAGGCTTTTGTCCTGGCTCATCATCGTCATCACCCGCCGCCTGTCGGTCACCTCTTCAGCTTGGGGGCTTACCGCGATGCGGATCTCGTTGGGGTCGCCATCGTCGGGCGGCCGGTTGCGCGGATGCGGGACGATGGGCTGACGGCTGAGATCTCACGGCTGTGCGTGAGAAGCGATCTGCCGAGCGTCACGGATCGTCATGGGAGATCGCATGCCAATGGGACGGCGAGCTTCCTGCTGTCCCGTTGCGCTCGTGCCGCAATGGCCCTCGGGTATCGGAGGATCGGGACCTACACGCTGGCCCGCGAAAGCGGAGTCAGCCTGCGCGCGGCGGGATGGTCGATGATTGCCGCAGTCAAAGGCCGAAGTTGGGACACCCCGTCGCGCCGGCGCACCGATAGGCATCCGACCGAGGGCAAGCTCCTGTGGGAGTTGGAGCATGCGTGACCTGTTCGGCGAGACGCCTCGGCCGGCGGCGAAGGCGGGCGAGATCGCCCTGGCGATGGTGGTGCACGGGCAGACCGACAAGGCGTGGCTGCTGGCCGAGACCAACGATCGGCGCGACGCGCAGTGGGCGCCGAAGTCGCATGCGAAACGCGGCGAGGGCCGCGACGAGAACATCTGGACCATGCCGACCTGGCTGGCCCAGGAACGGGGGTGGATGTGAGTAAGCTTGGGGAGGCCGGCGCGTTCGAGGCGGCCTTGAACCTGCTGCGCGAGCAGCTGCGGGCGGTGGCGGACGTGCGCCGTCAGATCGCCAGCGATGAGGCGCTGCGGGCGGAAGATCCGAAGCATCAGCACGCGCTGATGGTCCAGACGCTGAACGAGATGGGGCAGCTGGGGCGGGCGATCAGCACGCTGGAAGCCGTCGAGGGCGGGCGGATTGTGGTCGCACCGGAGACGGTGCTGCGGCCCCGCGTGGCGGCGGCGGACCTGCCGCCGATAGAGCGGACCAGCGCCTTGGCCCTGAAGACGCCCAGCGCGCCGCTGGGGGCCTTGTCATGAGCGACGTGGCGGTGACGTGGGCCAAGGCGCAGGAATGCGTCGATGCGGCTGGCAAGAAGGATCGCAACGCCAAACAGACGCTGGTGCATCTGGCGTCCTACGTCGATGCGCTGGGCGTAGGCTGGGCCTCGGTGCCCGTCCTGGCCATGGAGATGGATGTCTCGGAGCGGTCGGTTCAGCGCGGCCTGAGGGCGCTGGAAGCCATGTCGCTGATCAAGGCGACGGGCGAAAAGAAGAACATGGAGGGGCGTCTGTACCCCTACTATCAGCTGCCGCTGGAGACGGGTCACGCAAGCACGGCGCGTCGTCGCAGGGCCGAACGGGCGGCGGCGCGGGGTGACAGGGTGTCACCCCAAGGCGGGGAAAATCCGGGGTCGCCGGGTGACACGGTGTCACCCCAAGATGTCGCATCTGTCACCCCACGGGGTGACACGGGTGTCACCCAAATAGGGAAGGGAATTACTCAAGGGTTTAAACCCTCCGCGAGCGTGCGCGCGAGTGAGGCTGCTGGGAAGGCTTGGGCGACGAAGGCGCCGGAGCGGGTCGCCCCGCCACGGGTCGAGGCGTCATGGCTCAACGCCGTCGAGCGCAGCCGTGAAACCGACGACCGGATGCTGAGCGCGGTTCGGGCCTGTGTCGCTCGTGATCCCGACTTCGGGCGGGGCAAGGCGATGAACCTGGACCGCTGGCTGGATGAGGATCGGTTCATGGCCTGGCTGCCGGACGACGGCGCGCTGGCGCAGGCCCCGATCGTCCTGGGCTGGGCGGGACCGGCGAACGTGAGGGCGGCCGTCATGGACGCGATGGGGGAAGCGGGCGTGGCCAGCTACCTCAACCACGCGGGCTGGGACGAAGGGCTCTGCGCGGTCGTCGCCGCGACGAAGATCGGGGCGCAGCGCCTGACGGATGGGGCGGGTTCGGCGCTGAAGGCGCTGGGCGTCCGGGTGATGACGAAGGGGGCGGCGCATGGGTAAGGCGGCGATGTCGATGCGGCTGAGCGCAGAGCAGCTGGCGCGCATGGAGGCCAGCCGGGCGCGGCGCGTCGCTGGTCCGGTCGAGGTGGTGGTGTCAGGCGTGACCCTACGCCCTTCGCAGCGGGATGCGCTGATGGAAGCCGAGCGTCTGGCCGGCGGCGGCCTGGCTGAGCGACGCAAGGCGGCCATGCTGGTCCGTCTGGTCGAGGGGCAGTTGAAGGCGGCGCGCGATGGGGCGGCCGTCGAGGCGGCGATCGAGGACACGCTGCTGCGGGCCGAGGCGCGCGGCGAGGCGTTCGAGGTCGAGACGGTGGCGGTCGGCGAGTTCCGGCGCGACGACAACGGCGGGCTGGCGCGGCTGAAGGGTCAGCCCGTCCTCGACGTTCAGACCGTCCGGCGTGCGCGGCGCATCGATGGGATCGCCAGCCTCTATCGGGCCGGGCACCTCGACGATGACCAGCTGCGGATCGCGGACGAGTATCGTCAGCTTGTCGAGGCGGCCCGCGCGCCGATCGGCGTCGCGACGATCGAGCCACGCGTGGGCCGGGCATGGGCGGATCCAGAGGCTCCAATGGCGGCGGCGATCGAGCGAGGACAGGCCGGCGCGCTGCTGTCGAGAAAGCACGCGGCGCTGACGCCGGAACAGGCCGCCGTGCTTCAGGCCGTCGCCGGTCGGGGTGAGAGCATTCGGGGGCTTACGGGCGGCGGTCGTCGGTGGCAGACGAATCGGTCGCTGCTGATCGAGGCACTTACACTTTCCGACAAAGTTCGATCGGTCGAGAAAATGTAGGTTGTCGGACGGGAACGCTAAGTGCATCCGTTCCCTCACTTCCAGAGGTGCGACCCCAGCCCGCCCGGCCCTGCCGAGGCGGGCTTCGCACTCCCCGCCCTGCGACCGGCTCGCATCACGGGTCCTTCCCCCTTCCCTGTGAGCAATACGGTCGTGCTGGGCGCGTAACTTCTCAAGCGAAGACCTAAAATGCGCATAGCACGGATCGCGCACGGATGGGGTTTAGCGCACGGGTGAACGCACATGAACGCACGGATGCAGTCAGCACCGTCCGGCTTTGTGACCGTCGCCCAGGCGGCGGCCGAACTGACGCGGCGCGGTGATAAGATCGACGCCTCGAACGTGTCGAGGTATCTCGCTCGCAACCCCGACATCGCCTCTCGAAAAGAAGGCCGATGCCGATACGTCGATCTCGCGGCGTTGATCCTTCATCGCTCGGGTAACACGCTGTCGATAGGGCGGCGCGACATGGTCCCGGAGGATGCTGCACCAACTGGCCTGGACGATGATGATGGCGGCGGCGTACCGCTGACGCCCGGCATCGCCTCGGAGATCCAGCAGGCCAACCTTCGCCTGAAACAGCTTCAGGTCCGCGACAAGGAACGTGAAGACGCACTGGCCGAGGGCGACCTTGTGCCGGCGGCTGACGTTCTGGCCGTCATCAACGGCGTGATGCAGACCTTCGTGACAGAGTTGGAGCGGGTCGAGATGTCCATCGCCACCCGCCACGGCCGCGTTGTCGCTGCTGATTTCCGCAAGGCGCGAAAGGATGCCCAGGCAGCGGCATCAGCCAAACTAAAGGTGGCGGCCGAAGCGCAGCTGCACCCGTCTGTCTCCGGCATGATCGCCGCCGACCAGGCCGCTGCGCCCTGACGCGATGACCGCAATGTCGCTGGCCGCTGCGGCGGTCTACGCGGGTGTGGCGGCGGCGATGGCGCCCGCCCCTGAAACGAGCATTTCAGAGTGGGTTGCGGGCGGCGCTGACGGCGGGCCGGTTATCCTTTCGGCGCGAACGAACACGCCCAAAGAGGGGCCGATCAGTTTCGACGGCGTCGAGTATCTGCGCGAGCCGCTGGATAGGCTGCACCCTGACGATCCGGCATCGCGGGTCACCATTCGAGGTGGGGCGCAATCCGCAAAGAGCACGGTCGGACAGCTCTGGGTCTGCTGGTCGGTCGAGAACAATCCGCGATCCTTCGCCATCGGCCTGCCTTCGGCGGGCGAGATCACGAAATACAACGAGCTGAAGCTCGAGCCGCTGCTGGACGATAGTCCCCGGCTGAAAGACCGCATCGACCGCCGCGTCATCCGTGGCCGGCCGATGTCGGACGGCAAGAAGAAGACGCTGAAGACGGGCGCGCAGATCCGCCTCTTCAACCTCGCGTCACCGAAAGAACTACAGATGATCTCGACCGGGAACCTGATCCTGGAAGAGGTCGGCAACGCCCTCGTCGATGTTGGTGAGCGCGGCTCCCCGGTCGCCCAGGCGCGTGAACGTCAGGCCGCCTATTCGGTGATCGGTTCCAAGGAACTGATGATCTCGACGCCGTCCGTACTGGGCGAGTGCGAAGTTTCAAAGGCCGAAGAGGCGGGCGACCAGCGCCGCTTCTATGGTCAGTGCCCTCACTGCACCGGCTTCTTCCACCTCGAGCCGGAGGATTTCAAACCGGCCTCGCCGAACGGCACGCCTCATCACTTCGTCTGCCCTCCCTCGGAGGGCGGATGCGGCGGCGTGTTGGAAGAGACGGACATGCTGACGTTCCGCCCCGCCGGGATCTGGCTGCCCACCTTCCCGAGCCAGAACGAGGATAACCCGGCGCCAGCCAAGTTCGTCGCAGCTGAAGACGTCCATGGCTATACGCGCCGAAACTGCGAAGGCCGCGAGCCCAGCTACTACATCTGGCAGGCGTACTGCGGCCTGATCAGTTGGGCGAAGATCGCCAAGTCCATCGCCGACGCCAAGTCGCCAGCGGAATTGAAGACCCTGGAGCAGCAGACCTTCGGCCGCGCTTGGGATCCTTCGGTCGAGGCGATGAGCTGGGAGGAACTTCACCGCCTACGCGAGCCATACGAACACTCCATCGTCCCGGCAGGGGCGGAATACGTCACGGCCTTCACCGACGTCCAGGGTGCCTACCTCGAAGGCGGGGCCATCGCCTGGGGGCCGGGCGGCGAGTGGTGGGTCATCGATCGTTGGGTCATTCCGGGCGACACAGCCGGCGACCAGGTCTGGTTCGAACTCGACGAGATCTACCGCCGAACCTACCCCCATGCCGAAGGCGGCGAGCTGGGGATCGAGGCGTTTGGCGTCGACACCGGCTTCAGAACCCAGCGCGCCTATTCCTTCTGTCGCGGGCGTCCCCGGTCTTACGCCATGGATGGCCGGCCGGGCTGGAAAGTGCCGATCCTGGGCAAGGCCAAGCCGGTCAAGGTGGTTGAGCAGGGCCGGGTCAAGGGGCGCGTCAAGCTATGGCCTTCCGGCACATGGGAACTGAAGGCCATGTTGGCCTGGTCCCTGAAGCTCTCGACCGAAGCGGGCTACGCGGTCCGTCAGCAAGGCCGGGGACACTGGTCCATGGCCGAAGACGAGGCCTGGGCGCAGCAGATCACGGCAGAGGGTCTGGCCGAGGAAACCGACGACCGCACCGGCGAGATCAAGCGTTGGTGGAAAAAGCTGCGGGACCGAAACGAGTGGGTGGACATCTGGGTCGGCGCCCGCGCGCTGGCGTGGAGCCTCGGGGTCGGCGCGCCGGCTAAGAACGGCGCAGAGAATGTGGATTGGGCCGCACGCGCCGCTGCGCGCGGCCAGGCCTCGGCATCGGCGCCTGACCTCTTCTCGGGTGAAAAGCCGTCGCCGAAGTCCGCAGTTGCGTTGGAGCCGTCCGATCCGACGCCGCCGGCGAATGACAAACCGGGTTCGTCGGAACGTCGGTTCTTCCGTAAGAAACGAGGCTGACCATGGCGCTGACCGATGACGATGTGATCCGTCTCGCCCGCCTGCGGGCTGACCGCGACGCCCAGATCAGCGGTCGGGCGGTGTCCAAGGTCGCTTCAAATGGTCGTTCAAAGGATATGGCGGCGGCGGATCTGAAGCGTCTGGATGGCGAGATCGAGGCTCTGGAAGCCAAGGCTCTCACTGGACGGTCGCGTCGTCGCGGTGCGATCACCTTCCGGTGGGGCCGATGAGCGGCGTGTTCGGCCTGCGCGGCCCTGCCTATCCTTCCACCCGTTCGGCGTCGGTGGCTCATGTGCCTACGGCGTTCGAGCGACCCTATGAAGCGGCGCGCCGCGAGGGCGTGCATGCAAACTGGCGGCCGGGCCTCCGCTCGGCGGATGCCGACTGGCTGGATGACCGCGATGAGGTCATCGCCAAATCGCGTGACATCGGTCGGAACGAAGGCGTCGGCGCGTCCGCCACCATGCGGGTCGTCAATGCGTCCGTCGGCTTCCGCTGGGATTTCACGTCAAAGCCGAACCATCGCGCGCTCGGCATCAGCTATGAGGCGGCGCGCGAGCTGGGCCAGGCGATCGGTGCTGAGTGGGAGCAATACGCCTACGGCATCCACTTCTGCGCCGACGCGGAACGCACCCTGACCTTCGGCCAGCTGCTGCGCCTGTCGGCCGCTCACATCTTCAACGACGGCGAGATGTTGGGCCTCGTCGAGTGGGCTGAGGAAGAGCTGACGAAATACAAGACGCGCCTACGTGTCGTGGATCCCGACCGCCTGTCGAACCCTCACGGCAAGCCGGACACGCCCACCTTGCGCGGAGGTGTCGAGAAGAACTGGAACCAGGCGCCAATCCGCTACTGGATCCGCGAGGGTCACCCCGACGACGTCGGCATGGGCGCCGGTCGCGTGTCCATGAACTGGACGTCGTGGGAGCGTTACTCGACCAATCTGGGGCGGCCCCAGGTGCTGCATGCGTTCGACAAGCTGCGTGCCGGTCAGACACGGGGCGTCACCCGGTTCGCCTCGGTGCTGAAGCTGTTCAAGAGCTTCTCGCGGTTCACCGACAAGACCATCGAGGCGGCGGCCCTCAACGCCCTCTTCCTCGGCTTCATCAAGTCCAATGCTGGTCCGTCGGCGGTTTCGGATTCGTTCGACACCGACGACATGTCGGGCTTTGCGGCGGAGCGCGAGGACTTTTACGACGAGAACCCGGTCGAGGTTCAGGGCGTCCGCTTCCCCGTTCTGGGACCGGATGACGAAGTCCAGATGCAGACGACGGCCCGCGACACCTCAGGCTTCGACGGCTTCACGCGGGCGATCCTGCGGCTCATCGCGGCGGCGCTCGGCGTCACCTACGAAGAGCTGTCCATGGACTTCTCGACGACGAACTATTCGTCGGCGCGGGCGGCCCTCATGATCGCCTGGAAGGAAACGCTCGCTCTGCGCGGCTTGATCGAGCAGCAGATTGTCTGGCCCTTCTTTGCGGCCTGGCTGGAAGAGGCGATCGACATCGGCGCGATCCAGCTGCCGGCAGGCGCTCCCGACTTCTACGACGCGATCGACGCCTATGTCGAAGGCCGCTGGCGCGGTCCTGGTCGCGGCCACATCGATCCCACGAAGGAGCTGCTGGCGGCGGCTGGTCGGATGGAAGAGGGCATCACGACCATGGAAGACGAGTGCGCCGAGTACGACGGCTCCAACTGGGAAGACAAGCTCGAGCAGAAGGCCCGCGAGAACGCCTACAAGCGCGAACTGGGCCTGCCGGTCGACGGCGATCCAGTCGTGCCGGACGATGATCCCGAGGCGGATCGCCAGCGAGATGAGCGACCGCGTTCCGCGCGCCGCTCAGCCATGTCGCGGGTCGCTGCGGTCGCCGACAGCGTCGATCACAACGCCTTCCTGGATGCCCGGCCCGTCGCGGCCTGACCGGCTTTCGAGCCATCTGAGGACACCTCATGTCGAACCTGACCAGTCTGGCGACCCGCCACGCGGGCCGTCCCCTTCTGCTCACGCCGCGCGCTGCTTTCGAGCTGGCCAACCGCGTGCGCGATGTCGATGCCGAAGCCAGCGTGAAGCCCGGCCGCTTCTCCGCCCTGATCCGCAAACTGGCGGGGCTGAACCGCCAGCCAACCGCCATGGACGACGATGGTGATTACACGCCCGTCCCCATGGAAACCCGTCTCGCCTACACGCCGCTGTATGCTGGCGAGCCTGACGACTTCGGCTTCTGCTGGACGCTGAAAGACGGCGTCGCCCTGATGCAGATCGACAAGCCGCTGCTCGATCGCGGCGAGATGTTCTGCGGCGAGGTCTATCACGGTTACGACACCATCCTTCAGGGTCTGCGCGAAGCCAACGAGGACGACCGCGTCCGAGCCGTCTTCATCCGTGAAGCGACGCCGGGCGGCGTCGTCGCCAGCGGCCTTCCCGCTTTGGCTGAATACATGCGCGAGAACAGCGCGCGAGGCGGCGGCAAGCCCATCCATGTCTATGCGGACATGGCCTGCTCCGCCGGCTACTGGATTGCTTCTGGCGCTGACAAGATCGTCGCCGGCCGCGTCGGATTGGTCGGTTCGATCGGTGCGGTGATCGTGCATGAGAACTGGTCGGGGGCCTTGGAAAAGGCCGGCGTCGAGATAACGCCTATCCAGTTCGGTGACGCCAAAACCGACGGAGCCTGGTTCGCCGCCCTGTCAGATCGCGCGCGCGCGGACCTTCAGGCCGAGATCGACCAGTGCGGCAGGGACTTCGTCGCCGACGTCGTCGCCGGCCGTCCTCAACTCTCGCCCGAGGAAGTTCTGGCGACCCAGGCGGCAGTCTTCATGGGTCACCACGATGACCCCGCCAGATCCGCCCTGGGCCTGAAGCTGGTCGATGCGATCGCTTCGGAAGAGAGCGCCTTCTCTGAGCTGCGCGATCAGGTCGCCGGCTCCAAAACCAACACCGTCCCGGGTTCACAAGCATCGGCCGGCAGCGCGCGGGACCGCGCTTCGGCTTCCCCTGCAAAGGAGGCCCCCGTGGCCAAGACACCGAAAGCGGGCGGCAAGCCGTCCGCGAGCACCGCTCTGGCTGCCGCCCAGGCCGTCGCCCGCTGGGCGCAAGCTGAAGTCGCTCGACTGAAGGCCGAGGCCGCCCAGGAGGCACCGCCGGCGGACGATGAAGACGACGCCGACGCGCCGAATGCCGAAATTGAAGACGACGGCACCGACGACAATGACGCCGATGCTGAAGCGGATGACGCCGCTGAAGGCGATGAAGACAGCGTCCAGACCGAAGCCGAGAAAATCGCTGGTTCGCCCGAAGCTGAAGCCAACCCGAAGGCGGCGACGGCGGCGATTGCAGCGGGGCTGACCTATGCCCAGTTCCGCAAGACGTCGGCTGCCTATTCCGGCGGCGGGGCGCGCCGTCTCGAAGCGACGCTGAAGGGCTCGCCGCGACTTGGCGCCGATGCTTCGACGTCCAGCAAGCCGGCGTCTTCCGGTCTCGACCCGTCGGCCATCTACAAGCGCCGCGCCGAGCGCGCCAAGGGCAGCGTCAAATAAGCCTCGCCTGAGCCTTCCAACCTCAATCGCCTGAAGGCGTCGCAGGTCGGCGCCGGATCTGGAGACCTCTCATGACCATCCTCAAGGACTCGCCGGGTGCGGGCCATTTCATCCTGTCCGAAGCCAATGGCTATCGGTCGCGCCAGCGCATGGTCGTCGGCTTGGCGCAGACGCTCCTCGCTGGCCAAGTGCTCGGCAAGGTCACGGCAAGCGGTGACTATGTGAAGCTGGCGCCGTCGGCCACCGACGGCAGCCAGACCGCCGCCGGCATCGCCTTCGACGACTACGTCACCACGACCGAGAAGGTCGATGGCGTCAGCTTCGAACGGGATGGCGAGGTGACCCTTGCCAAGTTGGTCTGGCCTGCCGGCGCCACGGACAACCAAAAGGCGGCGGCCGTCGCCCAGCTGGCCGCGAAGGGTGTCCTCGCCCGCTTCTGATCAAGGCGCCTTCTTCCCTCATCTCGGCCCGGCCAGCGGCCGGGCCGGTCTCTTTTCACCGACGTCGCCTTGACGGCCGTCGGCTGCCAACACGCAAGGAAACCGACCATGTCTTTGGTGAACGTCTTCAAGTCGAGCCTCTTCAAAACCACCACCCTGACGGCGGCGATCAACGCCACCGAGACCCCGCCGCAGCGCATCGCCCAGCTGGGCCTGTTCGAAGAGCAGGGCGTGCCGACGACGTCCGTTGTCATCGAGCGCAAAAACTCGCGTCTGGACATTGCCCCCGTCCTGCCGCGCGGCGCGGATCCCACGCCGATGAAGGATCCGACGCGCCAGGGCATTCCTCTGGTCATTCCGCACGTGCCCGTGCGCGACCGCCTGATGGCGGACGAACTTCAGGACGTGCGTGAGTTTGGGTCGGAAGACCAAATGGTTGGGATCGAGTCGGCCCGCGACGAGAAGCTTCAGACGATGGATGACACTCTGACGGTGACTGAGGAATATCATCGTCTCGGCGCCATTCAGGGACTGATCCTGGACAAGGACGGCAGCGTGCTGCTCGACCTCTACGACGAGTTCGAGGTCACCGAACCTGCTGCGATCGAGATCGACCTCGACCGCACCGGCTGGACGGCCGAAAAGTCCGGCTTGCTTCGTGCACAGTTCTCCGGCCTTCGCACGCAGATGCGTCAGATCCTTGGCAACAAACCCGTGCGCGGGGTTTGGGCGCCCTGCGGCGAGGATCTGTACGAGCAGGTCGCCAATCACCCCGAAGTCCGCGAGACTTATCTCGCGACGATGGAGGCCAAGGATCTGCGGGGCGATCCGTCCGAGTCCTTCGTCTATGGTGGGGTGATCTGGGAGAAGTATCCCGGTTACGGTGATGTCGAAATGGATGCGGACGAATGTCGCTTCATTCCCATGGGCATCCCCGGCCTGTTCATCAGTCGCTATGCCCCGGCGCCGTGGTTCTCGGCCGTCAATCGCAAGGGTCTGCCGCGCTACGCCATGGCGACCCTCGACCCGACGGGCGAGAAATACATCGACCTGGAAGGCCAGACGAACGGTCTGCACATCTGCACCCGCCCGGAAGCACTGATCCCCGGCCGTCTCAAGTAAGTCTCGCCCGCATCGCAGACCCCGCCGCCCGATCAGCTCGGGCGGCGGGATTTTCCGAGCGCGCAGCATCGCGCCCTCCGACAAGCCCGTCGAAAGGAACCCGTCATGGATAATACGAACACGCCGACCTCGACCTCACAGCTCGCTCTACAGGCCGCGTCCAGCCAGGCGCAGCCGTCGCTGGACGCGGCGGCCGATAAGGCGGCG
>NZ_DJKE01000012.1:384557-799468 GCF_002434505.1 Brevundimonas sp. UBA6550
GGCGGCGGCCGATAAGGCGGCAAAGCCTCCTCGCGCACGTCGTGGCCCGCCTGCGGATGGCGGCGAGGAAGAACGCGTTGACGCGATCCTGTCGACCTCGAAGCTGCTGGGCGCCGGCGGAGAACGTCTGCGCAGGGGGATGGCCGTTTCCGTGCCCAAGCGGCGCGCCTTTGCCCTGGAGCGGTCCGGAAAAATCCGCTTCGGTTCGACCGAAGAAGTCGAGCGCGCAGCGACGCGGCTTGGCTCGGCTCGCATTGGTTGATCAGCCATGGCGGGTTTCGGCGATTTGATGGCCGATCTCGACGCTACTGTCTTTGCTGAACTGTCCGATGACGCGGCGGCGATCTGGTCTCGCCCAAGCGTGTTTGCGACGACGGTGGCGGCGATGTTCGATCGCGTCGAGCAGGCGGGTTCGATCGGCGGGATGTCCATGATCGACTTAGCCGATGTCGTGCGGATCTCGGTCGCCGAAGCTGAAATCCGCCGGCCTGGCCAGCCGCCACGGTCGGGCGATGTTTTCGTTGTAGGCGGCGTTCAGGCGGTCGTGCATGGAGAGCCGTGGCGCGACGCTCAGCAGAACGGCCGCGACTGGCTCTGTCCAGTTAGTCGCTGATGGCCAGTCTTTCGGGCCGTTCGGCCTGGGGCCTGGCGACGGCCGACAGCGGGGCGTCGCGTCCGTCGCGGATCGGTCGCTACAGCGAGGGCGGCGCGGCGGTTAAGCTGACGGTCGAGGACGCCTCGGCCGGCGATCTGGGCCTTGCTCTACAAGGCAAGCTTCAGGCCTCCATCGATGACCAGCTGAAGGCGCTGCACGGCGCCTACTGGCGAGCGATGAACCGGGTGGTCGAGGCCGGCAAGGGTCGGCTGAGGGCGGACATCATCGCCGGTGGCTTCCACAACGCCCGCTCTCTGGCGAACACATGGCGCGGCAACGCCTATCCCCGGGACAAGAACAGCCTCGATGTCGCCGGCTGGATCTACACCCGCGCGGGGATGCTGATCTCGGTGTTCGAAGAGGCGACCGTCATCAAGGTCGCCGGCAACGCCCAGTTCCTGGCCATCCCCCTGGGACCGGCGAAGGCGATCGTCCGTCGCCTTCAGAAACAGAAGAAGAAGGGCCTGATCGGCCGCAACGCCTGGGGTCGGTTTGAGAAGGACGATTCCTACGTCGAGCAGGTGGCGCGGGCCATGGGCGTGGATCTGGTCCCAATCATCGCGCCGGATCGCCAGACGGGTGTGCTGGTGGCGGCGGACAAGCGGGCGCTGACCCCGACGGGACGCAAGGCCAAGGGTCTGTCCAAGCCGCCGACCCCGCTGTTCGCCCTCGCCAAGACCGCGACCTTACGCAAGCGGATCAAAGGGCAGGCGCTGCTCGACGAGATCATGAAGAACTTCGCCAGCGACTTCGTCCACGCCTTGATGGGCGAGCTGGCGGTGGATCAAAGAGAGGGCGGCTGATGACCAATCGCGAGGCTCTCCTTCAAGCCCTCGTGGCGTTGACGGCTGGTGAACCCTCATTGCCGCCGGCGGCTCTTGATGAGCCGGAGCCGTCGCATTGGCTAACCCGCATGGGCGCTGCGCCGATCGCGGGGGAACTGCTGCACGCCTTGGCCGTCCAGGACGCCACGCCAGAAACGCTGGCCTTCGTCAGGGGCGCTGAGATCGATGAGGCTGGCGAAGAACTCGAGTTCACTCCGATCATCGCCTACGCCGTCCAGGCCAAGCCGGGCGTTGGCGACACATTGGAAGCCCTGCGCGCCGCCCGCCGTCAGGCTCGCGACGAAGGCGTCCGGCTGATCGCCGATCTGATTGCTCAGAACCGCACGCTTGGCGTCGAGGCTGAAGTCTATGCCGAGGTGATGCCGCCCGCTCGCGATGACGACGTGGCGTTCGTCAACGCCTTGCCGTCAGCCACCGCCCTGATCCCGATCCGCATCCTCTACACCGGCCGCGACGCGGCTTCCTGAAGGAGACTTCGATGCCAAAAGACATCGACAACGTCGCCGCCGACAAACCCGGTTCGTCAGCGGCGTCAGCGCCCCCATCCCCGCGCGACCCTCTCGACCACGATGGTGATGGTCGCAAAGGCGGCGTCGCGCCCGTCCCGGCTGTCCAGCACTTGGCCGTAATCAAGGATGATGCCGAACGACGCCTCGTCCACGGTCAGGTGATCGCGGTTTCTGACGCCGACGCCAAGGTGTTGCTGGCGACCGACCATGTCCGGGTCGCCACCGACGTCGAGGTCGAGCTGGCCCAGCCCTTCGTCCATTCCTGGACGGCCTGACCTTCCTCTAACGGAGCCTCCGTCATGACGACTTCGAACGATCCGCGCGGCCGTCTGGCCGAACTTTACAGCGCCTCTCAGACGGCCCTGACCACGCCGGCCGCCGCGCCGGGGCAGACCTTCTTCCGTCGTCACTTTTACGACTGGACGCCCTCGCCTCAGGAAGAGCCCCAGGACGACGAACTGATGGGCGGCGGATTCGCCAACTCGATCGACGCCCGGCCTGCTGCCCCGGACATCCATCGCGCCTCGCTTCGCGTGGCCTGGCCGCTGGATCTGGCGCAGATCGGCTTTGTCCTGACCGAGCTGCTTGGCCTGCCGGCGACGACGGGCGCTGGCCCCTATGTTCACACCTTCGACAGCGCGACGACGGTCGTGCCCAGTCGGACATTCGAGCGGAAGTTGGCGGCCGGTCAGTTCGACGGCGCGACCGGCGCTGTCGCCCGCTCGCTGCAGTTCCCCATCGGATCGGATCGGGGCTACACCCGCGTCACCGCCGACTATTTCGCGCGGGAGGCGCTTGAACAGTACGGGGCCTCGATCGCGGGCGCACCGGAGACCCCGACCATCAACAGCCGCGTTCCGCGCGCGGTCGGCACGATTAAGCGCGGCGGCACCCAGCTTGCCGCCGTCATCTCGGGCGACGCCACCATTGCGAACGTCCTGGGCGAAGACAGCTACGCCGGGTCCAAGTTCGTCGATGACGTCGCATTGGAAGGTCGGACGGCGGCCATCAACATCACCGGCCGCTTCAAGGGCGCCGCCATGCGCGATCTCGGCAGGGTTCCGGTTGGCGGTGTTGTCCAGGACGCCTCCGATTTCGATCTGGAATGGGTGTTGTCGCCGTCACTGAAACTGGCCCTGACGATCCGCAATGTCCGCTTCGCCCGCGTCGGCATCGGCGCCAGCGGCCCCGGTCGTCTGGACGTGCCCCTGCGCGGTCGCGCCGAGATCGGAGCCAACGCCTCAATGGTTACGGCAGTGCTGACCAACACAACGCCGAGCTACACCTGATGCGGCCGAAACACGACGCCTGGTCGCCGGCTGAGCCTGAATGGACGCCGCTGGCGCCCGGTGTCAGATGGCTCCTGCGACGGCCTGACGGCGCGGACAGGATGATCGTCACGGCGGATGTCTCCCAGGCCATGTCTCGCATCTATCAGGGCCGCGCCGAGTTGGAGGCGCTGGGACTGGACGGCGCGATGGCTGGCGGCGATCACGTGCTCAGCCTGGACCAGCTTGTCGGCTACAGCTCCTTGCTGACGGCGAGCCGCTACGCCCGTCTTTGCCTGATCGACTGGGAGGGGATCGACCATCCTCAGACGGCTGAAAAGCTGGATCCGACCGACCCCTCGGCCATTCACGACGCCCTGGTGTTCGGCGCGCCGGGCGGTGGGGCGCCTTTGCTCGCCCCGTTCCTGGCTTGGATTGACCAGCCGCGCCGCCCCATGGGCGCGGAGACCGTCCGGCTGCGCGCCCTGGCCAAGGATCACTGGAGCGGCGGGGCTGAGCGCTGCCGGGCCTGCGCCGACGAATCCGACCTCTGCGCCAAGGGTGGATCGATCGAGGGCGGACTCTGTCCCCGTCTGAAGAATGCCCCCCTGACGCCGGAGGGCGTGGCGGCTTGGGATATCGCCAGCGGCGCCGCCGGCTTGTGGGAGCGGGCGGGCATGGCCGGCGCCGTCGCCGGTCTGCGCTATCGCGACGCCCTGCTCGTGTTCGAAGGTCAAGGCGGCGGCGATCAGCTGGACTTCGGCGCCGCCTTCACGGCGTTCCGCGCGATCGAGGCCGGCCGCCTCGAGGCCGAGGCCGAGGCCGAACAGGCCAAGGCTGACGCCGAAGTGAAAGACTGAACCGATGGCGGACGGCGGCGGCATCAATCTGCGGCTTTCGCTGAAGGGCGCCGAAGAGGTCCGCTCTGAGCTGGCCAGCATCGGTCCGGCCGGCAGTCGCATGGCGCGTGAGCTTGACCGCGCGATGCGTCAGCCGACGGGCGGGATCAAGGCCCTGGACACCGGCGTCCGCGAGGCCCGCTCCGGTTTGGAAGGATTCGCGTCTCGCGCCGGTCCGGTGGGTTCCGTGCTGCAATCCATGGGCGGCTGGGGCATGGCGGCGGCGGCGGCCTTCGCGGCGGTCGCCGTCGGGGCGGCCTCGGCGGTCCGCGTCGCCAATGAGGCGACCCAGGCCGCCGCCGCCTTGACGGATTCGGCGGAGCGCATCGGGGTCGGCACCGAGGCCTTGCAGCAATGGCGCTATGTCGCCGACGAGGCCGGGGTGCCCGTCCAAGCCTTGGAGGGCGACCTCGAGCGACTGAACGGCGTCCTGGGCAAGTTCAAGGCCGGCATCGGCGACGCCAAGCTGAAGCCCTGGTTCGAAAAGCTTCAGATCAGCAAGGGCGATCTGGACAGCATCCAGACGGCCGATCAGCTGATGCTGATGATTGCAGGTCGCCTCGAGCTGATCACCGACCGTTCTGAACAGGTTGCGGCGATGAGGGCTTTCGGCATCGAGGCATCCTTGCCGGCTCTGCGTCTTGGCGAGCAGGGCCTTCGGGATCTGCTTAGCGCCTCGAAGGATTTAGGTGTCGTCTTGGATTCTGAGACTGTCGCCAAGTTGGACGCGGCAGATCGAAAGGCGGAACTTGCTGGTCAGCAGCTGAAGGTTCTCGCGTACTCTGCGGTCGAGCCGTTAGCGACGGCGCTGGCCAACGCGGGCGCTTGGCTTGGAAATTTCTCGGTCGAGATGGATCGCGTCCAAAACAAGGGGCCGGGGTGGGCGGCTTCGTTCCAAAGCTGGATGCGGTTTCTGCCGTTCAACAACAACGCCATGTTCTCCGACGCATGGGCCGCCGGTATGACGCGGGGTGCGCAACGCCAATCAGGGATCGATGCCGGCACGACTGGCGTCGATGTCGATGACCCGGCGGCACAGCGACAGGCGCATGCCGTGCGTCAATGGTTAGCAGGCGGGCGCGACAGACCAAAACCTCCGCCCACACCAAAAGGTGGGGCTAAGGTTGATGGGGCAGCACAAGAAGCAGAACGCCGCCAGAAGGAAATCGAACGCCTCTATGAGCAGCTCGACCGCGAGGTGTCATCGTCTCGGCGGGATGTGACGCGGGAACGTTGGGCGGGCGATGCGCCGGAAGATCGTGCTCAGCTCGCCAAGAGTCTGGCAGCGTTGGATCGCAAGGAACGCGACGCGAAGATCGAGGCGTTACGTAAGGAGCTGGAGATCAAGGGCGCGCTTGATGAGCGGCGGCGTCTTCTGCTGAAGAATATCGAGGACATGAACGCGGAGGCGGATGCGGCGGAGGACCGTCGCATCATCCGCGACATGACTTTGGCGCAGCAGCAGTCTGCGCTTGAAGCCGAACGAGCCTACTCGGAGATCCAAAGCGAAATTCTATCACTCGCCTCTTCCAGCGCCCGGACGTCGGATGAGCGCCGGGCCATCGAGTTGGACTTGTTGGACATCGCCCAGCGCCGCCAGAAGGCGGAACTTGAAGTGGCGATCGCTGCCGAAGAGGACGCCGTGAAACGGGCTGGTCTGGTCGCTGCGCTTGATCGTCTTCCTGCGCTCCATGCCGCCCAGCGTGATCGGGTCATTCGTGACAACGCCGGCCCCTATGCGGCTTGGCGCGAGCATCAAATGACAGGGCCTCAGACCCAGGAGTGGCTTCAGGGGGAGGCCCTGGACGCCTTGGACGGCATGAACAAGGGTCTGATGGACGCCTGGAAGAATGCAGATGGCGCGGGTGACGCATTGATGCGGATGGGGCGCGCCGGGATCGATGCCCTGGGGCGCATCAAGGACGCGCTGTTGGAGGTCGCGATCCAGCAGATGTTCATCCAGCCCCTGACGAACGCCCTGTTCGGGGGCGGCAAGGCCAGCGGCGGCGGCTTCATCGGAAACCTGATGAACAACATCATGGGATCGGCTGGACTTGGCGGTTCGGGCAAGACGCCGATCAAGGCGGGCAAGGCGCGCGGCGGTCTGAACCCATCACGCGGTCTGGTCCCGGTCGGGGAATACGGCCTGGAGCTGATGGACATGCCGGCCGGCGCGCGGATTTACGACACCGAGCGGACGGAGCGGATGCTGCGCGACGCGACGTCGGCGGGCGGTCGGGGCGGCGCCGTGCTGCAGCCGACCTTCAACATGCCCGTGACGGTCGTGAACAACGGCTCGGAGAAACTGCAGGCGACGACGCGGCTGTCGCCGGAGGGCATCGACGTTATCCTTGAGCCGCTCGTTCGCAAGGCCGTCGGCAAGATGGGCGCAGACGGTTCTCTGGCGAAGTCATACAGCCAGACCCCTAGAGGCAAGGATCGCTGATGGCCAACGGTCTGTGGAACGCCGGTTTCCTCCAGGGCGCAGCGCACTGGGTCTCGGCCGGCGCGCTGTCCGTCGACGAACAAGCGCGGGGCGCACCCGGCCGGGCCGTCCTGAGGGCGTCCAAGGTCGTGCCGACGTCAGGGGCGCCGGTCGAAATCCAGCCTGCGGCGTCGGATCGCGTGCCGGTGGAGGCAGGGCAGACGGTGGAACTGTCGGCGGCGGCCTTGGGTCTGCTGGGGACGGTGGAGACGCCGGCCGCGCCGAAAGCCTTCGTCATCTTCTACAATGGCGCGGGCGGCGTGATCGAGAAACGGCCCCTGACCGTCCGCGCGCCTGAGATCGCTGGTCATGCCCCCGGCCGCGCAGGCGTTCGCGGCAGCTTCTACACGGTTCAGCAGCGCGAGGTCGCCCCGGCGGCGACAGCGCGGGCCAGCTTCTGGATCGAGGCGCAGTCCTCGGCTGCGAACCAGACCGTCGTGATCCTGGCGCTGAAGCCGATGCTGGCGGTCGTCGAACCCAGCCGGACGGCGCCCCTGCTTTGGACGCCAGGCCGCCACGACGACCCGGACCTCGCCTTTCTGGCCTGGCCCGACATCCTCAAGCCTTTCCGCAACGGCGCCGGCGGCGAACCCCAGCCCGGCAGGGTCGAGTATCAGGCCGGCGCGGGCCGGCCGAAATCCCGCCGCACCGCCCTTGATCCGGTGCGGAAGTTCGTCGGGCAAATCCGCTGCGACGGCGTCGAGCGGTCAGAGCTGGAAAAGTTCTGGCGCGAAGGGCCGGGCGACTTCTGGATGGTCGAACCCGACACCGACCGACTGTGCGTCGCCAGCTGGGCTGCCGACGGCGCGCCTGTGATGACCGAGCAGCGCGGGCCCACCTGTATCATGCAGGTCGGTCTTTGGATGGAGACGGCATGACCGACGTCACCGAGGACATGATCGAAGCCGCCTGGCGGCGCGAGGAAGACCCGGTCGCGCAGCTGATCGTCATCCGTTCCGACGCGGACCCCACGCCGATTTCCGTCACGGACTGGCCCGAGGGGATAACGTCCAACGGGGTCGACTATCCCCACTTCCCGTTCGAACTGGTCTGGCACGGCGCCAGCAAGGAAGATCCTTTCGGCAAGGGCAAACTGACCATCGGCAATGTGGACCGGCGCGTCGAGGAGGCGTGCGACGCCGCCTTGACGCCGCCCGAGATCGACCTCTCGCTTGTCTGCGTCGAGGCGCCCGATGTCGTGGAACAGGCGGTGCTGGGTGCCAAGGTGCCGAATGTCGAGGGCGACGCGATGCAGGTCAGCGCCGTGATCCGGCCTCGGGACTTCAGCGAAGAGCCGGCGTGCGCGGTGAAATACGTCCCATCCACTGTGCCGGGCATGTTCTGACCATGCAGATGGTCGTCCCGTCCGACCTCGAAGAGAGGGCGGCGGGCCTGATCGGCCGCCCCTTCCTGCCGAAGGGCGACACGCCGGACGGTTGGGACTGCCGGGGGCTGGCGCGCTGGTGCCTGAGGGAATGGTGTGACGTCGCCGTTCCCGACTATCTCGACCTCTACGCCGCCGGCATCGTTTCGCCAGGCGGTCGCCGCGAGCGCGCGCGGCTGCTTGCTGAAGGATTGGGCGCAACGTGGCGTCCTGTCGAAGCCCAGGCCGGTGCGGTCGCCCTGCTCTCCTGGCTGGGTCAATCGGGACACGTCGGCTTCATGCTGTCCCAGACCCGCATCCTCCACGCCGACATCCGGGTCGGCACGGCGACGTTCGATCTGACTGATCCGGCCGCCGCCTACAGGCTGAAGGGCGCCTTCGTCCCGGCCTTCGTCACAGACATTCGCCACGCCTGACGGCGCGGCCAGACTTTCGTGAGGTCTCATGGCTGACGGCAGCGTTCCTATCGTGCTGTCACCGGAGCCGTTCGCGCGCACGACGACCTACGTCGAGGCGCCGGCCGGCTGCACGGTGCGGACCATGCTGGCCTCGGCCGTCAGCCGGGGACACCTGAAGCTCGACGACCTCGCGCGGACCAATGTCTATGTCGACGGCGTCCGGCTGGACCGCGAGGACGCCCTGACGATGGTCCTGCACGAGGGCCAGGTGATCAACGTCGTGGTCGAACCGCTGGGCGGCGGCAGCGGCGGCAAGAAGGAAATCGGTCAGATCCTGCTGACCATCGCGGTGATCGCGGTGAGCATGTGGGTCGGCGGCCCGGCGGGGCCGTTGCAGGCCTGGCCCATGCTGGCGCGGCAGGTCGCGGCCGCCGCCATCCTGACGGCCGGGCAGATGGCGGTCGCCGCGATCTTCAAGCCCGAGACCAACGTCACCAAGACGAACGACCGCTACGCCCTGTCCTCGGCGTCCAACCAGTATCGGCAATGGGGCGCCATGCCCCTGGCGCTGGGCGAGGTGGTCGTGGCGCCCGACCTCGCGGTCAAGACCTTCACCCAGGCGCATGGCGAGGATCAGTGGATCTACGGCATCCTCGGACTCCACTATGGCCCCTGCACGGCGACAGACCTAAAGATCGGCGACACGCTGGTCAGTTCGATGGGCGCCAACGATGTGCGGGTCGCCTACCACCTGACCCCTGGCCCCCGCACCTTCAGCATCGTAGCCAACGATACCGACCAGCTGGACCTGCAGGAGGAGCTTGCCGCGACCGTATCGGGCGCGACGCCTGTGGTGCGCGCCGGCTCGGCCGAAGGCGAACGGTTCGAGTTCGACTTCTTCATGCCGCAGGGCCTGTATTTCGCGAAGGACGACGGGCGGAAGATCGCCGCGTCCGTGACCGTGACGATCCGCTATCGACCGATCGATCAGAACGGCGTCCCGACGGGCGGCGGCGCTTGGCAGAGCGGCCTGACAGTTCCTTTGACCTCGGCGTCCAGCGACCCCTGGCGCTTCACCCAATCGATCAGCCTGCCGCTGGGCCGTTACGAGTTCGAAGTCGTTCGCTCCAGGCTGGAAGACACGAACGCCAAGCGCAAGACTGACATCGGTTGGACGGCGATCCGGGCCATCGCCTTCCGCAAACCCGTGGCGGACGAAACCCTCTCGCTGATCGAGTTCGCCGTCAGGGCTTCGGCTCTCAATCAGGGCAGCCTCGCGCCCCTGACCTGCTGCATCATCCCGATCTGCGAGACCTGGACCGGCAACGCCTGGGGCGCGCCGGTGCCGACCTCCAACCCGGCCGCCGTGACGCGCTGGCTGATGACGGGTCCGGCCCCCGCCTTGCCCCTGTCCTCGGCGCAGGCGGACGTGGGTCTGCGGACCTGGGCCGCCCTGTGCGACCAGTATGACTGGAAGGCCCATCTCTATCTGACCGAGGACCGGAAGCAGGACGCCGTCTTGCAACTGCTCGGGATGAACGGCCGCGCCAGTCTGTTCTGGGACGGAACCCAGCTGGTGGCGTCCCCCTGGACGGAAAAGCCCGCGCCACGTCAGTTGTTCGCCGGGTCGAACCTGAAGGATCACCGCTGGGAGATCGTCTTCCCCGATCCGGTCCACGCCCTGCGCGTCGAGTTCCAGAACATCGAACAGGGTGGCGAGGCGGACGAGGTCTATGTCTATGCCGATGGATATGGCGAGACGGCCGACGCTGCGAACGGCATCGAGGCGGCGACGCTGGTCGAAGCCTTGCGCCTGGAAGGCCAGCAGACTCTTGAGCGCGCCTATCGCGACGGTCGTTGGAACCTCGCGGCCCGCATCCACCAGCGCCGCGTCGACAGCTGGTCGACAGACATCGAGCATATCGTCTGCCGCTTCGGCGACCGGGTTCGCCTGGCGTGGGATCGTGTCGGCACGGCGAACGCCACGGTGCGGAACCGCATCTGGTCCGGCGGCCTGGTCTCTGGCCTGCGCCTGAGCCAGCCGGTCCGCATGGAGCCGGGCCGGACCTATGCGCTGGATATTCGGCTGCCGGGCCAGGTGCTGACCGGCGTTCCGGTGGTGAATCCTGCGACGTCCATGCCGGTCGTGACGCGAACGATCAGCTTCGTCGATCTGCGGAACGCCAACGTCAGCCCGCGCGGCGGCGACCTGATCGCCTTCGGGGAGCCTGAGCGCATCAGCGAGGACGTCGAGGTCATAGGCATCACGCCCGGCCCTGATCTGACCGCCACCCTGGTCGGCATCCGCTATGTCGCGCCGCTGCTGATGGCGGCCGAGACAGGACCAATCCCGCCGCTGAAGAGCCGCCTGACGCGCGAGCGCGCCATGGACCCGCCTATGCCGACCCTGCTGGGTTGGCAGGCGGATGCAGAGGGCGTGCGCATCGGGTTCTCGATGCCTCCATGGCGCGGATCGCCTGTCACAGGCTTCACCCTGCGCTGGCGCCAGACACCGGGGGCTGGCCAGTCGGCCGCCTGGGTGTCGTTGCCGGACCTTCCCGCCAATGCGATGACGGCGGTCCTGCCGCCCCTCCGAGAGCTTCCTGCCGAGGCGACCAACGCGACCAGCGCTCAGGTGCAGATCGTCGTCATGACGGCCGATGGTCGCGCGTCCGCCCCATTGCAGGTGACGGTTTCGGAACAGGCGATCCAGCAGCCGCCGGCTGGAGACTGGACCGTTGCCGAACTGACGGAAGGGCCTGACGGATCGCGGCAGTCCGGCTTCCTGGTCATCGGCCTGGTCGGTTCGATCAACCCACACCGGGTTACGGTCGAGTATGGCGCCTCGGCGACTGGCCCCTGGGACGCTGCCTTCGACGGGCCTCCGGTCAATGGCGTCGTCCGTGCGCCAATCTTGGGAATGCAGCCGGGCGGCCATTGCTGGATCGGCATCACCTATTGGACGCCGCAGGGTGTGGCGCCCAGCGGTCGCCGCATCCTGGGGCCATATACCGCACCTGGTCTGATCGCTGGCGACCTGTCGCCGGAGAGCCCGGTGCGGATCGCGGTGACGGAGATCACAGATAGGCTGGTCGGCGTCGAGGGGATTTCTGCGGCGAACGCGGCGGCGGTGGCGGACCTTCAGGAGGTCTATGGCGATACGGCCAGTTCGGCCCAGAATGCCGCCGTCGCCGCCGAAAAGGCGAGCCAGGCGATCCTGGCCCAGGCCGGAGCGGTCACGGCCGAACAGGGCGCTCTGTCCGCGAAGTCCGACTCCGTTGCGGCGGCCGGGGCGAGCGCGTCCTCGGCCTCTCAGGCGGGCGGGTTCAAGACGGCCGCCGAGGCCGCATCCGCCGCTGCGACGGAACAGAAGCTGCAGGCCCAGGCCGCGCGCGATGAAGCGGGAGCGAATGCCGCCGCGTCGGCGCAGTCGGCCGCGAACGCCAGCGCGTCGGAGACCCAAGCGGGCTTACAGGCAGCAGCGTCACAATCCGCGAAGAATGCGGCCGAGGCTGCGCGTGGGCAGGCCGAGACCTACAGAAACGAGACCGCGACGGCGCGTGATACGGCGCAGGGTGCAGCGGCGATGGCGACAGCCCAGGCGGGCCTTTCCGCCTCGTCGGCCGGCGCATCGCAGGCGGCCGCCAACTCGCCTCTGGCCACTTCGCCCGCGCTGTCGCCGGACGCCTTCCTGGTCAACTCATGGGCGACGCTGAACGGGCAGCCCAACCTGCGCCAGGTCTTCGCGGACAATCCGGGCAAGATTTACCCGATCAACTCGACCGTCGAGGTCAACAACTTCGGCGTCGGCGTGCATCTCAACACGGCGAAGGCGGTTGCACGGCCCGAAGGCCATCGTTTCCGGTATTCGGCCCGCATCCGGCGCATGGCCGAAGGCGGCGATGCGTCGCAGAACCGCGTGACGCTTTATGCGTGGTTCTGGAACGCCGATGGCGTCGAGATCGGCGGCGCGGAACTGATGGACGTCAACCCTGGAACAGCCCAGGGCACACGATTGCTATCGGCCGAGTATCTGCCTCCGTCCGGCACAGCCTGGACCCGGACGATGCTGCGAATCTGGTCGATGGTCGGCGTCACGGCGGCTCTCTCGATAGAGACCGAGGATGTCGAAGCGGAAAAGACGGCGACAGCCGCCGCCGCCGCATCGGTCGCGTCTGCCGGAATGGCGAGCACAAAGGCCGACGAAGCGGGCGTCAGCGCTGCGGCCGCCAATGCGGCGAAGGTCGCGGCCGAGGTGGCGCGTGACGGGTCGAGCGGCTCGGCTGCAGCCTCAGCGACCAGCGCTTCTCAGGCTCTGGCCTACCGTAATCAGGCGGGTGAGTTCGCCTCGTCGTCGAGCGGGTCTGCAAACGCGGCGGGAACGGCGGCCGGCCAGGCCCAGGCCTATCGCGACCAATCGGCGAGTTCGGCCGCGACTGCGAATGCGGCGTCCGTCAGTTCTGGGGTCAGCGCCACGACTGCGCAGCGTGCGGCGGAGAGCACCTTGCCCTCGACGTTCGAAGAGAACGGCCGCTATTTCGGCACCGTCACCGGGCCTGGGTTGGCCCTCGGCGACATAAACTATCAGGTCTTTTTCCCGACCATCGCCGGCATTGGGAAGGTGGTTAACCGTGACGGGTTTGCGGAATATGGCACGAAGGGCGTCATCGCCCTGAAGCCTGGACGGAAACACCGGGTCCGCTCGCGCGGTCGGATCGTCCAGAACGGCCCGAACGACACGCATCAGTGGGTGCTTGGCTTCCAGATCTATGACGCCAACGGCACGATTCTGAACCAATGGTGGACCGAGTTCAGCAACATCAAACGTCATGCTGATGGATGGTATGACATCGGTGGATCGGAGCCGACGACCGAACAGTTGCAGGCGCATGCGCCGGGCGCCACCTATATTCGGCCCTACGTCCTTCAAGGTTGGGGCGCCTCGGTCTATCCGGGTTCCATCTCCGAGGTTGCCTTCCTCCGCTATGAGGATGTGACCGAAAGCGCCGCCGCCGCCAACTCGGCCGCCGCCGCTCTCTCTTCCCAGGCCGGCGCCGACGCCGCCGCATCTCGTGCTTCGATCAGCGCCAATCTGGCGGCCTCGGTCGGGGCCAACGCCAGCGTCGTGAACAACAGTCGGTTCCTGAACTGGCCTGCCGGTCAGCCGCGCCCGGCAGGGTGGGATGACTGGGCGAACGCCAACGGCACGCCGAACCTCGGCCCGGTGGATGGATGGAACGGCCGACGTCCTGTCCGGATGCAGTATGTGTCCAGCATGCAGGACCTGGGCATGAAGCAGGTCATCAGCGGCTTCAGGGGCGCGGGTGCCTACAATCTGGAAGTGGAGATCGCCATCCCGTGGGGCGGCCCGACCGGGACCGGCTTCCAGGGCGCGGGCGTCCTGATCCAGTGCATGGACGCCAACTTCAACTATCTCGGCGACGGCGGCGTGCTCCGTTTCTTCCAAGACCCCGACACCGGCGGGTATGTCGCGGGCAGCGGGTCGGGCGACGGCAAAATCTATCGCTTCAGCAAGCGGGTCGATTTGCTGCCGAACACGGCGAGCGTGCAGCTTTACCTGATGAGCCGTTGGAAAGACGGCTTCCTGCCTCAGGGCGCAAACGAGAACAAGACGCTGGACTGGTACAGCTGCGACCTCTCGCCCGTGACGGAGGGAGATCGCGCGGTTCCGGCGCTGGCGGCTCAACTCAACGTCACTGCCGCCGTTGCGGCCGATGCACAAAGCCGACTGGCCAGCGTGATATTCGAAATCATCGGTGCATCGGGAGGCGACCCCTTCCAGCTCCTGTTCAGGACGATAGGGTCCAGCTCCTACGGTCGCCTGGTCGCGTCTGCTCTCGAATTCTGCAACGTCGTCGGCGGACAGGTCGTCACCGCCATGAAGCTGATCGGCGGGGAAGTCTTCTTCATGCGCCCGATCTATGTCGATGTGGGTCAAGCCCGACTGATCGTTGGACCAGGAAATGGTTGGGTCCTTTGGTTCGGGCCGTCCAGCAACTCCGCAGCCCAGGCGACCCGCACGAACGGCGTGTTCTGCATGGGGACGGACGGCAAGGTCTACTACGGCACGGCTGAACTGGGGGGCGCCAGCAAAGCCAACGGGGTGAAAAGGTTTGCGTCGAGCGCTGGCGGCTCTGCCGCTATCTCCACGCCCTTCGAGAACACTCAGGCCGGCAGCTTGATCACCTGCACCGGGAGCATCGACGGCGGCTCGCTAACGACCGCCAACGCCACGGTCTACGGGAGTGTCTCGATCTACGAGCAGACATCAGGTGCGGAGCGTCTGTTGTTCTCTCGGCCCATCGAAATGTCTTCGGGCGAGTTGCAGCTTCCCAATGGCAGCTACGCCATCGAAACGGGCGGCAGTTGGTCAGGCCAGCAGTTCGGCGAGTTGAGCGGGTCCGTGTCCTACCGCGTCGCCTTCACGAGATCAGGACCGAACCAGTTCGTAAACGGCGCGACGATCTCAGCCGCCGTCGTCGTAACCCCTGCAGCTTAAGGATAATCCAATGCCCAACGCCATCCTCACCAAGCATGACGGCACGATCACCAGCATCCCGGCCGCCCGGATCGGTGCCAAGCTATGAAACTCTGAGTGACGACAGGCTGCGGCTCTACTGGCAGCCCCCGAAGGGCGATCCGGTCCCTCTTGACGTCAACAACACCCCCGAAAACCTCGCGCGTCTCGACGCCGATATCGAAGGAGCCTGAACCATGGCCAAGACCCCTACGCCCGAAGAAATCGAAGCCGCCCGCCAATTGGTGGCGCAGGCGGACGCCGCCGCCGCTGCTGCACGCAAGGCGGCGATCTTGGCGACCCTGAAGCCCTTCACCGACGCCGGGCTTGGCTTGACGTCAGAGGGCGGCGCGGTCGCGGGGCTGATCAGCGTCATGCGCGCCAACTACGCCACCCTGAGCGAAATCGACCCCAGCCTGCCGAACCTCGTCTTCAGCACCGCTCAGGTTCTTCAGACGCTCGATGATCGGGTGCGGAGCCTGTCGGCGATGAACGCCGCGACGCCGCAGCTCTGACCTGACCAAAGCCGCCCACACGGCTGTTCCACCACGGCCTGACTATTGGAGGGGCGGATGTTCGACCCGCGTGAACTGCCCTGGTTCTGGGGCCTGTGTGGCGGCCTGATCGCTGGCGGCCTGGGCATGATCCCGGCCTATGGGTCCAAGGGCGCTACGCGCGAGGCCAGGGTGCGCGCCTGGTTGTCGCTGGCCATCGGCGTCTTCGCCGGGCCGGTGGCGGCCGAGGCGGCGACCTCGACCATCGTCGCCCTGGTTAAGGTTCTGGACTTCCGCGTCGCGGCGCTGGCCATCGGCTGGATGGCCGCCAACGATCCGCGCGGCTTCTTCAATCTGGTGGGGCGCATCATCAAGGCCGGCCTTCGGGCCGCCGTCGAAAGCAAGGAGGCGTCGTCATGACGCATCACGCATGGGTCGTTTTGACGGGAATGCTGTTCCTGTCGGCAGGTGGGGTGATGACAGTGGTGTTTCGGTTGCTCGGGCCCACCTACCACACCCGGATCTCGGGCAGCTTGTTCCTGCGATCCGTCGTCTTCCTGATCGCCGTCTTCCTGATGGTGAGAGGGGCGACGACCGTGTTCCCCGGCCGGCTGATCAAGGTCGAGCATATGTCGCCCCTGCTGCCGTTGGGCGCCCTGTGTTCGCTGGCTTTCGCCCTCATCGTTCTGGACTTCGTGCAGCGCGACCGCAGCCCGCCGCCCTGGAGCGTGTCGGTGATCCGGCTGTTCACCCTGGCGCGCCGGGAGCGATGGGCGACGGCGGCGGCGATGGCCCTGCCACCGGCGGGCCTGCTGGATCGGCCGGTGTCGGATCAACCGCAGACCCGCATCCGGGTCGCCATCATCGGCACCGCCCTGATCCTGATTGCCGCCGCTGCTCTGACCATCGCCTACAACGGGTTGGCGGGGTGACGAACCTGGGTCTCTTCTAGCCCGCGATCATCCGGGTCAGCCAATAGACCCCGCCAGCGATCAACGCCCACAGGGCGAAGCCGGCGCCGACCATGACGACCAGCCGGACGCGCGGCGACCAGCGCTTCACTGGCGCGCCCCATAGCGGGCTTCCGTTATCGTGCTTCATCGGCATGGCCGCGACCTAAGCACATGCGAACGCCGTTCGCATCCCGCCCCCCCCACAATCTGGAGACTGACCATGACCGAACAGGAGCGGTTTGACCGCAGCCTGCACGCTGTGCTGCGCCATGAAGGCGGCTATGTGGACCACCCACGCGATCCAGGCGGTGCGACGAACCTCGGGATCACCTTGGGGACAGCCAAGGCGTATCGCCTCGATCTCGACGGCGACGGCGACGTGGACAAGGACGATGTGCGGCTTCTGACGCCGAAGACGGCCGCGCCCGTATATCGCCAGGGCTATTGGCTGAAGGCGGCCTGCGACAAGCTGCCCGCCGGTGTCGATTACATGATCTTCGACCTGGCGGTGAACAGCGGCGTGGACCGCGCGAAACGCTACCTGCAGCGGGCGGCCGGCGTCACGGAAGACGGACAGATTGGGCCAAAGACCTTGGCGGCCGTGGGCAGGCTCGACCCGTCGCGCCTCGTCGAGCGGCTGTCGGAAATCCGTGAAGCCTTCTACCGATCGCTGCCCACGTTCAGCACGTTCGGGAAGGGCTGGATGCGGCGCCTGAACGAGGTGGAGGCCAAGGCGCTGGAGTGGGCCAGGTGACCGCCCTCGCCTTCCTCCGCTCCATCCCCCGCATGCTCGCCCCGACCGGCTGGATGATCGTCGCCATCATCGCCGCCTTCGTCCTGACCGGCGCCTACTGCTCATACAGAGGCGCACAGGGCGAACGAGACCGTCAGGCGGTCCAGACCCAGAAGACCGAGGCAAGGGCATCCAGCGCGCGGGAAACCGCCGCTGGCGAGCGCCAGGCCGAAACCACCACCATCCGCAACCGGCAAGAGGAGAGAGACCATGCCGCTGAAGCGATTCCTGACGCCCGCCCTGATGACCGCGATCTTAGGCGCCGCTGTCGCCAGTTGCGCGAAGCCGGTCGCCGCCTTCCCGCCTGCGACGGACTTGATCGTCCAGCCCAAACCGGTCCCGCCTGACGACGTGCTGACCAGCCGGATCGCAGGCGAGCGCTACGACAACGCCGTTGAAGCCTGGGGCGAGGAAGGCTGGGCCACGGTCGGTCGGCTGTGCCGGTTCTTCGACGCCATGGGGATGGAGCGGTTGAGGTGTCCGCCGCCAGACGCGCCGCCTCGGCCGGGCTAGGCGATTTCTTTGCAGATCGTGCAAACAAATCCCGATTTGCAGAATCTGCAAATCAGCGTCGAGCCAACGGGCTCCGCCATCGAGGCCCGCTCTCTTCGGAGGGCGGGCCTTTCTTCTCGCCCGCTCTGCCGTTTTCAGAAGCTAGAGCGCGATCTCACTTACGCCATCGCCAGCATCGCTGTAGTCGCGCTCCAAGAATGATAACGATTTTGCCTTCGGTAGTGTTTTTGTCCCCTCGAAAAACGCAGTCTCTGTAATTTCGGTAGGCCACTCCAAACGGACATCCATTGAAACGTCCGATGCTCCTTCACGTCGCATAAGCTTGATCGCCTTCAGGGTCTGAAGCGCCACGATATCTCTTATGTAGGCAGACTGCGGGCCGGACACATCAGAATAATTATGGCTCATGTGGTCAAATCCTTCCCACACAAATACCTCACCCCTGTCCAAAAGGTAGTTCAAAATCATCATCTGCCGTTTAGCGATGACCCGTCTTCGAGAGCTGGAAAGCCTGTTGAAGAGGTGAGTTGAAACATCACGAAACAGAGACTTACGGATGTTTCGATTTATTTCGTTCAGCAATCTACGGGCCTGGAATGCCACACCGCGCAGACCAAAGCTCAAGAACTCGGTGATATCACCCTCTTTACTGGCGACGCTGGCAAGCGATCGTAGATATTCGGGCTTCTCATCGTAATAGTAGTTCGACAGCGCAATGAACAATCCGTCACGCAGGCCAGCGCGCTGCAACAGCAGCGCCTCGACGGCGCGAGCCGTTCTGCCATTTCCGTCCAGGAATGGGTGCATGGCTCCGATATAGTAATGGAAGGCCAGCGCGCGGATTAGAAGGTCATGCTCTGTGAACTCCCTACTCAGAGCGTCGACAAGAGATGAAAACTCTCGGGAAACAACAGCGCCGCCATCCGCCCCCCTATGCCGAGGCCGTCCGAACGTGACATTTTGTCCGTCACGACGAAGAACTCCTGGCTCGCAATGGTCATCATCGCAACCAGTTACAATGCGACGGTGGATTTCGAGGATCAGGTCGACATCAATTGGTCGGCGAGGGTCCAGCTGGGATATCCAGCGATAGGTTTGCACAGCCGCGCGCGCTTGCCGCTGAGAACGTGTCATTCCGCTCTCATCTGCATCGTCATTAAGTGCGGTGTTCAACTCATTTTCAGTGAAGTCCGCACCTTCGATTTTCGAAGTACCGGCGACCTCGTGCTTCAGCTGAACCTCTTGCAGCTTGTCAGCCCATGCGCGTTGATACGGAACGGTCGTCAGCGACAATACGGCAGCCTTCGCCTCCGTTAACGGCCCGATTAGGGCGGCCACATCATACTTGAGCCAACGATCTGGTGTGCAGTATCGGACGATATCGGTCATGCGGCGTTTTATCAAGCAACCCGCCGCATTAAAAGACAAATCTCGTTTCAAAAATTCGTCTTCTATTCCAACAGATTAAGCCTGTAGTCGCCGGTTTCGTTTCCAAGTCATTTGACCTTTGTTTTAGCCTTGCACCTCCCATTCTGAATGCCCAATCCGGCAACCCCGCCGCCACTGCTTTGACCAGTTCATGCATACGACCACATCAGTCGATCAGCCCGCGCCGCTGCATGTCGATGATGATGGGGTCGGTCAGGGATGCGATGACTTCCATATCGTAGGCGTCCTCGGCCTCGATCTCATCCGCGAAAGTGCGCGGCTGGTTCTGTCGCAACGTCGAGAGCCGCCAGGACGACTGGACGACCTGCTGTCGCGCCAGATGCTCTATGCGCTGCAGTTTGACGCCCGCGCGCGATCTGATGAGGGTCTTTCGTGTCGCCATGGCCCAATCCTCCCGAAGCGGAACCTGACACGGCGTTACGCGATTGTGGAGTCGAGGCCGAACGCGAGGCGGCCCATATTTGTGTTGCGCTTGGGCCGTCATCCTTCGGGGTGGCGGCCTTTCGTGGTTTCAGGCTCGGGCCTGGGGCTCCCGATAGGGTTCGCCTCGGTCGCCGGCCTCCTCGCGCGTCAGGACCGCTGTCGTCGCGTCGGCGCTGATCGCGACCTTGATGTCCCGGATGCGAATGCCGTCGGCGATGGTCTTCGGCTTTGCGCTTTCTGCGTAGAGGCGCTCGATCCATTCGTCCGACTGGATCGTGATAAGCCCCGGCTTGGGGCGGTCGTCGTAGCCAGCATCGGCCTGCATAGCGTCGATCGCGGCGTGGAGTTCATCTGGCGTCATGAGGCGGGCCTATAGGTCGAGTCGGTCAGAAGTCCTGGAGCCATTCGGTTTCGGCTGCCGTGCCGAGCCGTGTGCGGTCGCTTATCCAGACGTCCAGGCCGCGATAGTTCAGGCCGCCGTTGTTGCGGGTCTTTAGATCGCGACCGGCCGCCTGGATCACGAACCACGTCCAATACGCCACGATCAGGACCTTCGGCGACGGCGCCCCGTCTATCAGGGCGTCGATCTCATCCAGGGTCAGGTCCGGGGCGCCGGCGGCCATCGCCATTTCTCGCGCAGCTGAGAACTCATTCCTGAAAAGCCGACGATGATGAGCGTCGGTCGCCTCGCCCCGCATTTGCGACAGACCATCTTCTGTCGCAAATCGGAGAGCCGGGTCAGTTGCTGCGCCTTCGGGAGAAGGCGCCACGCCAGCTGCACCTCATTTCCACATTCGCAGCGCATCGACAGCTGATCGCCCGATTCGACGTCGTCGATCGTCGTGTCATCGGTGTAACGGGTCATAGGGTTCGGAAGCGACCCGCGTTCAGCATTCGAGCCTGCTGCACCAGCCGCGCGTTCTTCTCCACCGAGACGTAGGCGACGTTCGATCCGGGCGCCAAGACCTCGGGCAAACAGGGATGTGGCCTGGGGTGGACCTTGCCCGGCAGCGGTGCGGTGCGCGCGGCAAGCTCGGCCTCGAGCTGCATCAGTTCCGACAAAGGCATCGGTCGTGGCGAACCCGGTTTGTCGATCGGCATACCCTTCCTCCTCTTCATTTCGTCCCCTGTCCGGGGCGGGATCGGCGCGTTGCAGCGCGTCGATCTGCGGGCCTTACCCCGCACGACCAGGACCGATCGGCCGTCCGGCTGATCGCCGCCCCCGCTCACGCGAGCCGGGGACTCCTACTCGTGCAAAAGGCGACTCCGCAAATGAATTGTTCTCGAAATGTTCTCATCTTTGATCAGCGCCCCGTCGCGCCCTGCGAGCCGCCAACGGCATGGCTGGGCGGCAAGCGGCATCTGGCCCGTCGGATCTGCGGCGTGCTGGCCGCCACGCCCCACGACGCCTACTGCGAGCCGTTCATCGGCATGGGCGGTGTCTTCCTGCGCCGGCGGGTCCGCCCCGCCGTGGAGGTCATCAACGACCTGAGCGGCGACGTCGTGACCCTGTTCCGCGTGGCCCAGCGCTTCCCGGACGCCCTCATCCGCGAACTGGCGTGGCGGCCGGCGGCGCGGGCGGAGTTTGAGCGGATCCGCGAGACGCCCGATGGCGATCTGCTGGACATCGAGCGGGCGGCCCGGTTCCTCTACCTTCAGACGCTGGGCTTCGGCGGAAAGGTCGCCGGGCGGTCCTACGGTGTCAGTCCGACCAGCCCCCACAACTTCGACCTGACGAGGATCGAGCCGCGCCTGCGCCAGCTGCACGACCGCATGGCCGGCGTCGTGATCGAGAACCTGGACTGGCTGGCCTTCATCAGCCGCTACGATCGCGCCGGCAGCCTGTTCTATCTGGACCCGCCGTATTGGGGCGGCGAGGGCGACTACGGCGCCGGCATGTTCTCGCGCGAGGACTTCCAACGGATGGCCGACAAGCTGCGGACGATCGAGGGGCGGTTCCTGCTGTCGATCAACGACCGGCCGGAGATCCGCGAGATGTTCGCCTGGGCCGACATCGAGGCCGTGAAGACGGTCTATTCGATCCAAGGCGGAAATGCGCCTGGCGCGGCCGAGCTGCTTATCGCTAAGGGCGTCGAACTTGCACCGGCCGCTCCACAGGCCATGCTCATCTGAGTAGGTCGGCGTGCACAATAGCCCCCTCTCTTGCCGCCGTTTAGGTTTGACACCAACCGCTGTCGTCCAGCGGCGGCAGGCTTTCCCGAACAGGGGTTTGACAGCCTAAGTCGTTGCTATGGCTCGGAAGCGCACGCCCTCCGGGCCTACCACCCCCCTGTCGGGACCACTTAGAAGTGGCTCAAAACCATCTAAGAGTGGCTCAGCGGCTGGTTCAGCTTTCCAATGACCGGCTGCTTTTCCGGTTTTGATTCTTAGCAGACAGTGAGCGCGTCTGCTCACGGGTCTTGGCGTCGTTGAGGCCGTTAAGGAGAGAAGGTCTGCTTGTGATTCTCGGCGGTCGTCATTAGGGCATTAGATGGAAGCACGAGAGCTTATAGCCGGAGCCAACCTGGCTAAGTTGACGCTCGACGAGTTCGACAACACTCAGCTTCGATCGAGTGGGATCACTGAGCCAATTTTTGCATCTACGAGACTCGATCAGTGTCGCTCGTAAGCAGAGATTTGAGTTCTCATGTCCCCCGGCTCCCGCGCCAGATAGATATCGAACAAATCCAACAACTCGGCCTCTCGCCTGCTATCGCCATCGACCGCACGGTATAGCCTGACCAGCATGCGCCCCAAATGGTGCAGCGTCATCCAGTGGCCTTGGCGCTCGCCTCCTTTCCAGCCGTCCATCAGTTCGACAACGCGCATGGCAGCGGCAAAGGCCACGTCCGGATATCGGTCAATGCGCTCTTCTAGCGACCGCATGAGCCAGTCAGATTCGTCGGCAAATGATCGTGACTGGATATGTTCCAGCACCAAAGCGGAACGGTCGGTAGGCCCATCAAGTATCGCGTCCCAACTGGTGTGGGCGGCCTCACGGCGAACTTGGGGGTCTTCGTCATCCATCAATGGCAACAACCATGCCGTCGCTCGGTCTCCCACCTCTTGGAGATTTGCCAGATACCGCCGATTGCTTGTCTCGTCTCTCAATCGCGCGAAAATCTGTCGAACCTGGGTTCGACGGAAAAGTCGTTGTTCGTCGCTAAGCAAAAGCTCGCGAACAGTCCGCCCGGACGCGATGAAGTGAACGGAGAACACATGGTCGAAGAAGGATTCGTGGGCGAACTGAATCTGTCCGCCGGCGGCTGTAATTAGAGATGCGGAACTCAGCGCATCCCTAGCGCCAGCATATGGGCTCAAAACGCTGACGGGTGCCGTCAGCTCTTGATGGTCGCTCATGCTTTGCGCGATCGCGCCAAGAGCTTCTTGAGGCGTCCACTGGAGGCCAGCGTCTCGAAACTCTCGCGCCCGAACTTCAATTAGCTGGTCGAATAGCCGACTTCCGGAAATCTCGCCTTCAACGACTTCTCCTAGACGATACAGATCAACGAAGACTCGCAAGTTGATCGGCACGGAAAGCAGCCGCTGTTCGCGATCGGTAAACGTTCGATCGGCTAAGCCTAGCGGTCGGAGCACAGGCCTTACGCCTGCCTCCCAATCCAACGGCTTTAGGGTAACTGTTTGGGCATAGGGCGATGAAATGAACTGCTTCAGGCGGCTGTCGTGCTCCAAGTCGTAAGAGCGACACGCGATAACCACCTTCATTTTGGGATAAAATCCGCTGTCGGCAATCATCTGAAATAGCTGATCCCGCATGCGGCCAGATCGACCCGACGCCTCGCTCACTGCGTCCACCTGATCAACGACGAGGAGCGTTTCTTTTAAACCGTGCCGGTTACCAAGTAGGCCAACCGGGCTTTCCGGTCGATCGAGCAATGCGGCGCCGACATCCTCAATACGGGAGGCAGCTAAAAATCGATCGATACGCAATGCTAATGTTGGCCACCCATGCGCCCGGGCAACTTGGATAGCGCGAGCTAAGGCCACGCTCTTACCGCTGCCCGCCCCTCCGGCGACAACCAAAAGGTTCGTTGCACCGGACATAGCGGCTTCAACGGTTTGATCGATTTCCTCAGTTGGGATCAGCTCTCCGGCAACTGGAGGCAAAAGCGATGACAGATATCCAGTCGCTACAAAGCGCGTGTGCAGCCGCAACTTCTTATCGTCGCTTTCAGACGATGACCGATCTTCCCGCGATCGCTGTCGAGCAGCTTGTCGCTTTGGGGCTGCTCGAGCATCGAGTGGACCCCGCCGTCCAGGTTTTGAGAGGCGATAGATTGCTCAGCGCCACATCCGTCAAAGCGTTTCTGACCCGATTTGACAACGTGCCGCAGAGATACAACGCCCCAGGTTGGATCCGACTTCAAGACGCGTTTATGGGTGTGGGCGGTCGGGAGAAACCTTGGGGGCCTGTGCTCGCTTCGTGGCTGAGCGGAAGCCTTCCCGGCGGCCTAGTAAATGTGGGGGACTTCGGCGCACCTACCTTAGCAATATACACAGGAGTGGCACGAACCATTGTGATGGGTGGCTCCTCCTCAACGCCTTGGTTCAGCTTCGAATCCAGCGATTACAACGGCCTTTCCCGCGATTGGTTGTCGCCCGGCGAAACCGCAGCGCATCTCAACTGCTCCGCTGTGGAGATGAGCTACCTGCGGGATAACGGTCACCTTTTACCAATCAAGGGCGAGGAACGAACTCTCTATAAGCGAAGTGATGTTGAAGAGTTTGGACGGGTGTGGATGAGCAGCCGAGAAGCCGCGATGCGCATGGGAGCGTCGGCCAAATATATGTGGCGGGAAATCGAATCTTACGACTTGAAGTCACAGCTCGGCCGCGGCTTCTACAGCCGCGATGAGTTAGAACCGATCGTTGATGAGGAAGTGAGACTCAGGAGGCTCAAAGCCATCAGCGCGAGCCTTTCGTGACCCGAACGAAACATCGTGAAGTCCTATCAGCTGATCGCTTCAACGCTGTTGGGCACGTCGGAGATCAGTGCCGCAAGGCGACGGCTCTCGAAGATTGGGCAGCCAAATCAGAAGATGCGGATCATGTCTTGAGCGGCTGAAGCGCCGATGGACGGATGCAGGTAGGCCCGTTCCACGAAATCGACTTTTCGGTCCAAGGCTGACGAAAGTTCTCGCTGCAGACGCGATTGGTCGATCAGCGAGAACTTCAACTCAAACTCAGGCTGCACATCGAAAGCGATGTCGATGTCAGATTGGTCGGTCGCTTCATTTCGGGCGAATGAACCGAACAAGTACAGATGCTCGACACCCTCGAGCACTAACTTCCGCTCCAACGCTCGCAACACCAAGATCACGTTTTCTCGGTTCATCTGCGCGCCCCGGGACGATGGTGCGGGAGTTCGCGTGAGCCGTCAAACAAACACCCCAGCATCGTCAACAATCGCTCACGAGGCGGCGAGGTGCGCTTCTGACTCTTAGCAGTCGTTCGCGCCGTCAGCTCTTTGTGAGCATCGAGCTGCTTCAGGGTTAGCGCCAGCCTCCCCGCATGATAGCAATCTGATCCGGCGAAGTCTGCCGAGCGCGACCTCTGCCGAGCGCGACGGCGCGAAGCCAGTCGAGTGATGGTGAAGTATGTTCGATATCGAGCCCAAAGACATCGCTGATTTCGACGGTGAGAAGACCGTGGCCCTCCTCCGGCGTCTGCTCTACGCCGAGGCGCAGAACGCGGGCATCGAACCCTTCAATGTGGCCGCTCCGATGCAGATTACCTTGGCCGACGAGGGGGAGGACGGGAGCGTTGTCTGGAAGGGCGGAAAAGCGAAGACCGCCTACTTCCCCCACCGTGACATCATCTTCCAATGCAAGGCTTCCGACAACGGCGATAGCGCCTGGATGAAGGAGACCTGGACCAAGAAGAGCGCGAGGGGCAGGACGACGCCGCGGGTCCTCAACGGGGCTCTGACCGCCGGTCTCGCGAGAGGCGCTGCCTATATCGGCGTGACAACGGATGGCTTGGTGAACCCAAAGCCGTCGGATCGGATCAAGGCAATTGAGGCGGGTATCACGCAGGCGGGCCACAATCCTCGCCTGTTGCATTCCATCAAGCTCTACGACGGCAACCTCCTCGCGAAATGGGCCAGCAGCCACGAAGCCGTGGCGCTGTGGATCAAGGAACAGCAGGCGGGCATGACGCTCAGCAGCTTCTCGTCGCTCGACCGGTGGCGGGCGCGAGAAGGGAGCGACGCGCCCGGCTATGTGGCAGGCGACTCCGCACGGTTTCGGATCGGAGCTTCGTCAAGCGACGGGCTGACCTTCGAGCAGTTCTCGGGCCGTTTGGTCTCGCATCTGCGTGATCCGTCCGGGAGGAGCGTGCGCATCATCGGCTCGTCAGGCGTAGGCAAGTCGCGCGGCGCGTTTGAAGGTCTCGAGAGGATCGGGCTGGGGAAGGACCGGACATCGTCGTCCGTGATCTTCTGTGACCGCAGGGAGGTAGGCCACAAGCTCTGGGACGTCAGCAATGCCCTCGCGAACAGGGGCACGCCGATCATTCTATTCGTTGACGAATGTCCGCGCGCCGATGCGCATAAGCTGCACGACATCGCATCTAAGGCAGGGTCGGAACTCCGCATCATCACCGTCGATACAAATCCTAGGGCGTTGACGCTGTCAGGATGCCTCGAGGTGCGGGTGGAGGCGACGGATCAGAACGTGATCGACGGCATTCTCGCCGGCTTGCTACCCGGATCCGAGCCCGACGACCGTCGGTTCATCGCCGATCTCTGCGCTGGGTTTCCGAGCATCGCCGTATTAGCGGCTCGAGCGCACGGGAAGGACGGAATTTTCAAGTCAGTCGAGGACGTCGCCACCCGGATTCTCAAAGGCGCGGGCCTGACGGATCCGGACAGAGTCCGGGCCTTGGCCTGTCTGTCCATGTTCGACAGCCTGGCACCCGAGCGGACGGCTCCAGCTTTCGATGCTGTTGCTAAGAAGCTCGGGCGTCTCAACGGAGACGCCATGTATGAACACCTGATCGATGCCGTGGAGCCCGGACTGGTCGGCAGGTATGGCGACGTCTTGGCTGCCCAACCGCGACCGATCGCCAACTACTTGGCCCTACAGCGGCTTGAGCGGCTTCGTCCCTCGGTCGTCCGGGATTTCCTTGACACGGCACCCGACGCGCAACGCACGGCGATGCTATCCCGGGTGCGCCACCTGTCGCGCTCTGGTGCCTTGAGAGAGCTCGTCCCGCTCATTTTCGGCACCGGTGGGTCGCTCTCCGATCCCGCGAAGGTGCTGACGACACGAGGTGCGGCCTTCATTGACGCTTTCGTCCACGTTGCGCCGGGATATGTGTCAGGGGTGATCCACAACGCGGTCGGGGCCACGGCCATCGCCGACCTCGGGACCGCCAGCGGATCGCTCGACGGGATTGTCCATGCCCTGCGTCGCTTGGTCTTCAGGAAGTCGACCTTCGCAGACGGACTGAGAGATTTGCTGCGGCTGGCTGCGGCCGAGACCTGCGCGGCCGGCCCGGCGACGGAAACTGTGCGCCAGCTCTTCCAGCTTCACCTAAGCGGAACCGAGACTTCGTCCGCCATCCGATTTCAGGTCCTGGACGAGGCCGTCAAAGATGGAGATCCCGATTTGCGCCGGGTCGCCCTCGCGGCGCTCGACGCCGCGCTCGACTTCTCCCATCCGATGAGGATTGGCGGCTACGAAGAGCTCGGCGACGAACTGCCCGCGAAGGACTGGCGACCGAAATCCAATGAAGAGGCTTTGGGTCACCTAAAGGCCGCGCTGACTCGGCTGTCGAAGCTTCGTGCAGAGCATCCGGATTTCGCGGAGGCCGCCGAACAGGCGGTGGCGAGCCATATGCGCCAGCTGATGATTCCCGGATTGTTTGAGGCCGTCACCGCCTTCGTTAGGGAGGTGAGAACCGACCGCGGGTTCTGGCCGGAGGCCGTGAAGGGCGTCGGGGACTGGCTCTATTTCGACCGGGAAGATCCCAAGTCCGACTTAGCGCTGGCGGTAAGGCGTCTTTACGACGACCTCCTTCCGGTCGATCCGGTCGAACGCACCCTGCTGTTCTGCCAGTTTTGGCCAGCGGAAATCAGAGATCCGGACCTTATCTATACGTCGGATCGGGCCTCCAACGACTTCCAGTACGCTGCTCGGCAGGCGGCCCTCATGGCACCGGTGGTGGCAGCAAATAGCGACCTCCTAGATCGCGCGATCAACCTGTTGGCCAGCCAACCGGTACGCAACGCCTCGTCCTTCACCGACGCCTTGGCACCGTTGCTCAACAATCCGAAAGCCGTCTTCGAACAGGCATTAACAAGGTCAGACGCCAGCGATGGTGCAGGAGCGTCTTTCGTTCAGGCGCTTCTTCGCAGCCTCGACAACAGGGATGCTGAGCTGGGCGTGGAACTCGTCGCGATGGCTGAAGCCTCGGCGACCTTCGCCGGCCGCGACATGTTGATCTTCGCCGCCGTCAGGTTGACGGAGAGCCGTCTCACCACCGTCGCGGAACGGATCGCGTCAGGTTCGATCGGGCCGGAAGCAGCCGTCCCGCTGTCGTACGGTCAAGGCATGGACCCGTTCCCCGTCGGCGTCATCCGGCCGGTGCTCGACGCGCTCATCGGCCGTGCGTCCGAAGGAGGTGTCTGGGCAGCCATCGAGATGTTGTCGATGTACACCCATGGTCGCACGGAGTTTGATGACGACGTCTATCAGGTGATCAAGGAGGTCCTGACGACTCCGTTCGGACAGACCCGCGAGGGAGGGACGATGTCAGCCCACTCCTACGGGACGCTGGTGTCCCTCCTCTCGCGGGCAGGGGAGATCGATGACGAGTTCGCCGGTGCCTTCGCCAAGCAGATCGTCATCCACGCCCAAAGCAAGGCTTCCTACAGGTCGACCGCCGGGGAAGCCTTGCAGGAAGCCCTCGAAACCATCCTGAAGGACGCGCCCGAGGCCACGTGGGTGCCCATCGCGGCCTTCTATGACGTCGCGACCCAAGCTGAACGGGCCCGCCTCGACGAGGTAATTTCCAAGAAGCGGTATTTCGCCAACCCGGTCGACGTTTTCAAAGAAGGCGCCCTCTACGCCGTGCCCTGCGCCACCCTCACGGGCTGGGCGGCGGCGGATCCAGAAAAACGGATCGCCTTCCTCGTGAGCTTCTACCCCCTCCTCGACCTCTCGCAAACGCTCCCGGCTTGGCATCCCGCCCTCCTCGGGCTGGCTAGCCAGTTTGGTGAGACGAAGGCGTTCCAGAACGCTCTCCGCAGAAGAATCTCGCCATCCTCTTGGGCTGGATCGCTCAGCGCTTATCTGGAACCCTTCTTTGAACCACTCGCTGCATGGGCCGACCATCCCTCACTCGGCTTCTGGTCCCACGAGACCCGGGATATCCTTGATCGTCGGCTAAAGGCGGACGCAGACTTGGAAGCCTCATGGCGCTGAGCCCCTTCGGATCGGGGGTGAGTGATGGCTTGTGAGCGGACCTCGCGACATCAGTCGAGCGAAGATTGGCTTTCGGGGCGCGGCCCAATGTCCGCTCCTGGCGCTAATGCGCCCTACCCTCGTGCAGATGTGCAGTAGGCGGCTGAGGCGCCGTTAAGTGGTCAGCTATGTGGTGGCTGTAGGAATCACACGCTTTTTCAGGCAGCGTTTGAGCCAGTCTTAAGTGGTCCCGACACCCCCTCAAACGAAAACGGCGGCCCCGGAGGGCCGCCGCGTCGGTGTTGGAGGAAGCCTGAGAGATCAGGTGACCTTCTTGGCGACGGTGACGCCGAGCACCAGGAAGACCGCGAAGACGATCAGGGCGACCACGAACAAGAGTTTGGCGATGCCGGCGGCGGCGCCCGCGATGCCGCCGAAGCCCAGAAGGCCCGCCACGACGGCGATCACTGCGAAAATCAAAGCCCATTTCAACATTGCGTTCTCCTTTGGCTGCAGAACGACAGCCGTGGGACGGAGTTCCGGCGGCGCTCGCAGATGGCGGACAAATTGTCGCGGGGACGGACGGCGACAATGGGCGGCGCGCGTCCCCTCCCCTTCGGCAGGCCGCCGCCCTATATGGCGGGCCTGATCGTCTTCGGAGTTTTCCCCATGGCCTATGTCGCCCGCACCGACCGCCCCGCCGACAAGGCGGCGCGCTATCATGAGGTCGAGGCGGAAATCCTGGCCGTGCTGGATGGCGAGCCCAATGTGACGGCGCGGATGGCGACGGTCGCCTCGATGCTGGCGGATGCGTTCGACCACTATTTCTGGACCGGCTTCTATGTCGTGGCGCCGGACAAGGCCGACGAACTGGTGGTCGGGCCGTATCAGGGGACGCTGGGGTGTCTGCGCATCGCCTTCGGGCGCGGGGTGTGCGGCGCGGCCGCGGCGACGGGCCGGACGCAGTTGGTCGAGGATGTTCATGCCTTCCCCGGCCACATCGCCTGCGACAGCCGCTCGGCCAGCGAGATCGTGGTGCCGGTGCGGGATGCGTCGGGCGCCCTGATCGCGGTGTTGGACGTGGACGCGACGACCCCGGCCGCCTTCGACGCCGAGGATCAGGTCGCGCTGGAGCGTCTGATGGCGCGGGTGTTCGCGGCCGGTTGATCGCATGATGGGCGGCTCTATGGTTCCCGGCGACAGGGAGGATGCGATGAGCCAGCGGACGATGGCGATCACGGGCGGACACGGCGTCCTGGGGCAAGCGGTGCTGGAGGCGGCGCTGAACGCCGGCTGGCAGGTCGCCGTCATCGACCATGCGGCGGGCCACGCCGTGCCGAACGGCGTGCTGGAGGTCGGCGGGATCGACCTGACCGACGCGGATCAGGCGCAGCGGGCCGTCGATACGGTGATCGCGCGGTTCGGACGGCTGGACGCCCTGCTGAACATCGCCGGCGGCTTCGTCTGGCAGACGACCGACGACGACGCCCCGGCCTGGGACCGGATGCACGCGCTGAACGTGACCACGGCGCTGAACGCCAGCCGGGCGGCTCTGTCGGCGCTGAAGGCCTCGCCAGAGGGGCGGATCGTCAATGTCGGATCGGCCGCCGCCCTGAAGGCCGGGGCCGGCATGGGGGCCTATGGCGCGGCCAAGGCCGGGGTCCACGCCCTGACACAGGCCCTGGCCGAAGAGCTGAAGACCACATCCGTCACCGTCAACGCCGTCCTGCCCTCCATCATCGACACGCCCGCCAACCGAAAGGACATGCCCGACGCCGACCCGGCGACCTGGGTCGCGCCGGCCGATCTGGCGGCGGTGATCCTGTTTTTGGCCTCGCCCGAAAGCCGCGCCATGACCGGCGCCCTGATCCCCGTGACGGCCCGAATCTGATGCGAAGCGAGCGGGTTCGCAGCGTCCTTTATCTGCCGGCCTCGAATCCGCGGGCCATCGAGAAGGCGCGGACGCTGGATTGCGACGTCGCCGTGCTGGACCTGGAAGATGCGGTGGCGCCCGAGGCCAAGGCGGCCGCGCGCGACGCCGCCGTGGAGGCGGTTCGGGGCGGCGGGTTCGGGCCGCGCCTGGGCGTGCGGATCAACGGGCTGGACACCGACTGGGGGCTGGACGACCTGGCGGCGATGAAGGCGGCGGGGGCGTCGCTGGTCGTCGCGCCGAAGGTGGAGACGCCCGAGGCGGTTCACGCCCTGTCCGCCGGCCTGACCAAGGGCTGCGCCCTGTGGGCCATGATCGAGACGCCGCGCGCCCTGCTGGCCCTGGCCGACATTGCATCCGCAGACGGGGCGCTGGACGGGCTGATGCTGGGGGTCAACGACCTGGCCAAGGCGCTGGGAACGGGGGCGTCGCCGGATCGCGAGCCGTTCAAGCCCTGGCTGGCGATGCTGGTCGCCGCCGCGCGGAGCAACGGACTGTTGGCCATCGACGGGGTGTTCAACCGGATCGACGACGCGGATGGCCTGGCGGCGGAGGCGGTGCAGGGGCGGCTGTACGGGTTCGACGGCAAGAGCCTGATCCACCCGTCGCAGATCGCTGGAGCCAACGCCGCCTTCTCGCCGTCCGAGGCCGAGATCGCCCGCGCCCGAGCGGTGGTCGCCGCCTTCGCGGAGCCGCAGGCCGAGGGTCAGGGCGCGATCCGCGTGGACGGCGCCATGGTCGAGCGGCTGCATCTGGAGCAGGCCAAGGCCTTGCTGACGCGGGCGCAAGGCTGAACACCGTCTCCTCCCCACTTGTGGGGAGGGGATCGCCCCCGGGTCTCGCCAAAGGCGAGCCCGAGGACAGGCGACGCGGTGGAGGGGCTCTTGAGCGCTCGTGATGCGGTGAGAGCCCCTCCGTCTCTTCGCTGCGCTTCGAGCCACCTCCCCATGAAATGGGGAGGAGACAATGGGATCGGACCTAGCGGGTGGGAGGCAACCGCCCTAAACCTCGCGTCGAACCTCAGCGGACCCGCCTTGCCCCTCCCCTCTGACACATCTGCAAGAATCCCGGCCTGGGTCTGCGCGCCCGGCGTGCTGAAGGTCCCGTTTCTCGACGTCTTCCTGGCCGACTACGACCTGCGGCGACTGCCGGGAGACGATGTGCAGGCCGTGCTGGGCTGGGGCATGAAGCCGACGGCGGCGGCGGGGCGACGGTGGGCGCAGAAGAACGGACGGCCCTATGTGGCGCTGGAGGACGGGTTTCTGCGCTCGGTCGGCATCGGCGAGGCGGGCGCGACCAGCCTGAGCCTGATCGTCGACGATCTAGGCGTCTATTACGATGCGACACGACCCAGCCGGTTGGAGCATCTGATCGCCAGCGCCGACGACTGGTGCGACGCCGCAATGGTCGCACGGGCGCGGGGGCTGATCGACCGGATCGTGTCGTCAGGCGTGTCCAAGACCAATATGGGCGGGCCGCTGGAGGCCGGCTTGCTGAAGCCCGGCCGGCGCGTGCTGATCGTGGACCAGACGTTCGGGGACGCCTCCATCGCCTGTGGGCTGGCGACGGCGCAGAGCTTTGACGACATGATCGCCGCCGCCCGGCGCGACGAGCCGGACGCCCAGCTGATCGTCAAACGCCACCCGGCGGTGGCGGCGGGTCGAAAGCGCGGCTGCGTCACCGACCTGGCCGGCGTGACCCTAGTCGATACGGACGTGCGGCCCGCAGAGCTTCTTGCGGCGGTGGATGCGGTCTATTGCGTGACCTCGGCGCTGGGGTTCGAGGCCCTGTTGCGGGGGCTGCCGGTGCGGTGTTTCGGGGCGCCCTTCTATTCCGGGTGGGGCCTGACGACCGATGCGGTCCAAACGAGGCGGCGCGGCGCGGCGCGGTCCATCGAACAGGTCGCCGCCGCCGCCCTGATCGCCTACAGCCGCTATGTCGATCCGGTGACGGGCCAGCGATGCGAGGCCGAACAGGCGCTAGAGCGGTTGATCGCCCTGCGCGACCGGGCCGACCGGCTGGCGGGGTCGTGGTCGGCGGTGGGGTTCGCGCCGGCCAAGCGGCCGCCGGTGCGCCGTCTGCTGAACTCGCCCAAGGCGTCGATGCGTTATTTCATGTCGCCGTCGCGCGCCGCCGCCCACGCTAAAGCGACCGACGGCCGGCTGATCTGGTGGGCGGGCAAGGAGAGCGAGGCGACGCGGCAGGCTGCGGCTTCGTTTGACGGCCCAACGGTGCGGATGGAAGACGGCTTCATCCGTTCGCGCGGCCTGGGGTCCGATTTCGTCGGCGCCCTGTCGGTCGCCCTGGACGATCAGGGGGTCTATTACGACCCGTCGCGGCCGTCGCGGCTGGAGACCCTGATCGAGACATCGGACCTGTCGCCTGTTCAGTTGGCGCGGGCGGCCGCCCTGCGGATGCGCGTGGTCGATGCGGGCCTGTCGAAATACAACCTGAGGGGTCAGGCGCCGACCGGCTGGCCAGTCGATCGCGACATCCTGCTGGTCGTCGGTCAGGTCGAGAACGACAAGTCGATCCTGCTGGGCTGCGCATCCGATCTGAACACCAACTCGGCCCTGGTCGAGGCGGCGCGGCGCGATCATCCGGACGCCTTTCTGGTCTATCGCAATCACCCCGACGTGCTGGCCGGCAACCGGCCGGGGCGGCTGGACGCCGGGGCCATGGCCTCGGTCGATGCGGTGGGCGACGGGCTGGATATCGTCGACTGTCTGAACGCCTGTCGGCGGGTGGCGACCCTGACCTCGCTGACCGGGTTCGAGGCGCTGATGCGGGGCAAGGCGGTGTCGGTCTATGGGCGGCCCTTCTATGCGGGATGGGGGCTGACCGACGACCGGCTGACGTTCGAGCGCCGCCGTCGCCGCGCCGGCGTCGATCACCTGGTCCACGCCGCCCTGATCGCCTATCCCCTCTATGTCACGCCCGAGGGCTGGCCGTGCGAGGCCGAGGATCTGGTGGACCGGCTGATCGCCGCGCGCGACCAACCACACCCCAAGGCGCCCCGCGGCCAGGTGCAACGCTGGGCCGCCGGCATCATCGCCAGTCTCGACCGCAGGCCGCCGCCGTCCTATTGATGCGTTCGAATAGGAAACGGACCTTCCTCAAGCAGCGAGGCCCCGCGGGCCGAGCGATAGGAACAAATCTCCTCAAGCAGCGAGACGCCGGGCGTCGAGCGATAGGAACAGAATAAAGTGACCCACGCCGTCATCGCCGCCACCGGCCTCTTCACTCCCGAGCAGTCGGTGTCCAACGCCGAACTGGTCGACAGCTACAACGCCTGGGCCGACGGCTGGAACGCCCGTCACGCCGCCCAGATCGAGGCCGGCGAGCTTGAGGCCAAGGCCCACTCCTCGCCCGAGTTCATCGAAAAGGCGTCGGGCATCAAGAGCCGTTTCGTGCTGGACAAGGCCGGCATCATCGACCCCGAGCGGATGGCCCCGAACCTGGCCGAACGGTCGAACGACGAGCTGTCCATTCTGGCGGAAATGGCGGTCAAGGCCGCGCGTCAGGCGATCGCGGCCTGGGGCAAGCCGGCGTCGGAGATCGGCGCCGTCCTGTGCGCCGCCTCGAACATGCAGCGCGCCTATCCCGCCATCGCCATCGAGGTCCAGCAGGCGCTGGGGATCGAAGGCTTCGCCTTTGACATGAATGTGGCCTGCAGTTCGGCGACCTTCGGCATCAAGACGGCGGCGGACTTCATCGCCAGCGGCTCGGTCAAGGCGGTGCTGATGGTCAACCCGGAAGTCTGTTCGGCCCACCTGAACTTCACAGACCGGGACAGCCATTTCATCTTCGGCGACGTGGCGACGGCGGTGATCGTGGAATCGTCCGAAACGGCGGGCCCCGGCGGCTGGGACGTGCTGGGCACGCGGCTGAAGACGACGTTCTCGAACAACATCCGCAACAATTTCGGCTTCTTGAACCGCAATGCGCGCGACACCGCGCATCTGGATACGCCGACCGCCGACGACAGCGTGCAGAACGACAAGCTGTTCATCCAGCAGGGCCGCAAGGTCTTCCGCGACGTGGTGCCGATGGTGTCGGACATGATCGTGGATCACGCGGGCGAACTGGGCGTCGATCCGCATGAGTTGAAGCGGCTGTGGCTGCACCAGGCCAACATCAACATGAACACGATGATCGGCAAGAAGGTGCTGGGGCGCGAGCCTTCGGCGGACGAGAACGTCATCATTCTGGACGACTACGCCAACACCTCCTCGGCCGGGTCGATCATCGCCTTCCACCTGCACAACGACGGGTTCGAGGCGGGCGAGACGGGCCTGATCTGCAGCTTCGGCGCCGGCTATTCGGCCGGGACCGTCTTTGTCAGAAAGCGCGCGTAATGGCTGGGTTCAATCGACATTCGAGAAGATAGGTCTCTCAATTCGTCATTCCGGGGCTGAGCGCAGCGAAGAACCCGGAACCCAGGGCCACATGCGTGTTGCTGGCCCCATTTAACGCCTAAGGCGCTTCTCCTGGGTTCCGGGTTCGTCCTACGGACGCCCCGGAATGACGTCAGCAGGCCGAATGTCGATTGAACCTAAAGCCGGGGCAGGAAGAGAACGAAGTCCAGGCTCCACAGCCCCAGCCCGTTGGCGATCAACCAGACCAGGATCACCATCAGAAGCGTCTCGGGCAGGTCGAAATAGCTCGACAGGCGAAAGCCCAGACTGGCCCCCTTCACCGATTTGGACGCCACCGTGACCAGCGCAACGGCGCAGATGACCAGCAGGACCAGGGCCGCCACGCTGCTGAACAGGCCCATGATCAAGAGGGCGCCGAAGGCGAACTCGCACACCGAGACAAATTTGGCTGTCTGGCGCGGCGCGGCCACGCCGGCCTCGACCATCGTCTTCTGCATCTTCTCGGCCTGGGCCGGGGTGAACAGCTTGTAGAAGCCGGACAGGAAGAACATCCCCCCGACGACCACCCGCGCGATCAGAGGCGCGATATCCATCAGCGCCGGAACGCCCAGGCCGAAGCCGCGATACAGGTCGATCATGGGGATAAGGGCTCCGCTGTATGGCGGAGCGTTCAATGCCTCAGGGCCGGGTCGGTTGCCCCTTGGGATGGGCCGCCTTCCATTCCATGGCGCTGCGGATGCGGTTCTCCACGCTGGGGTGATCGTAGAAGAGGAACTCCTCGACCGCCGAGGGCGACGGCGCGCGGTATTCGGCGGTCTTGATCAGGGCCTTGGACAGGCCGTCGGGTTCGTTGGCGTGAACCAGCGAGAAGCGGTCCGCGTCCGCCTCCATCGTGCGGGTCATGGTCGCCGAGATCGGCGTGGCCAGGACGCCCAGGAAGGCCAGGACAAGCGCCAGGATCGGCAGGCCGGCGGGATCGGAAATGTCGCCCACCGACCGCGCGCCCAGCAGACGCCGCACGGTCGGGTAAAGTCGATCCGTCAGCCAGAAGCCCAGGGCGCTCAGCACGATCAGGATGCCGACCGTCCACAACAGGTGGGCGTGGGCGTAGTGGCCCATTTCGTGTCCGACAACGCCGCGCACCTCGGCCAGGTCCGCGCCCTTCTTGAACATGGTGTCGCTCATGGCCACGCGCGCCGAGCCGAACAGGCCCGAGACATTGGCGGTGTAGCGGTCGGACTGTTTGGAGCCGTCGTAGATGAAGATCTTGTCCGACGGCGTGCCCGTCTGTTTCGCCAGGGCCACCACCGCGTCGCGCACCGGCCCGTTCGGGGCGGGCGTATAGGTGTTGAAGATCGGCTCGATCACCAAGGGCGACACGATCAGACCGACGATGATGAAGGCGGCGGTGACGACCGAGGCCCACGCCCACCAGAACCGCCGCGCCCGCCGGATCAGGGCGTAGATGGCCACCAGCAGGGCCGCCCCGATCACCACGGAAATGGCGGCGCCGATGGCCGCCTCGCCCAGCCATCCGCCGAACGGCTGGCTGGTCAGGCCATACTGTTTTTCCCGCCACCAGCTTTCATAGATCGACCACGGCAGGGTCAGCGCCCAGCTCAGCGCCAAATAGACCAGGGCGACGGCGAAACTGGCCAGCAGGGGCCGGGGCTCGCTTCGCTCGATCCGGCGCCGGATCGCGACCAAAAGGTCTGTGCGCACGATGATCCAGGCGACCAGGGCCGACACCAGGAAGCTCCACAGGATCAGCCAGTGCGATCCATGGGTATAGGCGACGGCCCGCGCCGTTTCCTGCGGCGACAATGTCGCCAGCCACTGGGCCGTCGCGGCGGCCGGATCGAAATTCGTCATGGCGTTCTCCCTTGAGAGAACCAAAGCGCGCGACCCGCGTTATGTCAGGTTAATTCGCATCCATGCTGATTCTCGCGCGGCGACGCTTGAAACTGTCACAAGTTTTTGTCACCCATTCGCCTGTCGAGAACAGGGGATATCCCAGATGGCTCACACGACGCCTAAGCAGGTGCTGGAAAGCTTGGCCAAGGACATCGCCGCCGTGCTGAAAAGCATGGGGGGTTCGGCGCATCAGAACATGGTCGTCGATTGCATCGCCGCCATGAAGCGCCAGCGCGGCGAAGCGGTCAATCCGCCCGACCTGCGCAACAAGATCATCGAAGCCTTCGAACAATATCGCGACTGGTTCGTGCGTCCGTTCGGCGAGGGTTCGCAACGCTGGGCCCTGGCCGGCGACTTCGCCTGACATCACGGCCTTGAACGCGAAAGGCGCGCTCCTTGCGGAGCGCGCCTTCGTCGTTTCGGCTGACCCTAGGGATCAGAAGCGACGGATGTAGCTGACCGAATAGGCGTCTGCCTTACCCGCATCGTCGCGGTAGTCGCGGCGGGTCCAGTCGGCGCGCACGCCGTTCACGCCGTCCAGGTAGTAGTTGGCGCCCGCGCCGTAGTTCCAGCTGTCGCCGCCGACGTCGGTGTCGGCGCCCGGGAACTTCTGCTTCAGCTCGGTGTGGCCGTAGCCGCCGCGCGCGAACAGTTCCAGCTTGTCGGAGACCGGCACCTTGCCGACCACGTAACCGGCGGCGTCCCACTCGTGCTTGATCTCGCCATCGACGCCGGCGACGGTGAAGTCGTCATGCTTGACGCCGACCGAAGCTTCGGTCTCGACAGCCAGGTAACGGTTGAGGTTCACGCCTAGGCGACCCGTGACGGCGCCGGTCGTTGCATTGTCACCTTCAAGATGAGTGTAGCCCAAAGAGCCGTAACCACGCGGTTCGGGATTGGCCTGAGCAAATGCCGGCGCGGCGATTGCGGAAACGGCGACGGCGGCGAGAAGAATGTTACGCATTGTTTCTTATGAACTCCTAGATGTGATGACCGGACCGATCATCGGCCCCATCCAGCGAGAGCTTAAATAGGTCACGACTTCATCTGTTCCAGGGGATGAGAAACACTGCGAATGCCTGTGGACGCCGAGACACATACATCGTTCCGTCAAGGTTGGCAGTTTTGTGACACAAAAAAGGGCAGCCTCCGCAGAGACCGCCCTTGGATATCTCACACCCCGTCATCCTCGGGTCGAGCCCGAGGATGACGGAAAGAAGTCGCTAACCTAGCGATCCTTCTCGCGCTCGATGTTCAACGCCGCCTGCGCCGCCGCCAGGCGCGCGATCGGCACGCGGTAGGGCGAGCAGGAGACGTAATCCAGCCCGGCCTTCTCGCAGAAGGCGATGGAGGACGGGTCGCCGCCATGTTCGCCGCAGATGCCCAGCTTCACCTCGGGCCGCACGGCGCGACCGCGCTCGGCGGCGATCTCGATCAGGCCGCCCACGCCGTCCTGATCCAGACGCACGAATGGGTCCGTCTCGAAGATGCCCTTGTCCAGATAGGCCTGCAGGAACCGGCCCGAGTCGTCGCGGCTGATGCCGAACGTGGTCTGGGTCAGGTCGTTTGTGCCGAAGCTGAAGAACTGGGCGTATTCGGCCAGGTCCCCTGCGCGAATGGCGGCGCGCGGCAGTTCGATCATGGTGCCGACCAGATAGTCCACGCTGTCGCCCGCCTCTTCGAACACGGCCTTGGCGGTGCGGTCGGTCAGTTCGCGCAGATATTTCATCTCCAGACCCAGGGCGACCAGCGGGTGCATGATCTCCGGGATCGGCGCCCGACCCGATGTTTGCTTGACCTCCAGCGCGGCCTCCAGCACGGCCCGGACCTGCATCTCGTAGATTTCGGGATAGGCGACGCCCAGGCGGCAACCGCGATGGCCCAGCATGGGGTTGGTCTCGTGCAGTTCCTTGGCGCGGCGCTTCAGCTTGTCGGCGTCGATGCCCGAAGAGGCGGCCAGGGCGTCGATGTCCTCGTCCGTGTGCGGGATGAACTCGTGCAGCGGCGGGTCCAGCAGGCGCACCGTCACCGGCAGGCCGGCCATGATCTCGAACAGCTCCACGAAGTCGGACTTCTGGAACGGCGCGATCTTGGCCAGGGCCGTGCGGCGGCCCTTTTCGTCGTCGGCTAGGATCATTTCGCGGACCGCAGCGATGCGGCTGTCGTCGAAGAACATATGTTCGGTGCGACACAGGCCGATGCCCTCGGCGCCGAAACCGCGCGCGGTCTTGGCGTCCAGCGGGGTCTCGGCGTTGGCGCGGACCTTCAGGCGACGCACCTTGTCGGCCCAGCCCATCAGGGTCTGGAAGTCGCCGGTCAGCTCCGGCTCGATCATCGGCACGGCGCCGTCCAGCACCTCGCCCTTGGAGCCGTCGATGGTGATGATCTCGCCGGCCTTGAAGGTGCGGCCCCTCGCGGTGAAGACGCCCTTGGCCTCGTCGATATGGATTTCGCCGGCGCCGGAAACGCAGGCGCGTCCCATGCCGCGCGCCACGACGGCGGCGTGGCTGGTCATGCCGCCGCGTGCGGTGACGATGCCGCGCGCCGCGTGCATGCCGTGGATGTCCTCCGGGCTGGTCTCCTCGCGCACCAGGATCACCGCCTCGCCGAGACCCGACATCCGTTCGGCCTCGTCGGCGTCGAAGACGATCTTGCCGGTCGCCGCGCCGGGCGAGGCCGGCAGGCCGGCGGCGACCACGGTGCGGGCGGCGTCCGGGTCCAGCGTCGGGTGCAGCAGCTGGTCCAGAGCCGACGGCTCGACCCGGCTGATGGCCTCTTCCTGAGAGATCACGCCCTCGGCGGCCAGATCGACCGCCACCTTCAGCGCCGACTTGGCCGTGCGTTTGCCGTTGCGGGTCTGCAGCATCCACAGACGGCCCTGTTCGACCGTGAACTCGATGTCCTGCATGTCGCGGTAGTGGCTCTCCAGCGTGTTCACCACCGTGACGAACTGGCCGAAGACTTCCGGCATGGCCTCTTCCATCGAGGGAGCGGTTTCGCCCATCTCCTCGCGGCCGATCTTGGTCAGGGACTGGGGCGTGCGGATGCCGGCGACCACGTCTTCACCTTGCGCGTTGATCAGGAACTCGCCGTACAGGCGCGCCTCGCCGGTCGAGGGATTGCGGGTGAAGGCTACGCCGGTCGCGGACGTCTCGCCCATGTTTCCGAACACCATCGACTGGACGCTGACGGCCGTGCCCCAGCTTTCGGGGATGTCGTGCATCCGACGATAGAATTTGGCCCGGTCGTTCATCCAACTGGCGAAGACGGCGCCCACGGCGCCCCACAGCTGGTCCTTGGGGTCCTGCGGGAAGGCGTGACCCAGCTCGCGCTCTACCACGGCCTTGTAGTCCACGACCACCTTCTGCCAGTCTTCGGCGGTCAGGTCGGTGTCGACGGTGACGCCCAGACGATCCTTGTGCTGGTCCAGCACCTCTTCGAAATCGTCATGGCTGAGGCCCAGCACGACGTTCGAATACATGGTGATGAAGCGGCGATAGCTGTCGAAGGCGAAGCGACGGTCGCCCGACAGCTTGGCCAGGCCCTCGACCGTCTGGTCGTTCAGACCCAGGTTCAGCACCGTGTCCATCATGCCCGGCATGGACGCCCGCGCGCCCGAACGGACCGAGACCAGCAGCGGATTCTCGACATCGCCGAACGTCTTGCCGACGATCCCCTCGACCTTCTCCAGCGCAGTCTGGACCTGGGCCTCCAGATCGGCGGGATAGGTTTCGCCATTGGCGTAATAGTGGGTGCAGACCTCGGTGGTGACGGTGAAGCCCGGCGGCACCGGCAGGCCCAGCGACGACATCTCCGCCAGATTGGCGCCCTTGCCGCCCAGAAGGTTCTTCATCGACGCATCGCCGTCGGCGGAGCCTCCGCCGAAGCCGTACACCCACTTGGTCATCTTGTAGTCCCTGAGCTTTGTCGGATCGTTCGGCGGGTTCGCCCCGCTCGCACATGCAGCATGATCTAGCGCGGGCGATCCGGCTTGACCATGGCGGATGTAACAATGCGTGACCGGGAGGACGGTTTCTTGACGCCCGCGTCTCCTCCCCATGAATGGGGAGGGGGACCGCCCCCGGGTCTCGCCAAAGGCGAGCCCGAGGACAGGCTAAGCGGTGGAGGGGTTCTTGACGCACGAAGGCTCCGTATCGCGCGCCCGCGTTCTTCGTCGCGCCCTGACGCCGCCCGAAGCCCGACTGTGGGTCTACCTGCGCCGCCGCGCGCTGGATGGCATGAAGTTCCGCCGCCAGCATCCGGTCGGCGTCTATGTGCTGGACTTCTATTGCGCCGAGGCGATGTTGGCGGTCGAAGTGGATGGCGAAAGCCATGAGGGCCGGGGCGAGCACGATGCGCGAAGGACGCGCTGGCTCGCGACCCAGGGCATTGCGGTCATCCGCGTGTCGGCGGAACAGGTGCGGGTGGACTTAGGCGACGTGCTGGATTTCATCGCCGCGACCGCAAGAGACCGAATTCGCGGCTAAGAGCCCCTCCACCGCTACGCGGTCCCCCTCCCCACAAGTGGGGAGGAGACGATGTGGCGAAGTCTCGTCTCCTCCCCATGAAATGGGGAGGTGGCTCGGAGCGCAGCGGAGAGACGGAGGGGTTCTCCCCTACCCCGCGATCTGACCGAAGTCGGCGACCTGGCCCATCACGTCGCGGACCTGGCCCAGCAGCTTCAGGCGGTTGTCGCGTTCGGCGGGGACGTCAGAGTTGACCAGCACATCCTCGAAAAAGCGGTCCACCGGCGCCCGCAGAGCGGCAAGCGCCGTCATGGCGGCGGCGAAGTCCTCGGTCTCCAGCGCGGCCTCGACGGCGGTGCGGGCGGCGCCGACAGCGAAGGCCAGGACGGTCTCGGCCTCGGGCTGGTTCGGCAGGCCGGTCTGGACCATGCCGGTCGGCACAGGCCCCTTCTTCTCTTCGGCGCGCAGGATGTTGGAGGCGCGCTTGTAGCCCGCCAGCAGATTGGCGCCGTCGTCCGTGGCCAGGAAGGCGGCCAGAGCCTCCACCCGACGCACTATGCGGAAGAGGTCGTCGTCGCCCAAAGCAAAGACGGCGGCGACGAGGTCGTGGCGCTGGCCTCGGTCGCGGAGGAGGACAGTCAGGCGGTCGGCGAAGAAGGCGAGAAGGCCCGCTTCGACGCTGAACCACCGATCCCAGAACGAGTCTTCCCCCGACAACTTCACCGATCGAGGGCCAACGCCTCCGAGTTCGACGCCTAGCTCACGTCCAAGCTGGAAGACCTTCCATGAGTCGTCCTCAAGACGGCGCTCAGAGACTTGCCCGGCCAGCATACGGTAGGACGTCATCAACAAATTGTCCTGGCGACCGCCTAGCGGTAGCCGCACCCCGTTCTCCAGCACCAGCCGGATCACACCCAGCGCCGCCCGCCTCAGCGCAAACGGATCCTTCGACCCCGTGGGCTTTTCGTCGATGGCGAAGAAGCCGACCAGGGTGTCCAGCTTGTCGGCCAGGGCGACGGCGACCGTGACAGGGGCGGTCGGAACCGTGTCGGCGGGGCCTTGCGGCTTGTAGTGGTCGCGGACGGCGTCGGCGATGCGGTCCCTTCTCCCCTCGGGGGAGAAGGTGGGCTGCGAAGCCGCTCGGATGAGGGGGCTGCCGGATGCGGACTCTGCGGTCGAGGGCGAAGAGGCGGAAACAGCCCCCTCATCCGTCTCGCTGCGCGAGCCACCTTCTCCCCCGAGGGGAGAAGGGGAAATCCGGGCGTAATAGCCGCCCATGATCCCCTGCAGTTCGGGGAACTCGCTGACCATGCCCGACAGCAGATCGGCCTTGGACAGGCGGGCGGCGGTTTCAGCCTCGTCAGGATCGGCGCCGACCAGCGGGGCGATCTCGCGGGCAAGCGCCGCGATGCGCTCGACGCGCTCGGCCAGCGTGCCCAGTTTGGCATGGAAGGTGACGCCGGACAATTTGGCGTTCCTGGCCTCGAAGCCGACCTTCTGGTCCTCGTCCCAGAAGAAGCGGGCGTCGTTCAGGCGGGCGCTCAGCACGCGGCTGTTGCCGGCGGCCAGGGCCTTGCCGCCGTCGGTCGCCTCGACATTGGCGACGACCAGGAAGTTCGGCGCCAGGCCATCCTTGGACGGATCGCGAACGGCGAAATACTTCTGGTGCACCTTCATCGACAGTTGGATCACTTCCGGCGGCAGGGCCAGGAACTGCGGGTCCATGTCGCCCAGGATCGGGGTCGGCCATTCGGCCAGGCCCGCCACCTCGTCCAGCAGGCCGTCGTCATCGACCAAAACGAGACCGCGCGCGGCGCAGGCGGCCTTGGCCTGTTCCAGAATACGCAGTTTGCGGTCGGCCACGTCGATCAGGACGAAGTTCTTCTCCAGCTGGGCGCGATAGTCGGCGAAGTCGCTGACCCGCAAGGGTGCGCCCGAACCCAGGAACCTATGGCCCTCCGTGACCGCATCGGAGGCGATGCCGTCGATCTCGAACGGGACCACCGCCCCGTCGAAGACGCACAGGATGCGCTTGATCGGCCGCACCCAGCGCAGGGTTCCCACACCCCAGCGCATCGACTTGGGCCAGGGAAAGGCGCGCACGATCTGATCGACCGTCTCGGCCACCAGATCGGCGGTCGCGCGGCCCTTGGACGACAGGACGGCGAACAGCACGCCGTCGCGCTCCACCAGCTGTTCGCGGGTAAGGCCGGTCTTGCGCAGGAAGCCTTCCAGGGCCTGAGCGGGCGCCGAGGCCTTGGGCCCCTTCACCTCTTCCTCGCGGTCGGGGGTGGCCGTGGGCAGGCCGTCGACGACCAGGGTCAGACGACGCGGCCCGGCATAGGTGGTCAGAGCGTCCCAGGTCAGGCCGGCGGCCTTCAGCCGCTCGGACGCCATCCGCTCCAGGTCGCGCGCAGCGCCCTGCTGCATCCGGGCGGGGATTTCTTCGGAGAAGATTTCGAGGAGAAGCTGGGGCATCAGGCGGTTTTCCGCTCTTGTTCGACGTAAGCGAGGGCGCAGGCTTTGCAGAGTTCGCGGATGCGGCCGATGTAGCTCTGGCGTTCGGCCACGGCGATGGCGCCCCGGGCGTCCATCAGGTTGAACAGGTGGGACGCCTTCAGAACCTGGTCATAGGCGGGCAGAACCAGCGGCTGGCCCTGCGGCCCGGTCATGGCCAGAAGGCGCGAAACCTCGGCCACCATGTCCTCGAACCGGCGCTTCAGCCCATCGACGTCATAGCCGTGGAAGTTGGCCGCCGACTGCTGGCGCTCGTTCTCCAGGAAGACCTCGCCATAGGTCAGGCCCTCCTTGGTGAACTTCAGATCATAGACGTTGTCCACGCCCTGCACATACATGGCCAGACGCTCCAGCCCGTAGGTCAGCTCGCCCGAGACCACATCGATTTCGATGCCGCCGACGCCCTGGAAATAGGTGAACTGCGTCACCTCCATCCCGTCGCACCAGACCTCCCAGCCCAGACCCCAGGCGCCGACGGTGGGGTTTTCCCAGTCGTCCTCGACGAAGCGGATGTCGTGCAGTTTCGGGTCGATGCCGATGGCGGCCAGCGAGCCAAGATACAGCTCCTGAAGGTTGTCCGGGTTCGGCTTCAGGATGACCTGGTATTGGTAATAGTGCTGGAGGCGGTTCGGGTTCTCGCCATAGCGGCCGTCGCCGGGGCGGCGACTGGGCTGGACGTAGGCGGCCTTCCAAGGCTTCTGGCCCAGGGCGCGCAGCACGGTCGCCGGGTGCAGGGTCCCCGCCCCCACCTCGATGTCATAGGGTTGCAGGATGGCGCAGCCCTGATCGCCCCAATAGCGGTGAAGGGTCAGGATCAGGTCCTGAAACGCGAGCGGCTCAGTCGGGGTGGTCAAATCGGGCTCGGGAGGGGCTGCAAAAAAGACGGCGGACCATAGGGCCCGCCGTCTCTCGCTTCAACACGCTGCGCCCGCCCATTTGGCGGCGGGCGAAACCCGGCCCGTCTTATTGCGGGGTCGGAGCGGTCTGTTCATCGCCGTCCGGGGTCGGATCGACCTGGCCGTTGGTCGGATTCTGAACCGGGGGCGAGGCGGTGGTGGTCGTCGTCGCGGCCGGTTCGCCGGTCGGCGCCGTGGGGGCGGCAGCGGCGTCGGTCGCCTCGGCCGGAGCGGCGGCGTCGGCTGGGGCGGCGGCTTCTTCGTCGCCCATGGCGGCCATGGACTGGGCCGGGTTCAGCACCTTGTCGATGGGGAAGACCGCGCCGTTGGAGGCGTCAAGCTCGGCGCTGACCACGGTCGCGCCGTCCGCCTTGATGGCAGAGCCGGTGCCGTCCAGCAGGATCTGGCTGTCGGCGGCGGTCGGCACGCCGCCCTTCTTGCCCTGGATCTGATCCGGCGTCACGTCGGCGACGATGACGTGATAGAGCAGCAGCTGACGCAGCTCGGCGGCGTTGGCCGGGTCCATCAGGCGGGTGCGATCCGCCTCCGGCAGGGCGGCGAAGGCCGCATCCGTCGGGGCGAAGATCGAGATGGCCGGACGGCTGGCCAGGGTGTCGGTCAGTTGGGCGGCGTCCAGGGCGGCCAGCAGGGTGGTGAACTGACCGCTGGATTTCAGCACATCGACCACCGTCTCGGCGGCGGCGGGCGTGGCCTGGGTCGCGGCGGTTTGGGCGGGGGCGACCTCCTGCATCACCGGCGCGGCGGCGGCGGGCGCCTGATCCGGGGTCTGGGCCGGGGTTTGCGCAGGCGTCTGCGTCGGGGTTGCGGGGGCTGTGGCTTCCTGGGCGAAGGCCGGGGCGGCCATCAGGGTGACCACGGCGGTCGCGGCAAGCAGTTTTGCACGAAGCATGACGGTATCCTTTTTCTGTTTGAGGATCGTCATCGGGAGGGAGACGATCCGTTCCAGTCATCGGAACTGTCATGCCCAAGTCGGAGACCAGTGATCCGGTTCCGAGATTTCGTTACAAACCGTAACTCTTGTGATGATCACGGCAAGACCTGGGCGAATGCTGGGCCGAACATTCCATGTCGCCGGTATTCGGCCATAAGACTGCGGCGTTACTGCACAGCCAGTCGGGTCGATCGAGCCCAGGCGGTCGGGTGGGCGTCGGCCAGGAGCGCCGCCGCCGCCTCGGCCGCATCAAGGGTTGGATACAGGCCGAACACCGTCGCGCCCGAACCGGACATCCGCGTCAGGGCGACGTCGGGCGTGGCGGCGACCGCGCGCAGGGCGTCGGCGATGGCTGGCGTCAGGGCCACGGCTGGCGCCTCAAGATCGTTGCGTTGGCTCGAAAGCCAGTCGATCACGCCGCCGATGCTCCAGTCGGCAGGCGGCGCCGGGCGATCCGCCGCCGCGACGGGACCGGCGTCATAGGCCCGGTAGACGCCGCCGGTAGGCGACGGAACGCCCGGATTGAACAGGACGGCCGGCAGCGGCGGCAGGCGCGGCTCGTCGGTCAGGACATCGCCCCGCCCCTCGGCCCAGGCGGTGCGCATCCTGAGGCACATGGGGCCGTCGGCGCCGACGACGGCGGCCACCGCCTCCAGCCCCGCATCGTCGATGTCGAGCGCCAGCACGTCGCGCGCCAGCTTCAGCGCCGCGCCGGCGTCCGACGATCCGCCGCCCAGGCCCGCCGCGATGGGCAGGCGCTTGTCCAGAACGACCTTCAGCCCCGGTTCGCCCGTCCCGGACGCCTCGCCCAGTCGGCGCAGGGCGCGCAGGATCAGATTGTCGTCGGCGCCCGACAGGCCGGCGGCGAAGGGGCCGACCACATCCAGCGACAGCCGCTCGGCCGGTTCGACCGACACCCGGTCGCCCACGTCGGCAAAGGCGACCAGACTGCTGAGCGGATGATAGCCGCCCCCGTCCACGGCCCCGACATGCAGGAACAGATTGATCTTGGCCGGGGCCAGGGCGGTGCGGACAGTCATGGGCGCTGACTAACCCATGGCTTGGCGCATTTCATCCGTTCATCCCCGCGAATGATCGGAGATCAGTTGGAGACGCCGCCGGTCGAAGCCGGCTTGTCCAGCCCGTCGGCGATCTTGCGTTCGACCTCGGCGCGGCGTTCGTCGTCGGGGTCCAGCACCAGGACGCGGTTCCACAGCCAGACGGCCTCGCGCTGGCGGCCGACCTTCCAATAGGCGTCGCCTAAGTGGTCGTTGATCTCGGCGTTGGCCGGCTCCTTGTCCACGGCCTGCTCCAGAGTGTCGACGGCGACGTCGTACTGGCCCTGTTTGAACTGGGCCCAGCCCAGCGAGTCCTGAATGTTGCCGTTGTCGGGCTCTAGCGCATGGGCGCGGGCGATCATGGCGGCGCCCTCCTGAACGCGCAGCCCCTTGTCCACCCACAGATAGCCCAGATAGTTCAGCATGTCGGCGTCGTTGGGCGCGGCCTGAAGCGCGGCCCACAGTTCGGCCTCGGCCTCGGTCGTGCGGTTCAGCGCCTCATAGGCGGCGCCGCGCAGGAAGTGGACGTTGGCGCCCTGATCGGCGGTGTTCAGCACCGGCCCGTCCAGCAGGGCCAGCGCCTCGTCATGCTGTTTCAGCTGCATCAGCTGGCCGGCCAGGACCAGGGCGATCTGGCGGTTGTCGGGGCTGGCGGCGAAGGCGCGGCGCAGTTCGGTCAGGGCGTCGTCCGACTGCCCCTCCTCCTCCAGGCTGACAGCCATCTGGGCGCGGGCGGCGGCGTAGAGGGTCGGGTCCTCGGTCCCGATGCGCGACAGGGCGGCGCGGGCGGAGCTTTTCAGCCCGGCGCGGGCCAGCACCTGGGCCAGCTGATATTCGGTCTCGTCGTCGGGATAGAGGTTCTGGGCCAGACGCAGATAGACGGCGGCGAATTCGTTGCCCCGCTCGGCCGAGGCCTGGGCGGCGGCGGTGACCAGGGCCTGGGACGCGCCTTCGCGCAGATCGGGCAAGGCGGGGGGCCGCCCGCCGGCCTCGGCCCGTTGCAGGGCGCGCGCCACGCCGGGATCGACCGGCTGGACCGCCATCGCCGCGCGATACAGGGCGATCGCCTCGTCACGACGATCGCGCCGCTCCATGAACTCGCCATAGGGGCGTTTGAACAGGGCGCCGATGGTCGGCGCCTCGACCGCCGCCTTCAGCTCGACCTCGGCTGCGGCATAGTCGCGGCGGCGCTCCAGCAGGGACGCGCGGTTGATGCGGGCGAAGGCCAGGGTCAGGGGATCGCCGGCGGTCGGGGCGGGCTGAAGCGCGCGGGTCCAGTCGTTGGCGGCCGCCGCGATCCAGGGCGCGACCAACAGGCCGGCGCGGGCGTGGGGCGCGCCGATCGGCTGGGCCGCCAGGGCGGCGTTGGCGGCGCGGGCGTCGCCGTGGGCGTAATCCTGAACCAGCCGGACCAGCCGCCCGCCCTCGACGAAGGCGGGAGACGCCGTGGCGTCGGTCGGGGCCAGGGCCGCCGCCACGTCCAGATCGCCGGTCAGAAGCGCCGAGGTGAAGGCCTGTTCGCGCACGCGGGGTTGTTCCGGCGTCAGCCGCTCGGCCTGGGCCAGATAGTCGGAGCCTTGCGCCCCCTCCCCCTGCATCAGGGCCAGCTTGCCGGCCAGATACAGGCCATAGGCGCTGCGGCCCTCGGGGTTTGTCGGGATCGGCGCCCAGACGGCCGGGATGGCCGGGGCGGCGGGCGCGTCGGTGATGACGATGTGGGGATCGGGCGCGGCGTCCTGGGCCGGCGAAGTCGTCTGGCCGGGAATGGGCTGGCCTGGTTCCAGGATCACGGCCGGAGGATGGGTCTGGGGCGTCGGCGCGGCGGGCGCGGCCTCCTGCGCCGCCGCCTGTCCGGCCATGGCCAGGGCGACGACGGTCAGGGAGGCGGAAATCAGAGTCGAGCGGCGCGAACGGGAGGCGATCATGCCCCGACCCTTCACGCTTTCCCCCGCCCCCGCAAGAGGCTGGATGATTGCTCATCCACTCCGCCCATCCTGACGAAAGCCGGGATGGGCGGATAGGGGTGTTCACATGTTCGGATAGTTGGGGCCGCCGCCGCCCTCGGGCGTGGTCCAGACGATGTTCTGCGACGGGTCTTTGATGTCGCAGGTTTTGCAGTGGACGCAGTTCTGGGCGTTGATGACGAAGCGCGGGTCGGCCTTGGCCGCCTCGTCGCCATAGACGACCTCGTACACGCCCGCCGGGCAGTACAGCCGCGCCGGCTCGCCGTATTCGGGCAGGTTGACCCGGATCGGGATGGACGGGTCCAGCAGCTTCAGGTGGGCCGGCTGGTCCTCGGCGTGGTTGGTGTTGGAGATGAAGACCGACGACAGCTTATCGAACGACAGCTTGCCGTCCGGCTTGGGGTATTTGATCGGCTTGTGATGCGCCGCCAACTCGGTCGAGGCGGCGTCGGTCTTGGCGTGTTTCAACGTCGGGATCGGCGACCAGCCGCCCAGCAGGGTCCGGCACCACATGTCGAACATGCCGAACGCCCCGCCCAGGGTCGTGCCGAACTTGGACAACAGCGGCTTGGCGTTTCTGACGACCGAAAGCTCCTTATAGACCCAGCTCTTTTCGAAGGCGGTCTGGTATTCGACCAGTTCGTCGCCCGAACGCCCCGCCTGAACCGCCTCATAGGCGGCGTCGGCGGCCAGCATGCCGGTCTTCATGGCGTTGTGGCTGCCCTTGATGCGGGGCACGTTCACGAAGCCGGCCGAACAGCCGATCAGGGCGCCGCCGGGGAAGGACAGTTTCGGAATCGACTGCAGACCGCCCTCGGTGATGGCCCGCGCGCCATAGGAGATGCGCGTCCCGCCCTCCAGGTGTTTGGCGATGTCGGGGTGGTGCTTGAACCGCTGGAACTCGTCGAACGGCGACAGGAACGGGTTCTTGTAGTTCAGGTGAACGACATAGCCCACGGCCACGTAGCGGTCGCCGAAGTGATAAAGGAAGCTGCCGCCGCCGGTGTGTTCGTCCAGCGGCCAGCCCGTCGTGTGCTGAGCCAGGCCGGGCTGGTGCTGTTCGGCGGGCACCTGCCACAACTCCTTCAGACCGATGCCGTATTTCTGCGGCGACTTGCCGTCCTGAAGCTTGTGTCTGGCGATGATGGTCTTGGCCAGGGAGCCGCGCACGCCCTCGGCGATGAAGACGTATTTGCCGTGCAGTTCGATGCCCGGCTGGAAGTCGCCGGTCGGCTTGCCCTCGCGGTCGATGCCGAAGACGCCGGCGACGACGCCCTTCACCCGGCCCGTCTCTTCCTTCCAGACCACGTGGCTGGCGGCCATGCCGGGATAGACCTCGACGCCTAAAGCCTCGGCCTGTTCGCCCAGCCAGCGCGTGACATTGCCCAGCGAGGCGATGTAGCAGCCATGGTTGTGCATGAAGGGCGGCAGCAACGGCATCGGCAGCGGCGCCGACCCTTGCGGCCCCAGCAGCAGGAAGCGGTCCTTGGTGACGGGCGTTTCCAGCGGCGCGCCGCGTTCCTTCCAGTCGGGGAACAGCTCGTTCAGCGCCTTGGGGTCGATCACGGCGCCGGACAGGATGTGACCGCCGACCTCGGCCGCCTTTTCCAGCACCGCGACGCTGATGTCCTTGCCGTCCTTTTCCGCGCGCTGCTTCAGACGAATGGCCGCCGACAGGCCGGCGGGACCGCCGCCGACGATGACGACGTCGTATTCCATCACCTCGCGCTCGACGCCGTTCAGCGCCTCCAGCGGCGGCAGATTGTCGATGATGGCTTCCTGACGGGCGTTCTCGGCGCCGCCTTCGATGGCGTCTTCGGCCATGATTTCCCCTGAATCCCGGTTGTCCGTGTGGTTATGCCGCTTATCGGAAGGTGACGCGAGGGCGGTCAAGGCTTATCGGTAGCCCGAGACATGAACGCGCAACCCCATGACATCGCTGCAGTCGAAAGCCTGCTCGCCTTCTGGCGGGATGCGGGGGTGGACGCCTGCTATGGCGATGCGCCGGTCGACCACACCCATATCGCGCCGCCGCCGGCGGTGAAGGCGGTGCAGCGCGCGACCGCCTCGGTCGCCCCGGCCCTGGCCGGACACGCCGCCGAGGACGCCGCATCCGAGGCCCGGCGTCTGGCCGCGGGCGCCGCGACCTTGCAGGATCTGGCCGCCGCCGTCGCCGCCTTCGAGGGCTGTCCGTTGCGCGGCATGGGCGCGACCCAGTCGGTGTTCGCACGCGGCAATCCCAACGCCCCCGTGCTGATCGTCGGGGAAGGCCCCGGCGCGGACGAGGACCGGATCGGCCAGCCTTTCGTGGGCAAGGCCGGTCGGCTGCTGGATCGAATGCTGGCGGCGGCGGGCCTGACCGACCGGGTTTTCATCACCAACACCGTCTTCTGGCGCCCGCCCGGCAACCGAACGCCCACGCCCCAGGAGCAGGCCGTCTGCGCCCCCTTCGTGGAGCGCGCCTTCGCCCTTTTGAAGCCGCGCGCGGTGCTGCTGCTGGGCGCCGCCTCGGCGCGCGGGGTGCTTCAGGCCGAGGAAGGGATCATGAAGCTGCGCGGCCGCTGGCAGGAATGGCGGCTGGCGGAAGGCGGCGTTTCCGCCCCCGTCATCCCGACGCTGCACCCCGCGTTCCTGTTGCGTCAGCCCCAAGCCAAACGCCAGGTCTGGGCCGATCTGCTTTCGCTGGCGGTTCGCCTTGAAACGGACTCGGTTGAAGAACAAGGCTAACGGCGGCATTGTGACATGCTGACGACCATCGCCATACACGCGCCGCCTTTGTCCTGTTGACAGGCGGCCGTCGCCAACGAGGGGGCCGCCGCTTATGCACCTGTTCCGCCGCGCGTTCCTCGCGCCGACGCTGGCTGTCGCCGTCTGCGCCGTATCGTGCGCGGCCTGGGCCGAGACGCCCTATGGCGGTTCAACGGCGGATTCGAGCGCCGGTTCCGGCCGCCCCGTGGCCCTGAGTTCCGCCGACCGGATTTCCTACACTACCGCCTTCGACGCCCTGCGGCGCGGCGACATCGAGACGGCGCGAGCCTCCGCGCGCCAGGCCCAGGACCGGGTGCTGCTGGGCCAGGTCGAGTTCGAGAGCCTGTTCCACCCCGACCACGTCGCCACCTATGAAGAACTGACGGCCTGGTTGGAGACCTATTCCGACCTGCCCTGCGCCGACCGCGTCTATACGTTGGCGCTGCGTCGCCGCCCGGACGGCGCGCCCGAGCCGACGCGGCCCGGCGGCGTGATCGGCCGGACCTGGAACAGCCTGGTGACGGCGGTTTCCGGCGGCGGCGGGGTCGACGATCCGGCCAAGGCGGCGCGCGTCGCCTACAACAACGACGACCTGACCGGCGCCTCCGCGGTCGGGCGCCAGATCGGCGACTGGTGGACGGTCGGCCTGGCGGAATGGCGGCTGGGGCAGTTCCACGAAGCCTTCTCCGCCTTCGAACGGGTCGCCAACGACCCGACCGAAGACCCCTGGGTGCGCGCCGGCGCCGCCTATTGGACCGCGCGGGCGGCGTCGCAGTCCGGCCGCCAGGACCGGGTCAACGAATATCTGCATCTGGCCGGACAGTGGCCCGCCACCTTCTATGGCCAGATCGCCCTGCGTCAGTTGGGCGAGGAGCCGACCATCGAGAACATGGGGCCGCGCCCCTATGAGGCCGAGGCCCGCCTGCGCCGCGCCACCTATGTGCCCCAGAGCGCCGGCGTGGAGCCGACCGCGCTGGAGGCCTTCGTCCAGAGCGACACGCGCGCCAAGCGCACCGTCGCCTTCTACGAGGTCGGACGCCGCGCCGACGCCGAGACCGAGCTGCGATCCAACCTGCGCACCGCCGTCGGCGACGCCGCCAAGATGTGGACCGCCCTGGCCCGCGCCATCATGCCGGTGAACACCGCCGCCGAGGCCAGCCGCATCGACGCGACCCGCTATCCCATGCCGGACCTGGCGCCCGAAGGCGGCTTCGTCATCGAAAAGGCCCTGGTCTACGCCCTGGCCCGCAAGGAGACCGATTTCAACGCCACGGCCCGCTCCAGCGTCGGCGCCTATGGCCTGATGCAGGTCATGCCGACGACGGCGGCGGAGCTGAGCGGGGATCGGGGCTTCGTCAGCGATCCGACCCGCCTTTTCAACCCGGCGGTGAACCTGCGGCTGGGCCAGGCCTATATCAACCGGATGCTGGCCCTGCCGGCCTTCCAGGGCGACCTGCTGCGGGCGGTGGCCTCCTACAACGCCGGACCGGGACCGATGCTGGCGGCTGTCAGGAAGCTGGGGCCGGACGCCGATCCCCTGCTGCTGATCGAGACCATCGACGTGCCCCAGGCCCGCGACTACGTCGAGAAGGTCGTAGCCAGCTACTGGATCTATCAGCGGATGTTCGGCGGCCCGTTGAAGACGCTGGACGCCCTGGCCTCGGGCGCCCGGGCCGCGCCGATCGCCCTGGACTATGTCGCCCCGCCGCCTCAGGCCGAGCCCGTCCTGATCGCCCAGGCCAGCGCGGTCGGCGGCGAGCGATAGCCGCCTAGAAGATCGCCACCAGCAGGCTGGCCCAGAAGGCCGTCCCGATCAGCGCCGCCAGCCCGTAACCCACGACCGGATGCATGGCGCGCGGCGCGGCGCCTTTCGTATCAGGCTGGATGGTCGGCATGGCCGTGCGGGTCATCTGACAGGTCCGGGTAAAGGAAGCGCCGCCCCTTCAGGTAACGACGTCGGCTTAACGCGGCGTCTGCCGAAATGGTTCTCGGGCGATTAGGATTTCGCCGCCTCTAGGCCTGGGCCTCCCACTCCTGGAAATCAGGATGGTTCAGGAGGGCCGCCAGATAGGCGCCGCCCGTCCCGTCGTCGCCGTGGTCGGCCAGGTCGATCTGGAAATGCCGCAGTCGCGCCGCGACGGGCGTGAAGAAGGCGTCGGCGATGCTGCGCCCGCCGAACAGCCAGGGGCCGTCGCCGCCGAACCTTACCCGCATCCGGCCGAACACGGCCGACAGCCGCGCCAGGTCGCGATCCAGCGCCGGATCGGACGGCGTCTCGGCCCGCCCCTCGCCGGTCATCGGATGATCCGGCCCCATGCCGCAAACGTCGCGCAGCGCCGAAAAGCCGGAATGCATCTCAGCCGCGACGGATCGAGCCAGGGCGCGCGCCGCTGGATCGGCCGGCCACAACTCGGCCTGCGGATAGGTCTCCGCCGCCCATTCCGCGATGGCCAGGGTGTCCCAGATGACCTCGCCCCCCACCCGCAGCGCGGGCACGAAGCCGGATGGCGACAGGACCTCAAGCGCCGCCTTGTACGCGGGGGTGTCGTAACGGGCGTCGATCACGGCGAAGTCGGCGCCGGTCATCTTCAGAGTCAACCAGCCGCGCAACGACCAGGTCGAATAGGCGCGCGGCCCGATGATCAACTCCATGACGTCCCCTTCAATGGCTGGAGGCCAGCTTCAACACGACCAGGCCCGACACCACCAGGGTGACCCCGGCGATACGCAGCGGCGTCAGCGGCTCGCCCAGAATGACGGCTCCGACCGCAAAGGCGCCGACCGCTCCGATGCCGGTCCAGATCGCATAGGCCGTCCCCAGCGGCAGGGTCTTCATCGCCAAGGACAACAAACTGAATGACCCGATCATGAAGACCACCATGCCGACGGTCGGCCACAGCTTGGTATAGCCCTCGGAGGCCTTCATCAAAGAGGCCCATACAATCTCGAGAATTCCAGCGGCGAGCAGATAAACCCAGGCCATGACGATAAATCCCTGACATACGGCCGGGTCGTCCCGGCGTTGTGTCCCGAATGGGGGAGGTCGTCCTCACTGAAAGCGCGGCTAATCTGGGACATCATGGCCCAAAGTCAACCTCGTCCTCGCCGCAAACCTTGACTCGCGCGTCCTTGAGACCGACACGAACCGCCCATGATCACGCGCTATTCCCGCCCCGTCGCCGCCGCCATCTGGTCCCAGGAAACCAAGTACAAGATCTGGTTCGAGATCGAGGCTCACGCCGCCACGAAAATGGCCGAGCTGGGCGTGATTCCGAAGGAATCGGCTGACGCCATCTGGGCCAAGGGCAAGGATGCGACCTTCGACGCCGACCGCATCGACGAGATCGAACGCACCACCAAGCACGACGTCATCGCCTTCCTGACGCACGTCGCGGAAATCGTCGGCGAGGAAGCCCGCTTCCTGCACCAGGGCATGACCTCCTCGGACGTGCTGGACACCTGTTTCGCGGTGCAGTTGGCCCGGTCTTCGGACCTGCTGATCGAGGGCGTGGACCGGGTTCTGGCGGCGCTGGAGACCCGCGCCAAGGAGCATAAATACACCCCGACCGTGGGCCGCTCGCACGGCATCCACGCCGAGCCTGTGACCTTCGGCCTGAAGTTGGCCGGCTATCACGCCGAGTTCCAGCGCGCCAAACGCCGCCTGATCACCGCCAAGGACGAGATCGCCACCTGCGCCATTTCCGGCGCCGTGGGCACCTTCGCCAATGTCGATCCGGCGGTGGAGCAATATGTCGCCGACCAGATGGGTCTGCAGGTCGAGCCGGTCTCGACCCAGGTGATCCCGCGCGACCGCCACGCCGCCTTCTTCGCCGCGCTTGGCGTCGTCGCGTCGTCGGTCGAACGCCTCGCCGTCGAAATCCGCCACCTGCAACGCACCGAAGTCCTCGAAGCCGAAGAATTCTTCGACAAGGGTCAGAAGGGTTCGTCGGCCATGCCGCACAAGCGCAACCCGATCCTGACCGAGAACCTGACCGGCCTTGCCCGTCTGGTTCGTTCGGCCGTCACGCCCGCGATGGAGAACGTCGCCCTGTGGCACGAGCGCGACATCAGCCATTCGTCGGTCGAGCGCGGCATCGGGCCCGACGCCACCATCCACCTGGATTTCGCCCTGCACCGGCTTGCCAATGTGGTCGAGCGGCTGAACGTCTATCCTGAGAACATGCAGAAGAACATCGACCGCCTGGGCGGTCTGGTTCACTCGCAGCGTGTCATGCTGGCCCTGACCCAGGCGGGCATTTCGCGCGAAGACGCCTATGCCGCCGTTCAGGAAAACGCCATGAAGGTCTGGCGCGGCGAAGGCGCCTTCATCGACTTCCTGAAGGCCGACGACCGCGTCACCCTGCCCCACGACCAACTCGAAGCCCTGTTCGACTTGGGCTACCACACCAAGAACGTGGACGTGGTGTTCAAGCGGGTGTTCGGAGAGACGTGAGCGACAGCCGCCGCATCGGTTTCGCCCCCGTCGTCGATGCGGACACGCGCCTGCTGATCCTGGGCAGCCTGCCCGGGGATGCCTCTTTGAAGGCGGCGCAATATTACGCCCATTCGCGCAATGGCTTCTGGGCGCTGATCGGGGGCGTGCTGGACGAAGACCTGCCCGCCAAGCCCTACATGCAGCGTTTGGCGCGATTGAAAGGCCGCGGGGTGGGGCTTTGGGACGTGATCGCCTCGGCCGAGCGGTCGGGCAGTCTGGACGCGGCGATCCGGTCGCCGGAAGCGGCCGATCTGCGGGGTCTGGTCGAAAGCCTGCCCATGCTGCGCGCCGTGGCGTTCAACGGCGGCTTGGCGGCCAGGCTGGGTCGGCGAATCCTGAGCGACCTGGAGAGCGTCGCCCTGATCGATCTGCCGTCGTCCAGCCCCGCGCACGCCATATCCTTGTCGGCAAAGGCCGAAAGCTGGGCCATACTGGGGACGTTTCTCCCGGATAAGCCTCCCGCCTGATGATTCTCACCCTCTCCTGCCCCGACCGTCACGGCATCGTCGCGGCCGTTTCCGCCTTCCTGCTGCAGCGGGACGCCAATATCTCCGACGCCCAGCAGTTCGGCGACGCCTCCAGCGCGACCTTCTTCATGCGTGTGGTGTTCGAACCGGCGCAGGGAGACGGCGAAGACGCCATCCGCAACGCCTTCGCGCCCTTGGCCGAGCGGTTCTCGATGGATTGGACCTTGCGGGGCGCCGAACCGCGCAGGGTGATGATCCTGACGTCCAGGCTCGATCACTGTCTGGCGGATCTGCTGTACCGCTGGCGCATCGACGAACTGCCGATGCAGGTGACGGCCGTCGTGTCGAACCATCCGCGCGAACTGATCGGCCATGTCGATCTGGGCGACCTGCCCTTCCATCACCTGCCGGTCGACGCCGCCGACAAGCCGGCGCAGGAGGCCGCGTTGCTTCGTTTGATCGAGGAGACGGGGACGGAGTTGGTCGTGCTGGCGCGCTATATGCAGATCCTGTCCGACGACCTCAGCCGGCGGCTGGAGGGGCGTTGCATCAACATCCACCATTCCTTCCTGCCGGGCTTCAAGGGCGCCCGCCCCTATCATCAGGCCCATGCGCGGGGCGTGAAGGTGATCGGCGCCACCGCCCATTATGTGACGCCCGACCTGGACGAAGGCCCCATCATCGAACAGGACGTGGAGCGCATCAGCCACCGCGACACGCCCGAAGATCTGATCCGCAAAGGTCGCGACATCGAACGTCGAGTTCTGGCCCGCGCCGTCCGTCGTCATCTGGAAGACCGCGTTTTGCTGCACGGCGCAAAGACAGTGGTGTTCGAAGACTGAATGGTGAAGCTGCGATTTCTTGTCGCGCGACACGCATCCTTTCGGCCGCCCCGAACGTAACGTTCCCGTTACCGCCTCGTGAGCGGCAAATAGGGAACGAAACACCATGACAAATCTTCGCAATCTTATGCTCGTCGCCGTATCCGGCGGCGCGCTGATGGCGCTGGGCGCCTGCAACAACAACGAACCGGCCAAGACCGCGCCAGCGGAATCGACCGCCATGGCCCCGGCCGAGGGCGCAGCCATGGCTCCCGCCGCCGATCCGATGGTCGGCGGCGCGGCGATGAGCCCGAACGAGACCATCGTCGCCAACGCCTCCAAGGCGTCGAACCTGACCACCCTGGTCTCTGCCGTCAAAGCCGCCGGTCTGGTCGATACCCTGCAGGGCGCTGGTCCCTTCACGGTTTTCGCGCCTGACAACGCCGCCTTCGACAAGATTCCCGAGGCGACGCGCACCAGCCTGATGCAGCCGGCGATGAAGGCCGATCTGACCAAGATTCTGACCTATCACGTCGTCGCCGGTCGTCTGACCGCCGCCGATCTCGCCGCCCAGGCCCAGGCCAATGGCGGGACCGCCACGCTGAAGACGGTTCAGGGCGAAGAACTGAAGGTTTCGGCCGGCCCGAACAACACCTGGGTCATCACCGACGCCAAGGGCGGCAAGTCCACCATCACCCAGGCGGACGTGGCGCAATCCAACGGCATGGTCCACGTCGTGGACACGGTTCTGATGCCGTAAAAATAATTGCGTTTCGGCGTCTCGGCGCTGAAACCAAATTCCCGCGTCCGTGTTCTTCAGGGGCGCGAGACGCACAGTACGCCGGGTGAGACATCCCCCAACGTCCCCGGCAAAAAAGAAAGGGCCGCACTTTCCCCCGGGTGCGGCCCTTTCGAATTCCGATATCGCCCCGAAGGTCGAAGGCTTACTCGCCGGCGCGAATCTGCTCGCGGGCGATGGAGGCCAGTTCGTCGATCTTGGAGCGAATCTCGCCTTCGGACACCGACAGGCCCGAGGCCTTGAAGTCGCCGGCGACCTTGCGGAACACGTCCTCGTCGCCCGGCTGCTCGAAATCGGCGCGCACGACGGCGGCGGCGTATTGATCGGCGCTTTCCGCCGACAGGCCCATCTTTTCGGCGGCCCACAGGCCCAGCATCCGGTTGCGCCGGGCGATGGCCTTGAACTCCTGCTCCTGATCGAGGGCGTACTTGGCCTCGAAGGCCTTTTCCCGATCGTCGAAGGTCGTCATTTCGCTCAGCATAGCTCCGTACGCCCCGCTAACGTCGGGGCAACGGCCGTCTATAGACCGCCCGGCCATGAACGCAACCTGACTTCAGTCGGGTGGGACCGACTGTCCCCATCCGTCGCATTCGTGACCAGGGGGTCCACAGGGCGCGCCCGCCATCCATATTTGTATCCAGGCCCGCCTTCCGCTAAGGAGACCGCGAACGAGATTGACTGCCCGAACGATTCCGAAACGCGCCGCCAGGACCGGGTATTGCCCTTCCATTCATGGCCGCGCGATTTTTGTTTCTGGAGGGCGCCCGTAGGCCGGGACCGGACGATGAACAGCAAACGCAAGAAAATCTACGAGGGCAAGGCCAAGATCCTCTACGAAGGACCCGAGCCCGGCACCCTGATCCAGTATTTCAAGGACGACGCCACCGCCTTCAACGCGCAGAAGAAGGCCGTGCTGGAAGGCAAGGGCGTGGTCAACAACCAGATCAGCGAGTTCATCATGTCGCGCCTGAACGGCATCGGCGTGACCAACCACTTCATCAAACGCCTGAACCTGCGCGAGCAGTTGATCCGAGAAGTCGAGATCATTCCGCTGGAAGTCGTGTGCCGCAACATCGTCGCCGGTTCGATGAGCCAGCGTCTGGGCATCGAGGAAGGCACGCCCCTGCCCCGCTCGATCATCGAATTCTACTACAAGAAGGACGAGCTCAACGACCCGATGGTCACCGAAGAGCATATCACCGCCTTCAACTGGGCCTCGACCCAGGAACTGGACGACATGCTGGCCATGACGGTGCGGGTGAACGACTATCTGTCGGGCATGTTCGGCGCCGTCGGCATCACCCTGGTCGACTTCAAGATCGAGTTCGGCCGGGTTTGGGAAAACGACTTCAGCCGCGTGCTGCTGGCCGACGAGATCAGCCCCGACAGTTGCCGCCTGTGGGACGCCTCGACCGGCGAGAAGCTGGACAAGGACCGCTTCCGCCGCGACCTGGGCAATGTGATCGAAAGCTACACCGAGGTCGCGCGTCGCCTGGGCATCATGAAGGGCATGCCGACGGTGATCCAGGGAGGACTGCACTGATGGCTAAGGTGAAAGTTCACGTCTTCCTCAAGCCCGGCGTCCTGGACGTTCAGGGCAAGGCCGTCGAAGGCGCCCTGCAGGGCCTGGGCTGGCCCGGCGTGTCGAACGCCCGCGTCGGCAAGCTGATCGAATTCGACCTGACGGGCGTCGAAGACCCGCAAGCCGAGGCCAAGAAGATGTGCGAGCAGTTGCTCGCCAATACGGTGATCGAAAGCTACCGCATCGAGGCGGCCTGACCCCGGCGGTTGAATGTAATGCAAAATCGCATTACATTGGCGAAATGACGACGCTGACCGTCACGAGCCGAGGCCAGGTGACCTTCCGCAAGGAGGTGTTGCAGCATCTCGGCATCCAGCCTGGGCAGAGAATCCGTCTGGATCTGCTGCCTGACGGTCGCGCCGAACTCAGCGCCGAACAGATGAAGGGGTCGTGGGCCGACCTGTCCGGTTTCCTGAAAGGCCGGACGAACGGCGCCCGCCTGTCGATCGAACAGATCGACGCCCTGACGGCCCAGGCCGGCGCGGATTCCGAGCAGCCTTGAACATCACCGCCGACACCAATGTCCTCTTGCGGGCCATCGTCGGCGATGACCAAAGTCAGCAACGTCTGGCGGTAGAGGCTTTGGAATCCGCGGAGCGGGTGGCTGTCACCAGCCAATCCCTGTGCGAGTTGGCCTGGGTTCTGGCGCGGGGCTATCGCACTTCGCGCGAAGACATCGCCGCCGCCATTCGTCGCCTGCTGGAGATGCGCAACATCTCGGTGGATCGTCGAGCCGCAGAGGCCGGTCTCGCCGTGCTCGAAGCCGGCGGCGATTTTGCCGACGGCGTCATCGCCCATGAAGGCCAATGGCTGGGCGGGGAAACCTTCGTCTCCTTCGACGTTCAGGCGGTAAGGTTGCTGGAGCGCAGCGGCGTAAAGGCGCGCCTCCTGTCCGCCTACTGAGTTCTGCATTTCCGAGAAAGCGCCTTCAGATGACCTTCACCCTTACCTCCACCGACATTCAGGACGGGGGCGTGCTGCCGGACGCCCAGGTTCACGCCAAGGGCAATACCTCTCCGCAACTGGCCTGGTCGGGCGCGCCCGAGGGTACGAAAAGCTACGCCATCACCTGCTACGACCCCGACGCCCCCACCGGTTCGGGCTTCTGGCACTGGACGGTGGCCAATATTCCGGCGGACGTGACGGAGCTGGCGACCGGCGCCGGATCCGCGGGCGGTCATCTGCCGCACAGCGCCATTCAGGGGCGGACGGATTTCGGCCAGGCCGGTTTCGGCGGCGCCGCCCCGCCGCCCGGCCACGGCCCGCACCGCTACATCTTCACCGTCTTCGCGGTGGACGTGGAAAGCCTGGACGTCACGGCCGACAACTCGGGCGCCGTGTTCGGCTTCAACCTGCATTTCCATACCCTGGCCAAGGCGTCGATCACGGCGACCTACGAAAACCGGGGCTGATCGCGGGTTTGCCCTTGTCGGGTCATCAAGCGAGCTTATGTTGCGCCGCAACATGACCCAGGCCGCTCTCGTTCCCGACTCGCCAACGCTGTCACGCGGCGCAGTGGCGCTGGTGCTGATCGCCCTCGCCATGGGCGGCTTCGCCATCGGCGTGACCGAGTTCGCCGCCATGAGCATCCTGCCCGACTTCGCAACGGGCCTGGGCGTCGATGCGCCGACCGCCGGCCATGTCATCAGCGCCTATGCGGCAGGCGTGGTGGTCGGGGCGCCGATCCTGGCGGTGCTGGGCGCGCGTCTGCCGCGCTGGCAGTTGCTGATCGGCTTCATGGCCTTGTTCGCCGTCGGCAATGTCGCCAGCGCCCTGGCGCCCACCTATCACTGGATGCTGGTGTTCCGCTTCCTCAGCGGCCTGCCGCACGGGGCCTATTTCGGGGTGGCGGCCCTGGTGGCGGCCTCGGTCGTGCCGCTTCATTTCCGTACGCGCGCCGTCTCGACCATACTGATGGGCCTGACAGTGGGGACGGTGCTGGGCGTGCCGGTGGTCAACATCATCAGCCACGCCCACGGCTGGCGCTGGACCTTCGCCATCGTCGGCCTGCTGGCCGTAACGACCATGGCCCTGGTCGCCCTGTTCGCGCCGCGCGATCCGGCCCATTCGGACGCCAGTCCCTTGCGCGAACTGGGCGCCCTGAAGCGCGGTCAGGTGTGGCTGACGCTGGGCGTCGGCGCCGTCGGCTTCGGCGGCATGTTCGCGGTCTACGCCTATCTGGCCTCGACCCTGCACGCCGTGACGGGCGCGGGCGCGGACGTCATGCCCTGGGTCTTCGCCGTCTTCGGCGTGGGGATGTTCATGGGCAATATCCTGGGCGCCTGGGCGGCCGACCATATGGGGTTCAAGGCGGCCGGCGTGCTGTTGCTGTGGAGCGCGGCGGCCCTGGCCCTGTATCCGATCGCGGCGCCGCACCTTTGGGCGGTGATGATCGTGGTCTTTCTGATCGGCGGCGGCGGCGGCCTGGGGTCGATTCTGCAGACGCGGCTGATGGACGTGGCGGGCGACGCCCAGACCCTGGCGGCGGCGCTGAACCACTCGGCCTTCAACACCGCCAACGCCATCGGTCCGCTGCTGGGCGGCATGGCGATTGCGGCCGGCTACGGCTGGACCTCGACCGCTTGGGTCGGCGTGGGTCTGTCGCTGGGCGGCTTCGTCATCTTCCTGGTCGCCTGGCTGACGGGCCGGGCGCGCACGACGACCTGACAAGCCGAAAGAACCCTGCTAAAGGCCCGCGCCATGAGCGCCGCCGTCATCGTCTTCCCCGGTTCCAACTGCGACCGCGACTGCAAGGTCGCCGTCGAACGCTCCACCGGCGAGCCCGTCAGCATGGTCTGGCACGCCGAGACGGAGCTTCCCCAGGGTCTGGACCTGATCGTCATTCCCGGCGGCTTTTCCTACGGCGACTATCTGCGCTGCGGCGCCATGGCGGCCCAGTCGCCGGTGATGCAGGCGGTCAAGAAGGCGGCGGAAGACGGCGTCGCCGTGGTCGGCATCTGCAACGGCTTCCAGATCCTGTGCGAGGCCGGACTGCTGCCCGGCGCCCTGCTGCGCAATCAGGGTCTGAAATACGTCTGCAAACCCATCGCCCTGACCGTCGCCAACGGCCAGACCCGCTTCACCGCCGGCTATCAGGGCCAGCGCGAGGTCGTCATGACCCAGGGCAACGGCGACGGAAACTTCTTCGCCGACGCCGAGACCCTGGCCCGCATCGAGGGCGAGGGTCAGGTGGTGTTCCGCTACGTCGACAATCCCAACGGCTCGGTCAACGCCATCGCCGGCATCCAGAACGCGCGCGGCAACGTCCTGGGCATGATGCCCCACCCGGACCGCGCCTTCGAGGCCGAACTGGGCTCGGCCGACGGCGCGGTCCTGTTCCAGAGCATCTACGCGGCCGCTTGACGGCAATCTGACGTTGGCTACAACCTGTGACGATCCGTCGAACGGTCGCTGCCGCGCGCCCGCCTGAAGCTGTCCGATCAGGCCGCTGCGGCCGGTCTTTCGCTCGCCGGCCGCATGGTCCGCTTCTCGGTCAACTTCAAGATGGAGCCCTGAGGGCCGTCAGATGTCCTTGATCTGAGCGCGTCCGTCCGACAGGTCGGCGGCTTCGTCGTCTTCGGTCTGGTCGTCGTCGAACGCCTTCTCGCCGGCCTCGCGTTGAGCGGCCAGTTCGCGGGCACCGACGCCCAGCCCCTGTTCGATCGCCAGGTTGGCCTCCACTTCGTCGGTCAGGTTCAGGTCTTCGTTGTCGGGGTCGGCCACGGGAGCATCCTTTTGAGGGGTTCCCGCGAACAACAGCCGGTGGGCGCCTTCGGTTCCTAGCGGCCGAAGAAGGGGTCCAGGCTGGCCCGCGACAAAGGGCGGAACACCAGGAACTGGCCGCCGACCGTCACCGTGACCTCATGCGCCTGGGGGCGTTGCAGCAGAGCGGGGTCGTCGAGCGACACGGTGCGGCCGGAGGCGATGTCGCGAGCGTCCAGGGGCGGCAGGGTCGGTCGACGCTCGGACGCCGCAAGCGCCGAGAGGAAGCCGCGCACGGCGTTGGCCTGCTGGGCGGGCGTCAGGGCGGCGCGCACCTGGCTCCAGGCGTCCTGAACCGACGCCGGCAAGAGAGCGGCCTGGACCGCGGGCTGAACCTGAGCGACCGCCGAAGCCGCAACGGCGCCCCCCGCCAGAAGGGCCAGAATCGACAGGAGCGGGCGGCGCAGCGTGAGCATTCGCAAACAGACGCCGCCGGCCGCGTGAAATGCAAGCTTCACTTTTCCAGGCGGCTGGGTGAACCTCCCGGGCTCCGGCGCGTATGGCCGGGGCAAGCGTCATATTGGAAACCCAATGTCCTCCATCATTCGCCCCACGCCGCGCCAGCGCACCCGCCGTCTGGTCGTCCTGGCCGCCGCCCTGTTCGCCATCGTCGCACCCCTGGTTCAGAACCTGGCCGGTCTAGGTTTGACGCAGGCCGAGTTCGCCGCCGACGGGAACACCACCCTGCGCGTCGCCGGTTACGCCTTCTCGATCTGGGGGCTGATCTATCTCGGCATCCTGGCCTATGCGATCCGTCAGGCCCTGCCTCAGACGGGCGAGAGCCCGCTGCTGGGCCGGATGGGTCTGCCGTCGGCTGTCGCCTTCTTCGGCATCGGCTTCTGGATCATCGTGGCGGCCATGAACCTGAAGGCGGCCAGCGTGGGCGTGATCTTCGCCTCGCTGATCGCCCTGCTTCTGCCGCTGCTGGCGGTGTCCGGCCATATTCGCGCGCTGCGACTGATGGATCGCGAGCGTATGCTGGTGGTCTGGCCCCTGGCGGCCCTGGCCGGTTGGCTGACGGTGGCCGCCCCGCTGAACCTGATCACGACGGTGACGGCGTTCGACGCCCTGCCCGCCGCCCTGTCCCCCAGCCTGTGGGCCATCGTCGCCATCGTGGCGGTCACGGTCGTCGCCCTGGCGGCGACGGCGGTTCTGCGGACGATGGCCTATCCGTTGCCGACCGCCTGGGGTTTGCTGGGCGCTTTCGTGGCGGAACAGGCGGACAAGCCCGCCGTCGCCTTCACCGCCCTGGCGGGCGCCATTGTCCTGCTGGTCGGTGGACTGCTGCTGACCTTCCGCCTGCGGCCGGGCGTGGAGCGCGCGCGATAGGGCTGGACTCTATCACTTCCGCTCATCCCCGCGAACGCGGGGATGAGCGGAAAGAGATGGATCACGGCTGGGGCGTGTCGGTGACGGCGTCATCCTGCGGCTCGTGATCGTCGGCGCCGACGTCGAAGGCGCCGCTTTCATCGAAGCCGACGCTGCCTACCCCGACCGCCGAACCCGTCAGGCGCTGACGGCTGGCCAGCGCGGCTTCCGGCGCCGCCGCATCCATCTCGCGCGTCGTTTCGGGATCGTTAGAGCGATCCATCTGCTGGCCCGAAGCGGGGACGATGCGGTCGGTGTGCGGCTTGCTCACTTGTCGTCCTCCTCGGCGTCGTCTTCCGCCTTCTTCTGAGCGGCTTCGGCAAGGGCGGATGCGCCCGCATCATCGGCGGCGATCTCGGGCCGGTCGTCATCCTCGGGCGTGGCGGCGGGGTCGATGGGGGTGTCGGTCATGGTGTGCTCCTTGGGACTGTCGCCGGAATCAACCGCTCGCGATGGTCGATGTTCCCCGATCTTGCGCCACGCGGGCTGACAATCGGCGCATCTGCGGCTAGAAGCGCCGCCCATGAGCGCTCCTGAAAAGACCCCCCAGAAGTCGATGGCTGAATTGGCCGCCGAATACGGCCTGGCCCCCAACGAGTATCAGGTCGTCCTGGACCGGCTGGGGCGCGAGCCGAACCACGTCGAACTGGGCGTCTTCTCGGTCATGTGGTCCGAGCATTGCTCCTACAAATCCTCCAAGATCCACCTGGGCAAGTTCCCGACGACCGGCGAGCGGGTCATCTGCGGACCGGGCGAGAACGCGGGCGTGATCGACATCGACGACGGCGACGCCTGCATCTTCAAGATGGAGAGCCACAACCACCCCAGCTTCATCGAACCCTATCAGGGCGCGGCGACGGGCGTGGGCGGCATCATGCGGGACGTCTTCACCATGGGCGCGCGCCCGGTGGCCCTGCTGAACGCCCTGCGCTTCGGCGACGTGAACCATGAGAAGACCAAGCGTCTGGTCTCGGGCGTCGTCTCGGGCATCGGCGGCTACGGCAACTGCGTCGGCGTGCCGACCGTGGCGGGCGAGACCAACTTCCACGCCGGTTACAACGGCAACATCTTGGTCAACGCCATGTGCGTCGGCCTGGCCAAGGCCGACAGCATCTTCTATTCGGCCGCGCCCTCGGCGGGCCTGTCGGTGGTCTATTTCGGCTCAAAGACCGGCCGCGACGGCATCCACGGCGCGACCATGTCCTCGGCCGAGTTCGACGACGAATCGGAATCGAAACGCCCCACGGTCCAGGTCGGCGACCCCTTCGCCGAGAAGCTGCTGATCGAGGCGACGCTGGAGCTGATGGCGTCCGGCGCCGTCGCCGCCATTCAGGACATGGGCGCGGCGGGCCTGACCTCCTCCTCGGTCGAAATGGCCGGCAAGGGCGGCGTCGGCATCGAGTTGAACATGGACGCCGTGCCCCAGCGCGAAGAGGGCATGACCGCCTATGAGATGATGCTGTCGGAAAGCCAGGAGCGGATGCTGGCGGTGCTGAAGCCCGGCCGCGAGGAAGACGGCCACCGCATCTTCCAGAAGTGGGGCCTGGACGCCGCCGTCATCGGCGTGACCACCGACACCGGCCGTCTGGTGCTGAAGCATCATGGCGAAACCGTCTGCGACGTGCCTCTGGCGCCCCTGTTCGACGACGCGCCCCTGTACGACCGCCCGTGGGTTCAGCCGGTGTTGCAGGCGAAACTGAACCACGCCGAAATCCCCGCGCCCGAGAACTGGGCCGATGCGGTCATCAAGGTAATCGCCTGCCCCGACATGGCGTCCAAGCGCTGGATCTGGGAACAGTACGACCGCCATGTCATGGCCGACACCCTGCAGGATTCGGCCACCGGCGCCGACGCCGGCGTGGTGCGCGTGCATGGCACGGACAAGGGTCTGGCCGTCACCTCGGACTGCACCCCGCGCTATGTCCAGAACGACCCCTACGAGGGCGGCAAACAGGCGGTGGCCGAGGCCTGGCGCAACCTGACCGCCGTGGGGTCGCGCCCCATCGCCATCACCGACAATCTGAACTTCGGCAATCCGCAGCGGCCCGAGATCATGGGCCAGATCGTGCGCGCCATCGACGGCATGGCCGAGGCCTGTCGCGAACTGGTCTTCCCGGTCGTGAGCGGGAACGTGTCGCTCTATAACGAGACCAATGGCGTCGCCATTCCGCCCACCCCGACCGTGGGCGCCGTGGGCCTGCTGCCCAACTATGACGTGGTCACCAACTTCTCGACCATGGCCGAGGGCGACGCCCTGGTCCTGATCGGCCAGACGCACGGGGAACTGGGCGCATCCATTTATTTGCGCGAGGTTCTGGGCCGCGAGGACGGCGCCCCGCCTCCTGTCGATCTGAAGCTGGAAAAGAAGACCGGCGATTTTGTGCGCGGCCTGATCGAAGCCGGCGAACTGACTGTGGTGCACGACCTTTCGGACGGCGGCCTGATCGGCGCCGCCGCCGATCTGGTCCTGGCCTCCGACGTTGGCGTGACCCTGGACGCCTCCAGCGCCGCCCACGCCCACATCTTCCTGTTCGGAGAGGATCAGGCCCGTTATCTGGTCGCCGTCACCGACGCCGACGCCCTGATCGCCAAGGCCCAGGGCGCCGGTCTGCACGCCTCGGTCGTCGGCCATGCGGGCGGCGACGCCTTCGCCTCCAGGGGCGACAAGGGCGAACTGTTCAGCATCCCCGTCGCCCACCTGCGCGAATGGCACGAAGGCTGGATGCCAGGCTGGATGGGCGACGCCGCATGATCCGCGCCGCCCTGCCCGTCGCGCTGGTCCTGATGCTGGGGGCCTGCGACGGCGGCGGCGATCCGGTGCAGCAGGCGCTGCGCGACACATCGGCCGCCAATCATGCGGCGGCGGCCCGCACCACGGCTGAAGCCGAGACGACCCACAGCCCGGCGTCGAACGTCACGCCGGGCGACCGCGCCTTCGCGGCGTCCGAAGCCGAAATGCATCGCAAGATGGCCGCCGCGTCAGGCCGGACGATCGACCAGGCCTATGTCGCCAAGATGATCGCCCACCACGAAGGCGCCGTCGCCATGGCCAAGGTCGCCCTGCGCGACAGCCGCGACCCGGACATCCGCCGCACGGCCCAGACCGTGATCGATACACAGACGCGCGAGATCGCCGAGATGAAGGCCTGGGCGTCCTCCACGCCGCCAACGCGCTGATCCGCCTTTCGAACGTCACATCCCGCGCCTAGAGTTCGGGAATGGCTGACGGCGCAACGCCCTTTCGTCCCGCGATACCGCCCCGACGGGCGGGCAAGCCCCTGTCTCTGCTGCCCTTCCTGTGGGTCAGTTGGCGCGATCCGATCCGCATGTGGTCGCAGCGGCATTTCACCAAGCCCCAGATCTACGGTCACTCGGCCTTTGGCGAGGTTCTGGTGGTCAGCCATCCCGAGGGCGTTCGGCACGTCCTGACCGAAAACGCCGCCAACTATGAGAAGGGCGAACTGCAGAAGCGGGTGCTGGGTCCGATGCTGGCCGAGGGCTTGCTGTTGACCGAGGGCGACAAATGGCGCCGCGCCCGGCGCATCCTGGCGCCCCTGTTCACCCCGGCGAAGATGGCCACGTTGAACGCGCGCATGGCCGAGGTCTGCCATGCCCGCGTCGCCGTCTGGGCGCTGTCGGCGCGCGGGCGGGTGCTGGATATCGACAGTGAGATGTCGGGCCTGACCTTCGACATTCTGTCGGCCACCATGTTTTCGGACGAGCTGGGCGGCGAGGCGCGCGGGTTCGAGCGGGCGCTGAACCAGTTCCTGGCCAATGGCGCGCGCATCGACCCGCTGGATGTGCTGGGCGCGCCCGACTGGGCCCCGCGTCTGGGGCGGGTGGCCAGTTTCCGCTCGGCGCGATTCTTCGAACAGCGGGTGACGCGGCTGGTCGAGGCGCGACGGGCGCACATCCAGGCGGGCGACGCGCCGCCCGCCGATCTGCTCAGCGCCCTTCTGCTGGCCACGGACGAGAATGGCGGGGCGGGCCTGTCGGACGCCGAGGTGGCCTCCAACATCCTGACCTTCATCCTGGCCGGGCACGAGACGACGGCGCGCGCCCTGGGCTGGGTGCTGCATCTGCTATCGCGCCAGCCGGAGTATCTGGCCCGGGTGCAGGCCGAGGCCGACCAGTTCGACATCGCCGATCCCAAATGGGCCGAGGGCCTGCCCTGGACCCGCGCTGTGCTGGAAGAGACGATGCGCCTGTTCCCGCCCGCCCCGACCATGGCGCGCAAGGCGCTGGCGGACGACGAGATCGGGGGCCAGAAGATCAAGGCCGGCGCGACGGTGATCGTCTCGCCGTGGATCCTGCAACGCCACACCCTGCTGTGGGACGATCCCGACGCCTTCAAACCCGAGCGGTTCCTGCCCGAACATCGCAAGGCCATCGACCGTTACGCCTACATCCCCTTCAGCGCCGGGCCGCGCGTCTGCATCGGCGCGGCCTTCGCCCTGCAGGAGGCGATGATCGCCTTGGCGGCTATCCTGCGGATCGCCGAGGTCGAGCCCCTGACGACCGCCGAACCCCGCCCCGTCCACCAGATCACTCTGCGCAGCCGCGAACCGATGCGGCTGAGGCTGCGGGCGCGGCGCAAAGGCTGAGCGACGCCCGTCGCCGTTCCGCCACGGATGAGCGATAGAGGATCATCGCCCTTCAACGGACCCGATTCCCTTTGCGCGTCGCCATTCTCCTGCCGCCCGGATGCCGGTTTTCGGAAGCCCAGCCGAACTCGATGGAGACGGTGGTGCGCACCCTGGCGGGCGCGAATCGGAGCGCCGAGACGCGCATCTTCTGCTGCGCCGGGGCGGACGATCACAATGTCGAAGGGGTCGACGTTCTGCCAGTCGGCGGCAGGCGGATGGAGACCTTGATCGCGCGGCTGCGCGCCTTTCGCCCCGACGTGATCGAACATCATCAGCAGGTCAAACAGGCGCTGGCGGTGCAGAACGCCCTGCCCGAGGCCGTGCATCTGCTCTATCGCCACAATGCGCTTCGAACGCCGCGCCATGCGCTGGACGTTTGGCGCTATCGGGCGCGTTATCGGCGAGTGGACGGCCTGGTCTTCGTCAGTCGGGCCGAACGCGACGCCTTCGTCGGCGCCTTCCCGGAGATGGACGCCCGCGCCTTCGCCGTGCCCAACCCCATCGACGCCCGCGCCTGGCTGGCCTCGCCCGAGAATCGGCGGCCGGTCATCGCCTTCGCCGGGCGCGCCATGGCCGAGAAGGGCGTCGATGCGCTGTGCGCCGCCCTGCCCGCCGTGCTGGACGCCCATCCCGATTGGCGGGCCGTGCTGATGCTGAACGACTGGGACGATCATGCGCGCTGGGCCGCCCGCCACGTGGCGCCGCTGGAGCGATATGGCGACCGGATGGAGGTGCTGAAATCCGCCCCCTTGGCCGAGGTTCGGCGGCGGATGCAGTCGGCGGCCATCGCCCTGACGCCCTCGGTGTGGGACGAGCCGTTCGGCCTGACAGCCATAGAGGCCCATGCGGCGGGCGCGGCCCTGATCTCGTCCGGTCGCGGGGGCCTGCGTGAGGCCAGCGGGCCGCACGCCCTCTATGTCGATGCGGTGACGCCTCAGACGCTGTCGGCGGCGATGGATCGGCTGATCCGCGACCCCGCCGAACGATTGGCGCTGGCGCGCGGCGGTCAGGCCTATGTGCTGGAAGCCCACACGCCCCAGCGGCGCGCGGGCGAGTTGAATGCGATCAGGCGCATCCTGGTCGAGCGACGACGGATCGCCGCCTGAGGCGTCAGACGGCCGGCACGGCCTGAGACAGCCGCCCGCCGACGCGGATCGGCTCGACGCGCGTCGCCAACCCTGTCCGGTCGTCCGTCTCCACGAAGACGCCGCAGATGGTGGCGGGGCCGGATGCCGGCATATAGCGACCACCGGAGATGCGGGTTGTGAAGCGCCGCAGCGGCTCTTCCTTCTCATTGCCGATGACGCTGTCATAGTCGCAGCAGCCGCCGGCGTCGGTCTGATAGGCCGTGCCGCCGGGCAGAATCTGGCAGTCGGCGGTCGGGACGTGGGTGTGGGTGCCCACGACCAGCGACGCGCGGCCGTCGCAGAAATGCCCCATGGCCATCTTCTCCGAGGTCGCCTCGCAGTGCATGTCCACGATGACGGCGTCCGCGACGGCGCCCAGGGGGGCGGCCGCCAGTTCGCGCTCCACAGCGCCGAACGGATCGTCCATCGGGTCCATGTGGACGCGGCCCAGCACGTTCATGACCAGGACGGAGCGCCCCGTGTCTGTTTCGAACAGATTGGCGCCCGCGCCCGGCGCATCCATCAGACGCGGATAGTTCGCCGGCCGGATCAGGCGCGGCTCGCGCACGATATAGGTCAGGGCCTCGCGCTGGTCCCAGCTGTGGTTGCCCAGCGTCAGACAGTCGGCGCCCGCCATGAACAGTTCGCGCGCCGTGTTCTCGGTGATGCCGAACCCGCCCGCCGCGTTCTCGGCGTTGACCACCACGAAGTCGAGCTTCAGGTCGCGCTTCAGGCCGGGAAGATGATCGCTGATGCCGTCACGGCCGGACTTGCCGATGACGTCGCCAAAAAATGCCAGTCTCATTCGAAAGCCGTATAGCCGTTCTCGGTCAGAACGCCATGCAGTCGGATGTCATGATCTTCCAGCGCCAGCCGGTCGACCGCCTGTCCCGCATAGGCGTAGCCGATGCGCAGGGCGTCCGGGCGCGCGGCGAAGGTGCGGTCGTAATAGCCCCCGCCCTGCCCCAGCCGCCCGCCGAAAGGGTCAAAGGCCAGAAGCGGGGTCAGGATCAGATCGGGATCGACCGTCTGGGCCAAGGGCAGGGGCGCGGGGCATCCGGCGGCGTCCAGCTCCAGCGGTTCGCCCGGCGACCAGGCGCGAAAGATCATCGGGGCATCCCGTTCCAGCACCACCGGCAGACACAGCTGACGCCCCGCCGCCTCCAGCGCCACGGCCAGGACGTCGGTGTCCAGTTCCGACCCCATCGCACGGTAAAGGGCCACGACCTCACCCTTCGGCATTTGGTCCGCATGATCGGCGGCGCGCGCCGCCGCCTCTGGATTACGCCCGGCCAGATGTTTGCGTCGCGTGCGCATGTCCGCACGCTGTTGGGACTTGTCGCTCATGGAAACAGTCTCGCGTCCCAATAGACGGGGGTGTTCAGCCCGGTCGTGATCCGCGCGAACTCGGAGTGGGCGGGATTGATCAGGATGTTGCTGTCCAGCCGCGCCACGACGGAGGGAACGATCAGGATCAACGACCGCGCCGATCGGTGCCATTCGCAGCCGAAAGCGCGGCTGACCGCGCCATTCGCCAGATCCCAGCCCGGATGGGCGGCGGGCTGAAACACCTCGTAGCTGACGCCTGCGGGGATGGCGATCTCGATGTAGTGCTGGTTCGGCGGCAGGGCGCCGGAGCCGTGGACCAGCTTCTCCAGCAGGCTGGTGGAATAGTGTTGCGCCGCATAGATCAAAGGATGCGTCGGGTCGTTCCAGCGGCCTGGATTGAGGGTCGATCCTGTGGCGTCGAAGATCGGATAGGCCCCCGCCGGATCGCCGATCCGATAGGCGGTCAGCCCCTTGTCCAGCCGTTGCGCCGTCAAGCCGCCGAGCCGTAGCGCAGCCGACCCAGAATATCGCACACCAGTTCCGCGCCCAGCTCGCTGCCGATGGCCACCGTCATCGGGGCCTGATTCTCCAGCATGGCGTGGGGGCGGAACAGGAAGCCGCGCGCCGCGACATCGCCGCCCCAGACCGCCACCGCCTCGGCCCAGACGCGCGCCACGCGGGCGACCCGCTCGCTGGCGGCGGGAGACAGGACGCCCGACTTGTTGCGGGCGGCCGTGGCGCGCGGCACGACCTTGTGCCGGAAGGCGTTGTCGTCGGGGCTGACGGCGTCGGCCACCAGCGTCAGGGCGCGCGTCGGCAGACCTGCGCTGACCGATCGGGCCAGATCCATTGGCGAAATGCTGGCGGCGTCCTTCACCCCCAGCACATAGGCGACAGTGGAATAGTCAGACATGACCGGCCTCGCTCAACATAGACACGATGTCGTCTCGCATGAGACGTTTGTCAATGACGGCAAGCCGATGTGGCTGAGCGGGATCACGCACACGCGCTCAAGCAGCGAGCCGCCGCGCGGCGAGTGTTAGCGCCAAAAAGAATGGAAGGTGGCGGCGCCGCGCGAACCGTGAAGAACGTTTAAATCCTCTCGACCTGGGTAGCCAGGTGGGCTCCATATGCCCAGGCCCTCGAGCCCGGACAGGGACAGATCCCGTAGAGTGAATTAAGGTCAGAAGGATATGTTGTCTTCGACGTGAGCCGCAGCATGACCCGCCGCCGGACAAGATAGGGCCTTGCGCCCGAACGCGCCAGCGGCCCTGCGTCAGATATTTTGAGCGATCTTCTCGATCCGGGCGGCGACGGCGTTCAGGGCCTCGGCGACCCCGTCGGTCGCGGCGGACGCGGGCGCAGCGGCGAAGGGCGCCTTTCCCCCGCCTAAACGGGCTTCGTGCAGTTCGTCGGCCAGGATCAGGGCGGACATCAGGAACAGACGCAGGTCGCCGACCTGACCGACATCCTGGGCCACGGCGCGAACCTGATTGTCGAACTGTTTGGCCAGGATGCGGACCCGTTCTTCCTGACCGTCGGCGCAGCCCACCGCATAGGGGCGGCCGTTCACCTCAACCGTCACCGTCGCCATCAGCGGTCCTCGCCTTCGGTCATGTCCTGGGCCTCTTCCAGAACCTCGCGCACGGCCTGGGCCGCGCGGCCCAGGGCCTCGGACGCCTCGCGGCCTGCGGCCTCAAGCTCGGCGACGCGCGCATCCGCGGGGCGGGGCGCGAACAGGTCGTCATCCGCCACGGCGGGCGCCGAGGCGGGCCGCGCCTTCAGCTCCAGGATCTTGCGTTCGAGATCGGCCAGGGCGCGGTCGATGCGCGCCCGTGCGGCCGTGGTGGCGTCTGCCATCGGTCGCTCCTTGCAAATTGCGTATAGAACCCGAGGACGCGCCGGGGTAAAGCGGCGCCGCCTCTTAAATTCCGCATCGTTCGAAAGGTCTCCGCCGTGACCGACGCCAAATCCGCACCCAAGGCCACCCCCGAACAGATGGCCAACGCCATCCGCGTCCTCGCGATGGACGGCGTGGAGAAGGCCAAGTCGGGCCACCCCGGCATGCCGATGGGCATGGCCGACGTCGCCACGGTGCTGTTTTCCAAGTTCCTGAAGTTCGACGCCTCGCGCCCCGACTGGGCCGACCGCGACCGCTTCATCCTGTCGGCCGGCCATGGCTCGATGCTGATCTACGCCCTGCTGCACCTCACCGGCTACAAGGCCGCGACCAAGGAAGAGCTGTCCAACTTCCGCCAGTGGGGCTCCAAGACCGCCGGCCACCCGGAATACGGCCATATGCCGGGCGTCGAAGTGACCACCGGCCCGCTGGGTCAGGGTCTGGCCACCTCGATCGGTTTCGCGATGGCCGAGCGTCATCTGGCCGCCAAATACGGCGACGACCTGGTCGATCACCGCACCTGGGTCGTCGCCGGCGACGGGTGCCTGATGGAGGGCGTTTCGCAGGAAGCCATAGCGCTGGCTGGCCGCTACAAGCTGAACAAGCTGACCGTGCTGTGGGACGACAACGAAATCACCATCGACGGCAAGGTCTCGCTGTCGGACGCCGTTGACCAGAAGGCCCGCTTCAAGGCCGCCGGCTGGGCGGTCAAGGCCGTCGACGGCCACGACATGAAGGCGATCAAGTCGGCGATGCAGTGGGCGATCCGCCAGGACAAGCCCGTCCTGCTGGCCTGCAAGACCAAGATCGGCAAGGGCGCCGCCACCATGGAAGGCAGCCACAAGACCCACGGCGCGGCCCTGGGCGCCGCCGAGATCGCGGCCACCCGCCTGGGCCTGGCCTGGGATCACGACCCGTTCGAAATGCCCGAGACCATCCTGTCGGCCTGGCATAAGGTCGGTCGGCGCGGATCCAAGGACCGCAAGAAGTGGGAGGCCCGTCTGGCCGCCTCGTCCCAGGCCGCCGACTTCACCCGCGCCATGAAGGGCGACCTGCCCGAGGCCGCCTTCGACGCCCTGAACGCCAAGATCGCCGAACTGATCGAGACCAAGCCGGCCCAGGCCACGCGCCAGTCGTCGGGCGCCGCGCTGGACGAACTGTTCGCCGCCATTCCCGAACTGGTCGGCGGCTCGGCCGACCTGACCGGATCGAACAACACCTTCGTCAAGGGCACCCCAATCCTGGACGCGCCGACCTATGAGGGGCGCTACGTCAACTGGGGCATCCGCGAGTTCGGCATGGCGGCGGCCATGAACGGCCTCGCCCTGCACGGCGGGGTCATCCCCTACGGCGGCACCTTCATGGTGTTTTCGGATTACAGCCGTCCGGCCATCCGTCTGGGCGCCCTGATGGGGGTGCGCGCCATCCACGTTCTGACGCACGACAGCATCGGTCTGGGCGAAGACGGCCCGACGCACCAGCCGGTCGAACATCTGGCGGCCCTGCGCGCCATTCCGAACCTGCTGGTCTTCCGCCCCGCCGACACGATCGAGGCGATGGAGTGCTGGCAGATCGCGCTTCAGACCAAGACCGCGCCTTCGGCCCTGGCCCTGTCGCGCCAGAAGACGCCTGCGGTCCGCACCGTCGCCGCGTCGGAAAACCTGTCGGCCAAGGGCGCCTATGAGATCAAGGCCGCCAATGGCGAGGCCAAGGTCACCCTGTTCGGCACCGGCACGGAACTGGCCCTGGCGCTGGAGGCTGCATCGGTTCTGGAAGCCGAAGGGACGCCCACCCGCGTCGTCTCCGTCCCCAGCTTCGAACTGTTCGAGCAACAGGACGCCGCCTATCAGGCCGCCGTCATCGGCCGCGGCACGGTGCGCGTGGCGGTGGAAGCCGCCATTAAACAGGGCTGGGAACGGTTCATCGGCGAGGACGGCGCCTTCATCGGCATGTCCAGCTTCGGCGCCTCGGCCCCGGCCGAAGTCCTGTACGAAAAGTTCGGCATCACCTCGGATGCCGTGGTCGCGGCGGTCAAGGCTCGGCTGTAACTCTCCGTCTCCCTGTTCGCGCAGCGAATGGGGAGGTTGCTCGCAGCGAAGCGGAGAGACGGAGGGGCTCTTTCGGCGCCCAGAACCCCTCCACCGCTTCGCGGTCCCCCTCCCCGCTGGCGCGGGGAGGACACAGGCGCCTGAGATTGATCGCCATGAAACTCGGCACCCCGCTTTCCGACACCGCCGTGCGCGTCATGCTGCTCGGCGCGGGCGAACTGGGCAAGGAAGTCGCCATTGAACTGCAGCGGCTGGGCTGCGAGGTGATCGCGGTGGACCGCTATCCCAACGCCCCGGCCATGCAGGTGGCGCACCGCAGCCACGTCATCCCCATGACCGACGCCCAGGTGCTGAACGGCGTCATCCTGGCCGAGGCGCCGCACATCATCGTGCCCGAGATCGAGGCCATCGCCACCGAGGTTCTGGCCGATATCGAGGCGGCGGGCATGGCGCGGGTCGTGCCCACCGCCCGCGCGGTGCAGCTGACCATGAACCGCGAGGGCATCCGCAAGCTGGCGGCGGAAACCCTGGGCCTGCCCACCAGCCCCTACGCCTTCGCCGGTTCGCCTGAGGAACTGGCGACGGGCGCCGAGACGGTCGGCTATCCCAATTTCGTCAAGCCGGTCATGTCCTCGTCCGGCAAGGGTCAGTCCTTCGTCGAGAACGCAGACGAAATCGCCGACGCCTGGACCTATGCCCAGGAAGGCGGCCGCGTCGCCGGCGCCCGCGTCATCGTCGAGGGGCGGATCGACTTCGATTTCGAGATCACCCTGCTGACCGTGCGTTCGCTGCGCGACGGCGTGGTCGTCACCGACTTCTGCGCCCCCATCGGCCATCGTCAGGTCAAGGGCGACTATGTCGAGAGCTGGCAGCCCCAGGCCATGAGCGCGGGCGCCCTTGCCTCGGCCCAGGACATCGCCGCCAAGGTGACGGAGGCGCTAGGCGGTCTTGGCGTCTTCGGCGTCGAACTGTTCGTCAAGGGCGATCAGGTCTGGTTCTCCGAGGTCTCGCCCCGTCCGCACGACACCGGCCTGGTCACCCTGGCCAGCCAGACAATGAGCGAGTTCGCCCTGCACGCCCGCGCCATCCTGGGCCTGCCGGTCGATGTGACCCAGCGCGAGCCCGCCGCGAGCGCGGTCGTCTACGGCGGCATGGAGGCGCAAGGCGTGGCCTTCGAAGGCGTGGCCGAGGCCCTGTCGGTCCCCACCGCAGACCTGCGCCTGTTCGGCAAGCCCGAAGCGTTCGAGCGCCGCCGCATGGGCGTGGCGAGCGCGCGCGGCGCCGATGTGGATCAGGCCCGCGAACGCGCGCGCGAAGCCGCCGGGCGCGTGAAGGTGGTGCGGGGCTGACGCCGACCGTCTCCTCCCCACTTGTGGGGAGGGGGACCGCGCGTAGCGTGGTGGAGGGGCTGTTGAAGCCCCACGGGCGCCTGCGAAGCGGTGAAGAACCCCTCCGTCACGGCGCTAAGATGCGCCGCGCCACCTCCCCGCTCCGCAGGGAGGAGACGTCTTTCTACGACTTTGGTCGATTGGCCTTGTCCCGCATTGTGGTGCAAACCATGGGCGAGGGCCGCGATCAGTCGGCTGGGAGGAGTCTGTCGTGGGCAAGCTGAGCACACCCATAATCTTCGGCGCCATCGCCATCCTGGGGGCCGTGTCCCTGGGCATCATCGCCCTGCACCAGGGCGAGAGCATCAGCGCGGTCTGGATGGTGGTCGCCGCCGTCTGCACCTATGCGATCGCCTATCGGTTCTACAGCCGGTATCTGGCCAACAAGGTCATGGGATTGAACCCCGCGCGCCTGACGCCCGCCATGCGTCGCAACGACGGGCTGGACTATGTGCCGACGCCCCGGAACGTCCTGTTCGGCCACCACTTCGCCGCCATCGCGGGGGCCGGGCCGCTGGTCGGGCCGGTGCTGGCCGCGCAGATGGGCTATCTGCCCGGCGTCCTGTGGATCCTGGTCGGGGCGGTGCTGGCGGGGGCGGTTCAGGACATGATGGTCCTGTTCATGTCCACGCGCCGCGACGGCAAGTCCTTGGGCGACATGATCCGCACCGAAATGGGCAATATCCCCGGCATCATCGCCCAGGTCGGCGTCCTGATGATCATGGTCATCATCCTGGCCGTTCTGGCCCTGGTGGTGGTCAAGGCCCTGGCCGAAAGCCCGTGGGGCACGTTCACCGTCGCCGCCACCATCCCCATCGCCATCTTCATGGGCCTGTACACCCGCTTCCTTCGGCCGGGCCGCGTGGGCGAGGTGTCGGTGATCGGCGTCGTCCTGCTGATCCTGGCCATCATCGGCGGCGGTCATGTGGCGGCTGATCCCTACTGGGGCCCGGCCTTCACCCTGACCGGCCCGACCCTGGCCATCCTGATGATGGTCTATGGCTTCATCGCCTCGGTCATTCCGGTGTGGCTGCTCTTGGCGCCGCGCGACTATCTGTCGACCTTCCTGAAGATCGGCGCCATCGTGGCCCTGGCCGTCGGCATCCTGATCGTGCGTCCGCACCTGCAGATGCCGGCCATCACCCCCTTCATCGACGGCACCGGCCCGGTCTTCGCCGGCGCCCTGTTCCCCTTCCTGTTCATCACCATCGCCTGTGGCGCCGTGTCGGGCTTTCACGCCCTGATCTCGTCGGGCACCACGCCCAAGCTGCTGGAGAACGAAGCCCAGATCCCGATGATCGGCTATGGCGCCATGCTGTGCGAAAGCTTCGTCGCGGTCATGGCCCTGATCGCCGCCACGGTTCTGGATCCGGCGGTCTATTTCGCCATGAACAGCCCGGCCGCCGTGATCGGCAAGGACGCGGCCTCGGCCGCCGCCGCCGTGGCCCAATGGGGCTTCCACATCACGCCCGGCGAGCTTGAGCAGCTGGCCCGCGACGTGGGCGAGCATTCGATCCTGTCGCGCGCGGGCGGCGCCCCGACCCTGGCGGTCGGCATGGCCCACATCCTGTCCAGCGTGATCGGCGGCAAGGCGATGATGGCCTTCTGGTATCACTTCGCCATCCTGTTCGAGGCCCTTTTCATCCTGACCACGGTGGACGCCGGCACCCGCGTCTGCCGCTTCATGATCCAGGACCTGCTGGGCGTCGCCGTGCCCAAGATGCGCGAGACCAAGTCCTGGGCCGCCAACGTCGTGGCCACGGCCCTGACGGTCGGTCTGTGGGGCTATTTCCTCTATACCGGCGTGGTCGATCCGCTGGGCGGCATCAACAGCCTGTGGCCCCTGTTCGGCATCGCCAACCAGATGCTGGCGGCCGTCGCCCTGATCCTGGGGACCGTGGTCCTGTTCAAGATGAAGCGCGAGAAGTTCGCTTGGGTCATGGTGGTCCCGGCCACCTGGCTGCTGATCTGCACCCTGACGGCGGGCTTCCAGAAGCTGTTCCACCCCGAGGTCCGCATCGGCTTCCTGGCCCATGCCCGGAAGTATCAGGAGGCGCTGGGCGCCGGCGAACTGATCGCCCCGGCCAAGTCGGCGGCGGACATGCACCGGATCGTGGTCAACGACTACGTCAACTCGGCGCTGACGGCGGGCTTCCTGTTCGTGGTCATCACCATGGTCGTCTATGGCGTCCTGGCCTGCCGCAAAGCCTATCTGAACAACCGTCCGACCGTGCGCGAATATCCCGAAAGCCACGAACTGACGGCGGCCGACGAAGCCGCGGACGTGGCCCGTGCCTGACCCCTCGAACGAGGACCTGCTGTGCCTGTGCCGCGACGCCGCCCTGCGGTGGGGTCGCGGCGTCAGGCGCACGGCCGGCGCCATGATCGGCCAGCCGGACTATCAGGCCTATGTCGACCATGCGGCGGCGACCCATCCCGACCAGCCGCCGCTGGACAAGACCGCCTTCTTCCGCCTGCACGAACAGCGCCGGTTCGGCGGGGCGGGCGGGTTCAAATGCTGCTGATCGCTCTTTGATCTTCCGCTCATCCCGGCGGAAGCCGGGACCCAGCGCTTCGGGCGGTCAACCCGGAGCCAGAGCGCCAGCCGCCCATCCAACGCACCCATCTTGCAAAAGACCTGGGTCCCCGCTTCCGCCGGGATGAGCGGATAGAGGAAGATGATCTTAGAGCGGGCCGGGTCGGTCAGCGGCGCCGGCCCGGTCCTGGCCGCGAAGCGCGGCGATGGCGGCCTCCAGCGTCGGATCGTCGCCGGCCCGGCGCTGGGCCACGGTTCGAGGGGCGGCGATGTCGGGCGTCACCCCGCGCTTCTCCAGCCGCGTCCCGCCGGCGGTGACGAAGTCCGCCCGGCTGAGCGTCAGCCGCCCGCCGTCGGGCAGATTGGTCTCCTGCGCGATCAGCACCGAGCCGCCGGTCCGTTCCCCCACCACGATGCCGCGCCGCGCCTCCTGCAGGGCCGCCGGGGTCAGCTCGGCCGCGCTGCGGCTGCCCTGATCGACCAGCACCGCGACCGGATTGGCCAGCGGATCGCGCCGGTCGCCGCAGTCGCCCGCCGCCCTCAGCACCACCGCCCGGCCGGTGCGTCCGGTGCGCGTGGCCCAGGCCTGATTGCGCGGCAGGAAGCAGGTCAGAACCGATTCCGCCTCCCACAGCCGTCCGCCCGGATTGCCGCGCAGATCCAGCACCACGTCCACATCGGGCGGCAGGCCCTCCAGCGCGCTGCCCATCCACGGCCCAAGGCCCTTGTCGAACTGCTCGACCCGCAGCACCAGCACCCCGGGCCGCGACGTATCGGCGACAAAGGGCTGGACCGCATCCATGATGCGCGGCGTCAGGGTCGTCTCGCGCCGCTGGCCCGTCTCGTCGGTCAGGACCAGATGCACGGGCCGGCCGTCGAACGTCTCCACGTCCGGCCCCCACGGCTGGCCATCCACGGTATTCAGCGCCCAGCCCAGTTGTATGCCCGCCTCCTCGGCCGGCGAGCCGGGGCGGATGCGTTCGACGGTCCAGTCGTCCGGGCTCTGACCCCGCATCAGGGTCATGCCCATCACGGCGCGACGCGCGAACTGGGCCTCCTGGCGGCGCACGGCCGCCGGCGGGCTGGCGGCGGCGTGGCCGTCGTCCAACAGGTCCAGCATGGCGTTCAGCACCCGGTACAGCGCCCGTTCATCGGGCGCGGCCAGGGCCTGGGGTCGGAACTGCGCCCGCGCCGCGCGCCAGTCCACGCCATGCAGGCCGGGGTCGTAATAGCCGCGCCGCACCTCGTCCCACACGCGGTCGAACACCCGCTGGTTCAGCCGCGCCTGCTGGCGGGTCGGCCCCGCCGCGACGACCGCCGCACTAGCACTGTCAGGCGCCGCATCGGCCGCCGCCGCCTGCCCTACGGGAAGGCCCAGCAACAGGACGCCGAACAACCGTGCGGAAAGGCAAAGACGCATGGCCTTCATCTGACCCAAGCCCCGCCACGCCTCAAGTCACGAATGCGCGTCATCCGGGCAGTCCCGCCTGCCGCCCCCACGATCGCATCCGATCCTTTCGTCACGTCTCCCTTCGCGCCGCATCCCATGATAGGGGCGCGGCATGAGCATCACCACGGTCGGCCTGGACGCCGACGACACCCTTTGGCACAACGAGACGATCTTCCGCCTGACCCATGCGCGGTTCGTCGATCTGCTGGCCGACCATGGCGACGAGGCGACCATTGAGTCGCGCCTGGCCGAGACCGAACAACGCAATCTGCGCCTCTATGGTTACGGGGTGAAGGGCTTCACCTTGTCGATGATCGAGACGGCGATGGAGTTGACCGACGGAACCGCCCCGCCCCACGTCGTGCGCGAGATCCTGGCCGCCGGCCGCGAGATGCTGGCCCACCCGGTCGAGACCCTGCCCGGCGTCGACGAAGTGATCGCAGAGTTGTCGGAGAAATATCGCCTCGTGCTGATCACCAAGGGCGACCTGCTCGATCAGGAACGCAAACTGGCCGCGTCCGGCCTGGGCGAACGGTTCAGCGCGGTCGAGATCGTGTCGGAGAAAGACCGCACCACCTACGACCGCATCTTCGCCCGTCATGGCACAGGCCCGGCCGAGGCCGTCATGGCCGGCAACTCCATGAAGTCCGACGTCCTGCCCGCCATCGCCGCCGGCGCCTTCGGCGTCCACATCCCTTACGCCGTCACCTGGGCCCACGAACTCGCCGACGCCCCGGTGGACGAACCTCGCTATGTCTCGCTGGCCCGCATCGGCAAACTGCCGGACTGGATCGCGGCGATCGATTTTTAAGACAGAGCCTAATTTCAAGGCCTTGGTCGCCGCGAGAGGAACCTAAGCCGAGACACACATAAGAAATCTTCAATAACGTCCGACTGTGCTTCAGCAGCAAAAAAGCTCAGATCACAGGCAAAATGGGTGAGTGTGTCTATTCTAAAACACTGCGAATGTATAACATCGTTATATTCGCTATAATCACCCCCTGCCTTGACGTCACCATCTGTGTCAGGTTTGTGACCCGCAAGCGGCGGATCAACGACGTCTTTTGGCGTCTTGTCCCCCATCGGCCGCGCCATACGGAGTCCATATGCGAAATATTCTATTGTCATCAACGGTGCTCGCTGGCGCCCTGATCGCCACGACCGCCTTCGCCCAAGATCTGCCTGCCCAGACGACGTCCCCCTCAGACGCTTCGGCCACGCAACTTGACGAAATCATAGTCACCGGATCGCGCATCCGTCGCAGCGCCGCCAATGCGCCGACCCCTCTGATCCAGGTGTCGCAGGACGAGATTCTGTCGACCGGCCAGACCAGCGTCATCGACTATCTGGCGACCATCCCTGCGCTTCAGAACTCCACGGTGCCCTCCGACACCACCGGATCCAGCCTGAACACGGGGGGCCTCTCCTTGCCCAACCTGCGCTCGCTGGGCGCGGGTCGCACGCTGACGCTGGTCGACGGTCGCCGGCATGTCGGGTCTTCCGGCGGCGAACTGTCGGTGGATGTGGACACCATTCCGCGCCTGCTGATCCAGAATGTCGAAATCATCACGGGCGGCGCCTCTTCGGTGTACGGCGCCGACGCGGTTTCGGGCGTCGTCAACTTCATTCTGAAGAAGGACTTCGAAGGTCTGGAGATCGACGCCAACTATGGCCAGATCAACAGCAACGGCGAAGCCAGCCGCCGCATTTCCGGCCTGATCGGTAAGAACTTCTTCGATGACCGGCTCAACGTCTATGCGCATGCCGAGTACGAAAAGATCGACAACGTCGATTCGATGGACATCAACTGGATCCGTCGCGCCCCGATCCGTTTGTCGATCGACGCCGACCCCACGACGGCGCCGTATGACGGCCGTCTAGACGCCACGGTCTTCTATGGCGTCAACCGTCTGGACATCCTGCCGTGGGGCCAAACCACGCTGGCCAATCTGCAACAGCCCAGCAACCTGACCAATCCCAACATTCCCTATCAAAACTGCTTCAGCGGTGGGAACTTCACCTATGCCGCAAACTGCTACGGCGTCACGCCCGGAAAGACCTACGTTTATGACGGCGCAAACGGTCGCCTGGCGAACTTCGGTCAGCGCGTCGGCAACGTCGGCATCAATCGTCCCTATAACATCGGCGGCGACGGCATGCCGTTGGGCGAAGTGGCTGGCTACAGCCGCGTTCCCGCGTCGGAATCGCAGCGTTACCAAGTCGGCACCAACTTCAAGATCACGGACGCAATCAGCTTCTACGCCGAAGCTAAATATGTCACCGAAGACACCTTCATGCGGGGTCAGCGGACCTTCTTCGACGTTGATCTGGACAACGATTCCTACGGCGCCAACGACACGAACTCTATCTGGGGCACATCGGCCTTCGACCTGCGCTGGGACGACAACGCCTTCCTGCCGCAGAACTTGAAGACGGCTATCGCCGCCAATCGCATTGATATTTATGCACCCCCGACCGCCGCGAACGCCGGTCAGTTGATCAGCAGCCAGGCGCTGCCGATCGCGCGTCACAGCTTCTTCGGCCCCGACCGGACGCAGTCGAACACCCGTGACATCCAACGCTATGTCGCTGGCTTCAAGGGCGATCACGGGCCGATGGGCTTCGCCAAGTCGCTGTCCTGGGACCTGGGCTACACCTACGGCAAGGCCGAGATCGAAAACATCGAGCGCGCTGTCGATTCGCAGCGCATGGCGCTCGCCGCCGACTCGGTCATCGACAGACTGGGTGTCGCTGGCCCGGCAGGCTCCATCGTCTGCCGCTCCAAACTGCTTCAGGCGCAAGGCGCGACCTTCATCGCCGACAAGCACCGCAGGGACGCAAACGGCGCCCCCACCAACCTGCTGGACACGGAATACGGCCGCAACTCGATCGCGCAGTGTGCGCCGCTGAACATCTTCGGCGCAGGCAATCAGTCGGCTGAAGCGCTGCAGTACGTGGACGCCGCCGTCGTTGTTAAGGAAATGAACGAGCAGCAGCAGGCTGTCGGCTCGATCTCCACCGAGCTCTGGGATCTCTGGGGCGCCGGCAACCTCGGCTTCGCCTTCGGCGGTGAATGGCGCAAGGAAACGACATCGGCCATCGGTCGTAGCGCGTCGGCCGGCGACCGCCTGCTGTTCCTCAACACCGGAGCGGATTTCCCTGAAGTCAGCTATGAATCCAAGGAAGTGTTCACGGAGCTGTCCGTGCCGCTGTTCCGCGATTCCCGTCTTGGCGAATATGCCGAACTCAGCGGTTCGTACCGCTGGGCCGACTATTCGACGGTCGGCAATGTCGATGTCTACGGCGTGAACCTGGTTTATCGCCCGATCCGCGACATCACCTTCAAGACCAGCTTCAACTCCTCTGTTCGCGTTCCGAACCTCGGCGAGAACTACGCTCCGTTCGGCCAAACCTTCGCGAACAACTTCGTCGATCCCTGCGCGACCGCCAGCATCGCCGGAGTGAACGACCAGGAGACGAAGGCCAACCGTATCAAGAACTGCACGGCCTTGGCCGCGCAGAAGGGTCTGACGTTCGACTTCGCCGGCGCGACCGCCACCAACACCGACGACTTCCGCCCGGACTACACCTCGGGCATCGCCGGCGTCAGCGGCGGCAATCCGAACCTGGAGCCGGAAGAATCCGAATCCTTCACCTTCTCGACCGTGCTTCAGCCGCGCTTCATCCCCGGCCTGACCATGACGCTGGATTACTATGAAATCCGCATCGACAAGGTGATCGCCTCGGTCTCGGCTGAAGGGATCGCGAACAACTGCGTCAATGGCGCGGAACTGAACCTGGACGCCTGTAACTCGATCTTCCGCAACTCGCCGAACATTCCGTTCGGTGTCGGCGCACCGTCCGGCAATGCGATCGGCGGCTTCATCGAGCGGTCGTTCAACTACGCTGCTCTTGAGACCCGCGGGCTCGATTTCGGCGCCAACTACACGCTGGAAACGGCTGACTTCGGCAAGAACTGGGGCGCCTTCGACTGGCGTGTGAACGGGTCGTGGCTGATCGAGCAGAAGCAATATCTGAACGAGTCGGACCCCAGCGACTACGATGAACTGGCCGGCAGCATCGGTCTCAGCGGCACGAACGTCTATCCGCGTGTGCGTCTGAGCTCGTCGCTGGCATGGCGTCCGAACGACACCTGGAACATCAACTGGACGGCCGACTGGCAGTCGAGCGCCAACATCATCCGGGCGCGTGACTTCATCAACAACGCCGACGCCCGCTTGGTCGACCAGATGGAGACCGGACCGTTCGTTCGTCACGATCTGACCGTTCGCTACAAGGTGCGGGACGATCTGACGCTGCGCGCCGGGGTCGTGAACCTGTTCGACGCCGAACAGCGCGACATCCTGGGGACGACCATCTACTCCAACTACGACCCCTACGGCCGTCGCTTCTTCGTCGGCCTGAACTTCCGCCCCTTCTAAGGCGGGTTCACTTCTGAGACTGAAGGGCGGCGTCGCAAGACGCCGCCCTTTTTCTTTGCGCAGAGGCCGCACCGCCTTGTCAGGCGTCCCCTCCCTCTCTAAACGGGCCGCTTAACCGACAACATGACGCGAACGTCGCATGGCCCTGCCGTGCGGGGGCTTCTCGCGCGCGTGAAGACCGAAGGAACAGGCCGCCTTGCTCGCCCCCGACATCCGTCATGACGAACGCGACGCCATGGTGCGCGCGGCGCTGGCCGAACAGGGCGACAGCGGCGTGACGCCGCGTCACACGCGGTTCTACTTCTATGGCGAAGGCGACCACGGCGACCTGAACGAGGTCGCCCGCCGCGCGGGTTTCCTGACCAGCGGCGCCGACGATTCCACCATTCTAGAGACCACCATGGCGGTGGACGAGGCGTCGTTTTCGGCCACCTCGGCCATGATGCAGACCTGGGCCGCGGCCTTCCAGCTGGACTATGACGGCTGGGACTGCGCGGTCGTGACCCATTAGCGTTCAATAAGAAGAAGAGCTGGCGATGCCCAAGCGCACAGACATCAAGTCCATCCTCATCATCGGCGCCGGCCCGATCGTCATCGGCCAGGCGTGCGAGTTCGACTATTCCGGGGTTCAGGCCTGCAAGGCGCTAAAGGCCGAAGGCTATCGGGTCATCCTGGTCAACTCGAACCCCGCCACCATCATGACCGACCCGGAGGTGGCCGACGCCACCTATATCGAGCCGATCACGCCCGAGATGGTCGAGAAGATCATCATCAAGGAAAAGCCCGACGCCCTGCTGCCGACCATGGGCGGACAGACGGCGCTGAACACCGCCCTGGCCCTGCATGAATCCGGCGCCCTGGCCCGCCACGGGGTCGAGATGATCGGCGCCAAGGCCGAGGTCATCGACAAGGCCGAGGATCGTCAGAAGTTCCGCGACGCGATGGACAAGCTGGGCCTGGAATCGCCCCGCTCAAAGGCCGCCCATTCGATGGAAGAGGCGCTGGAGGGGCTTGAGTTCGTCGGCCTGCCCGCCGTGATCCGCCCGTCCTTCACCCTGGCCGGCACCGGCGGCGGCATCGCCTATAACCGCGAGGAGTTCGACGAGATCGTGCTGCGCGGTCTGGACCTGTCGCCGACGACCGAGGTCCTGATCGAAGAGTCGGTGCTGGGCTGGAAGGAATACGAGATGGAGGTCGTCCGCGACACGGCGGACAACTGCATCATCATCTGCTCCATCGAGAACGTCGATCCGATGGGCGTCCATACGGGCGACTCGATCACCGTCGCCCCTGCCCTGACGCTGACCGACAAGGAATATCAGCGGATGCGGACCGGCTCGATCAATGTGCTCCGCGAAATCGGGGTCGAGACGGGCGGATCGAACGTCCAGTGGGCCATCAATCCCGTCGACGGCCGCATGGTGGTGATCGAGATGAACCCGCGCGTGTCGCGCTCGTCGGCGCTTGCCTCCAAGGCCACCGGCTTCCCCATCGCCAAGGTCGCGGCGCGCCTGGCCGTCGGCTACACGCTGGACGAACTGCAGAACGACATCACCCAGGTCACGCCCGCCTCGTTCGAGCCGAGCATCGATTATGTGGTCACCAAAATCCCGCGCTTCGCCTTCGAGAAGTATCCGGGTTCGGAGCCGCTGCTGGGCACTTCGATGAAGTCGGTGGGCGAGGTCATGGCCATCGGCCGCACCTTCCAGGAATCGATGCAGAAGGCCCTGCGCGGGCTGGAAACCGGCCTGTCGGGCTTCGACGAAATCGAGATCGAGGGCGTCGCCGGCGCCGCCGACGATGCGACGGCCCGCGCCGCCGTGGTGCGGGCGCTGGGCGTGCCCACGCCCGACCGCATCCGCGTCATCGCCCAGGCCTTCCGCCACGGCCTGTCGGTCGAAGAGGTCAATGCTGCCTGCGCCTATGAGCCGTGGTTCCTGCGCCAGATCGCCGACATCGTGCGCGAGGAAGGCCATGTCCGCGTCAAGGGCCTGCCGTCCGACCCGACCGAGTTCCGCCGCCTGAAGGCCAAGGGCTTCTCCGACGCCCGTCTGGCGCAACTGACCAGCGCGACCGAGAAGGCCGTGCGTCTGGCCCGTCGCGGTCTGAACGTGCGCCCGGTGTTCAAGCGGATCGACACCTGCGCCGCCGAGTTCGCCTCGGCCACCGCCTATATGTATTCGACCTATGAGACCGGCGCGCTCGGCCAGATCCCAGAGTGCGAGGCCGAACCGTCGGACAAGAAGAAGGCCATCATCCTGGGCGGCGGTCCGAACCGGATCGGCCAGGGCATCGAGTTCGACTACTGCTGCTGCCACGCGGCCTTCGCCTTCGACCAGATCGGCGTCGAGTCGATCATGGTCAACTGCAACCCCGAGACCGTCTCGACCGACTACGACACCTCCGATCGCCTGTATTTCGAGCCGCTGACGGCCGAGGACGTGCTGGAGCTGATCGAAGTCGAACGCTCCAGGGGCGAACTGATCGGCTGCGTCGTGCAGTTCGGCGGCCAGACGCCGCTGAAGCTGGCCCACGCCCTGCAGGACGACGACATCCCCGTTTTGGGCACCAGCGTCGACTCCATCGACCTGGCCGAGGATCGCGAGCGCTTCCAGCAGATGCTGGAAGGCATCGGCCTGCGCCAACCGCCCAACGGCCTGGCCCGCAGCGCCGAAGAAGCCGCGCAGAAGGCCGAAGAGGTCGGCTACCCCGTCGTCCTGCGCCCCTCCTACGTCCTGGGCGGACGCGGCATGATGATCGTCCACGACCGCGAGCAACTGGACCGCTATGTCCATGAGGCCATGCGCGTCTCGGGCGACGATCCCGTCCTGATCGACCACTATCTGAACCGCGCCACCGAGGTGGACGTGGACGCCCTGTGCGACGACGAAACGGTCTTCGTGGCGGGCGTACTGGAGCATATCGAAGAGGCCGGCGTCCATTCGGGCGACAGCGCCTGTTCCATGCCGCCCTACTCCCTGTCCGCCGAGACGGTGGCCGAGCTGAAGCGCCAGACCACCGAAATGGCCAAGGCTCTGAAGGTGCGCGGCCTGATGAACGTGCAGTTCGCCATCGAGGAACCGCACAGCGCCGAGCCACGCATCTTCGTGCTGGAGGTCAACCCGCGCGCGTCGCGCACCGCGCCCTTCGTGGCCAAGACCATCGGCCAGCCCATCGCCGCCATCGCCGCCAAGGTCATGGCGGGCGTGCCGCTGAAGTCCTTCGGCCTGACGGACAAGCCCTACGACCATATCGCGGTCAAGGAAGCCGTCTTCCCGTTCGCGCGCTTCGCAGGGGTCGACACCATCCTCGGCCCGGAAATGCGTTCGACCGGCGAGGTCATGGGCCTGGACTGGAAGCGCGAGGGCGAGGCCGACATGGCCCCCGCCTTCGCCCGCGCCTTCGCCAAGTCCCAGATCGGCGGCGGCACCACCCTGCCGACCTCGGGCTGCGCCTTCATCTCGGTCAAGGACGAGGACAAGCCCTTCATCGTCGACGCCGCCCGGACCCTGCTGGCCGAGGGCTTCAGCCTGATCGCCACCGGCGGCACCCACACCTATCTGGTCGAACAGGGGCTGGAGGTGAAACGGGTCAAGAAGGTGCTGGAAGGCCGCCCGCACATCGTGGACGCCATGAAAAACGGCGAGGTCCAGCTGGTCTTCAACACCACCTCGGGCAAACAGTCGCTGCAGGACAGCTTCAGCCTGCGCCGCACGGCTCTGATGATGAAGATGCCCTATTACACCACCACCGCCGGCGCGCTGGCGGCGGCCCAGGCCATCGGCGCCATCAAGGCCGGCGACCTGGATGTGAAGGCGATCCAGGAATACTGAGCGATCGACGGGCGGAGGTTTCGACCTCCGCCCGTCGGCTTTTGAGACTTAGCGGGTCAGAATTCTTCCCAGCCTGCGTCCTCGGCGACCGGTTCGGGACGGCGCACGGCGGCGGAGCCCGACCCTGTGTTGCGCATCTGGACGACCGGCCGCGGGGCCTGGCGGGCGGCAGGCGGGACCGGGGCCTTGCGCGCGACCGAAGCGGGCGCGCCGAGGTTGAACCGAGCGACCGAGTCCGCAAGCCCCATCGCCTCTTGCGACAGAGAATGGCTGGCCGCCGTCGATTCCTCGACCATGGCGGCGTTCTGCTGGGTCACCTGGTCCATCTGGTTCACGGCGGTGTTGACCTGGGCCAGGCCGACGGCCTGCTCCTGCGCCGAGGCGGCGATTTCGGACACCAGGCCGTCGATCTCGGCAACGCGGCCGACGATGCGTTGCAGGGCCTCGCCCGTCTGGCCCACCAGATTGACGCCCGTATTCACCTGGCGCGTCGACGCCGAGATCAAAGCCTTGATCTCCTTTGCGGCCTCGGCCGAACGCTGGGCCAGGGCGCGCACCTCGGAGGCCACGACCGCGAACCCGCGACCGGCGTCGCCCGCGCGGGCGGCCTCCACACCGGCGTTCAGGGCCAGCAGATTGGTCTGGAAGGCGATTTCGTCGATCACGCCGATGATCTGGCTGATCTCCTGCGCCGACTTTTCAATGTCCCCCATCGCCTGGACCGCGTCGCGAACGATGACGCCGGACATCTCGGCGTCGCCCTTGGCGGCCTGAACGGTATCGGATGCCTGACGCGCGCCGGCTGCGGTGCGGTTGACGGTGGCGGTGATCTGATCCAGCGCGGCGGCGGTTTCCTCCAGGCTGGCGGCCTGTTGTTCGGTGCGGCGCGACAGGTCGTCGGCGGCGTGGCTGATCTCGCCCGAACCCGAGCGGATGGCCGACACATTGGTCACGACGACCGACATCGTGTCCTTCAACGCGGCCATGGCGGCGTTGAAATCGGAACGCAGCTTTTCGTACTCCACCGGCAGGCTGTCATTGACATGATAGGTCAGGTCGCCCTGCGCCAGCCTGTCCAGCGCGACCCCGAAGGATTGCACGACCAGGGCCTGCTGTTCGGCGATGGCCGTTTCGCTGGCGATGCGTTGATCGTGGTCGGCCTTGGCCTTGGCCTCGACCAAGGCCGCGTCCGCCTTGATCTTGGCGACGGCGGCGTCGCGGAACACCACCACGGCGTCGGCCATCTGCCCCAGTTCGTCGCGCTGCCCCACCGCCGGAACGACGATGCCGTGGTCGCCGTCCGCAAGGCGCAACATGGCGCCCGTCATGGCCTGCAGAGGCGTGGAGACCCGTTTGACGATCACATGGGTGGCGAAGATCAGCAGGCCGACAGCCGCCAAGGCGATCAGGGCCATGACGATCATGGCGATCTTGAAGACTCCGGCGGCTTCCACGCCATCTTCGCGGGCCACGCGAACCTGAAGATCGACAAGCTTGGCCATGTTGGCGCTGACCGGATCGATCGCGGGATAAAGGTCGGTTCGAACGAACCGGTCCAGCCCCGCCGTGTCGCCCGCGCGCAGCAAACGCTCCAGCTCGTCCACCGCCGCATTGGCGGCGGGCAGGGCCGCCGACGTGCTCTCGACCAGAGCATGCTCGTCGGTCGTCATGCGCGTGACGCGGTAGGCGTTCCAGTTGCTGGCGATGGTCGACTTGGCGGCCGTGATGGCCTGGATCGCCTGGTCGGACGTCATCGCGCCGTCGCGCGCCTTGTGTGCGGTATCGACGATGTTGACGGCGTACATGTCGACGGCCGCCTTCAACTGCTGCATCGGGACCACGCGATTGGCGAGAACCGACTGCATGCGCTGGTTCATGACCGATGCGGACACCCAGCCGCTGAGACCGATCGCCGCCATGCCGACGGCCAGGGCGGCCAGACACAGCAAGAGCCGCGCTTTGATGCTCATGATCGCAATTCACCTCGAATGGGATCGCGCGTGCCGATGCCGCGCCTGTCCTCGTCCCTGCGGCGATTACAGAATGCGCATTAAGCAAGTCTCAATTGTTGCTTTTGGAGTAAAGTATCGTCGCAACTCCGAAGACACGCGCCAGTTGCGTTATTCTTTTCGAAAGGGACAGAATAGTTTCAGTCCGGCGTCTTATGACGTCTTGGAGTGCTCGGACCCGATCGGCTCCGCATCCCCGCCCTGCACGATCCGCGTCGCGGCCAGGTCGGCGGTGACATTGCCCACGGTGCGGAAGATGTCGGGGATGACCTCGACCGCCAGCAGCAGGGGCAGGACGCCCAGCGGCAAACCCATGGCCAGGCAGATGGGGCCGATGGCGGCGAAGAAACTGACCTGGCCCGGCAGGCCGACCGAGGCGATGGACACGGCGATGGCCGTCAGCCCGCCCGCGATCAGAACGCCGAGACCGAGGTCGATCCCGTTCAGCTGCGCCACATAGAGGCAGACCGCCAGGTTGGCGACCGGGCTGGTGATGCGAAACACCGCCACCGCCAGCGGCAGGATCAGGCCGGCCGAGGTCTGGGGCACGCCCAGCCAGTCACGCGCCCGTTCGATCATGACCGGCAGGCTGGCCAGGGACGACTGGGTCGAGACGGCGACGACCTGGGCCGGGGCCACGGCGCGGGCGAACCGGGCCAGCGAAATCCGACCCCAGACCACCGCCACGACATAGGTGATCAGGATCAGGCCGATCTGGCTGAGGCAGACAATGGCGACATAGTGGGCCAGCGTCCCCGCCACGCCCAAACCCGCACGCAGCCCCACGCCCAGCGCCAGGGCGAAGACGCCGAACGGCGCGGCCAGCAGCACCCAATGGACGATCACCACCATGGTCTCGGCCACCGCCTCGAAGAAGCCGGCAAGGGGACGACGCAGTTCGGTCTTGATCCGGGTGGCGGCGAAGCCGAAGGCCACGGCGAAGACGACCACGGCCAGCACCCCGTCGTCGGCGGCCGCCTTGACCACATTGGCCGGCGCCAGACTGGACAGGAAGGCGCGCAGGCCGTCCGTTCGCGCCGCCTCGCCCACCACGGCGGCCGAATCCGCCGGCGTTCCGGCCAGAAGGGCGCGGCCGGCCTCCGGGTCGATGGGCCACAGGGCCAGCAGCCCCAGACCCGCCAGGATCGCATAGACGGTGGCCCCGACCAGCAAGACGCCGAAGACCATCAGCGACCGCGCCGCGATTCGCCCGGTGGCGGCCGCGTCGGCGATGGAGACGATGCCGGTGACCAACAGGCTGAAGACCAGCGGGATGACGGTCATACGCAGCGCGTTCAGCCAGACCTGCCCCAGACTTTCGACCACCCCCAGCCCGCCTGTCAGCCACGGCGCGTCCGCGCCCTGGGCCATCCCCCCGACCACCACGCCCGCGACCAGGGCGGCGATGACGAAGAAGCTGAGCGAGGTGAAGAAGGCGGCGAGACGAGAAGAGCGCATCGGCCAGAGCTAGCATCCCTTTTTGCGATGCGCGCGCCAAACCTTCTGACGGTCGCTGGCAGATCAGGTCGTCGCAGCACGAAACGCGAACCCGACGGGCGCGTTGGAGACCAGAACAAGGAGATCGACCATGTCCCGTGTGCACAAACTGGTTCCCATGCTGGGCGGCCTCTTGCTGTCCAAGGGCGGACGCCGTCTGGCGGGTCGCCACGCCGGCAAACTGGCCCTTGCGACCCTGGCCTATGAGGTGTGGCGCAGCCGTCGCGACGGCGGCCGGCCCACGGCCGCCGCCCCGAACCAGACCCAGGGCCGGCCGCGCCCCCGCGCCCGCTGGAGCGGCCGCAAGCCGCATTAGGCCTCGACTTCACCTCCCGCGGCGCGAATAGTCGCCGTTCGCCGTCCGGAGCCGACCCATGATCAAAGTCCATCACCTGAACGACAGCCGCTCGCAGCGCGTGCTGTGGCTGCTGGAGGAGTTGGGGCTGGACTATGAAGTGATCCGCTACGAGCGAAACCCCGGCAACCGGCTGGCGCCACCCGAACTGCTGAAGGTTCATCCGCTTGGCAAATCGCCGGTGATCGAGGACGGATCCATCACGGTGGCCGAGACCGGCGCCGTGGTCGAATATCTGCTGGATACTTATGGTCAGGGCCGACTGAGCCCGGCGGCGGGCACCGAGGATGCGCGGCGCTTCACCTATTGGCTGCACTATGCCGAGGGTTCGGCCATGCCCCCGCTGTTGCTGAAGCTGGTGTTCAGCATGCTTCCCCGCCGCGCGCCGGGGCTGATGAAGCCGCTGGTCAAGGGCGTGGCGAACAAGGCTCTGACCAGTTTCGTCGATCCCCAGCTTCGCACCCATGTCGCCTATTGGGAGGCCGAGTTGGCGCGCTCGGAGTGGTTCGCCGGGGATCAGTTCACCGCCGCCGACATCATGATGAGTTTCCCCGTGGAGGCAGGCGCCGATCGCGCCTTCGACGCCTCGACCAAGCCGCGCTTGAAGGCCTTCCTCGACCGCATCCATGCCCGCCCGGCCTATCGCCGCGCCCTGAAGAGAGGCGGCGAATACAGCTATGCGTGATCGGATCGTGATCGGCTGATCGCAACCCGACAGGGCGCAAGGCGTTAACGGATCATGCGCCTTCAAACCATTCAGATCATCGCCGGGCTCGCCGCCGCCGTCGCCTTCGTTCTGGCCTTCATGGCCGCCGGGGCCGCGCTGGTCTCGGGCCTGTTCATGTTTACCGGCCTGGCCGCCATCGGCTGGCTGGCCTACAGCCTGATCAAGGGCGTCCTGCGCCGCGATCCCAAGTCGGAACCGCCCGCGCGGGCCTGAAATATGGCCCGCTTGGGGCGGCGCTCTTGATTTGAGGCGCGATAACCCCTAGTTTTGATGCCCGGCCGCGCCCGCCCCGCGGCCTTTTGTGTGCCTACTTCCGCGTCTTTCCAGTCTCCGGGCGAACAAGAAAAATCACGACACAATGGAAAAAGTGCCGATGACGGCCGAGGGCTATCGCGCCCTCGACGATCAACTGAAACAATTGAAGTCGGTCGAGAGGCCCAGCGTGATCGCGGCCATCTCCGAGGCCCGCGAGCACGGCGACCTGTCCGAAAACGCCGAATACCATGCCGCCAAGGAGCGGCAGGGCTGGATCGAAGGCCAGATCGCCGAGATCGAGGACAAGATCAGCCGCGCCCAGGTCATCGACGTGTCCAAACTGTCGGGCGACCAGGTCAAGTTCGGCGCCACCGTCACTGTGGTGGACGAGGACACCGAGGAAGAGAGCCGCTACCAGATCGTCGGCGAGCACGAGGCCGACGTGAAACAGGGGCGCATCTCCATCGCCTCGCCCATCGCGCGCGCCATGATCTCCAAGGAGGTCGGCGACGTGGTCGAGGTCAACACCCCCGGCGGGGTCAAGGCCTATGAGATTCTCAAGGTCGAGTGGAAATAAGACCATGACCGGCGCCGCCGAAACACGACCGCCCCTGGTGTCGCATGTTTCGGTGGGCGTCACCGACCTGGCCAGGGCGGGCGTCTTCTACGACGCCGCCTTTCAGGCGCTGGGCGTCGGCCGGGTGATGGACCACCCCATGGGCCTGGCCTACGGCCGCACCCTTCCCGAATTCTGGGCCTCCGTGCCTCAGGATCGTGAGCCGGCTACGGCCGGCAACGGCGTCCACGTCTGTTTCGCCGCGTCGGATCGGGATGCGGTGGATCGTTTCCATGCCCAAGGACTGGCCGCAGGCGGCCATGATGCGGGCGCGCCCGGCTTCCGTCCCGAGTATGCCCCCGGCTATTACGCCGCATTCCTGCGCGATCCCGACGGCAACAAGATCGAGGCCATGACTTGGCTGCGGGCCGACACCGGCGGGGCGTGACCCCCATTCCCCCCTCAAGCCCTCTAAGCGTCTGGGTCGTCTCGGACGGCCGCGCCGGGATCCAGAACCAGGCCCTGGGGTTGGCCGAGGCCGTTCAGCACCTGACCCCGGCCGAAATCACGATCAAACACATCCGCTGGCGGCCCGTCTTCGACCGCCTGCCGTCGGCCTTGAAGACGACGGCCATGCTGGCGCCCGCATCCGATCCGATCATCGCGCCCTGGCCCGATCTGTGGATCGCGACGGGCCGCGCCACCCTGCCCCTGTCGACGCGGGTGAAGACCTGGAGCGGGGGCAAGACCTTCGTCGTCCAGACCCAGGACCCGCGCTGGGCGAACGACCGCTACGACATGATCGTCGCCCCCGCCCATGACGGCCTGTCGGGCGACAATGTCTTCGAGATCACCGGCTCGCCCCACCGCATCACGCCCCGGCGCATCGCCGAGGCCGCGCCCGCCTTCGCCGACCGCATCGCCCCCCTGCCCCATCCGCGCGTCGCGGTCCTGATCGGCGGCCGTTCCAAGGCCTTCGACCTGCCCCCCGAACATGCCGCCGACCTGGCCGACCGGATCGCGGCGGCCGTTCGGGCGTCGGGCGGGTCGCTGATGCTGACCTTCTCGCGCCGCACGCCCGAGGCGGCCAAGGCGGCCATGACCGCCCGCCTGGCGGACCTGCCCGGCTGGATCTGGGACGGTGCGGGCGACAATCCCCTGTTCGGCTTCCTGCATTTCGCCGACCACATCCTGGTCACCGAGGACAGCGCCAACATGGCCGCCGAGGCCGCCTCGACCGGCAAGCCGGTCCACGTCCTGCCGATGGTCCCGCTGAAATCCGGCGACAAGTTCGCCCGCCTGCACGACGACCTGCAATCGCGGGGCGCGACCCGCCCGTTCGACGGGACGTTGGACAACTGGACCTATGAGCCGCTGGCCGAAACCGACCGCGCGGCGCGAGCGGTTCTGGAGGCGATGCGGGCGCGATAAGGCGACGCTTCGTCGTCATCCGTCATGACCGGCATCGCGCAAAAGGGAATCACCGCCTAAATAGGCGTCATGACCCAAGCTCGTACCGTTCGCGTCGCCATCATCGGTTCCGGCCCCGCAGGCTGGACCGCCGCCATCTACGCCGCCCGCGCGTCGTTGAACCCCGTCGTCATCGCCGGCATCCAGCCCGGCGGCCAGCTGACCATCACCACCGACGTCGAGAACTATCCCGGCTTCGCCGAGACCATTCAGGGCCCCTGGCTGATGGAGCAGATGCAGGCACAGGCCCTGCACGTCGGGACCGAGGTCATCCACGACATCGTCACCTCGGCGGACCTGTCGCAGCGTCCGTTCCGCCTGACGCTGGACAGCGGCGAGGAGATCCTGGCCGAAACCGTCATCATCTCCACCGGCGCCCAGGCCAAGTGGCTGGGTCTGGACAGCGAGGCCGCCTATCAGGGCTTCGGCGTCTCGGCCTGCGCCACCTGCGACGGGTTCTTCTATCGCGGCAAGGAAGTGGTCGTGGTCGGCGGCGGCAACACCGCCGTGGAAGAAGCGCTGTTCCTCACCAACTTCGCCTCCAAGGTCACGGTCGTTCACCGCCGCGACGAGTTCCGCGCCGAAAAGATCCTGCAGGACCGCCTGTTCGCCAACCCCAAGGTCGAGGTGGTCTGGAACGTGGCCATCGAGGAGATCGTCGGCGTCGTCGACGGCATGGCCAGGAACGTCACCGGCGTGCGCCTGAAGAACGTCAAGGATGGCGCGACCCGCGAAATCCCGGCGGACGGCGTCTTCATCGCCATCGGCCACGCCCCGTCGTCGGAACTGTTCAAGGGCCAGCTCGAAACCAACGCGGGCGGATATCTGCGCGTCAAGCCCGGCACGGCCTCCACCGCCATCGAGGGCGTCTGGGCCGCCGGAGACGTCACCGACGACATCTATCGTCAGGCCGTCACCGCCGCCGGCATGGGCTGTATGGCCGCCCTGGAAGCCGCCCGCTTCCTGGCCGAGGAAGACCACGCCAAGGCCAACCACCCCATCAGCCACGCCGAGGCCGAGAAGATCGGCGTCTGGTGACGCGCTTTACACCCAAGTCGTCATCCTGGGCCCTGCGCCCAGGATCCATAGACTCCGTCTATGACGGTGAGCACCGGCGAAACCGGGCGTATGGATCCTCGGGACAAGCCCGAGGATGACGAGGATGTTGGGCGAGATGCGGTTTAATAGGCGCTCGCCTCCGTCAACTCCGACACATCTTCGTCCGACAGCGTCAGATGCGCCGCCTTCAGCGTATCGGCCAGTTGCTCCAGCGTCGTGGCGCTGACGATGGGGGCGGTGACGCCGGGCTGAGCCAACAGCCAGGCCAGGGCGACCTGGGCGGGGGTGGCTTCGTTCTTCTGGGCGATGGCGTCCAGAACGGCCAGGATGCGCACGCCGCGCTCGTCGAACTTGTCCTTCAGCGCGCTCTCACGCTTGGTTCCGGCGATCTGATCGACAGTCTTGTACTTGCCGGTCAAAAAGCCGCTCTCCAGGCTGAAATAGGTGATGACGCCCAGGCCCTGCTCGACCGCCAGATTCTGCAAAGGCCCTTCGAAGGTGTCGCGGCTGTAGAGGTTGTAGTGCGGCTGGATCGAGGCGTAGGCGGCCAGCCCGTCGCGTTCGGATATGGCCAGCGCCTCGGCGACCTGTTCGGCGCTGTGGTTGGACGTGCCGATGGCCCGCACCTTGCCCGCCTGCACCAGCCGGTCCAGCGCGCGCAGCGTCTCTTCCTGCGGGGTCAGGGGGTCGGGCCAGTGGGTCTGATACAGGTCGATGTAGTCGGTCTGGAGCCGACGCAAGCTGTCTTCGACCGCCTTCTCGATCCAGGCGGGCGACAGGTCCTTGTGGCCCTGGCCCATGTCGGATCCGACCTTGGTGAAGATCTTGACCGCGTCGCGATCGCCACGCCTCTTCAGCCATTCCCCGATGATGGTCTCGCTTTCCCCGCCCGAGTGACCCGGAACCCAGCGCGAATAGGCGTCGGCCGTGTCGATGGCGTCGAAGCCGGCCGCGATGAACCCGTCCAACAGGTCGAACGACGTGGCCTTGTCCGCGGTCCAGCCGAAGACATTGCCGCCGAACACCAGCGGCGCGATGTCCATACCGCTGCGGCCCAGGGGACGTTTTGCGAGATTGCTCATAGGGGGAGGCTCCGTTTCGGGGAGCCCTGGACATAGGGGACGGCGAACCGACCGCAACCGCTTCGCCGGCGATCAGCCGAACAGTTGAAGTCCGGGCGGCGCGTAATCTGTGGGCTGCCCTTGTCGGCGACGCAGGGCGTAATCCACGGCTGTCTGGACGGCGCGCTCGTCGGTCGGCTTGGACAGGACGCCGATGGTGCCGGCGACGCCCTCGCGCACCATGCCGGGATTGGCGGTCATGAACAGGACGCTGACGCCCATCTCCTGGCCCAGTTCGCGGCCCAGTTCGATGCCGGTGGGACCATCGGAGAGGTGGATGTCGACCAGCGCCAGATCGACGTCGTTTTCGCGCACGAGGTCTTGCGCGGCCTTTGCGGTCGCGGCGACGCCCATGACCTGGTGGCCCAGGTCTTCCAGGACGAACCGAAGCTCCATGGCCACCAGGGCCTCGTCTTCGATGATCAGGATACGCGCAGTCATGGTTTAAGCTTGTGCCCGGGAGCGTACGGAACGCGGTTTGCCGCAGTAGGTTTCAAGAAAATGCTAAATTCCGCCGGCGATCGCCGCACGGCGACGCGACAGAGCCGTCGAAGGCAGATCGACAATGACCTTCAACCCGTCCGCGTTCCACTCCCGGTCCAGTTTTCCGCCCAACTGACCCTGCACGGACAGGGTGGCCAGGGACGAGCCGAAGCCCGAGCGCAAGGGCGGCCCATCGATGCGGGGACCGTCCCGCTCGATCCAGGTCAGGATGAAGCGATCATTGTCCCGCACCGTGTTCAAAAGCACGGTGCCCGCCTTCTGCGACAGCGAACCATATTTGGCGGCGTTGGTGGCCAGTTCGTGAAACAGCAGGGCGACCGATGTCGCCGCCTGATCGTCGAACACCGCGTCGTCCCCGTCGATGATGACGCGCGGCAGGCCCACCTCGTCGGCATAGGCCTTGAACAGATCGGCCAGGAAGGCGTGCAGGGTCGTGGCGCCGATGGTGGTCTTGGACGTCTCGGTGTGAGGCCGAACGAACTCGTGCGCGCGGGCCAGGGCGGCGATGCGGGTGCGCAGGGACGCGGAGAAGGCCTTGGCCTCCGGGTACTGACGCGCGGACAGGGCGACCAGGGCGGTGACCACGGCGAAAATGTTCTTGATCCGGTGGCTCAGCTCCTGGCTGACCAGTTCGCGCCCCTGCTCCAGACGTTTCAACTCGTCGATGTCGGTGCAGGTCCCGAACCAGCGCGTGATCTGACCGTCGTCGTCATGGATCGCCACGGCCCGACCCAGGGTCCAGCGATAGGCGCCGCTGTGGTGTTTCAGCCTGTATTCGATCTCATAGGGATCGCCCGTCTCCAGCGAATGGCGCCAGGTCGTCCAGGCGCGTTGCTGGTCGCCGGGATGGAAGATGTCGCTCCAGCCCTCCCCGTCCGTCGAGCCCACGGGGACGCCGGTGAACTCGTACCAGCGGGCGTTGTAATAGTCGTGGAAACCGTCCGGCTGGGTCGACCACACCATCTGCGGCATGGCGTCGGCGAGCACGCGGAACCGGGTCTCGCTTTCGCTGAGGGCGCGGGCCGTTTCGGCCAGGTCGGTCTCGATCTGCTTGCGTTCGGTGATGTCGACGGCCACGCCGGGCAGACGCACCGCCGCGCCGGAGCGATCATATTCGACCCGACCTCGGGCCAGCACCCAACGCGCCAGGCCGTCGACGACCAGCCGATACTCGCTGACGAACGGCCCTTCGCCGTCCAGGGCGCGCTGGATGTCCTCTCCCAGCCGGTCAGCGTCGTCGGGATGGACGCTGGCGCGAAACACCTCGATCGGCGCGCCCTCGCGCGCGGCGACGGGGTCGACGCCGTACATCCGCGCGAAACGCTCGTCGGCCACAACGCGGTCCGAGGCGATATCCCAATCCCAGGCGCCGACATAGGCCGAGGCCTCGATCGCCAGGCGGGCGGTCTTTTCGCTGCGGTCCCGGTCCAGCAGGGCGCGACGCAGCTCCAGTTGGGTCATGACCTGGGCCGCCAGGGTTTGCAGGGCCAGGGCCTGAAGCTCGGTCAGGCCTTGCGGCCGCGCCTGATGATCCAGCACGCACAGCGCGCCCAGCGGCGTCCCCTCCGGCGTCTTCAGCGGATAGCCGGCGTAGAAGCGGATATGCGGGGCGCCGGTCACCAGCGGATTGTCGGCGAAGCGTGGGTCCTGCTCGGCGTCGGTCACCACCATCGGCTGGTCGCTGACCATGGCGTGGGCGCAGAACGATGTGGGACGCGGCGTCTCCGACACGCCTAGCCCGACCTCGGCCTTGAACCATTGTCGCTCGGCGTCGACCAGACTGACGGCGGCCATCGGGGCGTCGCAGAGGCGCGCGGCCAGATTGGCCAGATCGTCGAACGACGCCTCGGGCGTCGTGTCCAGCACCCCATATCGCCTGAGCGCCGCAAGACGATCCGCTTCGTCCCACCGGGAACAATCGACTTCTGGGTGGTTCAACGAGGCATCCTCTTGGGCCCGGCCTCCAGGGCGCATGGCGTTTCGCGTAAGCCCCTCAATGCCCCGAGGCGTCAAACCGTTGCAAGCCGGCTTTTCAGTTCGTCGGCCGGCCGACTTCCTCGACCTCCATCGTCGTGACGCCGGCCGGCGCGGGCGTCGCGGCTTTCGGCCGCTCCAGGGCGGTCAGGCGGGCGTTGATGGTGGCGACCTCGTCGCGCGTCGGCAGGCGCCGTCCGCCCAGACTGACCACGCCGACAACGCGCTGCTGGCCGTCGATCTCCACCGTCCGAAGGGGCGCATCCTTCACCCCCGCCGCAGGGGCGTCGGGATCGGGTCCGCCGGTCGCGGACCCGGCGGCCTGGATGGCGCGCGGACGCGAGAAGCGCGCCTCGTCGATCGCGGGCTCGCGCCCCTTGTAGACGTTGCGGAAGGCGGCGGTCTCGCCATAGACGCCCTTCCAGCGATAGAAGATGTGCGCGCCGATCTGCGTGACCTTGGCCACAGTCGGCGCCCACCAGGGATGCACATAGTCGGCGTGATAGTGGGTGGCTGTGCCGACCTGCTGCGCGACCGCGCCGTCCAGCGCCTTTTCCGCCACGCGACGCGCGCGATCCCACGCCCAGGCGACCGGCGCCTGAGCCAGGGAGCCGTCGCAGGTGAAGCTGAACTGGCAGCCCGTGGTCCGCTCGGCCCCTTCGAACACCACGCCGCAGACGGTGTTGGCGTAGTTGGGATCGCGCACGCGGTTCAGGACCACCTGGGCCACGCCGGCCTGGCCGCTGTCCGGCTCCAGCGCCGCTTCGAAATAGACGGCCTGAGTCAGGCAGCGCAGGGCGCGGCGACGGTCCTCGGCGCTGCCCTTGAAGACGAACGGCTGAGCGGGGCGCAGCGCGCCCGAGGCGGGCGCCATGGCGGCGTTCAGACGCTGGGCCTCCAGCCCGCTCTTGCCCGGCTCCAGTCCCGGCTTTCCGGCCAGGGTCAGGCTTTCCCACCCCGGCGTCAGGCCATAGAGGGCCGGCTGCAGCAGGTTGGGATCGTGACGCATGGCCTCGGCCAGTTGGGCGGGCGTCAGCCGCGCCTTGATCGCCGCCAGTCCGTCCACGCCCAGGTCGCCGCCGGTGATGCGCGACACCGCCTCGGCCGTGCGGTCGGCGTCGGGGCGCACGCTGGACCCGGCGGCCATGGCGACGCCCAGCACCGCGCCCGCCGCCGGCAGGGCCGCCGCCGAACGCCGCAGCGTCTTCAACATCGTCTTCCAGGGCGGCAGGGTCATTCAGGGTCCGACAGGGCGTTCGACAACGTCGCCGAACGCCAGAGGTTCGCGCCTTTAACGACAAACCTAGACCAATTTCCGGCGACACGGCGACCGCTGTTACCTTGTGTCTCGGTCGGTGCGGATCAAGATGGGGTGGCCGGTCGCGACGCAAGGTGTAAAGCTGTCGCCAGTTCGCCTGATCGAGACGGGACCGGGGATGCGGAAAACCAGGGACGACAGGGCGTCGTCGTGGCGCATGAAGGCGGCCGACAGGTGGCTGGTCGGCCTTGCGCAGCTATCGACCCCTTCCGTCCTTGGGCGCGTGCTGATCGGCGTCGGTTTCGCGGCGGCGGCCCTGATCGCGCGTGCCGCGCTGTCGGCGATCTATGGCGAACTGACCGGCTTCACCATCCTGCTGCCGGCGGTCAGCCTCGCGGCGCTGGCGGGCGGCTGGACCGCAGCCCTGGTCGCGCTGGTGATCTGCATCGGCGGGGGCTGGGCCATTCTGGGCGTGACCGCCACAGGCAAGGACGGGGTGCTGAGCGCGATCGGCCTGGTGGCCACGGTCAACTTCATCATGGTCGGCCTCTTCATCGCCGCGGTCAGCGCGGCCCTGCGCGGGGCCCTGCTGCGGATCAGCGAGAGCGAGACCCGGTTTCGCCAGCTGGCCGACACCACGCCCGCGCCCATCTGGCTGCGCAACGCCGACGGCGCGTTCCAATTCGCCAACGCCGCCGTGCTGAACCTGCATGGCCTGGATCAGGCGGCGCTCGCCGACGGCGGCTGGCGGCAGGCGATCCACCCCGACGACCTGCAACAGATCGACGTCCTGGAGGCCGAGGCTTCCAAGGATTGCAAACCCTACGAGTTCGAGGCGCGTGTTCGCGGGACCGATGGCGACTGGCGCTGGATGCGCGCCATCGCACGTCCCCGCTTTGACGATCATGGTCGCTTCCTGGGCCACACCGGGATCGCCTTCGACATCACCGACAGCCATGCGGCGCTGGAGGCGTCCGCGCGGGCGGAACGTCGCCATGCATTTCTGCTGGACCTCAGCGACCGGCTGCGCGACCAGACCGATCCCGACGAGATCATGGGCCAGGTCGAGAGCGCGCTCGGCGGCCTGCTGGACGCCGACCGGGTCGGCTACGGCGAGGTCGATCAGGCGGCCGGCATTGTGTCCATGACCCGCGACTGGACCGCCGGCGTCGCCAGCGCCCGGGGGCATTTCAGCCTGCACGCCTTCGGCGAGGGGCTGATCGCAGACCTGGCCGACGGCCGCACCATCCAGATCGAGGATGTTCGCCAGGACCCCCGCACCGCCGACTTCGCCGACGCCTTCGACGCCATCCAGACCCGCGCCCTGATCCGCGCGCCTCTGATCCGCAACGGTCGACTGCGCGGCTTCCTCTATGTCCACGCCTCGCGGCCCCGCGCCTGGACCGAGGCGCAGGTCAGCCTGGTCGAGGAGGTCGCCGCCCGCACCTGGGCCGAGGTCGAACGCGCCCGCGCCGAGAACGAGACCCGCGAGAGCGAACAGCGGTTCCGCGTCATCGCCGACACCGCCCCCGTCCTGATCTGGGTGACGGGCCAGGACGGGCGCCGCAGCTTCGTCAACCAGACCTACGTCGATTTCTATGGCGCCGGCTATGAGGCGGCGCGCGACCTGGACTGGCGCGTGGCGATCCATCCCGACGACCAAGCGCGCATCCTGAGCGAATCCGTGGCCGGCGAGGCCTCGCGCACGCCCTTCTCGCTGGAGGCCCGCTATCGTCGACATGACGGCCAGTGGCGCTGGCTGAAGTCGTTTTCGCGGCCGCGCGTCAGCGGCTCGGAGGTGATCGGCTTCGTCGGCGTGGCCTTCGACGTGACCGAGACCCGTGCGGCCCAGGCCAGGCTGGAGGAATCCGAGAACCGCTTCCGCACCGTCGCCGACAGCGCCCCGGCCCTGATCTGGATGAGCGACGACGCGGCCCAGCTGATCTTCGCCAATCGTCGCTACCGCACCTTCTTCGGCGTCAAGGGCGAGACCCATCTGCCCGACAGCTGGCGCAGTCTGGTGCATGGCGACGACGAAGCGGTCTTTTCGGCCGCCTTCATGCGCGCCTTCGAAGCGCGGGATCGGTTCGAGGCCCTGACGCGGGTGCAGCATCCGTCGCTGGGTCTGCGCTGGCTGCGCACCGAGGGGGTGCCGCGCTTCGATGCGTCCGGCCTGTTCCAGGGCTACGTCGGGGCCTGCCTGGACGTCACCGACGCCAAGCGGGCCGAGGACGACCTGAAACGGATCAACGAACTGCTGGAGGAACGGGTCGACGAGGCCCTGGTCGAAAAGGCCCAGGCCGAGGCCCAGTTGATGCACGCCCAGCGGATGGAGGCGGTCGGGCGCCTGACCGGCGGTGTGGCGCACGACTTCAACAACCTGCTGACCGTCGTGATCGGCGCGCTGGACATCATCCTGCGCAGCGACGATCCGGCCAAGCGCAAGAAGCTGGGCGAGGCCGCCCTGGCCGCCGCCCGGCGGGGCGAGAGCCTGACGCACCAGTTGCTGGCCTTCTCGCGCCGTCAGGCGCTGCGGCCCGAACCCATCGACCTGAACGCCCTGATCCACGAGGGCGAGCCGTTGTGGCGGCGCGCGGTCGGCGAGGCCGTGGACTTCAAGGTCAAGCTGAAGCGCGGCGGGGCGCGCGCCAACGTCGATCCCGCCCAGTTCGAGGCGGCCCTGCTGAACCTGATCGTCAACGCCCGCGACGCCCTGGGCGACGTGACCGGGCCCAAGGGGCGCGGCGGGGCGCGCATCACCGTGCAGACGCGCGAGGTCCAGGTCGCGGCCGGTCAGGTCGCCGAACTGGCGCCCGGCCGTTATGTCTGCGTCGCGGTGATCGACAATGGCGAGGGGATGTCGCCCGACATCCTGGACCGGGTGTTCGAACCCTTCTTCACCACCAAGGGGGTCGGCAAGGGCACCGGCCTGGGCCTGAGCCAGGTCTATGGCTTCGCGCGTCAGTCGGGCGGAGGGGCGCAGATCGTGTCGGCGCCGGGACAGGGGGCGGAAATCCGTCTGTATCTGCCGCCCCTGTCGCGCGACGACGCCGCAGTCGAAGGCGCGCCGGTCGAGACCGACGCCAGCCGCATCGAGGGCGGCCGACTGCTGCTGGTCGAGGACGATCCGGGCGTGGCGGCGGTGGCGCTGGAAATCCTGGAGGAGCTGGGGCTGGACGTCGATCTGGCCGAAAACGGTCAGGACGCCCTGCGCGCGCTGGATCAGGCCGCGTTCGACATGATGCTGACCGACGTGGTCATGCCGGGCGGGATGAGCGGCGTCGATCTGGCGCGCGTCGCGGCCCGGTCCTGGCCCGAGATGCGGATCGCCCTGGTGTCGGGCTATGTCGGCGACGATGTGGACGAGGCGCTGGCCGACACGCCCTGGCCGCTGCTGCGCAAACCCTATTCCTCGGACCAGCTTCGCGGCCTGCTGGAACAGTTGACCGCCGCGCAGGTCGCCTGACCAACAAAAAAAACGCGCCGCAGAGCCTGCGGCGCGTCGATCGTTCAGTTGGGCCGATGGTTAGCGGCGCGCCTTGCGGGCGGCGTAGCGGGCGTCGCGCTTGGCCTTCTGCTCTTCCTTGGTCAGTTGCTTGCGCGCCTTGCGGTCCGCGCGCTTCTCGGCGTCGATCTCTTCCTGAGCGGCGAGTTCGGCGGCGAGGCGAGCGGCTTCCTTCTCGGCCTTTTCACGACGCAGCTCGGCCTTGGCCAGTTCGTGCTGCTGGCGCAGGGCTTCCTTTTCGGCGGCCCGCTTTTCGGCCAGCTTTTCGAACTCGGGATCAGGCGCGGCGGCCTTGGGCTTGAACTTGGCGAGCAGCGCCTTCTTGGCGTCCTGCTGGGCGGTAATGCGGTCGGAGAATCCGGTCTTCAGATCTTTCATGCGAAAGCGTCAGGGTTCCTTGTGAGCGGCCAGGAGCGGCCGTCGGGGGTCAGGCGGCGAAGAAAACGCGCGGCCCGAAGCGGGGCGCACAAAGCCGATATGCGAGCGAAAATCAAGGTTCGCCGCCATGAAATCGACGGCGAAAGAGATTCGATGAACGGTGGCGGCCTCGCCGCAACACCGCCATCAGATAGGACATCGCTGCCGGACGGCAAGCGCCGCCGTCCGGCGGACCCGCCGTTCTGGGGCTTAGCGCGGCTTCTGCGACTGGCCGACCGCCGTGCCGGCCGCGCCGCCGACGGCCGCGCCGACAGGGCCGCCGACCACGGCGCCGGCGACCGCGCCGCTGGCGGCCTTCTGTTCGATGGTGGTTCCGCAGGCGGCCAGGGCCAGGGTCCCCAGGACGGCGGCGGCGGTGATGGCGATTTTCATGAGAGGTCTCTCCAAAAGCCACGCTTCAACGCCGAACACGGCTTAACGGTTCCGGCGGCGGCTTTCAGTCGTGGATTACGGCCTATGTCACATTTAACAACCGTATCGACGCCATTTTTAGTTATCGACATCAGATACGTCGATTTATGACAAAATGCACAGATAACGGAATACAGTATTGGCCCTATAGATTGCGCGTTCAATGTCGGCTTTCGGCCACATGACGGGCGACTGCTGAAAAATACATAGGCGCTTCTGTCGTTTAACCATCCGATTGCGAATCGACCACATTGCGGCCATAAAAGGCTGGCTATAGGCCCGTCCTCGACGCCCAGGCCAGTGAGCCGAGCGCCGGAAATTGCAGGCTGGAAAGCGACCGACAGCGTCGCCTGGCCGGCAAGACTACCCCCGGGGGCCGCGTTTCTCGCCCTGCTGAACAGGACTACCTCGTTGTCGCATTCCTCGCAGACGCGCGCCCTTCTGCGCGCCGATCGTGTGGCCAGGATGAAGCCCATGACGGCCGCCGCAGCGATCGGCGGTCTGGTGGGTCTGGCGATCGGATGCGCCTATCTGGGCGGTACGGCTGCGCGCGCGACGACGCTGCGCGCCCAGGCCGAACGGATCCAGGGCGCCACCGCCGCCGGCTTCACCGAAGAGGCCCTGGCCGCCGCCGCCGGCGGTCTTGACGCCAGCGCCCTGACCATCGCGCGTCGGCACGATCCCTATACCAGCGCCGGGTCCGCCCAGCGCGACCGCCAGTCCGAACTGCTGGCCGCCCGTCTTGAACAGCTTCGCGCGTCGGACGGTTCCAATCTTCGTCGCGCCAGCCTGACGGCGCCCGACCCCGCCCGCCCCTTCCGCATGGACCACGCGCTGGACGCCAGCCGCGATCTGGATTGCCTGACGCAGGCCGTCTATTACGAAGCGCGCGGCGAAGGGTCCGACGGCATGAAGGCCGTGGCCCAGGTGGTTCTGAACCGCGTGCGTCACCCCGCCTTCCCCAAGACCATCTGCGGCGTGGTGTTCCAGGGCGCGGCCCGCAGCAGCGGGTGCCAGTTCTCCTTCACCTGCTCGGGCGTGATGCGCGGCCGGGTCAACGCCTCGGCCTGGACCCGCGCGCGTTCGGTCGCCTCCGGCGCCCTGTCCGGTTCGGTCTTCGCCCGCGTCGGCAACGCCACCCATTTCCACACCACCAATGTCGCGCCCGGCTGGCGCTCGTCTCTGGTGCAGGTCAGCCAGGTCGGCAGCCATCTGTTCTATCGCTTCGGCGGGCGTTCAGGCGGTAGCAACGCCTTCACCTACGCCGCCCATCCGTCGTCCGGCGCCGAGCGCCCGCGTCTGGTCCAGGCCAGCCTGAACCCGGTCGAGACGGCCCGCCAGGCCGGTCAGGCCGTGGCCTATTCGCTGGTCTTGGCGCAGGAAGGGCTCAGCGTCCCGACCGCCCATGCGGCCGCGCCCCAGCCGCGTGCGGCGAACGCCCAAACGCCCACCCCGGCCCAACCCGTCACTCGCTCGACCGGCGCTGCGGCCCCCGCCGCGCGTCCTGCCCGCCCCGCCGAGACGGCCGCCAAGGCCGAGATGGCCGAAACCGCCGCCAGCCCCGCCTGATCGGCGGCGGCGGCGCGGCTCACAGCGCGTCCAGACCGATATCCAGCACGGGCGCAGAATGGGTCAGGGCGCCGACCGAGATGACGTCCACGCCCGTCTCGGCGATGGCCCGCACCGTGGTCAGATCGACCCCGCCCGAGGCCTCCAGCACGATGCGGCCGGCGACGCGGTCCACCGCCGTGCGAAGATCGGCCAGGCTGAAGTTGTCCAGCATGATGACGTCCGGGGCGGCGCCTTCGTCGATCAGGGCCAGGACATCGTCCAGTTGATCCAGGCCGTCGACCTCGACCTCGACCTTCATCAGATGCGGCGCAAAGGCCCGCGCGCGGCGCACCGCCTCGGCTGCGCCGCCGCAGACGGCGACATGGTTGTCCTTGATCAGGATGGCGTCATCCAGACCGAAGCGATGGTTCATGCCCCCGCCGCAGGCCACCGCATGCTTCTCCAGCGCGCGCAGTCCGGGGGTGGTCTTGCGGGTATCGGCGATCCGCGCGCCCGTGCCCTTCACCGCCTGAACATAGGCCTGCGTCAGGGTGGCCACGCCCGACAGCCGCCCGACCAGGTTCAGCGCCGTCCGCTCGGCGGACAGGAAGGCGCGCGCGTTCGCCTCGACCACCGCCAGAACCGCGCCGGGCGCCAGGGCGTCGCCGTCGTTCAGACGCACGTCGATCCGCGCCTGGGGATCGAGCGCGAGGACGGCCAGACGCACCGCGTCCACCCCGGCCAGCACGCCGGACTTGCGCGCGACGAAGGCCGCCGTCATCCGCGCATCCTCGGGGATGCAGGCCATGGCGGTGACGTCGCCCGCCCGACCCAGGTCCTCGGCCAGGGCCAGACGCACGACCGGCGCGATCAGGATGTCGGGCAATCGTCTCATTCCGCCGCCTCCAGCGCCGCCGGGCGCGCCAGCCGCACGCGGGTATGGGCGGCCTCGACCGCCGTTTCGGGATGGTCGGCGCGATAGTGGCCGCCCCGGCTCTCGCGCCGGTCCAGCGCGGCCTGGGCGATCAGCCGCGCGGCCAGCAGGGACGCCGCCGGACCGTGCGCGGCCTCAAGCCGGTCGATCAGGGCGATCAATGTCGCCAGTCCCTCGGCCGTCCGCACCACGCCGGCATGGGCCGTCATGGCCTCCCGCAGTTCGGCCAGGGCGTCTGCGGGCAGATCGGGCGCGATCTGGACCGGCAGCGGCCGTCCGCCACCCATCTCGCCGGCGGCCGCCCGGCCCGCTCGACGCCCGAAGGCGGCGGCTTCCAGCAGGGAGTTGGACGCCAGGCGATTGGCGCCGTGCACCCCCGTCGCGGCGCATTCCCCCACGGCGTAAAGGCCAGGCGTCGTCGTGCGACCGTCCGCGTCGGCGGCGATCCCGCCCATATGATAGTGGCAGGCGGCCATTACGGGGATGGGGCTGAGGCGCGGGTCCAGGCCGGCGCGCATACAGGCGGCGAAGACGGCGGGAAAGGCGTGGGGGAACTCTGCCCCGATGGCGGCGCGCGCATCCAGATCGGCGCCGCGTCCCTCGCGTCGCGCCGCGTGAACCGCGCGAGCCACGATGTCGCGCGGCTTCAGATCGGCGTCGTCCGCCTGGCCCAGCAGGAAACGTCCCTCGCCGTCAATCAGCCGCGCGCCTTCGCCACGCAGGGCCTCGGTCGCCAGCGGCGCCGGGTCCAGGCCCACGTCGATGGCGGTGGGGTGAAACTGCACGAACTCGGGATCGAGAATCTCAGTCCCCGCCAGGGCGGCCAGGGCCATCCCCTCGCCCTTCAAGGCAGAAGGGGTCGTGGTGGCGGCGAACAGGCCGCCCGCCCCGCCGGTGGCCAGAACCACCGCCGTCGCCGTGATCTCGACCAGATGACCGTTCGGCCCGCGCGCGATCACGGCGCCGACGACCCGCCCGTCGGCGTCCTGCGTCAAGGCCTTCAGCCGGCCGTCGTCCCAGACCTCGATTCGCTTTTCGGCGCGGACCGCCGCGACCACGGCCGACAGGATGGCGCGGCCCGCGCCGTCGCCGCCGACCCGCGCCACGCGCGGGGTGGAATGGGCGGCTTCCAGACTGACGACGAAACCGCCGTCCGCATCGCAGTCGAACGGCGCGCCCAGGGCGGCCAGCCATTCCACCGTCTGGCGACCCACGCCGGTCAGGGCCCGCGCCGCGTCCGCCTCGACCAGACCCGCGCCCGCCGCCTCGGTGTCCAGGGCATGGCGTTCGGGGGAATCGACGGCGGTCAGGGCGGCGGCCATTCCCCCCTGCGCCCAGGCCGAGGAACAGGCGTTCAGCAGCGGCTCGGGCGTGACCACCAGAACCGTCGCGCCCGCCCGCGCCGCCTCCAGCGCCGCCGACAGCCCGGCCAGGCCCGCGCCGACGATCAAGGGCCCGTCCTGTCGCGTCCGGTTCACCGTCCGACCCCAAGATAACTCAGCCCCAGCCGCACCGCGCCCGCCGGGTCGCCCTCGGTCACGGGCAACAGGGCGCCGACCGCCGCCGCCGCGCACACCGCCAGCGTCAGCAGATAGAGGACCAGGCTCTTGCCCGCCTCGGGCCAGCTCAGCGTGCCCCAGGCCGCGCGCCAGACGCCGCGCTTCATGTGCGAGAAGACCGACAGGGCCAGGAAGGCGGCCAGGATGAACCGGCCTGTCGACAGCCCCCACCAGACCACGGCGACGCCGATCACCAGCAGCACCACCTGCTCCAACCGGGGATGCACCCGCGTCAGCACCGGCCCCAGCGCCTTGGATCCATCCAGCGGCGGGGCGGGAACCAGGTTCACCAGGTTGAGCATGGCGATGAAGAAGGCGCCGGCCAGCCATTCGGACTGACCGAGAACCAGACCCACGCCCATGAAGGGGATCATGGCCAAAAGGCCGAACGCCGGCCCGGCCAGCGACACCAGGACGCCATGCCACTCGCTCCTGGGCTCGCGCCGGGCCTTGGCCAGGCCGCCCAGGAACGGAATGATGTAGATGCGCGCCGGCCCCATGCCGAGCCGGTTCATGACCAGGGCGTGGCCCGCCTCATGGACGAACAGGCCGATCAGCACGGCCCCGGCGACGACGGCGCTGCCTGTGATCCACCACAGGAAGCCGCCCATCAGGGCGGTGGAGGCCAGGGCCCAGACCAGGCTCTGGTCCTTTTCGACCGGCTGTTCGGCGGCGGGCGCCGCAGCGGCGGAGGCGTGCGGCGTCTCGGGCTGCGGGGACGGTTGGACGTCCCAGGGGCCAGGCGTGCGGCCAGGCGTGCGGGGTGTGGTGTCGATGTCGCTCATGGCGTCCAGATGGGCGCGGGCGTCGGCTCCGTCGCCGGGACCGAACGCCGCGCCTCAGATCAGCTCCACATCCACGTGATGACGCGCCTTGACGATGTCGTAGCGGGCCGGAACGGCGGGCGGCGGCAGGTCGATCATGCGCTGCACGGCCAGACGCCCGCGCTCGATCATCTCCTCGGGCACCGTCACCTCGAACTGCAGGTTCACCAGGCAGTCGTGAATGTTCTGCAGCGTGATCCGCTTCATGTGCGGACACAGGTTGCAGGGACCGACGAACTCGACGCTGGGCACGTCGCCCTTGATGTTGGACGCCATCGAACATTCGGTGATCAGCACCACGCGCTTTGGCCGGCGCTGCTCGACATAGTCGGTCATGGCCGCCGTCGATCCGGCGAAGTCCGAGGCCGCCAGAATCTCTTCCGGGCATTCGGGATGGGCCAGCACCTCGGCGTCGGGCCAGGCGTCGCGCATGTCGGCGATGTCCTGGGCGGTGAAGCGCTTGTGCACCTCGCAATGGCCCTTCCAGGCGATGATGCCGACCGTGGTCTGGGCCGCCACGTTGCGCGCCAGGAACTCATCGGGGATCAGGATGACGCGGTCCACGCCCCATTCCTTCGCCGCCCATTCCACCACCTGAACCGCGTTGGCGCTGGTGCAGCAGATGTCGGTCTCGGCCTTCACCTCGGCGGTCGTATTGACATAGGTGATGACCGGCAGGCCCGGATAGCGCTGCTTGATCAGCCGCACGTCCGCCCCGGTGATCGAGGAGGCCAGCGAGCATCCGGCCTTCAGGTCCGGGATCAGCACGGTCTTCTCGGGGCTCAGGATCTTGGACGTCTCGGCCATGAAGTGGACGCCGGCCTGAACGATGACCTTGGCGTCCGAGCGCGCGGCCTCCTTGGCCAGGCCCAGGCTGTCGCCGACATAGTCGCCGACCCCATGGAAGATTTCCGGCGTCATATAGTTGTGGGCCAGGATCACGGCGTCGCGCTCGCGCTTCAGCCGGTTGATCTCGCTGATCAGCCGCGCCTGTTCGGGCCACTCCAGGGGTGTGACGTGGTCCTTGACCTTGGCCCACACCCCGGCGGTCTCCCGCTCCAGGTCCTTCGTCAGACCGAACACGCCGTCCGCCATGACCGCCTTCTCCCTACCCTTATGCTCAAAGTTAGCATAAGCAGAACCAATGTAGGCCGATAGAGGGCGCGCGCAAGAGGAAACCGAGGTCGACGAGCCGAGGCCGTGTTTGGCGGCGCGGCCCAAGCGCAAAAACCTTTCCCAAAACCGCCGCCATCGCCTAGACGAAAGCACGTTTCGTTTCCGACTTCAGCGCCTTTTCGATATTTGCATGCAGGACACCATCCGCCGCATCCTGACCGCCCGCGTCTATGACGTGGCGGAGGAGACCCCGCTCGATCCCTTGCGTCGCCTGTCGGCGCGGCTGCAGCGGCCCATCCTCTTGAAGCGCGAGGACCTGCAGCCCGTCTTCTCGTTCAAGATCCGCGGCGCCTACAACAAGATCGCCGGCATGTCCGAAGGCGAACTGGCGCGAGGGGTCATCTGCGCCTCGGCCGGCAATCACGCGCAGGGCGTGGCCCTGGCGGCGGCGCGTCGCGACACGCCCGCCACCATCGTCATGCCGACCACCACGCCGGGCATCAAGGTCGCCGCCGTCCGCGCGCTGGGCGGCGACGTCGTGCTGCATGGCGACAGTTTCGACGCCGCCTATGCTCATGCGCGACAACTGGAACACCAGACCGGCGCGGTCTTCATCCACCCGTTCGACGATCCCGACGTCATCGCCGGCCAGGGCACGGTGGGGCTGGAGATCGCCCGCCAGCACGCCGATCCGATCCAGGCCGTCTTCGTGCCCATCGGCGGCGGCGGCCTGGCGGCCGGCGTGGCCGCCATCGTCAAATTCCTGCGGCCCGAAACCCGCGTCATCGGGGTGGAGCCGGTCGATGCGCCCACCATGAAGTCCGCCATGGACGCGGGCCAGGTCGTGACGCTGAAGGAGGTCGGCCTGTTCGCCGACGGCGTCGCCGTGCGCCGCGCGGGCGAGTTGACGTTCGACCTGTGCAAGGACCTGCTGGACGAGATCGTGCTGGTCGACACCGACGCCATCTGCGCGGCGATCAAGGACATCTTCGACGACAGCCGCGCCATCGCCGAGCCGTCCGGCGCCGTGGCCCTGGCCGGGCTGAAGGCCTGGGCCGCCGCCAACCCCGGCGAAGGCTCGCTGATCGCCATCAACTCGGGCGCCAACGTCAATTTCGACCGACTGCGCCACGTCGCCGAACGGGCCGAGATCGGCGAGGGCGCCGAGGCCCTGCTGGCCGTGGCGATGAAGGACGACCGCGACGACTATCGCCGCTTCCTGAACAGTCTGGACGGTCGGTCGGTGACCGAGTTCAACTATCGCTGGTCCGGCGACGGCCAGGCGCAGATTTTCGTCGGGGTGGCGCTGAGGAACGGCCCGCACGAGCGCGACGACCTGATCGCCGCCCTCCGCGACGGCGGCTACGCCGTCGAGGACATGAGCGACAACGAGACGGCCAAGCTGCACGTCCGTTACATGGTCGGCGGCCGCACCGTGGGCCTGCCGCACGAACGCATCCTGCGCTTCCAATTCCCCGAACGGCCCGGCGCCTTCCTGCGGTTCCTGAACAGCCTGCAACCCGCCTGGGCCCTGACCCTGTTCCACTATCGCAACCACGGCGACGACGTCGGCCGGGTGCTGGCGGGGATCAGCGTGCCGCCCCAGGACCAGGATCGGTTCGCGGCCGCCCTGGCGGACCTGGGCTATCCCTATGTGGAGGAGACCGACAATCCGGCCTGCCGCCTGTTCCTGGACGGCGCCTGAGGAACCAGCGGCGACGATGCGTCGCATGGCGACGGAGCGATCATGACGAAACCGTCGCATCTTCGTCGCCGACCCGACATTCGACGCCCCTAGCTGGCCCGGATCGATCCGGGGGACCGCCATGCGACTGTTTTCGACCATCGCGCTGTGCGCGCTCATCGGTGCAGGCGCGGCCCGGGCCCAGGTCGTCGCGCCGCCCGATCCCGATCCGCTGCCCCCGCCGGCCCAGGCGCCGAACGGCCGCTATGCCGCCAAGGGCTGGGCCGACCGGATCGTGCTGTCGCCCGGCGCCGACGCCGCGCGCGAAATGGCCGTCGCCTGGCGCACCGACACGCGCCAGACCAGCGCGCAAGCCCAGATCGCCCTGGACATCGCCGGCCCCTTGCTGGACCACGCGGCCCGCACCGTGACGGGGCGAACCCTCGCCTCCACGGCCGAGAACGGCCCGGCGAACCACCACCATGTCCGCTTCACCGACCTGACGCCGGGCGCCCGCTATGTCTATCGGGTCAAGGCCGCCGACGGCTGGTCGGAATGGCTGCCCTTCACCACCGCCAAGGCGGAGCCTGCGCCGTTCCGCTTCCTCTATTTCGGCGACACTCAGAACGACATTCTGGAGATCGGCTCGCGCGTCATTCGTCAGGCCTTCCTGTCGTCCGGCCCGGTCGCCCTGGCCGTTCACGCCGGCGACCAGGTGGCCCAGCGCGAGACCAAGGTGACCGACGACGAATACGGCGAATGGACCGCTGCGGGCGGATACGCCTTCGCCATGATCCCCCAGGCCGTCGCCGCCGGAAACCATGAATACCGCGACGCGGTGGCCGCCGACGGCTCGGAGACCCGCGAACTGGGGCCGGGCTGGACGCCCCACCACGCCCTGCCCGCCAATGGCGCGCCGGGCGCCGAGGCGACCTCCTACGTCTTCGATTATCAGGGCGCGCGGTTCGTGGTTCTGGATGGGACCTCGGCCCTCGACCTTGGCACGCTGGACAGCCAGACCGCCTGGCTGGAGCGCGTGCTGTCCGAAAGCACGGCCCGCTGGACCATCGTTCTGATGCACCAGCCGATCTTCACCTGCGCGCGGCCCAACGACACCGCCGCCCTGAAGGCCGCCTGGAAGCCGATCTTCGACCGCCGCAAGGTGGATCTGGTCCTGCAGGGCCACGACCACTGCTACGCCCGCGTCTCCAACGAGGCCGGCGCCGCCGCCTCTCGTGCAGCATCCGACGCGGGCCAGCCGGTGGGCCCGGTCTATCTGGTGTCGGTGGTCGGTTCCAAGATGTACGGGCTGAACGACCGCGCCGACGTGCAGCCGGTTCGCGCCGCCGAGAACACCGAACTCTATCAGGTCATCGACGTCGCCGACGACCATATCGACTTCCGGGCCTTCACCGCCAATGGCGATCTTTACGACGCCTTTTCCCTTAGGCGCGGGGCCGATGGCCGCAATCGGCTGGTCGAAACGGACGAGACATTGCCCGCCGCCCGCCGCTGCGACGGCGCGGCCGGTCCCGACGACCGGCCCTGCACGGCCGAGATCAAGGACTGACGAAAAAGGGGGCGCTTGCGGCGCCCCCTCTGCGCCTAAGCGTCAGACCTGAAAGATCAGGCCTTGTCGATGGCGGCCGCGATCTGGTCGCTGGAATGGCCGGTCAGGTCCTTGGCGATCTCGCCGACCAGCTTGTTCTGCAGATCCTTGTGCCAATGCTTGCGCAGTTCGCCCAGCGTCTTGGGCGCGGCGATCACCAGCAGTTCGTCGATCTTGTTGGTGACCGACCATTTGTTCAGCACCTCGGCCACGCCCATGGCGAAGCCGTCCTCGGCCTGGGTGTCGTTGTCGGGATTGGCCTCGTTGGAGCGGCGTCCGGCCGAACCGGACACGCGGTCGGCGATGGGCGGGTTCTCCAGCGGGACCAGGGTGATGTCGGAACCGTTCGTGTTCTTGAACAGGGCCAGCTTCTCGCCGTCCAGCACAGCCACCAGCGCGCCATTGGAAAGTTTCATCGTCGGTTCTCCAGTCTCTTTCGGGCTGTAGGTAACGAACCGGGGCCCGCGCCGTTGCGCGATGCAGGTGATCCCATGATGTCGCGCGACAAACTGCGAAGGATGTTAGAGCAACCCACCGCCCGCCTCGTGGGCCAGCAGCCAGCGTTTGCGTTCCAGACCGCCCGCATAGCCGGTCAGAGCGCCGTTCGCGCCGATCACGCGGTGGCAGGGTACGATGACGCCGACCGGATTGGCGCCGTTCGCCAGGCCCACCGCGCGCACGGCCTTTGGCGCGCCGATGGCGGCGGCCAGCTGGCCATAGGTGCGGGTCTCGCCGGCGGGGATGTCGCGCAGCGCCCGCCAGACCGCGCGCTGAAACACGGTGCCGCCGGTGCGGACCTCCAGCCCGTCGAAGGCGGTCAGATCGCCGCCGAACCAGGCGTCGAGGGCGTCGCGCACCGGCTGCGGCGCCCGGCCTTCACTCAGCACGACCGCGCCATAGTGTCGGGTCAGCAACCGCCGCAGTCGCGGCTCGTAGTCGTGAAAATCCAATGCTCGAACCGCGCCGTCGGCGTCGGTCACGACCAGCACCTCGCCGACCGGCGACGCCAGCCGGTCCAGGGTCAGCGCCAGCGGATGCGTCAGGGCCGTCTCAGCCTGTCCGGTCATGTCGAAACTCCTCGCTCAGGGTCCAGTAAAGGGCGCCGTAGGCGCGCCACGGCCGCCACCGCTCCGCGCGCGCCAGCAGATCGCCGTCGTCCGTAATCAGCCGGTCGCTGGGCGCATCCTGGCCCACATCGATCCAGTCGCCTGCGGGCCTCAGCCCCGGCCGGGCCACGAGCGCGGGCCGCAGCAGGGGATCGGCCCACAGATCACGCGCGATCGCCTCGGGATCGGCGGCCAGGTCGAACACCCGCCGCACGCGGGCAAGCACACCCGGTAGGGCCTTAAGCGCGTCGATGCGCGCCTGGACCGCCGCCTTGCCGTCGGCGGCGGCTCGCACCGTCACCCATCCGTCCGCGCCATCGACCGCCGCGCGCAGCAGTCGCGTCCAGACGCCGTCAGCCACCGTTTCGTCCGTTGCGCCGCGCGTCGCCAGGGCGCCCATCATCGCCGGCCAGTCATAGGGCGGGCGATAGGCCAGGTCGATGCGGATCGCCCCGCCCGCCTCGCCCGCGACCTCGCCGCCAGTCTTGCGTCGCCGCAGGTCCGACGGCGCCCGGCCATAAAGAGCCTGAAACGTCTCGTTGAAACGCCGCACGCTGCCGAAACCTGCCGCCAGGGCCACGTCGGCCATCGACAGATCGGTCTCGTGGATCAGTTGTTTGGCCAGAAGCACGCGCCGGGTCTGGGCCACGCTGACCGGCGCGGCGCCCAGGTGCTGGCGGAACAGGCGGCGCAGTTGCCTCTCGCCCAGGCCCAGCCGCGCGGCCAGGGCCTCCGTGTCGCCGACATCCAGCGCCCCCGCCTCGATCAGGGCCAGCGCGCGGCTGACCGTGTTGGCGGTTCCGCGCCAAGCGCCCCCGCGCGGCGCCTCCCCCCGCCAGCCGGCGAAATCCGGCGCCGTCTCGGGCCGACAGCGCAGACAGGCCCGAAGGCCCGCCGCCTCGGCCGCCGCCGCCGTGCGGTGAAAGACCACGTTCTGGCGCTTGGGCGTGCGCGCCGGGCAGACCGGACGGCAGTAGATGCCGGTCGAGACGACGCCGGTGAAGAAACGCCCGTCGAAACGGGCGTCCCTCGCCACCACCGCCCGCCAGCAGGCGTCCTGATCCAGACCCATGTCCATGACGTCGAGGATGCCCGCGCCGGCCCGCGATGTCTCGCGGTTTTCGGACATGGATCGGTCAGTCCTTCAGGAAGAACAGGTCCTCCACCGTCGTTTCCAACGCCCGCGCCAGATCCAGCGCCAACAGGGTGGAGGGGATGAAGACGCCGTTCTCGACCGTATTGATGGTCTTGCGCGACACCCCGGCCAAATCGGCCAGTCCCTGCTGCGTCAGGCCGGCGGCGGTGCGGACGTCCTTGAGCCTGGAGCCCAGGCGCGGATCACCCATCGCGGCCGGCCTCGCGGTCCAGCCAGGCGAACCGCAGCCCCGCCGAGGCGCCGCCCAGCGCCAGCACATAGGGCAGGGCCATCACCCCATAGTCGGCCCGCCACAGCCCCAGGCCCAGCGCCACGGTCACGCCGCCCATCAGCACGACGAAGGCCAGGATCATCGACTTCGCCCGCATGACCTGAGTCAGCTCGTCCTCCAGCAGGCGCCGGTTGCGTCGCGCGTGCAGGTCCCACCCCATGACCAGGACCGGGATCAGCCAGCCGTACAGGATGGGCAGCAGGATCTGCACATAGGCGCCCGCGTTGTGATCGCCGCCCAGCACCCGCTGCATCCCCATCTGGGCCTGAGCCATGAACAGCAGCAGGACCAGGGGAAACAGCACCAGTTGGTGCGTCCGCTCGCGTTGCAGCTTTTCGCGGCGCGCGCCGTCGCGGCTGGCGGCCAGGTTGATCGGCCGGCCCGGCCGGCCCCACCACATCGCCAGCCCGCCCAGCAGGATGAAGGCGAAACCCATGCCGGCCGCGACCCCGGCGATGGTCGCCTGGTCGCCTTCCGCGCCCTTCAGCAGGACGAACCCTATCCCTCCGATCAGACCCATGACCCCGACGGCGACCAGGGCGACGCCGCCCCACCAGCATCGCCCCCGTTCCGTCGTCGCCCGCTTCAGGGCGTCCGCTTCGTTCTGACTCATCGCAACCTCCTCAAGTCACCTTGAGGTTACATATCACCTATAGGTTACATGACGTCAAGCGGCCTTCGCATCGCCCCCGACCGCCAGGCGCGCGCCCGCCCCCACGATACGCGCCACCTCCACCGCGAAGGTCCAGACCACGACCACCATTAGTATGGTCGCCAGACTGGCCTCCTGCCCGCCCGAACGGTCGAACAGGATGCGAATCCGCTCGAAGAACTCGGTCGCCGTTCCAACCCATATCGCCGGCGACAAGGGCGACCAAAACCAGATCCACAGCACGCCCCAGGCGGCGGCCAGGCCGAACAGGATGTCGCCCGCCGCCGTCAGACGCGCATTCCCCCCAAGGGCCACGCGCATCAGATCGAACCCGATGCGGCACACGGCGAACAGGATGACGGGCCAATAGGCGGCGGCGAACATCTGGCCCAGGATGCGGCCATAGTTCACGCCGTCGACCACCCCGGCCCATTCCTCGGGCTGGATCGGGCGGATCTGCAACAGGCCGGTCCACCACAGCAGCATGACCGACCAGCCGATGGCGCTGGCCGCCGCGCGCGCGACCGGCGACATCTGGGCGCCCTTGCGCACCTCGCGGCCCGATTTCGACGCACGCTCGCGCCCCCTGCTGAACCACTCGCCCTTGGCGATCCGTTCGCTGGTCCAGCGTTCGGCGTCGAAGTCGCCGCCCAGTTCGAACACGCCCAGATCCTTGACCCGCCATTTGGCGATGAAGTCCGGCTTCTTCTCCTGTCGCTCCAGGATGAAGCCGGCGATGGTCAGAAGGCCGACCACGGTGACGGCGCCGCTGAACAGGCTGGCGAAGGCCTGGCCGACGGCCTGCCCGACATAGACGTCGCCGACCAGCACCCGCACGGCCAGGCCGACCAGGGTGACGCAGGCCATGACCACCAGCCCGACCTTGGCCCCGAACAGCCACCACGGATAAAGCGTCGGCCCGATCAGCGCCTGAGGGCCTGGACGATAGCGGGCGGCCACGCTCAGCGGATGCCCCACGTCTCGCAACAGCCCCTCGACCTCTTCGTCGGTCGCCGGGCGCCCTAGCCTGGCCTCCATGGCCTCCAGCCGCCCCATGATCTCGTCGCGCAGTTCGGCGACGATGTCCTCGCGAACGGCCTTAGGCAGCTGCGCCGCCACGGCGTTCAGATAGCGTTCCACCAGGTCCATATCGGCCCCTCCTTCAGTCCCGTTTTTCACAGCATCGCCTCCAGCGAGGCCGACAGGCCCCGCCATTCCGTCGCCAGTCGCTTCAGCATCGTCTCGCCGCGCGTCGACAGGCGATAGAACCGCTTCTTGCGCCGTTCCTCCTCGCGCCATTCGCTGTCCAGCAGCCCCTGGCTCTCCAGCCGGCGCAGCAGCGGATAGAGGGTGCTTTCCTCCATCTCGATCCCCGCTTCGCCCAGGGCGACCCGCAGCGAATAGCCGTATTGCTCGCGCCGCAGGCTGGCCAGCACGGCCAGGATCAACGACCCCCGCCGCAGCTCCAGCCGCAAGCTCTCGAACAGCAGCGCCTCTTCATTCTGGCTCAACGTCCAGCCTCCGTGCGTCACATAGTGTGTGACACACAGTGTATGGGACATACTGTGTGAGAAAGTCAAACTGAAACGGCTCTATCCGACAACCTTGCAAATGCTACCTAGACGTGTGTTATGGCGAACGTCACGCGCGGGGGCTGCATGGACATCGACGGCTTCATCGCGTTTTGGGCGAACAAGGAAGGCGGCGCCGAACGGGCCAATACCGCGCCGTATATTCTGGGGTTGTTGCAGGCGCTGGACCTGCCGCCGCCCGATCCGGCCGGCGCGACCACTCTGCACAACGACTATGTGTTCGAACGCGCCGTGCGCCCAAGTTTCCATTCGGGCCATCCGAAACGCATCGACCTGTACAAGCGGGGCTGCTTCGTTATGGAGGCGAAACAGTCGCGCCTGTCCGACACGTCCAAGCTTTTGCCGTTCGGGGATACGCCCGCCCTGTCCCAGCCGGCGCACGGCCCCGGCTGGGACACCCTGATCCGCAATGCGCGCGCGCAAGCCTTCGCCTATGTCTCCATGCTGCCGGCCGATCATGTGGCGCCGCCCTTCGTCATCATCTGCGACGTGGCCCATTCGTTCGAAATCTGGGCCGATTTTTCCGGCACGGGTCGGGGTTACGCCCCCTTCCCCGATCGCCTGGGCCACCGGTTCACGCACGCCGATCTGGCCCGGCCTGAAATCCAGGCTCGTCTGCGCGCGATCTGGACGGACCCGCACAGCCTGGACCCGGCGCGGATCTCGGCGGTCGTCACCCGCGAGATCGCCGACGAACTGAGCGTCATCTCCCGGCGGCTGGAACATCAGGGCGTCTCGGCGCAGGACGCGGCCCATTTCCTGATGCGATGCATCTTCACCATCTTCGCCGCCGACGTCGATCTGATCCCCAAGCCGAAGCTGGTGGAGATGCTGGAGGATTGCGTCCGTTCTCCAGCGCGTTTCGCACCGATGATGCAGGATATGTGGGTTCGCTTTGACAAGAAGGACCGGGCCGAGAGATTCTACTCCGGCTTCGGCGAATACCTGCCCCACATAAACGGCAGTCTGTTTGCGGACTGTCGCGCCTTTTCGCTCGGGGCGCCGGAAATCCGCCGGCTGATCCTGGCGGCCTCCAAGAACTGGAAGGACGTCGAGCCCGCCATTTTCGGCAGCCTGCTAGAGCACGCATTGGAGCCGACCGAGCGGCGCAGGCTGGGGGCGCACTACACGCCCCGCCGTTTCGTCGAACATATGGTCGAGCTGACCGTGATGGAGGTGCTGCGCGCCGATTGGCGCCAGGTTCAGCAAAGCGTCGAAATGGCCTGCGACGAGGGCGACGTGCGCGGCGCCGTCCGGCTGGTGAAAGGCTTCCACGACAGCCTGTGCAGAACGCGCGTCCTGGACCCGGCCTGCGGCACCGGCAACTTCCTCTATGTGGCGCTGGAACAGATGAAGAAGCTGGAAGGCGAGGTCCTGCAGACGCTGTTGGATCTGGGCCAGTCGGGCACGCTGGGCCTGCTGGCGGTGGACCCGCGCCAGTTCCTGGGCCTGGAGTTGAACCCGCGCGCGGCCGCCATCGCCGACGTCGTCTTGTGGATCGGCTTTCTGCAACAGCATTACCGCAACCAGACCGGCCACCCTTCCGAACCCATTCTGAGGGCGCACGGCAACATCCGCTGCACCGACGCGGCGCTGAATTGGGACGGCGCGCCGGACGTGGTGACAGGCTATCGCGACGGGGCGGCGGTTCAGTTGTGGCCCAACCCGAGACCGGCGATGTGGCCCGAGGCGGAATTCATCGTCGGCAACCCGCCCTTCATCGGCGGCAAGGATCTGCGCTCACGACTGGATCCCGGCTATGCGGAGGCGCTGTGGGCGGCGCACCCGCGCATGAACGAGAGCGCGGATCTGGTGATGTACTGGTGGGATCAGGCCGCCGACATCCTGACACGGCCGGGGACGACGTTGCGTCGCTTCGGCTTCGTGACCACCAACTCGATCACCCAGGTGTTCCAGCGCCGCACCGTCGAGCGCTGGCTTGACGGCGCGCGGCCGCTCAGCCTGATCCACGCCGCGCCGGACCATCCCTGGACCAAGGCCAGTCGCGACAGCGCCGCCGTCCGCATCGCCATGACGGTGGCCCAGGCCGGCCGTCATGACGGGACGGTGCTGACGCGGGTGTCCGAATCCGCGCTCGACACCGATGAGCCGGTGATCGAGCTGACCGCCAGCGTCGGCCGCATCAACGCCGATCTGACCGTCGGCGCCGACGTGACGAAGACCCTGGCGCTCAAGGCGTCGGCCGGAATCTGCTCGCCGGGCGTCAAACTTCACGGCGCCGGCTTTATCGTCAGCCATGGTCAGGCGCATCGTCTGGGCCTGGGCAGGCGACCGGGGCTTGAAGGCCACATCCGCCCCTATCGCAACGGGCGCGACCTGACCGGCAAATCCCGCGACGCCTGGGTGCTGGATTTCTTCGGCCTGTCGGCGGACGACCTGCGCCTGCGCTTTCCCGAGGCCTATCAGCATCTGGTCGAGCACGTGAAGGAGGCCCGAGACCCGAACGGCGTCCTGGTCGGACGCGACGCCAATCCGCGCGCCGCCTATCGCGACTCCTGGTGGATTTTCGGCGAGCCCAGAGGGGAGTTCAGGCCCGCCCTGGCCGCCCTGCCGCGCTATGTCGCCACGGTCGAGACGGCCAAGCACCGGATTTTTCAGTTTCTGGACGCCGAGATCCTGGCGGACAACAAGCTGATCGTCTTCGCGTTGAGCGACGCCGCCGACCTCGCCGTGTTGAGTTCGGACATCCATCACGCCTGGTATCAAGCCAACGCGGGTCGGCTCGGCGTCTACGACCGTAACGCGGTCTATGTGAAATCGCGCTGCTTCGATCCCTTCCCCTTTCCGATCATGGACGACGCCATGCGTGGTCGGATGAGAGCGGCGGGCGAAGCGCTGGACGCCCACAGGCGCGCCGTGCTGGCCGACAACCCGGACCTGACCCTGACGGCGCTCTACAACTGTCTGGAACAGGTCCGGGCCGGAGCGCCGCTCGAGCCCAAGGCCGAAGCGATCAAGCAGCGCGGCCTGGTCATCATTCTGCGCGACTTGCACGACGCCATCGATCAACTGACCGCCAGCGCCTATGGATGGCCCGAAGGCCTGCCGCGCGAGGCGCTGGTGACGCGGCTGGTGGCCCTGAACCAGTCCCGCGCGCAGGAGGAGGCGGCCGGTCGGGTTCACTGGGTCCGACCGGAGTATCAGCAGCGCCAGGCCGGCGCGCCTTCGCCCCAGACCCGCAACCTGACCTTGGCGGCCAGCACGCCCGATCCCATCGCCAGGCGCCCCGCCTTTCCCGCCGACCGATACGCCCAGCCGTTGGCGGTGCAGGCGCTGCTGCGCGCCGCAGGCCCCATCGCGCCGCCCGACCTGGCGCGACGCTTCAGCGGCGGCGTCCGGCTGGAGCCGCGCATCAGCCGCGTCCTGGCCACCTTGCACCGTTATGGACACGCCGAGCGGCTGCCGGATGGTCGATGGGCGGCCGCGCGCGCCGCCTGACGCGCAACCGCCCGCCCTGCGGCGCGCTATGGCGAGATACGCCCTCACGCACTAAGTTCTGTTCATGAACCGTTCTTCGACGCCGAAGCCCGCCGCCGCCAAGCCTGTCAAACCCGTCCACGTGCCCAATCCCGGCGTGCAGGAGGCGTCGACCGCCTTCATCCGCGACACGGGAAAGATGCCGATGTTCGCCCCCGTGACCGGCCCGCGCCTGACGCCGGAGGAGCCGGTCGCCGCCCCCGCCGACTGGGTGCCGCACCGTCCCTCGCGCGAGGGGACCAGGAAGGGCGGCAGGTTCCGGTTGGAGACCAAATACACCCCCGCCGGCGACCAGCCCGCCGCCATCGCCGAACTGGTGGCCCAGGCGGACGCCGGCGACCGCGATCAGGTGCTGCTGGGCGTCACCGGCTCGGGCAAGACCTTCACCATGGCCAAGGTCATCGAACAGACCCAGCGCCCCGCCCTGATCCTGGCCCCGAACAAGACCCTGGCGGCCCAGCTCTACTCGGAGTTCAAGGCGTTTTTCCCGGATAATGCTGTCGAATATTTCGTCAGCTACTACGACTATTATCAACCAGAAGCCTATGTTCCGCGCACGGACACCTACATTGAGAAGGACTCAAGCATAAACGAGCAGATCGACCGGATGCGCCACTCGGCGACGCGGGCGATACTGGAGCGGGACGATGTGATCGTGGTGGCGTCGGTCAGCTGCATCTACGGTATCGGGTCGGTTGAGACCTATACGGCCATGACGTTCACGCTGAAGGTCGGGGACCAGATCGACGAGGCGAAGCTGCGGGCCGACCTGATCGCGCTGCAGTACAAGCGCAACGACGTGCATTTCGACCGGGGCATGTTCAGGAAGCGCGGCGACGTGATCGAAATCTTCCCGGTCCATCTGGAGGACCGGGCCTGGCGCATCAGCCTGTTCGGGGACGAGTTGGAGGCGATCCAGGAGTTCGATCCCCTGACCGGCAAGAAGACCGCCGATCTGACCGAAATCACCGTCTACGCCGCCAGCCACTATGTCACCCCGCGCCCGACGCTGAATCAGGCCACCAACGGCATCAAGGCGGAGTTGAAGGAGACGCTCGACTGGATGGTCGAGAACGGCAAGCTGCTGGAGGCGCAACGCCTGGAGCAACGCACCCGCTTCGACCTGGAGATGATGGAGGCCACCGGCTCCTGCGCCGGCATCGAGAACTACAGCCGCTGGCTGACCGGCCGCGCGCCGGGCGAGCCGCCGCCCACCTTCTTCGAATACATCCCCGACAACGCCCTGCTGTTCGTGGACGAGAGCCACGTCACCATCGGCCAGATCAACGGCATGTTCCGGGGCGACTACCGCCGCAAATCGACGCTGGCGGAGTACGGCTTCCGCCTGCCCTCCTGCATCGACAACCGCCCGCTGAAGTTCGAGGAATGGGACGCCATGCGGCCCCAGACGGTGCACGTGTCAGCCACCCCCGGCCCGTGGGAGATGGAGCGCGCGGGCGGCGTCTTCGTGGAGCAGGTCATCCGCCCCACCGGCCTGATCGACCCGCCGGTCGAAATCCGCCCCGTCTCGGGCAAGACCCGCAACCAGGTCGACGACGTCATCGACGAGGTCAAGGCCACCACGGCGCGCGGCTATCGCAGCCTGGTCACCACCCTGACCAAGAAGATGGCCGAGGACCTGACCGAATATATGCATGAACAGGGCATCCGCGTCCGCTACATGCACTCCGACGTCGACACGCTGGAGCGGATCGAGATCCTGCGCGACCTGCGGCTGGGGGCGTTCGACTGTCTTATCGGCATCAACCTGCTGCGCGAGGGTCTGGACATCCCCGAGTGCGGCCTGGTCGCCATTCTGGACGCGGACAAGGAGGGCTTCCTGCGCTCGGAGACCTCATTGATCCAGACCATCGGCCGCGCCGCCCGCAACGTGGACGGCCGCGTCATCCTGTACGCCGACCGCATGACCGGCAGCATGGAGCGCGCCATCGCCGAGACGGACCGCCGCCGCGAACGGCAACAGGCCTATAACGCCGAACACGGCATCACGCCCGAAAGCGTCAAGCGCGACATCAAGGAAATCCTGGACAGCCCCTATGAGTCCCGCGACCTGGACCGCCTGACCAGGCCGGGCGTGGCCGAAGCCTCCAAACCCTTTGTCGGCTCCAACTTCCAGGCCGCCCTGCGCGATCTGGAAGGCCGCATGCGCGAGGCCGCCTCCAACCTGGAGTTCGAGGAAGCCGCCCGCCTGCGCGACGAGATCAAGCGCATGAAGCTGATGGACCTGGAGTTCGCCAACGAAGCCCTGACCGGCGCCGGCGAAGAGGTGGACCGGTCAGCGCCGAAGAAATGGCGCAAGGAGGCGGCGGCGGAAGCCCAGGAGCGGTTCAGGAAGGGGCGATAGGACGACGGAGCGGCTGCATTGTTGGAGGCGTCTAGGGCTGTAGCGGACTCACGCGCATAACGACGATGGCTGTAGATTCTGCCAGAGAGGTATTGGAGGCAAAATAGATTGTCAGCGACTAAGCCATAGCAAGAACATACTTGATCAAAATCTCGGTCACAATGTCTCGGCCGGATACCTTCCGCTCAAGGTTCCTGAGGAAAGGGCCCCGCTCATCCTTGCTTAGAATTCTCGAAGCTTGGACCATTGCTCTCGCATCCCATTCTCCTAGTTGGTCGACCTGTCCGCGGTGAGCTCGCACCCAAGCCAAGTCTTTGGAAATTATCGCTGCGCTAGCTTTGTGACGCATGTCGCCGGTTGCTCTGATGACATCATGAGCGCCCGATCCTTCTAGAAGGTCTGCGCTTTGCGTTGCGAGCCAGTCCGACCAATATCTGACGAATTTTAGGCCGATGAATTCGGACGAGTAGATGTTTCGAGCGAATTTGATGACTTCATCCTTGAGGCCAAACTCAACGAGTTGACGCATGGTCTTGCAGTGCTCGTGGAATACCGGAAGAAATACGCCTGGATATGAATTATAAATCCTTAGATAGGCGCCATCATTAAAAATTCGGGACTTTCGCAGAAGGGCCTTTAGCAGGTTCAGATCGCACCGTCCTGTATCGGCTATAGTCTTCTCTACTCGCTCTACAATTTGCGATATGGTTTCTTTGGGATCAGCGTCTTCTGTTGCCACTAGAATACCAAACGGCATTCCTTCTTCATCCTCGTCCTCTTCATCTCCCCAGTGGATCACAGATGCCACGCCACCATAAGCAACGCTCCCAAGGACCTTAAATGCTTCTTGAACTGCTAGCGTGTAGTGATTGAAAAATTCCTTATCTAGGAATGGTTTACTTTCCCAAATTCGCGTTTTCGCTGCGCTAAGGTGGAGCCTATGATGCACGAACAAATATTCACCGAGAAATTCAGAAGCCTTTCTCAGTTGAGGCTCTGATTCCCCGAAGATGCGTATGTCGTCCACATATCGGCAAAACTTATAACCCTCTTTGAGAAGGGCTTGATCGATATCAATGAAGATCGCTTCAGAAAAAATTATGCTGGCATTGGGACCGGTGGGGATGCCCTTGGAGGCTTCCGCTCCGAGCGCATGAATGACGTGTTCAACGTCCTTTGCCACATGCTCAAGTGAAGCGTCAGCCGATGCGAGAGCGTTCCTTACTCGGTGCGAATAAATTTGGTTATAGAAATCGCTGATATCGGCCGTCAGAAGAAATGGATGACTTTCACACCCTGATCGGGTTACTTCCAAGAAGTCCGCATATCCTGTTCCATCTGAGAAAAATGCTCCGTTATCTATGCTTATCCTGTAAGAACAGGCAACCTTATCTTCCGGAGCGATTCTCTTTTCCTCCACGACTTTAGCGACGTCGTGAGCAAGCGTTGTGTAGGCAATGGCCGACAGAGGATCTAGCTGGTGAACAATCCTGAACGTATCAGTTAGTTTCGGTGCCGGCAGTGTGAGAGGCGAGGGAAGCCATAGCTTGGCAACATTCGACTGCGTCACCGCCGTTTTAAATTCGGCCCAGTTCGACCAAATCGCCTCGTACTCGAACAGCGGCGGGAAGAAGTCAGAGTCTGCAAACTTCGTGAGGTGTTCGCGGGCAAACTCAAGCCCCGCGTCCGAAAGAATCGTCATTTCCGCCTCGCCCAATCCCGAAGCGTTTTCTTAGGGTACTGGCGCAGCAATGCAAAGGTTGTGGATCCTTCCGCCTTAGGTTGGACCCGAAGTAGCTGGGCACATGGCTGGTGGGTCCAGCTTCAAACTCGACGCCTCACCATCAAGCACCCGGCTCAGTTTGACGTGACTTGTCTCCCGTTCGGCAGCTATGGCGGTGCGAGTGCGTGGTTTCGCGACGAGGGGTTTCGGGTACTGCGGTTTCCCAATCAGATGATCGAGAACCATCGGGAGAAGGTGCTGGCGGCGATTGTGGCGGCGACGCGGGAGGGGCTGATGGGGGATTAGCGTGGTCGCGTCCAACGGCGGCGTGACCCCTCATCCGACCTCGCTACGCTCGGCCACCTTCTCCCGCAAGGGGAGAAGGGTCGGACGCTCATAACTCATCCAACGTCTTGTCCCATTCCTCCATCGAGATGATCCCGCGCGGGCGGCCGACGTAGAGGTCGAGGCCCTGGGAGATGCGGCGGTCGCGTTCGCGCTCGATGACGGGGTCGAGGCCGGCTTCGCGCAACTGGGCCTCAAGCGCGGCGATGCGGCGGTCCAGCTGGACGCGGCGATACAGCTGGGCCGTGCCCCATTCATTGTTGGCGCGCTCCAGCTTCTGCTTTTCCTGCCAGTAATGGCCGCGCAGTTCCCAGTCGCTCTTGTCGCTGGTGTTCATGGCGAAGCGGCGCTCTGCCTCGTCCGGGTTGGTCAGGATGTCGAAGACCAGTTGCAGGGGCGCGGTCTTGAGCGTCAAGCGGGCGGCGCGTCCGCGACCGTCGCCGTCGGCCAGTTTGCGATAAGTCTCGGCCAGGGACGCCAGGGCGCGGGCCTGGGGGAAGTCCTGGGCGTGCAGGGCGCGGCCGGACGCCTGGGCGGCGGCGCGGGCCAGGTCGGCGGGATCGTGAACCTCGCCGTCCGACGCCGACAGGGCGTCCATCGCCGGGGGCGGCAGGGCGTCCGCAGACCCGTCGTCCAGGGGCGGGGTGTCCGCATTGCGGGGATTGCGGGACCATCCCTCGCGCGTGGCGCGGGCGCGAAGGGCGGCCTCGGTCACGCCGTGCCGGTCGGCGACGGTCCGGGCGTCATCGCCCGACAGATAATCCTGGCGGATACGGTTCCAGACCTGGGGCGGTTGAATCTTGTAGGTGCGTTTTGTCATGCCGACAGTATGGGCGCGGTCCTACCTCAGGCCGGATGATCGGCGAATTTCGAGGCTAAAGGTCTGATTTTCCATATGTGGAGATGTCAGGTTAGACGCGCCAGCCATCCTAAAATCACCGCCGGCGCCGCCTACGTCCGGCTTTGGCGCAACGGCGTGCGACGACGACGGGCATGAGCCAGGGCATTCATCGCAAGATCCGGTCCGACGCCGTCTGGGCCGAGGCGCGCAAGGCGTGGGAGGACGGCGAGACCGCCCGCTCGGTGGCGCAACGCTATGACGTCGGGGTGCCGGCCCTGCGGAAGCGGCGCGAGGCCGAGGGCTGGACCCGGCCCGATCCGGCCGCCTCGGCCGCCCCGGTGGAGCCGGCGGAAGGCTGGTGTCGCCACATCCAGGCGCGGCGCGACGACTTTCACGCCCGGCTGGAGGAGGCGCGGGTGCTGGCCGAATGCCTGGTGAAGGCGATGCGGGACGAGCGGCTGAGCGCGGCGCCGGACTGGCATATTCCGTGGCTGTATCACTGGCGCGCCAGACATCTGGGGCCGGACGCGGCGGCGCGGGACCGGGCGCGGGCGATCGAGATGAATCAGCCGTGGGCCGAGCGGTTCTGGGACGCCGACGGGACGCTGAAACCCCTGCCCTGGCTGGATCTGGAGATGGCGCGGCTGGATCCCGAGGCGTGGCGCGTGGCGTTGGGTCTGCCCGACGGCCTGCCCGAGGCGGCGCGGCGATGGCTGGCCTGAACGGGGCGGCGGGTTGACTTATCGACGATAAGCGCCCATTTGCGCTGCATCGCACACTCGCGATCTCCGGCGTCTCCAGCGCGTGTGGGTCCGTTTCGGACCTGACTGTAGCAGCCGCCGGTTCCTCATGTTCATTCGCTGCCCGGACACGCGGGGCGGCGCCCGATCCACCCCGCAGGCCTCCTCTCCGAGGCTCCGTCGGGACTGGCGGTGCGCGGCCCGACGGCGTCATGCCATGGCCGATGCGCGTCGCCGCACGCGAAAGACAATGCTGTGAGCACCACCTTCGAATCCATGGGCCTGAACAAGGCCCTTCTGCAGGCCCTGACCTCGACCGGCTACACCAAGCCCACGCCGATCCAGGAAAAGGCCATCCCCGACGTCATGCTGGGCAAGGACCTGCTGGGCATCGCCCAGACCGGCACCGGCAAGACCGCCGCCTTCGCCTTGCCGATCCTGCATCGCCTGGCCGAGAACCGCACCCCGCCCGTGCCGCGCACCACGCGCGCCCTGATCCTGTCGCCCACGCGCGAACTGGCGACCCAGATCGGCGACAGCTTCAAGGCCTACGGCGCCCACCTGGGCTTCCGGGTCGCGGTGATCTTCGGCGGCGTGAAATACGGCGCCCAGGAGCGCGCCCTGCAACAGGGTCTGGACATCCTGGTCGCCGCGCCGGGCCGCCTGCTGGACCATATCCAGCAGAAGACCTTGGACCTGTCCTCGACCGAAATCTTCGTGCTGGACGAGGCCGATCAGATGCTGGACCTGGGCTTCATCAAGCCGATCCGCCAGATCGTCAGCCGGATGCCGGCGCGCCGCCAGAACCTGTTCTTCTCGGCCACCATGCCGTCCGAAATCGGCAAGCTGGCGGGCGAACTGCTGAAGGACCCGGTCAAGGTCCAGGTCACGCCGCAATCGACCACCGTCCAGCGCATCAGCCAGTCGGTCGTCTATATCGAACAGGGCAAGAAGCGCGCCCTGCTGACCGAAATGTTCAGCGACCCGGAATACAAGCGCTGCCTGGTCTTCACCAAGACCAAGCACGGCGCCGACAAGGTCGCGGCCTATCTGGAAACCGGCGGCGTCGAGGCCGGCGCCATCCACGGCAACAAGTCCCAGCCGCAGCGCGAGCGCACGCTGGAGGCCTTCAAGAAGGGCAAGCTGCGGGTGCTGGTCGCCACCGACATCGCCGCGCGCGGCATCGACGTGGACGGCGTCTCGCACGTCGTGAACTTCGAACTGCCGCACGTGCCGGAAAGCTACGTCCACCGCATCGGCCGTACGGCCCGCGCGGGCAAGGACGGCACGGCCGTCAGCTTCGTGGCCGGCGACGAGATGAAACTGCTGCGCGACATCGAAAAGGTCACGCGCCAGAAGATCCCGGCCGCCGACCGTCGCAACGACAAGCAGCTGGCGGCTCTGGACGCCTCCATCATGTCCGCGGGCGTGGCCAAGAAGGCGACCATGCCGGAACGTGAAGGCGGCGAGCGCAACGAAGGCGGCCGTGGCGGTCGTGGCGGGCGCAACCGCGCGCCGCACCGCGAGGGCGTTCGCCCCGAAGGCGGCGGCCAGCCCCACCGCCAGCGTCGCAACCGCCCCGGCGGCGAGGCTGCGGCTCCTCGTCCCGAGAAGACCTACAATCCGATGGCCGGCGAAAAGACCACGCCGCGCGAACCCCGCCAGGCCGACGCCCGCAAGAGCGAGCCGCGTCCCGAGGGCGAGATGAAGCGCCGCCCCCGTCGCCGCCCGTCGAACGGCGGCAAGGGCTACGGCGCCGCCAAGGGCTGACGTCCAGCCGCGTCATCCTCGGTTCGAGCCGAGGATGACGGTCGGAAATCGGCAAAGAAAAACGGCGGCTCCTTCGCAGGAGCCGCCGTTCTCATGTCAGGCGTATGGAAGGCTTAGAAGTTCCAGGTCGCGCCCAGCGAGAAGCCGACGCCATTGCCCTTGGCCTCGCCCCGCAGGTTCGAGATGACCAGGCCGTTGCCATAGACGTCGCGCGTGTCGTTAATCGCGGCGGTGTCGATGTCGATGTAGGTCACGGCGCCGTCGAAGGTCATCGAACCCATCGTCTTGGACAGGCCGGCGGCGTAGAGCCAGCGGTCGCCGTCCGGGATGCGCGCGGTGCGGTGATCGTCCGGGGTCGGGGTCGGGTCGTAGCCCACGCCCGCGCGGAAGGTCATGGTCGGGTCGATCTTGTAGTCGAAGCCGACCGCGCCGGTGGTGACGTCGTCATAGTCCTGAACGATGGTCGATGCGCCGGTGGCGCCATAGTTGACGCGGATGGCGTCGAACTTGCTCCAGCCGATCTGGTTGACCTGGGCGTTCAGGGTCAGGCGGTCGTTGACGGCGTAGCGGGCCGAGAGGGTGGCGTACCACGGCGTGGTGAACTTGGCCGTGCCGTCCGCCGAAACGTTGGCGGCGGCCAGAGCGCCGGTCAGGCCCGAGATGTTCACCGTGCCGTCAAGCTCGTGCTTGATTTCCGAACGGTAAGACAGGCCCAGGTCCAGCTTGCCGAAATGCATCTGGGCGCCGGCGTTCCAGCCGTAGTTCCAGCCGTCGCCTTCCAGTTGGTTGCGACCGTCGGTCGCCGCAGGGATCAGCACCAGCGGGGCGACGCCGGCGACGGTGGGCAGGTTCGGCAGCGACGACGACAATGTGGCCTTGGCGTATTGAGCGTCGAAGCCGGCGCCGATGTCCAGCCAGTCGGTGACCTTGGCGGCGGCGACCAGGCTGACGTTGGCGGAACGCAGTTCCGACGTCAGAGCGTCGTAACGGGCGAAGTCGTCGGCCAGATATTTGGTGGTGAAGTTGTACGGCGCCTGGACCGCCAGACCGACGTTGAACCGGTCGCCGATCGGGGTCGAGATGGCGAAGTTCGGCACGATGCCGCTTTCGACCACGTCATGGACGTGCGGATCGCCGGCCACGACCGTGGAGCCGCGCAGGATCGTTCCGGCGGGGAACGGCGGGGTCGGGGCGGGCAGATTGTAGCTGAGGGTCGAGCCGCGGTTGTCGACGCTGGAGTCCAGGATCAGGCCGTGCATGCCCGTATAGACTTCGCGCTGGGTTCCGGCGATGGCGGCGGGGTTCCACCACAGCGACTGCACGCCCTTGTCGGCGCCGACGCCGGCGTTGGCGCGGCCCTGGCCGCGCGTCGATTGTTCCTGAACGTAGAACGAACCGGCCATGGCGGGCGCGGCCACGCCGGCCAGCAGGGCGGTGGTCAGGGCGATGCCGCCCATGCGGACGAGATTCCTGGATGTCATGTACCATTCCTAAGTGGAGCCCCCGCCATCAAACGCGGCGGTGGGGTGTCGGGGGAGAGACGTTGCCGCAGCGCTTTCGACCAGAAAGCGTTGCACGCATGGCCGCTCTCTGCTCCGATCCGGGCGAAACTGTGTCATCAAAGCTGCACACGATCACACCCGCGCGAGGTTCCGTTGCGGCAAGAAGCCGTCGCTGAATCACAGACTTACGCTGCGGAAAGCGCGCAGACCTCTGTTCCGCCGGATTTCCTTGCCTGCCCCCGACCGCCCCAAGATCGCCTTGTGCATCCGTGATATAAAGACCATCTGCATCGCGCCCCGTCTTCAAGACTGATCGAAGCCCCCATGTACGAAACGCCCGAACTGGAAACCGACGTCCTGGTCCGTTCCAGCGCCATCCGCATCCACAGCCCCGAGGATTTCGAGGGGATGCGCAAGGCCGGCCGCCTAGTCGCCGAGGCCCTGGACATGATCGCGCCCCATGTGAAGCCGGGCGTGACGACGAGCGCCATCGACGACCTGATCCGCGAGTTCACCCTGGACCACGGCGGCCTGCCCGCCTGCCTGGGCTACAAGGGCTATGAGAAGACGGTCTGCACCTCGATCAACCACGTCGTCTGCCACGGCATTCCCGGCGACAAGGTTCTGAAGGACGGCGACATCGTCAACATCGACCACACCGTCATCGTCGACGGCTGGCACGGCGATTCCAGCCGGATGTATGCGGTGGGCGAGATCAACGCCCGCGCCAAGCGCCTGATCGACGTCACCTATGAATCGCTGGAGCTGGGCCTGGCGCAGGTCAAGCCGGGCAATACGTTCGGCGACATCGGCTTCGCCATCCAGAAGTTCGTCGAGGCCCAGCGCATGAGCGTGGTGCGCGACTTCTGCGGCCACGGCATCGGCCGCGTCTTCCACGACAGCCCCAACGTCCTGCACTACGGCCGCAAGGGCGACGGCGCCGTGCTGAAGCCCGGCATGTTCTTCACCGTCGAGCCGATGGTGAACCTGGGCAAGCCGCAGGTGAAGGTGCTGTCCGACGGCTGGACCGCCGTGACCCGCGACAAGTCCCTGTCGGCCCAGTGCGAACACACCATCGGCGTGACCGAAGACGGGCTGGAGATCTTCACGGCGTCTCCGGCGGGGCTGTTCCGCCCGAACTGAGCAACACGCTCGTTTACTTCGTCATCCTCCGGCAAGCCGCGTCTTCGCGGCGCAGACCGGGGGACCCAGCGGCGCGCGAGAGCGCGAACCTGTCGCAGGGTCCATCTTTCGGCATAAAGCGGCGGACAAATCGCCTTCGGCGCCGCTGGGTCCCCCGGTCGCTTCGCGCCGGAGGATGACGAAATAGTTGTGTGAACACACGCCGCACTTGCGCGCCTCGCCGGATCAACCGATCCTGCAAAGGTTGCGCATCTGCGAGCCTGACGGCGTATGACCGACGAACTCACCGCCAAGCCCAAGCCCCGCCACAGCGGCCATCGCGACCGGCTGCGCGAGCGGGCGGCCAAGGGGGGCTTGGGCGCCCTGCCCGACTATGAGCTGCTGGAGCTGCTGCTGTTCCGCAGCGTGCCCTACAAGGACGTCAAGCCGCTGGCCAAGGACCTGCTGGCGCGGTTCGGCGGGCTGGAGGGGATCGGGGCGGCCAGCCACGAGGCGGTGGAGGATCAGGTGGCGCGGTCGATGGGCTATGTCCCCGGCAAGGCGACGCGGGCGGTGGCGCTGGACCTGCAGCTGATCTTCGACGTGACGCGGCGGATCGCGCGCGAGCCGGCCGCCAAGCGCGCGGTGATATCGTCGTGGACGGCGCTTCTGGCCTATGTCCGCGTCGCCCTGCAGCACGAGCCGCGCGAGCAGTTCCGGGTCCTGTATCTGGACAAGAAGAACCAGCTGATCCTGGACGAGGTGCAGAACCGGGGCACGGTCGATCATGCGCCGGTCTATCCGCGCGAGGTGGTGCGCCGCGCGCTGGAACTGTCGGCCAGCGCCCTGATCCTGGTCCACAATCACCCGTCCGGCGATCCCACCCCCAGCCGCGCCGACGTTGAGATGACGAAACAGGTTGTGCAGGCCGGCCGCGCCCTTAACGTCGAGGTTCACGACCATCTGGTCGTCGGCCGCGACGGGGTGGCCAGTCTGAAGCAACTGGGGTTGATGTGACGACGACGCTGACGACGGAACGCCTGGTCCTGACCCCCGCCGGGCCGGACGACTTCACCGACATCGCCGCCCTGTGGAAGAACCTGGACTTCACCCGCTTTCTCAGAGGCCGCGCCCTGTCGGATGAAGAGGTCTGGTTCCGGTTGCTGCGCGACATCGGGCATTGGTCCGCCATGGGCCACGGCAACTGGTCGATCCGGTCGAAGGACGGCGGCGCCTATCTGGGCAGCGTGGGGGTGCTGAACTATCGGCGCGAGATGACGCCCGCTTTCGACGCGCCGGAACTGGGTTGGGGGCTGGACCCGGCGTTTCAGGGCCGGGGCTATGCCGGCGAGGCTCTGAGCGCCGCGCTGGACTGGGCGGAAGGCGTTCTGGGCGTCCGGCGCACCGTCTGCATGATCTCGCCCGACAACCTGCCCTCCCTGAAACTGGCCGCGCGCGTCGGCTATCGGCCCTATGCCGAGACGACCTACAACGACCATGCCGTGCGGCTGTTCGAACGCCGCCAAGCCGCCCCGTAGTCAGCCATTAAGGTTTATCGGTCACGCTGGCGGGGAAAGCTCCGAGAGTCTCGCCCATGCCCATGTCCGTCGAAACGCTGCGCCAGCATCTGGTCGAGGCCTTTCCCGACGCCGAGATCGCCATCGAGGACCTGGCCGGCGACGGCGACCATTACCGCGCCCGCATCGTGTCCAAGGCCTTTTCCGGCGTGCCGCGCGTGCGTCAGCACCAGCTGGTCTATGCGGCGCTGAAGGGACAGATGGGCGGCGAACTGCACGCCCTGGCGCTGGAGACCTCCGCGCCGGCTCAGGCGGGGTAAGGCCGATGCGCTATCGCCCGTTCGGGGTTTCCGGCTCCGCCATTTCGAACCTGACGCTCAGCTTCGGGGCGGCGGCGCTGGCGCGCGGGCGGGCGGCGGGACTGGACCTGCTGTATTCGGCGCTGGAGGCGGGGATCAACAGCTATCGGCTGGAGACCGCCGATCCGGTGGCGGCCGAGGTGCTGGGCGAGGCTTTGTCGCACGTGGACCGCAAACTGGTCTATGTCAGCGTGACCCTGGGGGCCGGCGACGGCCAGGGCGACGCGGGGGCGCGCGACTTCTCGGCCGAGGGAATGACCGGCGCCATCGACCGAGTGCTGCACTTCTCGGGCCTGGGCTGGATCGACATGGCCGTGCTGCACGAGCCGGGCGAGACGGAGCTGGCGCAGTCGTCGCTGGCGGCGCTGAAGGCGCTGCGCAAGACCGGGCGCATCCGCCTGTTGGGCATCGCCGGCGGCGGGCCGGTGATGGACGCCTATGTCTCGACCGGCGCGTTCGACGCCCTGCTGACCCCGTTCGACATCAACGCCGACTGGCCGATCCGCAACCGCATCCGCTCGGCGCGCGAACAGGACATGGCCGTCTTCGCCTACGACTTCTACATCGACCGGCGCAGGCGCGAACCGGACGCTCCGGTGTTCAAGAAGGGGCTGTTCGGCCTGGGCGGCGGCAAACGGCCCGTGGACACCCCCAAAAAGGACGCCTTCGGCTTCCTGTATCGCACCCCGAACTGGACGGCCGAGGCCATCTGCCTGTCCTACGTCCTGACCGATCCGTCGGTGTCCAGCGTGATCGTGGGGCCGACCGACACCGACCGCCTGGCCGTGCTGGCCACCGCGCCCGAGCGCGACCTGCCGCCGGGCCTGGCCGCCCAGATCGAGATGGGGCGCGTCGTGGCGAACGCCGCCTGATAGACACGGCGGATCGTCGCGCACGCCTTGACCGCGCCCCTCGCGCTCCCTAGCTGACGGGCTTCACGAAAGGCCCATCCCGTGACCGACACCGTTCAAGCCGCCGACCCCGTCCACGCCTTCATCGGCGACACCGTCGCCCAGCACGACGTGGTGCTGTTCATGAAGGGCACGCCCGACCAGCCCCGCTGCGGCTTCTCGTCCCTGGCGGTGCAGATCCTGGATCATGTCGGCGCCGCCTTCGTGGGCGTGGACGTCCTGCAGGACGAGGCCCTGCGCGAAGGCATCAAGAGCTTCACCGACTGGCCGACCATCCCGCAGCTCTATGTGAAGGGCGAATTCGTGGGCGGATCGGACATCATCCGCGAGATGTTCCAGGCCGGCGAACTTCAGGCCCTGATGGTCGAGAAGGGCGTTCCGCTCGGCGAGGCCTGATGGCGAAGAAGACCCTGACCCCGCGCGAGGACCGAGAGGTCTTCGTGGTGCCGCTGGACCTGCGGCCCGAACACATCGACGCCAACGGCCACGTCAACAACGTCGTCTATGTCGGCTGGCTGCAGGATGCCGGCACGGCCCACTGGAACGCGCGGTTCGAAGAGGCGACGCGGGCGAAATGGTCGTGGGTCGCGACCCGGCACGAGATCGACTATCTGCGCGGGATCGAGCCGGGGGCGACGGGCGTCGTCGCCCGCACCTGGGTCGGCGAACCGCAAGGCCCGCGCTTCAACCGCTATGTCCGCATCGAGGACGGCCAGGGCCGCGTCTGCGCCCAGGGCGTGACCGAATGGGTGCTGGTGGACGCCAGGACCCTGAGGCCCCAGCGCATCCCGCCCGAAATGCTGGGCGTCTTCGAGGCGGCGGTCTGAATCAGCTTCCAAGTCTTCTGCTCATCCCGGCGAAAGCCGGGACCCAGTTCTTTCGCATCGTTGGCGCGCGGGATGGTCGCACGGCCCGGGCCGCACTCATCTTTCGCCCAAAGCACTGGGTCCCGGCTTTCGCCGGGATGAGCGGAAAGGATGGTCCTTACTTCAACGGATTGAGGATGCGGGCGGGCGTGCCGGCGTCCAGGCCCAGGTCGGCGTAGGTCCAGCGCAGTTCGACGCCGTTGGGGACCAGGGCCCTGCACAGGTCCTGTTTGGTGCGGCGCAGGGTGATCTCGACCGGATTGTTGTCCGCCACCGCCACCTCGAAGTCCGACGCCTGGGTGCAGCCGTTGGAATCGACGCGCACGACCAGGGCGCCGTCGGCGAACCGGGCCTCGCGGATGGCCTCGGCCGGCGGGGCGTCGTTGCGGCTGACGTTGACCGAGACGTTCTCGCCCGCGCTGCTGTCATAGATGACGCAGGCGCTCAGCAGGGGGGCGGCCAGGACCGCCGCCGCCACACCCTTGACCAGGCCCCGCATTATTGACCCGAAGCCGGGGCGGTGATGACGCGCGTGGTCGGCTTTTCGGTCGAGACGATGATGCAGCCCGACAGCAGAGGCGCGGCGATGGCGATGGCGAGAGCGAGACGAAGCATTTGGGTTCCCCATTGAAAGCTTGGCCCTTTGTGGCGCGCGGGCCGCGACTGCACACGTGAATTATCGGCAAGCTGGATGAACAATCGGAAAGGCGCCGGTTGAACCGAGCCCGCGGGGGCTTAGGTGAACAGCCTCCCCTCCCCCCATCGGACGCCTTGCCATGAGCCTGCTGTTCTCGCCCCACGCCGTGGGTCCGCTGACCTTGAAGAACCGGGTCGTCATCGCGCCCATGTGCCAGTATTCGGCCGTCGAGGGCGTGCCCCAGCCGTGGCACGTGCAGCACCTGGGGCGGCTGGCCATCTCCGGCGCGGGACTGGTCATCGTGGAGGCGACGGGGGTCGAGGCGGCGGGCCGCATCACGCCCGACGACACCGGCCTGTGGAACGACGAACAGGCGGCTGCCTTCGCCGCGATAATCCGCGATATCCGCACCTATAGCGACACGCCCATCGGCATCCAGCTGGGCCACGCGGGGCGCAAGGCCTCGACCAGCGCGCCGTGGAAGGGCGGCGGGGCGCTGGCGGCGGACGACGGCGCCTGGGAGACGTTCGCTCCCTCGGCCCTGCCGTTCAAGGCCGACTGGCACACGCCGACCCAGATGACCGAGGCCGACATGGATCGCGTGGTCGCGGCGTTCGAGGCGGCGGCGCGACGGGCCGAACGCGCCGGGTTCGATCTGGTCGAACTGCACGCCGCCCACGGCTATCTGCTGAGCGAGTTCCTGTCGCCGATCTCCAACCAGCGCACCGACGCCTTCGGCGGCTCGGCCGAGAACCGGGCGCGCTTTCCGCTGCGGGTCGCCCGCGCCGTGCGCGACGCCTGGCCCAGGGACAAGGCGCTCGGCGCGCGGTTCAACGGCTCGGACTGGGTCGAGGGCGGCGTGGCGCTGGAGGAGGTGGCGGCCTTCGGCCGGGCGCTGCACGACATGGGCTATGACTATCTGCACCTGACGTCGGGCGGCAATGTCGCGCGGGCGGACATTCCCGGCGACCAACCGGGATACCAGCTGCCTTTCGCGGCGGCGGTGAAGGCGGCGGCGCCTGGCGCAGCGGTCATGGCGGTGGGCATGATCTTCGACCCGCGACAGGCCGAGGACATCGTGGCGTCCGGCCAGGCGGACCTGATCGCCATCGCGCGGGCCGCGCTGGACGACCCGCACTGGGCGCACCACGCCGCCGTGGCTCTGGGCGAGGAAGAGCGGCTGCCGAAACAGTATGGACGGGCGGCAAAAGGGGTCTGGCCCGGCTACGGCCGGAGAGGCTAGCGCACGTTCCCCATCGTCATTCCGGGGCGTCCGAAGGACGATCCCGGACCCGAAGGGCGGCGCGAAGCAGTCAGCACAGGAGGCGCACCCCGGGCGTCGAAGGGGTTCAAGCGCCGCAACCGTAGCCCTGGGTTCCGGGTTCTTCGCTTTGCTCAGCCCCGGAATGACGATGAGGGTCAGGCCGCCGCAGCGACCGTCGGCGGCTCGGCGTCCCACAGCACCCGTGCGGCGGCCTGGATTTCGGCGTCGGCCGTCTTTTGCGGCCGCCCCAGCAGATAGCCCTGCACCTCGTCGCAACCCTGGTCGCGCAGGAAGCTGAGCTGATCCAGCGTCTCCACCCCCTCGGCCAGAACCGGGATGTGCAGGCTTTCGCCCAGGGCCAGGACGGCGCGGATGATGGCGGCGGATTCCGGCCCGCCGTCCAGTTCGGACATGAAGGAGCGGTCCAGCTTGATCTTGTCGAACGGGAAGGCGCGCAGGGTCGACAGCGACGAATAGCCGGTGCCGAAGTCGTCCATGGCGATGGAGACGCCCAGCAGCTTCAGCTGGCGCAGCACATGGGTTGTGCGCTCCATGTCGGTGATCATGGCCGTCTCGGTGATCTCCAGCTCCAGCCGCGAGGGCGCGAGACCCGTCTCGATCAGAACCTGATGCACCAGGCGCGGCAGGTCGACATGGCCCAGTTGGACCGGCGAAAGGTTGACGGCGATCTTGTGCGGCTCGGGCCAGCGGGCCGCCTCTGCGCAGGCGGTGCGCAAAACCCACTCCCCGATCGGCAGGATCAGGCCGTTCTCCTCGGCCAGGGGGATGAAGTCGGCCGGAGAGATGAAGGTCCCGTCCGGCTGTATCCAGCGCAGCAGCACCTCATAGCCCGTGATCGCCCCGGTCTCGACGGCGGCCTGGATCTGCCAGTTCAGGCTGAACTGGCCCTGGTCCAGAGCCTCGCGCATCTGCTGGGCCATGCGGCGGCGACTGCGGACGGCCTCGTCCATCTCCTCCTCGTAGAAGCAGACGTCCGCGCCCAGCGACGCCTTGGCCCGGTACATGGCCAGGTCGGCGTCGTTGATCAGGGCCGAGGCGTTGTCGGCGTCGTCGGGCCAGACGGCGATGCCGACGCTGAGCCCGCAGGACACCTCGGCGTGGTCCAGCATGACCGGCGCGGTGACGGCGGCGCGCAGCCGTTCGGCCAGGTCCAGCGCGTCCTCGCGACGCTGGACCGGCACGACGGCGACGAACTCGTCCCCGCCCAGGCGGGCCACGAACTCGCCGGGACGCAGGGCGGCGCGCATCCGCTCGGCGACCTGGATCAGCAACTGGTCGCCGGCGGCGTGGCCGTGGACGTCGTTGACCTCCTTGAACCGATCCAGGTCCATGGCCAGCAGGGCGACCTTGGTCGCGGCGACAGGATCGGACGTCTGGCGCGTCAGCCATTCCAGGAAGGACGAGCGGTTGGGCAGGCCGGTCAGGCCGTCGTTGCGCGCCAGATGGGCGATGCGACGCTCCTGCGCCAGGCGGGTGCGCAGGTCGCGCACCGCATAGATCATGATGTCGCTTTCGACAGCGCGGCCGCCGTCGCGGCGCGCGGCGATCTCAACCGGGATTTCGGCCCCGCCCGGACCGATCAGGCGCGACTGTGTCAGGCAGCCGACGTGCAGATGGGCGGTGTCGGCCATCCAGCGCGAAAGCGGCTCGCCGACCAGGGCGCCGTGATCGACGCCGACCAGATCGGCGAAGGCGGCGTTGGCGGCCAGGATCAGCCCGTCCTGCTCGACCACCATGCCGTCGACGCTGCCCTCCAGCAGATGCTCCAGACGCGCCTTGGCCTGGATGCGGAACTGCATGTCCAGGGCGTAGGTGGCGATGCCGGTGCCCAGCATCATCAGTCCCACGGCCGAGACGGCGAAGGCCAGCACCACATTGGCGCTGTCGGCGGCAGAGGCGTCCGTCAGGGGCGCCAGCGGGATCACCGTCATGGCCGCCATGCCGGTGAAGTGCAGGGTCACGATGCCCAGGACCATCAGCACGACCGGCGCCGCCTTGCCCGGCCGCCGGGCCAGGTGGAAGGCCAGGCCGCCGAAGACCACGGCCCCGGCGACGGAGGCGGCGACATAGGTCGCAGACCAGTGGATGATCGCATCGGTGGCGAAGCCGGCCATGCCTGTATAGTGCATCGCCACCACCGTCAGGCCGAACAGAACGCCGCCCAGTTCGGCGGACCCGCGCATGGCGCGCGATGCGACCCACAGGGCTGCGCCGCTGCCCAGCATGGCCACGCCCAGCGACAGGCCGGTCAGCAGGGGTTCGTAACTGACCGTCGCGCCCGGCTCATAGGCGATCATCGCCACGAAATGGGTGCACCAGATCGTCGCCCCGGTCGCCACGGCGCCCATGAAGCTCCAGGCCAGGCGCGTGCCCGTTTCGGCCGCGCGCAGACGGCGGAACAGGCGGAAGGTGATGACGGAGCCGATCAGGCAAAGGGCGGCGGCGAGCCCGACCAGCCAGAGGTTATGGTCGTCGGTCAGGCAGGTGAAGAAGCGCATGGAGGCTACGAACCGGGGAGAAAACAGCCCGGTCTGATAACGGACGAAATTTAACCGGACGCGCCCGAACAGGCTTAACGAAACCTTTCGGTCCCGACGATCAGGAGCGCGGCAGCTGGTAGGGGTTGTTGACGCTGACCGGCGCGCCGGGCGTCAGGCCCAGTTCCTGGAACGACCACTTCAGCTCGACCCCTTCGACCAGATCCTGACGGCATCGGTCCTCGTCGATGCGACGCAGGGTGATGACCGCCTGGCCGCCCTGCAGGCTGACGATGGGGATCAGGTCGTCCTTCTTGGTGCAGCCGTTGGAGCTGACCCAGAAGATGGCCTCGTCCTTGGTGAAGGTCGCGGCGTGGATGGGCTCCAGCGCGCCGGGCATCCCGCGCGTCGAGACGGTCGGCTCCGACGTGGCGCAGCCGGACAGGACCGCGGCGCAGGCCAGGGCGCCGACAAGGACAAAGCGTTCGATGATGGAGCCGTTCAACCGACGACCTCCCCAGATCTCCAGGCCCGATCGGGCCAGAGTGCGCCTGTTCGCCCGTGAAGGGAACAGGGTGAAAGACGAAGGGCCCCGGACGGATCCGGGGCCCTTCCAACTCAATCGGTCGAAACGCGACTTACGAGGCGTAGTATTCGACGACCAGGTTCGGTTCCATCTTCACGGCGTAAGGCACGTCCGACAGTTCCGGCACGCGAACGTAACGGACCGAGAACGAACGGTCCGACAGTTCCAGATAGTCCGGCACGTCGCGTTCCGACGACTGCTGAGCTTCCAGCACCAGCGCCATGTTGCGCGACTTTTCCTTCACGGTGACGACGTCTTCCGGCTTCACGCGGTAGGAGGCGATGTCGACCTTCTTGCCGTTGACCAGGACGTGGCCGTGGCTGACGAACTGGCGGGCGGCCCAGACGGTGGGCACGAACTTGGCGCGATAGACGACGGCGTCCAGGCGCGATTCCAGCAGGCCGATCAGGTTTTCCGAGGTGTTGCCCTTGCGGCGGGCGGCCTCGTCATAGGTCTTGGCGAACTGCTTTTCGGTGATGTTGCCGTAGTAGCCCTTCAGCTTCTGCTTGGCCTTCAGTTGCAGACCGAAGTCGGAAACCTTGGACTTGCGACGCTGACCGTGCTGACCGGGACCGTAAGAACGCTTGTTGACCGGCGACTTGGCGCGGCCCCACAGGTTCTCACCCATGGCCCGGTCGATCTTGTATTTGGCGCTGTGGCGCTTGGACATTCTATTCTCTTTTCAGCGATGCGGCCCGGCATCCCCTCGATTGGGAATGCGATCTCAACGGCGGTCCACGCATCTTCCGTCATGACCGCGCCCGGCGGCGAACCGTCGGACGTGGAAGGCGGCGCTTATGGCCAGACGCGCCCGAGGAGTCAAGCCGCGCGGGCCGTTAAGCACGATGGCCGGGAACGAAGGCGCGATCGTCCGCCTTCTGCCTGTTGACGCAACCGAGCCCTGCACCCCGACAAGGAGGAGTGGAATGCATCGCGAAGACAAGAGCTTTCAGACCGGCCTCTCCGAACAGGGGGTCGAGGCGCTGAAACGCCAGCTGGTCGATCTGGTCGAACCGCTGTCGGACGGCCAACTGCTGGAACTGGCCGACGGCATTCACGAGATGCTGCGCCAGCGCCGCATGGTGCGCCGCCACCACGCCGAGCGGATGCAGGATCTGATGCCGCCCGGCGTGGACCTGTTGGTCTGAGACCTATTGCGAAGCCGATCGGGTCGATTGGGCTTCCGCGATGAACATGGCCCGGCCCTCGCGCGTGGCGATCTTGCCCAGGCCAGGGAACGGGAAGTGATAGGCGTAGATATGGGCGCCCGAGTTGCGCAGCGCCGTCACCTCGTCCAGCCGCGCCTTCTGGCCCGCCGTCTGATCGTCGTCATAGCCGACCTCCCAGTCGGGATGTTCCACCGACAGGATCCAGTGGTGCATCAGGTCGCCGGTGTAGAGCAGCTGGTTCTGACCGTCGGCGATCAGATAGGCGACATGGCCCGGCGTGTGGCCGGCCGTGTCCTGGGCCGTGACGCCGGGCGCCACCTCCCCGCCCGGCTTGAAGGCCTGGACCTTGGGCGTGATGACCCGCACCAAATCGGCCATCTCGGGATTGGCGCGGAGTGAGGTCCATTCCGCCTCCGACATCCGAACGGCGGCGTTGGGGAAGGCCAGGGCGCCGTTCGCGACCAGACCGCCGACATGGTCCGGGTGGCCATGCGAGATCAGGACGTCGGTGACGGCGGCCGGATCGACGCCGGCGGCGCGCAGGCTCTGCATCAACTGGCCCTTGCCCTGACCCAGGCCGGTGTCGAACAGCATCGTCCGGTCGCCGTTCCTGACCAGCAGCGGATGGATTTCCAGCATGATGGGATCGGCCGGCTGGCCGGCGGCGGTCAGGGGGCCTGCGACCGCCTGGGGCGTCAGGCCGACGCCGAACACCGTGTTGTCGTTCGGCACGGGGTTCTGGCCGTCGAACAGGGCGATGGCGTCCAGGCCGCCGATCTTGAAGCGATAGACCGGCTTCTCGGCCGGGGCCGCGACCGTCTGGGTCGGGTTGGGCGGGGCGGGATCGCCGGGCTTCTGGTCGCCGGCCGGCTGCTGGCAGGCCGCCAGGGTCAGGCAGGCCAGGGCCGCCCCCGTCATCGTCATCCGCATCGCATTCGTCTCCGTTGGAATGAGCTGAATCGAAAACGCCCGCCGGAGGTTCCGGCGGGCGTCGTCATGTCTCGATCTCTGAACGGCCTTACTTGGCGGCGGCGTACAGTTCGTTGACCTTGTTCCAGTTCACCACCGTCCAGAACGACTTCAGATAGTCGGCGCGACGGTTCTGATATTTCAGATAATAGGCGTGTTCCCAGACGTCGGCGCCCAGGATGACCTCGCCGCGCTCGTCCACCACATCCATCAGCGGATTGTCCTGATTGGGGGTCGAAGTGATCTTCAGCTTGCCGTTCTGAACGATCAGCCAGGCCCAGCCCGAACCGAACTGCGCGGCGCCGGCGGCGTTGAAGTCTTCCTTGAACTTGTCCATGCCGCCCAGATCGGCGTCGATGGCGGCGGCGAGTTCGGCCGACGGTTGGCCGGCCTGATCGGCCGGGGCCAGCAGTTCCCAGAACAGGCTGTGGTTCCAGTGACCGCCGCCGTTGTTGCGCACGGCCTTGGGCGCGGTCGAGATGCTGGTGAAGATTTCCTCCAGCGACTTGCCCTGCAGGCTGGCGTCGGCGTCGACGGCCTTGTTCAGGTTGTCGACATAGGTCTGGTGGTGCTTGTCGTGGTGGAAGGTCATCGTCTCCTTGTCGATGGCCGGCTCCAGCGCGTCATAAGCGTAGGGCAGCGGGGGCAGGGTGAAGGCCATGGAGAGCTCCTTTTTCCGACAATCTTGATGGGCGAAACATAGGCGCCCGTTCGTGAAACCCAAGCGACAAAGCCCGGATTCGTTCCGACTTATCGGCTCGGAACGGTCAAGCTGGCAAGTTCGCCTTCAGGCAGTCGCGCACCGCCCGCTTCAGATCGCCCGGCGCATTGGGTTCGTCCACGCCCTCGGCCGCGAAGACCGCGCGCACGGCGGCGTCCAGACCCTTGGGCAGGGCCTCGACCACCCGCTTCTGACCCTTCTCGTGCAGGCAGAAGCCCACCTCGCGGCACAGGGCGGAAAACAGCGGTTCGTAGGCGTCGAGAACGGTCATGCCGCCCCTCTAGCATCGGGGCGGCCATGGGGACAGATGACGCGAGGAAAGCCCCGAAGATTCGGCGCGGCCCCTCCCTCCCCTCTGTCATCCTCGCCCTTGTGGCGAGGATGACGATCAGGATTGGATCAATCCTTCAGACGCTCGGCGTGGAAGGCGACGTGGTCGGCGATGAAGCTGGCCATGAAGAAATAGGAGTGGTCATAGCCCGGCTGCATGCGGATCATGATCTTCTGGCCCGCAGCGTCGGCGGCGGCCTGCAGCAGTTCGGGCTTCAACTGGTCGGTCAGGAAGCTGTCGGCGTCGCCCTGGTCGATCAGGATGTCGTCGTACACGCCCTTGGCCGCACCGGACGCCATCAGCTTGGCGGCGTCATGCCGATTCCAGACGGCGCGGTCGTCACCCAGATAGGCGCTGAAGGCCTTCTCGCCCCACGGCACGACCGACGGCGACACGATGGGCGCAAAGGCCGAGACCGAGCGGAACAGGTCGGGATGTTTCAGCGCCAGGGTCAGGGCGCCATGCCCGCCCATCGAATGGCCCGAGATCGCGCGCACGCCCGTCGTCGGGAACTCGCCGTCGATCAGGCGGATCAGTTCGCCCGTGACATAGGATTCCATGCGGAAATGCGCCGCCCACGGCTCTTGCGTCGCATCGACATAGAAGCCTGCCCCCTGCCCCAGATCATAGGCCGGATCGTCGGCGACCCCTTCGCCGCGCGGGCTGGTGTCGGGCGCCACGATGATGACGCCCTGCTTGGCGGCGGCGCGGTAAGCCCCCGCCTTGGTGGTGAAATTGTCCTCGGTGCAGGTCAGGCCCGACAGCCAGATCAGGACCGGAAACGGCCCCTCTCCGCCCGGAACGAAGACCGACAGCGTCATGGGCGTGCCGGTCGTCTCGCTGTCATGCTTCAGATAGCGAAGGGTTCCGCCGTGGACGATGTGGGTCTTGGTGGTTTCAAAGGTCATTTGGTCTAAGCCCCTGTCGTGTCTTCGGCATCACCCGAACGCGCTTCGGCGATGACGAGATCGCGTAGATAGTCTTCCAGCGCCTGGCCTCGTGATCGTGCAATCAAGCTCAGCCGCGCAATCAGATCGTCGTCGAGTTGAATGCGAGATCCGCCATCGTTCACCCCGCCCGGTGCATGGCGCAGATCTTGTTGCCGGATGGGTCGCGCAGATAGGCCAGGATCATCGGGCCGTAGGGTCCGTTGCGTTCGCCCGGCGGGTCTTCGATGGCGCGGCCGCCGGCGGCGACGCCGGCGTCGTGGAAGGCCTGAACCGCCTCGGCGTCCTTGGCGAAGAAACCGATGGTGCCGCCATTGGCGTGGCAAGCCGGTTCGCCGTCGATGGGCGCGCCGATGGCGAAGGCGCCCAGGCGGCTGCGCCACCAGTAACGCCCCTTGGCATCCGGCCCCGCGCCCGGCTCAAGCCCCAGCGCGCCGAGCGCGGCGTCATAGAACCGGCGCGACGCCTCGATGTCGTTGGCGCCGACGGTGACGTGGGTGAACATGGCGAGCCCTCCTGATCTATGGTCGGCTAACGATAGCCACGACAGTTTCTTTTGGCAACGAACCCGTCACCGGGGAACGGGCTGGCCGTCGCGGTCCAGATAACGCAGTCCCGGCCGCCCCCTCTGGGCCAGGATAACCGCGACCAGTTTGGGGATGCTGTCCTCGATGGTATAGGGCGCATCGGGGCCGCCGAGATCAGTTTTAATCCAGCCGGGCGCCAGCAACAGCAGGGCGCGGGGGTCGTCGGCGCGGCGGGCGGCGTAGCAGCGCATCAGCATGTTCAGGGCCGCCTTCGAGGCGCGATAGGCGTCCACGCCGCCGCCCTTGTTGTTGGCGAGACTGGCCTGGCCCGACGACATGACGCCGATCACCCCGTCCGGCGCCACCCGCTCGCCCAATGCCTCGACCACCTGAAGCGGCGCCCAGGCGTTGGTGGCCATCAGGCGGGTGAAATGGTCCAGCGACGTGTCGGCGATGGCGCCAGGCGCGTCGGCCACGCCCGCATTGACGAACAGACAGTCGAACCGTCGATCTGACAGCCGGTCCGCAAGCGCCCCGATCTCCGCGCCATCGGTGATGTCCAGCGTCTCGATCTCAAGCGCCGGATGATCGGCCGCCAGGGCGTGCAGAGGCGATTCAGAGGACCGGACGGTGGCGACCACGGACCATCCCAGCCCCAGGAAGGCCTGGGCCAGGGCCAGACCCAGGCCCCGCGACGCCCCGATCAGCAGGATGGAGCCAGTCGTCGCCCCGGCCATGGTCAGAACACCACCACGCTGCGGATGCTCTTGCCCTCGTGCATCAGGTCAAAGGCCTTGTTGATGTCTTCCAGACCGAAGGTGTGAGTGATCATCGGGTCGATCTCGATCTTGCCGTCCATGTACCAGTCGACGATCTTCGGCGTGTCGGTACGGCCGCGCGCGCCGCCGAAGGCCGAACCGCGCCAGACCCGGCCGGTGACCAGTTGGAACGGGCCGGTGGCGATCTCCTTGCCGGATTCCGCCACGCCGATGACCACGCTTTCGCCCCAGCCGCGATGGCAAGCCTCAAGCGCCTGGCGCATGACGACCGTGTTGCCGGTGCAGTCGAAGGTGTAATCCGCACCGCCGCCGGTCAGTTCGACCAGATGGGCCACCACGTCCGGCACATCCTTCGGATTGACGAAATGGGTCATGCCGAAGCGACGGCCCCATTCCTCCTTGTCGCCATTGATGTCCACGCCCACGATCATGTCGGCGCCGACCATCTTCAGCCCCTGAATGACATTCAGGCCGATGCCGCCTAGGCCGAAGACCACGGCGTTGGCGCCCGGCTCGACCTTGGCCGTATTGACCACGGCGCCGACGCCGGTGGTCACGCCGCAGCCGACGTAGCAGGCCTTGTCGAAGGGCGCGTCCTTCCTGATCTTGGCCAGGGCGATCTCGGGCAGGACCGTATAGTTCGAGAAGGTCGAGCAGCCCATATAGTGGGCGATGGCCTGGCCCTTGTAGCTGAAACGGCTGGCGCCGTCGGGCATGACGCCCTTACCCTGGGTCCCGCGAATGGCGGTGCACAGGTTGGTCTTGCGCGACAGGCACGACTTACACTGGCGGCATTCGGGGGTGTAGAGCGGGATGACGTGATCCCCGACCTCGACCGAGGTCACGCCCGCCCCCACCTCGACCACCACGCCCGCGCCTTCGTGGCCCAGGATGCTCGGGAAGATGCCCTCCGAATCCAGACCGTCCAGCGTATAGGCGTCGGTGTGGCAGATGCCGGTGGCCTTGATCTCGACCAGCACCTCGCCCGCGCGCGGGCCTTCCAGATCGACCTCGACGATTTCGAGGGGGCGTTTGGCTTCGAACGCAACGGCGGCGCGGGTTTTCATGATCTTAGGTCCTTCGGAGACCCCTATCGCTCGCCGCGCGTCCCCGCCTGCGCGGGGATGACGACGCTCGCTACACTAGGGCCAGGGCGTGTGATGCGTTCCTTCTAGGCCGGGTCGCAGACGAGCGAAACGGCGACAAACGCAAAACATTATTGCTGAACAGGGATAATCATGCTGGATCATCCGCATGACCAGCCGTTGGGACGGGATCGACGAGTTCACCGCCGTTGCGGAGCAGGCCAGCTTCTCCGCCGCCGCCAGACGGCTGGGCCTTTCCACATCCGCCGTCAGCCGCGAGATCGCGCGGCTGGAGGACCGGCTGCAGACGCGGCTGCTGAACCGCACCACCCGCCGGGTCGAACTGACCGATGCCGGGCGCGACTTCCTGACCCGCTGTCGCCGCCTGATCGACGAGCGGGACGAGGCCCTGGCCGCCGTCCAGCCGGACGACAGCGCTCCGCGCGGCCTGCTGCGGATGACCTGTTCGGTCTCCTATGGCGAGCGATTCGTGGCCCCGGCGGTCAACCGCTTCGCCCGCGCCCATCCCGAACTGTCCATCGAACTGGATCTGGACAACCGTCTGCGCGACCTGGTCGGCGACGGCTACGACCTGGCGATCCGTTTCGGCCATCTGACCGATTCGCGCCTGATCGCGCGCAGGCTGGCGTCGCGGCGGCTGATCCTGTGCGCCAGTCCCGACTATCTGGCGCGGCGAGGGGCGCCGCGCGATCTGTCCGAGATCGCCAGCCATGACGGACTGCTGGGCTCGTCGGAACACTGGCGTTTCACCGAGGGCGGGCGCGAGGTGACGCTGCGCCCCACCGGCCGCTGGCGCTGCAACTCGGGCGCCGCCGTGCTGGATGCGGCGCTGCAGGGTCTGGGCCTGTGCCAACTGCCCGACTTCTATGTGGCCGAGGCCCTGGGGTCGGGCGCGCTCGTCTCCCTGCTTGACGACGCCCGTCCGCCTGACGAAGGCGTCTGGGCGGTTCACCCGCATCCGCGCCACGTGCCGCCCAAGGTCCGCGCGGTGATCGACGGGTTGCACGACGCCCTGTCAAGGACGCGACGCCCGCTCTGACGCAAAGCCCGACCAATGGGTCAGACGAAACTGACGCATCTTCCGCCTAACATCGCCCCTTCCCGTTTCGGTCCCGTCAGAGGCGCAGCCGCCCATGAACCTGGTCATCCTCACCGGCGCCGGCATATCGGCCGAGAGCGGCGTGCCGACCTTTCGGGCGTCGGACGGGCTGTGGTGCGGACACATTGTCGAGGATGTGGCGACGCCGGAAGGTTACGCCGCCGATCCGGCCCTGGTTCAGGACTTCTACAACCAGCGCCGTCGCCAACTGGCCGAGGTCGAACCCAACGCGGCCCATCGCGCCCTGGCCGATCTGGCGGCGCGCTGGGAGGGGGACTTCATGCTGGTGACCCAGAACGTCGACGACCTGCACGACCGCGCCCATGAGGCGGCGCCCCCCGCGCCGGGGTTCGAACTGATCCACATGCATGGCGAACTGCTGAAGGGGCGCTGCACCCGTTCAGGCGTTGTCAGCGACTGGCCCGGCGACATGGCGGCGGACGAGCCGTCGCTCGACCACCCGCAGGGCCGGATGCGGCCGCACATCGTCTGGTTCGGGGAGACGCCGCTGCACATGGATCGGATCGAGGCGGCCCTGGCGGCTTGCGACCTGTTCGTCTCCATTGGCACGTCGGGCGCGGTCTATCCGGCGGCCGGGTTCGTGCAGGCGGCGCGCTAGGCCGGGGCGCGGACGGTGGAGATCAATCTGGCGCCGACTTCGGGCGCGCGCCTGTTCGACGAGGGCGTCTATGGGCCGGCGACCGCCGCCGTGTCCGCATTCTTCGACGCCTTGTAGAAACGAAAACGGCGACCGCTGCGAAGCGGCCGCCGTTCCGGTCGTTCGAGGTCGAGGCGGCTTAGGCCAGGACGACGATGGTCACGCGGCGGTTCTGCGACCGGCCCTCGGGCGTGTCGTTGGAGGCCACCGGCTGTTCCTGACCATAGGAGATGGTCGCCATCCGGTTCAGGGCCACGCCCTGACGGTTCAGGAAGCGACGCACGGCCTCGGCGCGCTGCTCGCCCAGCTGATCGTTATGCTGGGGCGTGCCGGTCGCGTCGGTATAGCCCTGGATTTCCAGATAGACGTTCTTGTTCTCGCCGCGCAGACGCTGGGCGAACTGGGCCAGGCGCTGCTCGGCCTCGGGCGACAGGGCCGCCGCGTCGGTGGGGAACTTCACCGAATCGTCGGACAGCACGACCTGATAGAGGAACTTGCCCTCCGCCAGCTTGTGCGCGTCGTTGGCGCGTTGCAGCGCCTGACCCGCCGTGCCTTCGACGCCGGTCACGCGGGTATCGACGACTTCCACCTGATCACGCACGAAACGATGGCTGGCGCAGCCGCTGGCCGCAAAGCCGAGGGCGATGAGGGCGCCGCCGACGACCGCCGTCCTGAGTTTCGATCTGCTCAAGTTCTGTCTCCTTCTTGCCGGGGGCGCCACGCCCAGTTCATGCGCCAGATGAAAATGGCGTAGGCTGAAAGGCGGAGTAATGACGTGCGTTGGGCAGGAAGATGTCAGCTTGACCATAACGACATGGGCGTATTTCGACGATTTATGCCAGATCATGGAACCGGCGGGCGAGATGCGACGTTGGTCCGCCGACGGCCGTGCCGGAGGGCGGGCCGGCTGATCTCAACGAAATCTGAAACGTCGCCCGGTTGTATTGGGCTTGCGCCTCTTTCCTGACGCGCCCGAATGTTTTCAACGGGTCGTCGTGATTTTTTTACAGGCGTTTCGTTGCGATGACCATGCGACCAAGGCTGTCGGCTTCATCACGGATCGGCGATTGAGACCGGCGCGGACACGGCGATGGGCGCTGGCGGCGACGCCCATCCTGGCGGCGCACCTGGGCCTGGGTCTGCTGATGACCGTCCAGACCCCGACGGCGCCCGAGGTTTCGGAGCCGCCGCTGGTGATGGTGGAGTTGGTCGATCCGCCGCCTCCCCCGCCGCCGCCGCCGCCCGCCCGTGTCATCGCGCCCGAGCCCTCGCCCAAGCCGGACGAGCCGGCGGCGGCCGCATCGGCCGCGCCGCCCAGACCCGCGCCGCAGCGTCGGCCCCCGGCCGTGGCGGCGGCCCGGCCGCGCCCGGTCATGGCAAGGCGCCCGCCCGACGTCGAACCGCTGCACGTGGCGCCCGCCCCGCCGGGGCCGCCCCTGCCCCTGCTGGGTCCGGCCGAGATCGCCGGCGCCCTGACCGTGGGCGCGGGCCCGGGCGGCGGCGGCGGCCAGGGCGCTGGGGCTGGCGTGGGCGGCGGGCCGGGCGGCGCGGGAACAGGGCGCGGCGGCGGATCGTGCGACATGGTGCGCTGGGTCCAGGATGCGGTGCGGGACGACCAGGCGGTGCGCCGCGCCGTCATCGACGCCGCGCAGGAGATGAACGCCTCGGGCCGCGCCATACTGGTGTGGAACGGCGACTGGCTGCAGAGCCGAAACCAGTCGGGCAAGGGTCTGGCCGGGGTGCGCCAGGCCATCGCGCTGGAGGTCGCCTTCGCGCCTGCCGACTGCAAGGCCCAGCGCATGACCGGCCTTGCGGTGCTGAAGCTGGAAGACCGCCCCGGCGGCGCGCAACTGGCCCTGGGCAAGGGCAGCTGGCGCTGGTCCGACCTGCTGGGGGCGGGTTAGGCGGCGCGCGGCCCGAACAGGATGATCCCCGCGCCGGCCAGGCAGACCAGCCCGCCCAGCACGTCCCAGCGATCCGGCGTCGTCTTTTCGATCACCGCCATCCAGATCAGCGAGGCGCAGATATAGACGCCCCCATAGGCCGCGAAGGCCCGCCCCGCCGCGTCGCTGGGGATCAGGGTCAAGAGCCAGGCGAAGGCCATCAGACAGACGACGCCCGGCGCCAGCCACAGCGGCGACCGATCCAGCTTCAGCCACGCCCAGAAGGCGAAACAGCCGCCGATCTCCGCCAGGGCCGCAAGGGGATAGATGAGGATCGGCGTCATGGGCGGGCGTCATACCAACCGGCGGCCAGATCGAGCCACTGTGGGTTTGCGCCTTCGATCAAGGCCAGCTTCCAGGACCGCCGCCATTTCTTCAGCGCCTTTTCACGCCCGATCGCCTCGATCATGTTCTCATGCTGCTCGTACCACACCAGCGTCTTGCAACCATGCTCTGAAGCGAACCCCGGCGTGGCGCCAGTGCGATGCCGCCATATCCGCTGCAACAGATCGCTGGTGACGCCGGTGTAGATCGTGCCGTTGCGAAAGTTCGCCATGATGTACACGGCGATGACGGCGTCATCTCTCATGTTCGGGACATGAGCATGTAAGTTTGACCCATACAACATTCGTCATTCCGGGGCTTCGCGCAGCGAAGAACCCGGAACCCAGGGCCGCATAAACCAGCGTGGGCCGCCCTGGGCTCCGGGTTCCGCTGCGCGGCCCCGGAGTGACGGTCATTAATGCTCCATCTATTCTTCCTTCGCCGCCCGTTCGGCCGCCAGCTTGGCCAGCACGCGGCCCCGGCCGCGCGACAGGGCGTGGATGGCGCCGCGCATGGTGGCGACCTCCTGTTCGGAGAAGGCGGCGCGGCCCAGCATGACGCGCAGGTTCTGGCTCATGGAGCGCTTCTTCTCGGGCGGATAGAAGAAGCCGCCGTTTTCCAGCTCCTCCTCCAGATGCTCGTACAGGCCGATCAGCAGGTCGTTGGACGCCGGCGGTTCGCTTTCGCGAAAGCGCGGCGGCGGGGCGTCCAGGATCAGGGTGCGCCACTCATAGGCGTTGATGGCCACGGCCTGGGCTAGGTTCAGCGAGTGATGCTTGGGGTCGATCGGAATGGTGACGATGCCCGCGCACAGGGCGATGTCGGTCGTCTCCAGCCCCGCGCGCTCGCCGCCGAACAACAGGCCGGTCTTCAGGCCCGACGCGGTGTCGTCATAGAGAACGCGGCCGGCCTCGCGCGGGGTGCGGACGGGCTGGCGCGTTTCGCGCGGGCGGGCGGTGGTGGCGAAGACGGTGTTCAGGTCGGCGATGGCCTCGGCGACGGTCGAGAACACCCGCACGCCCTCCAGCACCCAGTCGGCGCCCGAGGCCGTGGCCCAGGCCCGCTCTTGCGGCCAGCCGTCGCGCGGACTGACCAGACGCAGGTCCGCCAGGCCGAAGTTGGCCATCACCCGCGCCACGGCGCCGATATTCTCGGCCATCTGCGACTTGTCGAGGATGACGGCGGGGGGAGTGAGGTCGGACATGGGCGCTGCTTAACGCCTCAGGCCACGCTCGCAAAGCATCCCTCTTTTTCGTCATCCTCCGGCAAGCCGCGCAGCGGCGCAGACCGGGGGACCCAGCGGCGCGCGAGAGCGCGAACCTGTCGCGAACCCGATCTTAGGCACCGAGCGCCGTATGCATTTCGCCTACGGCGCCGCTGGGTCCCCCGATCTCGCTACGCTCGTCGGAGGATGACGAAAGCAAGGGGGCTCAGTCCTCGCCCACCATGGCGATCCAGGGGTCGACGGTTCCGGCCTCGACCTCGGCGACCTTGACGGCGGGCCAGCCGATGGAGGCGCTGGCCGAGGCGGTCCAGGCGGAGACGATGAAGTCGCGCAGTTCGCCCGCGCCCGCCGCCAGACGTTCGTTGACGAAGGCCGCGCCGCGCGGGTCCTGATCCTTGAAGCCGCCCGCCTTCTCCATACGGTAGAAGGGGATCACCGTGCCCAGGGTGGTTTTCAGATAGGCGACGGTGCGCGCCTTGGGATCGAAGCCGTCCAGTCGGGCGGCCGGCATGGCCGCCTCGATGGCGTCCAGACGCGCGACGCGGCCGGTGAACTCGCCCTCGAACAGGGCGTGGGTCTGACGCGAGTTGGTGAAGCCTTCGGGATTGGGGAAGTCGCCCCAGCCGTTGAAGTGGATGCTGGCATGGTGCGGCTGAGAGCCGTCGCCGACATAGTGACCCATGACGCCGATGTCGCGCAGGATCAGGGCCTCGCGACGCAGGCGGTCGGCGCGGTACCAGGCCTGGCGCTCCATGTTCGTCTCGCGCTTCTCGGCGGCGTTCAGCACGCGCCAATAGGCGAAGTCGCGGCCCAGCTGCTGCCAGCCGTCGATCATGGCGTAGGGCAGATAGCCGGCGTCGTTGACGCTCAGGCCGGCCTTGGTCAGGGCGGCGTCGTATTCCGATTTCAGGCGCGGCAGGTCGTCGATGCTCATGCCGCGCTGGTCGAAGACCCGGCCCTGGTCGTCCAGGTCGATGAAGTGGGCGGTGTCGCGTTCGCGGTCGTGCGGCTGGCCGGCGCCCTTCCAGCGGTCGGGTTCGCGCGCCAGTTCGCCCACGTCGGCGATGGCGGCCGGGGTGCGCAGGAAAGCGGGCAGGTCGTCGGGCAGGGCCCGCATCGCCGCCACCCCGATCAGTCGGTGGCCGGTGTTGCCCCAGGCGGTGACGGTGATGGCGGGCGCGACGACGGCGAGCATGGCCACGGCGGCGATGGCGAGACGTTTCATGAGACGGACCTGAAGGGTGAGATTGCTCGCTCTAAGAGCATGATCGGGAGGGGGTGAGAAGTGCCAGCGAGCAAGGGGTGAGCCGCCGGATCGACGGCCGTGCGAACCGCCTACCTGCTCGGCTCGACCGGCGCCGGCGGGCCGGCCTCGTCCTCGTTCAGCAGACGGCCCTCGCGGCGGGGCTTGATGTAGGGGGCGGGCTGGGGCGTCGGCATATTGCCGCGCATCAGCTGGCGGCCGGCGGTGACGCCGCCGGTCAGCTGCAGATCCAGGCGGGCGTCGTCGCGGCGGCGCACGTCGCCGATGGTCTCGGCCGCCTCGCGCTCGTCCAGGCCCAATTCGACCAGGGCGCGCTCTCCGAACTTCAGGGCGGATTCGAAGGTCTCGCGGATCTGATAATCGACCCCGGCCTGGATCAGGCGCATCGAATGGCCCCGGTCGAAGGCGCGGGCCATGATCTTGGTGGTCGGGAACTCGGACTTCACCAGTTCGACGATGCGGTCGGCGGCCTCGGGCTTGTCGACGCAGACCAGAACGATCTCGGCCTCTTCCGCGCCGGACGCTCGCAGGGTGTGCAACTGGGTGCCGTCGCCATAATAGACCTTGAACCCGAACTGGGAGGCGGCCTGGATCATCTCCACGTCGTTCTCGATGATCGACACGTCCACGTCGCGGGCCAGCAGGGGCTGGGACACCACCTGGGCGAAGCGGCCGAAGCCGATGATCAGCACCTGGCCGCGCAGGTCCTTGGCGAGGTCCACGCCCTCGGCGCTTTCGGCGTCCTGGACCGGCTGGGGCGACAGCCGCGCGATCAAGAGCGAGGTCAGGGGCGTCAGGGCCATCGACAGTATGACCACCGCCGACATCATGGCCCCGATCCGGGCGTCGAACAGGCCGGCGGCGACGGCGGCGCCGTAAAGGACCAAGGCGAACTCTCCCCCTTGCGCGAACAGGCCCGCACGCTCGACCGCCTCATGGTGCGAGGCCTTGAACAGGCGCGCGACGGCGTAGATGCCCACGCCCTTGACCAGCATGAAGACCACGACGCCGCCGATCACCAGCCGCCAGTCGGCGACCACCACCGACACGTCCAGCGACATGCCGACCGACAGGAAGAACAGGCCCAGAAGGATGGCGCGGAACGGCTCCACATCCGCCTCCAGCTGATGCCGGAAGGTGGATTCCGACAACAGAACCCCGGCCAGGAAGGCGCCCATGGCCATGGACAGGCCGCCCAGCGACATGGCCCAGGCGGCGCCCACCACCACCAGCAGGGCGGCGGCCGTCATCACCTCGCGACCGCCGTAGCGGGCCAATAGGCGGAAGATCGGATTGACCGCATAACGGCCCGCCAGCAGCACCCCGCCGACCGCCGCCAGGGCGAAGCCGATGGTCTGCCACAACGGCGGGGCGTGTTCGGCCGCGCGTCCGGTCAGCGAGGCCAGGACGGCGACGATGGCCAGCAAGGGCACGATGGCCAGGTCCTCCAGCAGCAGGATGGACACCGCCCGCTGGCCCGGCCCGCCGGCGATCTCGCCCCGCTCCTCCAGCATCTGCATGATGACGGCGGTGGACGACAGGACGAAGCCCATGGCGCCCACGAAGGCGACCGAGGGCGAAAAGCCCGCCAGCATGGCCGTGCCCGTCAGGATCAGGCCGCAGAACAGCACCTGGGCCGCGCCCAGGCCGAAGATCTCCTTCCGCAGCCCCCACAGCCGTTTGGGCCGCATCTCCAGCCCGATGATGAACAGGAAGATGACCACGCCGAACTCGGCGACGTGCAGGATGGTCTGGGGTTCGCGAAACAGCTTCAGGCCGAACGGCCCGATGGCCAGGCCCGCCGCCAGATAGCCCAGCACCGACCCCAGGCCGATGCGTTTGAACACCGGCACGGCGAGAACCCCCGCCGCCAGCAAGGCCGCCGCCGCGCCCAGATCCAGTCCCGCCGTCGCCTCGGCCATCGCGCGTCCCATCAAGCTTGGCGTCTATTGTGGGGAAGGCCGCGCGCGATTGCGAGAGGACGCGAAAGACACGGTGCGCGATCCGATGTCGGGGCGCGTCGCGGGCGCCACAGTTTCGCCTCAGGACCACAGATCAGTGTTGTCCAACCAACAACCGGAGGACGCCATGCCCCGTCTGGCCAGGATCGCCGCCCTGTCGCTGCTCAGCGTCTCTTTCGCCGCACCGCCGGTCGCCCTGCCCTCCGTGGCCCTGGCCAAGCCCCTGGACGGAGAGGCGACGCCGGCGGCCTGCGGCCCTCTGGGCTTCGATCTGGGACAGGCTGCGCCCGTGGTTGCGCCTCCGGTGGTGCGGCGCCCGCCGCCCCCGCCCGTGAACATTACGCCGACCCGCAAGGAGGACCGCCTTCCCTACGGTGCGCCCCCTCCGCCTCCACCGCCGCCTCCTCCGCCTCCGCCGCCCGCACCTCCCGCGCCGATGCGGCCGAACCTCATTCAAGGCTCGTCGTCAGCTTCAGGCGCGGTGAACGACATCGTCGTATCCGGTTCTCGGGTCACGGCGTCGCCGGGCATGACGCCGCCGCCCGCCGACACCGAACGCTATCCCGACGCCACGCCCAATCCGGTGAAGCGGACCAGCGACCAGCCGGTGTCGACCTTCTCCATCGACGTGGACACCGCGTCCTATTCCAATGTGCGCCGCTTCATCGGCGAAGGCCGGACGCCGCCCAAGGACGCGGTGCGGGTCGAGGAGCTGATCAACGCCTTCGACTACGACTACGCCCGGCCCCCGTCGCAGAGCCGGCCGTTCGCCGTCACCACGGCGGTCGCGGCCTCGCCCTGGGCTGAGGGACGGCAGATCGTGCATATCGGTTTGCAAGGTTATGAACTGCCGGCCGACCAGCGGCGGCCGCTGAACCTGACCTTCCTGGTCGATGTGTCCGGGTCGATGCGCAGCCCCGACAAGCTGGACCTGGCCAAGAAGGCGATGAACCTGGCTATCGACCGGCTGCGGCCCCAGGACACCCTGGCCGTCACCTATTACGCCGAAGGGGCGGGCACGACGCTGCAGCCGACGCCCGGCGACCAGAAGCTGAAGATGCGCTGCGCGGTGGCCAGCCTGCGCGCATCCGGCGGCACGGCCGGGGCGACCGGCATGACCAACGCCTATGACCAGGCCCAGGCCAGTTTCGCCCGCGACAAGGTCAACCGCATCCTGATGTTCACCGACGGCGACTTCAACGTGGGCGTCACCGACGACAAGCGGCTGGAGGATTATGTCGCCGACAAGCGCGGGACCGGCGTCTATCTGTCGGTCTATGGCTTCGGGCGCGGCAACTATCAGGACGCGCGGATGCAGGCCATCGCCCAGGCGGGCAATGGGGTCGCGGCCTATGTCGGGGACCTGAGGGACGCGCGTCGCCTGTTCGGCCCGGCCTTCGACAAGGGCGCCTTCCCCATCGCCGACGACGTCAAGATCCAGGTCGAGTTCAATCCCGCCCGCGTCGCCGAATGGCGGCTGATCGGCTACGAGACCCGGCTGCTGAACGAGCAGGATTTCAACAACGATCAGGTCGACGCGGGCGAGGTCGGATCGGGCGCCAGCGTCACGGCCCTGTATGAGATCACCCCCGTCGGCGGGCCGACCCAGATCGGCGAGCGTCGCTATCCCGACAACCGGATCGGCGTGGGCGGCGGCGATCCGAACGGCGAGATCGGCTTCATCCAGGTGCGTTACAAACAGCCGGGCCAGAGCCGGTCCGAGCTGATCCAGCAGCCCCTGACCAATCGTACGACCGGCCCCGTCAGCGCCCAGCCGCCCGAGGCCACGCGCTGGGCCTTGGCCGTCGCCGCCTTCGGCCAGAAGCTGCGGGGCGATCCGTGGATGGCCGGCGACTATGGCTGGGACCGGATCGTGGACCAGGCGCAGGGCGCGCGGGGCGACGATCCGTATGGCGAGCGGGCCGAATTCGTTCAGCTGGTGCGGGCGGCCGAGACCCTGCCGCCGCAGCGAACGCCATGATGGGGACGTCCTGACCGGAACCGCCACGCTCGCGGCGGGTTTTCAGCGCAACGCTTCAACCGCAAGGACACCCGCCATGAAAATCCGCGACGTGATGACCAGGGACGTTCACCTGGCCCGCCCCGGCGACACCCTTCAGGACGTCGCCAGCCGGATGGCCAAGGGCGGTTTCGGCTTCGTGCCCGTGGCGGACGGCGACCAGCTGATCGGCACGATCACCGACCGCGACATCGTGGTGCGCGCCCTGGCGACCGGCGCCGCCCCATCGGCGACGGTGGTGGAGTTCATCACCCGCGACGCCCAGACCGTGCTGGACACCGACGACCTGAAGGTCGTGCTGGACCTGATGGGATCGAAACAGATCCGCCGCGCGCCCGTGGTGGACAAGCACGGCCGCGTGGTCGGCGTGGTCTCGCTGGGCGACCTGTCGACGCGGGTGAAGGAGAAATACGCCGGAGAGACGCTGGAAAGCATCTCGCGTTAAGGACTGCGTAACCGCGCCCCGACACCGGGCGTCAACGATCGTCATTCATCCTGGCCGTTGGTTTCGGAGAGTGGCATGGCGCGCGCGCAGTTCCAGAAGGGTCAGAAGGTCTGGGTCGAGTGCGTCGGCGCCTGGGCCTTCGTCGAACAGGTCCAGCCGGTCTGGGCCAAGGGCTTCGACGAGCCTGTGCGCGTCACCTACGATGTCGGATTGGGGCGCGAGTTCACGGCCAACGAGCTGATGCTGGCCGCCGAGGACCCCGGCGCGGACCAGGACGGCGGCGACTGGCGCGTGCTGCGCGCCCGCAACAAGTGGCAGCAGCCCGAGGACTGCCTGCACCACCCCCAGCCCGGCACCTATCCGGTGGTGGTGACGGACCGCGCCGACTGGGGCGGCTGGCGCGTGCCCGGCGCCGAATACGACCGCGATCCCGAGCATATCGAGCGTCAGGCGCGCCTGATCGCCAGCGCGCCCCAGCTGATGCAGGTGGCGCAGGGTCTGGTGGACCTGGTGTCGGAAAGCCCCGACGACGCCCCGCCCGCCGTGCTGGGCCTGGCGCGTCGGGCCCGCGATCTGCTGCAGGGCGTGAACCGCGTGCTGGACGCGGCGCCCGAGCGCCTGCCCGCCCCGGCCGTCCTGGCCTAAATCCGGCGAAAAGACCCATCGGAGGGTCGACACGAATCCGCGACGCAGCCTAGATTCCCGTCTCAGCCGGTATTGGTCGGGAGGGGTGGCTTGCGCGACGCGGAGCGGCGGGAACATGGGCGGGGGCGACGTGCGTCGGACCGCGCCCCTGGCGCGCCGGCCTGGCTGCGCATCGGCGTGCTGGTCGCGGCCCTGCTGTCCACCGGCTATGTGTTTCTGGCGTCTCGTGAAATCACGCGACCGACGCGCGAGGCGGATCGGCTGACGGCCGAGAACCTGATGTTGAACGCGCGGCTGACGGCCAGCCGCATCGAGGTGTTGACGCGCGCGGCCGACGCCGGTCTGGCCGCCGGAACCGCCGCCGCAGCCGGGAACCGGCCCGCCGCCGAGGTGGTCGAGGCCGCGCGCCGCGCCGCGCCGGACGTCGCCTTCGCCCTGATCGGGCCGGGCGAAACGGCGCTGGCCCAGGCCGGCGACGGCGCGATCCCCGCCGCATCGACGTCCACCCCCGCCGGCCGGCTGGAGGCGCGCATCGTCCCGCCGCTGGACGAGGCGAAGGGCCTGCGGATCGTGTCGCCCGCCGGCGTGGTGCTGGCCTCCGCGCGCGTCGCCGAAATCGGCCAGCCGATCCGCGCCCTGATCGGCGCGGACGTCGCGGCGCTTGCGCCCCTGACCACGCCCGCCCCCCTGTCCATCGGCGGACAGGACCGGCTGACGGCGACGGCGCGGGCGGGCGCGCAGGGCTCCTATGTCGTGGCGGTGTCGGACGATGCGACGGTGGGAACGATGGACGACGCCTGGCTGATCGGGGCGCCGCTGCTGCTGGGTCTGGCGGTCATGGGTCTGTTCGGCCTCTACGGCCTGCGCCGCAATCGCCAGCACCGCGAGCGGATCGCCACCGAAAAGCGGTTCCGCATCGCCGTGGAGGCCGCGCGCTGCGGCGTGTGGGAATGGGACCTGGCCAAGGGCGAAGTGTCCCTGTCCGACTATATGGCGACCCTGCTGGGGTTCCAGCGCGGGGGCGTGGCCGAGGCGGAAGAGGTGATCGCCCGCATCCATCCCCGGTTCCATGAGGATTTCCGCCACGCCCTGCGCCAGGCGGCGGCCTATGGCGCCTTCGAGATCACCTTCCCCGTGCCCGGCGCGGACGGGCGCACGCGCTGGATCGACGCGCGGGGCCAGGCGCGCGGCCCGCGCGGCGAGGCCGGCTTCACCGCCATACTGGGCGTGGCGCTGGACATCACCGAGGCCCGCCGCGCCAAGGCCGCCGCCCAGGCCGCCGAGAGCCGGCTGCGCGACGGGGTGGAAAGCATTTCCGACGCCTTCGTCCTGTTCGACCGTCAGGGGCGGTTGATCCTGTGGAACCAGGCGTTTGAGGACGCCTTCGGCTTCGACCACGGCGTGGTGCGGCGCGGCGCGCTGAAGGACGAACTGAACCGCATCGCCGGCCTGGCCATCAAGGCCGAACATCCGCCGGCCGGAGGGCGGGCGGGTCTGCGCGAGGTCGAACTGCACGACGGGCGCTGGCTGCAGCTGTCGGAACGCTTCACCTCCGAGGGCGGCTCGGTCGTCACCGCCGCCGACATCACCGCCATCAAGCGCGAGGAGGCCGAGCGCCGCCGCGCCGCCGACGACCTGCGCGCCACCGTCGACCAGCTGGAATCCAGCCAGGAAAAGCTGTCGCTGCTCGCTCGCAAATACGAGGTCGCCATGACCCGGGCCGAGGCCGCCAACCAGGCCAAGTCCGAGTTCCTGGCCAATATGAGCCACGAGCTGCGCACGCCGCTGAACGCCATCAACGGCTTTTCCGAGATCATGGCCAGCGAGCTGTTCGGGCCGCTGAACGAGAAATACAAGGGTTACGCCGCCGACATCCTGAAGTCGGGCCAGCATCTGCTCAGCCTGATCAACGACGTCTTGGACATGGCCAAGATCGAGGCCGGCAAGATGACCCTGCATTATGAGCCGGTGTCGTTGCAGGCGGTGTGCGAGGACGCCGTGCGCCTGATGCGCGGCAAGGTTCAGGACGCGGGGCTGAAGATCGCCGTGGAAGGCGGCGACCTGCCCGACATCGAGGCCGATCAGCGCGGCGTCAAGCAGGTAATGCTGAACCTGATCTCCAACGCGGTGAAGTTCACGCCCGAGGGCGGGTCCATCGTCGTGTCGCTGCAACCGTTCCAGGGACCGGCGGGCGAGGCGCGCATCCGCGTCGCCTGCGCCGACACCGGCATCGGCATCGCGCCCGAGGACCTGGTGCGCCTGGCGCGCCCGTTCGAACAGGTCGAGGGCCAGCATTCCAAGACCACCCAAGGCACCGGCCTGGGCCTGGCCCTGACCAAATCCCTGATCGAAATGCACGGCGGCCAGCTGTCGATGGAAAGCCAGCCCGGCGTCGGCACCACCGTCAGCTTCGACCTGCCGGTCAAACGCCCCGATCAGACGGTGCAGCCGATCCGGGCGGCGTTCGCGGCTTAGGGCGGTCGCCTGACGTTATGTTAGCCCGAAAAGCGATGTCGCTTTTCAAGCCAAGGCGGACGTGAGCGTCCCCGGCAAGCGCGGTCACCCTTAATCCACCAAAAGCCGTTAGGGCTGTCCACGAGGACTCGTCATATTGACTGCACGATTTTGCACGATTATGTGCACGGTCATGAACGTTTACCTGCTCCCAGAACGCCGCCGCGAAATCATTCTTGAACGGCTAAACAAGTCACAACGTGTCGTCGCGCGCGAACTCGCAGATGAGTTTGGCGTATCCGAGGACGCGATACGTCGCGATCTTCGGGACCTTGCCGGGGCGGGCAAATGCCGACGCGTTTACGGCGGCGCCCTGCCGCTGACCGACACCGCTCCGTTCGTTGATCGGGTAGACCGCAACTTCACAGCAAAACGCGCGCTAGCGCGTGCTGCAGCCGCCTTGGTCAAACCCAGGGACACGATCTACATCGACGCCGGGACCACAAACCTGCTCCTTGCGGAAACCCTGCCCCTTGGCCAGCCGGTGACCGTGATCACGAACTCGGTGACGATCGCCGCAGCGTTGTATCGCAAGCCCGAGGTGACGCTGTTCCTTATCGGGGGCCACGTTGATCCCCAAATCGACGCTGCAGTCGGGGGGACGGCGGTGGCGCAAATCGGGCGATATCGACCAGACATCACCTTTATAGGCGTGTGTGCGGTCAGCGCCAGCTCGGGACTTTCGGTGCTGGACGAACGGGATGCGGACGTGAAGCGTGCGGCGATCGAGGCGAGCCGTCGCCTCGTCGTCCTGGCCACGAACGACAAACTGGGACGGGCTGCACCTTATCACATCGCACCGGCAGCAGGAGTGCAAGCGCTCGTGGTGGAACGAACTGCGCCAGCGGATGAAGCCAGCGCGTTCGAGCAAATCGGGTCGATGATTATCCGAGCGGAAGGCGCATCCGATATCATGGCGCAGCGCGCTGACTGAGGCCGAGTGGATGACAAAGCCTCAAACTCAAGGTCGTACGCGGCTTGGGACACGATTAGCCTTTCTCGCCGCGGGGTTCGGTCTCGCAAGTTGGGCTCCTTTGGTGCCGTTTGCCCGAGACCGGGTGGGGGTCGATGAAGGCGCGCTGGGCCTGTTGCTGCTGTGCCTCGGGGTTGGATCGGTTACGGCGATGACGCTGACAGGCATGCTGAGCGCCCGGTGGGGCGTTCGCCCTGTGATCGTGCTCAGCGGCCTGTTGATGGCGGCCACGCTACCTTTCCTCGCAAGCGTTGATACGCCCGCTCTCCTCGGCGTGACCCTGTTTCTGTTTGGCGCGGGCCTCGGCTCACTGGACGTAGCCATGAACATTCATGCCGTGGAGGTTGAGAAAGCAGGCGACGCGCCTCTGATGTCGGGCTTCCACGCCTTGTTCAGTATCGGCGGGTTCGGCGGCGCCGCTGTCGTTACGGGACTACTGTCGCTGGGTGTATCGGCGATCTTTTGTGCGGCGGCCAGCGCAGTGGTCGTCGGCCTAGCCATCCTCGCGGCCTGGCCTCGCCTGTTGAGGATTAGAGGCGCGCAGGACGGACCCTTGTTTGCTATTCCCCGGGGCGTCGTTCTGCTGCTGGCAGTCCTCGCAGCTGCCGCCTTTCTCGCTGAAGGGGCCATTCTGGACTGGAGCGCGGTTCTCATCACGGACGCGGCCCTCGTTCCGGTCGCCCAAGGCGGCCTCGGCTACATCGTGTTCTCGATCGCCATGACGGTCGGACGTCTTCTAGGCGACGGCGTCACTGCGCGGATGGGAGACCGAAGGGTGCTGTTCTGGGGCGGGATCGTCGCCGTGTGGGGGTTTGTCCTGCTGTTGCTCGCGCCGAACGCTGCCATCGCCTCGGGTGGCTTCGTGTTGATCGGTCTGGGCGCCTCGAACATCGTACCAGTCCTCTTCCGCCTCGCAGGCGCCCAGACCATTATGCCGTCGGGACTGGCCATCGCGGCGGTCACAACGACGGGCTATGCGGGCGTGCTGGTCGGTCCGGCCGGCGTCGGCGCCATCGCTCATGTCCTTGGACTGGGCGCCGCTTTCTGGGTGGTGGCAGCTCTGGTTGCGCTCGTCCCGATTTTCGCCTTCAGGGCGACAGCGCTAGCTGGGAGGGCCTGAGATCGATGGTGTCAACAAGACGATTTCAAGGTCCGCGAACGACTGCCGCCAAGATCTCGCAACACCTGACAGTCGCGATCCTGAGCAGATTGGCGCGTTTCGAAACCGGTGAAACCGTCCGAGTCTGACGGCATACGCCACCCTCGTCATGCTCTGAATGCAGACGCGCTTCACCCTTAGCCGATGCACACTGCGCCCGCTAAGATCTCATCATAGCGAATAGATTCAGACCAACTCCACGCCCATCGCCGTCGCTTCGCCGCCGCCGATGCACAGGGCGGCCATGCCGCGGGTCTTGCCGTGGGCCTTCAGGGCGGACAGCAGGGTGGTCAGGACGCGGGCGCCAGAGGCGCCGAGCGGGTGGCCCAGGGCGCAGGCGCCGCCGTTGACGTTGATCTTGTCGTGGGGGATGCCGAGTTCCTGCATGGCGATCATCGGCACGATGGCGAAGGCCTCGTTGACCTCCCACAGGTCCACGTCGTCGGCGCTCCAGCCCGCCTTCTTCAGCGCCTTCTGCAGGGCGAAGACCGGGGCGGTGGTGAACAGGTGCGGCTCGTGGGCATGGGCGGCCTGGCTGACCACGCGGGCGACCGGCGTCAGGCCCAGGGCCTGGGCCGTCGACTGGCGCATCATGACCAGGGCGGCGGCGCCGTCAGAGATCGAGGCGGCGGAGGCCGCGGTGATGGTGCCGTCCTTGCCGAAGGCGGGCTTCAGATTGGGGATCTTGGACGGATCGGACTTGGTCGGCTGTTCATCGCGGTCGACGGTGACGGGGCCTTTGCGGGTCTTGACCTCGACCGAGGCGATCTCGGCGTCGAAGGCGCCTGAGTCCTGCGCGCGCTTGGCCCGGCCGGCGCTCTCGATGGCGTAGGCGTCCTGCTGCTCGCGCGTGAACTGATAGACCTTGGCCGTGTCCTCGGCGAACTGTCCCATCAGCTTGCCGGGGGTGTAGGCGTCCTCCAGTCCGTCCAGATACATGCTGTCGGAAATGACGTCGTGGCCGATGCGGGCGCCGCCCCGGTGCTTCTGCATCAGATAAGGGGCGTTGGTCATGGACTCCATGCCGCCCGCCACGATGACGTCGGCGGAACCGGCGGCCAGGGCGTCATGCGCCATCATGGCCGCCTGCATCCCCGAGCCGCACATCTTGTTGATGGTGGTCGCCTCGGTCGAGGTGGGCAGGCCCGCGCCCATGCCCGCCTGACGCGCCGGCGCCTGGCCCAGACCGGCGGGCAGGACGCAGCCCATGATGATCTGCTCGACCTTGGCGGCGTCCAGACCGGCCCGCTCCAGCGCCGCCTTCACCGCCGCGGCGCCCAGTTCGGTGGACTTGGCGTCCGACAGCGCGCCCTGGAAACCGCCCATCGGGGTGCGGGCGTAGGAGACGATGACGACGGGATCGGCGGACGACATGGCGGTTTCCTTTGATTTGCAGCGACAGATAGCGATCCGGCCGGATCAGGAGAAGTGCAGCCGCCGATACTTGCCCCGGAAATAAAGCAGGGGATCGCGGCGCGGCTCGAACCGGGCGCGGGTGACGCGACCGATGAAGACCAGATGATCGCCCGCCTCCACGATCTGGTCGGTGGCGCATTCGAAACTGGCCAGGGCGCCCGACAGGATGGGGGCGCCGGTGTCCCACGCCTCCCACGCCACGTCCTGGAACCGGTCGCCGGCGCGGGCGAAGACGCCCGACGTCGGCTGCTGGCCGATATGCAGGACATTGATGGCGAAATGCGCCGCCTGGCGGAACCGCTCCACATTGGCCGACGACCGGGCCAGGCAGAACAGGATCAGCGGCGGGTCCAGCGACACCGAGGAGAAGGAGTTGGCGGTCAGGCCGACGGGCTGGCCCGCCTCGTCCATGGTGGTGACCACCGTCACCCCCGTCGCGAAACAGCCCAGGGCGTCGCGCAATGTGCGGGGGTCGGACCCGGCCATGTAATGCAGCGCCTCGCGCGGGGCCTGGCGCTCCAGGAAGCCGAGGACCAGGGCGTTCTCCGCCTCGCCGGAATCTGCGCCGTCGTCGCGGGCGACGATCTGGACCGGCAGATCGAGCGCCGCCGGATCGAGAGGCGGCTGGAACGCCGGGTCGGAGGCCGAAATCACCAGACAGCTGGCCAGGGCCGCGCCCGTGACCTGCAGCGCCGGGATCACGGCCGGCAAGCTGGCCTCGGCGCAGATCAGGGCGGGACGCGACGGCAGGTCGGTCAGGAGGCGCCGAAGCTCGCCCGTCGGATCGTCCGCCCTGTCGAAGGCGGGCGCGATCAGGACATGACGACCGGCCTCCGTCAGCGCGCGCACCGACCGCCGCCAGTCGCCGAACAGGGCCTGGGGCCGGCCGATCAGCAGCACGACGGGATCCTCGGGATCGCCCCAGCTTTCGACGTCTTGGCCCCCGATGCGGGGCGGCGATTGGGTCATGGCGTCAGAACGGTCCGGTCACGGGATATCGGCCCCTCATAAGGGAAGTGGACGGGTCGATGCTAGCGGCGGCGGCCGGTTCGGCGGCAACCAAGCGCGCCAACCGTCGTTCTTTCGGCTCGAAACAGAACACGAAGGCTTTTCCCCATGACCTCTCCCCGCACCGCTCCGACCCGTCTGGCGCTGGCCGGCGCCACCGCCCTGGCCCTGACGCTGACGGCCGGCGCCGCCTCGGCCCAGACGCCCACCAATCAGGATCGGCTCGGCGCCGTCGTCGGCGCCCTGTTCGGCGACCGACTGGGCCTGTCGGCCATGGACCAGGCCTGGCTGCGCGGCGGTCGCCCCTTGCGTGACGGCCAGACGCAGTTCACCGGCCGGGTCGACGCCGGCGTGCGCGCCGGAACCGTGTCCGCCTCTGCCGCCACACGGCTGAGGGCCGACTACACCGCCCTGGTCGATCTGGAGAACCGCTACGCCGCCGATGGCATTTCGGCCCAGGAACGCGCCGATCTGAACGCGCGCTACACCGCCCTGACCCAGACGCTGGATTCGGGGGCCGCCGGCTATGGCGACGCCAATACGGTCGCGGAAGGCCGCGCCGCCTTCGACGCGCGGGTGGACGCCTCGGTCACGGCGCGCCGCATCACCCGCACCGAGGCCACGCGCCTGAAGGCCGACTACCAAGCGCTGATCCAGGTCGAGAACCGCTACAAGGCCGACGGCTCGATTAATGCGACCGAGCGCGCCGATCTGGACGCGCGCCTGGATGCGCTGGACCTGCGCGTCGGCGACGGCCCGGCCGGCCAGACCCCGACCACCGCCCTGCCCGCCCGCACCCGCCTGGCGAACCTGGAAGCCGGCGTGACGACGGCGGAACGCGCCGGCGCCGTCACCCGCGCCGACGCCGCCGACATCCGCGTCGAACTGGGCGATCTGACGCGCCTTGAGGCCGCCTACAGCCGCACCAACCCGTCGTCGGACGACACCGCCTATCTGACCCGCCGCATCGGCGAACTGGAAAGCCGCGTCCGTCGCTGACCGAAGCCGCCGCCCCGGGTCGGTTAGCGGCCTGGGGCGGCCCTGTTTGCCGTGCCGCATGGCGCGACGACCTTATCCCCGCGCTCCGCTGGCGTGGCGCAGGATGTCGGGGATCAGGGCGAACGGCGCCGAGCCGTGGTCGGCGGCGGGGGCCTGTTTGAAGATCGCGCCGTCGGGCTTGGCGGCCACCCAGCCGGCGATGCGGTCGCGCATGTCGCGCCCCGTCTCGGCCTCGCCGCAGCCGATCAGCAGGTCGGGGGTGGCGATGTCCGGGGAGGGCGTCGACCACCACAGGGACGGGCTGACGGCGACCCAGCGGGCGAATAGGGTCGGGTCGGCCCGAAGCGTCTCCAGCACGAACAGGCCGCCCAGCGAATGGCCGAACAGGGTGGCGCGCGCGAGGTTCAGCGGCGCGCCTTGCGCCAGCATCGGCAGGACGCCATCCGCGATCAGACGCTGGAAGGCGTCCCCGCCGCCTGACGGACCCAAGAGGCCCGGATCGGGACAGGCGCTGCGGGTGAAGTCGCGCGCGCGCTGATCCCCAGGCGCGCCGGCCGCCGGCCGATGCGCCAGGGCGGCGACGGCCATCGGGGCGACCCCGGTCTTGTCCGTCCGGTGCGACAGGGCCGCAGCGGCGCCGGCCAGGGCCGCGAAGAACCGATCGCCGTCCAGGGCCAGCACCAATGGCCAGCCGCCGGGGGGCGCATCGCCCTGCGGCAGGGCCAGCATCAGGTCCATCGTCCGCCCGTCCGGCCCGACCAGCGAGCGGTTTCGCCATTCCGCTGCGGTCCAGGGCGTCCAGGCGGAAGGGGCGGCTTCGGTCATGAGCCCTTCCTAGCCTATCGCCGCGCGATAATGTAATGCGACGCAATCTTATCATGACCGCGTCCCTTCCCGCCTCTTCCGCCGCGCTTCAGGTTCTGAGCCAGCACCGGCGTCTGCGCCTTCGCCGCCGGCTGCTGCTGGCGGGACTGGCCGTCGCCTGCGTGGCGGCGCTTTGTCTGGATGCGGCGACCGGGCCGTCGGGCCTGTCCGCCTGGCGGATCGTGACCGGCATCGTGCGGCCCGACCTGCTGAGCCCGGCTGAGGCCGCCATCGTGTGGCAGATCCGCCTGCCCTACGCCCTGACGGCGATCTTGGTCGGGGCGGCCCTGGCCCTGTCGGGGGCGGAGATGCAGACGGTGCTGAACAACCCGCTGGCCAGCCCCTTCACGCTGGGGGTGTCGTCCGCCGCCTCGTTCGGGGCGTCCCTGGCCATCGTGCTGGGGCTGGGCCTGCCGTTCGTGCCGGCGGACGGGGTGGTGGCGCTGAACGCCTTCGTCTTCGCCTTCGGGTCGGTGCTGCTGTTGCAGGCCCTGGCGCGGGCGCGGCGCGGCGGGGTGCAGAGCATCGTCCTGTTCGGCATCGCCCTGGTCTTCGCCTTCAACGCCCTGACCGCCCTGGTGCAGTTCGTGGCCTCGCAGGAGGCGCTGCAGCAGCTGGTGTTCTGGACCATGGGGTCGCTGTCGCGGGCCAGCTGGCGCTCGGTCGCCGTGCTGGCGGCGGTCATCACCCTGACCCTGCCCTTCTCCTGGGCGGCGGCGCGGGCGTTGACGGCGCTGCGGCTGGGCGAGGACCGGGCCTTGAGCGCCGGGGTCGATGTGGGGCGGCTGCGCTTCTTCTCCCTGCTGCGCGCCAGTCTGCTGTCGGCCGCCGCCGTGGCCTTCGTCGGCGTGGTGGGCTTCGTCGGTCTGGTCGGGCCGCATATCGCCCGGCTGCTGGTGGGCGAGGATCACCGCCTCTACCTGCCCGCCAGCCTGCTGAGCGGGGCGCTGTTGATGTCCCTGGCGTCTGCGGCGTCCAAGGTCATGGTTCCGGGCGCGTTGTTGCCGGTGGGCGTGGTGACGGCGGTGATCGGCGTGCCCGCCTTCCTGATCCTGATCTTCCGCAGCGGAGCGCGGGGATGAGCCTGGTCGTGGAGCATCTGACCGCCCGCTACGGCGAGCGGACCATACTGTCGGACGTGGACCTGCAGCCGCTGGCGGCAGGCCAGGTCGTGTCGCTGATCGGTCCGAACGGGGCGGGCAAGACCACCTTGATGCGCGCCGTCGCGGGCCTGACGCCGGCGGCGGGACGGGTCATGCTGGACGGGCTGGACCTGAACCGGATGTCCATCGCCGAGCGGGCGCGCCATGTCGCCTATATGCCCCAGACCCTGCCGCAGGACGTGGCCCTGACGGTGCTGGAGACGGTGATCGCGGCGCTGGAGGCCTCGCCGTCCGCCGCCGGTTCGGCCCAGGCCGAGGTCCGCGCTTTGGCGGCGCTGGAGCGGGTCGGGGCGGTCGATCTGGCGCTGAAGCGGCTGGACCGGCTGTCGGGCGGCCAGCGTCAGATCGCGGGCCTGGCCCAGGCCATGGTCCGCCAGCCGCGCGTCCTGCTGCTGGACGAACCGACCAGCGCCCTGGACCTGCGGCATCAGCTGGAGGTGTTTCGCCTGGCCCGCGACTATGCACGCGAGAATGGGGCGGTGGTGGTGATGGTGCTGCACGATCTGCAGGCCGCCGCCCGTGTCTCGGACAGGATCGTGGTGCTGGCGAACGGCCGGGTGCAGATCGAGGGCGCGCCGGCCGAGGCCGTCACCCCCGCCGTCCTGGCCGACGTCTGGCAGGTGCGCGCCCGGGTCGAACCCTGCGCGAAGGGTCAGATCCAGGTGATGGTCGACGACGTGCTTTAACCCCGACGTGCGCTGACGATCCAGGCGGCGCCGTCGATCCAGACGCCGTCGGAACGCAGCTTGCCGGCGAAGGCCAGACGCACCGCCGCCAGGGCCTGATCCCGCACCGGGCCCGAAACGCCCCTCAACGCCCGCTCCAGCGGCCCGACGCGGATGGCGTGATCGACCGCATCGTCCAGGGCGGCGTCCGCCGTGTCCCCCACGCCGAAATGGACCGGACTGTCGAAGGGCCGGATGTCGATATCGGCATAGCCGGCGTCGATCAGAATGCGTGCGATCCGGTCGCGGTCGCCGAACGCGAAGGGTCCGGGCGCCTCGGGATCGGCCGGGGCTAGGGCCGGCGCGAGATCGCGGATGGCCGCCATCGGCAGGCGGGTCCAGTCGTTCTCGGCCGCGCCGCGCCAGCAGACGAAGACCAGCCGCCCGTCCGGCTTCAGCGCGCGCTTCAGATTGGCGAAGGCCGCGACCGGATCGTCGAAGAACATCACGCCGAAGCGCGAAACGATCCGGTCGAAGTCGGGCGTGAACTCGGCCAGGGCGGCGTCGGCGAGGCGGAACTCCACCGCCTCGCCGCCCTGCGATGCGGCAAGGTCCAGGGCGCGCCCGATCAGGGGCGCCGAGATGTCCAGCCCCACGACCCGCCCGGAGGGACCCACGCGGGCGGCCATGTCGAAGGTCGTCGCCCCGGCCCCGCAGCCGACGTCCAGCACATGGTCGCCCATGGCCGGGGCGGCGGCGCGCGCCAGGGCCGCGCCATAGGCCGCCAGCATCCGGTCCAGCCGGTCCTGGTTCTCGACCCAGCGCCGCCCGTTGTCGCCGTTCCAGTCCAGCGAAGGCGCGACCGCCGCTCGGCCCATGTCAGGGCCGGATCAAGGTGACGGTGTCGCCCGCCGGATCGACCGGGACCGGCGTGCCGGCCGGGGCGTTGCGCGGCAGGCCCCGCGCCTTGTTGGTCACATAGACGGCGTTGGTGGCCGGATCGATGGCGATGGTCTGGGGGAAGGTGCCGGTCTGGAGATTGGCCAGCACGGCGTAGTCGCCGCCGCCCACCACCGTCACCGTGCCCGCCTGGCGATTGGCGACATAGACCTGATCGTTGCGGGGGTTGTAGGCGACGCTCAGCGCGCCCTCGCCCGTCGGCACCTTCTTGATCACCGCCCCGTCCGCTGAGTTCATGACGGTCAGGTCGCCGGTGCCCTGGCTGGCGACGAACAGGCGGCCGCCCGCCGCGTCGAAGGCGACATTGGTGGGCTTTTCGCTGCCGGTCGGCCAGGTTGCGACCGACTGGCCGGTCGCCAGGTCGATGACGCCGACGTCGTTGGAGCTCATGCCCGTCACGAACAGGCGGTTGTTTTGTGCGTCCAGGGCGGCGCCGGTCAGGCCGCCGACCGGGGCTGCGATCTTGCGCTCGATGGCGTTGGTCGCGCCGTCGACGACCCAGATCTGGTTCGGGCGGCTGGCGTCGTTCGCTTCTCCGCCGACGACGGTGACATAGGCCTTGTTGCGCGTCTCATCGACGATGACCTCGCGGACGTGGGCGGAATCGTCGTCGCCGTCCTTGATGGTGGCGACCAGGCGGCCGGTTCGGACATCGACGACCCCGACCGAGCCGGAGCGCGTCGCCGTGCCGTAAAGCGTCTGGGTGCGGCTGTTGAAGCCCAGGCCGTAGAGCGGATTGGCCGAGACGTCGATGGACTGGCCCGGCGTCAGATCGGCGTTCAGGCGGGCGATGGCGCCGCGCGTCTCGCCGCGCGGACCGACGGCGGCGATCAGAATGTTGCTGTCGGCCGGGTTGAAGACGATTTCATACAGGCCGCCCGGCTCGACCTTCACCGACTTGACAATGGTTGGCGCGGGGGCGGGGGCGGGGGCGCTGGCGGCGGGCGGGATCAGTGCGGTCGTGCGGGCCAGGGCGGGCGCGGCGACGGACGCCAGCAGGGCGGCGGCCGCAGCGGCGGCGAAACGGACGGAGGTCATCGGCATAGTCCTTCTTCGGTCTTCGGGGGATGGATCAGGCGGGCGTCAGGTCGGCCCAGTAGTCGCCGCGATAGGGCACGGCCAAAAACTGCTGATTGATCTGGTCCAGGGTGGCGCGCGGGTTCAGGTCGGCGAACAGCTCGGGATGAATCCACTTGGCCAGGATTTCGGTGGCCACGATGTCGATGGGCGAGTTGATCAGCTGGTGCGACAGGCCGTGCGCCCGGCCCTGACGCACCGCCTTCAGCGTCGAAATGCCAGGGCGGCCGGTCACGCGGCGCAGGCCCGCCTGCGACTGTTCGGGCGTGAAGTCCGGCCCGACGACGAAGCCGCCGGCCTTGGCCAGATGCGGGCCGCCGGTGGCGATATAGACGTCGGGGTCGCGCTGGATCACATATTCCAGGTTCAGCTTGCCCGTCGGCGCGGTCAGCACATCGGCGCCGATGTTGCGCCCGCCGACGAAGGCGATGTAGTCGCCGACATTGCCCCGCCCCGGCGAGTTGCAGCAGTCGGGCGTGATCATGGCGTGCGGTTCCAGAAAGACCGTCGGCCGCTGGTCCATCGGCACGGTCGCCACCTTGGCCGAGATGGCGTCCAGCCGCGCCGTCTTGAAGGCGTTGAAGGCGGCGGCCTGTTCGCCGCGCCCGATCAGGGCGCCCAGCAGGGCCAGGCTGCGGGCCTGGTTCTCGAACGGATGATTGAAGAAGTCGATGAAGGCGACCGGCAAGCCCGCCGCCTGCAACTGGCCCGCCTGTTCGTCGTTGGGGCCGGACTCGACCGAGACGACCGCCGTCGCCGGCTGCGCGGCCAGCACGGCCTCCAGATTGAACGGTTCGCCCGAGCGGGGAATCTTGGGCAGTGTCGCCAGGGCCGGGAACTTCTCGACATAGGCCTTGTACATGTCCGGGCTGATCCGGTTCACGTCGCCGCTCCAGGCCGCCAGCAGGGACACGGGATCGGGATGGATCAGGGCCAGGGCGATCAGATAGCGGCCGTCGTCGATGCTGATCTTCTGGCCCGGCGACAGGGGGCGGACCGGCCTGTCGCGCAGGTCCTTCAACTCGGACACCGTCGCCGCCGTCTCGCGAGCGCCGCAGGCCGCCAGCAGGGACAGACCGCCCAGCGCCAGCAGGGCCGAACGGCGCGACAGGATGGAGGACGTCGGGTCGGTCATCACAGGGGCTCTCCAGGCGCCGGGGCGACGCCGGCCAGGGACAGAAGGGTGGGGATCAGCGAGGCGGCCAGCATTCCGCCGTGGCCCTGGCCCGGCAGTTCGCCGAACCGAACATCGACCCCGGCGCCCGCCAGTTGGTCCGCCAGATCATGCGTCGCGCCTGCGGAAACCGAGGTCCACATCGGATGGGTGTGCGGTCGCGACCCACGCCCGCGCACCTCGTCCTCGCCCACCAGCAGGGTCAGGGCCAGGTCGGGCCGCGAAGACCGCGCCAGGAAGGGTGGGGCATCCTTCAGCACCGCGCCATAACCCCACCACAGGGACGGGCTGGCCGCGACGAAGGCGCGATAGGCGTCCGGCCGGGTCAGGGCCGCGTGCAACACGCACAGCCCGCCGTAGGAATGGCCCCAGATCAGGCTGCGCGCCGGATCGAGCGCGACACGCCGGGCCACCTCCGGCGCGATCCGATCCTGCAACAGGGTGAGGAAGGCGTCGGCCCCGCCGCCCGGCCGCCCCGCCGGATCGAGCGCCGGGCCGTCCGAGAGCGGGGGCGTATAGTCGAAGGCGCGCGCCAGGACGTCGAACTGGCGGCCCCCCTCATAGCCGATGGTGACGATGACGGGCGGGTCGCCGGCGTCCAGCCGCGCCAGCAACCCCTCGTCGATCCGGGTCAGGGCGGCGTCGCCGTCCAGCAGCCAGGCGACCGGATAGCCGCCGGCGGGCGCCGGGCTCTTCGGCGTGGCGATCCACACGCGATAGACCCGCGCCCCGTCCTCGGACGTCACCGACAGCCGTTCGAACCCGTAGTAGGCCGAGCCGACATCGGCGATGGTCCGGTCCACGCGCGCCGCGGCGGCCGGCTGGGCCAGGGCGGGCGCGGCCGCCAGGACCGCCACACCGCAGACGGCGATGAGCAGGGCGCGGCGCATCAGAAGCTGTAGTTCACGCCGATCCAGCCGCGACGCCCGTCGCCCTGGAAGTCGTAGTCGGCGACATCGATCGCCTCGTCGCCCAGATTATAGACGCCCGCCTTCAGGCTGACCGCCGGGGTCACGCGCCAGTTCGCCCCGACGTCGACGGTGGTGTAGCTGGGATAGCGCCGCCCGACCTGGGTCGCGCCGTTCAGGATCGGCTGGCCGTTCGCCCCCACGCGCAGGCCGGCGTTCAGCTCCGCCCCGTGATAGTTGACCGCGCCCCACAGGTTCAGCCGCTCGCTGACGTCATAGTCGGCGCGCAGGTTGGCCATATGCTCGGGCGTGCGCGACAGCGGCAGACCCTTGTAGGTCCCCGACTTCTGCTCGGAGTCGGTATAGGTGTAGCCCGCCTTCAGCCCCAGTCGGTCGATGGGCCGCCAGCGCCCCGACACCTCCACGCCCTGCAGATCGGCGTCCTGAAGATTGTACCAGTAATAGAGGCGATAGTTCGGGTTCTCGCTCCAGCGGGCGACGGTCCCGTCGGCGTTGTAGACCAGGGCGCTGTCGATCTTGTCCTTGAAGGCGGTGCGGAAGACCGTCGCGCTGGCCGACAGGGTGGTCGACGGGTTCCACAGCACGCTGATCTCATAGTTGGTGCTGGTCTCGGGTTCGATGTTCGGATCGCCCAGAATGACGCCGCACGTCCCGTTCGGCCCGACCGAGCAGTTGGCGCCGCCCGTGGTGTAGGCATAGCCGGTCGCCACCTGACGCAGTTCTGGCGCGCGGAAGCCGGTGGAGACGCCGCCCTTGATCGTCCAGGCCTCGGCCGGGGTCCAGACCGCATAAAGACGCGGGCTCCAGTGGGAGCCATAGCGTTCGTGGTCGTCGAAGCGCAGGCCGGCGGTCAGGGCCAGTTGCTCGTTCAGCCGCCATTCGTCCTCCACGAACAGGGCGCGCTGCCACACGGTGAAGGTTCCCGGCTGGGTCGCGCTGACGCCGGGGTTCAGATCGACCAGCTTGTTCTCGATATACTGACCGCCGACCACCAGCTGGTGATCGCCCAGGCGCGTCCCCTCCAGCGGAATGTTGAACAGGGCGTCATAGACGGTGTTGGTCAGTTCGGGCGCACGCGCGTCCTGGACGAAAGAACCGCTGCGCTGGGTGAAGGTCTTGCGCTGGGTCTGTTCGCGCAGCACCGACAGGGCGCTGGCGCCCCAGTCCCAACGGCCGTTCCAGCCCAGGGACGCGGCCGTCCGCTCATTGGTGTTGTAGTTGGACGCGGCCGTGGCGGCCAGGGTCGCGCCGGCGGTGTTCTCGCGCCGGACATCGGTGCGGTCGACCTGCAGCAGCACCTCGTGATCCGTGTTCGGCGTCCAGGCCAGGCGGCCGGTCAGGTTCCAGTCCTCGCCGCCGTTGACGCCGCCCAGAATGTGATCCTCGTCGCGCTTATAGGTGCGGCCCCAGACTTGCGCGCCCAGCACGCCGCCCACCAGCGGCCCGGCCAGATAGCCCTGAGCCTGACGCCAATCGCCCGAAGCGCCCTTCTCCTGGGCCACATAGTCGCCGCCGATGGAGCCGCCCCAGCGCTCGGGCACCTTCTTGGTGATGATGTTGATCACGCCGCCGATGGCGTCCGACCCGTAAAGCGACGACATCGGCCCGCGCACCACCTCGATCCGCTCGATGGCGCCGGACGGCGGGGTGAAGCTCTGTTCGAAACCGGCGTTGCCGTTGACCCGGCTGTCGCGCGTGGACTGGCGCTTACCGTCCACCAGCACCAGGGTGTAGCTGCCCGGCAGGCCGCGAATGAAGACGTCCTGACTGTTCGATCCGCCGCTGACCGACACGCCTTCGACATCGCGCAAGGCGTCGGTCAGGTCGGCGTTGGGCCGATTGGCCAGGGTCTCGGCCGTCACCACCGAAATCGACGCCGGCGCCTCCACCACCCGCTGCGCCCGCGTCGAGGCCGTGACCACCACATCCTCGAGCGCCGCAGGCTGCTGCGCCTGGGCAAGGGCCGAAACGGGCGCAAGGGCGAAAACGGTGGCGAGCAACAGACGACGGCGCATGACGAATCCTCAAATCCGCCTCGCTGTTAATGCGATTGGTTCTCAAATGCAAGAATTCGACTTTGGCGCGCTCTGCCGAAGGGCTGGATTCTGGACCAGAAGATTATGGCGGCGACGATGCGGAGACCCGCGAGGTCGTTCCTTGATTGGATCAGGACGGACCGATCACCTCAATCGCGTGCTGAGCCTGGTTGAGCTTACGACATGCGCCGCGTCCCCCCCTCAATCCGCCCGCAGGTTCTCGACCACGGCGCGGAGGCGTTCGGGCAGCGGCTTGGGCCGGCGGGTTTCGGCGTCGACATAGACGTGGACGAAATGGCCGATGGCGGCGGGGACGTCGACGCCGCGCTTGAACACCGCAAAGCCGTAGCTGACGCTGGAGGTGCCGATGCGGTCGACCTTGATCCCCACCTCGATCACGTCCGGGAACTTCAGCGACGAGGTGTAGCGACAGCCGGAATCGACCACCAGGCCGATGGATTCGTTCAGGGCGTTGGCGATCAGCAGATGGGCGTTCACCGCCGAATCCACGAACTCGTAGAATTTGGCGTTGTTGATATGGCCGTACTGATCGTTGTCGGCCCAGCGGGTGGAGACCATGTGATAGGCCTTGTAGGTCGCCCGTTGCGCCAGGGCGCCCTCGTCACGTTTCGGCATCGTCGTTTCCCTCGGCGACGCGAACCGTCGCTCTCGATCACGACGCTCTCGCTTGGACGACGTTAGGTCAAGCGCCTATCGGTAGCAGTCCGATCACGAACGCGCTGGCCGACAGCGCGCGCCAAAGGGAAGCCCCGATGACCCTGACCACCCGCGCCGCCGTCCTGTCGCAGATGGGCGCCGCCCGGCCCTACGCCGACAGCCGCCCCCTGTCGGTCCAGACCGTCGCCCTGGACCCGCCCGGCCCCGGCGAGGTGCGGGTCGCGATCAAGGCGGCGGGCCTGTGCCACTCGGACCTTTCCGTCATCAACGGCGACCGCCCCCGCCCCCTGCCCATGGCCCTGGGGCACGAGGCGGCCGGGGTGGTCGAGGCCCTGGGCGAAGGGGTGACGGATCTGACCATCGGCGATCACGTCGTCATGGTCTTCATGCCCTCCTGCGGTCATTGCGACCCGTGCGCGGGCGGCCGTCCCGCCCTGTGCGAACCCGGCGCCGCCGCCAATGGCCGGGGCGAGCTTCTGTCCGGCGCCCGCCGCATTTTCCGCGAGGGCGAGCCCGTCAACCACCACCTCGGCTGTTCCGCCTTCGCCGAACGCGCCGTCGTCTCGCGCCGCTCGCTGGTCAAGATCGACCCGGCCCTGTCGTTCGAGGAGGCGGCCCTGTTCGGTTGCGCCGTCCTGACCGGCGTCGGGGCCGTGGTGAACACCGCCGGGGTGAAGGCGGGCCAGAGCGTCGTCGTCATCGGCCTGGGCGGGGTGGGTCTGGCCAGCGTCCTGGGCGCGCTCGCCAGCGGCGCCTCGCCCGTGGTCGCCGTCGATCTGTCCGAGGAGAAACTGGCCCTGGCCCGCACCCTGGGCTCGGTTCAGACCGTCAACGCCGCCGACCCCGATGCGGTCGTTCAGGTCCGCGCCCTGACGAACGGCGGCGCCGACTTCGCCTTCGAAATGGCCGGCTCTGTCCGGGCGCTGGAAAACGCCTGGAAGATGACCCGGCGCGGCGGAACCACCGTCACCGCCGGCCTGCCGCCGCCCGACGCGGCCCTGGCCGTCAACGTCGTCTCCCTGGTCGGCGAGGAGCGCACGCTGAAGGGTTCCTACATCGGAACCTGCGTCCCCAGCCGCGACATCCCCCGCTACGTCGCCCTGTATCGCCAGGGCCGCCTGCCCGTCGACCGGCTGATGAGCGGCGTCATCCCGCTGGAAGACATCAACACCGGCTTCGACCGCCTGCACGCCGGCGAGGTGGTGCGGCTGATCGTCAGACCGTGACGAGGCCGGCCTCCGCTCGAACCTGATCGGAACGACCGCGATGCGTCGTCGGCGCGGCTCAGAAAAAGGTTCATCACAACGGTCACGACGAGGGCGCGGCGAACACGACGGCGCCCAGACCCGCAAGACCCGCGACGCCCAGGCCCTAGGCTCCGCCGACAGCCTCTAGGACAGGCTCCCCCGTGTCGTCATTCCGGGGCTGAGCGGAGCGAAGAACCCGGAACCCAGAGCCGCAAACGCAGCGCCGAACGCATTCTAACGCCCGATGCGCGCCTCCTGGGTTCCGGGTTCGTCCTTCGGACGCCCCGGAATGACGTTCCCAGGCTGGATCTCGCTTGACCCTAGTTCGCCCCCGCCCTCGGCGGCGCATTCTTCACATACTGGTCCAGCCAGCGGGTCATCTCCCACAGCGTATGGCCCACCGATTCCCGCGCGCGGTATCCGTGCGCCTCCAGCGGCAGGGTGACGTATCGCGCCGTCGCCCCCAGCCCCTTCAGCGCCGCATAGAACCGCTCGGACTGCACCGGGAAGGTGCCCGAGTTGTCGTCCGCCTCGCCGTGGATCAGCAGGATCGGCTCGTTCATCTTGTCGGCATAGGTGAAGGGCGACATCTCGGTATAGACCTCGGTCGCCTCCCAATAGTTCCTCTGCTCGGACTGGAAGCCGAACGGCGTCAGGGTGCGGTTATAGGCGCCCGAGCGCGCGATCCCGGTCCTGAACAGATCGGTGTGGACCAAGAGGTTTGCGGTCATGAAGGCGCCGTAGCTGTGGCCCCCGACCGCGATCCGGTCGCGGTCCGCCACCCCCATCCGCACCACCGCGTCCACCGCCGCCTGGGCGTCCGCCGTCAGTTGCTGGACATAGGTGTCGTTCGGCTCGGCCCCGTCCTTGCCGATGATGGGCATGGAGGGGTTGTCGAAGATCGCATACCCTTGCGTCAGCAGGAACAGATGGCTGGACCCGCCCGGCCGCACGAAGCGGTTCTGGACGTCCACCGTCTGGCCCGCCACCGCCGCATCGGTGAACTCGGCCGGATAGGCCCACATCAGCATCGGCAGCGGCCCGTCGCGATCCTTGTCGTACCCGGCCGGCAGATACAGCGTCCCCGACAGCTTGACCCCGTCCGCCCGCTCATAGGTCACCAGCTGCCGCGTCGCCTCGGCCAGCTGCGGCGCCGGATCGGGGAAGTTTGTCAGCCGCGTCGTCTGGCCCGTCGTCAGGTCGCGGATCTGCAGGTTGGGCGGATCCAGCCGCGTCTCGCGCTGCGTCACCACCCGCTTGCCGTCCGCGTCCAGGAAGCCGACCACCGCCTCGTAATCCGTATCGGCCGAGGTCCACAGCCGTTCGCTGCGTCCCGTCGCCGGGTCCATGGCGGCCAGGAACGGGAACTCGCCCTGCGGCGTCGCGCCGGCGCCCGACATCAGGATGCGCCCCTGCGGATCGAACCGGATCACCGAGCGGCCCTGCGCATTCGGCTGGGTCACCGGCTGGCCCGGATTGTCGTAGCGCGCCTGATAGTTCCGCTCCAGCAGCACCCGACCCTGGCCGGGTTTGGACGGATCGACCACGAAGCGCGTCTCGTGGCGGGTGTTGAACCAGCGGCTGTTGACGATGGCCAGATCGTCCCGGCCCCAGACGATGCCGCCGAACCGCTCCTTCAGGTCGATCAGCTTGACCGGCTCGCCCGTGAACGGCGCCGCCTGCATGAAGACCCGGTCCCGGAACTCGGCCTCGCGCCTGATGTCCCCGCCGTCCAGCGCCTCGACCCAGGTCAGGGTCGCTGGCGCATCGGCGCGCCAGCCGACCGAACGCGGCCCCGGCGCCACGGCGTCGAAGGCGGTCGGCACATCGTCCCGCAGCGGCAGATCGGCGATGGTCCGCACCACCCGCCCGTTCAGGTCCGTCACCACGATCTCGGTCGGGAACAGGTCGTCCGGCACCGCATAGGAATAGGGCCGCTTGGCGATCTCATGCAGGATGTATTTGCCATCCGGCGACACCGACGCATCCAGATAGACCGCCGGCGCCCCGATCGTCCGTGCACGGCCGTTCAGCGGAACCAGCGTCAGCTGGCTGGTGAAATAATGGTCGAACAGGGCCTCGTCGCCGGGGTTCGACAACAGGTCCTGATAGGTCCGCACCGGCGCGACCCGCCCGGCCGTCTCCTCGATGTTCGGCCCCGTCGGCGCGGCCGTCACGTCCGGCGCCGGACCGCGTCCGGCGGGCACGGCCTCGACCAGCAGACCCGAACTGTCGGGCAGCCATTCATAGCCCGTCCCGCCCGTCATATTGACTACCGGATCGGTCAGCTTGCGCGCCCGCGCCGAGGCCACATCCACGACCCAAAGCTCCAGCCCCGTCGGCCGATCCATCACAAAGGCCAGCGACTTGGCGTCCGGCGAGAACCGCGGCGCCGTAAACCGCGCGCCGCCGGGCAGGGCCACGACGCGAGGTTGCCCTCCGTCCACCGCCTGCAGGCTCAGCCCCGTCAGCCAGGACACCCGGCTTTCGGCCGCGCCATTGTTCCTGGGATTGATCCGCGTCCCGGCCAGCCTCAACATCGGCTCGGCCAGGGCCTTGATGCTGGGCAGGTTCGACCGATCCATCAGCACCAGCGTCCGCCGATCCGGGCTCAGCATCGACGACGGCGTCGGCTTGGCGTCCAATATGTCCGCGATCGGCGCCGGCGGCTGCTGATAGACCAACGGCCCCGCCGCTGCGCCCTGCCCGCCCGCGCTCTTCGCAAACGCCGCCCCCGCCGTCGAAGCCAGCAACACCGTCGCCAGCGCCAGCCCGGCGCCCCGCATACCCATCGTCATCATCCGAAGTCCCCACAAAAGCCCGAACCCCAGACCTAACCCCGCCTTTACGTCCCTGCCAACCCGTTTCGCTGTTACGGTGTTACATCGCCACTGAAATCACTTTCCGCTCATCCCCGCGAAAGCGGGGACCCAGGGCTTTGGGCGGGCATCTTGGAAAGCGTGATGTGCTGCTGATCCCACGCACTGCCGAGCGACAGAACTGGGTCCCCGCTTTCGCGGGGATGAGCGGATTGGTGAAGTCCTTCCATCGTCATTCCGGGTTCGTCCTTCGGACGCCCCGGAATGACACCGACAAGCGTGAGGTTCAAAACCCCAGCAACCGCTCCACCTCGTCCCGCTCCGGCGCGGACGGTTGCGCCCCTGCCCGCGTCGCCGCGACAGCCCCGGCCGCGCAGGCGAACCGCAACGCCTCGGCCGGGTCCATGCCTTCCAGCAGGGCGACCGTGATGGCCGCCACGAAGGCGTCGCCGGCGCCGGTCGCATCGACCGCCTCCACCACGGGCGGGGTGGCCCAGGCCATTTCGACGCCGCGCTGATACATGGCCGCGCCTCTCGCGCCCTTGGTGACGACCACCCGGCCGCCGCCCCGGTGCAGGCCGTCGCCATAGAAGGCGGCCTCGGTTTCGTTGACCACGATCAGGTCGGCGCGGCGCAGCAGCCGTTCCGACACCGGCGCGGCGGGCGCCAGATTGGCGCAGACGAAGCCCGTCGCCCGGCCCACCGCCGCCTCCACCGTCTCGATCGGCAGCTCCAGCTGGACGATCAGCGCGCCCTCGATCCGCTGCGGCAGCTGTTCGGGCGTGACCATGTGGTTGGCCCCGGCCGCGACCACGATCTGGTTCTCGCCGGTCGGATCGACGGCGATCAGGGCGACGCCGGTGGGGGCCGCCACATCGACCTCCACCCCCGCCAGATCGACGCGCAGGTCCTCCATCAGGGCCAGGGCCTCGCCCGCCATGGCGTCGTCGCCGACCCGCCCGATCAGACAGACCTCGGCGCCCAGTTTCTCGGCCGCCAGCGCCTGATTGGCGCCCTTGCCGCCGGGATGACGCGCCAGGGCCGCCCCCGTCACCGTCTCGCCCGGCGCCGGCAGCTGGGGCGCGCTGGCCACCAGATCCAGATTGATCGAGCCGACGACGGTGATTCTCATGCCGCCGCCTCCCGCGCCTGACCCTTCAGCTTTTCGACGATCAGGTCGAAGACACCCTGCGCATCCGCCGCCACGGTCCAACGATGCCGCGCCGTCGCCGGATCGACCCGGAACTCCACCGCCGTATGGCCGCGCGTCAGATCCGAGGCCGTCTCCACCTCAATGCGGCACGCCTTCGTCTCGAACAGGTCGGGCCGGATCAGCCAGGCGATGGGACAGGGGTCGTGCAGGGGCGCTGCATCCCATCCTACGACCTCGCGCTCGACCCGTTGCGAGAACCGCAGCATCGCGGCCGTGGCCCGCGCGGCGTCGCTGTCTATGGCCTCGACGGCGGCGATCCGGTCCTCGGTCGCGCGCACCTGATGGGTCGCGTCCAGGCCGAAGGCGACGACCTGACAGCCCGATCCGAACACCACCGCCGCGGCGTCCGGGTCGGCCCAGACGTTGAACTCGGCGGATGCGGTGATGTTGCCGCCCTCGGCCCGCGCGCCGCCCATGACGACCACCGGCCCAAGCCGTTCGGCCAGCCGCCGCTCGCGCCGCATGGCCAGGGCCAGATTGGTCATCGGCCCGATGACGGCGACGGCGACCGAGCCTTCGGGCCGGCGCATCACCAGATCGACGATGGCGTTGGCCGCCGGCCCGTCGCCGACGATGCCCGCCGGCTCGAACGGCTCCAGATCGCCCAAGCCCTCCGGCCCATGGAACTCACCCGCCCCCGCCGGCGGGCGTTTCAGCGGCCGTTCCGCCCCGCCGAAGACCGGCACGTCCTCGCGCCCGGCGATCTGGCGGATGATCCGCGCATTGCGCTGGGTCTTGGCGCCGGGAACATTGCCCCCGACCGTGGTGATGGCCAGCAGCTCCAGCTCGGGCGCCGCAAAGGCCAGGAACAGCGCCACGGCGTCGTCCACGCCGGGGTCGCAATCGATGATCAGGGATTGAATGCTCACCCGCTTCGTTTGGCGGGCCGAACGCCGGGGGGCAACCCCGTCGACGACGAAACTACAGGCACGCCTCGACGCACGCCTGCGCCAGCACCTCGGCCGAGTCCGTCAGCGGCGCGGCGGCCTCCTCCGCCCGCAGCAGCAGCGGAACCTCGGTACACCCCGCGATCAGGGCTTTAGCCCCCGCATCCGCCAGCGCCCGGGCCAGCCCGCGCATCCCCGCCCGCGCCGTCTCGCCGACGTCGCCGCGCTTGACCCCATAGACCAGGCCCATGAAGGCCTCGCGGTCAGCGCCGCCCAGCAGCACCGCCTCGACCCCGCGCGCCGCCAGCGCCTCCCGATAAAGCCGCTCGCCCCCCGGCGTCGCCAGGACCCCGATCCGCCGCGCCCCGGACGCCGCCGCCGCATCCGCCGTCGCCGCGATCATGTCGATGAAGACCAGACCCCGGGCGGCGCACACCTCCCGGATCGCCCCGGCCTGCCCATGGGCGGTGTTGCACGGCATGGCGATCACCTGCGCCCCCGCCGCCGCCAGCCCCGCCGCCATCCGGCCCAGCTCTTCCTCCGCCTCGCCCGGCCGCACGTTCCGGTCGGGCACCTGGGGGTTCAGATCCATCACCACCCGGACATGGTCCGCATCCCCCTCGGCCGGCGTCAACGCCTGCACCCGCGCCAGAAACGCCACCGTCGCCGCCGGCCCCATGCCCCCGATAACGCCCAGGACCTTGCTCATGCCACCCTTCCTGAACCGCATCGGTTCGCGTTCGAGCGCGCGAAACGCCCCAGCGTCATCCCGCCAAATCGCTTAGCGGACACTCCCGGAATCCGGTACGAGAGGCAAGCAGCCCCTTGGACATCGAAGTGATCGCACGATGAGACGCCTGCCCGCCATCGGCGCCCTGTCTTTCCTGGCCGCATGCCAACCTTCGCCGGCGAGGGACAAGGCCGAGGTCGATCCTCCTGCAACCCCGTCCGCCGCCGTCTGCGTGGGCGCCGGCCGCAGCGATTGCGTCGTCTATCGATCGGGTCCCGTGAAGGATGCTGCTGTCGATTGGGATCGCGGTTTCTTCTATCAGCTGCAAGGAACGGGTGCGCCAGGCTCCGGGGACAATGAATACTGCAAGGGCGGCTATTGCGCGGTGGCCATTCTGAAGCGCGACGAGAGCGGCCGACTGATTCCGGTCGCCCATGTCGAAAGCACAGACGCCCGATGGTACGAAACGCCCGAGATCGTCCCCAGCCCGGCGGGACCGCTGATCGTCGCCCGAAGCAACAGCCTGGGGATGGGCGCCTTCAATGACGATGTCGTCTTGAGAACGGACGAAGCCGGAAAGCTGCGCCGCATCGACGTCAACAGCTGGAAGAACGAGGCGCATCGGCTGGCGCCCGACGCCAACAGCCATTTCGACTGGAATACGGATTACAGCGCGTTCGTCGGCCAGACCGGGCTGGCGTCTCGTGATCCGAACGACAGCGCGCGCGCCTCTGTCGGGTCGGTCCGGGTGTTTCTGGTCCTCAAGGGCGACGCTTTGCAAATCGGCTCCCCGATGGCGCGGTTTCCGTAACCGCCTGAGCACATGGATCGCTAGATAGCCGACATCCCCTCGACGCGCCTGATCTTCGGCCACAGTATCCAGACCCCTATCAGGGCGCAGAACATCAGAGCCATAGTTACTGCTATCCGTCCCGCCGACGCATGACTGGTGAGGGCGTCTGCGTTTTCCAAGGCTTGAGCGGCGAACCACAGGACGGTGAAAAAGACGACGAAAAACAACAGGGCGACAGGACTGTTGTTCATCGACCAACCGGCCAGCACCGCGACCAGTGGAATGATCGGCGGGACCGCAAACAGCCATGTCCACGGCGGCATGGGCGCACGGCTCCTCGCCGTCTTGGATACGACGAAGACGGACCAACACCAAAGGCAGGTGGCGGCGATCGGCAAGACGGTCACAAGGCCGCGCACAAGCGACGGAGGCGTCGTGCCGGACAGGACCATCTGCATGACCAAACCGGCCACGAACAGAATCGTGAGAAACGTAGGATGCGCTCGCGCGATGCGTTGTGAAATCTCAACCATGCCCGCCAATATCGGCATTCTCGAAATTCGCAACCTTCGAGCGGCTCAACCGCCGCCCCACGCGATCCGATACGGCCCCGCCCGCGTCGCCAGCGGGCGGCCCTTCCAGCTCAGGCGCACCAGACCGTCGGCCGCCAGTTGATCGACGGCGGCATGAACCTCCGGCATCGCATCGCGCCATTCGCCGGTCGCCGCGGCCAGAACCCGCGCCACTTCGCTGGGGCACACCGTGGCGTCCTCGGCGCGGGCGGCCAGCAGCGCCAGCGTCGTCTCGCGCGCATCCACCTGGCCTACAGCGCCCCCTCGATCTCGCTCTGATAACCGAACAACCCCTGCGCCCCGCCGGTGTGCAGGAAGACCACCGTCTCGCCCTTGAACTGCCCCGCCCGCGCCAGGGCGATCAGCCCCTTCATCGCCTTGCCGGAATAGACCGGGTCCAGCACGATCCCGTCCAGGCGCGCCGCCAGAGTCAGGGCGTCGATCACCCCCTGGTCGATCAGGCCGTATCCCTCGCCCACATAGTCGCAGTCGGCCACCACCCTCTCGCGCGTCACCCGCCCCGGCTGGCCCAGCAGGGCGGCCGTCTCCTCGGCCAGTTTGAAGACGTTCGCCTCCTGCTTCTCCTTGGGCGCCCGCACCCCGATCCCCAGCACCGGAATGTCGGCCCCCATGACCGCCAGCCCGGCGACCAGTCCCGCATGGGTGCCCGCGCTGCCTGTCGCTGTCACGATCCGGTAGACCTCCAGGTCCATCTCGTCGGCCTGGACCACGATCTCGCGCGCGCAGTCGACATAGCCCAGGGCGCCGACCGGGTTCGATCCGCCGCCGGGAATGACATAGGGTTTGCCGCCCCGCGCCCGCACCTCGGCCGCCGTCTTCTCCAGCTCGGCCGCCATGTCCGTCCCGCCCGGCACGGTGCGGATCGTCGCGCCGAACAGCCGGTCCAGCAGCACGTTTCCGTTGCCGACATAGTCCGTCGCCTTCGACCCCGTCCGCTCTTCCAGAATGATCTCGCACGCCAGGCCATGCGCGGCGGCGGCGGCGGCGGTCTGGCGCACATGGTTCGACTGCACCGCCCCTTGCGTCACCAGCGTATCGGCCTCCTGCTCGAACGCGGCGCCCAGCAGGAACTCCAGCTTGCGGGTCTTGTTGCCCCCGCCCGCCAGGCCGGTGCAGTCGTCGCGCTTGATCCACAGGTCCAGGCCCAGCGCCTCCGACAACCGAGGCAGCGGCTCCAGCGGCGTCGGCAGATGGGCCAGGCGGATGCGGGCGAAACGGGCGAGATGCATGGGGACGGCTCCTAGTCGATGTCTTGATACCCCGCGCCCGTGACAGCCCCAAATAGGCAATCCCGATGATCCCGCTATGGTGACTGCCGCGCGAGCGGCGCAGTGTAAGGCGATAGGCGTCCTATCCTATAGCTGACGGCTGGCGACGAGCAGCGATTGCAACCTTAAGCGATATATGATGCAATCTTTCGGGGAAAATGGTTCCCATGGAGGACGCACATGAACACCATTAAGATCGCTCTTACGGCCCTCACTCTCGCGAGCTCGGCATATGTCGCCCTGCCAACATCTTCGGCGCAGGCATTTGAGCCCGAGAAATGCTTCGACGTGGTAATCACCTGCAGCAGAACCACAGGTGAGTGTACAGCAACCCTGCAAGAAGTGATCTGCTGATCAAATTGGCGCTCCGGTTTTATCAGAGGGCGGAGCGCCAACCTAACGGAGAGCCGTAGACGCGCGGGAGCCAAAGCCGCGCGTCAACCGTTGCCGTCCCATGACCACCGCCGCCCCGTTCGTGAACCTGGATCGAGAGCGGGCCTATGTGTCGGATCTGGGCCGCGCCTTCGCCGGCGCCCTGGTGTTCAACATCCCGCTTCTGATGACGATGGAGATGTGGGAGCAGGGCGTGGTCATGGACCGCTGGCGGCTGCTGACCTTCATCCTGTGCGGCCTGCCGCTGCTGTACGGCCTGTCCTATTATGCGGGGTTTTCAAAGCGGCGCGGCCTGGTCAACGACGCGCTGGACACCGCCGTCGCCCTGGCGGTCGGCTTCGTCACCGCCTCCCTGCTGCTGATCCTGTTCGGCGTGGTGGAATGGGACGCCCCGCCGCGCGAGGCCCTGGGCATGGTCGCGCTTCAGGCCGTCCCCGGCGCCATGGGCGCCCTTCTGGCCCGGCGTCAGCTCAGCGGCGCCCGTTCGGAGTCCGGGGGCGGCGACACGGACGAGGAAGAAGCCTCCTATTTCGGCGAACTGTTCCTGATGGCGGCGGGCGCCCTGTTCTTCGCCCTGAACATCGCCCCGACCGAGGAGATGATCCTGATCGCCTACAAGGCCTCGCCCGCCCACATCCTGGCCCTGATCGCGGTGTCGATCGTGCTGCTGCACCTGATCGTGTTCAAGGCGGGCTTCGCCGGTCAGGAAGAGGCCGACCGTCCCGCCGCCGCCTTCCTGCATTTCACCCTGCCCGGCTACGCCATCGCCCTGGGGGTCAGCCTGTTCACCCTGTTCCTGTTCGGGCGCGCCGATGGCCATTCGGTCGCCGGCGTGGTCCAGACCATGGTCGTCCTGGGCTTTCCCGCATCCATCGGGGCCGCCGCCGCCCGCCTTCTGGTCTGACCGCTCATGCCCACGAAGAAGAAACCCGCCGCCTCCTCCACGCCCCGCCCGGTGCTTCAATGGGTCATGGCCGGGGTCGGCGCCGCCGTCACCCTGGGCGCCGTCGCCATCGTGGTGTGGGAGGCGGTGCAGCCGCCCTCGCCCCCCGCCCTCAGCGCCCGCATCGTCGCGGTTCAGTCCACCGCCGCCGGCCAGGTCGCGACCATCCGTGTTCAGAACGACGGCGACGACACCGCCGCCGCCGTCGATATCGAGGGCGTCCTGGGCGACCAGACCGCCACCGCGACCCTGGACTACGTCCCCGGCCACGGCCACGCCCGCGCCTACCTGCGCTTCGACGCCGATCCGCGCCGGGCGGCGGTCGCGGTCAAGGGCTGGTCGGCGCCCTGAGACAGGCTTAAGCGGATTGAGCCAGGGCGGCCTGGCGCATCCGGTCGACCGTCTCCGCGCTCGACCGGCCCTCGGCCACGGTCTCGCGCAACAGGTTCTCCAACGCCGGGGTCACGCGCACGCTGGCCATGGCCCAGCCTGCGAAGCTGCGTTCGGCGATAGGGGTGCGCTCCATGATCGTCACCGCCTCGTGCCGCCCGTCGGCCGCCAGCCGGGTCATCAGCCGATCAAGGTCCTGGGCTGCGCCCTCCAGCACCTGCAGGAACCGGCCGTCATGGATCATCAAGGCCCCGGTCAGGTCGTCGCGCGCATTGTTGCGCTGCGATGTCGCCAGAATATCCACCTGCATCAGCAGGCTGTCGGCGTCGCCCCGCGCGCGACTGATGTAGACGATCCGCTCCAGCGCCAGACCCATGACCGACCCTTATCCCCGACGAAACGCCCCTCAAACAGCATAGGCGGAAAAACAGCCGCTACAACAGCAACTTATGTCAGATACCGCACATCTCGACTTCCCCCGCCGGCCGCGTTAGGCTGCAGGCGTTCTCCGGGGGGTCGCAATCGAGCGGCTGAGATAGAGGTTTCTCCTCTGACCCGTCGAACCTGATCCGGGTCATGCCGGCGAAGGGATGAGTAACGCTATCGGTCCTCGCGCCACAGGACCCACGCGCCCGACGTCGGCGGACCTCAAACCGTTTGAGGCCGCCATGAACATCCAAGTCACCCCGCCCGCCCTGCCCGAAGAGCTCGACCTAGCTCAAGCAGCGAGCGACCGCGTCGCGAGCGCTAGCCACGAAGGGAATGTCGATCTGGCTCTGAAAGACGCCCGCGAGCAGGTGATGCAGGAGACCGGCGCCATCCCCACCGGCGAGCGCGCCGGCAGCCGCAAGGTCTATGTCGCGGGCGAACTCTATCCCGACATCCGCGTCCCCTTCCGCGAGGTCGCCGTCCACCCCTCGGCCAATGAGCCGCCGGTGACGATCTACGACAGCTCCGGCCCCTACACCGACCCGACCGTCACCATCGACATCAAGAAGGGCCTGCCCCGCGTGAAGTCGTCGTGGCAGCTGGATCGCGGCGACATCGCCCCGGTGGCCAACCCGCGCGAGGTCAAGCCCGAAGACAACGGCCATGCGTCGGGCCGCCACCTCGCCCCGCGCTTCGACACCTCCAACCACCGCGTCTTCAAGGGCGTCGAGGGCCGTCCGGTGACGCAGTACGAGTACGCCCAGGCCGGGATCATCACGCCCGAAATGGAATATGTGGCGATCCGCGAGAATATGCGGCGGCAGGACGTGAATCGTGACGTCGTGAATCGTGATTCGGGCGCCTCCACTCACGATTCACGATTCACCGCTCACGCCCCGATCCGCGACGGCGAATCCTTCGGCGCATCCATCCCCGACTTCGTGACGCCCGAGTTCGTGCGGCAAGAGATCGCCCGCGGCCGCGCCATCATCCCGCACAACATCAACCACCCCGAGGTCGAGCCGATGATCATCGGCCGCAACTTCCTGGTGAAGATCAACGCCAACATCGGAAACAGTGCGGTCCTGTCCAGCGTCGACGACGAGGTGGACAAGCTGGTCTGGGCCACCCGCTGGGGCGCCGACAATGTCATGGACCTGTCGACCGGCAGGAACATCCACAACATCCGCGACTGGATCATCCGCAACTCGTCCGTCCCCATCGGCACCGTGCCCATCTATCAGGCGCTGGAGAAGGTGAACGGCATAGCCGAGGACCTGACGTGGGAGGTGTTCCGCGACACCCTGATCGAACAGGCCGAACAGGGCGTGGACTATTTCACCATCCACGCGGGCGTGCGCCTGCCCTTCGTGCCGATGACGGCCAAGCGCGTGACCGGCATCGTTTCGCGCGGCGGCTCCATCATGGCCAAATGGTGCCTGGCCCACCACAAGGAGAGCTTCCTCTACGAGCATTTCGAGGACATCTGCGACATCATGCGCGCCTATGATGTCTCGTTCAGCCTGGGCGACGGCCTGCGCCCCGGCTCCATCGCCGACGCCAATGACGAGGCCCAGTTCGCCGAGCTGCGCACCCTGGGCGAACTGACCAGGATCGCCTGGGCCAAGGGCTGCCAGGTCATGATCGAGGGCCCCGGCCACGTGCCGATGCACAAGATCAAACAGAACATGGACGAGCAGCTGAAGCACTGCCACGAGGCGCCCTTCTATACGCTTGGCCCCCTGACCACCGACATCGCGCCGGGCTACGACCACATCACCAGCGCCATCGGCGCGGCTATGATCGGCTGGTTCGGCACGGCCATGCTCTGCTACGTCACGCCCAAGGAGCATCTGGGCCTGCCGGACCGTCAGGACGTCAAGGACGGCGTCATCACCTACAAGATCGCCGCCCACGCCGCCGACCTGGCCAAGGGCCACCCCGCCGCCCGGCTGCACGACGACGCCCTGTCACGCGCCCGGTTCGAGTTCCGCTGGGAGGATCAGTTCAACCTGGGCCTGGACCCCGAAACCGCCCGCAAATACCACGACGCCACCCTGCCCAAGGAGGCCCACAAGACCGCCCACTTCTGCTCCATGTGCGGCCCCAAGTTCTGCTCGATGAAGATCAGCCAGGACATCCGCGACGCCGCCAAGGCCCAGAACGACGCGGGCGGTTCGCTGGCGGAGGCGGATGCCGGCATGGCGGAGATGAGCGCGAAGTTCAGGGCCGGCGGCGGGGTGGTGGAGGTCAAGGTGTGAGGGCGGTGCGTGCGACGACTAGGCCCGTTACCGCTACGTAAACACCACACTGCTATTTGCCTCGTGGCGACAGGCGCATATGCTGAGCCACGCCATCGAGCCTATGGGCACGATGCAGGCTCAAAAATGAAATATAACGATGCAAATCCGCGACAACAATTACAGCATAGCTGAAATAAAAGACATGATCGATCGGCGCGATCTTCATGTAAATCGTGACTATCAACGCGGATCAGGACTATGGCCTAGCGCCCCTAGAAGTTATTTTATCGACACTATTTTGGGCGGATTTCCTTTTCCCAAAATCTACTTCCATGAAGTTTTGCCTAGGGAGCCTGGCAACCCCATACGATTGAGAAGAGAAATTGTAGACGGTCAGCAGCGTATAACTACAATTGTAGATTTTCTAAACGACGGTTTCTCGCTTCTTCCTGGTCACAATCATGGCGGCCGACGGTTTTCACAGCTGGAGGACGACACGCAGAGAGCATTTCTTTCGTACACAGTCAGTGTGGACGTGATCAGAGACGCCACGCAGGCTGAGATCGTGGAGATGTTCAGAAGGATGAATGCTTACACGCTCCCATTGAACGATGCTGAAAAACGCCATTCATCGTATCAGGGCGAGTTTAAATGGTTTGCAAATCGTCTGTCGGACGAAATCGGTGAATTTCTCATACAATTTGGAGTATTCACGAACAGGCAACTTGTTCGAATGGGTGATCAAGAACTCATTACCGAAGCATATCAGTTTACTAAAGAAGGCATCACAAGCAGTTCACCGTCAGGCCTCAAAGCAATTTACGCAGAAAACGACGATAGCTTCGCTGATGGCCCTGAATTTGGGCAGCAGATTAGGGATTCGCTGCGATATGTAAGCGAGAATTTTCCGGATTTACGCAAAAGCTTTATGATGAAGCCCTACGCGTTCTACACACTTCTCACTGCTTTGATCTTCAACAGATACGGCTCCCCGCAAGACCTTGAGAATTCCGTGAGCTTAGGGGTTTTCGCGGCAAACCCTCGGGCAGCTCAAGAAAGATTGTTACTACTTGCTCAAGCGCACGAGGCGAAGGAAACTGACGGCCCATTCCGGGAATACGTTCTAGGCTGTTTGGGAGGCACAAACCGCATAACGCAGCGAACTCAACGTTTTACACAAGTACTCGGCGCGTTGCAGTTACGCTAGTGAGGCTAGGACGTCTTTCTCTGGCCTTGGAGCGCCGATTGAAGGCGATCGATTCTGAGATCGATGACGCGATCTTGGGCGGGCGAAAGCTATCTCGCCGCGAAAGATGGGCTCTCCAAGAGGGATTGCTGTCGCAGAAGTGGCAGTCATGGTGCGGCTTTTGTCGATCAGTCTTAATACAATCGGCTATCGGCGCACAGACAACCGGAGGCAGCGCGACAACTAGCCCGCATGCTGCACGGTCAGAAGCTGAACTCGCGTGGCTTGCGAGTAGGGCCTCTCGCAATCAGAGCATCTCCAACATTCAACCTATCGGCGGGTCTCACCTAGAGCCGACTTGGGGTGATCCGATAAAGATTGGTTTGATATCCCATGCTTTTGCCATGACGAATGAAGGCCAGCTTTCGGCTGGGTTGCTTTCTGCCAGCGCCGAAACCCGCCATCTTCAAATCGTTCGCAATGCAACGGCGCACATAAATCGTGAGAACTACCAAGAGGCGCGTGATCTATCTCTTATCTATCGAGCAGGTCCGTTTGAAGCGCCCAGCGATGTGATGCTTTGGGAGGAACCTACGACCGGCGAGTTCGCCTATCGTTATTGGTCTGATCGGTTGATCATCGCCGCAAAGATCGCTGTCATCTAAGCATGCCCACCCTCGTCCTCCTCGCCGGACCCAACGGCGCCGGCAAGACCACCTTCATCAACCGCTTTCTGCGTCAGCGGGCGGAGGCGTTTCGGTTCGTGAACCCGGACGAGGTGGCGCGCGGTCTGACGGGCGAAGGCGCGGCGCGCGATCTAGCGGCCGGGCGGTTGGTGCTGGAGCGGCTGGACGCCCTGTTCGTCGAGCGGGCCGACGTGGTGCTGGAGACGACCCTCGCCACCCGCTCCCACGCCCCGCGCATCCGCCGGTTCAAGGCGGCCGGATACCGGGTCGAACTGATCTATCTGCGCCCGCCCTCGGCGGACTTCTCCGTCGCCCGCGTGGCGCGCCGCGTCGCCCAGGGCGGGCACGGCATTCCCGAAGACACGCTGCGCCGCCGTTTTTCGCTCAGCCTCGACTATCTGGAGACGACCTACAAACCGCTGGTGGACGCATGGGAAGTCTATGCGAGTAGCGACGAGGGCCTCAAACTGTTAGATTGGGGGCCGCAATGAATACGATCTTCGACCGAGAAACCGTTCTGAAAGCCGGACGCGACGCCGCCCGGATCGCGCGCGAAGGCACGCGCGAGGAAAAGTCCGGCAAGTTCCTGCCGCCGCCCGGCTGGAAGGGCCATCTGGTCACCGCCGCCGACGCCGCGCCCTCGCGCCGGAAGACGCGCGCTTAGGTCTCCCCCTCCCTTCAAGAGCGGGGCGAATGAACGGCTGGCCCGCCTTCCTATGCACGATGTGCCCGCGCGGGCCGTTGAAATCCCTCGTCTTTCGGCAAAATGCGCGGCCCCAACCTATCACGGTTCGGGGCGGGGTTAGACTGAGGGCGGCGCTCCGGTTCGGGGGCGTGGGCCAAGGACTGGAGGCGCAGATGGACAGCAACGCACCCCGCATCATCGCGCGCGGCGAGTGGGAGCAGAACGAGTTCGGGGACCTGTCCTACATTCCCCGGCACAAGGCGCCGCCGATGGGCGATGCGCGCGGCAATATCGGCCCCTGGCAGGACGGGCGCGATCCCGACGACCTGCCGGTCGACGAATATGTCCCCGGCGCCCCCACCGATCCGGCGGTCGCCGCCGCGATGGCCGAGATCATGGCCGCGCGGGACGCGGCGGGGGCCGACATCATGGCCGCGCGGGACGCGGCCGGGGCCGGGTCGCGCGGCGGCTATGTCCGCGCGTCGGAGGCCGCGTGGCAGGCGGCGGCGAAGGACTATCTGGCGGGCGCCAGCGCCGAGACGGTCAGCGCCCGTTACGGCATGGCGGTCAGCACCTTTCGCGCCCGCGCCGCCGAGGAAGGCTGGCGGCGCCGGGACCAGCCCGACCCCGCGCCTCTGGACGATCGCGCGGACGAGGCCGACCTGCCAGCCGACCTTGACGACGAGCCGGCCGATTTCGCCGCCATGGCCGATCAGGCGCGGGCGCGGCTGAACCGGGCGGTCCAGGCCGGGCGCGCGCTGGAGGCCGCCCGCTGGATGCGGCTGCACCTCAGCCTGTCGGCCCTGGCGCGCCGGACGGACGGCGACGCGGCGCCCCCGCCCCCTGCCCCGTCGCCGCCTGAACCGAAGGAACCCGACCTGCTCGACCGCGCCGGCGCCGTCGCGCGCGAGATCGGCGTCATCGCCCGCGCGGCCATGGCCCTGACGCCCGGCGACATCGCCGGCCGCGACGCCCTGATGGCGCGTGTGGAGGCGCTGGACGACCTGAAGCCGTCGCCGATTTCAGACGATCTGCACACATTGGACGGTGTTTTTGTTCAGCCGACGTCCGCCACCCAGCCGCCGTGATCTCGCACCGTCTCCCAGTTTCCGGGTTCGTCCGCCGGACGCCCCGGAATGACGGCAGGGCTGCGCCTCACCCCTCCGACGCGATCTGTCGCAGCGCCTGTTCGAACGCCTGGGGCGGCTGGCCGCCCGAGATCAGATATTTGCCCTCGACCACCACGGCCGGGACCGAACTGACGCCCCGCGACCGCCACAGCTCCTCGGCCTGTCGCACCGCCCGGGCGTAGCGGCCCGAGGCCAGCACCTCGGCCGCCTCGGCCCGGTCCAGGCCCGCCGCTTGCGCCGCCTCGGTCAGGACGCGGGCGTCGGTGATGTTCTTGTTGTCGGTGAAATGGGCGGCGAACAGCGCCTGTTTCAGCGCCTTCTGCCTGTCGGGCGCGGTCTCGTGCGCCCAGTGCAGCAGGCGGTGGGCGTCGAAGGTGTTCCAGATGCGGCTGTCCGGCCCCATCCGCATGTCGAAGCCGACCTCGGCCGCCCGCTCGCGGATCATGGCCCGGTTGGCGGCGGACTGTTCGGGGGTCGACCCATATTTGCGGGCGATGTGTTCGCCGACGTTCTCGCCCTCGGGCGCCATCCGGGGGTTCAGCTCGAACGGCTGGAAGGCGATGTCGGCGGCGATCCCCTCGGCCTTCAGCGTGTCCAGCGCGGTCTCCAGCCCGCCCAGCCCCACCACGCACCAGGGGCAGACCACGTCGGAGACGAAGTCGATCTTGAGGGTCTTGGTCGGAGTGATCGCGGACATGGCGGCGGCCTTCTGGAACAGCGAGTGTTGCGAAGGATATGGGAAGGCGAGGCTTTTAGTGAAGAGTGCTGGTGAGCAAGCGGTGAGCATTTTCCTTAGGCGGCGCGACGATGGCCAGGGTCGCGACGACGAGGCCAGCGTGGATCACCTCTTGCTCACCAGCACTCTTCACTCCCACAACCGCCCCTACCCGATCTTCAGGTCCCGAGGCGGCCGGATGCGCCGCCAGCGCGCCTCCACGAAGGCGAAGGCCCCGAACGCCATCAGCCCCGCCGCCGTCAGCCCCAGGATCACCGAGCCGCCCGGCTGGGCCTCCAGCGCGTCCAGGGCCGCCGCCGTCGTCGTAACCTCGCCCGAGCGCGCATGAAGCCCCGCCAGCACCACGAACACCCCCAGCGGCAGATAGGCGAAGCCCCGCGCGGCGTATCCCGCCCTCGCCAGGGCGGTGGCCGTCCCGCAGAAGGCCCTGGGACAGGCCAGGGCGTCGTCGAAGTCGTCGCGGAAGGCCCTGACGATGTTGCCGACGCCGACGCCCAGCACCGTCAGCCCGGCCCCGATCAGCAGCGCCTCGCCGAACGGCAGGGCCAGCAGGGCGGCGGCCTTCTCCTGGTTCTCGGCGACGCTCTCGGCCTGGGCGGAAGAGGCGTCGGTCGCCTCGGCGAACTCGTCCAGATACTCGAACACCCCCGACGCCAGCACGCCGTAGAACAGGCCGCTGACCGCCTGGCCCGCCCGCGTGGTCCAGCCCTTCAGGTCGGTCCCCTCATGGTCGGCGTCGAACACCGCCTGCAGCACGCGCCAGCCGACGAAGGCCCACAGGCCCAGGCCCAGCAGCACCAGCCAGACCTTGCCGAACGGCTGTTCCGCCAGCCAGCCCGCCGCCCCGCTGGTCCCCACCGCCTCGCCGATCCGGTCGGTCGCGGCCAGAAGCGTCAGGGCGCCCGCCGACAGATAGACGAAGCCCCGCGCCCCATAGCCGATCCGCGCCGCCCCCTCCAGCAGCGTCGCCAGCGAGGGTCGGCCCACGATACGGCCGATGTCGGCGGTGGCGCGGCGAAAGGTCTTGGCGGCGGTCATCGCATCTCCGGCGGCGGGGCGCCCCTAAACGTCCAATGCCGACAAAGGCTCAATACCCTTTTAGGTTGTATTGCCTGTCGGGCAGGCGGCGCGACGCTTAGGAGAACATCGGTCATCTCATGGGAGCGGGTCCATTGCGCATCTACGAGTTTCATTTCTTTGATCGGGCGGATCGCCGACCCTTGCTGGATTTCTTCGACGGCGCCGACGACGATGCGGCGCTGGTCGTGGCCCTGGCCCGGCTGGCCGACCATAGGTCCTGCGTCGGCGTCGAAGTGCACGAGGCAGGCAGAATGGTCGCGAGATTGCGACGAGACCAGTCTGCGGCCCTCTGACCGATGGGATGCGCAATACGGTGATATCGGGCTTTTGCCCCAAGAGCTGAAGTCCAATGCTGTCGCGCCATGTCGGGTTGCGACAGACGCGGCGAGCGGGGGACGGGCGCATGGGGGTGGCCGCGATGATCGGGCGCGACAGGGCGCGGCGGGTGGACGCCCGTCAGCTCTGGGCCGCCGGCAGTTCCAGCACCGCCTTCAGCCCGCCCATGTCGCTGTCCGCCAGGGTCAGCCGCCCGCCGTAGGCGCGGGTCAGGTCGTCCACGATCGACAGGCCCAGGCCCGACCCCGGCGCGCTTTCGTCCAGCCGCGCGCCGCGCTGCATGACCGTGTCGCGCTGGTCGGCGGGCAGGCCCGGCCCGTCGTCCTCGACCACCAGGATCATCTGCCCCAGGCCACTGCCGCCGGCCGAGACGCGCACCCGGCGCCGGGCGAACTTGGCGGCGTTCTCGATCAGATTGCCCAGGATCTCCTGCAGGTCCTGCCGCTCGCCCAGGAAGGCCAGGTCGTCGGGCGCGCGCCAGTCGATCTCGACCCCCTTGGTGCGGAACACCTGTTCGATCATGACCGCCAGCTCGTCCAGCACCTCGGGCACCGGCGTCGTCTCGCCCAGGCCGTGGGCGGCGCGGGCGGCGGCGCGGGCGCGGCGCAGGTGGTGGTCGACCTGGCCCTGCATGACCTGGGTCTGGCGGCGCACCAGTTCGGGCAGCGGCCCCTCCTGCGTCCCCGCCTCGGCCAGCATGACCGAGATCGGCGTCTTCAGCGCATGGGCCAGGTTGCCGACGTGGGTGCGCTGGCGCTCGACCACCTCCTGATTATGGTCCAGCAGGCGATTGACCTGTTCGGCCAGGGGCTGGATCTCCAGCGGATAGGACCGGCCGATCCGCGCCGACCTGCCCTTGCGCACGTCCGCGATCTCGTCTCGCAGGTCGAACAGGGGCCGCAGGCCGATCCGCACCTGGATGAAGACCGCCGACACCAGCCCCAGCCCCAGGATCATCAGGGCGATCCAGGCGACATGGGCGAACTGGCGCGTGTCGGCGTCCACCTCGGACCGGTCCACGGCGGCGATGAAGATGATCGGATGCTCGTGCCGGGGGATGGACTTCATGCTGGCGGCGACGCGCAGGGGCTCGCGCGTCTCGGCGTCGTCCTTGGGGCCGGTCGTGTTGAAGGTGATGACGTCGCCGAAGGCCGCGTCCAGGCGCCGGGGCAGGTCCGGCGGCAGCGCCAGGTCATAGCGCCACAGCGAGTTGGAGCGCGCCAGATTGACCAGCCGCCCGTCGGGCCGCACCTCCAGGATCTGCCAGTATTTGCCCGACAGCAGGCGCAGGGTGCGGGCGTCCTGAATCTGGGGCGACACGTCGCCGGGCGGGGTGCGGCTGGCGGCGACCACGATCTCGTCGATGGTCTCGTTCAGCGTGGCCCCCAGTCGCCGCAGGGCCGATTCCTGGAAGGCCTGGGTCAGGACCAGGGCCGCGATCACCAGGGCCACCAGGATCCAGGCCGAGGCCAGCCAGATCAGCCGGCGCGTCAGCGACCGGCCCGGCCGCCCGAACCAGCGCCCCCAGTCCAGACGTTTCGCGACCGGCGCCTCGGTCACGCCGGTTCGGATTCGCCCGCCAGCGGCGTCAGCCGGTATCCCAGGCCGCGCACCGTCTCGATCCGGTCAGGCCCCACCTTCTTGCGGACCCGGCCGATGAAGACCTCGATGGTGTTGGAATCCCGGTCGAAATCCTGGTCGTACAGATGTTCGACCAGCTCGGTCCGGCTGATGACGCGGCCCTGATGCATCATCATGTAATGCAGCAGCCGGTACTCCAGCGACGTCAGCCGCAGCGGCTCGCCGTTGACGCTGGCCCGCGCCGCGCGGGGATCCAGTCGCAAGCCCCCGCACGACAGGGTCGCCGAGGCGATGCCCGCCGAGCGGCGCAGCAGGGCCCGCAGACGCGCCAGCAGCTCCTCGGTATGGAAGGGTTTGGTCAGATAGTCGTCGGCGCCCGCGTCGAAGCCCGCCACCTTGTCCGACCAGGCGCCGCGCGCCGTCAGGATCAGGACCGGCGTGGTCTTGCCCTCGCGCCGCCAGCGCTCCAGCACCGACACCCCGTCGATCTTGGGCAGGCCCAGGTCCAGCACGATCACGTTATAGGGTTCGTTCTCGCCCAGATAATGGGCTTCCTCGCCGTCCGGGGCGTGGTCCACGGCGTATCCCGCGTCGCCCAGAGCCGCCTTCAGCTGACGCGACAGGTCCGCGTCGTCCTCGACCAGAAGCACGCGCATCAGTTGGGCCTGCGTCGTTGAGTGTTGTCGGAACCACCCTGGCGGGCCTGGCCCGTCTGGCCGTCGACGACGACCTCGCGCACGCGACCGTCGCGTTCGACCAGGACGGAGTAGTTGCCGTCGCGGCGCGGCTGGGTGTCGATGGGGCGGCCGCCCCCGGCCTCGCCGCCGCGACGACGCGCCTCGTCGGGACTGACGCGCGGGCCGCGATCTTGCGAGCGCTGGTCCTGATCGCGCGACTGGGCGGCCGCCTCCGTGGTCAGGACAGGGGCGAAGACCAGGGCCATGATCAGGGCCTGGACGGCGACGATGGGACTGGCGAGCTTGCGGGACATGGCGACCGATCTAGCCCCCTTCATCTGAACGGGTGCTGAATGCCTCGTATAGGTCAACAGCCGCCGCGCGCCAAACCGGGGATCGCGCAAACCTGTCGATCCGGTCATCCCGATGAACGCCGCCTGATCGCCGCCGTTCAGATCGGGCTCAGGCCAGGGAGGGTCTTATCGCGTCGACGCCGGCCGTTTCCGACCGGCGCAGTCCTTGAAGGAGACCCACATGCGCAAGCTCGTCGCCCCCGCCCTCATCCTGGCCGCCGTCTCCGTCGCGGCCCCGTCAATGGCCCAGTCCTATCACCGCCCGGCGCCGCCCCCGCCCCATCATGGCCCCCAGCACGCCGGCTATGGCGCCTGGCAGTCGATCAACGCCCGCCAGGCCAATCTGGATCGCCGCATCGACGGGGGCGTCCGTACCGGCCAGCTCAGCCGCCGCGAAGCCGTCCGCCTGCGCGGCGAGTTCAACAGCTTGTTGCGGCTGGAAGCCAACTACCGTCGCGGCGGCCTGACGGCGTGGGAGCGCGCCGACCTGGACCGCCGCTTCGACCGCCTGTCGGCCCAGATCCGCTACGAACGCGGCGACCGGGACCATCGGCGCGGCTAAAACCCCAGGACGGACCTTTCGGCAGGTCAGCGCGCCCCGGTCGACACGGCCGGGGTGCGCGTCGCCGCGCGGACCTGGGCCAGTTCGCGGGCGGCGACGGCGAAGTCGGCCTGGAAGGCCGGGTCGGCCTTCAGGGCGGCGAACAGGGCCGCGCCGACGATGCGGCCGGCCTCGACGTCGCTGACGTAATGGACGCCGCAGATCGCCCGGCTGTCGCCATAGGCCAGGCCGCGCGCCAGGATCTGGTCGGCGCGGTCGGGGGCCATTTCGGACAGGACCAGCGCCCAGGCCCAGCCCAGGGCCGAATGGCCGGAGGGATAGGAGCCGCTGGCCGCCAGCCACGGCTCGGGCGCGAAACAGGTCTCGGCCGGTTCGGACACGAAGGGGCGCGGACGGATGAAGCCGCGCTTGGCCGGGGTCTGGATCGTCTCCAGGTCGCCCAGCATCCGCCCCAGCAGCCGCGTCAGGGTGGGCATCCGTTCGGGCGTGAAGGCGACGCCCAGCGCCTGGTCGAACACGCGCGGCGCGGACGGGGTCTCGATCTCGTTGTCGGCGCGCGCCTGGTCCCAGCGGGCGGTCCCTTTCAGGGCGCGGGTGGCGCGGTAATAGGCCAGGTCGTCCTGTTCCCTCAGCGATCCCGCCTCGGGCGGCGGCGGCAGGAAGGCGGAGGCGTCGGGCGCGTGCGCCGCGTCCAGATAGCCGTGCGGATGATCGCGAAAGCCGGTCCAGAAGCCGGGGGTTGGCGCGGGCGCGGAGGCGCAGCCGACGAGGGTCAGGGCCAGGGCGGCCGCCGTCGACCGGCGACCGAAAAGGGAAAGACGCATGGAAACTCTGAAACTCTTGGGAACTCAGGCGATCTGGGCGCCGGGACGACCGTCCTCGACGACCCAGGTCTTCAGGGTGGACAGCGAGGCCTTGGGATCGCGCACGTCGCTGACGGCCTGATAGCGGGCGGTCATCCGTTGGGGCGTGACGTCCATCGACATGTAGCCCCGCACGCGGCTGTCGAAGAATTTGATGTGCGGATTGGCCGGCATGGCCGCCATCAGACTGTCGTAGGGCGGGCCGCCGGAGGTGATGGAGGTGCCCACGAACTCGGTCGCGACCACCGGCGATCGCTCGTCGCGGCTGTCCAGCAGGACGTCGTTGGTCCAGAAGGAATGGTAGTCGCCGGCCAGGACCACCGGATTGCGCGGCTTGATCGTGTGCAGCGCCTGGGTCATGCGGTCGCGCGCGGCGGGGAAGCCGTCCCAGGTGTCGGTCCAGTAGCGGGTCTCGCCGTTGGGGTTCTCGAACCGCAGCCCGGCCATGACCAGGTCCTGACCCAGGATGTTCCAGCGCGCCTCGGCGCCGGCCAGGCCGTCGTACAGCCAGCGTTCCTGCTCGAAGCCCAGGAAGGTGCGCGACGGGTCGGCGCGGTCCACGCACTGGGCGTCGGCGACGATCTGGCCCCTGGCGCCGCCCTCGTCCACGCAGGCCCCGCGCGAGCGATACTGGCGGCCGTCCAGCATGAAGAACTCGGCCAGATTGCCATAGCGGACGCGCTTGTGGATCGGCATCTGCAGGCGGCGATCCAGGCGGGTGCGACGGATCGGCATGGCCTCGTAGAAGGCCTGATAGCCGGCGGCGCGGCGGCGCAGGAAATCGTCGGGCCGGCCGCCCTTGTCGGCCCAGACGCCGGAATAGTTGTCCAGCACCTCGTGGTCGTCCCAGACCACCAGACAGGGCGCCGCCGCGTGCAGACGCTGCAGGTCCGCGTCGGTCCGGTGCAGCGCATAGCGGTTGCGATAGCCGGCCAGGGTGGTGGCGTCCTCGAACCCGTAGGGGCGCACGATATTGGCCGCCCGCGCCCCGGTGCGGGTGTATTCGTAGATGTAGTCGCCCAGCAACAGGGTCAGGTCCGGCGCCTCGTCGGCCATGTGGCCATAGGCGCTGAAATATCCGACCTCCCAGTTCGAGCAGGAGGCGACGGCCAGCTTCAGCCGATCCACCTCCGCATTCGGCGCCGGCGCCGTGCGGGCCAGGCCGACCGGGCTGCGCTGACCGGCGGCGGTGAACCGATACCAGTAGGGGCGGCCGGGGGTCAGGCCCTGGACCTCCACATGGACCGAATGGGCGGCGGCGGCATCCGCCGTGACCTGGCCCGAGGCGACGATGCGGGAAAAGCCCTCATCGGCGGCGACGTCCCAGCGGACCGGGACAGGCGCGGCCAGACCGCCCTGACCGTCGGCGGCGACCGGATCGACGGCCAGCCGCGTCCACAGCACGAAACCGTCCGGCCACGGATCGCCGCTGGCCACGCCCAGCGGGAACAGATAGGCCCCGCCCGCCTGGGCCCGACCAAAGCGCAGCACGACGGGGGCGGCGACCAGCCCCCCGATCAGGGCGCGGCGGGAGAAGCCGGCGTTCAGAACGCTCATCGACCCGCGCTCCCCGCCTGGCCGCCGGGACCGAAGCGGGCGCGGAAATCGTCCAGGCGGATGACGAAATCGTCGCTGGCGACGAAGTCGGCGTCGCTCATCTGGGGCTGTTCGTTGGGCTTGTAGCGACCGGCGTATTCCGGCTGGTCCGACGCATACTGACGATAATGGGTCGAATAGGCGCGCACACGCACCGTCGGCGTCTCGCCGGTCATGTCGAAGGCCATCAGCCGCATCCAGCCGTCGCCGATCCCCGGCGCGCGATCCGGCGCCAGACCTGCGTCCAGCGCGGTCTGGTTGCGGTCCTGATAGTCCGACAGCAGTTGATAGACGGCGCCGCCCTGGCGGTTGGCGTCGGTGCGGAAGGCCTGGCCGTTGTGGTGGCCGCTCAGGACCATGAAGACCTGCGGATTGCGGGCGATCAGCTTGTCCCACACCGCTTGGGCGTCGTTGTCGAACGGATCCAGCGCGTGCAGATCGACCACCGGATGGGCGCGGCGCTGGCCGGTCTTGTCGATGAAGTCGTGGGTGGTGATCAGGGTCGGCAGGCCCGGATGGGCGTGGATGACCGTCTCGGCCCATTTCAGGCTGGCGTCAGAGGGAGCCATCTGCAGCCCGATATGCAGGAAGCGATAGCCGCCCGCCTCGAACAGCTGGGCGCTGTCGGCGCCGCCGTCGTGAGAGGCCACATACCAGGGGCGGTCCTTGAAGAATTTGCTCTCCGCCCCGAAGGCCTGGTTCCAAGCGATCAGGCCGCCGATGTGGATCATGCCCAGGCGGCGCAGGTCGCCGGCCGGCGCGGTCAGGTCCTGGGGCCATTGTTCGTCCCACCACTGACCGTCGTAGTCGTGATTGCCCGACACGACCGAGAAGGGCAGGACGCCGTCGATGCGGTCGTAGGCGGCGATGGAGGCCGGAATCTCGACCGTCCGCACGCCCTCGGCCATCTTCTCCAGATCGGCGCCGCCGGGCGCCGGGCGGGGACGAAAGCCGCGCGCGGCATGGTCGGGGTCGATGGCCAGGACCGGGTGCTGCCACACGTCGCCGACGGCGGTGGCGAAGACGATGTCGCCGCCGCGCGAGGCCGCATGATCGGCGATGAACTGCAGCTGTTCGGTCATCATGTCGCGCGCATCGAAGGGAAAACCCGCCGCGCGCTGATGGGTGAAGTCCGCATAGTTCTGGGTGTCGGGGATGACGGCGATGGTGAACCGGCCCGGCGCCGGCTGGGCCAGCGCCGCGCCCGAGGCCAGGGCGATCCCGCCCGCCAGAAGGGCGTAGGTCAGGCGTTTCCAAAGGGTTTGCACGACGCGATCTCCCGGCGAAAGGATGGGCTTCGGCCTGACGACCGAAGCCCGGGTTGGATCAGTAACGATAGCTCAGGCGCACGCCCCAGGTGCGCGGCGGATTGGGCGAACCCGTCGCCGCCGAGATGAAGCGGTTGCGCGATTCCTCGGAGTAGGAATCCGTCAGATTGTTCACATAGACGCCGAACGCATAGTTCCCGTTCATCGGCCGCACCGTCACCCCGGCGTTGACCAGCCAGTAGGAGTCGATGATCGAGTTGGACGAGGTGGAGAACTTCTCGTCGCGGAAGGCGTAGTTGGTCTGGGCCTCCACGCCCCAGTCGCCCATCTGCCAGTCATAGGCCACCGAACCCTTGTAGTCCCATTTGGGGAAGGGCAGCCGCTCGCCGGCGCGGTCGCTGTAGACGATGGTGTTGTACTGGCCCGTCACCGGGTCCTTGGCCGCCTCGGTCGCCGTGGCGTTGACGAAGAAGAACTCGTCGTATTCGCCGTATTTGTAGGCCAGGGCCTGGGTGATGGTCAGGTTGGGCAGGGGCCGCCACACCGCCTCGATCTCCGCGCCCTGGATGTGGGACTTGGGCACGTTGATCATCCGGCCCACGCGGCCGGTCTGGGTGTAGAGCACGCCCTGCAGCTGCTGGTCGCGGTAGTCGTAGTAGAAGGCGGCGGCGTTGAACTGCAGCTTGCGGTCGAAGAAGCTGGACTTCACCCCGGTCTCATAGGCGATCAGCTCTTCGAACTTGAACGGCTCCAGCTGGTCCGGCAGGCCGCTGTTGTAGGTGGTGAAACCGCCCGACTTCACCCCGCGCGAGACGTTGGCGTAGGTCAGGATGTCGTCGCTGATCGTATATTCGACGCCCAGTTTGCCGGTCCATTCGCGCATCGACTGCGACTTGGAGGCCGTCGCCCGGATCGCCGGATTAGGCGACAGGATTTCGGTCTTGAAGTTGTTCAGCTCGCGCGTCTCGTCCTCGTAGCGCAGGCCGCCGACCAGGGTCAGGCGGTCGGTCAGCCTGTAGTCCAGATTGCCGAACACGCCGGTCGTCTCGACCTTCTGACCGTAGGTGGTGCTCATGTAGAAGCCCAGGGAGCGGGCCTGCGAGAAGTCGGAGTAGAAGCCGCCGTCCACGCTTTCGTTGGCGTGATAGACGCCGGCCAGCCACTGGGCCCGGCCGCCGGTCGGCGAGGCCAGGCGGATCTCCTGCGACGAGGTCTCGATGTCGTTGAAGAAGAAGGTGCCCGCCTCGTTGGACGCGGTGGCGTCCCAGTCGTTGAACTCGTTGCGGTCGAACGTCTCATAGCTGGCGATGGCGGTCAGGGTCGCCCAGGTCAGGTCCTGGTTCAGGCGCAGGCTGACGCCCTTGCCCTCGTTGTCGCGGAACGGCTTGGCGTTGGGCGAGGCGCCGATCAGCTGGGCGAAATAGGGGCTGATGCCCCAGCCGGTGATGCGGTGCGACGTGTCGATCGGATAGACTCGGCCGCCGCCCGCGGTGAAGGGGCTGGTGATCAGGCGCAGGCCCCGGCCGTCCGACTGGTCGCGGCTGTAGTGCAGGTTCAGGTCGATGTCGGTCTGGGCCGTCGGGGTCCAGTTGACGCGCAGGCGGGCGGCCTTGGTGTCCTTGTCGCCCAGGCTCTCGCCGGTGTCGCGATTGTACTGCCAGGCGCCGCCCGATTCCGCCGCCACCGACAGGCGCGCCGTCAGGTTTTCCGCGACCGGACCCGACAGATAGCCCTCCAGCTTGGCCGCGTCATAGCTGCCGTAGCTCAGGTTCAGGCCGGCGGCGACATGGTCGGTCGGGGCGTTGGTGATGACGCTGACGGCGCCGCCGGTGGTGTTGCGGCCGTAAAGCGTGCCCTGCGGCCCGCGCAGCACCTCGACGCGGGCGATGTCGTACAGCAGGCCTTGCGTCATCACGCCGTAAGGATAGGCCACCTCGTCGACGTAGATGCCCACGGTCGAGGTGTTGTTGGCGGCGTAGTCGGTCAGGCCGACGCCGCGAATGCGGAACTGGGGCTGGCCGCCGCCCAGCTGGCTGTCGACCTCCAGGCTGGGCACCGTGTTCTCCAGGTCGTTGACGGTCTGGATGTTGCGGTCGTCCAGCGTCTCGCCCGAGATGACGGTCAGGGCCAGGCCGACCTTCTGCGAGGATTCGGCGCGGCGCTGGGCCGTGACGATGACGTCGTCGACCGATGCGGTCGCGGCTTCCGATTGGGTTTGAGCGGCGGCGGGCAGGGCCGCCAGGGTGAGCGCGGCGACCGAGGCGCCGAGAAGAAGACGTTTCATTTTGACCATCCATCGGGCGACGCGCGGGGCCCCCGCCCTCGCGTGTCGATGTGTTTCGGGATGTCGTCGAACAGCCGCTGCATCCACGCTTTAGGTCGAGACGCGCGCGGCCCGGGGGAGACGAGCCTGGAGCGTCTTCGTCGCGTTAGAAAAACAACTGTTCGACAACGATGCCGCAATAGGCCGCACGGGCGATGCTTTTGTGACGCTTGTAGGAACTGTTTTTGTCAGATGATGGCCAACCAGCCACAACAGGCCGGTAACGCGCGTTCTGCTACGGCTCGCGCGCAACCAGCAGGCAGGCCGCCGCCTTCAGGGCGTCTTCATCGAGCGCCTGGCCACGCGCGCAGGCCAGCAGAGCCTCGGCCTTGATCCACAGGGCGAACCGGGTGGCGGCCAGACGGTTGAGATCGAACTCGGCCGGCCAGACGCCTGTTCGCTTGTAATAGGTGCCGCCGCCCTCCGGTCCGCGCAGCAGCATGGCCAGGTCGCGCAAGGACGGATCGCGCCGGGCCTCGATGCAGATGCTGGCGATCAGTCGGGCGTATTTGACGTAGAAGCCTTCCGCCTCGCGCCCGATGGCCACGGTCGGGGCCATGATGGCGGCCCAGCGATCAAGGTCGGCGACGGCCGGGTCGCCGTCCGGCGTATGCCCCGCAAGGTGGCCGGGCATGTCGCGGAACACGCTGTGCCAGACCGCGTCCAGCACGAAATGGCGCATGTCCGGCCAGTGATAGGCGATGGTCGAGGTCGAGGTCGCGGCCACGGCGCTGACCGAGCGGTTGGTGATGGCGGTGATGCCGCCGGCCAGAATCTGGTCCGCCGCGATGTCCAGCAGCTTTCGCCGCATGGCCTCGGGCTCGGCGTCCCGCGCGGGCGCCTGGGGCAGGACCATGGCGTCGCGATACCATAAGGTCGCGGTGGGGGGACCATCGGCCAAACCAAAGGCGCGGTCGATCATGGCCCCCAGCCCCTCGGCGGCGACGACGCCATAGTCCGCCCGGCCGCGAAGGGCGCCCGCATAATATTGTTCGAACGTCAGCCAGGCGACCAGGGGCTCCACGAACCCGTCCAGCCGCGCGTCGCGCGCCAGATGCCGACGCCAGGCGGCGCAGCGCATGGCGTGCCAGCGGCCGACCATCTCGCGCTGTTCCGGGGCCGGCTCGGCGTCCAGCAGCAGGGCCTCCCAGATGCGGGCGAACCCCGCATCGTCCGCCACCCGATGCCGCAGATAGGTCTGGGCCAGGGCCAAAAGGCCGTCGCGTTCCAGCGGCAGGCCCGCCACCGAGCCGAAGAAGGCGTCGTGGAAGGCCGCGTCGCGCCGCAGCGCCTCCTCGCCCACCGCCTGGATCAGCCCGGACTTGGCCCCGAACAGATTGACGATGACGGTGGTGCTCTTGCCCACCGCCTGGGCCAGGTCGCGAAGCGTCAGGCTGTGCAGCCCCTCGGCGGCGGCCCGCTCGATGGCGGCGTCCAGAATGAGCGCGGCTTCGGCGGCGCGACTGTGGCTCTGGCTGATCGACATGGGTCCTGAGGCCGGGGTGCGCGGAAAAGGCGTCATCTCATGCGGGGTCGGGGCGCTGCGATCAAGCCTGACGGCGAAACAGACCCACGACCACGACGGCCGAGGCGAAACAGGCGGCGGCGGCGATATAGAGCCCCCGCACGTCGATGTCGGCGCGCTCCAGGATCAGGGCGGCGAGGGGCGCCAGGGCCTGAGGCAGGGCGACCGCCAGATTGTTCAGCCCCATGTCGCGCCCCCGGTTTTGGCGCGACGGCAGGGCGTCGGCCATCAGCCCCATCTCGACGGAGCCATAGGCGCCCTGCCCCAGGCCATAGGCGGCGAAGGCGACCACCGCGACGATCCAGGACGGGGTCAGCGCCAAAACGAGGGTCGTGCCGCACAGGAGCGCCGCCCCGATCAAGGCGACCGGCTGGCGACGACGGATGCGCCGACCGAAGACGGCGACCAGGCCGGCGACGATCACGACCCCGCCGAAGCCGACGCCGGTCAGCAGGGCGTGGGCGCTTTCCGGCGTGCGGCCGGCCCACCCCACCGCATCGGTGATGAAATAGAGCAGATAGACGCTGACCAGGGCGTATCCCGTCGCGATCAGCAGACGGCAGGTCCAGACGACGACGAAGTTGCGCGATCGGAACGGATCGAAGACCGCGCCCCGCGCCGCGGCAGGTTGAGGCGCTTGGCTCTGCGGACCCTCGGTCGAGGCGGGTTCGTCGAAGACGATCAGGAACAGGGCGGCGGCGGCCAGCAGAATGCCGCCCAGCAGCGCCAGCCGCCCCGGTTCATGCTGAGGCCCCAGCGCCATCAGGCTGGACCCCAGAGCCACCGCCAAGGGATAGGACAGGCCCATCAGGGCCGAGACGGTGCTGCGCAGGCCCAAGGGCACGCGCTCGGCGAACACCGCAGACAGCGGCGCCATCAGGACATTGAACGCCAGCTGGAAGCCGATGATGGCCCAGACGAACTGACCCGGGGTCGCGGACTGCCATATGCCGACATAGCTCAGCACCGTCAGCACGGCGCCCAGCGCGATCCAGGGTCGGCGACGACCGAACCGCGAGCGTGTCCGGTCGCTGATCGCGCCCATGGCGATATTGGCGACGGCCGCCGTGACGGCGCCCCAGACCATGGCCCGGCTCAGGATTTCCGTCTTGGCCCTGGCGTCCAGACCGGCGGCGTGCAGCGGGGCGACGATCTGGAACAGGGGCGCCAGGCCGATGAAGGCCGCCAGGAAAAGCACCAGATAGGCCGCCAGCACCAGAGGCGTGCGGCGGGTTTGGGAACGGCTGGAAACTTCGCCCTCCTCCATCGAACGGCCCTCGCCTCTATGGCACGAGGCCCGACGCGCTTGCTAGCGCGATCATGGCGTCAAGCAGGCTGAAAGGCTGCAACATAATGCGATCAGGCCGCCCCTTGTGACAACGCTGTCAGCTGCTAGAGTTTTTGCACGGAGATGCTGGCGCGGATCGGCGTCGCTCGTGAAAGAACAATGGCCTTGAGGGAGGTTGGGGTGAGGAAGAGATTGACGGCCGGCGTCGCGGCATTGGCCTTGGCGGCGGCCTTCGGAGCGGCGCATGCGGAACCGGAGGCGGGCGCCGTGCGCATGAGCCAGGTCGGGTTCGAAACCCAGGGTCCGAAGACGGCCACGGTCGAGGACCCGGCGACCCGTCCCCTGCCCTGGCGCATCGTGGATCGAGCGGGCGCCACCGTGGCGCAAGGGACGTCCAAGGTCTTCGGCCAGGACGCCGCCTCGGGCCAGGCCGTGCATACGGTCGATTTTCATGCGCTGCAGACGGACGGCGAAGGCTATCGGCTGATCGTCGGATCGCACGAGAGCCGCCCCTTTACGATCCAGCAGCACCCGCACGCCCGGCTGAAATACGACGCCCTGGCCTATTTCTATCATAACCGGGCCGGCGTGCCGATCCTGGCGGCCCATGTGGCGCGGCCCGATCTGGCGCGCGCGGCGGGACACCCGCACGAGACGGCGAGCTGCTTCTCGGGCGCGGACGCGGCCGGCGTGGTCTGGCCGGGCTGCGACTATACGCTGGACGTCACCGGCGGCTGGTACGACGCGGGCGACCACGGCAAATACGTCGTCAACGGCGGGATTTCCGTCTGGATGCTGCTGAACGCCTATGAGCGGGCGATGGCGCGTAAAGGACCGGGGGCGGACGCCTTCGCGGACGGCAAGGTCAGCATCCCGGAGGCCGGAAACGGCGTCAACGACCTGCTGGACGAGGCCCGCTACGAGATCGAATTCCTGCTGAAGATGCAAATCCCCGACGGGGTGAAGCTGCGCGTGCCCGTCGGCGCCCAGACGCCGGGCCAGCCCCTGACCCTGACCGAGATCGACGCTGGCGGCATGGCCCATCACAAGGTCCACGACGCGCGCTGGACCGGCATCCCCCTGGCCCCGGCCGACGATCACGAGACGCGCCTGCTCTATCCGCCCAGCACCGGGGCGACCCTGAACCTGGCAGCCGTCGGCGCCCAGTGCGCGCGCATCTGGCGCGAGATCGACCCGGCCTTCGCCCGCCAGTGCCTGGCCGCGTCGCAGCGCGCCTTCCGCGCCGCCCTGCGCAATCGCGACGTGCGGGCTGGCGAGAATTTCGCCGGCGGCGGCGCCTATGGCGACAACGACTTCTCAGACGAGTTCTACTGGGCGACGGCCGAGCTTTTGGCCACCACGCGCAATCCCGCCTATATGACGGCGCTGAAGACCTCGCCCTATTATCTGGGCGGCCCGACATCGGGCAGGAGCGCGACCGGCGATCCGGGCTATTCGTGGACGGCGGCGCTGGGGTCGCTGACCCTGGCCACCGTGCCGGACGTGCTGCCCGAGGAAGACCTGGTCAAGGTGCGCGCCAACATCGTGGCGGCGGCCCGGACCTATGTCGATGCGGGCTACGGCCAGGGCTATGGCCTGCCGGTCGCGGGCGAGAAATACGAGTGGGGATCGAACGGCGCCCTGATGAGCCGGGCGGTCGTTCTGGGGTCGGCCTTCGACTACACCGGCGACTGGAACTTCCGCAACGCGGTGATCTGGTCCCTGGACTATGTGCTGGGGCGCAATCCGCTGGATCGGTCCTATGTGACGGGCTATGGCGACCGGCCGGTCCAGAACCCGCACCATCGGTTCTGGGCGCATCAGGCGAACCCGGCCTATCCCCTGCCCCCGGCGGGCGCCCTGTCGGGCGGGCCCAACAATCAAGCCATGATCGACGACGTGGCCAAGACCCTGGTCGGCAAATGCGCGGCCCAGACCTGCTGGGCCGACGACATCAACGCCTATGCCCTGAACGAAGTGGCCATCAACTGGAACGCGCCCCTGGTCTGGGTCGCCGCCTTCATCGACGATCACTGACGGGATCGATGAAGAGACGCCCGCTGCGGTTTCGCAGCGGGCGTTTTCGTGACTGGAGTCAGCGCATGTCTTCCAGTTCGCGGCCGCGCGTCTCCTTCACCCAGGCCTGGACCAGGAAGAAGGAGATCAGGGCGCTGACGGCGTAGAAGCCGTAGGTGACGACCAGACCCAGGGTCGCGGCCATCCAGGGGAAGCTGACCGAGATGGCGAAGTTGGCGATCCACTGGGCGAAGCCGGCGACGGCCAGGGCCGAGCCGCGCATCTGGTTGGGGAACATCTCGCCCAGCATGACCCACATCACCGGGCCCCAGCTGAAGTTGAAGAAGACCACATAGGCGTTGGCGGCGATCAGGGCGATCAGGCCGGTCTCATCGTCCAGATGCAGCGACCCGTCGATCAGGGCGGCCTTGGAGAAGCACCAGGCGACCGTGGCCAGGGTCACGAACATCCCCGCCGAACCGATCAGCAGCAGGGGCTTGCGGCCGATCCTGTCGATGACCGAAATGGCCGCCAGACAGGCCGCGATCGACAGGACGCCGGACAGGATGTTGATCTGCAGCGCGTCGTTCTCGGAGAAGCCGACCGACTGCCACAGCACCGCGCCGTAGTAGAAGACGATGTTGATGCCGACCAGTTGCTGGAACACGGCCAGGATCAGGCCGGCCCAGACGATGGGGCGCACCTTCCGGGTGGCGGGGTCCAGCAGGTCGGCGAACTTGGGCTTGTGGTCGGCGGCCAGGGAGGCGCGGATCTCCTGAACCTTGCGCGCGCCGGCTCCCGCGCCGAACAGTTTGGACAGCACGGCCTCGGCCTGGGCGTCCTTCTTCTTGACGACCAGGAAACGCGGGCTTTCGGGAATGACCAGAAGGGCGATCAGATAGACGGCGGCCGGGATCACCTGCAGCCAGAACATCCAGCGCCAGGCGGGAAAGCCCAGCCAGAAGTCGGCGGTCGATCCGCCGGCCGTCCGCGCCAGGACGTAGTTGGCCACGAAGGCGCCCGTCAGGCCGGTGATGATCATGATCTGCTGCACCGAGGACAGCCGCCCCCGGATCGAGGCCGGGGTCACTTCGGAGATGTAGGCCGGCGACAGCACCGAAGCCGCGCCCACGCCCAGGCCGCCGATGAAGCGGGCGATGATGAAATGGGCCGAACTGTCGGCCGCCCCCGCCCAGAAGGCCGAGACGATGAACAAGGCGGCTGCGATCTGCATCACCGTGCGGCGGCCGATGGCGTCCGCCAGCCGCCCCGCGATGAAGGCGCCGACCGCGCAGCCCAGCAGGATGGCGCCGACGTTGAAGCCGGTGCCCAGGGCCGACAGGTTGAAGGCCGCCTCCAACCCGTCCTGGGTGCCGTTGATGACGCCGGAATCATAGCCGAACATGAAGCCGCCGATGGTGGCCACCGCCACGATCAGGGCGATGAAGGCCATGTCGACCCGGTCGCTCCCCGCAATATCGGGGCCTGCGCCCCCCGTCGGTCCCGCCATTTCGATAGTCCCTCCCATAAGGCCCGTCCGACGCGGGCGGCTCGTCTTTTTTTCGTCAGGCTTTGTGCGCCGAGGCGGCAGGCGCCGCCAGGTCGTTATCCGCGTCGTTCAGGCCGCCTAGATCACCGCGCTCGCGCGCCCTTCGTCCATAGACCCATTCGAACATCGGCGAAGCCATCAGGGTGGTGATGATGGCCATCAGCACCAGGATCGAGAACAGGGCCGGACCGATGATGCCGCGCTGCAGGCCGATGTTGATGATAATCAGCTCCATCAGGCCGCGCGCATTCATCAGGGCGCCGATGCCCAGGGCCGTGGCGTTGTCCTGACCCGTCAGGCGGGCGGCGGCCCAGCAGGCGCCGCCCTTGGCCAGGATGGAGCCGATCAGGATGACGCCCGTCACCGCGACCAGCCCCAGATTGTCGACCAGGGTCAGCTGGGTGTTCAGGCCCGAGAAGGTGAAGAACATCGGCAGCAGCAACAGGACCACCAACGGCTCCAGTTGACGCCGCACGTCCTGGGCCAGCACGCCGCGCGGCATGACGACGCCCAGGATGAAGCCGCCGAAAACCGCGTGAACCCCGACCGCATCCATGGCCCAGGCGCTGGCCATGAACAGGATCACGACGACGCCCAGCAGCGTCGGCCCCACCCGCCCCTCGCGCTCGGCGATCCGACCCAGGGGCGCCAGGAGCCTGGGGCTCAGGGTCAGCATGAACAGGGCGAAGGCGCCGCCGCCGCAGATCGCCGCGATCGCCACCATCGGGCCGGCCCCGAAACTGGCCAGGACGACGGCCAGGACGCACCAGGCGCCCGCGTCGTCTATGGCGCCGGCCGCCAGCGACAGCGACCCCAGCCGGGTGCCGCTGAGCCCCCGCTCATGGATGATGCGCGCCAGCATGGGAAAGGCGGTGATGGAGATGGCCGCGCCCATGAACAGCATGGCCTGCCATGTGGCGATGCCGTCGCCGAACAGACCCATGGAGACCAGCCAGGGCGCGATGGCGACGGCGGCCAGGAAGGGGGCGGCCATGCCGGCCAGGGAGACGGCCGCCGCGCTCTTGGCGTTGGCCTGGAAATGATCGCGCCGGAAGCCCAGGCCGACCAGGAACATGTAGAGGCCGACGCCCAACTGACCGCCGACGAACAGGATGGAGCGCGAGTCCTTGGGGAAAAGGGCCGCCTGCAGATCGGGCGACAGCAGGCCCAGCAACGACGGCCCCAGGATGACGCCGGCGATCATTTCGCCCACCACCTGAGGCTGGCCCAGATAGCGTTTGGCCAGCCAGCCCACGATCCGGCAGGCGGCGACGATGATCGCCATCTGCAGGAAGAAGGCGACGCTCAGCTCAGCATTCGTCATCGTCCAGCCCCCTCCCCCGAAGAGCCCTTAATGCGTCGTCGGGCAGACCGTATCACCCTCATTGGAGGCCAGGCGGATATTTTCCACCGTCACCGCGAAGGCGCCATTGGAACGCAGGCCCCAGGGCTGTTCCACCGCCGCCAGATTGGCGCCGGCGTCGCGCAGGCACGACAGACGCACCTTGAGCGTCCGCCATTCGCCAAGGGGCGCAGCCTTGAACAGGCTGGTCAAGTCCACCTGTCCGTCGCCCAGCGCCAGTTGCACGGGGGCGACCGGGGCGGCGTCGACGCGATAGCGGAAGGCGATGGCCATCTCGCCGTTGGACTGACGGGTCAGGTCGACAGGCTGGGCCACGATCATCGCCATGCCGCCGGCGGACGAGAAGGTCAGGGCGCGGGCCGATTCCTGGCCGGCGCCGTCGGTGGAGCGCACGGAGACGCCGCCGCGCGGACTGGCGCCCGTCTTCTCGGCGCCCAGCCGGAAATCGCCGCCCGCGTCGCGCAGCATCAGCGACCAGGGGGCCACGAAGCGGCCGTCGACGAAATAGCGGTCCAGGCTGCCGCCCGCGCCGGCCACGCCGCTGTCCTCGGACAGGGCGCCGACGCGGGCGGGTCGGGCGTAGGTCAGGCCGTAGCCATAGGCGAACTGGGGATCATAACCCGGCTGGCCCACGTTCAGCGGCTCGCCCTTAGCGGTCTTGGGCCAGCTGAAGGACAGGGCGCCGTGGAAGTCGTTGCGGGGCTTGCCGGCCTGATCGCCGATCAGCACGTCGGCGACGCCTGCGCCTTCCGTGCCCGGCAGCCAGGCGGCGACGAAGGCGTCCGACGCATTGATCTCCGGGTTGGTCCACATCGGACGGCCCGACAGGAAGACCGAGACGGTCGGCACGCCCGCCGCCTTCAGACGCTTCAAAGTCTCCAGCGGTTCGGTCGGGACGAAGTCCAGCGTATCCACGTCGCCCTGGAACTCGGCATAGGGGGTCTCGCCGAAGACGACGATGGCGACGTCGGGCTTCTGGGTGAAGGATCCGTCGGCGCTGAGGGTCGCCTGGCCGCCGCCCGCGGTCACGGCCTCGCGGATGCCGCTCCAGATCGATTGGCCGTTGGGGAAGTCGGCGTTGGTGTTGCCCGTGCCCTGCCACGTCAGGGTCCAGCCGCCCGAGGCCTGGCCGATGTCGTCGGCGTGGCCCGCGACCAGCACCCGCGCGCCCGACCGGATCGGCAGGACCGAGCCCTCGTTCTTCAGCAGCACCAGCGACTTGCGCACCGCCTCGCGGGCCAGGGCGCGGTGGGCGGGCGAGCCCAGCTCGTTCAGATGGCCCTCGACCGGGCGGCTGTCGTTGAACAGGCCGGTCTTGACCTTGACCCGCAGGATGCGGCGCACCGCCTCGTCCAGCCGGGCCATCGGGATCTCGCCCGACTTCACCTGGGCCAGGGTCGAGGCGTAGAGCGGCTTCCAGCTGTCGGGCGCCATGAACATGTCGATGCCGGCGTTGAAGGCCAGGGCGCAGCTTTCGTTCGAACAGCCGGGCAGTTGGCCATGCGCGTTCCAGTCCGACACCACAAAGCCGTCGAAGCCCAGCGGGCCGCGCAGCACGTCGGTCAAAATCGTTTCGTTGCCCGAATGTTTGACGCCGTTCCAGCTGGAGAAGCTGGCCATGATCGACAGCACGCCGGCGTCGATGGCCTGGGGATAGCCGGACAGGTGGGTGCGGATCATCTCCTGTTCGGAGCCGGCGTAGTCGCCCTGATCCTTGCCGCCCGTGGTGCCGCCGTCGGCCAGGAAGTGTTTGGCCGAGCCGGCGATGTGGCCGGCCGCCAGCGGATGGTCGGCCGACAGCGCGCCCTGCAGGCCCAGGGTCATCGGCCCGGCGTAGCTTTGCGCCACCTCGGGGTTCTCGGCATAGCCTTCGTAGGCGCGGCCCCAGCGGTCGTCGCGGGGCACGGCCAGGGTCGGGCCGAAGGTCCAGTCGGCGCCGGTCACCGCCACTTCCAGCGCGGTCGCTTCGCCGATACGGCGGATCAGGTCGGGATCGCGCGCGGCGCCCAGGCCGATATTGTGCGGAAAGATGGTGGCGCCGACGATGTTGTTGTGACCGTGCACGGCGTCGATGCCGTAGATCAGCGGCACCTTGGCGCCCGGCCGCTGGGCCGCCGCCGCGCGGAAGGCCCGGGCCAGTTCGACCCATTTGTCGGCCGAGGCGCGCTCGTCCCCGCCGGGCGAAGAGTTGCCGCCCGCCAGGATCGACCCCAGCGGATAGGTCAGCAGATCCTCGGGCTTGATCGAGCCGATGTCGGCCTGGATCGTCTGGCCGACCTTCTCCTCCAGCGTCATCCGGCTCATCAGTTCGGTGACGAAGGCCTCCGTCGCCCGATCCGTCATCGCCGCCGGCGACGCCGCACGCGGCCAAAGACCCGGATGCGCCCGCGCCGCATCCGTCACGATCGACGCCTGGGCCGTCATCGCCTGAACCGGAACAGAACGAGAGGGCATGGCGACCGCGCAGGCGCTCGACATTAGGGTGATCACCAAGGCGGTGGCGGTCTTTCGCATGGACGAGGCCCGATCCTTACGGCCCTCGCGCCGCCCAAGCCAACCCCGGCGGCGCGCGTTCAGGCCAATGCTGACGTCCGACAAACAATGGACGATCCGACTGTGCCAAACCAATGACAGCGCTGTCAAGAAAAAGGCTGGCCGATGGCGTCAGCGTGGGCGCTCCGCCGTGGATTGGCGGGCGATCAGGTCGTGAGCGACGATGACCCGGGCGTTCGGGTCGCCCGCCAGAAGGCGACGCAGCGGGGGGATCAGCCGTTGGGCGGCGGCGGCGGCCATCTCCGCCACCGGCTGGCGGATGGTGGTCAGATCGGGGGTGCTGAACCCCGCGCCCGGCGAATCGTCGAAGCCTGCGACGGACAGGTCGGCCGGAACCGACAGGCCCAGACGCGCCGCGCCATGCAGCACCCCCAGGGCGGTGTCGTCGTTGCTGGCGAAGACGGCTGTGATCTCGGGCGCGGCCTCGTGCAGCCGCTCCATGGCCACGGTTCCCGACCTGAAGGTGAAGTCGCCCTCCACCACCCAGTTCGCCTGAACCTCCAGCCCGGCCTCGGCCATGGCGTCGCGATAGCCGGCCAGACGACGGCGACTGGCGCCATAGGCGATGGGCCCGGTGACGAAACCGATCCTGTCGTGACCCAGGGCGATCAGATGGGCGGTCATCTCGCGCGCCGCGCGCCGCTCGTCCATCTCGACGCAATAGCCCCGGTCGAAGGCGGCCTCCGGCCCGATCCGGGCGTAGGGGGTGCCGGCGGCGTCCAGCACATCCATGACCATGGCGTTGTCGGAATTGGGCGGGGTCAGGATGACGCCCTCGGGCCGGATCGAGTTCAGCAGGGCCATCAGATCCCGCTCCAGGTCCGCCGAGTTGTGATCGACCAGTTCGACCATCAGGTGATAATCGACCTGACGCGCCTCCATCAGGGCGCCGAACTCCAGACGGCCCAGATAGTCGCTGCCCCGGCCGCTCTTCCAGTGTTCGATGGTCAGGTCGGCGTCGACCAGCACGGCGATCAGGGACGAGGAGGCCCCCGCCAGGCTGCGCGCCGACAGACTGCGCCGATAGCCGAGAGACGTGGCGGCCTCCTCGACCTTGGCGCGCAGCGAGGGGCTGACATTGGGCTCGTTGTTCAGAACGCGCGACACAGACTTGATGGAGACGCCGGCCCTGGCCGCCACGTCATAGATCGTCACCGTCGCCAAATTCCGCCCCCGAACACCATCCGCTGCAATCGTTCTTAGCATCTGAGACGGGAATAGCGATGTCGCGCGAGCGCATATTCTTCGCCGATTGTCCTGCGCTGTCATGGGCCGGTTTCATCTGATACGAAGCCGCATGGACACGATCGAAGATCAGGGCTCGATTAAACGGGTCGTCATTCTCGGCGGCGGCACGGCGGGATGGATGACCGCCGCCGCCCTGTCGCATCGGCTGGCGGGGCGCGGCGTCGAGATCGAACTGATCGAATCCGACGCCATCGGCATCGTCGGCGTGGGCGAGGCCACCCTGCCCCACATCCGCGCCTTCAACACCGCCATGGGCATCGACGAACAGGCCCTGATCGACCGCACCCAGGCGACGTTCAAACTGGGCATCCAGTTCGTCGACTGGGGCCGGCCGGGCGACGCCTACATCCACCCCTTCGGCGCCTATGGCGAGCCGTTCGAGGGGATCGACTTCCACCAGGTCTGGGCCGCGCGCCGGGCGGGCGGCGACGTAACGCCGCTGGACGACTACAGCTATCCGGTGCGGGCGGCGGAGGCCTGCCGGTTCCAGCGGCCGACGTCGGACGCCGGTTCGCCCCTGTCCACCTTCTCCTACGCCTTCCAGTTCGACGCCAGCCTCTACGCCGCCTTCCTGCGGGAGGTGTCGTGCGGGCGCGGCGTGGTCCGCACCGAGGGCAAGGTGGTCGAGCACCATCTGGACGCCGAGACCGGCCATGTCGCGGCCCTGACGCTGGAAGGCGGACGGCGCATCGAAGGCGACCTGTTCGTCGACTGTTCGGGCTTTCGCGGGCGGCTGATCGCCCAGGCGCTGGACACGGGTTTCGAGGACTGGAGCCATTGGCTGCCCTGCGACAGCGCCTTCGCCGTGCCGTGCCAGACGGCGGCGCCGGTCGGCCCCTATACGCGCGCGACGGCCCGTCAGGCCGGCTGGCAATGGCGGATCCCGCTTCAGCACAGGACCGGCAACGGACTGGTCTTCCCCTCGGCCCATCTTTCGGATGAGGCGGCGCAACGGACCCTGATGTCCAATCTGGAGGGGCCGGCGCTGGCGGAGCCGCGTCGGCTGTCGTTCCGCACCGGGCGGCGGCGCAGACTGTGGGACCGCAACGTCGTCGCCATCGGCCTGTCGGGCGGGTTCCTGGAGCCGCTGGAATCGACCAGCATCTATCTGATCCAACTGGGCGTCACGACCCTGCTCGACCTGTTCCCCGATCAGGCGGGGATGGCGGACGACGCGCGCGAATACAATGAGATCATGGCGCTGGAATTCGACCGCATCCGCGACTTCCTGGTCCTGCACTATGTCGCGAACCAGCGCGACGAGCCGTTCTGGCGCGAAATGCGAGAGATGGCCTGGCCGGACAGTTTGTCGGCCAAGGTCGAGGCCTTCGTCTCGCGCGGCCTGCTGCCCGACTGTGACGTTGGGGTGTTTCATCCGCCCAGCTGGCTGGCCGTGCTGATCGGCCAGAACATCGTGCCGCAGGGCTGGGACCCGCGCGTGGATCGCCTGGATGCTGGCAGGCTTTCCGCAAAGCTTGGCGGACTGCGCGACGCGGTTCGGGACGCGGTGGACGGGACGCCGGATCATATGAGCTTCATTCGGGCCAAGGGTCGGCCCATGCGGGGGGCGGTCTGATGGCGACGAAGACCTGGCGGGTTCAGGGCGACGGGCCGGCGGCCTGGGCGGCGGCGGCCCTGCTGGCCCGCGCCCTGCCGGACGGCCATGCGGTGACGGTCGAGGCGGGACCAGAACCGGAGGCCCGGGATCTGCAGCCCGTTCTGGTCGAGCCGGACGGGCTGCTCCTGCAGTTGGCGGACGGCGGCGACGACCTGATGGTCCAGGCCCAAGGCGGCTTCTGCCTGGGCGTGGTGCTGCGCGCTTGGTGCGGGGGGCGCGATGTGGCGGTGGTCGAGCAGGAGCCCTTGCCCGCCATCGACGGCGTCGCCGTTCAGGACGTGGTGCTGCGCGCCGCGCAACGGTCGCCGGGCGGGCATGGCTATGCCGCCCTGCTGGAGCCGCTTCGGTTTCAGGCGCGGGTCATGTCGGCGGGCAAATACGCCCACCCCAGCCCCGACCGGCAGTCGCCGCGTTCGCTGCTGAGACCCCGGCTGCTGCTGGACCGCGCGGTCCTGACGGCGCGTTTGAAAGCGGCGGCCCTGCGCGACGGCGCCCGGTCTGTTGCGGCAGGCGAGCCGGAGGGATCGACGCCCTTCATGACCCTCGACACGCGCGCCGCCGTCTTCCGGGGCGACGACGACTGGCGCGACCGGCTGGGCCATGATCGCCGTCTGGCCGTCCGCTATCGCGGCGACGACCAACCGCCCCATGTCGCCGTGCGGGCGTTGGCCGAAGGTCTGCTGACCCTGACGCCGCTGCGCGGCGCCGGCGTGGCCAGCCTCTGCTACGCCGAACGACAGACATCGCCGGATCAGGCGAGGCGAGCTTTGATGGCCGTCCTTGGCGATGTCGAGATCGTCAGCCAATCCGATGCCGCCGCCGGCCCCGGCTTCCTTCGGACGCCCTGGGCGGGCGACCGACTGGCGCTGGGGCCGGCGGCCGCCCGCTTCGGCCCTGCCCTGGGGCTGGACGACATCGTTCTCGGTCAGCAGTTGAAGACGCTGGCCGCCTGTCTGCCCGGCGCGCCGGACCAGACCCCGGCCTGCGCCGCAGCCTATACGACGGCGACCGTCAGAGATCTCGGCCATCGCGCCGACCGGCTGCACCTGATCCTGCGGCACGGTCCGCGAGGTGCGGCGATGGCGCCGTTCGGGCCGGATCTGGAACGGCGGGTTCGTCAGTTCGTGTCGCGCAACGGCGCGGTCCTGCTGGACGGCGATCCCTATGACGCCCAGCACTGGGCCATGCTGATGGCGGGCCTGGGCCTGACGCCCCGCCGCCATGACGTCCAGGCCGACCGGCTGGACCTGTCGGCCGCCCTCGGCGCGCTGGGACGCATGGTCATGGCCTTCGACCAGACGCTGGCGGCCCTGCCGACGCACGATACCGTCATGGCCGAGCTGCACGCCGCCGGCTGATCCATAAAAAAGGGGCGTCGATCGGTGATCGACGCCCCAGGCCTTCGGCTCAGAGAAGGTCTTAGAAGGTGTAGCGCAGGCTCAGCGTCACGCGGCGGTCGCTGCGGAAGTAGGAGCGCGGGGCCAACGGGCCGGCCTGATTGACGCCGTTGAGCGGGTAGGACGTCTGCTGCTCCGTGACGGTGACTTCGTCCAGCAGATTGGCGCCGTACAGACCGATCTTCCAGTTGTCGTTCAGGGTGTAGAAGATCGACCCGTCCAGCTGCCCCGTCGAGGCGTTGAAGATCGGCGAGAACGGATTGATGTCGTCGCGCGGCGTCAGGAGGAAGCCGTTGCGCCAGTTGTAGGCCAGACGCGCCGACAGACGATCCCGCTCGTAGAAGACCGAGAAGTTGTAGGTGTGGCGCGACAACTGCTGCAGCGGCAGCTCCAGCCCCACGTAGCGAGGCTCGGTCACGGCGTTGGGGAAGGTCGAAGGCTCGACGAAGGTATAGTTGGCCTCGATCCCCAGCCCGCTGAGCAGACCCGGCAGGAAGGTGTAGGTCTGCTGATAGCCGACCTCGAAGCCCTTGATCCAACCGGAGCCGATATTCACCTGCTGGTTGACCAGAACATCGGTCGTGACGCCCTGAGCGTTGCTGAACTGCTGAACATTCGAGCCGCTGGCCAGGATGTCCGTCAGATCCTTGTAGAAGGCGTTGAAGGTCAGCGAGCTGCCAGGCTTGAAGTACCACTCCACGCCCAGATCATAATTCCAGGCGCGAACCCCCGTCAGCTGCGAACCGCCGGTGAATGTGGTCAGCAAGGGCGCCGTATTGACGTCGCCGCCATTCGCGCGAATCTGGTTCATGTCGGTATAGAACAGCGTCGCCGAGAAGGCTGTTACACCGAAGTCCGGGCGTGTCATGGCGCGCGACACTGCGCCCCGGAAGACCCATTCCTTGTACTTCAGGTTCAGGTTCAGGCTAGGCAGCCAATCATCGTAGCTGTTGCTGCGCTCGACTTCCTGGTTGCTGCCGTCGCTGAAGGCGATCAGCTCGTTCAGGCGCGTATCGGACAGCAGGCAGTATCCCGGCGCCGACTGACCCGGCTGGATCAGGCTGCAGCGATAGCGAGCGATGGCCGCTGCGTTGTTCTGCGTCACTGGAATGTTCTGGCCGGGGAAGCGCGGATCGTTCTGGTTGGCGTCGCCAAAGTTCAGCCCCACGTTGGGGCTGGCCACGAAGCCGATCGTCTGGAACTCGGTTTTGGCGTAGCGCAGGCCGAGATTGCCGGTCAGGGCCGTGTCGGGCCCGAAGATGTCGTCGCGACCGAAATCGAATCTGACGTAGGCCGAGGTGGTCTGCTCGTTCGAGTTGTTGATCTCGCCCGGCAGGAAGCGCGTGCCGGCGATAGCGCCCGGGCGCTTGTCCAGCGGCACCCATGTCGCACCCGAGCTGCGGACGCCTTCCAGAGCGGTCTGCAACGTGCCGTCGCGATAGGCCGAGGCCAGGCCGACGGTCGGATAATAGGCGTTGATCGGCGACGGGTTATGGCCGCGCTGGAAGTTGGGGAAGTCGAACTGTTCGACAGCCAGCGGGCCCGTCGTCTGGAAGGGCGAAATGCCGCCGGCCCAGCTTTCCGAAATCGCGCCCCAGTTATAGGCGCTGTATCGGCGCGTCTGCTCGCGATCCGAATAGCGCGCCCCCATGCGGATGGCGCGCAGGAACGAGTTGTCGAAGTCGTATTTCAGGTCGGCCTTGAACGCCTTCTGCTCGCCCTCGGACTGTTCGACGTGATCCATGGCGGCGCGATAGTAGAAGTTGGCCGGATCGTTGGTCAGGGCCGAGGGCTGGCCCGAGGCGTCGACGAACTGGATGTCCGGCACGCCGTGACGACCTTCGCCGATCAGGGTGTAGACCGGCGTGATCGCGCCATACAGGCTCATGTCCACGTCGTCGGCCGAGGCCTTGCTATACTGGGCGTCCAGCCAGATCGACAGGCGGTCGGTCGGGTGGAACTCCGCCGCCAGCGAGAAGTCTTCCGTCAGGGTCTGCAGATCGCGCTCGCGCTTGGGCGCCACCTGCAGGTTCGGGGCGTTGTTGACCAGAAGCCCGCTGGTGAAGACGCCGTTGGAGCCATAGGTGAACGGATTGCCGGCGGTCGGCGTCGGATCGCCGCCGCTGCCCAGATCCACCTCGATCACCCGCTCGGTCCAGCCCGAGCGAGAGTCGGCGCGGATGTATTCGCCGGTCAGCTTGGCGCGGCCGTCGTTGGATTCCCATTGCAGCGAGCCGTCCAGGGTCGAGCGCGAGCGGTCGAACTGCTGGGTCCGCACGGCGCCGCCGCGCGGGACATAGCGGCGATCCTCGCCGTTCGACAGGTCGGGGCGGTAGACGAAGTCGGTCAGGTGGGTGCCGTAGGCCTCGGAATAGAGGTCGGATTCGCCGTAGCTCAGCAGGGCGCCGAACGCGCCGTGCTGGGTGTCCCAGACGTTGCTGACCAGGGCCGAATAGCCCAGGCCGGCCTTCTCGCGCAGATCGCCGTAGGAACCCTCGGCCGAGGCGGCGAAGACAAGTTTGCGGCTGTCGAAGGGCTTGCGGGTGCGCAGATCGACCACGCCGGCGATGCCGCCTTCGATGCGGTCGGCCGTGGCGTTCTTGAACACCTGAACGCTGGACAGCAGTTCGGGCGAGACGTCGTTGAAGCCAAGCGCGCGGCCGGTGTTGACGCTGAAGGCGTCGCGGCCGTTGAACTCGGAGCGGACATAGGACAGGCCGCGAATGATGACGTTGGAGCCTTCGACCGAGAAGTGGTCGGGGTCGGTCGGCCCCTGGAAGCGGTTGATGTTCACGCCCGGGATGCGTTGCAGCACCTCGTTGACGGACTTGTCCGGCAGGGCGCCGATGTCGTCGGCGGTCACGGCGTCCACGAAGGTGTCGGAATCGCGCTTGATCGCCTGCGACGAGGCGATGCGCGCGCGGATGCCGGTGACGACGATGTCGTCGACCTGGGTCGCGTCGTCCGTGGCGGGCGCCGTGGTCTGCGGGGCCGGCGCGGACTGAGCATGAGCGGCGGTCGCGCCGACGACGGCGACCGTCAAGGCCAGGGCGGATACGGAACGGCGCAGACCGCGCGCGGCAGGCGCACGTCCGGAATCGAAGAACTCTGACTTCATCTTGGTTTCCCCCGAGGTCCGACGGTGCTGCCCGTCGCAAGAATGTCGGCGGCCTTATCGACCGTCCGCAAAGCGTATGGACTACCGATTGACAGCGATGTCAACGCTTCGCGACAGTCTTGCTCGCGTTTTTCTTCTGCGTGGCGGAACAGTTGTGTGTTGTCCGCGCGCCTGTCAGGCGCGACGGTTCATCGTCGCCGCGAGGGCATCCGCGTGGGACGGCAGGGCGTCGGCGGTGCGCCAGATGCTGTCGCGGATCGCCGCCAGCCGCGCCCGGTTTTCATCGCGGCCGAGGACGTCCGAGATCGGGTGACGCCCGCGCGGCGCCAACCCCTGGCCCACCGCCACGGCCAGCCAACTGGATTCGGAGAAGATGTCGTGATCGCGCCGGACGATCCGGCCCGTCTGCTCGAACAGGGCGATCTTGTCGGCCAGTCGGTCAGGGATCGGCATGGCGCGGACCTGTTCCCAGAACGGCCCGTCGCGCTGCGTGACCTTGTAGTGCAGGATCAGGAAGTCGCGGACGGTGACGAATTCCTCTTCCATCAGGGCGTTGAACTCGCGCCGCAGGCCCTCGTCGGTCGTCTGCGACGGGAACAGGGCGATCAGCTTGGTGATGGCGCTCTGGATCAGATGGATGCTGGTCGATTCCAGCGGCTCCAGAAAGCCGCTGGACAGGCCGACCGCCACGCAGTTTCGCTTCCAGCATTCGCGGCGGCGCCCGGTGGCGAACCGCAGGCGACGCGGCTGGGCCAGCGCCGGCCCCTCCAGCCGCGCCATCAGAGCGTCCTCCGCATCCTGATGCGACAGATGGCTGGACGAATAGACATAGCCGTTGCCGACGCGGTGCTGCAGCGGGATGCGCCACTGCCATCCCGCCTCGCGCGCGGTGGAGCGGGTGTAGGGCGACAGCGGCTCGACCCGCTCGCACGGCACGGCGACCGCGCTGTCGCACGGCAGCCAGGCCGACCAGTCGTCGTAGCCGGCCTTCAAGGTCTTTTCGATCAGCAGGCCGATAAAGCCGGTGCAGTCGATGAAGAAGTCGCCCGCCGCCACGCGACCGTCCTCCAGCACCAAGCCCGAGACGTCTCCCGTCTGTGTTTGCTGGACCTCGACGACCCGCCCCTCGCACCGCACGACGCCCCGCGCCTCGGCGTAGCGACGCAGGAAGCCCGCATAGAGGGCGGCGTCGAAATGATAGGCGTAGCCCAGGCTGGACAGGGGCGACTGCGGCCCGCCCTGCGGATGGACGAACCGCCCCCGCCGCGCGGCCTGCCAGGCCATGGAATAGGTTTCCAGCGGATCGGCCTGACCCTCGGCGCAGGCCTTCAGCCAGAAGTGATGAAAGGCGACGCCCTCCATGTCGACGCCGAACGCGCCGAACGGATGGAAGTAGCGCTGGCCCTCGCGACGCCAGCCGTCGAACTCGATCCCCAGCTTGAAGGTGGCCTTGGTCTCGCGCAGGAAATCCGCCTCGTCGATGCCGAGCCGGGCGTTGAACTTCAGAATCTCGGGGATCGTCGCCTCGCCCACGCCGATGATGCCGATGGCCTCGGATTCGACCAGCGTCACCGACTTGCCGGCGCCTTCGAACACATGCGCCAGCGCCGCCGCCGCCATCCACCCGGCGGTCCCCCCGCCGACAATGACGATGCGATTGATGGCCTGCGACGACTGAGGCAACGCGATCTTCCCTGGGCGATAGGTCGGGCAGCCGGCGCCCCGTTGGCCGGCTTCGTGCGACTGACGTTGAGCCGACGTCAGAGGACCCGATCCAGCGCCCCCAAGAACCGGCCTTACAACCTGTTTCAAATCCAGGCAAGCCGCCAGGAATATTATTTCCTTTCAATAGGTTGCACGAGACCTAGATCGACAGACAGCCTGCGACCGCTACAGCGGCTTGGTCACGGCGTGACCCTCGGCTTCCGACCTGGATCTCCCCCATCCGGTCAAGCGTATGTCGCCTGAGATCCAGAGCGCAGCGCTCTGATCTCAGGCGAACGCACTGCCAGCAATCCCGCCAACGGCGCGCGATCAGTAGGAATAGGCGAGGCGGATCAGGAAGTTGCGGCCGGGCTCCATGTAGTCCTTCTGATAGGACGGGCTCTCGCCCTTGGTGGTGTAGTAGCGGTGCCCGTTCAGGATGTTCTGCACGTCGAAGTCCATCGTCAGGCCGGGTCGGAAGGTGTAGCGCGAATGGAAGTCCAGGCTCTTGTTGGGCTGGACCCATTTGTCGACCGCGTTGTCGCGCAGGTCTTCGATGTAGGCGCCCTGATACTGATAGGAGAGCCGCGCCTCGACGCCGTATTTCTGATATGTCAGCGAGGCGTTGTAGATCAGGTCCGGCGCCTGGATGAACGAGATCGAGCGACCCCGGCGGTAGTCCAGGCCGGTCTCGGCCTCGCTGACCTGACGGGTCAGGTTGGCCTCGACGCCGAAGCCGTCGAACGGCGCCGCCATCCCTTCGAACGACTTGATCAGGTTCAGCTCGACCCCGGTGATCCGGGCCGTCTCGCCGTTCTTTGGCTGGCTGATGGTGATGGAGCCTTCCTGGGTGTCGGCGTCCACCGCGCTGCCGTTGGTGAAGATGAAGTGGTCGATCTTCTTGTGGAAGACGCCGATGGAGACCAGGCTGGAACGGTCGGGATAGTATTCGGCCGACAGGTCGAGGTTCAGCGCTTCGGCCGGCTTCAGATCCGGGTTGCCCCGGCTGATGGAGACGATGTCGCCCAGGGTCTGGCCGGGGCGCGGGGCCGCACGCCCGACGCTGACGCCGCGCGAGATGTTGCTGAACTCGGGCCGCGAGAAGCTGGTCCAGATCGCGCCGCGATAGACGAAGTTTTCCGAAGGCCGATAGACCGCCGTCACGCTGGGCAGGACGTTGGTGTAGTGGCTGTCGGTGTCGCCGAAGCCGGCCTGGCCGCCGTCGTCGATCCAGTTGGTGTTGGTGACTTCCGTGTGTTCGACGCGCACCCCGGCCACCACGTCCAGGGCGTTGAACTGGAAGTCGGCCAGCCCGTAACCGGCGTAGATGGTCTCTTGCCCGCGCTTGTCGGCCGAGTTCAGATCGGCATAGGAATAGGTCACCGGATTGGCCCGCTGGGCGGCCTCGATGGCGGCCGTCACCCGGTCGCGGTTCAGGATTGCGCCATAGTAATAGCGGCCGTTCAGGACGTTGCGGACCTCACGGTCGATCAGGCCGGACTGGGCCAGGTTCCTGCCCGCCAGCGGGGTGTTGTCGAACGATCCGCCCCAGATCGGGGTCGAGTCGTAGCGGCGTTCCGAACGCAGGACCTTCACCCCCGCCTTCAGGTGTCGAACCCCGCCGTCCATGTCGTAGGCCGCGTCGAGCCGAAAGGCCGTGCGCGCGTCGGTCTGCTTGTCCTTGCTGCGGCCGCCGCCGTCATAGGGCAGCAGGGACGGATCGTTGGGAGCGTTCTGCGCGAAGGCCGGCAGTTGCGGCATGGGGAAGCGCGGATCGTAGGATGACCACAGCAGGCCGGTCTGATTGAACGGCGCCGAACAGGCGTCGCAGTTGTAGCCCACCGAATAGTTGTCCGGCCCGCCCTTCTCGCCCGCGCTGTAGCTCAGATCGTAATCCAGGGTCAGGCGGTGCAGACGGCTCTGGCCGCCCACATTGATCGTGCCCAGGGTCGAGATCTGGTCCAGGGTCTGGAAGGTGCGGGCGAACTGGAAGGTTTCGGGCTTCCACACCCCGGACCGGCCGAACAGAGACCAGTAGGACGAACTGCTCTGGCGGTCGGCGTCGGTGATCAGGCCGTCGCCGTCGAAGTCTCTGATCTGGGCGGTGGTGTAGCCGTAGATGCGGCCCTTGGCGCCGAACCCGACCACGGCGTTGTCCGGCTGGATCAGGCTGACGTCTTCGAGATCGACCTGCTGCAGGCGCTTGGTCCTGCGGCTGCGGAAGTCGGTGTAGTCGTTCGTGCCCGTCCGCTCCAGCCGGCTGTACTGGCCGCGCAGATAGAAGTCGTTGTCGACGCCGCGATAGTCGAGCGAGAAGTTGCCGCCGAAACGCTCCTGTTCGATGCGACGGTAGTCCAGGTCGATCCCTGGCAAATACAGGGAGCGTTCGTCGATCGGCTCCTGGCTGTCCTTGCGCCAGCGATAGGGCTCCCATTCGCCGTCGTTCTCTGATTCTTCGTTCAGGCCGTTGCTCTTGCCGTAGTTGAACGAGACGAAGGCGCCGAAGCGGCTGTCTGCGGCCAGACGGCTGGCGAAGTCGAGCTGGATCTGACCGGCGCCGTCCTTCTCGTCCTGCGCCCGGGCCCGGTCGTTGACGCCGTAACTGAGAAAGGCGCGCGCGACCGGCTTGGAGAAGTCGAAGGCCGTCGGCGTCTGGAAGTTGACCGACCCGCCGATGGCGTCGCCGTCCATGTCCGGCGTCAGGGTCTTGGAAACGGTGATGCTCTTCAGGCCGTTGGGCGGCAGAACCGTCATCGACATCTTGCGGCTGTCGGGATCGGTCAGGGCGACGCGGACGCCGTTGATCGAATAGGCGTTGAAGGTGCCGGCCAGACCCCGGACCGAGACATATTCGCCCTCGCCCGTCTCCTGGTTGACGACGACGTTGACGCCCGGCGCGCGCGCCAGGGCGTCGGCGACGTTGGCGTCCGGCAACTTGCCCAGGTCGTCGGAGGAGATGACGCTGGACACGACGCCCGACCGGCGTTGCGCCTCGATGGCGTTGGCGGTGCTGAGCCGCTGGCCGGTGACGACGACCTCGTCCACCTCGGCCGGAGCGGCGACTTGAGGCTGGGCGGTCTGGGCGTGGGCGGACGATGCGACAAGGCCGGCGGCCCCCGCCAGAAGCGCCGCGCGCCGACTGGCGCCGGCGACGGTTTGACGATGAACGGCCCGCGCGTGGGCGAAGACGTGATGGGACATGTCGGTTTCCATTGATCCTGATGTGAGTTCGGATCGGCCGCATGGGTCCGCGCCGGGCGGCCGGCCGCGATCAGCGACGCGCATGCGCGCCCTGGCGGCTTCGATCCCCCGGCCGACCCGGCCGAAACTGTTGAATTCTGACGGCCTCGTCGCGGACGACGGGCGATACGCTGTGGCTCCGGCTAGCCGGAGCGGTGACGACTTGAACCTCTACTCATTCAACGACCCCCTGTGTTGAAATGAAAAACCAGGCATCCGCTCTGCGCGCGATCAGGTCGCAGAGAAGCTCGCGATAGGTCGCAAAATCGGCGACCTCGACGCCCTGGGCCTTGCCCATTTCGTCGTAGGCCCGCAGCCGAAGCGCAGCCTTGGCTTGCGGCAGGGCCATGAAGGCGTCGATCTCGGCCGCGTCCATCGGTCCGCCCTGCAGGGCCAGGCTTTGCAGCGAGGCGGCGCTGAGCCGGTCCACATAGCCCGGCGCGGTCGCCGCCAGACAGCGTTTGGCCGCCACATGCAATCGGACCGGCTCGGTCACCTCGGGCCCGAAGGCGCGCGACAGATAGCCGGCGCTGATGTGTTCGTGGCGGGTGTCGATCCCACGGTCGGCGGCGTCCTCGCCCGCCTTTTGCATCATGTGGCCGACATCGTGCAGCAAGGCCGCCGCCACCAGGGCGGGCGGCGCGCCGTCGACCTTGGCGTGGTGCGCCGTCTGCAACGCATGTTCCAGCTGGCTGACGTCCTCGCCGTAATGAAGACCGCCCAGCCGCGCGAACAGGTCCGACAGTTCGGCCACGAAGGCGTCTGCATCCACGGGAGAAGTCATCGATAATCCGTCTTCAGGGGGGGGGCGAAGGCGCGCGGGCGATCACAGGCGCATACGCCCGATGGCCGGATCCGTGCGGCTGGGCGCGCCGGTTTCGACGTGCCCGGCCAGCCGCTGGACGAAGCCGGGATCGTCGGCCAGCGTCAGGGTCAGATCGTACCAATGGTCGCTGCCGCGCAGATCCCACAGCGAACGCGCCGTTCTGCCGGGATGAACGACCAGGCGACGGCGCGCCTCGCCTTCCGACAGAGGATAGGCGGGGTCCATGTCCAGAACCGCCACCCGTTCGCCTTCGCCCGCGCCGGTCAGGCCCACGGCCAGGACGCCTTTCGCATCGGTGGAGATCGTCACGCGCGGTTCCGGCCGCGAGGCGTCGCCCGCGAAGCGCCGATAGAAGCCGTTCGGACCATGGACCGTCAGGTCGTAGGGTCCCGTTCGCCCCGTGTTCCAATGCCCGGCCGCATAGGATTCGCCGCCCGCCAGCGTGAACCGCCACGGCCCCGCGCGATCCGTGCCGTCGAACACCTGGAAGACGGCGCCCGCCTGGCCTTTGTTGGCCAGATCGATCCAGACCGCTCCATCGTCGGTGCGAACCTCGGCCGCCAGGTCATAGGGCAAGGCGCGCGCGCCGCGCTGGGGGCCGTCCTGCAGCGCAGGGCTCTGGCGTTCGGGAATGCGCAGACTGGGCGCGGCCTTGGACCGGGCGACACGCTGCATGTAGTCGGCCGTCGCCGGCAGGGACAGGGCGGCCCAGTCCTGGTTGGGACGGGCGAAGTCGAAGGCCGAGGTCAGGTCGCCGCACACCGTGCGACGCCAGTCGCTGATGTTCTCCTCGCGCACGCCGAACCGCTTCTCCAGAAACTGCAGCGTGGAGGTGTGGTCGAACACCTGCGAGCAGACGAAGCCGCCGCGGCTCCAAGGCGACACGACGATCGCAGGCACGCGGATGCCCAGGCCCAGGGGCTGGGCGCCTCGATGGTCGGGATCGGCGTCCGCGCCATAGACCTTGGCCTCTCCAGCGACCGAGACCGTGCTGTGGCCCTGTTCCGGTGTCAGGGGCGGCATGGGCGGCTGCATATGGTCGTAGAAACCGCCGGCCTCGTCGTAATTGACGATGAAGACCGTCCTGGAAAACACCTCGGGGTGATCGACCAGGGCTTCGATCAGCTTGGCGCAGACGTGTTCGCCCTTCGACGGCTCGGCCGATGGATGTTCCGACAGGTCCGCCGCCGTGACGATCCACGACACCTGCGGCAGGCGCCCGCCCGCGATGTCGTTGCGGAAGGCCTCCACCAGCTGCTCGCCGTCCGAACGGGTGCGATCCGCGCCGGTCTTGTCCTCCGACACCCAGGCGCGCCCGCGCCGATACAGGGCCGAGTCCTTGTCGCAGGGGCGGAACGGCTTGAACACCGACAGGATGTTGTCGCCGAAGTTGTCGTATTCCTGATAGACCTTCCAGCTGACGCCCGCCGCCTGCAGCCTTTCGGCATAGGTGGTCCAGTCGTGCGGCCCTTCGGCCATCGGTCGGTCTTGCGCCATGTCGGCGCTGGGCGTCTCGTCCTCGCCGTAGTTGCTCATTTCCGGGTCGCCGCCGACCTTCCCGCCCCCGTTGCAGCCGGTCCATAGATGAAGCCGGTTCGGATAGGTCTGGGTCAGGGTCGAACAGTGATAGGCGTCACAGACGGTGAAGGCGCCGGCCAGGGCGTAGTAGAACGGCAGGTCGGACGCCTTGTAATAGGCCATCCGCTTGTGCAGTTCGCGCGACCGGCCCCATTGGTCGTAACGCCCGCCGTTGACGATGGCGACGGCCGCCTTGTGCCCCTGCTCGGACCCGTCCACCGTATAGGCGTTGGTGGTGCGCGAATCCCCGTGGAAGGGCATGACGTAGCCGTCGGGATGCTCGTCGCTGGGCTGACGCCAGACCGTGGCCCCGCCCGGCAGGCGCTGAGGCCGCGGATCGCCGAAGCCGCGCACCCCGTTCAGCGCGCCGAGATAGTGATCGAAGGCGCGATTTTCCTGCATGAAGACGACCACATGTTCGACGTCCATGATCGTGCCCGTCGCATTGTTGGCGGGAATGGCCATCGCCCGGCGCACCGTCGCGGGCAACAGGTTCAGGGCCGCTCCAGCCGCCACGCCGCCAAGGGCGCCTTTCAAGAACGACCGCCGATCATTTGACATCGATCAAATCTCCTTCTCGGAATTTGGTATAGACCAGTCGCCCGATTTGTTCGGCGAAATTTTCATGAAGGTTGAGCGGCGGATGGCTGACCCTGCCCACGCGGCCGCGCCTTGCTTGACCCCCGGGGCGCAACTTCTCATTTTCGGATCGGGCGGGATTCGACCGTCGATTGAGCGATTCCATGCCGCAGCCTGACAGTCTCCATTATCTGGGGGTGCGCGACGCCATCGCCGCCCGGATCATGGGTGGAGAGTTGAAGCCGGGCGAGCGTCTGCCTTCCGAACGTCAGTTGCAGATCGGCGGCGGGGTCGCGCGCGGCACCATCCGCGAGGCCCTGTTCCAGCTGGAGGCCGAGGGCGTCATCTATCGCAAGGACCGCAGCGGCTGGTACGTCTCGCCCCCGCCCATCGTCTATGATCCCACGCGATGGGAAGGCTTCATGTCCTATGTCGAGGCCCAGGGCCGCAGCCCGACCACGGAGACGCTCAGCAAGACCGAGATCGTCTGCACCCCGCCCCTGGCGTCGCTGTTCGGACGCCCTGTGGGCGCGCCGATGTACCGCATTCGTAGAAAGCGCTCGGTCGACGGCCGGGCGGTGCTGGTGGAGACGATCGTCGTCGACGCCGCCATGGCGCCCGATCTGCTCAGCCATCCGCTGGACGGCTCCCTGACCAGCGTCCTGAAAACGGCCTACAATATCGCCGTCGCCCGCAATCGCGTGGACATGCAGCCGTGCGCCCTGACGCGCGACGAGGCCGAGGCGCTTCAGGTCAAGTCCGGCCTGCCCGGCCTGAACGTGATCCGCACCAGCTACGACGCCCAGGGCCGGGTGGTCGAGTTCGACCGCGAATACTGGCGCCACGACGCCCTGAAGATCAGCGTCGACATCCGCGTCCGCTAGGTCCCGCGCCGGCTCAAGGCGCTCGCCGGCGCGCCCTCCAGCGCGGGAACCAGGTCGGCGACCGTGGCGATGACCAGATCGGCGCCCGCCGCGCGCAGACGGTCGGCGGCGGCGCCCAGCACGACCCTTCGTTCGTCGGCGTCCATCGCCGACAGGGTCTGCGATGTCCGTCCCGTCAGATTGCCCGAGGCCGCCACCCCCACGGTGAAGCAGCCGGCGTTGCGCCCTTCGGCGACGCCGACCTCCGCGTCATCGACCTTGACCACGCGCGACAGGGGCCAGACGCCCAGATCGGCGCAGGCTTTATAGATCATCAGCGGCGACGGCCGTCCCTGCGCGGTCTCGTGCGCGCAGACCACGGCATCGGGCGCATAGCCCTGGGCGGCGGCGCGCGGCAGGATGGCCTGCATCATCTCGCGCGTGTAGCCGGTGCAGGAGGCGATCTTCACACCCAGCCCTCGCAGGTGCGCCGCCGTCTCGGCCGCGCCGGGGATCAGGTCCGCCGTCTCTTGCGCCAGCCGCATCATCGGCGATTGAAGCTGGGCCATCACCCGCGCGACCGCCGATGGGTCGGGCGCCGCGCCCTGGGCCTGCCCGATGTGGGCCGCCGCCCAGCCCGCGCCGATCCGGGGCGTCTCCAAAAGAGCGCGCACATGGTCGGCCTTGGCGCGCCCCATGTCCAGCCGAGCCTCCTCTTCCGTCACCTCCACGCCCAGGGCGGCGAAGGCCTCGATCAGCGCCAGAACCGGCGCGCGGCTGCCGAAATCGACCATGGTGCCGGCCCAGTCGAAGACCACCATGTCGAAACTGTCTCGGATGGAGCTCATGGTTCGATCGTCTCCTCGAACAGATCTGCGATCACCTCCTCGCCGAAAGCGAAGCCGGTGGAGGCGCCGTTTCCGGCGGTGATGAGGGCCAGCCGCACCTGGGGATGCGGCGCGGCGATCAGGTCCGCCGACGGGCCCCGGGCGTAGGTTCCGATCCAGCGTTGCAGAACCGCCGGCGCCGGCTGATCGGTGACGGCCCGCCATTCGTCCAGGATCAGTTGATCGACCGCCTCGCTGGCGAACGGATCGGGCGTGGCGGCGTCATGATGGCTGTCGCCCACGACCAGGGCGCCGTCGGCGTCCTGAACCGCGATCAGATGAACGCCGTCAGCGACGGCGGCGCCCTGTTCGGCCTCCAGTCGCGCGCGCAGGGCGGCCGCCTCCGGCAGGTTCGCGTAACCGCCATAACGGATCAGGCCCAGGTCGGACATGACCGGGGCCGGCAGATCGAAGCCCGGCGACGCCAACCGCATCATCTGCAGCTTGCAGCGCGTCAGGCCCGCCTCGGCCAGATGATCCGGGAACAGGCCGGCCAGGTCGTCGCCCGGGCAGACCACGATCCGCTCGGCCTCGATCACGCCGCGCCCCGTGACGAGGCGGGGCGGCTCGATGGCCTGGACGGCGGTCTGGCGCAGGAAGCAAACCCCGAACCGCTGGCTCAGCCATGCGGCCAGCCGGGGAATGGCCATGCGCGAATCCACGCGCAGGTCGTGGGGGCTCCACAAGGCAGCGACGGTCTGGCGTCCGATGATCTGGGGCGCCCGCGCCCGCGCCGCTTCCGCCGTCATCAACCGGCAGCCTTCGCCCATTTCCGTCGCCATGAAGGCTTCCAGCACGGCCGCCGCCTCGGGCCGCCGGACCGGCAGCCAAAGGCCGCGTTGCAGGATCGGCACGTCCGCCTCGCCCGCGATCTCGTCCCAGACCGCGCGACTGCGCCGGGCGCGATCCCAGATCCGCCCCCGAGGCTGGCCGGTCACCGTGACGAAGCCGAAGTTGCGAACGGAGGCGCCGTTGGCCTGGGCGTCTCGATCGATCACGATCACGGAAAGGCCGCGCCGCGCGGCGGCCAGCGCGCAGGCCAGACCCACGATCCCCGCCCCGACCACGGCCACATCGTAACGCCCCGTCATTTCCATCGCCCTCGTCATCCAAGCGTCGCAGGATTGGTCTAGACCAAATTTGTGCAACGGGACGATGTCAAATGATGAATCGGATGCGGCTTTGGCTGACCCAGGCCAACCCCGTCGTCTTCGTCCTGTTCGCGGGGCTTGCGGGCTTCTGCGCCTATTTTTCGATGTACGCCTTCCGCAAACCCTTTACGGCGGCGACCTTCGATGCGGTCCCGGGCTGGTATTTGGCGCTCGATTACAAGATCGCCCTGGTCATCGCCCAGGTCGCCGGCTACGCCCTGTCCAAGCTGATCGGCGTGAAGGTGATCGCCGAGATGCGGCCGGAGCGTCGCGCGGCGGCGATCCTGAGCCTCATCGGCGCGTCCTGGATCGCCCTGGTCCTGTTCGCCCTGACGCCGGCGCCGTGGAACGTCGCGGCCCTGTTCCTGAACGGCCTGCCGCTGGGACTGATCTGGGGCTTGGTCTTCGGCTTCATGGAGGGGCGGCGCACCAGCGAAGTGCTGGGCGCCATCCTGTGCGCCAGCTTCATCCTGTCGTCGGGCGTGGTGAAATCGGTGGGCAAGGCGCTGATGCAGACCTGGCACGTCAGCGCGTTCTGGATGCCGTCGGCCGTCGGCCTCGTCTTCATGCCCGTCCTGGCCCTGTCCGTCCTGGCCCTGGCCGCCCTGCCCCCGCCCAGTCCGGCCGACGAGGCCGAACGGGTGGCGCGCCGGCCGATGATGGCGCGCGAACGCGCCGCCTTTCTCGCCGCGCACTGGCCGGTGCTGCTGCTGCTGATCACGGCCTATGTGCTGCTGACGGCGTTCCGGGATCTGCGCGACAACTTCGCCGCCGAAATCTGGCAGGCGCTCGGTTACGGCGACGCCGCCTCGATCTTCACCGCCAGCGAAGGGCCGGTGGCGGCCCTGTCGCTGGTCGCCATGGGCGTGCTGATCATGGTCAAGAACAACGGCCGCGCGCTGTTGTTCATGCATGGCGTCATCGGCGTCGGTTTCGCGATCCTGGGTCTCTCCACCCTGGCGTTTCAGCAAGGCCTGCTGTCGCCGATCGCCTGGATGATCGCAGGCGGCGCGGGCCTCTACCTCGCCTACACGCCGTTCAACGCCATGCTGTTCGACCGTCTGATCGCCTATTCCGGCACGGTCGCGACTGCGGGTTTCCTTATCTATGTGGCGGATGCGACCGGCTATATGGGCAGTGTCGCGCTGCTGCTTTTCAAGAATTTCGGCTCCCTCGACCTGGCCTGGCTGCCCTTCTTCGTGAATACCGCCTATGCCACCAGCTTGATCGGCGTTCTGTTGGTAAGCGGCGCCATGATCCTGTTTCCACGCAGGCGCAGGGGTTGATCGCATTGGCATCGAAGGTTCTGGGTCGGCACGCCGCATCGCCCCGTCCGGATCGTCGCCTTTGACCAGGAAATCGGCTGTTCGATAGTTAGTGTGTGGCGCGGTTACAGTCGCTTCTCGCCGCCAATGCGTCGCCCGGCGCTTCAGCCTCGCGCCCGTCCTTTTGTATCCTGCGCTGTAGCGAGCCACTCTCTCATCGTCACGGAAGCGGACGTCTCTTCGCCCACCTTCAAAAACCGCGCATGCAGCAGGGAGACGATAGTCGGCAGCCAGGCTTCCATTCGCCGATATCGAAACTGTTTTGGACTGATCCTGTCCGGCCACGATCTCAGCCTCATCGCAGGAGTCGCATGGACCAGAGAAGCGAGGGGTCGTCACCGATCATGACGCCTTTCTTAGCACGGACGCATCTGACCGGCCCCACACACGTTCAGAGAGAACCGCCACCTTTATCCCCACGAAAATAAAGCTTTACAGTAACTTACTGCTCCACGGACATTTACCACAAGTTGTGACTGGATAGAGATATCCACGCAAGTCGGGAGACGCGCGAGATGATCACGGCGATGACCGAAGGACTCAGGCAGCCGGAAGAGGGGGCGAACACGCCCTCCTCTTCTGATCGGGACTGGATGATCCAGTCGGTGGAGTCGATGCTAAGGCAGACCTTTCCGACCTTCATCATCGTCGGGAGCCGGGAGACGACCTATTTCAACGAAGCCTGCCGCGAACTCTTGCTGCCGCTTTCCGCCGCCCAAGGCGTGGCTTTCAGGGATTTGGCGCCGTCGCTATCCGCACAACTGGCGGGCGCCGTGGACGCCGCCTGGTCCAACGCGGCGACTACGACCAGCGATGTCCGCCTCTATGTCGACCGACCCAACGGGGCGCGCGAGACGTGGGTGACGGCGGCGATCACGCCCGTTTCGCGCGAGGGCAAGGTGTTCGCCCTTCTAGGCGTGCTCCGTGACGTGACGGAGGAGAAACGCCTGCGGACACGTCTGAATGCGGCGGAAGCCACCTTGGAGTCGCTCTCGATCCTGGCGCCCGCCTTCCTCTGGCGACTGGACGCCCGGGGCGTCGTCCGTTGGATGAATGCGCGTTGCCAGGACTTCCTCGGGGTGGGACTGGCGAAGGCGCGAGAAGACGGGTGGGTTGGCTGGCTGCATCCGGCGGAGCGCGATCGGGTGGTGGCGGATTGGGGTCGTTCCGTCGCACTGGCCCAACCGTTCGAAAGTCGACATCGGCTGCGCGACGCGAGCGGCCTCTACCGGTGGTTCACCTTGCGCGCGCTGCCGCAGTTCGACGAGAAGGGAGAGCTTCACGAATGGCATTCGGCGGCGCTGGAGGTGATGGACGCCTCGCCGCCCAGTGCGGCGCGTCGATTGCTTTGGGCGGCCGACGCGGGCGACTGGACCCGACGCTATCTCAATACCGACCGCCAGGCCGGGTGGCCGGATGATCGCAGTCCGGTCATCACCTGGGCCGATCAACTTGCGGCCGTGGTCGAAGAGGACAGGCCTGCTTTTCTGCACGCCTTGGAGACGCTTGCGGCCGGGGGAACGATCGACGCCGTCTATCGCGCCCGCAGCCGCGCCGGCGACCTGTTCTCGATCGAAGACACGGCCTTTCCCCTGGTTGAATCTGATGGGTCGATCAGCCGGTTCATCGGGGAATCCCGCATTCGATTGAATGCGGCCGCAGAGATTCTGCTTGTCGATCCCGCACGTCGTGGGCGTCAACTCGGGCGCGCATTGGAGGATGACGGATTCAAGGTGCAGACGACCCACGACCTTTCGACGGGACCTCGCGGACGCAAAACCTTCCAGGCGATCGTCTACTGCTCCGACTCGACGGCGACGGACATTCTCAAGATGGCCGAGACAGTCAAACTCGAATATCCCGGCATCGCCTTGGTCGTACTCGGCGATCCCGTCGCGACCCCGCGTGAAGTCATCGCCTTGCATCAGGCCGGCGTCGTCGACTTGCTTTCTTATGACGAGAGCAATGAAACCTATATAGCCGCAATTCGCGGAAGCAGCGAAACCACAAACAAATTCAATGAAATAGATCTACCTAGTAATGTCACTAGGGGAGCTCTCAACCGGTTGTCGGCGCGCGAGCGAGAGATTCTGGCGCTCGCCGTTTCAGGCGGTACGTCCAAGACCATCGGCCGCGCTTTGGGGATCAGTCCAAGGACGGTGGATTACCATCGCGGAAAGGCGCTGGACAAGTTGGGATTGAAGACGGTCGGACAGGCGTCTGACCTTTTCGTCCCCGAAAAGCACTACTCATCCATCGCTCCCAAGGCGGGAAAGTAGAACCCCTGCGCGAAATCTAGGGATTCGAAATCGCGTCACGATTGTGGCTCTGACCGCCTTAGCCTCTCCGATCGGGAGCCGTCCTCACGCCTCCCGACGCCGGGAGGAACGAGATGCACGCACGATCCAACGACCGCCGCCCCGTCGCTCCAAGCGGCGCGGCGACCCTGGCGACCCGTCTGCTGGTCGCAACCTTGTATGCGCTGGGCGTCGTCTTCCCGCTGGGCCTCATCATGACGCCCGCGTCGGCGAGCGCGCAGACCAGCGTCGTCGACGTGTGTACAGGCGTGGCCCTGCCGCGATCGGTCGTCACCGACATTGTCGCCCCGGTGATCATCGGCGTCGCGACGCCGATCGAGAACACCGTCAACGGCCTGCTCAGCATTCTGGCGCCTCGTCTGAACGTAGGCGCAACCGCCCTGCTGGCGAGCGCGGCGCGCGGCGACGACATCACGCTGCGGTTGCTGGACGTGAACGGCAATGCCGTCAATCCGGCGAACAGCTGCGTGAACCAGGCCGATCGCTTCACCCTGGCCGAAGAGGCGGGGATTTCCATTGGCGGCAATCAGATCACCGGCCTGGGCTCAGGCGGCGCCATAGCGATCGCGGGGGAGTTGAACTCCATCGCCTTCGGCAACGGTTCTCGCACGGCGGCCACCTCGGCCGACGCCATCGCCCTGGGTCGCACGGCCCGCGTCCTGGCCAATGCGGGGCGGTCCGTCGCCCTGGGCGCCGACGCCTCTGTCGGCGTGTCCAACAGCCTGGCGCTGGGCGCCAGCAGCGCCGCCCTGAGGGGCGCGCTCGCCAACTATACGGCGACGGGACTGCCCACGCTTCAGACTTCGGTCGGCGAAGTGTCTTTCGGCGCGGCCGGGGCGGAACGTCAGCTTACCAACATCGCCGCCGGGTCGGACGCGACAGACGCGGTCAACGTCGGCCAGTTGCGTGGGGTGTCGACCAACCTTCAGGCCTTGGCCGACCTGGCCGTCACCTATGACGATCTCAGCGCCTCGGTCCTGACGCTCGGGGGCCTTGGCGGGACGCGGATCACCAATCTGGCGCTGGGCCAGCTGGCCGCCGGCTCGACCGACGCCGTGACGGGCGCCCAGCTGTTCGGCCTGGGATCCAGCCTGGCCGCGGAAATCGGCGGAAGCACCGCCTTCGATCCCGCGACGAGCACGATCAACATCGGCCTGACCTACGACGGCGTGGTCTACAGCACGGTGCAACAGGCGCTCGACGCGATCCTGGCCGCGCCCGGCGGCGGAACGCCCTTCCTGGCGGTCAAATCCGCCCTGGGCGGGGCTCTTGCCTCCGGCGTCGACGCCACGGCCGTCGGACCGGCAGCCTCGGCCGCCGCCGACAACAGCGTGGCCCTCGGCGCCGCCAGCCTCGCCGATCGCGGCGCCCTGGCCGACTACGCCGCCCTGGGTCTCGATGCGCTACAGAGCTCCGCTGGAGAAGTGTCGTTCGGCGGCCTCGGCTCGGAGCGTCAGCTGACCCACGTCGCGGCCGGCTCGGAGCTGACAGACGCGGTGAATGTCGGCCAGTTGCTGGGCGTCTCGGACGACCTTCAGGCCCTGGCCGACATCGCCGTGGCCTATGACGATCCGACGGCGGCCAGCGTGACGCTGGCCGGCGTCGGCGGCACGATCATCTCCAATGTATCGGCGGGCGACCTCGCCGCCGGCTCCACGCAGGCGGTCAACGGCGCCCAGCTGTTCGCCACGAACACCCAGGTCGGCTTGAACACGACGGCCATCACCAACCTCACGACGGACCTCGGCGCCCTGTCCGATACGGCTGTCATGTACGACGATCTGCTGGCCGGTCGCGTGACCCTGGCCGGCGTGGACGGAACAGTCATCGGCAACGTCGCCGCCGGCGCCCTGTCGGCGACATCGACCGAAGCCGTCAACGGCGGGCAGTTGTTCGCCACCAACACCCAGGTCTCGTTGAACACCACCGCCATCACCAATCTGGGCGCCGATCTCACCGCCCTGTCCGACACGGCCGTAATGTATGACGACCTGCTTGCCGGTCGCGTGACCCTGGCCGGCGTCGACGGGACCGTGCTCGCCAACGTCGCCGCCGGCGCCCTGAACGCAACCTCGACCGAGGCCGTCAACGGCGCCCAGCTGTTCGCCACCAACACCCAGGTCGACGTCAATACGACCGCCATCACCAATCTGACCACCAACCTCGGCGCCCTGTCCGACACGGCCGTCATGTACGACGACCTGCTGGCCGGTCGCGTGACCCTGGCCGGCGTCAACGGGACGGTGCTCGCCAACGTCGCCGCCGGCGCCCTGAACGCGAACTCGACCGAGGCCGTCAACGGCGGGCAGCTGTTCGCCACCAACACCCAGGTGGCCCTAAACGCCGACGCCATCGCAAATATCGCCACGGCGTCCGCGCTGGCGGTCGTTTATGACGATCCCAGCTTCGACACCCTGACGCTGGCCGGCGCCGCCGGCACCACGATCGGCAATGTGGCGGCCGGCGAGCTCAGCGCGACCTCGACCGAAGCGGTCAACGGCGCCCAGCTGTTCGCCACCAACGCTCAGGTCGCGAACAACGCCGCCGACATCGTCACCAATACGACCGCCATCACGACCATCACCAACAATCTCAACAACGGCGCGGTCGGCGTGGTGCAGTATTCGAACGCCGCCGATCCGACGGTTCCGAACGGCGGCGTGGCGACCAACGACGTGACCCTGGTCGGCGCTGTGGCCGCCCCCGTCGGTCTGCACAACGTCGCCGCCGGCCTGATCGCGGCGGGATCGACCGATGCGGTGAACGGCGGCCAGGCCTTCACCCTGGGACAGAGCCTAGCGAGCGGTTTCGGCGGCGGCTCGGCCTTCGATCCGATCACCAACGCCCTGAACGTCGCCATCAGCTATCAGGGCGTCCAATACACAAGCATTCAGGCCTTCCTGAACGCCCTGTCGGCAGCGCCGGCGGGCGTCGCCTCCAGCGTCTATCTGGCCGTCAACTCCAACCTGGCCCCTGCGACCGCCCAAGGCCAGAACGCCGTCGCCGTCGGCGCTGAGGCTCAGGCGGTTGCGGACAACAGCGTCGCCTTGGGTTCTTCAAGCATCGCCGATCGCGACGCTCAGACCGACTACGCCGCGCTGGGCGTCGCCGGACTGCAATCCTCGGTCGGCTCCGTCTCGTTCGGCTCAGCCGGGGCCGAACGCCAGCTGACCCATGTGGCGGCGGGCACGGCGGCGACGGACGCGGTGAACGTCGCCCAACTGCAAGGCGTCTCCGACAGAGTGGACGCCCTGGCCGGGACCGCCGTCTCTTACGACACGACCACCCGCGACACCCTGACCCTGGCCGGCGCGAACGGCACGACGATCACCAATGTCGCGGCGGGCCAGGTCAATGCGACCTCGACCGACGCCGTCAACGGATCGCAGCTGAACGCCACCAACACTCAGGTCGCGCTCAACACCACCGCGATCACCAATCTGACCAACACCATCGCCAACGGCGGCGTAGGCCCCGTGCAATACAGCGACAGCGACGACCCCGAGACCCCGAACGGCGGCGTGCGCTCCGACGACCTGACCCTGGTCGGCGCCAGCGGCGGCGCGGTGGGCCTGCACAATGTCGCCAATGGTCGGATTTCGGCCGGCTCGACCGACGCCGTCAACGGCGGCCAGATCTACGAACTGGCCTTCGCGGCGACCAATGCGGTGCAGTATGAAACCGACGCCTCCGGCGCGCGCACCAATCGCGTCACATTCCAGGGCGGCGACGCCTCCACGCCGGTGACGCTGAACAATGTCGCGGCCGGCGCGATCACAGCCACCTCCACGGAGGCGGTCAACGGCTCGCAACTGTTCCAGACCAACCAGGCCGTCGTCACGGCTCAGACCACCGCCGACAACGCCCTGGCCCTGGGTCAGAACTCGCTGCAATACGCCGACCAGGGCCAGACCCGCGTCGTCCTGGGCCGCAGCAATGGCCCGGCCGTCACCGTCAGCAACGTCGCGGCCGGGGTGGCCGACACCGACGCCGTCAATGTGCTCCAGCTGCGCGAGAGCATGAACGAGGCGATCCAGCAGTCGAACACCTACACCGACATGCGGCTGGCGGCGGTCAACTACAACGTCCAGGAAGTGCGCAAGCTGGCCTTCGCCGGCACCGCGGGCGCCCTGGCCGCCGCCGGGATGCCGCAGATCGCAGAGCGCGGCAAGTCGATGTTCGCGGTCGGCTACGGAACCTACGAGGGCCAGTCGGCCATGGCGATGGGCTACTCCCGCGCCCTGGGCGACGGCTCCATGGTCTTCCGGGCCGGCGCCACCTTCGACACCCAGAACCACGTCGGCGCCAACGCCGGCATCGGCTGGAGATTCTGATGCAGGTCACGAACCGCCGTGCAGATGGCGCGTCATCTCGCCGCGCGCACCGGCGACCGGCCTACGCCGGCAGGACATAATGGGCGGATTTTCTCGGCTTCACGGTTCGGGTCGGCGCGCTGCATTCTCCCCATGCCAGGGCGCTCAGGCTTGTCGCCGCTCGACCGGTCCTCATCTCAGCCCCTCGAATCTCGCCATGGACTGCGCCACCTGGCCCGTCATCCAGTCCATGAACACACCCTCGACGCCTCTCCGAGATCGCGCCGACGGATGGAAGAGGTCGTAGGAAAGGCCGAGGGGGCGTGGCTCGCTTGAGCAGATGCGCAGCCGTCCGCTGGCCAGGAAGGGCTCGGACAGCAAGGGGGTGGCCAGCGCGACGCCGAGGCCGGCGGCGGACGCCTCGTACATCATGTGCAGGGTGTCGAAGGACCGAACCTGACGCGGCGCGATCCCGAGCCAGCGTTGCCAGAGGTCCTTGGGCCGGTGAACCGACACCAGCGGGAAATCACCCACCGACTCGCCCGGTCGAGGCGGCGCCCGGCCGTTGGCCAAGCGTTCCGGCGCCACGGGCACGGCGGTCACTTCGAACAGGGGAACCGCCTTGAGGCCGCTGGGTGCGACACGCCCGCCCCATATGCCGATGTCCGCCTCGTTCGAGGCCAGGGCGTCGAAGCCGGCGCCGACCACCAGTTCGACATCGACGCCCGTCTCCTCCAGCAACGTCGCGAGGCGCGGAAGAAGCCAGATCGAGGCGAAGGAGTGAGAGGCGGCCACGCGCAGCCGTCCGCTGCGGGGCGCGGCCATGTCGTCGGTGGCGTCGGTTATGGTCCGCAATCCCGGCTCGACCCGTTCCAGATAGCGCAGACCGGCGGCGCTGAGGACCGGCACGAGACCGGACCTGTCGAACAGGATGACGCCGAGAAACTCTTCCAGACCGGCGATCCGCCGGCTGACGGCCGACGGGCTCAGCGCCATGTCGCGGGCGACCGCGCGAAAGCTGCCGCCCCGCGCCGCGGCGACGAAGACCTCTACGGATTCCAGCGGCGGCGCCTTGCGAAGCATGAGGCGACGCCGATAGCACCGCCGCATCACCGAAATGCGTCAGTCCGCGACCTGCACCGGCCGCGCGCCGGGCCGCCCGGCCTCGACCGCGAACCGTCCGGCGCTGCGACAGGCGCTGTTGGGATCGGTCAGATCGTCCACGGCGCGCAGATCCGCCGTCAAACGCGCGCGGTCGAAGTCCAGCAGGACATAGCCCGCCCGTCGATTGTCCAGATGCCGAACGTGCGGGTTCAGGGCCTTGGCCTGACCGAACAGGGATTCCGGCCCATTGCGCGAGGCCAGGCAACTGGTGACGAACTCCGTCGCGATCGGCGGCTGATCCGGCCTGGCGAAGTCGCCCAGCACATCGTTGACCCAGAAGGAATGGACGTCGCCGCTCAGGATCACCGGATTGGGCTTTTGCGCCAGAGCCGTCAGGACACGTTCGCGACTGGCGGGATAGCCGTCCCAGATGTCCGAGTATCGCGCCTCGGGCCCATTCGGCAGGACCAGGCGGGAAAACAGGGTCTGTTGCGCCAGCACGCTCCAGGTCGCCCCGTCGCGCGCCAGACTGTCCCTCAGCCAATCCTCCTGCGCCTGTCCCAACATGCTGGCCGCCGGGTTCAAGACGGTGGAGCAGTCGTCCAGAATCCGGCCGCCCAGATGGTCGGCGGCGGGGCAGGGGCCGGCCGTCCGGTGCTGGCGCGTGTCCAGCACATGGACCGTGGCCAGGTCGCCAAAGACGAAACGCCGGTACAGACGCACGCCCCCGTCGCGCCGCAGGGCGCTGGGCCGCAACGGCATATGTTCGAAATAGGCCTGATAGGCCGCCGCCCTTCGGCGCAGGAAGGCGGCTGGATCGGCGGTGACGCCGGCGGTGTCGCCGCCATAGTCGTTCTCGACCTCGTGGTCGTCCCAGGTGACGATGAAGGGCATGGCCGCATGGGCCGCCGCCAGGTTCGGGTCCGTGCGGTAAAGGGCGTGACGCGCGCGATAATCCGCAGGGTCATCGGCTGGGCGGCGCCGAAGGCGCGGACGTCTGGGCCCTGGCCGAACGACTTCTCGTAGATGTAGTCCCCGACCTGCAGCACGGCGGCCGGCGCGGCCGCGATCATGTCGGCATAGGCGCTGAACCAGCCGTGCTCCCAGTGCTGGCACGAGGTCAGGGCCAGGCGCAGACGCTCCGGCGCCGTCGGCAAGGTCGCCGTGCGCCCCATGGGGCTGACCGCTCCGCCATGGTGAAACCGATAGGCGTATGATCGCCCCGGCTCCAGTCCCGCCGCTTCCAGGTGCACGGCGCCGCCGCGCGTCTGGCGCGCGACCGCCCGACCGCGACGGACGATGCGCCGAAAGCCGTCGTCCTCGGCGATCTCGAACCCGACCTCGGCGTCCGCCGCCAGGTCGGGGATGCGCGTCCACAGGACGAAGCCGTCGCTCGAAGGTTCGCCCGAGGCCACGCCCAAGGCAAAGGGATAGGCCGATGGGTCGGCGCCGTATGCGCCCGCCGTCGCGACCCCGGGCGTCAGGAAACGATGGGCCGCCAGACCCAGGGCGACGGCGATCAGATCGCGCCGGTTCATCTTCAGAACCGGGCCGAGGCGCGGATGAAGAAACTGCGTCCGTTCACGCCCAGCGGCGTCTCTTCGCCGGTCGGGAAACTGCCGCCCGTGGCGGCCAGGCTGGCGGCCGGCCATTCCAGTTCCTGAGGACGGACGTCGCTGAGGTTCTGAACGCCGCCCTCCAGCGTAAGGCCGGGGCGAACCTCGTAGGCGGCGGACACATCGACGGTGTAGCGTCCGTCGAAGGTCTGAGGCGCCACCAGCGGGGCCGAGACATAGTCGCCGAACACGGCCGTGGACAGCTGGACGGACAGGGGGCCGCGCGACAGCACCGCCTGGCCCGTGATCTTGTCCTTGGGCTGGGCCTCGGTCAGGAACAGGATCGACTTGGTGTTCAACAGCGGCAGGGTCGGCAGCACCGGATTGGCGCGCAGCCTGTCCAGGGTCGAATCGAACCGGCCATAACCCAGGTTCAGGCTCAGGGCGGTCCGGTCATCCAGATCGCCTCGCCAGCGGGCCATGATTTCAAATCCCTTGGTGGTGGTGTCCACCGCATTGGTGAAGAAGCGCGCCTGCTGGAAGTTGGTGATGCCCGCCGCCCGCAGCACCGCGACGACGGCCGCTCCCGAAAGCTGCTCGCTCAGGGCGATGCGGTCGTCGATGCGGATGTCGAAATAGTCCGCCGTCGCGCTGAAGCCGCGCCATGGCCCCACCACGACGCCGGCGCTGAGATTGCGGCTGCGTTCAGGCTTCAGATCCTCGGCGCCCAGGGCCTTGGCGACCGGGTCGGACACCGGCAGGGTGCCGACCGTTACCAGTTGCCCCGCGGAGGTCGCGCCCTGGACCGCGCTGAAATACTGCTGCTGCAGCGACGGCGCCTTGAAACCCGTCCCGGCCGAGGCTCGCACAGCCAGACCCTCCGTCACGTCCCAGCGCGCCGTGGCCCGATAGGTCGTATCACCGCCGAAGTCGTCATAGTGGTCGTAGCGCGCCGCCAGCCCCAGGAAGACGGATGCGACGGGACGAAGCTCCATATCCACGAAGGCGGCCTGGGCGTCGCGCCTGGCGTCGGTGGGATTGCGCGGATTGAAGCCGGCGAAGCCGTCGGCGCCCAGTCCGAAATAGGCGTCCGGCTCGCCGTTGCGGATCGCATAGGTCTCGTGGCGCAACTGACCGCCGACCGCCAGATTGCCGCCCGCCATCAGGGTCAAGGGCCGAGACGCGGTCGCGTCCGTGACCCACTGCTCGTATTTCACGCCGCCGGAATCGAAGCGCGTCGGGCTGGTCGCCCCCAGCGAGGCGTTGGCCGTGTCATGGACGTCGAAGTCGGCGCCGTTGCGGCCGTAGGTCTGGCTCAGATCCAGATCGAACCCCGCCCATGCGCTGCGCAGACCCGCCGTCAGGGCGCCGTCCCATATCGTCGGCTCGATGATCGGAAGAAAGCCGTTCGGCCAGGCCGCCGAAAAGCCGGGAACGCGGAAGCCGGCGGCGTTGTTCGACACCTTGTGCGTCAGCGTGCCGAAGCCGTAGATTTCGACGCCGCCCAGCGGCAGGGCCGCGTCGAAGGCGGCGGACTGGGCCGAACTCTTGGGATCGCCGATGCGATAGGTCACCCGACCGAACCGTTGATCGACATGGGCGCGATTGGTCGCGGCCTGACCGCGGGCCTCCGCCGACAGGGTCAGGTGGCCGCCGTCGCCGATGGCGAAACCGACATGGCCGCCCGTGGCCCAGGTCTCGCCGTCGCCCTCTCCGGTCACCCCGGCCGAGGCGAAGGCCGCGCCGCCCCCGGCGTTGGATTTCAGGATGATGTTCACCACCCCCGCGATGGCGTCCGAGCCGTATTGCGCGGCGGCGCCGTCGCGCAGGATCTCGATCCGGGCGATGGCGCTTTCGGGAATGGCGTCCAGATCGACCCCGGCGGAGCCCCGGCCGATGCTGTTGTTGACGTTCAGCACGCTGTTGGCGTGCCTGCGCTTGCCGTTGACCAAAACCAGCACCTGGTCCGGCGCCAGACCGCGCAGGGTGATCGGCCGGGTGTTGGCGGCGGTCGCCGTGGTCGCGGCGCGGGCGAAGTTGACCGACGGCTGCAACTGGTTCAGCGCGCGGTTCAGGTCCGTATAGCCCGTCGCCTCCATCGCCTCGGCCGAGACGACGTCGATCGGCGTGGAGGCCGCCAGGGCGCTGCGCCCGTCGGAACGGGTGCCGGTGACGACGATCTCGTCGACCTGGGTCGCATCGTTGCTCTGGGCGTTTGCTGCATGGGCGATGGCGCTCAGGCCGGCGGCGGCGAGTAATGCGGTCTTCATTCGATATCCCCGAGATGCTGGGATCGACTACCTCGGTTCGCCGGACAGCCGTTATTGCTCGATCCGGCACGCGCGTTGCGCGCAACGCAACGCAACGCTCATGACCCGGCCATCAGCGCGAACGGGACAAGACCGAAGTCCGAAATCGTCCGTATCTCAAACGGCTAGGAGCCGAGACAACCACCGCCTGCAGGGAGAAATACGCTCGAGCATGAGGACCTAAGAACCCTTCGACCAAGGTTCGACAGAGCCCCAAGTGGCTCCGCTTGACTCTCTAGCGTGTTCGCGCGCCATATAGAACAAATGAGGAACATAGAGCCAGACGACCGCCTGACCGCCCTGCGCGACCAACTTTCAAGGCTTGGCGCGTTTCGCAGGTCTTCGGCGCCTCATCCTCATCCCCCCTCCCCCGCTTTTCCCGAGCGATGGACGCGCGGCGTCCTGCACGACCTCTATGCGGCGACACCCGCCGACGCCGTGGCGGTCAACGCCTTCGGGCTCGGGGCCGGACTTCAGGCGGCGGATGGAGGGATCGTCGTCTGGGGGCTGCACGAGATGATGGGATGGGAGGCTGGACGTCCGCACGGCCCTGGCTTGCACGAAATGGGGCTGGCGCCGTCCGACGTGCTGCTGGTGCGGGCGCCGGACATCCAGACCCTGCTGATCATAGGCGAGGAGGCGCTGCGGACGCCGGTTGTGGGGGCGGTGCTGCTCAGCGCCTGGGGCGAGGCCAAGGCTCTGTCGTTGACAGCCAGCCGACGTCTGGCCTTGGCGGCGGAGACGGGCGGCGGGACGCTGTTTCTGGCGCGGGCCGGGGCGGCGCCGGCGCCCAGTGCGGCCGAGACGCGATGGGCGGTGCAGGCGGCGGCGTCTGCGCCGCTGGAAGGGGGAGCGCCAGGTCGGCCGTCTTTTTCCGCCACCCTGCTGCGGCGGCGCGGCGGGGGCGAACAAAGAACCTGGACCCTGGAGTGGGATCGTGACGACCGATCGTTTTGCGAACCGACGCCGCTATCTGGCGCTGTGGTTCCCATGGCTGCCCAGCGATCGGCTGAGGCGTGGGACAAGCACGGACGATGCGTCGCCTGAGACTGGGCCTGATGCGGCGCCTGTGGTCCTGGTCGAGAAGATCGGCGGCGCCCTGCGTCTGGCCGCCGTCGATCCGGCGGCGGCGGGGGCGGGCCTGACGCCCGGCCTGACGCTGGCCGATGCGCGGGCGCGAAACCCGTTCCTGCGCACCATCGTTCACAGGCCCGAAGCGGACGCGGCCCTGCTGCTGCAGGTGATGGAGGATTTCGGCCGCTTCACCCCCATGATCGCCGAGGATGGGCCGCATGGCCTGATGCTGGACGTCACCGGCTGCGCCCATCTGTTCGGCGGCGAAGCCGGCCTGGTCGGCGCGGCCCACCAACGGGCGGAGCGGATCGGTCTGACGGTGAAGAGCGCCCTGGCCTCGACCCCCCAGGCGGCGCGCGCCCTGGCCCGGTTCGGGCCGGGCGGTCTGTTCCAGGCCGGGCAGGATCGGCGGGCGGTGCGCCACCTGCCGGTCGCGGCGCTGGAATTGCCGGAGCGCGACGCCCAGGCCCTGCATCGGGCCGGGCTGAAGCGGATAGGCGATCTGGACGACCGGCCGCGCGCGCCGCTGGCGGCCCGGTTTGGGACGGACTTCCCCGCACGTCTGGCCCGTGTGCTGGGCGATGAGGATGTGCGGATCACGCCGCATCGGCCCGCGCCGCCCATCGCGGTCGACCGGGTCTTCTTCGAGCCCATCCTGACCGATGCCGACGTGGAGCGGGTTCTGTCCGATCTGCTGGTCGATACCGCCGACCGGCTCGAACAGACCGGACAGGGCGGGCGCGCCTTCGAGGCCGGCTTCTACCGGATCGACGGTCAGGTGCGTCGCATCGTCGTGCGGACGGGCCGGGCGACACGCGACACCGACGGGGTGCTGCGCCTGTTCCGCGAACGGCTGGCCGCCCTGTCCAATCCGCTGGATCCCGGGTTCGGCTTCGACCAGATGCGGCTGTCGGTGCTGGAGGCCCAGAGGCTGGCCCCCGCCCAGCGCGGTCTGGACGGCGACCGGCCCGGTGGCGAGGATCTGAGCCGGCTGATCGACCGGCTGACCGCCCGGTTGGGGCCGGAGGCCGTGCTGTGGTTCGAGCCTTTGGGCTCTCACATCCCCGAACGGGCGTCGCGGATGGCCCCGGCGGCGGCGACGCGATCCGATCAGGCCTGGCCAGAGCGGATTCCCGGCGGTCCGCCGTTGCGGCCGCTGCAGATGTTCGACCCGCCCCAGCCCGTCGAGACCCTGGCCGAGGTGCCCGACGGCTCGCCCTTGCGGTTCCGCTGGCGGCGAGTGCTGCATGAAGTGGCCCTTGCCGAAGGGCCGGAGCGGATCGGCGGCGAATGGTGGCGGGCGCCGGATCAGCAGACGCGCGACTATTACCGCGTCGAGGACCGCGAAGGCCGGCGCTTCTGGCTGTTTCGTCAGGGCCTGTACGGCGAGACCGACGAGCCGCGCTGGTTCGTGCATGGCCTGTTCGCATGAGCGCGCCCGCCCCCACGCCTGCCTATGCCGAGCTGGCCAGCGCCAGCAACTTTTCCTTCCTGCGCGGGGCGTCCCACCCGAAGGATCTGGTGCTGACCGCGATCCTGCGCGGGCACACGGGCCTGGGCCTGGCCGACCGCAACACCGTTTCCGGCGTTGTGCGAGCCTGGAGCGCCCTGCGCAGCCTACGCGAGGACGGCCTGTCGCCGCCCGATGTGGTGCGCGACGGCGCGGGGCCCGGCGAGGTGACCTATGTCGAGGATCCGCTGAACGATCCCGCCCTGTCGGAGGAGGTCCGGCGACGGGCGGCAGACTTCAAACTGGCGACCGGGGCGCGCCTGGCCTTCAACGACGGAACGCCCGACATCATAGCCTATCCCGAGACGCGGGCGGGTTGGGGGCGGCTGACGCGGCTTTTGACCTTGGGCAACCGGCGGGCCGTGAAAGGACAGTGCGAGATCGGGCTGCGTGACCTGATCGCCGCGCCCGAGGATCTGCTGTTGATCGTCATGCCGCACGCCCGGCTGGACGGACTTGACCGTATGCTGGCTCGTCTGACCGGGGCCGCGCCCGGTGCGGTCTGGTTGGGCGCCGCCATGGGCCGGAGCGGCGATGACCGGCGGCGGCTGGCGCGGCTGAAGGCGCTGGCGGGACAGAGCGGCGCCCCGCTGCTGGCGGTCAACGACGTCCTCTATCACGACCCGATCCAGCGTGACCTGCAGGACGTGCTGACCTGCATCCGCGAAGGCGTCACGGTCGAGGCGGTTGGCCGGCGCCTGAACGCCAACGGCGAACGCTGGCTGAAGCCGCCCGCCGAGATGCTGCGCCTGTTCCGCAATGCGCCCGAGGCCGTCGCCGAGACCGCGAACCTGCTGGCCCGCGTCGGTTTCGACCTGGGCGACATCCGCTATCAATACCCCGAGGAGACGACCCCGCCAGGCCAGACGCCACAGGCCTGGCTGGAGCATCTGACCTGGCGGCACGCCGAGGTCCGCTACGCCAATGGCGTACCAGACAAGGTGCGGGCGCTGTTGGCCAAGGAGTTGGCCTTCATCGGGGAAGCCGAATACGCGCCTTACTTCCTGACAATCTACGACATCGTGCGTGTGGCGCGCGACAAACGCATCCTGTGCCAAGGGCGGGGTTCGGCGGCCAACTCCGCCGTCTGCTACGTGCTGGGCATCACGGCGGTGGACCCGGCGGAATCCGACCTGCTGTTCGAGCGCTTCCTGTCGTCGGACCGGGGCGAGCCGCCCGACATCGACGTCGATTTCGAGCATGAGCGGCGCGAGGAGGTCATCCAGCACATCTACACCCGTTATGGCCGCGAGCGCGCGGGCATCGCCGCCACCGTCATCCGCTACCGCCCCAAGAGCGCCATTCGCGACGTCGGCAAGGCGCTTGGCCTGACCGAGGATGTCACCGCCCGTCTGGCCTCCAGCCAATGGGGCAGCTGGGGCTCAGAGATCGGCGAGCGTCATATCGAACAGGCAGGGCTGGACCCCGCCAACCCCATGATCCGGCGTGCGGTGACGATGGCCATGCGACTGCTGGGCTTTCCCCGGCATCTGTCCCAGCACGTCGGCGGCTTCGTCCTGACCCAGGACCGGCTGGACGAACTGGTCCCCGTCGGCAACGCCGCCATGGCCGACCGCACCTTCATCGAGTGGGACAAGGACGACATCGACGAACTGCGCCTCATGAAGGTCGATGTGCTGGCGCTGGGCATGCTGACCTGTATCCGCAAGGCCTTCGACCTGATCCGCACCCATCAGGGCCGGGACTGGGCGCTGCATACGATCCCCGCCGACGATCCCGGCGTCTACGACATGCTGTGCAGGGGCGACTCCATCGGCGTCTTCCAGGTCGAAAGCCGCGCCCAGATCAACATGCTGCCCCGGCTGAAGCCGCGCCGCCTCTATGATCTGGTGATCCAGGTCGCCATCGTCCGTCCCGGCCCGATCCAGGGCGACATGGTCCATCCCTATCTGCGTCGCCGCAACGGGCTGGAGCTGCCGGACTACTCCAAGCCGGGGCCACAATACCCCCAGGACGAGCTGGAGAAGGTGTTGGAGAAGACCTTGGGCGTGCCTCTGTTCCAGGAACAGGCGATGAAGGTCGCCATGGTCGCCGCCGAGTTCAACGAGAAGGAGGCCAACGGCCTGCGCAAGGCCATGGGCACCTTCCGGGGCGACGGCACCCTGCACACCTACGAGGACCGGATGGTCGGCAAGATGATCGAACGGGGCTACGACCCGACCTTCGCCCAGCGCTGCTTCGATCAGATCAAGGGGTTCGGCTCCTATGGCTTCCCGGAGAGCCACGCCGCCTCCTTCGCCCAGCTGGTCTATGTCTCGTCCTGGATCAAACACCACTATCCGGCGGCCTTCGCCTGCGCCCTGCTGAACAGCCAGCCGATGGGCTTTTACGCCCCGGCCCAGATCGTGCGGGACGCTCGCGACCACGACGTCGAGGTGCGTCCGGTCGATGTCTCGTACAGCCATTGGGACAACAGTCTGGAAGGCCCGAGCATACAGCCCGCGCTGCGGCTCGGCATGCGCCAGATCGACGGCTTCCGCGAAGACTGGGCCGAGGCCCTGGTCGCCGCCCGCGCCTTCCGCCCCCCTGATATCGAGACCCTGGCCCGCCGCGCCGCCCTGCCGTCCGCCGCCATGCGCAAACTGGCCGACGCCGACGCCTTCCGCTCGATGGGTCTGGATCGGCGTCAAGCCCTGTGGGCGGTGCGCCGCCTGCCGGACGACGCGCCGCTTCCCCTGTTCGCCGCCGCCGATGCGCGCGAACTGGGCGTCGAACCCGACGCGCGTCTGCCGGCCATGCCTCTGGGCGAGCACGTCGCCGCCGACTACCAGACCCTGCGCCTGTCGCTGAAGGCGCATCCCATGGCCATCCTGCGCCCCCTCTTCGACGCCGAAGGTCTCATGACCTGCGCCCGGACCGAGGCGAACCGCGGGGGCGCCCTGGTGCGGGTCGCCGGCGTGGTTCTGGTGCGTCAACGTCCCGGCAAGGGCAACGCCATCTTCGTCACCCTGGAAGACGAGACGGGCATCATCAACGTCGTCCTGTGGGCGCGGATGTTCGAACAGTTCCGCCGCGAGGTCATGGCCGCCCGGCTGATGGAGGTCGAGGGCGTGATCGAGAAAAGCCCCGAAGACGTCGTCCACCTGGTCGCGCGCAAGGTCATCGACCGATCATCGGAGCTGGCGCGCCTGTCCGAGGATCACGATACCGCCGTCCAACTCGCCCGCGCCGACGTCGTCGCCAATCCCCAGCCGCCTCGCCATGCGCCGCACCGCCATCCGCGAGATGTGCGGATTCTGCCGGGATCGCGGGATTTCCACTGAGTGACGCCTTGGGATCTGAGAGAGGCCGGCGTCTGGGGCCTCAGGTCCGGATTCCCACCGAGAAGAGGTCTGATCTCGACCGCTTGTTCCTTGGAAAAGTCGAAGACGAGGCGTGGCGGGCCGAAATGGACACGTCGAACCTTTGTTGGGACAAGGGATTGTCGGACGTCGAGGCCCAGGATCCGCTGACGCGCAGCTTCGGGTCAGGCGACCAGGCAATGACGAGGTCGGCGCCTCGCCCGCCTCCAGAGTCTTCCGCCTGGCGCAGCGAACCGCCGACAGTCAGGGTCGTCGTCCCCCAGCGCGGCGAGAACGCTGATCACAGTCTTGGAAAGATTCTTCATGGTCTCAGTCCTTTTCGATGTGAAGCAGAAATTGAGCAATTATCACACCATTACTGCTCAAATGAGTTTTTATACCTCGTTTACGACAACATCGATTTTCATTTATAAATTATGAGCTCCAGTATAGTCAGATAAGGATGAAAAGCAGGCCGCTCAATGAGCAGCCTGCCGATCAAAGAAATCTCTGCTAGAATGTTTTTCGAACTGAAACGCCTATTATGCGCGGATCCAGCGTGAATACATTGGTGAAGTTGCCAAGCTCGTCCGGCCCAGTATAGGCGTCGGTGATAGGCGTGTCGTCGAGGACGTTTTTCACATAGACTTGAACAGCGATATTCTTGTCCGGATTGATCAGGGTCGCCGACAGGTTCAGGTTGCCCCAGGCTTTCAGTCGGTCGTACTCGCTGTTGTAGACGCGGGCGTAGCTATCCGACTGGCGATAGTAGTCGCCTCGGATCATCAGATCCCAGCTTGACGGCAGGACAATGCGGTACTGCGCCCCGATATTGAAGGTGAGTTCCGGCGCATTGGGCAGGCTGTTGCCGCTCAGATCCGCCGAGAAACCGCGTCCCTGGTTGGTGGCGTGGACGCCCGTCACGGGGTCGATATAGGTCAATGGGTCATAGACCAGCGGCCCCCACTGGTCCTTGTAGGCCGTGCTCCAGATGCTGCCGGGCAGGAAACCGTTCTGGAACACGGTCGGTCCGGGGCAGAGCATCTTGATGAAGATGTTTCCGGTCGACGAGATGGCCGCGTTTTTCACGTCGAGGTTCTGAATGTAACGGCCCAGGACTTCATTGGGCACGATGCAGGTCATGGGACTGGTCGGCCAGGGACGCATGACGGTGTAGTCTGTACGGCCTTGCAGCCGATCCATCACGTCCACCGAGGTCGCCCCGTCAGCGATCCGGGTATTAAGCCACCCAAGTGTCGCGTCGAGCCGGAAGTTGCGGCTGGGCGCCCAGGCGGCCTCGAACTCGACGCCCCAGGTCTTGGCGTCAAAGGTCTCCGTGTGCATCGCCCGGTCGATGAATTGGGAAACCTGGTAGTCCTTGTAGTCGTAGTAAAACGCCGAGCCGCTCAGCATGAGCTTGCCGCCCTGAAGGCTATTCTTGGTCCCGATCTCGAAGGCGTTGACATACTCGGGCGAGAAGGTGCGCGGCAGAACCGGATAGTTGGAGTTGGCGTCGTTCCAGTCGGGTCCGGGCGGATTGCCGCCGCCCGCCTTGTAGCCCCGCGAAAAGGACCCGAAGATCAGGGTGTCGTCGGTAAACGAGAGTTCCGGTTTCCAGTCCAATGCGATGCGGCCGGTGACCGCGCCCCAGTTCTGCTCCTGATTCGGTCCGCGCGGATAACCCTTGCCGACCGTGCCCCCGCCCCAGAAGCTGTCGGCCGCGAGCAACTGTGTCGGGACAGGCGTAGTGGTCTTTGTGTCATCGGTGTAGCGCAGGCCGGCCGTAAGGCGGAGACCGTCGTTGATCTTGTAATAGCCCTCGCCGAAGACAGCCCAGGATTCCGTGCGAGCGATGTCCAGGCTGCGGTAGTAGTTATGACCTTCGCCATCGATCTGGTCGATGGGATTGGGATCGATATAGACGCAGGCGTTGGGCTTGGCGCTGGCGCTCTTGGGCGTACAGTCGGGATTATAGTTGGCGCTGAGATTCTGTTGCACCGCGATCATGGTGAAAGCGTTGCTGAATATGTAATAATCTTCCTGAGTCTCGAACTTTAGATAGTTGGCGCCGATATTGAAGTTGAACGCCCCATCGAAGTCCGACTGTAGACGGATTTCCTGAGAGAACTGGGTGCTGTTCGACTGCGAGATGTCTACTGCGGCGAGCCTGTCTAGGGCCCCGAGTTGGGGATCCGCGAAGGTGCCCAGCCCATTGACGGGCTCACCCAGCCAGGGGCTCCAGTCCGGCTTGACGGAACGGCCGGCGCGACTGGCGATCAGACCAGGGGCCGGATCGTAGCGGAAGAAGTCCTGAGATCCATAGTAGCTGTCCTCCATGTAGAGCGTCTGGGAGAAGAGCGTCAGATGCGGTGTAAGCTGAGCCTCGATGTTCAGCTGAACGACGTCGTTGTCGGCTTTGAACTTGGGATCGTAGAAGGTGGCGATTTCGCGCAGATCGGTCGACTGCCGTCCGGTGGCCGATCCGAAGGGATCAATTCCGGTCCGAAACAGATAAGTGTCGTTGTCTGGCCCGCCGCGCGTGAGGAAAGGTAGAACCGTGATCAAACCGGTGACCAGCGGCATGCCGCGGCCGTTGGGCGTACCATAGGCTTCGTCCGTGTAGAGAGAGGCATTCCGGCAACCGGGCGTCAGACTGTCCATCGTCCATCGCGTAAAGACCGGCGAGGTGCGGGCGGCGCCGGATGGGTCGGTCCATGCGACGCTCGATGGCGGCGCGCCACGCGTGCACAGTTGCTTCCCGGTCCTGGAGCGGTCATCGTCCTCTCCAAAATGTTCCCAAAGAAGATTGATGCTCAGGCGGTCGTTCGGCGCCCACAGAGCGCCCATTCGGGTCGACCACAGGTCCCGTCCGTTGACGTTCTGATCCGTCACGGTGTTGACGTCGAAACCATCGCGTTGCGTCATGGCGCCGGCAAAGCGAAGGGCGAATGTCTCTCCGAACGGAATGTTGACGAAGCCCTTGACCCGACGGGTATCGTAATTGCCGAGTTCACCCTGCAGCTCTCCAGAGAATTCACCTCGTTCAGGCAGGTTCGGCAGCATGTTGACCACGCCTGCAGTGGCGTTTCTTCCGTACAGGGTGCCTTGAGGACCGCGCAGCACCTCAAGCCGCTGGACGTCGAAATACTCCTGCTCAAAGAGCCGGTTTCTCAACAGGGCGGTGTTGTTGAAGCTGATCGCCACAGCCGGATCCGCCGTGACAGACATGGCCTTGGTGCCGACGCCGCGGATCGAAAAGTTGTAACCTGTGAAATTGTCCTTCGAGAAGGATACGTTGGGAATGGCGCGCAGCAGCTCGGACCCGCCCTCGATTTTACGGTCGTCCAACTGTTGGGCAGAGAAGGCCGAGACCGAGATCGGAACATCGACGATCCGTTCCTGAATGCGGCGCGCGGTCACGATCACCTCTTCGAGGTTTGCGGCTCCAGGATCGCCGGCAAGCGTTTGGATCGTTGCGGGAGGCGGAGTCGAATCGGCGCGCTGTCCCGGCCGGGCCGGCGTGGGTCCGGCTGCGCGGCGTATGACCACGGCGCCTTCACCGACGAACTCGTGCTGGACGTTCAGCCCATTCAGCATCCGCCGCAACGCGGCTTCGGACGTCATGGAGCCCCTTACAGGGCTCGCTCTCAAACCGGCTATCTGAGTGTCGTCAGCGGCCACGCGCAGTCCTGACTGGCGACCGAACGTCTGCAGCGCCGTCGTCAGGGGTTGGGCAGGAATATCGAAACTGCGGACTTGGCGGGCTTCAGCCGCAGCGGGCGCGCACGCTATCGCCAGCACCCCGGCGGAACTCATGGAAATGGCCGTCGCTTCCAGCAACGCACGCATCCGGCTTTTACTAACCAACATCGATCACAATCCCCCAGTCGAACCACAATGGCCCCACTTGAAGGACGCGATCTGGAGAGCGCCCCCTACGGATTATCGCGTGAAGTTTTTGCGTCCATTCCGGACAAGGATCATCTGGGCGGGCCGAGCAACAGATCTCCGTTCGGCGTGCGGCTGAGAGACAAGCCGTAAAGCGCCGCCAGGATCGCCGCCGAGCCTTCGAGGTCGCCGGCCTTCAACTCGCCGCGAAATTTTTGAGCGCTGGTGTCGCTGATGATGAGTTTTCTGGTTTCATACCGATTGACCTCAGCCGCCACCTGCGTGAGCGGAACGCCGTTGAACAGCAGTCGTCCGGACGTCCAGCTCCACCGCGAGGCAGGATCGAAACGCACGACCCGAAGCGGCGCGGCAGAAGCAGAGACCTGAACGTGATCTCCGGGGGAAAGCCGGACGGGCTGAACAGACGACTGGCCCTCACGGCGGACCTCGACGCCCCCCCGAAACAGGTCGACGCCCACGCCGTTCGCCGCCCGGCTTACATCGAAGACGGTGCCGAGCGCTTGGACACGAGCCTGGCCTGCCTGAACGATGAAGGGACGGTCAGAATCATGCGCGACATTGAAACGTGCGCGACCATCTCGCAGGCGCACATTTCGCTGGCCGGAGGTCATCTTCACCGCCACCTCGCTCGCGGTGTCCAGATGAATGACCGATCCGTCGCTCAGGATGACGTTGCGCTGTTCGCCGAGGTCGGTCGCATAGACCTCCTCGACCGCTCCCGGGACGGCGTGCAACTTCAAGACAGTTCCGATCCCGGCGAGACCGATGGCGCCGACGAGGGCCGCGGCCAGGGCTCGCCTGTTCCATCCGCCTCGCTCTGAGGCGGTTGGACCGACGTCAGATGGCGTGCGCGCGATCAGGTCGCGAATTTCCGGATCGTTCGCCAGCTCTCCGGCAAGGCCCCAGACATCCTCGATTTCTTCGCAGGCCTGGCTGCGCTCCGGGGCCGCCAGAAGCCAGCGTGCGTAATCCGCCCGAGCCCGACGGCCGTCCGGTCCACGCAGGCGGATGAACCATCCGGCGGCGTCGCGAATGACGTCGGGTGTCGTACGGCGCTCGAAGCGATGGTCCGTCATGATCGGTCCTCTCTGCGTAAAGACGCATCCGGACGATCAGACCCTACGGCCAACCGCAATTGTGCGAGCGCGGCCGAGACATACTTCTCGACGGTCTTTACGGAAACCCCCATGGTCGCCGCGATCTCGCCGTAGCTCATCTCGCGGTAGCGGCTCATGACGAAGGCGGTTCTTGCTGGCTCGTCCAGGGCCAGGATGGCGGCGCGCGTCCGCGTCAGCGCATCGCGGTGCTCCACGACAATGTCCGGCTCCGGAGCAGGATCGGTCAGATGATGGCCATCGAGAGGCTCATGCAGATCTCGCCGTCGCGTGCGTGCGCGGCGCGATCGGTCGCGCACCAGGTTTTCGGCGACGCGAAACAGGAAAGCGCGAGGGTTGTCGAGGTCCGCCACGGCATCGTAGCCGGCGAGACGCAGAAAGGTCTCTTGCAGCACCTCTTCGCGTTCGGACAGGTCTGCGAGGCGCGTTGCAAGAAACCGACGAAGATCCACGGCATGGTCCGCTGCGATCCGGGCCACCACCTCGCGATGCGCCGGGCCTGGAAAGGGCATGGGGCCGATGATCGTCGGGCATTCGCCGCCATTCATCTCCGCCCCCAAGGCCGTTTTTCACATCCCGATCGCCCAGCGTCTGCCCCAACCTTGGGCATGAAGCAATCGCGCGCGCCTGTCCCTTGCCTTCACGGCCGATGGCGGCGAGCCTGAATACAAAAAATTCACACGACCGTAATGTTATCTGGAGGCGTGTGCAGAGTTTGCAGACACAGTTCTTCTTTTCCACGTGTTCCTGCGCCACGCTATGATCTGAAGCCTTCCTGTCTGGGCGAAACACAGGCAGATTTACTGCCCCACACATATCTGACTTCTGACAGCTTGGTACTCCTGTTCCAGCCTCAGAATGAAATTCCTCGCAGGGTGAATGCGGTCGATGACGCCGATGCCTTGGCCGCAGCCCCAGATGTCTCGCCAGGCCTTGGTCGCACCGGAGCCGAAATCCATGGCGCCGGGATCGCCTTCGGGCAGGTCATCCGGATCCATTCCCGCAGCGATGATCGACGGCCGCAGATAGTTTCCATGAACCCCGGTGAAATGGCTCGAATAGACAATGTCCGAGGCGGCTGAAGCGACGATGCAGTCCTTATAGGCTTGCGACGCCCGCGCTTCTTCGGTGGCGATGAACGGGGAGCCGATGTAGGCGAAATCGGCGCCCATGGCCTGTGCGGCCAGGATGGAACGGCCAGAGGCGATCGATCCTGACAAGGCCACGGGTCCATCGAACCAAGATCGGATTTCCTGCATCAGGGCGAAGGGCGAAAGCCGACCGGCATGTCCGCCTGCACCGGCGGCGACCGCGATAAGTCCTGTCGCGCCCTTTTCAACCGCCTTACGCGCAAACTGATCGTCGATGACATCGTGCAGCGTGACCCCGCCCCAGTCTTTCACGGCCCGATTGAGGTCTTCGCGAGCGCCCAGGGAGGTGATGATGATCGGAACCCTGTACTTTTCGCACAGCGCCAGATCCTCATCGAGCCGATCATTCGACCGGTGAACGATCTGGTTGACGGCGAAGGGCGCGGCGGGCTGGTCGGGATGGTCGCGATCCCACGCCGCGAGCGTTTCGGTGATCTGGGCCAGCCACTCGTCCAACTGGCTCGAGGGTCTGGCGTTCAGCGCGGGAAAGGAGCCCACGACGCCAGCGGTGCATTGGGCGATCACCAGTTCGGGGCAGGATATGATGAACAGGGGCGAGGCGATGATCGGCAGGCGGAGTGGGGCTGTAAGGGGGTTGCTCGTGATCATGTCCAGGTCTCCAGCGGCCGGCCTTTAGGAGCGAAGGGCGGCAAGGTGGGATTAAGGGCGACAGGAATGTCGGAGGGGTCGTCAGCCACGCTTCATGACAAGCAGTCGGCGCTGGAGTCGCCCAGATCGTTGCCTCCATCGACATTCAGAATGGTCCCGGTGACGTAACCCGCCGCTTCGCTCGCGAGATAAAGCGCCGCCTGAGCAATATCCTGTCGCGTTCCATAGTCGCGCAGCGCCAGCCTGCCCTTAAGGGCGGCTTCCGACGCGGGATCGGCTGTCAGACGAGACATGCCCTCCGTTTCCTTGATCGGTCCCGGCGATATGCCGTTCATACGGATGCCGGCCGGTCCCCATTCCAGCGCCAGGCATTTGACCACCATGTTGACGCCGGCCTTGGCGGCGCAGGCGTGCACCTGGAAGGGCATGGGATTGACGGCCTGACCCGCCGTGATGGCGATCAGGGCTGCGCCGGGCTTTCGCAGATGGGCGAAGGCCGCGTGGAAGACATTGAAGGTGCCAAGAAGGTCGATGTCGACCACCGTCTTGAACCCATTGGCCGACAGCTTGGCCGCCGGCGCCAGGAAGTTCCCGGCGGCGCCGGACACCAGGACGTCGATGGGGCCATGGGTTTCGGCGACCTCGGCGAAGATCGCCTCCAGCCGGTCATGGTCGCGGACATCCCCGGCATAGGCCGTCGCATCGAGGCCAAGCGCGCGCAGACCTTCGGCCGCCGCCTCGATCCGTTCGGGATTGCGGCTGAGGATGACCACCCGCGCCCCGGCCCGGCCATAGGCCTCGGCGATGGCCAGGTTGATGCCTCCCGAGGCGCCGGCGATGAAGGCGACCTTGTTCTCGAACGACGGGTTCATGTCGCGTCTCCTGGCGCTGGGCCGCGCATCATGGCGGCGATGTCTGGATGCTCCTTGATCCTGGCGGTCATTCTTTCGAGGAACAGCAGGGCGACCTTGGGCGGCCGAGAGAAGATTTCGAAGACCGAGATCAGGCCCTGATCGTTCAGCCGCACCCAGTCGACGCCCGACAGGGTCTGCCCCTCAACCTCTGCTTCGAAGCGCAGGATCAGGATGTGGCCGTCCGCCACGACGTCGGTGTAGCTCAGGCGATCGAACGACGCGGCCGCGAACCCGAGAAGCGGGGCCACAAGCCCCCTGCCCCTCCAGGATTTACCATAGGTCGGGGGACGCAACTCCACATCCTCGGCCAACAGATTGTCCAGCGCGCCCGGAGCCTTGTCCTGGAATGTCGCGATAATGCGGGCGCTGATCGGGTCTGTCGGCATGGTTTCCGGCCTCGTGCTTCGCGCCCCGTGGACGGGGCGGACGCCTATTTCGCGCCCATGCGGATGGCGCCGTCCAGGCGGATCACTTCGCCGTTCAGCATGGGGTTGGCCACGATCGACGAAACCAGATGGGCGAACTCTTCCGGCTGTCCCAGACGGCTTGGGAAAGGGACCTGCTTGCCCAGCGAATCCTGCGCCTCCTTCGGCAGGCTTTCCAGCAGGGGCGTCCAGAAGATGCCGGGGGCGATGGTCATCACGCGAATGCCGTAGCGGGCGAACTCGCGCGCGACCGGCAGGGCCATGCCGACGATGCCCGCCTTTGACGCCGCATAGGCCGCCTGGCCGATCTGACCGTCGAAGGCGGCGACGCTGGCGGTGTTGACGACCACGCCGCGCTCCTCGCCCACCGGATCGGCGTCGTGCAGACGGGCGGCGAACTTGGACATCACATTGAAAGTGCCGATCAGATTGATGGCGATGATCTTCTGGAACAGCTCCAGGGCCAGGGGCTGGCCGTCCTTGCCGATCACCTTGTTGGGCGGGCCGATGCCGGCGCAGTTGACCAGGATGCGGGCCTTGCCATGCAGGCCCTCGGCCTCTTCCAGGGCGCCGGCGACCGCCTCGGCGTCGGTGACGTTCACCTGAAGAAAGGCGCCGCTGATGCTCTCGGCCAAGGCCCGGCCGGCTTCGGCGTTCAGATCGAAGATCGTCACCTTGGCCCCGCCCTTGGCGAGGGTTCGCGCCGTCGCGGCGCCCAGGCCGGATGCGCCGCCGGTGACGATGGCCGGGATGGCTTCGGTGATCATGGTGTTCTCCACTGGAATGCGAACGGGGACGACGCCCGAGGGCGGGCGTCGAAGGGAAATGTTGAGACGCGGCGCGGCCGCCTTGTTCGGCGCGACTAGACCGTGGCGGGCGCCGCCTCGCGCTCGGCGGCCTCGATCAGGACGCCGCGCACGACCTTGCCGGTCGGGGTGCGCGGCAGCTGGTCCAGGATCATCAGCTGTCGGGGATGCTTGTATCGGGCGATCCGGCTTTCAAGGAAGGTGCGGACGGTCGCTAGGTCCACGGTCGCGGGGTTCACCCCAGGACGCAGAACGGCCGCCGCCGCGATCCGGCTGCCCCAACGGGCGTCGGGCACGCCGAACACCGCCGTCTCCTGAATGTCCGGGTGCTCCAGAAGCGCCGCCTCGACCTCTGACGGATAGACGTTCTCGCCGCCGCTGATCATCATGTCGCGGGTGCGATCGACCACGGTGACCAGGCCCGTCTCGTCCACGAAGCCGGCGTCGCCGGTCATGTACCAGCCGTCGCGGAGCACCTTGGCCGTCTCGGCGGGGCGACGCCAATAGCCGCCCATGATGGAGGCGCCCCGCAAGGCGATTTCGCCGACCTCGCCCGTGGCGGCTTCCTCGCCACGTTCGTTGAAGACCTTCAGCTCCAGGCCCTTCTGCACGCGCCCGGCGGCCCGCAGGGGCGGGTTCTCGCCCAGATGGTCGTCCGGCGCCAGGCTGACGGCCGCCGCCGTGGTTTCGGTCGCCGCATAGACCTGGGTGAACTGGCAGCCGAACACCTTCATGCCGCGTTGAAGCGTGGGCAGGGAGACGCCCGATCCGCCATAGATGATCGACTGCAGGCGCGCGTGATCCAGCGCCTGCACCCGCTCGTCGCGGCTCAGCATGTCGATCAGGGTCGGCACCAGCGGCATGCGCGTCACCCCGCCCTGGTCCAGCGCCTTGAGCGCGCTGTCCGGCGAGAACTCGCGCAGCAGATAGACGGCCCCACCCTGCAGCAGGGTGAACAGGGTGAAGTTCGCGCCGATGGCGTGGAAGACCGGAAGAGCGATCAGGCAGACGTCGCCCGGCGCCCACTGGCCGATGCCGCTGTCGGCCCAGGCGCGATAGGCCGCCATATGGTTCAGGTGCGTCTGGGGCACGCCCTTGGGCACCCCGGTCGTGCCGCTGGTGTAGAGTTGCAGGAAGGGCGCGGCGGCGTCGCCGACCGGGGCGATGTCGGCGGCCTCTTGAGCGGCCGAGCGCAGGGAAGGCAGCACGCCATCGGCGCCCGCACCCGCGACCCAACCCTTGCGGCCGCCTTCGGCCAGCAGACCGGCGAACTCCTCCGACACGATGACCAGACGCGGCTCGCTGTCGTCAAGAATGGCCTCGACCTCGCGAATGGCCAGTCGCCAATTCACCACGACCAGGACCGCTCCGATGCGCGCGGCGGCCAGCACCAGCGCCACATAGTCGACGTGGTTCTTGCCCCACCAGACGATGCGGTCGCCCGGCTTGACGTCCTGGCTCAGCAGGAAGGCCGCCAGCCGATCCCGCTGCTGGGCCATATCCGAGAAACTATGGACCTCGTCCTCGAACAGGACCGCAGGGCTTTGGGGATTGGCCTGGACCTGGGCGGCGAAGGCCGCGTCGATCGTGTCGAATTGTTCGAAGGGTGAGAGCGCCATTCACTTGTCCTCCACATCGGCGGCGTTCGGACCGGAGATCGGCCCGCCGCTGCCTATCGTTGAACCCGAACCTTTGCCGATCGGATGGGGCCGCACCCCATACCAAGGTCGGGGTCGCGCGGCGGGCCGCCTGCGTCAGATCGCCCGCCGCGCGCCTTTGTGACGGCTAGAGCGCCTCGATGATGTTCGCGTTGGAGACGCCGCCCGCCTCGCACATGGTCAGCAGGCCATAGCGCTTGCCCCGCGCCCTGAGGGCATGGACCAGGGTTGCGGTCAGCTTGGCGCCCGAGGCGCCCAGCGGGTGGCCCAGGGCGATGGCGCCGCCGTTGACGTTCATCCGCTCCGGGTCCGCGCCCAGGGTGTTCGCCCAGGCCACCGGCACGCTGGCGAAGGCTTCGTTCACCTCGTAAAGGTCGATGTCGTCCAGCGACAGTCCGGTGCGCTCCAGCGCCCGGCGCGTGGCGAAGATCGGCTCTTCCAGCATGATCAGCGGATCGCCCGCCGTGACCGTCATGTTGTGGATGCGCGCGATCGGCGTCAGGCCGTGGGTCTTGAGCGCGCGTTCGCTGACCACCAGGACGGCGGCGGCGCCGTCGCAGATCTGGCTGGCGTTGGCGGCCGAGATCACGCCGCCGTCGTGCAGCAGCTTGACCGATCCGATCGACTCCAGGGTGGCGTCATAGCGGATGCCTTCGTCCCGGCGGTGGACCTGCGGCCCTTCGGGCGTGTCCACCGTCAGTTCGACGATCTCCTTGTCGAAGGCGCCCGCCTCGGTGGCCTCGATGGCGCGGCGGTGGCTTTCCAGGGCGAAGCGATCCAGGGTGTCGCGGTCGAGTCCGTGCTTCTTGGCCAGCATTTCCGCGCCCAGGAACTGGCTGAAGTTCTGAACGCCCCATTCGGCCTTCAGCTTGGCGCTCAAAGGCCCTTCGCCGATCCCGGCCTTTTCGTGCAGGGTGAAGTTGGAGAACATCGGCACGCGCGTCATGCTTTCGGAGCCGGCGGCGATGACCACGTCCTGGACGCCCGACATCACCGCCTGGGCCGCGAAGGACACCGCCTGCTGCGACGAACCGCACTGACGGTCGATGGTCACGGCCGGCGTCGAATTGGCCAGACGCGAGGACAGGACGGCGTTGCGGCCGAAGGCGAAGGCCTGTTCGCCGGCCTGCATCACACAGCCCATGATGACGTCGTCGACCCCTGCCGGGTCCAGCCCGCTGCGCTCGACGACCGCGTTCAGAACCTCCGCGCCCAGATCGACGGGATGCCAGCCCGCCAGCCGTCCCGCGCGCTTGCCGCCTGCGGTGCGAACCGCCTCAACAATATAGGCCTCAGCCATGATCCGATCCTTCCGGTGTTGCGAGGGTCAGCCCGGACGCCTCTCCGAACCAGAGGCCTAGGACCGCCCGACGCACCGCGCCCCCGACGAAAGTATGGCGGGCGCCGACCAGGAGATCGGGTGGGGATCGGGCGGGGTCAGATCAGGTGCAGGTCGCGCGCCAGCCGCACCGCGCTGGCCCGATTGCGGACCTCGATCTTGGAGAACAGGTTATGCAGATGCCATTTGACGGTCGGCACCGCGATGCCCAGACGCACGCCGATCTCCTGATTACTCAGGCCGCCGTCCAGGAACTCCAGCATTTCGCGCTCGCGCTCGGTGATCTGGAACCCGGCGTCGTGCGCCTCGGCCGTCTGGACCAGGCGGGCCTCGGCCCGGACCTCCAGCCCCAGCAGGTCGCAGAACCGCCGCCACGCGCGGGGATCATTGCCCAGAGGCGTGCGCTCTCCGGCCTCGGCCAGTTGTTTGAACATCGGCTCGATGAAGCGGCGTTCGCGCAGGAACGGCCGGTACAGCCCGTCGCGCACCGCCGTCTCGGCGCACTGGATCACCAGCCTGAGCGCGGTGGCCTGTTTGCCCATCCGGTACAGGGCCGATGCGCGCAGCAGGGTCAGTTGCATGTCCGCCAACCCCCTGCCCTTGCGCTGGGCGTCGGTGATCCCCGGCACCAGCAGGTTCAGCGCCTGCTCCAGATTGCCGCGGCGGATCTGAAGGCGGGCCTGGATGCCGATGTTCAGATCGCGCAGTTGCCAGCCATGCGCCAGGAAGTGCGGGTCCGCGCTCTTGGCCGCGTCCATGCGCGCATCGAACACCGCCACCGCGTCCTCCAGGACCGCCAGGTCCACGTCCTTCTGGGTCACCGCCTCCAGCCTGTAGGCCTCGCGGATCAGATTGATCGCCGGCGACCGCAGATGGTTCTCCAGCCGACGCTCTTTCCAGTTCAGGCCCAGGGCGCGCGCCACGGACGCCGCGCAGACGACGATCAGCGGCAGGCCGTGCTCGTCGTCGGACTGTTCCGCCTTCTCAAGGTCCGAAATCGCGCCCTCGTCGTCGCAGGCGTACCATTCGACCGAGGCCGCCACCAGGCGGGCGACGCGGGCGATGGGGGCGTGCGGCCCCATCAGGGCCTCGACGGTTCGGATCGCCTCCCTGGCCTTCAGCCCGCCCTCGTTGACCTTGCCCTTCAGCAGACTGGTGAAGGCCGTCAGGGCCAGGACCCAGACCCGGCCATAGGAGAAGTCGGTCTTGTCGATGGCGAAGCGGGCGCGGTGCATCGACTGCTGCGCGCTGTCGAACGACCCCTGGGCCAGTTCGGCGACGGCGACGGCGCAGTACATGACGCATTGGTTGAAGGCCGAACCGGCCGCGCCATCGGCCAGCCAGCGGTCCACCGTCCGCCGCAGGGTCGGCTGATCGTCGCTGAAGGCCGACAGGGTGGCGGAGATCACCGGATGGGCCGCGTCGTCCAATCGGTTCTGCACCGCCAGGGCGTCGCGCCAGCGCCCGCTGAACACCAGGCTCCACAGCCACCAATGCTTGACCCCGTCGCTGAGGTCGGTTCCCCGCTCGACCAGGGTGTCGATCCACTGGGTGAACAGAAACACCTTGCCGTCCAGCGCCAGACGGCGGTCGCCGTAATCCTCGATCATGGCCAGGACATCGTCGCCCCCTGCCTTCAATGCGTAGCCGATGGCCTGTTCGTGCTCGCCGCGTTTCAGATGCCAGGCGCTGGCCCGCGCATAGACGTCGCGGGCCGCATCGTCGGCGCCGGCCTGTCGCTGCGACAACAGGAAGTCGCGGAACAGCGAGTGAAAACGGTAGCGGCCCGAACCTTCGACCGTCTCGGTGATGAAATAGTCGTTCTTGGGCAGATCCTGAAACCGCTGCTGCGTCTCCTGGCGCCCGAATACGTCGTCGATCATCTCCGCCGTCATCTCCTCCAGCAGGGCGATGTCGCGAAGAAACGCCTGACGCGGCGCCGGCAGATGATTGAAGAAAGCCTTGCTGAGATAACGGGCCACGTCGGATTTCGGCCCCGACAGGTCCATGCCCCGCGCGGCGGCGCCATCCGTCTGATCCAGAGCCAGGCGCAGAAGCTGGACCGCCGCCGGCCAGCCCTCGGTCATCTCCACCAGGCCGAACAGGGACAGGGACAGATCGCGCCCCCCATCCGGCGCCAGAATCTGGGCCGCCTCGTCATTGGTGAAGGCCAGGTCGCGCGCCCCCAGTCCGGTGAAGGCGCCCGCCATGCGCCAGGTCTCGAACATGAACTCCGGCACGCCGCGCGACGAGACGACGAAATTGACCAGGTCATCCGTCTCGATCAGCAACTGGTCGAAGAAACGGTTGGTCGAGGGCGCCTCGATGAAGTTCCAGTTGTCGATCAGGACCACGACCGGCGCGGCGGCGGGTCCGGCCTGCGGCCCCATGCCGACGGTGGCGCGATAGGCCAGGGAGGCGAAGTCCTCACCCGGCAGGGCCTCGAGCGAGAACAGGCGGGCCAACTGGGCGGTCAGCATCCGCGACAGCCAGGCCGCGTCGCGATCGGCCTCGGTCACGCTCAGCCATAGGCAGGCCGCGCCCGCGTCGCCCAACGCGCGGAACGCCTCGCTCATCAGCGTCGTCTTGCCATAACCCGATGGGGCGCAGATCAGGGTCAGGCGCTTGGTCAGGGCCGCCGTCCGCACCCGCTCGGTCAAAGCCGGGCGGGCGATCTGATTGGGATGGGCGCGAGGCGGACGGACATGGGCGGGCAAGGCGGCGCGTACATCAAGCGCATGCTGACGCCCGTTCAACTCGTCCGTCATGCAGCGCTCCCCCGCCGAATATTCGTCCGCGTTTGGTGCGGGCGTTCGACCCCGTTTTCCGGGATCGCCATTGCGCGTCATGCCAGCATCCGACTCTCGTCAGGTCAAGAGACGCAGGAGGTCAAGAAACGCGGGCGCCTTCGGGGCCGCTTGAGGGAGGCGCGGTTGGCGCGCCTCCCCCCTGTCGTCCTGCGTCAGAAACGATATCGGGCGTTCAGGCCGTAGGTCCGCCGCTCGCCGCGCACCAGGAAGTCCACGCCGATCGAGTTGCGAAGGTCCAGCCCGTAGGAGAAATACTCCTCCTCGAAGATGTTCTTCACATAGGCGCCGATCGACAGCGGTCCGCGCTCATAGCTGGCCTGGAGGTTAGCGACCCAATAGCCGTCCTGCTGAAGATTGGCGTTGCCGTTCTTGTCGTTGAAGGGCGAAAGCCAGGTGTGGCCGGTGTAGACCACGTTCGGCCGCAAGATGAAGGCGCTTTCCCCATCGTCGAACAGACGGATTTCCGCATCGGCGTTCAGCGTCATCTCCGGCGCGTTCGAGAAGACGTTGCCGCTCAGATCCACGCCCGCCAGCTCCAGCGTCTTGTACTCGCTGTCCAGATAGCCGAAGCCCAGGTTGAAGGTCAGGGCGTTGGTCGCGGCGAAGGTGGCGTCGAAATCCACGCCCAGCACCTGGCCTTCCGGCGCGTTGCGAAGGAAGGGAACGATGCCGACGATCTCCTGCAACTGCTGATTCTTGTAGTCGTAGAAGAAGACCGCCCCGTTCATGCGCAGGCGCCGATCCAGGAAGCGGCTCTTCAGGCCGATCTCATAGGCCGTGACCTCTTCCGGCTCGACGAAGGTCAGCTGCGCCGGCGACGCATAGGCGGTGCCGTTGATCGCGCCGGAGCGATAACCGCGGCTGTAGCTGACATAGGCCAGCACGTCTTCGGCCACATCGTAGTTGAGGATCAGTCGGCCCGTCACGCTGCTGGAGTCGGTCTCAAGCGACGGGCAGCCCGGCGTATCGGGGCATTTGGAGCCGGGCGGCGCCAGGAAGGGGATGAAGTTGAACTGCGGCACGCCGGCGTAGTTGCGGGCGGTCGAGCTGACATCGGTCAGTTCCAGATCGTCGCGCGTATAGCGCAGGCCCGCCGTCAGGGTCAGCCGGTCGGTGATGTCCCAGTTGCCGTCGCCGTAGATGGCCGCCGACTTGCGGGTCTGGGTGAATCGGTGATCCACGTTGAACCCGCTGAAGACGCCCGGCACGCCGCCGAACAGGCCCGGATAGGGCGGAGGCGCGAAGATGTTGGGCGGATCGAACGCCGGCAGGCCCGGCACCCCTTCCAGGAAGCCGAAGAAGTCGTAGGTGTTGAAGGTCTTGTTCTGATCCCAGCCGTAATAGGCGCCGATGATGCCGCGCACCGGGCGGCTGGGATCGGACGCGATACGGATGTCCTGGCTGAATTGTTCGTAGTCCGAATACCAGTTGATGTTGAACTCATCGACCGGGCCGCCGTCGGCGTCCTGATCGACGCGCAGTTCACCCTTGTCGTAGGCGGTGATGGAGATCAGGTCCCAGGCGCCGAGCGCCAGCTTGCCGGTCACCGAAATCCCGCTGGCCTGGGCGCGGTTATGACCGACATAGTTGGTCGCGGTCTCGTAGAAGCCCATGTCCTTGGGCCGCGAATAGCCGGTGATCGGGTTCACGCCGCCGGGACCCGAACCGATCACGAAGGGCGGCTCGCCGGTCGGATTGCTTTCGCCGGTATAGGCTCGCACCAGCAAGGACAGGTCGTCCGTCGGCTTCCACAGCAGCGAACCGCGAATGGCGTAGTTGTCGATCGAGCGTTCGTCGGGATTGCCGGGGAAGAGGTTCTTCAACTGGCCGTCACCCTTTTCGACCGTTCCGGCGATGCGGAAGGCCAGCCGGTCCTCGACCAGGGTCCCGCCCGCCGCGCCTGTCAGGGACCAGCGGTTGAAGTTGCCGTATCCGCCCTCGACGAAGCCGTTCAGAGGCGCGAATTCGGCCTTGCGGGTGATGATGTTGATGGCGCCGCCGACGGTGTTGCGGCCGTAAAGCGTGCCCTGCGGCCCCTTGACCACCTCGACCCGCTCCAGATCGAACAGGTTCATGCCCTGGGCGAAGCGGGCGCTGAGATAGACCTCGTCCAGATAGACGCCGTTGGGCGACGCCTGGTTGGCGTTGAACTCATTGGCGACCGAAACGCCGCGCAGGCTGAAGTTCGGCTGGGTCTTGCCGTATGGCGAACTCACCTGAAGGTTAGGCACGATGGCGGAAAGCGAGGCGGTGTCGACGATCCCCTTGTTCTCCAGGGCCTCGCCGCCGATGGCGTTGATCGCCATGGGCACGTCCTGAAGGTTCTGGCTGCGACGGTTCGCCGTCACCACGATATCGTCGACCGTGGCCGCCTGCGGCTCGGCGGGCGGGGTCGGCGACGCCGTCTGGGCCATCGTTCCCCCGGCGCCGAAGCCGCCCGCCAGGGCGACGCTCAACGCCAGAATCGAAGTCTTCGTCTTGGTCTTCATGGTTTCCCTCCATCGTCGCAATTATCGCGATCTTGAGAGGGTTGTACGCGGCCCGCCGAGGCCTGGCCCCATACTTAAGGTTTGGCCTCGGCGATATCTTTGAGCCGCGCCTGGGTTCCGCTGGACATATCCAGGAAGCGATCGGCCAGAATCCGGTCGGACGCCCAACCCTGGGCCGCCAGACTGTCGGCGCAACTGTCGACCATGATCGGCGGACCACAGAGATAGGCGTGCCCCGCCCCGCCGCCGAAGCCGTTGAACTGCTCAAGCGCCGAGGCGGCGAATCCACGCATCCCGGTCCAGTCGCTATCCTCGGCCTCGGCCGACAGGATCGGCGCGAACCGCCAATTCGCAGGCCAGCGCTCGGCCATGGCCTGGATCCGCTCCAGCCCGAACAGATCGGCCTGGGAGCGCACCGCCAGGAAGAAATGCACGTCGCGCGTCTGGCCGCTGTCTAGCGCGTGCTGCAGCACGGCCAGGATCGGCGCCAGGCCCGTCCCCCCCGCGACGCACAGCATCGGCGCCTCGTCTTCCGAAAGGCCGAAACCGCCCAGCGGCCCCTCGACCGTCGCCTTCTCGCCCGTGAAGTCCCTAGCGAACAGCGCCTCGGTGAACTGCCCCCCGGGCGCCAGGCGAATCATGAACTCCACCTCCTGCCCGACCTGCGGCCGGCACGGCGTGGCGAACGAGAAGGACCGCGCCACCGGCACGCCCTCCAGACCGACATGGGCGTACTGGCCGGGCCGATAGCTCATCGGCTCATCCAGCACGATCCGCAGCCCCATGATGTCCGAGGTCAGGCGGGTCTGGCCCGCCACCCGGCCGGACACCTTGGCGAAGTCCGCCTGAGAGCCCAGATCGACCTCGATGACGACGTCGGTTCGAACCGAACTCTGACAGGCCAGGATATAGCCGGCCCGCAACTCCTCCCCCGTCAGGGGCGACAGGGCGAAGTCCGTCAGTTCGACGATCTTGCCCTCGGTCAGGCGGCATTTGCAGGCGCCGCAGGTGCCCACCGTGCAATTATGCGGAAGCGGCACGCCGGCCAGCAGCGCCTCTTCCAGGAGAACCCCGCCTTTTCTGGCCGAAAACTGGCGGCCCGCCGGCGACACGGTGATCGTGCGCGGCGGCGCGGGGCGGAACAGATTGAACATCGTCGGCTAACCTGATCAGCGCGCGGCGACGATGGTCGCGGTCGCCGGCTTGTCGATCCATCCGGCGCGGACATTCTCGGCATGGGCCAGGGCGCGCTCCTTGTCGGTGGCGAACCGCTCGTCCCAGTCCTGAAGGCGGGGCCGGATCACGGCGAACCAGGCCGGCGGCACGAAGGCCAGCAGCACGCAGACCAGGAAGTGCGGCTGTTGCGGCCCGGTGCGGTCCGGCTCCAGCAGATAGAAGGGCTTGTAGCTGTCGACGTGGTGGCCGGCGTGGTTGGTGATCTCGAAGCTGAGGACCCGCACCAGGGGGCTGAGGTGGTTCCAGGTGTGACGCGGCGCGAACCGGCCCGGATGCTCCGTCACCAGACCGTAGTGACCGACGTAGTTGAAAATCTCCAGGCTGACGCGCGGGATCAGACAGGCGCCGGCCACGCACAGGGGCGCGACCCAGCCGCCGCCGATGACGGCCGCGGCGATCAGGAAGGCCGCAACGGCCAGGACCGCGCGAAACACCATGCCGTGCTGGGAAATCATCCCGACGCCGCGCTTGGCGCAGACCATCCGGTCCAGCTTCCAGGCGTCCAGCATCTGGTGCGCCAGGGAGCGCGGCAGGAAGGCGTACAGATTGTCGCCGCGCCGCGCCGTGTCGGGGTCGTTCGGCGTGGCGACATGCAGGTGGTGGGTCACCACATGGGTCCGCTCGCGCAGGGGATCCAGGATCAGCATCTGGCTCCAGCGGCCGAACACCCGCTGCCAGGGCGACCGGCGGTGGAACAGTTCGTGGATGGCGGCGGTGATCGGCACGAAGCCGATCAGACCGGCGTTCAGACTGGCGCTGAGGATGGTTCCCGTCGTCCATCCGGCGCGGCCGACCTGCCAGGCCAGGACCGCGATCTGGACGAAGCCGAGCAGCACCGTAAAGATGATCACCGTGTCGTAGAGCGCCGGATAGCGTGGATCGCGACGGCTGAAATCACGCGGCAGCGCGATATCTATGACCAGCAGGGCGAGCACCAGGGCCGTACCGGCCCAAACCCAGGCGCCGCCGGCCAACAGCCCGGCGATGCTTACACACACCACGAATGGCGAGATCAGATATTTGGCAGGATCTTTCACGGGCGCCTCCATCATTTTGACGGCAAGCTAGCCCCGGGGGCCTGATCGCACCCCCACCGGAAGTTCGGGGTCCCCGACCCGCCCGCCGCCTATGGCTGGCGCCACGTTCAAACGCGGCGACGAAGAGAGGCGAACATGGCGATCGATCTGACTATCGAGGGCAAGACGGCCCGGATCGTCCTGAACCGGCCCGAGGTCGGCAACGCCCTGGACACCGACAGTTGCCGCGCCCTGCTCGACGCCGTTCATCGCTGCGAGGCCGATCCGGCGATCCGGGTCGTGATCCTGACCGGCGCCGGGCGGATGTTCTGCGCGGGCGGCGACGTGGCGGGCTTTTCGTCGGCCGGCTCGGACCTGCCGCGCCTGTTGCGCGACCTGACGGCGCCGCTGCACATGGCCGTGGCGCGCCTGGCGCGGATGCCCAAGCCGGTCATCACCGCCGTCAACGGCGCGGCCGCCGGCGCCGGTCTCAGCCTGGCCCTGATCGGCGACATCGTGCTGGCGTCGGACGCCGCCAGCTTCTCCGTGGCCTATCCCGGCGTGGGCCTGTCGCCGGACGGCGGGGCGACCTTCCTGTTGCCCAGGCTGATGGGGCTCAGGCGCGCCCAGGCCTTCATCCTGCTGAACCGCAAACTCTCGGCGGCCGAGGCCCTGGACCAGGGCCTGGCGACGTTCGTCTGCCCGAGCGCGGATCTGGCCACAGAGACCCAGGCCATGGCCGAACGGCTGTCGGCGGCTCCGACCCTGGCCATCGGGCGGTCCAGAATGCTGCTGGCCGACAGTTTCGCCGCCGTCCTGGAAAGCCAGCTGGAAGCCGAGGCCCGCGCCATCTCGGCCTGCGGGGGCGAGCCTGACGCCCTGGAGGGCATCGCCGCCTTCGTCGGGCGTCGCGCCCCGGTGTTCGACCGCGACTGAGCGCCAGGACCAAGCCGCCGGGTGCCCGTTCCAACCCCCAGACTTTGGATGGGGGGCGGGCGATGGGAAAGGGCGCAACACTCGGGTCAAACAGAAACGCGAGGAGACCCCCTGTGAAAGCCGTCGCTGCGGTTCTTAAGGAACCGAACACCCCCTTCGTGCTGGAGGAGCTGGATGTCGCCCAGCCGCGACCGGATGAGATTCTCGTCCGCATCCAGGCCGTCGGCATCTGTCATACCGACCTGGTCTTCGCCAGCGGCGCCATGGGCACGAACTTCCCCTTGGTGCTGGGCCACGAAGGCGCGGGCGAGGTCGTCGCCATCGGCGAGAAGATCACCAAGGTCGCCCCGGGCGACAAGGTTCTGCTGACCTTCGATTCCTGCGGTCACTGCGCCAACTGCGAAGCCGAAGCGCCGGCTTATTGCGACAGTTTCACGGGTCTGAACTTCGCCTGCGCCCGGCCCGACGGCACGTCGCCGCTCAGCAAGGACGGCCAGGCGGTCTCCGGCGTCTTCTTCGGTCAATCCTCCTTCGCCAGCCTGGCGGTGGCGCATGAGCGCAATGTGGTGAAGGCGCCGTCGGACGCGGACCTGTCGCTGCTGGCGCCCCTGGGCTGCGGCGTTCAGACCGGGGTCGGGGCGGTGCTGCGTTCGCTGGAGGCTCGCAAGGGCAGCGCCCTGGTCGTCCTGGGCGGCGGGGCGGTGGGTCTCAGCGCGGTGCTGGGCGGCGTTCTGGCCGGGTGCGACCCCATCATCCTGATCGAGCCGCGCCCCGAACGGCGCGCCCTGGGCGCGGAGCTGGGCGCCCATCATGTGATCGACCCGGCGGCCGGCGACATCACCGAGGCGGTGCGCGCGATCTCGCCGCGCGGCGTCGACAACATCGTGGACACCAGCGGCGTGGTGAAGGCGCTGGAAGGCGCCCTGGGCATGCTGGCGCCCAAGGGCGCCCTGGCGCTGATCGGCGTTCCGGGATCGCTGGACGCGGTCCTGCCCGTGCCGATCGTCGGCGCCATCACCTATGGCTTCACCGTCAAGGGGGTGATCGAGGGCGACAGCGATCCCGACGTCTTCCTGCCGCAACTGGTGGAGTGGACCCAGTCCGGCCGGCTGCCGCTGGAGAAGATCGTGCGACGCTACCCCTTCGCCGACATCAACCAGGCCATCGCCGACGCCCACGACGGACGTTGCGTGAAGGCCGTGCTCATTCTCGACTGACCGCGCCCCTGGAGCTTGTTCATGACTGACTATCTTCCCATGACCGTCGGCGGCGTCGATCTGGACGCCGAGAAGCGACTGCAGATCCTCAACCCCGCCGACGGCTCTCCGGTCGGCGAAACCCCGGACGCCGGCGAGGCGGAGCTGGAGACGGCCATCGCCGCCGCCCAGGCCGCCTTCCCGAAATGGGCGGCGACGCCCTGGGCCGAGCGCCAGGCCGCTGTCGCCGCCATCGGCCAGACCCTGCTGGACAACGCCGACGAACTGGCGCGGATGCTGACCCGCGAGCACGGCAAGCCGATCGACCAGGCCGCGTTCGAGATCAACGCCGCCGGACAGTGGTGTCTGGCCACCTCGAGCTACGCCGATCCGGTCACGGTGGTCGAAGACACGCCGGAACACCGTATCGAGACCCACCATGTGCCCATCGGCGTCGTGGGGGCGATTTCGCCGTGGAACTTCCCCGTCCTGCTGTCGATGTGGAAGATCGGCCCTGCCCTGCTGGCCGGCAACACCATGGTCCTGAAGCCCTCGCCCTTCACCCCCATGACGGTGCTGAAGATCGGCCAGCTGCTGCGCTCGGTCCTGCCGGCCGGGGTTCTGAACCTGATCACGGGCGGCGATCACCTGGGACCGCTGATGACCTCGCACGAGGCGTTCGGCAAGATCAGCTTCACCGGCTCCACCGCGACGGGACGCAAGGTGATGCAGAGCGCGGCGCCGACGTTGAAGCGTCTGACGCTGGAACTGGGCGGCAACGACGCCGCCATCGTCTTCCCGGATGTGGATGTGCGGGACACCGCCGAGAAGCTGTTCTGGTCCGCCTTCACCAACGCCGGTCAGATCTGCGTGGCCACCAAACGCGCCTATGTTCACGAAGAGGTCTATGACGCCGTGCGCGACGTCATGGCGGAAATGGCCCGGACTCTGCCGATCGGCGACGGGTCGCAGCAGGGCGTCGCCTTCGGCCCCGTTCAGAACCGCCCGCAGTACGACCGCGTGCGCGACCTGATCGCAGACAGCCGCGCCTCGGGCCACACGGTGATCGAGGGGGCCGCCCCGCCGCCCGGCGACGGCCTGTTCGTGCCCGTCACCCTGATCGACAACCCGCCGGAATCCAGCCGGATCGTCCAGGAGGAGCAGTTCGGCCCCGTCCTGCCGCTGATGCGCTTCAGCGACGAGAACGACGTCATCGCCCTGGCCAACGCCAGCGAGTTCGGCCTGGCCGCCACCGTCTGGACCAAGGACGAGGATCGGGCCATGCGCGTGGCCTCGCAACTGGAGGCCGGCAGCGTCTGGATCAACGAAGGTCTGGCCCTTTCGCCCTTCGCCGCCTTCGCCGGCCACAAACAGTCCGGCGTCGGTCAGGAGAACGGCCTGGGCGGCCTGCTGGAATACACCAACCCCAAGACCGTCACCCTGCGGCGCGCCCCCGTCGCGGCCTGACCGTCCGACATCCCTGTCCGGCAAGGCGGTCGAGCCACTCGACCGCCTTTCTTTTCACAAGAGCACAAGACCCATGAGCCAAGCCTACGCCGTCGTGGAACGGGACGGACCGCTGACGATCATCACCATCAATCGACCCGAGGCGCGAAATGCACTGAACGGTCCGGCGCACGAGGCGCTGGGCGACGTCTTCGACGACTTCGCCTCGGACCCGGATCAATGGGTCGCCATTCTGACCGGCGCCGGCGACAAGGCCTTCTGCGCGGGGCAGGACCTGAAGGTCCAGGCCGAGGGCGCCGCCCTGGCCCTGCCGAGGCGCGGATTCGGCGGGCTGACCAGCCGCACAGGTCTGGACAAGCCGGTGATCGCGGCCGTCAACGGCTTCGCCTTCGGCGGCGGTTTCGAACTGGCCCTGGCGTGCGACATCGTCGTCGCCGTCGAGGGCGCCGCCTTCGCCCTGCCCGAACCCAAGGTCGGACTGGCGGCCCTGGCCGGCGGGCTCCAACGCCTGCCGCGCGAGATCGGGCTGAAACGCGCCATGGGCCTGATGCTGACCGGCCGTCCCGTCTCGGCGCGCGAAGGCCTGACTCTGGGGTTCGTCAATGAGGTCGTCGAGGCCGATGTCCTGGGCGCGGCGCGCCGCTGGGCCGACGACATCCTGAAATGCAGCCCCATGTCCGTTCGCGCGACCAAGGCCGCCGTTCTCGCCGGACTGGACCAACCGCTGGACCAGAGCCTGGCCGAGGTCTGGGCCGCCCCCGCGACGCTGAAGATGCTGGCCTCCGAAGACGCGCTGGAAGGGCCAAAAGCCTTCGCCGAAAAGCGCGCGCCCGCCTGGAAGGGATGCTGAACCATGATCCTGTCCGAAACCCAGACGATGATCCGCGACGCCGTGCGCGACATGGCCCGCGAGCGGATCGCCCCTCACGCCGCAGCCTCATTCAACGGTTGGTGATCGCCCGCGCACTCTGAGGCTGAGGCAGGGCGGCCCCGGTCGCTCTGCCCTGCCAAGACGCCGCACCCCGCCCCAACTTTCGTACAGGTCGCACGTCGCCCGCATCTCCTAGCGTCGCTGCAAACGGCGCAGACCGTTTTTTGATAACGCAATGGGAGGATTGCAATGAGGGGACCAATCGGTCGGAATTTCAACGCTTCCGAACACCCAGGACGGCAAGGACGCGGGCGTGATCGAATAGGTCTATGCGCAGATGGCGCAGGCTGCAGGCGTCGCGATGACCGATACGCGTCTGATCAAGACCGCGAAGGGCGGAGCCTATTTCGCGACCAAGCGGTCTCGACTACGAGACCCTGATCGCCCTTACCCAAGGCATCACCAAAGATGCCCGTGAGGTCGAAGCAATGTTCCGCTTGGCCGTATTCAACGTCATCGTCCACAACCGAGACGACCACGGCAAGAACGTCACCTACCTGATGAACGCCAAAGGGGAGTGGCGTCTATCGCCCGCCTACGATCTGACATTCTCGTCCGGCCCCGGCGGGGAGCAGACGACGACGGTCATGGGCCAGGGCCAGGCGCCGTCGATCGCTGACCTGAAGAAGCTTGGCGGGTTTGCGGGTCTATCGAAGGCTGATGTGCAGGCCGTCATAGGAAGCACGCGCGACGCCGTGCGCGAATGGCCTGAACTGGCGGCCCGACACGGTGTGACCAAGCCGCAGATCAAGCTAATCGGATCGCGGTTGGCCGGCCTGTCTTAAAGCAGCAGGAGCGGCGAACGGTTTCGGGCGCGGTTCCCTTGGACGACGAGGATTGGCCTCGAAATGCTCGATCAACCTCGCGAGTTCTTCTTTCGTCGGGCGACGATCCCGCGCCATTCCCTTTCCAACCAGTCCCAGACGCTTCAACGCCGATCACGCCATGTGGACTGCCTCTATCGCCCATGCCTTGGCATCGTCGAATCGCAAGAAGGTCTCTTTTGCAACGTGTCCCTTACGCCGAACTTGGGCGCGTCACCGACCAGACCTTTGCTTGCGGATCGAAGCCATGATTTGGGTGCAAAAAGGGTGCAGAGAGATTTCGTATAGGGCGAAAGCCGTCGAAAAAGCGCGTAACAGCGTCGGAACATCGTCAGTCAACCGCCTGAACTTGCCGAAAATGCCTTTGAATCTAGCTCGTAGACTGTCCGTGGCCCCGATGATGGACTGGACCGACAGGCATTGCCGGGCGTTTCATCGGGCGCTGACGGGGCGGGCTTTGCTTTATACGGAGATGGTGACGGCGCCGGCGGTGGTGCATGGGGACCGCGAGCGGCTGCTGGGGTTCGACGCGGTGGAGCATCCCGTGGCGCTGCAGATCGGCGGGTCAGATCCGGCGCAGTTGGCCGAGGCGGCGCGGATCGGAGAGGCCTTCGGCTATGACGAGATCAATCTGAACGTCGGCTGCCCGTCCGACCGCGTTCAGTCCGGCCGGTTCGGCGCGTGTCTGATGCGCGAGCCCGAACTGGTCGCCGACTGCATGGCGGCGATCCGCGAGGCCGTCGCCGTGCCCGCCACCGTCAAATGCCGCATCGGGGTGGACGACCAGGACCCCGAGGTCAGCCTGTTCGCCACGGTGGACGCCTGCGCCGCCGTTGGGATCGAGGTGTTCATCGTCCATGCGCGCAAGGCCTGGCTGAAAGGTCTGTCGCCCAAGGAGAACCGCGACGTGCCGCCGCTGGACTATGGGCTGGTGCGTCGGTTGAAGCGCGAGCGGCCGCATCTGAACGTGTCGATCAACGGAGGGATCGCGTCGCTGGACGCCGCCGAGGCGCTGCTGGCCGAGGAGGACGGGGTGCGGCTGGACGGCGTCATGCTGGGCCGCGCGGCCTATCACGAGCCGGCCATCCTGGGGCAGGCGGATCGGCGCCTGTTCGGAGAGGCCGTGGCCGATGTCGACGCCTTCCAGGCGGTGGAGCGTTATCGGCCCTATATGGCCGCGCGTCTGGCCGAGGGCGTCGCCCTGTCGGCGATGGCGCGTCATATGCTGGGGCTGATGCACGGCCGGCCGGGCGCGCGGGCGTTCCGGCGCATCCTGACGGTGGAGGCGATCCGGCCGGGCGTGGGGCTGGAGGTTCTGGACCGCGCCGTCGAGGCCGTGCGCGAGGCCGAGGCCCGGCGCGATCAGGCGGCGTAACCCAATCTTCAAGAGCGGCGGTCAGGATGGGCGGGAACTCTCATCCGCCAAGTCCCTGGAAACCGCGTCATGTCCCCTCGTCTTCGCCTGGCTCCGCTGGCCGTCGCCGCCTGCCTGATCCCGTGTGCGGTTCAGGCCCAAGCCCAAGCCCAGTCCAACGAAGGGGGCCGGTTCGCCGTCGGCGCCCAGGTGGGCACGCCGGGTCTGGGGCTTCAGGCGCAATGGGCGCTGAGCCCCAAGGTCGTGCTGCGCAGCGGCTATGATGTTCTGAACTGGGACCGCGACCAGACCTACAAGGGCATCGATTACGATGCCAAGATCGACTTCAAGTCGCCGGGCGCCTTCGTGGACCTGCACCCGTTCGAGAACGGCTTTCTGGTGTCGGGCGGCGCCTATTTCGGCAGTCGCAAGATCGATCTGGACGCCACACCGACCGGCAATGTGAATATCGGCGGCGCCACCTTCACCCCCGCCCAGGTCGGAACGCTGACGGGGCGGATCGAGCTGGAGAAGACCGCTCCCTTCATCGGCGTGGGTTATGACAACACCTTCGCTCCGAACAGGCGGCTTGGCTTCCGCATTCTGGCGGGCGCGGCGTTTGGCGACGAACCCAAGGTCGATCTGGATGCGCGAGGCGGAACCCTGTCGAACGACCTGGTCTTCCGCGCGCGTCTGGACGACGAAGAGCGCCAGATTCAGGACGAAGCCGACAACTACAAGGTCCTGCCCGTCGTCCAAGCCGGCCTTAATTTCCGATTCTAGACGTCAGAGAGCGGATTGAGGCCGCCAGGCCGGCCGCCCCAATCCGCTAAAAATATCTATTTGTTTCCGATGGTTAACTACGAAACAAATCGTAACGTCTTGCGCGTTCAGCCGGTTCGCCGCTTTCTCGCCACAAGTTAACGCGACAAGACGCGCGCCGGCGGCGTTGGGAGCCGGTGTCTCCTGAGCCAAGCCTATGATCGGCGCATCCGCTGCTCTCGCCATGTTTTGGGCTGCCCTGTCGTCGATGACGAGCGGGCCTGTCCCCTACAATGTCGCAGTCGCGGCGGATCAAGTCAGGGCTGAAACCCCTGCCGAAACGATCGGTTCCGAAGCTCAAGACGCCGCGCTGGACGCCGAACAGACCGAGTTGATGGCCAGCGATCCCGACTGGCGCGCCTCGGCCCGCCTCTATCACGCCGGCGGCGGCGGGGCGACGGGCAACGATTCCCTGGGCTGCCGCCCGATCGCCATGCGCACCGTCGCGGTGGATCCCCGCGTCATTCCCCGCCGTACCAAGCTGTTCATCCGCGAGACGGTCGGCATGCGTCTGGCCGACGGCACCATCCACGACGGCTACTGGTATGCGTCCGACACGGGCGGCGCGATCAAGGGCCAGAAGATCGACCTGTTCACCGGCACCGGCCGCGGTTCGATGACCCAGGCGCAGCGCCTGAACATGCGCACCCTGACCATTGTGGACGCCGGCGATTTCGACGGTTGCCCCCCGGCCTGGACCAGCGCCTCCAACTGATCCCGGCTGAAACGAAAAACGCCGGCTGACCGATCGGGTCAGCCGGCGTTTTCGCGTCTGCGACGCCCCGCGGGCTTCAATCCAGCTCGGACACTTCCAGCGTGGATTGGACCATGCTGTCGTTGTAGGTGCCCACCCAGATGTCGTAACGGCCGCTTTGCGGATTGGTGATGGTGACCTTGGGGTCCAAGTCCCCGCCGCTGTCGTCGTCGCAATAGAAGCGGCCGTTCGGCGTGTTCACCAGCAGGGTGGTGTCTTCCGACGCGCGCACGCGGAAGGTCAGGTCGCCCTCGCCCGGTTCGAAGAAGATCTGGATGTCTGGCGCGGCGCTGACCGAGCCTTCGCAGCCGGACTTGGCGGCCGAGGCGGGCACGGAGCCGCCGGCCAGGATCGACTTGGTCCACGGATCGGGCGTGAAGCCGCCGCGCAGGGTGGCGGTGCCGTAGTTGGGCTCCAGGTCCATGTTGGGCGCGGCGCCCGAAGCGCTGTCGGATCCGCCCAGTTCGCTGATCTGCAACGTCGACTGGACCATGTTGTCGTTATAGGTGCCCAGCCAGATGTCGTAGCGGCCGCTTTCGGGGTCCGAGATGGTCACCAGCGGATTGAACTCGCCGCCGCCGTCGTCGTCGCAATACCACCGGCCGCCGGGGGTGTTGATCAACAGGGTGGTGTCCTCGGACGCCACGGCGCTGATCGTCAGGTCCAGATCGCCGGCGGTATAGTTCAGCTGCAGGTCGGGGGCGGCGCTGACCTTGCCCTCGCAACCCGACTTGGCGGCCGAGGCGGGGATGGAGCCGCCGGCCAGGATCGACTTGGTCCAGGGGTCGGGCGTGAAGCCGGTCTCCAGCCGAACCGAACCGTAGTTGGGCTCCAGGGTGAAGTCGGGCTTGGCGCCGCTCTTCTGGGCCAGGCTGACGCCGGGGGCCAGCAGGACCGAAGCGGCGGCGACGAAGGCGATGGATTTCATTGAGGCTCCCTCCAGCAACGGCTGACCGCCGCAGGAAGGCACCCTAATGGCTTTCAGGTAATGGCGCAGCTTGAAATCGCAGTCCGTTGCTTAGAACTTTCGACGACCTGACACCGTCTCGAGGAACAGGCGGAAATCACCCATCAGGCTCCACAGCGGATATTTGAACGTCGCCGGACGGTTCTTCTCGAAGAAGAAATGGCCGACCCAGGCGAAGCCGTATCCAACCAACGGCATGGCCAGCAGCCACCACGGGTTCCAGGTGATGAGGAACACGCCAAAGGCCGCGATGACCAGACCCGTGCCCACGACGTGGATGCGCCGACAGGTGCGGTTGGAATGCTCGTGGATGTAATAGGGATAGAAGGCCTCGAACGAGGCGTATCGTCCCTCGGGCGCGGACGGCGTGCTCATGGACGTAGCCTGCGCCCGGATTTCGCGGGTGGCAAGTCAAGCGATCCGCCCGCACCTTCCCGCGTCATCCCTGGGCCGCATGCCTAGGGTTCATGCGCTCGGTCCCGAAGACCGCGCACCGGCGAACACCGGGAGTCTGGATCCTCGCCACAAGGGCGAGGATAACGAGGAGGGTGGAACGGGAGATTTAGCCCTTCGGCTTGCCCTTGAAGCCGTCCTTCTTGAAGCCGGGCTTGGCCTTGAACGGCTTCTTGGCGAACGGTTTGTCGCCGGCGGGCTTGCCGCCCTCGGCCGCCTTGGGCGCCCAGGGCTTCTTCTTGAACGGCGGGCGGGCGTCGCCCTCCCCGCCTTCGGCGCGCTTGTAGGGGGTCTTCTTGAACGGGCGATCGCCTTCGTCGCGGTTCGGCTTGCCGGCGAAACGGCTGGCCTTCATCGAACCGGGCGTCGGGGCTTCCGACGGCGTGATCTTCACCTCGTCCTTGGAGGCGGCGATGGCTTCGCGGAACGCCTTCTCGTGAGTCTTGGCGATCTCGAACCGGGTCTCTTCGGGGAAGGTGCGGATGGCGCCGATCTGGGGCTTGGAGATGCCGCCGATGCGGCAGATCAGCGGGATCAGCCATTTGGGGTCGGCGTTCTTGTTGCGGCCCACGTCCAGGCGGAACCAGGTCACGTCGTCGGCGCCCAGGCGCTCGCCCGGCCAGGGCTGGGCCGCCGTGCCGTCGTCGTTGCGGACCATGCGGTCACGCTTGGCGGGGCCGCGATCGGCGCCCGGATCGGACAGTTCTTCCGGCGCAGGCTGCTCCTTGCGCAGCAGACGCACCAGGGCGGCGGCGATCTCGTCGGGCGTCCGCTCGGCGATCATGCGCTTGGCCACGATCATGTCCTCGTCGGACACGTCGGCCTCGAAGAACTCGGGCGACAGCAGGCGGCCTTCGTCGGCCTTGCGGATTTCGTCGAAAGTCGGGGCGCCCGACCAGACGGCGTCGACACCGGCTTCGTCCATCAGACGCTCGGCCTTGCGACGGCGCGAGTGCGGGACCAGCATCACCGATACGCCCTTCTTGCCCGCACGGCCCGTCCGGCCCGAACGGTGCAGCAGGCCGGCGCGGTTCATCGGCAGTTCGGCGTGGATGACCAGGCCCAGGTCCGGCAGGTCCAGACCGCGCGCGGCGACATCGGTGGCGACGCAGACGCGGGCGCGGCCGTCACGCAGCGACTGCAGGGCGTCGGTGCGCTCGCGCTGACCCATTTCGCCCGACAGAGACACGGTGGAGAAGCCGCGCTCCAGCAGCGAGGATTGCAGGTGACGCACGCTGTCGCGGGTCGAACAGAAGACCATGGCCCGCGGCGCCTCGAACCAGCGCAGGGTGTTGACCACCGCGTGTTCGATCTCATTGGGCGCGATGCGATAGGCGCGGTATTCGATGTCGGCGTGCTGGCGCGTCTTGTCCGTCGCGTCGATGCGGACGGCGTCCTTCTGATAGCGTTTGGCCAGGGTCGCGATGTCGCGCGCGATGGTCGCCGAGAACAGCAGGGTGCGACGTTCGGCGGGCGCCTGATCCAGAATGAACTCCAGATCCTCGCGGAAGCCCATGTCCAGCATCTCGTCGGCCTCGTCCAGGACGGCGACCTTCAGCTCCGACAGGTCCAGGTTGCCCCGGTCGATGTGATCCTTCAGGCGGCCGGGCGTGCCGACGACGATGTGAACGCCAAAGCCTAGGGCCCGGGCTTCACGACGCGCGTCCATGCCGCCGACGCAGGTGGCGATCTTGGCGCCGGAATCGGCGTACAGCCATTGAAGCTCGGACGCGACCTGCATGGCCAGTTCGCGGGTCGGGGCGATGGCCAGGCACAGCGGCGCGCCGCCGGGGCCGAAGATCGGCTTGTCGCCCAACAGGGTCGGGGCAGCGGCCAGACCGAACGCCACCGTCTTGCCCGATCCGGTCTGGGCCGAGACCAGCAGGTCGCGATCCGCATGTTCGCCTTCCAGCACGGCGGCCTGAACCGGGGTGGGTTCGGCATAGCCCTTGTTGATCAGGGCGCGGTCGAGCGCGGGGTGGACGGCGGGAAAGGGCATGGGAAACCTGGACAAACGGACAAGGGCGGTCGCCGAAACGACCGCGCCCGGCCGAGGTCAGACCTCAGGCCGGGCGAATGGTGGCGCTCTATACACGGATAAAGGCTGAAGCGGGGCGGAAAACGCCGTTCACCCTGATCCTTCAGGCGGCGTTGACCTGAAAGACGCACTTTGGCGACCGAACGCCCCTCGCCCGGACCCTCGACATGCAAACGCTGTCCATCGCCGCCGCCGGAATGATGAACGCCCAGACCCGTTTCGACGCCAGCGCGCGCCGAACCGCCGCCGCGCCGCTGGACGACCTCCCCGGCGAAACCGTCGAACGCCTCCAGGCCAAGACCGCCGTCGCCCGCACAGCCGACGACATGACCGGAACCTTGCTGGACATCCTGGCGTGACCCGTCAGACGCCCGCCTTCTCCGGCAGGTTGAAGAAGCCCACGAACCGCTCGAATACGGCCCGATCGCCGGTCAGGGCCATCAGGCCGTCGCCCTCGAATACGGCTGGCGGAACCTTGCCATAGACGCAGGCCGCGACCAGCGGCGGCTGGGTCGTGACGACCACCTCGGCGGCGTCCGTCGCGTCGCGGCGCGTCGTGAGGGCGCCCTTTTCAATATGGACCACGAAGGGCTCGTCACCGAAGACGAAGCCCAGGGTCATGACCGCCTCGCCCGGCAGGGCCGGGTCGAACATCGTTTCGAACGACTGCATGATCGACACCGCGCTGATCGGCAGGGTGGGGTCGTGCAACGGCGAACGCGCCGCCCAGCGGCCCAGCACCATGAAGACCGGCTTGATCTCATACCCCCAGTCCGTCAGCTCGTAGACCTGGACCGAGGCGGGCGGCGGCAGCTTCCTGCGCCGCAGGATGCCCGACGCCTCCAGCCCCTCCAGCCGCTGGGTCAGCACATTGGCCGAGATGCCGTGCAGGTCCTTCCTCAGGTCGCCGAACCGGCGCGGCCCCATCATCAGTTCACGGATCACCAGCAGGGCCCAGCGCTCGCCGATCAGATCGAGCCCGTGCGCCGCACCGCAGGCGTCATGATACCTGCGCCCCGCCTTATAGGTTATCTTTTCTAACTTCATGGTTGACTATCATAATCATCGGAGTCAGGTTTCGCAAACAACAAGGAGAGGAAACGCCGTGCCCCAGCTGATTTTCATCAACCTGCCCGTCGCCGACCTGCCCCGGTCAATCGCCTTCTACGAAGCCGTTGGCGCGACCAGGACCCCGATGTTCAGCGACGATGCGGCCGCCTGTATGGTCGTGTCGGACGTGATCCACGTCATGCTGCTGACCCACGACAAATGGCGCACCTTCACAGACCGCCAGATCCCCGACGCCCACGCCTCGGCCCAGGTGCTGCTGTGTCTGTCCAAGGACAGCCGAGACGCGGTCAACGCCGTTGTCGATCAGGCCGGCGATGCGGGCGGCCAGATCGACCCAAACCCGACCCAGGACTACGGCTTCATGTACGGCCGCAGCTATGCCGACCCCGACGGCCATATCTGGGAGGTCATGTGGATGGACGCCGCCGCCGTCGCCGCCGGCCCGGAAGCCTTCGCCGCCGACGCCGTGGTGTCGTGATGAAGGACAAGATCGTTCTCTGCCTGTGGTTCGACGGCGATGCAGAGGCCGCGACGGCCTTCTATGTCTCGCTCCTGCCCGACAGCCGCATCATCGCCGTCAATCGCTCGCCCGTGGACACGCCGTCCGGGCGTGAAGGCTTTGTCCTGACCGTCCAGTTCGTTCTGGCCGGACGCGAATATGTGGCCCTGAACGGCGGGCCGGCCTTTCGCTTCACCGAGGCCGTCTCCTTCATGGTGATGACCGAGGATCAGGCCGAGACGGATCGGCTGTGGCACGCCCTGCTCTCCGATGGCGGCGCCGAGAACGCCTGCGGCTGGCTGAAGGATCGCTGGGGCCTGTCGTGGCAGATCACGCCGCGTCGCCTGATGGACCTGACCACCGATCCCGACCCGGCGCGCGCCAGGGCCGCAATGACGGCCATGATGACCATGACCAAGATCGACATCGCGGCGCTGGACGCCGCCGTCGCCGACCTCTGACCCCATCCAAGGAGACGACCGATGACCTATGTGACCGGATTCCTGACCCCCGTAAAAACCGAAGACAAGGCGCGCTACGTCAAATCCGCCGAAACCGCCTGGCCACTGTTCCAGAAATACGGAGCCCTGTCCCAGGTCGAGACCTGGGGCGAGGACGTGCCCAACGGCGCGCTGACCAGCTTCCCAATGGCCGTGAAGCTGGAAGAGGGCGAGGTTGTGGTCTTCTCCTGGATCACCTGGCGCGACCGCGCCACCGCCGACGCCTGTTTCGCCAGGATGCAGGATGACCCCGGCTTTGCGGACATGGACATGCCGTTCGACGGCAAGCGCATGATGTGGGGCGGGTTCAAGGTCGTCTTCGACGGCAAGGCGTGACGGCCAGACGGCGGTCCTGTTCGAACGCAAATCGCCCTGACGCATTGTCAGGGATCGAGGAGAACCGACATGGCCGCCCGCCCCACCTGGCAAGGACATTTGAAGCTGTCGCTGGTCACCTGTCCGGTGGCCCTCTACACGGCGACGACCAGCACCAACGACGTGCGGTTTCACCTGATCAATCCCGACACCAACAACCGCATCCGCATGGTGCCGACCGATCCCGACACGGGTCCGGTCGAGCGCAGCGACCTGGTGCGCGGCTATGAGGTGTCCAAGGACGAATACGTCCTGTTCGACGACGCCGACTTCGACAAGGTGAAGCTGGAAAGCACCAAGACCATCGCCATCGACAAGTTCGTCGACGAGGCCGAGATCGACCGGCTGTACTGGGACGATCCCTTCTTCGTGGTCCCGGAGAAGGGCGCGGGCGTCGAAGCCTTCGCCGTCATCCGCGACGCCATGAAGAAACAGGGCAAGGTGGCGCTGGGTCAGCTGGTCCTGCGCGGCAAGGAGCGCCAGCTGGCGCTGGAGGTCCGAGGCAAGGGGCTGGTCGCTTACACCCTGCGCGCCCATGACGAGGTGCGCGATTCCGACGACTATTTCGACGACATCCCGACCGTGAAGGCCGATCCCGACATGGTCGAGATCGCCGCCCGCATCATCGGCCAGAAGGAGGCGGACTTCGATCCGTCCGACTTCAAGGACGGCTATGACGACGCGCTGCGCGCCATGATCAAGGCCAAGTCCAAGGGCGGCAAGGGCGTGGTCGATGTCGCCGAACCGGACGACACCAACGTCATCGACCTGATGGCGGCCTTAAGGAACAGTCTGAAGGGTTCGGCGACGGGCGCGAAGACGGGGGGCAAGAAGGCTGCACCGAAGAAGAAGCCGGCACCCAAGAAAAAGGCCGCCGCCTAGAGCCACGGACGGCAGGAATCGCTCCCTCTCTCCGCTCATCCCGGCGAAAGCCGGGACCCAGTGCTTTGGGCGAGAGTCGCGCGAGATAGAGGTCGGTTGTGATCCAGCGCGCATGCGATGTGAAAGGACTGGGTCCCGGCTTTCGCCGGGATGAGCGGATTACAAAGTTGCGCGGAACTCCAAAGACCTACACGCCCATCTCTCTCAGCGCCGGTTTCAAACCGACCGCCGCCGCCCGGAAATCCGCCCATGGGTCGGGCTTTTTCAGCAGCGTCTCATAGGTCCAAAGGTTGAACGCCGCCGGGTCCAGCCCCGCCCTCACCTGCCCCCACGACAGCGGAAACGCGATCCCCGCCCCCGGCCGGGCACGCGGCGACCAGGGCGCCACCGCCGTCGCCATCCGCCCGTTCCGCAGATAGTCGATGAATATCTTCCCGCCCCGCGCCTTCTTGGCCAGGGTGGTGGTGAACCGATCCGGCGCCTCGGCGCGGATGGCCTCGGCCACCGCCTTGGCGAAGGCCTTGTTCTGATCCCAGGTGATGCGCGAGCGGGCGTCGGTCTTGATCGGGACGACGACGTGCAGCCCCTTGCCCCCGGTCGTCTTGACGAAGGCCGCCAGACCCAGCCTTTCGATCTTCGCCTTCACGACCTTGGACGCGGCGATGACGTCGGCGAAATCCAGCCCCTCGTCGGGGTCCAGATCGAAGGTGATCTGATCGGGGATTTCAGGCTGGCCGGGCGCACAGCCCCACGGATGAAGCTCCAGCCCGCCCGACTGGGCGATGGCGACCAGGCCGCCGACATCGACGGCGGCGACGTAAGGGGTGCGCGCCTTGACGTCGATCAGCTTCAGCCGCGGGTTCGATCCCACCATGGCATGACGCTGGAAGAAGGTCTCGCCCCCGATCCCCTCGGGCGCCCGGATGATCGAGGTCGGCCTGTCCGCCACATGGGGCAATATTCGCTCGGCGGTTGCCTCATAATACCGGGCCAAATCGGCCTTGGTGATCGCCGGCCAGTCGCCGACGGCCGGCCACAGAACCTTGTCGGGGCTGGAGATGGTCACCCCCGCCACGACCACCTTGCCGGGCTTGCCGGCCGACCGCACCGTCGTCGTGGCCTTCTCGCCGTCGCCCATCTGCGTCGGCGGTTGCGGCGCCTCGGTCACCTCTGCGGCCGTCTTGTCCTCGCGCAGCCCCTTGAACGCCGCCTGCCTCAGCGACCCGGCGTCGGTGTATCCGCCATGTTCGACCTCGGCGACCAGCACCGGCTCGACCCAATGAATGTCCCTGGCCGCCTTGGGCGCGCCCGCCCCGGCAAACGGCGACCTGTCCGCCGCCACGGCCTTCAGCGCCGGAACCAGCGTCTTGGTCACCGCCTCGCCATAGCCGGTTCCGACCCGGCCCAGATAGCGCAGGCCCTTCCTGTCGCGCACCCCGACCAGCAGCGAGCGAAACCGCGTCCCGCCCTCCGACGACCAGCCGCCGATCACCACCTCGTCGCGCCCCCGGCATTTCGATTTCAGCCAGGTCGAGGATCGGCCCGCATGATAGGGGGCGTCCAGCTTCTTGGAGATCACCCCTTCCAGATCCATCCGACAGGCGCTCTCCAGCACCGCCTGCCCGGTCGAGGCGAAATGCTCGACGTAGCGCAGCCGCCCTGCGCCTGCCCCCGACCCTAGAGCGCCGATCCGGTCCACATAGGCCTGCAGTCGCGCCTTGCGATGCGACAGCGGCAGCTTGCGCAAATCCTCCGCCCCCTCGAACAGCAGGTCGAAGGCGAAATAGACCAGGCCGCTTGTCTTCTCGTCCGAAATGGCGGCCTGCAACGCCCCGAAGTCCGGCATGTGATCGTCGTCCAGCGCGCACAGTTCGCCGTCGATCACCGCGTCGGGCCAGGTCGCAGCGTCCGCCGCCAGGTCCGGGAACCGATCGCTCCAGTCCAGCCCCTTGCGCGTCCGCAACACCGCACGGCCGCCGCCCACGCCGATCTGGATGCGGTATCCGTCGAACTTGATCTCGTGCGCCCACCCCGCGCCGCCCGGCGGATGATCGGCGACCTTGCACAGCTGAATCGGCGCGAAGGCGGGCGGCTTGGTCGCCTTCGCCGCCGCCTTCGACGGCCGGGGCTTGGTAGGACCTTTACGCCCTGTCGGCTTGGACGCGGTCCACTCCTTCGTCCCGTCCGCGATCTCGGCCAGCGACCGCCCGGTCGTCACCGAGGCGTCGATCTCGGCCAGGGCATCCCCCTCGCCCGCCACCGCGAAGTCGTCCCTTTCCTTCAGCAACAGCCAGTTGTTGCGCTTGGACGGCTTGCCCCGGTCGCTCTTCAACCGGATCAGCGCCCACTTGCCCTTCAGCCGCTCGCCGTGAAGGATCATCTTGATCTGACCCTTGGCCCAGGCCGCCTCCAGGTCCGGCTCCTGCGGCTCCCAGGTTCCGACGTCCCACATCTGCACCGTGCCGGCGCCATAGTTGCCGTCGGGGATCGTGCCCTCGAACGATCCGTAATCCAGCGGATGATCCTCGACCTCGACCGCCAGCCGCTTCACCGCCGTGTCGCGCGACGGCGCCTTGGTCACGGCCCAGGACTTCAGCACCCCGTCCGCTTCGATGCGGAAATCGTAATGCAGCCGGGTCGCCGCATGACGCTGGATCAGATAGCGGAAACCGCCTTTCGACCGCCCGCCTTTCGCCCCCTTCGGCTCCGGGGTTTCGCCGAACCGGCGCTTGGCCTGATAGGTCTTCAGTTCACCGCGCATAGGGGCGTAATCCGCCCCGCGCCAAAGCGTTGCCTCAGCGACAGAAGCGCGTGTCGGTCGCCTCCAGGTGCAGGTGGTCGTGATGGACGGCGTTGTAGTCGGGGCTCAGGGTCGTGCCGAAGATGCGGCAGGCGTCGTCGCGGATGCGCTTCAGGAAGCGGGCCTCGGGCGTGTCGCCGTTCCAGTCCCTGGTCACGGTGATGCGCCGCCCATCCCTCAGCCGCACCCCGGCGAAGTCCAGCGCCGCCGCCTGGGCATGGGCGCTTATGCGGTTCGACCCCACGCCGTTGTTCACATTGCGACAGGCATAGGCCCCCATATGGTCGATCTGCACCACGTCCGATCCCAGGATCTCCCGCGCCGCCGGCTCCAGCGACTGTCGCCGCCAGATGCTCAGCGCCAGCGCCGTCTGGCACGTCATCTCCACATCGCCCGGCGTCATGCGCGCCACCGTCCCCAGGTCGGCGCCCAGCACCCCGCCCTGGCTCAGGCCGCAGGTCGCGGTGTTCTGTCGATCCGGCACGGGGCTGAACCGCACCCGCGCGGCGTTCAGCTCGGCCAGACACCGGCCCAGGTCGCGCCCCTCGCGCACCACCAGCGCCTGGGTGCCGCCGTCGATGGGTCGGTCCACCAGCCCGCCGACCAGCGGCGCCTCCGTCCGCGACGGATAGGGCAAAGACGGCCGCAACGGCTCGGGCGGCCGCCGCACGCAGCCGCTCAGGATCAGCACGACGCCGAGGGCGATCAGAAGGGTCGACAGGCGTGACGGTGAGAGCATGGTCGCGACGCTATCTGATTCCCGCCCCGCCCGTGGTCACGACGCGGAGAGCCGCCTATCGGCGGTCTTCCGACCCACCCTTGGCCCGGCACCGATCAGAGCAGAAGCGCACCTGCTCCCAGTCCCGCACCCACTTCCTGCGCCACGCGAACGGCAGGCCGCAGGCGGCGCAGACTTTGGTCGGCATATCGGCCTTGGCCGGCGCCGTGCCCAGATTGACGTGCTTTCGACCCATGTCGCTCGCTCAACGAAAAAGGGCGGCCCCGTCGGAGCCGCCCCTGATCGTATCAGCTGTCCAAGAAGGACCGCAGTTTGCGGGACCGGCTGGGGTGTTTCAGCTTGCGCAGCGCCTTGGCCTCGATCTGACGGATGCGTTCGCGGGTCACCGAGAACTGCTGGCCGACCTCTTCCAGCGTGTGGTCGGTGTTCATGCCGATGCCGAAACGCATCCGCAGGACGCGCTCCTCGCGCGGCGTCAGCGAGGCCAGAACGCGGGTGGTGGTTTCGCGCAGGTTCGACTGGATGGCGGCGTCGATGGGCAGGACGGCGTTCTTGTCTTCGATGAAGTCGCCCAGGTGGCTGTCTTCCTCGTCCCCGATGGGGGTTTCGAGCGAGATCGGCTCCTTGGCGATCTTCAGGACCTTGCGCACCTTCTCCAGCGGCATGGCCAGCTTTTCCGCCAGTTCTTCCGGGGTCGGTTCGCGGCCGATCTCGTGCAGCATCTGGCGGCTGGTGCGGACGATCTTGTTGATCGTCTCGATCATGTGCACCGGGATGCGGATGGTGCGCGCCTGGTCGGCGATGGAGCGGGTGATCGCCTGCCTTATCCACCAGGTGGCGTAGGTCGAGAACTTGTAGCCGCGACGATACTCGAACTTGTCGACCGCCTTCATCAGGCCGATGTTGCCCTCCTGGATCAGGTCCAGGAACTGCAGGCCGCGGTTGGTGTATTTCTTGGCGATGGAGATCACCAGGCGCAGATTGGCTTCGACCATCTCCTTCTTGGCCTGGCGGGCTTCGCGCTCGCCCTTCTGCACCGTCTGGACGATGCGGCGGTAGTCGTCGATCGGCAGGCCCGCTTCCAGGGCCACCGCGGCGACGTCCGAACGGATGGTCGCGATCTGGCTGGCTTCGTTGTCGCTGAACTTGGTCCAGCGCACGCCCTGTTCCTTGATCCGCTCGGTCCAGGTCGGGTCCAGCTCGGCCCCGAAATAGGCTTTCAGGAACTCGGGACGCGAGATGCCGTAGCTGTCCGCCAGGCGCAGCAGCCGGCCTTCCAGACCGATCAGGCGCTTGTTGATCGCATAGAGCTGCTCGACCAGCGCCTCGATGCGGTTGTTGTTCAGCTTCATCGTCTTCAGACGGTCCGATATGGACAGCGTCAGCGCCTGATAGGCCTTCTCGTCCTTGGCGCTCAGCGTCTCGCCCTTCAGACGCGCCTGGACCAGCTTGTCCTGAAGCCCCCGGAAGGCGCCGAAGTCGGCGGCGATCAGGTTCAGGACCTCCATCACCCCGTCGCGCAGCTCGGCTTCCAGCGCCGAGATCGACATGCCGCCGCCGTCGTCGAAGTCGTCGTCGTCCTCGTCGTCGGATTCAGGCTTCTCTTCCGCCGCCGGTTTTTCCTCGGCCTCGTCTTCCTCGCCCTCGGGCTGCTCGGCGCCGGGGACGGAAGACGGGTTCAGCACGCCATAGGTCGCGTCCAGGTCGATGACCTCGCGCAACAGGATGCGGTTGTTCTCCAGCTCGTCGCGCCACACCATGATGGCCTCGAACGTCAGGGCGCTTTCGCACAGGCCCGAGATCATGGCGTCGCGCCCGGCCTCGATCCGCTTGGCGATGGCGATTTCGCCCTCGCGGCTCAGCAGTTCGACCGAACCCATTTCGCGCAGATACATCCGCACGGGGTCGTCGGTGCGGTCATAGGCGGCCTTGGCCGGGGTTTCGGCGACGCCGGTGGAGGCGGCGGCGGCGACGTCGGTGGACTGCTGCTCCTGCGCGTCCTCTTCGGCCTCGACCACGTTGACGCCCATTTCCGACAGCATGGCCAGGGTGTCTTCGATGGCGTCGGGGGTGACCTCTTCGGACGGCAGGACCTTGTTCAGTTCCTCCATCGTCACATAGCCGCGCGCCTTGGCCTGTTTGATGAACTTCTTGACGCCGGCGTCGGTCAGATCGAGCAGGGGCCCGTCGGTCGAAACCTCGGCGTCCTGCGTCTCGGTCTGTGCGTTCATAGTCAGTCTGTCTCCAGCCGGAGGGGTGATCAATCCGCCCCGGCGAAAAATACAATGCCTGGCGAGGCGTAAGGTTACGCGCCCGCGCTGTCTTCCCAAATCGTCCCGGCTTTGATCGCACGGCGAAGCGCATCCCGCTCGGCCTTCAGCCGGCGGAACGCCTCATCCTGCCCAGGCACGCCACGCGCCTGGGACAAGGCGTCCTCCAACGCGGCGACCCGCGTCGAAGCGTCGAACGCCTGCGACCATCGGACCCTTGCCTCGGCGAGGGGCGCATTTGCGGCCAGGAATGGCGCGCCGGACTTCGCCGCCGCCTTCTCGACCTCGCGCACTAAGGCATCATGACCCGATTGCGCCAGATGGCGTCGCAGGGCGGCGGAGTCAAGGGATCGTCCCGACAGACGCAGGCGAACCAGCTCCTGCGCCAGGCCGTCCAGACCCTTGTCGCCGAAACCGTGGGCCGAAATCTCCTCCAGATGGTCGTCCATCCGCTCGGGATCGTCGATGGCGCCGTGCGCCAGGGCGGCGGGCACGGGCTCGATGGCCCGAAACAGCGACTGCATCGCCTGCGCGCCTTCCGCCGTCTGACCCAGTTTCGGCGGCGGGCCGAAACCCCGCCTGCCCTGCCCCGGCGTCCAGGGCGCGCGCTGGGGGCTGCGGGGAAACAGGGCGTCGAAGCGGTCGAACAGATCGCGGCGATACTGTTCGGCCAGATCCTTGTCCTGAATGGCCGAGGCGGTGTTGCGAAGACGCGCCTTGAAGCCGGCCTTCCGCTCGGGCGTGTCCAGCGGCTCCGCGTCCTGCTCGCGGCGGAACAGAACCTCGGCGAAGCCATGGGTGTCCGCCAAGGCTTGCCGCAGCGCCGGCGCGCCCTTGTCGCGCAGGATGTCGTCCGGGTCCTGCCCGCCGCTGAGGAGCGAAAACCGGAACGACCGCCCCGCCTTCAGCAGCGGCAGCGACCGTTCGATGGCGCGATAGGCGGCGCGCAGTCCCGCCGCATCGCCGTCGAAGCACAGCACCGGCTCTGACGACACCCGCCACAGCCGCTCCATCTGCTCTTCGGTCAGTGCCGTGCCCATCGGCGCCACGGCCGGCAGGCCCGCGCGCTGGCAGGCGATGACGTCCATATAGCCCTCGACCACGATGATGGCCTGGTCGTTCTTGGATTCCGCCCCAAGGATCCGCCGTGCTTCCGGCAGGCCGTAGAGGGTCGCCCCCTTGTGAAACAGCGGGCTTTCCGGGCCGTTCAGATATTTGGCCCGGTCGTCGGGGTTCATGGCCCGACCGCCGAAGCTGACGATCCGCCCGCGCGCATCCAGGATGGGGAACATCAGCCGGTCGCGGAAGCGGTCATAGGGCTGGCCGCCGCTTTCGGGCGAGATCAGCAGGCCGGCCTCGACCAGATCGGCCGGCCGCGCGCCGCGTTGGACCAGCGCCTGTTTCAGCCCCTCGCGGTCATTGGGCGCATAGCCCAGACCGAACCGCTCCCACTGATCTTCCGGCAGGCCGCGCTTTTCCAGATATTCCCTCGCCGCCTTGCCCGGCGTGCGGCGCAGGTTGGCGGCGAACCATTTCTGGGCCAGATCCATCCAGTCCGACAGGCCCGCCCGCTTCTGCTCGCGCTCGGCCTCCTTGGGGTCTTCGGCGGGAAGCTGCATCCCCGCCTCGCCCGCCAGCCGCTGCACCGCCTCGACGAAGCTCAGCCGCTCCGTCTCCTGCAGGAAACTGATGATGTCGCCGTGCTTGCCGGACGAGAAGTCGTGGAAGAACCCCTTGTCGTCATTGACGAAGAAGGACGGCGACTTCTCCTTGGAGAAGGGCGACAGGCCGACGTATTCCCGGCCCTGACGTTTCAGCTTCACCGTCCGCCCGATGACGTCGGACGGCCGAAGGCGGGCCTTCAGTTCATCGATGAATCTTTCGTCGAAACGCACCCGGCGATCCTTAGGGCCTGTGGACCTCTGCGTCGATATCGGGGGCGATCAGGCGGCTCGTCCAGGCATCCCCCGATATCCGAACGAACCGCCGCATCGCTGAAGGCGTCAACCGCAGCGTCCCCCAACGCCTATGGCTAACGAAGTCCTAACGCCTCGCGGACTCGCATCTGACTGAAGGACCGGCGCTCTGTCGAGAGGGCGGCCATGGCGACGCTGCGGATCAAGGCGAGACTGTGTCCTTTTCGCCGCGACCGATTTTCGTCACCGGCGGCCGAACGGCACGACCTTGTTGGCGCCGTCGTGCCCGATATCGGCGGTTCCCAGGAAAGGGATGCCCGACCTCAGGCACCAGTAGCGAACGATTTCTTCCGGTGTCTGACCAAAATCGGGATCGTTTGGCGTGACATCCGAAACACGTCCCAGGCGAATTCCGGCCACACGACGGATCGACGTCTGGCCCGTTAAGTGAAACATCATCCGGTCGATCCGATAGGCGGCCTCGGACACCTCCTCCAGCATCAGGACGTGGTCGGACAGATCAGGCTCCAGCGCCGTGCCGGTCAGTTCGTTCAGGATGGTCAGGTTGAAGGCGACGGCCGGGCGCGGATCGGCGGCCAGCGACGGCTCGATCCAGTCGGTGCGGCCCGTGGTCAGCCACGACAGGGCCCCGCGCGCCGTCTCGTCATGGCGAACCGCGTCGGACGCCATCGGCCCGTGCGCCAGATGCTGAAACCCGGCCTTGTACATTCCCGCCAGCAGGCTGCCCGCGTCGGAATAGCCCATGTAGCGCTTCTTGCGGGCCGTGGCGTCCAGGCGTGGGATCACCGCCTCGGCGATGCGGCACGATCCGTATCCGCCGCGCGCGAACCAGATGGCGTCGATGCGCGGATCGTTGGCGAACGCCACAAAGGCCTCGGTCCGCGCCCGGTCGTCGCCGGCGAAATGACCGTGCTTCAGGAAACAGGCGGGGTGAAACACCACCGAGACGTCGCGGTCGGGACGGTGCTCGGCCATCCAGGCCTCGATCCGGTCGGCGCGCTCGCGAGAAAAGCGCGAACTGGCGCAGACGACGCCGATCTTGAAATCGTTCTTCACGACGCCCCCAGGGCGTTCAGCGTCTGCGCGGTCGAGCGGACGCGGGCGATGCGCGGCAGGATCTGGGTGGTCGCGAAATCATGCGCCTCGGATGAAAAGCTGCTGCAGGCGTCCTCGACCACCACCATGCCGTAGCCCAGGGACCAGCCTTCGCGGACGGTGGATTCAACCCCCATATTGGTCGCCACGCCCGCGACCAGCACCGTCTCGATCCCCAATCGGCGCAGGCCGGGATCCAGGTCCGTGCCGAAAAAGGCGCCCCACTGGCGCTTGGTGACGACCAGATCGGGGCCGAGCGCCAGAATCTCGGGTCGCAGGTCCGCGAAGTCGGCGGGCAGATCGCCGAGGGCCGGCGCGTCGGTCGCCCCCCTGGGCGCCAGTTCGCCTCCGGCGCCGAAATCCACACGCACCGCGACGACCCGTCCGCCGGCGGCCTGCACGGCCTTGGCCAGGGCCACATTGCGTTCGACCACCGTCTCGACGTCATGCGGCAGGCGCGGGGTCGACAGAATCCCCTTCTGCAGGTCGATCATCACCAATGCGGTCTTGCGGGGATCGAGTTCGAGGGCCACGACGTCTCCTGACGGAATCATCTGCATCACTGCGCGCCGCCGTCGGGCGCGACGGGTCTTCCTAACGCACCATGACCGACAGCGCCTCCTACTTCTTCTGCGGCATCGGCGGATCGGGGATGCTGCCCCTGGCCATGATCGTCCAGGCGCGCGGCAACGCCATCGAAGGCTCCGACCGCGCCTTGGATCAGGGCCGCACGCCCGAGAAGTTCGACTGGCTGCGCGCCCACGGCGTGACCCTGCATCCTCAGGACGGATCGGGCGTGACCCGCGCGGATCAGACCGTGATCGCCACCGGCGCCATCGAGGAGACGGTGCCCGACATCGGCGCGGCCCGTCGCGCGGGCGCCGCCATCAAGACCCGGCCCGAACTGCTGAGCGAACTGTTCAACGCGGCCCCGACCTCGGTCGGCGTCGCCGGCACCAGCGGCAAGTCCACCATCACCGGCATGATCGCCTGGATTCTGCATCAGACCGGGCGCGCCCCCACCGTCGTCAACGGGGCGGTGATGAAGAACTTCGCCGACGCCGACCATCCGTTCGCCAGCGCCCTGATCGGCGGGCATGACCTGTTCGTGGCCGAGGTGGACGAAAGCGACGGCTCCATCGCCCGCTATGACCCGACCGTCGCCGTGGTCTCCAACATCTCGCTGGACCACAAGTCGATGGAGGAGCTTCGCGACCTGTTCGGCGGCTTCACCGCGCGGGCGACGACGGCGGTGCTGAACCTGGACAACCCGGAGACGGCGGCCCTGGCCCAGACGCTGGCGCCCGGCAAGGCGATCACCTTCGGCCTGGGCGAGGAAAAGGCCGACCTGTCCGCTCACGACCTGCACCCCCTGCCGACGGGAATGAAGTTTCGCCTGATCGAGGGCTGGAGCGAACACGACGTGGTCCTGAACGTGCCCGGCGCCCACAATGTCGCCAATGCCCTGGCGGCGCTGGGTGCGGTCAAGGCGCTGGGCGTGCCGGTGGGCGAGGCGGTCAAGGCGTTGGAGACCTTCGCCGGCATCCGCCGCCGCATGGAGGTGGTCGGCACAGCGAACGAGATCACCGTCATCGACGACTTCGCCCATAACCCGGACAAGATCGCCGCCACGCTGAAGACGCTTCACGCCTTCGACGGCCGGCTGCTGATCCTGTTCCAACCGCACGGCTTTGGCCCGCTGAAGCTGATGAAGACCGAGTTCATCGACGGCTTCGTGGGCCTTATGCGCCCCGACGATGTGCTGCTGATGCCCGAGCCGGTCTATTACGGCGGCACCACCGACCGCAGCGTGGGCTCCGAGGACATCGCCTCCGGCGTCCGCGCCGCCGGCCGTCAGGCCGAGGCCCTGCCGACGCGCGCGGACTGCGGCGACCGGATCGTGGAAATCGCAAAGCCCGGCGACCGCATCATCGTCATGGGCGCCCGCGACGACACCCTGTCCACCTTCGCGGCGGAACTGCTGGCGCGGCTTGGCTAAGCCTTGGCTCGTCGTCCTCGCCCTTGTGGCGAGGATGACGGACGGTTGGACGCTTCAGTACACGTCGCGCCGATAGCGTCCGTCTTCCAGCATCGTCAGCACCACCTCCGCGCCGAGCGCCTGTTCCAGCGCTGCATGGACGCCTTGCGACATCCCTTCCAGACTACCGCAGACATAGATCGCCGCCCCGCGCGCGACCCAATCGCGCAAGTCGTCGGCCGCCGCTGCGACCAGATCCTGCACATAGCGGCCGTCGCCGGCGTCGCGCGAGAAGCCCCGGTCCAGCCGCTTCAGCACGCCCGACGCCAGCCACCCCCGAAGCTCCGCATCGAAAAAGGCGTCGTGCGCCTGCGTCCGTTCCCCGAACAGCAGCCAGGCCCCGCCCGCCGCCGTCCGCGCCTTCAGATGCGCCCGCAGGCCCGCGATGCCGGTGCCGTTGCCGATCAGGATCATCGGCGTCGCGTCCGCCGGGCCGTGGAAGCTGCGGTTGGCGCGCAACCGCATCCCGATCTCTCCGCCAAGCGCCAATCCTTGCGTCAGCCAGCCCGAGGCCAGGCCGGGCGTCCCGTCGGGATGGCGCATCAGGCGGATCAGAAACTCGACCCGGCCGTCCGACGGCAGGGAGGCGATGGAATATTCGCGCGAGCCGGGCGTGGCGCCGTCCCGCTCCGGCAGGCCGACCTCGGCGATGTCGCCGGCCGACCAGGCGGGCGTCGCGCCCACGGTCTCGAACGCCAGATGCCAGGCCTCGCGGCCCGGACTGCCGGGATTGACCAGCGTCCGTTCGACCAGCCGCCAGGGGTCGTAGGCCGGCGGGGTCCAGTCGGGGGCCGTCACGCTGCCGGTGATCTGGTTCAACTGATGCTGCCAGTGGCGGATGGCGCCGGCCTCGCCGTCATCGACCTCGACCATGTCGAACAGGGGTTCGGCGCCCGCGCGCCGCAGCCAGCCGTCGACCGCATGGCCGAAGCCGCAGAACTGGTCATAGCTGCGGTCGCCCAGGGCCAGGACGCCGAACCGCAGGGAGGCCAGGTCGGCCCCGGCCGTCATCGTCTTCCTGACGAAACGGGCGGCGGCGTCGGGCGGATCGCCCTCGCCCGTCGTGGAGACGATCAGCAAGGCCCGGTCCGCCGTCTTCAGCGTCTCAGTATCCAGGTCGGCGAAGGAGAACACCCGCGCGCCCACGCCGCCGTCGCCCAACGCCCGCGCGGTCATCCAAGCCAGTTCCTCGGCGAAGCCCGTCTGGCTGGCGAAGGCGACCAGGATCGGCCGTCCCTGCCCCGATCCGGCCGCAGCCATGACGTCGGAACGGGCGCGGGCCAGGGCCGCCGCGCGCCGTTCGCGCCAGACCGTCACGGCGATCAGGGCCAGCCAAAGCACAACCGCCCCGACCGCCCACAGCCAGCGCTGCGGATCGGCTGTCACCCCGGCCGGTCTCCGTCGGGATCGTCCATCATGGCGGCGAAGGCCGGTGTCATCCGCTCGACCGGCCCGCGCTCTGTGCGCTCGACGAAGTGGGCGGCCAGACCTGCCGCCTCGGCGTAGTCCGGCCCGTCGAACGGCCCCATGACCGTCAGCGCCGTGGCGTAGGCGTCCGCCATCATGGCCGAGGCATGCAGCACGGTGACGGAGGTCAGGTTGCTGTTGACCGGACGGCCGGTCGAGCCGTCCAGGGTATGGGGATACAGCCGCCCGTCATGGACGAAGGCCCGGCGATAATCCCCGCTGGTCGCCACCGCCAGGTCGAACAGGGCCGCCACCGTGCGCGGCGCGGGGCTGTCCTGGACGCGCTCGATCTCGACCCACCAGGGCTGGGCGTCCGGCTTGACGCCGCGCCCCTTCAGCTCGCCGCCGATCTCGATCAGGTGCGAGGTCGCGCCCATGGCCGTCAGCCGGTCCGACACCCGGTCCACCGCATGGCCCTTGGCGATGCCGGAGAAGTCCAGCTTCATACCGCCCCTCTGCATCACGCCGCGCGCGTCGGGATTCAGCCGCAGCTTTTGCCAGCCGGACACGGCCATGGCCGCCGCGACCTCGTCCTCGGACGGAACGGGCAACAGGGCCGAACGCGGTCCGGGCGGGCCGAACCCCCACAGATCGACCAGGGCGCCCAGGGTCGGATCGACAGCCCCGTTCGTCTCGTCGCCCAGGGTCATGGCCGCATCCAGCAGGTCCCAGAACGGCTGGGACACCGCCCAGAAGCCGGCCGGCGCGGTGTTGAAGCGGCTGATTTCGCTGGACGGCTCCCACGGGCTGAACAGGCCGACGACGGCCGCCAGCTCCTGCTCGATCGCCTCGCGAACGGCCGCTGCGCCGACGCCGGGCGGGGCGATGACGCGCGCGCTCCAGGTCGTGCCCATGGTCTGGCCGTCCAGCGAACGGATCAGATTGCTGGGCGGACGCGGCGGCGCGCCCTCGATCAGGGGCACCAGAACGCGGTTGTCGGCCCGATCCGAGAGCGGACCGGGGTCGCCGATGGCGACGGCGGAGGGAGCGGCGCGCGAGCCGCGCGAGAAGGGCGTGTCGGACATCCCGCTCGCTTAGGGCAGGACTTCCACCGACGCCACATAGCTGGCGCTGGACCCGAGGGTCTGGCCCTGCCCCTCGGTGCGGACCGAGGCGTTCAGCCAGTACATGCCGGCCGCCGGCCAAGTGATGGTGAAGGCGCCGTCGGCGCCGGTCGTCACCGTCGATTCCTCGGGATTGTCGCGATAACGGATCGCCCCGCGCGCCACGGTGACCTCCAGGCCCGACGCCGGCTGGCCGTTGTTCAGCAGTTTGAACGTGGCCGGCTCGCCCGCGACCAGGTCGTTGGGGTGGGTGACGGGAACCAGCTCCAGCCCCTCGCCGGTCGTCTTGAAGACGGTGTCGGTGGGGTTGTTCAGGGTGACGAAGGTCTCGATCCGGCTGGTGGTGCGGGTCGCCTGGACGTCGGTCGCGCCCGCCGGCAGGGCGGCGGGATATTCGGCGGCGGTCCCGCGCCAGCGCTTCTGCTCGCCGTTCAGCTTGTAGCTGGCCATCACGCCGCTCATGACGTTGGCGATCTTATAGGTGCCGTTCTGCGTCAGATGGGCGTCGAAGGTGGAGCGATACTGACCCTGCATGGCGTGTTCGGGCTGAACCGCCGAGCCGTCCGGCGCCGTGATGGTCAGGCCGGTCATCCGCATGGCGGCGTGGTCGGGATCGAACACCTTGTTGGACATGCCGGCGTCGAAGCCGACCCAGGCGTCGGTTCCCGACAGGGTGGTGGCGGTCGGCGCCATCCAGGCGCGGTGAGCCTGGGCCGCCATCGGCGCGGCCAGGGCGGCGGCGAGCGTCAGAAGGGCGATCGTCTTCTTCATGGTCATGATCCTCAGCGAGAGACGGCGACGCGCACGGCGCCCAGTTCGGTGGAGCCGGTTCCGGCGCCGGTGTTCGCCGCGCCCCAGCGGAAGGGCACGCGCACGACCTCGCGGCCGCCCAGTTCGCGGGCCGCCTCGACGACGATGTTGTATTGGCCCGGCTGCAGGCCGGCCAGGCGCGCGCCCGGCACGGTGACGGTCTGACGACCCGGCGCGCGCGTGGCGCCCGACACGCCGTCGGCCGGCAGGCTCATGGCCCGACCGCCCTTGCGCCACCAGGTGCGCAGATCCTTCAGCCAGTCCTTGCCGTCGCCCTCGTTGTTGCGGGTCTGCTGATACCAGACGGCCAGGGTCCGCTCCGCCGACTGATCCGGCTTCTCGATCCACACGGCCACATAGGGACGGTGATAGGAGGCGGTGTTCAGCCGGGGGATTTCGACCGAGACCGTCAGGTCGGCGGCCATGGCCGGCGCGGCCGCTGCGGCGAGGCCGACGGTGGTGATGACGACGGGGAGAAGGCGCATCGGAATACTCGTCAGTGAATGAAGATCAGGGCGATGACGACGGGGATCAGCAGGCCCAACGCCGCCAGCGGCCAGGTGGAGGGTCGGCCCTTGGCGTGCAGGACCATCAGGCCCAGGCCCGTGACCGCGAAGATGACGCAGGCCGCCGCGAACACGTCGATGAACCAGAACCAGACCACGCCGGCGTTGCGGCCCTTGTGCAGGTCGTTGAGGTAGGCGATCCAGCCGCGCGTGGTCTTCTCGTGCAGCGTTTCGCCCGTCGCACGGTCGATGGTGACCCATCCGTCGCCGCCGGGAATGGCCAGGGCGACATAGACCTCTTCCGGCGTCGTCTCGGTCGGCTTGCCGGCGATCTCGACCTTCAACGCCTCAGACGCCCAGCGCGCCACGGCGTCGGGCACCGGCTGGGTCGTTTCTTCGGGGAAGGTGGCCAGACGTTGCACCAGCGGGGCCGGCAGGGTCGCGGTCTGTTCGACCGTCACCGGCGTTCCGGGGATGGCGGCCGCGTGGTTCAAGGTGATGCCGGTGACGGCGAACAGGATCATGCCCACCAGGCTGACCGCCGCCGAAATCCAGTGCCAGCTATGAAGTTGTTTCAGCCAGAACGACCGCGCGCCGTTCAGCGCCGCCTTGGGCTTGGGGCCCTTGGCTTCGGGTTCGGCCTGACGCTGTGCGGCGAGTTCGGTCACGCGCTCGCTGTGCCATTGTTGCGAACGGGTTGCAATAGCGTTCAGCGTCCCCGCGACGCAACGACCGTCACACCTCGGCCCAGCGCCGCAGCAGATTGTGATAGACGCCGGTCAGTTCGATCACCGCCTGATCCTTGGGGCCCTTCTCCAGGCCGACGCGCTGGATCGCCACGTCCAGGCGGAACAGCATCTCGCGGTCGCCGTCGTCGCGGATCAGGCTCTGCATCCACATGAAGGACGACACCCGGGCGCCTCGCGTCACCGGCATGACCCGGTGCAGGCTCTTGGACGGATAGAGCACCAGATCGCCGGCCGGCAGCTTGATCGACTGCGAGCCGTACATCTCCTCGATGATCAATTCGCCGCCGTCGTAATCCTCGGGCTCGGACAGGAACAGGGTCGCCGACAGGTCGCTGCGGATGCGCATCGCACCGCCGCCCCGCGCCTGGCGGATGGCGTTGTCGACGTGCACGCCGAACTCGCCCCCGCCCTCGTAGCGGTTGAACAGGGGCGGAAAGATCGTGTGCGGCAGAGCCGCCGCCACGAACATCGGATTGGCGTTCAGCGCCTGGACGATCAGGGCCGAGACCTCTTTCGCCACGTCCGAATCCTCGGGCAGTTGCTGGTTGCGCTTGGCCGTGGCGGACTGGTGGCCCGAGGTCATGTTGCCGTCGGCCCAGGGGCCCGCGTCCAGCCGCTCGCGCAGCGCCTTCACTTCGGCCTTGGAGAAGACTTCGGGAATCTGGAGCAGCACGGGCGGCCTCGCTCTCGCAAAAAGAAGACGGCCCCGCCGGAAGGACGGGGCCGCCAGGATAGACCGGGGGAGGCGGTCTTTAGAAGCGCAGGTTCAGCGCCAGGATGGCTTGGCGCCCCGCCGCCACGTCAGCGTGGTGAACGCCGTTGGTGCGGATGATGTAGTCCTCGTCCGTGGCGTTCTTGACGTTCAGCTGCAGCGTCGCGCGGTCGGTCAGGTCGTAGGTCGCAAAGGCGTCCACCCGCGTCCACGACGGCGCATAGACGCGGTTGGTCCCGCCGCCGGCCCCGCCCTGGTTCCCGCCGAAGGACTTGGACGTGTAATAGACCCCGCCCCCGACCGTCAGCCTGGGCAGCAGGCGATAGGTGGTGAACAGGCTGGCGCTGTTCTTGGGCGTGTTGGCCAGCGGATCGCCGATGTTGACGCTGGTGTAGGCGCCGCGCACCAGTTCGGAGTCCATGTAGGTGTAGCCGCCGAACACGGTCCAGGCCGGCGTGATGCTGCCCGACACGCCCAGTTCGACGCCCTTCACCTCGACCTCGCCCGCCTGTTCATAGACATTGGGCGCGACCAGGATCGCCGCGTTCTTGCGCACGGTGCGGAATGCCGCCGCCGACAGGGCCAGGTGGTCGCCGAAGACATTGGCCTTGGCGCCGACCTCGTAGCTTTCGGTGTCTTCCGGCGACAGCACCACATTGGCCAGGTTGCCCGAACCCGTGCCGCCTGCGGCGTTCTGGTCGCCAGCGGACAGGGTCGGCGGCGTCGAAGAGGTGGCGAAGGAGGCGTAGAGGCTGCTGCTCTCGGTCGGCTTGAACACCAGACCGACCTGATAGTTGGTGAACTCCCAGGTGCGTTCGGGCACGGCCGTATAGCCCGTGGTGGTCCAGACGCCGGCGGATTGCGTCGCCGCCGCCGTGACGCCGCTCACCGAATACTGATCCCAGCGAACGCCCAGGTTCAGCAGCAGGCGCTCGGTCAGGGCGATGCTGTCGTTGGCGTAGACGCCGATGGTCTCGGTGGTGTTGGAGCTGGTCGGGCCGCGATTGATCACGCCGGTCCAGGCGTCGTCCGGCGTCGGCCCATAGACGCGGGTGCAGTCGCCGGCGCCGAGCGCGCCGGTCGCCACGGGATAGGTTCCCGACAAGGCCGTCAGACCCGTCGGGCAGGCCGCGCCCGAGGTGGTGTAGGTCGAATAGGTCGCATTGCGGTTGCGCTCACGCGACAGCTCCACGCCGATGTCGTAGCTGTGCTTGATGCCCCCGGTGGCGAACTGGCCATAGACGTCCGTCACATTGGCCAGGGTGGTGACCGGATTCCAGCGGGTCTTGGTCCCGCGCTTCATCCAGTAGGTCCCATCCGCCGCACGGCCGACATAGCCTCCGTCGCCGGGATTGGTGACGATGTAGTCGTTCAGCGTCTCGGAATAGCGGCTGACGTTGCGCACCGTGGCGAAGTCGCTGAGGCGATGCTCGGCCTGGAAGGTGAAGGTATCCACCTCATTGGTCATGTAGTCGCGCGCCTTGAGGCCATAGAAGCTGCTGTAAGGCACGTCCAGAACGCCGCTGTCCGTCGTGCGGTTCTGGATCTTGGTGAACAGCGGGATGCCGTAGTCCGGCATCTGGTCGCTGGTCAGGTGGTAGTAGCTGAACACCATCGACGACGGGGTGCCGAGCCCGGCGCCCAGGCTGAGGCCAAGGCCCCATTTGTCGTAATCGACGGCGTCGCGGCCCGGCACGTCGCCCTGGGCGCCCATCAGATTGATGCGCAGGGCGGCGGTTTCGCCCAGCGGCAGGTTGCTGTCGATGGTTCCGCGCAGATAGCCGTCCGTGCCCACGCCGGCCGAGATATTGTTGAAGGCGTTCAGCTTGGGCGACTTGGACGCCAGATTGATGCTGCCCCCGCCCGAGCCGCGCCCCGAATAGACGGCGTCCGGCCCCTTGATGACCTCGACCTGCTCCAGGTTGAAGACTTCGCGCTGCTGGCCGCCGGTGTCGCGCAGCCCGTCCACGAAGATGTTGTTGCCCGACGACTGGCCGCGAATGAATGGACGGTCGGCCAGCGGCTGGCCGCCCTCGCCCGCGCCGAAAGTGATGCCCGGCGAGTTGGACAACAGGTCCTGCAGCGACGAGGCCGAGGTCTGTTCGATGATGGTCTGGGGAATGATGGTGATCGCGCGCGGGGTGTCGACCAGGGGCGCGACGAACTCGGGGCTGACCGGCGCGGGCTTTCTGACCTGGCCGTTGACGTCGATGGTCCCCAGATTGGCGGGCTGCTGCTGATCGGCCGTGGCGATCACGCCATCCGCGGCATCGGCGGCGAAAGCGGGGGCTGCGACCAGCATTCCGGCGGCGCTGGAGGCGAACAGGAGCGCACGGAGAGAGGCGGCGCGGGATTCGGACATTGTCTTGCGATCTTTTGGTCTGATTTTGCGATGCGGTCGCAATAACCAGCTTCAATATGTCGCACAAGCGAATTGCGAACAAATCGCAATCTTAATCAGCCGACAGCAGCCATCGTCCTCGGGGCCGGCGCCGCGTCCAGATCCAGCCAGGTCGGATCGGGTATGGCGCGATGCGCGGCGGCCATGGCTTCGGACCACTGCCGGCCCAGATCGCGGAAATAGGGGTCTTCCGCCTCGATGCGCCGCGCCATTCCGCTCAGTCGGTCGCGGGGCATGACGATCAGGTCCAGGGGCGGTCCGACCGCGATGTTGGAACGGATGGTCGAATCGAACGAGATCAGCCCCAGCTTCACCGCCTCCGACAACGGCGTAGAGGTGTTCAGCGCGCGGTCCAGGATGGGCTTGCCGTACTTCAACTCCCCGATTTGCAGATAGGGGGTGTCTGGCCCGCATTCGATGAAATTGCCCTGACCATAGATCAGATACAGCCCCATCTTGCCGCCGGCGATCTGCCCGCCCAGCAGCATGGAGGCGTTGACGTTCAACCCGTCGGCGGTCGGCGTCGGCGGGGTGTTTATGCTGGCGCGGACGCTGGCCATCGCATGGCCCAGGATCTGCGCCGCGCGGAAAAGGGTCGGGGCGGTCTGAAGTGTCTCCGGCGTGGTGGAATCCGGCAGCCGGACCCCGGCGGCCGTCATGGCCAGCGCCGTCTGCGTGACCGACAGATTGCCCGCCGTCGCCACCGCCAGGATACGTTCGCCCGACGACTGATAGATGTGCAGCTTGCGATAGGACGAGATGTTGTCCACGCCCGCATTGGTGCGGGTGTCGGCGATCATCGCCAACCCCTCGTCCACCAGCATACCCACGCAATACGTCACTTCGCTCTATCCGCTCCCCGCGTTGCGAACCGCACGACGCTAACAGATTCGCGCGTCATGCCTATCGGGCCCATCCGCTCGACTGCAGTTGTTGCTGGCTCTGTTGCACCGGCCGCACATTCAGGGCGACCGTCAGCGTCTCCTGACCGCCGCCATAGCTGGTTCCCCGGATCGGCGTGGCCCCGCGCGCGTCCAGGCCCACGGCGACGCGGACATAGTGTTCGGTCGGACAGATGCCGTTGGCCGGATCGAACCCGACCCAGCCCAGGTTCTCGACCCAGGCCTCGGCCCAGGCATGGGCGGCGTCCTGATCGTGCTTGCCGTCCTGGCGGCTGAGGTGGCCCGAGACATAGCGGGCGGGAACCCCCATCCGGCGCGCCGCCGCGATGAAGATCTGGGCGTGATCCTGACAGACGCCGCGCTTCTGGGTGAAGGCCTCTGCGGCGGTGTGGCTGGCCGAGGTCGAGCCGACCTCGAACGCCACATCCCGCTTCAGCGCGCCCATCAAGGCATGCATCCGCCCCAGCGTCGCGCCTTCGGGGATCGAGCGGGCGAAGTCGTCGATGGCCGCATCCGGCTTGGTCATCGGCGTTTCGCGCAGAAAGACGCTGGGCGACAGCCGTTCGGCCTGCCCCTTCACCACGCCGCCCGTGTTGACGGTCGCCACCTCGCCCGTGACGCGGATCGTCAGGGCGTCGGTCGGCCGCTCGGTATAGAGGCTGTGGACGATGTTGCCGAAGGCGTCTTCGCTGCGTCGCAGCCGGGCGTCCACGTCGGTCTCGATGCGCCAGTCGCGCACCTGCTGGCTCTCGCACGACTTGGGCGTCAGCCGCAGCATCTGCACGATGAAACGCGCCGGGCGGGCGTAGGCGTAGCGGGTGGCGTGGTCGATCCGAATCCGCATGAGTTCAGACCAGATACTGTTCGTGGACGGCGGCGGCCAAGGCGTTGTTCTCGTTCAGGAAGCCCTGGATGTATTCGTGCAGGCCGGACTGGAAGATGTCCTCGATCTTGGCCTCGTTGAACTGACCCAGACGGTTGGACGCCAACCGTTGCGCCGGGCCGCGACGACCGTAATCGGCGGCCAGTTTTTCAAGATAGGACACGATCATCCCCTGGCACGAGGCCAGCGAACGCGGCATCTGGCGGTTCAGCACCAAGAGGTCCGCCACCAGCCAGGGCCGCACCGATTCCCGATAGACCCAGCGATAGGCGGTCAGGGCCGAGACCTCGCGCAACAGGGTCGTCCACTGGAAATAGTCCAGCTGCCCGCCCACCCGTTCGCCGGGCGGCAGCAGCAGATGGTATTTCACGTCCAGCAGGCGGGCGGTGTTGTCGGCCCGCTCGATCGCCATACCCAGCCGCAGGAACCAATAGGCGTCGTTCCTCAGCATGGTCCGCGAGGAGGCGCCCTCGACCGCCAAGGACGTGGATTTCACGAAGTCGAGGAAGTTGGTGAAGTCGTCGCGCTTGGTCGGTTCGCCCAGTTCGTTCAGGCCGTTCCAGGCGCCGTTGATCGCCTCCCACAGTTCGATGGTCAGGGCGGTCCGCACCGAGCGGGCGTTGGTCCGCGCCTTGGTGATGCAGGCCTTGATCGAGGTCGGATTGTCGTAACCGAAAGCCAGATACTCCCGCACCGACTTCTCTGACACGGTGCGCCCGGTGGCGTCGAAGCTGGCCTTGACGCCCGACGAGGCGATGGCGCCCGCCCAGGCCGTGACCGTGGCCTGGTCCTTGGCCGGCAGGGCGGCCAGGCGAATGGCGGCTTCCAGAATGCGCGCCAGGAAGTCCGCCCGCTCCATATAGCGGCCGGTCCAGTAGAGACTGTCTGCAGTGCGTGAGAGCATTTAGTTGTCCAGCACCCAAGTGTCCTTGGTTCCGCCGCCCTGACTGGAGTTGACCACCAGCGACCCCTCCTTCAGCGCCACCCGCGTCAGGCCGCCGGGCGCGACGCGCACCCCCGCCGGGCTGGACAGGACGAACGGCCTGAGATCGACGTGGCGGGGCGACAGGGCGCCGCCGTTCAACGTCGGGGCCGTGGACAGGCTCAGCGTCGGCTGGGCGATGAAGTCGTCGGGATCGGCGATCAGCTTGGCGCGGAAGGCCTCGATCTCGGCCTTGGTCGACGTCGGCCCGACCAGCATCCCATAGCCGCCCGATCCGCCGACCTCCTTGACCACCAGCTCGTCCAGCTTGCCCAGCACCTCCTTCAGCGCGTCCGGCTCGCGGCAACGCCAGGTCGGGACGTTCTTCAGGATCGCGTCCTCGCCGGTGAAGAAGCGGATGATGTCGGGCATATAGGTATAGACGGCCTTGTCGTCGGCGACCCCCGTTCCGACCGCATTGGCCAGGGTCACGCGCCCGGCGAAATAGGCCGACATCAGCCCCGGAACCCCGACGGTGGAGTTCGGCATGAAGGTCAGGGGGTCGATGAAGTCGTCGTCGATGCGGCGGTAGATGACGTCGACCCGCTTCGGCCCCTCCGTCGTTCTCATGAAGACCGTGTCGTCGTTGACGAACAGGTCCGTGCCCTGAACCAGTTCGACCCCCAGCTTGTCGGCCAGGAAGCTGTGCTCGTAGTAGGCCGAGTTGAACGGCCCCGGCGTCAGGACGACGATGGTCGGATCGGCCCCCGCCCCCGCAGGCGCGGACGCCTGCAGCGAGCGCAGCAGCATGTCGGTATAGATTTCGACGGGCCGCACGGCATGTTCAGCGAACAGATCGGGGAACAGCCGCATCATCATCTCGCGGTTCTCCAGCATGTAGGAGACCCCCGACGGCGTGCGGCAGTTGTCTTCCAGCACGTAGAAGCCGTCCTCGCCCGTGCGCACCAGATCGACGCCCGAGATGTGGCACCAGACGTCGCCCGGCGGACGGCGGCCCTGCATCTCCGGCCGATAGTGGGGATTGGTCAGGATCAGGTCGGGCGGGACGATGCCCGCCTTGATGCATTCCTGCGCGCCATAAATATCCTTCAGAAAGGCGTTGATGGCGGTGACCCGCTGCTTCAACCCCTTTTCCAGACCGCTCCATTCATCGGCGCCGATGATGCGCGGCACCACGTCGAACGGGATCAGCCGTTCGTTGGATTCCTCATCGCCATAGACGGCGAAGGTGACGCCCATCCGCCGGAAGAACAGCTCCGCCTGGCGCGAGCGCGCCTGCAGCAGATCGGACGGCGCGTTTTCCAGCCACGCCGCCAGGGTCTTGTAGCTGTCGCGGATCGCACCCGATCCGCCGCCGCTCATTTCGTCGAACGCTCTCGTCATCCGCCCCGCCGAGAATAAACCACAGAGTGAGGGCCTCGAAACGGAAAGCGCAACAGTTTTGTTGCACTGCGGCGACGCCTATTACGCCGCCACCGCCTTCATCGACACCGCAATGTCCGCCAGCTTGTCCACGTCCACAGGCGTTCCCTTGGCGATCAGCTGTTTGCCGGCCATGAACTCGGGCGGGGCGTTTACCGCCTCGACGCAGACGATGCGGTCGCCGGCCAGATGGAACACCGCAAAGCTTCCTGCAGCCGGATCGCCGCGCACCACCTGGCGATCCGCCTCGAACGGCAGGCCGGCGATCTGCAGCTTGTACTCGTACTGGTCCGACCAGAACCACGGGACCTCGGGCGCCGGCCCGGGCCGACCGACGATGGCGGCGGCCGCCTGTTTAGCCTGTTCCAGGGCGTTGGGCACGCTTTCCAGCCGGTGATGCACGCCGCCGTGGACGGGGATGGGGCGGCGCGTCATGTCGCCGACGGCGAAGATGGCCGGATCGCTGGTCCGCGCCTGATCGTCCACCACCACCCCATCGTCGCATCGCAAGCCCGCCGAGCGGGGCAGGCCGTCGCAGGCCAGGGCGCCGACCCCGATCAGCACCGCGTCCGCCTGAACCACCGTTCCATCGGCCAGGGTCACGCCGTCCCGCGCCACGGCGACCACCTCGGCCCCCGTCAGGATTTCGACGCCCCGCGCCCGATGCTGTTCGGTGAAGAAGGCCGAAAGCGCCTCGGACGCCACCCGCGCCAGCACGCGCGGCGCCCGCTCGATGACGACGGCCTCGGCCCCCAGCGCGCGCGCCGAGGCCGCCGCCTCCAGCCCCACATAGCCGCCGCCGACCACCGCCAGCCGCCTGCCCGGCCCCAGCACGGCCTTCAGCCGTTCGGCGTCCTTCAGCGTGCGCAGTTCCAGCAGGTCGGGATGATCCCCGCCCGGAACCGGCAGTTTCCGCGCCGTCGATCCGGTGGCCAGCACCAGCACCTCATAGGTTTCCGACGATCCATCGTGGAAGGCGACCGTCTTCGCCTCCGGGTCGATGGACACGGCGACGGTCGAGGGCCGGAAGTCGATGTCCTGCTCGACGTAAAAGCTCAGCGGCCTCAGCAGCAGGCCGTCCAGATCCGCCTCCCCCTTCAGCCACGCCTTTGAAAGGGGCGGACGCTGGTACGGCGGCGCATCCTCCTCGCCCGCCAGAACGATCGGCCCCTCATGGCCGTACTGCCGCAGAAAGGCCGCGACGGAGCCGCCGGCGTGCCCGGCGCCGATGATGAGAACCTTGGTCATGGAGGTGATGTAGAGCGGTGAACCTGTGTGCGTAAGTCGTGATTGGTGAATCGTGACTCGGGATTGAAGCCTGCGCCATCCAATCACGAGTCACCGATCACGACACACGCCCACCCCTTGACCGTTCCATCGTTACAGCATAGTGGAACGCGCATGACGACCCCGCCCGCCCGTGACGCCCTGCATGACGCCCTGCTGTCGATGCGGACGCGCGCCGAGATCGACGCCTTTCTGGCCGATCTCTGCACGCCTGCGGAACTGCGCGCCTTCGCCGAGCGCTGGCAGGTCGCGCGTCTGCTGGATGCGGGCGGCAAATCCTATCGCGAGATCGCGGCCGAGGCCCATGCCAGCCCCACCACCGTCGTCCGCGTCGCCCGTTATCTGAAAGACATGCCGCATCAGGGATACCGCATCGCCCTGGACCGGTTGAAAGCCTGAGTATCCGAACATGAGCACTGTCCAGGGTCGGCTCCGCATCGCCGTCCAGAAATCCGGCCGTCTGGCCGACCGCAGCCTCGACCTGATCCGCGACGCGGGCCTGAAATGGGTCAAGGGTCACAACGACCTGCTGTACCGGGTCGAGAACTACCCCATCGACCTGCTGCGCGTGCGCGACGACGACATCCCCACCTTCGTGGCCGACGGGGTCTGCGATCTGGGGATCGTCGGCGAGAACGTGCTGGAAGAGGGCCGCAACGGCGGGCCGAACGCCTCGATCGTCATGCCCCTGGGCTTCGGTCGCTGCACGCTGAAGATCGCCACGCCCCCGACCCTGGCCTACGACGGGCCGGCCTCTTTGGAGGGTCTGCGCATCGCGACCTCCTATCCCAAGATCCTGCGTCGCTTCCTGGACGAGCGCGGGGTCAAGGCCGACATCGTGGTCATGCGCGGGGCCGTCGAGGTGGCGCCGCGGCTCAAGCTGGCCGCCGCCATCTGCGACCTGGTCTCGACCGGCGCGACGCTGGAGGCCAACGGCCTGGGGGCCAAGGATACGGTTCTGGAAAGTCAGGCGGTCCTGATCCAATCGCCTGTCGCGCCCGAGCCCAGCCTTCAGCCCCTGCTGGACAGCGTCGTCGAACGGATGGCGGGCGTGGTGTCCTCCCAGGGCGCCAAATACGTCATGCTGAATGCGCCCCGCGCCTCGCTGGACCAGATAACGGCCATCCTGCCCGGCGCCGGTTCGCCGACCGTCATGCCCCTGATGGGCCGCGACGATGCGGTCGCCGTCCACGCCGTCTGTCAGGAGGCCGTCTTCTGGGAGACGCTGGAGAAGCTGAAGGCCGCCGGCGCCTCGGCCATCCTGGTCCTGCCCATCGAGAAGATGATGTGATGACCGAAACCGCATTCAAACGCATCGACTGGTCGTCGCTGGACGCCGCTGGAAAGAAGGCGGCGCTGGTCCGCCCGGCCCAGCGCACGGCGGGCGACGTGACCGAGGTCGTCCGCGCCATCCTGAACGACGTGCGCGAGCGCGGCGGCGCGGCGGTGACCGAATGGTGCCTGAAGCTGGACAAGGCCCCGCCCCGCCGCATCGCCGTCACACCCGGCGCTGTCGCCGAGGCGCGCAACGCCCTCCCCCCCGCCGACGTCCGCGCCCTGCGGATGGCCGCCGACAATGTGCGCGTCTTCCACCAGGCGACCAAGCCGGAAGACACTCCCTTCGTCGAGACCACGCCCGGCGTGCGCTCGAAACTGGCGTGGCGGCCCATCGCCTCGGCGGGCCTCTACATTCCCGGCGGCACCGCGCCCCTGTTTTCGTCGCTGCTGATGCTGGCCATTCCGGCCGGGGTCGCGGGCGTCGGCCAGCGCGTCGCCGTGACGCCGCCGAACAAGGACGGCGGCGTTCACCCCGCCATGATCCTGGCCGCCGCAGAGGCCGGTCTTGACGCCATCTGGCTGATGGGCGGGGCGCAGGCCATCGCCGCCCTGACCTTCGGCGTCGAGCTGGAGGACGGGACCATCCCCGCCTGCGACAAGCTGTTCGGACCCGGCAACGCCTATGTCGCCGAGGCCAAGAAACAGGCGTCCGCCCTGCCCGGAGGTCCCGCCGTCGACATGCCCGCCGGCCCGTCTGAGTTGATGGTCATCGTCGACCGCGACGCCGCCCCCGAGATCGCCGCCGCCGACCTGCTCAGCCAGGCCGAGCACGACACCGACGCCCAGGTTCTGCTGGTCTCCACCAGCCGCGCCACCATCGACTACATCCTGACCGAGGTCGAGGTGCAGGTCGCCACCTTGCCGCGCGAAGCCATCGCCCGCGCCTCGTTGCAGGAAGCTCGCGCCATTCTGGTGCGCGATCTGGACGCCGCCGCTGAGGTGGCCAACCTCTATGGTCCCGAACACCTGGCGATCCAGATCGACGATCCCGAACCCCTGGTCGATGCGATCAAGGCCGCCGGCGCTGTCTTCGTCGGGCGGTTCGCCGCCGAGACGCTCGGCGACTACGCCGCCGGTCCCAGCCACGTCCTGCCGACCGATGGCGGCGCCAGGACGCTGGGCGGCGTTACCACCGCCAGCTTCATGACCACCATGTCGGTCCAGCTGGTGACCGAGGCCGGCGCCCGCGGCCTGGCCCCCATCGCCGCCCGCCTGGCCCGGATGGAGGGCCTCGAAGCCCACGCCCGCGCCGCCGACCTGAGGAGCGAGGGATGAGCCTGATCGCAAATACCCTTCTCCCCTCGGGGGAGAAGGTGGGCCCGAAGGGCTCGGATGAGGGGGCTCTGTCCGCCTCGCTGACGGCGGGAGCGGGTCTGTATCCGGCAACCCCCTCATCCGTCTCGCTCCGCGAGCCACCTTCTCCCCCGATGGGAGAAGGAGATCTGTCATGACCCTGCCCGCCCCCTATCCCCCGCTGGTGTCCGGCGGCGACGGCCTGGACCGCTATCCCGGCGACGCCTCGGCGCTGGCCGCCCGCATGGCCGCCCTCTACGCCGTGCCCGCCGACCAGGTGCTGCCCGTCCGTGGCCTGACCCACGGGCTGGAACTGGCCTGGCGTCTGGCCGCCCGCGACGGCGGATCGGTCGAGGCCCCCAGGGCCGAACCCTACGACAGCCTTGCCGCCATCTATCCGTCCAAGGGCGAAGCCGCCGTGGTGGTCATCCGCGCGCTGGGCTCGCCCGAGGCCGTCGCCGAAATGGCCGCTCGCGTCGCCCCCGCCCTGCTGGTGGTGGACGAGGGCGTGATCGAGTTCTCCGACAGCGCATCGGCCGTCACGGTCGTCGCCGACCTGCCGAACCTGGTCGTCCTGCGCAGCCTGTCCCTGGCCTATGGTCTGGCCGGCGCGCGGGTCGGCGCCGCGATCGGCCAGCCGCAGACGCTGGCCCGGCTGGCGTCGGTGCTGGAACCCTACGCCCTGCCCGAGCCGCTGGCGCGGCTGGCGCAGCAGGCGCTGGCCCCGTCGCGGATGATCGAGACCGCCGAACGCATCGCCTCGGTCCGGCGCGAACGCGAGCGCATCGCCCGCGAACTGGGCCGCCTGATGCCGGTCGAACCCGGCGTCGGCCCCATCATCATGACCCGGCCCGAAGATCCGGCGGCGGCGCTGGCGGGACTGAAGACCTATGGCGTCGCGGGCGACCTGTCGGGCGACCGTCTGCGCCTGCCCGTCTCGATCAAGCCCGAGGTCAACGACCGGCTGCTGGCGGCCTTCGGCCTGACGCCCGCCAAGCGCCGCGCACCGCGCGTAGGTCAGGCCGTGCGCGACACCAAGGAGACCCGCATCGTCTGCGCCGTCGATCTGGATGCGCCTGGCCCGATCAGGATCGAGACCGGCGTCGGCTTCTTCGACCACATGCTGGAGCAGATCGCGGCCCACGGCGGCTTCTCGCTGCGGCTGCAATGCGAAGGCGACCTGCACACCGACCCGCACCACACCATCGAGGACAGCGCCATCGCCCTGGGCCAGGCGCTGAAACAGGCGCTGGGCGAACGCAAGGGCATCGCCCGTTACGGCTTCGTCCTGCCGATGGACGAAGCCAATGCGACCGTCTCCATCGACCTGTCGGGACGGCCCTATCCGCTGTTCGAGGGCGCGTTCGAGACGCCCTATATCGGCGACTACCGCACCGACCTGACCGCCCACGTCTTCCGCTCCCTGGCCGAGGCCATGGGCGCCGCCGTGCACATCAAGGTCACCGGCCAGGACGACCACCACAAGACCGAGGCCGTCTACAAGGCCTTCGGCCGCGCCCTGCGTCAGGCCATCCGCGTGGAGGGGGATGCGGTGCCGAGCACGAAGGGCGTGTTGTGATGAGCGCACCTGCATTCCTTCTCCCCTCGGGGGAGAAGGTGGGCCCGGAGGGCTCGGATGAGGGGGCTCTGTCCGCCTCGCTGACGGCAAGAGCGAGCCTGTATCCGGCATCCCCCTCATCCGTCTCGCTCCGCGAGCCACCTTCTCCCCCAAGGGGAGAAGGCTGATGGAGGTCGCCGTCATCGCCTATGGCGCGGGCAATATCGCCTCGGTTCAGTTCGCGCTGGAGCGGCTGGGCGCGACCGTGCGCCTGACCGCCGATCCGGTCGAGATCGCAGAGGCCGAGCGGGTCATCCTGCCCGGCGTCGGGGCGGCGGGCTACGCCATGTCGCGGCTGGCGGAACTGAACCTGATCGAACCGATCCGCGCCTTCCCTCGCCCCCTGCTGGGCGTCTGCCTGGGCCAGCAGTTGCTGTTCGGATCGAGCGACGAAGGCGACGGCGTCGAACTGCTGGGCGTCATCCCCGGCGTGGTGAAACGTCTGGAGCCGTCCGAGCCCCTGCCCGTGCCGCACATGGGCTGGAGCCGCCTGACGCGCGACCGCGACGATCCGCTGCTGGAAGGCGTCGCCGACGGCGCCTACGCCTATTTCGTCCACGGCTTCGTCTGCCCCGACGGGCCGGCGACCCTGGCGCGGGCCGACTATGGCGGGCCGGTCCCTGCCGTGGTGCGCTCTGATAACCGCTGGGGCTGCCAGTTCCACCCCGAACGCTCGGCCGAGGCCGGGGCGACGATCCTCAAGAACTTTCTGGGCCTGACATGCTGATCTATCCCGCCATCGACCTGAAGGCCGGCGTCTGCGTGCGGCTGATGCACGGCAAGTTCGACCAGGTGACCCAGTATGACGAACAGCCGGCCGCCCGCCTGACCGCCTTCGCGGCCGAGGGCGCGCAGTGGATCCATATCGTCGATCTGGACGGCGCCGAGGCGGGCCAGGCCGTGCAGCACGCCCTGATCGGCGAACTGACCCAGGCCATCGACGTCAAGGTCCAGTCGGGCGGGGGCGTGCGCAGCGCCAACGACGTGGCCAAACTGCTGGATTCGGGCGTCTCGCGCGTCGTCGTAGGCTCCCTGGCCGTGACCCAGCCCAACGACGTCGCCGCCTGGCTGAAGGGGTTCGGGATCGAGCGCATCACCCTGGCCCTGGACGTCAAGATGGAGGACGGCGTGCCCGTGCCGGCGCTGAAGGGCTGGACCCAGTCGTCGGGCGTCACTCTGTGGGAGGCGCTGGACCGCTATCCGAAGGGGACGGCCAAACACCTGCTGGTGACGGACGTCGGCCGCGACGGCGCCCTGACCGGGCCGAACCTGGAGCTGCTGGCGGAAATCCGCAGGCGACGTCCCGACCTGGTGCTTCAGGCCTCGGGCGGCGTGTCGTCGCTGGATGATCTCAGCGCCATCAAGGCGCTGGGCTGCAACGGCGCCATCGTGGGCCGCGCACTCTACGAGGGCTGTTTCACCCTGCCCGAAGCCATAGCGGCGGCGGCATGACCGCCCCGTTCGCAAGCATAAGGGCGGTCCAATGACCGCCCGGCGGATCATCCCCTGCCTGGACGTCAAGGACGGGCGGGTGGTCAAGGGCGTGAAGTTCGTCGGCCACACCGACGTGGGCGACGCCGCCGAACTGGCCGCGCGCTATCGTGACGCGGGCGCCGACGAACTGGTCTTCTATGATATCGCCGCCAGTCCCGAGGGGCGCACGCTCGACTATGGCTGGATCAGGGATATCGCCCGGCTGCTGGACATCCCCTTCTGCGTCGCCGGCGGCATCCGCAGCGTGGATCAGGCCGCGCGATGCCTGGACCACGGTGCGGACAAGGTGTCGATCAACTCCCCCGCCCTGGAGCGGCCCGAACTGATCGCGGAGATGGCCGAACGGCTGGGCGGCCAGTGTGTCGTCGTCGGCGTCGACAGCCGGTTCGAGGACGGCGACTGGGTGGTCCATAAATACACCGGCGATCCCGATGCGCGCCGCCGCGCCGGCAAGCGCACCCTGGACTGGCTGGATCAGGCGCAAGCCCTCGGCGCCGGCGAGATCGTGCTGAACTGCATCGACCAGGACGGGGTGCGCAAAGGCTATGACATCGAACAACTGTCCGCCGCCCGGGCGCGCCTGACCATCCCCTTGATCGCCTCGGGCGGAGCCGGCGCGCCGGAGCATTTCAAGGCCGTGTTCGACCAGGCCAACGTGTCCGGCGCCCTGGCCGCCAGCGTCTTCCACACCGGCGCCATCGCCATACCGGACCTGAAACGATACCTGGCCGGCCAAGGCCTGGAGATGAGACTGTGATCGACCCGAACACCATCGACTTCGCCAAGGGCGGCGGCCTTGTCCCCGTCGTGGTTCAGGACGCCGCCACGCTTCAGGTCCTGACTCTAGCCTATATGGACCGCGCGGCCCTGGACGAGACGATCGCGTCGGGCGAAGCCACCTTCTTCTCGCGCTCGCGCGGCGGACGGTGGAGGAAGGGGGAGACCTCGGGCGACCGGCTGCATGTCGTGGGCGTCACGCCCGACTGCGACAACGACGCCCTGGTCCTGTCGGTCCGGCCGGTCGGCAACGCCTGTCACCTGAACCGGACCAGCTGTTTCGGAGAGGCCGACGCGCCGGGCGTGGGCCGCATCGCCCGGTTGGAACAGACCATCGCCCGCCGCGCCGCCGCCGATCCGTCAGAGAGCTGGACCGCCAAACTGATCGCCCAGGGCCCCAAACGCATCGCCCAGAAGGTCGGCGAAGAGGGCGTCGAAACCGCCCTGGCCGGCGTCGCCGGACCGGACGAGGAACTCGCCAGCGAGGCTGCGGATTTGATCTATCACCTGCTCGTTCTTCTCCATGCCCGTAACATGGTGTTTCAGGACGTGCTGGATGTGTTGGCCTCACGCGCCGAAGCGGGCAAAGGCCAACCTGCACCTTAACGGCGTCGATCCCACAAAGCGGGATCGCTGAAGGGATACTTCATGGCGGCTCTCATTCTGTTCGGCGGCGGCGGCGATCTGGCGATGCGCATGCTGCTGCCGTCGCTGTATTTCCTCGAGCACGACGGCCTGCTGCCCGACGGGCTGAAGATCATCGGCGCCGCGCGTTCGGAAGAAAGCGCCGACGACTATATCGCCAAGGTCCACGACGCGGTGAAGGCCAAGGCCGAGGCCGACAAGGCCTGGGACGAGGACAGCTGGTCGCGGATGAAGGCGCGTCTGGATTATCTGGCGGTGGACGCCACCTCGCCCGACAGCCTGAAGCCGCTGAAGGACAAGGTGGGCGACGGCGAGGTCACGTCGTTCCTGGCCGTGTCCCCGTCGCTGTACGCCCGCATCGTCACCGCGATGAAGGCCGCCGGTCTGGCCGAGAAGAACTGCCGCATTGTTTTGGAAAAGCCGGTCGGGCGCGACCTGACGTCCTTCCTGGACATCGACGACGCCGTGGCCCACGCCTTCAGCGAGAACCAGGTGTTCCGCATCGATCACTATCTGGGCAAGGAGACGGTGCAGAACCTGATCGCCCTGCGGTTCGGCAACACCATCTTCGAGCCGCTGTGGAACAATCTGTCGATCGACCACGTCCAGATCACCATCGGCGAGACCGTGGGGGTCGGCGACCGCTGGCCCTATTACGACGAATACGGCGCGCTGCGGGACATGCTGCAGAACCACATGCTGCAACTGCTGTGCCTGGTGGCGATGGAGCCGCCCAGCGACTTGGACCCGGACTCGGTGCGCAACGAGAAGGTCAAGGTGCTGCGCTCGCTTCGCCCCATCACCCCCGACGAGGCCGAGCGCGTCACCGTGCGCGGCCAGTATGTGGCCGGGACCAGCGAGGGCAAGCCGGTCAAGGGCTATGACGAGGAGCGGGGTCAGGATTCGGACACCGAGACCTTCGTCGCCATCCGCGCCGACATCGACAACTGGCGCTGGGCCGGCGTGCCCTTCTTCATGCGCACCGGCAAGCGGCTGCCGGAAAAGCGCACCGAGATCGTCATCCAATTCAAGCCGGTGCCCCACTCGATCTTCGACCGCGATGATCGCGGAGAAGTGACGGCGAACCGGATGATCATCGAGCTTCAGCCCGAGGAAGACATCTCCCTGACCGTCATGAACAAGCGCCCCGGCCTGGATCGGCGGATGCAGCTTCAGCCGATCAAGATGAGCCTGTCGTGGGGTGTTGACGGCAAGGGCGACGCCCCGCCGCGCCGCCGCATCGCCTATGAGCGTCTGCTGCTGGATGCGATGGCGGGCGATTCCACCCTGTTCGTGCGTCGCGACGAGGCGGAACAGGCCTGGAAATGGGTGGACGAGGTGTCCGAGGCCTGGGCCGAATCCGGCCTGAAGCCCGACGAATATGTCGCCGGAACTTGGGGTCCCGACAGCGCCGACATGCTGATGATGCGGACCGGCCGCGACTGGAACACGACCGATGTCTGATATCCCTGCCATCGAAACCTTCGCCGGCGTCGACGCCTGGGCCGAGGCCATCGCGGCCCGGCTGAGCGAGAGCCTTTCGACAGCCCTGCGCGACAAGGGCGCGGCCCTGTTCGCCGGGCCGGGCGGTTCGACGCCTGCCCCCATCTATCGCCGGCTGGCGGCGACCGATCTGGACTGGTCCCGGGTCGCCGTGACCCTGGTGGACGAGCGCTATGTTCCCGAAACCTCGCCGGAGTCCAACGCCCGACTGATCCGCGACGTCCTGTTGCAGGACAAGGCGGCGGCGGCGCGCTTCATCCCCCTCTATACGCCCGAGGTCACGGTGGACCGGGCGGCCATGGTCGCCGCCAAGGCTTTGGCGGACGCCGGCGGGCGGTTCGATGCGGTCCTGCTCGGCATGGGGGAGGATGGCCACATCTGCTCCATGTTCCCCGAAAGCCCGACGCTGAAGACCCTGCTGACGCCGACGCTGAAACCCACGGTCCTGGGCGTGCCCCACGGTCGCGACGGCATGGCGCCGACCATCGAGCGGCTGTCGATCAACCTGGCCTATCTGATGTCGGCCGGTCGGGTGATCCTGGGCCTGAAGGGCGCCGCCAAGCGGCGCGTCTTCGAAGAACAGGCCAAGGGCGATCCGAAGGTTCAGCCCATCGCCGCCCTGATCGCCGCCGGCGTTCCCCTTGAAGTTTTGTGGACGGAGGAAGGCTGATGGCGCTTCACCCCACGGTCGCCGCGGTCACCGCCCGCATCGTCGAGAAAAGCCGCGAGACCCGCGCCGACTATATCCGTCGCATGGACGCCGCCCGCGACAGCGGGACCGGCCGCGCCAAACTGTCCTGCGCCAACTGGGCCCACGCCTTCGCGGGCCAGACAATCGCCGACAAGCTTACGTCGATGGACGGGTCCAAGCCGAACCTGGGCATCGTCACCGCCTATAACGACATGCTGTCGGCCCATCAGCCGTTCGAACGTTTCCCCGACGTGGTGCGCAAGGCGGTGCGCGAGGTCGGCGCCACGGCCCAGGTCGCCGGCGGCACGCCCGCCATGTGCGACGGCGTGACCCAGGGTCGCCCCGGCATGGAGCTGTCGCTGTTCAGCCGCGACGTCATCGCCATGTCGGCGGGCGTGGCCCTGACCCACGACGCCTTCGACGCCGGCCTGATGCTGGGCGTCTGCGACAAGATCGTGCCCGGCCTGTTCATGGGCGCCCTGGCTTTCGGTCACCTGCCCGTCGTCTTCGCTCCGGCAGGCCCCATGCCGTCGGGCATTCCGAATGCGGAAAAGGCCCGCGTCCGCGCCGAATATGCGCAGAACAAGGTGGATCGTCAGACCCTGCTGGAAAGCGAGATCGGCAGCTATCACTCGCCCGGCACCTGCACCTTCTACGGCACCGCCAACTCCAACCAGATGATGATGGAGCTGGGCGGGCTGCACATGCCCTCCACCGCCTTCGTCCATCCCGACACCGGCCTGCGCGACGCCCTGACGGCGGCGGCGGCGAAGCGGGCGGTCGAACTCGCGCGCAGCGGCGAGTGCCGCATGGCCGATGTCATCGACGAGAAGTCCATCGTCAACATGATCGTGGCCCTTCTGGCCACCGGGGGTTCGACCAACCACGCCATCCATCTGGTCGCCATGGCGCGGGCGGCGGGGGTTCTGATCGACTGGACCGACATGGACGAACTGTCGTCGGTCACGCCGCTGCTGGCGCGGGTCTATCCCAACGGCTCGGCCGATGTGAACGCCTTCCAGGCGGCCGGCGGCGTGGCCTTCATCGCGCGCGAACTGGCCCAGGCCGGCAACATCCACACCGACGTCACCACCATCATGGGCCAGGGGATCGAGGCCTATTTCCAGGAGCCGTCGATGGTGGACGGCGAACTGGTCTGGCGCGACGGGGTGAGCGAGAGCCTGGATCGCGACATCCTGCGTCCCGCGTCCGATCCGTTCGACCACGAGGGGGGCCTTCGCCTGGTCCAGGGCGACCTGGGCCGCGCGGTCATCAAGATCTCGGCGGTCAAACCCGAGAACCGCATCGTCGAGGCGCCCGCCGCCGTGTTCGAAACCCAGGAAGACGCGCTGCAGGCGTTCAAGGACGGCAAGCTGTTCCGCGACGTGGTGGTGGTCCTGCGCTTCCAGGGACCCAAGGCCAATGGGATGCCGGAACTGCACAGCCTGTCGCCAGCCCTGTCGGTCATTCAGGACAAGGGGTTCAAGGTGGCCTTCGTCACCGACGGCCGGATGTCGGGCGCCAGCGGCAAGACGCCCGCCGCCATTCACGTCAGCCCCGAGGCCCTGGCCGGCGGTCCGCTGGCGCACGTTCAGGACGGCGACATCATCCGCCTGGACCCCGAGGCCGGGGTGCTGACCACCGTCGGGATCGCCGACCTGACCGCCCGACCGGCCGCCACGCGCACGCCGGCCATCGCCCAGGGTTCGTCCTGGGGCTATGGCCGCGAGCTGTTCGGCGCCTTCCGCCATGTCGTCACCACCGCCGAACAGGGGGCCACCGTCTGTTTCGCCCTGCCCAGCGCCAGCAACGGCCACGACGACACGCCGCCCAACCCCAACTTCGTCGACCGGACCGTGGACGCCTGATCCACCGAACCGAGCGCAGGAAACGCCCAGAATGAATGACAAGACCCTCCTCGTCGGCGACGTCGGCGGCACCAACGCCCGCTTCGCCCTGGCCCGCATGGTGGACGGCCAGCCCGTGCTGGACCACCACGACAGCTTCCCGGCCGAGACCTATCCGACCTTCCTGGAAGGCGTCGCCGCCTTCATCGACGGCTGCGAGGTCAAGCCGACCGGCGGCGTCATCGCCGTGGCCGGCCCCGTCACGGACGGCGCCATCGACCTGACCAACTCGCCCTGGCAGGTGTCGGAGAGCGAGCTGCAGACCCTGGGCCTGAAGCCGGTCAAGCTGATCAACGATTTCGAGGCCCTGGCCTGGGGCGCGCCCGTCGTGCCGGCGGACCAGCTGGAAAGCCTGGGCGGGCCGGTCGACGGCGATCCGCATTCGACCGTCGCCGTGCTGGGTCCCGGCACCGGCTTCGGCGTCGCGGCCCTGGTGCGCGACGCCCACGGCAAGGAGATGGCCATGCCGTCCGAGGGCGGCCACGCCTGCTTCCCCCCCGGCGATCCGGTCGAGGACGAAATCCTGCGCATCCTGCGCCGCCGCTATGATCGCGTCTCCATCGAGCGTCTGATCTGCGGCCCCGGTCTGCTGAACATGCACCGGGCCCTGGCCGAGATCGACGGGCGCGAGACCCATATCGACGATCCGGCCCAGATCACCCAGACGGCGATGACCGATCCGAACAGCCCGTGCGGCGCGACCCTGGCCCGCTTCTGCGCCATCCTGGGCGCCGTGGCCGGCGACATCGCCCTGACCACCGGGGCGCGCGGCGGGGTCTATATCGCGGGCGGCATCGTTCCGCGCATCCTGCCCTTCATCAAGGCCAGCCCCTTCCGCCAGCGGTTCGAGCGCAAGGGCCGGTTCAAGGACTATATGTCCGAAATCCCGACCAAGGTGATCATGCACAAACACGCCGCCTTGCTGGGCGCCGCGCGCGTCGCCTTCGCCGAGGCCGAAGGCTAGGCGATCACGCAAATCTCACGGCGGCGTGAACCGATCCGCCGCCGTGACGTTTCCTCGTCTCCACAAAGGAGAGGAAACCCAAGATGAAAAAGTTCGCCATCGCCGCCGCGTCGCTGTTCGTGCTGTCGGGCGTCGCCGCCTGCGGTGAAAGCGCCACCGACAAGGCCGCCGAGAAACAGGCCGACGCCATCGAAGCGACGGGCGAAGCCCGCGCCGACCAGCTGGAAGCCCAGGCTGCGACCGCTCCGACCGAAGCCCAGAAGGACGCCCTGAACGCCCAGGCCGATCAGGTCGAGAAGAACGCCGACCGCAAGGCCGACCGTGTCGAGCAACAGGGCGGCAACGCCGACGGCGGCATGACCACGTCGAACACGCCGTCGACCCACTAAATCCGTTTACGGATGGACCGGCCCCCGTCGTTCGCGACGGGGGCTTTTTCTTATCGGCGGTCAGTCGATGCAGAGGGTCGGGCCGACCTTGCCGTCCACGACCGTGGCGTTGCAGCCGAAGCGATCGCTGGTCGCCTGGCACACGCCGGCGGTCGCCGTTCCCGCCGCGGCGCCCGTATTGCCCTCGACGCGGCAATCGCCCTGACACTGGGCGCCGTCGGTGCAGCGCTTGCCGGCGTCGGCGTAGCTGATCACGCACTGCCAGGACTGCATTCGCCCGACCTGTTTCATCGTGCCGCCGCGCGTCGCGCAGGCCGAGGCCTCCGCGCTCTGCATCGGCGCGTCGGAACCCGCGCTCGTGGTGGTCTGGGGCGTGCAGGCGGCCGCCAGAAGCGCGGCGGCGGCGATGATCCAAATACGGATCATGATATCTGTCCCTTGGTGAATCCCGACCACACGTCGTCGTAGTCCAGTTGCATCTGAGGGGATTGCGACGCCCATTTCGTGACGCGGATCGGCGCACGGGTTTCGAACATGAAGGCCAGGGTGTTTTCGATCTTGTGCGGCTTCAGCTCGGCCTTGATCGCGCCCTCGTAGCTGGCCTGATCCGGGCCGTGGCCGCTCATGCGATTGTGCAGCGACGCCCCGCCCGGCGCGAAACCGCCCGCCTTGGCGTCATAGGCGCCGGTCACCAGCCCCATGAACTCGCTCATCACGTTCCGGTGGAACCACGGCGGACGGAAGGTGTGTTCGGCCACCATCCAGCGCGGCGGGAAGATGACGAAGTCGATGTTGGCCGTCCCCGGCGTCTCCGACGGGCTGGTCAGGACGGTGAAGATCGACGGATCGGGATGGTCGTAGCTGACGGTGTTGATGGTGTTGAACCGCGCCGTGTCATAACGGCAGGGCGCCAGATTGCCGTGCCAGGCGACCACGTCCAGCGGGCTGTGATCGAAGGTCGTGGCCCACAGACGGCCGCCGTACTTCTGCACGCACTCGGTCGGGCGATCCACGTCCTCGTAGGCCGCGACCGGCGTCTCGAAATCGCGCGGATTGGCCAGGCCGTTCGCGCCGATGGGGCCGAGATCGGGCAGGCGGAACGGACCGCCGTAGTTCTCGCAGACATAGCCCCGCACGGGACCCTCGACCTCGACGCGGAAGCGCACGCCGCGGGGGATCAGGACGATCTGGCCGGGCCGGGCCTCGATCACCCCCATCTCGGTGACGAAGCGATGCGCCCCCTCCTGGGGCACGATCAGCACTTCGCCGTCGGCGTTATAGAAGACGCGGTCGGTCATCGAACGGTTGGCGACATACAGGTGGATGCCCGCGCCCGCCCCGGCGTCCGGCTCGCCGTTGCCGCCATAGGTGGTCAGCCCCTCGACCCAGTCGGTGGGGGCTTCAGGCATCGGCAGCGGATCCCAGCGCATCCGGTTGGGATTGGGCGGCGTCTCGTCGAACGGCCCCGAGCGCACCCGGCCCTGGTCGAACGGCCGATAGGGTCCGTGCTGGGCCGAGGGCCGCAGACGATAGAGCCAGCTTCTGCGGTTCTCGGCGCGCGGGGCGGTGAAGGCCGTGCCCGACAGCTGTTCGGCGTACAGGCCCATCGGCGTCTTCTGCGGCGAGTTCTGGCCCTGCGGCAGGGCGCCGGGCGCGGCCTCGGTCGCGAAATGATTGCCGAAGCCGGTCATGTAGGCGGGCGCGTTGGATCGCGTCATATGGTGTCTCCCTATGCCCCCGGTTTAGACCCCGCGCACGCCAGCGTCACCCTGTCGCGCGGACGGCGGTCAGACCTTGGACGGCAGGAAGGGCGAGAAGGTGATGACGGTGAAGGTGTCGCGCACGTGCGGGCGCGTCTGGACCTGTTTGGTCACGAAGGTGCCGATATCGGCGTCGCGCGGCAGGTTGAACTTGGCCAAGAGGTCGTGCTGGCCCGAGGTGGAATAGACTTCCGACACATTCTCCACATTGTCCACGATGTCGGCCGCCACATCGTTGGCGTAACCCAGCTCGCATTTGATGAAGACGAAGATGGCGGTCATCATGGCCGTGGCCTTCCTGAAGTTTGAACGCCTTCTAGCCCATGGCGACCGCCGCCGAAACGGCCGACGGCGCCGATCAGCGCAACCGCTTGCTGACCCAGACCAGGGTGGGGTCGTCCTCGACCGGGGCGACGTCGAAACCCATGTCGTTCTCGACCTGCAGGGCGGCGTGGTTGGCGCGGTCCTCCAGCGATTCCACCACCGCATAGCCGCGCGCCCGCGCCTCGGCCACCAGCCGTTCCAGCAGGGTCCAGCCGATCCCCTGCCCCTTCAGGTCCCCGCGCAGCAGGATGGCGGCCTCGGCCCGCTCGCCCGCCGCGTCGCCGGCCAGGACGGCGGTCGCCGCAATGGTCCCGTCCTCGCCCCAGGCGATCAGGCTCTCGCCGTTCGCCGAAGGCTTTTCGATCAGGGCCAGCAGCTGGTCGTGACCGGGCGCGCCCAGGGTGGAGAGGAAACGGAACCGCATATCCTCCGGCGTCACCTTGGCGAAGAAGGCCGCCAGGGCGCGCTCGTCCTCGCCGCGCGCCGCGCGGACCTCCAGGCGCAGGCCTGTGCGGGTGACGAGCCGTTCGCGATCGAGCAGGGTCATGGGCTTCTCCTTTGATCCCGACCCTCGCCCCTTCGGCGACGCCGCGCCTTGACCTCGATCAAGACCGGCGAATGAAACAATATGTTCCGTCGCCTCACGGCGAAGCTGGCCCCCCGGGCTTTGGTCTGGGCCGGGCGTGCGATAAGCAGAACGCCGAACGGCCCACACGATCCCGCCGCATCGGGACGACCAGGAGACAGACCATGGCCCACGATCGCGTCAGCGTGCTTCAGGCGCTGGAGACCCAGGGCGTCTGCCCCGTCTTCTACCATCCCGATCCCGAGGTCAGCCTGAACGTGATCCGCGCCTGCGCGCGCGGCGGCGCGCCGGTGGTGGAGTTCACCAATCGCGGCGACTTCGCCTGCGACCTGTTCGGCGAGATCAATCGCGAACTGATCAAGACCGATCCGAACGTCGTGCTGGGCATCGGTTCGGTGGTCGATAGCGGCACGGCGGCGCTCTATCTGAACCGCGGCGCGCGGTTCGTGGTCAGCCCCTGCCTGGTTCCCGACGTGGCCAAGGTCTGCAACCGGCGCATGGTCGCCTATTTCCCCGGTTGCGGTTCGGTGACGGACATCGGCGAGGCCCACGAACTGGGCTGCGACATCGTCAAACTGTTCCCCGGTTCGTCGGTCGGCGGCCCGGACTTCGTCAAGGCGGTCAAGGGGCCGATGCCCTGGGTCAAGATCATGCCGACCGGCGGCGTCGATCCCGAGGAAGCCTCCATCGCCAAATGGTTCGGCGCCGGCATCGTGGCGGCGGGCATGGGCTCCAAACTGGTGACGGACGCGGCGGTCAAGGCCGGCGACTGGACGGCCATCGAGACCTCCGTGCGCGCGGCGGTGGACGCCGTGGCGGCCTTCCGCGCCTCGAAAGCCGCCTAGGACCTTCAGCGGCCGGGGCGGTCTTGGCCGGCGCGGTCCGACCCGTTCGTTTCCGGCCCGTCGTGGCGCGCGGCGTTGCGACGGGCGGCGCCCTTGCGCTGCAACAGGGGCGTCATGGCCTTGCGCTCTGCCGGCGTCAGGGTCGCCAGCAGGGCCACCGCCCCGGTCTCCAGCCGCTGACGCCCGCGCATCTCGGCCGCGCGCGACTGTTCCAGCAGGGCCTGGACGCGCGGGGAGTCCAGCGTCGGCTGACCGGCGACGGCGATGGCCTCGCGCCGCGCCGCCCGCGCCGCCTCGAAATCGGGACGGGCCAAGAGGGCGGTTTCGCGTAAGGAAGCGCGCACCCGCTGGCGCACGGCGGGGTCCAGCCCGGCCAGCACCTCGGCCAGCGGCCCTTCGCGGCCGCCCCGGCGCTGCTCATCGATCCGCCGTTCGATCTTGTCGCGGCCGACGACATAGGTCACGCCCCCCGCCACCGCGAAAAGGTTCAGGGCCACCGATACGGCCAGGGCGATCTTCAGCGTCTTGGTCGTCATCCCAGAACCTCGGTGTCGTCCACCCCGGTCAGGGCCGATTGATAGAGCACCGCATCCGCCCGCGCATCGGCCGTCAGATGGCTGGTCAGGCCGACGCCCGCCACCACGCCGGCGCAGGCCGCCGCCGCCCAGCCGGCGCCCAGATACCAGACAGCCTGACGCCACCGCCCGCTGGTCTTCGGTCGAGGCGCCGCCGCCAGGACCCGCGCCGTCAGCGCCGCCGAAGGGACCGGCACGGGCGCCGTATCCAGCAGGGCATCCAGCGCCGCAGCCTGGTCCAGCACGTCCCGCAACGACGGATCGGCGGCCAGCAGGCTTTCGGCGAAGGCGCGCTGGTCCGCAGGCCAGCGACGCAGGTCCGCGCCATAGGCGTCCGCCAGAGCCTGCAACCGTTCCGCCTTCATCGTCCGTCTCCCTTAGAGGCGGTGATCGGAGACATATCCGACAGCGCCTGACGCAATGCGCGACGACCGCGCGACAACAAACTCTCCAGCGCCTCGACGCTGATCGCCATCAGGGCGGCCGCCTCGATATTGGACAGCTCCTGATAATGGCACAGCACGATGGCCTCGCGCTGACGGTCGGGCAGCCGCTTCAAGGCCGCCGTCACCCGCGCGCCGGTCTCGGCGGCCAAGAGCCCCCGATCCGGCCCCGGTCCCTCGTCCGGTCGATCCGGCGGCGTATCGGTCGGGATTTCGCGCCGGCGCCTCAGCCGGTCGTAACAGAGGTTCAGCGCCACCCGGTGCAGCCAGGTGTCGAACCGCGCCTGGCCGGGCCGCCACTTCGGGGCCTGTCGCCAGGCCCTGAGCATGGCCTCCTGCGCCACGTCCTCGGCCTCGGCCGCGTCGCCCAGCATCCGCTGCGCCAGAGCCAGGATGCGCGGCAGCTTTCTGGCGACCAACGCCTGCGACGCCGCCGGGTCGCCCTGACCCACGCGGCGCACTAGTTCCTCGTCGGGGTCGACGATGGCGACCAAGCCTGCCTCTTCCGCTGCTGACGAAAGGGACCGATTCGTCCATGACGGCCGACCCCGACACCGTTCTTACTCCGAAGCCGGAGCCGGGGAAGCGGCTTGTGGCGCCGGACGCGCGGCCTGGCGCTCCGCACGACGGGCCTGACGATCCGCGCGGTGGGCGGTCATGGCGGCGCGGCGCTCGTCCGGCGAGATCACGCCGTCGCGGTTGGCGTCCATCGTGTCGAACCGCTCGCCCAGCTTGGCGGCGACCTCCGAAATCATCACCGGACCGCGCTCGCGACCCTCGCGGCCCGGACCGCGCATGGCGTGACGCGGACCGCCGCGACGACCCTCGCGCGCGCCGGCGCGTTCGGGACGGGCGACGTTGGCGGCGTCGAACTCGGCGCGGCTGATCGAGCCGTCGCCGTTGGCGTCCAGCTTGGCGAAGCGGGCGTCGGCGTGTTCGGCGCGTCGGGCCTGCAGGGCCGCCTGACGCTCCTCGACGCTGATCGTTCCATCGCGGTTCGCATCCATCGCCGTCAGGCGGGCGACGCGCGCATCGACGAACTCGGCGCGGGTGATCTGGCGGTTCGGCTCGCCACGCGCATGATGCGGCGCGGGCGGGGTCTGTGCGGTCGCAACGCCGGCGCTGGCGGCCAGCGCGATGGCGCCCAGGCCGGTCAGAAAGGTCATTCTCATCTCGATCGTCTCCTTGGGCCGCATACGGCGGCCGGACATAGCCCTGTCAGGAGATTGAACGCAGCGTCTCCGAATCTCCGTCGCGACCCGCCGGAACCGCGCGTTCGAAGGCCTTGCGGGCGCGCACGCGCAGGTCCGTCAGTTCGGTCTTCAGCGTCTCGAAATCGGGCGCGCCCGCCGCCTCGGCCAGACGCAGCTGGAACACCGACGGCTCGGCCTCCGGGTCGACCCGTCCCTCGAAGGCGGCGGCCAGCAGATGGGCCAGCCGCTGCTGCACCCGCCACGCCTCGGCCAGGACCGGATCGTCGTGCAGCGCCTCCAGCGTGGACAGGGTCAGCGGTTCGCCGATGGCGGCGGCCTGAAGCTGGCGGAACTGGGCCGCGAACTCGGCGTCCACCTGTCCGCCGGGCGACAGCTTCAAATCCCAGAAGCCATGCGGACGACGCTCGCGGTCCATCAGTCCCCGCATCCTGCGCACATCGGCGGCGACATCGACGCCGGGGCGCGGACGGCGCAGGGCCGCCTCGATAGCCGCCCCGACACGCTCGCCAAAGGCCGGATCGCTGGCCCAGACCACGCGGGCGCGGGTCAGGACCATGAACTCCCACGTCTCCGCCTCCTTGGCGTAATAGGCGTCGAACGCCGACAGACGCACCGAAACCGGCCCTTTCGACCCCGTGGGCCGCAAGCGCATGTCGACTTCGTAAAGACCCCCTTCCGCCGTGTGGGCCGACAGGGCCGCGATCAGCCGCTGGGTGAAACGGGCGTAGAAGACATCGGCGGTCCAGTCCTTCAGGGTCGATGTCGCCTCGGGCGGCGCCTCGTAAAGCGTCATCAGGTCCAGGTCGGAGCCGGCCGTCATCTCGCGCGAGCCGGCCTTGCCCAGCGCCACCACCGCCACCGCGCCCGGAAACGCGCCGCCCAGCCGCACCGTCTCGGCCAGGGCCGCCGGCGACAGGGTCCGCATGGCCGCATCTGCCAGGGCGGCGTAGGCCCGGCCGGCAGCTTCGGTGCCCGCCCGCCCGGTCAGGGCGTGGATGCCGATACGGAACATCTGTTCGCGGTGCAGTCGGCGCACCGCGTTCATGGCCCCCTCGAAATCCTCGGTCTCGCCCGCCTCGCGCAGGATCTGTTCGGTCAGGCCGGTGTCGTCGGACAGGTCGGTCAGGAAGCGCGCATCCAGCACCCCGTCCAAGGCCGCCGGCTGGCGCCCCAGGGTGCGGGCCAGGCGCGGGGCGAAGGCCATCACGCCGAGCACCATCTCGAACAGTTTGGGCTGGTTCAGGAACAGGGCCTGGACCTGCACCCCCGCCGTCAGACCGGAGAAGAAGACGGCGAACCGGCGAAAGGCGTCGTCGGGCGCGCCGGACCGCGCCACCGCCTCCAGCAGGCGCGGCGCCAGGCGGGTGAACAGTTCGCGCCCGCGTTCGGTGCGGGTCGCGGGGATGCGGCCGTGGTGCCAGGCGCGGATGGTGTCGGCGACCGAGGCCGCCTCGGAAAACCCCATCCGCTTCAGGGTCTCCAGCGTCTCGGGGTCGTTCTCGACGCCCGTAAAGACCAGGCTGCCATAGCTGGAATCCAGATCCTCGCCGCCCTCGAAGAGTTCGCCATAACGCGCGTTGACCCTCGCCAGCAGCGCCTCGACATGGGCGTCGAAGGCCGAAAGGTCCGACCCGCCGGCCAGGGCGGCCACGGCGGCGCGGCGTTCGGCGTCCTCGGGCAGGCGGTGGGTCTGTTCGTCGTCCAGCATCTGCACGCGATGCTCCAGACCGCGCAGTTCGACATAGGCGGCCGACAGTTCGCCCGCGACGGCGCGGGGGATATGGCCGGCGTCGGCCAGGGCGTAGAGCGCCTCTATGGTGCGCGGCGTCCTCAGGGCCGGATCGCGTCCGGCCAGGATCAGCTGCTGCGTCTGGGCGTAGAATTCGATCTCGCGGATGCCGCCGCGCCCCAGCTTCAGATTGGCGCCCGCCGCGGCCAGACCCTCGCCGGTCTTGTGGACGTGGATCTGGCGCTTGATCGCCTGGATGTCGAGGACGGCGGCATAGTCCAGGCTGCGCCGCCAGACGAAGGGGACCAGCGCCTTCAGGAACCGCCCCGCCGCGCGCAGGTCGCCCAGCACCGGCCGCGCCTTGATGAAGGCCGCCCGCTCCCAGTTCTGGCCGACGCTTTCGTAATAGGCCAGGGCCATGGGGGCGGCGACCACCGGCTGGGTCGACGACGGATCGGGCCGCAATCGCAGATCGACCCGGAAGACATAGCCGTCGGCCGTCCGCTCGCTGAGCAGGGTCGCGACCCCCTTGCCGACGCGATTGGCGAAATCCTGCATCTCCACCCCCTCGGCCAGGGCCAGGGTGGTCAGGCGCGGCTCGAAGAAGAGCGAGATGTCGATGTCGGAGGAATAGTTCAGCTCATTGGCGCCGTGCTTGCCCATGGCCACGCCGAACAGGCCGGGCACGGGACCGCGCGAATCGTCGGGCGGGGAGATCAGCCGACCGCGCGCCCTCTGCTCGGCGGCGACGGCGCGCAGGGCCGCGCGGCAGGCGGCGTCTGCGAATTTCGACAGGGCCTGTGTGACCTGGTCCAGATCCCACACGCCCCCCAGATCGGCCAGCGCCGTCAGCAGATGCAGATCGGCCTTCAGCACCCGCAACGGCGCGCGCACATCGTCGGGTTCGCCGTCCAGAGCATCGGCCTCGCCGAGGATCCGAGCCAGGCTCTCGGCCGGATCGCCCTCCAGCAGTCGGCGCAGATGGGCCGGACGGCGGCGCATCAGGCCGGTCAGATAGGGCGACGCGCCCGCGACGGGAGCCAGGGCGGGCCAGGCGGCGGTCAGGGTTTCGGACCAGCCGTCCGCCGCGGCGACCTCGGTCAGGGTGTCGTGCAGACGATCGGCGGCGGCGGGATTCGCGACGGGGCCGGCGGGGGCGAGGGATTGAAACAGGGGTTTGGACTTGAGATCAGGCATTCAAATCTTCCGCTCATCCCCGCGAAAGCGGGGACCCAGTGCTGTCGCTCGGCAGGGTGTTGGACCACGATCCCAACACGGCCCACAAGTCCGCACGCCCAAAGAACTGGGTCCCCGCTTTCGCGGGGATGAGCGGAATCAGGTCGAGGCCAAGGCAGCAGGCAACACCAGCGCGACCCGCAGGCCCGGGCCGAAGTCGCCATAGGCGCCGGGGCCTTCGTCCAGCACGACCCGGCCGCCATGAGCTTCGGCCACCGCCGTCACCAGCGACAGGCCCAGGCCCGAGCCCGGCTCGGTGCGGCTGTTGTCCAGACGCACGAACCGCTGGACCACCCGCTCGCGGTCCTCCTCCGGCACGCCCGGCCCGGTGTCGGTGACGGAATATTCGATCTCGCCCGACGAACGCCGACGCGCCCTCAGCTTCACCGCCCCCCCGGCCGGGGTGTATTTGATGGCGTTGTCGATCAGATTGGCCAGGGCCTGGGCCAGGAAGGGCTGGTTGCCCTCGATCGTCAGCCCCCGGTCGATCTCGGCGGAGAAGTCGATGGACTTGTCCTCGGCAGCCGGTTCGTAAAGCTCGGCCATGTCGGCGGCCAGGTCGGCGGCGTCCATCACCTTCGGATCGGGCGCGCCGCCGGCTTGCAGCCGGGCGATGGCCAGGACGGTGTTGAAGGTCTTCAGCAGGTGATCCGCCTCGTCCAGGGCGATGCCCAGGGCGTCCACCCCGTCGATCTTGCCCGCCTCGGCGTCGATCAGGGCCACCTCCAGCTTGGCCCGCATCCGCGTCAGGGGCGAGCGCAGATCGTGGGCGATGGCGTCGCCGGCGTGTCGGATCGAGGCCATGGACGCCTCCAGCCGATCCAGCATGGTGTTCAGCCCCTGCCCCAGTTCGTCCAGTTCGTCGCCGGTGTGGCGCACGGCGGCGCGGACCTTCAGGTCGCCTTCCTGCACCGCCTGCACGACCTGGTTCAGCCCGGCCATCGACTTCTCCACCCGACGGCTGATGTAGAGCCCGCCCGCCAGGCCCAGCAGCATGACCAGGGCCATGGCGCCCCACAGCGCCTGGGTCAGGCGGGCCAGATAGGCCTCGATGCCGCCGATGTCCTCGCCCACGAACAGGGTGTCGCCGCCCGCCAGCGGCATCACCACGCCGATGGAGCGCCGGTTCTGCACCCGACCGTCGTCGTCGGCGCTGGTCAGGCGAAAGGTGCTCCACTCGCCCCGTCCGACCTGGGGCGGCTCCTTCAGGTCGAAGGGCATGACCGACAGATTGCCGGTGACGATCTGTCCGTCAGGCGCGGTCAGCAGATACAGATACGGCCCGCCGCGAATGGTGCGTTCGACCAGCGCCTGGTTCAGGGCGTCGATCCCGCGCGTGCGGTGAATGGCGGTCAGGGCGCTCAGTTCGCCCTCCACATCCGCCCTCGCCCGCCCCTGAGCCTCCGACGCCGAGGCGAAATAGACATAGGCCAGTATCGCCCCCGCCGCCGCCACGAACAGCGCCAGGAACAGCAGCGTCAGCCGAAACGGCGTGCGACGAAGGACGGAAGGGAGGCGCATGAAGGCGTGAGCGGTGACTCGTGATGGGTGAGTAGCGATATGTGAACGGCGGAAATGGTCAAAGCGGTTCAGAAAGATAAGCCGTGTTGGCGGCCGCTTCTCGCTGCGACCCTGCCTACTCACCAATCACCACTCACGCCCGAGGTTACGCCTCCAACCGATACCCCGCGCCGCGCACGGTCTGGAGCATGGCCTTGTCGAAGCCCTTGTCGATCTTGGAGCGCAGGCGGCTGATGTGGACGTCGATGACGTTGGTCTGGGGGTCGAAATGGTATTCCCACACCTTCTCCAGCAGCATGGTGCGCGTCACCGACTGACCGGCGTGACGCATCAGGAACTCCAGCAGCTGGAACTCGCGCGGCTGCAGGTCGATCTCGGTCGTTCCGCGATGCACAGTGCGGCCGATCAGGTTCATCTCCAGGTCGCCGACCTTCAGCACGGTCTGCACCCCGCCCGTCTCGCGCCGGCGCGCCAGGGCCTCGACCCGCGCGATCAGTTCGGCGAAGGCGTAGGGTTTGACCAGATAGTCGTCGGCGCCGGCCTTCAGCCCCGTGACCCGATCCTCGACCTCGCCCAGGGCCGACAGGAACAGGACCGGCGTCTGATCGCCGCCCTTGCGCACCGTCTCGACCATGCCGACGCCGTCCAGACGCGGCATCATCCGGTCCACGACATAGACGTCGTAGCCGCCCTTCTGCGATTCCAGCAGGCCGAAGGCGCCGTCCACCGCATGGGTCACCTCGTGCCCCGCCTCGGACAGGCCCCGCACCATGGCGGTCGCCGCCTCGGCGTCATCCTCGACCACCAGAATCCGCATCGAAACCCCTCCCGGAATCAAAATCGCCGCCGATGTTAGCCCATCGGCGGCGATTGACGAGTTAAGGCTTGGTCAGAATGCCGATCAGTTCTTGTCTTGCAGCGGCAGAACGATGGGGCTGTTCCCACGCGGGGTGCGGACCAGCAACAGAATACCAGGACGTCCCGCGCCTTTCACCGCTTCCACGGCGCTCTTCAGGTCGGCCGTCGATCCAACGCTGCGCCCGTTCGCCTGAAGGATGACCATGCCCGGCTGGAAGCCCAGCCGACCGGCGCGCGATTGCTGGCTCACGTTCGTCACCACCAGCCCCTGAACGCCTTCGGGGATGTCGAAGCGGCCGCGCAGCGCACCCGTGACGGGCGCGACGGTCAGGCCTTCGACGACCTCGCCTGTGGCGGCGCCGGGATTGGACGGCGTCTTGGAGCCGTCGCCGTCTTCCGTTCCGGCGACTTCGAGGTTCGCAGGACGCGTGCCGGCACGGACGTTGACCGTCTGGCGACGGCCCTCGCGCAGCAGTTCGAGACGCAAGGTATCGCCCGGCTTGGCCGATCCGACCGCGCGGGTCAGTTCGCTGGAGCCTTCGATCGCGCGACCGTTCAGGTTCACCACGACGTCGCCCGGCTGAAGTCCTGCGCGCGCCGCCGGGGCGTCGGGCGTGACTTCGACGACGTAGGCCCCCTTCGTGGTCGCCGGTAGTCCCAGGCTTTCCTTGTACTCGTCAGTCAGGTTGCCGATCTGGACACCCAGATAGCCCCGCTCGATCGTTTCGCCGCGCATCAGCCGCTCGGTGATCGCCTTGGCCGTCTCGGCCGGGATGGCGAAGCCGATGCCGACCGATCCCCCGGTGGGCGAATAGATGGCCGAGTTCACGCCGATGACGCGGCCATAGATGTCGAAGGTCGGGCCGCCCGAGTTACCCCGGTTGATCGCCGCGTCGATCTGGATGTAGTCGTTGTAGCCCGACGGATCGATGTCGCGCGCCTTGGCCGAGACGATGCCCGCCGTGGCCGTGCCGCCCAGGCCGAACGGGTTGCCGATGGCGATGACCCAGTCGCCCACGCGGGGCTGGGCCGTTTCTTCGAAGCTGACGTATTTGAAGTCGTTGCCCTCGACCTTGATCACCGCCAGGTCTGTGCCGGCGTCGCGGCCGATCAGGCGGGCCGGCAGTTCGCGGCCGTCCGACATCTTGACCTTGATCTCGGTCGCGTCGGCGACGACGTGATTGTTGGTGACGATGAAACCGTCCTGCGAGATGAAGAAGCCCGAGCCGGCGCCCTGGGTCGTCTGCGGTTCGTCGCCGCCCTGACCGCCGCGCCCTTGCGGAGGCACGAACTGGAACGGCAGGCCGGGAATGGTGAAGGCGCCGCCCTGGGGCTGGTCCACCTTGACCGTCACGTCGATCTGAACGACGGCCGGGGCCACCTGTTCGAAGATGGTCGCGAAGCTGTTGGGCGCGCCCGGCGGCGGGGTGAAGCTGTCGCCATTGGCCGGGACCGGGGTGATGCGGTTGACCGCCTGGGGTTCGGCGTGCGCGCCGGGCCAGTTGATCACGCCGCCGGCGGTCGCCGCCGCCGCCAGGGTCAGGCCGGCCGCGGCCCCGAGAATGAACTCCTTGCGCTTCAGCATCGTGGTCCTTGCGATCCTCTGTCCGGCGCCAGACGGGCGCCGGTTTCGCGATTGATATAGGCCGGAAGGCTTTTCCGCCAATGCCGACGTTCGATGGTTGGTCCCGACTAAAGCCCGTCGTGAGGCGAGGTTGCGTCAGGATCGCGGCGAAGCTTCTCATTTCGTAGAACTTCGTCCAGCCGCCGCTCCTCGTCGGGCGTCAGGCCGGGCGTCTCGGCGGGCTTGCGACGGGCGCGCAGCAGTAGGGCGGTCCCGGCCAACAACACCAGCCCGAACGGCCCGAACCACAACAGCCAGGTGCCCGTTCGCACCGGCGGCGTGAACAGCACATAGTCGCCGAACCGGCGCACCAGATCGTCGCGCACCGCCTGGTCGGTCGCGCCCGCCGCGATCTGCTCGCGGATCAGGCGGCGCATGTCGCCGGCGACGCCCGCCGGACTGTCGGCGATGGCCTCGTGCTGGCAGACGACGCAGCGCACGTCCTTGAACAGGGCCTGGGCGCGGGCTTCCTGCGCCGCATCGGCCAGGGGTCGGTCGGGCGCGGCGGGCGGCTCCGCCGCCGTCAGCATCAGCGCCAGGATCGGCGCGGCCAGGAGGACGGCCAGACGCCTCATGCCGTTTTCCGCCGTCTTTGCCCCACGCCCAGGCGCAGGCGTCGATCCATCAGCGACAGCGCCCCGCCCAGGGCCATGATCGCCGGCCCCAGGAAGATCAGCCGCGCCCAGGGGTTCCAGTACAGGCGCACGACCCAGGCCGGTTGCTGGGGACTGCCTGCCCGTTCGCCGATCACCACATAGACGTCGTCCAGCACCCGGAAATCCAGGCCGACCTCGGTCGTGGTCTGGCCGCCGGCAGGGAAAAAGCGGCGTTCGGCCGTGACGGTCGTCGCCCGCCCCCGGTCATCGGCGGGACGCACGGTCAACCGCCCCTGTTCGGCCAGATAGTTCGGCCCTTCGACCACCCGCACGTCGTCCAGCGTCACCGTCCAGGGCCCGGCCGACAAGCTTTGGCCCAGGGTCAGCGACCGCGCGGCCTCGGCCTTGAACCCCGTCTCGACCACCGCGCCCAGGATGAAGACCCCCACCCCCAGATGCGCCAGGGTCATGCCCCAGGCGCCCAGCGGCAGGCTCTTCGTCCGTCGCCAGGTCTCGGCCCCGGCGGCGCGGAACAGGCGGATGCGCTCGGCGACCTCGGCCAGCGATCCCGCGATCAACCAGGCCCCGACGCCGACGCCGACGGCGGCCAGGGCCTTTCGCGGCTCCCACAGGGCGTATGCCGCCAGGGCCGACAGAATGGCGATGCCGCCCGCCACGGCCAGTCGTTGCAAGGCGCCGGGCAGATCGCCGCGCTTCCACGCCAACAGCGGCCCGGCCGGCAGGATCAGGAAGGCGACCATCATCAGGGGCGTGAAGGTGGCGGCGAAATAGGGCGGGCCGACCGAGATGGTCGCGCCGGACGCCGCCTCTAGGATCAGCGGATACAGGGTGCCCAGCAGCACGGTCGCCGCCGCCGCCGTCAGGAACAGATTGTTCAGCACCAGCGCGCCCTCGCGGCTGATCGGCGCGAACAGGCCGCCGCCCTTCAACTGCGGCGCCCGCCACGCGAACAGGGCGAAGGCGGCGCCCGCCGTGACGCCCAGGATGGCCAGCAGCATCATGCCGCGCTGCGGATCGACGGCGAAGGCGTGGACCGAGGTCAGCACGCCCGAGCGCACCAGGAAGGCCCCCAGCATGGAGAAGGTGAAGGCCAGAAGCGCTAGAAACACCGTCCAGCCCGCCAGCGCCCCGCGCCGCTCGGTCACCACCGCGCTGTGCAGCAGGGCCGCCCCCGCCAGCCACGGCATGAAGGAGGCGTTCTCGACCGGGTCCCAGAACCACCAGCCGCCCCAGCCCAGTTCGTAATAGGCCCAGAACGACCCCAGGGTGATCCCGACCGTCAGAAAGGCCCAACTGGCCAGGGCCCAAGGCCGCACCCAGCGTCCCCAGGCGGGCCAGAAGGCGGTCTGCGCCCGCCCCTCGATCAGGGCCGCGACGGCCAGGGAGAAACAGACCGAAAACCCGACATAGCCCGCATAGAGCAGCGGCGGATGCACGGCCAACGCCGGGTCCTGCAGCAGGGGGTTCAGCGACGCCCCCTGGAACGGCGCGGGGTCCAGACGGGTGAAGGGGCTGGAGGTGAAGACGGCGAAGGCCAGGAACAGCGACCCCAGCGCCCCCTGCACCGCCACGGCCGAAGCCTTCAGCCCGAACGGCAAACCGCGCGCCCGCGCCAGCGCTCCGCCGAAGACGGTCAGGACCAGGCACCACAGCAGAAGCGACCCCTCGTGGCTGCCCCAGGCGCCCGCCACCTTGTACAGCATCGGCTTGTCGGTGTGGCTGTTGGCCGCGACGTTCGAAACCGAAAAGTCGGATACGACGAAGGCGTAGATCAGGGCGGCGAAACTGAGCGCGACCGCCGCCGCCGCCGCCAGGGCCGCCCCTTGCGCCGCCCCGGCCAGCACCGGGCTGCGTCGCACGCTCCCAGCCGCCGACAGCCCCGTCTGCAGGATCGACAGCGCCAAGGCCAGCGCCAGGGCGAAGGCCCCGAATTCAGCGATCATAGGGGAACGGTCTTTGTCGCGGCGCCCTGCGACGGCGCGCCGTCAGGCCGCCATTCGCCCTTTTCCTTCAGGCGGTCGGCGACCTCGCGCGGCATATAGTTCTCGTCGTGCTTGGCCAGGACCTGGCTGGCGTGGAAGGTGCGGTCGGCGCCGAACGACCCTTGCGCCACGATCCCCTGCCCTTCGCGGAACAGGTCGGGCAGGTCTCCGTGGTAGACGACCCGGGTCACGCCCACATTGTCGGTGACGGAAAAGGCCACCACGCCGTCGCCGGATTTCTGAACGCTGCCGACCTCGACCAGGCCGCCCAGGCGGATGTTGCGCCCCTCCGGCGCCTTGTCCGCCGTGGCCTCGGACGGGGAATAGAAGAAGGTCACGCTGTCCTGCATGGCCCACAGCGACAGGCCGACCGCCAGCGCCAGGATCGGCGCCACGGCGGCGACGACCCACAGACGACGGCGGGCCTTTGGCGATCTGGGCAGCCAGCTCATGCGACGGACCTTTTCGGTTCGACGCCGTATAGCCCCGGCGCCGGGCGCGACCAAGGCGTCATTGCGGCCTCGCCTCGGGCAGGCGGCGTTCCAGATCCTGGCGGCGCGGATCGGCCGGATCGAGGGCCGCGATCAGGGGCGCCCACAGGTCGCGCGCCGCCGTCCGGTCGCCCCGCCTGAGCGCCGCCTCGCCCAGGAAGAAGCGCGCGCCCAGCTGATCGGGGTCCAGGTTCAGCGCCTGGCGGAAGGCCGCCTCGGCGTCGCCGCCGATCTGGTTGTCGTTGGCCACCACCAGGCTTTCGCCCAGCCGCGCCCAGGCCTGGGCGTCCCTGGGGTCCAGGTCGATCAGCCGGCGAAAGGCCGAGGCCGCCCCCAGCGGATCGTCGGCGGCGAAACGCGCGGAGCCCAGCATGGCCAGGGCTTGGCGATCGCCCGGCCGTTCCTTGGCGACGCGGGCCGTCACGGCGGCCAGTTGCGCCGGCTCCAGCCCATTCAGATCGGCCGACCAGGCGTCCACCCTGCGCTCATAGCCCTGGTCCGGCAGGCCAGGCGCGCCAGTGGCGACATAGAGGCCCAGCGCCCCCGCCACCGTCACGCCGATCCCGGCCAGCACCCACAGCCTGTCCCTGGCGCCCGCGACGGGGGCCGTCGTCGCCGTCATGGCCAGAAGCCGGCGTCCCGCCTCCGCCCGCGCCGCCGAATAGGCGGCCTCGTCCAGAAGGCCGCGCGCCTTCAGCCGGTCCAGTTCCTCGATCTCGCGCGATCCGGCGTGCGTCTCGACGTCCGCCGCCGGTTCGGCCCCGCGCCGCGCGCCGGCCAGCACCAACAGGGCGGCCAGGGCCGCCGCCAGTCCCGTCATCATCCAGAAGGCGATCATGATTCAGGGATCTAGCCGAACAATGGCCGCCGGGCGAGCCGCCTTTCACGCGCATCAGGGCAGTCGGGCGGTCTCCGCGGTCGCCGCGCGCCGTCGCACCGCGCGCGCCGCCTCCAGCGCCTCGATCAGCGTCAGGAACCGCGCGGCGATCCCGACCAGTCGCAGCGCCTGGTCCGGGTTGTCGACCTCGCCGTCCGCCACGCCGTCCAGCGCCTCGTTGGCCCAGGTGGACAGATAGTCGGTCATCTCGGTCTTCAACGCCGCGCGGTCGGCCTCGCAGCCGAAGGTCACCGCCGCCCCGCGCAGGCCAGCCACCGCCGTCAGCAGCGCCGCCGCCGCCTCGATCGGCTCGCCGTCCGCCGGCGCCTCCAGCCACGGAGACATCCGGGTCATGCGTCCGGCGATGGTGCGGCGCTTCGTCGGCAGGGCGGCGTGAACCGCCGCCGCCGTCGACTTCATCAGCCCCGAGAGCTGCCCCGACACCTGCACCCGCGCCATCCGCGCCGTCTTGCCCCAGCTGGAATCGGGGCGGATCTGCAAGGTGATGTCCATTTCGGCCAGGACGCCGGCGCACCAGCCGACCTGGTCCACCACCGTCTGCATGGCGTCGGCGGTCAGAGAGGATCGCAGCGCCGCCACGCCTTGGACCCGCGCCTGGACCGAGGCCAGCAGCCGCTCGACGAAGACGCCCATGTCCGAATGACTCAGCGTCACCTCCCGGTCGGCCAGGCGGCTGGTGCGCGCCACCACCCGCAGCATCCGCTCGGCGTCCGCCACATGGGCGAACAGGATGTCGATCATCCGCCGCCCGCCGTCGGGGGCCACGGCCAGACAATCCTGGATCAACAGACGCAAGCCTGCCATCTGGTTGTCGTCCGGCCGCTCCAGCCAGACGGACAGGCGCGGCAGGGCCGTCCGGGCCAGCGGGGTCAGGTCGAAACAGCCCGCCAGTTCGGCCGGGGTGGACGGCGGCGCCCCGTCGGGCGGGCGCTGAAACTCCGGCCAGACCCCGCGCGGCCGGTCGCGCAACACCGCCGCCGCCCGCGCGCACAGCCGATCCGCCGCCAGGGTCCATTCCCCATCGACGATCGCCGCTCCGTCCAGCAGGGGCAGAAAGGCTTCTTCGCCGATCTTCGCTTCGCGCCAGACCCGCGGCAAGACCATTGGAGGAAAGACCAGGGCCGGCACGCCGTCGGCGCGGGCCTGGAACAGCGGAAGCAGCGGCGCGAAGGCGGTGGCGCGTCGGGCGCGATCCCGCGCCTCCTCGCCCACGATGACGGCCAACTCCGCCGCCTTGTCGCCCGGCAGGGCCGCGACCGCTCCGCCCAGTTGCGCCAGGGACGCATCGGGACATGCCTGGACGACCGCCGTCAGGGCGGCGCGGTGGGCGGGGGACAGGGACGACACGCAAGCTCCCGTCGAGACCAGGACACAAGACCCCACGGTGGGCCAATCGGGTTAACAACGACTTGGCGAAGGCAAGCCCCTTGAGTGCGGGCCGCGGCACGCCATATTGCCGCCACATCCGGCGACGCGCCCGTGCGCCCGCCGCGCCAGGAGGCTGCATGCCCGTTATCCAGATCGACGGCCTGACCAAGACCTACAAGTCCGGGCTTCAGGCGTTGAAGCGTATCGACCTGAGCATCGAGAAGGGCGAGATCTTCGCGCTTCTGGGGCCGAACGGGGCGGGCAAGACCACCCTGATCTCCATCATCTGCGGCATCGTCACCCCGTCGACGGGCACGGTGGTCGCGGACGGTCACGACATTCAGACCGACTTTCGCGCCGCACGCACCAAGATCGGCCTGGTGCCGCGGGAGCTGACCACCGACGCCTTCGAAACGGTGATGGCCACCGTCACCTTCAGCCGGGGCCTGTTCGGCAAGGTGCCGAACCCGGCCTTCATCGAACGGCTGCTGCGCGACCTGTCGCTGTGGGACAAGCGCGACGCCAAGATGCGCACCCTGTCGGGCGGCATGAAGCGACGGGTCATGATCGCCAAGGCCCTCAGCCACGAGCCGGACATCCTGTTCCTGGACGAACCGACCGCCGGGGTGGACGTCGAGCTGCGCCGCGACATGTGGGCGATGGTGCGAACCCTGCGCGAACGCGGCGTCACCATCATCCTGACCACCCACTATATCGAGGAGGCCGAGGAGATGGCCGACCGGATCGGGGTGATCCTGAAGGGCGAACTGATCCTGGTCGAGGAAAAGACCGCCCTGATGAAGAAGCTGGGCAAGAAGACGCTGACGCTGAATCTGGTCGATGCGTTGGACGCCCTGCCCGCCGAACTGTCCGACTGGGACCTGACGCTGAAGAACGACGGGGGCGAGCTGGAATACAGTTTCGACGCCAACGCCGACGACACCGGCGTTCCCTCGCTGATCCGCAGGCTGGAGGGACTGAACATCGGCTTCAAGGACCTGAACACCCGCCAGAGCTCGCTGGAAGACATCTTCGTCAGCCTGGTCCACACGAACGGAGCCGCCGCATGACCTTCAACGGATACGGCGTCTGGGCCATCTATCGCTTCGAGATGGCGCGCGCGCTTCGCACCCTGTGGCAGAGCGTGGTCACGCCGGTCATCACCACGGCCCTGTATTTCGTCGTCTTCGGCGGCGCCATCGGCAGCCGGATGCAGGAGGTCGGCGGCGTGCCCTACGGCGCCTTCATCGTGCCGGGCCTGATCATGCTCAGCCTGTTCACCCAGTCGATCTTCAACGCCTCGTTCGGCATCTATTTCCCCAAGTTCACCGGGACGATCTACGAGATTCTGTCCGCGCCGGTGTCGTCGCTTGAGATCGTGCTGGCCTATGTGGGGGCGGCGGCGACCAAGTCGGCGGTGCTGGGGCTGATCATCCTGGCGACGGCGGCCTTCTTCGTGCCGCTGCAGATCCTGCACCCGGTCTGGATGATGACCTTCCTGGTCCTGATCTCTGTGACCTTTAGCCTGTTCGGCTTCATCATCGGGGTGTGGGCCGACGGGTTCGAGCAGTTGCAGATGATCCCCATGCTGATCGTGACGCCCCTGACCTTCCTGGGCGGCGCCTTCTATTCCATCGACATGCTGCCGGAGGGTTGGCGCACCGTGACCCTGTTCAATCCGGTGGTCTATCTGATCTCGGGCTTCCGCTGGGCCTTCTACGGCCAGGGGGACGTGGCGGTCGGGATCAGCGTGGCCGCGACCCTGGGTTTCTTCGCCGTCTGCCTGGCCATCGTCATGTGGATGTTCCAGACCGGCTACCGGCTCAAGAACTGATCCGTCACGAAACGGGCCAGATCGCCAGCGATTGAGAGACCATGTCCGACGACCAGAAGACCCCGCCCGAGCCCTTCGCCCGCAAGCCGGCGCAGTGGGGGCGCATGCCCGCGACGACCTTCCACGTCGGGCCGGTGCCGGTCGCGCCCAATCCGCTGGACCGGATTCCCGATCCGCCGCGCAAGGCCCCGCCGCAGCCGCCGCGCGGCATCGGCGACCAGAGCCTGGCCACGGGCCTGACGCCCACGCAGCCGCGCCCGAAGCAAACGCCTGCCGCGCCCCGGCCGCAAGCGCCCCGTCCGGCGACCTCAGGCGGCGGCATCCTGGGCGGATCGCTGATCCCGACGGCCCGACCCGCGGCCCCGGCGCCGGAGCGTCTGGCCCAGCCCGAGCCGGCGACTGAACAACCCACCGCCCCCGCCGACCTGACGGTGCGCCCCCTGCCGACGCCCGTCGCCGAACCCCTGCCGGCCTTGGAGCCTGCCCCTGAGCCGGCGCCGGTCGTGGCGCCGCGCATCGCGCCTCCCCCGCCCCAGGCGACGCCCACTTTCGCCCGCACGCCCGCCAAGGCCTCGCGCCTGCCGCTCTATGTCGGGGCCGGAGTCGTCGCCGTGCTGGCGCTGGGCGGCGGCCTGTGGTTCGCCCTGCGCCCGGCGGCGACACCTGCCCAGCCCGCGCCTGCGTCCGTAAGCGCGCCGCTGACCACCCCGCCCGCCGAGACCCTGCCGACCACGACGACGCCGGCCGCCGCGCCGGTTGCGACCGAACCCGCTCCGACCCCGCCGCCGACGACCGCGACCAGCACGCCGGCGCCGGCATCGACCGCCGCCGCCCGACCGGCGACCACGCCGCCCTCCACGGCATCCACCCGCCCGACGACCGCGACGACGACGCCGGCCCCCGCCGCATCCCGACCGGCGCCCGCCGCCGCCTCGACCCCGGCGCCGACCGTGCAGACCGAGCCGCTGGTCGTCGTGCCGCCCACGCCGGCGCCGACGGCCGCGCGTCCGACCGCCAGCGATCCCGATGGTCCCGTCGTCACGCGGCCCCAGCCGCTCGACTGACCCCAGGTTTCGCGATCCGGGACAGGTGACGAAGCGGTCCCGAGCCCCTACCTAGGAGCCATGACCGTTCATGCCGCCCCGCCGCCCATCCTCGACGCCGCCGGCGTCGCTGCCGACGAAGCCCTGTCCATCCTGAAGACGGCCCTGACCGGCGCCGACGACGGCGAACTGTTCCTGGAGCGGTCCGAAAGCGAGAGCCTGGTCTTCGACGACGGGCGGCTGAAGTCCGCTGCCTATGACGCCACCGAGGGCTTCGGCCTACGGGTCGTGGCGGGCGAGACCGCCGGCTACGCCCACGCCAACGAAATCTCCGCCGCCGCCCTGCGCCGCGCCGCCGACAGCGCGGCGTTGGCCAAACAGGGCCACGAGGCCCGTGTCGCCGAGGCTCCGCGCGCCACCAATCAGAAACTGTATGGCGAAATCGATCCCCTCGCCTCGCCCGCCTTCTCCGACAAGATCGCTCTGCTGGCCGAGATCGACGCCTGGGCCCGCGCCCGCGATCCGCGCGTGGTCCAGGTCTCGGCCTCTCTGGTCGGAGAGCGCCGCGCCATCGAGATTTTGCGCGCCGACGACCGGGCCGTGCGCGACATCCGCCCGCTGGTGCGCCTGAACGTCTCCGTCACCGTCGAGCAGAACGGCAAGCGCGAAAGCGCGTCGTCCGGCGCGGGGGGCCGCGCGGGCTTCGAGGAATGGGTCGCGCCCGAACGCTGGCAGGCCCAGGTGGACGAGGCCCTGCGTCAGGCCCTGGTCAATCTGGACGCCATCGACTGCCCGGCTGGCGAGATGGATGTGGTGCTGGGCGCGGGCTGGCCCGGCGTGCTGCTGCACGAAGCCATCGGCCACGGCTTTGAGGGCGATTTTCACAGAAAGGGCTCGTCCGTCTTCAACGGCATGATGGGCCAGCGCGTCGCCGCGCCCGGCGTGACCGTGGTGGACGACGGCTCCATCGCCGGTCGTCGGGGCTCCCTGTCCGTGGACGACGAAGGCACCCCGACCTCGCGCACCGTCCTGATCGAGGACGGCATCATGGTCGGGCTGATGCACGACCGTCTGTCGGCGCGTCAGCTGGGCGTGGCCGCCACCGGCAACGGCCGACGCCAGTCCTTCGCCCATATGCCGATGCCGCGCATGACCAACACCTTCATGGAAGGCGGCAAGGACTCCAAGGCCGACATGATCGCCAGTACGAAGCGCGGCCTCTACGCCGCCAACTTCTCGGGCGGCCAGGTGGACATCACCAACGGCAAGTTCGTGTTCCAGTGCAACGAGGCCTATCTGATCGAGGACGGGGTCATCACCGCACCCGTGCGGGGCGCCACCCTGATCGGCGACGGGGCCACAGCCCTGACTAAAATCCAGATGATCGGCGACGACTTCGCCTTCGACCCCGGCGTCGGCGTCTGCGGCAAGGCGGGTCAGGGCGTGCCGGTCGGCATAGGCCAGCCCTCGCTCAAGATTGGCGGCCTGACGGTGGGCGGCACGGCGGTCTGAGCCAGCGGAACCGTATCGCGACGCAGGGTGTTTCCCCGCCACACTGGAGAGGAAACACCATGCCTACCGAGCGCACTGTCGAACATCCCGATGGCCGGGTCGAACGCATCACCGAGACCAGCGCCGCCCCCACCACCGTCGTCGAACGTCGTAGCGGCAGCGGCATGGGCGCCATCGTCGCCCTGATCATCGGGCTCCTGGCCGTTCTGGTGATCGGCTACTTCCTGATGAACATGAACCGCAGCGACGCGGTCAAGGACAACGCCATCGCCGGTGCGGCCGAGAGCGTCGGCAACGCGGCCGATAATATCGGAAACGCCGCCCGCGACGCCGTGCCAGAACGCGCGCCGGCGCCGGCCAACTGATCGGCTAGCCCAAGGGATCAGGGCTGGGGCGGGCGCCAATCGGGGCCCAGCGGCTCCAGCCCGTCCGCCGCCAGCCGATCCAGCACCCCGTTCGGCTCGGCCAGCAGTCTCAATGGCGCGATGGCCACGGTGACGCCAGGCTCGGACAGGGACGTATCCACCGCCGCGTTCCAGATGTCGCGCAACCGCTGCCCCTCCCCCATCACCGTCCAAAGGGAACAGGCGGTCGATGCCTGTTCCAGCGGCGAGGCCAGCACCGCCGGGATACGTCGCAGCCGCCAGTCCTGCGCGCGCTGGGCGCCGCTTTCAGGCCCCGCCTCGGCCGCCGTCGCGGCCGCCTCCATACAGGCCAGATAGGCTTCGGGCGGCGTCGTCAGCACATTGTCGATCAGCTCGTCTCCGCGATAGACGCCCACCGGCTCGGCCGGCTTCTTGTTGGCGCGGGCGGCGCGTCGAACGATCTCGGACACCGAGCGCACGCGCTGCGCAGAGCCGCCATGCTCCATCAGGTCCGCCGACAGCATCAGAAAGCTCTTGCGGCTGGGGCCCTCGCCGGTGATCCGTTCGACCCGCGCCTCCAGATCGGGTGACAGATAGTCGGCGCTAGTCCGTTCGTTGGGCAGGCGCGTCAAGGTGCGGATCCGCCAGATCACCCGCCCCAGGTCGGCCAGCGACGCCTGGCCCTGCACCGGGAACAGCACCCGATCGGCTCGCTCCACCGCCGAGACCAGGGCGTCGGTGCGCCATTCCATGTCGCGGGGCAAACCCTCGATGGCGCCCACCAGGATCAGCACGCTGTCGCCGCGCCGCACCTCCCAGATCGGGGCCTCGATGCGCCGGGCGGTGACCACGATATCCTCCACCGCATCGGAGGCTGGCGGCTCCTGCGTCGTCGCTGCGCCCGCCGACAGGACGGCCGTCGCCAGAATAGACAAGAACAGGGAAGAAGAGCGTGCGGTCATTCCGTCGATATAGGATTTTCTACTGTCCTGCATGTAATGAAATCCCTGTAATGATGTCGTCGATTTAATCCACCTTGCCGCCTTGTAACTGGAGATGAAGAGGCTGGATCGGCACACCTCTCGCCAACGAACCGAGGGGAAACCGATGACCAAGACCCTGCTGCTGGCCAGCACCGCCCTGCTCCTGACCGCCACCTCCGCCTTCGCCGGCGACGCGCCGCAGGTGGCCGAGGCGCCCGTGCCCACAGGCCCGACCAGCCAGGCGCCGCTGACCGACGCCGCCCAGCGCGGCGTGCTGGTCTTCACGCCCGACTTCTTCGCGGCCCAGCGCCCGAACACCGCCCTGGACATGGTCAACCGGGTGCCCGGCTTCTCCATCGACAACGGCTCGGGCGCGCGCGGTTTCGAAGGCGCGGTCGGAAACGTGCTGATCAACAACAACCGCCCGGCGTCAAAGAACGATTCGGGTTCGAACGTCCTGGGCCGCACCCTGGCCAATCAGGTCGAGCGGATCGAGCTGATCCGGGGCGGCGCCGCCGGCGTGGACATGCAGGGCTATGCCGTCGTGGTGAACGTCATCCTGAAATCCACCGCCAGCCGCCAGTCGATCCTGACGTGGAACGCCATGCTGTTCGAAGGCGGCCATGACATCTATGGCGGCAGCTATCAGTTCACGGCGCGCAACGGCGACCGCAGCTGGGGCTTCACCCTGTCCGACGGCATGGGGTCCAGCGATTCCAACGGCGTCGGACGTTCGGTCCGCACCAATGCGGCGGGCGTGGTCATCCGCGACGAACGGTTCGAGAACGACGGCTGGGGCGGCGGCAACTCGATCCGCGGCAACTATTCCGGTCCCCTGTTCGGCGGCAAGGTGGAGAGCACCGCCCGGTTCGGCGTCAACGACTGGCAAAACTGGTCCGAGCTGAGTTCGGACACCTCGCTTCGTCGCAACGACTACGAGGAAAGCAGCCATTCCGGCGAACTGGGCGTGACCTGGACGCGCCAGTTGCGGCCCCGCTGGCAGGTCGAGACCCGCTTCATCCACGAATTCAGCTCCTTCGAGAACGTCTCCAACAGCAATGAGCGGCTGAACGGCGTGGCCGCGCCGGAGCAGCAGTTCACCTCCGACGGCGATTCATCCGAGACCATTCTGCGCGGCCTGATCCGTCACGAACGCTCGCCCGCCCTGACGCTCGAAGCGGGCGGCGAGGTCGCCTACAACATGCTGGACGTCCATCAGGGCTTCACAATCGGCGGCGCGGCCATCGACCTGCCCAGCGCCTCGGTCAAGGTGGAGGAGACGCGCGGCGAAGCCTTCTCCAAGGCCACATGGCGGCTGAACCCCAAGCTGACGCTGGAAGGCGGCGTGCGGCTGGAGGCGTCCACGATCAAACAGTCGGGCGATGCGGACCAGGAAAAGAGCTTCTTCTTCGCCAAGCCGCGCTTCCTGGCGACCTGGACGCCCATGGCCGACACTCAGGTGCGGCTGCGGTTCGAACGCGAGCTGGGTCAGCTGGACTTCGGCGACTTCGCGGCCTCGGCTGATCTGGGCGACAACAACGTCTATGGCGGCAACGTCAACCTGGAGCCGGAGCAGCGCTGGATCTCTGAGCTCAGCTACGAGCGTCGCTTCTGGGGTCAGGGCGTGGTTTCCATCGGCCTGCGCCATGACGAGATCATCGACGTCATCGACCGCCTGCCCCTGCCCGAGGGCCTGTCGGCGGTGGGCAATATCGGCGACGGCACGCTGGACCGGCTGTCGCTGAACGTCACCCTGCCGCTGGACAAGTTCGGCATTTCGGGCGGTCGCTTCACCTTCAGGAACGACTGGAACAAGACCCGGGTCACCGACCCGACCACCGGCGAGGAACGGCCCATCTCGGGCGTGCGCGCCAGCCAGGCCAACGTCGGCTTCGAGCAGGACATCACCAGCTGGAAGACCCAGTGGGGGATCAACTGGCTGCCGCGTCTGGGCCAGGGCACCTATGGCCCGGACCAGGTCAGCGTCTGGCGCGGCTCGGACTACATCGAGGCCTTCGCCGAATACAAGCCGACCCCGACCCTGGCGATCCGCGCCAGTTGAACCTGTGGGACGACTTCACCCAGCGTCGCACGGTGTTCGATTCGCGCAATCCGCGCACCGTCGCCTTCGTGGAGGACCGCACCATCGACCCGCGCACCTTCGTCTCGCTTCGGGTGCGCAAGACCTTCTGATCCGCTCGCCGGTCAGAAAAAAGGGCGGCGTCCGCATGGACGCCGCCCTTCTTTTTTGGTCGATCCGCTTAAAGGATCAGCCGACGATGGAGGTGCGCGGGGCGGCGACGTTGCCGTCTTCCTGACCGCGATCGTTCAGCGCCGGACCGGGATGGTCGCCGCCGCTGTTGGCCCCATGCGACCAGCCCTTGATGAAGAAGCTGATCACGATGAAGGCGACGCCGATGCCCATGCCCCACAGGCCCAGCATGCTGAACACCTCAAGCGAGGTCTGAAGCGCCAGACCGGGGTTCAGCACCTGGCCGCCCACGGTCTCGGTTCCCGCCAGGCCGGCGATCCAGCCGCCGACGTATTGGGCGATGGAGCTGGCCAGGAACCAGACCGCCATCATGAAGCTGACCACCTTGGCCATCGACAATTTGGTGATCTCCGACAGGCCCACCGGCGACAGGAACAGCTCGCCCGTCGTGTGGAACAGATAAAGCAGGCCCAGCAGCAGCAACGGCATCTGGAAGGCCGAGTTGGCCATGCCGGCGCCCCACACCACCACCATGAAGCCCAGGCCGACCTGCAGCAGGCCCAGGCCGAACTTCATCGTCGGATTGGGGTCCAGGTTGCGCTTGGCCAGGAAGGCCCACAGCGCCGCCATGATCGGCGCGAAGATCAGGATGAAGCCGGCGTTGAACGACTGTGTCTGGGCGGCCGTGATGGTCGCGTCGATCCACATTCCGGTGGGCGTGATGCCCGCCGCGGCCAGCTGCGCCGGCGTGCCGACGGTCATGCCCAGGAACTGGAAGGCCTGGGGCGTGATGCTGAGGTCCACGTTACGGTCGGCGAACAGGTTCAGCGAGGTGCCGGCCTGTTCGAACAGGGTGAAGAAGACCACCGAGCCGAAGATCAGCACCAGGGCCAGCATCATCCGCTCGCGCTGCGCCTTGCTCTCGCAGACCTTGACGATGACGTAGAGGATGAACAGCAGCGAGGCGACGGTCGCGGCGCCCAGCACCCAGCCCACCAGGGCGTTGCGCTGAACCATGAACCAGACGACGCCGACACCCAGGATGCTGGCCAGATAGATCGACCATTCGCGGTTGATCGGACCCAGCACGGGCTTTTTCAGATCGGCCTCCGCCGGCGGCTCGCCCTTGCCTTGCAGCAGCGGCTTGCCCAGCATGAAGACGACCCAGCCCAGGGCCATGCCGACGCCGGCCAGGCCGAAGCCCGCCCACCAGCCGACCGTCTGGCCCAGAAGGCCGCACAGGACCGCGGCCCAGAAGGCACCCAGGTTGATGCCGTAGTAATATAGGGTGAAGCCGGAATCGCGTCGCGGATCGCCCTGCGGATAAAGCTGGCCCACGATCGTGGAGATGTTCGGCTTCAGGAAGCCGACCCCCATGATGATCAGCGACACCGCCAGATAGAAGACGTTCACGCCCGCCATGTCGCGGGTCGTCTCGATCTTGTAGTCGGCGGTCGGGATGACGGCCGGCAGGGTCGAGGTCGCGGGCAGGCCCTGGATGGCCAGGCCGTTCTCGGCGGGTTCGAACTTGTACTTCTGGCCGTCGACGACGATGGCGACGTCACGCGCCGCGCCGCGCCCTTCGGCGTCGATCTGATAGGTCTGGCCCGCATAGGTCAGGGTTTCCGTCGCCGGACGTCCCTCGAAGGCCATCATGCCGTGACCGGCGACCAGCAACAGGGCGCCGAAGGCCACGGCCTTGCGCGTGCCGATGAAGCGGTCCGCCATGATGCCGCCCAGCAGCGGCAGCAGATAGACCAGCGAAGTGTAGGAGCCATAGGTCGACCCCGCCATGGCGTCGTCGAACAGGAAGTGTTGCGTCAGGAAGAAGATCAGGATTCCGCGCATGCCGTAGTAGGAGAACCGCTCCCACATCTCGGCGAAGAACAGAATGATCAGTCCGCGCGGGTGGTTCTTGAAGATCTGCATCATGACCGGCACGCCGGTCGCGAAGGTGATGATCAGCCCGAGGGCGACGACGATATTCATACCCCCACCCCGCATCGAAGCCCGTTAACGCAGCGCGTAAGTCGCGCTCCCCCCATGTCCGTTTGTGTCAACGGCTCACTCCTGACTGCTGCGCCCTCACCGACGCACGAAAGGCGCATAAGCAGCACGGCCGGGAAATCCGAACAAGTGTTAAGGCCATTGTGGGACAGCGTGCCGCGAACGCAGCCTCTCTAATCGCAACCTGGGGTGATCCTTCCTGGCGCCCGATCTGCAAGGGCCGGACGAGAAGAAGGTTGCGGTTTCATTTTGAGAAGGACCGTCCGATGGCTGTCCGGCCGATTGTCAGATCCGATCACGACGCGCTTAACCGGCTGCACCGCGAGGTGGGCTGGCCCGAACGGTCGCCGGCGGGCTGGCGCTGGCTGGAAAGCAATCCGGCGCGCGAGGACCTCGGCGCGCCCGCGGGCTGGGTGGTGGCGGACGACGACGACCGGCCGGCGGCCATGCTGGGAAACTTCGTCCAGCGGTTTCAGCACGGGTCGCGCAGCCTTTATGGCGCGACAGGCTTTTCGATCATCGTGCCGCCTAGCCGCAAGGGCGCCAGCCGGCCGTTGATCCGGGCCTTTCTGAAACAGCCGGGCCTGTTCGCGCGCTACACCTTCAACGCCAATGCGCGTTCGGCGCCGCTTTACGGACTGTTCGGCCTGAAGCCCTGGCCAGAGCAGACCCACGCCCTGAAACTGTCCTGGACCACCGACCGCCTGGCCTGCGCCCAGGGGCGGGTGCTGCGAACCCTGCTGGGCCGCATCTCAGCCGCAACGGCGACCCGGCTGGGCGAACGACTGATGAATCCCCGGGTGTTCGGTCGCCGCGATCTGGACCTGCCGGCCGGCGTGACGATCCTGCGCGATCTGTCCGACGCCTCGGCCTATGGCGACTTCTGGTCCCGACTGGTCAGGGAGGATCGGCTGCTGGCGGATCGCAGTCCCGCGACCTTGCGCTGGCGTCTGTCCGACCCCGACCTGACCTTGGCGCCGATCATGCTGACCTGCGTGCGCGGCGGCGCCGTGGTCGGCATGGCCATGGCCCAGATCACCAAGACCAGCCTGATCGAACCGCCGTGCCTGGACATCGTCGATCTGATCGCGCTGGAGACGGAACAGGACGCCCTGCCGCTTCTGACGCGCGCCTTGATCGCCAATGCGCGCAGCCTGGGGGCGGCCAAGGTGCGATTGCCGATGACGACGCCGCGTCTGCTGGCCGCGCTGGGCGACCTGACGCGGGCTGCTCGGCGAGAAGGCGGCTGGGGCCATTGTCACGCCATCGTGGACGATCCGGCGCTGGCGGCCGCCTGGGCGCCGACGCCGTTCGACGGCGACTACGCCATCTGCGCGCGCAATCCGCCCGCGCCGACCCTGCGCCGCCGCGCGACAGCCCTGGCCGCCTCGCGCGGCCGGGCGGCCAAGGCCTGATCAGCCGTTGGGGCGGGCCTTCAGCTCGTCGCGGATTTCGGTCAGCAGGGCCTCGGTCGCCGTGGGCGCAGCGGGCGCCGGATCGGGCTTGGCCGCTTCCTGACGACGCAGGGCGTTGATACCCTTGACCACCAGAAACACCACCCAGGCCACGATCAGGAACTGGATCACGGTGTTCAGGAAGGCCCCATACTGAATGGAGACCTTTTCGACCGCCTCGGTCGCCGGGTTCTCGGCCCGCAGCACCCATTCCAGCTTGGAGAAGTCGATTCCGCCGGTCAGCAAGCCGATGGGCGGCATGACGACCTGATCCACCAGGCTCTTGACGATGCCGTTGAAGGCCGCGCCGATGATCACGCCGACGGCCAGATCGACGACATTGCCCTTGACCGCAAACTCTCGGAACTCAGACAGAAGGCTCATGGACTATCCTCGCGATTGGGATGGAACGGGTTCAGGCGTCGCCCGAGGCGTTCAGACGCTCGCGCAGTTCCTTGCCGCTCTTGAAGAAGGGCACGGCCTTGGCGGGCACCTCGACGGCCTCGCCGGTCCGGGGGTTGCGGCCCGCGCGGGCCGGCCGGGCGCGCACCGACAGGGCGCCGAAGCCGCGCAGCTCGACCCGCCCGCCATCGGACAGGGCCGTAGTCATGGTGTTGAGAATGGCGTTGACCAGCCGCTCCACCTCCGCATGGGTCAGGTGGGTGTTCTCCATGGCCAGCTTTTCGATCAGCTCGGACTTGATCATCGGCGTCCCCGGTCAGGTCGTGAGGACGGGCTGTCTCCCCGCCTCGATCCAGATGGGGCACCCTAACCCCCGACCGGCGTGCGAAAAAGCCCTTATCCGACAAGGATGCGGCGCAAGCGCTACAATTACGTCCGCTATCGAACACAAGCCTGCGCCGAACAGAAAAAAGGGCGGCGGGATCGCGCCCGCCGCCCTTCGTTCTTGTTTCGCTATCGCCAAGCGCCCGGCGCTCCGCTGCCTGAGCGAAGCGCCTGACGCTTTCGGACGAGCGCTTAGTCCTTGGTGCCGGCGTTCTTCAGCGCGGCGCCCAGGATGTCGCCCAGCGAAGCGCCCGAATCGGACGAGCCGAACTGTTCGATGGCTTCCTGTTCGTCCTTCATTTCCAGCGCCTTGATCGACACCGAGACGCGGCGCGAGGCCTTGTCCACGGCGGTGATCATGGCGTCCACGCGGTCGCCGACGGCGAAGCGTTCGGGACGTTGCTCGTTGCGGTCGCGCGACAGGTCCGACTTGCGCACGAAGGCCGTGACCGGCGCGTCGTCTTCACCGAACTTGACCTCGATGCCGCCCGACTCGATCGACGAGACGGTGACGGTGATCTGCTGGCCGCGGCGATAGGTGTCGCCCTCGCCGATCGGATCGCCGCCCAGCTGCTTGATGCCCAGCGAGACGCGTTCCTTCTCGACGTCGACGTCCAGGACCTTGGCCTTGACCATCTCGCCCTTGCGGTAACGCTGGATGGCTTCTTCACCCGACACCGACCAGTCCAGGTCGGACAGGTGCACCATGCCGTCGATGTCGTTGTCCAGGCCGATGAACAGGCCGAACTCGGTGGCGTTCTTGACTTCGCCCTCGACGGTCGAACCGATCGGGTGGTTGGCGACGAAGGCGTCCCACGGATTGTCCTGAGCCTGCTTCAGGCCCAGCGAGATGCGGCGCTTGGAGGCGTCGACATCCAGAACCACGACGTCGACTTCCTGCGAGGTCGAGACGATCTTGCCGGGGTGGACGTTCTTCTTGGTCCAGGACATTTCCGAGACGTGCACCAGGCCCTCGACACCGGCTTCCAGCTCCACGAAGGCGCCGTAGTCGGTGATGTTGGTGATGCGGCCCGTGTATTTGGCGCCGACCGGATATTTGGCTTCCACGCCGTCCCAGGGGTCCGACTGCAGCTGCTTCATGCCCAGCGAGATACGTTGGGTGTCCGGGTTGATCTTGACGATCTGGACCTTGACGGTGTCGCCGACGGCCAGAACCTGCGACGGATGCGAGACGCGCTTCCACGACATGTCGGTGACGTGCAGCAGGCCGTCGATGCCGCCCAGGTCGACGAACGCGCCGTAGTCGGTGATGTTCTTGACGACGCCTTCGCGGACTTCACCCTCTTGCAGCTGGCCGACCAGCTCGGTGCGCTGTTCGGCGCGGGCTTCTTCCAGGATGGCGCGACGCGAGACGACGATGTTGCCGCGCGGACGGTCCATCTTCAGGATGGCGAAGGGCTGTTCCTTGCCCATCAGCGGACCGACGTCGCGGACCGGACGGATGTCGACTTGGCTGCCCGGCAGGAAGGCCGAGGCGCCGCCCAGATCGACGGTGAAGCCGCCCTTGACGCGGCCGACGATGGCGCCGTTGACCGGCTGGCCTTCGGCGAACACGACTTCCAGACGGGTCCAGGCTTCTTCGCGGCGCGCCTTGTCGCGGCTGATGACGGCTTCGCCCAGGGCGTTCTCGACGCGCTCCAGGTAGACCTCGACGTTGTCGCCGACCTTGGGCAGCTTGCCGTCTTCGCCCTGGCCGAATTCGCGCATGGCGATGCGGCCTTCGGTCTTCAGACCGACGTCGATGATGACGATGTCTTTTTCGATGCCGACGACGCGGCCGTGAACGACCTGGCCTTCGCCGAAGTCGCGGCCCGACAGTTGTTCGTCGAGCAGCGCCGAGAAGTCGTCGCGCGTGGGGTTGAGAGTATCAGACATGAAGCTCTGGTGTTTCCGGTGGGGCTGTGGCGCGCGACAAAAAGGCCGTCCCGCGCGAGGTGAAACCCCTCACGCAGCCTAAGGGCCGCGCGCGAGGCGATGGGAATCGATGAAGTCAGGTCGTCGGGATGCGAGGCCGTTCAGAACGATCAAAACGCCCGCGGAAGCCGAGGATGGGAGCGTTGGATTTGCGAGAGACGATCAGAGATCGTGTTTCGCGCGCGCCGCCTCGACGATACGGCGGGCCGCATCGAAGGCGGCCTCTATACCCATGTCGGTCGTATCCAGCAAGACCGCGTCTTCGGCCTGCACCATCGGCGCCGATCCGCGCCCGGCGTCCCGGTCGTCGCGCCGCTGGATGTCGGCCAGCATGTCCTCGAACGAAATCTCGATCCCGCGCGCCGTCAGCTGTTTCCAGCGGCGGGTGGCGCGAACCTCGGGCGCGGCGGTGACGAACAGCTTGGCCTGGGCCTCCGGAGCGATCACCGTGCCGATGTCGCGCCCGTCCAGCACCGCCCCGCCGGCCTGGGCGGCGAACGCCTGCTGCAACTCCAGCAGGGCCGCGCGCACGCCGGCAAAGCCCGCCACGCGGCTGGCGGCCTCGCCCGCCTCGCCCGTGGTCAGTCGCGCGTCGTCCGACAGGTCCGCCGGATCCAGCCCCCGCGCGGCTTGCGTCGCCGCCGCTTCGTCGTCCAGCGACCCGCCGGCCTCCAGCACCTTCATCCCCACGGCCCGATACAGCAGCCCCGTGTCCAGATGCGGCAGGCCATAGGTCTGGGCCAGGCGCGCGGCGATGGTCCCCTTGCCAGAGGCGGCCGGTCCATCGACGGCGATGATCAGGGTCAAGCAGGTCTCCGCAGCGCAGGGCGCTTTACATTTCCATCCCGGATGCGCGGGAGGGCGAACCAGATAGCGAGGATCGTCGCAACGATCCAGCCGCCCGGCTCACGTCCAATCCCTCCAGCGCGCCAGGACCAGCACAGCGAACGCCGCGAGGGCCAGCCAGATGAAGGACGCCGCTGCATTCAGGACCAGGGTCGAATAGTAGAAGACATCGCCGTCCGCCCGCAGATGGACGACGCCCTGCTTGCCCCTGACCGCGCCCGTCGTTGCGCCCCGCCAGACGATCCAGCCCGTCCACGCGGCGCCGCCCAGGCAGGTCAGAAACGCCAGAACCGCAAGGCCGCGATGAAGGGCCTCGCGCAACCGCATCAGCCGATCCGGCCGCCCAGCCCGTTCATCATCTGGACGAAACCGGGGAAGCTGGTGGCGATCATTTCGGGGTCCAGCACCGACACCGGCTGTTCGGCGGCCAGACCCAGGACCAGATGGCTCATTGCGATGCGGTGATCGTGGGCGGTGGCGACGGTCGCCCCGCCGCGCACATCGCCGCCCGTGACCAGGAAGCCTTCCGGCTCTTCTTCCACCTGAACGCCGCAGGCGCGCAGGCCGTTGACCATCAGCGCGATCCGGTCGCTTTCCTTGACCCGCATCTCGCCGACGCCACGCATGACGGTGACGCCCTCGGCGAAGGCCGCCGTCGCCGCCAGGATCGGATATTCGTCGATCATCGAGGCCGCGCGCTCTTGCGGCACGACGACGCCCTTCAGCCGGGAATAGCGGGCGGTGATGTCGCCGACATCCTCGCCGCCCGCCTGACGCCGGTTCGCGATGGTCAGGTCGGCGCCCATCTCGATCCAGGTGTCGAACAGGCCGGTGCGCAGGGTGTTCAGCATCACGCCTTCGACCGTCACCTCCGACCCCGGCACGATCAGACCGGCGGCCAACGGGAAGGCGGCGGACGACGGATCGCCCGGCACCGCCACATGGGCGGCCTTCAGCGGTTGGCCGCCCTTCAGCGTGATCTTCCAGCCCTCGCCCCGCTCTTCGACCGTCACCTCGGCGCCGAAGGCGCGCAGCATCCGCTCGGTGTGGTCGCGGCTTTTTTCCGGTTCCGTAACGGTCGTGACGCCCTCGGCGTTCAGCCCCGCCAGCAGGATGGCCGACTTGATCTGGGCCGAGGCCACCGTCTGCACATAGTCGATGCCCGCCAGCGCGCCGCCGGTCAGGGCCACCGGCACCCGGTCCTCGGCCGCCAGCCAGTCGAACCGCGCGCCCATTTCGGCCAGGGGCCCCGTCACCCGCTTCATCGGCCGTTTGCGCAGGGAGGCGTCGCCGTCGAAGGTCGCCGTCAGCGGATAGCCCGCCGCCGCCCCCATCAGCAGGCGCACCCCCGTTCCGGCGTTGCCGCAGTCGATCACCGACAGCGGCGTCTTGAACCCGCCGGCCCCGACGATCCGCCATTCGCCCTCGCCGGTTCGCTCGACCTGGGCGCCGAACGCCTCGACCGCGCGGCCGGTGGCCAGAACGTCGTCGCCTTCCAGAAGCCCCTCCACCGTCGTGACGCCGACGGCCATTCCGCCGAAGATCATCGACCGGTGCGACATCGACTTGTCGCCGGGCGCACGGACCTGTCCCGCCAGGGCGGAGGAGCGACTTGCGGTCAGTTGGGAAGGCATATTCACCCGCTTCAGGCTGCATTGGCGAAAGGGCCGCGCGGGCGGCGCGAAAGACAGCTTTTGACAGCGGCCCTAAGGGGTGGCAAGGGACCGCCCCGAATTCAACCCGTTGAAAGCATCCAACCGTGGCCAATCCCGAACTGGGCGCCAAGCAGGTCTGCCCCAACTGCCAGGCGAAATTCTACGACCTGAACCGCCGCCCGGCCCACTGCCCCAAATGCGGCACGGACTTCGATCCTGAAGAGGCGATGAAGCTGCGCAGCCGCCGCGCCCGTCCCGGCTATCCGGCCGACGACGAGGATGCCGAAGATCAGGTCAAGGCCAAGCCGGCCGACGGCGACGACGAGGAAGAGGACGCCGAAACGTCCACGCCCGAAATCGACGAGGAAGGCCACGAGCCGATCCTGACGCCCGACGACGACGACGATTCCCCCGCCGACGCCTCGGAAGAGCCCGGCATGGGTTCGACGGACGGCGACGACGACGACCTGCTGGCCGACGACGATGACGACTCCGTCCCCTTCATCGAAGACGAGGACGACGACTCCATCGACGACGAAATCGCCAAGCCGTCGCGCGACGACGACTGATTTCGACACAGGACCCGGCGCGCCCTCGCTTTGTGGGGATAAGCGCGGATTGTTGTTGCACCCGCCGCATTTCCCGCTAGGGAAGTCGCGGCGGGACAGCAGTCTTTTCGAGCCGCTTCGGCTTGAAAAACCTGCATATTTTCACCTCCGGGAACGCGGTGAAAATAAATCTCGAAACGGGCTTGATCGCAGAAAAAGCCTGACATAGTTTCCGCCGCCTCGCCGGGGGCCATCGCAAGATGAACCGGGCGAACCAGACCGCAAGGTCCGGGGCTTTAGCTCAGTTGGTAGAGCGCTTGCATGGCATGCAAGAGGTCAGCGGTTCGACTCCGCTAAGCTCCACCATCAGTCTCCCTCTTTCCTCGGTTCGCTGGGAAAGAGGGAGACTGGCCATCCTCCCTCATATTTCGATCTTCGCGCCTGATCGTTCATCGTCCGACGGGAACCTCGGCCGATCCGTCGCGCTCCTCTGCTGCAATCCGTTTCAGCCAGGAGAACGACGATGAGCGAGATCAAGGAAGGCATGGAAGTCATCGGCGCCGACGGCGTCCATGTGGGCACGGTGGACCGCCTGGACGGCGACCGCATCAAGCTGACCCGGCGCGAGAACATCGGCGCCCACAGCGACCATCACCACTATATCGAAAAGGGCTTCGTCGCCGACGTGGAGGGCGACAAGGTGCGCCTGTCGGCCAACGCCGACGTCGCCGTCACCTTGGAAGAAGAGGAATCCGGCAAGCCGGTCGACCTCTGAGCCCGATCGGCGGCGGCGTTCAGAACAGCGCCGCCGCCAGATTGACCGTCAGCGCCAGGACCACGGCGTTGAAGAACCAGGCGATCAGACAATGCAGCGTCGCCAGCCCCCGCAGCTTGCGGCTTGAGATCTGAACGTCGGCCGTCTGGTTCGCCACGCCGATGATCAGGCTGAAGTGCAGGAAGTCCCAGTAGTCGGCGTCGTCCTCGCCCGGAAACATCAGCCCGCCCTGATCGCCCTTGCCCTTGTCCTTGGGCGAATAGAATTCGTGGGCGTAATGCAGGGCGAAGATGACGTGGACATACAGCCACGACAGCCCCACCGTCAGGATCGAAAAGGCCGCCTGGGCCAGCGACGGCTTGCCGCCGTGCATCAGGGCCAGCACCAGAACGACCAGGCTGGCGATCGCCGCCGTCAGGCTGAGCGGCAGCACCAGCGCGCCCGCTTGATCCAGTTCCGCCGCCCGTCGCCGAATGGCCGCCTGCGAGCTTGAGCGCAGGATGTGAACCAGGGTCAGGATCAGAAAGGCCGCCACCCCGGCGTCCCAACCCGCCGCGAGCCGCAACGCCAATCCGGCCGACGTCGGCGTCGCCAACGCCACGACCGCCAGCACCGCCAACCCCAGCCAGAGGGAGAAATGCAGACGGAACAGGCGCGCGATAAACCCCATGCCCCGAGATCGCCCATTTGCCGGTCGCCGTCCACTGGCAAACCCGACGGCGCAACCGAAACGTCGCAGTTGTCATACCCTAGCTGCGGGAGTATTGCGACGCATTCTTATAATCAAAAGCGATCCTCCCCCCGATGCGTGCTTCCCTGTTCGGCCTTCTGGCGTCCGCCTCCGTCGCGACGCTGCTCGGCGCCGCCCCCGCCCTGGCCAAACAGCAGGATGCGCCCACCACCCTGTCGGACATCGTGGTGACGGGATCCCAGGTGGACCTGCCCGCGGCCTATGCGGGCGGTCAGGTGGCGCGCGGCGGACGGGTCGGCCTGTTCGGCGCCCTGAACGCCATGGACACCCCCTTCTCCTCCACCAGCTTCACCGAAAAGCTGGCGCGCGATCAGCAGGCCCGCAGCGTCGGCGACGTGCTGCAGAACGATCCCGCCGTGCGGCTGACCAAGGGGTTCGGCAACTTCCAGGAGCTGTATGTGATCCGGGGCTTCCCGGTCTATTCCGACGACATGACCTATAACGGTCTCTACGGCGTGCTGCCGCGCCAGTATGTGGCGGCCGAACTGCTGGAGCGGGTGGAGGTGTTCCGCGGCGCCACCGCCTTTCTGAACGGCGCGGCGCCGGGCGGCAGCGGCGTGGGCGGCGCGGTCAACCTGGTGCCCAAGCGCGCGGGCGACGCGCCCCTGAACCGGCTGACGGCCGGCTGGGAAGGCGGCGATCAGATCTACGCCGCCGCCGACCTGTCGCGCCGCTTCGGCCCCGATGGCGACTGGGGTCTGCGCCTGAGCCTGGCCAGCCGCGCCGGCGAAGGCGGCGTCGAGGGCGAGAGCCGCGACATGAAGGTGGTCGGCCTGGGTCTGGACCATCGCGGCGACCGCGCGCGCTTCTCGGCCGACCTGGGCTGGCAGGACAACCGCATCGACGCGCCGCGTCCGCAGGTGACGCCGAACGGGGCCATTCCGCGCGCACCGGACGCCGACAAGAACTTCGCCCAGCCGTGGACCTATACGGACGAGACGCAGATGTTCGGGGCCGTGCGCGGCGAGTTCGACGTCACCGACGCCGTGACCGTCTGGGCCGCCGTGGGCGGTCGCGACGGCAAGGAGCGCAACAGCCTGGCCAATCCGCGCGCCAACGCCGATGGGGCGCTGACCGCCAACCGCTTCGACAACGGCCGTCGCGATCAGGTCTTCTCGGCCGACGTGGGCGTGCGCGCCGATTTCGACACCGGCCCGGTCCGCCACCGCCTGGTCGCCTCGGCCGCCCAGGTGCAGTCGCGCGAGAAGAACTCCTACGCCTTCTCCGACTTCGGCGGCTTCGCCAGCAACCTGTACGATCCGGTCTTCGTGCCCGCCCCCGCCCCGACCGCCCTGGCCGCCGGCTCCCTGACCGACCCGACCGTGGTGGGCCGGACCCGGACAAACAGCGTCGCCATCGCCGACATGGCGTCCTTCCTGGACGACCGGCTGATGATCACCCTGGGCGCCCGCTATCAGGAGATCGACACCCGGTCCTATGACTACAACACCACCGCGCGCACCGGCGGTTACGCCAGCGACGCGGTGACGCCGGTCTTCGCCGTGGTCTATCGCCCGATCGACCGGGTCTCGCTCTACGCCAACTATTCGGAGGCGCTGGTGCCCGGCAAGACGGCGCCTGGCGCGGTCAACGGCGCGCCCGTCGCCAACGCCGGCGAGGTTCTGGAGCCCTTCCGCGCCGAGCAGAACGAGATCGGGGTGAAGTACGACGCCGGGTCGTTCGGCGCCACGCTCAGCGCCTTCCGCACCACCCTGCCCAGCGAATATTTCGACACGGCGACCCGCACCTATTCCGCCGGCGGCGAGCAGGAGAACCGGGGCGTCGAACTGACCGTCTTCGGCGAGCCGCTGGAGGGCGTGCGGGTGATCGGCGGCGCGACCTGGCTGGACGCCGAGATCAAGCGCGCCCTGAACCCCGCTCTGGACGGCAAGTCGGCCATCGGCGTGCCGGACTTCCAGGCCAATCTGAACGTCGAATGGGACGTGCGCGCCATCGACGGCCTGACGCTGGAGGGCCGGGTCGTGCACACCGGCGCCCAGCCGGCCAGCGCGGACAACGCCGTCGAACTGGACAGCTGGACCCGATACGACGCCGGCGTCCGCTACGCCTTCGAGGCGGGCGGCAAGCCGCTGACGCTGCGGGCGCGGGTCGAGAACCTGGCGGACAAGAACCAGTGGGTCGCCGTCGGCGGCTATCCGGGATCCAACTATCTGACGCTGGGCGCGCCGCGCACCCTGCGCCTGTCGGTCTCGGCCGAGTTCTGAGCCCGCTCAATCGCGACGCGATGACGCCCCCGGACGGAGCCAGACCCTGGTTCCGCCCGGAGGCCAGCCGTTCTAGAGGCGACCGATGAAAGCCCGAACCATCCGCGCCTGGTCCTGGGTCCACAAATGGTCGAGCCTGGTCTCGACGGTGTTCCTTTTGATGCTGTGCGTCACCGGCCTGCCGCTGGTGTTCACCCACGAGTTGGACGAGGTGCTGCTGCACGAACCCTGGCAGCCCCAGAACCCGGACGGGCCGCTTCTGAACCTGGACCAGGTGTTGAGCGCGGCCCTGGCCCTGCATCCGGGCGAGGTTCCGGCCTTCATGAGCTTCGACGAGGATCGGCCGGTGGTGAACGTCACCAGCCGCGCGCCCGACGCCCCGGCCGGCCAATACAGCTTCGAACCCATCGACCAGACCAGCGGCGAGGTCGCCCCCCTGGTCGCCGGCCATCCGGTGATGGAGTTTCTGTTGCAGCTTCATACCGACATGTTCCTGGGCCTGCCGGGAATGCTGTTCCTGGGGGCCATGGGGCTGATGCTGGTCGCGGCCCTGGTGTCGGGGGTGGTGTTGTATGCGCCCTTCATGCGCCGCCTGCCGTTCGGCACGGTGCGGGCGTCCAGGGCGGCGCGAACCCGCTGGCTGGACTATCACAACCTCTTGGGCGTCGTGACCCTGGGCTGGGTTCTGGTGGTGGGGGCGACCGGGGTGGTCAACACCCTGGCCACGCCCATCATCGCCTTTTGGAAGGACACGGCGCTGAAGGAGCTGACCGTCGCCTATGACGCGCCGGCGCCGGCCGGCCAGCGCGCCTCGCTGGATGCGGCGGTCAAGCGCGCCCAGGCCGCCCTGCCCGGCATGACGCTGCAGTTCGTGGCCTTTCCGGGATCGACCTATTCGACCGACCATCATTATGCGGTCTTCTTCCACGGCGACACGCCGCTGACCAAGCACATGACCACGCCTGCCCTGATCGACGCGCGCACGGGCCAGTTGGCGGCCGTGGCGCCCATGCCCTGGTATGTGAAGACCCTGTCCCTGTCCCAGCCGCTGCACTTCGGCGACTATGGTGGGCTGGGGCTGAAAATCGTCTGGGCGCTGCTGGACATCGCCACCATCGTCATCCTGATCTCGGGCCTCTACCTGTGGCTGGCCAAGCGCAGGAAGCCGGCATGAGCCGCAAGGAGCTCAGCCTGCGCGCCATCTTCGGCGCGCCCGTCATCCTGTTCGTCCTGACCCTGACCGGCCTGATCGGCGCCCTGTTGGAAGACGGCCTGTGGGACCACCTCGGCGCCGCCCTGCTGACCGCCTGGCTGATCGTCCTGGCCTGGGCGCTGATCCGGCGGCGTCGATAAGGACGGGCGCCCTCGGCCCGCGGACAACGCCACTGAAAGACCCGCGCAGCCGGAACCGGCTTCGCGATCGTGGCGGCTGCCTAATGATGTCGGGAAGGAAATGGTGGACGCGACAGGGATTGAACCTGTGACCCCCTCGATGTCAACGAGGTGCTCTCCCGCTGAGCTACGCATCCGCCGTAGGGCTCCGAAAAAGCGGTTCGGAGCGGGAAGAGCGGTCGTATAGCGGCGCGGCCTGTCGGCATCAAGCCGATTTCACGGCAAGAAAGAGATTTCTCGAAAAACGTCGTCGGATCAAGGCGTCAGGCGGCGACCATGCGCTCGACCTCGTTGACCAGGTCGCGCAGGTGGACGGGCTTGGACAGGACTTTGGCGTCCGGCGTGGCCTGGGCGGCGGTCAGGGCGACGGCGGCGAAGCCGGTGATGAACATGATGCGCAGGCCCGGCTGTCGGGCGGCGGCGATGCGGGCCACCTCGATCCCGTCGGCGCCCGGCATGACGATGTCGGTCAAAAGCAGGTCGTAGGGGCCGTGTTCCAGGGCGTCGATGGCGTCGTCGCCGTTCTCGCAATCGATCACCTGATGGCCCGCCCGCTCCAGCGCCCGGGTCAGGAAGCCGCGCAGGGAGCCGTCGTCTTCGGCCAGGAGGATACGCGCCATGGAGAAACACCCTTGAAACTGGCGGCCAGCCTAGGGCCGCAACGGTAAACCGCCCATGAAATTCAACGATCAGCCGACTTCCTTCCACAGCGAAACCCGCTATGCCGGGGCATGACCGACGCCGGCGACAGCTTCTGGATCACCCCGGCGTCGCCGACGGCCGAGGCCACGCCCCTGGTGTTCGCCTCGCCCCATTCGGGCGACCGTTATCCCGACGACATGGACGCGGCGCCGGGCCTGAGCCCCGCCAGCCTGAGAAGCGCCGAGGACGCCCTGGTCGGCCGGCTGATCGCCGAGGGGCCGCGTTCGGGCGCGCCGCTGATCGAGGGGCGGATCGGCCGGGCCTATGTGGATCTGAACCGCGATCCGGGCGAGCTGGATCCCGCCCTGATCGAAGATCTGGACGGGCCGGTCGGGGCCAAGACGGCGGCGGGCTATGGCGTTCTGCCGCGCCTGGCCGGCGACGGGACGCCGCTCTACGCCCGCCGCATGACGCTGGAGGAGGCCGAGACGCGGATCGCGACGGTCCACCGGCCCTATCACCAGGCGCTGGGCGAGCTGATGCAGGCCACGCGGGTGCGGCACGGGCGGGCGGTGCTGATCGACTGGCATTCCATGCCGGCGCGCGCGGTGGGGGCCGAGGTGGTGCTGGGCGACCGATATGGTTCCGCCTGCAGCGCGCGCCTGACCCGCCGCTTGCGCGACCTGTTCGAAGGTCTGGGGTGGCGGGTCTCGCTGAACCGCCCCTACGCCGGGGGATGGTCCACGCAATGCTGGGGCCGGCCGGACGAGGGCTATGAGGCCATCCAGATCGAGATCAGCCGGGGCCTTTATCTGGACGAGGCGACCCTGGCGCCCAGCGCCGGCTGTAGCCGCACGCAAAAGGCGTTGGGCCGGGTCATCGCCGCCCTGTGCGCGGAACGCTGAGCTGACTGATCGCTGATCAGATCAAAAAAAAGCCGCACCCGAGGGTGCGGCATATAAGTCTATAGGGAGGAAACGCCCAGGAAGGGCAAGACGTCCGGAGACGTCGAAGAACAATCTAGGTTGCGATGCACAATGGGTCAAGACCCCAGCAGTCACGCCGTGTTACGAAATTCCAACGTTCCGACTACGTCATAGACCAAAGTCGAACAGGCCGCCGATTTCGCAGGTGCGAAGACGCAAGGTTCAATGTTCCAGCAGGCGACGCGCATTGCGGATGGCGCGGGCGGCCGGCGACGCCTCCTGGCGATAGATCAGCAGGCCGAACGACGACGCCACCCCCAGCGCCAGCCATAAGGGGCCGAACAGCCAGGCGGCGGCCGCCAGGGCGAAATAATAGCCCCGCACCCCCTGGCTGAACGAACTGAGCGCCGGGTTCAGCAACTGGCCCGCCGCCTCGCCGAACGCCTTGCGGTCGGTGTTGGAATGCAGCTCCGGCGCCGATCCGATCAGGGCCAAGGCATAGTTCATCTGACGCAGGGCCCAGATGAAATCCAGAAAACCGCGCGCCAGGCAGATCAGCACCAGGGCCAGCTTGGCCTCCAGGATGCGGGTCGGCACATTCTCGGCCCCCACCGCCGCGAACCCCTTCAGGGCGCTCTCGCCGCCGAACAATATGCCCGCCACCGCCGCGATCAGCAGCAGATTGGTCGAGGCGAAGAAGGAGGCCGAGTTGATCGAATGGCCCATCAGCTGGCTGTCGATCAGCTTCATCTCCCGGTGCGTCATGGACCGCATCCACATGGCGCGCACATGGGTCATGTCGTCGTTCAGCGACCCGCCCTTCTTGCCGATGAAGGACAGGATGGGCCCATAGCCCAGCCAGCAGATGAAGAAGAGGGCCAGCGCCGCCCAGTCAATCCAGCTCATGACGTCATGATGTCCGCGATCCGCCGGGCCTAGGCAAGCCTGTTCGCCACAGGTCGCGCTTGCCGTCCGCGCCCGCGCGGCCTATCACCCTTCGCCTTTCAGAATTTCGCAGTCGCAGCAAAGACCCGCCATGAACCTGGACGCCATCCCCGTCGGTCCGAACGCCCCCTGGGACATCAACGTCGTCATCGAAATCCCTCAAGGGGGCCTGCCGGTGAAATACGAGATGGACAAGGAATCGGGGGCCCTGTTCGTCGACCGCTTCCTGCACACGGCCATGTACTATCCGGGCAACTACGGCTTCATTCCGCACACCCTGTCGGACGACGGCGACCCGTGCGACGTGATCGTGCTGAACCCCACGCCGGTCGTGCCGGGCTGCGTGATCCGCTCGCGCCCCATCGGCGTTCTGATGATGGTGGACGAGGCCGGCGGCGACGAGAAGATCCTGGCCGTGCCGGTCGACAAGCTGAACCCCTATTACACCGAGATCGCCAGCTATCGTCAGCTGCCGGCCATCCTGATCGAGCAGATCGAGCACTTCTTCACCCGCTACAAGGATCTGGAGAAGGGCAAGTCGGTCACGGTCAAGGGCTGGGGCGACGCAGGCGAAGCCGCCGCCCTGATCGAGGCCGGGATGAAGGCCCATCAGGACAAGCTGGCCAAGAAGGCCGCCAACGCCGCCTGATCCAGGCGACATCGGCAGACGTTTCGAAGGCGTCCTCCTGATCCGGGGGACGCCTTTCTGCTGGGCGTCAGCCGTCCCGTTCGCTTCGCAGCAGGGCGTACTGATAGGTGTTGACGTAGATCGGCTGGCCCGCGGCGTCGTTCACGAACGAGATGAAGTCGCGGAACAGCCCCTCGCGCCGCATCCCCAGCCGCTCGCAGACCCGCTGGGACGCCAGATTGTCGTCCTCGACATAGGCGTAGAGACGGCGCGCCGCCCGGTCGGCGAATAGATGATCGACCAGGGCCTTCGCCGCCTCTGAGGCATAGCCGTTGCCGGCGACGTCGCCGTTGAAGTTCCAGCCGATGGACCAAGTGTCCGGCTCCTCGAAATGGGCGAAGACGTCGCCGATCACCCGCCCGTCGGCCTTGGACTGGACGGCGATATAGTCCCCGGCTGCACCGCGCTTGACCGCCTCGGCCTCGGCGGCCGCCAGGTTCGCCAGCCGCATCGACGCAAAACAGTCGGCGCGGGGCTGGCGCAGATAGGCGAACAGGTCGGCGGCGTCGCCCGCCTGAAAGTCCCTCAGGATCAGACGATCCGTCTCAATCGATGTCATCCGTCGTCTCCGGTTCGGTCGGCGCCGTCCTAACGCAGGAATGCGACCGGCATGACGCGACATGACGCCCCTGTTTCGCCCGAGGATTACAGCGATTTCATTTGAGACCAGGCGGCGCTTGGGTCCCCATGCCGGTCCTTGGAGGGGGAGACCATCATGCGCCACGTCCTGTTCGCCGCCTGCGCGGCGCTCGCCGTCCTGTCGTCCGCGCCCGTGCTGGCCCAGTCGCCCGCCCCGGCGCGGCGGGTCCAGGTCGTCGACGGCGACATCGCCCGGTTCTGGGCCGCCTATGACGCCGTGCGCGCCGAGAGCGATCCGGCCCGCCAGCGCGACCTGTTCCAACGGCTCTACATCGACCAGGGCACGCCGGGCCTTGGCGCCTTCATGCAGGCCAAGGGCTATACGATAGACACCTTCCTCGACGCGATCCGGGCCTATCCGGCCTATTGGGACACGGTGCGTCCGCGCACGGCCCTGGCGGGTCAGGCGCTGGAGAAGCTGGAGATCCATCTGGCGCGACTGCGCGAACTCTATCCCGACCTGCGCCCCGCCGGCGTCTATTTCGAGGTCGGCGCCCTGCGTTCGGCCGGCACGACGCTGGACGACAAGGTGCTGATCGGGGTGGAGATGGCCACAGGCGACGCCAGCGTGGACCTGTCGCAGATGCCGCCCAATCTGAAACGCTTCTTCACCACCTATTTCGCCAGCGATCCGCTGGAGAACCTTGACCTGCTGGCTGCGCACGAGGTGGTCCACACCCAGCAACGGGGCGAGCGCCAGACCCTGCTGGCCCAGGTGGTCTATGAAGGCGTCGCCGATTTCGTGGCCGAAAAGGCCACCGGCCGGATGCCGAAACTGCCCTATGTGACCTACGGCCCGGCCAACGATGCGGCGATCAAGGCGGCCTTCCGCGCCGACATGAACGGCGCGGACTTCGGCGGCTGGCTGTACAATGGGGTGAACAACCCGTTCGGCACGGCCGACCTGGGCTATTACGTCGGCTATGTCATCGCCAGCCGCTACTACGACCGCGCGCCGGACAAGGCGGCCGCGATCAAGGCGATGCTGGAGCTGGACTATGCCGATCAGGCGGCGGTGCAGGCCTTCGTGGACGCCTCGGGCTATCTGGAAGAGGGCGCCGGATCGGGGATTTGACGCGCCGCGACGCCCTGCCCTCTCCCGCAACGGTTCGCGCGCTCCTATCTGGTCGGCATGACTGAACTGACCCCCCGCGAGATCGTCTCGGAACTGGATCGCTACATCGTCGGCCAGAACGACGCCAAGCGCGCCGTCGCCGTCGCCCTGAGGAACCGCTGGCGCAGGAAGCGCGTGCCGACGGACCTGCGCGACGAGGTGACGCCCAAGAACATCCTCATGATCGGGCCGACCGGCGTGGGCAAGACCGAGATCGCGCGGCGCCTGGCCAAGCTGGCGGGTTCGCCCTTCCTGAAGGTCGAGGCGACCAAGTTCACCGAGGTCGGCTACGTCGGCCGCGACGTGGACCAGATCGTGCGCGACCTGGTCGAGAGCGCCCTGGTCATGGTGCGCGACCGCAAGCGCGGCGACGTGCGGGCCAAGGCCGAGGCCGCCGCGGAGGACCGCATCCTGGACGCCTTGGTGGGCGCCGGCGCGGGCGCCGCGACCCGCGACAGTTTCAGAAAGAAGCTGCGCGCCGGCGAACTGGACGACAAGGAGATCGAGATCTCGCTCGCCGACAACGCCTCGCCGATCCAGGGGCTGGACATCCCCGGCGGCGGCAACGTCGGTTTGCTGAACCTGTCGGAGATGCTGGGCAAGATGGGCGGCGGGCGCACCAAGACCGTCAAGCTGACCGTGCGCGAAGCGACCACGCCCCTGATCGCCGAGGAGGGCGACAAGCTGCTGGACCAGGACAGCCTGACCAGCGAGGCCCTGTCGCTGGCCCAGAACGAGGGCATCGTCTTCCTGGACGAGATCGACAAGGTGGCCGCGCGCCAGGGCGCATCCGGCGCCGACGTGTCGCGTGAAGGGGTCCAGCGGGATCTGCTGCCCCTGATCGAGGGCACCACCGTCTCGACCAAGTACGGGCCGGTGAAGACCGACCACATCCTGTTCATCGCCTCGGGCGCCTTCCACGTCGCCAAGCCGTCGGACCTGCTGCCCGAGCTTCAGGGGCGCCTGCCGATCCGGGTCGAGCTGAAGGCCCTGACGCGCGATGACTTCAAGCGCATTCTGACCGAGCCGGAGGCCAATCTGATCCGTCAGAACCAGGCCCTGTTGGCCACCGAGGACGTCACCCTGGTCTTCACCGACGATGCGGTGGAGGCCATGGCCGATGCGGCGGTCGCGGCCAACAGCGCGGTCGAGAACATCGGCGCGCGCCGCCTTCAGACCGTGCTGGAGCGGGTGCTGGAGGAGACCAGCTTCAAGGCGTCGGACCTGTCGGGCCAGACCGTCACCTTCGACGCCCCGGCCGTGCGCGACCGCATGGACGCCCTGACCAAGGACGTGGACCTGAGCCGGTTCATTCTCTGAACCCCGCCCTACCGAGCGTTCCGCTTCAGGCGGCGTTTCAGCAGCTTGTCGGCGACCGCCTCGGCCTGGCGCTGGGTGAAGGCCAGGGCGGCGGGGTTGCCGCGTCGGGCGCCCACGCTGTCGGCGACCATGGCGCCCCGCTCGCCCAGCGGCCGGGGCTTGCCGGTGGTGGTGTCCACGGCGGTCTGATGCTCGATCTCGGCGTTCAGCGCGGCGCCCAGCAGGATCACCTGCACCGACAGCCAGGTCCACAGCAGGAAACCCATCATGGCCGCCAGCGGGCCATAGCTGTCGGTCCGCACGAAGTGGCTCAGATACCAGCTGAACGCCAACGACAGGCTGACGCTCAGCGTCGCCGAGAAGATCGCCCCGGGCGTCAGCCAGCGCCAACGCGCGTTCTGGCGGCACGGGCCGTAGCGATAGATGCCCATCAGGGCCAGCACATAGCCGGCGAACAACAGGGGCCAGCGCAAGGGGGCGAACAGGCCCCACTCCTCCTCCAGCCCGAACAGACGCACCACCACCGGCACGCCCACCACCAGACCCGACGTCAGCAGCACCGCGATCAAGGCGCCGATGGTGAAGGCCAGGCAGACCAGGTTGTAGCGGATGAAGTTGCGCTTCTCGGTCTCGTGATAGGCGACGTTCAGCCCGTAGAACAGCATCTTGACCGCCCCGCTGGCGGCCCACAGCGACAGGACCAGCGTCCAGATCAGGGTCAGGGTCAGCTGGGTGCTGGAGTTCTCGGCCAGGCGCTGCATCTGGGCGCCCAGGAATTTGGCGATGCTGTCGGGCATCAGGGCGTAGAGGAACTGAAGCCGGCCCCAGGCGTCGGCCGGATCGGCGAACAGGCCGTACAGCGTCACGAACGACCCCAACAGCGGGAACAGCGACAACAGGGTGAAGAAGGTCACGCCCCCGGCCACGAAGCCCACCCGGTCGCCGAAATAGGACGCTCCGGCCCGCCAGACGATGTCGGTCCAGCCCTTGCGCGGGATGCGGTGCGGACGGTCCGCCAGACGCCCACGCCCCGGCTCCTTGGCGTCGTAATCGGCCGGCGTGGGCGGGGGCGGCGGCAGAACCTCGGGCCGGGGGGCGCGCAGCTCGACCCCCACCTTGTGCCCCTGGCTGTAGATCAGATGCGCCGCGCCCGCGCCCGCCGCCAGCCCCCCGGCCGCCGCCGCCAGATAGCGCCACAGGCCGCCGCCCGCCGGCCGTCCGCGCGGCTGCGGCGAACGGGCCGAGACGGCGGCGGTCAGACGGGACAGGGGCGAGGCGCGCTTGGACATGGACAGGCGAACGGTATAGCTGGCCGCGCGTTCCGCAAATGCTTGAAATCGTCGTCGGCTGGGGCCAATCAACGCCCATGACCGACCCGATCACGCCAAAGCCCGAGAACGACGCCCCCACTCTGCTGACCGCCTGGAAGGCGGCGCAGGCCCGGCTCAAGACCGGCCGCATCGACAGCCCCGCCATCGACGGCCGCCTGCTGCTGGAGGCCGCCGCCGGCGCCAGCCGCATGGACATCCTGACCGACCCTTACCGGCCCATCACCGCCGACCAGCTGAGCGCCTATGAGGCCATGGTCGAGCGCCGGCTGAAGCGCGAGCCCGTCTCGCGCATCGTCGGCAGGAAGGGCTTCTGGAAGATCATGCTGAACGTCACCCCCGATGTCCTCAGCCCCCGCCCCGACACCGAGACCCTGATGGACGTGGCCATGCTGGCCTTCGCCAGGAACGAGGCGTTCGAGGCCATCGACCTGGGCACAGGCTCTGGCGCCATCCTCCTGGCCCTGCTCAGCGAAAGGCCGGCGGCCAAGGGCGTCGGCACCGACATCTCGTCCGAGGCCCTGGCCGTGGCCAAGGAGAACGCCGCCAACCTGGATCTGAACGAGCGCGCCGTCTTCCTGCGCACCGAATGGGCCGCGGGCTTCGGTGACGCCAGCTTCGACCTGGTGCTGTCCAACCCGCCCTATATCCCCACCGACCATATCGCGACCCTGGACCCGGAGGTCCGCGACCACGACCCGCATCTGGCCCTGGACGGCGGGCCGGACGGCTTGCAGGCTTACCGCGACCTGGCGCCCGAGGTGAAACGCATCCTGAAGCCGCTGGGCGTCTTCGCCGTCGAGATCGGCTTCGACCAGGGCCCGCAGGTCAAGGAACTGTTCCAGGCCGCCGGCTTCACCGACGTCAAAATCATCAAGGACCTGGGCGAGCGCGACCGCGTCGTCACCAACGGCCCGGACCCGCGCACCAATCCGATCCCGCAGGACTGACCGAGATCAGACGGTCGGCGGACAAAAACACCGTCTGAATAGTGCACATCGTCTGAAACCCACCCTCCTCGATGCGGACGCGCCAAGACAGGATCGCACGGTTTGAAACCGTGAGCAGGAAGATGACGCTGGCCGGCGGCAAGGTGTTGAAATCGTTCGCCCGCTTGACCGGAGATATGCTGGCTGGCGACTTTCGCTTGCCCAGAGGGGGCTGCGGCTGTGGGATGGCTGCCGACAAAGGGAGCCGCGCATGACGACCAGCCGCCTGACGCCACGCTCGCGCGGACTGCGCCAAATCTGCGGCCTGGCCGAGGACCGGATATGGACGCGGCTGCGCGGCGGTGCCGTCGATGGCTGGAAGGTGCGTCGCCAGCATCCGGTTGGAGGGTTCGTGGTCGATTTCGTCTGCCTTCCGCTGCGCCTGGTCATCGAGGTCGACGGCGGAGTGCATGAGCGTGACGAAGTCGTGTTGAACGACCACTATCGCCAGCAGGCGATCGAGGCGCTGGGCTGGACCGTCATCCGCTTCACCAACGCCGAAGCCCTTGCCGACCCCGCCCGCATCGACGCCGCCATCCGCGACCGCGCCAGAACGCTGGGTCTCTAACCTTCCCTCTCACATTGGGAGAGGGCTTGAGCGCCCGAGAGCGCAGCGAGCGGCCTTGCGCGAAAGGGTGAGGGTCGCCCGCCGCCCGCCATCCGCTGCGGCCCGACCGCTGCGACGGCTCACGCCGACTTCGATACCCGACCTCAACCGTCCGCTTCGCGGCCACCTTCTCCCAATGGGAGAAGGATAGGGTCCGTCAATGCACCCGCATCTTCCCGATCTCCAACCCACCTTCGCCCGCCGTCACCGCGATCACCCCGCCGTCCTCGATCTCGCCGGCCAGCAGCTTGCGCGCGATCGGGTCCACCAGGTCCTTCTGGATCACCCGCTTCAGCGGCCGCGCGCCATAGGCGGGGTCGTAGCCGCGGTCGGCGAGCCAGGCCAGGGCGCTGTCGTCCAGGTCCAGGGTCAGGCGGCGGTCGGCGAGCAGCTTTTCGAAGCGTGATAGCTGGATGCGGACGATGCCGCCCATCTGGTCGCGGCCCAGGCGGTGGAACAGGATGATCTCGTCGATCCGGTTCAGGAACTCGGGCCGGAAGTGGGCGCGGACGGCCTCCATGACGAAGGGGCGCACGGCCTCGACATCATCCCCCTCGCCCTGATCGGCCAGATACTGGCTGCCCAGGTTGGAGGTCATGATGATCAGGGTGTTCCTGAAATCGATGGTGCGGCCCTGCCCGTCCGTCAGGCGGCCGTCGTCCAGCACCTGCAGCAGCACGTTGAAGACGTCGGGGTGGGCCTTTTCGACCTCGTCGAACAGGACGACCTGATAGGGGCGACGGCGCACGGCCTCGGTCAGGGCGCCGCCCTCGTCATAGCCGACATAGCCGGGAGGGGCGCCGATCAGGCGGCTGACCGAGTGTTTCTCCATATATTCCGACATATCCAGGCGCGTGATGGCCGCCTCGTCGTCGAACAGGAAGTCGGCCAGCGCCTTGGTCAGTTCGGTCTTGCCCACGCCGGTCGGGCCCAGGAACAGGAAGCTGCCCAGCGGACGGTTGGGGTCGTTCAGGCCGGAGCGGGCGCGGCGCACGGCGTCGGAGACGGCGGCCAGCGCCTCGTCCTGACCCACCACGCGGCCGCCGAGCGCCGTCTCCATCTGCAGCAGTTTTTCGCGTTCACCCTCCAGCATCTTGTCGACCGGCACGCCGGTCCAGCGGCTGACGACGGCGGCGATCTGTTCGGCGTCGACGACTTCCGGCGTCAGGGGGCCCTTTCCGCTGGTTTCCTCAGCCTCGGCTTCTTCGAGTTGCTTTTCAATCTGGGGGATCTGGCCGTAGGCGATCTCGGACGCGCGGCCCAGGTCGCCGGCGCGCTGGGCGTTGGCGAGTTCCAGGCGCAAACGGTCCAGGGTTTCGCGCAGCTGGGCGCCCTGGCCGACCTTGTCCTTTTCGGCCTTCCATTGGCGGGTCAGGTCGTCGGACTGACCTTCCAGATCGGCGATCTCGTCCTCCAGCTTTTCCAGACGATGCTGGGACGCCGTGTCGGTTTCCTTCTTCAGGGCCTCGCGCTCGATTTTGAGCTGGACCAGGCGGCGGTCGATCTCGTCCAGGGCCTCGGGCTTGGAGTCCACGGCCATGCGCACGCGGCTGGCGGCCTCGTCGATCAGGTCGATGGCCTTGTCCGGCAGGAAGCGGTCGGTGATGTAGCGGTTCGACAGGGTCGCGGCGGCGACGATGGCGCTGTCGGAGATGCGCACGCCGTGGTGGACCTCGTACTTCTCCTTCAGGCCGCGCAGGATCGACACCGTGTCCTCCACCGTCGGTTCGGCGACGAAGACAGGCTGGAAACGACGGGCCAGGGCCGCGTCCTTTTCGACGTGCTTGCGGTATTCATCCAGGGTCGTCGCGCCGACGCAGTGCAGCTCGCCGCGCGCCAAGGCGGGCTTCAGCAGGTTCGACGCATCCATGGCGCCGTCGCCCTTTCCGGCGCCGACCAGGGTGTGCATCTCGTCGATGAACAGGATGATCCCGCCCTCGGCCGCAGAGACCTCGGACAGGACGGATTTCAGCCGCTCCTCGAACTCGCCGCGGTATTTGGCGCCCGCGATCAGACTGCCCATGTCCAGGGCCATGACGGTCTTGTCGCGCAGGGATTCGGGCACGTCGCCGTTGACGATGCGCAGGGCCAGACCCTCGACGATGGCGGTCTTGCCCACGCCGGGTTCGCCGATCAGGACGGGGTTGTTCTTGGTGCGGCGGGCCAGGACCTGAATGGTGCGGCGGATTTCCTCGTCGCGGCCGATGACCGGGTCGATCTTGCCGTCGCGGGCGGCCAGGGTCAGGTCGCGGGCGTAGCGTTTCAGGGCGTCATAGCCGTCCTCGGCGCCGGCGCTGTCGGCGGTCTTGCCCTTGCGCACCTCGGCGATGGCGGCCTCCAGCTTGTCGGCCGTGACGCCCGAGGCCTTCAGCACCTCGGCGGCGACCCCGCCTTCCCTGGCGAGCGCGGCCAGCAGCCGTTCGGTGGTGACGAAGGCGTCGCCTGCGGTCTTGGAAGCTTGCTCGGCGGCGGCGAAGACGCGGGCGGTGTCGCCGTCCAGATAGAGCTGGCCCGAGCCGCCGGTGACCTGGGCGCGCTTCTTCAGGGCGGTTTCGACATCGGCCTCGGCGCGGCGGGCGTCGCCGCCGGCGGCCGTGATCAGGTTGCGGGCCAGGCCGTCGCGTTCCTCCAGCAGCACCTTGAGCAGATGCTCGGGCGCGAACTGCTGGTGGCGGCGGGCCAGGGCCAGCGACTGGGCTGACTGGACGGCCTGTTTGGCGCGGTCGGAATAGAGTTCGAGATTCATAATGGTCCCCTCATCAGGCGGATTTCCGCCCGCGACGCCCTTTCAGGAAGCGACGACGCGGGTCTGTGAAACCGAGATGGTGTGGCGGATGAGGCACACAAGGGGGCGGCAGGCGGAGATTTGCGCCCGCCCGCGCGGGACGTCAGCCGCCCGATGGGCCGGTCGAGAAGTCGAACTGTTCGGGCTGACGACGCTGGCCGCCGCCGAAGTTCCAGGTCAGGCCGACGTAGAAGGCGCGCAGCTTGATCTTCTGCTCGTTCCGCTCGCTGAACAGCGGCGTGTCATAGACGGTCGTGTTGCTGAACGAGTTGAACAGGTCGCGGCCGGTGAAGTTGAACGACAGGGTGTCGCTGAGCTTTCTGCGATAGCCCAGATTGACCATGCCGCCGGCCTCGCGCGTGCCCTGGGCCAACAGGCTGTCGCCCTGCCAGAAGCCGCTCAGCTGGACGAAGTCCTTGGTCGTCGGCTGCCAGTTCAGGCTGAGACGGCCGCTGGCCAGCGCAGCCTCGCGGTCGCCGCCGCCCGCCACGGCCCCGGCGTCGATCTCCTGGCGGAAGACGTTGACGCTGGCGTTGTAGCGCAGGGTCGGGTGCAGGCGGCCGTTGGCCGTCAGCTCCAGGCCGATGTCGCGACGCGAGCCCAGGTTCTCGGGCCGGGTCAGCAGCACCCCGCCGCCGATGTCGGTCGCCACGTCGGTGAAGGCCTTGTCGGTGTCGCGCAGATAGGCGGTGGCCTGATAGAAGCTCTGGCCCTTGCGCATCTGCCACATGGCCTCGAACGAATCCGTCTCCTGCGGCTGCAGGTCGGGATTGCCCGAGCGCCGGTTCAACGGATCCTGATAGGAGACGAAGGGGTTCAGCTGGCTGGGCTGGGGCCGCTGGATGCGGCGCGAATAGCTGGCGCGCAGGGTCTGTTCGGGGTTCAGCTGATACTGCAGGTGGGCGGTCGGATAGGCGCGGAAATAGTCCTGGGACGCCGTGGCCCCGCCGGTCAGATCCTCGATCCTGATGTCGGCCTGCTCCAGCCGCAGACCCAGCTGGCCCGACAGCTTCTCGCCCAGCGGCCGCTCATAGGTGGTGTAGAGGGCGTGGACGGTCTGGCGCGCCTCGAACCGATTGTTCAGGGCCGGAACCGGGACCACCGCCGCTTCGGACGGTCCGCGCAGGAAGTCGGTGCGCTGTTCCGGGCGCTGGTCGTTCAGCTCATAGCCCAGGCGCAGCTTGCCGCCGGTCGACAGGGGGCGGGTATAGGCGCTGGTGAAGCCCCAGTTGACCTGATCGGTGGCGTTGGCGGTGCGTTCGTACAGCGCCTGACCGGCCGGGATCAGATAGTTGGTGACGGCCAGGCCCGAGCTGTCGTTGCTGTTCTTGTCATAGCGCAGCTCGTTGGACCATTCGTGGCCCGCGTCGTCGAAGCGGCGCAGCACACGGGCGGTCGCGCCCCAGTTGGCGAAGTCGAAATCCGAGGCGCCGTCGCGGCGATAGGCGCTGGTCACCGCGCCGCCAGCGTCGCGCGTCTCGAACAGGCCGCCGCCCGTGCCGCTTCCGTCGAAGGCGACGCCGCGCAGTTCGCCGGTCAGCTGGGTCTTGTCGTCCAGCTTGTATTCGGCGGTCAGGCGGCCGAAGGCGCCGTTCTGCTCGGAGGCGATGTCCTGATCCATCCGCGTGGTGGAAACCGTGGCGCCGGTGATCGGATCGCGCTGGTCGCGCTGACGCAGGATGGTGATGTCGGTGGGATCGGCGCGGTAGCTGAAATCGCCCGACAGGGTCAGACGATCCTTCTGATACGAGCCGCTGAGGCCCGTGTTCCAGCGGCCGTTGTCGCCGACATTGACCCGCAGCGAGCCGGTGGTCTGGGTTCCCGGCTTGGGCGCCGTGGGCTTGGTGATCAGATTGATGACCCCGCCCGAGCCTTCGGGGCTGTAGGCGGCGGAGGGATTGGTCATGACCTCGATGCGCGCATACTGGCTGGCCGGCAACTGGATCAGCGCCTGGCCGCGACCGGGGCCGGTCAGGATGCCGGACGGGCGGCCGTCGACCAGAATGGTGACATTGGCGTCGCCGCGCAGCGAAACATTGCCTTCCGGGTCCACATCGACGGAGGGCACGTTGCGCAGGGCGTCGGCCAGGCTGCCGGTCACGGCCTGAAGGTCGTTGGCCAGGCTGTAGCTGATGGAATCGATGGAGGTGCGCACGTCCGCGGCGCGGGCGTTGACCACCACGTCGCCGACGCTGGCGAGTGCCTTCTGATCAGCGGCGGCCGGCTGGGTTTGGGTCGGGGGCGTTTGGGGACGCGGGGCCTGGCCGGGCGCGGTCTGGGCCAGGACCGCGCCGGCGGGCAGGGCCAGGACGGCGCCCAGAACGGGCGCGAGTTTGACGATCGACATTGGCATCCCCTGCGGTCGTTTCGCGCCGCTCCTCTCGCGCAACTATCAGTCGGCGCCCGTGCGCCCGAGTTACATCTTTTTCATCGACAAGGCGGCTGCGTGGCCAAGCTCGGGAACCGTCAGCTTCGCCATACGCTTTGGGCCGATGCTGACCACAAAGATGAACCCCCGCGTCTTCTGGGGCGCCAGCGCCATCGCGGGCGTCCTGCTGCTGATGACGCTGGTGGCGCCCAATACCTCGGACCTGATCTTCGGCCACGCCCAGGCCTGGGTGATCGACACCTTCGGCTGGTTCTACGTCGCGGCCGTGGCGGGTTTTCTGGGCGCCGTCGTCTGGCTGGCGGTCGGGCCGACCGGGCGGCTGAAGCTGGGGCCGGACGACGCCGAGCCGGACTTCCCCTATCTGTCGTGGCTGGCCATGCTGTTCGCGGCGGGCATGGGCATCGGCCTGATGTATTTCGCCGTCGCCGAGCCGGTGCAGCACTATATCGCCCCGCCCGACGAGGCGCCCGGCACGGTCAAGGCCGCGCGCGAGGCCATGGTCATCACCTTCACCCACTGGGGCGTCCACGCCTGGGCCATCTATGCGGTGGTGGGGCTCAGCCTGGCCTATTTCGCGCACCGCAAGGGCCTGCCCCTGACCATGCGGTCGGGCCTGTTCCCCCTGCTGGGCAAGCGGATCAATGGGCCGATCGGCGATGCGGTCGACATCTTCGCCATCTGCGGCACCCTGTTCGGCATCGCCACCTCGCTAGGGCTGGGCGTGGCCCAGATGTCGGCGGGCCTGAACTATGTCTTCGGCATTCCCAATACGGTGCTGATCCAGGTCGGGCTGATCGTGGCGGTGATGGGGATCGCGACCCTGTCGGTGCTGTCGGGCGTCGAAAAGGGCGTCCGGCGACTGTCGGAGCTGAACCTGATCCTGGCGGTCTGTCTGATGCTGTTCGTCCTGTTCGCGGGGCCGACCCTGTTCCTGCTGCGGGCGCTGGTGCAGAATTTCGGCCTGTATCTGGACCACTTCTTCCAGCGCACCTTCACCCTGTACGCCTATGAGCCGCGCGCCTGGATGGCGGACTGGACCCTGTTCTACTGGGCCTGGTGGATCGCCTGGTCGCCGTTCGTGGGCATGTTCATCGCCCGCATCTCGCGCGGGCGCACGGTGCGCGAATTCGTGGTCGGGGTGCTGCTGGTGCCAACCGGCTTCACCTTCCTGTGGATGACGGTCTTCGGCAATACGGCCATGGCCTATGACATGGGCCAGGCGGCGGGCGCGATTTCCCAGGCGGTGCAGGCCGATCTGTCCACGGCCATGTTCCACTTCTTCGAACAGCTGCCGGGGACCCTGTTCACCTCGACCCTGGCGATCCTGCTGGTGGGGGTCTTCTTCGTGACCTCGGCCGATTCAGGGTCTCTGGTGATCGACACCCTCGCCTCGGGCGGGGCCGACGACACCCCGCGCTGGCAACGGATCTACTGGTGCGTCATGCAGGGGGCGGCGGCGGCCCTGCTGCTGCTGGCCGGCGGCCTGGGGGCCTTGCAGGCCGCGACCCTGGTGGCCGCCCTGCCCTTCTGCATCATCATGATCCTGTTGGTGTTCGGCCTGTTCCGCCAGATGAACGCCGATCTGACCGGCGAGACCCTGACGACCGAGGCCGCGCCCCTGTCGCAACAGCTGAAGCGGATCATGACGCCGGCCAGCCGCAGCGACATCCTGAAGGAGATCGAACGCCAGGGCCTGCCCGCGCTGGAGACGGTGTACGCCGCCCTGGGCGCCGAGGATTCCGACGCCGAGATCGGTCGCGACGACGCCGCCGCCTGGCTGACGATCCGCCACGCCGACCGGGTGTTCATGTATCGGCTGGGCGCCCGATCCCGCGCCCGCCCCGCCATCACCCAGCGCGACGCCCCCGTCGGCCGCCGCCCTCTGGAATGGCGCCTGACCGCCCAGACCGGCGCCGGCGAACGCCCCCACGACATCACCGGCTTCACCCAGAGCCAGATCGTCGCCGACGTCCTGGACAAGCTGCAGGGCTGGCGACTGGCGTAAGCCGACATGGGGCGCTAGCGTCGCGGGGTCTTCGTCGGAGTTCGCCATGTCCATTCGCCTTTCGCGCCGGTCCCTGTTCGCTTCGGGCGGCGCAGCAGCGCTGGCGGCGCAGCCGGCGTTCGCCCAAACGGGGGCTCAGACGTCGGCGGCGAACGACGACGCCGCGCTGGCTCAGGCGGTGGACGCCTATGTGGCGAAATGCATGGCCGCCTGGCCCGATCAGCCGGCCCTGGGCGTCGCCGTCGTCAAGGACGGGGCGACCATCCTGGCGCGGGGATACGGCGTCAAGGTGCAGGGCAGGCCGGCGCGGGCAGACGAGCACACCGTGTTCGCCATTGCGTCCAACACCAAGAACGTCACCGCCGCCGCCCTGGCCATTCTGGTCGACGAGGGCAAGGTGAAATGGGACGAACCCGTCAAAACCTATCTGCCCGACTTCAAACTGTCCGACCCCTATATCGGCGAACACATCACCGTGCGCGACACGCTGAGCCACCGGGCCGGGTTCGGCCTGGGCGCGGGCGACCTGCTGTTCTGGCCAAACTCGGACCGCACCCGCGCCGAGGTGTTGGCCCAGGCCGCCTTCGTGCCGATCGAGGACGGGTTCAGGGCGCGCTATCACTACTGCAACCTGATGTTCGTGGTCGCGGGCGCGGTGTTGGAGGCGGTGTCGGGCATGACGTGGGAGGCCTTTATCCAGACCCGCATCCTGGACAAGGTCGGCATGACCGAGACGGTCCCGCTGGCGCGTCTGGCGGACGCCGGCCGCTCGGCCCTGCCCCACGCCCGCGTCGGGCCGCCGTTGCGCACCCACGGGCCGATGGTCCAGATCGCCCAGTCCATCGCCGAAGTCTGGAACTGGGATTCGGCGGCGGCGGCGGGCGGCATCTGCACCACCCCGACCGACTGGGCCAAATGGATCGCCGTGCGCCTGAACGAGGGCAGGCTGCCGGACGGATCGCGGCTGTTCTCCGAAGACGCCGCGCGCGAGATGTATCGCCCCAACATCATCGTCGGATCGTCGTCGGGGCCGACGGCGGAACTGCCGAACCGCGCCATCGCCTCGACCTACGCCATGGGGCTGCAGGTCCAGGATTATCGCGGCGAGCGGATCGCCAGCCACGGCGGCGGCTCGCCCGGCGGGATTTCGGCGACGGTGCTGATCCCCGGCCGCAAGACCGGCTTCTGCATCTTCTCCAATGCGGAGGAGAGCTTCCTGCTGCGCGCTCTGCGCTCGGGGATTTCCGATCTCTGCATGGGCAAGGTGGACGTCGACTGGATCGCTGATTCCAAGAAGCTGGAAGAGGAGGGCGAGGCCAAGTCCCAGGCCGCCGCCGTCGAGATCGACGCCAAGCAGCGCGCCGGCGCCCCGCCCGCCATGCCGCTGGACGCCTATGCCGGAACCTGGCGCGACCCCTGGTACGGCGACATCCTCATCGAACCGCGCACCGAGGGCCGGGGCCGCAACCGAAAGAGCGGCCTGTGGCTGCGTTTCACCCACACCCCTGCGCTTCAGGGCTGGCTGGAGCCGTACGACGGCGAGACCTTCCGCACCCGTTTCCCGGACAAGCGCGAGGAGGACGCCTTCGTCACCTTCGCCATCCAAACGGCCAAGCCCGCGACGGCGACGATGAAGGGGGTCAGCCCCGACATCGACTTCAGCTACGACTATCAGGATCTGCGCCTGACGCGGGTCTGACGCGGGCCTGAGGGTCGCCGGGCGGCCCTGTGACCCAGGGTCGCAAACCCGGAACGGGGCCCGGGAACCAGGCGCTGTCTTCCCATCAATCCGAAGGGAGACCGTCATGTCCAAGACCCAGAACCCCCGCGCGCTCGACCGCGACGAAGCGCAGATGGTGGAACAGTCCAAGGCCCTGGCCGACCACGGACCGGCCGAAATGCGAGACCTGATCGGACGGCTGCGCGCGCGCCGCGACCGGGTGCAACGTCAGATCCGAACCCGGGTCCGCGACGGCCGCGACGGGCCGGATACGGGCGCGCGCGACAAGAAGGCGATCCTGACCGAGGCGATCGCCCGCGTCGCCGACGAGATGGCGGCGCGCAAGGACGGCCGATCCGCCGCCGCCAATCTGCGCAAGGCCGTGGCGCAAAAGGCTGAGACGCCCCGCTGGACCGGGCCGGACGACCGCACCGCCAACACCGGCCCGGCCGAGACGCCCAACACCAAGATCGCCCCGTCCGGCGCCCTTCACGCCGAGGGCATGCGCGCCGCCATCGCCCGCGCGACCGGGGCGCGCTGATCGGCAATGAGGCCCGGCGAGCTTGGTTTGATCGACATTCGGCTTGATGACGTCATTCCGGGGCCTCCGAAGGACGAACCCGGAACCCAGGAGGCGCGCCTCAGGCTTAAGGCGCGTCTAGCAGTTCATGTGAGGCCCTGGGTTGACTGCTGCGCGCCGCCCTTCGGGTCCGGGTTCTTCGCTCCGCTCAGCCCCGGAATGACGAACAGGGTAGCCTGTCCGAAAGCATGTCGGGCGGACCTAGCGCACGATTTCCAGCAGCTCCAGCTTGGCCTCCTGCTTGGGCCAGGGGACGACCAGGCGCCAGCGGTTCTGGCCGATCCGCTCCAGCACGCCCAGCTGGTCGCGCTCGGCCGTCTGGCCATAGCGGGGGTAGGTCGCCTCGTCCCCCCAGGCCTGGGCGCCGACATAGACCAGGCGACGGTCCGTGTCGGGATAGAGCAGCCCCTGCGTCCGCTGCGAGCCGGTGGTCTTGCTCAGGATCAGATCGCCGCCCGGCGTCAACTCGACCGAACAGGCGAACCAGGGATAGTCGACATAGGCCAGACCGCCCCCGTCGCGGCTGCCCATCTTGATCGTGCGGCAGCGATAGGTTCCGGGCGCAGGCTGCAGGCGGCCGCTCTGGCCCGCATTGGGATCGGCCAGCGGCCCCAGGGCCTCCACCTGACGCGAGAACCCGCCCTTCTCGGCCTCGGCGCGGGCCAGCCGCCAGGCCTCGTCCATCCGACCCAGCGCGGAGGCGTCGGCTGGCTTGGCGACCTTGCGCCAGTCGTCGGTTCCGCCCTGCATGCCGCCGCCTGCCGAGGCGTCAGGCGTCGCGGCCTCCTGCTGCTGCGGCGTCGCCGTCGCCTCCGGCGCGGCCTGGGGCGGGACGCCGGCGGCGGGCGCGGACACGGCGGGCGAGGTCTCGGCCGGCCCCGCCGGCCGGTTGTCGCCACAGGCCGCCAGGGCGGCGGACAAGGCTGTCGCCGTGGTCAGGGACAGGATCAACGAGGTGGGGCGCATGGACGTCTCCTTCGATTGCGAGGAAGGAAACGCGGCGGCTGGCCCCCGGTTCAGCCTTGAAGCTCAGGCCGAGGGACGGCCGGGGACCAGTTCGATCAGATCCAGGTTCGATTCGTTCTGCGGCCAGGGCAGGACCAGCCGCCAGCGCGCCTCTCCGATCCGCTCCAGCACCCCGACCAGATCGCGCTCGGGATTGCGGCCATAGGAGTTGGCCGCCGGCTCCTGGGCCAGGGCCAGCGAACCCAGCATCACCATGTGGCGGTCGTTCTCGGGGAACAGCAGGCCGGACGGGCGCTGCGAGCCGGTCAGTTTGGAGAACTTCAGCCCGCGCGGCGTCTGTTCGATGCGGCAGGCGAACCAGCCATAGACGACATAGCCCAGCCCGTCCTCGCCGCCCTGCGACCCCAGTTTGACGGTGCGGCAGCGATAGTCGCCGGGCGGGGGCGTGACGCCGGGCCGGGCGGCCTTGGGCTGGATCAGGTCGCCCAGCCCGTTCAGATCGCCCGATCCGGGCTGGCGATGCGCCTGCTGCAGGGCCAGAGTCCAGGCGGCGTCCACGCGGCGATAACGGTCGCGGTCGCCCGAGGTGATGACGCCGCGCCAGTCCATCAGGGTCGCCGCGCCTGGCGCGCCCGTCGATGCGGGCGGCGGAGGCGGCGGAGGCGGCGGCGGCGGGGTCGCGGCGCAGGCGGCCAGGGTCGCCGCCCCGCCCAGCACGGCCAGGCGCGAGCAGGCGCGGGCGCGAAGACGGGACGAAACCAACCGGACGAACTGACGCATCGAACGCTGACCTTGGGCGGACCTGGGGCGAGATCGGTCCCTTAGGCCCTTTGACGCCGGTCCGCGTCAAGGCCGTCGCTTGTCCGAGGCTGCGACAGAAGGCGCGACAGGGCGTCCGCCAGGGCGTTGAGGTCAAGCGGCTTGGTCAGATAGGCGTCGAAGCCGGCCGCCCGTCCGCGCCGCCGATCCGACGGCGCGACGGCCCCGGTCACGGCCATCACGGGAATGTCGCGCGTGAGCGGATCGGCGTCCAGCGCCGCCTTGACCGCATAGCCGTCCAGGCCGGGAAGGCCCAGGTCCAGCAGGATCACGTCCGGCCTCAGGGCGCGCGCCAGATCCAGCCCCTCCGGCCCCGTGGTCGCGGCGTGCAGCGTCAGCCCCATCGCTTCGGCCGCCTGACGCATCAGGGCGACATTGGCCGGGTTGTCCTCGACATAGAGCGCCGTGGCCTGCGGGCGATCCATCGCCGTCAGATCCGCCCCGGCCGCCGGGAGGGTGAAGGAGAAGGTCGTCGCGCCCCAGGCGTCGCGCGCGGCGTCCAGACGTCCGCCCATCCGCTCGGCCAGCCGTTGCGCCGCACCGAGGCCCAGCATCGTGCCGCCGCGCGCGTCCTGTCCGTCCAGCGGCTGGAATGGCCGGGCGGTCGCCGCGTCGGGCGAGCGGGCGGGATCGTGGACATCGACCGTCACCCGGTCCCCCTGACGGGCCGCCGTCATCCGCACCGTCGCGCCGGGCTGCGAATGATGCAGGGCGTTGGCGACCAGCCTGCGCAGGATGCGCCGGACGTGGACCGGATCGGCCATTACGATCAGACCCGCCTCGGCCTCTGGACAGCTCAGGGTCGCCCCCGCCGTCTTCGCCTGCGGCTCCAGTCCGTCGCAGACCTGGCGGAGAGCCAGGCGCAGATCGACCCGCTGGAGGAAGGCCGCGGCGCGGGCGTCGCCCGAGGCGACGAACTCGTCGGCCTCCTCGATCAGGGCCAGCAGGACCCCGCCGGCGGCCTCGATCTGACGCAGGCCCTGCGACTGGCGCGTCGTCAGCCGCTCGGCCTCGGCATGGGTGCGCAGCAGCTGGGCGAAACCCATGATGGTGGTCAGGGGCGTGCGAAGTTCGCGCGTCAGGGCCTGGATCACCTCGCCCTTGGCGGCGTCCTCGGCGGTCAGGCGGCGAACCTCGGCCTCGACGACGGCCAGGGCCTGGCGCTGGGCCTCGGCGGCCTGGGCCAACCGATGCGCCAGCTGGTCCCTGTCCCGGGTCAGGCTCTCGGTCGCGCGATGGGCGCGAAGCCACAGCCAGATGCCCGCGCAGGTCCCCGACAAGGCCAGGGACAAAACCCACAAGACGATATCCATGACGCTCTCCCACGCGCCAAGGATGACACGTCAGAGTTGCGATAGGGTAAAACGCCCGCTTGAGTTGTCGTCAGTCCTCGCTGACGGCGGCCTCGGTCTTGCGACGCGGGGCGCGACGGCGGACGGGAGCCTCGGCCTCGCCTTCCGTCGAAACGGCGGGGGCGGCGGCGGCCGGCGCGCGGGTCAGGAAGCCCGGAAGAGCGGTCGGGGCCTCGCCCTCGTCCGACGCGGCGGCGGCGGTGCGACGCGGGCGGCGGGCGGGACGGGCGTCGGCGGCAGGCTCGGCGGCGACCTCCGCAGCCGGTTCCACGGCGGGGCTTTCGATGGCGGGCGCGTCGGTCGGGGCGGCTTCGCCCTCGGCGCGGGCGGCGACGTCCTCGACGCCCTCCTCGCGGTTGTCGAAGCGGCGGTTGCGTTCCTCGCGGCGACGCTCCCAGCGTTCGCGGCGGCTTTCGCGACGACCGCCGCCCTCGCCCTCTGCGCGGGCCTCGCCGTCTTCACGCGGCTCGCGGGGTTCGCGGGGTTCACGCTGTTCGCGGGGTTCACGGTTCTGATCGCGGTCCCGGTCCCGATCCCGGTCGCGGTTGTAGTCGCGGTCACGATCACGGTCGCGCGGCTGATTCTGGTTCTGCTCGGCGCGCTCGGCGGCTTCCTGCGCCTGGCGGTCGGCCGCCTGCTGGGCGGCGACGAAGGCGGCGGCCTGGGCGCCCGATTCGTCCTCGAAATCGATGTCGAAGCCCTGGTTCGACTGTTCGCGCGCGGCGATGTCCGAGAAGGACCGCTGGGGCTGAAGCGCGCGCAGCACGCGGTAATAGTGTTCGGCGTGCTGCTGATAGTTTTCGGCCAGCACCCGGTCGCCGCCGGACGCCGCGTCGCGGGCCAGCTGCTGATAGCGTTCGTAGACGGTCTGGGCGTTGCCCCGGACCTTGATGTTTTCGGGGCCTTGCGAATCCCACGAACGATTCGGATTGGCGTTGTTGGCGTTGTTGGCGCCCGCCTTGTTCCGATTGCGTCCGCGCTGACGCTTCATGCCCTTGAAATCTCTCATTCGCGCTACCGTGTGCAGGGACGAGGCCAGGCCGTTGGCCGGGTTCGTCCGTTTCTGGGTTCCGTCTCGCTCGGGGCCGATCCCCGATTGTCGATCTGTCGGAATGCCTTGTCGCCCGCATGGTGCGCCGGTCCTTTCGGGACCGACCGTCATGATCGGCTCAAGCCGCGAACAGCCGGGTATGCGCCCGTAAAGCTGCGTTTGAGTGGGAGACAGGCCAGACTTAACCCGTGCGCGGCGCCTTTCCAAGGGGGATTCGTCAAAGCGTCGCACCGCGTCTTTAACAGCCGCGCTTTGCCGCGACCGCTCCGCTGGGCTAGGCATGACCTTCGAGACGACGAAGAGGCTATCTATCCATGCGCGTTCTGGTTCTGGGCGGCGACGGTTTCTGCGGCTGGCCGACGGCCCTGCATCTGTCGGCCGAAGGTTGGGACGTCACCGTCGTCGACAACCTCAGCCGCCGCAACATCGACAACGAGCTGGAGATCCAGTCCCTGACGCCCATCCGCACCATGGGCGAGCGGATCAAGGCTTGGAAGGCGGTGTCCGGCCGCGACATCGGCTTCGTCAACATGACGGTGGGCAAGGAGTTCGACCGTCTGGTCGCCCTGATCCGCGATCTGGCGCCCGACAGCGTGGTTCATTTCGCCGAGCAGCGGGCGGCCCCCTATTCGATGAAGTCGGCGCGGCACAAGCTCTACACCGTCGACAACAACATCAACGCCACCAACCATTTGCTGGCCGCCATCGTGGAGAGCGGTCTGGACGTTCATCTGGCGCACCTGGGGACCATGGGGGTCTATGGCTACGGCACCGCGGGCCTGCGCATTCCCGAGGGCTATCTGAAGGTGACGGTGGACACCGACCAGGGCCCGGCCGAGCAGGAGATCCTGTTCCCGCCCAATCCGGGCAGCATCTATCACATGACCAAGACCCAGGACGCCCTGCTGTTCCAGTTCTACGCCAGGAACGACCAGCTGCGGATCACCGACCTGCATCAGGGCATCGTCTGGGGCGCACAGACGCGCGAGACCCGAATGGACGAACGGCTGATCAACCGCTTCGACTATGACGGCGACTACGGCACGGTGCTGAACCGCTTTCTGATGCAGGCGGCCCTGGGCCATCCGCTGACCGTGCATGGATCGGGCGGCCAGACGCGGGCCTTCATCCACATCCAGGACACGGTGCGCTGCGTCGAACTGGCGCTGAAGAACCCGCCGCGTCGGGGCGAGCGGGTCAAGATCCTGAACCAGATGACCGAGAGCCGCCGGGTGCGCGACCTGGCCCGGATGGTCGCCGACATGACCGGCGCCGAGATCCGCAACCTGCCCAATCCGCGCCAGGAGGCCGACGAGAACGATCTGGTGGTCGCCAACGACCAGTTCCGCGAACTGGGGCTGAAGCCCATCACCCTGGCCGAGGGGCTGATGCAGGACGTGACCGACATCGCCCGCCGCTACGCCGACCGCGCCGATCTGGCTCGGGTGCCGTGCGTCTCGGCCTGGAACCAACGCCGCGCCGAGGCGCTGCAAAACGACGGAGCGCCGGCCGTCGCCGCCCCCGCCCAAGCCCTGTCCGCCTGATCTTTCGCCGCCCGAGTTCCGATCCGATGCCCGACGCCCCCGCCCTGAACCTGCTGGTCTTCGGCGGCGGCTATGTGGGGCGGGCGACGGCGCTGGAGGCGATCCGGCGCGGCGGCCGGGCTGTCGCCACCTCGCGCGATCCCGAACGTCGCCGCGCGCTGGAGGCCGAGGGGATCGCGGCGCTGGATCCCGGCGACGCCGCCGCCCTGAAGACCGCGCTGGAGGCCGCCGGCGCCGTCCTGATCACCGCCGCGCCCGACGCCCACGGCTGCCCCGCCCTGCGCGCCCTGGGGCCGCTGGCCGGCGACGCCTGGCCCGACTGGATGGGCTATATCTCCTCCACCTCCGTCTATGGCGACCGGGCGGGCGGCTGGGTGTTCGAGGACGGCCCGCTGAACGCCGCCAATCTGGAGGGCGCGCGCCGCGTCCGGGCCGAGCGGGACTGGCTGGACGGGGCGCAGGGCATGGGCCTGACCGTCCAGATTTTCCGCCTGCCCGGCTTCTACGGCCCGGGCCGCAATGTGGTGGAGCGGTTGCGCGACGGCTCGGCCCGGCTGGTCAGAAAGCCTGGCCAGATCTTCAACCGCATCCATATCGACGACATCGTCTCGGGCCTGTTCGCCTCGATGGCCCGCCCGCGGCCGGGGGCCGCCTACAACCTGACCGACGACGCGCCCGCGCCCGCCGATGTGGTGATGGCATGGGCGGCGGACCGCATGGGCCTGCCCCGCCCGCCCGAGGTCGACTGGACCGACGAAAGCGTCAGCGAACCGATGCGTCGCTTCTATCTGGACTCCAAGCGTGTCTCCAACGCCCTGGCCAAGGCCGAACTGGGCTGGCGGCCCGCCTATCCCAGCTGGCGTGAAGGGCTGGCGACGCTGATGGACGCGCCGCCGCCGCTGCGGTTGGTGAGCTAATCCCGAGAAACGGTCGCGCGCTCAAGCCGCGAGTGACCGCGTCGCGATCATAGCGCGCTTAAAAGGGCAGCAGGTTGCGCTGACGGCTGTAGCTCATGGTGCCGACATTGGCGCCCAGACGCAGGCCGACGCCGGTGCGGATGGGGGCCAGCACGATGCCGTCGGCGCGCTGATAGTTCACGCCCAGGCCCGCCACCAGATAGGCCGAACCCTCGATGCCCGGATAGCGGCGATAGATCATGTCGGGGTGATACAGGCCATAGACCAGGGTGAAGACCCGGCTGGCGTTGCCGCCCCAGTCCCAGCCCACCGAGGCGCCCTGCCAGAACACCTCCTGCGAGGCCGACAGGTCCTTCATGTGCAGGGCGCCGCGTCCGTAACGCGCGCCCACGACCACGGCGCCGGAGCCTTCCTCGCCCGCGATATAGGCGGTGGGACGGTCGCCCTGATCGGCGAAGACGCGCTCGATGGCGCCGCCGACGACCTCGGCCGCGATGCCCAGCTCGCGCGACCCGGCCGAGACCAGTTCGTCGAAACTGTAGGCCTGGGCCGTCTGGTCCGAAGCGATGGGATAGTTGGGATCGCGCGCCGGCGCGGTGGCGCAGGCGCCCAGGGACGACGCCCCGGCGGCGGTGGCCAGGCCGGACAGAATCAGTTGACGACGATGCATGAAGGGCGCTCCGAAAGACGGCGAGAGGACGGCCGGCTGAGACGCCGAACTTGACGCCACCGTCCCCGACCTTTGCGGCAGCCTTGCGGCTTCAAGGTTAACGGGGACTTACCGGACGGCGCTGGCGGCGAAGTCGGCGCCCGCCAGTTTGGCCACGCACGTCATGACCGGCGGCGCGGTCGGATCGTTGACGAAGTCGAACGCCATCCGCCCTCCGCAGGCGTTGAAACTGGCGCCGTGGCTGAGGCCCGGCATCTGCACGAAATAGGCTTTCGGCATGTTCGCCAGCAGCCGCCGCCCCCATTGAGGCGGGGTGGAGGGATCGAACTCGCCGGCGAGGATCAGGGTGGGGGCATCGCTGCGCACGGCCTGGTTTTCGACCGCCGACGCCGCGGCCACGTTCCAGGCGGAGCACATGGCCGGCGACGCCGTGCGGGCGTCCATGCCGCCCAGACCATAGTCCGGCGACGTCTGCGCCCGGACGCGGTCCGCGTCCTGAAACGGCGCCTCCTCGCCGCACCAGACCGACAATCGCAGCCCCCAGGTGAAGGTCGAGGGGCCTTGGGCCTGTGTGATCCAACCGCCGATTTCCTCATACCGGCCCTGCCGCGCGGCGCCCACGGCGCGCGGGATGAGAGGGATCAGGCGCGGGTTCTGCAACGCCATGCCGACGGCCTGGGCGACTTGGGCTCCCCTTGCGTCTATCGAGGCATCGGCCAGACCGAAGGGCAGGCGTTCCTTGTCGGCCCTGGCCACCAGGGCCTGGAAATCCGCCCTGGGGTTCGGCCAGGCCGCCGCGCACGCGGGGTCCACGGCGCAACCGTCAAACGCCGCATTCAGCGCCCGCCAGCTGTTGGCGCTGGCGGTCTCGTCATAGTTCACCTCGGGCGGCAGGGCGGAGTCCAGCACCATCGCCCGAACCGACGCGGGATGCCGTCTGGCGACCGTCAGGGCCAGCCGCGTGCCATAGGACAGGGCGTAGAGGTTCAACTGACGATAGCCCAGGGCGAGGCGAAGATCCTCGATGTCGTCGGCCACCTCCGCCGAGGTATAGCCGTTCAGGTCCACGCCTGCGTCCGCCAGTCGGGCGCGACAGGCGGCGGCTGCGGCGACCAGGGCCGCCTCGGCGGCCTCGCCCCTCATCCGACCGGCCCCGATCTCGCCCTTCAGGGCGTTGATGTCCGGGCATTCCAGCGCGGGCTGAGCCAGGCGCGCGCCGCGCGGCTCCAGCAGCACCTGATCGCGGGCGTCCAGGAACGGATTGCTTTTGCCCGACCGCTGTCCGGTCAAGGCGCTGTTGCCGGGACCGCCCGTCAGGAACATCACCGGATCGGATGCCGGCTGGGCCGCGCGGCTGCGGAAGATGATGACGGGCAGCCGGATCGTTCGACTGTCCGCCGCCGACCTGTTCTCCGGGACGGTCAACGTGCCGCAGTCGATCTTTTCGTCGCTGGCGACCTCGACGGCGCAGGCGCCCGGCTCGAACACCGCGCGCGTCTGCGGCGTTTGCGCATACGAAACGCCGGGAAGGGCGCCGGCAAACGCCAGGCACAGTGTCAGCATCCTCAAGGCGCGGCCTCCCCGGTTCGCCGGGACCGTCGCGGCTTGCGGGCGGCGGGGCAACTTAAGGATCGGTAACGCCGTCAGCGGCCGGCGTCTCCCTGACGCCGTTCGCCGATCATCGCCGAAGCGCGCGATGCAGTCCTGGATCTCGTCCAGGACCGCATCATGGACATCAGGCCCGCAGCCTGCCGCCCTGCTTTTCCACCGCCGCCACGACCTTGGCGGTCAGGGCCTCGATCTCGGCGTCGGTCAGGGTGGCGTCGCGGGGTTGGAGGACGACCTCCAGGGCGACGGACTTGAAGCCCTCGTCCACGCCCTTGCCGCGATAGACGTCGAAGACGCGGACATCGGCGATCAGGGCCTTGTCGGCGCTGCTCGCGGCGCGAACCAGGTCGCCCGCCGGCTTGGCGTCCTCGACCACGAAGGCGAAGTCGCGGGTCAGGGGCATGAAGGCCGACAGGTCGGCGGACCCGCGCGCCTTGCCCGCTTTGCCGCGCGGCTCGGGCACATTGTCCAGCACGATCTCGAAGGCCAGCATGGGGCCGTCGGCGTCCAGCGCCTTCAGGATACGCGGGTGCAGTTCGCCGAACTCGACCATCACATTCTTCGGCCCCAGCTGCAGCCGGGCCGAACGGCCGGGGTGCCACCAGTCGCGGTTCTGCCCCTGCACCAGTTGCAGCGAGGCGACCGGGGCGCCGATCTCCTCCAGCACGGCGGTCAGATCGCCCTTCAGCGCGAACAGCGGGGTCTCGCCCGCGCCCTCCCAATGCCGGGCGGCGTGGGGGGCGACCAGGCCGGCGATGACGGTGCGCTGATCCTTGGGCCCGTCGCCCAGATAGATGGGGCCGATCTCGAACAGGGCGGCGTCGGCGAAGCCGCGCGCGGCGTTGCGGGCGGCGGCCTGGATCAGGTTCGGCAGCGCCGAGGGGCGCATGCAGTCCAGATCGGCGGCGATGGGGTTCTCCAGCACCAGACGATCGTCGCCGCCGCCGAACAGCACGGCGGTCGACTGTTTGGTGAAGGACCAGGTGACGGCCTCGGCGTATCCCAGCGACGCCAGGGCGCGGCGGGCGGTGCGGACGCGGGCCTGGCGCGGGTTCAGCACCCCGCCCGCCGGAACGGCGACCGGCGGCAGGGCCACGTCGGGCAGGCTGTCGAAACCCTCGATCCGCGCGACCTCTTCGACCAGATCGGCCGGCCCCTCGACGTCGCGGCGCCACGACGGCGGGGTGACGACCCACGGTTCGGCCTGACCGGCGGGGGCGGCCTGAACCAGAAAGCCCAGTTGGCCCAGAATGGTCCCGATCCGGTCGTCGGCCAGGTCCATGCCCGTCAGCCGCTTCACATGGGCCGGGTCGAAGGCGAAGGGGGCAGGGTTCGCAGGCGGTTCGCCCACGAAGACGATGTCGGACGGCTCGCCGCCGCACAGGTCCAGGATCAGGCGGGTGGCCAGCTCCAGCCCCGGCGTGACCGAGACCGGATCGACGCCGCGCGCGAACCGATATTGGGCGTCGGAATGGATGCTGAGCGCGCGCCCCGTCTGGGCGATCACCAAGGGATCGAACCAGGCGCTTTCCAGGAAGACGTCGGTCGTGTCGTCGTCGCAGCCGGTCGATTCCCCGCCCATGACGCCGCCCAGGCCGATGGGCCGCTCGCCGCCTGCATCCGCGATGACGCAGTCGGCCGCCGACGCCGCATAGGTCTTGCCGTCCAGGGCGATCAGATGTTCCGCCTCGCCCGTCTCGGCCGACGCCTGCCCCCCGCGCACCACGATCTCGGTGCCCGACAGCTTGGCCAGATCATAGACGTGCAGCGGCCGCGCGCGGTCGTAGGCGATCAGATTGGTCACATCGACCAGCCGGTTGATCGAGCGCAGACCGATGGCGGTCAGACGCTTCTGCAGCCAGGCGGGCGACGGGCCGTTCTTGACGCCCCGGATCACGCGGCCGGCGAAGACCGGACACATCTCGGGCGCGTCCAGCCGCACCGAGATCGGCGAGGGGAAGGCGCCGCGCACCACGGCGATGTCGAAATGCTTCAGCTTGCCCACGCTGGCGGCGGCCAGATCGCGGGCGATGCCGGCGACGCCCAGCCAGTCGGGACGGTTCGGCGTGACCTCGAAGTCGATGACGGGTTCGGCGCCGAACAGGCCGGCGACCGGGGTTCCCACCGGGATTTCCGGCGGCAGTTCCTGGATGCCGTCGCTCTCGTCGGCCAGCTCCAGCTCGGACGCCGAACACAGCATCCCGTTGGACACCACGCCGCGCACCGGCTTCTCGACCAGGGTCACGCCCAGGCCCGGCACATAGGCGCCGATGGGGGCATAGATGGTGGTCAGACCCGCGCGTGCGTTCGGCGCGCCGCAGACGATCTCCTTCATCCCATCGACCGTTTCGACCTGACAGACCTGCAGCCGGTCGGCGTTGGGGTGACGCTCGGCGGAGACGATCTTTGCCACGGTGAAGGGCGCCAGCTTGGCGGCGGGATCGAGAACCTCCTCGACCTCCAGCCCGGCCATGGTCATGGCCTCGGCGATCTGGTGGACGTCCGCCTCGGTCTCGAGATGGTCCTTCAGCCAGGAGAGGGTGAATTTCATGCCGCCGATCCCGCGTTCGGACCCGCCACGGTCGGCACCGCCGCCAACTGCTCCAGGATGTCCTTCGCGCCGGTGAAGCCGACGTTGTAGAACTCGCACCCAACGAAGGTGCAGTCATGCATGGGCACGGTGCCCAGCGCCTTGTCGCCCATCGGCTGAAGCAGCAGATTCTTCATGCCGCCGCGCGGGTCGCCGAAGTTGGTCTCGTCAAAGGTCGTGCCGCCGCCGATCAGGATGATGGCCGGCCCTTGAAGACGGCACCCCGTGAAGGTTCGACCGACGATGGCGCCCTGTTGCTGGTGGGCGGCGTAGAGGTCGTACAGATTGATGTCGACATCGGCGAAATCCGTTTGCGTCAGCGACTTGGCGACGCTCATGGGGCGGGTGATCGGCAGGCGGCTCATGCCTGGGCCGCCTGGGCGCTGAGCAGGTTTTCTTCGATCTGCTGCAGCAGTTCCGGTGATCCGGTGAAGCCGACTTGGACGAAGCGGCAACGCACGAAGCGGCAGTTGGACATGCCCACCACGCCCGCGATCATGTCGCCTAGGGGCTGCAGAAGCAGGGTGCGCGGGTTTCCGGCCACGCCCATGTTGCAGCCGTCGAACGTCGTGCCGTTCATGACCGCCATCACGGCAGGCCCCTCGATCAGGCATTCGGTGAAGGTCTTGTCCTCGATGAAGGTCTTGCCCGCATTCATGTGATGCACGGCCAGAGACGGCAGCCACACGGCCTCCTTCTCAAAGGTCGTGCGCGCCACCAGTTCGCGGCCGAACTTCTCGTCAGGCGACATCGGCGTTTCGGTTTGATCGGTCATCTTGAAACTCGTTCAGCTCAGGCCCAAGGCCGGGTTGGGGGCGGCGAAGGCGGAGAAGCCGTAGTGGGCCAGCCAGCGGGTGTCGGCCTCGAACATGGGGCGCAGGTCCGGCACGCCGTATTTCAGCATGGCCAGCCGGTCCACGCCCATGCCGAAGGCGAAGCCCTGGTATTCGTCGGGGTCCAGGCCGCAGTTGATCAGCACATTGGGATGCACCATGCCGCAGCCCAGAATCTCCAGCCAGTCGTCGCCGGTGTTGAACACCAGCTTTCCGCCCGAACGGTCGCACTGGATGTCCATTTCCGCCGACGGCTCGGTGAAGGGGAAGTGGTGCGGCCGGAAGCGCGCCTGAACCGCGTCCAGTTCGAAGAAGCGGGCGATGAAGGTCTGAAGCGTGGTTTTCAGATGACCCATGTTGATGTCGCGGTCGATCACCAGACCCTCGATCTGATGGAACATCGGCGTGTGGGTGGCGTCCGAATCCTTACGGAAGGTGCGGCCCGGCGCGATGATGCGGATCGGCGGCTTTTGCGACATCATGGTGCGGACCTGCACCGGGCTGGTGTGGGTGCGCAGCACCTTGCGCTCGCCCGTTTCCGGGTCGGGCTTCAGGAAGAAGGTGTCGTGCATCTCCCGCGCCGGATGTTTGGGCGGGAAGTTCAGGGCGGTGAAGTTGTGGAAGTCGTCCTCGATGTCCGGGCCTTCGGCGACAGCGAAGCCCATCTCGGCGAAGATGGCGATCATCTCGTCCATCACCTGCATGGTGGGATGGACGCCGCCCTTGCGACGCGGACGCGCCGGCAGGGTCAGGTCGATGCGCTCGGCCTGAAGCCGGGCGTCCAGTTCGGCGGCCTCCAGCTCGGTCTTCCTGGCCGCGATGGCCGAGGCGACCCGGTCGCGCAGGCCGTTGATGATCGGCCCCTGCTCGCGCCGCTGATCGGGGCTCAGGGCGCCCATGCCCTTCAACAGGCCGGAAACCGAGCCGGACTTGCCCAGGGCGGCGACGCGCACCTCCTCCAGGGCGGCGACGGTTTCGGCGCCGCCGATGGCGTTGATCAGTTCGAGTTCGAGTGTGGCGAGATCGGTCATTTGGGCCGTGCCTTAGCGGGCCTGAGCGATTTCGTCACCCTTCAAGGCGCGGTTTGGCCCGTCGCGATGGCCTGAAGCTCCGACGCCGGGGCCGCATTGGCCGCCGCGATCCAGGCGGGCGGCTTGGGCTCCCAGCGGATGGGCCGGCCGTCGGTCCGGGTCCAGCGGTGCAGCCAGGACACGCCATTGGCCGCCACGAAGGCGTCGGCGTGGGCGTAGATCGGATCGGCCAGGGCTTCCTCCAGCGGCACGAAACGATATCCGCGCGCCAGATAGATGGCATGGATCTGCGGATAATAGGCTTGGTTCAGGCTGTTGGCGTGCAGCAGCAGAACCTGGGCCGGTTCGCGCCCGCCCGTGATCTCGGCGCTATAGGGTTCAAGGAAATCCAGCACCGTCGCCATGTGCGCCACATAGGCCGCGCCGATCCGCCGTTTCAGCGTCTCGTCGCCGATCTGCTCGGCCTTGCGATAGACGTCGGCGAACATCCAGTCGTTGTTGTCCAGGGTGACGGGCGCGATCGTATAGCCGCGCTGGGCCAGGCCGGCGGCGATAGCGTCGTGCTTGGCCTGGGTCTCGCCGGTGAACAGATAGGGATGGCGGAACCAGCGCAGACGCATCCCCCGCGCCTCCAGCGCCGCGCGCACGACGGGCGCCCCCGCATCGACGTCGGCCAGATAGGCGTCGGCCGTCGTGCGGTGGATGCTGATATGGCTGAACGTGTGGTTGCCCAGGTCCAGCCCCGCATCCAGCCAGACGTTCAGCACCTGCGGCAGGAGGGCGTCGCGTTCCGCATCGCACAGCCGGCCCGCATTGACGAAGGCGGCGCCGTGGGTGTCCAGCGGCTTCAGCATGGCGGCGAAGTCGCGGGTGATCGCAATCACCCGGGCGGGATCGCACAGCGCGGCGGCGTCCGCCTGGAACGGCAGGTCGTCGAAGGTGACGGCGACGCGCCGGTCCTGCGCCATCGCTGTCTGAGTGAGCAGAAGGGCCGTCGCCAGGCCGCAGATCAGGGCGCGCATCATGGGCCAAGCCTAGCGGCTGAACCGGACCGTGGGAACGCGGATTTCTCGATGCGCGCTTTTTCGATCCGTCCACGGATCGACTGTCGAAAACCCGCCGCGAAAGGTTCATGAACCGCAAAGCTGGCGTTAAATATCCGCCTCTAAGGCGAGGGCGGAACAGGTGGGGACCTTGATGCCGCTGATCGGTGATTTCGTCGACTTGATCGCGCCGGTGGCGCCGTCCACCCTGGGTGCAGAGGTGTTCGAACGGTTTCAGAACGAGCCGAACACCCTGGCCCTGGCCGTGGTGGACGACGGCGGCCGCCCGTTGGGCGTTATCGAACGCAACGCCTTCACCCTGCGCATGGCGGCCGAGTTCGGACGCGCCCTTTACGCCCGTAAACCGGCCGAAAGCCTGATGGACCGCAATGCGCCCGTCGCCGAGGCCTCGACCAGCGCGGAAGCCTTTTTCCAGGCCTATGACGCCGCCGAACTGGGCGCCCTGCTGGGCGGCTTCATCGTGGTGTCGAACGGGCGCTACGTCGGGGTCGGCACGGCGCTGCAGATCGTTCAGGCGGGCGCGGCGCTCCATCGCCAGCGCGCCGAGGAAATGGGCGCCCTGGCCCGCGACCTGGCCCTGGCCGAGGCCGAGGCCGTCGCCTCCAGCCGCGCCAAGTCCGAATTCCTGGCCGTGATGAGCCATGAGATCCGCACGCCCCTGAACGGCGTCCTGGGCGTCGCCGCCCTGATGGACAAGAAGCTGGAGCAGGAAGAACTGCGCCCCTATGTCCGCACGGTGATCGATTCGGGCCAGAGCCTGCTGCGCCTGCTGACCGACGCCCTGGACATGTCGCGCGCCTCGGCCGGGATGCTGACCCTGGAGGAGGAGCCGCTGGATCTGTCGGCCGTCGCCTTCGACATCGACGCCCTGTGGCGGGCGCGCGCCGAAGAGAAGGCCCTGACGCTCGGCGTCCGCACCGACCTGGCCATCCCCTTCGTCCAGGCCGACGGGATGCGGCTGAAACAGCTGCTGAACAATCTGATCGGCAATGCGCTGAAGTTCACCCTGACGGGCGGGGTCTCGGCCCTGATCGAAAGCCGCGCGGACGGCCAGGTGATCCTGACCGTGGACGACAGCGGTCCGGGCGTGCCCGAGGCGGCCGCCGCGACCATCTTCGAGCCGTTCAACACCGGAAAGGCGGGCCGCGAGGGGGCCGGGGCGGGCCTGGGCCTGGCCATCTGCCGCCAGATCGCCGAGCGGATGGGCGGCGACATCGCGCTGGGCGCCTCGCCCCAGGGCGGCGCGCGGTTCCAAGTGCGCCTGCCGCTGCGCCCGGCGATCCAGGGCCAGGCCGCCGCGCCGGACATAGTCGCCCCCACCCCGCACCCGACGCTGCATGTGCTGGTGGTGGACGACAACGCCGCCAACCGTTTCGTCGCCGGAAAGCTTTTGGAGATGTTCGGCTGCACCGCCGAAATGGCCGAGAACGGACGCGAGGCCGTCGCCGCCGTCTCGGCCCGCCCGTTCGACCTGGTGCTGATGGACATCAAGATGCCGGTGATGGACGGGGTCGCCGCGACCCGCGCCATCCGCGCCCTGCCCGCCCCCGTCGGCGCCCTGCCCATCCTGGCCCTGACCGCCAACGCCGACGAGCGCGACGAGATGGATTATGTCGCCGCCGGCATGAACGGGGTGGCGCAAAAGCCGATCCAGCCCGACGCTCTGCTGAACGCCATCCGCCTGGTGATGACCGCCGCCGCAGAGGCCGCTCTGTCTCAGGCGGCCTAGTGGAGGGCGTCCGCAGGACGCCCGGAATGACACCCAGCGGCGCTTCTAAGCCCCAGACACGAGAACGCCCGCCCCGGCGAACCGGAGCGGGCGTTGATCTTCGTCGCTGTGACCTAGCTTACGCCAGGGCGGCGCGGACCTTGTCGGCGACGGCCTTGAAGCCGGTCGCATCGGCGGCGATCGACGCCAGAACCTTGCGGTCCAGTTCGATGCCGGCCTTGTTCAGGCCGTTGATGAACTGGCTGTAGGTGAAGCCTTCCAGGCGGGCCGCAGCGTTGATGCGCTGGATCCACAGGGCGCGGAAGTTGCGCTTCTTGGCGCGACGGTCGCGATAGGCGTATTGCCCGGCGCGGTCGACGGCGGCCTTGGCCGTACGGATGGTATTCTTGCGGCGGCCGGAGAAGCCCTTGGCCTGCTCCAGAACCTTCTTGTGCTTGGCGTGCGAGGTTACGCCACGTTTAACGCGAGCCATTTTTTGTTCCCTTCGGGAAGTCCCTATCGTTCGCCGCTCGGCGGCTTACTGCTTGAGGGACTGTCAGTTCAAATTCGATACGGAAGATGGTCTTTATGCAGCGCGCCGATCAGGCGTACGGCATGTAGGACTTGATCTTCTTGGCGTCGGCGTCGGCCATGACCGAGGTGCCGCGGTTCTGGCGGATGTATTTCGAGTTGTGGCTGATCAAGCGGTGACGCTTGCCCGCAACGCCGGCCTTCACCTTGCCAGTGGCCGTGAATTTGAAGCGCTTCTTGGCGCCCGACTTCGTCTTCAGTTTCGGCATTTCAGTCTCCTTTTTGGAGAGGCCGCCGCCCGTCAGGCTGCATGAGCCCGCTGGGTGAGGTGTCTCTCCAGAGTTTAAGAACCGCCCAGGCATGCCTGTTCGCCCGACGGTTCGGTACGCGAAGGCGCGGCTTCTACGCCAAGACGCCCCGCGACGCAAGACGAGTCAGTTCAACGGCTTGGCCGCCGCCTGCGCCCGCCGGATCGCCCGCCCGGCGTTGATCGCCATGACGGCGGCCGGGATGGTCAGCAACGCCCCGATCAGGAAGGGCCAGTCGCGCCCCAGACCCGAGAACAGGGCGCCGGCGACCATCGGCCCGAAGATGCGCGCCACCGAGCTGGACGCCATGTTCAGCCCCAGCATCGCCCCCTGCCGGTCGGGCGGCGAGGCCCGGCTGATCATGGCCGAGATATTGGGCATGGCCAGCGACATGCCGCACGCCCCCACCGCCATGACGATGGGAATGATCCAGCCCTGCACCAGGGGGATCGAGACGGCCCCAAGCTCCAGCCGCATCGCCGGGAACCAGGCGACGGGGGCCAGCACCTGCAGCACCAGCGAGGTTCCGAACAGCAGCATCCCGGTCGCCAGCACCCGCGATTCTCCGAACCGCCGCGCCAGCCGCCCGGCCAGGAAACCCTGGTTCAGGGTGGAGATCACCCCCACGATCATGAAGCTGAGGCCCACCTCGCGCGCGCCCCATTGATAACGGCTCTCGGCCCACAGGCCGAACACGCTCTCCATCGCCGAAAACCCGGCCATATAGATCAGGGTCACGACCAGAACGCGCGACACCACGTCGTTGTCGCGCGCGGCCTTCAGGCCCGACAGAAAGGCCGGGCGCGGCGCCGCCGGATCGGCCTTGGCCCGGCTCTCGCGCAGGAAGACGATCACCCCGACCGCCGCCAGGGCCGCCAGGGCCGCCGCCAGGAAGATCGGCAGCTGATAGCCGATATGGCCCAGCTGCGGCTGGGTCAGCAGGCCGCCCAGCCCCGGCCCGACGATGAAGCCCAGGCCGAACGCCGCCCCGATCAGCCCCATCCGCCCGGCCCGCTGCTCCGGCGGCGTCACGTCGGCGACATACCCCTGGACCGTCGAAATATTGCCGGCCCCAAGGCCGGTGAACAGCCGCACCGCGATGGCCAGCCAGATGTTGGGCACGAAGGCCAGCATCAGATAACCCAGCGCATTGGCGATCAGGGTGATCAGCAACACCGGCTTTCGCCCGATCCGATCCGACAACCGCCCCCAGAACGGCTCGGCGAAGAACTGTCCCAGCGAATAGGCCGAGAACATTAGCGTGATCTGCCACGCCTCGGCCTTCAGGCTCTGCGCGAAGAAGGGCAGCAGCGGAACCACCAGCCCGAACCCGACCAGATTGATGAACACCACCGCAAACAGCACGGCCAGGGCGGGGGTCTTCAGCTTGGGCGGGGACGCGGTCATGCCGAACGCTTAGCGCGACAAGCCCGGCCTAGCGAGCCGTTGTTTGGTTCACCGTAAGTTCGATTAATTCGGGCGATATCAACTTCCCGCTTGCGAACAAAGAACGTTGATATACGACTACCCGTGGTTGCGTTTCTGCAGCCAAGGAAAAAAGACATGGGTATTTTTGATTGGCTGAACGTGGGCGGCCAAGTGGTCGACCTTGCGTCCAATATCGCAGGTCTTCTGTCCGGGGATTCGCAAGAAAGCAGCGGCGCGACATACGATCTCGGCTCGGTCGCATTCGCCGTCGACCAGAACCAGCAAACCTGGGTCGGCAATCCGACGGGCAATGACATGCTTATGCTGCTGGCCCAGACGCAGCTGCAGGCCGGCAGCGCTCAACCTGGCACCACCACTACGCCGTTGGCGATTTCCGCCAACGGCGGCCAGAACATCACCCAGGCCATGCAGCTGTATCAGAGCGGCGGAACGTTTACGGTCTCGCCGATCAGCAGCACCTCCGACACGCTCTCCAATGCGATCAACTTTGCGATCCGCTCGGTGGCGATCGCCTCGACCGTTTCGATCATCAACGGCGTGACAGCCAGTGGCGGACGGCAAGCCGACGGCACCTGGGCCTTCACGATCAAATCCACGGGTCCCACACTGACCGGCGGCAAGATCACTGTGACCGATCAAAACAATGTCACAGCATCGGCCCAGGTGACGTTCACCAACCCCGACGCGGCGCAAGACATCAGCGACGGCACGGCCATCCTGCCCGAAAGCCTGCTTCTTTCGCCAACCATAACGGCGCTTGAAATAGAGTTGGAGATGAGCGCCGACGACATTCGCGCCTTGTCGAAGGCGTCGGCCAGCACGCCTTTGAAGGACATCCCTGTCTTCAGGAACCTGAAGCCCCGCTAGACCGTAGCCGGGGTTCAACGCCTCGGGATTACCCAAGCCTGCGGCGCCTTGCTCAAAAAGAAAGGACTGGACGCTTCGTGCGTCCAGTCCTCGTTCTTTTGATATTTCGGAGCCGTGATCGGCCTGCGCCAGGGATCCCGATCAGCGCGGGGCCAGGATCATGATCATTTGGCGGCCTTCCATCTTGGGCGCGAACTCGACCTTGGCGATTTCGTCGAAGTCGGCCTGCACCTTGTGCAGCAGCTTCATGCCCAGTTCGGGGTGCGCCATTTCACGACCGCGGAAGCGCAGGGTGACCTTGACCTTGTCGCCCTCGTCGAAGAAGCGGTGCATGGCCTTGGCCTTCACCTCGTAGTCGTGAGTGTCGATGTTCGGACGGAGCTTGATTTCCTTCAGCTCGACGACCTTCTGGCGCTTGCGCTGCTCGGCCTTCTTCTTCTGCTCCTGGAAACGGTGCTTGCCGTAATCGAGGATCTTGGCCACCGGCGGCTCGGAGGTGGAGACGATCTCGACCAGGTCCATCCCGGCTTCCTCGGCGGCTTCAAGCGCGGCGGAGGTGGGCATGACGCCTTGTTTTTCGCCGTTCTGGTCGATGAGCAGAACGCGAGGGGCGCGGATATCCTGGTTCATACGCGGCCCGTCTTTCACGGGTGGCGCTTGCATGGGACGGCGAATGGGCGTCGTTTCCTTATGTGGTTAGAAGAGGCGTGTTTTTCGATAAGCGGAAATGCGCGGCTGCCGCCACGTTTCCCGCAGGGTTGGCAATATGCGCCCGAAGCCCCGGTTTTTCAAGGCTTGGCGGGCGTCTCGGCGATATCGGCGTCATGCAGGGCCAGCACAGCCTCGAACACATGATCGACGGTCAAATCCTCGATGGGGGCGAACTGGCCGCGCGTTTCGTTGGACGCCGCCGTGCGGGTCTTGGGTCCCCAAGGCCCATACAGCCACCATTCGGTCGGACCGAACAGGCCCAGGGTCGGACGCCCCAGCGCCGCCGAGACGTGCATCAGGCCGCTGTCATTGCCCACGAACAGATCGGCCCGGTCGATGGCGGCGGCCGAGGCCAGGATGTCGCCCTTGCCGACGAAGTCGACGCCGCGCGGCCCGGCGGCTTCCAGCGCGGGCGTCGCCGGCGGCCGGTCGCCCGGTCCGCCCACGGGCATGAAGCGCCAGCCGTCGAAGCGCGGCTCGGCCTTCAGCTTTTCGACCAGCGCGCCCCAGCGGTCGGCGGGCCAGCTCTTGCCCGGCTGGTGGGCGATGGGGGCCAGCGCAATGATCGGACCTGGACCCGCGCCGTCCGCCAGCTGAGGATCGATGACGGCGGCGGCCTCGGCCCGCGCCCGGTCGTCCAGGAAGATTTCCGGGTCCAGCGGCGTTTGCGACCCCATCAGGCGCGACACCATCTCGACCTTGCGCAGCCCCGTCTCCCAACGGCGATTGTAGACGACCCGACGCTTGGCCGGGATCAGATAGGACAGGGCTGATCCACGAATGTCGATCACCAGATCCCAGCGCGTCGACCGCACCTGTTTCCACAGGTCGAACCAGTGGCCGGACAGTTTCTTTTTGTCGAGGATGATGGTCCGCACCACGCCCGGCGCCGACCGGAAGAAGGGCGCGGGCGGCCGACCGCAGGCGACGGTGATCTCGGCCCCCGGGACCTGGCGCGCGATCTCGCGGATCACGCCCGACGAGATCACGCAATCGCCGATGCGGTTGGAGGTGACGAACAGGACCTGGGGCGCGGACAAATCTTCCTCCGTCATCCTCGGGCTTGACCCGAGGATCGGAAGCGCCCCGCGTGCGATGCGGAACGCGGGCTGCGGCCGGGGCCGCCTTCAGTCGTCCGTGTGCGTCACGCCCCATCCTCGGGTCAAGCCCGAGGATGACGAAGACAGGGCGCAGAGGGTGACGGGATGCGAAACACGCGGCAAAAGAAGGCCATGACCGACATCCAGCACCTGCCCCGCCCCGACGGCGAAACACTGGCCTTCAAGCGCGTCGAGGGTGACGGCCCCACCGTGGTCTGGGTCGGCGGCTTCCGCTCGGACATGGAGGGAACCAAGGCCCTGGCTCTGGACGCCGCCGCACGCGAACGCGGCTGGAACTTCGTCCGCTACGACCATTTCGCCCACGGCCGGTCCTCCGGCGACTGGAGGCAGGCGACCATCGGCCGCTGGCGCGAGGACGCCATCGCCCTGATCGACAGCCTGTCGGGGCCGGTGATCCCAGTCGGTTCGTCGATGGGCGGCTGGGTCTCGCTGCTGGCGACCCTGGCGCGGCCCGAACGGATCAAGGGGTTGGTGCTGGTCAATCCGGCCCAGGACTTCACCGAACGGCTGATGTGGCCCGGTCTGGCCGACCACGAACGTCAGACCATCCTGCGCGAGGGCGAGACCCTGATCGTCGAGGAGGGGCTGGGCGAATATGTCCTGACGCGGCGCATGTTCGAGGAGGCGCGAGACTGGCTGCTGCTGGACGGCGTGATCGACATCACAGCCCCCGTCCATATCCTGCAAGGCCGGGCCGACGACGTGGTGCCGTGGCGGCATCAGGTCGAACTGGTCGAACGCCTGACCGGCGGCGACGTGCGCCTGGACCTGATCGACGGCGGCGATCACCGGCTTTCGTCCCCAGCCGACCTCGACCGCCTGGTCGCGGCGGTCGAGACGATGCGCCTGTAAACCCCGCTCATCCCGGCGAAAGCGGGGACCCAGCGCTTTGGGCGCTCCAGCGTCTGATCTTCGCCCTAACACCGATCCAACGCACGGCTGCGCAAAAGAACTGGGTCCCCGCTTTTGCGGGGATGAGCGGATTCTCTCAGACCTTGCCCGTCAAAGCCCCGTACAGATCCGTGCGCCGATCCCGGAAGAAGCCCCAGGCCGCACGGTATTTCTCCAGTTCGTCCAGGTCGAAGCCGTGCACCAGCACGCCCTCTTCCTCCGCCCCTAGGCTTTCCACCAGTTCGCCCTGCTGGTCGGCGATGAAGGAGTGGCCATAGAAGGTCTGGCCCGCCTCGGTCACCGTCTCGTGCCCGATGCGGTTGGCGCCGACCACCGGCACGGCGTTGGACACCGCATGGCCCTGCATGGCGCGCCGCCACGGCTCGGCCGTGTGCAGGGTCGCATCGTGCGGCTCGGTGCCGATGGCGGTGGGATACATCAGGACATCGGCGCCCATCAGCATCATGGCCCGCGCCGCTTCCGGGAACCACTGGTCCCAGCAGATGCCGACGCCGACCTTGCCGAACCGGGTGTTCCACACCTTGAAGCCCGTGTCGCCCGGCCGGAAATAGTATTTCTCCTGATAGCCGGGGCCGTCGGGGATGTGGCTCTTGCGATAGATCCCCAGCGCCTCGCCGTCCGCATCCAGCATGACCAGCGAGTTGTAATACTGCGGCCCGTCTTTTTCGAAGATGGACACCGGAATGGCAACGCCCAGTTCCTTGGCCACCGGCGACAGCGCCGTCACGCACGGATGGGTGCGCCATTCATAGGCGTGGCTGAACCAATGCTCCTCCTGCGATACGCAGAAATACGGCCCCTGGAACAGTTCCGACGGCAGGATCACCTGCGCCCCCCGCCCCGCCGCCTCGCGCACGAAGCCGATGGTCTTGTCGATATTGGCCTGCAGGTCCTCGCCATACGAGGTCTGGATGCCGGCGACGGTGATCTTGCGGGTCATGCGGGGCTCCGGGTGATGAGTGCTAGTGAGCAAGGGGTGAGCAGATCAGCGGCGGTCGCTGATCGATTTTAGCAGGCCGGTTGTCATGCGTCCGAGCTCGAACAAGTCATCCATTATGGCGCGGAAAGAAGGCTCTTCGATGTAGCTGAGGCGACGCGCGATAATCAGAAGGGTCTCGAGTTCCGCCAACGAGCCTCGGGCGATGCCAATGAAGTGCATGAACTCGCCAGGCGTCCGCCGGCCGGCCCCTTCGGCGATATTCGCCGGCACGGATACGGCGGCTCGACGAACCTGGCTGACGAGACCGTACTGCTCCGCCTTCGGCCAATCGACGGTCGTCCGGTAAAGCGTCTCCGTCATGTCCAGGGCGATCTGCCAGACCTTGAGGTCGCGATGGCGGACCGCTCCCTCGCTCACCCCTTGCTCACTAGCACTCGCCACTCACGCCGGCTCCTGCTGAGAAATGCAGTGGAACGATCCGCCGCCGGTCAGAATGGCGTTGGACGGCAGCGGGATGATCTCACGGTCCGGGAAGGCGTCGGCCAGGGCTTCGCACGCAAAACGCGCCGCTTCCGCGTCGCCATAGGTCGGCACGATCACCGCGCCGTTGGCGATCAGGAAGTTCATGTGGCTGGCGGGGATCGGGCGTTCATCCTCGTCCAGCACCAGGCCGGGCGACGGGATGCGCACGACCTTCAGACGGCGTCCGGCCGCATCCGTCATGGCCGACAGATCGCGCGCCGTGGCGTCATAGACGTCGGCGTTGACGTCGTTGGTCCCCCACGCGATCGGGCAGGCCACGACGCCCGGCGCGACAAAGCGGGCCAGATTGTCGACGTGGCCGTCGGTGTGATCGTTCAGCAAACCATCGCCCAGCCACAGCACCGCCTTGGCCCCCACGGCCTGATCCAGCGCCGCCGCCGCGACAGCCTCGTTCTGGTTCCAGGCCGGATTGCGGTTGGGGTTCAGCAGGCACTGGCGCGTGGTCAGCACCGTCCCCTCCCCGTCGTGATCCAGCGACCCTCCCTCCATGACGAAGTCGTTCCAGGTCAGGGGCGTGCCCGAATGCTCGCCGATCTGGCCGGCCACCAGATCGTCGCCCGGCATGTCGTATTTGCCGCCCCAGCCGTTGAACCGGAACGCCGCCGCCGTCTTCGAACCCGCGCCGAAGATCGGCCCCGTGTCGCGCAGCCAGATGTCGCCGAACGTCCCGGCCACCACCTCGACATTCTCCACGCCCGCGAACCGGGCCTGAACCTGGGCCACGATGTCGGCCTTGCCGACCATCAGCCTGACCTGCTCGCGCCCCGGCCCGGCCAGCGCCCGCACCAGCCCCTCGACCTCGTCGCGCGCCTGCTCCAGCGCCTCGAACCAATATTCCGCATGGCTGGGCCAGCCGACCCACATGGCGCGGTGCGGAGCCCATTCGGCGGGGATGGGAGCAGCAGTCGGATCGGTCATGCGGGCGTCCTCAAGAAGGGCCGAACTCGGAGCCGCGCCATATGGCCCCAAGCGCCCCCGACTTCAACGTCGGCCACGAAAAAGGGCGGCCCGCGAACGGACCGCCCTTCGTCGTTTCAGTCTGGCTGAGCCTTAGAACTTCAAGCCAACCGTCATTTGGACGGTGCGCGGCGCGCCCAGCGAGAAAGTGCGCGGCTGGCCAGAGCGCGTGACACCGCCGCCCACCGCCACCGGCAAGGCATTGTTGCCGGTCGAGATGTTGCCCAGGTAGTCTTCGTCGAACAGGTTGGTCACGTTCAGCTGAACATAGGCGCCGCGGATCGAGATGTTCTGCAGGTCGTAGCGAACGTCCATGTCGGCGACGACGTAGGACGGCGAGGTTTCGTCGTTCACGTCCGTCGAGAAACGCTCGCCGACATATTTGGCCTGCAGACCGACGTGGAAGGCGTCGGTCGGATCCCAATCGACGCGCGCCGAATAAGTCCATTCCGGCGTCTCGACCAGCTTCTTGCCCTTGGTCGGCAGGAAGGTGGTCGCCGACAGGGCCAGATCGTCCTGCAGTTCGCTGTCGTTCCACGACGCCGAGGTGTTGAACGTCCATTGGTCGTTCAGCACGTAGCCCAGTTGAGCATCGACGCCCTGTTGCTTCACCTGACCGACGTTGCGGTCGATGCTGATGCCAAACGTCGGCGAGTTGATGTCGTTGTCGAACGACGACACGATCCGGTCGTTATATTCGATGTACCAGGCCGCGACCGAACCGATGATGCGTTCGTTGCGGAAGCGATAGCCCAGATCGTAGGACTTGGTCGTCTCCGGCACGACGGTGGTGAAGTCCAGGGCGTTCGTCGTGGTGTTGCGAACCGGCTGATACAGGTTGTCGGTGCGCGGCACCGAAATGCCCTCGGCGTAGCTGGCATAGACGCTGTGTCCTTCGCCGAAACGATAGACGATGCCGGCGTTCGGCAGAACGTCGTCATATTTGATCGTCTGCGAATACGGCGGGATGTAGGCCTGCGTGCCGGTCGAGGCGAAGTTGACATTGCCGTTGGCCAGGGTCGCCGACGGGGTCTCGGTGGTGCAGCGCACCGTCGAGGTGCCGTTCAGCGAGTAGCAGTACTGGTTCAGCTGGCGCTCGAAGAAGGGCGCGCGAACGCCCAGGTTCACCGTCACAGCCTTGTCCAGGAAGTCGCCGACGTATTCGACGGCGATCTGGTTCAGCTGGGCGATCGAGAAACGATCGCGGCCGCGCAGGAAGGAACCGTCGCGACCGACGATCCGGGCGTCCTTGTCGCCCCAGCGCTCTTGGCCGCCGAAGACGTTGCCCGGCTCGCTGTCGATGCCCGTGCGGGTCCATTCGGCTGTCTGGCGGTGGCGGCCGTAGTCCAGCGTGTAGGCGGCGCGCAGGCGCTGCGAATCCGTGATGTTCCAGATCAGCGAGCTGGTCAGGCCGTAGCGATGGGTATTGGTGTTGTTCGGCGTGTACAGGCCGACGTTGTCACAGCTGTCGCCGTCGCCGTTCAGATCGACGCCCGTGCTGTTAAAGGCCGCCGTGGCGCACTGGGCGTTGGTGATGGCCAACAGACCGGTCGCGCTGTTGTTGTTGGTGCGGTTCTGATCAAGGCGGTCGTCACGCTCGTTGACCAGGGTGTAACCGCCGCCATTGGCGATGGTGTACTGGAACGAGGGGTCGATGGTCAGGCGAATGCTGTCCGTCAGGCCGTAGCTGAACTGACCGCGGATATTGCCGGTGTTGGACGGGTTGATCCGGATGCCGTGATAGTTGGAGCAGCTTCCGGTCGCGGTCGTGCCGTCGCTCAAGAAGCGGGTCGAAGCCGAGTTCTCATCCTGCACAGTGCCGGCGACAGCCGCCGGGCGAACGCAGGCGACGTCGTTTTCCAGGAAGGAGTTGGCGTCGAACTGGGCGCGTGTGATCTGGTTGTTATACTGGCTGTTGCGGTTGATGTTCCAGTGTGCGGCCAGGCTGGCGAAGTTGCCTTCACCCAAATCCTGATAGATCTTGCCATTGAACTGAGTTTTCTCGAGTTCGCCGGGCCCTTTGAACTTGTCGTACTTCGTGTAGGAAGCGGTCGCGTAGGCGGTGGTGCCCCACGGTCCGAACTCGCCAGAGTCCACGCGGGCGAACATGCGCTTGTAGTTGAACTCGCCGATCGAGGTGTTGATCTGCAGACCGCGCACGTCCAGCGGCGTCGCCGAACGATAAGCGATGGTGCCGCCGGTCGCCGAAGCGGTGGGGCTGTCAACGTCGGTCGCGCCAAGGTTCACCGAGGCACGCTCGATGATCTCGGGATCGAGCTGCTGGTTGGTGTAGGCGGCGTAGTTGCCGGTGTCGTTGAGCGGCATGCCGTCGAAGGTGATCGAGACGCGGTTGCCGTCGAAGCCGCGCAGACGAATGTTGCCGCCAGAGTTGCCGTAGGGATCGGAGTTCACGAAGTTCAGGCCGGGAACCAGGTTCAGGCTCTGCAGGATCGTCTGGCCCGACGCCTGGGTGCCTATGAATTCTTGGTTGATGCTGGAGCGGCTCTTGGACGAGGTTTCGGCCGTGACGCCCGCGATGGCGCGCGGAGCCCGCGTGCCGGTGACGACCACTTCCTGCACTTCGGTCGCTTCCGTGCCGGTCGATTGGGCGGCGGCGACGCTGGCGAAGGCGAGCGAGCCGACGAGGGCGGTGGTCGCCCAGATCAGGCTTTTACGAGTGGTCATTACATCTATCCCCAGATGGATGGTGGCGCAGGGCCAAGGCGACAAGCGGCCATCGCCCGTCGTAATCCCGCCCCCTCTAGGGCCCATGTCCGAACTTGGGGCGACAGTTATGTAACAGCAATATGACAGCGATTGAGGGTGGCCCGGACGCCACACCCCAACCCGCTTAAGCCACGCCTTATGGGCCGGCGCGCTCGAAAACGTCGGCGACGCCGCGCGCCGTTGGCAGGATGGCGTGCGGCTCGTGATAGTTGCCGTTGACTTGGCTCTGGGCGATCACATGGGCGCGGAAGCGCGTGAACAGGGCCGTGTCCGGCGCCTGGGGCGCGGACCAGAAGGCGTCGAGGGGCTGCTGATCGGTAAGGCCCTCGAAATCGAAGAAGGCGTCGCCCATCACCTTGACCGGCGTATGGAAGCCCAGGGCCGACAGGGCGGCGCTGGAGTTGTTGACCACCATCCCCTGCGACGCGCGACACAGAGCCGCCAGATTGCCGCCGTCGATGAAGTCGACGCGCCCGTCCAGCCCGTGTTCGCGCGCCAGGCGCAGGGTGATCTTGCGCAGGTCGACGATGCCGGGATCGAGGGGATGGTTCTTGACCACCAGCCGGCTGGCGGCCGGCGCCTGTTCCGCGAAGCTCTTGATGACCGCCGTCAGAAAGGCGCAGTTGTCGGCGTAGCGCGAATAGCGCAGCAGCTGGGCGTCGCCCTCGCGCTGAAGGCAGGCGATGAAGAAGTCGCCTTTGGCCTTGATGACGTCGGCGTCGCAGTTCTCGGGGCGGCGGAAGGCCAGGCTGACGTAGCGGCGGATATGCCCCGCGCACTGTTTCAGCGGCGAAAAGACATAGGGCGCGGCATAGTTGGGGAACAGCGCCCCGCCTAGAATCTGCACCGTATGATAGGCGCTGATGTTGGCCACATGGTGGGGCAGGATCTTCCCGACCTGATGCGGTTCGGGCAGGCGCGGCGCCGGCTCGGGATAGCCGTCGCGGAAGCGCGGCAGGGCGCTGGAGCCGTTGACGCCATTGCGCTCCACCGTGATCCAGTCGGGGCGGAAATAGCCGTTCTCCAGCACCCAGATGCGCGCGGACAGGATGTCGGCCGCCGCCAGCACCGCACGATTATAGGGGCCGGCCTCGCCGAAGACGATGATGTCGCTATAGGCGTCGAGCGTCGGAACGCCGTCGGCCCAGGCCTGGGCCGTGTCCTTGAAGCGTATGCCGCCCGCGCGACGCCAGTTCAGCGCGTCGCCCGCGTTGAAGATCATGCGGTTGACGCTGGCGCCCTGGCCTTCCAGCACGCCGGCCAAGGCCATGCCAAAGGCGCCGAACGGCGCCGAGACGATCAGGAAGCGACGGCCTTTCAGACCATCGCGCGCACGGTGCGTCGGCGACGGGAAGGCCGAAATCGTGGCGGAGACGGCCGTCTGGGATGATCGCGCGCGCAGGACGGTGTCGCGCTGCGCCGTATCCGAACGCAGGCGATAACGCCGACGGCGACGCGCGGAAAGCAGTCTGGAAGACGACCTGAGATCTGTCATCTAATCCGCCTTGCCCACGAAAAGTCCTGACGTCTTCACCGATCCGCCGGCGCTGACGACGCAATCAGGACGTTCAAACAAAGCGGTCATTCTCTGCCTTGTGTCGCGACGGTTACGCACGATCAACAGGAAAAGTCGAACGGGGCGACGTTTCCGAAAATAGAATGGCCTGCTGTGGCTTAATCGCACGAAAGCCGCCGCCGCCCATGAGACGACGACGGCTTCCGGTTTAGAAATCGACACGTCCGTCGATCCTCAGGATCGCCGGTCTGGTTG
>NZ_DJKE01000002.1 GCF_002434505.1 Brevundimonas sp. UBA6550
GAGTGGTCCTGGTTCGATCGGTGAGACCTGGCCGCCAAACCCAGCGATTGCAGAGCGTCTTGCGAGGAGCATAGACCGGCGGCCCGTCGATCCAGCGACCGCCGCTGATCAGCACATGGACACGCCCAAGATCACCCGTCGATCATCGGCGCGAGGCATGCGTGGAAACAGCGTTCGAAGCCGTTCGAACTTCGCATCCGTCAACCAGAACTGCGAAGCCATATCCGTCCTCTTGTGTCTCCACAGGCAATCACGCCTTGGTCCGTAGGAAACCCGTTTGTGGGACCAAGCCCCGCCGCTCCGCAGACCTTTCCTTCCACGCCCGCTTTCGGGTGTCATCCCGGCTCGCATTCCAGTGGGCGAGCATCATGATCACCGAAGCCCTCCCGGTCATCGTCACCGACGGCGCATCCGGCCCGGGCGCCGCGACGGCCAGAACGTTGCGTGGGGGCTGAGGAAACGATCCTCGATCTGAACGCCGCAGCGGGACGGGCGCCCTCGACAGCGTCACCGACGTCGAGGGCGCCGCCGGCGCGCTGGAAGAGGCGAGGGTCGCCATCGATCTGATCGGCCCCTCCATAAGATGTCCAAGTTCGCGGCCCATCCGTGCGCCGCCGATTCGGTGGGCGAAGAGCGCGGCGTGGTTCCAGAAGCGCCAGCGTCGCCGCATCAGACAGTCTGATCGGCCAGGCGGCCTATGCCGCGTCCAAGGCGCGGGCATTGTCGGCATGGCCCTGCCGGCCGCGCGCAAGCTCGCCGGCCACGGCATTCGCGTAATGATCAGCGCGCCCGGCGTCTTCTGGCTCCCTGCTGGAAGACTTGCTGAAGGAGGCGCAGCATTCGCCGGGCATGCAGACGCCTTCCCCAGCCGCCTTGGGCCAGCCGCAAGAGTTCGCCGATCCGGTGTGGTCGACCGTGGCCAATCCAAAGCAGAACCGCTCGAGCGCTGAGACGTGAGCGGGCCGGTAATGCCGGCTCACGCCCTCGATGTCAGAACCGATAGGCCACCCCGACACGCAGGTTGCGGCCGGGGAGGGGGGCGATGTCCTTGAGGAAGGAGGCGTGTTCGCGGGCTTCCTCGTTGGTCAGGTTGCGCGCCTCGGCGAACAGGGTGACGTTCTGTTGGGCGAAGGGGCGCACGGCCAAGGACGCGTTGACCAACGTATAGTCGTTGGTCGGCAGTTCGAATTCGTTGGCGACGCGGTCCTGTTGGCCCACGTGCCGCACCTCGGCGCTGGCGTCGAAGCGGGTCGAGGTCCAGGCCAGGCGGCCGGTGACGGAATAGGGCGGGATGCGCGCGGCGGGGCCGAAATCGGTCTGGGCGTGAACGTAGTCGGCAGACCCTTCCAGCGACAGCTTGCGATCGCCGTCCTGCCAAAGGGCGTAGGCGCCCTCCAGTTCGAAGCCGTAGAATTTCGCATCGGTCTGGACGAAGCGGTAGACGGGGAAGGTCTCGTTCTCTTCCTCGAACAGGAACTGTTCGCCGGTCGGGCGCTCGTCGATGAAGCCGTCGTACCAGGAATGATAGACGTGCAGGTCGCCCGTGAACCGGCCGCGATCGTAGTGGGCGGTGCCCTCCAGCGTGGTGACCTTTTCGCTGTTCAGGTTCAGGTCGCCCGTCTCATAGGCCGCGGTGGCGATGTGGACGCCATTGGCGAACAGTTCGACTTCGCTGGGCGCCCGCTCGTTGTGGGCCAGGCTGAGACCCAGGAACAGGCCGGGCGCGGGGCGCAGGAAGGCGGCGGCGGAGGCGGACCAGTTGTCGAAGGTGCGGTTCACCTCGCTGGTCGCGCCGATCGGGGTGCCCGACAGCTCGCGCCGGTCATAGCGCAGACCGCCCTCGAAGCCGTGATTGCCCAGATCCAGCCGCTGCACCGTATAGACGCCGACCTCGTCGATATCGACGGTGGGCACGAAGGCTTCCTCGCCGATGGCCTGGAAGTTGCGCGACAGGGTCTGAACGCCCAAGGCGCCGTTCCAGCCGCCGCGTTGGCGCTGAACCAGGTCGGCGCGGGCTTCCCAGCCGTCGGAGTTGAACGCCGTGCCCGGCTCGCCCACATCCTCGAACTCGGTGTGGGTGTAGTCGGCGTGGCCATAGGAGCCGCGCAGGGCCGAGAAGGGGCCGTCGTCGAACCGGTATTCGCCGCGCGCGTCCCAGCGCTTCTGGTTCAGCTTGATGAAGACGGATTCCTCGGCGACCGTGCCGTATTCGCTGTCGGTGTTCTTGTAGGAGACGCCGGCGAAGCCCTTGTCCCCGATGTAGGACCCGCCGACGCCCCAGGTCTCCAGATCGGTATAGCTGTTGGGCTGTTTGCCGCCGCCGCCCCGGGCGATGCCTTCGGCGGCGGCGCGGCGAGCGGAGATGGCCGGGGCGGGGATGTCGTAGTCGTCGGTCTTGCGCTTCACCCCATCGACGTTGAAGGCGAAATTGCCCGAACCCACCGTGACGCGGCCGAAGGCGCTGCGGCCGTCATCGACGCTGGACGCCTGGGCCGAGACCACGCCCGCGACGCCGCCCTGGGGGATGGCGGTGGGGATGCGGTCGTCCAGCACATTGACCACGCCGCCGATGGCCGAGCCGCCATAGACCAGGGTGGCGGGGCCGCGAATGATCTCGATGCGGTTGGCCTCGGCGGGGTCGGTCGCCACGGCGTGGTCGGGCGAGACCGAACTGGCGTCGATCAGGCCGATGCCGTTGGTCAGCACCTGGACGCGCGGCCCGCTCAGACCCCGGATGACCGGACGGCTGGCGCCCGGCGCGAAGTCGGTGGAGCGGACCCCCGGACGCCCGTTCAACAGGTCTCCCAACGACGCGGCCGGTGCGGTGGCCAAGGTCTGTTCGTCCAGCACGTCGGTAGCGATGACCGCCGCCCTCTGGCTGACGCCATAGGGAACGCCCGTGACGATGACGTCATCGACCGTGGTCGGCGTATTGGCGGTCGATTGCGCGGCGGCGGCGCCAGCCAGCACGGTGGAGCCGACCGCAGCCAGAAGCAGCGAGCGCAGGGCGGGGGAGGAACGCATGTCGGGAGCTTTCGAGACGGAAAGCGGGAATGTTATGAGATAACATCACATGTGGTCAAGTGACGCATGGACGCCGACGCCAGATGCGCCCTGAAAACCACGTCCGCCGATCACGATGAATGGTCCGCCGTCAGCTCGGGGTTGAAAATAAAACGGCGCGCCCGGAGCGATACAGGTTCAGACATGGCGCGCTTCGTCGCGCCGCGCATCTGGACATTCCAAGCTTTGGCACGCCCTGCATCCCGGTCCGGATTGGCCCCGTGGGCGCTTGAAAGTCCCCGACTTTAAAGAACCGACTTGTTTCGATCCTGGACCTAAGTCCCGTTGATCCGTCGGACAGATAGACGTTCGACCAGCGACACGTCGAACACCGTACGTCTGCGGGCGCCGGGTCCCTCCGCGATACGTTGGACCAGGGTCTCGATTGCGGAGACGACCATGGCCTCGATCGGCATGTCTATCGTCGTCAGTGGCGGCGTGTTGAGGGCCGCCCAAGGAATATCGTCAAAGCCTACGATGGAGACATCTTGAGGCACAGACAGCCCCACGCTCTGGAGATGTCGCATGGCGCCTATGGCGATCAGATCTGATCCTGCGACGACGGCCGTCACCTCACGACGTTCCAAGGCGCGGGCTGCGGCGGGGTCCAGGTCGAGGGCGAAGGCGTTCTCGACGTTCCAGGCCAGGTTTGCGTGTTGGCGAATGACGGCAATGGCCCCTTCGGCCCGGTGGCGGGCGCTGGATGCGGCGAGAGGGCCGGAAATTACTCCTATGTTTACATGACCTGCGGCCATCAGGTGTTCCGCCGCCAGTCGCCCCCCCATGGCGTAGTCCGCCAGAACCACGTCGTAGTCGGGCAGGTTGCGGTCCAACACCACGATGGGGATGCGTCCCATGTCCGTCGTCGGACGGCTTGTCCGAGGGTTGCTGTCATCGATAGGGAACCACAACAGTCCGTCTATGCCCTGGTCGACGAGCAACCGAATGGCGGCGCGCTGCTCCTCCAACGCCCCGCCGGTATCCGCCAGCAGCACATTGTAGCCCTGACGCCTGGCGGTCTGCAGCACGGCTTGGGCCAGGCTGGGAAAGAACGGATTGGTCAGGTCGGGCAGTACGAGGCCCAGCACGCCGGTTCGGCCGGTTTTCATGGCCTTGGCGCTGGTGTTGGGACGATACCCGAGATCGCCGGCGACCTGGAGAATGTGAGCGCGTGTCGTCTCGCCGACCGAGCCGGAGCCGTTAATGGCATAGGAGGCGCTGGCCAAGGACACACCCGCCGCCCGGGCGACATCCTTCAGTGTCGGGCGACGTGAGCTGTTCATTCGGTGGAAAACCTTGATGCAAGCGCTGGCAGCCGTCGCCCCGCCGCCCCGCCGCCCTCAGTGGGGCAGCGGGGCGTTCCGCGTCAAGCCGATCAGAATCGCGTCCGCAGCGACACGGTGAGCGTGCGAGGCGCACCCACGAAGTAGCGATCCAAGGTGCGGACGTCGGGGCCGGACGTCAGGCCGAACTCCGGCTGGTTCGCCGTCGAACTGCTGACGGCGGCCAGATAGGTCTCGTCGAACAGGTTATCGATGTTGAATTGCAGTCTGGTCGTCGGCAGACCGGCGACGTCCAGGTCGTAATGGGCGGTCAGTCCCATGATCGTATAGGCCTCCAGCGTCTCGACCTCGACCTCCCTGAAGGTGGTCGGGGCGATGATGTGGCCCCCCGCGCGCTCCCCGACATAGCGGGCGTTCAGTTCGACCCGAACATTGCGGGTTGGGGACCAGCCAACCTGGGCGAACAGTGAGTGGCGGGGAATATCGCGCACCCGGGCGCCGCCGATGATGCCTAATGACGCCAGGGTGGCGCGGTCTGCGCTGCCTGCAGCAGGGTTGTCATGAGTTGCATCCTGATAGGCGAAGGCCGCGTAGAGGTCGATCACGCCCAAATTCTGAAAGCCGGTCACCTCCAAGCCACGAGACGTTTGCCCCAAGGTGTTCGCGGCGCGCGTGGCGACATTGCCGCGCACAATCTCGTCTGGATCGAGGATGGCAGTCGGATCGCGAGGGACGATTCCCACGCCGTTCTTCAGATCCACGTCGTAGGCCTGAATCGAGAAGGCTCTGTCGGTGGATACATAGCGCAATCCGAGGTCCAGATTGCGTGTCTGGATCGGGGCCAGCGCATCAGGGTCGATCACCGCCGTCGAACCCAGGAAGGCATCCTCTGGAATGCCCGAGAAGTTGCGCGCATAGCCCCCGAAGACCTCCCATTGCGGCGTCAGTCGCCAGGTCGCGCCCAGTTTGGGGTTGATGTCGGAAGCCTGGGAGAAAGCCAGCTCGGCCCGATATTCCAACGGTGACTTGGCCTCGTAACGAATATCATACCAGGTGACGCCGAGGGCCAGCTTCAGTCGCTCGTCGAACAGGCGCACTTCGTCCTGCGCGTAGAGCATGACCGTCTCCACCTCTGCCGATCGCTCATACTCCACATAGTTCAACTGGCTGCGATCGTAGCCGATGCTGCGGACCGGATCGGTGATGCGATAGAAGTTCCGACGCTCGCTGGAATCGCCGCCCTCGTACCAGGCGCCGAATCGCAGGGTGTGGCCTTGGACCAGATCCAGAACCTTCAGTTCCGACGTCAGGCCGTATCGTTCGCGCTCGCGCGGGGTGATGCGCATGTCAGCCAGCCCGCCCACGGCGTTGCTGTCGCGCGTTGTGATCAGGGCGGGACGGATGGCGCCGCCGTTGACGTTATATCCGTTGACGGCGCGCGGATCGGCGCCTGTCATCCGACGCGCGCGGTCCTGATAGCGGAAGGATTCGCCATCCAGCGTCTGGTAATAGGGATTGACGCTCAGAGTAATCCGATCACTGAGGATAAAACGGCCGTTGACGTACGCCAGCAGGTCCTTGCGAACACCGCCCAGCGCGCCCCCGAAATTGACGTCCTTCGCCGGAATTCCGGTCAGGGCGTCAGTCGCCTGGTCGCTGTGTCGATCAACGTTGAACTCGCCCTTGGTGACGATGTTGAAGTCGTTGTCTGTCTGGTCGTTGTAGGCGACCCGGCCCTGGATCATAGAGCCGTTGTCGAACCGCTTGCGCAACTTGACTTCGTAGTGGTCGCGCTGGCTTGAACGGCTGTCTCGCCCGGCCCAGACGTCGTTCTCCTGGAAAGAGGCGGACGCATAGCCGGTAAGGCCCGGCGCGAACTCGCCGAAGTCGGCTCGCCCATACAGGCGACGGAAGTCAAATGACCCCAGGCCTGCTTCGATCGTCAGGCCGGGATCTTGGGTCGGATCGTTGGTGATGAAATCGATGAATCCCCCGAGTGCGAAACGCGAGGGGGCGCCAATGTCGGCCGAGCTTTGCGAGGCGACGATCTTGCCGATATTGCTGGATTCGATGAAACGGGTCGGGGGCGAGCCGCCGTTGAAGCGCGCATCGCCCGTGGGCACCCCATCGATCGTCAGGCCGATCTGCTCCTTGTTCAGCCCGCGCATGTAAAGCTCGAACGAAAAGCTGCCGCCGCGTGCGTCACCGGTGGAAACCTGAACGCCCGGGACCTTGACCAGGCTTTGCATGATGTCGGCGCCTAAGGGCCGTTCAGCGATGTCTTCCGCACCCAAGGTGAAGGTCGCCCGCGTCAAGCCCGAGCCGAACCGCTCGGCGGTGACGACAACATCCTCAATGTCGGGGGGCGCGCCGTCCGCCTCCTGCGCCAGGGCGAGCGAGGCCTGGCTCAACCCCGCCAACAAGGCGCTAGACGCCAACCAGATCGATTTCTTCATTTCAACACCCCCATGCCTCCCCGAGACAATCAGAGAAGATGAAACGTTTCATCGGTTATGGAGGTGACGCGGACATTTCGGTCTGATGAAGGTTTCTGTAAGGGCTCGAACCGTCCCAATTCCGGCCGTAAACTCGCAGACTCGAGCAACGTCAGCGTGGTGTTTGTATGAACCGTTTCACCTACTTCACACATTTTCGTTCCACGCATGGTGCGCCAGACTTGCAAGCCGTGGGGCGGTCGGCGCTTTTTAGTTTCGTCGTGTTTCTACAGGCTGGCTGCGTCACCCCTGCCATCGTCCCCATAGGCGTTCTGCAGTTGGCCTCGGAACAGGGCGCCGAAGGTCGCACATTCGGAGGGATTTCAGGTCTGGACCACCACCCGACGAGCAAGGCGTGGCTTCTGATTTCTGACGATCGATCCACACACGGTCCCGCACGCTTCTACGAAGCCGTCCTGAATTGGCGGCAGGACCGTCTGGTCAACGCGCAGATTCGTGGACAACGTCCGCTTCAAAACGACAAGGCTCTGCTCTTTCCTCCAGAGTCCGACCGTTCCAACATCGATGACGAGGTGGCGGACCCCGAAAGCATTCGCTTCGACCCCATCGACGACAGCATCATCTGGTCCAGCGAGGGTGATTCAAGTCGAGGATTCAGCCCCACGATCCGCCGTATGACGATGGAAGGGGGCGCCCTGGGCGTCATCCCCCTCCCATCCGCCCTCGGATTTGATGCCGCCGAGGATCGCGGCGCGATCCCGAACAAGACTGTGGAAGGCTTGGCGTGGACCGCCGGCGGACAAGCCCTCTGGGCCGCCATGGAAGGCCCGCTCAAGCAGGACCGTCTCTCGTCCGACAACGACCAGGGCGCGCTGGTTCGCTTAACGCTCCTGACGCGAACCGGCGAAACGATCAGGCAAAAAGCATATGAGGTCGATCCCGTGATGGCGTCTCGACGTAACAGAGCGGCCGACAGCGGGGTCAGCGAAGTCCTGATGCTCGACGACCAACGAATGCTGGTGCTTGAGCGCGCCGGACTACAAACCGAGAGCGGCGCCTTTGTATTCCGAACGCGGCTGTATTGCGCCGATCTGAACACGGGTGATGACATCCAGGGGCTTGAACGCCTGGCAGGACGCCGCAGTCGTCCTATCGCAAAGCGGCTGATAGCCGATCTGGCTGAAGTCGGCTTGGCCTACAATTTCGAAGGAATGAGTTGGGGCCCCAAACTGAGCGACGATCGCGCCAGTTTGGTGTTCGTGTCGGATAACAACTTCGAAGAGCAGACCCCAACGGTCATCGCGGCTTTTGCCCTTTCGGGTCCTAACGGCGTTGCGGCCTGGGCTGATAAGAACTGCCCTTGAACCGCGAGATCGGCGGCTTGCCGTGGCGTGCTTCTCAAACCGTGTTCACGACGCCGAACCGCCCGCCTGCTAGGCGTTGCAGCAGACAAGGTCTAATTTCGGCTGAAGCCCCGCATCGCCGTCCCGGTGCAACTTGCTTTCAAAGACGAAAGCAAGTGGCGCACCCGGAGCGATTCGAACGCCCGACCCCCAGATTCGTAGTCTGGTGCTCTATCCAGCTGAGCTACGGGTGCGGCTGCCTTGCGGCGAGGGCGGGTCTTTAGCGGGTGGATGGGCCGGACGCAAGCGGGGGAATGCAGTTTCTGCACATCGAATGGTTGGCGCGGGGCGGCGGACAGCTTAGGCGTTGGGGCGACGGCCGTCCGTACCGCCTCTTTCGCCTCGTCCTGGATATCCCATGCGCCCTCTTCATCGCCGACTGGCCGCCCTGCTCGTTCCCGTGATCCTGGCCGGATGCCAGACGGGGACGGCGCCGAACGGGGGCGCGGTCGCAGCGGTTCCGACGTCCGCCCCGGTCAGAAGCGAGGCGGCGCGGGGGCCGTTCGTGGCGGCGGCCAATCCGTTGGCGGCCGAGGCGGGAATGGTGGTGCTGCGGCGCGGCGGGTCGGCGGTGGATGCGGCGGTGGCCATCCAGGCGGTGCTGGGGCTGGTGGAGCCGCAGTCGTCGGGCCTGGGGGGCGGGGCCTTTCTGATGAGCTATGACGCCGAGAGCGGAACCGTCACGGCCTATGACGGGCGCGAGACGGCGCCGGCGTCGGCGACGCCTGAGCTTTTCTATGAGGACGGCAAGCCTCTGCCCTTCATCGACGCGGTGCTGTCGGGGCGCTCGACCGGGGCGCCGGGGGCGGTGGCCATGCTGGCCATGGCGCAGAAGGATCACGGCAAGCTGGCCTGGCGCGATCTGTTCGGGGACGCCGAACGCCTGGCGCGCGACGGCTTCACGGTCAGCCCGCGCCTGGCCGGCATGATCAACGGGAGCAGTCCCCAGGCGCGCACCCGTTGGGCGACGACCTATTTCACCCGGCCGGACGGGCGGCGCTATCAGGCCGGAGACACGCTGAAGAACCCCGCCTATGCCGAGACGGTGGCGCAGCTGGCGGCCCAGGGACCGGGCGCCCTGTATGGCGGGCCGATCGGGCGTCGGATCGCGGCGGCGGTGCAGGAGGGGCCGCGTCCGGGCGGCCTGAGCGAGGCGGACATCGCTGGCTATCGACCCTTGCGACGCGACGCCCTGTGCCGGCCCTATCAGGCCTATGTGGTCTGCGTGCCGCCGCCGCCGTCCAGCGGCGTGGCCCTGCTGCAATTCCTGGCGATGGCGGAGGATACGCCCGATCTGGACAAGGGGGCGCGGAGCCCCGAGGCCTGGGTCGCGTTCGGGCGGCTGCAGCGGCTGATGTATGCGGATCGCGACCGCTATGTCGGCGACAACGATTTCGTCGGCGTGCCCATCGCGGGCCTGCTGGATCCCGACTATGTGGCGGGGCGGGCGGCGCTGGCCCCGCAGGTGAACGGGCCGGTCGAGGCCGGGGCGCCGACCGGATCGCCGCCGCGCGGGACGGACCGGACGGCCGAGCCGGGGGGCACCTCGCACTTCGTCGTCGTCGACGCCTGGGGCAATGCGGTCAGCATGACCACCACGGTCGAGAGCATCTTCGGCAATGGGCGGATGGTCGACGGCTTCTTCCTGAACAACCAGCTGACGGACTTTTCCTTCACTCCGACCGAGGACGGCCATCCGGCGGCCAATGCGGTGGCGGCGGGCAAGCGGCCCCGGTCGTCGATGACGCCGGTGCTGATCCTGGATCGGCAGGGGCGGCTGGTCGGGGCCATCGGCTCGCCCGGCGGGTCCAGCATCCTGGCCTATGTGGCCAAGGCGCTGGTCGGGACGCTGGAGTGGAACCTGTCGATGCAGGAGGCCATCGCCCTGCCCAATCTGGTGGTGCGAGGCGACATGGTCGGGGCCGACACCCAGATGATGACGCCGGACATCCGCGACGCCCTGGGCGCTGCAGGAATGCCGCTGCGGCCGAATGCGACCGAGACATCCGGTCTGCATGGGGCGATCTGGCGCGATGGACGCTGGGACGCGGGGGCGGATCCCCGTCGCGAGGGCGTGGCGGTGTCGGAGGTTCGCTGAAGCCTTAGCGGCTGGGGCGGATCGACAGCTGGAAGGCCAGCAGGCCCTCGCTGACGTCGGTGTCCAGGCCGTTCATGCCGCGCAGACCCTTGCCCGCGTCGATCTCGCGATAGACGACGCCGATGGAGGTCTGCATGTCGCCCTTGCGATAGGCGACGCCGACCGAGGCGTCGCCCAGGAAACTGCCCTTGTCCTGGGTGTAGCCGGAGCGGGCGTAGTCGCCGTCGCGGGTGCGGGCGAAGTTGTAGCCCACGGCCCGGCCCGAACCGGCGGCGTACAGATACCAGCGTGGCCGCTCGCCGAAGCGTTCGGTCCCGCTGGGGGCCAGACGCTCCAGGCCCTCGCCGATCTTGAGGGTTACGCCCGCCTCGGCAGAACGCCCCTCGCTGCCGACGCCGAGACCGGCATGAGGGGTCAGGCTGACCTCAAGACCGGAGGCGGTGCGGCCGTGGGCGCCGCGGAAGCCGCGCACATAGCGCAGGTCGTAGGCGTCGGGGGACAGTTCGGCCCGGTCGACGGGCGTGACCGGCAGGGGCGAGCCATCGGCGCGACGCAGGCGGCCGGCGGTCTCCAGAGTGACCCGGTCGGTGAAGGCGGCGCGGTCGATCCAGACGTCGCGGCGGCTGGCCGCCTCCAGCCCAGAGCGATCGTCATGCTGGAAGGCGGGGGGCAGTTCGATATCGCCGCCGAAGCGCGCGTCGGGCGCGACGCGAAAACGGGTCTGGTCGGTCAGGCGGGCCACGGCGTTGTCGGCGGGCGTGTCGAAAGCGTTGGGCGCCCAGGTCTGGGCGCAGGCGACATCGGCCCCCATCCCGACCGAAGCCAGAACGCCGCAAACCCCCATGATCAACGCCTTGGAACGCATTCGGTCTCCCCACCGATCCGCTGGCGATCACCCTGCAACCAAGAGACGCAGGAGTCCAACAGAGTTTTCGACACGGTTTTGTCGCTTTTCAACGGCGATGCGTGGCGGTGGGTTCCAGAATGAAAAAAGGCCCTGCGGTCGCAGGGCCTTTCTGAAGATCGTCGCTGCGCCGGCCTTACTGGCAGGCCAGGCACTCGTCGTAGTCGGTCTTGGGCATGGAGAAGAGGTCGGGCTGGTTCGGATCGACCACCTCTTCGGCCTTGTCCTCGGCGCCGGCGAAGGCGGCGCGCTGAACCGACTTGGAGCGCAGATAGTAGAGCGACTTCACGCCGCGCTCCCATGCCGACCAATGCAGCATGTGCAGATCCCACTTGTTCACGTCGCCGGGGATGAACAGGTTCAGCGACTGGGCCTGGCAGATTTCCGGCGCGCGGTCGGCGGCCAGTTCGACCACCCAGCGCTGGTCCAGTTCGAAGGCGGTCTTGAACACGCCCTTCTCGTCCTCGTTCAGGTCGTCGATGTGCTGGACAGACCCCTCATGCTCCAGGATCGAGTTCCAGACGGCCTCGGTGTTGATGCCCTTCTCGTCGAGCAGACGCTCCAGATAGGGGTTCTTGACCGCGAACGAGCCGGACAGGGTCTTGTGGGTGTAGATGTTGGCCGGGATCGGCTCGATTCCCGCCGACGTGCCGCCGCAGATGATCGAGATGGAGGCGGTGGGGGCGATGGCGAGCTTGTGGCTGAACCGCTCCATGACGCCGCGCTCCTCGGCGTCCAGGCAGGGGCCCTTTTCCTCGGCCAGCAGGCGGCTGGCCTTGTCGGCCTCGCGACGCAGATGTTTGAACAGGCGCATGTTCCAGGACTTGGCCATGGCGCTTTCGAAGGCGACGCCCTGCCCCTGCAGGAAGGAGTGGAAGCCCATCAGGCCCAGACCCACCGAGCGCTCGCGCTTGGCCGAATAGACGGCGGCGGCCATGGCGGGCGGGGCGCGGCGGATGAAGTCCTCCAGCACATTGTCCAGGAACCGCATCAGGTCCTCGACGAAGCGCGGCTCCTCGCGCCACTCCAGGAAGGTCTCGGCGTTGACCGACGACAGGCAGCAGACGGCGGTGCGGTCCACGCCCAGGTGGTCCTTGCCCGTGTGCAGCATGATCTCGGCGCACAGGTTCGACTGTTTGACCTTCAGGCCCAGGTCGCGCTGGTGCGGCGCCATCTGGCGGTTCACCGTGTCCGAGAAGATCAGATAGGGCTCGCCGGTCTGCATGCGGATGTCGAGCAGCTTGGTCCACAGCGAGCGGGCGTCGACGGTCTTCAGAACCGCGCCGTCCTTGGGCGATTTCAGATCGAAGGTTCCGCCGACCTTCACCGCCTCCATGAACTCGTCGGTGACGTTGATGCCGTGGTGCAGGTTCAGGGACTTGCGATTGAAGTCGCCCGACGGTTTGCGGATCTCCAGGAACTCCTCGATCTCCGGGTGGTGGATGTCGAGGTAGACCGCGGCCGAACCGCGACGCAGCGAACCCTGGCTGATCGCCAGGGTCAGCGAGTCCATGACGCGGATGAAGGGGATGATGCCCGAGGTCTTGCCCGCGCCCTTGACCTTCTCGCCGATGGAGCGGACGCCGCCCCAGTAGGTGCCGATGCCGCCGCCGTTCGAGGCCAGGGCCACATTCTCGTTCCAGACGTTCTGGATGCCGTCCAGGCTGTCGCCCACCGCATTCAGGAAGCAGGAGATCGGCAGGCCGCGATCCGCACCGCCGTTGGACAGGACGGGGGTGGCGGGCATGAACCACAGGCGGCTCATATAGTCATACAGGCGCTGGGCGTGTTCGGCGTCGTCCGAGAAGGCGGTCGAAACGCGCGCGAACATGTCCTGATAGCTTTCGCCCGCCAGCAGATAGCGGTCTTCCAGCGTCTTCTTGCCGAAATCGGTCAGCAGATCGTCGCGCGACCGATCCACCTGCACCGATTTGACCACGGTCAGATGGGGGCGTTCGGGCGTCGGCGTTCCCGCAACGCCTTGGAATTCCGTCGTCTTCAATGCCTCGCCGCCAGCCATGATCATCCGCGTCCTGAACAGAAATCGCCTAGAGCCACCTGCGCCATAACCACATCATCTTGTGGGTTCGGCGCTCCCTGAGCCCACATATAGGGCGCACATGCCTAATAACCCGTCAACGGGCTTGACGGTCGGTTTATGAGCGAATCGGTCGGACAAGTCGCGCAGGCATGTGGAAAAGCCAGCAAGCAAGCCAGCACGCCCCTTTTGCATCCTCGCGACAGCGAGATCACGAGCGCGTGATCGGAACATCCCGCCAGCTTGGCCGTTCGCCAGTCCATGACTTCGTCCGACCTTCGTTCCTTTTTGAGACGCATCCTGACGGTCGCCCGCACCGAGATCGCGGCCCTGACCGCCCTTCTGGTCATGGCGGGCGGGGTGTTGAGCTTCATCGAGATCGCCGACGACATGACCGAGGCGGACGGTCAGGCGTTCGACCAGCACGTCCTGGCCCTGATGCGGCCCTATGCCGACGATCCCGGCCGGCCGTGGGGGCCGTGGTGGCTGAAGGAGGCGGCGGCCGACATCACCTCGCTGGGGGGCATATCGGTGCTGGGTCTGTTCGCCCTGATCGTGATCGTCTTTCTGCTGAGCCAGAGGAAATGGCTGTCGTCGGTCCTGCTGGTGCTGGGCCTCGCCGGCGGCGTGGCGCTGAGCGAGGGGCTGAAGGCGGTGTTCGAGCGCGAACGGCCGCCCGCCGCCATGCAGGCGGTCGAGACGATCAACGCCAGCTTCCCCTCGGGCCACGCCCTGCTTTCCACCGTCTTCTATCTGTCGGTCGCCGTCATGCTGACCCGCGCCTTTCCCAGGCGGCGGTTCAAGGCCTTCGTCCTGGGGGTGGGCATGTTGATGGCCCTGCTGGTCGGGATGACGCGCATCTATCTGGGCGCGCACTGGGCCTCGGACGTGCTGGCCGGATGGGCGGTGGGGGCGGCCTGGGCCATGGCGCTGTGGCTGGTCGCCTATGGCGTGGCCCGGCTGCAGCGGGGGCGTCACGCCGCGCTGCAGGATCAAGACACGCTGGACCAGGCCGAAGCTCCGACCAAAGTCTAAGTGGGCCTGGACGCCTCATCGGGTCACGAGAAGGGCGCAGACGGAGACATGCCATGGACGCCGCAAGCCTTTACGCCGAACGGCTGAAAACCCCCGACCAGGCCGCCGCCCTGATCGCCTCGGGCGCCAAGGTGGCCATGGGCTTAGGCGTGTCGCAGCCCCCCGCCTTGCTCAAGGCCCTGGCCGACCGGGCCGAGCGCGGCGAGGTCGAGGACGTCAACCTCTACTATCTGCTCAGCACCGCCATCGCCGGCCAGACGGTGCTGCGCGACGAACTGATGGGTCGCATCCGTCCCTGGAGCCTGTTCCACACCGCGATCGAACGCGGGCTGGAGCAGCGGGCGCGCGACGCGGGCCGCCCCAGTCCGGTCCAGTTCATCCCCACGGGCTTCCAGCAGTCGCCGCGCCTGCTGTGCCATGAGGTCGGGGTGGATACGCTGATCTGCACCGTGTCGCCGATGGACGAGGACGGCTTCTTCTCGTTCGGCACGAACACCGACTATTCCAAGCCGGTGTCCGAGACGGCCCGCACGGTGATCGTCGAGGTCAATCCGCACATGCCGCGCGTGTTCGGCGACTGCACCGTCCATGTGTCGCGGGTCGCGGCCATCGTCGAACACGCCGCCCCGCTGCTGGTCGTGCCCAGGGCCCAGCCCCAGCCCGCAGACCGCGCCATCGGCCGGATCATCGCCGATCTGGTCGAGGACGGCTCCACGCTGCAGATGGGCATCGGCGCCCTGCCCAACGCCGTCTGCGACGCGCTGAAGGATCACCGCGACCTGGGCGTCCACACCGAGATGCTGACGCCCGGCCTGGTCGAGCTGATGCAGGCGGGGGCGGCCAATCACGCCCGAAAGACCCTGCACCCCGGCGTCGGCGTCTTCGCCTTTTCGATGGGCGACCAGAACACCTACGACTTTCTGGACGGCAATCGCGGGATGGAGGCCCATCCGGTGTCCTATGTGAACGATCCGGCCGTGATCGCCCGAAACGCCAGGATGATTTCGGTCAACGCCACGCTTCAGATCGATCTGTCCGGCGCCTGCTGCTCGGAGTTCCTGAACGGACGCCAGTTCACGGCGGCGGGCGGCCAGTTGGACTTCGTGCGCGGGGCCTATGGGTCGGAAGGCGGCAAGTCGATCATCGCCTGCCACTCCACGGCGGCCAAGGGCGCGGCGTCGCGCATCGTGGCGCGTCTGGACGGGCCGGTGACGACGCCGCGCAACGACACCCACATCGTCGTCACCGAACACGGCTGGACCAATCTGAAAGGCAGGTCGACCAGCGAACGGGCGCTGGCCCTGATCGCCCTGGCGGCGCCCGAGTTCCGCGACGGCCTGACGACCGAGGCGCGCGCTCAGGGTCTGATCTGACGTCGCCGCCCAGGGTTCCGCCACGCGCCGACGACGGCTAAGCTTTCGCCCATGACCGAACCGCTTCTGTCTATAGACCGCGTCAGCGTCGCGCGCGGCGACCGCGCCCTGCTGAACGGCGTCAGCCTGACCATCCCCGAGGGACGCCACACCGCCATCCTGGGCCGCAACGGCTCGGGCAAGTCGACCCTGGTCAAGCTGATCACCCGCCAGATCTATCCGACCGCCGGCGCGGGCGGGCATGGAGCGCTGGGCGAGGTCCGCATCCTGGGCCGCGCGCACTGGGACGTCTTCGAACTGCGCAGCCTGCTGGGCGTGGTGTCGCCCGCCGTCCAGTCCGACTTCACCAGCGACGAGGGGCTGGAGGTGTTCGATGCGGTGGTGTCCGGCTTCTTCGCCGCGCGCGGCGTGTGGAACCACAAGGTGACGGAGGCGATGCGCCGGGCCAGCCGCGAGGCGCTGGCGCGGATGGGCGCCGCCCATCTGATCGGGCGGACCATGGCCACCCTGTCGACGGGCGAGGCGCGGCGCGTGCTGATCGCCCGCGCCCTGGTTCACCAGCCCCGCGCCCTGCTGCTGGACGAACCCTGCGGCGGGCTGGACCCGGCGACGCGGCGACAGTTCCTGGAGGCGCTGCGCGACGTGGCGCGGTCGGGCGTGACCCTGGTGCTGGTCACCCACCACATTGAGGAAATCCTGCCCGAGATCGATCATCTGGTAATGCTGCGCGACGGTCAGGTGCTGGCGGACGGCGCCAAGCACGACCTGCTGACCCCCCCGGTCCTCGGCGACCTGTTCGGCCTACCGACCACGGTCGAACGACGCGGCGACTGGTTCTGGGCGCATCTGGATTGAGGCGGCGCGTCCTGCGGCGGCTTGCCGGAGGATGACGAAAGGGAGAAGCTGGGAACCTCATGCTGCGCGCCCTCCTTCTGATCCTGGCCCTGATCGCCACGCCCGTCGGCGCGAGCGCGGCCCAGCGAGCCTATGCGACGCAAGGCGATTGCGGCGGGCGGCCGATGACCACGGTGCGGATGGCGCCGGGCTATTGCCTGGGCCTGGTGTGGCAGGGCGACGGGGCGGACGGGCCGCGAATGCCGCGCGGCCTGCTGGCCCTGTCCGGCGGCGACTGGCTGGTCACGGACCTGGGCGGTTGGCAGGCCGGGCGCGGCTCGGTCTGGCGGCTGTCGTTCGCACCGGACGGATCGCCGCGCTGGCGCAGGCTGGCCCAGGGTCTGTCCATGCCCCACACCGTGGCGCGTGGGCCGGACGGCCGCATCTATGTGTCCGAAATGAACCGCATCCTGACGCTGGACCCCGACGCGGCCGATCCGGCGGCGACGGTGCGGACCGTGATCGGCGACCTGCCGGACAACCGGCTGCACGACAACCGCCACCCGCTGTCCAGCTTCGTCTTCGACGACGACGGGGCGCTGCTGGTCAATGTCGGGGCGCCCAGCGACCGCTGCGTGGACGACAGGGGTCGGCCGCGCACGACGGCCTCGGGCGCCTGCGCCGACAGCGCGGAGACGGCCCAGGTGCGGCGTCACGCCTATCTGGGGAACGGCCGGTGGGCCGAGGCTGGCACGGTCTTCGCTTCGGGCCTGAGGAACTCCATCGCCCTAGTCCGGCATTCGTCGGGCACGATCCTGCAGGGCGAGAATTCGGTCGATCTGACCACGCCGGACCATCCCTATGACGAGATCAATGTGCTGCGCCCAGGCGGCCATTACGGCTGGCCCTATTGCGTGGACCTGGCGACGCCCCTGCCGGGATGGAGCGCGGCCCGGGCGCGATGCGGCCAGAGGGATCGGCCCGCTGGCCCTGCTGCCGCCGCACGCGGCGCCGCTGGACCTGATCTATTACGACGGGGCGATGTTCCCCGAACTGCGCGGCCGGCTGCTGATGAGCTGGCACGGCTATCGCCGGGCTGCCGGTCGGATCGTTGCGGCGGAAACCGACGGGCAGGGTCGGCCGCTGACCGACACGGGAGGGCGTTACGCCATCTATCCGCGCGGCTCGCTGCCCTATCCCGCCGGCGCGCCCAGCGTGCGCGGCAAGGTGCTGACGCCCGGCTGGGATAGGGTCGCAGGCCGTCAGCCGCGCGGCTCGCCGGTCGTGATGGCCGTCGCCGCCGACGGCTCCATCTGGGTCACGGACGACCGCAACCGGGCGATCCTGAGAATCGCCCGGCCGTAACGGTCTTTAGCCCTCGCGGGCCTCGCGCTTGGCCAGGACGCGCAGACGCAGCGCATTCAGCTTGATGAAGCCGGCGGCGTCCTTGTGGTCATAGGCCTGGACGCCTTCCTCGAAGGTCACCAGGTCCTGGTCGTACAGGCTGTTGGGGCTTTCGCGGCCGATGACCGAGACATTGCCCTTGTACAGCTTGACCTTGACCGAGCCGGACACCTTCTCCTGGCTCAGGTCGATGGCGGCCTGCAGCATCTCGCGCTCGGGCGAGAACCAGAAGCCGTTGTAGATCAGCTCGGCGTATTTCGGCATCAGCTGGTCCTTCAGGTGCATGGAGCCGCCGTCCAGGGTGATGCTTTCGATGCCGCGGTGCGCCGCGATCAGGATGGTCCCGCCGGGGGTCTCGTAGACGCCGCGCGACTTCATGCCCACGAAGCGGTTTTCGACCAGGTCCAGACGGCCGACGCCGTTGTCGTGGCCGTACTGGTTCAGGGCGGTCAGCAGGGTCGCCGGGCTCATGGCTTCGCCATTGATCGACACCGGATCGCCCTTCTCGAAGCCGATTTCGATGACGGTCGCCACGTCCGGCGCGTCCTCCGGGCTGATGGTGCGCTGGTGGACGAACTCGGGCGCCTCGACCGCCGGGTCTTCCAGAACCTTGCCCTCGGACGAGGAGTGCAGAAGGTTGGCGTCGACGCTGAACGGCGCCTCGCCGCGCTTGTCCTTGGAGATCGGGATCTGGTTCTTCTCGGCGAAGTCCAGCAGGGCCTCGCGGGAGCGGAACTCCCACTCGCGCCAGGGGGCGATGACGCGAATGTCGGGCTCCAGCGCATAATAGCCCAGCTCGAACCGGACCTGGTCGTTGCCCTTGCCGGTCGCGCCGTGACAGACGGCGTCGGCGCCGACCTGACGCGCGATCTCGATCTGGCGCTTGGAGATCAGCGGACGGGCGATGGAGGTGCCCAAGAGATAGTCGCCCTCATACTGCGCATTGGCGCGGAACATCGGGAAGACGAAGTCGCGCACGAACTCCTCGCGCAGGTCGTCGATGAAGATGTTCTCGGGCTTGATGCCCAGCTTCAGCGCCTTCTCGCGCGCCGGGCCAAGCTCCTCGCCCTGGCCCAGATCGGCGGTGAAGGTCACGACCTCGGCGTTATATTCGGTCTGCAGCCACTTCAGGATGATCGAGGTGTCCAGCCCGCCCGAATAGGCGAGGACGACCTTCTTGACGGGCTTGTCGGCGGGGGCGGACATGGCGGCTCTCTCAGTAAGACGGTGGCGCAAGGATCGGGGAGTTGACGCGCGCATAAGACCGGGGGTCCGGCGATGCAACCTTTTCCAATCGGGGGCCGACGTCGAACATGAAGCTTTGGTCATGTTTCATTCCGTCGCGTTGCCAGCCGACCGACCCGCGTTATGGTCCGTTCACCTGAAATCCGAGGATGATCTATGCGCCGCACCGGCTCTCTCGTCGCCGCCGCCGCCCTTCTGGCGGTGTCCACCCCCGTCTGGGCCTCCGTCGCGCCCGCGCCGGCCGCCCAGGCCGCCGCGCCCGCCCCGCGCGCCGCGCCGGTCGCCGACCTGGTCGCCGCCGTGGACATTCCCTACACCAGGTTCACCCTGGACAACGGCCTGACCGTCCTGGTCCACGAGGACCATAAGGCCCCCGTCGTCGCCGTTTCGGTCTGGTACAACGTCGGCTCCAAGGACGAGCCGGCCGGCAAGACCGGCTTCGCCCACCTGTTCGAACACCTGATGTTCGGCGGCTCGGAAAACGCGCCCGGCAGCTATTTCACGCCGATGCGCAACATGGGCGCGACCGACATGAACGGGACCACCTATTTCGACCGCACCAACTATTTCGAGACGGTCCCGACCCCGGCGCTGGAACAGGCCCTGTTCATGGAAAGCGACCGCATGGGCTATATGCTGGGCGCCATCAGCCAGGAGACGCTGGATCTGCAGCGCGGCGTCGTCCAGAACGAAAAGCGTCAGGGCGACAACCAGCCCTATGGTCTGAACCAGTACAAGCAGCTGGAGGCCCTGTTCCCCGAAGGCCACCCCTATCGCCACTCGACCATCGGTTCGATGGCCGATCTGGACGCCGCCTCGATGCAGACGGTCCGCGACTGGTTCACCTCCAACTACGGCCCGAACAATGCGGTGCTGGTGCTGGCCGGCGACATCACCCCCGCCAAGGCGCGTGAACTGACCGACAAATACTTCGGCCCGATCGCCAAGGGCCCCGTCAACACTCCGAACCAGGCGCCGGTCCCCACCCTGGCCGCCCCGGTCAACGAGACGACCCGCGACCGGGTGTCCAACGCCCAGGTCGAAATCAGCTGGGCCGTGCCGGGCATGCTGGACGCGGACTCCGTGCCGCTCAGCGTCGCGGCCTCGGTCCTGGGCGGCCTGGCGTCCTCGCGCCTGGACAACGAACTGGTGCGCGGCGAACAGACCGCCGTCTCGGTCAGCGCCGGCAACAGCGCCTTCCACCGCGTCGGCATCTTCGAGATGAGCGCCATGGTCAAGCCCGGCGAAGACCCGGCCGCCGTCGAGGCGCGTATGCGTGAAATCCTGAACGGCCTGATCGCGGACGGCCCCACCCAGGACGAGATCAACCGCGTCGTCACCCAGTATGCGTCGCGCCGCATCCAGGGGCTGGAACAGGTCGGCGGCTTCGGCGGCAAGGCCACGGCCCTGGCCGAGGGCCAGCTCTACGCCGGCGATCCCGAGTTCTACAAGAAGCAGCTGGCCGCCTACGCCGCCGTCACCCCGGCCCAGGTCAAGGCCGCCATGCAGAAGTGGCTGACGCGCCCGGCCTATACGCTGACGACGCTGGTGGGCCAGCGCGAAGCCTATCAGGAGGCGGCCGCCGCGCCGTCCGGCGCCAACCACACCCCGGCGCCGGAAATCCAGCGCAAGGCGCGCATGGCCAAGCCCGAGATCGGCCAGGTCGCCAATGTCGACTTCCCGGCCGTCGAGCGCACCCGCCTGTCGAACGGCATGGAGGTGATCTACGCCCATCGCGACGCCACCCCGACCACCAAGATCGCCATCGACTTCGACGCCGGTCTGGCGGCCGACGACCGGGCCAAGCTGGGTCTGCAGACCCTGATGCTGGACCTGATGGACGAGGGCACCCAGACGCTGAACGCCACCCAGCTGGCCGAGGCGCAGGAGGCCCTGGGCGCCACCATCACCACCGGCGCGACCATGGACAGCTCGCTGATCCAGCTGTCGGCCCTGACGCCGAACCTGCAGCCGTCGGTGGCCCTGATGGCCGACGTCGTGCGCCGCCCCGCCTTCGCCCCGGCCGAGCTGGAGCGTCTGCGCGCCACGCGCTTGTCGCGCATCGCCGCCGAGCGCACCCAGCCGGCGGCCCTGGCCAGCCGGGCCCTGCCCGAACTGATCTATGGCGCGGACAGCCCCTACGGCCGTCCGTTCAGCGGCGCCGGCGACGAGGCCAGCGTCAAGGCGATCACCGAGGCGGACATTCGCACCGACTACGCCCGGTGGATCCGGCCGGACAACGCCAAGATCTTCATCGTATCGGACAAGCCGCTGTCCGAAGTGACCCCGATCCTGGACGCCGCCTTCGGCCAGTGGGTCCCGCCGGCGTCGGCCAAGCCGGTCAAGGATTTCTCGGCCCCGATCCCGGCCGCGACGCCCAAGATCGTGCTGATCGACCGCCCGCAGTCGCCCCAGTCCTACATCATGGGCGGCGAAGTTCTGGGCGTGTCGGGCAAGGACGATCTCTTGGTGCTGAACGCGGCCAACAATGTGTTGGGCAACGACTTCCTGTCGCGCATCAACACCGATCTGCGCGAGACCAAGAGCTGGTCCTACGGCGTCAACGCCTCGGTCAATCCGTTCGCCGGGCGCGTGCCCTATCTGGTGACCGCCCCGGTCCAGGCCGACAAGACCGGCCCCGCCATCGAAGCGCTGAACCAGCAGTTCAACGACTTCCTGTCGGGCGGAAAGGGCGTGACGGCCGAGGAGCTGCAACGCACCATCAACGGCAACACCCGCCGTCTGGCCGGCAGCTACGAGACGTCGGCCGCTGTCCTGGGCGCCATGCGTCAGAACGATCTTCTGGGTCGGCCCGACGACTATCCCGAAACGGTCGCGGCGCGCACCAACGCCCTGACGGCCGCCCAGCTGGACGCCGCCGCCAAGGCCGCCATCGACCCGTCCAAGTTCGTCTGGGTGGTGGTCGGCGACGCCTCGGTGGTCAAGCCGCAGCTGGACGCCCTGGGCATCCCGGTCGAGGTCCGCTCGGCGGCGCCCGCCGCCCAGTAGGGCGACGGCAGACCGAAACGACGAAGGCCCGGAGAGCGATCTCCGGGCCTTTTTCTTTGCGTTATTTTTTCGTCATCCTCCGGCAAGCCGCCTCTTCGCGGCGCAGACCGGGGGACCCAGCGGCGCCGAAGGCGATGTCTCGGCCGCACAGTGTTGGAAGATATTGGTCCTCGACAGGTTCGCGCTCACGCGCGCCGCTGGGTCCCCCGGTCTCCCCCCGCTTTCGCGGTGGTCGCCGGAGGATGACGAAAAAGGACTAACTCAGGGTCGCGCCGGTGGTGCGCATGATCTCGGCGCGCAGTTCGGGCAGGCCCAGGCCCTTCTCGGACGAGGTCAGGGCCACCACCGGGAAGGCGGCGGGGCGTTTGGAGATGGCCTTCAGCGTGGCCTCCTGGACCTTCTCGCCCTCGCCCTTCTTCAGCTTGTCGGCCTTGGTCAGGACGATCTGATAGCTGACGGCGGCCAGGTCCAGGGCGTCCAGAGCCTCTGTGTCCACGCTCTTCAGCCCGTGGCGGCTGTCGATCAGCAGATAGACCCGCTTCAACGTCACCCGGCCGCGCAGATAGTCGCGACCCAGGTCCTGGAACTTCTTGACCGTGGTCTTGGACGCCTTGGCCCAGCCATAGCCCGGCAGGTCGACCAGGCGCAGCTTGCCGTCCAGGTCGAAGAAGTTGACCTCGCGCGTGCGGCCCGGCTCGTTGGAGGCGCGGGCCAGCTTGTGCATCCCCACCAGCCCGTTGATCAGGCTGGACTTGCCGACGTTGGATCGGCCGGCGAAGGCGATCTCGGGCAGGTCGGGATCGGGCAGCTGCTCGATCTTGGCCGCGCCCATGACGAAGGTCGCCGGCCGCGCGAACAGGATGCGCGCGGCCTCGATCTCCTCGGGCGTGAACTCGGTCTCTTCGATCACGCCGGCGACTTCTTGAACCGGGCGAAGAAGGCGTCGATCGGGTTCTCGGCCTTGTAGCGGTGCATGATGACGTACTGCTGCAGGATCGTCAGCACGTTGGACCAGGCCCAGTAGATCAACAGGCCCGCCGCGAACGGCGCCATGATGAAGGTGAAGATCAGCGGCATGAACTGGAAGATCTGACGCTGGACCGGATCGGCCGCCGGCGGATTCATCGCCGTCTGCAGCCACATGGTCAGGCCATAGGCGATGGCCAGCAGACCCAGATGCAGCGGCCCGGCCAAGAGGCCGCCGATCAGCGGCGCCATCGACGGATCCCACGGGATCAGGCCAAACAGGTTCCAGATCGACGACGGATCGCGCGCCGACAGGTCGTGGATAAAGCCCAGGAACGGCTGGTGGCGCATTTCGATGGTGACGGTCAGCACCTTGTACAGGGCGTAGAAGACCGGAATCTGCAGCACCAGCGGAAGGCAACCGGCGACCGGATTGATCTTCTCGCGCTGATACAGGGCCATCGTCTCCTGCTGCTGCTTCTGCGGGTCGTCTTTGAACTTCTTCTTGATCTCCTCCATCTTGGGCTGGAGGTTCCGCATCTTGGACATCGAGGCGTAGGCGTTGTTCGCCAGCGGGAACATGACCAGTTTGACGATGACGGTCAGCGCCAGGATGGCCACGCCGAAGCTGCCGACCAGGCCATAGACGTTCTCCAGGATCCAGAAGATCGGGCGCGTCAGGAACCAGAACATGCCCCAGTCGATCGCATAGACGAAGCGCGGCAGGTTCAGGCTCTGCTCATAGGATTTCAGCACCTCGGCGCGCTTGACCCCGGCGAACAGGCGCTGGGTCTCGGTCGCGGTGGAGCCGGGCTGGACGGTGCGGGTCGTGCCCAGCAGATTGGCTTCCAGCTGCTGGCCGGCGCCCTCGCCGCGCACGCGGAATTCGGTTTCGACCGCCTCGTTCTGCTGGGGCAGCAGGGCCGCCAGCCAGTATTTGTCGGTGATGCCCAGCCAGCCGCCGGTCGAGGCGTTCTCGATGCGGGGCTCCTTCAGCCAGTCCTTGTACTTCTTCTGCTCGGTCCGATAGTCGCCGGGCTTGCCGAAGGTGCCGATGGCGCCCTCGTGGACGATGTGGGAGGAGCCGGCCGACGGCGGCACGCCCTGGCGCTGGACGCTGCCGTAGGGGGCGATGGTGATGGCCTGGGTTCCCAGGTTCTGGACCGTGTCCTGGATCGAGAAGACGTATTTGTCGTCCACCGACATGACGCGGGTGAAGCGCAGGCCCTGGCCGTTGTCCCAGGTCAGGGTGATCGGCGTGGTCGGCGTCAGGGTCGAGCCGTTGGTCAGGCGCCAGACGGTATTGGGTCCGGGCACGCCGCCGGCCACGTTCGGGCCGGTCCAGCCGAACTGGGCGAAATAGGCGTTCTGCATCCCCTGCGGGCGGAACAGCTCCACCGGCTGGGGCTTGTCCTGGACCTCGCGATAGTCGGTCAGGAACAGGTCGTCGATCCGCCCGCCCTGCAACGACAGCGAGCCCTTCAGCGTGCCCGACTGGATCGGCACCCGCGCGGCGCTGCTCAGCGCCTGGCTGCGGTCGGTGACGAAGGTGGGGCCTTGCGGGCTCAGCGCCGTGCGGGCGGCGTTCTCGGCCGTCTGCGACTGTTCGGCGTGGGCCTTCTGCTGCACGGCCCGACGCTCGGCCTGCGGACGCAGGACGGCGAAATAATAGATCCCCATGATCAGGGCCGAGCACACGATGAAGATGATCGTGTTGCGCGTGTTCTCGTTTTTCATGGAATCTGGCGGTCCTGGCCGGAAGGGGCGCGGGCGGGCGAAGGCTTGTCGGCCTTGGGTGTCGCCAGCCTTGTAAGGGTGGATTTCACGTCGTCAAGCAAACGGTCCCACGCGCGCTCCGTCGTGCCCATGCGGGCGATGAAGACATAGTCGCTTCCGGGCACGCCGTGATGGGCCAGCATGGCCCGCGCGGCCTCGCGCAGACGGCGTTTGGCGCGGTTGCGAACCACGGCCCCGCCGATCTTTTTGGTGGCGGTGAAGCCCAGGCCGATGTGCGGCGAACCGTCGCCGCGATCCAGCCGCTGGATCACCACGGCGCCGCGCGCCTCTGAAACGCCTTTGGCGGCCGCCAGGAACTGGGGCCGCCGCAACAGACGCTTGATCTGTAAAGGGTCGCTCATGCGTCCAGAGACCGGGACGCGATAAGCCGCTTACGCCGTCAGGCGCTTGCGGCCCTTGGCGCGACGGCGCGCAACGATCTTCTGGCCGTTCTTGGTGGCCATCCGGCTGCGGAAGCCGTGACGGCGCTTGCGCACGAGTCGCGACGGCTGATAGGTCCGCTTCACGGTCGGCTCCTGACGTTAAAAGGTTGGGCGACGGGGCAAGAGGCGTCCGCCGCAGGAAGGGCGGGCGTATAAGTCGCATGATCGCGCGAGTCAACGCTCGGTCGGCAATTCGGGAATGACGGACCTATGGCGAAACGAACGGCGAAGGAGTGGGCCCTGCGGCTGGCGCCGCTCGTGGCCATCGCCGGCCTGGTGGTCGCCTTCTTCGCCCTGGGCTGGAACCGCTATCTGTCGATGGATCTGATCCGCGAACACGGGCTGAACCTTCAGGCCTACGCCCGGGATCACTGGTGGATCGCGCTGGCGGCCTTCGTCGCCGTCTACGCCCTGGCCACCGCCTCGACCATTCCGGGGCCGGTCTTTCTGACCCTGCTGGGCGGAATGATGTTCGGCCCCTATGTCGGCGCCCTGGCCCAGTCGACGGGGGCGACGATCGGCTCGGTCGTCATCTATTATGTCTATCGCACCTCGATCGGCACCTGGCTGCGCGCCAAGTTCGAGGCGGACGCCGGTTTCATGGATCGGCTGGCCAAGGGGATCGACCGCAACGCCTTCACCACGCTCCTGACCCTGCGGATCATCCCCAGCGTGCCCTTCGTCCTGGTCAACGCGACGGCGGGGATGATGGCGGTGCCGCTGCGGCCCTATGTGATCGCCACCTTCGTCGGCCTGTTGCCGTCCACCTTCATCTACACCTGGATCGGATCGCAGCTGGGCGACCTGCTGCGCGCGGGCGTGCGGCCGGACCTGCCGCTGCTGCTGCACCAGTTCTTCTGGCCGCTGATGGGAGTGGTCTTCCTGTCGCTGCTGCTGCCCATCGGCATAAAGCTTTTCCAGATGATCCGTGCACGGCGGATCGCGGAGACGCCGGCATGAGCGCCCTGTTCGACCGGATCGCCGCGCGGCTGAACCTGTCGCCCGAACAGGCGGCCCTGTGGCGCGAACGCCTGACGCCGCGCGCGCCCGACGGCCTGTCGGCGCGGCTGCTGCTGCTGACGGCGGCCTTCACCCTGGCGGTGGAGGCGTTGATCATGGGGCCGAACCTGGCCGCCTTCCACGAGCGCTGGCTGCGCGACCGGCTGCAGGCCGCCGAACTGGCCTCGGTCGGGGTCGAGGCCCTGCCCTATAGTGCGGTGGAGGACGACACGGCGGCCGAGCTGATGCGGATCGGCGGGGTCCAGGCCGTGGCCCTGACCGAACAGGGGGTGCGGCGGCTGCTGCTGCAGGCCCCCAACCTGCCGCGCGCCCCCGAACTGATCGACCTGCGCCAGCAGGACAGCTGGGCGCGGCTGACCGACCCCTGGCGCACCCTGTTCGGCCACCCCGACCGTTCGCTGCGGGTCCAGGCCAAGCCGCGCTATCGCTCGGGCGACTTCATCGAGATCGTCACCCCGGCCCAGCCGCTGAAGCTGGAGCTGAAGGCGTTTCTGCTGAACAGTCTTCTGGTGTCGCTGCTGATCTCGGCGACGGCGGGGGCGCTTCTCTATGGCGGTCTGGCGCTTCTGGTGCTGCGTCCCTTGCGGCGCGTGACCCGGTCGATGGAGCGGTTCGCCGCCGACCCCGAAAGCGAGGCCGAGGCCCCGTCCGACCGGCACGACGAGATCGGCCGGGTCGAGCGCGAACTGAGCCGGATGCAGGAGGAGGTGCGCCATTCCCTGCGTTCTCGCGCGCGTCTGGTGGCGCTGGGCGAGGCGGTGGCCAAGATCAACCACGACCTGCGCAATATGCTGACCTCGGCCCAGATGGCGTCGGACCGACTGGCGTCGTCGGCCGACCCCCAGGTCGCCAAGGCCCTGCCTAGGCTGGAGCGCGCCCTCAGCCGCGCCGCCAGCCTGTCGCGCAACGTCCTGGAATACGGCAAGAGCGAGGAGCCCGCACCGCAGAAGACCCGCGTCGTCCTGACCAAGGCCCTGACCCTGGCGGCCGAGGACGCCGGGCTGGATCCCGACGGCGTGCGCCTGGTCAAACAGTTGCCGGCCCGGTTCGCGGTGGAGGCCGACCCGGACCAGCTGTATCGCATCCTGGTCAATCTGATGCGCAACGCCCGTCAGGCCATCGAGGCCGATCCGGGCCGTCCGCCCGAGCGACGCGGCCGGGGGGCCATCACCGTCAGCGCCTTCGGCGACGACGGCTTCTGCGTGGTCCGCATCGCCGACGACGGGCCGGGCATTCCGCCGCGCCTGGCCGAACGCCTGTTCGAACCCTTCGTCAGCTCCAAGACCTCTGACGGCACGGGCCTGGGCCTGACCATCTCGCGCGAACTGGCGGCCCTGCACGGCGGCGACCTGAGACTGGTCGAGGCGGATGGGGCAGGCGCCGTCTTCGAACTGCGCCTGCCGTCCTGATCGTTCGTCAGGCGGCCTTCAACGTGGCCATGTCGATGACGTAGCGATAGCGCACCTCGCCGTTCTCGACCCTGGTGAAGGCGTCGTTGATGTCGGCGATGTCGATGATCTCGACCTCGGGCGCGATGCCCTTGTCGGCGCAGAAGTCCAGCACGTCCTGGGTCTCCTGCAGATTGCCGATCAGCGACCCGCCCACCGTCTGGCGCTTGAACGCCAGCTTGGAGTTGTCCACGCCGTCCACGACATCCAGATTGCCCACCACGACGAAAGCCGCGTCACGTTTCATCAGATCCAGCAGGGCGCCGATCTCATGCTTCTCGGGCACGGTGGACAGGATGAAGTCGAACGCGCCGGCCAGCGGGGCTAGGGCGGTCTTGTCCGTCTCGACATAGGCCGCGTCGGCGCCCAGCGCCTTGGCCTGTTCGATCTTCTCGGGCGTGGAGGTCAGCACCGTCACCTCGCAGCCCAGACCCTTGGCCAGTTTCGCCGCCATGTGGCCCAGCCCCCCGAAGCCCAGCACCGCCACCTTGTCGCCGGCCTTGACGCCCCAGTGTTTCAGCGGCGACCAGGTGGTGACGCCGGCGCACAGGATCGGCGCGGCGGCCTTGGGGTCCAGGCCCTCGGGGATGCGCAGCACGAAATCCTCGGGCACGACCACCACATCGGAATAGCCGCCGAAGGTGTTGTCGCGGCCATAGGTGTTGCGGCCGTCCTCGGTTTCCGACGCCGGCGTCATCGGCCCGTTATAGGTGGCCAGCCAGCCGTTTGGCCCTTCGCAATAGTTCTGATCCCCGGCGCCGCACGGCGCGCAGGACCGGCAGCTGTCGATCATGCAGCCGACGCCGACCAGATCGCCTTCCTTGAAGCGCGAGGTCTCCGCCCCCGCCGACGTCACCCGCCCGACGATCTCGTGGCCGGGGACGCACGGATAGACGGTGTTGGCCCACTCGTTCTTCACCTGGTGAATGTCGGAGTGACAGACCCCGGCGTACAGCACCTCGATCACCAGTTCGTTGGGCTTGGGATCGTCGCGCTCGAACGTCATCCGCTCGAGCTTGGACAGGGCGGTCTTTGCGCCGTAACCGGTTGATTGGAACATGGAAGTCTCCAGGGTGCAGGGGATAATCCTGCAATCCCCCGGCGCCGCGGATGTTCCCGCCCGGCCTATTCCAGTCCGTCGTCGGACACGACGAAGGCGCGGTTCTCGGCCTTGGCCTGGGCGGCCAGTTCGTCCTGCACCAGATGCCAGCGCCGCAGCCGCTCGTAGTCGATGGCGTGTTCCGGCGAGGCGTCCAGCCAGTGGCGGAAATCCTCGATCTGCAGCCGGGCGTCGGCCGCCGCCGGATCCGGCAGGGCCGGCACATTGGGCAGCTGGCGCGCGACTTCGGCGGGAATGGGGAAGTCGCCGGACGAGGTGCTCAGGATCATGCGTCGTCTCTGATCGGATGTCGGAAGGGCTCTGGACCGACCATGCCGCGAAGCTGCACCGCGCGCCACCTTTTCGTGCGTGCGGCGTTGTCCCATCAGACAGGATATGGCCAAGCTGTATGCCGCAGCGGCCTTCCATCAAGGAGTAGATCGATGACCCTTCGCCCCTCGCTTCTGGTTCTGGCCCTGGCGCTCGCGGCGTCGCCGGCGGTCGCCCAAAGCGCGCCCCAGACGGCGCCCCAAAGCGCGTCCCAGACCCGGCCCTATGACGGCCCCGACGCCTATCGCGATCAGCGCGCCCTGCCTGATCCGGCCGATCGCGACGCCCTGCTGAAGGCGCGCGGCGAGGCCTATCATCGCGCCGGCGACGACAAGCAGACCGAGGAGGAGCTGCGCGCCACCCGCGCCCTGAACGACGAAATCGCGGCGCAGAACGCCCTGGCCGACAAGGCCGACGCCGACGCCCGCCTGGACTACGACGCCGCCCTGGCGCGTCACGAGATCGCCGTCCGCCAAGGCGAGGAGCAGGCTCGCGCCGCCGCCGAGGCGACCCGCGCCGCCCAGGACCAGTACGACCGCGACTATGCCGCCTGGCGCGAACAGGTCCGCCTGTGCCAGTCGGGCGTCCGCGCGGCCTGCGGCACGCCGGTCGGACCGGCGCGCTAGGGGCTACGCCTCAGGCGTTCGACGAAGCTTCGGTGATCGGGTCGTCGTCGATCCGGGGGCGCGGCCGCTTCGACCGGCCCGGCGGTGCCCGAAAGACGACGGGTGTCAGCCCGCGACCAGGCTCATGTCGCGCCGGGCCATCATGCGGTCGAACTCGGTCCACACGCCGTCGGCGCCGTGCCAGTTTCCTTGCGTCGCCGCCTTGGAATATTCGGTGGCGCGGGCCTCGAAGAAGTTGGCGTGTTCGACCCCCGACAACAGCGACTGCAGCCACGGCAGCGGGTTCTCCGTCACCCCATAGACTTCCGGCAGCTTCAACTGGCGCAGGCGCCAGTCGGCGATGAAGCGGATGTATTGTTTGATGTCGTCCGGCGTCATGCCCTGGACCGAGCCCATCTCGAAGGCCAGGTCGATGAACTTGTCCTCCATGTTCACCACCGTCTTGCAGCAGTCGACGATGTCGTCGGCGACGGTCTTGGTGACGGCGCCCGTCTCCTTGTTGAAGGCGTGATACAGCTTGATGATGCCTTCGCAGTGCAGGCTCTCGTCGCGCACCGACCAGGAAACGATCTGGCCCATGCCCTTCATCTTGTTCTGGCGGGGGAAGTTCATCAGCATGGCGAACGACGCGAACAGCTGAACGCCTTCCGAGAAGCCGCCGAACATGGCCAGGGTGCGGCAGATGTCGGCGTCGGAATCGACCCCGAACTGGCCCATATAGTCGTGCTTGTCCCGCATGGCTTCGTATTCCATGAAGGCGCCGAACTCGCTCTCGGGCATGCCGATGGTTTCGAGCAGCAGGGCGTAGGCCGCGATATGGATCGTCTCCATATTGCCGAAGGCGGCCAGCATCATCTTCACCTCGGTCGGTTTGAAGACCCGGCCGTAGCGTTCCATGTAGTTGTCCTGAACCTCGATGTCCGCCTGGGTGAAGAAGCGGAAGATCTGGGTCAGCAGATTGCGTTCGTTGTCGTTCAGGGTCGAGGCCCAGTCCTTGACGTCCTCGCCCAGCGGCACCTCTTCGGGCATCCAGTGGACCTGCTGCTGCTTCTTCCACATGTCGAACGCCCACGGATAGCGGAACGGCTTGTAGGCGGCGGACGGGGTCAAAAGACCGGCGCGGTCGGGATGGATGATCGGGGTGATGGCGTTCATCGAACTGGACCTGAGAGCGATTCCGAATACGCATTCACCATGCGACTCATCCTGTTCGGCGCCAAGCCGAAATTGGTCTATGTTGCGATCACATTTCGTTCGACCCGCTACATATAGTAGATTGGTCACAGCAAACTGGGGAGGGACCTGGGGATGAAATATCGCATCTACGGCGCGGCCGGTTCCGGCTCAGTCCCGGTCGAGGCGGCGCTGACCCTGATCGGCGCGCCCTATGAAGTGGTCGTGGACGCCCCCACCTGGGAAGGCGATCACCAGCGCGACCGCGTGGCGCCCGTCAATCCGATGCGCCAGTTGCCGGCCGTCATCGCGCCGGACGGCGAGACGATGACCGAGAGCGCGGCCATACTGATCTGGCTGGCCGAGCGGCATCCGCAGACCGGACTGGCGCCGGCGGCGGGCGATCCGGGCCGGGGTCAGTTCCTGCGCTGGATGACCTTCATCCCCGCGTCGATCTATTCGATGTACTGGGTGCGCGACGTTCCCGCGCGGCTGGCGGGCGACGATCCCGAGGATCAGGCGCGCATTCTGGAGCGGACGGAGGATCGGATCGCCGAATGCTGGCGGACGATGGAGGGCCAGTTGTCGCCCGGCCGGTTCCTGCTGGGCGACCGGATGACGATGCTGGACCTCTATGTGACCGTGGTCAGCCGCTGGCGGCCGATGCGGCGGCGCTTCTATATCGAGGCGCCGCGAATGGCCGAGGTGGTCCGGCGGATCGACGCCCTGCCCGAACTGGCCGACTTCTGGGCCACGCGCTATCCGTTCGAGGACGGCTGGGAAGGCTGAGGCGTCAAGCGGCCCGCGCCGCATCCGCCCGCTTGGAGACCGTGTCGAACACCGCCTCGATGGCGGCGTAGAGCTTGGCCTGGGTGACGGGCTTGGCCAGATGGCCGTCCATGCCGGCCGCGAGGCATCGGGCCGCATCCTCGGGCATGGCCTCGGCGGTCACCGCCAGAACGGGCACGTCGCAGGTCGGAGCATCCATGGAGCGCAAGGCGCGGGTGGCGGCCAGCCCATCCATCACCGGCATCCGCACATCCATCAGCACCAGGTCGAAAGACTGCGCCTTGAGCGCCTCCAAGGCCTGCTCCCCATCGCCGGCCTCGGCCGTTTCGCAGTCCGCCGCCTGGAGCATGATCCGCAACAGGTCGCGATTGGCGGGATGGTCGTCGACGATCAGAACCCGTGTGCGCCGGCTGTGGAGCGGCTCCATCGCCTCCTCCTCCTCCGTGGCGACGCTCGGCGCCGGCACGGTCAGGGTGATGGTCGAACCCTGCCAAAGGACGCTTTCAACCGTCACGGTCCCGCCTAGACAATTGATATGGGTCTTGGCGAGGGCCAGTCCCACGCCGGCCCCTTCATGAGCGCGACTGGTCGTGGCGTCGGCCTGTTCGAACAGACGGAACACCCCCGCGCGCGTCGCCTCGTCCATGCCGCAACCGGTATCGGACACGTCCAGGATCAGCCGGTCTTCCGTCCGGCGCACCGTCAGGCCCACCCGGCCGTGCGCCGTGAACTTGACCGCGTTCTGCGCCAGATGGTGCAGGGTCTGACGCAAGCGCCGGGCGTCGATCAGGATGCGCCCCTCGGCTTCCGGCGCGATGCGGACGTCGAAGTCCAGCCCCTTGACCCTGGCCCACTCGCGGGCGGGTGCAACGGCGTCCTCGATGATCTCTCGCAGGTCATTGACCCTGGGCGCAACCTCGACTCCGCCGCGCGACACCTCAAGCAGATCCTCGACCAGACGCAGCATGGCCTCGCCGCAGTGGCGAACGGCGTCGACCTGGCGCACGCCCTCGGCATCCAGGCTGGGGTTGCGCGACAGCAGGTCGGCGTAGCCGGTGACGCCGGTCAGGGGCGTACGCATCTCATGGCTCATCATCGCCAGGAACCGGCTCTTCGCGGCGCGATCCGCTTCGGCGCGCCTTCGCGCGGCCAGGGCGACCTCGGTACGTGTCTTCAGACGCTCGACCAACCGCCGCCGTTCGCTCGACAGGGTGGTGATGGGCAAGGCCGTGCCCAGCAGCGCCAGCAGAAACAGATGGAAGACGCCCATTTGCCGCATCGCGACGGGAACGCCCTGCATCTCCGGCGTGGCCGCCAGTCTTGTCAAGGTGATCGGCCCATGCCCCGTCAGGGTCGCAGCGGCCGCCCAGACGGAGATCAGCATCACCGCGCTCGCTGTCCAGGGCGGCGAAAGGCGAAAGGCCAGCAGGATCAGGGGCGGGAAGACCAGGAACAGCACCGGCGCCTGACTCTGGCTGAAGACGGCCGCCGTCAGACCCACGACCAGACCGGCCAGCAGCGCAATCTCGGGCAGACGCGCCACCCCGTCGGCGCGAAACCTGTGCTGGCGCGCCATCAGCAACAGAGAGGGGGCCACGATCAGCATGGCCAAGGCCTCCATCTCGAACAGATAACGCAGCCGATAGGCCAGGCCGCCAAAGGGGGTGTGCCCCATGACCAGGATCAGAAGGCCCGCAAGGCCCGTGCTGAGGGCGACGGCGGGGATCAGGGCCAGGGCGAACCGCAGCAGCCGACGCGGGCGGCGCATGTCCAGAGCCGCACCGCCGAAGCGACGCGCCAGAACGGTGGTGACAAGCACCTGGATCAGGTTGAACAGGGCGTTCCCCCACAGCGCCGCCCCTGCGTCGCCTCGCACCAGATTGCCCAGAAGGTTGAGGGCGACCGCCGCCCCCATCACCTGAACCGCCTGTTTCCGGGGCAACTGCAGCAAGGCCGCCACCAGCACGGCGTTGGCCGGCCATAGGATGGTCACGGAAAAGGTCTGCGCCATCCAGAAACCGGCCAACTGGCAAACGGCGAACAGCGCCAGATAGGCCCAGGCGGGCGGGCCGGCGACACGGCCGGCTTCATGGCGAAACAGGCGCCACGGGACGGGTTTCATGAAGCGCGTCGTGCTGGTCATGGAATGAGCATCGCACGCAGGTCTTAATGATCCCGGCGCCGTTGACTTAGGTATTTTCCCGGAACCGGGGCGGGTCGTCGTCGTTTCCCTGCCCTCGCCAGGGAGGGTGCAGCCGATGTCCGACGTGATCGCCGAACCGACGTTCGAACCGCCGGCCGACGCCCTGGCCTTCTACGAGGAAAGCCTGCGCCTGCTGAAGGAAAGCGGCATCCCCTTCCTGCTGTCGGGCACCTATGCGGTGACGGCCTATACCGGCATCCGCCGGCCGACCAAGGACCTGGATGTCTTCTGCAAGCCCGGCGACTATCCCCGCATCCTGGCCTTCTTCCAGAAGCACGGCTACCGCACCGACGTCGAGGACGAGCGCTGGATCGCCAAGGTGTGGAAGGACGAGAAACACTTCTTCGACGTCATCTTCGCCATGTCGAACGGCACCATCGCCGTGTCCGACAGCTGGTTCAGCGAGGACCGGATCACCGTCTATGGCCATCAGGTCCAGATCACACCACCCACGGCCCTGATCCTGTCCAAGGTCTTCATCCAGGACCGCTATCGCTATGACGGCGCCGACGTGAACCACGTCATCCTGAAACAGTCCGACGCCATCGACTGGAAGAGCCTGCTGGACCAGATGGACCTGTATTGGGAGGTTCTGGCGGCGCATCTGCTGAACTTCCGCTTCGCCTATCCGACCGAGCGCGACCGGGTCCCGCGCTGGCTGATGGAGGAGCTGGTCGAGCGGCTGACGGCCCAGATCGACCTGCCGGCGCCGCGCGTGAAGGTGTGTCGCGGCCGGCTGTTCAGCCCGCGCGACTATGTCGCCGACGTCGCCGAATGGGGCTTTGGCGACGTGGTCGGCAAGGGGCTGGAGGAACGCCACGATCCGGTCAATCTGGGCCACTGAGAGGGAGAGCCGCCATGACCGACGCGACCGTCGATCCCCAGACGCCCCAGCCCGGCCTGGAGCCCGGCCCGGCCAGGAAGATGCGCGTCGCCGCCGTCGGCGACCTGCACGTCGGGGAGACCAGCGAACGGCTTTATCGCGACCTGTTCGAGCGGGTGGCGGACGACGCCGACGTCTTGTGCCTGTGCGGCGACCTGACCAACTACGGCAAGACGCCCGAGGTGGAGCGCCTGCTGGAGGATCTGAAGCTCTGCACCATCCCCATGGTCGGCGTCCTGGGCAATCACGAACACGAATGCGGCCAGCCGGAGGAGGTCGAGCGGATGCTGACCGACGCCGGGGTCAAGATGCTGAACGGCGAGGCCTATGAGATCGACGGCGTGGGGTTTGCGGGCGGCAAGGGATTCGTCGGCGGCTTCGGCCGCTATATGCTGTCCTCGTTCGGCGAGGCCTCGATCAAGCGGTTCGTGCAGGAGGCGGTCGAGGACGCCAATCTGCTGGAAAACTCGATCCGCAAACTGCGCACCGAACGGTCGGTCGTGCTTTTGCACTATGCGCCCGTGGTCGAGACGGTGATGGGCGAACCGCCCGAGATTCACGCCTTCCTGGGGTCGTCGCGTTTGGCCGAGACCATCGACCGCTATGACAACGTCAGTCTGGTGGTCCACGGCCACGCCCATCGCGGCGGGCCGGAGGGACGGACCAACCGGAGCGTTCCGGTCTATAATGTCGCCCTGCCGGTGCTGAGGACCCTGGGGGACACGCCCTATCGGGTCTTTGAAATCTGACGCTTGTGGTCCACGGTAAGCGCTCTCGGGCCTGACCACAGGCCCCTTGCGGCCGATATCGGCCTCGCCCCGGAGTTCTTGCATGCGTCTTCTGTCCTGCACCGCCGCCGTCGCGGCCCTGGTCCTGAGCGGACCGACCCTGGCCGCCGCCCAGACGGCCACCGCCCCGGCCCCCGCCGCCCAGCCCGCCGCTCCCGCGCCTGCCGAAGCGGCCGAAAGCCCGGAAGCCGCCGCCTTCGAAGCCAAGGGCGAGGCTTTCGAAACCAGCATGGAAGCCATGGCGACGGAAATGCAGGCGGCCGCCGCCCAGGCCGACAAGGCCAAGGCCAAGACCGATCTGGACGCCCTGCAGGCCCGCTATCAGAGCCAGGCCGACACCTTCGCCGAGGAACTGCAGACCTATGCGGTCGCTCAGGGCGCCCCGGCCGATCAGATGGCCATGGCCGCCACCCAGATCAGATCCATCCCCGCCATGGTCCGCGCCAAGGCGGAGGAAGCGGCCGCCGCGCCGGCGCCGGCCCAGCCGCAGTAAGGCCGCCTTACCGCGATTTCACTTGAGGCGGGGCCGCCGAGAGCGGAGTTTGCGCGGGTCATTTTTGGGGGAGCTGTCCCATGATCCGTCTTCTCGGCCTCGGCGCCGCCCTGCCTCTGGTGCTGATCAGCCTCGCCTCGCCGGCCGCCGCCCGTGTTCAGGACACGCCGCCCACGGCGGCCGAAGCGCGGATGGAGGCCGCCTCCGACGCCTTCGAGGCGCGGATGGAGGAGTTCGGCAAACGCGCCGAGGCGCTTTCCGAGGACGCCAGCCTCAGCGAGGCGCAGCGGGGCAGCCGCATCGCAGCCCTGTGGAGCGAATACGCCCCGGACGTCGCCGCCTTCACCACCGAGACGGCCAAACACGCCGGCGAAATGGCGGCCGAGGCGCTCAAGAACATCGACGTCGACACCCTGGTCGCCGACGCCCTGAACGACCCGGAGGTCAAACAGGCGATCGAGGATGGCGCGCGCTACGGCTCGGTTGTCGGAACCGGCATCGCGCAGAACGGGACCTGGGCCAATCCCGACCCCGAACAGATGGTGACCTATGGGCTGATCGCCCAGTATGCGCTGGACCAGGCCGCCGACGCCGTCGGGTCCGAAGCCGTCGAAGCGCCCCAGGCGCCTGAACCACCTGCACCGCCCCAGGCGCCCCGCCGTCCGGGCGCCTGATCCCCGACCGCACCTGATGCGCAAGGCTTGACCGCGCGCGGCGGACCAGCGACATCGCGCCGCATGTCCGCCCTGCCCGTCGATCCGCACCTGTATTCGACCTTCCTGGGCGTCATGGCGGTAATGGCCGTCACGCCTGGCCCGGCCAATCTGTTCGCGGTGGCGACCGGGGTGGAGAAGGGGCGCGCCTCGGCCCTGGTCGGGGTGCTGGGCATGAATGCGGCGACCCTGGTCTGGTTCGGCGCGGCGGCGCTGGGCCTTGGCGCCCTGGTCAAGGCCTTTCCCGCCGCCTTCAAGGTCGTCGCCGTGCTCGGCGCCCTCTATGTCGCCTGGCTGGGGATCAAGGCGTTGCGCGGCGCCTTCGCCACCGCCGCCCAGCCCGATCATGTCGTGGTTCGCCGGGGACGCAGCGCCCTGGTCGACGGTTTCGCGGTCCAGATCGCCAACCCCAAGGCCATCCTGTTCTTCACCGCCGTCCTGCCGCCCTTCGTGGACGTCAGCCGGCCGGTCGCGCCGCAGATGGCCCTGTTCGCCGTCGCGGCCATCGGCATTGATATGATGTCGATGAGCGCCTACGCCCTGTCCGGCGCGGCCCTGTCGCAGCGGATGCAGCAGCCCCGCTTTCGCAAGGGGTTCGGCGTCTTCGTCGGCGTGCTGCTGATGACGGCGGCGGTGCTGATCGTCGCAAGGCTCTAGAAATGGCGACGCTACGGCCTAGATTGGATGGGAACGCCGCCGTTCATGCTCCGTTCAGCCGTCAGCGCGCCCGAATGGGCGATCAAGGAGTTTGATTTCATGAAAGCCCTACCTTTGAAGACCCTGGCGATGACGGTGGCTGCGGGGCTGGCCCTCGCCGCCTGCGCCACCGCCACCCCGTATCAGCCCGCCGGGCTGAACGGCCAGCGCGGCGGCTATGCCGAACAGCGGCTGGAGAACAACCGCTTCCGCGTCAGCTTCTCCGGCAATTCCGTCACCTCGCGCGATCAGGTCGAGATGGGCCTGCTGCTGCGCTCGGCGGAGCTGACGGCCGAAAGCGGCTATGACTGGTTCGCCACCGTCAACCGCGCCACCGACCGCGACACCCGCTTCGTCGGCACGCCCGATCCCTTCTACTCGCGCTACAACAGCTTCTATGGTCCCTATTGGGGTCCGTCGTGGCGCTACTATCGCGGCGGCTTCTGGAGCCCGTGGGACCGTTGGGGCTGGGGCGCCAGCGACTTCGACGTGCGCCAGGTGGATCGCTTCGAGGCCAACGCCGAGATCGTCATGGGCCGGGGCGCCAAGCCCGCCAACGACCCCAACGCCTTCGACGCGCGCGAGGTGATCCAGAACCTGGGTCCGCAGGTCACGCGGCCGACTTCGTAAGCCACGGCTTTCGCGGCCGTATGCTCAAGCCCTCTCCCCGCCGGGAGAGGGCTTTTGTCTATCCGACGCGCGGCGACTTCAGCCGGCGCTTGTTGGAGTGGGTGGCCGGCGCGGCGCCCAGGTTCTCCGGCACCTCGCCCTTGAAGTAATACCGCTGCCACGCCTCCTTGGCCGCGTCGGGATCGCCGCCGGCCAGACGCTGGTTGAAGTCGGTGCGGGCGCGGTTCCAGGCCTCGAACTGGCCCTTCATCACCGGATTGGATTCCAGCGTGCGGATGATCGGCTGGAACTGTTCGACCTTCTTGTGTTCGATCAGATTGATGAAGCAGAAGGGCTCGCCCTTCTCGAAGGTGATCCGTCCGGGCCGGGTGAATATCCAGTTCATCGTGAAGGGGAAGGGCAGCCAGTCCGTCTCGATCAGTCCGACCAGCGGCTGAATCCCGTCCTTCACGTGGTTGGGCGATCCCGAACACATCATTCCCCAGCCCGGCGGCGTGCGGAACAGATACTGGGGATGCATGGTCATGACCCCGCGCGAGAAGTGCGAGGTGACGAAATGGTCCAGGTCGTGCTGGGGCCGGTCCGGCGTTATGACGATGTCTTCCTGGCGCGGACCGCCGTTCCACTCGGCCGAGAAGCCGAACGGACACAGGATCTCCCACCCCGTGGTGTTGGCCATGTTCAGCGGCAGGCAGCGATAGGGGTGGCGGCTGATGAAGGCGTCCATCCAGTTGCGCGACTGGCGGCCGGGCACCAGGTCCGGCGGCCGGGCCGTCATCGGATAGCATTCCAGTTCCAGCGGGCGTGTCTTGACGGTATCGACCATGAACATTTCCTAACGCCCGAAATCCAATGGCTCAACCATGACCGACGCACCCGCGCCCACCCCGGCTTTCGACCGCGACCGACTGACCGCCTGGCTGGCCGACAACGGCGTGGACCATGTGACCCACGACCACCCGGCCGTCTTCCGCGTCGAGGAAGGGCTGGACCTCAAGGCCGACCTGCCCGGCGCCCACACCAAGAACCTGTTCCTGAAGGATCACAAGGGCCGGCTGTGGTTGATCTCGGCGCGCCAGGACACGGTGATCGACCTGAAGCGCGCGGCGGGCGTCATGGGGTCGGGACGGCTGTCGTTCGGAAACGAGACCCTGCTGTGGGAAACGCTGGGCGTCCGCCCCGGTTCTGTCACGGCGCTGGGTCTGATCAACGACACGGACCGCCGCGTGACCTTGGTCCTGGACCGCCGCCTGTGGGACGCCGACATCGTCAACGTCCACCCCCTGACCAATACGGCGACCACCGCCCTGGATCAGTCGGCCTTTCGGCGAGTGCTGGCGCTGCTGGGGCGGGAGCCGATCGTGGTGGATTTTGAGGCTCTGACCTTAGGCGTCTAGCGCTGCCTTTGCGCCGTCGTAACCGCCTGGCCGCCATCGAAGATCGTCACCTGGTCGCCGTCGAAGGCGAATTGCAAATCCCGGTCGGTCGCGGCGAAGCGTGCATCGCTGATCGGAAAGAGGGCCAGTGACAGATTGCCGGACTGCATCCGCAAGCCCTGTCCCTCGACTGACAGGGTCACGTCGCCGAAGTCCGGCGAGCGATACCGACCCGCGAATGACGGCAGTCTCGCTGCGTCGAACGCCGCATCGACGGGCGGCGGAGCATAGGGCGGCGGGCCGTGGTCGTAGCTGACCACGCGGGCCATCCGCCATCGCCCGTCCTCACGACGCCAGACATCGGCGAAGCGGGCGCGGGCGCTGACATGTTCGGCCTTGCCGTCCTGCCGGACGTAGAACTGATGGTCGCCGACGAGGAAGATGTTTTGGTCCGCCAGCGGGAAGGCCTGAACCGTGCCCTCGACGACCTGGCGGCGCAGATGCTGGCCCGGCGTCCCGCATGGCCCGCTCATCAGCGAGGCGACGATGGCGTCGCGCCCGCGCGTCAGGCCCGTGATGTCGTGATAGAATTCCGCGTCCTCGGTAAAGGCGTCAGCCATCCTACCACGGTCGCAGACATTATAGGCGGCCCAAAAGGCCTCGTCCGCCCGTTCCACCTCGACGGCGGGCGTCGGGGCAGGATCGGAACCCGTCGCCCCGCCTGCCAGGGATGCAGCAAGGATCGCCGCGATGATGATCATGTCTTCTCACTCGAAACTCAGGCTCGAAGGACAGGAGGCGTTGAGCGACCCGAATGGATGCAGCGCCGCCCATTATTCTCGCGACGGCCTTGAACGCTTGAACCTCACGACCGAAGCCCAATCTCGCAAACGAGGGGGAGAAGTGGGGGCAGCGAAGGGTGATTTCAGACGAATTAGACGGTGTTTTTCACGACCACCGTCTGAAATCCCGGCGCGACCTTTTCGCGGCTTGATGCCGACGCATCCCGACGCCATCTGAACCGTTGACACTGACCGATCTCTGCGCGGACCTCGCCATGACCCTGCTCGACCCGACCCTGACCCCCGACGCCGCCGGCGACCTGATCAAGGAAGGCGCGGACGCCTCCTTCATGACCGACGTGATCGAGGCGTCCAAGCATCAGCCGGTCATCGTCGACTTCTGGGCCACTTGGTGCGGGCCGTGCCGGACGCTGGGCCCCGCGCTGGAGAAGGCCGTGCGCGCCGCCAAGGGGGCGGTGAAGATGGTCAAGATCGATGTGGACGCCAACCCGGCCTATGCGGGCCAACTTAGGGTGCAGTCGATCCCGACGGTCTACGCCTTCGTCGACGGCCAGCCGGTCGATGGCTTCCAGGGCGCCATCCCCGACAGCCAGATCAAGGCCTTCATCGACAAGCTGACCGGCGGTCAGGGCGGATCGACCGAGACGGCGCAACTGCTGGAACTGGGCGAGGAATCGCTGGGCCTGAACGACTTCGGCGGCGCGGCCCAGGCCTTCGCCCATGTCCTGTCCATCGAGCCCGAGAACGAAAAGGCCATCGCCGGCATGGCGCGGGTCTATCTGGCCGGCGGCGACCCCGAACAGGCGGCCCAGACCATCGCCATGGCGCCGCAGGACTCAAAGGAGCCGACGGTCCAGAGCGTGCGCGCCCAGCTGGCCCTGGCGGCCAAGGCCCCGTCCGGCGCCGCCGCCGAACTGGAGACCAGGGTCGCCGCCGATCCGAACGACCACCAGGCCCGCTTCGACCTGGCCGAGGCCCAGAGCGCGGCCGGCGATTTCAAGGGCGCCGTCGACAACCTGCTGCACATCGTCAAGGCCGACCGCGAGTGGAACGACCAGGCGGCGCGCAAACAGTTGCTGGTCATCTTCGAGGCGGCGGGCCTGACTTCCGACGTGGCCAAGGACGGGCGACGCCGACTGTCGTCCATCCTGTTTTCGTAAGCGCATCGAGGGCTTCATGCCGCAGGGCTATGTCAGGGCGCTCGATCTGCCGCAGGTGATCCCGGTCTTTCCGCTGGGCGGGACCATCCTGCTGCCGCGCGGCCAGCTGCCGCTGAACATTTTCGAGCCGCGCTATCTGAACATGGTGGACGACGCCATGGCGGGGGATCGGATGATCGGCCTGATCCAGCCCAACGGGGGCACGGCGGCCCATCCCACCCTGTCGTCGGTCGGCTGCGCGGGGCGGATCACCAGCTTTGCGGAAACGTCCGACGGTCGGTATCTGATCACCGTGACGGGGGTGTCGCGGTTCCGCATCGCCGCCGAACTGCCGTCCAAGGCCCCCTATCGCCAGGTGCGCGCGGCGTTCGACGCCTATGAGGGCGACCTGACGTCGCCGGCGGACGAGCCCGATTTCGACCGCCACGCCTTCCTGGACGCCCTGCGCGCCTATATGGCCCACCGCCTGCTCGACATCGACTGGGAGACGGCCGAGACCGCGCCGATGGAGGCCCTGGTCAACAGTCTGTCGATGGCCCTGCCGTTCGAACCGGCCGAGAAACAGGCATTGTTGGAGGCCATGGGCCTGATGCCACGCGCCGAGGCCCTGACCGCGCTCCTGCGCATCGACGCCGCCGATGGCGGTGACGACGCCGCGCCGTCCATGCAGTAGCGCGATGCGACAAGGCCCCCTACAACGGCCTCAAACAGCGCTAAGCGCGTTAGGCCCAGAAAAATGAGTGACGCCTTCAACACCCCTGTTTCGGTCGATCCGCGCCTGCTCGAAGTGCTGGTCTGCCCGGTCACGCGCGGCAGGCTGACCTACGACCGCGACGCCAACGAGCTGGTCTCGGCGGGCGCCAAACTGGCCTATCCGATCCGCGAGGGCGTGCCGATCATGCTGGCCGAGGAAGCCCGCCAACTGGACTGATTTCCATATTCCGCTCATCCCCGCGAAAGCGGGGACCCAGCGCTTTGGGCGATAAGGCGTTTCCGATGGATGCGCTTGGCCGATCCAACGCACCGCCGAGCGAAAGAACTGGGTCCCCGCTTTCGCGGGGATGAGCGGATGGGGTTGAAGCAGAGCTTCGCCACTCCAATTCCCTAGCGCCCGCCAACGTAGAGAAAGCCTCGTCGATGCTGAAAATCGCCATCCAGATGGACCCGATCGAGGCCGTCGACATCGCCGCCGACACCACCTTCCTGATGGCCGAGACGGCCCAGGCGCGGGGCCACAGACAGTGGGTCTACGACTTCCGCACCCTGGCGCTGGAGGAGGGGCGTCTCTACTGCCGCGCCCGCCCGATCACCGTGCGGCGCGAGGCCGGCAACCACGTCAGTTTCGGCGACTGGGAGACGCTGGACCTGGCCGAGGACATCGACGTCATCCTGATGCGTCAGGACCCGCCGTTCGACATGGCCTATGTCACGGCCACCTATCTTTTGGAGACGGTCCACCCCAGGACCCTGGTGGTCAACGATCCGGCCGAGGTGCGTTCGGCGCCCGAGAAGCTGATGGTCACCGCCTTCCCCGGCCTGCAGCCGCCGACCCTGATCTCGGCCGATCCCGTCGCCCTGACCGCCTTCCACAAGAAGCATGGCGAGGTGGTGCTGAAGCCGTTGCACGGCAATGGCGGCTCGGGCGTGGTCAAGCTGCGCGCCGACGACCCGAACCTGGACGCGCTGATCGAGATTCACGCGGCGGGCAGCCGCGACCCCCTGGTGATCCAGAAATTCATTCCCGCCGTGACCAAGGGCGACAAGCGCATCATCCTGATCGACGGAGAGCCGGTCGGCGCCATCAACCGCGTTCCGGCGGCGGGCGCGGTGCGCTCCAACCTGCACGTCGGCGGCACGGCCATGCCGGTCGAGCTGACCCCGCGCGACCTGGAAATCTGCGCCGCCATCGGCCCGACGCTGAAGGAACGCGGCCTGATCTTCGTCGGCATCGATGTGATCGGCGACTATCTGACCGAGATCAACGTCACCTCGCCCACCGGCGCCCAGCAGTTGAAGACCTTCACCGGCATCGACGCCACGGCCCTGATGTGGGACGTGATCGAAAAGAAGCGCGCCGCACAGGTTGCGTGACCGCCACTTGAATTAGATTTCGGTTCATGGTTCGTTCTGCCGCTGGAGCGGGAGAATGAACATGGTCGCGCGCGTCGTCACGGTCGCCTTCGATGGGGTGGAGGCCCGGCGCGTGGACGTCGAGGTCCAGCTGATCGGCAATGACGGGCCGACCATCTTCAACATCGTGGGCCTGCCCGACAAGGCGGTGGCCGAGAGCAAGGAGCGGGTGCGCGGCGCCTTCGCCGGCATCGGTCTGGCCCTGCCGGCCAAGCGGATCATCGCCAATCTGGCGCCCGCCGACCTGCCCAAGGAGGGCAGCCATTTCGACCTGCCCATCGCCCTGGCCCTGATGGCGGCCATGGGGGTGATCGCGCCCGACGCGCTGGACGGCTGGGCGGCGATCGGCGAACTGGGGCTGGACGGCCAGATCGCGCGCGTCGGCGGCGCCCTGCCCGCCGCCGTGGCCGCCGACGCCATGGGCCTGGGCCTGATCTGTCCCGAGGCGACGGGGCCGGAAGCGGCCTGGGCCGGCGGAGCGCGCATCCTGGCGCCGCGCTCGCTGATCGGCGTGGTGAACCACTTCAAGGGAACCCAGGTGCTGCGCGCGCCCGAACCCGGCGCTCTGGCGGCCGGCCGGGCCACGCCCGACCTGCGCGAGGTCAAGGGTCAGGAAAGCGCCAAGCGCGCGCTGGAGATCGCGGCGGCGGGCGGCCACAATCTGTTGTTCGTCGGGCCGCCCGGATCGGGCAAGTCGATGATGGCGCAGCGCCTGCCGGGCCTGTTGCCGCCGCTGACCTCGCAGGAGTTGCTGGAGACCTCCATGGTCTGGTCGGTCGCCGGGCTGATCGAACGCGGCGCCCTGACCCGCGATCGGCCGTTCCGCAGCCCGCACCACTCCGCCTCCATGGCCGCCCTGACCGGCGGCGGCCTGCGCGCCAAGCCAGGCGAGGCGTCCCTGGCGCACAACGGCGTGCTGTTCCTGGACGAACTGCCCGAATATTCGGCCCAGGCGCTGGATTCGCTGCGTCAGCCGCTGGAGACGGGCGAGATCGTGGTGGCGCGCGCCAACGCCCACATCCGCTATCCGGCGCGCTTCCAGCTGGTGGCGGCCATGAACCCCTGCCGCTGCGGCCTGGGCGGAGCCGGGCGCGGCGCCTGCGGCAAGGCCCCGCGCTGCCAGCGCGATTATCAGAACCGCATCTCGGGACCCATGTTCGACCGGATCGACCTGACGGTGGAGACGCCGCCCGTCACCGCCGCCGACATGGCCCTACCGCCGCCAGCCGAGGGCACGACGGAGGCCAAGGCCCGCGTCGCCGCCGCCCGCGCCATGCAGGAGGACCGGGTGCGGGAAGCGGGTCTGGACCCGGCCCAGGGCCTGAACGCCCGCGCCTCCGGCGAGGTGCTGGATCGCTTCGCCACGCCGGACGAAGCCGGTCGGATGTTGCTGATGCGGGCAGGCGAGGCCGGGGGGCTGACGGCGCGCGGCTGGACCCGAACCCTGCGTCTGGCGCGCACCATCGCCGATCTGGACGGCGCGACCGGGGTGCTGCGTCGCCATATCGCGGAGGCCCTGATCTATCGCCGCGCCACGGTCGGCGCCGAGGCCGACTTCGACCGCCGCGTCGCCCATCGCGGCGACGCGCCGTTCGGCCTGCGCGAGCGCGACGTTCAACAGGCGGCCTTCACCCACGATTGACCCAGAGGCGGGACGGATCTTTAACCCCGGGCGCTTAACCTAGTCGGCCATGGAGACGGCGATGGCGCGACGCGGGACGACCGACAAGACCGACGAGGCGACGGCGCCGAACGCGCCGGCGCAGCAGTTCCTGCGGTTGATGAGCCATGAGATGCGCACGCCGCTGAACGGCGTGCTGGGCATGATCGGCCTGTTGGAACGCACGACCCTGGACGGCGCCCAACGCGCCTATGCCGAGAACGCCCGCCAGTCGGCCGAACATCTGCTGGGCCTGGTCAACGACCTTCTGGACTACGCCAGGCTGGAAGCCGGGGCGCTGGAGTTCGATCCGGCCCCCGTCGATCTGGCGGGGCTGGTTCGGGGTGTCGCCGAACTGCTCAGCCCGCGCGCCCACGACAAGGGTTTGGAGATCGTCTGGTCCGTCGCCGCCGACGCGCCCGACATCCGCGCCGACGAGGGGCGGCTGCGCCAGGTGCTGTTCAACCTAGCGGGCAATGCGGTGAAGTTCACCGAGGCGGGCGGCGTTCGTATCACGGTCGAACGGGTCGGCGGCGACGATGCCCAGCCGCGCCTGGCCTTTCTGGTGGACGACACCGGCCCCGGCGTGCCGCCGACCGCGCGCGGGCGCATCTTCGAGGAGTTCGGTCACGCCGACGCCTCCGACGCCGTGCGCCACGACGGCGCCGGCCTGGGGCTGGCGGTCGTGCGCAAACTGGCCCTGGCCATGGGTGGAACGGTCGCCGTCGAGGATCGCCCGGACGCCGCGACCGGCGGGGCCCGTTTCCGCTTCGAAGCCGCCTTCGACGCCGTGAACACCGCGCGCGAACAGCCTCTGCAGGGCCGCGCGGTCGCCGTCCGCTCGCCCGATCCCTTCGTGCTTTCCGCGGCGCGCGCCCAGATCGAGGCGTCCGGCGGCGCGGTCCGCGACGATGCGCCGGTGATCCTGTTCGACCATGTTCCGGCGAAACCCGGCGAGACCATGCCTCTGCCGCAAGGCGGCCGCGTCATCGTGATGCTGAAACCCGGCGAACGCGACCTGATCGCCGCCTATAGGGCGGCCGGGGCCCACGCCTATCTGATCAAGCCGCTGCGCCGGACTTCAGTCGTCGAGCGGGTGCTGGCGGCCGCCGGCGATGCGCCTCATGACGCCGGCGCATCGAAGCCAGCCGAGGACGACCGCGTCAGCCCGGCTCGCTTTGCAGGGGTCCGCGTGCTGCTGGCCGAGGACAACCCGGTCGGCGCCCTCCTGGCCCGCACCCTGCTGCGCCGCGAAGGCTGCGTGGTCGAGACCGCCGCGACGGGCGAGGAGGCCGTGGCCGCCATCGAACGCGCCCGCTACGACCTGGTGTTCATGGACATGCGGATGCCCGGCATGGACGGCCCCGCCGCCGCCCGCGCCATCCGCGCGACAGGGGACCGGACGCCCATCCTGGCCCTGACCGCCAACGCCTTCGCCGAGGACCGCCGCCTGTGTCTGGAGGCCGGTATGGACGACCATATCGTCAAGCCGCTGGACGCCGAGGCCCTGCGCGCCGCCCTGGCCCGCTGGACGAAACGCGACATCCGCGCCAAGGTCGCCCGAGTTTAAGGCGTCCGCGTTCCGGCCGCTGCCGGAGCCGCCCATGACCGACCAGCCCACCCGCGCCGTGAACGGCAAGCCCGCCGGGCGTTTCGGCGGCCTGGCCGTCTATGGCGAACGTCGCGTCTTCATCATGCTGTTGCTGGGCTTTTCGGCGGGTCTGCCCAACCTGCTGATCTTCGACACGCTTTCGGCCTGGCTGCGCGAAAGCGGCCAGACGCTGGAGGTGATCGGCTTCTTCGCCCTGGCCACCCTGTCCTATTCGCTGAAGTTCGTCTGGGCGCCGCTGATCGACCGGACGTCCGTGCCCGGACTGACGCGGCTGCTGGGCCACCGACGGGCCTGGATGCTGGTGACGCAGGCGGTGATCGTGTTCGGCCTGTGGTCGATCTCGACCCTGAACCCCGCCAACGCCCTGATCGCGGTGGCCGGGTTCGCCGCCCTGGTGGGCTTCTTCGGGGCGACGCAGGACATCGTCATCGACGCCTGGCGGATCGAAGCCGCCGACGACAGCCGGCACGGCGCCATGGCCGCCGCCTATCAGATGGGCTACCGCGTGGCCATGATCGTGGCGGGCGCCGTGCCGCTGGTCCTGGCCGATCTCTATAACTGGAACCTGTCCTACGCCGTGATGGCCGCCCTGATGGGCTTCGGCATCGCCGGCGTCCTGTTCGCCCCGCGTGAAAAGGCCCATTCCATCCGCGCCATTCCGGTCGGCGACGTGCCGTCCCGCCCGGGATTCGAGGTGATCGAATGGATCGTGCGCCTGGCGGTCATCGGCGTGGCGGCGATGGTGCTGGGGTCGGGCCTGACCGGCCAGTCGGCCCCGCTGAACGCCCTGTTCAGCCTGTTTGGCCTGGGCGCGGAGGGCAAGGCGGCGGTTGCGGCGGCGCTGTCCGCCAAGCCCGAGGGCGTTTATCTGCAGTTCGGCCTGGTGGTGTTGGGGCTGGCGGTCCTGGTCGTCGCCTGCTGGCCGATACCCGGCCTCAGGACCAGGCCAGGCGCCTATCTGGCCGGATCCTTCGGCGAGCCGCTCGTGGATTTCTACAGGCGGTTCTCCGGCGTCGCGACGCTGATCCTGGCGCTGATCTGCGTCTATCGCCTGTCCGACTTCGTCCTGAACATCATGCCGCCCTTCTATATCGACCTGGGCTTCTCCAAGACCGAACTGGCCGAGGTGCGCAAGGTCTTCGGCGTGGTCATGACCACTCTGGGCGTTTTTCTGGGCGGTTGGTCGGTCGCCAAACTGGGGCTGATCCGCACCATGGTCATCGGCGCCTTCATGAGCCCGGTGTCCAACCTCGTCTTCGCCTGGCTGGCCACCCAGGGACACAGTCTGCCGGCCCTGACGGTCGCCATCGGCGTCGACAACGTCTCGGGCGGCTACGCGGGAACGGCCCTGATCGCCTATATGTCCAGCCTGACGTCGATCGGCTTCACCGCGACGCAATATGCGCTGTTCACCTCGCTGTACGCCCTGCCGGGCAAGCTGATCGCCTCTCAGTCGGGTCGGATCGTGGAGGCGTCGGCGCGCGCGGCCGAAGGCGACGGGCCCTTCGCCGCGCTCAGAAGCCTGTTCGCCAATATGCCCGAAGGGGTCCTGGCCACGGGCGCCGCGACAAGCGGCGTCACCCCGGCCGCGCTCGGCGCCGGCTATATCGCCTTCTTCCTCTATTCCTTCGTCATCGGCCTGTTCGGAATCGTCCTGGCCTTCGTCGTGGCCGGCAAGCAGACGGCGCTGGAGGCGCGGCGCAAGACCGAAGCCGACCCGGCGGTCGCGGCGACCGAGGGCCAGCCGTCCTGAAGCCTCAGCGCTTCAGGAAGCCGCCGATCATGTCGCCGATGCCGCCCGGCAGTTTGGCCAGAAGGTCGTCGGCGCCGTCGATCTGACCGCCGGGGGTCAGCCGGTCGATGGCCTCGGGCAACAGGCCCGCCAGGGTCTCGCCGGCCTGCTGGGGCGAGACGCCCATCTTGGCGGCGATGTCGGCCAGGGGGCCGTGGCCGATGACGGCGGCGATCTGTTCGGCGGTCACGCCGGCGTTCGCGCCCGAGCCGACCCACGAGCCGACGACGTCGCCCAGACCCGCCTGACCGAACTTCTCGGCAAGGCCGCCGACGCCGCCCTGGCTTTTCAGCAGGTCGCCAAGACCGCCCGCGGCGTCCTGGCCCAACCCGTTCACCACATTGTCGAGAAAGCCCATCGTTCGGTCTCCTGTCTGATGGCGGACCGTACCATCGTCATGCGACGGATACGAGAAAGGCCCGCCGGGGGTCCGACGGGCCTTTCCCTATCCAGCCTTCGCCGAAGCTTAGCGCTTGGCGTCGTTGGCGCCCGAGGTGACGGCCGAACCGGCGGCCGAGACGTCGCGGCCGGCGCCGGCGATGGTGTTGCAGGCCGAAACGGCCAGGGCGGCGGCGACGATGGACAGGGTGATGATCTTGCGCATGATGGGGAACCCCTTTGTTGGTATGGTCAAGCTCCGTGCAAACGCCGATCCGGGCTTCGGGTTGCATTCCTCCAAACGAGATAGGCGCCGCCAGGATTTCAGGGCGCGCCCGCGCGGCGGAATGCCGCCATGCCTGAGGCGCCTGATGCTTGTATCGGCCGGACTGTGGCCCGAAGGTGCGCCCCTGTTTTTCGAGGGGTTGTCCATGCGTCGTCTTCTGATCTCGTCCGCCGCCATGATGGCGGTGCTGGCCGCAACGCCCGTGATGGCGCAAGCGCCGGCGACGCCGCCCGCCGCCCAAGCCCTCAGCGAGGATGCGCGGCTGAACGCCTTCTTCGAACAGGCCTTCCAGGCGCGGATCGCGCTGAGCCCGCAGCAGATGACCGCGCTGGGGATCAAGACCGACTACGACAAGCTGGACGATGCGTCCGACGCCGCCGCCGACCGGGCGTTGGCGCTGCAGGAGGCCCAACTGGCGCAGATGAAGGCCCAGTTCGACCCGCAGAAGCTGGGCCCGCAGGCGCGCCTGTCCTGGCGAATGTTCGAATACGGCGTCGACCAGGCGCGACTGTCGAACCAGTGGCGCGACTGGGGCTTTCAGTTCGCCGCCAACGGCAATCCGACCACCAGCCTGCCGGTCTTCCTGATCAACAACCACCGGGTCGCCAGCGTCGCGGACGCCGAGGCCTATGTCGCGCGCATCCGGGCCGCCGAGACCCAGATGGACCAGGTCGCCGAGGAACTGCGCCAGCGGGCGGCGGCGGGCGTCGTCTCGCCCCGGTTCGTCTTCGTACCGTCCATCGCCAACACCCGCAACGTCATCTCCGGCGCCCCGTTCGACGACGGGGCCGACAATCCGGTCTGGGCCGACTTCAACAAGAAAATCACAGCGCTGGAGACGGGTCAGGCGACCAGGGATCGGCTGCTGTCGGAAGGTCGCGCCGCCTTGACCGGCCCCTACAAGGCCGGGTTCGAGACCGTCCTGGCGGCCCTGGCCGAGGTGCAGCCCAAGGCCGACAGCGACGCGGGCGTGTGGCGCCTGCCGCAAGGCGAGGCCTATTACAACGCCCGGCTCAAGCTCTCGACCACCACCGACCTGACCGCCGACCAGATCCACCGGATCGGCCTGGCCGAGGTCGCCCGCATCCAGGCCGAGATGGAGACGATCAAGGCCCAGGTCGGCTTCACCGGCTCGCTGCAGGACTTCTTCGTCTTCCTGAAGACCGATCCGCGCTTCCAGTATCCGAACACGCCAGAAGGCAAGGAACAGTATCTGACAGACGCGCGCGGCTTCATCGCCCAGGTGATGGCGGCCGCCCCGCAGTGGTTCTCGACCCTGCCGAAGGCGGCGCTGGAGGTGCGGGCGGTGGAGCCTTTCCGAGAGGCCACCGCGTCTATCGCCTTCTATAATTCGCCCGCGCCGGACGGGTCGCGGCCGGGCATCTACTACGTCAACCTGTCGGACATGACCCAGGTGCTGAAGCCCCAGATCGAGGGCATCAGCTATCACGAAGGCGCGCCGGGCCACCATTTCCAGATCGCCTATGCGCAGGAGATCGAGGGCCTGCCGCGCTTTCGCCGGTTCGGCGGCTACGGCGCCTACGCCGAGGGGTGGGGGCTGTACGCCGAACAGTTGGGCAAGGAGATGGGCTTCTATCAGGACCCCTATTCCGACTTCGGTCGCCTCTCGACCGAACTGTGGCGCGCGGTGCGGCTGGTGACCGACACCGGACTGCACGCCAAGCGCTGGAGCCGCGAACAGGCGATGGACTATTTCCGCCAGAACTCCCTGCTGTCCGAGCGGGACATCGAAAAGGAGGTCGAGCGCTACATCACCAATCCGGGCCAGGCGACCAGCTACAAGATCGGCGAGCTGAAGATCGAGGAACTGCGCGACCGGGCCAGGACGGCGCTGGGCGACCGGTTCGACATCAAGGACTTCCACGCGGTCGTGCTGGGTTCGGGCTCGGTGCCGCTGGACGTGCTGGAGGATCAGGTCGACGGCTGGATCGCGGCGGGCGGCGGGGCGCCGTCGGCATGATCGAGGACTATCAGCTGACGGCGGCGACTCCGTCGATAGAAGACTACCTGCGGCTCAGGATCAACGCAGGGCTGAGCGCAAAGGCCGAAGCGAACGCGGTCGCGGGTCTGCCCAACACTTGGTTCGCCGTAGTGGCGCGCCGGGACGGTCAGGTCGTCGGCATGGGTCGGATCATCGGCGACGGCGGCCTATTCTTCCAGATCGTCGACATGGCCATCGAGCCGGCACACCAGGGGCGCGGTCTGGGGAAAGCGATCATGACGGCGCTGATGGACCGGCTGCGCAGTCACGCGCAGGGCGCCTACGTCAGCCTGATCGCGGACGGAGAGGCGAACCGGCTGTATGCGCAATACGGCTTCGAGCCGACCATGCCGAAATCCATCGGCATAGCGCAGGTGATCCGCTGACGCGCATTTCCTGCGGGTTTATTGTATGAGCCGCCGCCATGACCTTCACAGCGACCGTCCTGACCATGTTTCCCGAGGCCTTTCCTGGCCCGCTCGGCGTGTCGCTGATCGGCACGGCCTGGCGCGAGAAGGGCTTGTGGAGCCTGGAAACGGTTGACATCCGCGCCTTTTCCACAGATACGCGCGGCTTCCTGGACGACACCCCTGCGGGTGGCGGGCCAGGTGCTGTGCTTAAGGCGGACGTTGTGGCTCGGGCGGTCGATAGCCTGCCGGGACCGAAACGGCCGCTTTTGTACATGAGCGCCAGGGGCAGGCCCCTGACCCAGGCGCGCGTCAAGGAATGGGCCAAGGCCGACGGGATCGTCGTGCTGTGCGGTCGTTTCGAGGGGGTGGATCAGCGGGTGCTGGACGCACGCGGGTTCGAGGAGGTCTCGGTCGGAGACGCGGTTCTCGCCGGCGGCGAGGCGGCGGCGATGGTCGCGATCGAGGCGTGCGTAAGATTGATCCCCGGCGTGCTCGGCTCAGGCGACAGCCTGTCGTCCGAAAGCTTCGAGGATGGGCTTCTGGAGCATCCGCAGTACACGCGACCGCGGACGTTCGAGGGGCTGGAGATACCCGAGGTGCTGCTGTCGGGCGATCACAAGAAGATCGCGGGATGGCGCGAGGCGCAGCGGGAGACGACGACGCGGGAGCGGCGGCCGGACCTCTGGCAGGCGCATCTCGCCAACCCCCGCAAGGCTTGACCTTGCGGACCTGCGGGGCTCGCCCCGCCAAATGACAGCTAAAGGGCGCAAAGCCCGAGGAGAAATGACATGAACATCGTTCAACAGCTGGACGCCGAAGAAAAAGCCCGCGTTCTGGGCGAGCGCAAAATCCCGGAATTCCAGCCCGGCGACACCCTGCGCGTCAATGTGAAGATCAAGGAAGGCGAGCGCGAGCGCGTTCAGGCCTTCGAAGGCGTCTGCATCGCCCGTGACGGCGGCGGCATCAGCGAAACCTTCACTGTCCGCAAGATTTCGTTCGGCGAAGGCGTCGAGCGTCGCTTCCCCATCCTGTCGCCGAACATCGAGTCGATCGAAGTGAAGCGCCGCGGCGTCGTGCGTCGCGCCAAGCTCTATTATCTGCGCGATCGTCGCGGCAAGTCGGCGCGTATCGCCGAGCGCCAGACGGTCCGCCCGGCCAAGGGCGCCGTGGTCCCGGAAACGGGTTCGGCCGACAAGGCCGGCGAAGACGCATAAACCTGCGTCCGACCGAAACGACGAAGGCCCCGGCGTCCGCCGGGGCCTTTTTCAATTCTGGCCTGTGTCGATCTTACTGCGGGAACAGGGGATTGTCGGCGCCCCGCTGGCCCTGAAGACTGTGTTTCAGCGCCTCCATCTGGTCGTGCTCGACCTTGACGGCGGCATAGGCCCGGCGAACCGTTTCGCGCGTGGTGGCGGAAATGCCTGTATCCTCCAGCGCCTTTTCATACTTTCCGGCGATGAAGCCTTCGCCCGAGTTGATCGAGCCGACGACGGAATCGTCGTTGCGCAGCAGGGCGTGTTTCACGTCCAGAAAGGCGCGATGGGCCTTGGCCAGGATGGAGCCGTGCGGTTCGGGATCGCCGCCCAGGCCGCGCACGGCGGCGGACAGGTCTTCGACCACTTGCCGGCGCTCCCCGGCCCGGCGTTCGAACAGGGTGCGGTAATGGGGGTCCTGGGTCTGGTCGGCGGCCTCGCGATAGCCGTCGGCGCTGTCCAGGGTGGTTTCGATCAGGCCGTTCAGGACCTTGATGTCATGGGCGTTGGGATTGGTCATCTCGGTCTTCCTTCCGCTGTTGCGGTCGAACGGCGAAATGGCCGGGCGAGGGGAAGGTTTCGCCCTGCGACATCAAAGTTTGGTGCGAAGAGACCATAACTCAGGGAAACACCGCTTGGTCAGGGTCGAGGCCAGATAGGCCGCACCCTCGGTGCCGCCCGTGCCGCGACGCCGTCCTATGATCCGTTCGACCGTGACGACGTGCTTGTGCCGCCAGGTCAGCAGGGCGTCGTCCAGGTCGACCAGCTTTTCAGCCAGCTGATACAGGGCCCAGTAGGTTTCGGTGTCGCGATAGACCTCAAGCCAGGCCGCCTCGACGGCTTCGGACGGCTCATAGGGCCGGGTCACGTCGCGGTTCAGAACCTCGGCCGGCACGGGCAGGCCGGCCTTGGCCATCTGGGCCAGGGCGTCGTCGTACAGGCTGGGGGAGGCGATGGCCGCTTCCAGCGCGGCCAGGGCCTCGGGCCGGTCGGCGTGAAACTTCAGGAAGCTGGCGTCCTTCAGCCCCAGCATGGCCTCCAGCCGGCGGAACTGGTCGCTCTGGAAGCCAGAGGAGGAGCCCAGCGACCCACGAAATCGCAGATAGTCGGCCGGGGTCATGGTCGATAGAATGTCCCAGCTCTGGGTCATCACCGCCTGGATGCGCGACACCCGCGCCAGGCTCTTGTAGGCCGGCACCAGATCGCCGGCCCGCACCATCGACTGGGCCAGGGCCACCTCGTGCAGGATCTGCTTGAGCCACAGCTCCTTGGTCTGGTGGATGACGACGAACAGCATCTCGTCGTGCTGGTCCGACAGCGGATGCTGGGTCGAAAGCAGGTCGTCCAACGCCAGATAGCCGGCGTAGGTGATGTCGCTGGATTGGGTCATGACCGCCTATCGCCCGCTGCGGCGGGCGGCGCAAGCCAGGGGTTATTCAGTGCTGGCCCTGGGCCGAGACGTTGGCGGCCATCTGGCGGCCGGCGTCGAAGGCGTCGCGGGCGCCTTTGTAGATGAAGCCGTAGGTCGGATAGACCGTGGTGCCCAGGTCGTTGATCGGATTGTACCAGACCTTGACCTGAGACCAGTCGTTGGCGGGCGAGACGTCGACGACGGTGACGTTCTCCTCGACCTTGCCGCGGCTGCCGCCCCAGTTGGCGTGGGTCACGCGGACCACGCGGTCGGTCAGGATGTCGGAGACGACGGCGACGTGGCCCCGGCTCATGCGGCCCTCGGGGCGGAAGACCAGGACCGAACCGGTCTCAGGCGCCTTGCCGGTGCGGAAGTTGGCAGTGGCCTGGCGCCACCAGGTCCAGGCGTCGCCGAAGATGTTGATGCCCGAGAACATCCGGGCGAAGGTCACGCACTGCCAATACGGCTCATCGGCCTTGGCGGTGGACGGGACGGCCCCCAGCGCGAAAAAACCGAGGGTCGCCGCAACCGCGGCGGCTTTGAGCCGTTTCGTCATGCTTAGGGTATCCCGACCCGTCTATGAGGCGCCCTTTAGGCCACGGGATCACGGCCGGTAGCAAGTTGTTTCGGCATATCGCCGTGCGGCCGGTTGTGGATTGCGCTGTGGGCTTTCTTTTCCGCCAATCCGCGCAAAGCCTTTCGCGCCGGGCGCTCGACCAGGTGATAGGACGACGCCGCCGCGACCGGCAGCAGGGCTACGATGGCCAACCACACGAAAATTTGAAACTGCTTGTCCGGCGCGTCGAACAGCTTGGCCGCCAGTCCGACGGACAGCAGCTTCCACGGCACGCAGACCATATAGACCGAATAGCTGATCTCACCCAGATAGACGGCCGGCCTGGACGCCAACCACCCGGCCCGTTCGTTCGGCAGGGAGGCCAAAGACAGGATCAGGGCGCCGGACAGCAGCACCGTCACGCCATCCCACAGGCCAAGCGCGGCGCTGAGAACCATGAGACCGAAGGACACGGCCGAACACAGCCACGGCGCCTTCAGCGGCGCGCGACGATAGATCAGATAGAGGGCGCACCCCAGGGCGAAGCAGGGCACGATCCGCAGCGCGCCCCATTGGATGGTCGCCTCGGTCAGGGAAAAGCCCGCGACCTGCTGGAACCCGAAATACAGGATGACCATGAAGGCGGCGGCGCCGAGCGCAGCAGCGACCGGCCGCGCCCGCATCCGCCAGAAGACGAAGGCGAACAGCGGGAAGCACAGATAGGCGAACCACTCCGCCGAGATCGACCAGGACGGATGGTTCCACCCCGCCACCGGCGCCAGGCCCCAGGCATGGACCATCAGCAGATTGGCCGGCAGGGCCGCCCAGTTCCGCACATTCGGATCCACGCCCATGCCCGCAGCCATGGCCACGGTCGCCAGCAGCCCCACCCCGATCAGGGTGAACAGGTGCAGCGGATAGACCCGCGCCACCCGCGCCCACAGGAAGCCGCGATAAGAGAAGCGCTTCTCGCCCGCCGCCTGCAGATAGACGTGGGACAGGATGAAGCCGGACAGGACGAAGAACAGCTCAACCCCCAGATAGCCCTTGGCGACCAGGTTGGACGGGCCCGCCCCGGCCAGATTCTCCCAGAAGGTGTAGATGGCCACCCAGATGGCGGCGCCGAACCGCAGGGCGGTGATCGGTCGAAGATCGGCGGGCGTCTGGACGGGGGTCATGGCTTCACCTTGGCACATCAGCCTTTTCGAACCGTGAAGGCGCGCAAAGGTTGTGCCGCGCCGCCTTCACCCGGCCCAGACGCCATGGAAGCCGGCCGGCAGGACCGCGTCCGCCTGCCAGGTCGCCACCGGCCCATCCTCGATCCGGCCCACGTCGAACACGTGCAGCTCTGTGCGGCCATCCTTCAGATTGACCGACGGCCCGACCAGCCAGGCGTCGCGCTCGTCGCTCGCCCCCGGCTTGGGCACGAAGACCGCCTCCTCCACCACCTGGTGAACGCCGAACTCGAAGGCGTGCGAGCGTCCGCTGTCCCAGTCGTGGACGGCCAGGCCGGTCGGCAGGGGCCGGCCCCGCGTCTCACCGGACGTATGGGCGGTCAGACTGCGCCTCAGACCCGCGCGGCGGGGATCGGCCCTGGGGAACTCGCCGACGACGGCGCTGTAGTTCATCTCGGCCCGACCATCGGGGCGCAGGGTGATCAGCGCCAGCCTGGCCGGATCGCCCGGCACGACGCCGCGTCCTTCGACCAGCACCCGCGCCCCGTCCACGGCGAAACGCGGATCGCCGCTGGCCGCCACGTCGAAACGGATCGTCCCGTCCCGCTCGGCCCAGGCGTCGCCCAGATGGAAATGGAAGAAGCCGGGCAGGTCGTAGAGGCGGCGCTGGGACAGGTCGTCCTTGTCCAGCACCATCACCTGCGTCCCCATCTCGGGCCGCCACGCCAGCCCCGAAATCACCGGCATGGCGTGGGTTTCGAACACCCACGGCTGAAGCACCAGGATGATGTGGCGATCGGTGGCGGTGAAGTCGTGCATATAGCTGGCGCGCGGCAGGCCGATGACCTGGGCGTCGTTCAGGCTGCGGTCGGGGTTCAGTCGCCAGATGACGGCCCGGTCGCCCGCCAGCCCCACGTTCCAGATCGAACCGTCCCGGCCATAGCGCGGATGGGCCTGGAACGGCATGCCCTTCAGATCGTCGCGCAAGGTGACGAAGCCTTGCGTCGACAGGTCCGAGGCGTCCATGGCCAGGGGCGAGCCGGCCTCCCACAAGGCCCAGATGCGGTCCCCGGCGACCATGACGGCGGTGTTGGCCGCATTGGCGTCGTCGTTGGAGCCGATGCGGGCGCGCGCGTCGCCCTTTGTTCCGAAGCCGGGCGTGACCACGGCGTCCAGTTCGGTCTCGGTGCGACGCTTGGGCGTATCGGCGAACCGGGCCTCCAGCGTCGCCTGGCCGTCCTGGATGCGGAAGGCCCGCATCATGCCTTCGCCGTCGAACCAGTGGGTGGCCGAGCCGCCCGGCCGCCGGAACCTGGCCGGCCCATTGCGATAGAGGGCGCCCGACAGCCCCGACGGCGCGCGGCCGTGGATCAGGCGCATCGTCTGGCGCGGCAGGTCTGCGGCGACATCGGCGGTGGCCACGGCCCAGTCGGCGCCGGCGGCGGCGTCGAGGGCGGCGGCGGCCCGCACCCTCTCGGGCGTGGCCACGGCGGCGGACAGGGCGGCGGCGCCCATCAGGAAGGAGCGGCGAGAGGGGGTCATGGTCGGATTTCCGGCTTCGGCGACGTCTGCGGCGCCTATTTCAGGTCGATGGACTGGACGGCGTCGCCGCTCAGGGCGAAGCCGGCGCGGTCCCAGCCGGCCGGCCCCATGTTCCCAACCGCATTGTTCGAGAAGGCGAAGGGCTCGGTCGGCATGCCAAAGGGATTGGTGTTCATCTTGCCGTCGCCGTTCAGGTCGTGAAAGGCGCGCACGGCGTAGTCGCCGTCGGGCAGACTGTCGAAGGTGACGCTGGTCTGGCCGGCGGCCGCATCCACCATGGCCGCCTTGGCCGGCGCGCCCTGACCGCCATAGCCGGCCGCGCCGTCATACAGGGCGACCATGATCTTTCCCTGATGGGCGGCGGCGGGAAACTGGATCGTCAGATCGGCGGCCAGGGCCGGCGAGGCGACGGCGGCGACCAGCAGGGCCAGGGTCGGGGTGATGACGGCGAGGGTTCTCATGTCGGGCGTCCTGATCGGGGGAGAACCGACGACCGGCTCTCGATGACCGGACCCTGCCGACGCCTTCGCCCCGCCGCCACTTCACTTGCGGCGATGAACGCCCCGTCTTCGCCAACAACCGGCCCCGTCCACTGACGAAGCGCGAACGAACGCGAGTTTGGACAGGCCGCGAAGGCTCTCGCGCCATCCACGAAAAAGGCCCGGAACCTGGGTTCCGGGCCTGTCTCTCTCGGCGCCGCGACCCCGAACCTAGTCCAGGGTGCGCTTGATCTCTTCGACCGTGAAGCACTCGATGTAGTCGCCTTCCTTGATGTCCTGGAAGCCCTGGAACTGCATGCCGCATTCCTGGCCCGAGGGCACTTCGTTGACCTCGTCCTTGAAGCGTTTGAGCGTGTTGAGCACGCCCAGTTCCAGCACCACCACGTCGTCGCGGATGATGCGGACGCGCGCGCCCTTGCGGACCACGCCTTCCGACACCCGGCAACCGGCGATCTTGCCGATCTTGGAGATGTCGAACACCTGCAGGACGGCGGCGTTGCCCAGGAAGGTTTCCCGTTGCAGCGGCGCCAGCATGCCGGACAGCACGCCCTTAATGTCGTCGAGCAGGTCGTAGATGATCGAATAGTAGCGGATCTCCACGCCTTCGCGCTCGGCCAGGTCGCGGGCCTGTTTGGAGGCGCGGACGTTGAAGCCCAGGATCGGCGCCCCGGCCGACTTGGCCAGGTTGACGTCGCTTTCGGTGATGCCGCCGGCGCCGGAATAGACCGTGCGGGCGCGCACTTCGTCCGTACCCATCTTGTCCAGCGATCCCACGATGGCTTCGGCCGAACCCTGCACGTCCGCCTTGATGACGACCGGCAATTCCGAGGCCTTCTTGGAGCCCAGCTTGGCCATCATGTCGACCAGCGAGACCGAGCCGCCCGAAACCTGGGCCTTCTCGCGCTTCACCCGCTGACGGTATTCGGTCAGCTCGCGGGCGCGGGCCTCGGTCTCCACCACGGCGAAGACGTCGCCCGGAGACGGCGCCTCGTCCAGACCCAGGATCTCGACCGGAACGGACGGACCGGCTTCGGTCAGCTGCTCGTTGCGCTCGTTCAGCAGGGCGCGAACCTTGCCCCACGATCCGCCGGCCACGACGATGTCGCCGCGTTTCAGCGTGCCGCGCTTGACCAGGACGGTGCCGACAGGGCCGCGACCCTTGTCCAGCTTGGCCTCGATGACCACGCCCTCGGCCGAACGTTCGGCGTTGGCGCGCAGGTCCATGACCTCGGCCTGGACCAGGATGGCTTCCAACAGGCCGTCCAGGTTCATCCGCTCCTTGGCCGACACCTCGATGATCTGGGTGTCGCCGCCCAGGCTTTCGGCGATGACCTCGTACTGCAGCAGTTCGTTGACGACCTTCTGCGAGGTGGCGCCGGGCTTGTCCATCTTGTTGACGGCCACGATCAGCGGGGCCTCGGCGGCCTTGGCGTGCTGGATGGCCTCGATGGTCTGGGGCATGACGCCGTCGTCGGCGGCCACGACCAGAACCACGATGTCGGTCACGGTGGCGCCGCGCGCCCGCATGGCCGAGAAGGCGGCGTGGCCCGGCGTGTCCAGGAAGGTGACCTTCTGGCCGTCTTCCAGACGCACCTGATAGGCGCCGATGTGCTGGGTGATGCCGCCGGCTTCGCCGCCCGCGACGTCGGTCGTGCGCAGGGCGTCCAGCAGCGAGGTCTTGCCGTGGTCGACGTGGCCCATGATGGCCACCACGGGGGCGCGCGTCTCGGTGGCGCCCTCGTCGTCGGCCTCGGCCAGGAAGCCGGTTTCGACGTCGGATTCGGACACGCGCTTGACCGCCATGCCGAACTCCTCGGCCACCAGTTCGGCGGTGTCGGAATCGATCACGTCGTTGATCTTCATCATCATGCCCTGACGCATCAGGAACTTGATGATGTCGACGCCGCGCACGGCCATCCGGTTGGACAGTTCCTGCACGGTGATGACGTCGGGGATGACCACTTCGCGCGGACGGTTCGGCGCGTCGGTCGATCCGCCCTTGCGCTTTTCCTTCTCGCGTTCGCGGGCGCGGCGCACCGAGGCCAGCGAGCGCATCCGCTCGGCGGCGTCGCCGTCGCCGACCACCGACTGGATGGTCATGCGGCCTTCGCGGCGCTTGGGCTCGCCGCGCGTGCGGCTGACCGCCTTGCCGGCGTCGGAGAACCGCTTCTCGCGATCGTCGTCGCGACCGACCGGACGGCCGAAGCCGGCGCCGGGCGCGCGGCTGGGACGGGCCACTTCCGGCGTGGCCGGCGGAGCGTTCGGCGCGGCGCGGCCGCCGGGGCCGGTGCGCGGGCCGCCGGGACGGGCGGCGCCGGGGGCCGGACGCGGGTTCAGGGCCGAATAGCGGACCGGCTCGGCCGGCTTGGCGCCCTGCGGACGCTGGCCGGCGGGACGGGCGCTTTGCGGGCGATCGCCCTGCGGACGCTCGGTCGACTGCGGACGATCCGAATAGGACCGCTCGCCGCCGCCCATCGCCTGTTCGCGGGCCGAGCGGCCGCCGAAGGCGGGGCGTTCGGCAGCCGCGCGTTGCGGATTGCCGGGCTTGGGCACACGTTGGCCGAAGTTGACGACCGGGCGCGCGGGCGCGGCCGGACGGGCCGCAGCGGCAGGCGCCGGGGTCGCGGCGGTCGTCGGAGCAGGGGCGGCCGGGGCAGGCGTCGGCGTCGCAGCGACGGGCGCAGCCGGCTTGGGCGCGGGCTTGGCCGGCTGGGGCGCGGCGGCGGCCAGTTTGGCGGCCTCGGCGCGGGCGGCCTCTGCGGCGGCCTTGGCGGCGGCGGCCTCGTCGCGCGCGGCCTGGGCGGCGCGTTCGGTGGCGGCGGCCTGTTCGCGCGCAGCGGCGTCGGCGGCGGCCTTGGCGGCGGCGGCGGCGTCGGCCTTTGCGGCGTTGGCCTGGGTGGCCAGGGCGATGGCGCGACGGCGCGCTTCCTGCTCCTCGGCCGACAGGGCCCCGCCGGCGGGTTGCGGACGCTGTCCCTGCGGACGCGGGGCTTGAGCCGTCGATTGCGGACGTGCGACATCGAAGCCTTGCGGCCGTTGCGGACCGCCGGCGCCGGGGCGACGCTTGGTCTCGACCACCACCGTCTTGGAGCGGCCGTGACTGAAGCTCTGTTTCACCGTGCCCGTCGAAACCGAGCCCGCGGCGCGCGGCTTCAGGCTCAGCGGGGCGCGCGGCCCCGACTGGGAGGGCGTGCCCCCCGGATTGCCTTGTCCCGCGCCTTGGCCCTGGTTGGTCTTGTCGTTTTCGTCGCTCATCCGGTCGCTTTACTCGGGGCGGAAAATCCCGCCGTCGTCATCCAATACCCATGAACGACCGTGAGCCCGTCTCCGCCCTAGGAGACAGGCCCTCGGCCGCCAAAATCCTCAGCTCGCTCCTGTGGGGAGCGCTCCCGCCGATCCGTCCTCGCCACCGGAAACCTCCCAGTGAGAAGGGCGAAGCGGCCGAAATCCAGCCAGTCGTTCGACCTCGATGGTCCAGCGATCGGCCCGTCCGCCCGCAAGCAGGACGGCGTGTATCGCATTTTCCAGCCCAAGGGCCAAACTCAAATCGTCCGCCGTGAATGCGCCGCACACCTTGGCGGTCTGGTGACGCGCCAGGGCCAGCACCTTTCCGCGCCCGTCGGCCGAGCCGTCGGCGGCCTCGATCACCCATGCGGCCTTGCCGGAACGGATGCTGGCGGCGGACTTTTCGAAGCCAGAGATAAGCACGCCTTCGCGCCGGGCAAGACCCAGCTGGTCCAGACAGCGCCGCGCCAGCAGCCGCTCGACCGTGTCGGCCAGGTCGGCCGGGGCGTTCAGACGGGTCTTGGCCGCGCGGGTGAAGCCGTTCTTCTTGACCGCCGTCTCGATGGAGGCGCGGCTGGCTTCGACCCACAGGCCGCGACCGGGCAGCTTTCTGCCCAGGTCGGGAACCACCTGGCCGTCAGGCCCGGCGACGAAACGGATCAGACGAGATTCATCCATGACCTGGTGCGAAACCAAGTCCCGGCGTTCCCTATCGATCGTCGCGTCGCGCAAGCTCATGTACGGCCAGGTCCTTCATCATGCGTCGCGCGACTGGTCGGCGTCGGACGACGCATCGTCCTCGGCGGCCGTGTCGGCGTCGGCTTCCGGCGCATCGCCGAAGACCTGGTCGGGATCGTATTCGCCCTCGGCGTATTCGCCGTCCTCCTCGTACTCTTCAGGCTCGGGCTGCGGCAGTTCCGAAGCGTCGATCCAGCCGGCGGCGACGCGGGCCTGCAGGATCAGCAGCTCGGCGTCTTCCTGGGCCAGGTTGAAGCTTTCCAGCACGCCGGGGACCTTCACCCGCTCGCCGTTCTTGACCTCATAGCCGCCGCGGATTTCGTCGGTGGCCAGATCGGCCAGATCCTCGACCGTCTTGACCCCGCCTTCGCCCAGGGCGACGGCCATGGCCAGGGTCACGCCCGGCACGTCCAGAACCGCATCCTCGACGCCTAGTTCGACGCGCTTGGCGTCCAGTTCGGCGGCCTTCTTGTCCAGGAATTCGCGCGCGCGGGCCTGCAGTTCCTCGGCGGTCTCTTCGTCGAAGCCTTCGATTTCGGAGACTTCATAGGCGTCGACATAGGCCAGGTCTTCGACGGTGGCGAAGCCTTCGGTGACCAGCAACTGGGCGATGACCTCGTCCACGTCCAGGGCTTCCTGGAACAGGCTGGTGCGCTCGCTGAACTCGCGCTGACGACGCTCTGAGTCCTGGGCCTCGGTGATGATGTCGATCTGCCAGCCGGTCAGCTGCGAGGCCAGGCGCACGTTCTGCCCGCGACGGCCGATGGCCAGCGACAGCTGCTCGTCCGGCACGACCACTTCGACGCGGCCGGCTTCTTCGTCCAGCACGACCTTGGACACTTCGGCCGGGGCCAGGGCGTTGACGATGAAGGTCGGCTCGTCCGGGTTCCACTGGATGATGTCGATCTTCTCGCCCTGCAGTTCGGCGACGACCGCCTGAACGCGCGAGCCGCGCATGCCGACGCAGGCGCCGACGGGGTCGATGGAGCTGTCGTTGGACAGGACGGCCATCTTGGCGCGCGAGCCCGAGTCACGGGCGGCGGCGCGGATCTCGATCACGCCGTCGTAAACCTCCGGCACTTCCTGGGCGAACAGCTTGGCCATGAAGCCCGGATGGGCGCGCGACAGCATGACCTGCGGGCCCTTGGCCTCGGGACGGACGTCGTAGATATAGGTGCGGATGCGGTCGCCGATGTTGAACACTTCGCGCGGGATGGACTGGTCGCGGCGCATGACGCCCTCGCCCCGGCCCAGGTCGACGATGGTGTTGCCGTATTCGACGCGCTTGACCGTGCCGTTGACGATCTCGCCGACGCGATCCTTGAACTCTTCGTACTGGTTGGCGCGTTCGGCCTCTCGGACCTTTCCGGTCACGACCTGGCGGGCCATCTGGGTCTGGACGCGCCCGAACTCGAACGGGGGCAGTTGTTCGACATACTCCTTGCCGACCTCGGCCCCGGGGTCGCGCTTCTGGGCGTCGCGCAGGCGCACCATGGCGCTGTCGTTGAACTCTTCCAGCTCGTCTTCCGGCATCCAGTCGTCGGCGACGATGGTGACGTGGCGCGTCAGCGACAGTTCGCCGGTCTTGTGGTCGATCTTGGCGCGGATGTCGTGGTGGGCGCCGTAACGCGACTTGGCGCCCTTCTGGATCGCCTCCTCGATGGCCTCGATCACGATCTCGCGGTCGATGTTCTTCTCGCGGGCGACCGCCTCGGCGATCTGCAGCAGTTCGAGGCGGTTGGCGGAAATACCGGTGACGGCCATCAGGCTTTGTCCTCAGAAGGGGTCGTGGTGTCGGTTGTGTCTTCGGCTGCGCCTTCGGGCAGGCCGTCGTCTTCGGGTTCGCCCCGCGCGGCGCGAATGGCGGCCCCGCGTTTCATCAGGGCGTCGGTCAGAACCAGTTTGGCGTCGCTGAGCCAGTCGAACGGGATCAGGGCGGTGTCGTCCTCGCCGTCCAGGTCGATCAGGACGTTGCCGTCCTCGAAACCGGCCAGCACGCCCTTGAACCGCTTGCGGCCCTCGATCATGCGGTCGGTCTCAAGCCGCGCCTCCTCGCCCTCGAACAGTTCGAAGTCGACGGGACGGGTCAGAGGGCGGTCGATGCCGGGGGAGGAAACCTCAAGCAGATATTCGCCGGCGATCGGGTCGGCGGCGTCGAACACCTCCGACACGGCGCGGCTCAGCTTGGCGCATTGTTCGACGGAAATGTCGTGATCGGACGGGCGCTCGGCCATGATCTGCAGACGCTGGCGCTTGGCGCCGGACATCAGGCGGATGCGCACGACGTCGAGGCCGAGCGACCCGGCGATGGGGTCGATCAGCTCAAGCAGCTGGCGGTCCTGGGCGGTTTTTGCGCGCAAGCGACGAATATCCAAAACAAAAGCGGCGGTCCGTCCGGGCCGCCGCTTGGAACGACGCCGTTGGACGCCGGTCTAACGATGTGAAGGGGCATATAGGGGTTTCAAGCGCGCTTGTCAGCCCTCTTTGACGTCCTCGCGCCAAGCCCGCATCAGATCGGGGCAATCGGTCCAGATGATCCATCCTGCCCAAGGCACGCCTTTCCTTTCGCAGAGTGGCGTAGACGGTCGTCAGGCGGGAATGGGAAATTGGGCGGAACGAAGCGGGTCAGTCAGGCGCCTCGTCGTGGAAACGGCAACTTCGGTCGCCCGCCTGGCATCAGAACTCCTCCCATCCGTCTTCGGTGGGCGCGGGTTGCGGCTTCAGGGCGGCGCCGCCGCGTCCCAGGGTCTTCAGCGCGGCGACCATGCGGTTGGCGGGCCTGGACGCAGGCGCAGGCGCGGCCGGCGCACGCGGCGGGGCGGCGTGGGTCCGCTGCTGGCCCGAACCGACGCGGAACCGCCCCACCGAGGCCTGCAGGCTTTCCGCCTCCTGGGCCAGGGAGTGGCTGGCGGCGGTGGACTGTTCGACCATGGCGGCGTTCTGCTG
>NZ_DJKE01000011.1 GCF_002434505.1 Brevundimonas sp. UBA6550
CTGAATGTCGATTGAACCTAGTCTAGGAAGGGATCAAAGGCGATGCACCGCCGGGGGATACGCTGAGCCAGAAATCGATAGTCTGACAAACAACTAGACAGCCCCAGCCCTTCCTCGGCGTCCTGCGCCCGAATGCCGAGACGCAGGCGCGCCGCGACGGAATGCGGCTGGACACGCTTGCAGACAGGGAACACTCCTTGCTCACCATGGGTTGACCCACAAACACTTGAAGCGAGAGCGACGATGATCGAGCAATGGGCGTACCGGAGTAAAGCCTGTCTCTCGATGGACTCCCTGTCGTGATCGCCGACATCCTTGCCGTGTCCGCTCGAAACAACCGCAGAGACCGGATCACGGGCGCGCTCGTCTATAGTAGCGGAAGCTTCTTTCAGGTGATCGAGGGCGAGGTGACAGATCTTGAGCGGTTGATGGGACGCCTGAGCCGCGACCCCCGGCAGACCGACATCAAAATCGTCCTCCGGCGCCCCGTGGACAAACGTCTGTTCGACGACTGGTCAATGACCGCTCCAAAGGTCACACCGGCGCGTCAAGACCAGATGTCGGACGCTGTCGAGATGAGCGACCGTGACGCGCAAACAGCGGTCGCCTTGCTTCATCGGCTGGCGGTCGAAGACGCCATTCACACGCCGATATAGACGACCCGCCCAAGCGCGTTTGTCCGGGGACTACAGTCGAAGCCTTGGCGAAGCGACATCGACGTCGCCCGATACATGGCGTCCGCCAACGGGCAGAGATCATCGGTAGAGCTTCAAGAGCGTCGGGTCGCTCGCGGCATGGGACACCCCGTCCAACGTCCCGACCGAGCAGACACCGACGTGGCATGCCTAAGCTTTGCAACGATGGTGGTCGCTGCGGCGTTGGATATCCCGCCCTCCGGAGATCTCATGACGACACCTGCTGCAGCCCCGCCCTCGTTCACCGACGCCGCGGAGCGTGCGCTTCAGGGCGACCCCGTGATGATCCGGGAGGTTTTGAGCGTCATCGGCGCGTTCAGCGTCCGCCTCCTGGCCGCCTTCCTCATCTTGGCGATCACCCTCTGGGCGGCCAAACGTCTGGCCAATGTCGCACGACGCGCCATTCAACGCGTGCCGCACCATCACCATCCCGGCGATACGACCCTCAGCGATTTCGTGGCCGGCGTCGTCCGCTATGTCGTCATCGCCGTCGGGTTGATCGCCGTGCTGCAACAGATCGGGATTCAGGCCACCTCCGTGCTGGCGGTGCTGGGCGCGGCGTCGCTCGCGATCGGCTTGGCGTTGCAGGGCGCGCTGAGCAATGTCGCGGCAGGGGTCATGATTTTGATGTTGAAGCCTTATCGTGTCGGAGATCGGGTCGAGATCAACGGCCGATCCGGAAAGGTGACCGACCTGGATCTCTTCAACACCACGGTCGTCGACTACGACGGCCTGACCCTTTTCTTCCCGAATGGAAAGATTTTCGGAGAACTGATCGTCAACGTCGATCAGTCCGACCGACGCCGCGTCGATATCACCTTCGGCGTTGATTATGATGACGATCTCGACGTCGCGCTGACGCTTCTTCTTTCCTGCGCCAAGGCGGACGCCAGAATCTTCGAAACGCCCGCGCCTTGGGCGCGGGTCACCGGCTTGGCCGACAGCGCCGTTAATGTGACGCTTCGCTGTTGGACGACTCCGGGCGACTGGCAGGACGCCAAATGCGATCTTATCAAGGTGGTCAAGGAACGGTTCGAAGCCGAGGGCCTGAGTTTTCCCTATCCTCATCAGGTCACGGTCGAGCGAGACCCTCTCTCCCGCACGCCGGCGTTGCAGGGCAGCGCCGAAGTATCCTGATCATGGCCTATTGACCGAATGCGACAAGCGCTTCGTCCTCAATGATTAGGACACGACCTGCTGGACGTCTCCACCGACACCCACGCCGCAGTACGACAGGCGGTCCGCCATCCCGCCGCTCCGCTGAGAGTTCTGAACAATAGGACTGATCAACAGCGCCCTCGTCGCGGCCATAACGCCGCGAGACCGACGCTCTTGCGCTCGCGTCGTCGCCCCCAAGCCCTTCGAAGGGATCGGTTGGGTCCGGAAGCGCTACATATCCGCCTCGGCAAGCCTCAGACCGTCTCTTCGGTCGAGGACGCTTGATCCTAAGACTTGCGATCGCCTCCGAGGCGAGGACAGAGGCGTGGCCTTGCTCGGTCAGCGCGATGGATCGACCCGCCGCGCGGCGATCGGCGTGACCAAGACCGCCACGCGCATCTGGAACGAACGCTTCCAAAAGACGGTGATTCGGCGACGTGCCGGTCCATCGGGATGAGGAGGGCCATCTGATCGTGGCCGACCCTACCGGGAGACAGACCAGGGTGGGCGAGCGCATCGTCTGGAGCGGCCACTCCGGGCCGCGTGCGGCTCGGACCCGGTCGTCGCCGTCTGCGAAACCAAAAGCCCGGTCCGGTTCGAGGCGCGCCGGGCGTCCTAGGCGGAGGCCCCCACCGTATCGGCCATGACCGCGCCCCTTGCGCCGAGCGGTCGAGGCGCCCCGGTTGTGGTGTCGCGGGTCGTCTGGTGTTCGATCTCGGCGTTGAGTTCAGCCCCCATCAGGAAGACCATGCTGGACAACCAGGTCCAGGTCATGAACCCGACCGCCGCACCGAGGGCGCCGTAAGACTCGTCGTAGTTTCCGAAGTTCGAGACATAGACGGTGAAGGCGGCGGACATGGCCACCCATGCGACGGCGGCGAGCGCGCTGCCCCAACTGATCCAGCGCCAGCGAGCCCGACTGCGGCTGGGCCCGAACCGATAAAGCAGCGCCGTTCCGACGATGACGCCGGCGAAGAGGATCAGCCAGTAAAGGCCGGTCCACACCGCGCCCGCCGCAAGGCCATAGCGCTCGCCGACACCTGCCCCGATCGCGCCCAGGCCGATCGCAAGAAGGGCGAAAACGATCAAGCCGAAGGTGAAGGCCAACGGCACGAGGGTCTTGACGACAAGGCCGCGCGCCTCGGTTTCCTCATAGGCGATGTTCAGCCCGGTGATCACCGCCTTCATCGCCTTGTTGGCGCTCCACAAGGCGGTCACGAGACCCAGGACGAACGTCAAGGACAGGCCGCCGCCGCCGGCGGCGGCGACCTTGATCATCTGGTCGCCGATCAGGCTGATTGCGCCGGCCGGCAGAACGCCGGACAGCGCCTCCACATGGGTCCGGGCCTCGCCAACATCGGCGAACAGCCCGTAGAGGGCTGCGAAAGCGGTGACGCCCGGAAAGAGGGCCAGCAAGGCGTAGAAGGTGCAACCGGCCGCGATCAAGGCGATCTGATCGTCGTTGAACTCCTTGGAGGTCCGCACCAGAATATCCTTCCAGCCGCGCGCGGGGATCTCGGCCGGGCGGTCGGCGTCGCGTCCCCGATCGGCCTGATCGGCCTCTTGCAGATTGATTGGCGAAGTCTTGTCCTGCGCCGGACCGGTCGGCGAGGTTGATCGTCCCGCTGCGGCGGCGCCGCGGAGACGGGGTGCAACGCCCCTTAAGAGCTCCGCAGCGGCGGCGCCGGCGATGAAACTCGCGGCCAGTTGAACGAGACGGCGCATCAAATCCCTTCCGTGGTGCGCAAACCCAATGTGGTCCTGGGGCAACCGTTCCCTCGACGCGGCGAAGAGCGACATCGAGACGTTAAATTCGGGCGGCCAGGTCGGCGAACCTCAAACCGGCTGGCGCGCCGCGAAGACCCCCCACAGCCATCGTGGCGCGACAAGCGGAACTTCGGAGGCCCGCCTGTTTGGCCCGCGGCAGCCCGACCAACGCGCAGCCGGTCTGGCCCATGAGCGCAGCCTGCGCAGGTTTTCGCTAAGAGCTCGTCCATCGGCGTGCTCCGACTCAGCGCTTCAGCTCTCAGCAGCGTCGCTTCGCGCGCGACGCCCCCGAATTCCGACCAACGTCTGACGCCTGAAGCCAGCGCATGGCCCCATCGCCGATCGCCAAGCGCGCCTTGTGCCGCCATCGATCACTCTCGCCGGGGCCCCGGACGTCTACTCCGATCCTGGATGGCATGCGGCGCATCAGCGATGTCGGAGAGACTGGCTTCGCGCCTTTCAGACAGAGAGGCCGCCGAGTACCGGCGGCTAGGTTGCTCGTGCAGCATTGACCGAAACGTGCGCCTCGACACCATCGGTCTTGCCCGCCAAACCAGGGACTTCATCCAACTGGCGGATGCTGGTGAACCGACCTCGGTCCTCACGATAGCGGACGATCTCGAAGCCGTGGCCTCGCAAAACATCGACGCTGTCCAAAGCGTCGGCGGTCGCGGTGTTGAGGTCGATCATTGTTGGTCTCCCTTCGTCACGCCAGCCGGGCGGTGTCCAAGCGCGAAATCGATCGCCTCAATGTCGACCTTCAGCTTGACCAGATCGCGAAGGCGTTCGTGATCCCCGGACTGCGCCGCCGCGATCGCCGTGGGCCAAACCTCCGCCTTCAGTCGGTCGCGAACCGCCAGAAGCTGGGCGGCGACGACGCCGCTGTCCGGGGTCGCCGACGCGATGTCCGGCTCGGCGATCATCTCGCCATCCCCTTGTTCGGTGAGCACAGCGTTTGCGGCGTCTGTGAAATCAGGACGCTGATCGCCCTCGAGGTCGCCGACCAGACCTGCGGCAGGGCCGGGGGAGTGATCGCCGGGCGATCCGCTCTCGGCCTCGGCGGGCTTGATGCGATCATCTTGAACCTTGTCGATGCCGCCGGGGTGGACGCCATCGGCCCCAATTACGTCCATGGGCTCCCTCAGTCTCGAAAGGTCGGTCACGGCAGGTCTCCTTCGTATACCGCCCACCAACGAGACCCCGCGAGCGAAGTTCCCCGTCCGAGGGCTGGCGGCATCCTCAGCGATAGGACCGGCGACTCGCGCGCACCATTTCCTCCACCCAGTTGATCAACAGGGTGGCGTACAGCCGCTGATCGGCGGGGTCCCGCATCGCGTGGGTGGCCTCGGGTATGATCCTGTGGCTGAAGGAATTCACGTCCTTGAAGGCGGCTTGGTAGGACGCGATCACCTCTGGCGGAATACGATCATCCCTGCCCGACTGTACGATCAGGACATCGCCCTGGAACGCCGCGCAGGCCGCGAGCGCCCTGTCTTCCTCCGGCGTCCGGCGCTGTCGCCTGTAGGCGCGCACCGCCGCCTTATCGAGTTTGGCCTTGGGCACGTCCCAGTGCTGATCCGGATAGAGGGCCGGGACACGCAGCGCCAACCAACGCACCGCCCTCGTCTTCGTCAGCAGAGCCGACAGATAGCCCCCGTAGCTTGTGCCGATCACGCCGATCGCGCCAGGATCGATGAGCGGCTGCGACGCCAGATAATCATAGGCCGCCGTCACGTCGTCCAGACCGTTCTGCCGAGTAACCTCGTCCCGGTTCGCATCGCTGTCGGCATGGCCCCGAAGGTCGAATGTGAAACAGATGCAGCCCAGGCGCGCGAGATTCTCGGCGAGGCCGAGGTCTTCGTCTTGGTCGCCGCCCCATCCGTGGACGAACAGAAACCCGGGTACGGGGGCTTCGGGCGTCAGGAGGGTGCCCGTCAACCGCTGCCCGTCGACCGACAAACGAACCCGCCCCTCATCGACCTCTTCAGGCGCGATCACGCTGTCCTCGTCACATATTTCGTCATCGGCCCGACCTTTGGATCGACCCCCCGGAAATAAATCACATCGTCCGGGCCGACCTCTTCGAGGCCATAGATCTCCACCGTTGCGGTTTCGACCGCCGTGAGTTCCGGGGACGCCGCGAAGGCTTCGAGGGCGGCGATCTCGGCGCCGGTCGCGCCGCCGACACGCCAGGACTGTTCCAGCACGCCGACGCGCCTGCGGCCTCGCGCATCCTTGCCGGCGAGGACGTCGTAGTTCCGCCGGGTCAGGATCAGATCCGGATAGGCGCGCTGGGCCGCATCGTCGAACACGGCCGCGCAACGCACCGCTTCGACCGCCTCGCGCGACAATCCGAGGTGGGTCAGGCGGTCGAGATCGCCTCTGACGCATTTGAGCCTGGAGCCGCCGTAAACCTCTCGGCCCCTGTGGTCCGTCGTTTCCCGTTGGTCGCCGACGTAGCTGATGCGCAATCCGCCGACTGACAGGGTTCCGACGCTGTAGGTCTCCACGCCGACCAGATTCTCCTCGAGCACGACGCCGAAGGCGCCGATCTGCGCCTCGTCCTGTTCGGCGATCACAGAGGCAAGCGCCTGCGGCGTCTCGACGACCGTCTGGCCCAGACCAGCCTTGGCCAGCACATCCTTCACGCGGACCGGTCCGGTCTCCAGAAGCCGCCGACCGGCTTCAATTGCGTCCGCGACGGTGAAGGCGGTGTAGCCTTCCAGAGCCGCATCGCCCAGGCGGTCGACCATGGCGGTGGACCAGCCCGCCGGGCAGGCCGCGTCCCGGTCGATCAAACCATGCGTGATCGCCTTGGTGGCGATAAACCGAAGGGGAACCTTGCCGCCTAGCAGATTGGCTGGCGTGAAGGTGGTCCGTGACGCCATGTCCTCCCCGATCAAGGTGTCGCGTGGAACCAGAAGGACGTCGGGGCCGATGTCTTCGGCCTCCGACACGAGGTCGACGACAGGGAGCCGCAGAAGGGCCGCGAGGCGAGAGACGAGCATCTGTCTCGACGCCTGATCGTGCAGGTTCCCCGGATGGTGCCCATCCGGATCGAAGAGCGCGATGGCCGCAAGCGCCGCCGCATTCGTGAAGGAGGGCATCGGGGCGATGCCGCGAGGATCGACGGAGGTCATGGCGGTCGGCGCTCCCTGTCGGAGGTCAACCCGAACAGGGCTCAAGAGTTCAGAGCGACCACGCATTCTTTTTTGTGGACGCCGAGAACGATCGTCGTGCGGAGGCACGCGACCGGGAAGTCGCTCTAGCGGCCGACGGCAGACGGACGGGCGGGGATCGATCATCGACATGGCGCCGGTGGCGAGTGACGCTTCGGGACGTTCGACATCGATGTCGCTGCCGCCACGCCGCGCGAGTTACCGATCGACACCGCCCTCCCGAGCGGCGGTTCGCTGGCAGGGGGGAACCTGACCAAGCGAAAGCGGCAGCGGTGGTTCGGTCGCCCGTCGAGCGGCTAGAGAAAGCGCTCTCGGTGAGTCAGGATTTTCAGCAGGCTGTCAGCGCCGATTAGGATGTGGGCGAGGAACGTCATGATAAACCGACATGGGATCTGGCTCGCCGTTTCGCCATATTTTGTCGGCGGCTATTTTGGGCGTTGACCGTTGGCCCGCCCTCTTGTGAAGGCGGGCCTGCGGGTTAATCTTCTATCGGTAGCTCTGGACCGTGCGCGCCGCAGGTGAAGATCGGCGTCGTGTCGTAATAGCCCGACGGGACATACGCGCGCAGCACGTAACGGTTGGCGCCCCACCCGCCGCATCCTCGATCCGACACCTCGCCGAGGTACTCGGTCTTCGCGGCGTCGGCGTAATAGACATAGTGATAACCGGTCAGATCGATCTGAGCAGAGGCCGTGGTCACGCCGGCGGCGGCGACCAGACCGGCGCCGATCACCATGGCTTTAACGCGGATTTTCATCGTGTTTGCTCCCATGTGCGCACCCATCGCACGCAGCGACCACGCACACCTTCGAAACACGACAAGCAACTCACGAGTGCGTCAATAATCACGTATCGGTTGCGCCCTTCAGCGAAGCCGCAGGCCGTGACGGGTGGAAAGAGGCCCGAGACATGAAGCCTGGGAGTGGCGACAGTCTAAAGGTCGAGGCCGCAGATTTGATCGATGTCCGGATACGGGCATTGCCAAGAGCCATCGTTGTAGTCGCAGCCGAAGTTGCGCATGCAACGCTCACATTCCGGACTGTCGTTGTAGGCCGACTACTTCGCCCTGAGGGTTGGTGCGGACGCGCTCCGAACCGCTGACGGAGTGAATCCGATCATCAGCGAGGCGGACGTTAAAGCGATTGCGGATTTCAGCCCGGACTCTCCCCCTGTCCGGTAGGGACCAGGTCAAGGTGAGCCCCCCTGCGGACGCCTCAACACAACGCTGCGTGTGACGGAGCGGAGGCTTCGCGCGTTTCCGCGAAGAAAGGCGATGGCCCGATTGGGTCTGCCGGGGAGCGCCTCGGCCCGCTTCGGTCCCCAGGGATAGCACGGGCCGCCATTCATGGCCGTCGCGATAAGGATTCGATCCCGCGTCGCCATTCTCGCCAAGCCTTCGTGTGGGCGCGGCTTCAGCCTCGGGAAGCGACTGGCGCACCGCCGAACCCCAGACGTCGTACGGCGCCACAAGATCCCCGGCCGAGCCTCGCCCTTGGCGCTGTCTCGTTCTCGCGATCCTTGCGGCGCGCGGGCGTCCAGCGGGGTCGCACATTTGCCTGTTGCAGTTCTGGGTTGCATAATGACGCCCCTTCAACCCACGGAGTGTATCATGGCCCGGATCGCTGCAGCCCCTCACCCGGTCGATAAGGCGGTGGGCGCACGCGTCACGACACGCCGGCTTGCCCTCGGCCGCACGCAAAACGATCTCGCGCGCGCGATAGGCGTGAGTTTCCAGCAGATCCAGAAATACGAGAACGGAGCCAATCGCATCTCAACGTCCAGGCTCTGGGAGATCGCCTCGGCCTTGGACGCGCCCATGACCTTCTTCTTCGAGGATTTGGCGGCCGTCGCAGCGTCCCGCGTCGCGCCGGTCGCCATGACGGCTTGGGGACGCGACCTCATGGCGCTGGAACCCGGCCTCACCGCCGCCAAACGCAAGCTGGTCCTGACCATGGCTCAGCAGTTGGCCGATCGGGACGCCGTCGCGGTTTAGGCCGCCCTGCCGATCGGCGCATGCCGCGTCGACGCGCGCGCGTTAGCGGGCAAAAGCGATCCGCCAGCGGCGAACGAGCGGGCCGACGCTTGCCTGCCGCCCCGCGCGGCTCCGCGGCGCGACGGACGGCTCTCAGGCGGAGACGGTCACCGCCAGACGACGGATATGGTCGATCATCGGCTGGAGCGTCCGCTCCAGCGGATCGTCGATGGCGAGCGCCGTATTATACTGCCACTCCCGGATCGCTTCGAGGACGCGCACGGGATCGACGACCTCGCGGCGCCCGAGTTGAGGCCGCGCCACCGGTTCGTCGAACCCGGGATAGCGCGCCCGGAACGCCCGCTCGTTCGCGGCGTGAAGCGCCCATGCAAGCCCCTCCGGCGTCAGCCCCTTTTCTAGAACGGCGGGATGGTCTCGCGCATATCCGGCGATCAAGCTGAAGGACTCGTCATCGAGAAGCGATACGGACATCGCTAAGCGGAAGGCCTCATTGCGACGTCGGCTTGCCGACCGATCCAGGCGATCACCCGTTCGACCGCCGCCACGTCCAGGCCATCGGACCGTCCGCCGTGGCGAAGATCCGCCAGAGCGGCCTCGAGCACGATCCCGGCGTCCTGCGGACCGAGCGGATAATGGTTGAGGATCAACAGCTCAAGTTGCTCGATATGGTCTTCATCGTCCCCCTCCACGGCGGAGCGGCATGCCTGAAAGGCGGCGTCAATCGTCTGAACATTTGCGACCACAATCTTCCCCTCCAAGAATTCTCACCCGTCTTTACGCAATTCGAGGTTGCGTTCAACAGGGCTAATCTCCTCTTCCCGGGCGAGCGCGGACAATCGCGTAAGCCGTCACGGCAAACGGGCGCGCAACGTTTAAAGCCACGCTTCCTAGGGCTGGCGAAAGAGGTCGCCTTAGAGCCGACAGCCGCCCTCCACGTAGAGCGCCGTGAAACGCACAACCCTGCGCTGCGCGCTACGCTGCGTCGAACCGGACCGGCTCGGGGCGGATCTCACGCCCGGCCAATCACCCCGGTCGGCGAGGGCGGCAGCAGGTCGGAGAGATCCGTCTTCAGGGCGAGAGACAGCCGCCAGAGCGTCGCCACATAGACCTTGGCCTCTCCAGCTTCGATCGCCGCAAGCTCGCGCAAGGTCAGAGCGCCCGCGTCAGCCACCGCCGCAAGATCCAGGCCCAGGCCTATCCGGCGCGCCAGCAACCGTCCGCCGATATAGCGATCCGTGGCGTCAACGGGCTCCCGCGTCGGGATCATGGCGTCCAAGCCCTGGCCACAGGCCGGCGAAGAGAGCGCACAGCAGGGCGGCGAACAGCACATAGGAGCCGATGACATAGGCCCGTCCCAGGACCTCCGGATTGAGCGCGAAGCTCACATGGGTGATGGTCTGGGCGAGCTGAAAGGCGGCCGCCCAGATCAACCAGGCGGCCGGCGACCGCCAGGCGAGGCCGAGCAGCAACGCCAGATAGGCGGCGTCCACGCCCATGATGATCCACTGGGCGGCCTCGAGATGCGCGCGGTCCTGAACCAGTGCGCTCAGCACGGAACCCAGGACCATGCCGCCCGCGGCGAGGCGCGACGACGGCCCGCCCCGCCACAACGCCAGCACCAGGCACGCGACCATCGCCACCGTGAGGGTGATCTGCAGCGGGGTGTGAAGCTGTTCCATGGCCCATCCTTGCGGGCCGTGCGGTTGGAGGCAAGCCGCCGCTCGACATCAGGCGACCGCGGACAGATGACCTGTCGCAGCCGGCCGGTCGGCCGCCGGTTTCCCGGTCAAAGGCCCCATGAGACGGGTCTCGCGGCCGATCAGGGCGGGCGCCGCCTGTTCGAGCGCATTGTGGGCCGCGACCAGCCGGGCGCGCGCTTCGCCGAACGCGCGGATCGCCTCGGTGGTCTCGGAGACGGCGTCCGCCGCGAGAACGGCGGAAAGCCGGTGATCGAGCCGTGTCTCGGCCATAAGGCTGATCAGGGCGCTCGCGGCCATCAGGCCTTGATCGGCCTGGTCCTCCGCCTTGAACAGCGCATTGGCGATCGCCTGGGCCATTTCGCGTCTTTGCATCGTCCGCTCCTTCGCCTGCCGACCTTGTCTCGCAGGACGTTCGTTGATGGGCGGAAACGGAGACCTATCGGCCAGCCAGCAGATGATCGAGCGCCTGGACCGCCAGCTGAAGCTGAACGGCGCCGCCGAGCAAGGCGGCCAGCACAGCCATGGCGATGGCGGCGATCACGGGGATCATCGCCAATTTCCGGAGACGGCCTCCCGCCGCCGGGGCGGCGCGGGCGGTCGATCGTTCTCGCTGGGCAGAACGAGCGCGATGCAGAGTATCTCGCGCATCACGTCGAGCGGCGAAAGATACGGCTGCAGTCTCCGTGTGAGATCCAGCAGCTTGCGCGCCGTCTCCCACTCCTCGGTCGTCACCGTCAACGCCTCGAAAATCACCTCCAGCTCCCCCCAGGTGATGGAGGGCAGAGGGCGTCCCGAGTGCGGCATCAAGGTCTCCTTTCCGGAGACGAAGAGAGGCGACATCGGGATTTTCCGGCAGAGGGAGCGGCGCCTCTACGGAACCGTGCCGTAGATCGCCGGCGACCAGGACGGCCTCCAACAACCGCGCCGCCTCGCGCCGGCTGCCGACGCCGAACTTGCGGCAGGCGTTCTCAATATGTTTGTCGACCGTCTTGGCGGAGCGCCCCAACTCGAGCGCGATCTCCTTGGACTGGAAGCCGTCGCGCACACGCGTCAGACAGGCGATTTCCATCGTCGTCAGTCGGACCTTCGGCGGTTCGGGGAAATCGGCCCGCGGCTAGACGGCGTCAAGCGCCTTGGCCATGGCGAGCAGCCCGTCTCGATGACGCGGCGACCGGATCGCGCAATAGGCTTCCAGGAGCTGGACCGCGCCCGGCGTGTCCAACAGACCGGCGGCGATAGGCCCTGCGTCGTCGGCGCGGCTCAAAAGGGCGGCAGGGGGACTGTGCAAGGTTTCCGAGATCCGAACGAGGCGGGAGGCCGAGATGCGGTTGGTCCCTTTCTCGTATTTCTGAACCTGCTGGAAGGTCACGCCGATCGCCGAAGCGAGGGCCTGCTGGGTCAACCCCAGCGCCTCGCGCCGCTGTTTGACGCGTGCGCCGATCTCGACGTCGATAGGGTCCAGGTCCGCCATGTGTTCCTCTTCAGCCGCCGCACAATGACCCCGACGACCGCCCGACGCAACGCTGAAGCTTTCCGACGCTCCAGACCCGCGCCCGCTGACCGTTGATCGGGTGAGGATCAACAAGACCATGAGGCTGTCTGGAGTGAGCGACCTGCGTCATAAGGCTTCGGTGTCTGCCAGCGCCCGCGTCGATCGGCCCGTCTCGACGCCGACGAACATGACAATGACCCCCGATATCGCTTCCGCGATCAAATCCAGTTCGAGCGATGGGAAAAGACGGTTCGGTGAGGACGTCGCGTCCTTGCGCCAGACGAGCGTCAGGTCGCGCTGTTCCAATCCGGGCGGCAAGATTGGCGGCTTCCGAAGAGGCATCCTCGGCGGCCCGTGAACGGGACTGCGGTGATCAGGCCGAAGGTCCGTCGCATCACGCTGTTGCGCCGCCTTAGCGGCGGCCTCGCACGTCGCAACCTTCCGGGAGGCGTGTCGTTGTCAGACCCTCCCCAGCGGCCTCGACCGCTATCACCCGCCGCTTTCGCAAGAAGAGGGATCGGATGCCGGTCATTGTCGTCACGGGCGCGAGCGCCGGCATAGGTCTGGCGATCGCTGACCGCTTCGGCCGCGCGGGATGGCAGGTCGTTATCATCGCCCGGCAGGCCGAGCGTCTGGCGGCGGCCGTCGACCTGCTTACACGCTCGGGCGGCCGCGCCATCGGCATGGCCGGCGACGTCTCCGATCCCGAATTCGTCGAGCGGGCCGGACAGAACATCGTGGACGCCTTTGGCGGGATCGATGCGTGGGTCAACAACGCGATGTCGACCGTGGTCGGCCGCGACACGGACCTGACGGACGCCGACTACCGCCGCGTCGGCGAAACCACCTATCTGTCGCAGGTCTACGGGACACGGGCGGCGCTCCGGGCGATGCGGCTCGTCGACCGCGGCGCCATCGTCCAGATCTCGTCCGGCCTGGCGCTGCGTCCCGCACCGCTGCAGGCTCCCTATTGCGCGGCCAAGGCGGCGGTCGACGGCTTCACCGAGTCGCTGCGCGCCGAACTGATCGCCGACGGCTCCAGGATCACGCTCAGCACTGTCTATCTCCCCGCCGTCAATACCCCCCAACCGCTGTGGTCGCGCAACCGCACCGACAGGGCGCAAGTCATCCCCGACCCGCTGTTCGATCCCCGTCTGTGCGCCGAGGCGGTGTGGTCGGCCGTCCAACGGCCGGTCCGCAAGATTTACGTCGGGCGCTCGACCTGGCTGATGGGTCTGGCGCAGACGCTCTCGCCTGGACTGGCCGATCGCAAGGCCGCCGGGATGGTTGCGGCGCAACAGGGCGACCCTCAGCTCCCGCGCCTCGGCAACCTGGACCAGCCGGAAGACGGCCCGGCGGCGATCGACGGGCCGGATGTCGACCGGGTCGTTCGGCCGCTGGTCGGCTTTGTGTCGAGCCGTCAGACCGCCATCGCCAAGGCCGCCGCCTTCGGCGCCTTGGTCGTCGCATCGATGGCGGCCGGCTTTGCGCTGGGATCGAAGCGCGGATGAGCGCGGCAGGTTTCACCCCTCAGCCTGCGGCCGCCTCGACCGATCTTCGGCGGGACGGCCACGCGCCGCTGGAGAACTACGGCGTGCTCGGCGAGGGCCGGACGGTGGCCCTCTCGGCGCTGGATGGGGGCATCGACTGGTGGTGCGTGCCCGCCCTGGATGCGCCGCCCTTGTTCGATCGCCTGCTCGATCCCGACGGCGGCCGGTTCTCTCTCACGCCCGAGAACGCCTTTACCGCCACCCGCCGCTACCGTCCCGACAGCAATGTCTTGGAGACGGAATTCGTGACCGCGACGGGACGCGCCCGGCTCACCGAAAGCCTGAACAGCGGCACTGCCGGCCGGCTGCCGTGGTGCGAGCTGGCGCGTCGGATCGACGGCCTAGAAGGCGAGGTCACCTTCGCCCTGGAGATGCGCCCCGGCCGTCGCGGGGACACGGCCAATCCCTATCATTCGAAGATAGGCGACCACACGGTCTTCCATGTCGAGCGAGTGCTCGGCCTCTTCGTCCATGATCCTCGCATCATCTGCGACTGGTCCGACGAGGGGATCGTCGGCGCGATCCGGGTCGCCGCCGGCGAGCGCCGCACCGTCGCCATCGTCGCTGGGCGCGATGAACCTCTCGTGGCGCCGTCCATCGACGAGATCGACGCGCGCATCGACGTATCGGATCAGGAGTGGCGGGACTGGGCGGCGCGATTGAACTGCCCCGGTCTGTATCGCGACGACTTCGTTCGCAGCGCCCTGGCGCTGAAGCTGCTGCTCTTTTCCCCGTCGGGCGCCATCGCGGCGGCCGCCACCACCTCCCTGCCCGAACGTCTGGGCGGCGAAAAGAACTGGGACTACCGCTACGCCTGGGTGCGCGACGCCGGCTATACGATCGAGGCCTTCCTGGCGGCGGGCGCCCAGGCCGAGGCCAAGGCCGCCTTCAGCTGGCTGCTGATGCAGGTGCGACAGCATCAGGCCCGGGTCTGCTATAGTCTGGACGGCGGCCCGGTCCCCGAGGAGACCCGGTGGGACATGCCAGGCTACCGGGGATCGCGCCCCGTCGTCACCGGCAATCGCGCCGCCGAACAGACGCAGCACGGCGTGTTCGGCGACATCTTCGAGACGGCGTCGCGTTTCGTCGGCTGCGGCAACATCCTCGACAGCGCCAGCGCCCAGCAGCTGTCCGAACTGGCGGACCAGTGCGCGGACGCCTGGCGTCAGCCGGACGCCGGCATGTGGGAGCTGGAGGACCAGCAGCACTACACCATGTCCAAGATCAGCTGCTGGCAAGCCCTGGCCCGCGCGGCGGAACTGGCCGACGCCGGACAGCTGCCGACAACCTGCCGGGACCGCTGGCGCCGGGAGCGCGATCGGATTTTCGACTGGGTCGAGACCCACTGCTGGTCCGACAGCCTCCAGGCCTTCGTCATGTATCCGGGCAGCGACAAGCTGGACGCCGCCCTCGCCCTGGCTGTGCGGTTCCGCTTCGACGGCGAGGACCGGCTTCGCGCGACCCTTGAGGCGTTGGACCGTCATCTCGGCGCCGGCGTCTTTCACTATCGCTACACCGGCATGAAGGACGAAGAGGGCTGTTTCATCGCCTGCTCGTTCTGGATCGCCGAGGCCTGGGCCCGGTTGGGCGAGCCGGAAAAGGCGCGGGCGCGCATCGACGGCCTACGCGACGCCCTGGGCGGGCGTTGGGGCATGCTCACCGAAATGATCGACCCAAACAGCGGCGCCTACCTCGGCAACATGCCGCAGGGCCTCAGCCACCTCGCCCATCTGACCGCCCTGACCGCCGTCGGACAGGCGCAGACCTCTTCCCCCCAGCCCGAAACGGAGACGTTCCATGACTGACCGCCTGACCCTGCAGGACCCGCGCGAGCAATATCCGAAGCCGCCCTTCCCGCGCCAGCCCCAGCCCATCCCCGGCGAGGCTCGCGAGATGGACCCCAAGCCGGATCATGGCGAGACCAGCTACCAGGGGGCCGGCAAGCTTAAAGGCCGCAAGGCGCTGATCACCGGGGCCGACAGCGGCATCGGCCGGGCGACGGCCATCGCCTACGCCCGCGAGGGCGCCGACGTCGCCCTGTCCTATCTGCCCTCGGAGAAGAGGGACGCCGCCGAGGTGATCGCTCTGATCGAGGCCGAAGGGCGCAAGGCCGTCGATCTCCCGGGCGACATCACCGACGAAGCCTGGTGTCGGCAAATGGTCGAACAGGCCGTGTCGGACCTGGGGGGCCTGGACATCCTGGTCATCAACGCCGGGCGTCAGCAGTATCGCGAAGACATCTCCCAGGTGACGTCGGAAGACTTCGACAAGACGTTGAAGACCAACCTCTACGCCATGCACTGGATCGCCCAAGCGGCCGTACCCCACCTGCCGGCGGGCGGCGCCGTCATCACCACCGCCTCGATCCAGGCCTATGAGCCCTCGGCCATCCTGCTCGACTACGCCACGACCAAGGCGGGGATCGTCGCCTACACCAAGGCGCTCGCCGCCCAGCTGATCGAAAAGGGCGTACGGGCCAATGTGGTGGCGCCGGGTCCGTTCTGGACGCCGCTGCAGTCCTCCGGCGGGCAGCCGCAGGAGGCGGTGATGAAGTTCGGCGAACAGGTGCCGCTGGGCCGTCCCGGCCAGCCCGTCGAGATCGCCCCCGTCTATGTGCTGCTGGCCTCGCAGGAAGGCAGCTACATCACGGGCGAAGTGTTCGGCGTCACCGGCGGCAAGGGCGTCGCCTGACGAGAACCACCGGCGGCTAGCCGGCGATCGTGGCGACGGACCCGGAGTCCACACGAAGACCCGCGCCGTTGATGAAGCTGGCGCGCTCCGAGCAAAGAAAGGCGACGGCCGCCGCGACCTCCTCCGGCCGGCCTCTGCGATCCAGCGTCATGCCGGGGCGCTCTTCCTTCAAGAAACTCTTGATCGTCTCGTCGAAAGTCTCGCCCCGTTCCTTGGCGCGCTTCTCCATCATGGCGTCGGTCATCGGCGTGGCGATGAAGGCGGGCGAGACCGTGTTCACCAGCACATTGTCGCAGCCGTAGGCCTTGGACAGACCCTTCGCCAGGCTGAGAATGCCGGCCTTCGAGGCGCAATAGGCCAGTTCGTCCACATAGGGCTGAACCGCATCCTCCGAGGCGAACAGGACGATCCGTCCCCAGCCCGCGCGCCGCATCGCGGGAACGGCCTGGCGGCACATCCGCACCGCGCCCATCAGATTGATGTCGAGCGTCTCCAGCCAACCGGCGTCATCGACATCCAGGAAGTCGCCGGTCGCGCCCGTCACGCCTGCCGCGTTCACATAGATGTCTGGATCGCCCAGGCGGTCTCTGACCTCCGCCCACAGACGTTCGACATCGTCAGCCTTCGTCACGTCGCCGGTCACGCCGATGCAGTCGCCCAATGCCGAAAGGTCCTGCACGGCTTCATCCAGCGTGCCGTCCGGCTTGTCGGTCAGGGCGACCCGCACGCCGGCGTCCAGCAGCAGCCGCGCCGTCTCCTTGCCCATGCCGGAATCGGCGCCGGAAATGAGCGCGATGCGCCCCTTGATCCCGAGGTCCATCAAAACTCTCCTTTTCGTTGACGGTCGAGGAAGCGATCGGCCGTGCGCAGGGCGACGGCCATGAGGGTCAAAGCCGGATTGGCCGAAAGGGCGCTCGGAAAAACCGAGTTGTCGCAGACGTACAGATTGTCGATCTCCACACTGCACCCGTTGGCGTCCACGACCGCGCCGTCCGCCTTGTTCCCCATTCGGCAGCCGCCGATCGTATGCGCCGATCGGGCCACGGCGAAGATGTCCTCCGCGCCGGCGGCCGACCAGAGATCCGTCATGACGCGCCGGGCATGGGCGTCCAGACGCCGCTCGTTCTCGCCATAGCCGAAGTCGATCCGCGCCTTGCGCAGGCCAACCGCGTCCACCTCGTCGGACAGGGTCAGGCGATTGTCGTCGGCCGGCAGACACTCCCCATTGATTCCGATGCCAGCGAGCCGGCGATAGTCGCGCAGCGTCTCCACCAGCGGCGCGCCCCACAGGCCCGCGCCCCGCGCGAAGCTCCCCGCCAGGGTGACCGGCATGACGCCGAGACTCTGGATCAGATAGCCCCCGGCGAAGTCCGCATCCGAGGGGCGCACCATCTGCTCGCTGATCAGGGACGAGGGATAGCCGCGGTTCATCGACATGTCGGCGTCGAACCGGCCCCAGACCTGGGTCGCCACATGGGTCATGAAATTCCGGCCGACCTCGCCGCCCGCATTGGCCAGGCCCCAGTTCAGCAAAAGGCGCGGCGTCTCCACGCCGCCCGCGCAGAGGAACAGCGCTCGACAGTCCAGACGATGCTCCCGCCCCTCGCGGCGGTAGACGACGGCCTTGATCCGCCCGCCGACATGGCGTTCGACGGCGACGGCGCGGGCGTCGGCGATGATGTTGGCCCCATTCGCCTGGGCGATCGGCAGGAAGCTGTTGTCCGCCCCGCCCTTGGCGCCCGTTCGACACCCCTGATGGCAGGCGCCGCAGTTGACGCAGGCCCCGCGGTGGGGCGTGGCGCCGCCCTTCCGGTCGCGCGACAGCACGGCCGCCGGCGCGTCGGCGACCGTCAGTCCGACCGCCTCGGCCCCGCGCGCCATGGCGTCCGCCGGGGCGTTGCGCCGGACGGGCGGGTAGCCGAACCGTCGCCCGCCCCAAGGATAGTCGGCCGGGCCGGAAACCCCGATCACCGCCTCGACGGTTTCGACGTAAGGCTTCAACGCCGCCCAGCCGAACGGCCAGTCCCGCCCCCGTCCGGTTTCCGAGGCGAGCGTCAGATCGCGCGGATCCGGTCGCGGGCAGAAGGCGCCCCAGTGCAGAAGCGAGCCTCCGACGCCTTGACCGGAATTGTTGGCGCCGAACGCCGTCGGGTCGCGTCCCCCGCTGAGACGTTCCTCCATCCAATAGAGATCCGCCGAGGGTTCGTCGGGCGTATGGTCCGTCGGGTCGAAGGCGGGCCCCGCCTCCAGCACGGTGACCGACAGGCCGGCCTGGGCGAGCCGCGCCGCGATCGGAGCTCCGCCCGCGCCGCTGCCGATAATGACGACGTCGGTTTCGTCGGGCGGGCTTGCGAAAGAGCTCAACGCCCCCGCTCCGTCGGCAGACGCCAGGACTCCGTCCGGTCCGCAGCGGTTTCGCCATAGCCCTGGACGGCGTCCTGACCGCCTGTGGCGAAGCCGTCGTAACCGATGCGCGCCCAGGTGGCCGGCAGCGACATCCACACGCGCGCAGCGTCAGACGCCACGTCTTCGAACCAGAGCTTCATCGCCTTCGCCGAAAGCCGCCCTGGCCCGTCCACGACATCGGCATCGCCGGTCGAGAGGGCGCGCAGGATGGCGTCTCGGCGATCCGGCCCCAAGGTCGCGAACCCGGGCGACATCGCGGCAAGCGTATCCAGGCCGCGTCGCCACGCCTCGGCGTCGGACGGCAGATCGGCGAAACGCCAACCGTCCGCCTGTCCGCTGGCCAAGCCGACATCCAAACGGCGCGCCAGAGCTTGGGGTTCGCCGACATCCGGCAGGATGCGGGCGATCACCGCCGTCAACAGGTCGCGTTGGGTCGGCGTGAGGACGCCGCCATCGGAGGGCGCGGGGCCGAAGTGGCGCTGCAGCATCGCGCGTCGGGTTCGATCCGACACCCGCTCGGACGCCATCAACCGGACAAATCGGTCCGGCAGCGCGGCCCCACCAGCCGTCTCGGCGAAGTCTCGGATCAGGACTGCGAGTGGCTCCGGTTGTTCCTGGGGGATCAGGTGCGCCGCCTTGGGCGCGACCACCACCTGGGGACACCGGAAATGAGGCGCGTTGCACCGCCGCTGCGCCGTCTCGCCCAGATCGCCGTCCTCCGCGCCGGCGACGATCAGCGCGGGATACGGAATGACGCCGGCCTGGACGGACCAATCCTCGCGCGATCCCTGGGCCAGCCATCCGCGCCAGGCGTCCGGGGACGACCGGCGGAAATCGTCGAGCGCCTGCTGGAAGGCGTCTTGCGGCAGGCCGGCGTCGGTATTGGCGTCGATGAACTGTCGCGCCCTGTCCTCGATCGTCGTGGGATCGTCGAACCAGGTCAGCATTTCCGCGCGCCGATCCTCGTCCATCGGTTCGGGCGACGGCGGCGATCCGGCGACGAGCACCACGCCGACCAACCCGCTTAAACCCGGCGCTCCATCGCGTGCGCGCGCGGCGATCAGGGTCGCGAACTTGCCGCCCATGCTGTGGCCGACGATGACCCAGAGCCCGAGATCGAGATCGGCCAGACGGCGGCAAAGATCGTCGAGCACCCCCTGCACATCGCCATAGCCTTCCCGAGCCCGGTCGCCGAACCCTGGAAGATCCATCGCGACCGTCTGCGTATCATCGGAAAACCGGGCGATGACGTCATCCCATTCGCGACGACTGGCGCCCAGGGAATGGAGGAAAACGACAGTGATGCGAGGATTTGAGCGCATTGAGACGGTGGGTTCAGAGCGGAGATGCGAGACCGCCCGCCGGCGTCGGCGGGCGGTTCGTGAGCTTAGTTCTCGGGATGACCGGCGCCCGGCTCGCTCGTCTTCGGCGCCTTGCCGTCCTCGGCGCGACCCTCATTGCGCAGGTCGCGACCTTCCTGGGCCTTGCGCTGGGCTTCGGCGCTGTCGCCGTGTTCGTTCAGCTCTTCCTTCACGAAGCCGGCGGCTTCCTTGATCTGGCCTTTGAGGCTCATGGACATTCTCCTGACCACCGCAATCCGGTGCGGTCGATCAGCGCGCCAGAACCGCAATGGCTCCCGACAAAACCAACCTCGGACGCCGAAGTCGGATGTAAGGCTTCCGGTCCTCAGGCCGCGGCGAGTTCGGTCAGAAGCCTTTCAATGAAAACCGCGTCATGGGGTCGATCGTTGGCGGCCTCCACGATGAGACGGCCGTCGGACCAGCGTCGGTCGTCGCCGTCCGGAAAGGCCGTCTCCATCTCGTGTCGGCGCGCGTCCGCGATCCGCAACGCCGTCGCCTTCGGACCCGACACGATCTCGGTGACGCCCGCGTCTCGGGCGAGCGCCGCGAGGCGACGGGCGGCGAACAGATTCTCTGCGGGGTCTGGCAGCGGCCCGAACCGATCCTCCGCCTCGTCTCGCAAGGCATCGACATCCTCAGCCGTCCCAGCGCGCGCCAGTCGGGCGTATAGATTGATGCGAACGGTCGCGTCCGGGATGTAGTCCGACGGGAAGCCCCCCGTCGCGCCGACGTTCAGACTGGGAGAGGCCTGATCAGGGTCGGGATCGCCTTTCGCCGCCGCGAGCGCGCGCGCCAGAACGGACTGATAGAGGGCCGAGCCGATCAGCCTGACGTGTCCCGCCTGGTCTTCCCCCACCAGATCGCCGCCGCCGCGCAGGTCCAGATCGCGTCCGCTGATTGCAAAACCGGCGCCGAGCCGATCCAGAGCTTCCAAGGTCTGGAGACGGGCCTCCGTCGTCGCGGCCATCGGCGCATCGGGATCCGAAAGCAGATAGGCGAAACCCTGTCGCCGCCCTCGTCCGACACGGCCGCGAAGCTGATGAAGCTGGGCCAGGCCGAAGCGATCCGGCCGCCAGATCAGCATCGTATTGGCGCGTGGCACGTCGAGGCCGGTTTCGATGATGTTCGTCGCCAGAAGCACGTCCCCCTCCCCGTCGGAGAAGCGGCTCATGACATCGTCGATCGCGGCCGGTCCCAGGTCGCCGTGCGCCGAAACCACCGACAGTTCCGGCGTCAAGGTCCTCAGACGGTCCGCCAGGGGTTCCATGTCATCGATTCTCGGCACGACCACGAAACTCTGCCCGCCGCGCGCCTTCTCCCGCATCAGCGACAGGCGGACCGCGCCCGCGTCGAACGGCGTCATGAAGGTTCGGATCGGGCGACGTCGGGCAGGCGGGCTGGCGATGAGGCTGACGTCCTGAATGCCGACCAGGGCGCTCTGCAGGGTTCTCGGGATCGGCGTGGCCGACATGGACAGCAGATGCGGCGCCTTTTGCGCCAGATCCGCCTTCATCTGGGCGCCGAAACGGTGCTCCTCGTCGATGATGACAAGCCCAAGGTTGGAAAACGCCAACCCTTCCGACGCCAAGGCCTGGGTGCCGACCACGATCCGCATGGACCCGTCCGCCAGCCCCGTCTTGACCGCCCGCGCCTCCGCAGCATCCGCCGCCCGCGACAGGTGTCCGATCTGGACGTCCTCGTCCTTGAACCGCTTCCTGAAGACCTCAAAATGCTGACGCGCCAGCACCGTCGTCGGCGCGACCACGATGACCTGCTTTCCGGCAAGAGCCACGGCCGCTGCAGCGCGCAGGGCGACTTCGGTCTTGCCGAACCCGACGTCGCCGCAGACGAGCCGGTTCATGGGCTTGCCCGAGCCGAGGTCCGTCAGGACCGCTTCAATGGCCTGCGCCTGGTCCGGCGTTTCCGGGAAGGCGAAGCCGGCGGCGAAGCGCGCGAGCGCCTGACGCGGCGGCGTGATCGGCTCGGTCCTCAAGGCCGCGCGCGCCTCGGCCCGGGCGGAAAGCGCCGCCGCGGCCTCGTCGATCTGGGCGCTGACCTTGGCGCGACGCTTGAGCCAGCCCTGGGTGTTCAGTCGATCCAGCGACACCGCGTCCGGCTCCGAGCCGTAACGCCAGATTTTGCCGAACTCCTCGATCGGCGCGAGGATCGCGCCGCCGCCGTGATATTCAATGCGCAGGACGTCGCGCGCCTCGCCCTCGGCGACGACGCCTTCCAGCGCCTTCAGCACGCCCAGGCCATGGTCTTCATGGATGACCACATCGCCCAGCCGAAGTTCGGTGTCCCCGAAGGCGTCGATCGCGCCGAAGGACCCGCGCGCGATGCGGCCGCCGAAAATATCCGAGGGCGTCAGGACGACAAGACCGGCGGCGGACTGCCGGAAACCTGTGTCCAGATCGGCGGTCACGACGGCGATCTGCCCGGGCTGCAATGGGGCGATCGCGCTCCAGTTCTCCAGCACCGCGGGGGCATCGATACCGTGGCGGCGCAGCAGGCGCAGGATGATCCTGTGCTCGTGAGGCAATCCCGTCAGGACGATGCGATCGCCCGCCTCGCGCCGCTCGGCGATGAACTGTTTCAGGGCCCGCCCTGGCGACTTCTCAAGCGCGAAGGCCGGCGTCGGGGCCCACCCCTCGACGCTCAAGGACTTGGCGCCGTCCAACGCCTGACGAAGGTCCTTCTTCGTCAAGTAGAGGCTGTCAGGCTTAGGAGGCCGTACGCCCTCGCTGAACCGCAGGCGCGTGTCATAAGCTTCGGCCACATGCGCGCGAATGCGTTCGAACCGATCCTCGACGCCCACGTCCGTCAGGATCGTGGCATTGTCTAGAAAGTCGAACAGGGTCGTCGAGGTCTCAGCATCGATCGACGGCCCCGTGTCCTGACCATCGGGATCGTCATCCTCGGACAACCGGTCGCTCCACTCTGCAGCCGGGGTCAGGCAGATCGTCTCAATCTCGGCGCCCCGGCGCTGCGATACGGGATCGAAGGCGTGGATCTCGGTGATCCGGTCCGCCTCATCCACCGCGATGCGATAAGGCGTTGCAGACGCGGGCGGAAAGACGTCGACCACCGCGCCGAGCAAAGCGTACTCGCCAGGTTCGTCGACCCGCTCATCCGCCGCATAGCCCGTATCCGTCAGAAACGATTCCAAGGCTTCGCGATCCAGCGCCTCGCCCGCCGAGAGCGATAAGCGGGCCTTGATCCGATCACGCGACGGCGTCCGTTGCACGATCGCATCGGGCGAGGCGACCAGGAATACGGGGCTGGCGCTGGCGTCGTTCAGAGCGGCCAAGACCGCCATCCGCCGCCCCATGCTTTCTCGAGAGGGCGCGGCGCGGTCATAGGGCAGGCAGTCCCAGGGCGGCAAAACCAACACCTCGGCGTCCTTCACCATCGGCGAGATTGCGGCTGCAATCTCATCGGCGCGACGTTCGCTGGTCGCGATGAACACCAGGGCCTGCGAGCGCTTTGCCGTCATCTCTACAAGTCCGGCCGCCACGGCCGCCGCCGGCATTTTCCAGCGCTTGCCGTCGTCCGTCTGGGGGGCTGGACCATCGACCAGGACTTGCTGGCCCGTGGCGGAAAGATCGGTCTCGGCGGGTGACGATTTCATCCTCGCTCAACCCCAAGGCCGGCCGAGGGTTGCGCCCGCTTTCGTACCCCGACCTGTCATTTCAGCCGGCAGCGCGACGGAGCCGCCTCAGAAGGGATTCGCAGGGTCTTTTCGTGCGGCGGCGATTTCGGTCGGCGTGGGCTCGCGGCGGATGGTCAACCCGTCCGGCGACCAATCAACCAGCCCGAGTTCCGCCATGGCCCTCAGCCAACCGTCCATCGGCCAGATCGACCAGGCGCTGTGGAAGCGAACAGCGTTGGCGATCAGGGCGTGGAAGTGCTGCAGAGGCGGATCATAGCCCTCATGGTGCTGGTGGAAGACCGGCGCGCCGCCGGCGAAGAGGAGCGGCAGCCCAGCTCGCGCGATGCGAAAGCCCAGGTCGGTGTCTTCCGCGCCGTAGCCGACATAGGTCTCGTCGAATCCGCCAATGCGATCGAAGGTCGAGCGACGGAGCGCGAAAGCCAGAGACCAGAACAGGCCGGGATTGCGCTCAAGGCTTTCGCCTTCTTGCGGAAAGGGGCGCACGGGGTGGGGCCGGCCGGCCGTCTTCAGGTCCGTGATCGAGAGCGGTCCGGACGGGATGGCGCCGGCGGGTAGGTAGAGCACCTCCGGACAGACGACGGCGTCATGCTCGGCGAGCAAGGCCTGCATCCGGCCGCAAACTGCCGACGACACGATGCAGTCCACATCCAGAAACAGCAGGATATCGCCTGAGGCCAGGGCGGCCGCCAGATTTCGGGCGGCGGCCAGAGGCAAGGCGTCGCCGGCCAGACGTTCGATGCGGACCGGAAAGTCCAGAGTCGGCAGCGTCACGGGCGCATCGCTCATGTCGATGACGATCAATTCGTCAGGCGGCGAGGCGCTGAGGGTCAATCCCTCGACCAGACGGTCCAGATGCGCTTGCCTGTTGCGAACCAGCGTGAGAGCGGACAGCGTCGTCATCGGCGGCTCCACAAATCCAGACGATAGTTCGGATGCCGTTCGGCGAGATCCACGTTCATGACAGCCGACAATCCAAGCCAGAGGCGTCCCACGGCGTCGTCGGCGGTCTGGGGATAGTCGGTCTCGCCGGTCCAGTGCACGAGGAGAACGCGTCCGCCCCCAACCAGGGTCTCGGCGATGCGGCGCGCCGCCAAGTCGAGGTCGGCGTCGCTCCAGTAGTAGGCCACTTCGGACAGGACCACGAGGTCCAGGCCCGGCACAACCGGACAGTCGTGGGGAAAGGCGGCGACCTCGAACCGGACGTTCGGCCGTCCCGACAGACGCTGTCGCGCCCGCGCAAGCGCGGTCGGGCTGATGTCGATCGCCACCAGATGATCGCAGACCGCACTGAGCCGCTCGGTCAGGACGCCGCCCGCACAGCCGACCTCGAGCGCAAAAGCCGCTCGCCGCGCCGACAGAGCGGCCAGGGTGCGGTCGAACTTGGCCGCCTCATAAGGGCTGGAGGCCAGATCCCATGGGTCGGCGTCCCCGGCGAAGATGCCCTCGAAATAGGCTGCGGGAAGCGAGGGTTCAGCCATAGGCGTTGCGCCGATACAGGGTGTCCGAGGCGGCGCTCAGCCTCTTGTCCGTCTCGAGACGGAACCCCCGGCCGAACCTCGGCGTCAACTGGCTTTGATGGGCCGACAAGGCATAGGCCCGAAGGCCGGCGCTCAACGGTCGTGTCGTGATCCGCACCCTCGCTCCGGACGAACCCTCCCCCCAGACCGCGTAGTCGAACACCGCCACCCGCCGACGGGCCCTCTCCGCCGCGTGGCGCGCGAGCCGGGCCGCGGCCTGATGATCGCAATGGGGGTCGTCCGGCCCTGTGACGGCGATCGCATCCACGCGCCGCTCCCGGCACAGCGTGGCGAGGCGACGCGCGGTCGCCTCGAACACCGGACTTCCGGGGGGGGCAGGCCGGGCGTCCCTCCAATCCAGAAAGACCGGCGACAAGGCCGCCGCCCCCGCCAGACGTCGGACGGCGCGACCCTCCTCCAGGCGTCGGAGCCGGACCAACCGGGCGCGCGAGGCCGTGTCGGGGTGATCGTGCGAGCCCGCGCCGTCGGTGAGGACCACGACCCCCGCCAGGCGTCCAGTCTCGGCGGCTTGACGGATAAGAGCGCCGGCGCCCAGCGTCTCGTCGTCGGCGTGCGGCGCGATGATCAGCCAACGCGCGGATCGCCAGGGCGAGCGTTCCAGCGCCAGGGTCGCCAGCCGGCCGGATTTGGGGGTCACCATAGGGCGTCGCCCTCGCCCCAGAGATCGCGGTCCAGCCAGGTTCTCGCCGCCTGGTCCTTGGCATGGTCCGGTCCGGCCTGCCTCAGATAGAGGCTCAGATCGCGGGTGATCTTGTCGACCCGCTCCCCGTCGAAGGCGCTCCGCGTCCCCACCGCCCGCGCCGCCAACTCCATGACATCCAGGGCGCTGCGTTCTACGACGCCGCGCGTGGCGCGTGCGAAATCCTCGGCGTCCGGCGCTTCGGACGCCGCCCGCCTTGCGGCTTCGCGGACCCAGAGCCAGGCCGTTCGCGCGGCCACGACCGCATCGGCGAAGCGCGCGCGCTGGATCGGATCGCCCCGCGCCGCCTCGGACAGGGCCTCGCGGAGCGCCAGGACGAGGCCTTCGATTCCGCCCAGCTGCACCGCCGTGAACCGCCATGCCCCGGCCGTGAAGCGGGGCTCGCGATCGTAATCGCCCGGACGTCCCAGCCGCTGTTCGGGCTCGATCTTCAACCCGGTCAGATCGTAACGCCCGCTGGTCGTCGCGCGCATGCCGCGCACGCGCCAGCCGCTGAGGTCGGCGCGCGCCGCCTCATCCGCCGCAACGATGATCAGTTGGCGTTCGCCCTGCTCGGGTTGGGCGGTGACGACCGCATGGCGCAAGCCGCCCGCGCCCGTGGCGAACATCTTGGCGCCGTGCAGGCGATCGCCGATGAGACGGACGCCCGGCGGCGGCTCCGTCGCCCAGACGCCGAACCAACCGCCTCGCGCCAGAACGGCGCCGAGCCAGGCCTTCTGGCGGGGGTCGCCATACCAATCGAACAGCGCCAGGGCGTTCACATGGCCTTCGAAGAGCCGACCGACGCTGAGATCGGCCCGACCCACGCACCGCAAGGCGTCCATCAGGGCAAGCGCCTTGTCGGCCGGTCCGTCGTAGGCCGTCCCGCCGCTTTCCACCGGTGCGAAACGTCGGCCCCAGCCCTCGCGTGCGAGCAGGGCCAGGCTCTCGACGGGATAATGCGGCGAGGCGTCGTAACGCGCGCCGAGATCGGCCAGCTGGCCTTCGAGGTCGATCGACGTCGCGCGGCTGACTTCTCGGGTCTCTTGGCTCACGTCCGGCCTCGCAGATCCGACGCAAGGCCGAGGAGCCAGTCGCCGGCCGCCTTCAACCCCTCGCCCGTAACGGCCTGCCGGTCGCATGCCCGCAGGGCCAGACTGTCCTGAAGGATCGCCGGCCATCGTGACGCCTCCGGCCAGTGGTCGAGCACGATCGCCGCGCCGGCGCGCGCCAGGGCGGCGGCCTTGGTCACCTGCTCGCCGTAGGCGCGCGGCTCGGGCAGGCAGATGAACGGCTTGCCCGCCGCGATCACCGCATTCACCAGACCATCGCCGGCCGCGCCCACCACGATCTCGACCTTGTCCATCTCCTCGGCCACGTTCTCGATCCAGCCGCGAAGCTGGAGGTTCGGCGGAAGGACGGGGGGCGAGGTGATGGGGCCGACGCCGGTCCACCGTCTGTCGGGCGTCATGGCGGCGGCCTCGGCCAGACGCGCGCCGTCCAGCGGCCGCCCTCCCCGGCCGTGGACGACCAGGACGCCCGAGCCTTGCCGGCGACCGGAGGCGTCTCGGGGCGCGACATAATGCGTCTTTTGTCGAACCCAGTCCGGCGCGAGGCTGTCGAGCGTTTCGTGGAAGGGCGCGAGGAGAGCCGCCGCGCCCCGGAAGGCGTCGAGGTGGGCGGGGTCGGACCGATCGCCCGACAGCCGGACATAGACGACGGGCGTGGAGCAGAGCCGCGCCAACATCGCCATCTCCACCGAGACATCGATCACGACGAGCGCCGGCGACGTTCTGGCGATCCAGCCGGCGAAACGGGCCGCCCGCGCCCGGACCCCGGGATGATGATAGGGCGCATAGTGCAGGGCGTCGGGTCTCGCCGAGGTGTCGTCTCGGCCGGAGAAGACGTCGTCCGCATCGGGTCGATCATCGTCCAGGTCGATGCTGGCGACGCCCGGCGTGCGTCCCGTCAAACCGGTGCCGAGCAGGACGAACCGGTCCGGCGCAGCCGAGGCGATCTCAAGCGCCCGCTGGCGATGCCCGTCGCCCTGATGATGGACGTAGTAGCCGATCAAACCGCTCATTCGACGCCTGCATGACGCCGGCCTGCATCGGCGCGGTCGGCCCAGGACCGCAGATCCAGATCGAGCGGCATCGGCGCCAGCTGGGCCTCGAGACGGGACAAACCCTGATCGCCTCCGGCGCGGGCGCGCTGAGCGTGTCGCCAGGCCGCTCTCTGCCGCCAGTGCCGGAAGTCCGGCGCCAGGATCGGATCGCCGTCACGCGCCTGGACGAAAAGGCGCGCCATGTGGTCGGCCATGCCGGCGGCGGCGCGCCCGGTCAGGCGTGGCGAGACCCGCGTCCAGACCGAGAGGGGATGGACAAGCCGCGCGCCCTGGGCCTGCGCCGCGATCACAAGCCCCCGATCCTCCCCCGTCGGCAGTTCGGGCACGCCGCCGGCCTGCCGATAGGCTTCGGCGGTGAGGGCGAGACTGGCGCCGGTATGGTCGCCATGGCGCGGCGACGGATCGAACGGCGACGGGTCAAGGTCGTCCTCGATGGCGCGGACGGCGGCCCAATAGGCGTCCCAAAGCTGCTGCAAGGCGACCATTGATCGCGGGAGGTCTTCGGCCTCGTCGATCACCAGCCGTCCGCCGACCATGTCCGCGCCGGCGGCGAGGGCGGCGAGATTGGCGGATAACCAGGTCCGCGGCGGACGGGCGTCGGCGTCCGTCGAGATCAGAACGCCGCTGGGCGCCGATCCCAAACGCGCAAGACCGGCGTCCATGGCCGCGCGCCGCGCCGCGCCGGCGTGGGCGCGATGGGGCGCAAACCAGTCCACATCGACGCGGATGTCCAGCCGGTCCCGCCAGCGGTCCGCCGCCTGCTGGACGACCTCGACCGAACCATCGGCGGAATTATTGATGCAGAGGGCGACGGCTATGGGTCCGCGATGATCCTGGGCCGCAAGCGCCGCGAGCAGGATGGGAAGACGCCGCTGTTCGTTGCGGGCGGGCACGCAAACGCAAAAAGGCACAGACGACGTCATGCGATCAGGCGGTGCTCGACGGCGTCATTGGCGCGTACGGCCGAGGCGGGATGCGTCTCGAGAAGCTCGACATAAAGCTGCTCGTAGGCGTCGACCATGCGTCTCATGTCGCAGGCCGCTTCCGCCCTGGCGCGACAGGCCGACCGGGACAGACCGATCGCCTCCATGATCGCGCGCGCCAAATCCTCGACGTCGTCGGCTCGGGCCAAGGCGCCGCAGTCTTCGGTGAGGATATCGGGAATGGCGCCGCGGGCGAAGGCGGCGACAGGCGTGCCGCACGCCAGGGCTTCCGCCACCACCAGCCCATAGGGTTCATCCCAACGCGGCGTGCAGACGAAGGCGGCGGCCTTTCCGATCTCTCGCGACAGGGCGTCATGATCCAGGTGACCCAGATAGAGGGTGTTCGAGGTCAACCGCGGCGCAATCTCGGCGGCGAAATAGGCCTCGTCCAGAATGGGACCTGCAAACCGGAGGGGAATTCCGGTGCGCGCGGCGGCGTCGAGCGCCAGATGAAGTCCTTTTTCCGGGACGATCCTGCCGAACCAGATCAGATGGGGCGGTTCATCGACGCGGTCGCGCCAGGCGAAGCGCTGGAGATCGATCCCGTTGGGAATGACCCGATCGATGGCGCGGACGTGACTCCATTGTCGGCGCATGGCCTCCGACACGCTGACGAACCGCGCCATCGGCGCACGCGCCTCGCGGATCCCGCTCTCCAGCCAGCAAAAGGGCGGCGTATGCAGGGTGGTGACCATGGGCATCGGCAGGGTCTCGGCCATCGAGACCGGGAGATAGTGCAGGCTGTTGTTATGGATGATGTCGAAGGCGCTGCGCCGAAGCCGACCCATCAGGGAGAGATAGGCGTGATGCTCCTTGAAGAAGGCGACATCGCCCGCCTCGGCGGTGCCGACTTTCGAGATTTCCGTCTGATCGCAGACGGCTTCGAGACCCAGCGCCGGGTCGGAGTGCGTGGCTGCGAAGAGGGTGACCGCATGCCCCTTCTTGCGCAGTTGCTGACAGAGGAGATGGGTGTGCATTTCGAGGCCGCCCGCAAAGGGCTCGGCGATCGGATATTTGAGATGGGCGATAACGCCGATGCGCATCAATGCCGTCCGTGACCGACAACCCGATCCCCCTCGGATCGGTCCATGGCGTTACGCCTGGGTGTCAAAGTCGATGACCGGCGGTTGGTTCCTGTGTGCGGTTCCGCTCCCGACGTCGACGAGCCTGGGGTTGGGGGCGCGTCTCGGGCGATGTTTGCGGTGTCCAACGGTGTCCAGGATCGACCTGGAATGACCGACGCCGACCCGTTCCGCGCCCGCCGCGCGCCAAGACGGCGACGGCGGGCGTTTTCAGAGCAGGACGCGCGAGAGCGCCAACGGCCGCATCGGATCCTCCGGCGACCTTCACCCCTCCACTGGACGCCGTCGCCGCAACGGATGTGGGCGAAAGGCCCTTGTCAGCCGGACGCCATTGACCTCAAGTTGCGCCCCAACACGGTGCGCACCAACAGGAGCAATCCTGTTACAGGGAGACGGTGAATGACGCACGCAATGGCGGAAGGGTTCGACCAGGCGCGGCGCAGGACCGAGGGTCCGGACTCCAGCGATCAAAGTCGGCGGATGCGATCCGTCGAACGCGAACGCCGGCAAGCCTTTCCGACCGTCATCGTGGTCGGCCAGGGGGCGGCGACCGACGTCGATGCGCGGTTCCGGGAATTCCGTTCTCATCCACGGCCGGTCAGGACGCGCGGCTCGAAAACGGGGCGCGGGGAGGACTGACGATGGCCACGCGAAAGACCCTCATCCGATCGCGGGCCGGGGTCCGCCTCCAGCGCATCGAGCAGTTCGCCCGACATCAGGTCGTGCAGGCGTCCTGGCGGGTCTCGACGCTGCGCCAGAGCCCCGCGCGCCTCTTTGCGGACGCGGTCGAGGCCGAGGACGCCTTCGACATGGAGGTGATCGCCGCCTTGACCGATCCCGTCATCCTCGACATGCAGCGGCGGGGACTGATCGACTGATATGGCCGCCAAGTTGAAGGTGTTCACCTGGTCCGACGGCTTCCACGCCTTCACCGTCGCCACGACGTCGCGACCGAAGGCGCTTGAAGCCTGGGGCTCCAGGCAGGACCTTTTCGCGACCGGCCTCGCCCGCCCCCTCACGGGCGGTCCCGACTATGACGCCGCCCTGGCCGCCCCGGGCGAGGTCGTCGCGCGCGGTCTTGCGATCGATGTCGGCAAGATCGGCAAGGCCAAACGGGTCAAGACGCGCGTGCCGTCGAAGGCGAAGGCCGCCAGGATCGAAAAACTGGACGCTGCGCTCGCCGATCTGGACCAGCACCACCAGGCCGCCCTGGCCGATTTCGAGACTCGACAGGCCGCGCTGGATGCGGCGCGGCGGGAGGCGGAGGCCCGCTATGCGGCCGAGCGCCAAACCCTGTCTGGGGATTTGAAGGCGGCCAGGGGCTGAGGGGAGATTTCGCCGCCAGCGTTCCGCCCCCACGCCATCGGGGATGGGACGGACGCTTTGCGCTCGTCCGTGGGCGATCTCGCGGCGCGATCAAAGGCGATCCGGCCCCGTCCGGGCTGACGCCACCAGGTCCAGCGTCAGGGGGTCGGGCGGCGACGCCCAGCGGGCGAGCGCTGTCTCGAACACGCTCGGATCGGCCGCCACGGCGGCGAAGAGCGTCATCGACGAGCGGAATTTGAGATCGTCGGGCGATCCGAAAAGCAGTCGGATCGAGACCGCCGGAGCCGCCGTCGCCGCTTCGGCGGCGCGCACGAGCCGTTCGCCCAGCAGAGGATGGGCCAGATAGGCGCGGGTCTCGTCCAGGGAGCCGAGCCCGTAGAAGAGGGCGGTCGAGGACCGCCCCAGGGACCGGGCCTGGGGGAAGACGAACCACATCCAATGGCTCGCCTTGCGGCCGGCGGCGAGTTCGGCCATCGCCGTTTCGAACACCGGGTCCTGCGCCGCGACGAACCGTTGCAGACCCGCCGTCATGCGCCTGTCTCGCCGAGGCCTTCGAACCAGGCGGCGTAAGGCGTGTTGCGCGCCATGTGACGATTGAGATCGCGCGCCCCGTCCGTCCACCACACCGGACCCCGTTCGCCGAGGCCGACCTTGGCCGCATCGACGGCCCGCCGCGCCGTCGCCAGGGCGTCGGCGTCCGCTTTCGCCAGGGCCGCGCGCACCGCCCGGCGCGCCGTCATCAGGTCGCGGACGAGACGGTCCCGCGCCTGGGCCGAGAGACGGGGATCGGCGCAGCGCCAGAGGCGGCCCCGCACCACGAAATACCGACCGTCGGGGGTGGTGGGATAGGACGAAGACCGTGTCATCCTCCGACAACGCCCGGGGCGCGCGATGGCGCCGCCCACAGACCCGTCCGGAACGACGCTCCGATCCGGCTTGCCCCGCCTGCGGCCGAATCAGAGCCAACAGGGACGACGACGTCGTAAGCCTGATCGCGTCCTCAGCCCCCTGATGCTTTCACGCGATCCGCGCCGAGATCGCCCGGATCGACGCGGGCCGTCTCGCATTTCGAATGCGTCGTCGCCCGCTCTTCCACCGGGCGGCCTCTGGCGCCGGTTAAAGGCTGGACACCGCTGACACGCTCTGGAAGGGAGAGGGTTCCGTCGCCCTCGCGCCGGGCGAGGGACGCCATGCCGAAAGACCTGTTCAGACCCTCTCGCCTGCGCGGGTATGCGCTCGCCATCGCCGCCTGGGGTCTGGCCTTCGCAATCCGATACGGCCTGGCCCACTGGTTTCCGCCCGGGTTTCCGTATCTGACCTTCTTTCCCGCCGTGGTCCTGGTGGCCTACTACGCCGGCCTGAGGCCCGCGATCCTGACGGCGGTTCTGTCGGGTCTGACCGCCTGGTGGTTCTGGATCGGCCCCACCGGGTTCGACCTCGGCCTGGCGACGATGGTGGCGCTGGGCTTCTACGTCTTCGTGGTCGCGGTCGACATCTTCTTCATCGTGGGCATGGACGGAGCCCGTCGGCGACTGGCCGTCGAGGTCGAGCGCAGCGCCGCCCTGGCGGAGAGCCGCAACCTCTTGATGAAGGAGGTTCAGCATCGGGTCTCCAACAACCTCCAGGTCGTCAGCGCCCTCCTGGCCATCGAAGCGCGCGGCGCGCCCGACGCCGCGTCGCGCAAGGCCATTCTCGAGGCGTCGACGCGCACCGCCCTGATCGCCGGCCTCCAGCGACGGCTGGCGGGGGTGGAGGGCCGGGAACCCGACTTCGGCGAACTGGCGCGCACGGTGGCGGCCGACGCCCTGCAGGCGGCTGGTCGCACCGACGTGACCGTGGAGGTGGCCGGCGACGCCATCGTCCTGTCCGCCGACGAGGCGACCCCGGTGATCCTGATCCTCCTCGAGAGCGTCAACAACGCCCTCGAACACGCCTTTCCCGATCGCCCGGGCCGCATCGCCGTCACGCTTCGCGACGAGGGCGCCCTGCGCCTTCTCGCCGTCGCCGACGACGGGCGCGGTTTGCCGGACGGCTTCTCGGCCGACGCGGCGAACAGCCTGGGCCTGCGCATCATTCGCGGCCTGGCGCAGCAACTGCAGGGCCGCTGGACGCTGGAGCGCCGACCGGTCGGCGCGGTGTCAGAACTGACCTACCCACGGCCGGGGTCCGCCGCCCCGGCATGAGCGCGATGCGGCCCTTTCCGGCCCGCGACGTCCCCCGAGACCTGCCTGAGACCTGCCCGAGACCTGCCCGAGACCTGCCTGAGACCAGCCCGAGACCTGCCCGAGACCGGTCGTCATCGCCAACGCCGGCTTCGGGACATGAGGCGTATCGGGCAGCCGATGCCCGCGCCCGGGGCGTATTCATTGACCAGGACCTGGACGAAGGCGGCCGGGTCAAACGCGAGTCCCGACGCCAGTCGCGCGACGAGGTCCGAGAGGACGACCGGCCATCCGGCGGCGCCGTCCCCGCGCTCGAAGGCGGCGATCCGGCGATGTCCGAGGTAGCCCCTGTGCTCATAGGGTTTGAACGTCAGGGTCTGCAGCGCTCCGACCAGCGCGGCCTGTTCGCAGGCCGACAGGACCTCGGCCCAATAGTCGAACCCCGCCACGACCGGCTCGGGCGGACCCGCCGCGCCGAACAGATCGATCTGGTCCGGGGCCGTCACGACAAGGCCAGCCGATCGGCGCCGCCGCCCGCCGTCCCCAGATTGGACACGCTCACGCCGACCAGGCGCACGCCCCGGCTTGGCGGATAGAGGGAACGAACCAGCAGCCGGCTGAGGTCACGCAAGCCCTCGCGGGAGGCGACGGGCTCGGACAGGGACCGGCTGCGGGTCGACTGCTGGAAGTCCGCCCATTTGACCTTGACGGTGACGGTCCGGCCGCGGCGACCCGCCTTTTCGCACCAGGCCCAGACCTCGTCGGCCATGGCCGCCACCCCGGCTTCGATCGCGGTCGGGTCGGTCAGGTCCGAGGCGAAGGTGGTCTCCGATCCGCTCGACTTGCGCGTTCGATCCGGATTGACGGGCCGATCGTCCTCGCCGCGCGCGATGGCGTGATACCAGGGCCCGGACTTGCCGAAATGGTGCTGGAGAAAGGCCAGGGATTGCCGGCGCAGATCCGCGCCGGTGTGGAGGCCCAGCGTCTCCATCTTGGCGGCCGTGACCGGCCCCACGCCGTGGAACCGTCGGACCGGCAGCGCCGCGACGAAGGCCGCGCCGCGCCCCGGCGCCACGACGAACTGGCCGTTGGGCTTGTTCTGGTCCGACGCCAGCTTGGCGAGGAATTTGTTGTAGGAAATCCCGGCCGAGGCGATCAGGCCGGTCTCATCCAGGATCCGTCGGCGGATCTCCTCGGCCGTTGCCGAAGCTGTGCCCAGATCGCGGCGATCCGCGGTCACATCGAGATAGGCCTCGTCCAGCGACAGCGGCTCGATCAGATCCGTGTAGTCGGCGAAGATGGCGTGGATCTGCGCCGAGACCGCCCGGTAGACCTCGAAGCGCGGCGGGACGAAGATCAGCGCGGGACAGTGGCGCAACGCTGTCGTCGAGGGCATGGCCGACCGCACCCCGAAGCGCCGCGCCTCGTAGCTGGCGGCGGCGACGACCCCCCGCGCGGCCGCGTGACCGACCGCCACCGGCCGGCCGCGCAGGGCCGGATCGTCCCTCTGCTCCACGGAGGCGAAGAAGGCGTCCATGTCGACATGGACGATCTTGCGAAGGGCGGCGCCGGACATCCAGCCTGCCTACCAAGATCGGAACAAAAAGGAAACATCTGTCCCGGACGCGGTTTGGACGCTGTCGTCGATCGGCGAGGTTGAGGCCGGGATCAAGGCCACCGCCGTCAGACGGGCACAGGCGATTGAAACCCTGCGCCTCACGAACGCCAAGCGCTCCACTCTTCAGTGCGCCACGCCGATGGGCGAACGCTCCGCGCGGAAGGAACCAGACTTCACGCTCCAACAAGATCGGCGAAAGCAACGATTCAGTGTTTATGTGAGTAAACACAACAGGAAACTTGCGGACGAGCCGCAACTATTTTGCGGACTTGATAAATTGGTTGCAATCTGGGCGCGTCATTTGCTCTAATTACTGTAGCGGGTCGGCGCGGCGTCGCTGCGTCGTCGAACTGTCGGAGGGACGTCATGCATGTCACCGAACCTCGAGACCCCTATGGCGCCGCCCTTGGCGCGGTGCGACGGTTTGCGGACGCCGGACGGTTCAACCCCGGCGAGCCGATCGTCGTCACCGAGCTGGCCGCCGAAGTGGGGTTCAGCGCCACGCCGGTCCGCGAGGCCCTCGCCTGCCTCGCCGGCCAGGGCCTCATCGAACGGCGACGGGGCCGGGGCTATTTCTACCCGGCGCTGACGGCCGCCGAGATCATCGACCTGTTCGAGCTGCAGCACGCCTATGTGCATGCCGCCCTGACGCTGCACCCGCGCGGGCTGGCGCTCCTGCGCAAGGCTGTCGTCGCCGTCGATCCGCGCGAGGGCCCGCAGGCGCTCTTCGCGGCGATCATCGCCCAGTCCTCGAACGCCGCCCTTGGCGCGGCGCATCAGCGGTTGCTCAGCCGGTTGCGGCCCGTGATCGCGGCTGAACGGGCGTTCGCCGATGATGAGGCGACGTCTGTGACGATCATGGTCGAGGCCGTCGTCGCCGGCCGGATCGCCCGCCTGTTGGAGCACCTCGACGCTTTCCACGACCGACGGTGCGCCCGAACCCTCGGGCTCGTCGCGGGGCCGGCCTGACCGCGCCTCGACGCGGTCCGCCCCTGGGTACGCTTATCGGGCAGGCGACGACGTCCGGCGACCCGCAAGGACGACCGCTGGCATTGCATCTCGATGCGACTGGCGACAGTCTCGGCCTGGAAGGATCGATCCGCATGCTGAACGACCCGTCTGATACGCTGACCGACGCCCGCCTGATCGGTCGAGCCGCCCGATCGGTGCGTCGGGCGCGGAACCTGACGGCGCGCCAGACCGCGACGGCCATGGACCTCCCGCTTCGCACCTATGAATATTTCGAGGCCGGCGCGGGACGCGTCAACCTCGACCACATCCATCGGTTCGCCGCCGTCGTCGACGCCGACCCCTATCCGCTGATGGTCGGTCCGGCGCTGGGCTCGACCGAACTGGCGCGTCGCACGGCGGACACCAAGCTGATGCTCATTTTCCTGCAGGCTCTCGGCGAGTTCGAACGTCGGTCGGGCGACCGGATGCTGACGCTCGACCCCCGCGATCTCATCCGCGCCTTCACCGCGATCTTCCAGGATCTGGAGGCCGACCTTCACCGTCGTCTGGCGGCAACGGCGGGGCTGCGCACGGTGCGCGGGGATCGTCGCGCGACGAGACCGGACGCGCCCCCCGAGTGAAGCCGGCGATCCGCGCCGGCCGGCCGCGCCCGCGCCCTCGCCCTCGCCATTCCCATGTCCGATCCGATCCGGACGGGATCGTCAATCGGGCTCGAGAGAGTGCGGCGACCGCACCGCCTCGAACACCAGGGCCGCCGCCGCGGCGATGCGTTCGCGATGATAGGCGGAGATCCCGGCGGCGGCGTCCCGCCGGCGGCCTTCGATCAGGGCCGCGCGGATGGTCGCGACGGCGGCGGCGGGATGTTCGAGGATCTGGCGCTCCGCCCTCACGAGCCGGCCAAGGTGCAGATCCACCGTTTCGAAGGCCCGCGACAGCGCCGCATCGCCGCAACGCCCCACCACCCAGGCGAACACCGCCTGCGGATCGGCCGCCGGGACGTCGCCGACAGCCGTCGGGCTGGCGCGCTCCAGGCTCATCAGCAGACAGGCGTTGCGGAAGGCGTAGGCGTTGCGCACCGCGCCGGCGTCGAGGCCGGGCGCGCGGTAGCCGCCTGTCGGGGAATGCTCGACCAACCCGGCGCCGCTCAACCAGGCCAGCGCCTCGCGCACGGGGGTGGTGGACAGGCCCAGGCGGCGCGCCTCGTCGAGGATGACGATCGGCGCGCCGGGGCCGAAGGCGCCGTCCATCAGACGTCGTCGCAAACTGTGCAGCGCCGTCGCGAACGGATCGCGGTTCCGCGTCATGAGGGTCCTCGTGATCGTCGGAGCGACGGATTATCGGCACACGGACGGTTCGGGCCAAACCTCTTCGGGCGTTCGGCGCCGTCTCGCCCTGTCTTGTTCGCTTCTCGCGCCGCTTTCGTTCGTCGCCTCGCCCACCGGTTTCACGACCGTTGCGAACTTTGCTATAAGCGCACAACTGAGCGTTGATCACGTCCCTCGAGCCGCTTCGCTCGTTTCCGTCGAGGATCCGCCGCATGCCCAAGACCGCTCCGGACCTGCTGCGCGACGGACGCCTTCTCTCTCAGGCGATCAAAGCCATCCGCCGCCTGAAGGGTTTGAGCGCCCGCGACGTCGCCGCCCGCATGAATATGGGAGTGCGCACCTACCAGCATTTCGAGGCCGGGCGGAACAAGCCCAATCTCGAATACATCCATCGCTTCTGCGCGGTGACGCAGAGCGACCCCTTCGCCCTGCTCGGCGCCCTGATGATCGGGTCGCCGGCCTTCGCGCGGCGGACGGCCGAGAACAAGCTGATGACGATCCTGATGATCGGATTGAAGGACTATGACGCGGCGATGGGCGATCGCATCCTCGATCAGGATCCGCGCACCCTGATCGCGGCGGTCGAAGGGATGTTCGCGCGTCTCAGACGCGACGCCGACGAACGGGACGCGCAGACGCGCCGTTGGCTCGAAGCGGGCGAACGCGACCTGAACGCGCGCCGGCCCAGACCCGGGCGGTAGATATACGGCGGATATAGCCGCCTCCGCGAAGGACAAAGGCGTCACTAAACTCGCCGCTGGATCCGGCGATGAAAGGCCGCCCGCCGGCGCCCGCGATCGCCTTGACCGGACCTGGCCAAGCCGTCCTCTTGGGGGTCCGCCGAACGGGCCGTCGAACCGGACGCGCGACCCGGTCGAGCGGCGGGCCGGCGGGCCGGCCGGCTCCCGTGGCCCCGGCTTGAATATACTCCAGATATAGCTTCACCCCCGGCGCGCGGCGTCGTCTCCTCCGTAGGCCATCCTGGCGATGAAAGGAGATGAGACCATGACAACCATCCAAATCGTGCCCCTGGGCGCAGCGCGTCAGCTGACGCAGGGCCTGCCGGGCGACTTCATCGAAGCCACCCTGCAGCCGTCCCGCGCGGTCGGCTGACGGGAAGGACGGTCGGCCGCCGGGCCGGCCGTCCGCACCGCCGTTTCGCCATGGAGGCTCACCTCGCCCCCGATGTGCATTTCGCCTGGGTCGGCGACGACATCGTCGCCCTCGACGTGCGCAACGACGCCTATCTGTGCCTCGTCGGCGCCGGACAGGGCGTTCACGACAAGACGGACGGCCGGGTGACGATCCTCGAGCCTGGCGTCTTCGCGCGCCTGCGGGACGCCGGTCTGGCGCAGGACGGCCCGGATGGAACCGCGCGCCGGACCGCCGCGCGCCCGCAGGCCTGCGTCTCCCCGTTCGAGACGCCGGGCGGCGGCGGCCTGGGCTTCGTGCTCAGCGGCCTGCGCAGCAGCCGGCGCTATCACGGCCGCCCTTTTCTCGCCCTCGTTGAAGAGGTCCGCCGGCTGAGGCCGCCGGCCGGCGCGAGCGCGTCGGAGACCGCCTCCACGGCGGCGTCGCGGCCCGAGATCGCGCGGTGCGTCTCGGCGTTTCGATCCGGCCTGCCCTGGATTCCCCGTCAGGAGGTCTGCCTGCACCGCAGTTTCCTGCTCGTCCGCTTTCTGGCGGAGCGCGGCGTGGCGGCCGACTGGGTGTTCGGCGTCCGGACCTGGCCGTTCGCCGCCCATTGCTGGGTGCAGATCGGTCCCCTCGTCGTCGGCGACGACCTGCACAAGGTGGTTCGCTACACGCCGATCCTGGTCGTCTGATGCTGCGCTTCGCCCTCATCGCCGCCCGGGCCGCGACGACACAGGCCGCCGACACGCTCCGCCGGTTTCGTCGCGGCGCGGCCCGGAACGGCTACGTCCTGTCCGACCTGACCGACGCCCTGTGGCTTGCGGCCGATCCCGCTGCCGCGCCCGCCGTCGCCCGCCGGGGGGACTGGATCCTCCTGGGCGACGCCTTCGCCCATCCCGACCGCCTGTCCAGCGCCGCGCCGCGGACGGCGGAGGATGTGGTTGATCGCCTGTGGGGCCGATACTTCGCCGTGCGATGCGACGCGGCGGGACGCCCGGACGCCGTGGTGCGCGACGCCTCCGGCGCCGTGGACGGTCTGGTGTGGCGCGGGTCCGACGCCGTGGTGATCGCCTCCGTCGCGACGCCCTGGATGCTCGAGGCGACCCGGCCGGCCCTGGCGATCGATCCGGCGACCGTGCACGCCGTGCTTCACGCCCCCTCGCGGGCCTGGGATCTCAATCTCCTGACCGGTCTGAACAGCCTCGCCCCCGGGGCCGTCCTCGACCTTGAACCCGACCTCGCCGCCCGGTCGGTCTGGCGACCTGCGGATTTCCTCGATCGGGCGCGCGGCCTGAGCGTCGCTGCCGCCGGCGACCGGCTTCGGCGGCGCGTGGATGAGGCCGTCGCCGCTCTGTCGGCCGACGACCGGCCTCTGGCGGTCGAGGCGTCCGGCGGGCTCGATTCCAGCATCGTCGCAAGCAGCGTGATCGCGGCCGGCCGGCCGGTCCGCGCCTGGATGCACACCTATGGCGCCGACCCGGAAGCCGACGAGCGTGTGTTCGCGCAGGGTCTGGCCCGGACCCTGGACGTCGCCCTCGACTGTCTGCCCCGATCGAACGCGGCGCTGTCGACGACCGATCTCGAGACCCTGTCGCCCGAGGCGCGGCCCGGTTTCAACGCCATGGACCCGCTCAACGACGCCGTCGCCGCCGCCCATCTGCGCGCGCGCGGCGCCAAGGTTCTGCTCACCGGCAAGGGCGGCGACGCGGTCTTCCTCCAGGCCTTCGGCGCGGCGGTGTTCGACGACCTTCGGCGGCGGCGCGGGCTCGCCGCCGTCTTGTCGCCCACCCTCGTCGCGGCCGCGCGCTGGGAGGGGCGATCGGTCTGGTCGATCCTGCGCCGCAGCGGACGCGAACCGGCGTCGACCGCGCCGTCCGGGCCGAACGGCTGGCTCACGCCGCTCGCGGCGCCGGCCCCGCCCCATCCCTGGCTGACCGACAGCCCGCGCCTGGGGCCCGCCCGCCGCTTCCAGATCGAGGGCCTCATCGACGGGCCGGGCTTCAGCGCCGCCTCGCCTCAAACGGCGGTCGCGGACCTGCGCCATCCGCTCCTGGCGCAGCCGGTGGTGGAGGCCTGCCTGTCCCTTCCCACCGACCGCCTGACGCTCGGGCGCGACCGCGGGCTGGCACGACGCGCCTTCGCCGATCGTCTCCCGCCGGAGATCGCCGCCCGGCGCTCCAAGGGCGATCTGACCGCCTATTACGGCCGCCTGATCGCCCGCAGCCTGCCCGCGCTTCGCCCCTGGCTTCTGGACGGCGCCCTTTGCGCCCACGGCCTGCTCGATCGCCGCCGGACGGAACAGGCCCTGACGACCGAGCAGTTGATCTGGCGCGGCGGCTATCGCGAGATCATGGTCGCGGCGACGATGGAGAGCTGGTGGCGGACCTGGACGACGCGGATCGCGGATCTTCGGTCGACGTCCTGAAGGCCCGGTCGAGCCAGGCGTCGATCTCCCGATCGACGTCGATCAGATTGGCGGGGCTGAAGGCCCAGTGCCCCTCCCCCCAGTAGGTGACCAGACGCGCCGGCTTGCCCTGCCGGTGGAGCGCGGAGAACATCATCTCCGCCGCCGACATCGGCACGACGTCGCGATCCGAGGTGATGAGCAGGACGGGATCGGCGAAGCGATCGGCCCGGTAGAAGGGGCTGGCGGCGCGATAGGCTTCCGGCGTCCGCCAGGGCGGCGCGCCGAACCCGCCCTGGCGCGTCTCCGCCCAGCCAGCGCGGTAGAGCAGGAAGAGGTTGTCGCTCAGCGCCGCCCGCTCCGTCCCCTGAAACTCGCCCCACATCACCGCGGGCTCCGAAGGCCCCGCCCAGGAGACATAGGCGCGGTGCCGGCGCGTCGCGGAGGCGACCATCAGGGCCGCGTAGCCGCCGTAGCTGTGGCCGACGACCGCCGTCCGGTCGACGGGCAGGCCCGGGACCGCGGCGGCGGCCGCATCCAGGGCGATATCGATGTTGCGCGCATAGGCCTCGGCCCGCTCCAGCGGCGGCGCATCGGGCATGGCCGCCCAGAGGACGGCGTAGCCGGCGCCGGGCGGCAGCAGGGGGTTGAGGCCTTGGAACAGAACGCCGGGCTCGTAGAGCCCGCTCGTGGCGCCGCTGTCCGGATAGGTCATCACGACCACGCCGCGGATTCGCTCGACCGGTCGATCGGTCGGAAGGAACAGCCGGCTGGAGGCCGGGCGGCCCAGCCGGTCGGGATGGGGCACATCCACGATCCGGGGAAAGGCGACCCGCGCCAGATCGGCGTTGGCGGTGGCGAGGATCCGCGCCTCGTGCGGGCCCTCGAGGCTCAGCCGCGTCACCCCGTCCCGCCGCCGCGTCACCACGCCCCAGTCCGCCGTCCCGGACATCCAGGCGGCGGTCCCGCCCTGTCCGGTCAGACGGCGTCGCGCGCCGTCGGCCTGGACGATCCACAGGCCGCCCGAGGGATCGAACACCGGGGCCCAATCCCGGGCGGGATAGGCGTTGAGCTGCTGGCGCTGCGGCGCATAGGGGTCGCGCGCCTCGCGCCGCGCGAAGACCTGGTCGTCCGGCGTCAGCCGCCGTCCCCCCTCCCCCAGCCTCAGCCGCCAGACCCCGCCGTCGGCGACCATCATCAGTCCGTCCGCGGCCACGCCTGCCAGGCTGGGGGTCGGATTCGGGACCCTGGCGCTCAGGGTCTCCACGCCGTCGGGACGGACGGCCTGCCAATCCCGCCGCGCCTGGCCCGGCCGTGCGGCGAAGACGACCGGAATCTCGCCCATCCAGGTCGCGCGGACCGCCGTCATGAGGTCGAACGCGTCCGGTCCGAGCGGATCCAGCCGCCCGCGCAGTTGCGGGGCGGCCGTGCGCGCGGCGGCGTCGACGAGCCAGAGATCGCCGTCCCGCCACGCGCCTGCGTCGGGGCGAGCCCACGCCAGCAGCCGGTCGGAGCCTGAGGCCCAGTCCAGCAGATTGGCCGCGACGTCCCGGTCCGCCCAAACGCGCCAGTCGGCGCCGGAGCGCAGATCGACCAGCCGCAGTCGGCTCCGCCAGGTCGGCGCGAGCTGCACCAGCGGGTCGTCGGCGGCCACGCCCTCGCCCCGTTCGACAAGCGCCAGATAGCGGCCCGACGGCGACGGGGCGAAGTCGTCGATCGGCCCGGCCGCCACGACCTCGGAGCGTCCGGTCGCCGGATCGACCCGACGCACCTCGACCCGGGGCCTCGGCGCGTCGGGGACGGCGATCCCGCCGCGGGTCTCCAGGGCGGTCGCGGACGCCTCGCCCCGGTCCCGCGCCGACCAGCGGGCGAGCGTGTCCTCGCGGGCGAAGGCGTCGTGGCGAAGCGACCAGGCCGAGGGGCGGTCCGGCCGGAGCGGCAGCAGCAGGCGGTCGTCGGCGGTCCAGGCCGGCCGCGCGCCTTCGAAGGACAGTTCGGGGCTGAGGCCGGTCCAACGGACGGCGACGTCGACCGTGTCGTAGACGCCGGCCTCCCAGCGGCCCGCGCGGAAGGCGAACAGCGACAGATAGCGCCCGCTCGGGGACCAGTCGCCGAGCACCTGCCCCGTTGGGACGCTCCCGGGCAGCGGGCGAACGGGGCCGCCGGTCCGGTCGACCAGCCGGATCCGGCCCGTGGTCCAGTGGGCGCGGGCGCCGAGGTCGAACCGCGTCGCCGTCTCCCAAGGGCCAAAGGTCTCGAAGGCGAGGGTGCGGCCGTCCGGGGACACAGCCGCCCGGCCGAGCGTCTCCATGCGGACCAGGTCATGAACGTCGAACGGGCGGGGCGCGGCCGCGAGCGGCGCCGCCCACAGCACGCAGGCGGCGGCCAGCAGGCCGCGCAGCAGATTGAGCAACATGGCTCCCTACCAGCGCTTGATCAGCTGCAGGGCGACGACGCGCCCGAAGACGTCCGCCTGGGCCGGATCGTAGCCGAAGCCGGTCGAGACGTCGTAGAAGGGCGGATCGGCGTCGAGAAGATTGCGGACGCTGAGCACGGCCGACAGGCCCTCCGCCCATCGGCTCGGGGTCCAGGCCAGCCGCGCGTCGACGGTGTTCCAGGCGTCGATGCGACGCCCCGAGGCGTCGCGATAATCCGCGACATGGTTCAGCGTCAGCCCCCCGCCGAGGTCGCCCCGGGACCAGTCGACGCCGACCCGGGCGCGCAGGTCCGTGGGATAGCCGGCGATCCCCACCAGGTTCTCGCGGGGCGCCGTCGGCGTGGTCTGGTTGAGATAGTCGAGCATATAGGAGGCCGAGGCGGTCAGCCGGAAACCGTGGTCGCGCCAGGACCAGGGATAGGCCGCCTCCGCGTCGAAGCCCCGGACCTGGACCGAGGCGGCGTTCACCCATCGGGCGTCCAGGATCAGGCGATAGGCTTCGGCCGGGAACAGCCCGCCGAGGGCGAAGCCCGGCGTGGTGATATAGGCCTGGATCCGGGCGCGGTCGGCGGGGTTGGCGGCCGGGTCCACCGCCGTGACGAAGGGGGCGAGCGACGGATCGGTCAGGACCCGCGACAGGCCTTCGCGGACCGGCTGGGCGATCCGGTCCGAGAATTCCGTGTCGAAATAGCCGGCGCTCACCCGCAGCCCGCTGTCGCGCCGGTAGGTGAACCCCGCCGTGAAGGTCTTGGCGGTCTCCGGCTCGAGATCGCGATTGCCGCCCGTCAGATAGATGGACAGCAGTCGGGCGCCGCTGGCGGTCGGCACCAGGGTCGCGCCGGCGATGGAGTCGTCGAAGATCTGCGGCAGGGCCGGCGCCCGGAAGGACGTCCCGTAGCTGGCGCGCAGCGTCAGATCGGGCGTCGGCGCATAGATCAGGCCGACCTTGGGGTTCGCCGTGGAGCCGAAGTCGCTGTAGTCCTCGAGCCGTCCCGCGACCGAGACCTCCAGCCGCTGCAGGCCCGGACGGGCGTTGGCGTCGCCCACCAGCGGCAGGCGCGCCTCGCCGAAGACGGCGACGACGTCGCGGGCCTGTTCAGGCGCGACCCGGTCGCGCGGGACCGCGGTGGAGGTGAAGGTCCGGGCCCGTGTCGCGAAGCTTTCCCGACGCGCCTGGACGCCGAGGGCCAGACGCGCTTGGCCGCCCGGAAGGGTCAGCAGAGGCCCCTCGATCAGAAGATTGGCGGAGGTCGCCCGCCCCCGGTCGAGGTTGTCGACAGAACCGGAGGCGATGAAGTCGAGGACCGCGCGGGAATTGACTCCGCCGGCCGCAAACGGGTCGAAATAGCCGTCCCGGGCGGGCGAATAGGACGTGTCGGGATCGTCCGGGACATTGCCGAGCGCCTCGTCGAGCCGCGTCGTATTGAGCTGGCGGGGATAGTGGGTGGCGCCCCGCTCCTCGGCCAGGGCGGCATAGGCCTGCGCCGACCAGCCGCCGCCGAGGTCGTAATCCAGGCCAAGGGTCGTCCCCAGGCTGCGCGAGTCGCCCGTATAGGGGCTGGCGCCCAGGTCGTCGTAGAAGGAATAGGCCAGGGTGTGGCTCGACTGGCCGTTCGGCGACACGAAATGGGGATTGGCCGCGGTCACCTGGAAGATCGTCGCCACCGGCGTCGTGGCAAAGTCGAACCGCCGCGCGCTGAAACGGACATCCGCCGACAGCGACAGCCGCGCCCCGACATCCTGGACCAGCCGGCCGTAGAGGCCGTGCCGTTCCTGGCCCGGCGCCAGGTCGACGCCCTGGGACACGCTGTCCAGATTGGGCGCCCCCGCCGCGAAGTCCGCCGGGGTCTGGACCCGGCCGCTGGCGTTAGGCCGCAGTCCATAGCTGGGGACATAGGCGCCCAGGGCGGCGTCATAGGCGACGATATTGGCCGGCGCGGCGAAGATCGACCGCCAGTCCGTGCCGCCGAAGGGCCGCAGGTCGCCGTCCCGCGAATAGGGGCGGTCGAACGAACTGAGCGGCCGGAGATGCTGGTATTCATAGGCCAGCAGCGCCGAGCCGCTCGACCAGGTGCGGCCGATCAGATGGGACGCCGTCAGGTCCTCGCCGCCGCCCTTGGCGGCCGAGGCCCGCAGCCGGGTCTCCTGGCCCTCGACGTTCCGGCGCAGGATGACGTTGACCACGCCCGCCACGGCGTCGGAGCCGTAGAGGGCCGAGGCGCCGTCCAGCAGGACGTCCACCCGCTCGACGGCCGCCGACGGCACAGCCGACAGGTCTGCGAAATCCCCCCGATAGCCGCTCCCGGCCAGGCGTCGGCCGTTGACCAGCACCAGGGTCGCGTCGGGGCCGAGGCCGCGCAGATTGACCCCCGAGGCCACGGCGGTGTTGGAGCCGGCGTTGTCCACCCCGCCCAGCAGGGACGCCGGGGTCGCCGATCCGGCGTAGTTCTGCGGCAGGTCGGCGATGACCTCCGCCACCGTCGCGCGCCCGCTGCGGTCCAGCGCGCGACGGTCGAGGATATGGACGGGCGAGGCCAGTTCGCCCGACTGGCGCAGCAGGCTGCCGGTGACGACCACATCCTCGACGGCGGCCGGCGCGTCCGGCGTCTCGGCCCGCGTCGTCGCCCGGCGCAGGACGATCACGCCCGGCTGGGTCCGGGTCCAGATCAGGCCGGACCCGGAAAGCAGCCGATCCAGCGCCGCCGCCGTGGTCATCCGCCCCGAGACCCCCGCCGTCGTCCGACCGGCGACGAGGTCGGTGGCGAACAGGATCTGGTGGTCCGACTGCAGGGCGAACGCCGCCAGGGCCGCCTCGAGCGGACCCGCGGCGATGGCGAAGGCCCGCGCCTCCTGGGCGGCGGCGATGGACGGCGCCAGGGCGACGACGGCGGCGACGGCGGCTCCTAAACCGAGACAGCGGTGCGGATTCATGATGACTTCCCCGACGACGCGATGGTGCGTCGGACCAAGGACGGCTCAGACCCGGCGTCCCCCTAGCGGGCGTCAGGAATTTTTCGTCCGCCGCGGGACGAGTTTGACGGCGCCCCCCGGCTGCGGCTGCGCCTCCAGGGCGAAAACCTCCGACGCGGCGGAGACGAAGGCGCCCCGGTCGCCGACGCGAAAGGCCCCGCTGATCGGCGTGCCGGCGACGCTCGGCGCGTCTAGGATCACCTTGTCGGTCAGATAGCGGTTCACCTCGGCCACGGCCTCGCCCAGCGGCGCGCCGGAAAACACCAGCCGGCCCTCGGCCCAGCTGGTCGCCACGGCGGCGTCGACGGAACGGGCCTGGGCGCCCTGCGGCGTGACGGTCGCGGCCTGGCTGGGCGCCAGGACGGTCTGGCCGCCGCGCGGATCGTCCACCCGCACCCGCCCCTGGACCAGCACCACCCGGACATCAGCCCCGGCGCGGCGCACGTCGAACACCGTCCCCAGGGCCGTCACCGTGGTGGCGTCCGCCGACACCACGAAGGGCCGGCTGGCGTCGTGGGCGACCTCGAACAGGGCCTGGCCCTGCAACAGGTCGATGCGCCGGGCGCCGTCGGACAATCGGACCCGGATGCGGCTGTCGGTGTCCAGGCGGATGGCGGAGCCGTCGGCCAGCTGGACCGTGCGCTGCTCGCCGACCGCCGTCGCATAGACCGGCGGCCGGCTCAGCGCCCACCAGACGCCGATCCCCGCGCCCGCCACCAGGACGGCGAGGACCGCGCCGAAGACCGGCCGTCCGAACGGCGCCCGAGCCGACGCCCGCCCCGCCCCGGGCTTGCCGATCGCCGCCGTCAGGGCTTCGATCTCGGGATCGCCGCGCAGCCGGCCCATCCGCTCCCAATGGCCCTCGATCCGCTTGTAGGCGGCGGCGTTCTCGGGCGCCGCCCGCCAGGCGAAGAAGGCGTGGATGGTCTCGGTGGGCACGGAGGTGGAGCCCAGGCGCGCGAACCACTCCGCCGCTTCGCGGTCGGCCGTGGCGGCCGGTTTCTGACTCGCGCTCATCGCGGGCCCTCTCCGATCAGCGGCGCAGATGGACGTCGCAGTGTTTCAGGGCTCGCGCCATGCGCCACTCGACGGTTTTGACCGCAATCCCCAGTCGTGACGCGATCTGCGCGTGAGTCAAACCCTCAAAGCGAGAAAGCAGGAACACGTCGCGGTCCTTTTCCGGCATCACCTGGAGGATCTGCTTCAGCAGCAGGGTCTCGTGCGGACTGTCGAGCGCCTCGACCGCCGGGCGCGCCGTCTGCTGATAGCGGCGGCGGACGCCTTCGCGCGCGAGACCGTCGAGGGCGAGGTTGGAGGCGATGCGGAGGAGAAGGGATTTGGGCGAGCGGATGCCGCGCGTCTGATAGGGCGCTATGCGGAGATAGGCTTCTTGGACGAGATCGTCAGCGACGTCCGCGCCGAAGCGGACGCGGAGGCGCGCGCGCAGCCAGTCGGCGTAGCGACGGTAGTAGACAGCGAGGTGTAGAACCTCAGCCTCTAATGCATTTGTTGACGACCGATCCACCGCACGCAGCTCAGTTGACACGCCTGGAGGTCATTATGACACGATTGGGGGACAGCTAAAAGTGGCGTTAGCCCATCATTTGCTTGGATGGATCTCGTCGCACTTCTGGGCAGAAACATTCGCAGACTCAGGTCTGCGGAAAACCTCACTCAGGAGGAAGTCGCATTCCGTGCGGGAATGAAGCGAAGCTACCTCAGTGATCTAGAGCACGGAAAGAGGAACCCTTCAGTCCGCGCGTTGGGCAGGCTCGCGTCCGCGCTTAGAGTCGACCCACGCGCCCTCCTCATCCCCGACAGTAGATCAAAATGACACGGTTAGAGGGCAGCCAACCTGCCGCACTGACGGTCTGTTGTTGGGCATGGACGTGGTCGCCCAACTCGGCAAAAACGTACGCAGGCTCAGAACAGACGCTGGCCTCTCTCAAGAGGAGTTGGCGTTTCGCGCTCAAATGAAGCGAGGCTATCTAAGCGACCTTGAGCGAGGCACCCGCAATCCCAGTGTTCGGGCGCTTGGACGGATTGCCGAGGCCTTAGCCGTTCCGCCAAGCCGGTTGTTAGAATAGCCGATCCTCAGAGCAGATGCGCTTGGGTCCGAGGTCGGTGAGGCATAGTCATTCGCCTATGTCTCAAACGCGCCAAAGGCGGTCGTCCACCGGCGGCCGTAAACACGACATTCAGCACGCGATCAAAATACTTGTTGGGACGGCGGGCTTAGACTGCGGCCGATCTCATAGACGCCCACCGGAGATCAGGACTCGGCGTGACCGAAGTCGGACCGCTGTCGACCGGGCCCCGTCCTCGCCCCATTGCGAAGCGCCGTCTGGACCCGGTCGATCAGCTCGGCCGGCTTGTAAGGCTTCGGGCCTTTCGTTTACATCCTCAGGCTCCAAGCTCCCGATATCTGCCCGTAAGCTCTTCACTCCCGCAGCGCTGTCGGGAAAGGCCCGGACCACGGCCTCCAGATCGCTGAACAGCAGGGCTTCGTATTCATGCAACTGCAAGCGCGCGTAGAGCCGCCCTCCCGCCTCAGCGGCGAGGTCGGTCTCCATCGCACGTTCAAGAGCAGCGACACGGGCGACCGGCGGCTGCGCCGGAGCCGCCGCCAGCCCTGGATAGTCATCAGGTATGGCGTAGAGGTCAAAAAGGGTCGTGAACAACGTCCGGGGCCCTCCTTGTTCCAGTATGACGGCGCGCATGAAGCGGCGCGCGACGGCGTAGCTGTTCCACCCGCCTTTGAAGCGACGCGCGGTGGCACCAGCCTTGTTGGGAAGCAGCAGAGGACGCACATCATGCACGCCCAGCGCCCTGAGATGAGGCTCCAGAACGATGTTGCAGAAAGTCTCTTCGGTCTGCCCCTCGCAGAAGACCAGCAGGCGATCGACCGGCACTATTCAGCCGCCAGCGGCTCGGGACGACCGCCTAGAAGGTTCATGTCCCAGAGCTCGGCCAACTGGTACTCGTCTAGCCAGGTCTTCAGACTGTCCTGCGAAAGGCGCGTGAAGGTCGACCCTCTCTGCTTGCGCTCAACCACAACAACGTTATCCGGTTCGAAGGCGTTTAGGAACTGGGGCGACTGTGTCGCGACCAGACATTGTCGCGTTTCCGAAACCGCCTTAATCGCACCGGCGATGATGCGGATCGCATAGGGGTGAAGTCCGAGCTCGGGTTCGTCGAGGATGATCATCGACGGCATGGTATCCGGGCTTTGGAGGAGCAGGCTCAGCAGGCCAATCGCCCGAAGGGTTCCGTCCGAAATCTGTCCCGGGCCGAACTCCAGGTTCGAACCGATTTCGCGCCACCGCAGGAGTACCCGGCCGTATTCCGGCTCCAACACGAAGTCATCGAAATATGGCGCAACCAGTCGGAGCGTCTCTACGATCCGGTCGTAATAGGCGCGTTGCGATGACCGCATCTCAAGCAGAAAAGCCGCCAAATTGCGCCCGTCGCTGCGTAGGTAGCGCCAGTCTTCGACGGGTGAGAGCTGCTTCATCGGCGCTTCAGCCGATGTGTCGTGGAACTGATAAACTGCGATGCGTCGAAGCAGATGTAGCAGCGTCTGGCGCGTCTTACCGGCGCCCCCTTCTTCACCCGCCCTCATAAGCTGGGGAAATTTGTGACCGCTGCCTAGATCGATCCAGTTCGGATTTTGCTTACGTCCGTTGGCCGAAAACCGGCAGCGTTCCTCTAGGAAGATCAGGGTGTCGCCCGAGGCATGTCCCAGGCGGAAGGCATAGTCATTCACCCCCTGCCCGGTCCGAATCCTGAGATGGGCCTCAATCTCGCGGGTCTGCTTAGGCCCGCCGTGCAGCAGAACGCTCGCGCCTCCGGCCAGGCCCACGAAATTAGCCAGACCGCTCTCGCTCGAAAGCATGAAACCGAGAAATCTCAGGAAGTCGATGAGGTTAGACTTTCCTGCCCCGTTCGGCCCGATGAGAAGGTCCAGCTTGGAGAGATCGAGCGAGAGCGCCCCAATGGATTTGAATCCGCGGAGTTCAACGTGCTCAAGTCGAACGGGTTTGAAGGGCTTTTCTGTCATCGGTTCCACTGTAGGTGGGCGCTAGAGCATACGCCAAGCCTTCTTGAGCGCCACGGCTTTCAGCGCTTCCCAAATGCCCCCACGATCCGACCTCCGAGTGTCACCGCGATACCTCTTGCCACTTGGCAACACCCCAGTTCGCCAGCACGGCAGGATGGAAGTTGAAATCGGAGACGATGCCTTCCCCGGTCGAATAGCTCCCCTTAAGCCCGAGACCGGCCCAGAACAGGGCCAGGCCCCGGTCTTTCGTGCAAAACTGCGCCGGCTTGTCCGGAAAATGCACGGCCAGATTCAAAAGCATCTCCATCGCCCGGAAGTCGCAAAGCGCATTATAGGCGTCAGTGTCGACGTAGCCCGTCTTGAACTTCAGGATCGAGCGCGCAGGACCGTTGCCCCGTGAATCCTCAAGGGCGCTCAGGACCGCCATCAGGATCATTGAGGTCCGCTTGACCCCGCAGGCATCAGCGTCGGCCAGACAGTCCCGCCAAACCCTGTCGCGCCGCCCCGCGCCCACCGTGGACGTCAGCCGAGGCGCCACCCGGAGCAGGAAAGCCTGATGGGCTTCGAACCACGGTGCCGCTTCATCCAGCATGCGGACCGCACCGGTTTCAACGTTCGGAGCGATCATAAGACGCGCCTTTGGCAGGGCGTAGGCCAGCGCAAGCTTGACCCTCTGGAGTTGATCGCGAATTTCGACCGCCGAAGGTCTGCGTTTTTGATTGCCCTCCAGAATGAAGGGCATCGGGTTCAACCGCACCTCGTAATCAGCGAACAGATCAATGAAATCTGGCTCGCGCCCCTTCAGCCCCCCTCTATCGAACCGACCGATGATGTCCGTAACGATGTTGCGGTCCAGCAGAATGACCGTGTCGGGCGCGAGGCTGGCCAGGAACGAAGGCAGCCACCCGCCCTTCACCAGTCCGATCGCCCCAGACGTGAACTCGCTCTGGAGCCGCCCCCTCACCCGGTATGGCAGGCTCGTATCCAGGTCTTCGACGTTGGTCTCGAGGACGGTCGCGTCCCGCCATTCGACAGGAATATCGACAGGACGCCCCGCCTTCGTCGCGAAGAGTTCGTCGTAGCCGAGGGGCTGCGGCGTCATGCTGCCAAAGCTCAAGCGCGGTGCCGGTCCGCCTTTGTAAAAGTCGTGGCCGATGAAGGTTATCTGGCCGGGTACCGGCATGGTGCTCTCCCGCTGATCGGCCGACAAGGTTTCCACCCTGACCCGCAAATGGTGGCGCGTATCCAATTCCGCCAGCGCACACGGTTGGCCGAAAGCAGACATCGCTAAAGACCGCGTTGAGTCAGGATTGGCGGTGAAGCCCGTGTCCGAGAAGCGCCAGATGCGGACCTTCGAACCTGATCCGAAACCTGACATTCGGATCGCCGCCTAGGCAGTGGCTTGAGTTCCCTCAGTGGCGCGGAGGATACTAGGGGGCATGGGTGGGATTTCCATGCGATCTACGACGTCGGCAGCACCGCTTGCTCCGTAGTCGATTTCGAATCGCCGACCGCCCTGTTCAGGCGAACTTAGCAGGCGCCGGCATAAAAGGTCCGCAAGCGCTTCGTCCTCGACCGCTACCACAACTTGACGTCCGGCTTGGCGGAATGACGCCAACACTTCGACAAGTTGCAAAGCTCGGAAGTCGTCAATGTGCTGCACGGGATCGTCTAGCAGAAGTGTCTGCCACCTAGCCCACGGTCGCGCCATGTGAACTGACAGCAAGAACGCCAGGCCAGCGGCGCGCCGCTGGCCGCTACTGAAGACGAATTGGGGGTTGAGGTCATCACCGACCTTGAGGCTAAGGAAACGCCTAACATCTCCCCTGATGCTGTAGTCAATACTACGCCAGTTCGCGTGAGGCCGTAGCCGCTGATAGATCTCGTTTAGAAGGGGGCTTATCCGCGCGAGACGCTCGTCGACGATTTCGGATGCTGAGCGCCGGACACTCTTTTCTAGAGATTTTGCCGTGGCAACTGCGCTCTGAGCCTTTGCGAGCATATCCGCTGTAGTCTCAGCGTGACTCCGAAGCACGCCCACGCGGGCTTCGACCGAGCTAAGCGTGCGCACGGCGCGCGACGCCTCCATGGCGTTCAACGCCGTCTCAAGTCCAATAAGCTGCTCTCGCTCAGCCGCTGCTTCAGCCTCTAAGGCCGCTGGATTCCCGGCGTTCGCCGGGTTCAACCCGTACTGCTCGAAGAGGGCCAATTGAGCGGTTTCCCGCTCGCGCAGCGCGCGCTGTTCTCGATCAACCTCAGCCCAGGCCGCTTGCGCCGCCGTCAATGACTGTTCTGCAACCGCGCTAGCGCCTCGAGCAGCGGCGAGACGCTCCCGCGCTGCGTTGACGCCACCAGCCAGCTTATCGATTCGGGCGCGTGCTTGAGCGATGCCAGCTTCGAACTCATCGCGCGTCCGTGCGGCGGCGCACAGTGGGCAATGCTCGTCGTGTAGACCGACAGCCTCTCCGTGCTCGACGAGCGCTGAAAGCGAGGCTGCGATCTCGCTCGCGGCGGCCTCGATATCGTAAGCCCGTTGAGCCTCAGCAAGGTCCGTCTGTCGACGTTCGAATTCGGCCGATGCTGCGTTCAACTCGGTATGCAGATGCTCGCGGCGGGCAGCTTCTTCAGGCACCTTGTATTGTTGTTGCGCCGCCAGCAACTCGCGCCCCTCGAACACCGCTTGATTAAGCCCCTCTAACCGTCTCCGTTGATGGGGCAGTGAGCGCTGGGCGATGTCCAACCGCTGGGCGAGATCACCTTGTGCGGGCGGGACGAAGCGGTCGATAACGATCATCGCAGCTGAAACATCGGCGCTACGGCTTGCAGCGTCGTTGGCCTCTGACAACTGAACCAGACCACCAGACAGCGCCGACCTGGCCTCTTCGTATTGCGTGTTCACGCGTTCTGCAGCGGCTTCGGCGATGGCCACAACCGCTTTCGCCTTAGTCGCGAGATCGGACCCTTCGATCGAGCCCAAAGCTGCCCTGACGAGGTCGAAGCGCTGTGTCTCGCTCAGATCCAGGCTGAGCGCGGCAATCCATTCGTCGCGAATAACGGACGTCTTGCAAAGTTGGCGGAGGGGATCATCCGGCACCGCACCTTGGCAGAGGGCTTCCTCAATCTCCTCAGGCGTTTTGTCGGCGCCTTCGCGGGTCCGCGTGATCGAAAACGCATGTCCGTCGACGCCGACAAACGCGGCGGTGACGTAATGCTTCTCCGGCTCATTGTCGCCTCGCCACCAAATGTAGTCGCGCACGGTCTCCTTGGCTGCGGACTCTACGGCGTACTTTCCGATCTCGCCAATGATGGCGAACTCGACTGCGTCGCAAAGGGTGCTCTTCCCAACGCCGTTCCGGCCGGTGATCACCGTGAAGCCGCCACCAAAATCGACCCGGACCTTGTCCCGAAACCCACGGAAGCCGCAGACCTCGATATAGTCCAGCCTCATGGCCGGCTCCCGAAGATTTCAACCACAGCGTCGGGGTTCATGTCGCCGAGAAAGGCATTTAGAGCCTCGACGGGAATGTCTTTCGCGCGTGAGCGGAGGCGGCGGGCGATATCGGCGTCCTCTAAGATGGGCTGGGCCCGGATAGGCCCAAGCGGTAGCAAGGCGTTAGCGAGATCCTCAACGGTCTGGATTGCTGTACGCGCAATCTTCCGCGTCAGCGTGAAATCTTCCTCCAGCCGCTCAACCCGCCACTGGAGACCTGGAGCCAGCTCCGACGTAAGCAGAACCGAGTAGACGTTCCAGGCCTTCGCGCCCGCAGCCTTCAATGCTGGCGCGTGTCGACTTAAAACGCGCTGCTGTGCGGCCTCCCAGTTTTCCAGTAAGTCGCTCGCGGTGCTGAAAACATGGACGAAGCCGATCAGCGTGGCGCTTTCAAAGCAGGTTACCGGCGGGGACGCACCGGTCCAAGCCCAAGTCTGGTAGCCGGCCTCGCGAAGGATGACTTCAGACTGTGTCGGAATGTCCATCAGATACCCAGCTCCGTCCGCCCATCGGCTAGATCATACCAAGAGCCAACGGGAGCCGGCCGCATAAAACTGCCAGCATGCCCGGGCCTCACAACGCTACCCGGAAGCGGCAGGGCAGTTGCGCCGGCGGCTACGACAATATCGGTCGCAGCTATCGCAGGGGCTTCGATAAATCGAACCTGGAGCTGGCTTAAGACAGCTCCTGCGCCATTGACGACTCGTATCGAACGACCGCCCAACTCGTAGCCGGTCGGACGGCTCGTTGCCCCTGCCTGCCGCAGGAGCAAGTGAAACGTGCCGACGACTTCGCACTGGCTCGGTTGCGCGCGGGTCGCTGGCTGATCTGACGGAACGCCCTCCGCGTCGCAGCGCCAGCCATAAAGGACGTCATTCTCGAAGTCCGGTGGTTCAAGCCAAGCCGGATCGCACACTGTGCCGGTTGCGGCCTCGAATGAAGCTCTGCCTGCCGACAGCATCCCTCGGATGTAGTTCTGAGAGAACGCCTTGCGCAGTTCAGCAAGCGCTTCCGCGCCCGATTCTCGAACGTGTGTGAAGACGACGCCCGGGCCATGAGCAAGCGCCCACAATTCCGGTGCCTTGGCTTCCAGGGCCGCCGCATCGGTGGGGTCAATCACCGTGACGGACTGCGGTGCCAAACCGTCGAGAACGGTTCCCAAGACGGTGTTCAGGTAATCCCAGTCGGACCAAAACCCGACGACCAGCAAATCCTTCTGGCGCAAGTTAGCGGCCATCCAGGCCTTGCTCCTCGCGATCCGGTCGGCAATCGGCGGCGCGCCAAGTTGTGACGGTGCCCACACGGTCGCCAGCCGATCGCGCGTGGCACAGCCGTGAAACTTCAGCAGCGGACTCTGGGTGCGAGACCGAACTGTCGCCTCGTCGCCGTCCAGCGAATTCTGGAAATCGAAGCCACTCTCAATCCCGCAACGCTCGATCAGGGTGTCGTAGTTGGCCGAAAGGGCGGCAGACGCTGCGCGGGTGATCAGAAAGTCCGCAACAGCCGCGTGGCCAGCATTGGGAGGCCGGACGAATGCCTGCCACGGCACGAGACTTTCGATGAAGACCGTTTCGAGGGTGTGCAGATCAACGAAGTGCTGGGCGAACGCTTCAAGATCGTGTCGCATGGTCGTGTCGCAGGTCGGATCGGTCTCGATCACATACTTGTCGAAGCTGGCCTCAGCGACGCGCCAGGCTGGTGGCAGGTTGCTCGGGGCAGCCATCGACAGACCCGCGCCGCAGACGACAACCAAGCGCCCAGCGTGCATTGACGCGAGAAGTCTTGCCTTTGTCTCAGGTGCCAATTGCGCCTCGCCCTCGTACTCGATGACTATAGCTACAACTTGCAGAATGGCGACAGCTAACGGCCGCGCTCGATACCATCCGGCTGCTCCCTGCCGGAACGGCTTCGTTCATGGTGAAAGTGCGCGATCGACCGCCATGCTCACGCGCAAGTGCAAGCCGCTAGGTTCCGGTCGGGCGGCTTAACAGGCGGCCTGCGACCTCGACGCTTAATCCAGCGAGCCTGCCGCCTAAACCGCGCTCTACAGCGGACATTCCGAGTATCTGCAAAGAGTCAGAAGCGATCCTTGCTTGGCTGCCCAAAAACGGACGTCCAACCGGCCGCGGGCTTCACGCCCACTTTCGACTCGTTGCGGACGTTGACATGCCGGAGGCCGCCACGATCGTTTTCGGGTTTTGCTAGACGTTGCTCAGGTCCGCAGTCTAACTCCAACCTGCCGCAGACACGTCGGAGCGATAGGTCCGGCTTATCGGCGCCACGACGCCGCCAACGAGGCGCACCTTCCCCGAGCCGCGCGACCAACGCACCTCTTCAATCGCGTCTGCGGCGACCCACCATGAGCGGTGAACCCGCAATCCGTGCGCTAGCGACAATTCGTCGAGCGCGTCGGCAAAGCGTAGAGTGATCAGCTCCGCGCCCGCATCGGTATGCACTCTCAAATAATGGTCGTGCGCCTCGATGGCGATCAGGCGGGCACCGCGCCGCCTGGCTGACAGCCGCTGCCTGAAAGCCGTCTCGGCCTCTGGCAGGGGCGGGACGACGAGGATGCGGGTCTCGACCCGCACGGGCAACCTGCGCCAGACCAAGGCCCTGACCGTCATGGCCGCCAGCATGATGGGGCCGACCTGCCAAAACAGCGGCAGATAGATCGACCAGCGATGTTCTGAGAACATCAGACGCTGGGTCACGAGGACGAACAGGGTCACCAGCGGCGTGGCGAGCGCCGAGGTCACGGCGACGCGTCTCCATAGGAACGGCAGGCGACGGCCCAGGCTTTCGTCCACCGCGACCGCAATCAACCCGCCGCCCAGCATGCAGATCGTCCAGTACGCGTAGCGGCTCACGAGAGGCGCATTTTCAGAATCGAAGGGGCCGAGAAATCCGAGCAACATGCCCATGACGGTGAGCATGACGCCGTCGATGGCCCAGCGCCGCCCGGTCGTCACCCCGATGATGGTTCTCGTCTTGTGACCCATGCCGTCCCGTTCACGCACCCACAGCACCGTTCGCGAAGTCGGGCCTAGCGAGCCGCCAAGCGACCGGCAATGGCGTTTGGCGAGAACTCGCAATCCTGATTTGGAAAACCCATGCCCCAATCCCGCCTCGCCGCCGCCCTGGCCCTCATCATGTCCATCGTCGCCTTGCCAGCAATGGCCCAGGCGCCGGGGGCCGACGTCGATGAGCGACCCGATCCGACCGTGGTCTGTCATGTGGGCGTCTATAGGCTGGATGACGGCAGTTGGGTGGATGTCGCGCCGCTGGCGAACAAGGGCCTGCGGTGGCGTCGGCTGGACGGGACGACGGCCAGGATGCTGATGGGCGCGCAGGGGCACTGGGTCAGCACCCTCGGTTCCACCACACGCGTCGAAGGCCCGCAGCCGCAACTGGGGTCGTGCGAGGAAGGTCGGATGGTCTTCGACGGAAAGATTGGCCGTCGCCTGAGCCTGGACGTGCGCGACACGACCTTCGTTGGCCAGGGCGGGACGCGCCTGAACGGCCGGCTGGTCCTGCCGCTTGGTGAGGGGCCGGTCCCCATCATGGTCGAGGTACATGGGTCGGAAGGCGCCAATGCGCTGGACTTCAATGCCTTCCAGCGGTTCGCCCCAGCCTCGGGCGTTGGCGTCTTCGTCTATGCCAAGCGGGGCTCTGGTGGATCGGAGGGGCGCTATACTCAGGACTTTCACGTCCTGGCTGAGGACGCCGCCGCCGCCGTGGTCGAGGCCCGTCGGCTGGCCGGAAGTCGCGCGGGCCGGGTCGGCCTTCACGGTTCCAGCCAGGGAGGATGGGTCGCGCCGTTGGCTGCCAGCCAGACGCCAGTGGACTTCGTCATCGTTGGCTTTGGTTTGGCCTATGGGGCGCTGGCGGAAGACAGCGACCAGGTGATGTTGGATCTCAAGGGCAAGGGTTGGGGCGCGGACGTGCTGGAACAGGCGCGCGAGATCACCGACGTGACCGGCGCCTTCATCGCCTCGCACGGCGAAGTCGGGTTTGCGCATCTAGAGGCCATGCGGGCCAAGTATCGCACCCAACCTTGGTTCGCCGACATCAAAGGCGAGTTCACCGGATTTCTACTAACTACCCCGAACGAACAAATCACCGCCATGGCCCCCGTGCTCGACGCTGGAACCTCGTGGGACTACGACCCGCTGCCGGTGTTGAGCCGTCTTAACACGCCGATGCTTTGGATTCAGGCCAAGGACGATCTGGGCGCGCCGCCCGACGCCACTCGCCAGCGGCTGATCGACCTGGCAGGCCAAGGGCGGCCGATCACTCTGTTGGAGTATCCGAACACCGACCATGGCATCGTTCGGTTTGAAACTGCGCCGGACGGCAAGCGCACATCGATAGGCTACGCATCTGGCTATTATCAGGCCGTGCTGGACTGGGCGAAGAAGGGGCGGTTGGATGGAGCCTATGGCGACGGACAAATTCTGACGGAAGGGCCGTCGTAAGGAAACGTCACCATCGCGGCCAGATCGCGGAAATGAGCAATCCTGCCCCTTGGGCGATCTGACATAACAGCAGCTCAAGGTCTGCTTCCCACCCATTCGGGACATTGGGGCAGACCGCTTTTCAGGCGCGCTGCCCCATGCCGGCTAAAGGTCGATCTGCTCAGAAATCTCCAACGCGTCGTCTACCTCGATACCGAGATACCTGACGGTGCTCTCCAACTTCCCGTGACCGAGGAGTAGCTGGCAGGCTCGCAGATTGCCTGTCTTCCTGTAGATTAAGGCCACCTTAGTTCGCCGAAGGCTATGGGTGCCGTAGGCACTTGGGTTCAGGTCGATCATGCTGACCCGCCAGCGACATGAGCTGTTCGCCGCGCAGTTTGGGATTGACGTGGCGGATCCCCGCGTGGCGAAGAATCTAATCAATTCCATGCATCCGAAAGAGGACTGACGACCTCCGGAAAGGCTCCTTCATGTCCCTGTCCGCCAGGCGCACCGAACGCACCTTCAACTTCGTGATGACCGAATTGGTTCGTCATTCGAAGATGTCGTGGGGCGAGATGAAGGGCTTGGGCCTGGCCCATTTTCTCAGCCCCCAACTGCTTGACGCCGATGGAACGAAATGGACCATAGGCGAGGCCGCCGCGCGGGAGCTCAAGGAGCTAACCGAGCTGGCGCTCGATGACTCGCCTTTCCGCCGCCGTGTTGACCCGCGCGAGGCCTATCAGGCGGTTCTCAAAGGGTATGCCTCTGAATATCTGCGTCCTGGCAGGGGCAAGACGCGGGCGGCGGAGGATCGCGCCAACCTCAGTGCCTGGATCGCAACGGCTGGCGAAAACTGTGAGCCGCTTACCCACTTCATACCTTGCAACATCGGCCTCAAGGGTGCCGGAACGGTCCAGATTGGCCCTGTGCGCATTGGGGCCAGGGCCGAAATAGCGCCGCGTTTCACCGATGCTTTGGCAGCGTCACGCGCGGAAGAATCCCGGCGACGTCCCGACAGCGATTTGCTTCTCGCGGACATGTGCGAGGAGTACCTGAACGCCTTCTCCGACATCGCTGAGGTCAGGGTTCCGGCGTGCGATCCAACCACGTCTCGCCAGGCCGCCGAGGAGGCTGTGCAGGCCGCGGTCCACACCGTCCATCTGATCGCCGGCGTCTATGACACCCAAGCGATGCGCGCCGGCGGACCCGCTCGCCCCTCAATCAAGACGGCGAACGTCGCCCTGCGCGCTGACGGCACAGCTGACCTTCACTTTACCAAGAGCTGGGAGGGCGCGAGCATCCATTCCAGCTTCTGGACCATGCTCAAAGAACCGGATCGAGCTGCGATGCTCGACGCAGTGGGCGTCGCTATTTCGACAGTGCTCAACCGAACGAATGCCGAATTTGTCGCGGTTCGCTATCTCGATGCGGTGGCATGGTATGCCGACGCCGCAACCGAAGCGGCCACGCCCGCCGCCATCGTCAAATACCTGACCGCCATGGAACGGCTTCTCTGGACTGGCGAAACCGGGTCAGGGGTCACGCGCCGACTTTCCGATCGGACGGCGGCTCTGTGCTTCTCGACCGAGACCTGGAACTTTCGGGAGCTCTCGGATGAGGTCCGACGGGCCTATGATCTGCGTTCCGGCATCGTGCACGGCAGCTTGTCAGCCTCTGACCCAGAGATCCTGAAAAGCCACCGCCTTTGCAAGAAGGTCGCGCGTGACCTGCTGATCACCTGGCTTTCCCGGTATGGCGAGGGCTTCGCGACGCCGACGACCATCGAAAAGGCCAAGGCCCACTTCGACGGCTTCGTGGCCGAGGTCAAAGCGGAAACAGCCAAGCGTCGGAAGGAGATGTCTTCCGAATCTTGATCTCGCCACAGGTCTACTTGCTCGTAAGCGGAGCAGGAGTTGATTGAAGCGCGGCCGGCGGCCTCGCGACCGATAAGCGACCTGAAATCGTGAGGCCCCACCATCCGGCAGTTGACCCAGCCAACAGCCGCGATCAGTCAGGTCCGGACGCAGCGGAGTTAGGTTATGGCGCGCGCCTGAGAGCGGACGCTTCGGAGGTCGGCAATGAGTCATGAGCGGTCATCGGCCACCAGGCCGGAACGCCACACTCGGTGCGGCAGTCAACGCCGCCTTCCATCACAGCCCTAAGAACGGATGCGCACCACCAGAACCCTGGCCACATCAGCCTTCAACTCTCGATTGCCAATGAAGATCAAGCTCCGGCCTGCCCATCAGCTGGAATGCCGTTCAGCCATGTATCGCCGCGGAGATGTGCCGAGCGTCTTACGAAACATCGTCACGAAACTGGGTGTGCTCTCGTAGCCGAGATCGGCCGAGACCTGCTGAATTGAGGCGCCATCAGCCAACCCTCTCACAGCCAAGACGATGCCCAACTGCTGGCGCCATCGTCCGAAGCTCATTCCCGTCTCCCGCATGATTAGGCGCACGAGGGTGCGCTCGCTCAGACCCACCCGGCTCGCCCAGCCCGCAAGCGTGCCGCGATCCGAGGGGGCGGCCATCATCAAATCGACCATGGCGCGCAGTCGCGCGTCCGTCGGCATCGGCAGGTGCAGATCCTCGACCTTGGCGGCCGCGATCTCGTCCAGCAACACCGCGATCAGTCGCGAGTTTTCTCCGCCCTCCTCGTAGAGCAACGGCAGGTGAGCGGCGCGGACGAGGAGCTCGCGGAGCAAGGGCGTCACGGCGACGGTGCAGCAGGACCGGAACAGCGGCGCGGCGACGTCCGGGGAGACAAAGGCGCTGTAGCCCTCCAGCGCGCCGCTGGCCTTGATCGCGTGGAGCGCACTGCCGGGCACCCAAATGGCGCTGCGGGGCGGGACGATCCAAAGGCCGCCCTCGACCTCGACGCTGAGCGCGCCGCGCTGCACGAGCATCAACTGCCCCTTGAGGTGGCGATGCATGTTCACTTCGAACGCGCCGATCTTCTCCGATGCGACGCCGTAGGTCACCACCGGTCGCGCCACCTCGTCCGGCTCGACCCATTCCGAGGCAGGGGACGTGTCGGTCAGAACGGGCATGTGCGGGCCTCCCGATCAACTGGCGCAAATGAATAAGATTCAGGCATGTCTTCGTAATGACGCCAAGGCGTCCTCCCGATACCTCTTCGGTATGGATCAGTCGAGGCCGTTCCGGCGTCGTTTTGGAAAAGGGAATCCTGTGAGTGCTTCGAGCCGCGGCCGCGCCGCCGAGCCCCCGACCGTCGACATGGAGATGCAAAAGCAGGTCCGTCGAGCGGGGTTTGTCGCGTCGAAGCAGCGTCCGGAAGGACGGCTCAGCAGCATGCTGCGTCGCGTATTCATGCGGCGCGCGATCGTCACGACGTGCGAACAGGCCGCCGACCGCTTTCACCTCATTACCCTGGAGAGCCCGGATTTCCGGGACGTCGAATGGACGCCGGGCGACAAGCTTCAGATCGCGCTCGGATCGGCCTTCGTCGCGAGGCGGGTCGTCGCCCATTCTCGCCCAATGCACTGTGGCGCAGACCTGCTGGAGATATGCTTGTGCACTGCGCCGTCAGTGGCGAGGCCGCGAGTTAAACCGTCTTGGCGACCTCGAGCGAGCAGCTATTCCTTTGGTTGCGGCGCCCTGGATTCCTGTGGGTGATTGATTGTCTGGGCCTAAACCCCAAGCCCCGAAATCCGACCTGAACGACCCTAGTCGAGTGGTGCCCGCTTTCCACCTTTCCGAGACAATGGGGCGCTTCGCTTTTCGGCAGGCAGCCCCAACGCGGCTCAAAGGTCGATCTGCTCCGAGATTTCCAGCGCGTCGCCTTCCTCGATACCGAGATACCTGACGGTGCTCTCGAGCTTTCCAAGGCCGAGCAGTAGCTGGAAGGCTCGAAGATTGCCGGCCTTCTTGCAGATTAACGCCACCTTTGTCCGTCGAAGGCTATGTGTGCCATCTGTGCTCGGGTTTAGGTCGATCATCCTCACCCATGCATCGACGAGCCGAGCATTTTGCCGCGTACCTTTGTGCTCGCCATCTCGGCTAAGGCTGGGGAACACCCAGTCGTCACGCCGTCGCCCCTCGACGTTCGAGCCATTGCACCAACGCTTCCCGCGCCGCCTCGGTGATCTCGAACGGCACGGGGCGGCCGGTCTTTTGTTGGATGATTGTCGAGCGCTGACGAATGATCCCGCCTTGCGCGATATCCGCCAGCAGCAGTTTTCAAATCCAATACCGACAACCCAGCGAAGCCCCCATCCGGGCTCTTTCAAAACGGGAAGAAGATCGGGATCACCGCCATGCCGGTGGCCCAGGTGATCAGATTCAGCGGCAGGCCGACCTTCACGAAGTCCATGTAGCTGTAGTTGCCCATCTGGAAGACCAGCACATTGGTCTGATAGCTGAACGGCGTGGCGAAGGCGGCCGAGGCGGCCATCATCACCGCGACCAGAAACGGCCGCGCATCCACGCCCAAGGCTACGGCGATGGCCACGGCGATCGGCGAGAACAGCACCGCCACCGTCGCATTGGACAGGATGTCGGTGGCGAACAGCGTCACGCCATAGAAGATGAACAGGGCCACCCACGGGCCATAGGGACGGATCACGTCGATCAGGGCGTCGGCGCCCGCCTGAGCCAGGCCTGTCACCTCGAGCGACGAGCCGATGACCACCATGCCCGCGATCAGAAGCAGGATTTCGGGCCTCAGGCCGGCGTAGGCCTCCTCCGCGGTAATGATGCGCATCAGGATCAGAGCCACGGCGCCAGCGAAGGCCGAGGCTGCGATGGGCGCCAGGCCGAAGGCCGCGACAGCCACGACTGAAACAAACACCACCAGCGACGCCAGGGCGCGCTTAAGCTCCAGCGGACGCTCGGCGCCCTTTTCGTAAAGGTCCACGTCGCCCAGCACGGCGTCGCCCGACCCGCTGGGCGTGGCGCGTTGCTCTCCGAGCTTCGGCAGGGCGAACGGCCAGAAGCGGCGTCTCGGGCCGCCGCCTTGCGCCTCGCGCTTTGCCGCCATCTCGGCCTCCTCGCGCGCGGCGGTCTTATCGAGCATCCGCGCGCCGAAGAAGTACAGGTAAGCCCCGCCGACCACGGCGATGGACAGCCCTACGCCGGTGATCTCGAACAGTCCAAAGCTGGGCTGGCCCGCATTGCGCGCCATGTCGTTGACCAGCAGATTGGTCGAGGTGCCGATCAGGGTCAGCAGGCCGCCCATGATGACGGCGTAGCTCAGCGGCATCAGGAACCGCTTCGGAGACAGGCCCAGAGACAAGGCCATGTCCCGGATCACCGGCGCGGCCAGCACCACGACCGGCGTATTGTTCAGGAACCCGCCGACCGAGCCGCACAGGCCGATCACCATCCAGATGGCGTGGCGACCGAACACCTTGGTCAGCCCCTTGGCCTGGCGGATCAGGAACGCCAGCAGGCCCGAAAGCTCCATCGCATAGGCGATGACGAACAGGCCCGCCAAGGCGATGACGGCCGGACTGGCGAAGGCGCCCTGCAACTCGACCGGCCGCACAACGCCCAGGATGAGAAGGACGGCCGCGCCGGCAAGGGCCACCACATCGGGCCGCAGCTTACCGTGGATCATCGCCGCCACGACGCAGACAAGGACGACGAGGGCGGCGATCTGGTCGAAACTCATCCCGGCTGAACCCTTTCCACCCGCCGCGCGCTTATGGTCAAGGTCGGCGGCCAAGTTGCATCAGCGACCCACAACGGGTGAAGGTTCCGGATGATCTCGACCAGACATGCACTGTGGCTTCTGATCCTGGCCGCGCCCGGCCTCGCCCAGTGCGACCGCAAACGGCCCGAACCCGCGCCGGAGGCGCCCGCCGCCTCGCCGCCGCCGCAGACCGTCGCCTTGGACCGTGCGGGGATGATCGCCGCCCTCGCCCGCGCCGCCTCGACCTACGCGGCGGGCGACGCCCCGCAGGAGGCGCTGATCGGTCGACGCTTTGTCGTGCGCCTGCCATTCGGATGTCAGGGCGCGGCGGAGACGCCGGATCGCCCTGGCGTCGCCTCATGGTCACGCACGACAGACGGCAAAGACATCGAACTGCGGCTCGACACGGCCGACTGGTTGGCCACGCCCCCCGTGGACGGAGCCGATCTGGCCGCAGCCTGGGCCAACGCCGACGGGGTATGGATCACGCGACCTTGGCTGTCTCTGGACACCTGTCCGCCGCCACCGCCCGCCCATGCTTCCGGTCCCTTGACAGTATCCGACGATGAGACGCCGTCCGAACCGCCTCCTCTGATTGCGCCGTCTGCGTCTGAGGAGACAGCCGGGCTAGCGCTTTACGCGCCCGTCGACGGTTCGCGTATCGGCCGGCGCGAGGGCCAGCCCTATGTCCACCTGATCCGGGGCGAGGTCGATCAGCCAGTCCAGCCGCCGACGCGCGGGTGGCGTGTGCTCATCGAAGGCCGGATCGGCGCCTTCCCGGACGGTCGGTCGTTCCGCTGTCGGGCTCCAACCCGAGATGCGCGGCCGACCTGCGTCGCCGCTGTGCAGGTCGACAAGCTGGCCTTCGAGGATGGATCGACCGGCCGGCAGTTAGCGGAATGGCGGCCGGGCGGCTGACATCGCAGCGGCGATCACGCGCGTGTTCAATGCGCCACCTCCACTCATCGTTCGAGTGCCAGGAATCGGACATTGTCAGCGAAGATTGCTGACGAGAAAATCGACGAAAACCCGCACTCGAGCCGGCATGTTCGGCCCGCCGACAAAGACGGCGTGGATCTGTTCCACATCGCCCGGATTGAAGGCCTCGAGCACGGGGAGCAGACGGCCGGCGGCCAGATCGTCAGCGACGCTGAATCTGCCGACGCGCGTGATGCCCACGCCCGCGACCGCCAACTGGCCCAGGGTTTCGCCGTTGTTGGCCTCGATGTTTCCATTGACCGTCAGGGCGTAGTCGCGGCCGTCCTTGCTGAACGGCCAGACCGGTTCGGCGCGGCGGAAGTTGAAATTCAGACAGTTGTGGTCGTGCAGGTCCTCAGGGATCTGCGGCGTCCCGCGCCGAGCCAGATACTCCGGCGAGGCCACGATGGTCCGGCCGGTCTGGCCGATCCGACGCGCGGTCAGGGGGCTGTCGGCCAGGACGCCGAACCGGATGGCCACGTCCGCCTCCCCGCTTGGGATGTCGGCGATGGCGTCGGTCAGATTGATGTCGACCAGAATGTGTGGATACAAGTCCGCGAACGCTCCGAGCAGGGGCACGACGCACAGGCGTCCGTGCGACAAGGCCGCGCTGACTCGCAGCCGCCCCCGCGGCGCGCCCTGATCGGCGATCTGGCGCTCGGCGTCATCGAGGTCGGCCAGGATGCGTCGCGCCGCCCCCAGATAGACCTGCCCCTCGGCCGTCAGGGTCAGCACCCGCGTCGTACGCAGCATCAGCCGAACGCCCAGCCGCGCCTCGATCCGGTCGAGGGTGCGGCTGACCGCCGAGGGGGTCAGGCCCAGCGCCCGCCCCGCCGCCGAAAAGCTGCCGCCCGCGACAGCGGCGGCGAAGACTTCCAGCTCGCGAGCCCGGTCCGTGACGCCAATCGTCTTCATCTTTGCGTCCAGATCAAAGGTGCTTGGTGCAAACCACCCCTAACGCCGCGCCTCAGGCCTGTCCATCTGTGCGTCCGACAACAAACGGGAGCACCCATGGATTATCGCCAACTCGGATCGTCGGGGCTTCGGGTCCCGGTCCTCAGCCTCGGCACGGGCACCTTCGGCGGGACTGGGCCCCTGTTCGGCGCTTGGGGCACGAGCGACGCCGTCGAGGCGCGCCGCCTGATCGACATCTGTCTGGAGGCCGGGGTCAACCTGTTCGACACGGCCGACGTCTATTCGGACGGCGCCTCGGAACGGGTGCTGGGCGAGGCTATCAGGGGCCGCCGCAATCAGGTCCTGATCTCGACCAAGACCGGCCTGCCGATTGGAGAAGGCCCCGGCGACTGGGGCGTGTCGCGCAGCCGGCTGATCGGCGCGGTCGAGGGCGCGTTGAAGCGGCTCGAGACCGACTATATCGACCTCCTGCAACTCCACGCCTTCGACGCCTCGACGCCGATCGAGGAACTCCTGGCGACGCTGGAAACCCTCGTCGCCTCAGGCAAGGTTCGGCACACGGGCGTCTCCAACTATCCGGGCTGGGCGCTGATGAAGGCGCAAGCGGCCGCCGACCGCCACGGCCGCCCGCGCTTCGTCGCCCACCAGGTCTATTATTCACTGATCGGCCGCGACTATGAGGCCGACCTGATGCCGCTGGCCGTCGATCAGGGCGTCGGCGCCCTGGTCTGGAGCCCGCTCGGCTGGGGTCGCCTGACCGGCAAGCTGCGCCGCGACGCGCCGATCCCTAAAGGCAGCCGCCTGCACGAGACCGCCGCCTTCGCCCCGCCGGTGGAGGACGAGCATCTGTACCGCGTGGTCGATGCCCTCGACGCCGTCGCGGCCGAGACGGGCAGGACGGTTCCGCAGATCGCCATCAACTGGCTGCTGCAGCGGCCGACGGTGTCGTCGGTCATCATCGGCGCCCGCAACGAGGACCAGCTGCGCCAGAACCTCGGCGCCGTCGGCTGGAGTCTGACCCGCGACCAGATCGCGGCGCTGGACGCCGCCAGCGCGATTACGCCGCCCTATCCGCACACCCCCTATGCACGCCAGGCCGGCTTCGCCCGCCTGAACCCGCCGCTCGTCTGAGAGACCGATGAAACCGAACCTCCCCATCCTCGCGCTCGCCGTGGGCGCCTTCGGCATCGGCGTGACCGAGTTTGCACCCATGGGCATGCTGCCCGTCATTGCCGGCGATCTCGGCGTCTCCATCCCCGTCGCGGGCCTTCTGATCAGCGCCTATGCGTTCGGCGTCGTGCTGGGCGCGCCCCTGATGACCCTGACTACCGGCCGGGTCCCGAGACGAAGTCTGCTGATCGGGCTGATGGCCATCTTCACCCTTGGTAATCTGCTGGCGGCAGTCTCGACCAGCTACGGCATGCTGCTGGCGGCGCGGCTGATCACCTCCCTGAACCACGGCGCCTTCTTCGGCGTCGGCGCCATCGTGGCGGCGGGTCTGGCGCCGAAGAACAAACAGGCGAGCGCGGTCGCGGCCATGTTCATGGGCCTCACCATCGCCAACGTCGTCGGCGTGCCGCTCGCGACCTGGGCCGGGGACCAGATCGGCTGGCGGGTATCCTTCTGGGGCATCACAGGGCTGGGCGTGCTGGCCATGGTCGCCCTGCGCCTGACCCTGCCGAAGGTCGCGGCGCCGAGCGGCGGCAATGCCTTGGCCGAACTGAAGGTGCTGGGTCGCGGTCCGGTGCTAGCGGCCCTGGCCCTGACCGTGATCGGCGCCAGCGCCATGTTCACCGTCTTCACGTACATCGCTCCGATCCTGCAGACCGAGACCCACGCCTCGATCAGCTTCGTCACGGTCATGCTGGTGATCTATGGCGTCGGGCTGACGGTCGGTAACTGGCTGGGCGGCAAGTTCGCGGACAGGTCGGTGGACCGGACCCTGATCGTGACGCTAGGATCGCTGGCCGCGCTTCTGGTCGGCTTCGCTTTCGCCATGCCTTTCGCAGAGGTCAGCGCGGTGCTGATCTTCCTGTGGGGCGTGGCCAGTTTCGCCCTTGTGCCGCCGCTACAGATGCGGGTGATGGCGGCGGCGTCGGATGCGCCCAACCTCGCCTCAGCCGCCAACATCGGCGCCTTCAACCTGGGCAACGCCATCGGCGCGGCCTTGGGCGGCGGAGTGATCGGCGCGGGGCTGGGTTTCCCGGCCGTGGGCCTTGCGGGCGCCGGGGCGTCAGCGGCAGGTCTTGTCTTTCTTCTGATTATTATCCGCAGGTCGTCGACAGGCCCGGAATTGCATAGTCACACCTGATTGCTGTCTTTCTGGAATGTTGCGGCAGGGGCGCCTTCTGCTGCTACACTTTCGCCAAAAGCGGCCGCTCTCAATGTCCCTGATGAATCAAGAGCGGACTCTGGCTTCAAGCCGGGGAGCGGACATTGGCCGTTCGGAATGCCCTTGCCGAAGCCTGCGATCTTACGTCGTCGTACTTTAACGCACTTACAAAAGATTAACTCGCCCGCGGAGCGGTCGTCTTTCATCTACGTCACGTTTGAGTTGGGGAAGATGAGATGTCGAGCAAGCTCGTTGCGCTAGCCACTGCGTTGGCTTTGATGAATGCGCCTTCGCAGGCTGCAGAGAGCGACAGTTCCGGTCTCTGGCGTCGGATGGCTGAGGTGGATAGCGCAGCCGCGCTACGGCTGATCACTGAAAACCATCCTGGAGCGCGGCCAGAGCTGGGTGACGCGTCTTTCCAGCAAAGATTGGCCACCGCCGCGCATCACGTAGAGCAGCGGTTGCCCGAAGTCCGTGGTTTCGACGGCTACAGCGCAGTGATGGCCGGTCTGGCAGCCGATTTCGCCGACGGTCACATATGGTCTCGACCAAGGGTGCAGAAACAGACCCTGCAGTGGACGGGAGTGCTGCTTAAGCGCGAAGGGCAGGTTTGGCGGGTCGGTTCTGTATTGCCCGAAGCGCGACTGCCGGACATCCAGAATGCTCGGTTGGTCGAATGCGACGGCGTGGATGCCGAACACTGGGCAGACGCCCGCATTCGGCTATTCGTGGCCGGCGAGCCGAACGAAGCCCAACGCGCGGAGGCGGCGGGACGTCTGTTGACCGACGACGGCAATCCCTTCTTGAAACGGCCAGAACAGTGCACGTTCGAAACGGCAGTCGGCGCGCGCGAAAACATCACCTTCCGCTGGGGCCAAGGGCCGACTGGCTTTGTGAAAGAGCGGATCGAAGCGCTCCAAGGCCGAGCAGAAGACGGCTACTCCCTGACCCAATGGCGCAATGGTTATTGGATCCGGTTGAGTGGGCTGGACGACGATGCAGAAGCCGTCGTCGCATCCGTTCACCAGGCTGAGACGCAGCTGGGCAACGCCACCAACGTGATCCTGGATCTGCGAGGCAACGGCGGAGGTGATTCCCGATATGGCGACGCCATCGCCACCACCCTATTCGGCGCAGATCGCGTAAGGGAAGTCGCCACCCAAGGGTCAGACTGCGTCGGTGCTTTCTGGCGAGCGTCGGGTGAGAATATCGCCGCCTTGAAGTCGTTTCGTGATGCACGGGCTCGCACCGATGCGAAGGCCTCTGCGGCTCTCGGCGAGGTCCTTGAAGGGATGGAACAGTCGCTTGCCAACGGCGAGCCGTTCTGGCCGAAGCTGCCAGTCTGCGCTGTCGATCAGGCGCTGCCGAAAGTAGAGGCGCGCCTACCGTCGGACGTCAAAGTGGTCGTCATCACTGATCGTCATTGCTTCAGCTCATGCTTGGTGACCGTCGACCTGTTCCGCAAACTCGGCGCCTTGCATGTCGGCGAGTCTACGGATGCATCAAGTCGGTACATGGAAGTCCGTACAATCCTCCTGCCATCCGGCCTGCGCGACTTCTCGACCCTGCAGAAGGTCGCCGTCGGCCTTCCCGACTTCGGCCCCTACACACCAGACATCCCTTATCCCGGCGACATGGCCGACGATGAAGGGATAAAGGCATGGCTGCAGGATCAGTTGGCTAGGCGATGAACTCGGCCTCGACCGTCGCCTTGAGCCAGTGCTTTGGGGGCCGTCTCATCGGACGACTGCACGCGCGACCAAGGAGGGCGGCTCACAGCCACGCTTAGGCCACGCTTCCATTGCAGACAGGAGTTACTTTGGCCCCTTCCGACCCTTCGTGATGAAATGAAGTCTGTGTGTACGGCGATTACCATCTTCGTTGCGATCGCGGCCGCTACTGTCGCGCAGGCACACGACGCCCGTGATCCCCTGACCAAACCCATCCCCCCTGCCAGCGAGAACTGGATGCAGCCGCAAGCGCCGTTGAGGCTGTTTGGTCCCGTCTATTATGTGGGTTCGGCGGGCCTCAGCGTGGTGCTGATCGACACCGGCGAAGGTCTGGTGCTGATTGACGCCGCCCTTCCCCAGAACGTCGAGACCATCAAGGCCAATGTCAGGGCGCAAGGATTCCGCATTGAGGATATACGCTATATCCTCAATACAGAGGCCCATTTCGATCATGCTGGCGGTCTGGCCGCATTGGCCCGAGACACTGGCGCCGTCGTCTTAACAAGCCCGAATGCCGCTCAGGCCCTGTTGCGCGGTCAGGTCAATGCCGATGATCCTCAAGCCACGGACATCTATGGCTTTGCGCCGGTCACACGCCTTCGCACCATAGCCGATGGCGAAGTCATCACCTTGGGCAGCATGGGTTTCACGGCTGTCTTCACCCCCGGTCACACCCTGGGCAGCACAAGCTGGACGTGGCGAGCCTGTGAGGGCGGGTCCTGCAAGAACTTTGTCTTCGCGTCCAGCCTGAATGCTTATGCCACTGTGCCCTATACCTATTCAGGCCACCCCGAAGTCGTTGCACGCTTGCGCGCCTCTATCGAAAAAGTCCGCACTTTGGATTGCGACGTACTGATACCCGCCCATCCCGATAACGCCGACCTGCCGCAGAAGCTGGCGGCGCTGAAGGCTGGCGACAGTGGCCCCCTCTACGCCGCTGGCGCTTGCGGCCTGTATGCAGACCGCGCCACGGCCCGTTTGGACGCACGATTGGCACGCGAAACTGCGCGCTGAGATCAGTCACGAAGCGCGAAATTCTCGCACGAAGTCATGCTTGGGAAGGCGACCCCCGATATTAAGCCGCCGCCCCGAAATCTCTTATAAGTTGCTGGCGCCAACGGTCATCTAAACAATGCCCGCTACCCACCTCCCAGCGGCGGTTCTCTCAGTCTACTTTCAACTCTGGTTCCGGGCCTGACGCCAATGTCGGACTCCGACCCGATGCGGACGTTCCTGACGCTCGATCGTTGGCGCTGAAGTATTCGTCGAGTATGGGCGAAACGCCGCCGCCCGCTCAGGCCAGCCGCACGGGGCCTTTCGAGGGCGCGCCCTGGGGCCGCCACCGACAGGAACCGCGCCGGGTCAGAGCACGTCGTAGGCGGTGTCCAGCATCTTCAGCCGCCTCGGCAGGATCACCTTGATGGCATCGTGGGCCTCAGCGTGGAAGTCGCCCGGCATCTCCGACAGCGCGCGAGCCGGCGCGGTTTCCGCAGCCTCGTGAATCTCGTCCATGACCTTCCGCATCAGAGTCGGGCCGAGCCCCGCCGCCTTGCCGCTCTGGACGAAATGCCGGCCGAGGACGTCGTCTATCCGGTAATGCGGCGAGGCCCCTGCCGACATCGCCAATCGGTAGCGCTTGTGGGGGATCCGCTTTGCGTCGAATGCCGGTTGGGCGGTCAATACGTCATAGAAGGGCGTCAGTTCGAAGCGACCGCCCGGCTTGAGGAAAACACTGAAGTTCTTGGCGTGTCCGTCCGTGGCCCCGATCAGCCAGAACAGGATCTGGCTGCGGAAGAAATCCATGCGATCCCGGGCGGGATCATCCGCCTCCTGAAGAAGACCGAGGATAGCTTGCGCGCCGGGCCCGCCGTGTTCCTGATACTTCCGTGTCGAGGGCGTGGACAGGGCCTGACACATGTCCTCCTGGGGCAGGCGCAGCAGCCGCCCATCCGCTCGCCACGCCCTGTCGAACCGCTTCACCACCAAGACCCGCTTTTTCCCGAAGGTCGCGATTTCCGTATTCGCCGTCCGTAGACCGAAGGCGCGCATCAGGGCCAGACTGTAGTGTTCGTTGTCCACGCTGTGGCTCATGTCCACCTCGCCCGATGCGGTGGGTATTCGGCCCAGCTGCGGCTTGAGGATGTGGGTGGTCGGCGTGGCGCCCAGCGGCCGCTTCCAGCGCCCTTCATGAAACAACAGGGCCGTCTTTTCCTGCGCGCCGGCGATGGAGATGCGGAAACCCTCTTCCGGATCGAGGCCCAGCGGCGCTCGCGCGAGGGTGTCGAGCAGCGTCTCGATCTTCGCGTCGCTGATGTCCTCCGCCGAGATTGCGCCGGAGGTATCGACATCAAGACCATCGGGCAGGAACTGCATCGCTCCGATGCAGTCCCGGCCGATCTCCTCCAGCAGGCTGTAGGAATCCGTACCTTTTGCCCCAGTCTTTTCGGCCACCTGTTTTCGGACCGTCGGATTGTCCGGCAGCAGATTGTCGAACACCGCGTTGACCGCCGCGCCTCTCCAGGCGGCGCGTTGCAGAGGCAGGGAGAGGGAGATCGGGAATCTGTCGGACCAATCGAGCCATGACGGCTCGTACTGGAACGACACGGCGCCGTCGGCCGCCTTCTCGAGACGACCGACCGTCAGACCGTTGATCAGGATGTGAAGCGGCGCATGCGCGCGGCGCCGTCCCATCAGAAGATGTCCGCGATATCGGCTGGAGAGCGTCGCGTCCGGGGCGTCAGGGTTATATCTAGGTCGAGCGCGGCCATCAGGTTACAGATGGCCGCGATGCGCGAGCCGGACGCCCCGCTCTCGATCTTAGAAACCATCTCCTGTCGAAGTCCGGCTAGGTCGGCCAGCTGTGTCTGGCTGAGACCGCGAGCCTTCCGGTGATGTCGTATCAAGACGCCCAGTTGGCGGGGTGAGCGTGCGAACCCATCCATATCGCTCTCCTATGCGAGATTTGGCATCGTATATTATTATGCGATTTACAACATAATATATTTTTATGCGTTTTTTGTCATAAGAATCATCTATGCGGAATAGCGCATAGCGGTCATGCTCCAAGCCGCTTCGGAAGTTGACCTGTTCCAGGCTCGACCACTGAAGATACCGGCTAACGGTGGAGCTATATTCCGAAGTTGGGGGAAGATGTCCGGCTATCCACCCGTTGAGGGCGAATGTCGGCTCCGCTCAGAGAACCCGGCCGTTGCGTGAGAGATCGATCTGCTCGGAGAGCTCAGAGGCGTCGCCAACTCCGATGCCAAGGCAGCGGACGGTGCGCTCCAACTTGCGGTGACCGAAAAGAAGCTGGCAGATGCGTAGGTCACCAGTCTTCTTATAGACCGTCCCAGACGGACGGTCGATCCACTGTCGGGCCTCAATTCGAGGTGCGCGGCCGACCTGCGTCGCCGCTGTACAGGTCGACAAGCTGGCCTTCGAAGATGGATCGACCGGCCGGCAGTTAGCGGAATGGCGGCCCGGCGGCTGACATCGCAGCGGGGGGCACGCGCGTGTTCACTGCGCCAACAGCGGTCATCCACGGAGTGCCGGAAAGAAGACATTCAGTGTGCGCTCGAATGTCAGCTTTCTGACCGCTCGCCCAAGACCATTTCCGACCCATCTCGGACATTGGCATGAGTGCTTTGCCGTGGAATGTTCGAAGCCATGCTTGAACTCGACAATAGCCGCTGGTCTGAACTCACTCACGCTTACGGCGCGGCATCGGACATTCCCGATCTTCTCCACGCATTGGCGAAACGGCCAGAGCAGCAAGGCGCAAACGACGAGCCGTGGTTTACGCTTTGGTCGAGCCTTTGCCATCAAGGCGACGTCTACACTGCATCATACGCAGCGATCCCGCACATCGTGGAAATCGCGCTATCGCAAGCGAACCCGATTGATTTCGGCTTCTTGCTCCTGCCGGCGTCGGTTGAAGTGGCTCGGACAAATGGTCGAGGGCCAGAGGTGCCGGACTTTCTCCTTGCTGCCTAACACCTGCGGGGCAAGTGACGCTGTTATGCGCGCGCGCGCAATCTCAGAGAACGTTGCGGCCGCCTTCCCGGTGTGCGGACACTTCCCAATCGAGAGATATGGAAGAGGCTTGGGGCGTGTCCGCGCATGTCTGAGCGTCGATGGTGACGATCCGTTCTCGGCAGCCGAAGTAATGAATATCTTGCAGCCAAGTGTGGGTGGCGACACGAGGGTGATCTATGAGCCAGAACATCAGTCCGCAGGCGTTGCCCTATTAGGCGTCAACGGTCAGCGCCTTGTCGGGCGAACTGCCGTGTTGCAGGCGCTCAAAGACGGAGCGCTTGGAGAACGATATCTGCGTGTCTTGCGAGCTAATGGCGACAGAGGTGGCGTCACTGTTGAGACCGAGCTTCGAAGGGTTCGCGATTTCAACAATCCTGATCCACTGCCGCTCATCGTCCGATGGACCAAGGAGACAGATGGAGTTTGGCGTATTAGCGATTGGTCGGTCGAGCAGCGATGATCCGCCAAAGTCAGCTTCCCAACCCAAGCCGCAGTCCGGCGGGTCCGCTTTTGGCTGTGGTGCCGACGTCCGCTTTCCGCGCTGGAGTCGATGTCGTGGTCCGACCCAAAGCGGACCTTCGGCCGTACGCTGGGGAGCATAATCAAACCGCGATAGCTGCCGGCAAAAGGAGACGGGATCGCGAAGCCCGGCGCGCGGATGAAATCGATGTCATGACACAAGCTTAAGCTTAAAGTCTTCGTCGGGTGTGCAACATGGGGCGGCGGGTCGGCGCTGAGGTCAACCCTTTTTGAAAGCGCCCAATGAAGTTTCTCGCCCTCACCCTCGCTGCCGTGGCCTTCTTGTCGCCCGCCGCGGCCAATGCACAGACCTCGGTGCGCGAAATCTCCATCCCCTCGGGATCCGAGACGCTCTCGGCACGCGTTCTCGACGGCGTCGGCGATGGCTCTCGGCCCGTGATCGTCCTCTTCACAGGATTTCCTTCAGGGCCCAATATACCCCGCGTCGCCAATGAGCTTCAGGCGAGCGGCTACACCGTGGTCGTGCCGCAGTACCGTGGAACAGGCTCATCGGCCGGCACGATCAGCGTCGATGGGTCGCGAGCCGACGGAGCGGCTGTTGTCTCCTGGTTAAAGGCCGGAACTCTGGCGAACACGGATCCGGCTAAAATCGGCCTGCTCGGCGTGAGCTACGGGGGGTGGGTTGCCTTGCAGGCTGCCGCCTCCGATCAGAGCGTCCGGTGCGTCGCCGCACTCGTGCCAGCGGACATGGGCGTTATCGCAGCCCGCTGGTCAACAGATGCTGATTACCGGTCCGCGTGGAAAACGGATCTCGAAAGCTTCGCTTCGGACGCGACCTTGGCTCGATTTGGTCCGGCTGGTGTTGATGGTTTCATGTCGAGCGCGGCCGCCTCGGCAGACAGCAATCGATTGACCACACGAGCGCGCGACCTAGCCAACCGCCCAGTCTTCATAGCTGGCGGTCGCCAAGATCCTGCCGCCCCGTTCCAGGACCATTATGTCCCGATCGTGAACGCCCTTCGTTCAGCGGGAGCCCCGTTCGCGGCTTTGGAATTCGAAGGCGGTCATAACCCCTCGAATGCGCAGGCGGCAGCTCGAAGCTTCATCGAACGAAACTGCTTCCAGGACTGACGAATCTCGTTTTTGGGCCAGAAGCACGGCATCTGCACCGCCGGCTTCTGGCTCTCTGTTGGTTCCCTTCGCAGACCGGCAGCGTCTGCTAACCACCCCTAGCTGAAGCGCGGATCGTCCGCTTCCGGCGCGGAGGCCGGCGTCCGCTTTTGGTGGTGGAACGAACGACTGAAATCGACCCATAGCGGACACTCGCAAACTCTGTCAGTCTTCCATTACTGGACAAGGGGGCCTTGGCTCGATGGAAAGAACAGAGCGGGTTAACCCCACACCGGCTTCCGCGACAGGCCAAGATGAGCTTCCTTCATGGATAGCTAGAGAGGATGCTAGGGCTCGAAGCGACAACCGCTCCGATCAGGCCCAAGGGTATAATTACCTTTGGAACGCAATCTTCTACTTAGCGGGTCCTGCGCTGATTGCTTTGGGGGCGCTGCTCTGGCGACTGGTCCAGTAGCGTCCGCTTTCCACCCATCGCGGGCATTCCGGACGTCCGCTCACCGATCTCAGGTCACAAAAGCCAGCGAGGATCCATGTTCGAGCTGGCGGTCGATTTCGCAGCGAGCGGCGCATCAGACCTTAGTCGAACGGCTTACTTCGCAAGCTGGCGTTACAGCTTGATTCATTGATCAGGCGCAAACCCTGGCGACCTGACTTTCGAGCCTTTCCATGTCTGACGCTGATCTTCCCGAAGCCGCTTTCCTTCGCCCCATCATGCAGCTCATGGCCGACCGATTGGGCGGCGCCGTCATCCTCCACGACGCCCCGAGCGGCAAAATCCTGATCGTGGCGGGGACCGTCCCCGGTGTGGCGGTGATGGATCCGATAGGGGCTCGCCCCGAAGACTATGCCGACCGGTTTCAGGTCTTCACCCAAGACGGCGCCGTCGCCAGAACCGAAGATCTTCCTGTGGTTCGATCGATGATCTCAGGCGAGGCCATCACTGACGAGGTCTGGCTGTTGAGCGGTGTCACCGGTCCTGTTCCCGTGTTCGTCGATTCCTATCCGCTAAAGGATGAGGCGGGACACGTCGTCGGCGTGATCGCCACCGCGACCGACCCGAAACTTTGGGGTTCGCGGGCGGAACGGCTGAAGCACACCATGGCTCTGCGAGATGGGTTCGTACGCCGTCGCGCCTAGCGGCAAGCTGAATCCCTGTAGCCGCTAAAGATGCCCAAATCCCGAAATCATGCATCCCCGACAGGAGAACTCGGCTGACGAGAACGTCCCCGCAGGATGGACGCGCCAGCTCTGCGGCCCGTCTCAACAGGAACGCCGGACGGCCCGCCCGAGGAGAGTTGTCGCACAACGTGCTGCGCCGGCGTGATCCGCAGGGCGGTTTCGACAAAGGGCTCCAGCAAGACGCTGCGTGCTCCGGCGATGTCAACCGCTCAACGCTGACGGCGACGCGGGGTTGGAGGCGACGGCCTGGCGCATCGGCATTTGGGGTTGGCGTCAGGCGACACGTCTTTCCAACGCCCGGCGGCGCTGGCGGCGCGGGGCTCCGCGCTGAGGACGACGTCAGAAGTCGAAGCCCAGCTGACCCTCCGCAAGGATCGGACCGCTCCGGCGACGCGGCCGGAGCGTCGGCTTCGCGCTCGCCGAGGGAGGCGTCGGGTTCGGCTTGGCGGGCGGAGGGGCGATGGCGCGGCTCTCCCGTGCGCGCGTCGGCGCGGGCTTGAGCGGTCTGGCGACCGGATCAGGCATCGGGATCGCCGCCCCCCGGGTCGCGTTCCAGGCGGCGATGTCGCGCGCGCGCCAAGCCACTCGTCCGGGCGAGATCGCCACCGGTTCCGGGAAATCCCCAGCCTGACGCAGACGCCAGGTCGTCGTGCGGCCGAGGCCTGTCAACTCACGGACCTGCCGCCAGCCCAGGAACCGCTCGAGCCCGTCGTCATGCGCCATGACGCTGCTCCAGAAGCGCTGTCGCGCGATCCCCCATGACGGAGGCCAAGGCCGCCGCATCGTTGGCCGCGTCCAGAGGATCCCGGCTCCACCAGACCAACAACACGGCCTTGAGCGGATAGCTGACCGACGGGTCGTTGATCAGGGTCTCGAGACTGGGACGGTCAGGGGTCATGCGCTCGCCTCCCGGCGCCGGGCCTCGCGCCGCAGCCGCTGACGCTCGCTCGATGAGGCGGCGGGCGCCGTGATCTGGGTCTCGGCCCACCGCTCCAGCAGGTCCAGCGGATAGTAGGGTTTGTTGCGGATGTGCCGACACGGCGGACCGCCCGACCCGGTCGAATAGGCGCGCGCCAGGGTCGTCGGCTTCATCCGGATGCCCTTGCCCTCCAGGAAGACCGACGCCTCCGCGCGCGTCAGCAGCGTCTCCCGAAGCGACGGGGCGGCCGCCTCCGCGCCGTCCCGAGCGGCCGTCTGGAAAGTCATAGCCCGGTCCCTGTCGGCGCGCAGTCCCGCGACGATCGCACCCCGCGTCCCGCCGTGAGCGCGAGGTAGCAGTCGACCACGGAGACGACGTAGCTCCGGGTCTCGGCGATGTTCGGGATCCGACCCAGCCGGGCGACCCGATCGGGTCCGGCGTTATAGGCCGCGAGGGCGAGGCGGAGGTCGCCGAAGCGGAGGATCTGGCGGGCCAGGTAGGCGGCCCCGCCGCGCAGGTTGTCGTAGGGGTCGGATCGGTCGCGCACGCCAAGCTCGGCGGCCGTGGCCGGCATGAGTTGGGTCAGGCCGCAAGCGCCCGCGTGCGAACAGGCCCGGGTTCGATAGGCGCTTTCCACCACGACCAGGGCGTGAAGCAGTTTGCGGTCCAGACCATGCCGGTCGGCCGCTTCGGCGATGGCGTCGGCGAAGGGCTGGTCGAGGTCCATCAGACGGACGGCCTCGAGGTTTGGCGCTTCCGGCTGCGGCGTCGCCGGGACGGCGCCCACGAACAGGTCGCCGCCGGCCGGGCGCCAGTCGAGGCGGGTCTGGGCCGCCGCCGGCGCCGCCGTCAGGGCGACGACGGCGGCGAGAGCGAATCTGCGGCTCACCATGTCAGGATCTCCCGATAGACGCCCTCGATCTGGGCAGTCCTCACCGGCCCGAAATACCGGCTGTCCAGGCTGGACGGCGTATCGCCGAGCACCAGGCGTTCGTCGGCGGCGAGCCGGCGGCAGCCGCGCCAGGCCGGAAGCGCGACGCCTGCGCGATCCCGGGCGCGGATGCGGACGGTGCGCATCGGCGCGATCAGCCGCCGGCCGTCCGAACAGACCGCGTCGCCGCCCGTCGCCGCCACCCGTTTGATCAGCCGGACCTCGGCGGGCATCCCCTGGCGCGCGAGATAAGGCCGCACGACCTCGGGCTGACGAAGGGCGACCACCGCGCCACGCCCGAGGTTCCCAGCGTCGATGCGGACATAGACGCCCCGAGGCAGGCTCGGGCTCTCATTGATCAGGACGACGCCGGGACGCTGCGCCGCGACCGCGCCGAAGGCGAGGAGGCCGGCGGCGGGGACCACGGCCGTCACGAGAAGACGACGGAGACGGGTCATCGGCGATACGGCTCCAGAATGAGGTCGCGCGTGATCATCACCCGGACCGAAGCGCCCGCCCGGACGCGTATGGACGGCCGGACGCGGAGCTCGCGATCGACGAGCCGTCCGCCGACCTGGGCGGCCTCGATCGAGGCGGCGCTCCCCGCACTGGCGGCGAACGACCGATCCTCGGATCCGCCGCGCGCCCGTTCGCCCAGGGTCGTGATGGCGCCCGCGAACAGGGTGGCCGCGCCGAGCGGCGCAAGCCGACGATCCACGTCTCCCCGCACGCCCACCGCGCCTTGCGCGTCCACGCCCGGTTCTTCGGACAGGATCAGGCTCTTGCCGTTGGGAAGGATCAGCCGATCCCAGACCAGGAAGGCCCGCCGATCGCCGTGGGCGCTCTCGCCGTCGTGGCGCCCGATCAGGCGCGTCCCCTGAGGCACGACGAGATGGCGACCGGTGACGGAATCGGACACATTCTGGCTGACCGCAGCCACGACCGGACCGGGCCGCGACGTGTCCACCGCCGTCAGCAGCACGCCCGGGATGATCGCGCCGGCCTTCAGCTCATAAGGCGAGACCGGCGCCAGGAGGCCGTGGGGACTGTAGATCGCGCCATAGTCCCGCATTGTCGAGGACGGCGGCGCCGCCGATCGCTCGCCTGCCGCCTGAACGGCGGCTCCGCTTGTCAGGCCGGCGAAGAACAGGCTGGACGCCCTGGCCTGGTCCGCCGGTCTCGGCCCGCCCGACGTCGCGGCGTAGGACGGCGCCGGCACACGCGCGGACGTCCTCGACGATGCGGGCGCCGAGTCGTCTGGCGTTGCCCCCCGACGCTCCGGCAGGACGTCCGCCTGCGGAAGCCGGTCATAGCTCGCCGGCTGATCGGTGACCCGCTCCGACGGTCGAACCCTGCCCCGGACCTCGCCCGCGCCCTCGGCGTTCGCGGCGTTCCGGGCCTGACGCGTCATCTGCGGCTGGACGACGAAGGCCCAGGCGAGCGAGCCGGACACAAGCAGGGCGGCGACCATCACCGCACCCTGGACGACCGGTTTGCGAATCCGGATCGCGCCGGGCCGCGGCGCCCGGCCCATCAGCGGCGGCGGGGGCGCCTTGGGCGTCGGCGCCGTCACGGACGGCGGCGGCGCGACGTCGTCGCCAAGCTTGTCTGCAGGGAGATCGGGACCGGTCATCGGGCGGCCCCCGGAAGGCGTCGGATACGGACGATCTGCGGACGACGGTCGCCGAGCCGGAGCTCGGCCTGGTCGAACAGGCGGTCGACGATCAGGACGCCGTCGACCTGCCGATAGTTGACCAGCTGGAGATCCTCGCCGGCCCGGACGAAGAGGGCCGGCGCCTCGTCGATCGCAGCCCCTGGCGAGAGGGTGATGAAGGTTCGCGCGCCGTCATTGAAGGCGGCGGTCGGAGCCCAGCGCGGGGCCCGGCCGCGCGCCTCGATCCTGTAGCGCGCGTCAAGGGGCCCCTTGGGCGTCGCGGCCTCCACATCGACCGGCGGCAGGCCCGACGGCGGATCGGCGACCGGACGGCCCGGGGCGGCCACGCCATAGTCCCAGGCGATGGCGGCGTTGAAGGCGTCGGCGCCGCCGCTACGCAAGGTCAGCAGATAGACTCGCTGGCTGGTGGTCAGGACGAGGTTGGTCTCCAGACCCGCCTGCAGGGGTTTGATCAGGACATGGGTCCGGGCGCCGGCGCCGGCGCCCGATTGGCTTTCGCCGATCTGCCAGCGCACCGTATCCCCCGCCGCCTTGGCGGTGACCGTCTCGCCCGGCGCCAGGGTGAGGGTGGTGACCCTCAGGGGCGCGGTCCAGACCTCGTAGACCCGACCCTCTGACCAGCCGAACACCTGGACCCCGCCCACGAAACCGTCGGCGCTCGAGGCGGCGCGGGCGGATCGGTTGGCCTGGGCGATCGCGGCGCGTCCGGATGGGGTTTCCGGCGCCGGCGTCGGGAGCCGACGCCGACGCGGCGTCTCCGCCTGGGCGATCGCCTCGAGATAGGGGCGGGCCGTGGAGACCGGTTCGATGGGCGGCGGAGCCGCGTCCGCCTGCGACGAGGGGAAAGGCTCCGGTCCGACCTCGGATGTGGGGATTTCGGACGTGATCGCCTGGGACGGCGGCACGGGGTCGGCGTCCGCCCCTCGCAGCGGGGCGCAGCCGGACAGCGCGAGCGCGGCGGCGGCCGACAAGGCGGTCACGCTCAGGAAGCGTCGGGGGTCCATGAGACATCCTCGATCTTGAGGCCAAGGGGATTGCGCATCAGCTCGGCCTCGTTGCGCGGCGGCTGGTGGGCGACGGTGATCAGGGCGCGCCACCGCTCGGCCCCGGCCTGCCGGCCGTTCACGAAGCGGGTCTCGCGCCATTGCAGGTCGAAGGTGCGCTCGCTGCGGCGGACCACGTTCAGCACCTCGACATTGACCGCTTCCCGACCGACCTGGGCGAACGGGTCGTTGGCCTGAGCCCAGTCGTTCAGGAAGGCCGAGGCCTTCGGCGTGAGCAGATCGTAGGCGCGCAGCCAGTTCTGCCGGATCACGATCGGGTCGATCGATTTGGACCGGACGTCCCGGATCCATTGGGCGAGCGCATAACCGGTCTGGGCTTCGGTGGGCGCATACCGGCCGTCCAGGGCCGTGATCTTCTGGGTCTGGCCCCAGTCGGACACCTCGACGACGAAGGGCCGGACCACGGCCCGATCGGCCTGGACCCACCAACCGGCGCCGAGAAAGACCGCCAGCGCGAGATTGGCCAGGGCGATGCGGCGCCAGTTGCGGGCATGGGCGATGGAGAGGCCCATCCGGTCGTCCCAGATCTGGCCGGCCCTCTGGTAGGGGGTCGCCTCGGGCGACGCGGTCAGGGCGCGCTTGGGCTTGAAGAAGGGATGCATGCTCAATCCTCGGATCCGACGGCGGGCTTGAGGGCGCCGCTGTTCTCGCCGGCCGGCATCAGGCCGCGACCGGCGTTGGCGATGAAGAAGGCCTGGAGGGCGGCGGATCGGCCGGCGGCGCGTCCCCCCGTCGGCGCCCCGCCCAACGGCCGGTCCTCGGACAGGGACGGCCGGGACCGGGTCTCGGCCTGGGCGCCGGCCTTGACCGGATTCGGTGCGGACGGCTCCGGCTGAGGCGGCGGCGCCTCCGACGGCGCAGGGGTGGGAGACCGGGGGCCGGCCGCAGCGTCCGAGGTCGGTGCGGCGTCGGTGCTGGACGGCGCCGGAGCGCGCGCGCGACCGCCTGACCCCGATCCGGGTCCGGGGCTCGGGGATGGCCGGGGTCCGCCGCCCGAAGGCGCGCCTCCGGTGGACGGGCCGCCCCCCAAGGGCCGCGCCCCGGAGGCGGCGCCCGCGGCGGATCGGGAGGACCCGCTGACCGCCGCGGCCCGTCCGGCCAGGGCCCCGACGCCCGCGGCGCCGCCGACGACGAGGGCCCCGGCCCCGGCGACGGCGAGCCCTCCGGTCAGGGCCGCGCCCGCCCCGAGCGCGGGGCCGCCGGTCACCAGGGCCGAGGCCAGATTGGGGATGAAGATCGCCAGCATCGCCAGCAGCAGGGCGGCGACCAGAATGGCGAGCGCCTCATAGATGTCGGGATTGGCGGAGGGCTGCAGCTGATCGAAGATCGTCCGCGCGCCGGAGACCACGATGGCCAGGGCGAGCACCTTGAGCCCCGAGGAGACGACATAGCCGAGGGGCCGTTCGGCCAGGAAGGCGGTCTTGTTCCAGATGCCGAACGGCAGCAGGACGAAGCCGCCCAGGGTGACGATCTTGAACTCCAGCAGGGAGACGATGATCTGCAGGGCCAGGACGGCGAAGGCCAGCATGACGCCGATCATCGCCAGGCCGAGGATCAGGGCGTCGGCCATATTGCCCATGACGTCGAGCGGGTTCTCGACCGGCGCCGGCGTCTCTCCCAGGGCCTTCACGATCTCCCAACCCTGCTGGAGGATGGCGCCCGGGTTCAGGAACTCCTCGCGCGACAGGGCGCCGCCCCCGGCCGTCAGACCCAGCTCCAGAAACCCGGCGTAGAGGGTCTCGGAAAGGGCCTGCCAGTCGTTGATGATCCAGGCGAAGGCGCCGATCAGCAGGACCTTGCCGAAGCCAGACGCCAGCACCTCGCGATTGGGCGAGAGCGCCCACTGGATCCCGGTCAGGGCCACGACGAGCGCGATCAACAGACCGAAGACGCCGTTGACCGATCCGGACAGCGCGTCGAAGCCTGCGGTGACGGTGTTGGAAAACACCACCATCAACTCGTTCGGGGTCTCCATTCCGGGGGCGGCCATGACAGCGCGCCTCAGTCCCGGGCGCGGGACAAGGGGTTGAAGGTCGGAGCGGCCGGCGTGGCGGTCTCGCGTCCCCAGAAGCGACGGCGCGCCTCGACCGCGGCGTCGCGGTCGGCGGCCTGGCGCGCCGCGCCCTCGGCCATCAGCCGGGACTGGGCCAGGAGCACGGTCCGCAGGCTCGCCAGGTCCTCGGCGAGGACCGACAGCATCTGGGTCGATGACTGGATCGCGGCCGTCTCGCCCTCCGCCGCCGCGCTCGCGGCCAGGGCGCCTCTCAGCCGGCCGTCGCGGCTGCGGGCCAGTTGCTCCAGCTGCGCCGCCGTGCGCGCCAGGTCCTCGGCGGTCCGGCGGGCGGTCGTGGACCGTTCGGCGCCGAGGGCCGCGAGGTCCGAGCGGGACAGATCGTCCGGGTACAGATTTGCGAACTGCCGCTGCACGCCGTCCAGGGTCGAGGCCGCGCCCCGGACCGTGCGCGCCAGCGCGCCGATGTCGCGCAGGGTCTCCGAAGACTCCGCGAGATGGCTATAGGGCGACGCCGCGAGGCTGCGGGCCTGATTGGCCAGGGCGCGACTCTCGTTGGCGAGGCTCTCGATCTGCCGCGCGGCCGAGAGCATGGCCTCGACATCGGCCTTGGCGTCATACACCGCCCATTGCGCGCGGGCCGGTTGGGGCGCCGCCGCGAGCGTCAGCGCCAGCGCGGCGAGCCCGCACAGCCAGCGGCGGCTATTCGGCCGCGAGACGCGGGGCGACGGCCGGGTCGAAGCTGTCGAAGACGCTGTCGACATGATGGACTCCCTTGGCTTTGAGGAATTCGCGGGCGAAGCGGTCCGGTCGCGGATCGGCCGGATCGAGCGCCGCCAGCACGCGCTCGATAAGGGTCTGGTCGTCGGGGGACGCGGCCCCGCAGAGGGCGAGCCCGGCTCCGCCGAGCTTGAGGTCGAACAGCCGCCGCCCGTCGGGCTGGCGCAGATAGTAGGTGCGCTTGGGCGTGGCCCAGGCGATCAGCTCCAGCTGGCGTCGGTTCAGCCCGAACATCCGGTAGAGGTCCGCCGAGGCCGGCTCGAGGGCGCGAGGATTGGGCAGGAAGATCTGGGTCGGGCAGCTTTCGATCAGGGTCGCCGCGATCGACGAGCGCACGATGTCGTCGAGCGACTGGGTGGCGAAGACGACCGCCACGCCATTCTTGCGGAGCGTCTTCAGCCACTCGCGGATCCGGGCGGCGAAGCCCGTCTCGCCGAGGAACAGCCACGCCTCGTCGAGGATCAACAGGGTCGGCCGACCGTCGAAGCCGCGCTCGATCTCGTGGAACAGGGCCGCGAGCACCGGCCCCACCGCCGATGGGGTCGCCATCACACTCTCGAGCTCGAAGCATTCGAAGGCGGCGAACGTCCCGTCTTCCGGAGCGACGCCGTCGATCAGGGCGCCGTGCGGCCCCTTGAGCGTCAGGGGCTCCAGGGCCGCGGCCACGGCCTTGTCCTGGACCAGGGCCGTGAAGACGGTCAGTGTCCGCTGCGCCACGGGGGCCTGGGCCAGGGCGCCGAGCGCGGCCCAGATTTCCGCGCGGATGCGCGGCGTCGGCTCCAGGCCCGCGATCCGGACCGCGTCGGCCAGCCACTCCGAGGCCCAGGCCCGTTCGCCGTCGTCCTCCAGGCGCGCCAGAGGCTGGAGGGTGAACGCGCCGCCGGGCTGGAGCGGATGCCAGCGCCCGCCGACGGCCAAGGCCGCGGCCCGCGCGCTGCGGCCCTTGTCGAACGCCACGACCCGCCCCTCGGGATAGCGGAACCACTGAAGGGCGAGAAAGGCGAGCAGCGCGCTCTTGCCCGCGCCGGTCGGTCCGACCACCATCGCATGGCCGACATCGCCCACATGCAGGGCTAGCCTGAACGGCGTCGATCCGCTTGTCCGAGCGACCGCGAGCGGCGGCCCCTGCAGGCGCGGGTCCGAGGCCGGACCGGCCCAGACCGCCGAGACCGGCAGAAGGTCGGCGAGATTCAGGGTGGAAACGAGCGGGCGGCGGACGTCGGCATAGGGCTCGCCCGGCAGGGAGCCCAGCCAGGCCTCGACCGCGTTCAGGTCCTCGGTTCGGGCGACGAAGCCCTGGGCGTTGAGCGTCGCCTCGATCGCCCGGGCCTGTTCCGCCGCCCGTTCGGGGTCGCGCGCCATGACCGTGATCGTCGTGGTCAGATAGCCGTAGGCGCAGGCGTCCGCGCCGAGCGCCTCGAGCGCGCCGTCGCACTCGTCGGTCTTGGCCGCCGCATCCGTATCGAGAAGCGGGACCTCCTCCTTGGTGATGGCCTCGCGCAGCAGGACCCCGACACCCTTGCGCTTGGCGAACCACCGCTTGCGCAGCTTGACCAGCTCGACCTCGGCGTCCGCCTTGTCCAGGCCGATCCAGCGGGCGCTCCAGCGATAAGGGAACGGCAAGGCGCCCAGGGCGTCGAGCAGGCCTGGCCGCGTGCTCGCCGGGAGTCCCCGCACCGAGACCACCTTGAGGGTCTGACCATCCAGGGTCGGCGCAACGCCGCCGAGCAGGGGCGCGTCCGCCAGCCAGGCGTCGAGGAACATCGGCGTCGCGGGCAGCCGGAGCCGAATGCTTCGAGGGGAGACGCAGTCGTGCAGCCAGGTCAGGAGCTCTCCGTCATCGAGCCCGGCGACGTCGGGCAGGGCGTCGGAGAGGAGGTCGACGATCTGCGCCGTCTCGCGGGCGAAAGCGTCCAGGGCGGAGCGCCAGTCGCGGCGCGCCGGATCCGCCCCGTCGAACAGGACCCGCTCCACCCGACGGGTCTGGTCGGCGGGCGGCAGCCAGGTCAGGGCCGCGCGATAGTCGGTCTCATAGGCCGGCTCGCTGGTCTCGAAGAGGGCGCGGCGCTCGGCGTCGACCAGCCAGGCCGCCGCGACCGTGAAGTCGCTCTGCGGATAGGATTGAGCGGGACGTCGACGCGCCTCCACATGGAGACACCACCCGCTGCCCAGACGTTTGAGGGCGTTGTTCAGCCGCGCCCGGACCGACATCAGCTCCAGGTCCGAGGCCGACTCGAGATCCGGTCCCCGAAAACGGAAACCGCAGGTGAAGGAGCCGTCCTTGTTCAGCACCACCCCGGGGGCGACCATGGCCGCCCAGGGGAGATGATCGGCCAGGAGCGCGGGCCGGCGGCGATGTTCGTCCAGGAAGCGCATGTCAGCCCTCACGCATCGAGATGGCCCGGGAGGGCCAGGTGGCGTCTCAAGACATCGAAGAACCGCTTGTCCGCGCGAGCGGCGTAGAGGCCGACGGCGTGGGCGACCGCCCACCACAGCAGGCCCAGCCACCAGATCCGCAGCGCCAGTCCCAGCACCACCGCGACGGTGCCCATGAGGATGGCGTAGTCCCTTGGCATGCCCGCTAGGGTCACGGGCTCGGTCAGGGCGCCGGCGACCGGCAGGTCCCAACCAGGCGGTCGACGATCGGACGCGGTCTCGGACATCAGGCGATCTCCGCCCCGCCGGCGAAGCCGAAGAACTGCAGGAAGAAGGTCGAGGCGGCGAAGGCGATCGAGAGGCCGAACAGGATGCCGAGCCCCCGACGCATGGACGAGCCGTTCTCGCTCATGGCGACCCCGGCGCCGAACAGCACGACCGCCACGACGGCGGCGGCCTGGACCACGGGGCCGGTGATCGACTCCACGATCTGCTGGAGCGGGCCCTCCCAGGGCATGCCGGAACCGCCGGCCACGGCCTGTCCCGCAAAGAACAGGCCGCAAGTCACCGTCGCGGCCGACAGGCCACGTTGAAGTAAACGTCGCATAGTTTGAGTTCCTGTAGCCAAGCCGTGAGATCGGCGTTGACAATTCACAGCAAGCAAAACCATCCACAGGACGTCAACTCAGTCCACGAATATATTTTTGTCGCGATGATCCAGCGTCGATTCTTTGCAGAATCGACGTCGTGCATGAAGGCGATTCATTCGGGGTAGAATTCGTCGGCAGGTGGGCGGAGTGTCTTAAGACGTCGCCCACTCAAACGCCTTTTGGCCGTCGCCGCCTCAGTCCCGCCGATCCCAACGCCCTAACCTCAACGGTCGTCGAACAGAGGAAGATCCGGCGGCAGGATCTCGATGAATATTGTCGCCGCGTCCCGTCAGCGCGCGCGGATCTCCTCCGGGAGGCGCGTCGGCCATGTCGCCACGCGTTTGCGAGATGGCTTTCCAGACACTTTGAGCGACGCCGACCGTTCCCAAACCCGGGGCTTGCGAGGCGCCGCGCCTCATTGAAAGCGACGCCCCGTCTGTTTGAAAGGGGAGGTCCGCCGATTTGCAATCGGCCTGACCTCCCGCCGAACCGTTCGGGCGACGTCTAGTTCGGGCCCCAGGCCGCGAGATCTGCCGACAACCGCGTCGCCCGGTCGACGAGAAGGGCCGACAAACGCGGGATCAAGGCGTGGGTCAGGCCAGTTGCGGCGAGATCGGCGGCGACCGAGGGCGCTTCGCCGACGATCTGGTCAGCCATCGCCCTGGCGCGAGCGATCAGGGAGGCGGGATCCTGTCGGATTTCTGCCGCCATCTTGGCGACGTGACGCGGCCCGATATCGCGAAGATAGTATTCACCGCCGAGCTTCATCGCGAGCTTGAGCCGCTGATACTGAAGACCGCCATAGGGTAAAGCGCTGGAGACGTCATAGAGCGGCGCCAACCGCACCTGCCCCTCCTCCGCGATGAGCAAGGCGTAATTTTTGGCGTGAGCGTCTGTGCCGCCGATGATCCAGTTGAACAGGACGGCCTGAATGAAGGTATCCACGTCTTCGCCGGGTTCGCTCGATTGGTCGCGGATCAAAGTCACACACCGCCGCACGTCGGGGCCTCGGTCGGCCTGATATTTCCGCGTGGGTGGAACGCCGAGGGCCTGACAGAGGTCCTCCTGGTGGATACGGAGCAGGCGGCCATCGACCGCCTGTCGATCGTATCGCTCCACGACGATGGCGACCTCTTCGCCGAAACGCCTGACCTCAGACCAGGCCACAGGCAGACGGAGACGCGCCGCCAGACGGAGGCAGAAATGCTCGTTTTCCGCCTGACCGTCGAAGGCGCCGGTGGGCGGCTTCAGGATATGGCTCGTGGGGTTGCGGCCCCGACGGCACGCCCCATCGTCCGTCCTGCCGCAGCAAGGCCGTCTTCGGCTGGGCTCCGGCAAGGCTGAACTGCCCGTGGTCTCGTCGATCACGCCAGGCGGCTTGATCCTGACGGAGCGTTCGAAGCCGGTCTTCGATCTGATCGTCGTCTAGCCATTGAATGTCGTCCTCTCCGCCCTGCATCAGGGCGTCCGCTCGCTCGGGCGTCACGAACTGAACTGCGCCGGCGCAATCTTCTCCAACGGCTCCGATCAGTGCGAAGGGATTGCGCGCCGAGACATGAAACTGGCGGGCCCATCGATCGAGAACCTGTTCATTGTCAGGCAGCAGGCCCCAGACAAACGCGGTGATCGCGGCGTGGGAGTGGTCCAGCGATGCGAGCGGCATGGATAGAGAGACGGGGTATGCAGCCGGATCGGCGCGCCACGCGGGATCGTAGTGGAGCGAGAGTTTCTGGCCGTTTCTACGGACCTCGCCGACACGACGCCCATTCAGCAGCAGGATGAGGACAGGGTCCGTCATCGACGGCGCGCCGCGTCGATGAGCGCATTGAGGTCGGTACGGGGGAGCGGCGCGCCGGCGTGGGTCGATTGGTCCGACGAGATGGATTGAGGCATATCCAGAGCTTTCAAAGTCTGCAGAACGAGGCCAAGCTCCAACGTGGACTTGCCGTTTTCCAAGGCGCTGATCCACTGGCGCGACACACCGATGCGCGCCGCCAAAGCCGCCTGATCTTCTCCGATCGCTTTGCGGCGCGCTTTGACGGCGGCGCCCAGTTCCATCGCCGAACGAATAAACACGCCAGCGCTCCACCTGCCTCTGACAACATATCATGTCAGCGTACGGCGACAAACTCAGTTGTCAGCGTACGGCGACAAATTTATGCGTCGCCGGACGCTGACACGGCGACCGCAGGTCTGACGCCGGCTGCTCGGTCTAGGCCAGCGCCATTCGGATGCTCCGGCGAACAGCCGATACCGGAAGATCGCCTATCGCCCTTGAAACGGCAGGATCACGACCAGCCAGATATGAGAACGGTCTATACTGTTTTCGCGCTGTGCGTTTTCGCTTCTTATTGCCTCTTGAAGCCCTACGACGCCTGACTTTCCGTTGATGGCCTCGACGCGGATCGCGGGGCGGCTGGCGATGGCGCTGGAGTGATGGGGGAGGCCTTGCCCTGCCCTTCGTTTTAGGACTGGCAGATCGCCCTCTCGCGGTTGAAGCGGTCCCACACCACCGTCGTCCCGCTGCGGATCATGGCGCAATTGATCTCCACGTCGGCGGGCGTCCAGTAGATCGCTGTGACCCGGTTGTAGCTTTGGCCGATGCGCTCGCAGGTGATGGTCCGGTTCGCGGCCAAGCGGCGAAGTTCAGCCGTTGCGGACGCGGCGGATGCAGCGGGACAGGGATGGCCGGGCGAGCAGGTCTCGTCGCTCTCCCGCGCTGCCACGGCATGAAGTCGGATGCGTGTCCCGTCCTCACAGCGGAGCGTGTCGCCATCGTTCACATAGGCTACGTCGCAGACGAACCGGTCGGCGGTCGGCGCTGCCGTCCCCGGCTCTGGCTCCACCGCCAGCATCTGCTCCAGCCTTGGGTCTAGGTGTTCCAGTTTGTCGTCCAAGGGCCAATAGACCACCGTCAGAAACGCCGCCGCCGCGACGCCGGCGACGGCGACTGTGAAGCGCCAAGGATGGCTGCGACGGCGTGTCCTCTTGATGGGAGGCGACGGAAGACGGGGACGACGACGGCGAGAGCGGCTCATCACTGCAATCTGTCCCCGCCACATTTAAAGAGGGTTGAGCCTCCCTCTCCCCGACTACTCCGCCCACACCTCATTTAGGATCCTGGCGGCCAGGGCCGCCTTGTCCTGCGGCAGGAAGCGGCCGTAGTGAGCCGCGACCGTGGCCGGCGTGTCCTGGATGGCGTAGCTAGCTTGCTCATAGGAACCTGTCCGCTTCAGCACATGGGTCGCCAGGACATCGCGCACGCTATGCGGACCATGCGACATCAAGCCTGGGATCGCTCCGCGCTCGGTCCAGGGATTATAGATACCATAGCGCTGGATGGTCAGACGCCAGGCTTCATAGAATCCAGACTGTGTGAAAGCGGCGTCCCGGCTGGTCCGCTTGACGGTCTTCACGAAGAAGGTTCCGGGATCTGACGCGCCCGCAAGGAGTGCGGGTCGGTCCGTCTTCAGATACCGATCGATGTACCCGTAAAGTCCTCCGAGGTCCGGCAACACCATTCGATAGGGTCGCTTGGAGAAATAGGCAGAGTCCGCGTTTTTGAACGCGGCGCACGGGATGAAGACCTCCCAACCGGCATCTCTCGCCGACCACCGCAACTCCCCCCGTTTGCTTGTCTCCAACTCTCGTTCGGTACGGCCCATTTCGCCGCGCGGCGTGACGAGAAGCTGGCGCAGGTTTTTTTGACGAAGGCCCAGGTGCAGACCTAGTCGGATGAGCAGAAATGATCGGACCGCCTCGGCTGCCACGCGCGGATAGCGCCGATCATTCGGCATCTGACGAAGCACCTCGTCGGCGATCTTGCGATATTCTCCGACCGGGCTTGCCGCCTCCAGGATCGGCAAGATGGGTTCGAAGGGATCGCGATGCACACGGGCAACCCGCTGCACTTCGCGCGCTCGCGCAAGCGTATGCCTGTGGCCGACTTCGCAGACAGCGTCCCAATCGGCCTTCGCCGCTGCGATATCCTGTTCTGAGACCAGCCCTTGGATCGGCGCCAGGCGATCGGCGAAAATTGGATTCTGCCTGAGCCATCCCGTCCGCTCTCGCGTGAAGGCCGCCGCCAGAAGCAGCATCTCCGTTTCCCAGCCGGTGTAGAAGCCGCGCCGCTGCTCACGCCATTGGACATACCAGTCCCACACCGCCGGAAAGACGAGCAGGCCCAGCGTCAGCATCTCAGGAGGCACGTCCAGACCCCGCACATCGCCCTCACGGGGCGCGGCCATCGCTCCGAACATCAGGGCAAGATGCTCCGTCCGCTGAGCCGCTGTCTCCTCTCCCCAAACGCCCGACCTTTCGAACCCGATGTCGGTGAGGGTTGAGGATTTGAAGCGTCGAAGGGCAGCGATCTCCTGAGCGAGTTGAGGCGGAGCCTGGAGCCATGACGCGCCATTGCCGTCAAACCGAAAGCCGAACCGGTGGCGGGCCGCCTCGGACTGGTAGCGGCGATACTCCGTCCCGCCCGAGATGATATGCTTACGGACCCACTCCACGATTTCAGCCTGCTCCGTCGCGCTTCTAGTCAGGAAGTCGTCAGGCAGGTGCCAAGCCAGCCTTCTGGATTCAGAGGCCGAGACCATCTTGGGCGTTTGATGACGGATCGCACCGCGTCGCCGCATTCGGCCAACGAAGTAGCCGGGCTCAAGACGATATCTGTGCTCGATAGCGGCTAGCGTTCTGAAGCTAGCGGCCGTCTGCGGGGTTTTGGCGCCGCGCCGCCAGGCGACGATGGCGTGGTGGTCGATCGGCGCCCCGGCGGCCATGACGGCTTTGTGCAGGCGATAGCAAGAATCGCCGTGACGGCTGATCTGGGCGTCTAGCGCCGTGTGGAAATCGCCAGGGTCTTGCTCAAGCGCCCAGAGCGGTTCGGGGTGTAGAATGATCGGGTCGGCACGACGCCCCCGGCGGCGCGGAAGCGATACTTCAGGCAAGTAAGACGACAAGACAGGCTCCATGAGCACGTCGCCCATTCGGCGACCCTGTCTAGACGGCTCAGGCTGGGGCGAGCCCTTGGCCTCGCCCGAACATTCGGACGTGGCTGCCCGCGTCTCAGCGACCGCACCGCATTGGGGAACGCTAACTCAAGAAGAACATTACATGAACACAGGAGATCATTATGACAGATGCGCACAATCCCAAGATGGACCCCCATCCCACCGGCAACACGGAAAAGGACCCGTCGGACTGGGTTTCAGGAGACGATGGGATGACTGGTGCCCAAACGTCCTACCTCAAGACGTTGTCAGAAGAGACGGGTGCGCCAGATGCGTTCGAGGAAGGCCTGACGAAGGCTGAAGCGTCGCGTCGCATTGATGAGTTGAAAGACCGACAGGTCTCAGGAACTGATAGCAGGTCAATCCCGAACTGATGTCTTAGACGCGCCAGAAGCAGAAGTTCGGCCGTATCCTAACATCGGACATTCACAAAGGTTTTGGCACTGCTGGTGCCGGTGGGCTACTTCAGGCGCATCGGGGCTCGGCGCTAGTCAGAGACGGGAGGCGTGCCGATCCTAGCTGCCTTGCCGCCTGAGACAGACGGCTGGGCAGTCACCGCACTCGCGGACAGATTTCCGACCGGGACTGGACTGAACAGTGGCGGTTTGGCCAGCGTTGAAGGCGCCGGATGTGTAGGGGTTTTCAGAGGACTGGCGTTTATAGCCGAGGTGAGGCAAGCGGCCGGCGCTGTGTTAAGTTTTCCGTAGGCGTAGGTTGCGAACAACGCACCTAAGACCGCGATGAAGCCGATCCCGCCCAAGGCGACACGATGCCACAGGATGCGCCCGAGAAGGCCCTGAAATATGTTGAGAAACTCTGAGCTAATCGCTGCATAGTCCCGCTCAAGCCTTTGTTGTTGCGCTTTGACATCCTGATGGATGGCGCTCAACGTCACCCATTGGTTGGTAATGGCGATCAATAACAGACAGAGAAATACCCAAGCGCCTGCCACCACAGCGATGTTCGTCCAGAACTCGACCCCACAGCCGGGGCTAACCTTCAACTGGGAAGCGACGATGATCGTGGCGACTGGAACGCTGAGCAACTGGACCTGTATGTCGACGAGCGTCTTGTGGATCTTCCCGACATAATCGACCTTCGCGGCCTCGATCTCTCCCCGGATTTTCTTGTAGGAGAAACTGGACGCGAACAGGCGGTAGCCCTTGCGAACGCTCTCCGTCAGAGCATCCAGGTTATCCAGAAGGTAGACAAACCGTTTGGTCGTCGATTGGCCCTCAATCATCTGGACGATCGCATCTTCAAGGATTGCGAGCTTTTGATCCTGATGGACATCGTCCCGGAAATTCTCCAGCAAGCCCTTGATCGCCGTGGCCGAGACGCGCTCCAGCACCGCCTGATCGTACCGGATAGGAACGGACACTTTGCCATCGTGGACGAACACGAGCTCCTGCCGCGTCTTGTCGAGGTAGGCCGCCGCCTTTGAGAGCAGATCGACGACGGCTAGAACTTGGCGATACGTCTCGATCAGGGCGGGCTCTGGCGTCTTGCGGGCATCGATTCCGCCATTAATGATGAAGTAGGCCGCCGGCTCGGCCACGCGCGCCTCGGGCGTCTTGAGGAGGTCGTTGACGGAACGGACCAGCAGCCCCAAACCAATCCGGGGCGCGCCGACCCGAACCCGGACCGTCTGGCCGACGGACAGGTTGGCTCCATCGACCAGCACCGCCAGATTGGCATCGTCGCCCGCTGCCTCATCGGTTTCGATCAACTGCAGGCTCGCGAGCGCGTGGGGGCTCGCGATCGTCAGAATTCCCTCGTCTCCGGTGGGGTCGAATACCGTGTGCCGGTAAAGCTCCAGCAGGTCTTCGAAGCGAAGCCTAGGCATCTTTCACCAGCTCGTGTCTGAGCTGTGCCGTCAGGTCATCGGGAAGATCGAGAAGCGTCAGCGTATTCTCTGCGGCATTGTATTGGACCTTTCCGCCGGTCAAGGCGTCTCGTTCGAACTCGACCGACCACTGGGATGTCTTGCCCTTGAACTTCACCAGCGAGCTGAGCGCGCGGCGATCCGGAACAAAGCCATCATTCAGCTTGCGCTCCGGATCGGTCAACACCGCGAGAAGTGCCTGCGGCGCCTTGGGGGCAAGTTCATTCGCCAAGGCTTCGAATTCGATCTCCTCGCGATTACGCGAGGCCTGGTCACAGATTGACTTGGCCTTTCCAAGAAATGCGTCGCGGGCCTCCCCAACCATGCCCTGATCGTCGGCGTAGCCCTTCAGTGCTTTCACCAGATCGGTGGTGTCCTGCTTGACCTGCACGGAGTTGTCGCAGCCCAAGAACTCCATGAAGTATTCGGAGACGTTACCCTTCCCCTTGAGGAAGCCGATGTAACGCTCCTCCCCAGCCGCCCAGCCGGCAAGGTTGATCCGACCCGCGAAGCGAAAACCCTCCATATCGAGGTGCTGCACATCGGCGACATCATAGGTCTTGGTGAGTGCCGCGCTGAGCTTGTCGTTCAAGATGGCGACTAGTAGGAACTGGCGACCGTCGCGGCTAAAATGAGCGAAAAAGACGTGCCCGCCTTGGGCCGCGTTTCGTGTTCCTGCCTGGTGTTTGAGGGTCTCCATCATCTTGCCGGTGAGATCGGCGAAGTCGGACTTGTCGTCCAGATAGTCCTTCAGCTGGCGCTCTGTCGGAGCAGCGGTCTCTGCGGTCGAGAACTTGCCGTGAGATTTTGAGGCGCGGCGGCTGTAGAGATCGTAGAGTTCATCGACCACCCGTTGAGTGGTCCCGCTGACGGTCAGATGGTCGTTTCCCATCCTGATCCGAAAGCCGTCTTCCCCCCGATCTAGGTCGTGGACGGCGACATTGATGATTTGGTTAGTCATTCCAGACCCAGTCGTTTTCGAGGGCCGATTCGGCCCAACCCCGACCGCAAGATTGCAGCACTTGATCCCAAACACCACCACAGCGAGCGCCGTTCGCGGATTGATGGCGGCCAGAGATAATGTTCTTTATTTGTTCTCAAGTCAAGAGATCTAGGCAATCGGCGGGCGGAATGGCGCAACAGGAGTGATCGCTACTGCGAGCAAAGGTCATCCAAGTGCGATCCCTTCGCTGCTGTGACGCTTGCTTAAGGCGGTGTAACCGGGCTCAGGCGTCCGCATCGGCGAGTGCCGTGCTCGCTCAGGCCCGCCGCCTAGGAGTGGGGCTCGCTCCTTAAAATGGAGTTGTCTGTCGTTATGCGTGCCCGAAACGGTTCGAGTTTCGACTGTTAGCTCCGGGCTCGGATGGAAAAACATACCAAACAGCTTCGAGCATCTGCACATCGGCACCTGCCCGTGTAGGCTTCAGGACGCTCGTCTGGCGCTCTTCTTTGGCGGAGCACCTTTGCGCTTTACCCCGAGGCCGATCTCTTTCGCCTTTGCGGATCTGACCGCTGAATAGCCGGGCGCTACGATCGGATAGTCGGCCGGCAGCCCGAACGCTTCACGGTAGCTGTCCGGCGTATAGCCCCGCGTGCTGAGGTGCCGTTTCAGCGTCTTGTACATTTTGCCATCCAGGAAGGAGACAATCCCCTCCTCCGTTACCGACTTCCGAATGGCAGCACGGTTCGGCACCTCAGAAGCCGTCTCAGTGGTCGCTTCGACCTGTGGGGCCGTTAGCCGGACCAAGGCGGCGTGAGTGGCGCTGATGACCTCAGGGACCGCAACTGGATCGACCTTGTTGTTGGCCAGGAACGCCACGACGATGTCGGAGGTCAGGGACAGCAGAACGGCTGCGCCGGCATGTTCGGTCGGCGTGTCAGTCATCATGAGCTCCTCAGTCGCGCCAAGCGTCGCATTTGGCTCTCCACAGAGCAACCGCCGATGGCCACCAGCCTCTCGCCATCGTGATCCGAACCCCCGCCCTGCCTGGATTTGCGCGCCGGGTGCTTCCACGAGGCTTCCACGGGTGGATTTGAGGTGTGGACTCCGGGCGTGAAAAAAACCGCTATCCGGTTGGAATAGCGGGTTAGAACTTGGGTGCGGGAGGGCGATCCCACCGGAGCCGACATAATCTGGCGACTACCGTGTAGTCCACGTGCAAAGGTGGCCCACGCAACCTTGCGTCGCTCGGCTTCGGCGGGGCCGCCACAGGCGGCTGAAGTGACGGCCGGATCGCCGCTTAGCCAAATGACGCATCGATTGACTGCCTGCCACTGGGCGGCCGAGATGGCCTGAACCGGAACATTGATGATGTTCACCCGAGATGGCGAACCGTTGAAGGCGGCCGTGTACTGGGTGATCGGCATGAACCGTTGGTTCGCCAGCGCCTGATCTCGCCACCGGCCTGCAGCGACAATATCTGGCGTTCGACCATGCAGTCCGTACCTGGAGACGATCGACATCGCCAGTTGCGCCTGTCCGTCCCCGCTGTTGGCGCGCGCTTCCACGGCGTCCGGAGCCTCAGACAAAGCCATGTCCAGTGGCGCCAGCTGTTCCGACATGGGAACGGTCGTCATCAAGCTCTGGCAGGCGGCCAGGCCTGTGGCCGTCGCCAATCCGGCGGCGGCCCAGACCCTAGTTGAGCGTCGACGGTTCGGGGGCTTCATAGACTTTCACCACGCGCTGACCGTCCGGCGTCGCCGTATGGAAGCTGAACGGCTTGCCGCCAAAGACGGTGTTGGAGAGGTCGGCGAGGATTTCGTCCTGAGCGCCGAACGGGGCGATCAACTCAATGAGCCACGGTCGATCCCCGCCTTGCCATTCGTCGGCGCGAAGCTTGTGCGCGCCAGCCTTCAATCGCTCCTCGGTGTCCTCGGACACCATCGCCCACAGCGCCACGGCCGCCGGACTGTTGGGGCCATAGAAGATGCGGAACTGCTCGACCAGGATGGCCGGCATGGCGAACCACTCCAGATCGCCGATGAACAGCTGCTTGTGGATCGGCGACTGGGTCATCAGCCAGGTGATCTCGCCCAGCATCTGAGCGACGGTTTTGGGGGCAGGGTTGGTGTCGGTCATACGGCTACTCGAACAGAAGGCTTAGGCGTGGATACGCGACGGTCCGGCGAACCGCCAGCGGTTGTCGGATGCAACGCCGGTCAGGGCGTCCGCATCGACTTCACCGGAACGTTTCCAGATCGCCGAGCTTCCGCCTCCGGTCTTCGGACCGAAAGCTGCCAGCGCCTGGACGAGTTGCTGATGCTGCGACGCCGACGACGAACGACTTCCGCCTTCGATCTCGGAAGCTTGATCGAGCGTGGCGAAGGGCGTCAGCATCGGCAGGCCCTCTGGCGACACGACAGCCGACCGCCACCACTCGCGTCCTTGCGCAATCGACGCCCGACTGAACTCCGCCGGCGCCCAGACATCGTCGCCGTCCGAAACGGCGCTCAGCAGGTTGGCCGCATCGTCCACGTCGAACAGCTGACCATAGCTGGACGGTCGCCCGTCCACGCCAAAGGCATCGACACGTTCCGCCGCTCCAATCTGAGCGTTCGAAACAGAAGAGGGGGCGAAAGTGCGTTGCCCCTCAGACTGCCCCCCCACAGGGACCATGGCAGCCGAGGGGTCTTCGATCTCCGGCCGACCGAAGGACTGGCCGAAAGCCCCGCGGCCCGCGGACTGCTGCAGCGCTTCAAGCGTCGCTCGAACACGCGCGTCGGTGTCGTTGATGGTTCCCCCATTGGAAATCGTGCCGTTCAAGACATCGGACCAACGGACCTCATCGTCGGCATAAAGACCGTCGTGATCGCTGAAGTCGACGGAGACATCGACGCTCTGATCCCCGTCATCCAGGGCATGGTCAGCAACGAACCCTGCGCCCCAGTCTGCATCATCGCGAAGCACCGCCATGTTTTCGCGACCGAATCCGAAGTTTGATCGGGGGCTGACCGGATCGGTCGGAGTTCCCAACACGGCACGCGCTGCAGCGGCGACGGTTGGATTGGACGCAAGCCGCCCAAGTTCGCCCGTGGCCGAACCATCGCCCCAGGCCGCCCGAACCTGCTCAGCAGAGAGACCCAGTTCGTTGAGCAGGCGACGCGCGAGTTGCACGTCATAGGCCGTTCCCTTCTCTCCGGAGGCCCAGGTGAAGGACAGGGTGTTGTGCACGAAGCTGTCGCGCGTCGTGGCGGCGGTATTGCCGGTCGCCACGCCCTTCAAATCGATCTCGGTGATGCCCACCTGTTCAAGTGTTCGTAGTTCCTGCTCCGTTGAGCGGCCGTTCTGATTACGATCGACCCACATCTTCAGGTTCGACCAGCCTGCGTCCAAGGCGTTCAGCTTGCCGTCGCCATTGGTATCCCAAGCCTGCAGGCCTTCCAGATCCGTCTTGGCGCCTTCGCGATCCTGGACAAACGAGATTTCCGCTAGGTTGTTGATCTGACCATCGCCATTGCGGTCAAAGGCCAGGATGCCGTTGGTCGGACCGACCCAGGAGGTGCGGGCGTATTGTCCGGAAGCCAAGCGCGACACCACGTTCGAAGACTCGACCCCGGTGAGCTCAAGACCCTCTCCGCTCAGGTCGAAGACGATCGGCATGACGCCGCCGTTGTAAGAATACTGGACTGTCCAGTTCAGATCGAGCTTGCGAAGGTCGATCCAAGTTCCGCCCGCGTTGATGAACTCGACGGTGTTGAAGGACGCTCCGCCGACGTAGGCATCCTCCCACTTCACGCCGCCATTCACGACCCGGACGTAGTCGGCGACCTGGTGAGCCTCCAGATTGGGTGAGCCAGCCTCGGCGATACCGATGTATAGGTCGTTTCCGATCACCTTGTAGATTACATCGTCGGCAGTAACAGTGGGACCAAAGACAAGAGTGTCCTCGCCGCCGGTGTCATTGATCGTGTCGCGTCCGGATCCTCGCTCGAAGGCGAACTGATCATCGCCGGCGGAGGTGTAGATCGTATCATCGCCGGCGCCGCCGATGATGATGTTGCCGTGGTCCTCCCACTGGCCCGGCTGCATGCCGTAGATGGTGTCATTGCCGCCGAAGCCGGCGATGAAATCGCCGAGCGTACGGATGCCGCTGATCGTATCGCCCCAGGCCGAACCGCCGCGATAGATTTCGAACTGCGAGACATCGAGTTGGCCAGAGCCGTTCATGTCGATGGTCTTGATCCGGTTGTCATCGGCAGAGGCCAGCTTGCCCTGGCTCACCGTGGGCATGTTGCCGTTGATGCGCACCGAGTCCGTGGCGGTGTAGTAGATCGTCAGATGACCTCCGGCTCCATCTTGAGCGGAGAAGGTCAGCTGGTTGAACCCGATGCCAGCGCCGAACGACACTACGTTAGTCCCGACGTTGTTGTCGTTGATCGTGTCGACGCCGTCGCCCACGTCGAAATAGTAGGTATCACCGCCGCCACCGCCTGCGAGCGTGTCATTGCCCTTGCCGCCGGTGATGTAGTCGTCGGTTTCCGTCATGGCGATGTAGTCATCGCCCGATGTCCCGATGATGTGCTCGACACCGATCAGGCTGTGCGTCCCGCCCGATCCATCATCGGCACGCCAGTTCGCCACCCCGCCGTAAACTTGCAGGCCCTGACGATAGCCGGTCTGAGTCTCGTAATGGCCTTCGCCCGTCGAAACCCAGACGTCTTGCTGGAGCCACCAATCGTACTCCCAGTAACCGCCTTCGACCCACACCTGATATGTCGCATTGCCTGACGAGAAGCCGGTCGAATAGTCGACGGTGTCGAGGCCTTCGCCGCCATCGTAGGTGTCGGCACCTTTGGTCGCCACGATCCAGTCGTCGCCGGCTAGGCCCTCGATACGGTTGTTCTGAGCGTCGCCCTTCAGCTCATCGGCGAAGCGAGATCCACGGATGTTCTGGATGTTATGGAATTTGTCGCCTGTGGCGTGGCCGCCGAAGGCTTCGCCCGTGGTGTAGTCGATGAACACGCCAGCGTTCGAACCTTCATACGATGCGGTGTCATTTCCGCCGCCGCCGCCGGTAAGATAGTCGGCTCCAGCACCACCTTCCAAAATGTCGGCGCCGTCATGTCCATCGAGGAAGTCGTCGCCGTCGCCGCCTTTGATGATGTTGTTTCCGGCGTCGCCCCAGAGATAGTCGTTGAAACGGCTGCCGGTGACATTTTCGACGCCCTTTATCCAGTCGCCCATGATGTATTTGGCGTCCGCCCAATATGCGTCGCCATTGTTCCAGCTCGCGGGGTGATTACCGAGGTAGACGACAACTCCGTTGATGCCACCCACCGGCATCGCGCTTGCGTTGGTAGCCCAAGGCCAGAAGTTCACATCCAGATTATGGGCGAACGGAGCCGTGAATCGTTCATAGGAGATGGTGTCCGAGCCTGCGCCGGCGTCGACGTAGTCCATCTTGGACCAATCATGATTACCGCTCGCTTCAAGGCCTGGCGTGTAACCGTCCTGCTCCATCAGGAATACATCATCTCCATCTTCCCCGAACGCGGCATCGCGACCACCCGCGAAGACGAAGGTGTCGTTACCATTCCCGCCCCACATGCCGGCATTCGGGTTGCCATCCCAAGGATTGTCGTCGCCCGCGCCGCCGACGAGATAATCGTCGCCAGCGCCGCCGATCAGACGGTCAGCGCCCGCGCCGCCCAAGAGGACGTCATTGCCTTCTCCGCCATCTATGGTGTCGTCGCCGTCACCGCCGTCCAGCCAGTCCCAGCCCGCCGCGCCGGCCAGATAGTCGCCGTAGCGGCTACCGATCACGATGTCGTCGCCGCCCGACACGACATAGGTTTGGCCGGGCACCCAGACGTATTCGCCGTTACCGCCGCCGTCGGGGTCCATCGGCACGGTCGGCACCTCAGGTTGAGGCCCCCAGCTCTGCCATTCCCAATGCCCTTCGGTCGTGTGCTCGCTCCAGTCGCTCCAGCCCACCGCCCCTGTGCGTTGCGAGAAGTCCAGGAAGTCTCGACCCGCCGTATTGCCTTCGGTCAGCTTGGTGTAGCCGATCTTCGCTAGGTCATCGATGCGGATGGCGTTGCCGTCGGCGCTCCAGTCGATGGCGGCGCCGCCGACTTCTCGCGTCACAGGCTGGGTGAAGAAGGCGTAGGGGTCATTCTCGCCATTTGCCACGAGCCGCAGGCCGATCCGGCGATAAGCTGTACCCGCCGGAGCAGTGATCTGGCCGCTGATCGTGTCAAAGTTGGCGAGGTCGCCATGCCAGCCGCCGTAGACCCTGGCTGACCCGTTGATAATCTGCGAGCCGAGCCAATTCTGGTTCGCATCGTAGAACTCGACGAACATCTGCGCCGTCCCGCGATGCTGCGCCGCCTTGACGCTGAATTCGTAGGCGGCCCCGCCAACAGACGCGATCATTTCCGAGCGGACATCGACGAGTGCGCCATTTGTCGTCGCTCCATTCATGCGCGACCAGAACACATCGTTGCCGGAACCGGACCAGTCGGAATTCAGATTAACGCCATGTTCGGCAGACGGTGCCTGCCATGTCGCCATCCACCACCCGGCCGAGTTCTGAGCCCAGTGCGGGTTCAACAGGTCGTTGCCCAGCGGCTTGTCCAGCGCCTGGGGCAGGATGGAGAAGACACCGTCCTGGACGGTCGGTCCTTTCACCGACAGGGTCATGCCTCCAAGTAGGTCGCTGACCCGCACGTCCTCGAAGTTCGCGCCGTAGGCCGATAGACCCATGCTGGTCAGGAAGCCTTGCAGGCCACCGTTGAAGTCCCCCACAGTCCACTTGTCTAGCCCTAACTCATTGGCGCGCTGAAGTGTAAGCATCCACCCAGCCGCAAAGTCGGTGGGACGCAAGGCTGTTAAAATCCGATCTACTGTAGAGGAATTTTGCTGTCGCCAGTCGTTGTCTTGAGCTGACAATGGAACAGCGCCGGCGAGCGCGATTTTTGCAAACAAGTCCCGGTTTAAATCATAAAACGATCTATCCGCTACCGACAACCTCTCGTACGGCTCACGTATAGAGGCATCGATAACACTCTTGTATCGCAAGTAAGTTGAATAATCTTCTGCAATCTTCAGGTCACCGGTAATTCCTACTATAGACTTTTCTTCAGATAGCGACAGAGCCCTTTTTAGAATTATGTTCCCCCCTACGATTGTAGTAGATTTTATAGCACTGACGACCCCGTACTCGACCGCTTCATCTGGCGAGTTGAAATTGATCTTCTGCGCATAAGACCCCCCAAGTTGAACCCAAAGCTGACTGCCGCTGTGTCCGTATATTTGATTGATTCCACCCGATACAATCGAAGGAACTACGCCTGCGATGGTATTCACCAGAACATTCAACGTCAAAGACGATTGACGCGCCATGTCTTTCACAAGCGCTACATTTCCGCCATTTGCCGAACTTATAGTTCCAATGGTGTATACTTGACCACTTCCATCCAGATAAACTTCCGCATTTGCCGTAGGAACTTTTGGTTTCTTTCTGCCAAATAGATTCCCTACAAACGCCCCTATTACAAAACCAATTAGAGATCCTATCCCCGGCGCCAGGATATTCAGGCCAATCCATGAAGTGGCAGACCCTAGCAAACTACTGGAGACCGAAGCAGCTAGGCCGCTTACACCAATCGTTGAAAAAGCCCATGCGCCTACAGCGCTGCCGAGGCTCGACAATACACCGCCTGCCTGAGTGGTCGGCGAAACGATGTAACTGCCAAGCTTTGCCCCTATAAAGGCTGCCACCGCAGAGGCAGCAAACGCTCCCACGCCACCTGAGATTTGCCCGGTTTTGCCGATCGTGGGCGTGTCAAAAAATCCAGCTGGTTTCAAGCCGGAAAAGGCATTTGCTATGTTGCCGGTTGTCAGGACGTTGTGAACAACCCGATTGACGACAGATCCCGTCGCTGCGGAAAATACGCTTCCGACATCACCATCCAACCCCAGTACGTCCGCAATTTCCATTGTGAGCATTGCACTGACCGTACCGATGCCGCTGCCGACAAATGCTTCGGACAGCCCAGTCGGGGAGAGGGTCACGCGTAGCGCATTGTTCATTGCGCTCATCAATCCTCCGCTTTGGTAAACCAACTCACGAGCGAGGTTGGCACCATAAGCGCTAAGTACCGTTGAGCTAATGAATACGCCGACCTGATTTTCTCCAGCGATCAGCTTTCCAAGCGAGCTGCCCAAAATGCGGCCCAAGCCAGACCAACGCTCCGCTTCCCTCATAAGATAAGAAACGCGCTCCCAATTCCCTTCTTGCACTGCGGAATCAAGGTCAATTCTCCACTCCGCCAAAGCATCATCACTGGAGACTTCAAGCGGTGATGGCGGTACTGCGCTCGGCGTTCTATTCAGCATATCAGACACACGCCTACTTGGTGTGACCAACCCTGGTCGAACTTCAATTTCGGACTGCTGAATGCCGTCGGCCGTATTCACTCCAGATTTTATCCGAAACAGCTTTTGGCTGCTCACAGAGCCGTCATTTGCCACAGCAGAAACTTCAACCTGAAGTAGCGATTGAACATCTCCGTCAGTCAAGCCGGGAGTCTGGAAGATTCTTCTCGCAAATGCTTCACGGGAAAACGCGAGACCCACTCGTGCAGAGTCTAAAATTTCCTTTTCGTAGTACCTTTCAATAAAACGTCTTTGAGAGGCATTAAGGCCAATCTCGTTTGCAATCCTTCGTATGAGCGGCATACTATGGGCATAGCCGTTGTCAGCAGCAAAATTGAAATTGCTGCCATATTGATTAAGCCAAGCTTGCACGCCACCCGGCGTAACGTTTCCCATAAGGTTATAGACGTTCTGATATTCATGGCCGTAATTTCGACCGCCGAGATGGATCAGCTCATGACCGATTGCATATAGTAATCTACCTCTTGAGTCTGATGACCAACTATTTCCATCTTTGAAATCGTTGACGTCTACAACGATCCGACCAACTCTAGTACCATTTATTGTTCTTGGCGGGTTTAGGGTTGCTGCACCGTTGCCGGATACAGTTGGGCCGAGATAAATTACAAGCCGGTCGTACTGCCCGCCGCTTTGATTTACGGGCATGCCTGGTGGCGTGTCGCCGTTCATCAGAGACTGCATTACAGGGTCTGAAAAGAACGCGCCTAACCAGGTATTGAGAGAGATGTCTGACAAGCTGCTCGTATTACCGACGACGTCGACGGTCAGCGTGCGCGCGCCGCTCCAACCTGCCGGCGCAGGTAGAGCGAAGGTCATTCTCACGCCAGAGAGTGTTGAAGGCAGCGCTGTGATAGTCGCTACGCCGCCGAACAAGGATGCTGTATCAGTTGCGGAAATCGTTACAGGTGTTCCTGCCGTCCAACGCGGCCGATTTTCACGAAGCCCCACGTGCCCCCCTTATTTCATTATGAATGATACAATTTGACTTTACTGCGTTTTACTAAGCTGCCAGATCGGCGATCTATAGTGCGGATCGAGTCTAACTGGATCATCAGCCATATCGACAATTGTAATGATCGATGATCGCGTATTGGATACAGTACTTACCGACTGAGAAGGCTCATATTTTATGAGCATGTTCGCGACCAACACGACTTCCCTGATTACGTGCTTGGGAAGACCTCCAGATGCCGTACCCTGCTCGGCCAGATCTTCTAAGCTGTTCGACACCGAAGCGTATGCGCGTATGCATCGCGTTGCATTATTGCTGTAATCGTCGATATCGACAAAATGGCACGCAGATTGAACGCTCATGGCTTTTTCTAGAAGAGAGCTATCAACGCCTACCCGACCTTCGTGAGCACATCCACTGAGTAAGCTCAGAGACAGGCACAGTTTGATCAGTACAATTTGAGGGATCATAACGACCCGTTTGTAGGCGCGCTGCGTTCTCATCGCTCTCTCCCCGCCGTCCCGACAGCTCGTGCGATCGGCGAAAGCACATAGTCGATTACCCGCCGGCGCCCGGTGACGATCTCCACGGTCGCGGCCATGCCTGGCTGCATCACGGCTTGTTCCCCCGTTCCGGTGCGCAACCTCGACGCAACCAGTCGTATGCGCGCAGGGAACACCAGTCCGCGCGTTTCGTCTACCGTCGCATCGGGCGAAACATGCTCAACAACGCCTGTCAGGCTGCCATGGCGGGTGAAGGGATAGGCTTCCAGCTTGACGATGGTGCGCATGCCCGGCCGCACGAAGCCGACGTCGCGGTTCAGGATCAGGGCCTCGACGATTAGGTCTTCGCCGTCAGGCACCAGGGTGACCAGTGCCTGGCCGGCCTCGGCCACTTCGCCCAGGGTGGTGACAGACACCTCGTTGATCGTGCCGGAAACCGGCGCTTTCAGGCGTTGCAGTGACTGGCGCTGGTCGGCCTTTGTCAGGCTTTCGGTACGGGTGGCGACCACGGCCTCGGCCTCGGCCTTCTCCTGCGCCGCCTGGCCACGGAACTGCTCCAGAGCCTGTGCGCGTTCGCGGTCGATCATCGAGACCTGCGACCGAGCTTCCGCCGCCCTGTGACGTTCTGCCGCAAGTTCGCGGCTGACGGAGATGTAGCGTTCCTCCTGTTCCAACACACGAAGCCGGGCGCCGTAGCCCCGGCGTTCCAGATCCTGGCGGGCGGTCAGTTGCTGGCGCGCCAAGGGCTGGACTTCCTCGTAACGAGCGATGTTCTCGGCCGAGGTCAGGGCGGCCGACGCCGCGCCGGAGCGGCGTGCGCTGAGGGCCGCCAGATTGGCCTGATGCTCGCGGATGCGGGCGTCCACCACCTGACGCTCAGCGGCGACGGCGGCGGGCTCAGCGCCTTCGGGGGCCACGAACTGGATGCGCCCTGTAGCAAGGTAGCCCAGGATCGCGTCGGCACGGGCGCGGGTCAGACGAGCCGAAGCCAGTTCCGCACGGGCTGTGTCCACATCGGCGTCGGCCAAGGTGGGGTCCAGCTCGATCAGCGGCTGGCCCGCCGTGACGTGCTGGCCCTTCGCGCACGTCGATGGCGCGGATGACGCCCGCCTCGGCGGCCTCGACGCTACGTAGGCGCCCGGTCGGCACCAGTCGGCCCTCTCCGACCGCGACCACATCGACGAAGCTGAAGATGCTCCAGGCGAGGGCGATCAGGGCGGCGGCGATGATTGTCCACAGGATGGCCCGGCCGATCGGCGACGGCGGCGTCTCCGAGATCTCCAGCGCGGCGGGCAGAAACTCTTTCTCGCGC
>NZ_DJKE01000010.1 GCF_002434505.1 Brevundimonas sp. UBA6550
GGGTTCCGCCGATGCGGCGCCGGCTGCGAACAGCCCGGCCGCGGCGACGGAGGCGAGAAGTTTGAGCTTCATAGCTTCCTCACTGTGTGAATGCGCGAAGCTGCGCACTAGCACAGCATTCGCGATCCAAACGGCGTGGCTGGCGCCCGGTTCCGCTCCCGGATTATGATTGTGTCCACTGTGGCGCCATTTCAACACATTGGACGCCCGCGAAAGGAAGCGATTATGACGATGCGGTTCGACGGACAGGTGGCGATCGTGACGGGGGCCGGCGGCGGTCTGGGGCGCGAACACGCCCTGGCGCTGGCGGCGCGCGGAGCCAGGGTGGTAGTCAACGACCTGGGCGGGGCGCGCGACGGCTCGGGCGGATCGGCGACGGCGGCCGAGGCCGTGGTCGCCGAGATCGAGGCCGCGGGCGGCGAAGCTATGGCCAATGCGGCCTCCGTCACCGACGCCGCCGCCGTCCAGGCCATGGTCGATCAGGTCATGGCCAGATGGGGCCGGATCGACATTCTGGTGAACAACGCCGGCGTCCTGCGCGACAAGTCGTTCGCCAAGATGGAGCTGGAGGACTTCCGCTTCGTCGTCGACGTTCACCTGATGGGGGCGGTCAACTGCACCAAGGCGGTGTGGGAGATCATGCGGGGTCAGAACTATGGCCGCATCGTGATGACCACCTCGTCCTCGGGCCTTTACGGCAACTTCGGCCAGTCGAACTATGGCGCGGCCAAGATGGCGCTGGTCGGGCTGATGCAGACCCTGTCCATCGAGGGCGCCAAGAACGATATCCGCGTCAACTGCCTGGCGCCCACCGCCCACACCCGCATGACTGAGGACCTGGGCGCGGCCCTGCCGCTGGAGGCGCTGGCCCCGGCCCTGGTGACGCCGGGCCTTCTGTATCTGGTCAGCCGAGACGCCCCGACCCGCGCCATCCTGGCTGCCGGCGCCGGCGGGTTCGAGCGCGCCTATGTCACCTTGACCCAAGGCGACTTCATCGCCGGCGACGACGCGCCCGATCAGGTCGCCGCCCGCTTCGACGCCATTTCGGACCGCGCCGGCGAGATCGTCCCGGATATGGGCGCCGCCCAGGGCATGATCGAACTGACCAAGGCCCAGAAGGCGCACGGCGGCTGAATACGAAGGCGCCTTGCGTTGACGCGACGTGAGGCGCCTATCGTCGTCACAGAGGAAACCGGCCTCAAGTAGCGCGAACGCGCGATAGGCCAAACAGAAATGGCCTTGATCAGCGCGAACGCGCGACAGGCCCAGCATAGAGAGCATCCATGCGCGAAGCCGTCATCGTCTCCACCGCCCGCACCCCCATCGGGCGCGCCTATCGCGGCGCCTTCAACGACACCCAGGCGCAAAGCCTCGGCGCCCATGCGGTCAGACACGCGGTTCAGCGCGCCGGCGTCGATCCGGCCGAGATCGAGGACGTCGTCATGGGCGCGGCCCTGCAGCAGGGTTCGACCGGAACCAATGTGGCCCGCCAGATCGCCCTGGCCGCCGGCCTGCCCTCCTCCGTTCCCGGCATGAGCCTGGACCGCCAGTGCGCGTCCGGCCTGATGGGCATCGCCACGGCGGCGAAACAGGTCGTCTTCGACCAGCAGAAGATGGCGGTCGGCGGCGGCCTGGAAAGCATCTCCCTGGTCCAGAACCAGCACATGAACCTGTACCGGATGAAGGACGAGGCGCTGCTGAAGCTGTCGCCCCACATCTATATGTCCATGCTGGAGACGGCCGAGGTGGTGTCGCGCCGCTATGGCGTGTCGCGCGAGCGTCAGGACGCCTACGCGCTTCAGTCCCAGCAACGCACCGCCGCCGCCCAGGCCGCCGGCCGGTTCGACGCCGAGATCGTGCCTATGATCACGACCATGCTGGTCATGGACAAGGCGACCGGCCAGACCTCGTCCAAGGACGTCACCCTGTCCAAGGACGAGGGCAACCGCCCCGACACCACCCTGGAAGGGCTTCAGGCGCTCAAGCCCGTCTTCGGCGACGGCGAGGAGATCCAGACGGGCGAGTTCGTCACGGCCGGCAACGCCTCTCAGCTGTCGGACGGCGCCTCGGCCGTCGTGGTGATGGAGGCCGGCGAGGCGGTGAAGCGCAATCTTCAACCGCTCGGCGCCTATCGCGGCATGGCCGTCGCGGGCTGCGAGCCGGACGAAATGGGCATCGGCCCCGTTTACGCGGTGCCGAAGCTGCTGAAGCGCCACGGCCTGACCGTGGACGACATCGGCATCTGGGAGCTGAACGAGGCCTTCGCCGCCCAGGTCCTGTATTGCCAGGATCAGCTGGGCATTCCCGACGAGCGTCTGAACGTCTCGGGCGGCGCCATCTCCATCGGCCACCCCTACGGCATGTCCGGCGCCCGCATGACCGGCCACGTCCTGATCGAGGGCAAGCGTCGCGGCGCCAAATACGGCGTCGTCACCATGTGCATCGGCGGCGGGATGGGGGCGGCGGGACTGTTCGAGATCTTCTGAGACACCCACCTGTCTCCTCCCCATTTCATGGGGAGGTGGCTCGTAGCGAAGCGGAGAGACGGAGGGGCTCTTCGCCGCATCGCAAACGTCTTCGGAACCTCAAGAGCCCCTCCGCCGCTTAGCCTGTCCTCGGGCTCGCCTTTGGCGAGACCCGGGGGTGGTCCCCTTCCCACAGGTGGGGAGGAGACGCCTCAGACCTTCTCGCTGATCTTGATCGCCGCCCGGCATCCCGCCTTGATCACGCCCGACAGCAGCCGATAGGCCGGCGCCTCGCGGCTGCCGTGTTCGACGGCGTGGTCGTGATGGGCCAGTTCCTCGTCGCGGAACTGTTTCAGCTCGGCGGCCAGGGCCGGGTCACGGTCGCCGATCTCGGCGATCTGGTCGGCATAGTGTTTCTCGATCACGCTCTCGACCGCCTCGGTGCAGGCGTGGGCGGCCTTTTCCCCCATCAGCGCCGTGCCGGCGCCCAAAGCCGAGGCCGCGATCCGCCACAGGGGCGTCATGACCGTGGGACGCACCCGGCGCTCGTTCAGCAGCCGGTTGAAACGGTCCAGATGCACCGCCTCCTGATCCTGCATCTCCGACAGGTCGCGCACCATGTCGCCATGGGCCTTGCGCCCCTCGAACACGGCCTTCTGCGCCCGGTAGATCAGGACCGCCGCATACTCCCCCGCATGATCGACGCGCAGAATCTCGTCCATCCGGGCCTTGTCGGCGCCCTGTCCGGGACGGGGAAGAGGAATGGAGCCGCTCATGTCTGCGTCAGGCCTTTTCGATCCGAGGCGCGCGGGCGTCCTTGGGCCGTTTGGCGGCCAGCAGGCTGAACACGGCCAATGCGGCGCTGATGATCGCATTCCACCCGGCCATCGACAGACCCAGCCAGCTCCAGGCCACGTCGCCGCAGCCGATCACCTTGACGACCGGCCCCGTGCCCAGCGCCAGCGCCGCCAGACTGTCCATGTCTATGGCGCCGCCTCCGGGCGAACAGGTCGCCGGCAGGGCCCACCACTTGTATTCGCCGCCCATGTGGAAGACGGCCGTGATCGCCCCCGTGGCGAAGATGGCGGCCAGCAGGAAGGCGGCGATGCGCGGCGTACCGCGTCGTCCGCCGCTGAACAGGGTCCAGGCCGTGGCCAGCCCGCCCACCGCGACGGCGGCCCAATAGACCTCGCGCTGCTTCAGGCACAGATTGCACGGCGCCAGGCCGCCAAAGCGCTCGAACGCATGGGCGGCGCCCAGCATGGCCAGCGACGCGGCCAGGGCGAAGGCGGTCCACCAACGGGTCAGAAGGCGATAGGCGTCTGTCATCGTGCTTCGCTCTTACCGCGCCCGCCCGCATCCGTCGACTTACAGAACCTTCAGCACGACGATCAGCCCGACCAGGGCGACCAGACCCACCCCGGTCCACAGCGCCAGCCGCTTCTCCACCTGGGCCAGCATGGCCGGACCCCAGCGTTTCAGGATCCACGCCTCCAGGAAGAACCGCCCGCCCCGCGTCGCCACCGACGCCGCGATGAAGACCGGGAAACTGAACGCCGCCAGGCCCGAGGCGATGGTCACAAGCTTATAAGGAATGGGCGTCAGTCCCTTGATCAGAATGACCCACAGCCCCCACTGGTCGAACCACTGACGGAACTGCTCCAGCCCGTCCGAATGGCCCAGCACCCGCATGATGGCCAGTCCCAGATCGGTCAGGAAATAACCGATGGCGTAGCCCAGCATGCCGCCCAGCACCGAGGCGACGGTGCACACAGCAGCATAGAAATACGCCTTCTGCGGCCGCGCCAGGATCATCGGCGCCAGCATCACGTCGGGCGGAATCGGAAAGAACGAACTCTCGGCGAAGGAGACGACGGCCAGGGCCTTGGTCGCGTGCCGGCTGCGGGCCAGTTCGAACACGCGGTCATACAGTTTGCGAAGCATGGGAATCCTCGGCGTCGACCCGACGCCCTTTGACGACGCCGATAACACGCCGCGCGCCGCTGCGTCATCCGTCCGCGCCTGACGCAAACCGTCGCTGGAGCCGAAAGCGATTCCAAGTCCAACATCGCCGCGAAATCGCCTGAATCGAAAACGCCAGTATGCTGACGCTTACGCTCCAGGAGTTCGGAACTAGATGAAGACGAAGCGGATCGAAGCGCTGGCCGTCGGCCTGACCCTGGGCCTGGGCCTGGGCCTGGGCCTGACCCCAGCATTGGTCGCCCCGGCCCAGGCTCAGCAGGCGGCGACCATCCAGGCGCGCACCGCGCCGGGCGGCGTCGCCGTAACCTGGCGGCTGGCCCAGCCGACCACCGAGGTCGCCTTCCTGGACCCCAATATCATCCGCACCTTTTGGACGGTGACCACGCCCGGCCTGAGCCTGACGGACGGGGCGGTGAAGTCCGACCGGCCCTTCGACACCTTCGAAATCCTGATCGCGCCTGACGCGGCCGAGGTCGACCGCGTCTATATGGGCTTGACGCGCGTCGGCGCGGGCCATGTCCTTTACGGCCCCGGCCTGGCGCTGAAGGGCATAGACGCCGAACTGACCGCGCAGCCAGCCGCGCGCGAAACCACCCTGCCCCAGACCCACGCGATCAAGGGCTACGCCTATCTGGGCCCAGAGGCGGCGGTCACGCGCCGGGACGGGGGGACTGTGGTGTCCGGCGCCTCTGTCCCCGCATCGCTGTCCAGGCTGATGAGCGACGGCTTCCTGGCGGCGCAGACCTTCTATGGCGCACGGCTTGGCCGCGATTTGCCCTATCGGCCCGTCCTGATCGTCACCACCGACAGCCCCGGCCCCTCGACCTTTCGCGGCGACGTCACCGACACGGGCGTCATCTCCACCCGTTTCTTCGGCGCGTCCTGGGATCCGCCGGCCGAGGATGTGGCGGGCCCCCTGTCCACCTTCGTCTGGCATGAGACCTTCCACCTGTGGAACGGCCACGGCCTTACGGTGAAGGACGGCGATACGGCGCCTTGGTTGCATGAGGGCGGGGCCGAATACGGCGCCATGGTCGCCGCCGCCTCATCGGGCGTCATCGACGACGCCCAGGCCAGATCGTCGCTGGCCGAGCGACTGAACGGTTGCCGTTCGGCGCTCAAGGATCGCGACTACAATCCCCGGCGGCTTCAATCCGGCTCGGGCATCTATGACTGCGGCGTTGTGATCCAGTGGATCGCCGATCTGGAGGCCCGCCAGGCTTCCCAAGGCCGGCGTGACATCCTTGATGTGTGGAAGACGATGCTGGACGCCGGGCGCGCCGGCGACGGCTATGGCGTGGCGGATTTCCGCGCCCTGCTGCCCGCCGACAGCGGCGTGAACATTCTGCTGGACGGTCCCGGTGCGGACCGATGGACGGGAATCGAGGCGCGGCTGACGGCCCTGGGCGTCGCCCTGAAGGACGAACCTAGTCGAGGCGACTATCGTCGCGCGGCCCTGTTCCACATGAACGACCAGAATTGCACCGGCGGCTCGACAGGCTTCTATCAGGTTCCAGAAGGCATCAAGCTCGACACCACCGAGAAATGCGGCGTCCTGGCCGGGTCGCCGATTATCGCCGCCATAGAGGATCACGACCCCTACGCCGACGCCCAGGGCATGTTCTTCGCCATCCAGGCCCGCTGCGCAGCCGAATTGCCGGTGCGCTATCGGTTCCAGGACGGCCGATCGGTCGAGGCCGTCTGCAAGGCCCCCCTGGCCACGCCCAAAGCCTGGGTCGTTACGGCGGCCCCGTCTTTGAAGACGCGCAGCGCCTGACGCAAACCGTCGCTGGCGCCACGCCCGGTCATCACGTCCCCGTGGCTTCGTCTTGGCTCCGTCGCCTTGCACGACTAGGTTCCGCGCCAATCGGCGGCCCCTTTCGGGTAAGACCGCCTCAAAATCTGTGCGGGAGACGCGCCATGAACGACATGACCAAGGCCGAAGTCGAGAAGCTGGATCTGGAGAACCCCCTCGGCGTCGACGGTTTCGAATTCGTCGAATTCACCGGGCCAGAGCCCAAGGCGATGATCGCGCGCCTGGAGACGATGGGCTTCACCCAGACCCATGTGAACCCCAAGACCGACGTCGTTAGGCTGAAACAGGGCGACATCAGCTTCCTGGTGCACCGTTCGCCGGCCGCTCACGCCGCCGACTTCGCCCGCGACCACGGCCCCTCGGCCAACGGCATGGCCTTCCGCACCACCGACGCCAAGGCCGCCTACGAGGGCGCGGTCCAGCGCGGCGCCAAGCCGGCCGAGGGCGTGAACGGCGGGGCGCTGGGCGACGACTATCCCTACATTCTGGAGGGCATCGGCGGCAGCCTGCTCTATGTCATCGACCAGTATGGCGACGCCGGCTCCCTGTACGACGCCTGGGACGAGATCGAGGGCTGGGAAGAGGCCGAGCGCAAGAACAACGTCGGCCTGGAGGTGCTGGACCACCTGACCCACAATGTCCGTCGCGGCCAGATGCGCACCTGGTCGGGCTTCTACGGCTCGGTGTTCAACTTCGAGGAGCAGAAGTATTTCGACATCAAGGGCAAGGCGACCGGCCTGTTCTCCCAGGCCATGATCGCGCCAGACCGCGCCATCCGCATCCCGCTGAACGAAAGCCAGGACGAGAACTCCCAGATCGAGGAGTTTATCCGTCGCTACAACGGCGAGGGCATCCAGCACATCGCCCTGACCACCGAGAACATCTTCGAGACGGTCGAGGCCATGCGCGAGCGCGGCGTCGATTTCCAGGACACCATCGAGACCTATTTCGAACTGATCGACAAACGCCTGCCGGGCCACGGCGAGGACGTGGAGCGGATGCGCAAGAACCGCATCCTGATCGACGGTTCGGACGAGGAAGGCCTGCTGCTGCAGATCTTCACCCAGGACGCCTTCGGCCCGATCTTCTTCGAGATCATCCAGCGCAAGGGCAACGAAGGCTTCGGCAACGGCAACTTCCAGGCCCTGTTCGATTCCATCGAACTGGACCAGATCCGTCGCGGCGTCATCAAGGTCGACGCCTGAATGAAGATGCGGCCGCCGACATGGCTGCCCTGGCTCGGCCCGGTCCTTGCGGCCGGCGCCGGGGCCCTGGCGGGCGAATACTGGCTGGGGGGCGGGTTCTGGGTGGTGCTGTTCACCGCCCTGGCCTGCGGATTCGCGCCCATCTTGGGCTATCAGGTGTGGAAGCGGCTGCACCACCGGGGGTGAGGGGCGGAGATTGGCGCTGGTCAGAGAGTGACTGGATCGAGGGTCTGTTGTGGATGGTCAGCGGGCGCTTTAATCAGACCCCGCCTCCGTAGAAAAAGAAATAAGGCAGCACTGCGAGAAGTGTGATGACAGCTACCGCCCATTGGACACGCTTGATCCGCCTATAGGCGCTTCCCATCCACCCGAAGATGAGGAGCAAGGTGATAACACCGAACGGGCCGACGATTAGCCAGTCGATCTGACCAAGCCTCGGATAGCCGGGAGACTGTTGGGCCGCGACGCCAACCAGCAACATTCGGCCGAAAAGCAGGATTGCTCCCCAAATCGTCACGGCAACAATAGTTAGGATATCGGCGATCCGCATACTTCGAGAATGCGAGCACGCACGAAAGTCCGCAATGGTCGATTTGCTACCCAGCCTATTCGCCTCAAAGCGGTCTTCCCCTCATGGGCGGCACCCTCTGACTCTGACCCGCCATCCTATCGCCCGAGGCCAACATGTTGATTAAACAACATTTCCGATTTTCTTAGGCCAATCGACCTGACACGCTCGAACACGGCGTTACAATGCGACGAACCGGCGTCCCTTGGAAAAGTGCACTGATTGCACTCTGTTTTAATGCGCGGAGGGGTTTCACGATGCGTATCGCCTGTTCGGGACTGATTGCACTCTTTGCACTGTGTTTTTCCACGGCCCAGGCCCAGGACGCCGCGCCGCGCTGGTCCCTGGCGATCCACGGCGGGGCGGGCGTGATCGAGCGGTCCAGCCTGACGCCCGAGCAGGACGCGGCCTATCGCGCGGCGCTGCAAGGCGCGCTGGACGCCGGGTCGGCCGTGCTGAAAAGCGGCGGCTCGGCGCTGGATGCGGTCCAGGCCGCCGTTCAGGTCATGGAGGACGATCCCCTGTTCAACGCCGGGCGCGGGGCGGTCTTCACCGCGGCCGGCCGTAACGAGTTGGACGCCGCCGTCATGAACGGATCGGACCTGACCGCCGGGTCCGTCGCCGGCCTGACCACCACCCGTCACCCCGTCGCCGCCGCCCGCGCCGTGATGGAGCGGTCGCCCCACGTCATGCTGATCGGCCCCGGCGCCGACGCCTTCGCCGCCCAGGCCGGGCTGGAGCAGGTCGATCCGTCCTATTTCTTCACCGAGCGGCGCTGGCAGGGTCTGGTCAAGGCCCTGACCGAGGCCGGCCAGCCTGTGCCGCCCCGTCCCGTCGGCGCTGCAATTCCCGGCGCTCAGGCCGCCCTGCCCGCCCCGCCGCTGAACGAGAAGAAGTTCGGCACGGTCGGAGCCGTGGCCCTGGACGCGCAAGGCCGTCTGGCGGCGGGCACCTCGACCGGCGGCACGACCGCCAAACGCTGGGGCCGGGTCGGGGACGTGCCGGTGATCGGCGCAGGCACCTATGCCTCCAACGCCGACGGCTGCGCCGTGTCGGCCACCGGCGACGGCGAATATTTCATCCGCGCCACCGTCGCCCGCGACATCTGCGCCCGGATCGGCTCGGCGACCGCGCCCGACGCGGCCGCGCAGGCCGAGATCGACGAGGCCAGAACGCTGGGCGGCTTAGGCGGCGTCATCGTCATGACCACGACCGGCGCCCCCGTCTTCGCCATGTCCACCTCCGGCATGTATCGCGCCGCCGCCGCCTCCGACACGCCGCCCCGCGTCGCCATCTATGCCGACGAACCTTGAGCCTTTTCCTTTTTCGTCATCCTCCGGGCCGCGCAGCGGAACCGGGGGACCCAGCGGCGCCGAAGGCGAAATCCATCCGCATCGCGATGTCGGACAGTCATAGCCGCGACAGGTTCGCGCTCGCGCGCGCCGCTGGGTCCCCCGATCTGCGCCGCTGGCGCGGCTTGTCGGAGGATGACGAAAGTGCATTGCAGACGAATTAGACTCTCTTTTTTCCAGACTGAATTCCATGCCCGCATCCGACGACGAACTGACCCAGATGGCCAACGAGGAGCTGGACGCCGCCTGCGCCATGCCCTTCGTCGAGGTCAGGAAGATCACCCCCTGGGGCGACAGCTACGAAGGCTTCGCCCCGTCCGGCCGCACGGTCGAGATCGAGCGCCGCTACCTTTGGGCCGTCGAGCCCGAGGGCGGCGTCATCGTCGAGGTCGAGGTGCGCGACCGCGCCGCGCGAACCGGCGCCGAGGCCCGCGCCCTGCTGACCGCCGCCGATTGATCCGCCCGGTTCCCAATCCCGCAAATCCGGTCTAGGCCTGACGTCATGAAACTCGCCTCGCTCAAGCACGGCCGCGACGGCCGCCTCGTGGTCGTCTCCCAGGACCTGAACTGGTTCACCGACGCCTTCCTGATCGCCCCCACCCTGCAGGCGGCGCTGGACGATTGGGAGAACTGCGGCCCCCGCCTTCAGGCCCTGGCCGAGAGCCTGGAGCACGAGGGCGTGCCGCGCGGCCGCTTCCACGAGCGCGACGCCGCCTCTCCCCTGCCCCGCGCCTATCAGTGGGCCGACGGCTCGGCCTATGTGAACCATGTGGAGCTGGTGCGTAAGGCGCGCGGCGCGGAGATGCCCGACAGCTTCTGGACCGATCCCCTGATGTATCAGGGCGGCTCGGACGGCTTCCTCAGCCCTCGCGACGTCATTCCGTTGGCGGACGAAAGCTGGGGCTGCGACCTGGAAGCCGAGATCGTGGTCGTGACCGGCGATGTGCCGCAAGGCGCGACGCGAGACGAGGCTCTGGCCGCCATCCGCCTAGTCGGCCTGGTCAACGACGTCTCGCTCAGGAACCTGATCCCGGCCGAGCTGGCCAAGGGCTTCGGCTTCGTCCAGTCCAAGCCCGCCAGCGCCCTGTCGCCCGTCCTGGTCACGCCCGACGCCCTGGGCGACCGATGGAAGGACGGCAAGCTGCACGGAACCCTGTCGGTCCAGCTGAACGGCCAGGACTTCGGCCGCGCCGACGCCGGGGTGGACATGACCTTCGACTTCGGAACCCTGATCGCCCACCTGGCCAAGACCCGGTCGCTGGGCGCCGGGACCATCATCGGGTCGGGCACCGTATCCAACAAGGACGCCGACGGCGGCCCCGGCAAGCCGGTGTCGGAGGGCGGCCTGGGTTATAGCTGCATCGCCGAGGTCCGCACGGTCGAGACCATCCTGCGCGGCGCGGCCGAAACCCCCTTCCTCAAGCACGGCGACACGGTGCGGATCGAGATGCTGGACGACCGCCACCACACCCTGTTCGGCGCCATCGAACAGACGGTGGCCCCGCTTTCCAGCGTCGGATGACGGCGCTAGGGTGATCGCGTCGGCCTCGGGGGGAGGTCGCAAAAGGTCTTTGGGGAGAGACACGACGTGGCGCCTGAAAAACTGATCCCGCTGGCGATCATTCCGATCATGCTGGTGCTCGTCCTGCTGAAGAACCGGCGCAAGCGGGTGCTGAAGCCCCAGCTGCTGTGGATCATGCCGACCATCGTCGTGCCGCTGATCGGGTTGGGCATCTGGGGCTCGGCCCAGAACCCCCACATGGCGCACGCCCCCTTCGGCCCCGACGCCTGGGCCGTGCTGGTCGTCGGCGGAGTGCTGGGCGGGGTGGTCGGCTGGTATCGCGGCAAGACCGTCACCATAGAGCGCGAACCGAACGGCGTGCTGATGGCCCAGGCCTCGCCGCTGGGCCTGATCCTGCTGGTCGTGCTGTTCGCCGGCCGGTCCCTGCTGCGCGACCTGATCGAAAGCCACGCGGCCCAGTGGCATCTGAACGCCCTGGCCGTCACCGACGCCTTCCTGGTCTTCGCCATGGGCCTGATCGTCATGCAGCGCGTCGAAATGTACATCCGCGCCCGCCGCGTCCAGGCCGGCCGCCTGGACGAGCATGTGGAGGTCGTGGCGTGATCACGGGCCTATTGCTGGCGCTCGCTCAAGACGCCGCCGCACCGGACCTGGCTTGGACGACAGGCAAGCAGCCCAATCTGAGCGTGGCCTATATCGAATACGACGTCGGTCTGACGCTATCGGCCGTCTGCCAGAGCCGCAGCTTCACGCTGGCGTTAGGCGGCCTGCCGCCCGCGCGGGCCGACGCCAGCTATAGAAGGCTGGAGGTGAACCTCACAGACGACACTTTACGCGCGGGCGACTGGGCCGTGTCTTCGGATGGCGAACGCAGCGCCGCCCTCTCGACTGCGCCTGCGGTATATGCCCGCCGTCTATTGAAGACGCCACGCCTCACCGTTCGCGTGCCTGGCGACGACTCCACGCCGGCCCGCCGATATGAGTTGGACCTACCTGCCGATCCGGCGCCGCTCGCAGCGGTGATGACGGAGTGTGGAATTCCGCTGGAAAGCGCTTCTGACGCGACCTACGACCCCAGCATCTCGGTTATCACCTGGGATCGACCGCCGCAGATGGGCGTCCCGTCGCCCATGCCGTCGGTCACAAGCGGCAACGCCCTCATTCAATGCGCCGTGGATGCTCGGGGACGGCCGCAGAACTGCGTGTTGCTGGATGAGCAGCCCCCCCGCTCCGGTTTCGGAAGCTATGCGCTTCAGGCGGTTCGCACGGGTCGGGTTCGCCAGATCGACGGCAGCCCCTTCGAGCCGGGCGCGACATTCACCACACGAATGACGTTCAACGTCCAGGGATAGATCACTGGCACTAGACCCGCCTCGCCCCTCTGTGGCATGAGGCGGTCCTTCCGCTGCGGGCGTGGTGGAATTGGTAGACGCGCTGGACTCAAAATCCAGTTCCGAAAGGAGTGCCGGTTCGACCCCGGCCGCCCGCACCACTCTTTCTCGGTTCAGCCCAGCTGCCGATGGAAGAAGTCCGTCACATCCGCCAGCACCGTCGCCTTCTTCCTGAACAGGGGCGAGAATGTCGCGATCAGGTCGGCGTGATCCAGGCCGGGATAGAGTCTGGCTTGCGAGCGGCCGCCCACCGCCCGCATCCGTTCGTCCAGGATGATCGTGTCCTCGTCATGCACCACCGTGTCGGCCGTGCCGTGGCCCAGCCAGATCGGCGGCGCGTCGGCCCGCACGAAGGTCACGGGCTGGGTCAGGGTGGGGTCCGGCGCGCGGCCAAAGGCGTTCTTCGACGCCGCCACATCGAACGGCAGAAAGTCGTAGGGTCCGGCCAGACCCGCCGCCGCCTTGATCAGGTCGGGCTGGCCCACGGCGGCCATATAGCGGCGATCCAGGGCGATCATCAGGGCCAGATGCGCCCCGGCGGAATGACCCAGCACGCCGAGACGCTCAGGCTCGCCGCCATAGGCGCCCGCGACCTGGGCCGCCTTGGCCGTGGCGGCCGCCGCATCCTCGATGAAGGCCGGGAAGACGACCTGAGGCACGACCCGATAATCCGGCAGGGCCACCACGAACCCCTTGGCCGCCAGGGCCTGGGCGGCCCAGCCATACTGGTCGCGCGACCCGGAATCCCAGCCTCCGCCGTAGAAGAAGACCAGGGTCGGATAGGGGCCCGGCGCCGTGGGGGCGTAGAGGTCCATGCGCTGACGGGGATCGTCGCCATAGGCGATGTGGCGCGCGACGCGGCGCACGCCGGGATCGCGCGGCCCCAGGGTGTTCAACAGGTTCAGCGGCGAACAGGCCGCGGCGACGAACCCCAGGGCGGGGCGAACAGGCCGCGGCGGGTCATGCGTGATCTTCCATAGGCCTCAATACGTCCGAAGCGTCGATTCGGTCGTCATCCGACGCCGCACCCTAGCGCGCCCCGGCGATCAGGCGACCGCAGTCCGCGTCCTCCGCCAGACCCGGATCGACGAAGGCGAACAGGGCCGTGACCGGCGCCACCACCGCCCCAAGCAGACCGGCCAGCCCGCCCTGTCCCACCACGCTGCCGACATCGACCCCGACCTTGGGCGCGCTCAAGGCGCCGGAGACGGTGATCGGCGCCCACAGGCGCAGCAGGCGCGGCTTCTTGGATTCGCCCTCGATGCGCAGGTTCAGCGTCTCAGCCCCCAGGTCGATCGACCCCTTGCCCTGGGCCAGGACGACATCGGTGTCGATGACGAAGGTTCGGGCCGTCGCCGTGCCGTTGGCGACGCCGAAGTCGGCGACGGCGCAACGGATCTGGCTCTCGGACTGATCGCCGCTGAGCAGCTTCAGCAGGCCCGCGCTGGCGTTGATTCCCAGCAGTTCGGCGAAGGCCGCGCGCATCCGGCCGTTGGGCACCACCAGGCTCATCGACCCCTTGGAGGCGGCGGCGAAGTCGTGGATTGAGGCGCCCGGCCCCTCCAGCCGCGCCCGGCCCAGCGCACGCCCGCTCAAGGGAACCGAGCCGTTGCGCGCGGGAATGATCGATTCCAGCGGGTAGCCGGACAGTCGCAGGTCCACCGCATTGTAGGGCGTGTCCTTGGTCGCATTGATGCGGGCCGTGCCGTTCAGCTCGCCGCGATTGAAGTTGAAGCTGATGGGGTCCAGCTTCAGGATGCCGTCCTTCAGATCGGCGCCCAGATTGACCGCGCGCACATCGAACTGGTTCGCCTTCACCGCGACGGCGCGATAGGCCAGCGTGCCGTCCATGGTGCGCAGCCGTTCGGTCTGCAGCTTGGCGTCGGGCAACAGCTTGCCGCCCACGACGACCGGGGCTTCGGTATTGGTGCCTGCCGCATTGGTGCGGGTCCGCGCGCCCAGAACGGCGGCCAGATCGTCGATGTCCAGCCGACGCGACCGCAGGTCGGCGTCCACCCTCAGGCGCTGGGCGGCGTCCACCCGCACCTGGCCCGAAAGGTCCGACGCCCCGACCCGGCCGTCGAAATCCTTGAAGGTCCATACCCGCTCGTTGCGGTTCAGCGCCCCCGACAGCCGATAGGGCGGGGTGTTCGGCAGGGTCACGCCGGTCAGCAGATACAGGTCCGACAGGTCCCGTCCCTGCATCGTCAGGGTGGCGTCGAACCGCCCCAGGTCGAACGGGCGGGTGATCGCCCCCTTGGCCGTCAGGGACGATCCCGCCCCGCTGACATTGGCCTCGAACCGATAGGGGCGGTTGCGACGGATGTTGATGAAGGGGCCGCCCTCGATCTTCAGCGTCAGGGGCGATCCGTTGACCGTGCCGCGCCCCTCCAGCAGGAAGCCGGCGTTTCCGTTGGCCGCCTCTCGCGCATTGACGGCGGCCTGCAGAGTCATCTTTCGCCGCTGTTCGTCGAAGGACAGCTGACCGTCGGTGATGACCAGTTGCTGGATGACCGGCAGCTTCATCCCCTCGCCGGTGTCGGGCTTGTTCGGGTTCAGGTCCCAACTCTTGCGGCCGTCCTGGCTGGCGATCAACACAACCTGCGGCCGCGTGAAGCTGAGCAACGGCATTTCGATCTGACCGGCCAGCAGTTTGCGCAATCGCACCGAGGCGTGGATCTCGTCCACATCGGCCGTGTCCTGCTGGCGCGCCCAGTCCGGGCCGCCGATCTTCAAGCCTCGCACCACCGCCGAAGGGGTCCAGCTGAACAGATTGACGTCCAGGTCGCCGGTCAGGGCGATCTGGCGGTCGTATTTGGCCGAGGCCCAACGGCCGATCGGACCGCGCAGCATGTTCCAGTCGAACAGGGCCAGGAACAGCACCACCGCCAGCGTCAGGAAAAGAACGACCCCCAGCGCCCATTTTTCGGCCGCGCCCGGATGGCGGGCCGCCGCATAGACAGGATCGTTTTCGCGCACCCAATCGCGCCACACGCGCGCCCGCGCCACGTTCGGGGCCACCGCGCGACGATGGAAATCCGATCCGAAATCTCGCCAATTCAGGGGTTTGGACAAACGCACGCCTCCATGTCGGAAAGCAAACGCGCCACCGGCGGTTTGGCGCCGCAACGTCAACCTCGGCGTTCGATGTCGTCGATTTGACGTTTATCTGTCGTATATTCTTTACAATCGAAAAGATCGGCGCATATTTCGTCCGAGTCCTGATCTTAATTCGGGAAATGGAGGAGGTTTCCGATGATCCGTTTCGCTACGCCCGCCCTGATCGCCGCCGCCCTGATGGCCTCGGCCGCCCCGGCCCTGGCTCATTCGCCGCGAGAGGTGTCGCGCCAGACCCTGCGCGCCGAGACCCTGCAATCCGTCATGGTCTGCGGCGGCGATGCCGAGGCGCGCCGCGCCTATCAGCAGACCTATGGCGCGGCGCCGTTGTTCGTCACCGCTCAGGAAGCCCTGGCCGCGCGCCAGACGGGCCAGCGCTGGGCCACGCCGCGCTGCATGACCGCCCATCAGTACAACCGCCTGGCCGGCCCGGCGATCCAGCGCGCCTCGCTCTAAGCCGTTCGCGTCGAGACCAAAAAAAGAGGGGCGCGGTCGGCTGACCGCGCCCCTTTTCTATTGCCCGACCCGAGGACCGGATCAGCGCGCCGGCGTCAGATATTTGTTCAGCCAGCCAAAGACCTCGTTGTGCCACTGCAGGCTGTTGGCCGGCTTCAGCACCCAGTGGTTCTCGTTGGGGAAGACGATCAGACGGCTGTCGATGTTGCGGCCCTGCAGGGCGGTGAAGGTGGACAGGCCCTGGGCGGTCGGGATGCGGAAGTCGCGGTCGCCCTGAACCACCAGCATCGGCGTCTTCCAGTTGTCGACGTGATTGGCCGGGTTGAACTTCTGGTACCCCTCCGGGTTGCGCCACGGCGCGCCGCCGTATTCCCACTCGGTGAACCACAGCTCCTCGCTGGAATAGCCCATGGCGAAGGTGTCGAAGACTCCGTCGTGGTTGACCAGGCATTTGAACCCGTCCGACCAGTTGCCGGCGATCCAGTTGATCATATAGCCGCCGTAGGAGGCGCCGAGCGCGCAGGCGTTCTGGCCGTCCAGGAAGCCGTATTTCTGCTGGGCCGCCGCCCAGCCTTTCTTCAGATCCTCCAGCGGGCGGTCGCCCCAGTGCTGGCTGATCGCGTCGGTGAAGGCCTGGCCGTAGCCGGTCGAGCCGTGGAAATCGATCATCACCACCGCATAGCCCGCGCCCGCATAGGTCTCGGGGTTCCAGCGATAGGACCAGCCGTCGCCGAACGACCCCTGCGGCCCGCCGTGGATCAGGAAGGCGACCGGATATTTGCGGCCCTCGACGTAGCCGACCGGCTTGATGACATAGCCGTGGACCGTCTCGTTGTTCCAGCCGGCGAAGCTAAACTGCTCGTATTCGCCGAACTGTTTGGCGGCGAAGGCGGGGTTCGACTGCGTCAGGCGACGCGGCATCTCGCGGCCCAGATAGGTCTTGAAATACAGGTCGCCCGGCTCGCGCAGGCTGTCCTGGGCGAAGATGAAGCCAGAAGGCGTCTGCTGGAAAGCCGAGACGTGGCCGCTGCCTGTGATCGGCGTCACCACGCCGTTGCGCGTATCCACCGCGAACAGCTTGGTCGAACCGACGTCGCCGGCGGTCGTGTATAGGGTGTGGCCGTCGCGCGACCATTGCAGCGTATCGGCCGACCGATCCCAGTTCGAGGCGATCTCGCGCTTCTGGCCCGTGGCCACGTCCATCAGCACGATCTGATAGCGGTCCGCCTCGAAGCCCGGCCGCGCCATGGCGCGATAGGCCAGGGTGCGTCCGTCGGGCGAGAACACCGGGCCGGCGTCCCAGGCCTTGTTGTCCGCCGTCAGGTTGGTGAAGGTTCCGTCGCCAGTCAGGCCGTTGGTCTTCCAAAGGTCGAAGTTGGTGCTCCACGGCTCGGTCTGGCCCGCCAGGCGCGCCGAGAAGACCACGGCGTCGCCCGCCGGCGTGAAGACGAAATCGCTCTCGTCGCCGAACGGTTTGGAGGGCGTGTCGCCGTCGAAGCCCTTGGTGATCCAGGCCGGCGTTCCCGTCGCCTTGCCGTCGCGGCCGATGGACTGGACGAACAGATGGTTCTGGGTGTGATCGTTCCACGTATCCCAGTGGCGCACGAACATCCGGTCATAGACCTGGCCGGTCGTCTTCCGCTCGGCCATGGCCTTGCCCATCTCGACCGAGGCGTTCAGGTCGGCGGCGTTCGGATAGACGGCCAGCGAGGCCGCCACCTTGTCGCCCGTCGGGCTGACGCGATAGGCGTTCACGTCCAGCGGCAGGTTCGTCACCTGAACCGGCGCCGCCGTGGGCGAAGCCACGCGCCAGACCTGGCTGGTCCCCGACTTGCCCGACAGGAAGTACAGATTGCCGTCCCCGCCCCAGCGCGCGGTGTTCGCGCCCAGGTCCGAGATGGCCAGGCGGCGCGGCGCGGCGTCCGGCGTGTTCAGGTCCAGCATCCACAGGCTGCCCGCGCGGCGGTTGGCCTCCACATCCGTCGTCGTGACCGAATAGACGACATAGCGGCCGTCCGGCGACACCTGCGGATCGCCCAGCCGGTTGGCCGAGATCATGTCCTGATAGGTGAAGGCGTCCGACGTCGCCGGAACCGCCGGCTGCGGCGCGGGCGGAACCTGGGCCAGGGCCAGGCCCGGAACGGCGCTGATCAGGGCGACGGCCGCGCAGGCGGCGGACAGAAGGGAACGGTGGCGCATGGGCTCTTCCTCGGAAATCTCGCTGCGGCATGGCGTAGCACCGCCGTTCGCCGGGCGGAAGTTGTCGCGAGCGGACACGAACGACGCCGGCCCTCACACCCCATCTTGCCCCCTCCCACCGAACCGGCGACAAGCGGTGATCCATGATCGCCGCCTCCACCCCCGCCAGACGCCAGCCGCACATCGTCGATGCGCTGATCGCCGAACGTGCGCCGCGCCTGACCGCCTCGCCCTTCTGGCCCGTGGTGCGGCCGGCGCTTTACGGGGTGCTGGGCTATGGGGCGGCGGTGCGGATGGCCGACGCCATTCGGGACCTGTCGGGGGTGGAGACCTTCGACTATGTGTCCGACCTGCTGAAGCTGAAGGTCGCGACCACCCATCTGGAGCGCCTGCCAGCCACGGGCCGCTGCATCGTGGTGTGCAACCACCCCACCGGCATCGCCGACGGGGTCGCCGTGTTCGACGCGATCAAGCGACGGCGCAGCGACATGATCTTCTTCGCCAACGCCGACGCCATCCGCGTCTCGCCCCGGCTGGACGAGACCATCATCCCCGTCGAATGGGTCCATGAGAAACGCACCCGCGAAAAGACCCGCGCCACCCTGAACGCGGCGAAAGAAGCGTTCCAGGCCGAACGCTGCGTGGTCATGTTCCCCGCCGGGCGTCTGGCGCGCGAGACGAACGGCGTTCTGACCGATCCCGAATGGGCGCCAACCGCCGCCTCGATGGCGCGCAAATACGATGCGCCGGTGATCCCTATACACGTCACCGGCCCCTACAGCCGCCTGTTCCACACCTTCGACCGCTTCTCGCAGGAACTGCGCGACGTGACCCTGTTCCACGAACTGCTGAACAAGGCGGGCAAGCCGTTTGGCGTCGATGTCGGCCTGCCCATCCCCGCCAAGCGGCTGGACGTGGACGCCGCCAAGGCGACCGAGGCGCTGAAACAGTTCACGGAACGGACCCTGGCCGCCAATCATGACGCGGTGTTCCCATGAAGATCGACCTGCCCGACGCCGAAGCCACCACCCGCCTGGGCCAGGCTATCGCCCCCCTGCTGGCGCCCGGCGACAGTCTGCTGCTCTACGGACCGCTGGGCATGGGCAAGTCGACCCTGGCGCGGGGCCTGATCCGCGCCCTGACCACGCCGGACGAGGATGTGCCCTCGCCCACCTTCACCCTGGTCCAGTTCTACGAGAGCGATCCGCCCGTCGCCCATTTCGACCTCTATCGCCTGACCCGTCCTGAAGAGGCGTTCGAGATCGGGCTGGACGAGGCGCTGGACGAGGGTTGCGCCGTCATCGAATGGCCCGAACGGCTGGGCGACGATCCCGGCCGGTTCTTAGGAGCGGACCAGCTGATCATCGAAATCTCCGAACAGGGCGAGGGCCGCCTTGCGACCGTTTCCGGCGTAGGCCGATGGGAAACGGGGGTGAAGGAACTGCATGTCTGACCGCGAAATCCTCCGTCTCGACTTCCTGAAGGCCGCCGGTCTGGCCGATGCCGTACGCGCGCCCCTGCCGGGCGACGCCTCCACGCGGCGCTACGAGCGCCTGACGCCGGCCAGCGGCCCGACCCTGATGCTGATGGATCAGGCGCCCGCCGCCGAGAGCCCGCCCGCCGATCCGAACTGGACGCCCGAGCAGCGTCATGCCGCCGGCTGGAACGCCGTCGCCCGCCTGTCCGCCGGGCGGATCGAGGCCTTCGCCGCCGTCGCCGCCCACCTGAAGTCGATGGGCCTGTCCGCCCCCGAAATCCCGGCGCTGAATGCGTCCAAAGGTCTGGCCGTGCTGGAGGATTTCGGCGATGACCTGTTCGCCCGCGTGATCGAAGACGGCGCCGACGAGACGCCGCTGTATCTGGCCGCCATCGAGGCCCTGGCTGTCCTGCACGAGGCCGGAACGCCGCCGCAGACCCTGCACGGCCCCGGCGGCGACTGGCCGCTGCTGACCTATGACGAGACGGCGCTGCAGGGCGGGGCCGATCTGTTCGTCGAATGGTTGCCGAAGCTGGATGATCGGGTGTCGTTCGATGACGCCGCCATCGCCGACTGGCGCGCGGCCTGGGCGCCCATCGTGGCCTCGGGCGCGGCGGGCGCCTCGGTCATGGCCCACCGCGACTATCACGCCGAGAACCTGATCTGGCTGCCCCGGCGCGACGGCGCGGCCCGCGTCGGCATGATCGACTTCCAGGACGCGGTGCGCGCCCACCCGTCGTGGGACATGCACTCCCTGCTTCAGGACGCGCGCCGCGACGTGTCGCCCGCGCTGGAGGCCCAGGCGCTGGACCGTTACTTCGCCCTGCGTCCCGACGTGGACCGCGCCGCCTTCATGGCCGATTACGCTGGCCTCGCCGCCCTGAACCAGGGGCGGATCATCGGCATCTTCGCCCGCCTGATCGCCCGCGACGGCAAGCCCCGCTACCGCCGGTTCCTGCCGCGCATGTGGCGGCATCTGAACGCCAATCTGGAACAACCGGCCCTGGCGCCCGTCGCCCGCTGGTTCGACCGCCATGTTCCAACCGAGGTGCGCGCATGACCGCCGCTCCAAAGACCGCCATGGTGCTGGCCGCCGGCCTGGGCACCCGGATGCGCCCCCTGACCGACGACCGGCCCAAGGCCCTGGTCGAGGTCCAGGGCCGCGCCCTGATCGACCATGTGCTGGACCGACTGGCCGACGCCGGGGTCGAAAAGGCGGTGGTCAACGTCCACTGGTTCGCCGACCGGCTGGAGGCGCATCTGGCGGCGCGCGGACGAGGGCCAAAGATCGTCATTTCCGACGAACGCGCCGAGTTGCTGGAGACCGGCGGCGGGCTGAAGAAGGCCCACCCCCTGCTCGGCGACGACCCGGTCTTCGTGGCCAACATCGACAGCGTCTGGATCGACCGGGGCGATGCGCTGGCCGATCTGGTCCGTCTGTGGAACCCCGAGACGATGGACGCCGCCCTGCTGCTGGCCCGGCGCGAAGGCTCCATCGGCTTCGAGGGCGACGGCGATTTCTTCCTGCGTAATGCCAGTTCTGGAGAGGGGGGCGGCCTGGCCTTCCGGGGCGCCGCCGCTTCGGCGCCCTACGCCTATATGGGCGTCCACATCACCCGGCCCGGATACGCCGACAACGGCTGCGACGGCCCCTTTTCCCTCAGTCCCCTGTGGCGCAAGTCCGCCGCACAGGGCCGCCTGTTCGGCTGCGTCCTCGACGGCGACTGGATGCACGTCGGCGATCCTCAGGCGCGGGATCAGGCCGAGGCGAAGCTGGCGGGCTTGGGGTGACGACGCCTCTCTTTTCCTCGTCATCCTCGGGCTTGTCCCGAGGATCCATACGCCCGGTGTTCGCCGGTGCGCACCGGCCTCGACTGAGTCTCGGGATCCTAGGCGCAAGGCCTAGGATGACGGTCTTGAAGTGAGCGCCTTCGCCCCCTTCGCGGCGTCCAGCCCCCGCTGGTACGCCATCCCCGCACACCGGCCCTTCCTCGAAGACCTGGCCGCCGGCGTCCTGGCCTGGCTCGGCGAACTGCCGCCCGAGACCCTGTCGGACGCCACCATCCTGCTGCCCAACCGCCGGGCCGCGCGCGCCTTCACCGGCGCCCTGGCGAAACTGTCGGGCGAGCGGCCGATCCTGCTGCCCCAGGTCCGGCCGTTGGGCGATCTGGAGGAGGACGAGCCGCCCTTCACGCCCGGCGCCCTGGGCCTCGATCTGCCGCCCGCCATTCCTGCCCTGACCCGCCGGTTCGAGATGGCGCGGATAATCGTCGAACAGTTCGATTCGTCCCTGAGCCCGATGCGCGCGCTGGATCTGGCCGACGCGCTGGGCAGTTTCCTCGATTCCTGCCAGCTGGAGGAAATCCCCAACCCCGAACGGATCGCGACCCTGGTCGACGGCGAGATGGCCGAACACTGGGAGCGGTCGGCCGAGTTCCTGGGCCTCGCCGTCACCGCCTGGCCCAAACGCCTGAACGAACTGGGTCTGGTCGATCCGGCCTGGCGCCGCGCCACGCTGCTGCGCCGCCTCGCCGAACTATGGGACGCCCACCCCCCAACGCAGGCCGTCATCGCCGCCGGCTCGACCGGCACCGTCCCCGCCGCGGGCGACGTGCTGAAGGCGGTGGCCAAGGCGCCGCTGGGCTGCGTCGTCCTGCCCGGCCTCGACCTCGATCTGGACGCCGGCGTCTGGGACCGGCTGGACGAACAGCATCCGCAGAGCGCGATGAAACGGCTGCTGGATCGCTGCGAGATCGCGCGCGAGAGCGTCCGTCCCTGGTTCCGTCCCGCCGTCTCCCCGGCCGTTCAGGCACGCGGCCTGGCGCGTCAGCGACTGGTCAACGAAGCCCTGCGCCCGGCCGAGGCCACCGACGACTGGCGCGGCGCCATTCGCGACATCCGCGCCGCTGCGGTCGCACGCTGCGAAGCGCGCGACCCCATCGCCGAGGGCTTGCAGGGCCTGTCCCTGCTGACCGTCCGCGCCGAGGAAGAGGCCGCAGCCGCCATCGCCCTGATGATGCGCGAGACGCTGGAGACGCCGGGCAGGACCTGCGCTCTGGTCACGCCGGATCAGGCCCTGGGCCGCCGTGTCGCCGCCCGGCTGGAACGCTGGGGCGTGATCGCGGATTCCTCGGCCGGCGCGCCCCTGTCGCGCCTGCCCGCCGGCGCCCTGGTCGATCTGTGCGCGCGCTGGATGGCCGATCCGGTCCAGCCCCATCTGCTGCTGGCGGTGATCAAACATCCGCTTGTCCGCTTCGACCTGGGCGAGGCCTCGCAAGCGGCGGCCGTCGCGGCGCTGGAGGAGCACGCCCTGCGCGGTCCCCGCCCGCGCGACTTCGCCGCCCTCCGTCGCCGCCTGCTGGAGGCGGTCCAGCCCGACCGGCGCGGCAAGGCCCCGCCCGAGTGGAAACAGGCCCGGCTGTCCGCCGCGACCCGGCTGGTCGATCACCTTCAGGCCGCCGTCGAGGCCGCGACCGCCGCCTTCACGCCCGACGCCGATCTGAACCTGGCCGCCTCGGCCCTGACCCGGCTGATCGAAGCCCTGGCCGGCCAGAACGCCTGGGCCGGTCCCGACGGCGAGGCCGCCGCCGCCCTGTTGTCCGGCCTGATCGAGGGCGGGGCGTCCTTGGGCCGTATCCGGCGCGCGGAACTGGCCGAACTGGTCACGGCCCTGGTCAAGGAAAACGTCGTCAGGACCGGCGGGGCGACCCACCCGTCGCTGCGGATTCTGGGGGCCATAGAGGCGCGGCTGGTGCGCGCCGACCGGATGATCCTGGCCGGGCTGGAGGAAGGCGTCTGGCCCCAGGCCGCCCCGACCGATCCCTTCCTGTCGCGCCCGATGCGCAAGGCGCTGGGCCTGCCCCCGCCCGAACGCCGCCTGGGTCAGACGGCGCAGGACTTCGTGCAGGCCGCCTGCGCCGACGAGGTCATCCTGATCCACAGCGAGCGGCGCGGCGGCCAGCCCGCCGTCCGCTCGCGCTGGCTGTGGCGGCTGGAGATGCTGACGCGCGGCGCGAACGCCAAGGACACGCCCGTCGCCATCGCCCGCCCGGCGGCCGTCATCGACTGGGCCCGCGCCCTGGACGCCCCCCCGCCCGGCCCGCCCCAGTTCGCCAAACGGCCGGAACCCCGCCCGCCCGTGCATCGCCGCCCGCGCAGCCTGTATGTCACCCGCATCGAACGCTGGGTGCGCGACCCCTACGCCATCTACGCCCTGTGGGTGCTGGGGCTGGAGGCGATGGAGCGGCCCGGCGCGTCGGCCGAAGCGCTCGCCCGTGGCAACGCCGTCCACGCCGCCATCGAACGGCTGACGCTGGACTGGCCGAACGACCTGCCTGACGACTGCGAGGCCATCCTGCACGACCATCTGCTGCGCGAACTGGGCGCGCAGGGGTTCGAGGATGCGGCCATGGCCCGCGAGGCGCCGCTGGCCCGCAACTGCGCCCGCTGGCTGACCGAGTTCGAGCGCCAGCGTCGCGCGCGCGGCGTCGACATCCTGGTCGAACAGCAGGGGACCCTGACCTTCGACGCCCCCGCCGGCCCCTTTACGGTCAAGGCCTTCGCCGACCGGATCGAGCTGGCGTCGGACGGCGCGGCGGTGATGGACTTCAAGACCGGGGCGGCGCCGTCCGCCAAACAGGTCAAGTCCGGCTTCGCCCCCCAGCTGACCCTGACCGCCGCCATCCTGGCCGACGGCGGGTTCGCGCGCACCAACGGCCCGGTCACGCCGGATGAGTTGACCTATGTCCGCGTGGTCGGGCGCAAGACGGCGGGCGAGGTGATCACCCGCGCCTCGGGGCTTGAGGCCGCCGACCTGGCTCAGGCCGCGCTGGACGGGCTGAAACGCCGCGTCGCCCGCTTCGACGACGAGAACACGCCTTACGTTTCCTGGGCCGCGCCGCAGTTCATGGGCAATCAGGGCGGCAACTACGACCATCTGGCCCGCGTCTGGGAATGGTCGGTCATCGGCGACGGGGACGAAGAATGAGCATCGTCCCCCAGATCGTCGCCGCCGACCCGCGCCTGACCGTCTTCGTCACCGCCAACGCCGGCTCGGGCAAGACCACCACCCTGGTCAACCGGGTGGCGCGGTTGCTGCTGGACCAGGTCGATCCCGGCGCCATCCTGTGCGTCACCTACACCAAGGCCGCCGCCGCCGAGATGCAGGCCCGGCTGTTCGATCAGCTGGGCGGCTGGGCCGTGCTGGACGACGCCGCCCTGTCGCGCGAACTGGCCCGGCTGGACGACGGCGACCCGCAGGCGATGGATCACGCCGCGCTATCTCGCGCCCGCAAGCTGTTCGCCCGCGCGCTGGAGACGCCCGGCGGGCTGAAGATCCAGACCATCCACGCCTTCTGCGAAAAGCTGCTGCGGCGCTTCCCGCTGGAAGCCGGGGTCTCGCCCCGCTTCACCGTTCTGGAAGACCAGGCCGCGACCGCGCTGAGCCATGCCGCGCGCGAAGACCTGGCCCGCGCCGCCGTCGCCGATCCCGACGGTCCCATCGGCCAGGCCTACAGCCATTTCGCCATCGAGCTGGACTGGCAGCGGTTCCAGGCCCTGCTGTCGATGATCGAGGCTAAACGCGCCGACCTGCTGGATTATATCGACCGCGCCGAGGCCGGAACCGCGCCCGATCCTTGGTCCCTGACCGGCGCCGAGCGCGACCGCAGTCCTGAGGATCTGGAGCGCGATTTCGTCGCCTTCATCGATCCCGGCGAGTGGAACCGCATGGCCGAGGCCATGGAGACCGGCTCGACCAATGACAAGAAGATCGCCGACGCCATGAGCGTCGCCGCCCCGCCCTACGCCGGGTTCGCGGCCCTGGCCGGGGTCTTCTGCACCCAGGCGGGCGAACCGCGTAAGAGCATGGGCACCAAGTCGGCGCCGCAGGGCGCGGTCGGCTGGCTGCTGGACCTTCAGGCCAAATTCCTGGTCACGCGCGAGGCCCTGCGCAAGGCCAAGGTCGCCGACGATACGGTCAAGGTCCTGACACTGGCCCGCGCCCACGCCGCCTTCTACGAGGCCGCCAAGGCTCAGCGCGGGGCGCTGGACTTCCCCGATCTGGTCGCCCGCGCCGCCGCCCTGCTGACCGAAAGCGGCGCCGCCGCCTGGGTGCTGTACAAGTTGGACGGCGGGGTCGATCACGTCCTGATCGACGAGGCCCAGGACACCGCCCCCGAACAATGGGCCATCGTCCGCGCCCTGACCGGCGAGTTCTATTCCGGCGAAAAATCCGGTCGCACCGTCTTCGCCGTCGGCGACGAGAAACAGTCGATCTATTCCTTCCAGGGCGCCCGGCCCGAACGGCTGCGTCAGGAACGCGGCGCCTTCCTGGCCCTGGCCGAAGGCGCCGGCGAGCCCTTCGCCGGGCCGGAGCTGAACACCTCCTACCGCTCGACCGAAGAGGTGCTGGCCTTCGTCGACGCCGTCTTCGCCGATCCCGACCGCACCCGCGCCCTGACCGGACCCCAGGGCGACATCGCCCGCCATATCCCCGCGCGGATCGGCCAGCACGGCGCCATCGACCTGTGGCCCCTGTTCCTCGACGAACCCGCGCCCGAGACCGACGCCTGGGACGATCCCGTCGATCAGGAAGGCGCCGGCAGCGCCAGGAAACGCCTGGCCCGCGACATGGCTCGCGAAATCCGCCGCCAGGTGGAAAGCGGCGTCGCCGTCTTCGACCGCAGCACGCGGGACCTGCGTCCCGCCGGATACGGCGACTATATCGTCCTGGTCCGACGCCGCGACGCGACGTTCGAGGAGATCATCCGGGCGCTGAAAACCGAGGGCGTGCCCGTGGCCGGCGCCGACCGGCTGAAACTGTCCAGCCACATCGTGTTCGACGACCTGATCGCGCTGGCCCGTTTTTCTCTCTTCCCCGACGACGATCTGTCCCTGGCCGAGGTGCTGCGCAGCCCCCTGTGCGACGTGGACGAGGACGGCCTCTATGCCCTGGCCGGGCGCGAGAACCGCAAGGCCGGCCAGTTGTGGCGCGACCTGCGCGACCGGGCGCACGAACGCCCCGAATGGACCCGCGCCCGCGATGCGTTGCAGGCCGCCATCGGTGCGCGCGGCGGCGATCCCTTCGCCTTCTTCTCCCAGGCCCTGAACCGGGTGGACGACACCGGCCGATCCGGCCGCGCCCGCATCCTGGCCCGTCTGGGCCGCGAGGCGGAAGAAGCCATCGACGAGACCCTGAACCAGGTGCTGGCCGCCGAAAACCGGGGCGCCGTCGATCTGGAGACCTGCCTGGCCCAGCTGGAGGCCGCCGACGTCGAGGTGAAGCGCGAACTGGAGGGCGCGCGCGGCGAGGTCCGCGTCATGACCGTGCACGGCGCCAAGGGGCTGGAGGCGCCCATCGTCATCCTGCCCGACACCACCATGAAGGCGAAGGCGCAGGGGCCGTCGCTGATGCCGGCCGTCGTGGCGGAGGGCGAAGGCGAGGCCTGGCTGATGGCGCCCGGCTCGGCCCGTGACGACTGCCCCGCCTCGGCCGACGCCCGCGCCGCGCGCCAGACCCGCACGGACGACGAGACCCTGCGCCTGCTCTATGTCGCCCTGACCCGCGCCCGCGACCGCGTCATCGTCATGGGCCGCGCGTCCAGCCGGGGCGCCGAGGCCGGCAGTTGGTGGTCGATCCTCTCGGAGACCTTCGACCGGCTGGGCGATCAGGTGCGCGAGGTCGAGAACGGCGTGCGCCGCTATGGCGTCGATCCCGAACGCCGCCCGGTCGCCGCCGACGAAACGCGATCAGCCGACACCCTGCCCGCCTGGGCCGCTGCGGCGCCCCCGGCCGACGCCGCCGCCCGCTTCGCCTCGCCGTCGCGGATGGAGGGCGGCGCGGTCCGCATCCCCGCCCCCTCTCCCCTGGCCAGGACCGAGGCGGGCGGCGCCGCGCTGGGCCGGTTCCGGCGCGGCGACCTGATCCACCGGCTCTTGGAGCGTCTGCCCGAAATCCCGCCCGCCGACCGCCCCGACGCCGCTCGTCGCCTGCTGGGGCGAGAGGCCGATCTGGACGAAGCCCAGCGCGCCGAGATGATCGCCGCCGCCTTCTCGGTGCTGGACGACGCCCGCTTCGCCCCCGTCTTCGGCCCAGGGTCGCGCGCCGAGGTGGCCCTGACCGGGTCCGCGCCCGGCCTGCCCCTGGGTGTGTCGATCAACGGCCGCATCGACCGGCTGGTGGTGACGCCGGAACGGGTTCTGGTCGTCGACTACAAGACCAACCGCCCCGCGCCGGACACCATTGAGGCCGCCGATCCCGCCTATGTGCTTCAGGCGGCGGTCTATGTCGCGGTGTTGACACGCCTCTATCCCGACCGCCCGGTCGAGGCCGCCCTGGTCTGGACCGACGGCCCCAAGTTGATGCCGATCCCGCAGGCGATGCTGGAAGGGGCGTTGAAGGGCGGTTGAATTGCCCGCGATTCGCTCCCACATCTGCGACCGAACCCGGACGCTTCCGGACAACCTCTATTCGCGCGCAAACAGCCAGGCCCGCAGGCCGAGCGACAGCGCCCCAAGGAGCCCTTCATGGCGACTGTGAAAGTCACCGACGAAAGCTTTGACGCCGACGTCCTGAAAGCCTCGACACCCGTGCTGGTCGATTTCTGGGCCGAATGGTGCGGCCCCTGCAAGCAGATCGGCCCTGCGCTGGAGCAGATCGCCGACGAACTGGGCGGCCAGGTCACCGTGGCCAAGATCAACATCGACGACAGCCCCATGACCCCGTCCAAACTGGGCGTGAAGGGCATTCCGACCCTGATGCTGTTCAAGGACGGCCAGATGACCTCGATGAAGGTCGGCGCCATGCCCAAGGGCAAGATCGTCGAATGGCTGGCCGAGGCCGGCGTCAAGACCGACGCCGCCTGATCCGCTTCAGCCCCGCTGACCGATCACGCCCGCCGGTTCCGACCGGCGGGCGTTTTTCATGCTAGGATGCCGCCATGAGCGACGAAGACACCCCGATCCCCGCCGACGACATCCCCGGCGAAACCCCGGTCCAGAAGGCCCTGCGCCTGAAGACCGCCAAGCTGGACGCCCGCCCCCAGGCCCCGCGCGGCGGCCGCTTCCAGCGCGAGCAGAACGCCCGGATCGCGGCGGGCAAGTCGCGCCCGTGGATGAGCAAATAGGGACCGATCAGAGCCGACCGCGCCCGCCGCGCGGGCTCGATCCCGTCCAGCGCTTGAAGGCGCGGGAGAAGGCGCTGGGTTCGGAAAATCCGACCAGATAGGCCGTCTCGTTCACCGAGACCTTCTGGCCGTGGAGATAGTGCAGCGCCATGCGGTGGCGCAGGTCGTCGACCACGGCGTCGAACCTGGCGCCTTCCTCGGCCAGCCGCCGGTAAAGGGTCGCGCGGCTCATGCCCAGCTGACGCGCCACCTCGACCAGGCCGACGTCGCCCCTATGTAGGATCGGGATCAGCAACGCCTCCACCCGACCGCGCACGGTGCGGACGGTCTCCAGCCCGGCCAGCAGCTGGCTGGCCCGTTCGCTCAGCACGCCAAAGGCGTAGCGGCTGGGATTGTGCAGCGGAATTGACAGCCACGACGGGTCGATACGGAGGCCGTTCAGTTCGGACCCGAAGGTGGTCGGCACGCCTAGAACCCGCAGATAATCCTCGGCGTGCGCCGGCGCCGCGTGGGGCACATGGACCTCCAGGGCGAACGGCGCGTCGGGGAAATGGCGGCGCGTCTCGGCGATGAAGCGCGACCAGGTCGCCTCGGTCAGTTCGGGAAAGGCGGCGGGATCGGCCCGTCGGTCCATCAGCCACAGGCCGTCCGCGCGCGGCGTGATCTCGAACCGCCCGCCCGCCAGGGCCAGATCGACGTCGGCGACCAGGCGGCCGAAGCGGTTCAGCTCGCCCAGGGCCTCGCCCATCGTCGCCGCCGAATAGCAGATCAGCCCGACCACCGAGAACTCGCGGAAGTCCTGCGCCGCGCCCAGGTCCAGGGCGAAGGCCGCCGCGCCGCCCCGTGCCTTGGCGGCCTGCATCGCCGCCACATACTGAGCCATCGGCACGCGCGCGTCGGGATCGTCGAGGTCCGCCGGCGCGATACCGCTGTGGTCGGCAAGCGCCTGGGGATCGATACCGACCGACGCCGCATAGTCGAACAGGTTGCGCGTATAGCCGGCCGACACGGTCGCCGCCGTCTGACGCCGAAAGTCCTGTTTTGTGAGCGTGTCGGTCATGGGCCGCGCAGGTTCGGCCCGATATCGCCGTCAGACAAGAGCGGGGCGTTCCAATGACGACGATGATCCACAACGGCGACGAACGGATGCGCACCAAACCGAACAGGGCGGCGCAGGCGTTGAAGGCGGCGGGGATCTTCTGGTTCTCGACGGCCGTGGTCGGACAGGCCCTGTTCGTCGTCTATATCGTCGGCTTCTATGGCGCGGCGGCCGTGGCCCGACAGCCGGAACGATGGAACGACGTGCTGGTCGGCGGCTATGTCGCGGGCGGCCTGATCGGCAATCTGATCCTTGCGGCCCATCTGCTGATGGCGGCGATCATCACCGTGGGCGGGCCGCTTCAGCTTATCCCCCAACTCCGCTCGCGCGCCCTGCCGCTGCACCGCTGGATGGGTCGGGCCTATATCGTCACGGCGATCCTGATCAGTCTGGCCGGCCTCTACATGGTCTGGACGCGCGGCACGGCCGGCGGCGACGCCATGCGGGTCGGCATCAGCATCAACGGCGTGCTGATCCTGATCGCCGCCGTCATGGCCTGGCGTCAGGCCGCCGCGCGCCGGACCGACCGGCATCGCCGCTGGGCCATGGCGACGTTTCTCCTGGTCAGCGGGGTCTGGTTCTTTCGCGTCGGCCTGCTGGCCTGGATCATGATCAATCAGGGCCCGGTGGGGGTAGGCGACGACTTCGACGGGCCGTTCGTGCGGTTCTGGGCCTACGGCTGCTACCTCGTTCCGCTGGCGGTTTTGATACTCTATCTGCGGGCGCAGGATCGACCGGCAGGTGTGGGCAAGGCCCTGACCGCCGCGCTTCTGACCGTGCTGACCCTGGTCATGGCTCTTGGCGTCGTGGGCGCGGCGATGGGGATGTGGCTGCCGCATCTCGTCGGATAGGCGATCAGTCCGGCCAGGTCGCTTCGCTGGCCCCAAGCACCTCGCCGGCCAGATACAGCGAGCCGCAGATGGCGACGCGGCCGGCGCCCAGGCGCAGCGCCAGGTTCAGCGCCTCATCGACCGATCCCGCCGGCGTCGCCGCCAGACCGTGCCCGCGCGCGACGGCCGCCAGGGCCGCCGGATCGGCGGCCGCCCCTTCGAAGCCGACAGTGAAGACGGTGGCCTGGCTGTCCTTCAGGGCGGCGAAGAAGCCGCCCGCGTCCTTGTTGTTCAACATGCCGCAGATCAGGGCCAGGGGACGCGGCGCCCGCGCCTGACGCTCGGCCAGGAAGGCGGCCAGGGCGCGTCCGGCATGGGGATTGTGTCCCCCGTCCAGCCACAGTTCGGCGTCGGCGGCGCGCGCGGCCTCGCCGTAAGGACCGGCCGAAATCCGCTGCAGCCGCGCGGGCCAGCGCACGGTCTTCAGCCCTTCGGCGATGGCGGCCTCGGGCAGGTCCAGTTCGACCGCCGCCGCAACGGCCAGGGCCGCATTGTCGATCTGGTGCGCGCCCGCCAAGGCCGGCGCCGGCAGGTCCATGAACAGTTCGGCGGTCTGGAACGCCATGCCGCCACGCTCGGCCCAGGCGTCGAAATCCACCCCCAGCACCGTCAGGCGCGCATGGACGTCGGCGGCGCGGCGTTCGATGGCGGCCATCGCCTCTTCCCGCTGGCGCGCGATCACCGCCGGCGCTCCGGCCTTCAGCACCCCGGCCTTTTCCGACGCGATGGCCGCCAGGTCCGTGCCCAGAAACTCCGCATGGTCGTAATCGACCGGGGCGATGACGCTGAGCAGCGGGCGTTCGATCACGTTCGTCGCATCCAGCACGCCGCCTAGACCCACCTCGACAATGGCTAGGTCGGCCGGCGTCTCGCTCATGGCGACGAAGGCGGCGGCGGTGGTGCTTTCGAACACCGTGGCCTCGCTGTCCGTCTCGGCCATCGCCGCCTCGATCCGGTCCAGGATGGCGTTCAGCGCCTCGTCCTCGATCAGCTTGCCCGCCAGCCGGATTCGCTCGTTGAACCGCACCAGATGGGGCGAGGTGTAGGCATGGACCTTCAGCCCCGCCGCCTCGGCGATGGCGCGGATCAGGGCCACGGTCGAACCCTTGCCGTTGGTGCCCGCCACATGGACCACCGGCGGCAGCCGATCCTGCGGCTCACCCAGGGCCGCGCACAGGGCCTTCATCCGATCCAGCGACAGGTCGATCCGCTGCGGATGCCGCGCCCTGAGACGTTCGGAGATCGGGTCCATCAGCCGGTCAGGCCGCCTGACGGGTTCCGCCCATCAGTATCGACAGAATCTGACCCAGCACGCGCGGCAGATCGGCGCGCGCCACCACCTGATCGACCATGCCCTTTTCCTGCAGATATTCGGCGCGCTGGAACCCCGGCGGCAGTTTCTCGCGGATGGTGGCCTCGATCACGCGCGGCCCGGCGAAGCCGATCAGGGCGCCCGGTTCCGCCAGATGCACGTCGCCCAGCATGGCGTAGGAGGCCGTCACCCCGCCCGTCGTCGGGTCGGTCAGGACCACGGCATAGGGCAGTTTCGCCTGTTTCAGCTCTTCGATGGCCAGGGTGGTGCGCGCCATCTGCATCAGCGACAGGGCGCCTTCCTGCATCCGCGCGCCGCCGGCTGCGGTGAAGCAGATCAGCGGAACCTTGCGGGCCACGGCCTCGCGCGCGGCCTTGATGAAGGCCTCGCCCGCCGCCATGCCCAGCGATCCGCCCATGAAGGTGAAGTCCTGAACGATCACCACCGCCATCTGGCCTCCGACGGGGCCGACGCCGATGGCCATAGTGTCCTTGCGGCCCGCCGCCTTGCGCGCCGCGTTCAGCCGATCCTTGTAGGACTTGCCGTCCGAGAATTTCAGCGGGTCCTCGGGCACGTCGGGGCTATCGACCGTCTCGAACACGCCGCCGTCGAAGGTGGCCTTCAGCCGCGTCGGCGCGTCGATCCGCATATGGCGGCCCGACGGCGTGACCCACAGGGCGGTCTCCAGCTCCGACCGATACAGCATCTCGCCGCTGTCGGGATCTTTGACCCACAGATTGTCGGGGGTGTCGCGGCGCGAGACGATCTTGCGCACGCCGGGCGCAAACCGGCTGAGCCAGCCGCCGCGCTTTTCCTGAGGCTTGGTCTTGTCGTTCATCCGCGCGCTCTTAGACGGTTTCCGCCACGGAAGCACTAGCGGCGACGGATCGAACCGCGTCGCCCAGCAGCTTCACCTTGGCCAGAACGCGCGGCGCGGCCGGTTCGTTCGCGGCGACGGCGGCGGCGACCTCCTCGACCAGGGCCGAGCCGACGACCACGGCGTCCGCGACCCTGGCGATGGCGGCGGCCCGTTCCGGCGTCTTGATGCCGAAGCCGACCGCGACCGGCAGGCCGGAGGCCGCCCGCACCCGCGCCACGGCCGGCGCCACGACGTCGGCGTCGGCTTCCTTGACCCCCGTCACGCCCGCGACGGCGACGTAATAGACGAAGCCTGACGTGCCCTGGACCACGATCTTCAGCCGCGCGTCGTCCGATGTCGGCGTGGCCAGGCGGATCAGCGAGATCGACACCCGGTCCAGCGCCTGAACCAGCGGCCCGGCCTCTTCCGGCGGGCAGTCCACCACGATCAGGCCGTCGATCCCGCAATCGGCCGCATAGGCGGCGAAGGCGTCATAGCCCAGGCTCTCGATCGGGTTCAGATAGCCCATCAGCACGATCGGCGTGGCGTCGTCGCCTTTGCGGAACTCTCGCGCCAGATCCATGGTCGAGCGCAGGCCGAAGCCGGCCGCCAGCCCCCGGATCGCCGCCTTCTGGATCGGCGGCCCCTCGGCCATCGGATCCGAAAACGGAAAGCCCAGTTCGATGATGTCGGCGCCCGCAGCGGGCAACCCCTTCAGGATCGCCAGCGCCGCCTCGCGCGACGGATCGCCCCCCATCACATAGGGGATGAAGGCCGCACGGCCCTCGGCCTTCAGCGCGGCGAAACGGGTGTCGATACGGGCGGTGGTCATGTAGTTGCCTGACAAACTCTCTGCGACGCCTCTACGGACGCCTCGAGCCATTGAAGGTCTGTGATCGGATAGCATCGCGACCCGTATGCGACATCGAACGTTGATGGAATCAGATGCCGATCACACACCATCTGATCACGAACGAACGCACCTTTGACCGTTTGCACCTTTCCGTCCTTGCCACAGGCGACGAGATCGGTCGAACGCGCGACGATCTCTGACACCGTTTCAACCGACAACCCGGTCGGAGACGATGCGCACGAAGCAAGCAAGGCCATCGAAGCAACGATGGCGATGCGGTTCATTGAGGCACGTCTCCCGCGACGGGCACCTGGGCAGCGCAGACATCCCCGGGAATGGTGGCGAAGCCCAGATAGGCGGGCAGTTCGGCGACGGCGGTCTTGGTCGTGTCGTAGAAGGCGACCATCTGCATTCCGTCGCAGCCGCCGGCCTCGCGGCGCTTGATGAAGACCACGCGGTTCTCGTCGCCGCCCGCCGCCAGCCAATTCTTGGAAGACAGGTCGGCGATATAGGCGTCGGCCAGGGCGCCGATCTGGCCCAGCTGGGCCGTGACGCACCAGGCGCGGCCCGCCAGGTTGTTCAGCCCGCCGCAGTCGGCCGACAGTTCCGCGCCGGGCAGCAGGCCGACATCGGCCGGCCCGCCCTGCTGCGTCGATTGAGGCGCAGCCGGTGCCGGCGTCTGGGCCTGAACGGCGGGGGCGGACAGGGCGAGCGCGGCGCTCGCGGCCATCAGAAGACGCATCACAACTCCACTCCCAGATGTTTGGCGACCTGGAAGATGTCCTTGTCGCCACGTCCCGACATCAGCAGGACGACATCGCCGCCCTTGCCGACTTCCCTTGCGATCTCGCCGGTCCGCGCCAGGGCGTGGGCCGGCTCCAGCGCCGGAATGATGCCTTCCAGTTTCGAGCACAGCTGGAACGCCTCCAGCGCCTCATCGTCCGTCGCCGAGCGATATTCGGCCCGGCCGATGTCGTGCAGCCAGGCGTGCTCCGGCCCGATGCCCGGATAGTCCAGACCCGCCGAGATCGAATGGCCCTCGACGATGTTGCCGTCCTTGTCCTGAAGCAGATAGGTCCGGTTGCCGTGCAGCACGCCGGGCCGTCCGCCCTTCAGCGACGCCGCGTGATCGGGCGTATCCAGACCGTATCCCGCCGCCTCGACGCCGATCAGCCGCACGTCCTCGTCCTCGATGAAGGGGTGGAAGGCGCCGATGGCGTTGGACCCGCCGCCGATGCAGGCGACCACGGCTTGCGGCAGCTTACCCATCTGGGCGCGCGACTGGACCTTGATCTCCTTGCCGATCACCGACTGGAAATCGCGCACCATGGCCGGATAGGGGTGCGGACCCGCCGCCGTGCCGATGATGTAATAGGTATCGGCGACATTGGTGACCCAGTCCCGCATCGCTTCGTTCATCGCGTCCTTCAAGGTCGCGGCGCCGGCGGTGACAGGAAAGACTTCCGTCCCCAGCAGACGCATGCGGAAGACGTTCGGCTGCTGCCGCTCCACATCCACCGCGCCCATATAAACGGTGCAGGGCAGACCGAAACGCGCGGCGACGGTGGCGCTGGCCACGCCGTGCTGGCCGGCGCCGGTCTCGGCGATGATGCGGGTCTTGCCCATGCGCCGCGCCAGCAGGATCTGGCCCATGCAGTTGTTGATCTTGTGCGCGCCCGTGTGGTTCAGGTCCTCGCGCTTCAGCCAGATGTTCGCCCCGCCGAAATGCTCGGTCAGCCGCTCGGCGAAATAGAGCGGGCTCTCGCGACCGACGTAGTGGGTCAGAAAGCCGTCCAACTCGGCCTGGAAACTCGGGTCCGCCTTGGCCGCCTTATAGGCCGCGTCCAGCTCATGGATCAGCGGCATCAGGGTCTCGGCCACGAACTGCCCGCCATAGGGACCGAACCGCCCCTTCGCGTCGGGCCAGGCGTAGGCGTTCGCCAAGGGGGCGGAATCGGCGGCTTGGAGAGGCGTCTGAGCGTTCACGAGTTCGACTTTCACGCGGGGAGGCGTCGTAATTACGACCGGCGCGCGTTTCGGATGAAGGCTGCGATCCGGCCCGCCTCCTTAACACCCGGCGCGCTTTCCACGCCAGAGGACACGTCCACCATCGGCGCGCCCGTGATCCGCAACGCCTCGGCCACATTGTCCTGGTTCAGACCGCCCGCCAGGAACCACGGATGCCGGAACGCCCGGTCCGCCAGCAGGGTCCAATCGAAGCTGTGTCCCACCCCGCCGGGCAGCACCGATCCCTCCGGCGGCTTGGCGTCGAACATCAGGTGGTCGGCGTGATAATCCCATTCGTCGGCGGCGGCGAAGTCGTCCGCCTGCCGGATCGGCAGGGCCTTGATCACCCCCGCCCCCGTCAACGCCCGCACCCGTTCCGCCCGCGCCGGCGTCTCGGCCCCATGCAACTGGATGAAATCGGGCCTCAGCATCCGCGCGATCTCTTCCAGCAGGGCGTCGTCGGGGTCGACCGTCACCGCAACGATCTTCGCCCGCCCGCGCGCCCGCTCGAACAGGGCGGCCGCCGCTTCGGGCGCGATGTGGCGCGGGCTCCTTGGAAACACCACCGCCCCCACGAAATCCGCACCGCCGTCCAGCGCGGCGTCCAGGGTGTCCGGCGTGGTCAGGCCGCAGATCTTGATCTTGGTCGTCATAGGGAAACGACTTCAACGTTTTTCAGAACGGCCGCCGCAGCGAGGTCCTTATCTAGCGTCGCCATGTCGTAGCCATGCCTCAACACCACGGCTAAGTGCAGGGCGTCAGGCGTCCTCAATCGAACCCCTTCGCGCAGCAGCAGGCGACAGCGCGAAAAATCCTGATCGTCCATGCGGCATTCTCCGCGACCTATGCGCCAGCCATCAAACGTGTCTTCGATCTGGTCACGTTTCGCGCCCTTCATGGCGCCGGACCTGACGCGCAACCCAAGGGCCGAGCTGAACTCGGCCTCGGCCCATCGGCTGATCACGACATCCGCCCTGCGGATCAGCAGCGCCGCCGCCCACTCCGAATGAGCGTCCTGCACGAAGGCCGAAACGAGGACGCTTGTATCCAGATAAAGGGCCAAGATCAGTCTTCGTCACGCATCTGACGAACCAGATCGACACCGTTCAATCCATCCGTGGGTTTGGCGCGGACCTGTCTGAACCAGTCCATATCGACGGTTCGAGGCGTCGGAACAACCTCCTGCGCCGGCTCCAGCCGCGCGATCGGCACGCCGCGTCGCGTGATGGTCACGGCCTCGCCCGCCAGCATGCGGTCCAACAGCTTGGGCAGGTTGTTCTTGGCCTCGGCGACGGAATAGCTGGACATGGCTATCAAGATAGCCATCTGTCGCCCAATATTCAATCAGCCGCCCGCTGTCTCCCCGAAGATCGACGCGACCTCTTCCGGCGCCAGCAACCGCCATTCGCCGGGCGCCAGGTCGGGCGGCAGGACCAGGCCGCCCATCCGCTCGCGATGCAGGGTCTCGACGTGGTTGCCGACGGCGGCGAACATACGTCGCACCTGGTGATACCGCCCCTCCGTAACCGTCAGCAGGGCCTCGGTCGGCGTCACGACCTCCAGCCGCGCCGGGGCCAGCGGCTTGTCCTCGCCCTCCAGCACCAGTTCGCCGGCGGCGAACAGATCGCCTTCGGTTCCGGTCAGCGGGCGCGCCAGCCCGGCGCGATAGACCTTGGCCACATGGCGTTTGGGCGAGATCACCCGGTGCAGCAGGTCCCCGTCGTCGGTCAGCAGCAGGAGGCCCGAGGTCTGTTTGTCCAACCGACCTATGGTCGAGATCGCCGGATCGCGCCGGCGCCAACGGTCGGGCAGGATGTCATAGACCAGCGCGCCCTCCTCCTTGTGCGAACAGGTCATGCCCAGCGGCTTGTTCAGCATCAGGACGAGGCCCGGCACGGGGTCCAGCGGCTCGCCGTCGATCTCCATTCGGGTCGGAAGGTCCGGCGTCACCGGGATGCGCTTTGACACATCCGTCAGATCGGCCCCATCCAGCACGATCCCGCCCGCCTTGGCCATCCGCGACATCTCGGCGCGCGAGCCATAGCCCATCGACCCCAGCAGGCGGTCGATGCGGGAGGTGGGGGTCTTGGTCATGCGCTCATCCCCACACCCGTCATCCCAGGGCTTGTCCCTGGGATCCATACGCCCGGCGCCCGCCGCTCGCGCACTCCGCGGACACACCTGGGGTATGGATCCTCGCCACAAGGGCGAGGATGACGGCTTAAGGGAAAGCGGCTCACTTCACCGCCTCGAACAGCTTGTAGCCGCCCGCTTCCGCGACTAGCCGCACCCGCTTGAATGCCGCGTTCAGCTCGGCCTCATAGGGCAGATGCCGGTTGGCCACGATCCAGGCGACGCCGCCCTTTTTCAACAGCTCGGCGGCCTTGCGCACGAAAGCTTGGCCCAGACGCCGGTCCTCGGCGCCGCCGTCGTGGAAGGGCGGGTTGGAGACCACGAAGTCCTTGTCGCCCTTGGCCTCCAGCGTCCGCGCGTCCGACCACCAGACCTTGGCCCGTTCATCCGTGATGTTCTCGCGCGCGGCGCGGATGGCCCGGCGGTCCAGATCGACCAGCTTCAGCTTGGTCACGGCGGGCGAGCGCAGCACCACGGTCGCCAGCGCCCCATAGCCGCAGCCCAGATCGACCCCCTCGCCTTTCATCGGCGGCAGATGTTCGGCCAGAAGCGCCGAACCCGGATCGATCCGGTCCCAGGCGAAGATTCCGGGCTGGGACCAGGCCTCCAGGCCCGGCACGATCTGCGGCCCGCCGGCCTGGATCGCCTCGTCAATTCCTTCCACCGTTTCGGGGCGGATGACGATGCAGCGGCGGTGGTGCGCCTTGGCCGTCTCGGCGACCTCCAGGCCGAACGCCTTCAGTTCCTTGCCCAGACGCGAGCCGCCCTTGTCCTTGGGCGCCATGACGTCCAGCCGCCCGCCCACCTTCAGCGCCCTCAGCGCCAGGGCCAGGACATAGCGCCGCTCCAGCACGCCGGGCGGGGCGTAGATCATCGCCGTATCGGCCGAGCCGGGCGCCTGCGCCTCCAGCGCGGCGGAATCCGGGATCAGGGGCGAGGTCTGGATCGCGTCGCCGGGAGGATCGAAGACGACCGGCGGCCGGCCATAGAGAAGCGTGGTCATGCCCCGCCCTTAACGTCCCGACGTCGCCGGGGCCAGCCTCAGAACCCCATCTGCAGCAGCGCCAGACCCACGACCCCGACCACGATCCGCCACCAGGCGAAGACGCCGAAGCCGCGACGCGACACGAAGTCCAGCAGGAACCGCACCACCGCCAGGGCCGAGACGAAGGCCACCACGAAGCCCACGGCGATCAGGCCCACGTCGCTGAAATCCAGCGTCTTGTGGTTCTTCAACAGGTCGTAGAAGACCGCCGCACCCATGGTCGGCAGGGCCAGGAAGAAGCTGAACTCGGCCGCCGAACGCTTGTCCGTCTTTAGCAAAAGACCCCCGGCGATGGTGGCGCCCGAGCGCGACACGCCGGGGATCATGGCCAGACACTGGAACAGGCCGATCAGGAAATAGACCCGCATCGGATAGGCCTCGGCGTCCAGCCATTTCGGCTTCTTGTCCATCCGGTCCAGCGCCAGCAGGATCACCCCGCCCACGATCAGGGCGATGCAGATCACCTGGGGCGTTTCGAACAGCACCGTCTTGATGAAGTCATAGGCCAGGAAACCGATCACCACGGCGGGCGCGAAGGCGACCAACAGGCCGATCAGGAACCGCCGCGCCTCGGGATCGAACGGCCAGCGCGTCGCCAGCGCCCACAGACGTTGGAAATAGACGCTGACGATGGCCAAGAGGGCGCCCAGCTGGATCACGATCTCGAACGTCTTGCCCGCGCTCTGAAAACCCATGAAATGGCCCAGCAGCAGCATATGGCCGGTCGAGGACACGGGGATGAACTCGGTCAGCCCCTCGACCAGACCCAGGATGATGGCCGCCAACCAGTCCGACATGGAAAACCCCGAAAACGAAAGCGCCGGGATCGCCGCGCGCCCGGATGTCTTCCCCTAGAGCATGATGGTTTCGGACGGAACGACCCGTTTGGTCTGGCGGTTGGCTTTCCGCCACGATTGCGCGAGAAGAAGCCGACAATGACGACGCCCGCCCCCGCCCCCCTCGAAGACGCCCATCTCGCCACGCGGCGCATCACCCGGCTGTCGGTCGGGGTGGCGGTGGTGCTGATCGCGCTGAAGGCGTTCGCCCTGGGCGCGTCCGGCTCGGTCTCCATCCTGGCCAGCCTGGCGGATTCGGCGCTGGACCTGGCGGCGTCCCTGACCACCTTCTTCGCCGTGCGCTGGGCCGCCGCCCCGCCGGACGAGGATCACCGCTACGGCCACGGCAAGGGCGAGGCGCTGGCCGCCCTGGTCCAGGCCGGGCTGGTGTTCGCCTCGGCCGTCTTCATCGGGTGGGAGGGGCTGCAGCGCATCTTCGATCCCCGCCCGGTCACCGCCGGCGCCTGGGCCGTGGGGGTCATGGTCGCGGCCATGGCGATCACCGGCTGGCTGGTGTGGATGCAGACCCAGGCGCTGAAGAAGACCGGCTCCCTGGCCGTCGCCGGCGACCGCGCCCATTACGCCGCCGATCTGGCGGCCAACGCCGTGGTGCTGATCGGGGTGGCGTCCGGCGCCTTCCTGGGCGCGCCGGGGCTGGATGCGGCGGCTGGCGTGGTCGTCGCCGTCTGGCTGTTCTGGGGCGCGACCGGCATGTTGCGGGCCGCCGCCGACCACCTGCTGGACCGCGCCGCGCCCCAGGCCGACCGCGCCGCCGTCACCCAGGCCGTTCTGGCCGACCCGCGCGTCACCGGCGTGCATCAGCTGCGCACCCGCATGGTCGGGCCGGTGATGATGATCCAGATGCACGTCGATCTGGACGGCGCCCTGACGCTGGACGCCGCCCACGCCATCGTGGTCGAGGCCGAACGCCGGGTGCTGGCGCGGTTTCCCGGCGCCGACATCCTGATCCACGCCGATCCGCGCGGCCGGCCTCTGGCGCCTGTTCCGGCATCCCCTGATCCGACCACGGAGACGCCGGCGGAGACCCCGAATGCGGCCCCCGCCGCCCCGGTCGCCAAGGGCCCGTGGTCGTAAGGCGGTAAACGCCGATTTAACGGGTCGGGGCGCATAACCCGTGGATGGCCGACCCTTGCGTTCTCTTCCACTTCGCCTTCCAGCCCGCCTCGCGCGCCGCGCGACTGGCTCTGGGCGAGGCGCGGATCGAATGGACGGATACGCCGGTCCGTCCGTGGGAGGAGGACTGCCCGGTCAACGACTTCAACCCGTCGGGCCTGCCGCCGGTGGTGCAGACGACCGACCGGGGCCGCCCGCTGACGCTGTGCGAACTGCCCGCCGTCCTGGGCTGGATCGAGGATCAGCAGAAGGGGCCGCTGCTGCTGCCCGCCGACGCCGGCGAACGCGCCGAGGCGCGCCGCCTGACCGGCTGGTTCGAGCGTCGCTTCATGGACGAGGTCGACGCCGTCCTGCTGCACGAGCGGATGGAGAAGCCCCTGCTCAAGCTGGGTCCGCCCGAGGCGCGCGCCCTGCGCGACGGCCGCGACGCCCTGAAGTCGCACCTGGCCATGCTGGAGGACCTGGTCGCCGCCCGCGACTGGCTGGCCGGCCGCCGCCTGTCCCAGGCCGACCTGATCGCCGCCGCCCACTTGTCGGTGCTGGACTATTTCGGCGAGATTCAGTGGAAAGCCTGGCCCGGGCTGAAGACCTGGTACTCCAAGCTCAAATCCCGCCCCTGCTTCCGCCCCCTCCTCGCCGACCGCTTCGTCGGCGTGCCGCCGTCGGCCTGGTATGCAGACCTGGATTTTTAAAGGTCTGCACAACCCCTTTCGTCATTCCCGGCGCAGCGCAGCGGAGACCCGGAACCCAGCGGCACCGAAGGCGAAATCCATCCGCCGCACGGCGTTTGAAAATCGAATGCGCGACAGGTTCGCGCTCTCGCGCGCCGCTGGGTTCCGGGTCTTCGGGCCAAGCGGCCCTTCGCCCGGAATGACGAAAGTTGAAGGCGAGCCTAAAGCGCTTCGGCGCCCAGGCGTGCGATCCACAGCTTCGCCCGGCTGACCAGCTCATCCTTGCGTCGCAGGTCGGAGATGTCGTCCGGCAGACGATCAAGCTGTTCGAAGCGAAAATCCTCGGGCATGTGCGCCTTCCACGCCGCCTGAAGCGACCGGTACGGACTGCCGCCGTGGCGCAAGGCGAACCACAGGCCGTTCTGTTCGGTGTCGATGTGGCGGCTCTTGCCGACCCACACCTGGCCCGTCGCGCTGCAGATCACGGCATAGACGCCGGCGATGGTCGGCCGCTCCTTGTATGCGGCAAGCAGGGTCTTTCGGCTTGTGGTCATAACGGCATTCCTTATTATCCGGGTATTATCCTATCTCCTATTTTTATCCGGGTAAATGTATGGACGAAGACATCCGCCGATTGGTGCTGTTTGACGGGTCATACCGGATCGCTACGGGGACAGAAGCCGTGGTGTCGGCCGCCTTCCAGACCGCTCTGTCGACCTCGCCCCAGGCCGCGTTGCGCGTCTTCGACCTTCAGACCGGACGCGCAGTCGATCTCGACTTGCAACCGACACCGCCAAAGCGAGGCCGGCCGCGCCTGGGCGTCGCCGCGCGCGAGGTGACTTTGCTGCCTCGCCACTGGGACTGGCTGGCGGCCCAGCCCGGCGGCGCCTCGGCCGCCCTGCGCCGGCTGGTGGAGCAGGCCCGAAAGACCGGCGCCGACGACGATGCGCGCCGCCGCCGCACCGACGCCGCCTATGGCTTCATGGTCGAGATGGCCGGCGACGCCCCCGATTTCGAGGAGGCCAGCCGCGCCCTGTTCGCCGCCGACCGCGAGCGTCTCGCCGCCTTGATCGCCCCCTGGCCAACAGACATCCGGGCGCAAATTCTGGAACTGTTCGACGGCGAGGCCGCATCCGGCGAATGACGACGCCGTCTCCTCCCCACGTGTGGGGAGGGGGACCGCGAAGCGGTGGAGGGGCTCTTTAAGTCCCACGGGCGCCTGCGATGCGGGGGCAGCCCCTCCGTCACGGCGCGAAGACGCGCCGCGCCACCTCCCCGCTGCGCAGGGAGGAGACTTCGTGCTATCCCCCGCCCCGTGTCCGACCGCCTGAAAACCTTTATCCGCCAGCGCGCGGCCGAGCTGGGCTTCGATGTCTGCCGGTTCGCCTCGGCGGCCGACGCCTGGCCGGCGGGCGAGCGGCTGCGGCGTTTCGTGGACGAAGGCCGGCATGGCGACATGGAATGGATGGAGACGACGCTGGACCGCCGCCAGCACCCCACCGCCATGTGGAACGAGGCGAAGACCGCCATCGTCCTGGGCATGAACTACGGCCCCGAGGAGAACCCGCTCGACCAGCTGGCCGACCGCTCGGCCGGATACATCTCGGTCTATGCGCGCGGCGACGACTATCACGAGGTCATCAAGGGTCGGCTGAAACAGCTGGCGGGTCAGATCGCGGCTCGCAACGGCGCCGACATCAAGGTCTTCGTCGACACCGCCCCCCTGATGGAGAAACCCCTGGCCCAGCGCGCCGGCCTGGGCTGGCAGGGCAAACACACCAATCTGCTCAGCCGCACCCACGGCAACTGGCTGTTTTTGGGCACCATACTGACCGCCGCCGAGATCGAGCCGGACGCGGCCGAGACCGAGCACTGCGGCCGCTGCACCGCCTGTTTGGACGCCTGTCCGACGAACGCCTTTCTCGCCCCGTTCCAGCTCGACGCCCGGCGCTGCCTGTCCTACCTGACCATCGAGTTCGCCGGTCCCTGGCCGGTCGAGTTCCGCACCCTGACCGGATCGCGCATCTATGGCTGCGACGACTGTCTGGCGGTCTGCCCGTGGAACAAGTTCGCGCAAGAGGCCCGCGAGATCCGGCTCTTGCCGCGCGAGGCGTTCGAAAGCCCCCGCCTGCACGACCTTCTGGCGCTGGACGACGCCGCCTTCCGCGCCCTGTTCACCAAGAGCCCGGTCAAGCGGATCGGCCGCGACCGCTTCCTGCGGAACGTTCTCTACGCCGTCGGCAACGCGGGCGACGCGACCCTGATCGAACCGACAAAGGCGCTGCTGGCCGACCCTTCGCCCCTGGTGCGTGGCGCAGCGGTATGGGCTTTGTCGCGACTGGCGTCAGTCGACGTGTTCGCGGCCCTGGCGGAGGCGACGACGGAGGCCGATCCCCAGGTCCTGGCCGAATGGCGACGGTCCCAAACCGCCCAACCCGCATAATCGCCGCGATAGACCACAACGATTTCAGAGACCTAGAGACAACCAGCGACCGCTACCCCACCGCCCTCGCACGCTGAGCTAAACTGCCCGCCTGGTCTTTGACATTCGCCGCAGAGCTGCAAGCCACTCGCAAAAATCTGCACGAAAGTGCACTCAAAAAAACTGCAGTGCACTTTTCCGTCTCCTCCCCACTTATGGGGAGGGGGACCGCGTAGCGGTGGAGGGGCTCTTGACGTCCCACAGGCGCTTGCGATGCGGCACAGAACACCTCCGTCTCTCCGCTTCGCTCCGAGCCACCTCCCCGCTTCGCAGGGAGGAGACGGCAGCCGTCACCCCATCGCCGTGCCTGCACCCGATCCGCCGCCCGGCACCTTGGCCACGTCCAGCAGCTTCAGTCGGAAGATCAGCACGGAGTTGGCCGGAATCTTGGGGTTGCCCTGTTCGCCATAGCCCAGCTCGGGCGGCACATAGAGCAGCCATTCGTCGCCCACGCGCATCTTCTGCAGCGCCTCGGTCCAGCCCTTGACCACTTCCTCGGGCGTGAACACCGCCGGCGCCCCGCGCGCGAACGAGCTGTCGAACACGGTGTTGTCGACCAGCTTGCCTTCGTAATCGACCTTGACCAGGTCGTTGCGGTCCGGGCTGACGCCGCCGGCCGGACCGGACTGGACCACCTTGTACTGCAGGCCGCTGGGCAGGGTCTGGACGCCCTCTTCCTTGGCGTTCTTGTCCATGAAGGCGGCCGCCTCGGCCTTGCCCGCGTTCGGATCGACCGGCTCGGCCTGGCCGCAGCCCGCCAGCATCACCGCAGCAAGCAGCGCCGCCCTACCCCATCCGAAGTTCATAGCCGCGTTCCTTCAAGGCTTCGCCGATCTCGTCGGCGTGGGCGCTATCGCGCGTTTCGACCATGATGTCGAACTCGGCCCCCTTGGCCGGCACGTCCAGCGCCAGACGGTTGTGGACCACGTCGATGATGTTGCCGCCCAGGCCCCCGATCACCGCCGCCATGGCCGACAGCATCCCCGGCCGGTCGTCGCCCAGGATCCGGTAAACCAGCAATCTCCGTTCACGGACCATCTCGCGGTTCAGCACCACGGCCAGCATCCGCGCGTCGATGTTTCCCCCTGTCAGCTCGATCCCAACCTTCATGCCCTTGAAGGCCTCGGGGTTGGCCAGCATGGCGGCCAGACCGCCCGCGCCCGCCCCCTCGCACACCGTCTTCTCCATCGTCGCCATATAGGAGACGCCACGTTCGAAATCCGCCTCCTCGCAGACGAAGACCTCGTCGATCAGGGCGTTGGCCAGGCCGAAGGGGATGTCGCCCACGGCCTTGATGGCGATGCCCTCGGCGATGGTCTGGCCGGTGCAGACCGGCGGCAGACCGGCCCGTTTGGCGGTGAAGGACGGATAGCGGGCCGCCTCGACCCCGAACACCTTGATCCCCGGCTTCATCGCCTTGGCCGCGATGGCCGTGCCCGCGATCAGGCCGCCGCCGCCGATCGGCACGATCAGGGCGTCGACCTCTGGCGCATCCTCCAGGAACTCGATGCCGCAGACGCCCTGACCCGCCACGATGCCTTCGTCGTCGAAGGCCGAGACGAAGACATAGCCCTTTTCGGTCTCCAGCCGCTTGGCTTCCTCGGTCGAGCCGGTGAAGTCCAGGCCGTGGATCACCACCGTCGCCCCGTGCGAGCGGGTGCCGTTGATCTTGGCGAAGGGGGTGCCCTCGGGCATGACGATGGTCACCGGAACCCCCAGCCGTCCGCCGTGATAGGCCAGGGCCTGGGCGTGGTTGCCGGCGCTGGCCGCAACCACGCCGCGCCTGCGCTCGTCCGGGGTCAGCAGCAGCAGGCGGTTCAGCGCCCCGCGCTCCTTGAAACTGCCGGTGAAGTGCAGATTGTCGAACTTGACCCAGACCTCGGCCCCGGTCAGCTGCGACAGGCGGCGGGAATAGCGGGTCGGGGTGTGGTCGACCTGACCCGCGATGCGGGCGCGGGCGGCTTGGATGTCGGCGAAGGTGACGGTCATGCGGCCTGTTTCGCGCGTTGTCGCGCGCCGGTCCAGAGCCGGGGCATCTTGACCGTGGATGTCGCCCCTTGGGTCGTGCGATAGTGGCGCGGGTCGTTCCCCCGCGACCCGTCGCTTTCGGAGGAAAAGCCCATGTCCCGCCGTCTCACCGTCGCCGCGACCGCCGTTGCAGGTCTGGCCCTGACCGCGCTCGCCGCCTGCGCCCCCACCGTCGGCGGCGGCCTGCCCGGCGCCGGTCCCGCCGCCTTCGCCGAATCGGACTTCGCCTGGTCCCAGGCCCCGGGCCGCAACGCCATCCAGGGCCAGATCGCCTTCGCCCAGGACGGCAAGGCCTTCGCCTGCGTCGGCAATGTGGGCCTGACGCCCGACACCCCCTACACCCGCGCCCGCTTCCGCACCCTGTATGGCTCGACCGAGCGCGCCGCCGTGCCGGCCGCCGTGGTCCGCGCCCGCACCGTGGCCGACGCCAACGCCAACTACGTCACCTATGTCCGCGACACCCAGTGCCGGGCCGGCCGGTTCCAGTTCGACGGCCTGCCGGACGGCGGCTGGTTCGTGATCGCGCCGGTCAAGGCCGACGGCGACCCCATCGTCCTGATGCGCCATGTCCAGACGCGCGGCGGACGGGTGGTGTCCCTGACGCTGTGATCCCGTCGCCCCGTGTCACGAAGATGCGACCCCGGTAACGCGGGTCGCCATCTTCTGGCCGCGAGCGCCCCGGAGGGGTTAGGGCTTCTGTGTGCCAGTCGGGGGAGCGTCTTCTTTGTCCCAACACAACATCATCGGCTCCGAGGCCTTTACGCGCGGACCGTCGGTCATCATCCGCAAATACAAGTCCGGCGGGATGCGCCGCCGCCGCGCCAAGACGGTGGCCACCTTCATCGCCGGGGCCGCCGCCATGCTGACGGCCGGGCTGATCGCCGCGGCCGCCATCTACGGCCCCGCCCTGGCGAGCTGAGACTAAGGCGTCAGGCCAGCCAGACCATCATCCGCGTATCCGCCTCGGCCGCCCGCGCCCGGCTCCAGGCGCGGCGCGTCTCGCCGGTATAAAGGAAGCCGGCCTTTTCCAGCACCCGGCCCGAGGCGGGGTTGTCGGCGAAATGGCCGGCGACCAGCGCCCGGCGCTTCCACTTGCGGCTGGCCCAGACCAGGGCGGCGTCCAGCGCCTCGGTGGCGAAGCCCCGGCCCCAATACTCCCGCCCGATCCAGTAGCCGGTCTCAGGCACCCGATCCTCGCCCTCGAACAGGCCGATCACGCCGATGGGTCCGGCGTCCTCGTGATCGATGACGAAGGTGTTGGCCCGCGCCGGATCCTGGGATGCGACCTGCAGCACGAAGTCGTCGGCGTCGCGAACCCGGAACGGGTGCGGCATCCGCTTGGTCATGCGCGCGATGTCCAGATCGTTGGCCAGGACGGCGATGCGCGGCGCATCCTGGGGCGCGGGCGCACGCAGCACCAGACGCCGCGTCTCGACGACGGGGGAGGTTTCAATGACGCACATGGCGATCGCCTCATTCTCTCGACCATCTCCTTGAAGGGCTCGGACGGTCTTCGAGGCGGGGAACGCAAACGGGGAGCCTGGTGATCCAGACTCCCCGCGGAATATTTCCCTGGTCCGGATCGGCTGCTGTCGTAAGCAACGCGATCCGGTGAAATCCCAGCTCGCGTTACTCGGCGGCCATCGCCACTTGGGCGTCGTCATTGGCCGCGAGAATCGACACGTAACAACGGCCGCCACGTTTGGTCGTGAACTTCACCGCGCCCTGGGTCAGGGCGAAGAGGGTGTGGTCGCGGCCCATGCCGATGTTCTCACCCGGGTGGAAGGTGGTGCCGCGCTGACGCACGATGATGTTGCCGGCCAGCACGCGCTCGCCGCCGAACTTCTTCACGCCGAGACGCTTCGACTGGGAGTCGCGACCGTTGCGCGACGAACCACCGGATTTCTTGTGAGCCATCTTGCCGCTCCGTACTTTCTTGGTGCGCTACCGGCCGTTCGGCCTACTTGAGCGCGTCCGCAACTTAGGTCTGGCGCCGTGAAGCGCCGGTGAATGTCTTAGGCTTCGTCGCCGGCGGCTTCAGCCTTGGGCGCGGCCTTCTTCTTGGCCGGGGCCTTCTTGGCGGGAGCCGAGCTCTCGACCACGACGCCCTTGACCTCGGCGCCGTCCACGTCGGTCACGACCGTCTCGGTCGAACCCAGCGACGACGTCGCACCGCGCGTGGCCAGGTTGCGGGCCCGCAGGTTGATCTCGGCCTTGGTGGTCAGATCGACCGTGCCGTCCCACTTGGCGGTCTCGCCGGCGCCTTCGATGCCGGTGATGCGCAGGACCGATTCCATCTGGCGGTGGCCGTTGGTGCGGCGATAGCCCTGACGGCGGGTCTTCTTGAAGATCTTGATCTTCTCGCCCTTGCGGGTCTCGACCAGGGTCGCGCCGACGAAGGCGCCGTCGATCAGCGGGGCGCCCAGGGTCACGCCCTTGTCGCCGCCCAGCATCAGGACGCTGTCGAACTTCAGCTCAGCGCCGGCGTCGCCGTCGAGCTTTTCGACGACGATGGTGTCGCCCGGTTGGACCCGGTACTGCTTGCCGCCGGTCTTGATCACCGCGTACATGTTGAAGCCTCAGCGCAAACGCAAAAAAAGATACGCCCCCCGGAGATACCCCCGGCGGCGAAGAGCGGCGACATATACGGAAGGGCGTTCGAGAGTCAACGCCGAACCCGGCGGAAATTCAGCCCCGCCCGGATTATCCCTCGTCGTCGCGGCCCGATGTCCCCAGTCCCGCCGCCCTCAGTCCAGCGCGCAAACGTCGGGCAGGCCGCGCAGGGCGCCGGCGTGGTCCAGGCCATAGCCGACCAGGAAGCGGTTGGGGGCCTCCCAGCCGACGAAGTCGGGTTCGGGCGCGCGCGGCTTGGGCCAGGGCTTCCTTGCGAAGACGCAGGTCAGCACCTCGGACGCCCCGCCCTCCCTGGCGATGCGGACCGCCTCGGCCAGCGACAGGCCGGTGTCGAACACGTCGTCCAGTATAAGGACGCGCCGGCCCGCGATGGGGCGCTGGAACGGGGCGTAGACGTCGATCTTGCCCCGGCTGGACTGTTCGTCGCCATAGGAGGCCAGCCACAGGGCGTCGAAGCGGACGTTCCTGCCGACGCGGGCCAGGGCGCGTGTCAGGTCGGCGGCGAACCACAGGCCGCCGGTCAGCAGAACGGCCGCGACCGTCTCGTCGTCGATCACGGGCGCGATGCGCTGGGCCAGTTCGGCGACGATGCGGGCGACATCGGCCTCGGGCAGAAGGACGGTCGGCGTCGGGGAGGGATCAGCCATGATGCGAGGCCGATACCGCCTGGCCATGGGACTTGTCCACCGCCGGCGTGTCCGCGGCCGCGCCGGCCGGGCGCGCCTCGACCGGGGCAGCGTGCGGCGTATCGGCGCCGGGCGCGGTCGCCGAGCGCAGACCGTGCGAGGCGGCGGCCTCGCCCGCCGGGGCGCCGGAAGGCGGGGCCGGCCGGATCGCGGGGGCCGGGCCGTGATCGACGGACGGCTTGGCGGGCGCGGGCGGCGCCGGGGCGAAGTCCACGCCGATGCCTGCGCCGTGTCCGCCCGGATCGGGGATCAGGGCGGCGAACCCCTGGACCTTGCCCGGCAGGACCGGCGGCCCGTCCATCTTGACGATCTTGGAGCCGACCTCGGCGCCCTGGGCGTCCAGCAGGGCGACGCGAATCGGGGGCGCCACGATCTCGGCGTCGCGCACGTTGCGCACCGCGCCGGACACCAGGACCATGCCCGGCCGGTTCGGGGCCGACTTGGCGGTCAGTGCCTCGAAGTCCAGCCCCACCACGTTCACCGGGGCGCCGATCATCGCATAGGCCGAGGCCGCGCGGGGGAAGGCCTGGACGATCTGGACCCGAAACACGAAGGCCGCCGCGATCAGGCCGATGAAGACCGCCGCAAGCCCGGCCCAGACCACGCCCTGGGCGGCCGCGCGCCGCAGCTTCTTCTGGCGCTCGGCGCGGGCGCGAAAGGCGCGGGGCAGCTCCGGCGCCGGTGTCTCGGCCAGGCTGCCCGCCTCGGGCTCCGGCTCGGGAGACGACGCAGGGGCCACGGGCGCAGAGGGGGCGGCTTCGGGCGTCAGGGTCAGTTCCAGCGGTTCGTCGGGGGTCGCGCGCCACACCTCGCCGCACGACTGGCAGCGCACCTTGCGACCTTCCGGCCCCACGGCGTCGTCGCGAATGAAATAGCTGGTGGCGCAGGCCGGGCAGGTCAGTATCATGTGGCTGACTGCGAGGCTGTCGCCCCCTCCCGTAAGGCGCGACGTCGCGCCCCTGTTCCTGAACCCGTCATCCCATGCCGTCCGCCGAACCCGCCCTCATGACCGAGACCATGACCGAGACCGTGCGCCTGTCGGGCGTCGGCTTCGGCTATGCGGGCGCGCCCGACGTGCTGCGGGACGTTAACCTCATTCTGCCGCGCGGCTCTTTCCACTTTCTTACCGGCCCGTCCGGGGCGGGCAAGTCCTCGCTTCTGCGCCTGCTGACCCTGGCGGACCGTCCGCTGCGGGGCAGTCTTCGCCTGTTCGGGGCCGATGTCACCCATATCGATCGGCGCGACATCCCCGCCTTTCGTCGGCGCATGGGCGTGGTGTTCCAGGACTTTCGCCTGCTGGACCATCTGTCGGCCTTCGACAACGCCGCCCTGCCCTTGCGGCTGGCGGGGGGCGCCGAGGCCGATTACGCCGCCGATGTGGAGGAGATGCTGAAATGGGTGGGCCTGGGCCGGCGCATGGACGCCCGCCCCCCGGCCCTGTCCGGCGGCGAGAAGCAGCGGCTGGCCATCGCGCGCGCGGTGATCGCCCGGCCCGGCCTGATCGTGGCCGACGAGCCGACCGGCAGCGTGGATGCGGTGATGGCCGACAAGCTGCTTCGCCTGTTCCAGTCGCTGAACACACTGGGCGCCACCGTGCTGATCGCCAGCCACGATCAGGGGCTGGCCGAACGTTCCGGCGCGCGCGTCCTGCGGCTGGAGGGCGGGCGGCTGCATGAGCCGGGGCGGGGCGCCGCATGATCCGCCTTTCGGATTTCAGCCTGACCAGCCGCCGGCCCGGCCTGTTGCCCCCCGCCGCCGCGGGCGAGCCGTGGCTGATGACGGTGATCGCCGTGCTGTGCTTCCTGGCCTGTCTGGCCGCCGTGGCCGCCTCCGCCGCCGATCGCGCCGCACACGGCTGGGCGCGGCAGCTGGGCGCCGAGGCCACCGTCCAGGTGCGCCCCCGCGTCGGCGAGACCGGCGACACCGCCGCCGCCCGCGCGGCCGAGACTCTGTCGGGCGTCGCCGGGGTCGAGGAGGCCGCCGCCCTGGACCGCAAGGCGGCCGAGGATCTGCTGCGCCCCTGGCTGGGCGATGCGGTCCTGCCCGACCTGCCCCTGCCCCATCTGGTCACCGTGCGGCTGGACCCCCAGGCGCCCGCCAGCGCCGTGACCCTGAGCCGCGCCCTGGCCGAGGCGGGTCTGGACGCCACGGTCGACGACCACAGCCTGTGGCGCGGCGAGGTGGAGCGTTCGGCCAATCTGATCACCGCCCTGGCCGGCGCGGCCTTCCTGGCCACGGCCCTGGCCGCCGCCGCCGCCATCGCCTACGCCACCCGCGCAGGCCTGGCCGCCGGGCGGGACGTGATCCAGACCCTGAGCCTGAACGGGGCGACGGACGGACGGATCGCCGGCCTGTTCCAGCGCCGATTCGGCCTGCTGGCGGCCGGCGCCGGCGCCATCGGGGCGGGGCTGGCCGCGATCCTGGTCGCCTTGCTGCGTCTGCTGGGCGGATCGGGCGGGCTGACGGCGGCCCTGCCGGTGGCGTGGGGCGACCTGTTGTTGCTCTCGCCATGCCCGCTGCTGGCGGCTACGGTTGCGGTTCTGGCCGCGAGATTCGCCGCCATGCGGGTGTTGGCTTCGGGTGCGGGCGCGAGCGGGGGGGACGCATGAGACTGTTGAGCGTCGTCTTCATCGCCGGCCTGATCTGGCTGGTCGGCCTGTTCGCCTTCGCTCACCGGGTGCGCGAACTGACGCCCGCCGAGGATCCCGCCCGCGCCGACGCCATCGTGGCCCTGACCGGCCCGTCGTCCGAGCGCGTCAACGCCGCCATCCGCCTGCTGGAACAGGGCAAGGGCGAGCGGGTGCTGATCTCGGGCGTCAACCGCGAGGTGCGCCGCCGCGAACTGCGCGAACTGACCCCCGGCTCCAGCCGCCTGTTCAACTGCTGCGTCGACCTGGGCTTCGAGGCCGAGGATACGGTCGGCAACGCCCAGGAGATCGCCGCCTGGGCGCGGTCCAAGGGCTATCGCAGCTTGATCGTGGTGACGTCCGACTATCATATGCCGCGCTCGCTGGTGGAGATCCGGGGCCAGGCGCCGGGGGTCAAGCTGACCCCCTACGCCGTCTCGACCCCGTCGCTGGACAATGCGCGCTGGTGGCGGGCGGCGGTGACGGCGCGGCGCATGACGCTGGAATACATGAAATACCTGGCCGTCCTGGGGCGCGAGGGCGTGCGTCGCCTCACCCGCGAGCCGCCCGCCGCCGCGACGCCCGTTCCCGCCGCCGAAGAGAAGGCCCCCGCCTAAGTGAATACGCTACGCTCCCTCCTGTTCACCGCCTGGCTGTACCTATCGATGCCGGTCTTCGCCGTCGGCCTGTCGCCGGCGCTTTTGATGCCGCATCGGTTCGCCATGGGCGTCATCCAGATGTGGGCCAAGGCGGTGCTGTTCGGCCTGCGCTGGATCGCGGGGGTTAGGGTGGAGTTCCGGGGGCTGGAGAACTGTCCGTCGGGCGCCGCCCTGGTCGCCTCCAAGCACCAGGGGATGCTGGATATCGTGGCCCTGCTGGCGGTGCTGCCCGACGCCTGTTTCGTGATGAAGAAGGAGCTGATGCCCCTTCCCTTCTTCGGCTGGTTCGCCTGGAAGGCCAAGATGATCGCCGTGGACCGCGCCGGTCACGCCAAGGCGCTGAAGGACATGACGCGCCAGGCCAGGGATCGCCTGAGCGAAGGCCGCCAGATCGTCATCTTTCCCGAGGGCACGCGCAACGATCCCGGCGCGCCCGGCGATTACAAGCCCGGCGTCGCCGCCATCTATCGCGATCTGGAAGGCCCCTGCTGGCCTGTGGCCACCAACTCGGGCGTCCATTGGCCAGCCCACGGCTTCCGCCGCCACCCCGGCGTGGTGGTGTTCGAGTTCCTGGAGCCGATCCCCGCCGGCCTGAAGCGCGGCGCCATGATGGCGTTGCTGGAAAGTCGCATCGAGACGGCTTCGTTGGCTCTGCTGGAGCCAAAGGGGCGTCCCGAACGTATCGTGTGACCTGAATCCCATTCGAGGAACATCCATGTCCCTGCGCTTCCTGGCCATGACGGCCGCCATCGCCGCAACGGCCTTCGCCGGTTCCGCCTTCGCCCAGTCGCAGCCTTACGAACAGGTCCGGCCCGCCGCCGAGGGCTGGACCGTAGATCTGGGGGCCGGGGTGCTGTATCGTAACGACAGCAATGGCGACACCGGTTCCAAGACGACGGTCGCGCCCTGGATCTCGGCCAATTATCGCGACATCGTCTATCTGACGCCGATCGATGGTCTGGGCTGGAACGTGGTCAAGACCGACGATTTCCGCGCCGGGGTTCAGGTTCGCCCGCGCTTCTCGGCCGATGATATCGAAGGGCTGGCGCTGGACCGTCCGGGCTTCGGCGCCGATCTGGCCGCCTACGCCTTCAAACGCCTGCCGGGCAACGTCGTCGTCGGCGGCCGCATCAGCCGCGACATCAGCGACGTCAGCGAAGGCACGGAATACTACGCCTCCGTCGGCCATCAGCGGGTCACGCCGGTCGGTCTTCTGAACGCCTCGGTCTATGTGCGCGGCGGCGACGCCAAGCTGGCCGACGCCTATTATGGCGTAAGCGCGTCCGAAGCGACGGCCAACGGCATCGCGCCTATTCGCCGGGCGGCGGCCTGCAAGGCGCCGGCGCCAGTCTGGTCCTGCTCGTTCCGATCGGCGACAAATGGGGCGCGGGCGGCCTGCTGAACTATGAACGCCGTCTGGGCGACGTCGCCGACAGCCTTCTGTCCAGGAATGACGACGCCATCCGCACGGGCGTCTTCATCGCCCGTCGCTTCGGCGGCTGACGACGAAAAGGCGGCGACCGGTCAGGTCGCCGCGAACTCGCTCAGGGCGTCGATCACGGCGCGGTTCTGGTCTTCGGTGCCGATGGTGATACGCAGGGCCTGGGGTAGGCCGTATCCGCCGACCGGGCGGACGATGACGCCCTTGCTGTTCAGATAGTCGTTGGCGGCGGCGGCGCGCTCGGCGTCGTCGAACAGCACCAGCACGAAGTTTCCGGCGCTGGGCAGGACCTCCAGGCCAAAGCCGCGCAGGGCCTGGGTCAGGCGCGGCTTCCACGTCGTGACCAGATCACGCGACGCCTCCTGATGCGCGGTGTCCGACAGGGCGGCCGTCGCCGCCTCGAGCCCCGGAACCGAGACGTTGAACGGCAGGCGGATGCGGTCGATGGCCTCGGCCACCGCGACCGGCGCATAGCCGAAGCCGATGCGCAGGCCCCCCAGTCCGTGGATTTTGGAGAAGGTGCGGGTGACGACGATGTTCGACGCCTCCTTGGCCAGCGGGAAGGACGTCTCCCAGTCCGCCTCGGTCACATATTCCGCATAGGCCTCGTCCACGACCAGAATGACACGCGACGGCAGGGCGGCGTGCAGGCGGCGGATTTCCTCGCCCGTGTTGTAGCTGCCGGTCGGATTCGACGGATTGGAGACGTAGACGATCCTGGTGCGGTCATCGACCTGGGCCAAGAGGGCGTCGACCTCGGCCTTGAAGTTCGGTTCGGGCGCCAGCTTGACCTGAGCTTCGCAGCCCAGAGCGCTGATGCGGTAGGCCAGGAAGCCGTACTGGCCGCAGACGATATTGTCGCCCGCCGTCAGATAGGTCTGGTTCAACAGGGCGAACACTTCGTCCGAGCCGTTGCCGAAGATCAGCCGCTCGGGCTCCAGCCCGTGCAGTTCGGCGACGGCGTCGCGCAGCTTGGTCGCCCGGCCGTCGGGATAGACGTGGATGTTGCGAACTGCCGCCTCATAGGCCGCCCGCGCCTTTTCGCCGGCGCCCAGCATGTTCTCGTTGGACGACAGCTTCATCGGCTCGGCCACGCCCGCGATGGACGACTTGCCGCCGACATAGGGGGCGATGTCGAGGATGCCGGGCTTGGGCGCAGGGCCTTGGAGCGCGGGGCCTGGAGTCGCGGTCGCGTCGGTCATGAAAAGCCTTGAACTAATAGAGGGGGGCGGCGCCGATGACGCCGCTCAACCGGCCGGGCGCGGTCTTCAGCCGCCCGTCGTCGGCCTGCACATAACCCGTCAACACGAACAGCTTCAACCCGCCCGCCGCCGCCAGGGGGTCGGCGATCAGCCCCGCCGCGCCCAGGGCGTCCACGATCTTGGTCTCGGACCAGCCGCTGTCGGTGACCCAGAAGCTGCGGTCGTCGCCGCTGGGACCGGACGGCTCCCTGGCCACGACGAACGCCTGGGGCCGGCCGCGCCGGTCGTCGGGCAGGGCGGCGACGATGCGAAGCTCCGGCCGCGCCAGCAGCCGTCCCCACCACGGGCGATCGGACGACAGGTCGATCACGGCGCGCGATCCCGAATCGGCCGCCTTCAGCGCGTCCTCGGCCGACAAGGGGCGGATGCCCAGGCCGAACCGATCCGTCGCCAGGGCCTGGGCCACGCCGCCGCTGGCGACCAGGGCAGGGCCGGTCGCCGCCTCCAGCCGGCCCCAGACCGTCTTGATGACGGCGGCCTCGACCGGCGACAGACCGTCCAGCAGGGCGCGCAGGGCGATGGCGGACGCATCCAGGCGGTCGCGCGGTCCGGCCGCGATGCGCGCGGCCACGGCGCGGACCACCGCCTGATCCAGCGCCAGCAGGTCCTGGTCCATTTGCGGTTCGTCCAGCAGGGTCATCAGAACAGCTTCGGCGCCGGGGCCAGGGGGAAGGGCCCCAGCCAGGTTCGTCCGTCGCGGAACACCAGCGTCAGCGGCAGTTGCTCCTGTCCCGTCGCCTGGGCCGCGCCGGCGGCGGCGGCGGCCCCCGCCGCGCCGATGCGATTGACCGGCCCCTGGCGCGTCGCCATCAGGCCGGACAGGGCCGGCAACGGCTTTTGCGCCTGCAGTTCCACCTGGCCTGTCAGCCGGCCGTTCGCGTCGGCCTTCAGCAGGTCGCTGGTCAGGGTGGCGCGGCTGTCGCCCGCCTGAAGATCGCCGCGCACGTCGCGGAAGGCGCCGCCGGCCCTGGTCCAGGCGGAAAAGACGCCGGCGGCGTCCCCGCCGGTCTTCAACAGGCTGGCCCGGCCGATCACGGCCTCCAGCTGGGTCGTCAGATAGCCGTCCTGGGCGAAGCCCTCGACCGGACCGTCGGCGCGGCCCTGACCGCCGACCAGACGGAACATCACATCGACGTCGTCGGCCGGCAGGGTCGAACCCTCCAGATGCGGGCGGGCGTAAAGCTCGATCCGTTCGGCGCGGGCGATGGGGAAGGGTTCGGCGCCGGTCTGGGTCGTGAAGATCGGATTGACCATCTCCAGCGCCAGATTGGGCCAGCGCTGGTCGATGCCGCTGGCGCTCATGCGGATGGCGTCGCCCTTGACCGCCACCTCGCCCTTGCCGGCGCGGGTCAGGACCAGCCCCTGCGGCGCCACCACCACCCATTTGGTCGGCTGATAGGCGTTAGCCTCGGCCGTCAGTTCGGGCGCGGCCAGAGCGTGGCCCGACGGCATGCCGATCACCAGGTGATCCAGCACGACATGGGTGCGGAACGGCCAGCCGGTGATGGTCTTGTCGTCGTAACGCACGGTCCAGCCGCCCTGGCGCAGGGTCTGGACCTGGGCCTCCAGCCGCGTGTCGATCTGGCGTGTCAGATAGAACCACCAGCCGGTCCAGCCCGCCAGGACGATCAGCACCAGGATGAAGGGCGCATACAGGCCCTTGCGACTGTGTCTCGCAGGCGGGGTTTCGGTCATGCAGGCTCCGGCGTTCGTCGTCCTATACCGCAGTCGGGCGACGGGTTTCTAGGCGGTCAGATCGGCCAGTACGGCGTCGGCCGCGCGCCGGGCGTCCTCTGGCGCGATCTCCAGCAGCAGGCCGCGTTGGCCGGCGTTGATCAGGATGCGGTCGAACAGGATCGCCGTCTCGTCCAGGGCGGTCCTGACGGCCTTTCGCTGACCGAACGGGCTGACCCCGCCGACCTTGAAGCCGGTCAGCCGTTCGGCGTCGGCGGGCTTCATCATCTGGGCCGACTTGGCGGCGAAGACGGCCGCCAGCTTCTTCATGCTGACCTCGCAGTCGGAGGGAACGACGACGCAGGCGGGCGCGCCGTCCACCAGCGTCATCAGGGTCTTGAACACCTGCTCCGGCGCCCAGCCCAGGGCTTCGGCCGCCTGCAATCCCGTGCGCGGCGCGTCGGGATCGTAGTCGTAGGGGTGCAGGAGGAAGGCGACGCCGGCCTTGGTCAGGGCGACGGTCGCGGGCGTGGTCTTGGACATGGCTCAGGCCGGCTCGGGGTTCAGGAAACTGCGGGTCAGCTCGACCGCATCGGCCAGCCCCATGCGCTGGACCTCGGTTCCCGGCGGCAGGCTGGCGAACAGGCGGGTGGGGGTGGCGGCGTCCAGCATCAGGAACACCCCCTTGTCGTCGCCGCGCCGGATCAGGCGGCCGAACGCCTGGGCGATGCGGGCGCGGGCCAGCGCGTCGTCATAGCCTTTTCCGCCCAGCCTTTCACGCCGCGCCTTGTGCAGCAGATCCGGGCGCGGCCACGGCACGCGGTCGAAGGCCAGGACGCGCAGGGACCGCCCCGGCACGTCCACCCCGTCGCGCACGGCGTCGGTGCCCAGAAGGCATGAGTTCTCTTCCACCCGGAACATGTCGACCAGCGCCCCGACCTCCAGCGGATCGACGTGCTGGGCGTAGAGCGGCACGCCCGACCGGGCCAGGTCCGGCCCCAGCCGCTCATAGACCGCCTTCAGCCGACGAATGGCGGTGAACAGCCCCAGCCCCCCGCCGCCCGCCGCCAGGAACAGTTCGCGCATCGCCGCCGCCGTCTGGCGCGGATCGTCCTTGACCAGGTCGTTGACGACGATGACCCGGCTGTTGGCGGCATAGTCGAACGGACTTTCGACCTTCAGCGTGCGCGGCGGTTCGATCAGCCGCGCCGAGCCTGTCCGCAGCCGCGCCAGGTCGAACGGGTCTTCCTGCAACGGGTCGGACAGGGTGGCGGACGTGACCAGCACCCCGTGCGACGGCACGATCACCGCGGCCTCCAGCGGCACGGTCGGGTCGATCCAGTGACGGCGCAGCGCCACGTCGTGAATGCGGCCGAACGCGGTCTCGGCCGACAGCCAGTCGACGAAATCGGGATCGGGCTGATCGCCGCCGTCCTCCAGCGCCGCCAGCATCGACCGCCAGCCCGGCAGGGTCATGCGCGCGCGGCGATCCAGCCCGCGCAAGGCCCCCTCGATGCGGGATCGCTGCGACCCGTCCAGTTCGGCGGCCTCGTCGTCCAGAATGTCTTCCAGATGCCGCGACAGCGCCAGAAGCGGCGCCTCGATGGCGGCCAGGGCCTGGGCCGCCGCACGCGCGGTCTCCGCCACAGGATCGGTCACCGGCTTCAGCGCGCACTCCATGCCGAACTCGGGGCCGCCCCCGAATCCGCCATTGCTGTTGGTCTCGGCCGTGCGCGCCCGAAGTTGGTCCAGGGCGGCGGCCAGGAAGGCCTCGATCGGACCGATGGGATTGACCTCGCCCGAGGCCGGGGCGACCCGGCCCGAAACCCCTTCGCCCGGCAGGGCGGCCGAGGCGCGGATGGCGTCCTGCAGCGCCTTCAGGGCCGCCTCATTGTCATCGACCATGTCGCCCAGGCGCTGCTCCAGCCCGCGCCCGCGCCGCCCCCGCCCCTCCGGCCCTCTGATCCAGCGGCGCAGCTCGGCCGCCTCCTGGCCCGACAGGCAGGCGGAAAAGGCGCTGTCGGCGGCGTCGAACAGGTGGTGGCCCTCGTCGAAGACGATCCGCTTCAGAGCCGCCGTCTCGCCGTCCTGTTTCTGGCCCCGCGCCGACCGCGCCCCGTCGAACGCCGCCTGCGTCAGGACCAGGGCGTGGTTGGCGATGACCAGATCCGCGCGGCGGCTGGCCCGGATGGTCTTCTCCACGAAACAGGTGCGGTAATGCGGGCAGGCGGCGTGGACGCACTCGCCCCGCCGATCCACCAGATTGGCCGCCCCCGCCGCATGGGCCGCCGGCAGGGCGAACAGGCCAGGCAGCCAGCCGGGAAAATCCCCGCCCGTCATGTCGCCGTCGCGCGTATGCAGCGCCCAGCGCCCCACCAACGCCAGACCGATCAGGTCGCCGTTCCCCAACTGGGCCGCCTGGACCATGTCCTGCAGATTGAGGACGCACAGATAGTTTTCGCGCCCCTTGCGGATCACCGCCTTCTTCTTGCGCTCGGCCGGATCGGGCCACAGCGAATGGCTCTCGCGGTCGATCTGGCGCTGCAGGGCGCGGGTATAGGTCGAGATCCACGCCGCCCCCTGGTTCCGCTCGGCCCACAGGGAGGCGGGCGCCAGATAGCCCAGGGTCTTGCCGGTGCCGGTCCCCGCCTCGGCCAGCAGGACGCGGGGCCGCCCCTCCTCGTTGCGTGGCGAAAAGGCGAAGGCGGCCTCGGCGGCGTAGTCGGACTGGCTGGGCCGTGTCTCGTCCAGACCCGAGGCCTGCAGCAGCTTCTCCAGCCGGATGCGCGCGCTCTCGCTGTCGACCGGAGCCGATCCGGCCTCGCCGCGCGGCGCCTCGTCCTCCCATTCGGTCAGGCGCGACCATACATCCATCCCGGACCCGCGATGCTGGCGCGCCCGCACCCCGCCCGCCTCCAGCGCCTGCACCACCCGCGCGCCCCAGGCCCAGTTCGCGCGCTGCATCGTCAGGGCCAGCCCATAGGCCGCCTCCCGCTCGGGATAGGCCGGTTCAGCCAGTTCGCGCAGCAGTAGACCCGCCGCCTCGCGCAGCGCCGCCGCCTGTTCCTCCACCGACTTCGGCTCGGCCAGCCCCAGCGCCAGGGCCAATCCCGTCGGCGACGGCGCGCAGAACCGCGCCGGCCGCACGAAGGCGTAAAGCTCCAGCACATCCATCAGGTCCGGCGACCGGGGCGGCGGCGTCAGCCCCAGCCGCCGCGCCGTCAGCGACGCATGGGCCACCATCACAGCCCCGGTCGTGAACACCCCTTCTGCCGCGCCGCGCCCGATCTTCCTGACCCCCGCATCGTCGCACACCGCCCCCGCGCCCGGCGGCGTGGCCAGAGCCGACGGCAGCCCCGCCCACAGCTCGGCGCCGGTCAGGCGGGTTTCAGCGATGACGGATTCGTCGGCCACGTCCGATAGATAGCGACCCTGGGGCTGAAACGGAACGGGAACATTTCATTGATCCAAACGCTATCCGCGAGTATGGCCATAAATAATAGCCAGACCGGAGACGCAGCGATGAATTGGAGCGTAGCGAAAGCCAAGGACAACTTCTCCGAAGTCATCCGAAAATCCCGCACTGAAGGCCCACAGGAGATTTCCCTGCATGGCGAGGCCGCTGCGGTGGTGATCTCCGCGGAGGATTTCCGACGCCTGAAAGACCCCCGAGCGTCGCGCGATTTCAAGGATTGGCTGCTGAACGGTCCATCTCTGGACGGCGTCGATTTGGAACGCGACCGCCGACCGGCGAGGGAGATTGATCCTTTCTGATGTTCCTGCTCGACACCAACGTCATCAGCGAACCCAAGCGCGCCCGTCCCGATGCTGGAGTGGTTGCGTGGCTGGCGGATCAACTGCTTTCGGACCTGCACCTCAGCGCCATCACCGTAGGCGAGCTTCGACGCGGTATCGTGCGATTGGAGCCGGGGCGGCGGCGTGACGATCTGGACTATTGGCTGACGGATCTCGTCTTACGGTATGATGCCCGCATTCTGCCGGTCGATCTGGAGGTCATCGAGCGTTGGGCCGCCTTGGCGGAAACCGCCCGCGCCCTTGGGCGTCCGTCGGAAATGACGGACGAGTTGATCGCGGCGACGGCTCACGTTCACGGGCTGACGCTGGTCACCCGAAATCTTCGCCACTTCGAACATAGCGGCTGTCGTCTGCTCTCGCCGTGGAGCGAATGACGGCCCTTCCGCCCCTGTTCGCCGACTGGTTCGCGTCGCGCGGTTGGTCGCCCCGGCGGCATCAGCTGGAGATGGTCGCGGCGGGTGAAGCGGGCCGGCACGCCCTGCTGGTCGCGCCGACAGGCGGGGGCAAGACGCTGGCGGGGTTTCTGCCCAGTCTGATCGATCTGGCCGAGCGTGGCCCCAGGCCGCAGACAGGGCCGGGGTCGGGGGTGCATACGCTTTATCTGTCGCCGCTGAAGGCCCTGACGACCGACGTCGAGCGCAATCTGATGACGCCGATCCGCGAGATCGGGCTGAACATCCATGTCGAGACGCGCACGGGCGACACGAAGCAGTCCAAGCGCCAGCGCCAGCGGGACTTCCCGCCCGACATCCTGCTGACCACGCCCGAGCAGTTGGCCCTGTTCTGCGCCTGGGAGGGCGCACGGGCCTATTTCGCCGATCTGAAATGCGTGGTGCTGGACGAGGTGCACGCGATCTGGAGCGGCAAACGGGGCGATCTGCTGTCGCTGGGCCTGGGCCGGTTGCAGAGTTTTGCCCCCCAGATGCGGCGGGTGGGGCTGAGCGCGACCATCGAAGACCCCGATCTGATCCGGGAGTGGCTGGCGCCGGGCGATGCGGATGCAAAGAACCCCTCCACCGCTTCGCGGTCCCCCTCCCCGCAAGGCGGGGAGGGGACGCTGGCCGACCTGTCTCCTCCCCATGCAAGGGGGAGGAGGACCGTCGAAGGCGATGAAGGGGCTCTTGACGCGGTGACTCTCGTGCGCGGCGACCCCGGCGCGCCGGCCGTCATCGACGTGCTGATCTCCGAGGGCAAGGTGCCGTGGGCGGGTCATACGGGCCAGCACGCCATTCCCGAAGTCTACGCCGCCATCCAGCGCTCGACCCTGGCCCTGATCTTCGTCAACACCCGCTGGCAGTCGGAGTTCGTGTTCCAGCAGCTGTGGGCGATCAACGACGACGACCTGCCCATCGGCCTGCACCACGGCTCCCTGGCGGCGGAGCAACGCCGCAAGATCGAGGCGGCCATGGCGCGGGGCGACCTGCGGGCGGTCGTCTGCACCTCCACCCTGGACCTCGGCATCGACTGGGGCGACGTGGATCTGGTCATCCAGATGGCGGCGCCCAAGGGGTCAAGCCGTCTGGTCCAGCGCATCGGTCGGGCCAACCACCGGCTGGACGAGCCGTCGCGCGCCCTGCTGGTGCCCGCCAGCCGGTTCGAGATGCTGGAATGCCAGGCGGCGCGAGAGGCCGTCGCCGCCAACGCCTTCGACTGGGAACCGATCCACATCGGCACCCTGGACACCCTGGCCCAGCACGTCATGGGGGTCGCCTGTTCCGAACCCTTCGACATGCAGGCCCTGTATGACGAGATCATCGGCTGCGGCCCCTATCGCGACCTGACGTGGGAGCAGTTCGAGGAGGTGGTCGATTTCGTCGCCACCGGCGGATATGCGCTTCGAACCTATGACCGCTTCGCCCGCATCGTGCGGACCCAAGACGGGCGCTGGAAGGTGCGAAACCAGCAGATCGCCCAGCGCCATCGCATGAATGTCGGCGCCATCGTCTCGGCCGGAACCCTGAACGTCCGCGTCGCCAGCCGCCGAGGCGGGGCCTCTCGCCAACTGATCGGCGGGCGCAAGGTGGGCGAGGCCGAGGAGTGGTATTTCGAACAGCTGACGCCCGGCGACACCTTCCAGTTCGCCGGCCAGATCTGGGCGTTTCAGGGCATTACCGGAACCGACGCCCTGGTCACCCACGCCAATGACAAGGACCCCAAGATCCCGTCCTGGGGCGGGTCGAAGTTCCCGCTGTCCACCTCCCTGGCCGACCGGGTGCGCGACATGGTGCAAGACCGCGACCACTGGCGCGTCCTGCCGCCCGACGTGCAGGAATGGCTGGAGCTGCAGGAGGCACGCTCGGTCATTCCCGACGCCGAATCCATGCTGGTCGAGACCTTCCCGCGCGGCAGTCGGCATTTCCTGGTCGCCTATCCGTTCGAGGGCAATCTGGCCCACACGACCTTGTGCATGCTGCTGACCCGGCGGCTGGACCGGCTGGGCGTCGGGCCGCTGGGGTTCGTCGTCACCGACTATTCGCTGGCCATATGGTCGATCCGACCGATGGACGGGATCGACCTGGACGCCCTGTTCCAGCCGGACATGCTGGGCGACGATCTGGAGGCCTGGCTGGAGGAAAGCTTCATGATGAAGCGGTCCTTCCGCAATTGCGCCCTGATCTCGGGCTTGATCGAGCGTCGCCAGCCCGGCGCCGAGAAGACCGGCCGGCAGGTGACCTTCTCCACCGATCTGATCTACGACGTGCTGCGCCGCCATCAACCCGACCATCTGCTGCTGAAGACCGCCCGCGCCGATGCGGCGTCCGGCCTGCTGGACGTGTCGCGTCTGGGCCAGATGCTGGCGCGGATCGAGGGGCGAATCCGCCATCAGCCCCTGACGCGCCCGTCGCCCTTCTGCGTGCCGGTGCTGGTCCAGATCGGGCGCGAGCGGGTGGGCGGGGACGCCGCCGAAATGATCCTGGACGAAAGCGCCGAAATGCTGATCGCCGAAGTCTTGGACGACGACGAACCGGGCGCCGTCACGGGCGCGGCGGCATCATGAACGCGGCCCTGCGCCAGACCCTGGCCCCGGCGCGCCGGACCTGCGGGTCGCTGAGCGTGCGGGTCGCGGGCGAAGTGTGCGTGCTGCGATGTTCGGGGGCGATGTGGGTTCCGGCCCACCACACCCTGATCGCCGCCGACCTGCACCTGGAAAAGGGGTCGGCCTTCGCCGTGCGCGGCCAGATGCTGCCCCCCTATGACAGCCGCGCGACCCTGGATCGGCTGGAGGCCGAGATCGAGGATCTGGCACCCGACCGGGTCGTCCTGCTGGGCGACAGTTTTCACGACACCAAGGCGGTTCCGCGCATGGCGGCCGAGGATCGGGCGCGGCTGGATCGGCTGGCGGCCGGGCGCGACTGGCTGTGGCTGGAGGGCAATCACGACCGCGAGGCCCTGAAGCGCGACGCCGAGAGCGTCAGCCGCCTGCCCGGCCGGATCGTCGGCGACATGACCCTGGGCGCGCTGCGGCTGACGCACGAGCCGGAGCCGCTGTCGGCCGACGACGACCGCCATGGCGAGGTCGCGGGGCACCTGCATCCGGCCGCGCGCGTCGCCGCCTATGGTCGGGGCGTGCGCCGGCCCTGTTTCGTCACGGACGGACGCCGGATCGTCCTGCCGGCCTTCGGGGCATTCACCGGGGGACTGAATGTGCGCGATCCGGCGGTCGCCGATCTGTTCGCGACCCCGCCCCTGGCCGCCGCGCTGGGGCGAGACCGGGTCCACGCCCTGGCCTGGTCCGTGCTGCGCTGAACCGCTGAGGCCCCGGCCGTTCGTAAAGCGTTCAGCACGACGCTTCACCGCGTCTTTGCAGGGGCGGGCGCAGAACAGCGGCGGATCAACATCAGGGACGCCTCGCCAACCATGCTCACGCCGCGCCGCATCGTCATGGCCGCCCGTCTGGTCTTCGTGATGGCCAGCCTGGGCATGGCGGTGCTGATGTGGGTCCGTTCCAGGGGCTGGAACAGGTGTTCGGCCTGAACGACAAGACCGCTCATGCGATCGCCTTCTACGGCGTGGCCAGCGGCCTGTTCCTTATCGCCCCTCGCCAGCGTCGCGACGATCTTGCGCTTTTCGTCGTCGCAGCCGCCTTCGCCGCCGAACTGCTGCAGGGGCTGACGGGGCGCAGCGTTTCCATCGTCGACTTCCTGGCGGGATCGACCGGGGTGCTGGCCGCCTGGGCGCCGGGCCGCATCGAGCAGATCAGGCAGGCCTTCCGCCGGTCGCCGGATCTGACGTTCGGACAGATGGCCCGCGCCGACCGTAGACTGCGCCATCGTCGTATGGCGGTCGGGCGGCCCGGACCGTCGCTGGCCCAAACCGCCCTGGATTGATCGCGGCCTCGATTCAGCCGCGCGGCGCGATCCGCCAGACGGTGTTGGACAGATCGTCGGCGACCAGCAGGATGCGCTTGTTCTGATCGAAGGACACGCCCACCGGGCGGCCGCGCGCCTTGCCGTCCTTCAGGAAGCCGGTGGCGAAATCGACCGGCTGGCCGCTGGGCCTGCCGTTGTTGAAGGGCACGAACACGACCTTGTAGCCCGACGGATCCTGACGGTTCCAACTGCCGTGCATGCCGATGAAGGCGCCGTTGGCGAACGGCCCGCCGAAACCGCCGTTGCGCGCGAAGTCCAGCCCCAGCGCCGCCACGTGCGAACCCAGGGCGTAGTCCGGCTTGATCGCGCGCGCCACCAGATCCGGCTTCTGCGGCATCACCCGCGGGTCCAGGTTCTGACCCCAATAGCTGTATGGCCAACCGTAGAAGGCGCCGTCCTTCACCTGGGTCAGATAGTCGGGCACCAGTTGCGGCCCCAGTTCGTCGCGCTCATTCACCACCGACCACAACAGGCTGGTGCCGGGCTCGATGGCCAGGGCGGTGGGGTTGCGGATGCCGGTGGCGATGGTGCGGCGCGCGCCGGTCGCCCGGTCGATCTCCCACACCACGGCGCGTTCCTCCTCGACCTCCAGCCCGCGTTCGCCGATGTTGGAGTTTGAGCCGATGCCGACATACAGCTTGGTCCCGTCGGCGCTGGCCGTCATGGCCTTTGTCCAGTGGTGGTTCAGGCGCGACGGCAGTTCGGTGACCCGCTCGGGCGGGGTGGCGATGCCGGTCTGACCCGGCTGGAACGGGAAGCGGACCAGGGCGTCCTGTTCGGCGACGTAGAGATAGCCGTCCACCCAGGCCAGACCGTAGGGGGCGTTCAGGTTCTCGACCAGAACGGTGCGCAGTTCCGGCACGCCGTCGTTGTTGGCGTCGCGCAACAGGGTGATGCGGTTGCCGCCGTCGATCTTGGTGTTGCCCTGTTTCTTGATGACGCCCGCGATGACGTCCTTGGGCCGCACAGCCGGCGCGCCGCCGCCGCGTCCTTCGGCCACCAGAACGTCGCCGTTGGGCAGCACCAGCATCTGGCGCGGAATCTTCAGATCGGTGGCGAAGGCGCTGATGGTGAAGCCTTCGGGCACGGTGGGGGTCTCGCCGTTCCAGGCCGCCGGCGGGCTGATCTTCATGGCCGGCACCAGGGTCTCGTTGACCCTGGGCAGGTCGGGCGTCGCGCCCTTCTGGTTCAGCTTGGGATCGCTGGAGGAGCCGCAGGACGCCACGGTCAGGGCCATGGCCAGGGTCGCGGCGCTGGCGGCCAGGATGTTCTTGTTCATCGGACGATCTCCCGATCGGCATAGGCGGTCCAGCCGGCGACCAGGACCAGCAGCGTGCAGAGAAGCGACAGGATCAGACCGAAGGCGCCGACCGAGCTCCAGGCGTCCTGGCTGTGTTTGAAGGCGTTCACCAGGCCCAGAATCCAGGCCAGGGTCAGGCTCGCCACATGAACGATCCGCCAGTTCGACCGCCCCCGGCGCAACGAAAGCACCAGATCGACAATGGAGAAGACGCCCGCCACGCCGCCGAACACCAGGGCCAGCGCGATCGACCAGGCCGAGAAGTTCGACCACTGCATCTCCGCCGACCGCAGATAGGCGATGTCGGTGAACAGGGCGAAGGTGAACAGGGCGATCGGAAACGCCAGCAACAGCCTGTGCAGCGGTCGGATCACCGCCCCGGAAATCTCATGGGTGTTCATGCCTGCCCTCTCCCAGTGTCAGGATGGGCTAACCGCCTGATCGCGAAATGGTTCACCGACCCGCCGAAGCCGGCCATGCGTCATTTCGCTGCGCGCGGCCTTATGGCTCCAGCTCGATGTCCCAGTACAGGAAATTCTATGCCGCAGACCGTCGCTCTATCCTCCTGACAAGGCGTGGATTTTTATACGGCCTCAAACGACCCCGGCCGCTTGGTCACCATATGGTCACCAAGCGGCACGAGTTCGAAGCAATGACCGTCAGTTCAAACCCACCAAGAAACACTACCAGAATCGCAGCCCAAATGGGCTCAGAGATTCGCTCATCTGAGCACTCACGAACGATCCCTGGCGTCTGCCGTCACCCGTCCATCAGTTAAATGCACTTGCGATGGTGGGACATCGACCACGCCGATTCCAAAGCGTTTGACGGGACGTTCAACGATCGCCGACCCAACGTTGACAATGTTAGTACGTTATAACATTACCTCGGGCTCGTTACAGGGGGATTACGTTGAGTTTTCGTTTCGTCACAAAAGCTGCCTCTGCCGCCGTGCTGTCGTCTTTCGCTTCAGGCGCATCGGCCGACGATATCACGGATGCTCCCCAGGCCTTGCCTGAAGTGGTGGTGACGGCGACGGCGACGCCGCGTGTTCTGCAGACTGCGCCCGCCAGCGTGACGGTGGTGGATCAGCAGGCGCTGTCGCGCCGCCCTGTTCAGGATCTGACCGACGTGCTGCGCGACGTGCCGGGCGTGACGGTCAATGGCGCCGGCCTGACGCGGCGGGGGATTTCCATCCGGGGCATGCCGAGCGAACACACGCTGTTCCTGGTCGATGGTCGTCGGGTGAACGGCTCGGCCAGCGCCATCGCCCATGCGGATTTCGAGCTGAACTGGGTTCCGGTCGAGGCGATGGACCGGGTGGAGATCGTGCGCGGGCCGATGTCGTCGCTCTATGGGTCGGAAGCCCTGGGCGGGGTTGTCAATGTCATTACCCGTAGCGCGACCGATGCGTGGCGCGGCAGTCTGCGGGCCATGGGCGGGCTGCGAGAGGATGGACGCGGCGGCGAGACCTATCAACTCGGGGCCTATGCTGGTGGACCGCTGATCCAGGACCGTCTCGGCCTCAGCCTCTATGCCGAATCGAAGGCGCGGGGCGACACACCCCAGGCCGCCAACCCGCGTCTATCGGACCTTGAGGCTCGCGAAGCGCTGTCGGGTTCGGCCACGCTCAGTTGGACGCCGGACGCAGCCCAGCGGATCGACTTCACCGTTCTGGCCGGTCGCGATGATCGGTCTCGCAGCACCGCGACCACGGCCGCGACGCCGGTCTATTACCGCTATGCCGATGCGGTCGATCGTCGGCAGTACGCCCTGTCGCATACGGGGCGCTGGAGCTGGGGCGACAGTGTCGTGCGCGCCTATCGCTCGACACTGGATCGGACCAACACCGTCACCAACGGTCAGACGGCGTCGCGCCCGGTCGGCATGCAGGAAGACATCATCGATGGGCGCGTCACGGCGGATCCCATCGCGGGCCACCGCCTCAGCGTCGGCGGCGAGTGGCGGCGAGAGAAGTTGCAGGACGCGGCCGCAGCCGTCTCAGGCGTTCTGACCAGCGAACGCTACGCCATCTTCGCCCAGGACGAGTGGGCACTGACGCCCAGCCTGTCCCTGACCGGAGGCGCGCGTTTTGACGATCATGACCAGTATGGCTGGCAGACCAGCCCCCGGCTCTACGCCGTCTGGACCCCCGTCGAGGGGCTGACCCTCAAAGGCGGAGGCGGCCGAGGCTTCAAGTCGCCCAACTTGAAACAACTGTCGCCCGAGTTCGTGACGGTGGCCGCGGGCGGTCGGTTCACCGTCTATGGCAACCCCGATCTGAAGCCGGAAATCGGCACATCCTACGAGGCGTCGGCGGAGTATCGCCGCGGCGGGTGGGCCGTGCGCCTGGGCGGCTTCGCCAATGACATCGAGAATCTGATCGAAACACGCTGCACCGCCTTCTGCGGTGTTCGCGGGCGCGAAGTGCGGCTGTATCAAAACATCAACGAGGCCCGAATCACCGGCCTCGAAGCGGGCGCGGAGACGCGGCTTCCCGCCGGATTCAGCCTTCGCGGCGACTACACCTATCTGGACAGCGAGAACCGGTCGACCAATCAACAGCTGTCGGAACGACCGCGTCACAGCGGCCATGCGACCCTGCGCTGGGAGCCCGACGATCACCGCTTCGTGCAGTTGCGCGGCGAATATGTGGGCGAGCAGCTGATGTTGTCGAACACGGTTCAGTACGCCGTGCCGGACTATACGCTGGTGTCGCTGGAAGGCGGGCTTCGGCTGGAGGAGAACCTGTGGGTCCGCGCCGGGGTGCAGAACCTGGGCGATGTGCGGCTGGCGGATGAATCGGCCTATTTCTCCTTCGCCGAGCCGGGGCGGTTCTACTATCTCGGCTTCACGGCGGGGTTCTGAGTCCTTGCGGCGGCTCCTGCAGACGCTGCTGCTGGCGGGCTTCTGGGCTTTCGTCGCCGTGGGCGGCGCGGCGGCGCAGACGCCCCCCGTCATGCGGGTGAGCGTGATCGGCAGCGACTTCGTCCTGTCGGCCAAATACGAGCGACTGGCCGGGTTTGCTTCGCCCCAGGGTGTAGCGGTCCGGGGATGGTCGCTGTCGGCCCTGCCCGAGGCGGCGGTCTGGGACGACGCCGACCTGGTGCTCCTGGATACGCCGCGACCGGCCGACGTCGAGGCGGTGGAGGCGCACGTCGGAGAGGCGCTGCGTGCGCGGAGCGGGCCCTGGGTGCGGATCGGCGGCGGCCCGCCGGCGTTCGGCGGCCTGACGCCTGAGACGGGCCGCAGGATCGCGGCCTATTACGCCGCCGGCGGGCGACAGAACTTCACCGCCCTGTTCGCGTATCTGAAGCAATGGAAAACGGGCGACGACCTGTCGGCTCCACCGCCGTCGCCGCTGGGCGCGGTCGGCTATTACTATCCGGCAGCGTCGAGCTTCGCTGCTGGAGCGTTGCCGGCCTGGTTGTCGGCGCGTCCCGAACGTCCCCGCGCGGCCATACTGATCGGCGCATCTACGGTGGCGGATGACGACACGGCGGTTGTCGACGCCCTGATCGCCGCCCTGGACGCCAAGGGGATCGATGGCGTGGCGGTGTGGTTCGATCAACGCGCGCCTCGAGGCCTGATCGAGGCCGTTAAGCCGCTGAACCCTGACTTGCTGATCAACACCCAGCACATCGTCGCCGGGGGCGTCATCCGTGACCAACTGATCGAACTCGACGTGCCCGCCGTCATGACCTTCTCTTACCGGGAGGGCGACGCCGACGCCTGGCGACGGGCCTCCGCCGGTCTGAACAGTCGTTCGGCCGCCGCACTTCTGGCGCCCGCCGAAACCTGGGGCATGAACGATCCCATGATCGTCTCGGCCGTCGATCACGGCGCGCTGGTTCCCATCCCGGAGCAGATCGAGGCCGTCGCCGCCCGCGCCGTGCGCCAGATCGCTCTACGCCGGACGCCGAACGGGCAGAAACGTCTGGCGCTGATGTTCTGGAACCATCCCGGCGGGGAGGCCAACATTTCGGCCTCGAACCTCAATGTCCCGCGCAGCCTTGAGGCGCTGAGCACAGACCTGAACGCTGCCGGATACGCCATTCCGGCCCTGTCAGAAGCCCGCTGGATCGCGGCGGCGCGCGCCATGCTGGGCGCCTTCTACAGGCATGAGACCTTGGACGATCTGGGGTCGCAGGGGCTGGTCGTGACCCTGCCGGTCGCCCGCTACCGCGCCTGGCTGGCAGCGTTGCCGGAGGCCAGTCGTGATCCGATCCTGGCGCGCTGGGGCGATCCGGCGCGGCATTGGGCCGTTCGAACCGTGGACGGCGAGCCGGTCTTCCTCATCCCCGCCTTCAGGGACGGCGCCCTGACCGTCCTGCCGCAGCCGCCGCGTGCGGCGCGCGTGGGCGAGGCCTATCACGATGTCGCCGTGCCGCCCGACCATCTCTATCTCGCGGCCTATCTGTGGGTGCGCGAGATCAGTCAGACGAACGCCCTGATCCACCTGGGAACCCACGGCACGCAGGAGTTTCTGCCGGGCAAGGATCGCGGTCTGGCGGTCACGGACGACGCCTTCCTGGCGCTTGGCGACCTGCCGGTCATCTACCCCTATATTCAGGACAATATCGGCGAAGCCACCCAGGCCAAGCGCCGTGGCCGCGCCGTCACCGTCAGCCACCAGGCGCCGCCCTTCGCCCCTGCGGGATTGAACGACGAACTGAAGACCCTGCACGACCTGATCCACCAGTATCTCCAGCTCGACGAGGGCGGGGTGCGCGACGCGGTCGGCGACCAGATACTGCACCTGGCCAGCGCGCGTCATATCGATGCCGACATGGGCTGGTCGCCGGCCAGGGCGCGAACGGACATGCCGGTCTTCCTGGGCGAGTTGCACGACTATCTGCATCGGGTCGGCGGGGCGCCGACGCCGATGGGCCTGCACACTTTCGGGCGCCCCGCCTCATCCGACCACAGGCTGACCACCGTGCTGCAGCAGTTGGGCCGCCCGTTCTTTGACGCCCTTGGCGAAACCGAAAGCGAAACCCTGGCCCAGGACGAGGCGGGCCTTCACGCCAGCCGCGCCTTCACCGTCCTGAAGGCCTGTCTGCGCGACGGCGCCTCGATCGAGACCGCCGATCCCGCCCTTCGCGAGCAACTGACGCGCGCGCGCCTGCTGGATCAGCGTCTGGCCGACACCGGCGAGACGGAAGGACTACTCCAGGCGCTGGCGGGCCGTTTCGTCCGTCCCGGCGAAGGCGGAGATCCCATCCGCAATCCCGACGCCGTGGGGGGACGCAATCTCTACGTCTTCGAACCGGACAAGATGCCGGCGTCGGCCGCCTATGCCGCCGCGGCCGGCGCCCTGAAGAGCCTCACGGACGCCTATGCCGCCGAGCATGATGGTCGCCCCCTGACCAAGCTGGCGATCACCCTGTGGTCGTCCGAGGCCATCCGCACCCTGGGTCTGCCCGAAGGTGAGATTCTTCAGGCGCTGGGCCTGCGTCCCCGGTGGGACGAGGGCGGGCGGGTCGTCGCCCTGGACATCATTCCGGCGGCGCAGTTGGGGCGCCCCCGCATAGATGTCGTGGTTCATGCCACCGGAGTCTATCGCGATCAATTCGACGGCTTTCTCAGGCTTCTGGCCGATGCGGTCAATCGCATCGTCGCCCTGGACGAGCCCAATGATCCGGTTGCGGAGAACAGCCGTATCGCCGCCCGGCGTCTGATGGCCGAAGGGGTCGCCGCCTCGGAGGCCGCCGCACTGGGCCGGGCCCGCATCTTCAGCAATGCGCCCGGCGACTACGGCAGCGGCCTGCCCGAGGCGGTGCGCGATACGGCGGCCTGGGATGACCCGGCCGCCCTGGCCGATCCCTTCCTGGATCGGCTGGGCTATGTCTATGGCGCAGGCCGCTGGGGCGCCAAGGTCGAGGGCGCCGACGTCTTCGCCGCCCAGCTGGCCGGGGTCCAGGCCGCCGCCTTGTCCCGCTCCAGCAATCTACACGGGGTCCTGTCGACCGATCACCCTTTCGAATATCTGGGCGGTCTGTCGCTGGCCATCCGCCGGGCGGGCGGGGCACCCCCGTCGCTCTACGTTACCGATGCGCGGGCGGGCGCGCCGCGCACGGTCGCGGCCCGCGACTTCCTGGCTGCCGAGATGCGCAGCCGCTACCTGAACCGCAGCTGGATTCAGGCCATGCAGGCCGAGGGCTACGCCGGGACGCTGGCGGTGGTGGCTCTCGCCGACAATCTGTTCGGCTGGCAGGCGACGACGCCGGGCATTGTTCGAGCGGACCAGTGGCAAGCCCTGCATGACGTCTATGTCCGTGACGAGCGCGGCCTGGGTGTTCGCAAATGGTTCGAGACGAACAATCCCATGGCCGAACGCCAGGTGTTGAACCGGCTGAAGGACGCCATCCGCAAGGGGTTCTGGTCTCCCGACAATAAGACGCGCCGAGAACTCGATGCGCGACTCTCTCGGATCGACGCCTCGGCTTCACCCGCCGCCGCCGGCTTTGGCCAGGGCGCAGCGACACCGCAGTCGGCGCCGGCCGGCCCCATACCTGTGTCCAGGCCGGCGTCCGATCAAGGTGTGGCGAAAGCGCCCGCCGAAGCGACGCCAGACACGGTTCGCGGCCAGGTGTTGGAAAGACTCACCCCCCGACAGACTCCGCCGTCGCCGGTTCCCTGTGGCGCCCTGGTTCTCCTTCTCGTCTTCCTCTGCGGCGGCGCCAGCCGTCTCGCTATCCGTCGAAAGCTCCCCCATGCCCCAGTTTGAAGCCGGCCTCTATCAGGTCTCTAGCCTGTTTCTGATCCCGGCCCTTGTCCTGATACTGGCCGCCCTGGTTTACGCCGTCTTCGCCCTAGGCGCCTTTCTCGTGGAAAGCGTCCAGCGCCGCCGCGCCGGTTGGCGCTCCTCCCTCTCCCGCCGGCAGGCCCAGACGGATGCGGCCAGCGACGATCTGGAGCTGATGATCCTGAAGGACCTCGAAGGCCTTCGCATCGTCTCGCGCAGCGCCCCCATGCTGGGATTGGTGGCCACCATGATTCCGATGGGACCGGCGCTGCTGTCGCTGGGCCGAGGCGACGCCTCGGGCGTGGGCCAGAACATGGTGGTCGCCTTTTCCGGCGTCACCCTGGCCCTGATCGCCGCCAGCATCGCCCACTATGTCCTGACGGTGCGCCGACGTTGGCTGCTGCAGGACCTGCGCGCCATTGAACGCGCGCGCGAGGCCCGTTGATGCGTTTCCTGGACGAAGACGACGACGACCCGATCACCTCGGTCGTCAATCTGGTGGACCTGTTCGTGGTCATAATCGCCATCCTGCTGGTGGTGCTGGTCCAGAACCCGCTCAACCCGTTCAACGCCCGCAATGTCGTCGTGATCGAAAACCCCGGCCAGGCCCAAATGCGCATCACGGTAAAGGACGGAGAAGAACTGACGCGCTACGAATCCCAGGGGCAGATTGGGGAAGGCCAAGGCGAAAAGGCCGGTTCCGCTTACCGTCTGCCAAACGGCAATCTGATCTACGTGCCGGAGTAGGCGACTTTGGCTTCAAGGCGCTCTAGCGACCCGGAAGTCCGAGGCGGGCGATGCGAGCTTCGCCCATCGTTGCCCGGCCCAGGCCGCACAGCCTGATTGGCGCTGGCTAGGAAGACTCTTGAGCGATCCACGATCGTCTCAAGCTGATCGGCGCGGGCGCGCGGTCGCTCACGAGTTCAATCCCGCGTGCGGCGGCCTTGCCTCTGACCCCGGCTTCGGTTCGACCCAGTTCGAGGGCGATGGCGCGCGCGCGAAGGCAAAGCTTCGCCAGTCTGGCGAGGCGCTCGACCTCCGCTTCGCTCCATTTCTCCGCCTGACGCGGCGTGGGACCAGTCGAGACTTCATACCCCATGGATGCGGCCCTCCTTTCTGATCAACGCGGCGGCAGTTCGCGGCTGAGATAGGCGTGGATCGTCTGCAGATCCTCGTCACTGGCCTCAAGGCCCAAGCCCATCATGCGCCCGATGATTTCCGACCAGCCGTCAGACGTCCGCCCCTTGGCCGTCACCATGCCGATGGCGTGGCATCCCGTGCACACGCGCTGGACCACATCGCGTCCCGCCCCTGGAGGAAGCCCGCCGAGACGGGCCGCCGCCGGTGGAGGCGAGGCGACAGGCGGCTTGGCCTGGGTCGCCGCTGGCGTCTGGGCGATCACGACCGCCGCAGGCGTGGCCGCCAGAGGCTTGCCGTTTGGCGCGGCCGCCGGTTCCGACGGGTCAGGCGCAGCGATCGCAGCGGCGGCGACCGCATCAGCGGCCGGGGCCACAGACGCCATTTGCGGGTCGGGGGCCGCCGAGGTCGCCGTCGCAGCGGCAGGAACGCCGTGATTGTTGTAGGCGTCCACCGCAGCGCGCCGGGACGCTTCTTCGCTCTGGCCGCCATTGCTGCACGCCGTCAGCCCGACGACGAGCGCAAGACCGGCGCACGAGACCCAGCGAGCGTCTCGCATCGAGAGTTGAGAGCGTTTCATCCTTCGATCCTTTCTACCTTGCCGACAAAGAAGGTGTAAGAAACCGCACCGAGCAGGGCCATCACGCCGATGAAGGCCAGCCCGCCGAGGAAGGACCCGGTTGCGGCGACGATGAAGCCGATCAAGATCGGCGTCACGATGCCCGCCAGGTTGGTGCAGAAGTTGAAGACCCCGGCCGTCAATCCGACCAGGCGTTTGGGCGCCACGTCGGAAATCAGGGTCCAGCCCAGGTTGGACATCCCTTGGCCGAAGAAGGCGACGGACATGACCACCACCACCAGCGCGTCGCTTTTGATGAAGGCCGCCGTAATGATGGTGGACGACAGCAGCAGCCCGCCGACGATCGGCAGCTTGCGCCCGAAGGTGGCCGAGCCGCTCTTCTTGACCAGGTAGTCCGAGAGCTGCCCGCCGATCAGCACGCCGACCGACGCGGCGATGAAAGGCAGCACGGCGACCCATCCCACCTTCAGCCAGGGCATTCCGCGCTCGACCGCCAGATAGGTGGGAAACCAGGTGAGGAAGAAGACCAGGGTCGCATTGGTCGCGAACTGGCCGATCGAGGCGCCCAGGATCTGGCGTTTGCTCAACAGCCAGCCGACATCCTTCCAGGAAAAGGGCGAGCGTTCGCTCGGCGCGACGCCCCCGCCGGCGGCGATATGATCAAGCTCGGCCTGGTTCGCCGACCGGCTGTGCTGCGGGTCGCGATAGACCAGATACCAAAGCCCGGCGAAGGCCAGCCCCACCGCGCCGGCGATGATGAACAGGCTTCTCCATCCCCAGGTCGCGGTGATCCAGAACAGAACCGGACTCAGGAAGGCGATGCCCGAATACATGCCGACCGTATAGACGCTGTTGGCGCGCGCCCGCTCGTGCTGGGGAAACCAGCTGACCAGGATTCGACTGTTGGCGGGGAAACACGGCGCCTCGGCCGCGCCTAGCAGAAACCTGAAACCCAAAAGGGTGGTCAGGCCGTTGGCGAACCCCTGAAGCAGGGTGAACAACGACCAGAAGCCGACCGACAGGAAGTAGGTCACCCGCACGCCGAAACGGTCCAGGAAGATGCCGCCTGGAATTTGCGCCAGCGCATAACTCCAGGAAAAGACCGAGAACAGTATGCCCATGGTCGCCGCCCCGATGCCGAGTTCGGCGGTCATCGAAGGCGCCGCGACGCTGAGCAGCGAACGGTCGAGATAGTTGATCATCGTGCCGGTGGCGATGAGGGCGAGCACGCCATATCGCACATGGGTCTTTCTGGGCGACGCGACGGAAGCGGGGGTGTCCATGGACGATCCTTTCGGTTGGACCCGGTCGGGCCCAAGGAGCGCGCGTCGCGACCGAGCGCGACGCGCGCAGGCGGTCAGGGCAGGACGAAGGCGTTCAGCGTGTCCGACATGTGTTTAGACCCAACGGCGGTGCCGCCGGCGCCGACGACCACGACATACTGTTTGCCGTCCTTGCCGAGATAGGTGATCGGCGTGGAATGGGCGCTGGCTTCAAGCTCCACCGACCAGAGCTGTCGCCCGGTTCGAGTATCGAAGGCGCGGAACTGACGATCATTCGTCGCCCCGATGAAGGCCAGGCCGCTGGCGGTCTGGATATTGCCGCCCAGATTACGCGATCCCGTCGTCAGACCCTGCTCGCCCAGGCCCGGCGTGCTTCCCAACGGCGCGCGCCAGGCGATCTCGCCCTTGTTGATGTCGACCGCGACCAATTCGCCCCAAGGGGTCGGCGTGCACGGCAGCACCGTGTTGGCGTCCACCCGATAGTTGAAGCCGGATTGGGTGATGGCCGGAGCCGCCCCCGCCGGGCTTGCCGCGCCTGCTGCCGGCGCCGCACCGCGCGGACGCGCCATGAAGCCCGTTCCTGCAGGACCCGCGGCGCGATACTGCCCCATGTTCTGGACGTTGACGATGAACAGGCCGGATTGGGGGCTGTAGGATGGCCCACCCCAGTTCGGTCCACCGAGTGTCGACGGGAAGCTCAGCGTGCCTGTCGTCAACGACGGCCGACCGTAGAGCCCCGTGACCTTGATGTTGTTCTGATCCCAGAAGGCGGTGCAGTAGGCGTATTGCTCGGGCGTGATATTGGGGATCTCGTCCCGCGTCATCGACGTGCGCGCCAAGGGGCCGGGGCGAACCGGAATGGGGTGTGTCGGCCAGGCCTGATCGTTCGGATCGTCGCTGCGCGGCGTCGGCTGCTCCGCGACATCGTGCAGGGGCCGGCCGGTCAGCCGGTCGAATACGAACAGCAGACTTTGCTTGCCCGTCAGGGCGATAGCTGGCGTGGACGTGCCGTCGGCGGCCTTGAAATCGACCAGCACCGGCGGCGTGGGCATGTCCCAGTCCCACAGATCCTTGTGGGTGATCTGCTTGTACCACTTCAACTGTCCGGTCGCGGCATCGAGCGCCAGCAGGCTATTGGCGTAAAGCTCGGGTCCGGCCGCGCGGCCGTTCAGGTCGCCCACGGGGGCGAAGACGATCCCGTTCGCCTCGTCCACCGTCATGGTGGACCAGACATTGGCGCCGCTGCGGTCCTTCCATTCATCGCCGGTGTAGGTTTCGTGGTTGGCCTCACCCGGCTGAGGCACGGTGTGGAAGCTCCAGACCAGAGCGCCGGTCTTGGCGTCCCAGGCGCGGATGTCGCCGCGCGGTCCTGGCGGTCCGGCTTCGCCCGGGCGCGAGCCGGTGATGACGAGGTTCTTGTAGATTGAGGCGGGATTCGGAATGGTCCAGGTATCGCGTCGGCTTTCGCCCACCGTTTCGGAGGCGACGCCAGCATAGGCGTCGACCGCCCCCTGTTCACCGAAGCTGGCGGCGACCTGCCCGGTCTTCATGTCCAGCGCCATCAGATAGCCCTGGTCGGTCGCGAAGAAGAGGCGGGGTCCCACATCGCCCTCGCCAGGCCAGTAGGCTAAGCCGCGACCGTGAATGTTGCGCGGCGATTCGTATTTCCACAGCACCTTGCCGGTTTCCGGCTCCAACGCCGTGACCGTGGCCTTGAGGTCCGGTTTGGTCGGACTGGTCGGGGTCGAGACATACATCACCCCGTCGATGATCAGCGGCGTGACCTCCCACCGATAATCCAGGCCGCGGTCACCGTCGTCATCGGTGCCGCCGCCGTAGTTGAAGGTCCAGGCCCGCTTCAGCGTGGCCACATTGTCCGGAGTGATCTGGGTCAGCGGCGAAAAATTGGTGCTGCCCGGGTTCTGGCCGTAGCTGCGCCACTGGTCGCGCTCCGGGGTCTGGGTCAGTGCGCTGGCGCTGGACATGAGAAGCGCGGCGAGGCCGAGACCAGCGGTCAGGCCGAGACGGTGCGAGGGGGCGATCTTCATGGTGTTTCCTCTGTCTTTTTTCGTTTTCTGATCACGGACGCGGGTCGAGCGGGATCGGCGCATCGACAAGGCCGAGCGCCCATTTGATGCCGCCGAGATAGAGGGCCTGGACGGCAGGGTCGTCCCAAGGTTCGTCCAGATGGCCCAGCGACGAGACGAAGACCCGTCCCGCGCCATAGGTTTTCGCCCAGACCACGGGGAAGTCGCCATCCGGGTGTCGCGCCAACTGGTCAGGCGTCAGGTGCGCGGGATCCAGGCGGATGATGGTGTGGACCTCGCCCCGCTCGTAGGGGGCCTTGAAATAAGGGAACTGGTCGGAAAACACGGTGGGGAAGTCGGCGGCTCCCGGAAAGGCACGATCCTCGACGACCAAAGCGGTCGGCTGGACCGGGAATTCCCCATCCATAAATCCCCCGATCATCTCGCCATATTCCGGCCAGTTGTAGAAGGCGACCGTGGCGGCATGACCGGCGACGAACCCCTTGCCCTCTCGCACGAAGGCTAGAAGATCGGCCTTCTGCGCCTCGCTCAACGTGCCCTCCCCGCTGCCCAGGAAGAAGATGGCGTCGAAGTCGTCCAGATTGCGCGCGTTGATCGACCGGCCGGCGTACCGCTCGCCGGTCCCAACGATGGGCTGGCGCGTGATCAGCTGTGAATCGGTGCGCAGGAAGGCCACGTAGAAGCCGCTCTCTCGTCCCATGCGTTCGATCGTCGCCATCGCATGGTTGATGGAGTTGTGGTGGAAGCCGGTCTGAACGTCTGCGACGACCAGCAGCTTCTTCTTGCCGACATAGGGGTCGGGCAGTCCGCGCATCGGCGCCCCCGTCGTGGCGACGGGCGGCGGGGGTGCAGGTTGGGGATGAGACGTCTGGGCGGCGCATGCGCTCGCCAGGGCGATTAACCCCGCGGCGAAGACGCCTGAGAACAGCAATCTTGCGATGTTACGCATGTCTTCCACTCTCAAAGCGGCCGGCTGCGGGCGAGCGATCACCCGCAGCCGTCCAGGGTCGATCAGAATCGCTTGGTGATCTCGAAGCTCCAGACGCGACCGAACGGGTTGTGGTTGCCCAAGTCCACGGCGGTCGTGCCGCTGAGGACGATCGGCGGATCCTTGTCCGTCAGGTTCTGCACCGTCATCGACAGGCGAACCCCGCCCAGCCCGGTGGGGGCGTTGTCTTGGAACTCATAGGCCACGCCGGCGTCGAAGGTGGTCCAGCTTGGGATTTGCGTGTCCGGCTTCTTGACGCCGGCGACCGTGATCGTGGCGTTGTTCAGGTAGGAGCCGACATAGTTGGCGGTGACGTTCGCCGAGAGCGGCCCACGGCTGTAGCCGACGTTGAACCGTCCGCGCTCGCTGACCTGGAAGCCATAGGTGTCCAGGGCGTCGAACAAGGGGCCTCCGGCGACGATGCTCTTCTCAAGCTTGAGGATCTTGGAGAAGGTCAGGTTGTATCGGAAGTCGCCAATGGCGGTCTGCTGACGATAGTTGGCCGAGAAATCCAAGCCGCTCTGGCGAACGTCGCCGAGGTTCAGACGCCCCCCCTTGATGATGCCGACCAGCGAACAGTCATTGATCGTCGATGGCGAATAGACGGCGTTCGGGTCGGTCAGCCACGGCAGATAGGCCGGGTTGTAGGTCGAATAGTTCCCGTTAACGCAGGTCGAGGGTTGGGGCGCCGTGATGAAGAAATCGCGCAGCAGCGCCAGATTGGCGGGGCTGGACAGGATCAGCGTCTGGTTCGGCAGGTTCTCGATGCGGTCGGTATAGTTGACGTTGTAATAGGTCAGACTGAGGCGCAGATCGGGCGCAAAGTTGGGATTGTAGTCGGCGCCCAGCGACCAGATCTTCGCCGATTCCGGCTGCAGCCCGGCCGTGTTTCCGGTTCGGGACAGAACGGCGCTCTGACCCGTGGCGGTGTTGGTCAACGGAATGGCGGGATCGCCGGCGCCATTGCTGACGAACACGCGATTGGTCTGACCCACGGTCTGCGGATTGGCTTCGATCAACGTCGGCGCGCGGAACGAGGTGCCCCAGCTGCCGCGAAAGACCAACTCGTCGGTCGCCTTCCACGTCAAACCAATCTTGGGATTGGTGGTGTCGCCCGCGTCGGAATAGCTGTCGTAACGAACCGCAGCGCTCAGATCGAGCGACTGCATGAAGGGCAGGCCCGCGCCCTCCCCTACGATCGGCACATAGATTTCCGCAAAGGCCGACTTCACGTCGCGATCACTCTTGGTGAAACGCGACGTCTGATATGTGTTGGTCAGATTCAGCGTATTTTGCGCCTTCAGGTACAGTTTGTAGCGCGAATACTCGACACCGGCCGCGATGCGGATGGGACCGGCCGGAACCGAGAACAGCGAGCCGTCGATCTTGGCCACGCTGTCGAACAGCGTCGTGTCGTACTGCTGGATGAAGCCGCCGACCAAGGCGTCGGCGGCGGCCTGACGACCGAGTTGATAGGGGTTGAAGCCGTAGCTGGCCTGATTGGCGATCACGGCGGCCCGGGTCGTGTTCACCTGTGGCTGGCAAACGTTGCAGCTGTCGGTCTTGCCGTAGGAGATCAGGCCGTTGAACCGGAAGTCCATCGGCAGCTGCGCCGTCAGATCGATGGCGTGGCTGATCGTCTCTTCCAGATTGGACTGGTCGCGCGACGTGCCCGGATTGTTAAGCGAATAGTTGTACACCACCGTCTGTGCGGCGGTCGGATTGGGCATGCCCGGGATGTAGTAGGGGCTGCTCGGATCGACCCGAATGGCGATGCGCTCGAAACCATCGCCAGATCGTGAGTCGTTGGTGCGGCGATTGTAGATGCCGGTGTATCCGACCTCCACGCCCGGCGCGAGTTCCTGGCGCCCCTTGATCAGCAACGCGAAACGCTCGCGCTCGGTATAGAAATCGTAGAGATGCGATTGATCGTAAAGGTCGGGGTTGCCTTGTAGCGCCAGCACTTGCGCGGCCGTCGGGCGCGCGCCGCTCGTCTTGGGCAGGCCATATACCGTGTTGCCGATGATCAGGGCGCCGCTGTCGCCAGGATAGACCGTTGTCCCGACCAGATTATTGTTGTTGCCGCCAAAGGGTCGAAGATCGAGCAGCATGTAGTCGCGGATGTCGCGACCCACGCTATTGTTGGTGTCGTACGAGCCGGCCACCATCAGGCTGCCGCCTTTCCAGGTCTTGCCGAAGACGCCGTCGACGACGACTTGGTCGTAGAGCGAGTTGACGTAGCGCGCCGTGATCTGGGCGCCGTCATAGTTGCGACGCAGGATGTAGTTCACCACCCCCGCGACGGCGTCCGAGCCATAGATTGCGGATGCGCCGTCGGTGACGACCTCCACCCGGTCGATGGCCGAGAACGGAATGAGGTTGGGATCCGAAACCTGGGCGTTGCCACCCTGCGGAACGACACGCTTGCCATCGAACAGAACCAGGGTCGCGTTGTTGCCCAGGCCACGCAGGTTCACGCCTGCGGCGCGCCCGCCCGTCGAGGTCAGGCTCGTTCCCTGATTGGATGCTTGAGGCAGGCTCGCCACAAGGGCGCTGGGTTCACGGACCGGGGCCTGGACCAGGTCCTCGCGCGTGATCCCGACCGTGGCCGATCCGACAGGAGCGACGCCGCGAATGGCGGTGCCTGTGACGACGATCTCTTCGACCTCGGTGGCCTGGCTTTCCGCCTCCGCTTGGACATCGGCGGCGCGTTCCGTGGTCGCCGTTTGGGGGCGAGCCTGGGCCATCGCCAGCGACGGCAGAGCGGCGGCGAGCGCCACGCTGGTCATCAGACCCGATCGGATCAGACGCCCGCGACGCTGGCGGGCCCCTTCGAAATCAGACGCATTCGACTTCCTGTACATTCTTATTCCTCCCTGTTTTTTTGATTGGTTCCCCGGCTTTGGCGGGGCGTTCGCGCTGACCCCTTCTTCAGCGCGCCTCTTGGGGACCTCCCCGTTTGGAAGCCGCACGGGCTTCGATTGAGCGATGGCGGGACAGCAGGCCTTGAGCGCGCGCCGCAACAGGTGCGTCGATCATGCGGCCGTCTAGCGAGACAGCCCCACGCCCTTCCTGTCCGGCGTCCGCGAAGGCCGCGCACACACGTTCCGCCCACAGCACCTCGTCGGTGCTGGGCGCAAAGGCCGTGTTCAGGATGGCGACCTGACTGGGATGAATGCAGGTCGAACCAACATAGCCGAACCGTTTCGAATCGACCGCCAAGGTGCGATAGGCGTCCAGATCGTCGAAGCGCGTGGTCGCGCCCATCAGGCCGAAGGGCATGACGCCGGCGGCAGCGGCGGCGATCACAACCTGCTGGCGAGGACCGCGCAGCGTCGCCTCATCGACGGCCATGCCGACATCGGTCGCGAAATCCTCGGCCCCCAGAATGACGCCCATCGTTCGCGGCGTCGCGCGCAGGATGTCGGTCATGGCGATGAAGCCGTCCGCCGTTTCGATCAGAACGATCAGACGAGTGGTTCCAGTCGCCAGCTCAGCATTCGCTTCAGCCGAAGCCACGCGATCCGCGATATGGATCAGTTGTCTTGCGGATCGCACCTTCGGAACGACCAGGGCGGAAACGCCGGACTGGACGGCGACGCCTATGTCTTCTTCACCCGGATCGCCGTCATTGATCCGCACCAGAACGTCCGGCCCTGCCGCCGCAACCGTCGCGACTGCCGCCGACAGCCGATCCCGCGCATTGGATTTCTGGTCGACCGGAACGCTGTCCTCCAAGTCGAGAACGACGGCGTCGGCCTGGCCAAGACGCGGGTTGGCGACAAACCGATCGATGTGCGCCGGCACGTAGAGCAGCGAGCGCCAGGGGCCGGTCATGCCACCGGCTCCATGTCGGAATCCTCGAAGGCGACGCCTTCAGCGACGAGGGCGGCGTAATCCGCGAAATCCACGCCAAGCTCACCGAGGAGATCGCGATTGTCCTGGCCCAGGCTGGGCGCCGCCATACGGATGCCGCCCGGCGTCTCCGCCAGACGCGGCACGACATGATGCATGGGCAGGCTGCCGACCTCGGGGTCGGGATAGTCCGCCAGGATTTCACGGTCGATGACGTGCGGATCCTGCAGAATTTGCGCGATGTCATAGATCGGACCGACGGTCACGGACGCCGCTTCCATCAGCGTCACGAGATCGGTCTGGGTATGGGTCGCGATGAAGTCGCCGATGATGCCATCCAGCGCCTCGACGTTCTTCAGCCGGTCGTCGTTGGTACGGAAACGCGGATCGGCGATCAGGTCGGCGCGGCCGATGGCGCGGAAAATCCGTTCCGCCATGCCTTGGGTCGATCCCGACAGGCTGACGTATTTTCCATCCAGGCAGCGATAGGCGTTGCGCGGGGCGGAGTTGCTGGACCGACTGCCGGTGGGCTTTCGATTCTGTCCGGTCAGACGATAGTTCGCCGCCTGCGGACCCAGCAGGGCGAACAGCGGATCATAGAGCGGCAGGTCGATCACCTGCCCCCTGCCCTCCGGCCGCTCGGCCTCGCGCAGGGCGATCATCACCGCCGACGCGCCGTAAAGACCCGCAACCCCATCCGCCAGATACATGGGCGGCAGGACCGGCTCACGATCTTCGAAGCCGTTGATGGCGGCGAAGCCCGACATGCCTTCGATCACGGTGCCGAAGCCGGGTCGCTGATGATAGGGGCCGTTCTGGCCCCAGCCCGAAATCCGGACGATCACCAGCTTGGGGTTCAGCGCCAGCAGCGAATCCGCATCCAGCGCCATGTCTTCCAGAACGCCCGGCCGGAAACTCTCCACGAAGATCGCCGCCGACGGGACGAGGCCCAGCAACAGGTCCTTGGCGCGTTGCTTGCGCAAGTCCAGGCACAGGCTCTTCTTGTTGCGCGCGTAGATCTTCCAGTGGGTCGAAACCCCCTTGGTCTTCCAGCCGCGAAGCGTGTCGCCGCTGGGCGGCTCGACCTTGATGACCTCGGCGCCGAAATCGCCGAGCACCTGTGTCAGGACGTTGCCGGCGAACAGCCGCGACAGATCCAGCACCCGCACCCCGTCGAGCGGGCCGCGATGATCCGGCTCGTAATCCCGGCTTCGCAGGGCCGATGGCGGCTGCGCGTCAGTCATTGCCGTTCGCCAGGAAGTCGGCGATGTCCCAATAGCCGGTGCGCGGCATCGGCACGTCGCCGCGCGTGCGCACTTCCAGCAGGAAGGGCACGTCCTTGGCCAGGGCGTCGCGAATGCCGGCCTCCAGATCGTCCGGCTCCTCGATCAGGGCCGAGGCGATGCCGAAGGACTTGGCCAGCATCTGGAAATCGGGATTGTAGAGTTCGCCGTCCGGCGTGCGGAACTCGGTGCCGTACTTGTTGTCGAAATAGGTCGAGCCGACAGTGCGGATGGTCGAGTAGCAGAAGTTGTTGAACAGGACCCACAGGACAGGGATGTCCAGTTCGACGGCCGTGGTCAGAGCGCCCAGCACCGACATCAGACCGCCGTCGCCGACGAGGCCCAGCACCTTGCGGTCCGGCGCGCCCAGCTTGGCGCCGACTGCCGCGCCGGGCGAATAGCCCATGGTGGCCATGCCGCCGGAGGTGATGAAGCCGGCCGGGCTGGCGATCTCCAGCTGCTGGCCCGCGCCGTTCTTGTTCCAACCCACATCCGTGACGAACACGGCGTCGTCGGGCGCAGCCTTGGACAGTTCCATCAACAGACGCGCCGGATGGATCGGCTTGGTGTCGATCAGTTGCGTATCCTTGAGCTCTTCACGCCAGGCCGCCTTTCGGGCGGTGATCGTCTCGGCTTGCGCTTTGACGTCCGCTGCCGCGCGGGGAGAAGCGCCCAGGGCCTCGGCGAGTTGGGCCAGTGTGGCCTTGGCGTCGCCGAGAATGCCGATGTCGACCGGATAGCTCTTGCCGATTTCCTGCGGATCGATGTCGATCTGGATCAGGATCGATCCAGGGATGTCGAACGTGTGTTCCGACCGCCAGGAGCTGCAGTCCGCTTCACCAAAGGCTGTACCGACGGCCAGGATCACGTCGGCGTTTCGCGTCGTGTCATTGGCGACGCGCGCGCCCCAGATGCCGGTCGTCCCGACCGACAGCGGATGGGTCTCGGGGAATACGCCCTTTCCGACCAGGGTCGTCGCGACCGGCGCCTGCAACAGTTCCGCCAGCGCGCGCAGCTCGTCGAACGCCCCAGACATGGCCACGCCATTGCCAGCGAAGATGACCGGATTGGCGGCGCCGGCCAGCAGACGCGCCGCTTCGGCCACCCCCGCCGCATCCCCCATCGAACGCGGGAAGTTGGGTCGACGCGACCGCGTGATCGGTTCAGCCTCGATCTTCTGCGAGAAGACGTCCATCGGAATGTCGAGCAGAACCGCGCCCGGTCGCCCGGTCTGGGCGATGTTGAGGGCGCGGTGCATCACCTCGGGCAAGAATTTGGCGTCATCGACCCGCCAGACCCGCTTGCAGATCGGCTTGAAGATGTCGCCCTGCGATGCGTCAGCATGCAGACGCATGCTCTGGTGGGCTTCGCGGGGATGGTGATAGCTCGGCGTGTTTCCGGTGATCACCACCATCGGCGTCCCATCCATCGCGGCGGAGGCGACCCCCGTCACCGTATTGGTCAGGCCGGGCGACAGGTGGACGTTGATGACGGCCAGCTTCTTGGACACCCGGTAATAGGCGTCCGCCGCATGGACGGCCTGCTGTTCGTGACGGAAGGACACATAGTCGATGCCGAGCCTCTGGCAGGCGTCGATCAGCGCATAGTTGGTATGGCCGCATTGGCCGAAGACCTTCTCGACCCCCTCCGCTTTCAGGCATTGGGCCATGAAGATCGCGCCGGTCACGTCGTCTGTCGTCATTGTCGTTTCCATCACAGGGTCACCGTCACCAGGCGTTCTTCAGTCATTTCGCGCATCGCGTATTTCGGGCCTTCGACGCCCACGCCGCTGTCCTTGACCCCGGCGAAGGGGATCAGATCGACACGGCTGCTGGAGGCGTCGTTCAAATGCACCACCCCGACATGCAGCCGCGCGGCGCTTTGCAGGGCTTTCTGGATGTCCCGAGTGAACAGACCGGCGGCCAGACCGAAGTCTGTCGCATTGACCTGCTTGATGGCCTCTTCCAGCGTGTCGAAGGGAATGATCGACAGCACGGGCGCGAAGATTTCCTCGCACATCACCCGCATCGTCGGGCGAACCTCCGTCAGCACCGTCGGCTGCAGCACCGCGCCCTGCCGCACGCCGCCCGCAAGGATGCGCGCCCCCTGATCAACGGCCTCGCGCGCCCAGGCCTCGGCCCGAACCGCATCCTTCTCACTGATCATCGGCCCCACATCGGTCTTCGGGTCTGTCGGATCTCCGACCGACAAGGCCGCCACTTCGGCGAGGAACAGCGCCTGGAATGTCTCCAGAACTTCGCGCTGAACAAAAAGCCGCTGGGTCGAGGTGCACGCCTGGCCCTGCCGACGGAAGCCCGATTGGGCGCAGCGCATCGCGGCGCGCTTCAAGTCCGCATCGGCGCAGACGATGGTCGCCGCGATGCTGCCCAGTTCCAGCGCCACGGGGCGCATGCCGCGCGCGTCGCGAATACGTTTGCCGACCGGCGTGCTGCCGGTGAAGGTGAAGAAGTCGACACCAGGATGTTCGACCAGATGCTGACCGACCGTGGCGCCATCGCCATGCACAAGGGCGATCAGTTCCGCCGGCACACCGGCCTCAAGCATCAGTTCGAACAGACGGGTGGCCGACAGCGGCGTGACCAGCGGCGGCTTGAAAACGACAGCGTTGCCCGCCCCCAGGGCCGGCGCCACCTTGTGCGCCACCATGTTTAGCGGCGAGTTGAAGGCGCTGACGCCCCCCACGACCCCGCGCGGCACGCGCAGGGTGAAGGCCATGCGATGCGACTGCCCCTGAGCGCCCTGGATCGGCACGACCTCGCCAACCAGCCGCCTAGCCTCCTCGGCCGACAGCCGGAAGGTCTCGGCCGCCCTGGCCACCTCATTATCGGAATCCTTCCACGGCACGCCCGATTCCGCCACGATGGTCTCCGCCAGCGCCTGGCGGTTCGCCAAGATCAAGTCGGCGACACGGTTCAGCAGGCGCGCGCGTTCGAACGGCTCCAGCTTCACGGCTTCAAAACCGGAACGCGCCCCTAGGACGGCGGAGTCGACTTGCGCCGTTGAGGCGCAGCGCACCGAGGCGATGATGTCGCCGGTGAACTTGTCGACGACATCGACCACCGCGCCCTCGCCTTCGACCCAGGCGCCGCCCACGAACTGTTTGACGGGTGTCCCGCTGACCATCTTGCCTCATCTCCCTGACCGCACTCGTCTCTGTCGGACGTTTCGGTCTTTTGTCGCGGCCAGACCATTCGACCGGCCGATGACGACCCAGACCTACCGCCTGAAAATCACCAAAAATAGTGATGTTTCATTGATCGAATGATGAGGAATTGTCATGCATCAGCGAGACGCGCTATGACAGCCCCCATAAGTTGCGTCAGGTTCATCTCCTTGAAGTTCGAGTTTTTCATCACGCTGGACGCCATCCTGCGCCAAGGCAGCTTCGCGGCCGCAGCCGACGACCTGGGCCTGACGCCCAGCGCCGTCAGTCTGCAGATGAAGCGACTGGAGGAATATCTGGGCCAACCCCTGTTCGACCGCTCGGCGCGAACGTCGCGCCCCACGCCGCTCGCCAGAGAATTGTCCGAAAACATCCGTGTGGCCTTGGAATCGGTCGAGGCGGCCCGCACCCGCCATACCGTCGCCCTGACCGGTCGGGTCATGCTGGGAACCATTCGGTCCCTGCAGCCGACGCTGGTCCCGCTTGTCCTTGCGGAAATCAACCGACGTCATCCCGAACTCAGCGTGCGCGTCATACAGGGCGACTCTGTCGAACTGCTTGACCAGCTTAAGGCAGGGCGGCTCGACGGCGTGGCGCTCATCCGGCCGACCTCCGGCGGATCCAGCCGTCTTTACTGGCACGATCTCGTGGAACAGCCGTTTGTCTTCGTCGCCCCGCCGGACGCCGCAGGACGATCCATCAAGACCATGATCGCCCATTACCCCTGGCTTCAGTTCGATACATCGCTGACCAGCGGGCGCGTCGCGGCCAGCCATATGCACAAGCTGGCGCCCGGCCTGAAACCCAGGTTCGAACTGGAGTCCATCGAAGCCGTTCTGGCCATGGTGTCTGCAGGTCACGGCGTTTCTATCCTGCCGCAGGTGCGTGGACGGATGGTCAGCGCCTATCCGGTTCAGGAACTCTCCCTCGGCAAGAACGCCCCTGTTCGGCAGATCGCTTTCGCCTGCCGGGGTCCAGACTTCGACAATCGCCGTGTGATGGCGCTCCGAGATGCGCTCACGACAAGCTATGGGTTGGAGGCGCCCCCCAGCTAAGCGCTGCGCCAACTCACGCACCACGACAATTCAAAGATTTTCGCTTCTGGCGGCATCACGCCCGGCGAGAAGAAGAATCCTCTGGATCGGCCTGCGGCTCGACGTGCCCGGCCTTCGCCCGCATGATCATCACGATCCAAGCCGATCCTTTATCCCACTGACTTGACGCGCCTCATCCGCGAGCGCCTGGCTCAGCTTATCCAGAAACACCCGAACTCGTGGCGCGACCATTCGTGCGCTGGGATAGACGGCGGAAATCGGCGGCGAATGCGGCGGTGCGTCCAACTCTATTTCGATCAGGCGCCCGGCCGCGAGATCGCTCGCCGCGGACCAGGTGGACAGCATCGCCAGACCTGCTCCGGCGCGGCAGGCCGCAAGCAGGCCATAGATGGCGTCACAAGTCAGGCGTCCGGACACATGCACGGGCTCGACCCCGGTCGCACCATCGAACCGCCAACGTGGGCTCCCCACCAGGGTCAGACAGTCGTGGCCGGCAAGATCACGACGCGTCTCAGGTCGCCCACGCCGCGCCAGATAAGCGGGAGCCGCGCAGATCACCCGGCGCACGGTTCCGATACGACGCGCGACGAGATCGGTGTCGCTGAGATCAGCGATGCAAATAGCCAGGTCCAAACCTTCGTGAACGAGATCGACGATCCGCTCGGTCAATTGAATTTCCACCCGCATCCGAGGATGGGCGTCCAGCAGTTCGGGCATCAGCGGCATGATGACTTCGCGCCCCAGTGCGGCCGGGGCGGTCAGTCGCAGCAGCCCGGACGCGCCGTGCTTTCCCGGACTCAGCGCGCCCAGCGCTTCCGTTTCGCGATCAAGGACGTCTCGCGCGTGAGGCAGAAAGGCCGCCGTCCCACTGCTCCCGCAGCTTGCCGCGGAAGTTGCCGTCATAGCTGACTTTCACCCCCTTGCGGACAGCGGCCTCGACGAGGGCGACAGCGGCGGCGGAGCCGTTGGGGTCGGTCGCGGGCGTGACGCCCGAGGCGTGGGGCCATTCGACTCCGTCCAGCAGCCGGTCCCAGTCGAAGGCCGTGTGCACCTACAAGAAGCATGGCCGGCGCCTACTCACCACCAGACCAAGGCGGGTTTCGCAGCTGCGCACTCATTCCCAATGCACTATGAAAACGCTGTCTTGCTCACTCCGGTCGCCGCTTGAGGAAGCGAAACAGACTGTCGGAGCGAACAGCCGGAAACCTCTTGAAACCGAGCGAAACCTGTCGGGTTGTGTCCCAGTTGCGTCCCAACTTTCCGAAAATCGGATAACCGTCGACCTACCGCATTGAAAACATGGCGACCCCGGGAGGACTCCAACCTCCGACCTCGGCTTTAGGAAAGCCTTGCTCTATGCAGCTGAGCTACGGGGCCACGGGGCATGACCTAGCGATTTGCGGGCGCGTGGGGAAGCGGTCGGGGCGGTCGAGCGACGAAAAAATGGGGCGCTGGTCGCCAATGGGCGATAGGGGCGGCTTGTGGTTAAGGGCGATTAATCCACCAGATATCGCGGTGAACAAAGGACGAATGGGGCGGTGTCGGCGATTCGGTCCCGATTCGTTTCATGCTTGTTCCGCAGCGAACAGCCAAGCCGTTAACCGACCGGGGGCACGTGGGCAGTCAGGGCGCGCAAGCCTTCCAGCAGGCGTTTGGATTCCGGCGTGGCCTGGCCTGCGTCGGCCAGGGTGAGGCGCAGGACGCGAACGTGGACCTCGACGGAGGGCCAGGACCAGACGCCGGCGGCCCGCATACGGTCGGCGATTTCGCACAGGCTGAAGGCCGCCTCGAAAAAGGTCGGAACATCCAGGAAACCGGCCATGTCGACCATGGCCGAAGCGCAAGCGTAGACCTGCGCCTGGGCGTCGGCCGGACGGCTGGCGCACAGGCCCTCAACAATGTCGATATTGCTCTTCAGCAGCGAGAACACCTGGTCGCGCTGGCCCTCCAGGGCCTGATTGGCGCGGGACTCGGCCTCGGCGATCAGGCGTCCGCCGGGTCGGGCCATCTGACGCTGCAGCGAGGTATGGACCTTGCGGACGATGGGCTTGGCCGGCGCGTCCGTCACAGACTGACCTTCATCGGTTTCATCATCATGTCGATGGCGTCCTGATCCATATTCTCTTCCACGGCGGCGCCCAGTTCGCCGGACAGGTCGCCCTCGCGCCGGCCGTCGCCGGTGGGCGGGCCGTAGTTGCGCACCCGACGGTCGGGGCCGACGTAATGGGCGGCGTCGACGAAATCGCGGTCCTCGCCGCCCAGCCAGACGATACGTTTGAGCAGAAGCGCGGGGGACAGGGGCTTGGCGACGATGAAACTGGCGCCGCAATCGCGCCCCTGATGGACCTTGGCCTGGGACGCATGGCCCAGGATCATGATGACGGGAACGTATCGGGTCGGCGTCGGGGCGTCGCGGCGCAGCCAGCGCACGAACTCATAGCCGTCCATCTCGGGCATGATGCAGTCGATCAGGATCAGATCGACGGCGCGGCGGGCCAGCAGTTCGACCGCCCCGTGCGCCGAGTTGCACTTGATCTGTTCCTTGCAGCCGAAGCCCTGGACGATGGAGCCCAGCATATCCAGCGACGCGGGCTGGTCGTCGATCAGAAGGACCGTGGTGTGCGCCAGATTGACCCGATCGCTGTTAGCCATGACCTCAGAACAGCATCAGGTCGCCGTCGTCGGCGTTGGAGATCGGGCGATGTTCGCCGGCGGCGGGTCGCAGGCGGCCGGCCATGTCGGCCAGCGACAGGCGGCTGACGGCTTCGGACGGGCTGGCGCCGCCGCTCAACATCCGCAGAACACTGGACAGGGCTTCGACGCGCTGGGTCAGGGCGTCCAGCGCCTGGGCCTGGGTCAGGGCGTTCGAACGCTCCTCGGGCAGGGCGCGGCGGACAAGATCGCTGACCAGGGCCTCGATCCCGTCGATGCCCTGCCGCACCAGCATCAGCTCGTCGGCGACGGCGGCCAGCAGATCGGCGTGTTCGGGCGGGGCGCTCATGGTCAGAACAGTTCCAGCGCGCCGGTCTCGGCGGGCGGGGCGACCGGCGCGGGCTTGGGCGCGACGATATCGGTCACGGCGCGTTGCAGGGCGCGACCGACGACGGGCCAGTAGTGCAGGCGCCGCCCGCCGTCGCCGCGCAGACTGCCGCCCACCACGCGAATGCCTTCGTCGCGCAGGAAGCGTTCGGCGAAGTCGGCGTTGGCGCGGCCGACGTCGCGCAGACTGTCGAACATCCGCCCGCCGCCGAACAGCTTGGCCTCCAGCCGTTCGCGACGACCGCCGGCCTTGAGCAGGTCGTTGATCAGCAGCTCCATCGCATAGGCGCCGTAGCGGCGGCCCGCATCGGTCCCCGCCCCCGCCCCCTCGGGCAGCAGGAAATGGTTCATGCCGCCGACGCCCGCCAGCGGATCGCGCAGACACATGGCGACGCACGACCCCAGGATGGTGCTGAGCACGACATTGGGATCGGACGTGATGAAATGCTCGCCCTGGCCGACGTGAACCCGTTTCTCCACGCTGTCCTTCAGGGCGGCGAAGGTCATGTCAGCGGCCCGAAGACGGCTTCCAGCTTGCCCTTCAGCTGGGCGACCGTGAAGGGTTTGACCAGATAGTTGTTCACGCCGAACTGTACCGCGCGCTGCACCAGTTCGCGGTCGGCGCGGCCAGTCAGCATGATGAAGGCGATCTTGGACGTGGGCGGGTGGGCGCGCACGGCGCGCAGCAGGCCCAGCCCGTCCAGGTTCGGCATATTGTAGTCCGAAATGATCAGGTGAGCGGGTTTGGTGACCACCTCGCGCAGGGCGATCTCGCCGTCCGCGGCCTCGCGGATGTCGCGCACGCCAAGCTGCTGAAGACTGGTTCGGACCAAGGAGCGCATGGTCATCTGATCATCGACGACCAGACATTGCAGAGCGGCGGCGGCGGGCATGGGTACGCTCCCGGTTAGGCGACTGAGCGTGCGGCCGGATCGGCGCACGATTCGAGAATGGCGGGGGACAGGCGGTGCAGCGGCAGTTGGCGCTCCACGGCGCCCAGTTCGAAGGCGGCCTTGGGCATGCCATAGACGACGCAGGACGCCTCGTCCTGGCCCAGGGTGCGACCGCCGGCCTCGCGCATGGCCAACAGGCCCCTGGCGCCGTCGCGGCCCATGCCGGTCAGGATGACGCCGGTCATCGGACGCTTCAGCCGGACGACGGAATCGAACATGACATCGACGGACGGGCGGTGGCCGTTGACCGGATCGCTGGGGACCAGCCGACAGCGCGGGGTCAGGCCGGGCGAAACCGCCAGATGGGTCGCGCCGCCGGGCGCCAGATAGATGTGGCCCGGCTGAAGCGGTGCGCCGTCCACGGCCTCGGTCACGGTAGGGGCGCAGACGCGATCCAGACGGGCGGCGAAGCTGGCGGTGAAGGTCGCCGGCATATGCTGGGTGATGACGGTGGCGGGGCAGTTGGCGGGAAAGCCGCTGAGCACGGTCAGCAGGGCCTCGACCCCGCCGGTGGACGAGCCGACGGCCAGGACGTGGTTGGGATCGGGGCGATAGGCGCGCGGCGCCTCGGCGGCGGCCGGCGCATCGCCGCGGGCGCGGACGCGCGAGCGGGCGGCGGTCTTCACCTTGCCGATCAGATCGTGGAAGGCGTCGACGCTGGCGACCGCGGGCTTGGCCACCGCGTCCACGGCGCCGATCTCCAGCGCGGCCAGGGTCACGTCGGTCCCGGCCGCCGTCAGGGTCGAGACCATGACCACCGGCATGGGCCGCAGCCGCATGATCTTTTCCAGGAACTCCAGCCCGTTCATATTGGGCATCTCGACGTCCAGGGTGATGACGTCGGGGTTCAAAGCCTTGATGGCGGCGCGCGCCTCGATGGGATCGGCGGCCGTGCCGACGACCTCGATCTCCGGGTCCGACTTCAGGGCGGCCGAAATCAGACCGCGCATGGTCAGGCTGTCGTCGACGACCAGGACGCGCACGGGGCTCATGCGCCCCCCAGCCGATAGGTGGTCAGGCCGGCGGTCTGCAACTGGCTGGTCGCGGGTCCCGACACCCGCTCGGAATGGCCGATGTAGAGGGTGGCGCCGGGCGTCATCAGGGGGGTGAAGCGCCGCCACACCCGTTCCTGGGTCGCGTCGTCGAAATAGATGACGACGTTGCGGCAGAAGATGACGTCGAACTTGCCCTTCATCGGCCAGTCGCCGATCAGGTTCAGCTCCTTGAAGCTGACCAGGCGCTTCAGCTGGGCGCCGGCGGTCCACTGGCCGCGATCCGCGCGGTCGAAATATTTGCGCCACAGGGTGACGGGCGCCGGCTCCAGCGCCTCTTCGGAATAGGTCCCGTCATGGCCCTGGGCGACCATGTTGGGATCGATGTCGGTGGCCAGAATGCGCACGTCCAGGTCCGCCGCCTCGGGCAGGGCCTGCAGCACCGTCAGGGCCATGGAATACGGCTCCTGCCCGTTCGAACAGGCCGCCGACCACAGCCGCACCCGCCCGCCGGCGCGCGCACGAGCGGCCAGTTCCGGCATCACCCGGTCGCGCAGGTCGTCGAAATGGTGCGGCTCGCGATAGAATCGGGTGACGTTGGTGGTCAGGGCCGCCGTCATCTTCTGACGCTCGTCCACCCCGTCCACGCCCTCGACCAGGGCGCAATAGTCGCGAAAGCTGGTCAGGCCCAGGGTGCGCAGCCGCTTGGCCAGGCGCGAATAGACCAGGGCGGCCTTGCCCTCGTTCAGGGCGATGCCCGCGTGGGCGTGCAGCATTTCGGCGATGTGGCGGAAATCATCGGCGGTGAAGACGAACTCGCCCTCGACGATGGATCCCCGGCCGGCGGCGACGTTCATGCGGCTTCGGCCTCGACCTGCGGCAGGATGTGATCCAGCTCGATCAGGCTGATCATGCGGCCGTCGATGGAGAAGATGCCCTTGACGAAGGTCTTCACCCGGTCGCTGGCGACATCCGGCGTCGGCTGGACCGCCGCCTCGCTCATTTGCAGGATGTCGGAGACGGCATCGACCAGCAGGCCCACCATCCGGCCGCCGATATGGGCGACCATGATGACATGACGGGCCGTCGGCTCGGACGTTTCCAGACCGAAACGCGCGCCCAGGTCGATGATGGGCAGGACCGTGCCGCGCAGATTGATGACGCCCTTCATATAGCCGGGCGAACGCGGCAGGGGGGTGGCTGGCGTCCAGCCGCGGATTTCGCGCACCGACATGATGTCGACGCAGAATTCCTGGGCGCCGATGCGGAAGGCGATCAGTTCGCGCTGGGGGTCTTTGACTTCGGTCATGGATCAGCTCGCAAGCTTGAGGTCGGGGCGGGCCGCGTTGCGGCGCATGTCGGCGACAAGGACGTCGACATCGAGGATCAGGGCGACGCGGCCGTCGCCCAGGATGGTGGCGGCGGCGACGCCATCCACCTGCTGGTAGTTGGTCTCCAGGCTCTTGATGACGACCTGGCGCTGGCCCTGGATCGCCTCGAACAGCAGGGCTGCCTGCTGGCCGCCCTCGGTCTCGACCACCACGGCGACGCCGCCGGTGGGATCTATGGGCGTGCCGCTGAAGCCCATGACGAAGGCCACGTCGATCAGCGGCAGGAAGCGGTCGCGGAAGCGGATGACCGGATCGACCCCGCCGACATGATGCAGATCGACGGCCTGGGGCGTCAGGCTTTCGACGATGGCCGGCAGCGGCGCGATCAGGGTCTGTTCGGCGGCGGTGACGACCATCCCGTCCATCACCGCCAGGGTCAGCGGCAGGCTGAGGGTGAAGGTCGAGCCCTTGCCCGGAACCGAGCTGATGGAAATGCGGCCGCCCAGGGCCTGAATGGAACGTTTGACCACGTCCATGCCCACGCCCCGGCCCGAGATGTCGGACACCACGGCGGCGGTTGAGAAGCCAGGCGCGAAGATCAGATTGTCGATCTGCTCGTCGCTGAGCGCGGCGTCGGGCGCGATCAGCCCCTTGTCCACGGCGATCTTCTTGACGCGCTCGCGGTTGATGCCGCGCCCATCGTCGGAAATCTCGATCACGATCCGGCCCGAGCGGTGCAGGGCGGCCAGGCGCACGGTTCCCTCGGCCGACTTGCCGGCGGCGACGCGCTCCTCGGGCGTTTCCAGCCCGTGGTCGATGGCGTTGCGCAGCATGTGGGTGATCGGCTCGGCCAGGCGTTCGACCACGGTCTTGTCGACCTCGGTGTCCTCGCCCGCCGTGACCAGGCGAACCTGTTTGGAGACCATGTCCGCGACCTCGCGGACCAGGCGCGGCATCCGCTGGAACACCGACTTCACCGGCTGGGCGCGGATGGCCATGACGCTGTCCTGGATCTCGCGCGTCAGAAGCTCCAGATCCTCCATGCCGAGCGCGATGCCCGACGACCGCGCCAGGCCGCTTTCCAGCACGCGCTGGGACAGCATGGCCTGCTGGATGACCAGTTCGCCCACGACGTTGATCAGGCGATCCACCCGATCCAGATCCACCCTGATCGTGACGGGCGCGGCGGCCGAGGCGGCGGGCGTCGCCGTCGGCATGGCGGCCGGGACCGCCGCCGGTTCAGGCGCAGGCGCGGGCGCCGCTTCCGGGGCGATGTCAGCGACAGCGCCGGTGGCGCGCGCCAGCAGGGCGGCGATGTCCAGATCGTCGCCGGCGGGCAGTATCGCGGCCGGCTCGTCCTCAAAGACAAGGGCGGCGTCGGCGCAGACATCTGACGCCTGGCCCAGCGGCGTGATGGTCAGGTCGCAGTCGCTTTCCACAAAGTCGAACACCTCGCGCACGGCAGCCTCGTCCACATCGGCCGACAGGTCGATGGTCCAGGTCAGGCAGCCTTCCTCGACCGACAGGGCGTCGAGCGTGGGAACCGCGCTGTCGTCCAGGCGGACTTGGGTCGGGCCCAGACGTCCCAGTTCGCGCAACAGCAGGCCCGCCTCGTTGGCGTTGGCGTACATCCGCCCCATCGGCTTGAACACGATGCGCCACCCGGCGGGGGCGGCGTCCAGGGGCGCGGCGGGTTCGTCCAGCGCCATGTCAAAGGCCATGGGGGTGAAGTCGAAGTCGTCGTCTTCCTCCATGACGGGCGGCGGAGCCTCGCCGCCATGCGTCAGGACTTCCAGTTCGGCGACCAGGGCGGCCGAGCGCGCCTCGTCCACCGGCGGGACCAGTCCCTGGGCGGCCTGGATATGGTCGGCCAGCACGTCGGAGGCGCGCAGCAGGGTCTTGATCGTGACGGCGTCGCAGGGTTTGCGGCCCGCGCGCAGTTCGTCCATCAGCGTCTCGAAGACATGGGCGAACCGGACCAGCGCCTCCAGCCCGAAGGCGCCCGCGCCGCCCTTGACGGAGTGGACGGCGCGGAAGACGGCGTTGATCGTCTCCAGGTCCGTCTGGCCCTGCTCGAGCAGCATCAGCTTGGCCTCCAGATCCGCGAGCAATTCGTCGCACTCCTGGAAGAAGGTGGCTTTGATGGCTTCGAAGGCGTCCATTAGGTGCGGGTCCGGCGGGCTTTTCGATCAGGCCGCGACGCGGCGAACGGCGTCGACCAGCTTTGCGGGGTCGAAGGGTTTGACGATCCAGCCGGTGGCGCCCGCGGCGCGGGCGCGCGCCTTCTTCTCCACGTCGCTTTCGGTGGTCAGGACCAGGACGGGCGTGGCGCGGTGGTTCGGATCGGCGCGCACGCCCTCGATCACACCGAAACCGTCCATGCGCGGCATGTTGATGTCGGTGATGACGACGTCGGCGCCCCGCGCGGCCAGGGTCTCCAGACCGTCGATGCCGTCCACGGCCTGGATCACGGTGTAGCCCGCATCCTCCAGCGCCATCAGCAGCATGTCGCGCATGGTGCGCGAATCGTCGATGGTCAGAACGGTCTTGGTCACGCTTGAGCCCCCTCGGTGATCAGATCGGGCGCGCCGAACGCGGCCCATTGTTCGCTCCAAGCCTGCGACACAGAACCTAACCTTAGGTTGACGCCATCGACGGCCCAGGTCCGGGCGGCCGAAAGCAGGACCTGAAGGCACAGGCCGCCCAGGCGCTGGACGCCCGAGGCGTCCAGCACCAGATCGTGGCCGCGCCGCGCCAGAAGCTCGACCTTCAGCGGCGCGGCCGCTTTCAGGTCCAGAATGTCGGGAAGGATCAGGGTGTCGGGCATCAGAACTCCTCCCATCCGTCTTCGGTGGGCGCGGGTTGCGGCTTCAGGGCGGCGCCGCCGCGTCCCAGAGTCTTCAGCGCGGCGACCATGCGGCTGGGCGCGGACGCGGCGGATGCGCGCGGCGGCGCGGCCGGGGCCGTCCGCGACAGGCTTTCTCCGACGCGGAACCGCCCCACCGAGGCCTGCAGGCTTTCCGCCTCCTGGGCCAGGGAGTGGCTGGCGGCGGTGGACTGTTCGACCATGGCGGCGTTCTGCTGGGTGACCTGATCCATCTGGTTCACCGCCTTATTGACCTGGGCCAGGCCGACGGCCTGCTCCTGGGCCGAGGCGGCGATTTCGGTGACCAGGCTGTCGATCTCGGCGACCCGGTCCACGATCCGTTGCAGGGCCTCGCCGGTTTCCCCGACCAGTTTCACTCCGGCGCCGACCTGGCCCGTCGAGGCCGAGATAAGGGTCTTGATCTCCTTGGCCGCCTCGGCAGAGCGCTGAGCCAGGGCGCGAACCTCGGAGGCGACGACGGCGAAGCCGCGACCGGCGTCCCCGGCCCGCGCCGCCTCCACTCCCGCGTTCAGGGCCAGAAGGTTGGTCTGGAAGGCGATCTCGTCGATCACCCCGATGATCTGGCCGATCTGCGAGGACGAGGTCTCGATGGCCGTCATGGCGGAGACGGCGTCACGCACCACCACGCCGCTCTTTTCGGCGTCGCCGCGTGCGGCCTGGACGACATCCGACGCCTGACGCGCGCCCGAGGCGGTCTTGTTCACCGTGGCGGTGATCTGATCCAGCGCGGCGGCGGTCTCTTCCAGGCTGGCGGCCTGTTGTTCGGTGCGGCGCGACAGGTCGTCGGC
>NZ_DJKE01000009.1 GCF_002434505.1 Brevundimonas sp. UBA6550
GTCGAGTAATCGACGACACGACCCGGCCTTCGGGCTGACTTGAGTAGCGTACAGAGCGGCCCCCGGAGCGATCCGGGGGCCGCTTTTGCTTTGGGGCGACGGACACCCCATGCCGTCACCCTCGGGCTCGACCCGAGGGCCGGGCGTCGGGCCGCCTTGCGTCGGAGGGGGCGCACAGCCCGATCCGCATCCGATCCTCGGGTCGAGCCCGAGGATGACGGGGGAGGTGGGGAAGGCGGAAGGCGGAAGGCGGAAGGCGGAAGGCGGGAGACGGGAGAGGGCGCGCGTGTTTCGTCTGGCGAGGGAGCGGCCTTGCCTGCAACCGCAAAGCCGGGTTTACGTTCGGAGACGGACGTTAACCTTTCGGTAACCACATGCGACGCGCCATTCGACTGGGTCTTTTCATCGGCATCGTGATCGGCATGAGCGCCTGCGCCACGCAGTATGATGCCGACGGGCGGCCCGTTTCGGGGGCTTATGGCTCGGTCGAGGCGGGGCGGACGGGCTGAGGGGCGAAGGAAAACGTGGCGCTGGCCGCCTTCCTGCCCTAATGTAGCGCCGCGGACGCCGAATGTTGCGCCGCGTTGGTCTCCAAAAACCCCTAGATGTTACTCATCGCTATTGCCGTCGTTCTGCTCCTGGTGGTGCTCAACGGCTTGTTCGCCATGACCGAATTGGCGGTCGTTTCTTCCCGACGGTCAAAACTCCAGGCGCGGGCGGAAAGGGGAGATCGGGGAGCCAGGGCGGCGCTGAAGCTGTCGGAGGAGCCGACGCAGTTCCTGTCGGCCGTTCAGGTCGGCATCACCCTGATCGGCATTCTGGCGGGCGCCTATGGTCAGGCGACCATCGCGGGCGAGCTGGATCGGATTCTGGAAGTAGCCTTCCCGGCGCTGGCCGCCTATACCGAATTCTTCGCCACGGCCCTGGTGGTCGTGTGCATCACCTATGTCTCGCTGATCATCGGCGAACTGGTGCCCAAGCGCCTGGCGCTGATCTTCCCCGAGACGGTGGCGTCCAAGATGGCGGGGCCGATCTCCAGCCTGGCGATCGTGCTGAAGCCGTTCGTGCTGCTGCTGACCGCTTCGACCTCGGGCATATTGAAACTGCTGGGCGTCAAGGACCGCGACGGCTCGGACGTGACCCAGGAAGAGGTCGCCACCATCCTGGCCGAAGGCACCTCGGCCGGTCTGATCGAGCCGGAAGAGCAGGAGATGATCGAGGAGATCATGCGCCTGGGCGACCGTCCGGTGCGGGTGGCCATGACGCCGCGCCACGAAGTGTTCTGGATCGCCCTGGACGACCCTGAAGAAGTGGTCCGCGAGGAAATCCGCACCTGCCCCTATTCGCGCATCGTGGTGGCGCGCGAGAACGACGTCGATAATCCGCTGGGCCTGGTGCACAAGAAGGACCTGCTGGACGCCCTGTTGACCACGGGCAAGATCGACGTCGAGCCGCTGGTCGCCGAACCCGCCTTCATCCCGCAGTCGACCTCGGTGCTGAAGGCGCTGGAGATCCTGAAGGGGTCGCGGGTCCACATGGCCTTCATCGTCGACGAATACGGCGCCTTCGAAGGCGTGGTGACCGCCACCGACATCCTGGAGATGATCGCCGGCGACTTCGACGAGGGGCATGACGAGGAACAGGCCTGGATCCACCAGCGCGCCGACGGCAGCTGGCTGGTGGACGGCCAGACGGACCTGGACGACCTGGCCGACACCCTAGGCGAGGACTTCGGCGAGCATGAAGGCTTCCACACCGTGGCCGGCCTGATCCTGCACCAGATCTCGCGCGTGCCGGACGAGGGCGAAATCCTTCAGGTCGGGCGATTCGAAGTGGAGGTCGTGGACATGGACGATCGTCGCATCGACAAGCTGATCTTCAAGGAACTGATCAAGGCCCAGGACGAGCGCGACGCCGTGGCGGCCCATCTGGAAGACTAGCTGTCGCATTGGCGGGGATAGCGTCACATCGCCCTTGAAATGGCGGGCGGTGTGGGGCATACGCCCCCCTCTGGCGAACGCGCGGGCCGGACGGTTCGCGCGATTGTCTAGGAGTTTAGCTCAGCTGGTAGAGCACCGGTCTCCAAAACCGGGGGTCGTGGGTTCGAGTCCCTCAACTCCTGCCAATCCCCCCTGTCGCTTCCGGATGGGACTTCCCATCTGGGGCGACAGGAACAATTGTGTGAAGAGCAACTGATGGCCAAGGCCAAAACTCCCGGCAAGCGGCCGCAAGGCAATGCAAAGCCCCAGGTCGCTGCGGCCGCCGCCGCCATCACGGTCGATTCGCCCGAGCCCAAGAAGCCCCGCACCAGCCCTGGCCAGTTCATCAGCCAGGTCCGCGCCGAGGGTCGCAAGATCGTGTGGCCCAGCCGCAAGGAGACCTGGATCACCTCGGTGATGGTCTTCATCATGGTGCTGATCGCCTCGATCTTCTTCTGGATCGTGGACACCGGCCTGGGTTACGCCTTCCGCTACATCATCGCTCTCGGATCCTGAGAAAGACGCGCCCATGACCGATGCAGCGCCCGCAAAGCCCGCCAATCCGCGCCACAAGTGGTACATCGTCAACGCCTATTCGAACTTCGAGAAGAAGGTCGCCGAGCAGCTGCGCGATCAGGCCAAACAGCAGGGCCTGGAAGACGCCTTCTCCGAAATCCTGGTTCCGACCGAGGACGTCGTCGAGATCCGTCGCGGCCGCAAGGTGAACTCCGAGCGCAAATTCTTCCCCGGCTATGTGCTGGTGAAGATGGAAATGACCGACCAAGCCTATCACCTGGTCAAGAACACGCCGAAGGTCACCGGCTTCCTGGGCGCGGCCGGCGGCACCAAGCCGCTGCCGGTCTCGGAACGTGAAGTTCAGAACATCATCGGCGCCGTGGAAGAGGGCGTCGAGCGTCCCAAGCCCACGATCCGCTTCGACATCGGCGAGAAGGTCAAGGTCATCGACGGCCCGTTCGCCAGCTTCGACGGCTCGGTCGAGAGCGTGGATGAGGAACACGCCCGCCTGCGCGTCGCCGTGTCGATCTTCGGCCGCGCCACGCCGGTCGAACTGGAATACGCCCAGGTGGAGAAGGTCGCGGGTTGAGGCCGGCGCACCGACGAGGATTTGAAGCCGCGTCCGAGAGGGCGCGGCTTTTTCGTTTCGGGTGATGACGTTCCAACACCGTCATCCTCGAGCTTGACCCGAGGATCGGACGCGGATCGGGCTGTGTGTCGCCCCAGACGCAATGCGGCGGACGATCCGGTCCTCGGGTCAAGCCCGAGGATGACGAAGCGGGGGAGGGTTGCGCGTCAGCCGCGTTGCCTTTCCCGTCCCCCTCTGTTACACGCGCGCCTTCGCTCGGCGGGCCTTGGTTCGTGGAGCGGCAAATCCGTGGGAGGCAGCCATGCCGGACCACGGCTCACCGGCCCTGCGTTCGTTCGTCGGGTCATTCATAGGAGAGACCAATGGCCAAGAAGATTCTCGGCTATATCAAGCTGCAAGTGCCGGCCGGTTCGGCCACGCCTTCGCCCCCGATCGGCCCGGCTCTGGGTCAACGCGGCGTGAACATCATGGGCTTCTGCAAGGAGTTCAACGCACGCACCGAGAAGGAAGCCAAGGGCACCCCGCTTCCGACCGTCATCACCGTCTATCAGGACAAGTCGTTCACCTTCATCACCAAGACGCCCCCGGCGACCTGGTACCTGAAGCAGGCCACCGGCCTGAAGTCGGGCTCCAAGCTGGTCGGCCGTGAAGTCGCCGGCAAGATCACGCAGACGCAACTGCGCGAGATCGCCGAGAAGAAGATGAAGGATCTGAACGCCAACGACATCGACGCGGCGGCCAAGATCATCGAAGGCTCCGCCCGCGCGATGGGCCTGGAAGTGGTGGAGGGCTAATCCATGGCTAAGCAAACCAAGGCTCAAAAGGCCCGCACCGGCGTCACCCAAGACCTGCTGCCCTTCTCCGACGCCATCAAGCTGGCCAAGGAAAACGCCAAGTCGAAGTTCGACGAATCCCTGGAAATCGCCGTCAACCTGGGCGTCGATCCGCGTCACGCCGACCAACAGGTCCGCGGCGTGGTGAACCTGCCTTCGGGCACGGGCCGTGACGTTCGCGTCGCCGTCTTCGCCAAGGACGCCAAGGCCGCCGAAGCCATCGCAGCCGGCGCCGAACACGTCGGCGCCGAGGATCTGTACGAGAAGATCGCCGGAGGCTTCATGGAGTTCGACCGCGTGATCGCGTCGCCGGACATGATGGCCCTGGTCGGCCGTCTGGGTAAGGTGCTGGGCCCGCGCGGCCTGATGCCGAACCCCAAGGTCGGCACCGTGACCCCGAACGTGGCCCAGGCCGTCAAGGACGCCAAGGGCGGCGCCGTGGAGTTCCGCGTCGAGAAGGCGGGCATCGTCCACGCCGGCATCGGCAAGGTGTCCTTCACCCAGGACGCCCTGGAAGCCAACGTGAAGGCTATCGTGGACGCCCTGGTGCGGTCCAAGCCGTCGGGCGCCAAGGGCACCTATGTGAAGCGCATCAGCCTGTCGACCACGATGGGCCCGGGCTTCAAGGTCGACCCGGCCTCGCTGGGCGCCTGATAGGCTCAAGCTGCGGCGCGCTCCGCGCGTCGCGACGGGTTGAAAAGATGAAGGCCCCGGAGAGCGATCTCCGGGGCCTTTTTCGTGGTCAGTAGGCGGCGGTGAAGCGGGCGCGGCTGTGGCGGTGCTGCTCCAGCTCGTCGACCATGGCGATGGCGTAGTCGGCGAAGCTGATCCGGCTGTCGCCGTTTGCGTCCACGACCAGCTGGTCGCCGCCGGTGCGATAGGCGCCGGTGCGGGGGCCTTCCTCGATCAGGGCGGCGGGGGAGAAGAAGGTCCAGTCGATCTCCTTCTCGTGGCGCAGGTCGTCCAGGAAGGTCAGGCCGCCCTTGGCGATGGGCTTCCATTCGGCCGGGAACTGGGGCGTGTCGAACAGCAGGACGCCGGGCGCGACCTCCAGGCTGGCGGCGCCGCCGGTGACGAGCAGGCGCGGAACGCCGGCGGTCTTCAGCGCGCCGAGCAGGGTTTCGGCGGGCACGTCGAAGTGAAGGGCGCTGATGACCGCGTCCGACCCCTTGATCAGATCGGCCAGGGCGGCCGGATCGGAGGCGTCGCCGGCGACGGGAGTGACGCCGGACGCGGCGGGAATGGCGTCGGGCTTGCGGGCGATGGCCGTGACCGAATGGCCGCGAGAGGCCAGCTCCTTGGTAATCTCCGATCCGGCGCGGCCGCTGGCGCCGAGGACTGCGACTTTCATGGAAGGCTCCTGTTGGTTTCCAATGGATACCAGGTGCGGTATGGAAGGCGACCATGCAAGACGGCACCTTTTCCTCACCTGGTCACCTGGACGAAACCTGGATGCGCGGCGACGTCTTCGCCGCCGACTGTCCGACCCGCCAACTGCTGGACCGGATCGCGGACAAGTGGAGCACCCTGGTCCTGATCGTGCTGGGGCAGGGGCCGATCCGGTTCAACGCGCTGAAGCAGCGGGTGGACGGGGTGTCGCAGAAGATGCTGAGCCAGACGCTGAAATCGCTGGAGCGCGACGGGCTGGTGTCGCGCTCGGTCGTGGCCACCGTGCCGGTGTCGGTGACCTATGCGGTGACGCCGCTGGGGATGACGCTGATGGCCGCCATGCAGTCGATGATCGACTGGGCCGAGACGCGGATGCCCGATGTTGCTGCGGCCCAGGCCGATTACGACCGGCGATCCCCGGAGACCCACTGAGCGGCGTCTCCGGCTTTTTTATCGCGGCCGGCGAACGGCCACGCTCCACCCGCGTTCCTGTCGCGACCTTGAAGGGGGCGATATGTTCGGTTTGGCGAAGTTGAGGGGCGACAAGCCCGTGATGGGCGGCGATCCCTGGAAGGGGCGGCTGGCGTTCGGGGCGATCGTGCTGGTGGCCGGCTATTTCGTCGTCCAGCTGGTGGTGACGCTGCAGACCCTGTGGCTGCTGATCTTCGGCGCCATCGTGGTGGCGGTGATCCTGCGGGCCCTGGCCGATCCCATCGTGCGCTGGCTGAAGGCGCCGGACCCGCTGGCGGTGTTCCTGTCGCTGCTGATCGTGGTGGCGGTGCTGGCCGGGGTGCTGGCCCTGTTCGGCGCCCAGATCGCGGACCAGGTGAACGCCTTGGCCGCCATCGTGCCCCAGGGCTGGGCCCAGGTGCAGACCTGGATCGAGGCCCAGCCCTATGCCGCGCAGGTGCTGGAGCAGCTGCAGAACCTGGGCAGCCGCGCGGGCGAGGCCCTGCAGGTGGCGCAGAAGTTCGCCCTGGGCTTCGCCTCGGGCGTGACGACGCTGGTGCTGGTGATCGTGGCGGGCGTGTTCCTGGCCATCGAACCCGCCAAGTCGCGAGAGGGGCTGCTGTCGATCCTGCCCATGAGCAGGCGCGCCCGGATGCGCGAGGTGCTGAACGCCTGCGGCACGGCGCTGAAGGGCTGGCTGAAGGCGCAGCTGTTCTCCATGGTTCTGGTCGGCACCCTGACCGGGATCGGCCTGGCCATCATCGGCGTGCCGTCGGCGCTGGGGCTGGGGCTGCTGACGGGGCTGGCGCAGTTCGTGCCTATCGTCGGGCCGATCGTCTCGACCATTCCCTCGGTGCTGGTGGCGGCGACCCAAGGGTGGGAGACGGCGCTGCTGGCCGTGCTGGTCCACGTCATCATCTCCCAGCTGGAGAGCAACTTCATCACCCCGATGGTGCAGAAGAACGTGGCCAATCTGCCGGTCGTGCTGGGCATCTTCGCCGTGGTGGGGATAGGCACCCTGTTCGGGCCGCTGGGGGTGCTGTTCGCCACGCCGCTGGCCCTGGTGCTGCACACGCTGGTCACGATGCTGTATCGTCAGGACGTGCTGCACGATCCCGACGCCAAGGCGCCGGGACAGAAATAATCCGCTCGTCCGTGCGCTGACAACTTGACGCAGCCGGCGCGATCCCGTTTCGAGAGCGCGCCGAACGGCCGCCGCCGTCGAGGAGCAAGGACGTGACCCGAGCAGACCGATCCAATCCGCACGGCGGCGGGGCCTGATCTTGGCCCGCGTCGGCTCCAAACGCACGGCCCGGTCCGAGACCCGCCAGGTGGCGGCCTTGCCCTGGCGGCTGGAGAACGGCCAGCGGCGCATCCTGATGATCACCTCGCGCGAGACCCGTCGCTGGGTCATCCCCAAGGGCGGGCGGATGGTGGGCAAGACCGATCCCGAGGCCGCCGCCCAGGAGGCGATGGAGGAGGCGGGGGTCAAGGGCGACATCGACAGCCAGTCCATCGGCGTCTTCCGCTACGCCAAGGGGATGAAGGACGGCGGGGTGCGCCAATGCGTGGTCTCGGTCTATCCGCTGGAGGTGCTGATCCAGATGGGCGCCTGGCCCGAGGCGCATCAGCGCGAGCGCCGCTGGATGAGCCTGAACGAGGCGGCGAGCCTGGTGCATGAGCCGGACCTGGCCGCCCTGATCCGCGACTTCGACGCCACGCCCCTGGACGATTAGACAACCGCCGGTCGATTTGCGCTGGTCAGCCCGGATGCGCGCCCGCGATAAGACGGGCGGGAGGCTGTCATGACCATACTAAGAAATCTCGCGCTGGGACTGGCGTCCGGCTTGGCTGCGGCGGCGGTCGCTGCGGGCGTCCAGGCTCAGGCGCGATCGCAGAATGAGACCGTCGTCGTCACGCGCGTCGAGCCGGCGCCTTACGATGCGGCCGTGGCGCGCCGCAGCGACCTGGCGCGCGAACTGATCGGCCTGTCCGTCGGCCCGAACTTCGCCAAGGAGTTCGAGCGCACCATGGTCGCCCAGATGAACGGCATCGGCGACAAGGCGGGGGAGGAATCGGCCTGGGTTCGCGCCAACATGCCGCCGATGATGTCGCGCATGCTGGTTCGCGTGATGGAGGAAATGGTTCCGGTCTATGCGACCATCTACACCGAGGAAGAGCTTCGCGCTCAGATCGAATTCTACCGCACGCCGGCGGGTCGTGCGGTTGCGGCCAAGACGCTGTCGTTGGGCGTGGCGTTGCAGGAAGCGCAGGACAGCGTGCTGACCAGCTTTATGGCCGAGTTCGAAAGCAAATACTGCGCCCGGTTCGACTGCGGCGAAGATACGGAGACGGCCGCCAAGTCCAGGCGCTGAGGCCTAGCCGTCCAGTTCGGGATAGCGGCGGAAGATGCCGTCCTCGTTGAAGGGGATGCGGCGGTCGCTGGCCAGATAGGCGGCGATGCGGGGCAGGGCGGCGACGCGGTCGCGCACGGCGACCACCTTTGGCGTCGTCGCCAGAACGCGGCCCGCCGCCTTGGGGAAGGCGTAGGTCAGACCCTCGACCACCTGGAACAGCGACAGGTCGGCATAGGTCAGGCGGTCGCCGACCATGCCGTCGGCGCCGTGCGGGTTGCGGGTCAGAACCGTCTCGGCCCAGGTCAGGAACTTGGCGATGCGCGCCGTGCGAAAGCCCTCGGCGCGGCGGGCGGCCTCGGGCTTCTGATCGTCGTAATAGGCCATCAGATCGACCGGGTGGTGGGTGTCGTGCGCCTCGGCCACCAGATCGGCCAGGGTCAGCTGGATCTGGTTCAGCCAGGCCCGGTCGCTGTCGCCGTCGGGGCTGAGGCCCAGTTGCGGCCCCAGCCAGGACAGGATGGCCGCGACCTGACCGATGGTGCGGCCGCCCAGGCGAACGAAGGGCGGGGCGAAGGACGGCGTGGCGGCGTCCTTTATCAGGGCCGTCATGGCCGCCCCGTCGTCCTGGCGCGAAACGTCGACATAGTCGGCGCCGGCGGCCTCGAACGCCAGACGCACGAATTCGCCGCGGCCCTGGATGGTGGGCCAGTAATAGAGTTCGTAGGCCATGCGATCCGCTCCTTGATTTCCTGTCGGTGCCGCTGTAAGAGCGCCGCTTCCCGTTGGAGGTTCATCTTCTGACGGTCCTGTCCGAGAACTTCGGGGCGTGGGGGTCACCCAGGCCGTAACTGTCAGAGAGCCCTCTGACGCCGTGGGGAGATGGGGACGCGACCTTGCCGATGTCAGCCCGCATTCCGGGACGGACGCCGTCAGACGCATCCTTCGGACAATACGACCGGCCCGACGTTTCGCAGCGATGCGGCGCGCTTTGGCCAATCCGTCGTCGGGAATAAGCCCGGCGGCGAATACCAAGACTGGAGACCGCAATGGATCGCGCTCAAAAAGCCGAGTCTATCGAAACGCTGAAGGGCGTGTTCGCCGAGGCCGGCAGCGTGGTCGTGACCCACAACCTGGGTCTGACCGTTGCGGAAATGGAAGACCTGCGTGGTCGCCTTCGCAAAGAAGGCGGCGCGTTCAAGGTGGTCAAGAACCGCCTGGCGCTGAAGGCGCTCGAAGCCGAAGAAGGCAGCGACTACCACGGCCTGTTCAAGGGCCCGGTGGGCATCGCCTACTCCGAGAACCCCGGTACGGCCGCCAAGGTCGCCACCGAGTTCGCCAAGGCCAATGATCGCTTCAAGATCATCGGCGGCTTCATGGGCGAAACCGTCGTCGATCAGAAGGGTGTCGAGGCTCTCTCGAAGCTCCCGACGCTGGACGAAGTTCGCGGTCAACTCATCGGCCTGCTCAACGCGCCTGCGACCCGTATCGCCGGCGTGCTGCAAGCACCCGCCGGTCAGCTGGCCCGCGTGTTCAACGCCTACGCCACCAAGGAAGCCGCGTAAGCGGCCCCGCCTTTCATCTCTGCATCACTCTCTAAACCTCATCCTCCGAAGGAAAACTGACAATGGCCGACCTCGCCAAGATCGTCGAAGACCTGTCCGCGCTTACCGTTCTGGAAGCCGCTGAACTCTCCAAGCTGCTGGAAGAAAAGTGGGGCGTCAGCGCCGCTGCTCCGGTCGCCATGGCTGCTCCGGCCGCCGGCGGCGGCGCTCCGGCTGAAGCCGCCGAAGAGCAAACCGAATTCACCGTCGTCCTGATCGACGGCGGCGACAAGAAGATCAACGTGATCAAGGAAGTCCGCGGCGTCCGTTCGGACCTGGGTCTGAAGGAAGCCAAGGACCTGGTCGAAGGCGCTCCGCAGAACGTCGTCGAGAACGTCTCCAAGCAAGCCGCCGACGAAGTCGCCAAGAAGCTGACGGAAGCCGGCGCCAAGGTCCAGATCAAGTAATCTGGGTCTCAGCTCTGCTGATATCGGAAAGGCCCGGCGGGAAACCGCCGGGTCTTTTCTTTTGGGCCTACCGCGCGCAGCGCTGCTTGAGGCCGGTGGGGTGGCTCGTCGGTTGGCGGTGGAGCGAGGCGCCGCCCTTGCGTCATCTCACTTCTGCGGTCGAGTGCGGGCGGCGAAGAAGGCCCACAGGGCGTCGTTGTCGGCGACCCAGCTGTGGCCGCCGCCTGTGGTGATGCGGCCCACCACGTCCGCGCCGTCGCGGCAGGCGGCGTAGCCTTCCTCATAGACCTTGTCGGCGATCCAGCGGGTGTCGCGCACCTGGGTGCAGCCGTTCAGCTGGGCCCAGCGCTGTTCGGCGGCGTGCATGGTGTAGCTCCAGTAGCCCGCGCCGCCGCCCTGGATCGGATTGGTCGCATCCGCGTCGCCGGCGAAGGCGATGACCGGCATGGGGCGCGAGGGACGGCAGGTGGCGGGGTCGGGTTCGTCCGGCCGGTCCTTCCTGGGATTGCCGGCGCGCAGGCCGACGACGGGGGCGATGGCGGCGAAGCGATCGGCGGCGACGCACCCCAGCCAGGACGCCATCCGCCCGCCGCCCGACAGGCCCGTCGCATAGACGCGGCTGTCGTCGACGCAGCCCCGGGCCGCCAGATAGCGGATGGCTGTCGTCAGATAGGCCACGTCGTCGGCGTCGCCGGGGCCGGGCACGGCGCCGGTGATGGTCGGCACGCCGGGGATGTTCCAGACGAAGCCCCGCTCGACCGGGATGCCGGCGTCGGGAGCGGCGACGATGAAGCCGTGCCTGTCCGCCGCCTCGGCCAGCCGGGACGAGGCCAGCATGGACGCGCCCGTGCCGCCGCTGCCGTGCAGCAGGAAGACCAGCGGCGCGGGGCGGGCGGGGTCGAAACCGGCCGGGATGTGCAGCAGCAGGGTCCGACCCGATCCGCCGATGGCGACGGCCTGGGTCTGGCCCGGCTGGCCCAGGCCGCACGGCGCGGCCGCCTGGGCGGTCTGGCCGAACAGGCAAAGGCCGACGAGGGCCGCGATCAGGCCGATCAGACGTTTCATCGGGGTTCGCCCTTGGTGACTGCAGCGCGCAGGTTGGGACGTTTCGCGCGCGCAGGCCAGCCTTGAGGCGGGCGGGCCGCCTTCCCATCTGTGGACGCCCCAAGAGACGGAACCTGTTTCATGAAAATCCTGCTGGTGCTGACGTCGCACGATCAACTCGGCGACACGGGCAAGAAGACCGGCTTTTGGCTGGAAGAACTGGCCGCGCCCTACTATGCGCTGAAGGATGCGGGCGCGGAGATCGTGCTGGCCTCGCCCAAGGGCGGACAGCCCCCGCTGGACCCCAAGAGCGACGACGCCGACGCCCAGACCGAGGACACGCGCCGCTTCAAGGCCGACGCCGAGGCGCAAGCCGCCCTGGCCGCGACCGTCGTCCTGTCGTCGGTGAAGGCCGAAGATTTCGACGCCGTCTTCTATCCGGGCGGTCACGGCCCGCTGTGGGACCTGGCCAATGACGCGGACTCCATCGCCCTGATCGAGGCCTTCGCCAAGGCGGACAAGCCGACCGGGTTCGTCTGCCATGCGCCGGGCGTGCTGAAGTCGGTGAACGGGCCGGACGGCAAGCCGTTGGTCGAAGGCCGCAAGGTGACGGGCTTCACCAACTCCGAAGAGGACGCCGTGGGCCTGACCGACGTTGTGCCGTTCCTGGTCGAGAATGTGCTGATCGCCAATGGCGGCGACTATTCCAAGGGGCCGGACTGGGGGTCTCACGTCCTGACCGACGGCAAGCTGGTGACCGGCCAGAACCCGGGGTCGTCGCGCGCGGCGGCAGAGGCGTTGTTGGGATTGCTGAAGGGGTAGAACCTGAAGTCTCCTCCCCGCCTTGCGGGGAGGAGACGGGCTGGTCGGCCTCAGCGCCGTCGGGGCGCGAGGATGTCGGACAGGCGGTCGGGGGTTCCCTCGATCCGTTCCAGGCGCGGATAGCGCAGGCCGTCGTGATAGGCGAAGGCGACGGTGCGGAAGCGGTCGCCGGATTTCAGCAGCAGGTCGAGGGGGGCGTCGGTCCCCTTGGCGGCGGTGACGGCCTCGCGCAGGACCTCGGCCGAGGCGGCCTTGCCGTTGACGGCGACCAGGCTCCAGCCCGCGCCGACGCCTTGTTCGAAGGCGGGGCCGCCCCAGCGGATGTTGGTCAGCTTGTCGCCCGACAGGGTGAAGCCCAGCGAATACTGGAAGTCGTTGGCCCAGCCGGTCTGGACCGCCTTTTCGTCGGCGTTGGGGGTGTCGGTGTAGGTCAGGCGCCAGCCGGCGCGGGCCAGGCCGTCCAGCGGCGCGCGGGCGTCGGGGCCGACGGCGTCGAGGCGGCTGCGCAGGAAGGCGGCCCAGTCGTGCGGATAGACGGCGTTCAGGGCCGCGACCACGTCCTGGAAGGTGTAGCCCTGAGGCGCCCATTGGCCGTCGTCGTGGCCGAAGAAGCCCCGGGCGAAGTCGTCGAGGGACCTCCTGCCGTTCGTGCCCTCGCGGATCAGGGTGTCGGCGTCCAGCCAGACCAGCAGGCTTTCGCGGTAATAGTCGCCGGTGCCGCGCATCCATGACGGATACTGGCCCGTCACGCGGTAGCCCAGCAGGTTGTGGTTGTTGGTGTCCTGAAGCGCGCGCCACTGGCGGCCCGGCTGCTGGTCGTAGAAGGCCGCCACATTGGCCAGGGTGGCCAGGGCCACGCCCTTGGAATGCAGGCCGGCGCGGGCGGCCAGCACGTCGCCCCAGTATTCGGTCTGGCCTTCATAGACCCACAGAAGCGTGTTCTGGGTCGGGACGTTGTGGTTGGCGGTCAACTCGTCCGCCGGGCGCATGAACTTGCCGTTCCAGGAGTGGGTGTATTCGTGGGGCAGGAGGCCCCGGTCGCCGGCGCTCTTGGCCCAGTTGGTGAAGAAGTCGGGGGCGCCGGTGTTCTCGGACGAGCGGTGATGCTCCAGCCCGATGCCGCCCATCTGGTCGGTCAGGGCGAACAGGAACTCGTAGCGGTCGAAGTGGCGGGCGCCGAACAGGCGGTCGGCCTGCTGGACCATGTTCTCGAACAGCTTCAGCTGCTCGTCGGTGGCGGCCAGGCCCTTGGCCTCGTCGGCCAGGATGTTCAGATGAACGCGGTCGCCGCTGGGGTCGATGTCCACGCGGCGATAGTGGGCGCCGGCGAAGATGGGGCTGTCGATCAGGGTGTAGAGGTCGGTGGGGGCGAAGGTCGCCACGTCGCCGTCCTGGGACGCCGTGGTCAAGGCCGTGCCGTATTTCCAGCCGGCGGGCAGGACGACCGAGGGGGCGACCTGGATCTGGCGGCTGAAATAGCCGGCGGGATAGAGGATGGCCTTCTCCCACTGCAGATTGACCATGGCCGGGGTCATCAGCACGCGCCAGTTCGAGCTGTCGGGCTGGGTCAACTGCTGGAACGCGACCTCGATGCTGGTCACGCCCGCCGGGATGTCGAGATGGAAGGCGTAGGGGTCCAGCGTGTCGCGCAGCCACTCGATCCGCTGGCCATTGGCGGTGACGGTCAGGCCGGACAGCAGCTGGATCGGGCCGGTGGCGGCGTGGTTGCCGGGCAGGAATTTCGGATAGAGCAGGGTCAGCGGACCGGCGGCGGCGACCGGGATGGTCTGGCGCACCCGGATGATGCGGCGGTCCAGATCGGTGATGTCGGCGCGGTGCTGGATCACGCCGGGATAGGGCTTGTCCTGCGGCGCTGGGATGGCCGGCTGGGCGCGGGGCAGGGCCAGCGGCGCCTGGGTCGCGTCGGTGATGACCGGGGTGGACCGGAAGGTCTGGGACTGCGCCAGGACGGGGGCCGGGGCGGCGGCGGCCGTCATCAGGACGGCGAAACAGGCGGCGGTCAGGCGGGTACGCGGCATCAGGTCATCCGGGTCGGCGGGGGAAGCCGCACCGTCGGGGGCGGGGGGCGATGCGTCAAGCGTGGCGTTCTGTCTCCTCCCCATGAAATGGGGAGGTGGCGCGGCGCGCCTTCGCGCCGTGACGGAGGGGTTCTGCGACGCATCGCAGGTGTCCGTGGGGCGTGAAGAGCCCCTCCACCACTTCGTGGTCCCCCTCCCCACGCGTGGGGAGGAGACGTGTCTCTGCTGCCTAGCGCCGTCTTGGCGTCAGAATGTCGCCGAGGCGGTCGGGGGTTCCCTCGATCCGTTCCAGGCGGGGGTAGCGCAGGCCGTCGTGATAGTCGAAGGCGACGGTCCGGTACTGGTCGTCGTCCTTGACGATCAGGGTGACGGGCGTCGCGGGATCTTTCGCAGCGGTGATCGCTTCGGCGAGGCGGTCGGGGGTGGCGGCCGCGCCGTCGACGGCGACGATCTCCATGCCCACGGCCAGGCCCGCCTTGAATGCCGGGCTGTCCCACTGGACGCTGCGGATCTTGTTGGCCTCGCCGGTCTGGAAGCCCAGGGAATAGGTGAAGTCGTTGCGCTTCAGCTCTGCATACAGGGTCTTCATATAGTCGGTGGGCTTGTCGGCGAAGGCCAGGCGCCAGCCGCCGCGCGCCAGGCCGTCCAGCGGGGCGCGGGCGTTGGGACCATCCGCGTCCAGACGGGTGCGCAGGAAGGTCGCCCAGTCGTTGGCGACCACGCCGTTCAGGGCCGCGACCACGTCCTCGAACGTATAGGGGACGGGCGCATAGCTGCCGTCCTGGACGCCGTAGAAGGCGCGGGCGAAGTCGTCGAGCGATTTCCTGCCGTTCGTCTTCTCCCGGATCAGGGTGTCGACGTCGAGCCAGATCAGCTGGCCCTCGGAATAGTAGTCCTCGTCGCGCTGCCACGACAGCCAGCCCTTGGCCTGGCGTTGGCTGATGATCGGATCGTTGGTGGTGTCCTGAAGGGCGCGCCACTGACGGCCGACGCGCGTGTCATAGGTCGCCGCCGTCAGGGCCAGGGCGTCCATCGCCTGTTGCGTGCTGAGAAGGCCCGAACGGGCGGCGATGACCTGGCCGTAGTACTGGGTCTGGCCCTCATAGACCCACAGCAGGCTGTTCTGCAGGGGCGAGTTGAAGTTGGGCACATACTGGTCGGCGGGGCGGCGCCATTTGCCGTCCCAGGAGTGGTTCATCTCGTGGCTGAGCAGGTCGCGGTCGGACAGGTGCGTGGCCCAGCCGGTGAAGAAGGCGGGATCGACCGAGTTCTCGGAACTGCGGTGATGCTCCAGCCCGATGCCGCCCAGCCTGTCGGTCATGGCGATCAGGAAGTCGTAGTGGTCGAAGTGACGCGCGCCATAGAGGCGGTCCATTTGGGTCACCAGATTGCGCAGTATCTGGATCTGCTCGTCCGTGGCGTTCAGGCTGTCGGCCTCGTCGGCGACGATGTTGGCCCGCACGGGCGAGCGGCCCCCGGGATCGAGGTCGATCTGGCGATAGTGGACGCCGGCGAAGACGGGGCTGTCGATCAGGACTTCCAGATTGACCGGCTTGAAGGTCTGGACGTCGCCGTTCTTTTCCAGCGGCTCCAGCGCCGTGCCGAACCGCCAGCCGGTCGGGAGTTTGACGGTGGGCTGGACCATGATGTTGCGCGACCAGTGACCGGCCGGATAGAGCAGCATCTTCTCCCACTGAAGGTTCAGCATCTCGGGCGTCATGGTGATGCGCCCTTGAGCGCCGGCGGTCGGCGACAGGTGCTGCAGCTTCACCTCAAGCGCGGTCGCGCCGGCGGGAACCACGACGTGGTAGGCGAAGGGGCGAAGGGTGTCGCGCACCCATTCCACGCGCTGGCCGGCGGCGGTGATCTCGATGCCTGCAAGCTGGGGGATGGGGCCGACCGGGCCGTGGTTGCCGGGTAGCCATTCGGGGAAATACAGCACCATCGGCCCGGCCTGGGTGACGGGAATGGTCTCGGTCACGGAGAAGATGCGCTGCGACAGGTTGGTGGCGTCGACGTCCAGCGCGATCACGCCGGGATAGGCCACGTCCTGGGCGTCCGGGATCGGCGGCAGGGGCGCGGGCAGGGCGGGAGCGTAGGTCGAGGCCTGCTGCGCCAGGGCGGCGGGGGAGGCCGTGACGAGCAGAAGGGCGAGGCTGGCGGCGCGCAGACGGGTGGGGATCATCACGGACTCTCAAAGCCTTACCGGGGAGGCGCGACAGTCCGCCGCAGGGGCGGGGTCGTCAAGCGGCGCTGAACTTGGACTCCCGAAAAAACAGTCCAACGAGTCCAAGAGTCCAACTTTCACCGACGGGCTAGGTTTAATCGACATTAAGCCCCAACCGTCATTCCGGGGCTGAGCGAAGCGATGAACCCGGAACCCAGGGCTACAGCCACATCGCTGGACGCGTCCGATGCCGGATGCGAACCTCCTGGGTTCCGGGTTCGTCCTTCGGACGCCCCGGAATGACGATCCAGGATTTCTACCGACTGAATGTCGATTGGTCCTAGAGGTCCTTCGGGGCCGCGCGCATGGCGCCGATCGAGGCCTTCAGGTCCGCCAGGTCCCGGCCGATCTTGTCGTTGAGGCGCCGCATCCGATCGCCGTCGCGATCATGGGCGATGGCCGCCAGTTCCTTGTGCAGACGGGTCCAGCCGCGCGCCTCGATCATGCGACCCTGACGGATGGCGCGGGCGGCGTTCCACCAGGCCTTCTCGCACAGATCGGCCGCTGCGGGCAGGCCGTCGTCGCCGTCCTGGTCCTGCGAGGAGGAGGTTAGGGGCGTCGCGTCGGCCGGGAACGACGCCGGATCAAGCGGCGCATCGCCGTCAGCGGGGGCGTCGTCCATCGGCGCGGATGCGGGCATCCAGTTGCGATAGTCGCCCGGATCGTCGCTGACGTGGAAAGGGGCCGCCGCAGGCTGATCCAGCCTGCGCCAGCCTTCCTGTTGCGCGCGCCAGCGGAAGGTGGACAGCGGCAGGCTGTGGCGCTCGCACACCTCGGAGGCGGAACCGCCGGCGAGATAGTCCGCGCGCGCGGCGGCCCAGGTCTCGGCCGAACGGCGCGTTTGAGGCGGGGGCGGGGAATCGGGCAGTCGGCGGATGTGATCGGTCATGCCGACCATGATGCGCGCGCCGCTTCCTATGGCCGGAAGAATGACGCTGGCGGCTTGCAAGGCATTGAAAACACGGGCCGCGTCGTCCGCAAATAGGATGGCAGGCGGGCGCCGGCCATCCTATTTCAGGGTTCAGCCGGGCTTGACCTCCAACAGTTCGACCGAGAACCGCAGGGTGGAGTTGGGCGGCAGTTCGTCGCCGCCGACCCAGCGCGAGCCATAGGCCAGGGAGGCGGGAATGACGAACTCGTAGATCTCGCCGACGTGCATCAGGGCCACGCCCTCGGTCCAGCCCTTGATGACGCGGTTCAGCGGGAATTCGGCCGGTTCGTTGCGAGAGTAGGAGCTGTCGAACTCGCGCCCGTCGATGAATGTGCCGCGATAGTGGACCTTGACCGTGTCTGAGCCGGAAGGCTGGGCGCCGTCGGGATGGGCCTTGCCCACGCGGCGGTATTGCAGGCCGCTCTCGGTCGTGGTCCAGCCGCGCCGGGCGCCGTTCCAGGCCAGATAGTCGGCATTGCCCTGGTCCCACAACTGCTGGGCCGTCAGTCCGGCCTCGCCCTGAACCTGGGCGGCGGCGCGAGCGGCGGCGGACGCCGTCTCGGCATAGGTCACCGGCTGGCGCGTGGCGCAGGCGGACAGGGCGAGGACGGCGAGCAGGGGCAGGGCGATGCGAGTCATATGGCGACGCTAGAGGAGGTCGATGAAGGCGGCAATGCGTGACTTTTCCTCCCCGTTGCGTAGCAATGGGGAGGGGGACCGCGAAGCGGTGGAGGGGCTGTTTGCCGTCTGAACCGATCATCTATCAGCGCGCCGCGAAGATGAGGCGAGCGCTGACGCCGCCGGAGGCGCGGCTGTGGGCCTGTCTGAAAGGCGGCAGGCTGGGCGGCTCCATGTTTCGACGCCAGCATCCGATCGGACCCTATATTCTGGACTTCTATTGCGCGGCGGCGCGGCTGGCCGTCGAGGTGGATGGCGCGATCCATGAACAGGACGGTCAGGCCACACATGATCTACGTCGCACCGCCTGGCTGGCGGAGCAGAAGATCGATGTAGTGCGCTTTTCCGCCCTGAGCGTTAGGGATGGGCTGGATGAAATCCTGACATTCCTGGCAGGCGAGGTTCGTGCGCGATCAAGGTAGCGGGCGTCTGCGAGGCGGATGCGGCCCCTCCACCACGCCCGTTGGGCGCGGTCCCCTCCCCATCGCACGCGATGGGGAGGAAAGGGCCTTTATTTCGTCGCGAATGCGCGTATATGTGCGCGTTCCCGCAACACTCCATTTGAGTCTGCGCGCAAGCGCCGAGGCCCGGTCCGTCGCCCTCCGACCGGAGCGAAGGCGCGGCTCCTTCCCCAGGGAGCCGGTACATTTCAGGCGTCCTGGCCCGGCAGCGGGCCGAGGGTGGACGCCGAAAACCTGGCTGCGGACGCTGAAGGGCGCGCCGTGGCTGCTGCATTTCGCGCACGGCTTCTCCCGGGTCGTGCGTCATGGGAAACACTGAATGACTGACGTCGCCCACGATCTCGCCATCAACGGTCAGATCGCTTCCGCCACCTCGTTCACCGGCAAGAAGCGCATCCGCAAATCCTTCGGGCGCATTCCCGAAGCGGTGCAGATGCCGAACCTGATCGAGGTTCAGCGCGCCTCCTACGAACAGTTCCTGCAGCGCGAGGTCCGTCCGGGCCAGCGTCGCGACGAGGGCATCGAAGCGGTCTTCAAGTCGGTGTTCCCGATCAAGGACTTCAACGAACGCGCTATCCTGGAATACGTCTCGTACGAGTTCGAAGAGCCCAAGTACGACGTCGAGGAGTGCATTCAGCGCGACATGACCTATGCCGCGCCGCTGAAGGTCAAGCTGCGCCTGATCGTGTTCGAGACCGACGAGGAAACGGGAGCCCGTTCGGTCAAGGACATCAAGGAGCAGGACGTCTATATGGGCGACATCCCGCTCATGACGGACAAGGGCACCTTCATCGTCAACGGCACCGAGCGCGTGATCGTGTCGCAGATGCACCGTTCGCCGGGCGTCTTCTTCGACCACGACAAGGGCAAGACGCACTCCTCGGGCAAGCTGCTGTTCGCCGCCCGCGTGATCCCGTATCGTGGCTCGTGGCTGGACTTCGAGTTCGACGCCAAGGATGTGGTCTATGTCCGCATCGACCGCCGCCGCAAGCTGCCCGCCACGACCTTCCTGATGGGGCTGGGCATGGACGGCGAGGAAATCCTGAAGACCTTCTACGAGACCGTGCCCTACGAGAAGCGCGGCGAGGGCTGGGTCACGCCGTACAAGGCCGAGCGCTGGCGCGGGGTGAAGCCCGAGTTCGACCTGGTCGACGCCGACACCGGCGAAGTGATCGCCCAGGCCGGCCAGAAGATCAGCGCGCGCGCCGCCAAGAAGCTGGGCGACGCCACGACGTCGCTGTCGCTGGCCGCCGACGCCCTGCTGACCAAATATCTGGCCAATGACGCGGTGAACTTCGAGACCGGCGAGATCTTCGCCGAGGCCGGCGACGAGCTGGACGCCCCGACCATCGAAGTGCTGGAGCAGAACGGCTTCACCACCATCGAGGTGCTGGACATCGACCACGTCACGGTCGGCGGCTATATGCGCAACACCCTGCGCGTCGATAAGAACGACAACCGCGAGGACGCCCTGTTCGACGTCTATCGCGTGATGCGTCCGGGCGAGCCGCCCACCCCGGAAGCCGCCGAAGCCATGTTCAACTCGCTGTTCTTCGACAGCGAACGCTACGACCTGTCGGCCGTCGGCCGGGTCAAGATGAACATGCGTCTGGAAAGCCCGGAGGTCTCCGACGAGATCCGCGTCCTGCGCAAGGACGACGTGCTGAAGGTGCTGCAGATCCTGGTCGGCCTGAAGGACGGTCGCGGCGAGATCGACGACATCGACAACCTGGGCAACCGCCGGGTCCGTTCGGTCGGCGAACTGCTGGAAAACCAGTACCGCGTCGGTCTGCTGCGCATGGAGCGCGCCATCAAGGAGCGCATGTCCTCGGTCGATATCGACACGGTGATGCCGCACGACCTGATCAACGCCAAGCCGGCCGCCGCCGCCGTTCGCGAGTTCTTCGGTTCGTCGCAGCTGTCGCAGTTCATGGACCAGACCAACCCGCTGTCGGAAATCACCCACAAGCGTCGCCTTTCGGCGCTTGGCCCGGGCGGTCTGACGCGCGAGCGCGCGGGCTTCGAAGTCCGCGACGTTCACCCGACCCACTATGGCCGCATCTGCCCGATCGAGACGCCGGAAGGCCCGAACATCGGCCTGATCAACTCGCTGGCCACCCACGCGCGGGTCAACAAGTACGGCTTCATCGAAAGCCCCTACCGTCGCGTCAAGGACGGCCAGGCTCAGGGCGAGGTGGTCTACATCTCGGCCATGGAAGAGTCGAAATACACGATCGCCCAGGCCAACATCGAACTGAAGGACGGCCAGATCGTCGAGGACCTGGTCCCCGGCCGGATCAACGGTGAATCCCAGCTCCTGAACAAGGACGCCGTGGACATGATGGACGTGTCGCCAAAACAGGTCGTTTCGGTCGCCGCCGCCCTGATCCCGTTCCTGGAAAACGACGACGCCAACCGCGCGTTGATGGGCGCCAACATGCAACGTCAGGCCGTGCCGCTGGTGCAGTCGGACGCGCCGCTGGTCGGCACCGGCATGGAGGCGGTCGTGGCCGTGGACTCCGGCGCCGTCGTGGTCGCCCGTCGTGACGGCGTCGTCGAACAGATCGACGGCACCCGCATCGTCGTGCGCGCCACCGGCGACGTGGACGCCGCCCGTTCGGGCGTCGACATCTATCGCCTGTCGAAGTTCCAGCGTTCCAACCAGTCGACCTGCATCAACCAGCGCCCCATCGTGCGCGTGGGCGACGAGGTGAAGGGCGGCGACGTGATCGCCGACGGTCCGTCGACGGACCTGGGCGAACTGGCCCTGGGCCGCAACGCCCTGGTCGCCTTCATGCCGTGGAACGGCTACAACTTCGAAGACTCCATCCTGATCTCCGAGCGCATCGTGCGCGACGACGTCTTCACCTCGATCCACCTGGAAGAGTTCGAAGTCGCCGCCCGCGATACGAAGCTCGGGCCTGAGGAAATCACGCGCGACATCCCCAACGTCGGCGAGGAAGCCCTGCGCAACCTCGACGAAGCGGGCATCGTGGCCATCGGCGCCGAGGTCCAGCCGGGCGACATTCTGGTCGGCAAGGTGACGCCGAAGGGCGAAAGCCCGATGACCCCGGAAGAGAAGCTGCTGCGCGCCATCTTCGGCGAGAAGGCGTCGGACGTGCGCGACACCAGCTTGCGCCTGCCGCCCGGCGTCGCCGGCACCATCGTGGACGTTCGCGTCTTCAACCGTCACGGCGTCGACAAGGACGAGCGCGCCATGGCGATCGAACGCGCCGAGATCGAACGCCTGGGCAAGGACCGCGACGACGAGCTCAAGATTCTTGAGCGCAACGTCTACGGCCGCCTGAAGCCGCTGATCGTCGGCAAGACCGCCGTGTCGGGGCCCAAGGGCATCGGCCGTGGCGAACTGACCGACGAGAAGCTGGCCGAGGTCAGCCGGGGTCTGTGGTGGCAGATCGCCCTGGACGACGAAAAGACCATGGGCGAGCTGGAGGCGATGAAGCGCCAGTTCGAGGACGCTCGCAAGCAACTGGACCGTCGTTTTGAAGACAAGGTCGAGAAGCTGCAGCGCGGCGACGAACTGCCCCCCGGCGTGATGAAGATGGTCAAGGTCTTCGTGGCCGTGAAGCGCAAGCTTCAGCCCGGCGACAAGATGGCCGGCCGTCACGGCAACAAGGGCGTCATCTCCAAGATCCTGCCGATCGAGGACATGCCGCACCTGGAAGACGGCACCCACGTCGACGTCGTTCTGAACCCGCTGGGCGTGCCGTCGCGCATGAACATCGGCCAGATCTTCGAAACCCACCTGGGTTGGGCCGCAGCCGGTCTGGGCAAGCAGATCTCCGGTCTGCTGGAAGCCTGGCAGCAAGGCGGGCAGAAGCAGGCCCTGGTCGAGCGGCTGACCGAAATCTACGGCGAGGAAACCCCTCTGCCGCAGGACGAGGAAGAGCTGATCGAACTGGCCAGGAACCTGTCCAAGGGCGTGCCGTTCGCGACCCCCGTCTTCGACGGCGCGCACATCGGCGACATCGAGCGTCTGCTGGAAGAGGCGGGGCTGAACAAGTCGGCCCAGTCGATCCTTTACGACGGCCAGACCGGCGAGCAGTTCAAGCGCCCGGTCACGGTGGGCTACATCTACATGCTGAAGCTGCACCACCTGGTCGACGACAAGATCCACGCCCGCTCCATCGGCCCGTACTCGCTGGTCACCCAGCAGCCGCTGGGCGGCAAGGCGCAGTTCGGCGGTCAGCGCTTCGGGGAAATGGAGGTCTGGGCTCTGGAAGCCTACGGCGCCGCCTACACCCTGCAGGAAATGCTGACGGTGAAGTCCGACGACGTGGCCGGCCGGACCAAGGTCTACGAGGCCATCGTCCGTGGCGACGACAGCTTCGAAGCCGGCATTCCCGAGAGCTTCAACGTGCTCATCAAGGAAATGCGTTCGCTGGGTCTGAACGTGGAGCTGGAGAACAGCTGAGGCGTGAATGGTGAGCCGTGAATCGTGAGTGGGCCGATCCCGTCACGATTCACGGCTCACGGATCACGAGCCGCTCTCCATCGACGAAGATTTTAAGCGGCCCCCGCGCCGCAGAAGGAAACCAAGATGAACCAGGAAGTCCTGAACATCTTCAACCCGGTCCCGGTCACCCCGACCTTCGACCAGATCAAGATCGCCCTGGCCTCGCCGGAGAAGATCCGGTCGTGGTCGTTCGGCGAGATCAAGAAGCCGGAAACCATCAACTACCGCACGTTCAAGCCCGAGCGTGACGGCCTGTTCTGCGCCCGTATCTTTGGCCCGACCAAGGACTACGAATGCCTGTGCGGCAAGTACAAGCGCATGAAGTACAAGGGCATCATCTGCGAGAAGTGCGGCGTCGAAGTCACGCTGGCGCGCGTTCGCCGCGAGCGGATGGGTCACATCGACCTGGCCGCCCCGGTCGCCCACATCTGGTTCCTGAAGTCGCTGCCCAGCCGCATCTCGCTGATGCTGGACATGGCGCTGAAGGACGTCGAGCGCGTTCTTTACTTCGAGAACTACATCGTCACCGAGCCGGGCCTGACCCCGCTGAAGCAGAACCAGCTGCTGACGGAAGACGAATTCTATCGCTATCAGGAAGAGTTCGGCGACGACGGCTTCACCGCCGAGATCGGCGCCGAGGCCGTCCGCAACCTGTTGATGGGCATCGACCTGCACGCCGAGGCCGAGAAGCACCGTGGCGAACTGGCCGACAACCCCTCGGAAATGAAGGCCAAGAAGGCCTCCAAGCGCCTGAAGCTGATCGAGGCCTTCCTCGAATCCGGCAACAAGCCCGAGTGGATGATCCTGACCATCGTGCCGGTCATCCCGCCGGAACTGCGTCCGCTGGTGCCGCTGGACGGCGGTCGTTTCGCGACGTCGGACCTGAACGACCTGTATCGCCGCGTCATCAACCGCAACAACCGCCTGAAGCGCCTGATGGAGCTGCGCGCGCCGGACATCATCATCCGCAACGAAAAGCGGATGCTGCAGGAATCCGTCGACGCCCTGTTCGACAACGGCCGTCGCGGTCGCGTCATCACCGGCGCGAACAAGCGTCCGCTGAAGTCGCTGGCCGACATGCTGAAGGGCAAGCAGGGTCGCTTCCGTCAGAACCTGCTGGGCAAGCGCGTCGACTATTCGGGCCGTTCGGTCATCACCGTGGGACCGGAGCTGAAGCTGCACGAGTGCGGCCTGCCCAAGAAGATGGCGCTGGAGCTGTTCAAGCCGTTCATCTACGCGCGTCTGGACGCCAAGGGCCTGTCGGGCACCGTCAAACAGTCCAAGCGCATGGTCGAGCGCGAGCAGCCCGCCGTCTGGGACATTCTGGACGAGGTGATCCGCGAGCACCCGGTTCTGCTGAACCGCGCGCCGACGCTGCACCGTCTGGGCATCCAGGCGTTCGAACCCAAGCTGATCGAGGGCAAGGCCATCCGCCTGCACCCGCTGGTCTGCACCGCCTTCAACGCCGACTTCGACGGCGACCAGATGGCCGTTCACGTCCCGCTGAGCCTCGAGGCCCAGCTGGAAGCGCGCGTCCTGATGATGTCGACGAACAACATCCTGTCGCCCGCCAACGGCAAGCCGATCATCGTGCCGTCGCAGGACATCGTCCTGGGTCTGTACTATCTGTCGCTGGTCAAGGACGGCGAGCCGGGCGAGGGCAAGCTGTTCGCCAACATCGGCGAGATCGACGCGGCGTTGGACGCCAAGGTCGTGACCCTGCACAGCCGCATCAAGGCGCGCTGGACCGAGCAGGACGCCCAAGGCAATGAGGTGACCAAGGTCATCGACACGACGCCCGGCCGGATGAAGCTGGCGGCCCTGCTGCCGCGCAACCCGAACGTCGGCTATCGCCTGCTCGAGAAGAACCTGACCAAGAAGGAGATCGGGAACCTGATCGACGTGGTCTATCGCCACTGCGGTCAGAAGGCGACGGTCATCTTCGCCGACCAGATGATGGGCCTGGGCTTCCGCGAGGCGGCCAAGGCGGGCATCTCGTTCGGCAAGGACGACATCGTGATCCCGGCCAAGAAGGTCGAACTGGTCGCCGAGACCCGCACCCAGGTCGAGGAGTATGAACAACAGTACGCCGACGGCCTGATCACGCGCGGCGAGAAGTATAACAAGGTCGTCGACGCCTGGGCCAAGGCCACGGACCGGATCGCCGACGCCATGATGGGCGAGATCGCGCAGCCGCGCGTGCTGATCGAGGGCGAGAACCCCGACATCAACTCGGTCTTCATGATGGCCAACTCCGGCGCCCGCGGTTCGCAGGCGCAGATGAAGCAGCTGGGCGGGATGCGCGGCCTGATGGCCAAGCCGTCCGGCGAGATCATCGAGACACCGATTACCTCGAACTTCAAGGAGGGTCTGACCGTCCTTGAATACTTCAACTCCACCCACGGCGCCCGCAAGGGTCTGGCCGACACCGCGCTGAAGACCGCCAACTCGGGTTACCTGACCCGTCGTCTGGTGGACGTGGCGCAGGACTCGATCGTCACCGAGCAGGATTGCGGCTCGACGCGCGGCATCACCCTGCGTGCGGTGATGGAGGGCGGCGACGTGCTGGTCTCGCTGGGTCAGCGCATCCTGGGTCGCTATGCGGCCGAGGACATCAAGGAGCCGGGCACCGATACGGTCCTGTTCCCCGCCGACACCTATCTGGTGGAAGAAGTGGTCGAGGCCGTGGACGCCGCCGGCGTGCAGTCGGTCAAGGTCCGCTCGGCCCTGACCTGCGAAGCCGACGCCGGCATCTGCGCCCACTGCTACGGCCGTGACCTGGCGCGCGGCACCAACGTCAACATCGGCGAAGCGGTCGGCGTCATCGCCGCCCAGTCGATCGGCGAGCCGGGCACCCAGCTGACGATGCGGACCTTCCACATCGGCGGCACGGCCCAGGTTGCGGAAACCTCCTTCATGGAGGCGACCAACGCCGGTACGGCCCGCATCGCCGGCCCGACCGTCGTCGCGGCGCACGGCGACCTGGTGGCCATGAGCCGCAACGTCACCGTGACCGTCGTCGTCGACGGCAAGGACCGCGAGACGCACAAGGCCCCGTACGGCGCCCGCATCCGCGTCAAGGACGGCGGCGAGGTCAAGCGCGGCCAACGCCTGGCCGAGTGGGACCCCTACACCACCCCGATCCTGACCGAAGTGGGCGGCGTCGTCCGCTTCGAGGACCTGGTGGAGGGCCTGTCCGTCAAGGAAGAGACCGACGAAGCGACGGGCATCGCCCAGCGCGTGGTCTCCGACTGGCGCGCCAGCCCGCGCGGTTCGGACCTGCGTCCGGCCATGGGCGTCACACTGGGCGACGCCTACGCCAAGCTGTCGTCGGGTTCGGACGCGCGCTATCTGCTGCCGGTGGGCGCGGTTCTGTCCGTGTCGAACGGCGACGAGGTCAAGCCGGGCGAGATCATCGCCCGCGTTCCGACCGAAGGCGCCAAGACCCGCGACATCACCGGCGGTCTGCCGCGCGTCGCCGAACTGTTCGAAGCGCGTCGTCCGAAGGACTGCGCGGTCATCGCCGAGATGGATGGTCGCGTCGAATTCGGTCGCGACTACAAGAACAAGCGTCGCATCAAGATCACGCCGGAAGTCAACGCCGACGGCGTGCAGGGCGAGCCGGTCGAGTTCCTGATCCCGAAGGGCAAGCACATCTCCGTCCACGACGGCGATCTGATTCAGAAGGGCGACTACATCATCGACGGCAACCCGGATCCGCATGACCTGCTGCGCATCCAGGGCGTCGAGGCGCTGGCCGAATATCTGGTGAACGAGGTGCAGGAGGTCTATCGCCTGCAGGGCGTGCCGATCAACGACAAGCACATCGAAGTCATCGTGCGTCAGATGCTGCAGAAGGTGGAAGTGCTGGACGCGGGTGAAACCACCCTGATCCGCGGCGACACCGTCGAAGTCGCCGAAGCGGTGCTGGAGAACGCCAAGGTCGAGAAGCGCGGCGGCCGTCTGGCCACCACTCAGCCGGTCCTGCTGGGCATCACCAAGGCGTCGCTGCAGACCCGCAGCTTCATCTCGGCGGCGTCCTTCCAGGAAACCACGCGCGTCCTGACCGAGGCCTCGGTCCACGGCAAGAAGGACATGCTGGAGGGCCTGAAGGAGAACGTGATCGTGGGTCGTCTGATCCCGGCGGGCACGGGCGCCTATCTGCGTAGCCTGCAGAAGATCGCCAACGAGCGCGATGCGGAACTGACCAAGGCCCGCGAAGATGCGATCGAGCCGCTGCCGGCCGATCTGCAACTGGAGCTGGAGAGCAGCGAAGGCTGATCTCCGGGTTCGGAAGCGAAGACTTTAAGAGGGCGGCGCCGGCGACGGCGCCGCCCTTTTTCTTGCGGCTTGACGCGGCGTATGGTTGTGAGAGAAGTAGGTCCAGGTTGTTCGGGAGGCCGCCGTGACGAAATCGGACAAGGTGCTGTGGGGGCTGACGGCCGTGGTGCTGTCGCTGTTCGTCTGGGTGGAAGCCAAGACGATGATGCTCAATCTCGGCGCCGCCATGCACGACGCCTATTGCCAGGACCACTGACGGGTCAGTCCTTCCATCGCTCCATCGGCGCCGAGGCGCCCGGCGTGATGGGGGCGCCGCCCGCACGATGGCCGTCGCGCCGGGTCTGGACGTTGCGGCTGGAATCCGGCGCCAGCGACGGGTTCAACTGAGCCCCTGCGCAGCCCGTGCCGAAATTCGAACCGACGCAATCCGCCGGTCCGACCACGCCGACGCCGCCGGAGAGGGGCCGACGCCGCGCCTCCCATTCCGCCAGGCGGCGCGCGCCTTGCCGAGCGAAGGCGGCGTCGCGTTCGGGGTTGCCGGTGCCGGTGATCGGGGCGGCGTTCAGGCCGCGACGCATGGCGTCCTCGCGGCAATGGGCGCGCTCGGCGGCGTTCAACTGATCCGGGGTTGTGCAGCCGATCAAGCCCTGGCGCAGGGCGCGGGCCATGGCGTTGGTCCGGTCGCCCGGATCGACGCGCCACGGATCGGCCGGGACCGGCACGCCTTGCGGCGCGGGCGCGGCGAGGCGGGGACGCAGGGGCGCCGGGCGCGCATCCGGCGTTGGCGACGCCTGAGCCGGGGGCGGGGTCTGAATGTTGCGGGCGTCGCGCGGCGCGGCGGTCGGCGCCGGGGCCGGCGGCTGGATCGCTGGGCGCGGCCGCTCGTCCGGCAGCAAGGGACGCGGCGTGATGTCGATATAGAGAGGGCGCGGCTCGGGCGCGGTCGGCGGCGCGTCGATCCCCAGGGCCGTAAAGGACAGGACGGCGATCAGACCCGCGTTGATGACGACCGAGGCCGAGGCCAGGGCCGCCTTTCGCCAGTCCGGGCGGCGTCGTCGCGACCATGGGCCAGGCGGGGACATCGACGCAGCGGTCATTCGCGACGCTTTCTGAGGTTGGGCAGGAAGCCGTCCCGCGAGGAGAAGAGTTCGATCCGAATATCCACGTCGGCGCATCCTGCCACGGGGTTCGGGTTTTCGCACGACCGATTGACGCGCGACGGCTCGGCCCGCTGCGCCTCCCAGGCCGCCAGTCGTCGCGCGCCCTGCCGGGCGAAGGCGGCGTCGCGTTCCGCATCGCCCGTGCCTCGGATCGCGGGAACGGCTTCGGCGCCGGCCCAGCGGTCCTCGCAGCGACGGCGGGCGTCCGGCGACAGGCGGTGCGGGGCGTCGCACGAGAGGAGAGGGACCCTAGGCCCCGGAACGGCGCCGCCGACCCGCCAGCGGGCGTCGATCCCGTCGTCGGTTGTCGCCTGGGTCAGGGGCGGGCGCGGCGATGTGGCCGTTCCGCCGCTGTCCGGCGCATCGGCCTGGGACGCCTGCGCACGGCGGGGCGCGGCCGGCGTTTCCTCCAATGGGAGGTCGGACGGAGATTTCGGCGCGCGGGCCAGGGTCGGCCAGGCGTCGTCCAGATAGACGATCATCGGCACGGCGCGCGGCGGCCGAACGCGCAGCCCCACATCGGTCATGGACAGAAGCGCGACGGCGCCCGCGTTCAGGCCGACAGCCGTGGCCGCAAAGCCCGCCTTGCGCCAATCCAGACCGTCAGCCCCTCGCTGCGCCAATACGCATTCCCCCCTTGATCATATGCAAGCTGTGCTAGAAGCATGGCCGCTTTCAGGCGGTGTTGCGGTCGCTTCGGAGCGAGGGGCGGGAATGAAGAGAATCGAGTTCTGCGTCGTCCTGGCGGGACTGGCGCTAATGTCGGGGTGCGCGACGCCGCCCGGCGCCGCCGTGTCGAACGCTCACTTGTCGGCGGATAACTTTGCGCCGACCGAACAGGACGGATCGGTCGTTCTGGAATGCATTCTATCGACAACTGCAAATCTGACGGAGTGTCAGGTCGTGTCCGAAACCCCCGCAGGGCAAGGGCTGGGACAGGCCGCGCTGGATATGGCGAAGAGCGCGAAAATGAGGCCCGGCGGCGCCGCCGGTCAGAGGGTCCGCTTCACTACTCGATTTCGGCTGGCCGATTAAGGGTCGGTTGACCTGACGCCCTATCCCGCGTAGAAGCCGCCCACTTTCGAGGCGTGGCCGGTTCGCCGGTCGCCGAGAACGTGACAATCGAACGGACGGGCTGTGCCCGCCGGAACGCCCAAAGCGCGCGTTCCGGCCCTTTGTGTTTTGTGTTTCCGGTTCGCCGGAGCGAACCGGGGGTGTTTGGGTGGTCACGCCCTCAGTCTCGATGACACCCGGGCGAGGGGATGGTCCCCCGTTCACAAGAAGGCGAGAGGCGCTTCGGTCGAAAGACACACGCCTCCATCAGAAGTCGAGACGAGTTTCGAATGCCTACGATCAACCAGCTGATCCGCAAGCCGCGCAAGCCCAAGCCCACCCGCAACAAGGTGCCGGCTCTGGAGGGTTCGCCCCAGCGTCGCGGCGTCTGCACCCGCGTTTACACCACGACCCCGAAGAAGCCGAACTCGGCTCTGCGTAAGGTCGCCAAGGTCCGTCTGGCCAAAAACGGCTACGAAGCCGTTTGCTACATCCCCGGCGAAGGCCACAACCTGCAGGAACACTCGGTCGTTCTGATCCGCGGCGGCCGCGTGAAGGACTTGCCCGGCGTTCGCTACCACATCCTGCGCGGCGTTCTGGATACCCAAGGCGTCAAGGACCGCAAGCAGCGTCGTTCGCACTACGGCGCCAAGCGTCCGAAGTAAGCCATTCGCTTCCGGGCCGTCGCGCCCGGACGCCTTTTCGAGATCTTCCCGGCGCAGGCCGGGCACTGCAAGGAATAACCCATGTCGCGTCGTCACCGCGCCCAGAAGCGTGAAGTTCTGCCGGATCCCAAGTTCGGGGACCTGATCGTCACCAAGTTCATGAACTACGTCATGTACGAAGGTAAGAAGGCCGTCGCCGAAAACATCGTGTACGGCGCCTTCGACATCCTGGCCGACAAGAAGAAGGACCAGGAGCCGGTCGCCACCTTCCACGCCGCCCTGGACAACGTCGCCCCGTCGGTCGAAGTCCGCTCGCGTCGCGTCGGCGGCGCCACCTATCAGGTGCCCGTCGAAGTCCGCCCGGACCGCCGCCGCGCCCTGGCCATCCGCTGGCTGGTCAACGCCGCGCGCAAGCGTGGCGAGAACACCATGACGGAAAAGCTGGCGGCCGAACTGCTGGACGCCTCCAACAACCGCGGCACCGCGGTCAAGAAGCGCGAAGACACCCACAAGATGGCCGAAGCCAACCGCGCCTTCAGCCACTATCGCTGGTAAGCGTCTTAAAAGCGCCAACTGCGGTGACTATCTGAGACTATCCGGCGCGGGCGGTTTGAGCTAAATCGCCCGCGCTCGCTTATCCGCCGCATCGACGATCATCCCCGAGGGCGCGCTTCGCGTCCTGCACTACTTCCAAGGCACGTTTTCATGGCTCGTACGCACAAGCTCGAGGACTACCGCAACTTCGGCATCATGGCCCACATCGACGCGGGCAAGACGACGACGACCGAGCGGATCCTGTATTACACCGGCAAATCCCACAAGATCGGCGAAGTCCACGACGGCGCCGCGACCATGGACTGGATGGACCAGGAGCAGGAACGCGGCATCACCATCACCTCGGCCGCGACGACCGCCTTCTGGCAGAACAAGCGCCTGAACATCATCGACACCCCCGGCCACGTGGACTTCACCATCGAAGTCGAGCGCAGCCTGCGCGTCCTGGACGGCGCCGTGACGGTGCTGGACGGCAACGCCGGCGTCGAGCCGCAGACCGAAACCGTCTGGCGCCAGGCCGACAAATATTCGGTGCCGCGCATCGTCTTCGTCAACAAGATGGACAAGATCGGCGCCGACTTCGACAAGTCGGTTGAATCGATCCGCGACCGCCTGGGCGCCAAGGCCGTGCCGATCCAATTCCCCATCGGCTCCGAAAGCTCGCTGAAGGGCCTGGTCGATCTGGTTCGCATGAAGGCCGTGGTCTGGGACAACGACGGCCTGGGCGCGTCCTACCATGACGAAGAAATTCCCGCCGACCTGGTCGACAAGGCCAATGAAGCCCGCCAGTACCTGATCGACAACGCCGTCGAGCTGGACGACGAGGCGATGGAAGCCTACCTCGAAGGCAACGAGCCCGACGAAGCCACCATCAAGAAGTGCATCCGCAAGGCCGTGCTGACCGGCGCCTTCTATCCGATCCTGTGCGGCTCGGCCTTCAAGAACAAGGGCGTGCAGACGCTGCTGGACGCCGTGGTCGACTATCTGCCGTCGCCGCTGGACATCCCCGCGACGCCGGGCATCGACTTCAAGACCGAAGAGCCCGTCACCCGCAAGGCGTCGGACGACGAGCCCCTGTCGGTTCTCGCCTTCAAGATCATGGACGACCCCTTCGTCGGCTCGCTGACCTTCTGCCGCCTGTATTCGGGCAAGATGGAAACGGGCATGAGCCTGCTGAACTCCAGCCGCGACAAGAAAGAGCGCGTCGGCCGGATGCTGCAGATGCACTCCAACAACCGCGAAGACGTCAAGGAAGCCTACGCCGGCGACATCGTCGCCCTGGCCGGCCTGAAGGAAACCCGCACCGGGGACACCCTGTGCGATCCGCTGAAGTCGCCCGTCATCCTGGAGAAGATGGAGTTCCCGGCCCCGGTCATCGAGATCTCGGTCGAGCCCAAGACCAAGGCCGACCAGGAGAAGCTGGGCGTCGCCCTGGCCAAGCTGGCGTCGGAAGACCCGTCCTTCACCGTCTCGACCGACCACGAGTCGGGCCAGACCATCCTGAAGGGCATGGGCGAGCTTCACCTGGACATCAAGATCGACATCCTGAAGCGCACCTACAAGGTCGAGGCCACCATCGGCGCGCCGCAGGTCGCCTATCGTGAATCGCTGGGCCGCAAGGTCGACATCGACTACACCCACAAGAAGCAGACCGGCGGTACGGGCCAGTTCGCCCGCGTCATGATCACCTTCGAACCCGGCGAGCCGGGCTCGGGCTTCGTGTTCGAGAACTCGATCGTCGGCGGCGCGGTGCCCAAGGAATACATCCCCGGCGTCGAAAAGGGCCTGAACTCGGCCAAGGACAATGGCCTGCTGGCCGGCTTCCCGCTGATCGACTTCAAGGCGACGCTGACGGACGGCAAGTTCCACGACGTCGACTCCAGCGTGCTGGCGTTCGAAATCGCGTCGCGCGCCGCCTTCCGCGAACTGAAGGAGAAGGGTGCGCCCAAGCTGCTCGAGCCGATCATGGCGGTGGAAGTCGTGACCCCCGAGGAATACCTCGGCTCGGTCATCGGCGACCTGAACGGCCGTCGCGGCATGATCCAGGGTCAGGACATGCGCGGCAACGCCACCGTCGTGAACGCCTTCGTGCCGCTGGCCAACATGTTCGGCTATGTGAACACGCTGCGCGGCATGTCGCAGGGCCGCGCCCAGTTCACCATGCAATACGACCACTACGAGCCGGTGCCGCAACACGTCGCCGACGAAGTGATCAAGAAGTACGCCTAAGCTTTCCCTTTTCGGAAAGCGGACCTATATGCGCCCGGACCGTAAGGACCGGGCGTCCTTAACCCCCAAACTGCAGGAACCCCGGTTCGGGGACCTTAGGAGCTAGAGAATGGCCAAGGAAAAGTTCGAA